>NZ_VKKH01000001.1 GCF_007197995.1 Aliiglaciecola sp. M165
AGTTCACGTACTTCCATTTCTACCAATTCTAGTAACTCTTCGTCATCAACCATGTCACATTTGTTCATGAATACGATCATGTAAGGTACGCCAACCTGACGACCCAACAAGATGTGCTCACGTGTTTGTGGCATAGGACCATCTGTTGCCGCTACAACCAAGATTGCGCCGTCCATCTGTGCAGCACCCGTGATCATGTTTTTAACGTAATCAGCGTGTCCTGGGCAGTCAACGTGTGCGTAGTGACGAGTCGGTGTATCGTACTCAACGTGAGACGTTGCGATTGTGATACCACGCTCGCGCTCTTCTGGAGCGTTATCGATTTGATCGAATGCTTGAGCTGAACCACCGTATGTTTTTGCAAGTACAGTTGTAATTGCGGCAGTTAGGGTTGTTTTACCATGGTCAACGTGACCAATTGTACCAACGTTGACATGGGGTTTCGTACGTTCAAACTTTTCTTTAGCCATTTTTCTTTTTTCCTAATTTAAAAGTCCGACCCAATAACAGACCGGACCGAACCTTCATTTAGATTAATTTCTAGATTCAACTATTGCTTGCGTCACATTTGCTGACGCTTCTGCATAGTTGAAAAACTCCATAGAATACGAAGCTCGACCCTGCGTAGCACTTCTCAGTGCGGTAGCATAACCAAACATCTCAGAGAGCGGAACCTTTGCGCGTACAATTTTTATACCCGCAACGCCATCATCCATTCCCTCTATTACGCCGCGGCGACGGTTTAGATCGCCAACAACATCACCCATCCAGTCTTCTGGTGTGGTGACTTCAACTTTCATTGTCGGTTCGAGCAATACAGGCTTGGCTATTTCACAAGCATTTCTAAAGCCCATTGAACCGGCAATTTTAAACGCCATTTCCGAAGAATCTACATCATGAAAAGAACCGTCAAACAAAGTTGCTTTGACATCGAGAACAGGATAACCGGCAAGTACACCATTTTGCATTTGCTCTTGGATACCTTTGTCAACAGCTGGAATGTATTCTTTGGGGACAACGCCACCAACGATTTCATTCACGAACTCGTAACCTGCTCCTTCTTCATTTGGCTCAACTTTTAGCCAGACGTGTCCATATTGGCCACGACCGCCGGATTGACGCACAAACTTACCTTCCACTTCCACGCTCTTACGAATTGTTTCGCGGTACGCCACTTGCGGTTTACCAACGTTACAATCAACGCTAAATTCGCGCTTCATTCGATCGACGATAATATCCAGATGTAATTCACCCATACCAGAGATTATAGTCTGGCCGGATTCTTCATCAGTTTTAACGCGAAAAGAAGGATCTTCGGCAGCAAGTTTTGCTAATGCGACAGCCATTTTGTCCTGATCAGCTTTTGATCGGGGCTCTACCGCAATGGAAATCACCGGTTCAGGAAACTCCATACGTTCAAGAGTAATCACATGATTAGGATCACACAAAGTGTCCCCGGTTGTGACGTCTTTTAAACCAATGGCAGCAGCTATATCGCCAGCTCTTACTTCTTTTAACTCTTCGCGGTCTTTGGCGTGCATTTGCACGATTCGACCAAAGCGTTCTTTTTTACCTTTAACCGCGTTGAAAACAGCATCACCTGTATTAACAACTCCGGAATAACAGCGGAAGAACGTTAAGGTACCCACAAATGGGTCAGTGGCAATTTTAAACGCCAAAGCAGCAAACGGTTCACTGTCGTCAGCATGACGCTCAGCTTCGGTCTCTTTTTTGTCGTTTAATACCCCTTTAATAGCAGGGACATCTACTGGAGCAGGCAAGAACTCAATCACAGAGTCGAGAACTGCTTGCACACCTTTGTTTTTAAACGCGGAGCCGCATGTAGCAACAACAATCTCGTTATTTAGCGTACGTATGCGTAGTCCGGTTTTAATTTCTTCCTCAGAAAGCTCTTCACCTTCCAGGTATTTATCCATTAGTTCGTCAGAGGCTTCCGCAGCAGCTTCTACCATCTCCATGCGCATTTCTGTCGCGCGGTCGAGTAGATCTGCCGGAATATCTTCATAGTCGAATGTCATGCCCTGATCAGATTCGTTCCAATTAATGGCTTTCATCTTGATCAGGTCAATAACGCCTTTAAAGGTCTCTTCAGCACCAATGTTCAATTGAATAGGCACACAAGTGGCACCTAAACGATTGCGAATTTGATCCACTACGCGATCAAAGTCAGCGCCTGCACGGTCCATTTTATTGACAAAAACCATGCGCGGAACATGGTATTTGTCAGCTTGGCGCCATACAGTTTCAGATTGAGGTTCGACACCCGATGAGCCACAAAACACCACGACAGCACCATCAAGTACACGCAAAGAGCGTTCTACTTCAATCGTGAAGTCAACGTGCCCTGGTGTATCGATGATGTTGATTCTGTGCTGGTCATACTGTTGTTGCATGCCAGACCAGAAACAGGTGGTTGCCGCTGAGGTAATAGTAATGCCACGCTCTTGTTCCTGCTCCATCCAGTCCATGGTGGCTGCGCCATCATGGACTTCACCGATCTTGTGAGACAAGCCAGTATAGAATAGAACACGTTCAGTCGTGGTCGTTTTACCCGCATCAACGTGTGCAACGATTCCGATGTTACGATAGCGTTCGATAGGATGCTTACGAGCCATCTTTCCCTCTTAATCCTGCGGTGACTACCAGCGGTAGTGCGCGAACGCTTTGTTCGCTTCAGCCATACGGTGAACGTCTTCACGTTTCTTAACCGCAGAGCCTCTGTTCTCAGACGCATCTAGCATTTCAGCTGCTAGGCGCTGAGCCATAGATTTTTCACCACGCTTACGCGCAGCTTCAACCATCCAACGCATACCTAGTGCATTACGACGAACTGGACGAACTTCTACAGGTACTTGGTACGTAGAACCACCAACACGGCGAGACTTGACCTCGACTGTAGGGCGGATGTTGTCTAGTGCTTCTTCGAAAACATCTAGGTGTGTTTTGCCGGTCTTTTCAGCAACGATGTCTAATGCACCGTAAACGATTTTTTCAGCAGTAGATTTTTTACCATCTAACATGACAACGTTCATGAATTTGGCAAGTAATTGTGATCCGAACTTAGGATCTGGTAGGATTTTACGTTGACCTACGACTCGTCTTCTTGGCATCTTAATTCTCCGTGGGATTCAGGGATAACCCAAAACTCTAATTTAATTCAGTTTGGCCTTACTAAACGGAGAACCGTTAAGATTTAGGCCTTTTTGCGCCGTACTTAGAACGGGCTTGTTTACGGTCGTTTACGCCTGCGCAGTCCAAAGTACCGCGAACAGTGTGGTAACGAACACCTGGTAAATCTTTAACACGGCCACCACGGATAAGAACAACACTGTGCTCTTGTAGGTTGTGACCTTCACCACCGATGTATGAAGAAACTTCAAAACCGTTGGTTAAACGAACACGGCATACTTTACGTAGTGCTGAGTTCGGCTTCTTTGGTGTGGTGGTATATACACGAGTACATACTCCACGTTTTTGTGGGCACGCTTGCAATGCAGCAACGTTGCTTTTCACAACGGGCTTTTTGCGAGGGGAGCGTACCAACTGGTTAACTGTTGCCATTAACTAGCTCCTGGTTATAAAAAATCTACTGTTTTGCTCGTTTTACCGAGCGCTGAAAGCGAAAAATCCGCAACCTTAACTTGGATTACCAAATTTCGGGTCGCGGAATTCTATAGATCATAAAGTGAACTGTCAAGGAATGAATAACGAAAGGCCCCTGAATGAGGGGCCTTTTTATTTGACAGTTGGTAAAGCGTTTAGCGACTGATTATTCTTCAGTTGCTGTGCCGCTTTCACCTGTTTCTGCATTCAATGCTTCGGCAAGTGCTTGCTCTGCTTCTGAAGCTGAAACTGAAGGTTCTTCAACCAATGCAGCTTGCTTCATTTTGGCGCGGTTTTGATGATAAGCAAAACCAGTACCAGCAGGGATCAAACGACCTACGATAACGTTTTCTTTCAAGCCACGTAATTCGTCTTCTTTACCTTGCACTGCAGCTTCGGTAAGAACACGTGTTGTTTCTTGGAAAGATGCAGCTGAAATGAATGATTCAGTTGAAAGTGATGCTTTGGTAATACCTAGCAACTGAGTCTCAAACTGAGCAGGGATTTTGCCCTGTTTTTCCATTTCACGGTTAGCAATCTTAACGTTAGCAACTTCTACTTGTTCACCTTCTAGGAACTGAGTGTCACCAGCATGGGTGATCAAACACTTACGCAACATCTGGCGAATAACAACTTCGATGTGCTTATCGTTAATTTTTACACCTTGCAGACGGTAAACTTCCTGTACTTCGTTCACAATGTAGTTAGCTACTGCACTGATACCACGCAGACGTAAGATGTCATGCGGAGACTCAGGACCATCAGCGATAACTTCACCTTTTTCTACAGACTCACCTTCGAAGACGTTCAATTGACGCCATTTCGGGATCATCTCTTCATAGTGATCACCATCTTTTGGTGTAATGACCAAGCGCTTCTTACCTTTGGTTTCTTTACCAAAGCCGATGCTACCTGATACTTCTGCCAAAATGGCTGGCTCTTTAGGCTTACGAGCTTCAAACAAGTCAGCAACGCGCGGTAGACCACCGGTGATGTCACGAGTTTTCGAACTTTCCTGAGGAATGCGCGCTAACACGTCACCTTCACGAGCTTCTTTACCATCAGCCGCTTCAATGGTGGTAAAGCTAGGCAGGCGAATTTCTTGCAAGCCAACTTCATCACTTTCAAGGATAAGCTTAGGCTCTTTTGCATTAGCTTTCGTCAAATCTTTAACAACGATACGGGTCAAGCCAGTCAACTCGTCTTGTTGCATTTCGGTGTTCGAATCGTCTACGTCAGCAAAGCTGATTTTCGCTTTACGTTCAGTGATAATTGGATGCGAATGCGGGTCCCAGTTAGCTACAACGTCACCTGCATTCACCGCAGCATTGTCGTCAACAGTTAAAATCGCACCATATGGCACCTTGTAACGCTCTTTCTCACGACCTTGATCATCGATCATTGTCAATTCAGTTGAGCGAGAAACGATTACCACTTTGTCATCTGCGTTGCGAACAAACTTAGAGTTGTGTAGTTTCAATGTACCAGTTGTTTTAACCTGAACACTGTTTTCGGCAGAAGCTCTAGATGCAGCACCACCGATGTGGAAAGTACGCATCGTTAGCTGTGTACCTGGTTCACCGATTGATTGTGCTGCAATAACACCAACCGACTCACCATGACCAACCATGTGACCACGGGCCAAATCACGACCGTAACATCTCGCACACACACCAAAATCGTTATCACAAGTGATAACCGAGCGTACGATAATCTGGTCAACTGAGTTTGCTTCAAGCATATCAACCAAGGCTTCATCCAATAGCACGTTACGTTCTACTAGAATCTCGTCTGAACCTGGCTTAACTACGTCTTCAGCAACAACACGACCCAATACACGTTCGCGAAGCGGCTCAACAACGTCACCACCTTCGATTAACGGTGTCATTTTAACACCTTCGAAAGTGCCACAGTCTTCGTTGTTAATAACCAAATCTTGTGCAACGTCAACCAAGCGACGGGTTAGGTAACCCGAGTTTGCTGTTTTCAATGCAGTATCGGCCAAACCTTTACGCGCACCGTGAGTTGAGATGAAGTACTGAAGTACGTTCAAACCTTCGCGGAAATTAGCGGTAATCGGTGTTTCGATGATTGAACCATCTGGTTTTGCCATCAAGCCACGCATACCTGCAAGCTGACGAATCTGTGCGGCACTACCACGAGCACCGGAGTCAGCCATCATGAACACGGAATTGAACGAGTCTTGCTCTTCCATTTCGCCGTCACGGTTCTTAACGCTTTCTTTTGACAAGTTCGACATCATCGCTTTAGCAACGTCTTCGTTTGCACGAGACCAGATATCGATAACCTTGTTGTAACGCTCACCAGCAGTAACAAGACCTGATTGGAATTGCTCCTGGATTTCAAATACTTCTTCTTCTGCTGCTTCGATAATTTCTTTCTTAGCATCAGGAATGACCATGTCGTCAATACCAACAGAAGCACCCGCGATCATCGCGTAGTGGAAACCGGTATACATGATTTGGTCAGCGGCAATAACCGTATCTTTAAGACCCAAAACACGATAACAAGTATTTAGCAATTTAGAGATTTGCTTCTTACCCATTGGCTGGTTAATGATTTCAAACGGCAATCCTTTTGGCAGGATCAAAGAGAAAATAGCGCGGCCAACAGTGGTATCTGTCAACGTCACTTTTTCTGTTTTAGAACCGTCTTCCGCAACATCGTACTCAGTGATACGTACTTTTACGCGAGCATGCAACTCAGCATTACCTGTACGATACGCTTTTTCAGCTTCGTGTGGGCTGGTAAATACCATGCCTTCACCCAAGCCATTTACACGGTCACGAGTTAGGTAGTACAAACCTAATACAACGTCCTGTGAAGGCACGATGATTGGCTCACCATTTGCGGGGGACAAAATGTTGTTGGTTGACATCATCAATGCACGGGCTTCTAGTTGTGCTTCGATAGTCAACGGTACGTGTACCGCCATTTGGTCACCATCGAAGTCAGCGTTGTACGCTGCACAAACCAATGGATGCAATTGGATAGCTTTACCTTCGATTAAGGTCGGTTCAAATGCTTGAATACCCAATCTGTGTAGTGTTGGTGCACGGTTAAGTAATACAGGGTGTTCGCGGATAACGTCATCCAAAACGTCCCAAACTTCCGGCGCTTCACGTTCGACTAATTTTTTAGCTGCTTTAATCGTTGTTGCTAATCCACGACCTTCTAATTTTCCGTAGATAAATGGCTTGAATAACTCAAGTGCCATTTTCTTAGGCAGACCACACTGGTGCAAACGTAGTGTAGGACCAACAGTGATAACTGAACGTCCAGAGTAGTCAACACGCTTACCAAGAAGGTTCTGACGGAAACGACCTTGCTTACCTTTGATCATATCAGCCAAAGATTTCAACGGACGTTTGTTAGAGCCAGTGATAGCACGACCACGACGACCATTATCTAACAAGGCATCAACCGCTTCTTGAAGCATACGTTTTTCGTTACGAACAATGATGTCTGGCGCAGCAAGATCGAGAAGACGCTTCAAACGGTTATTACGGTTAATAACTCGGCGGTAAAGGTCATTCAAATCAGAGGTTGCGAAGCGGCCACCATCCAGAGGTACCAATGGACGTAAGTCAGGCGGTAATACTGGAAGTACTGTCATGATCATCCACTCTGGCTTGTTGCCAGACTGTTGGAATGATTCAAGCAACTTCAAACGCTTGGTGATTTTCTTGCGCTTAGTTTCTGAGTTGATGCTAGGCAATTCTTCACGCATAGCCGCCACGTCTGCATCAACATCAAGTACTTTAAGTAATTCAAATACTGCTTCGGCACCCATTTTTGCTTCGAACTCATCACCATGCTCTTCTAGCGAGTCAAGGTACTCTTCTTCAGTAAGAAGTTGAGAACGCTCTAGGGTAGTCATACCAGGCTCTGTCACCACGTATGATTCAAAATAAAGTACTCGTTCGATATCACGTAGTGTCATATCAAGCATCAAGCCGATGCGAGACGGAAGTGATTTCAAGAACCAGATATGTGCAACTGGGCTCGCCAATTCGATGTGGCCCATGCGCTCACGACGCACTTTTGTTAGGGTCACTTCAACGCCACATTTTTCACAGATTACACCGCGGTGTTTTAGGCGTTTGTACTTTCCACACAAGCACTCATAGTCTTTTACTGGCCCAAAAATACGAGCACAGAATAGGCCGTCACGTTCAGGTTTGAACGTACGGTAGTTAATGGTTTCAGGCTTTTTAACCTCACCAAATGACCATGATCGGACCATGTCCGGAGAAGCAAGACCGATACGAATATTATCGAACTCTTCGGTTTTGTTCTGTTGCTTAAGAAACTTTAATAAGTCTTTCACATTTATCTCCCAGCGGAGTGGTGTTACGCAAGCCTGAATGGTGACTTACACCAAACAGGCTCTCTTAGTCTTTTGCTCTAGAAGAGCAGCTTAATCGTTCTGCTCTTCGAGTTCGATGTTGATACCCAGTGAACGGATTTCTTTCAACAATACGTTGAACGACTCCGGCATACCAGGTTCCATGCGATGATCGCCATCAACGATGTTTTTATACATCTTGGTGCGACCATTCACGTCATCGGACTTAACAGTAAGCATTTCTTGCAAGGTGTAAGCGGCACCGTAAGCTTCAAGTGCCCACACTTCCATCTCACCGAAACGCTGACCACCGAATTGAGCTTTACCACCCAACGGCTGCTGTGTAACCAAGCTGTAAGAGCCAGTTGAACGTGCATGCATTTTGTCATCAACCAAGTGGTTAAGTTTCAGCATGTACATGTAACCAACAGTAACTGGACGCTCAAACGCGTTGCCAGTACGGCCATCAAACAAGGTGATTTGTCCGCTCGTAGGGATGTCAGCCAACGTCAACAGATCTTTAATTTCTGCTTCAGTCGCACCATCGAATACTGGCGTTGCAATAGGTACACCTTTACGCAAGTTTTCAGCAAGTGTTTTGATTTGCTCATCTGAGAAGCTATCTAAATCCACTTCCTGGTGAGACGTACCAGAACCGTAAACATCTTTTAGGAAGCTACGTAGCTTGGCCATCTCTTCTTGCTCTTTGATCATGCGGTCGATTTTCACACCCAAACCATGAGCAGCCATGCCCAAGTGAGTTTCCAATATCTGACCGATGTTCATACGTGAAGGTACACCTAGCGGGTTAAGTACGATATCAACAGGGGTACCGTTTTCATCGTACGGCATATCTTCTACTGGTTGGATAGTCGAGATAACACCTTTGTTACCGTGACGACCGGCCATCTTATCACCAGGTTGGATATGACGTTTAACCGCCAAATAAACTTTAACAATTTTCAACACGCCTGGCGCAAGATCATCACCTTGGGTGATTTTACGACGCTTGATTTCAAATTTGTTATCAAAATCAAGTTTCGTTTCACTGTATTGCTCAGCGGTTTGGTCTAGTTCATTCTGTGCATCATCATCTTTCAATGTGATATCAAACCATTTCTCACGCGGCATGCTATCAAGCTTGGCTTGGTCAACGCCGTTGCGAGTTAGAAGATTCGCTGCACGAGCAAAAATGCCGTCAGCCAAGATACCAAATTCGTCACCCAAGTCTTTCTTAACTTGACGCAACTGCATATCTTCGATTTCTAATGCACGCTTATCTTTTTCAACGCCATCGCGAGTAAAGACTTGAACATCAATGACGGTACCGTGAACAGAGTTAGGTACACGTAGAGAAGTGTCTTTCACGTCAGACGCTTTTTCACCGAAGATTGCTCTCAAGAGTTTTTCTTCAGGTGTTAGCTGAGTCTCGCCTTTAGGAGTAACTTTACCTACAAGGATGTCACCGCCTTTCACTTCAGCACCGATATAAACCACACCAGATTCATCCAGTTTGCCCAATGCAGATTCCCCTACGTTAGGAATATCAGCACTGATTTCTTCTGGACCAAGCTTGGTATCACGAGCGATACAGCTAAGTTCTTGGATGTGGATAGTGGTGAAGCGATCTTCTTGGGCGACACGCTCAGAAATAAGGATTGAATCCTCAAAGTTGTAACCGTTCCAAGGCATAAATGCGATACGCATGTTCTGACCTAGCGCCAATTCACCTAAATCGGTAGACGGGCCATCAGCCAAAACGTCTCCAGCTACAATCGGGTCGCCAACATTACACGTAGGCTTTTGATTGATGCAGGTGTTTTGGTTTGAACGTGTATATTTAGTCAGGTTGTAGATATCAATGCCTGCTTCACCGGCAGTCATTTCGTCTTCATTCACCTTAATAACAATACGACTAGCGTCAACGTAATCAACCGAACCACCGCGTTTTGCAATGATGGTTACACCAGAGTCAACGGCAACGGTTTTTTCCATACCTGTACCAACAAGCGGCTTATCAGCCTTCAACGTTGGAACGGCTTGACGTTGCATGTTCGCGCCCATCAAGGCACGGTTAGCATCATCGTGCTCTAGGAATGGGATGATTGATGCAGCGACAGAAACGATCTGCTGAGGTGAGACATCCATGTATTTGATGTCTTCAATTTGCATCAACGTTGTTTCACCGCGATAACGACAAGGGATCAATTCCTCTGTCAATTTACCGTTTTCGTCAACTGCAACGTTTGCCTGTGCGATAGCAAACTGACCTTCTTCAATAGCAGACAAGTAATCAATTTCGTCTGTCACTGTGCCGTCAACAATCTTACGATAAGGTGTTTCCAGGAAACCAAAATCATTGGTACGAGCAAAACTCGAAAGCGAGTTGATCAAACCGATGTTTGGACCTTCTGGTGTTTCAATTGGACATACACGACCATAGTGAGTCGGGTGTACGTCTCGGACTTCAAAGCCTGCACGTTCACGTGTCAAACCACCTGGGCCCAAAGCAGAAATACGACGTTTGTGCGTCACTTCTGATAGCGGGTTGTTTTGGTCCATGAACTGAGAAAGCTGACTTGACCCGAAGAACTCTTTAACCGCTGCTGAGATAGGCTTAGCATTGATCAAATCTTGCGGCATGATGGCATCAAGGTCGCCCAAACTTAGGCGCTCTTTCACAGCACGTTCAACACGAACTAGGCCAACACGGAATTGGTTTTCCGCCATTTCACCAACTGAACGAATACGACGGTTACCCAAGTGATCAATATCATCCACTTCATCTTTACCATCACGAATGGTAATTAACTGCTTCATAACAGCGATGATATCGGCTTTGTCTAATATGCCTTCACCAGTCAATTCTTCACGACCAAGGCGTCGGTTGAACTTCATACGACCTACAGCAGACAGATCATAACGGTCTTCAGAGAAGAACAAGTTACCAAACAAGGTTTCTGCTGCATCTTTTGTTGGTGGCTCACCAGGACGCATCATGCGATAGATTTCAACTAACGCTTCAAGACGGTTAGTTGAGCTGTCAATACGCAATGTATCAGAGATGTAAGCACCGTGGTCAAGTTCATTGATATACAAGGTATCAAATGCTTTGACTTCTGATGCTGATAAGACTTCTAATACTTCAAGTGTTAGCTCATCATTAGCATTAACTATCACTTCTCCGGTTTCTTCGTTGACGTGTGTTTTAGCAACAACACGACCTACTAAGAATTCAGCCGGCACTTCTAGTTCAGTGATTTTAGCTTTTTCAAGCGCGCGCGTGTGGCGAGCAGAAATACGACGTCCAGTTTCTACTAGAACCTCGCCTTTCCCATCTAGTATATCGAACTGAGCAGTTTCACCACGAAGACGTTCAGGAACGATATCCATCATGAACTTATCGTCAACCATACGAATCTGATCGCGATCGAAGAACAATTCGAGAATTTCTTCTGTGCTCATTTCTAGTGCACGTAAGATGATCGTCGCTGGTAATTTGCGGCGACGGTCTATACGTACAAACAAATTATCTTTAGGGTCAAATTCGAAGTCTAACCAAGAACCACGGTAAGGAATAACTCGGGCGTTATAAAGTACTTTACCAGATGAATGCGTTTTTCCTTTGTCATGATCGAAGAACACACCAGGTGAACGGTGTAATTGAGACACAATAACGCGCTCAGTTCCATTGATAACAAAAGTACCGTTTTCGGTCATGAGTGGAATTTCACCCATGTAAACTTCTTGCTCTTTAATATCTTTAACTGTGCCCGGTGCTGCTTCTTTATCGAACAAAACTAAACGTAGTTTTACACGAAGAGGTGCAGAAAAGGTTACGCCACGGATTTGACATTCTTTAACGTCAAATACTGGCTCACCTAGGCGGTAGCTAACATATTGTAGTTCAGAGTTACCCGAGTAACTTTTAATCGGGAAAACTGACCTAAAAGCAGCTTCTAGTCCATATTGTCCATCAACATCAATATCGATAAACTTTTTAAAAGAATCGAGCTGGATTGAAAGAAGGTAAGGTATCTCTAATACCTGCGGGCGTTTGCCAAAATCCTTACGGATACGTTTCTTTTCGCTATTGGAGTAAACCATGGGTTCCTCAGCATTCTGATTTTTGACCCAACTTGCAAGGTAAAGCGCTTTTACCGAGCAAACTTCAAGCACCCTTTACGGCGCAATTTCAAAGCATACACCAATTTTTTACTTCGTATCACTATAAATAATACTTAACTCATTGGTTTTATTTTACTTTTCCATCACGGTTGCGCATACATTCGAAGGATAGTGTTAAAGGGTATAAATGCCCTATCCTACAGCGCAAAAAGGCTGGTGATTAAATAATCACCAGCCCAAGCCTTTTCAGGCAAGTAATCTGTCAGATGACAAATTACTTAAGTTCCACTTCTGCGCCAGCTGCTTCAAGTTCAGCTTTAAGTGCTTCAGCTTCGTCTTTAGATAGACCTTCTTTGATAGCTTTAGGAGCTGATTCAACAACTTCTTTAGCTTCTTTAAGACCTAGACCAGTAGCGCCGCGTACTGCTTTGATAACAGCAACTTTGTTGCCACCGAATGAAGTCATTACAACGTCAAACTCAGTTTGCTCTGCTGCTGCTTCACCAGCTGCTGCTGCAGGACCTGCAACTGCTACTGCTGCTGCTGCAGAAACGTTGAATTTTTCTTCAGCTGCTTCGATTAGCTCTACCAATTCCATAACTGGCATTTCAGCAATCGCGTTCAAGATATCTTCTTTAGTTAGAGCCATTTCTCTAAACTCCCGGGTTAGTTAATAATAAAAAATTTAATGCCAAACACGAAAATTATTTTTCGTCTTTGATCGCCGCCAATACACGCACAAACTTGCCTGGAACTTCGTTGATTGTACGAACGAATTTCTCGGCTGGTGCTTTGAAGGTAGCAAGTAGTTTTGCCAGTGCTTCGTCGCGAGTCGGAAGTGAAGCCACTGCGTCCAATTTATCAGGACCCAATAAACCACTGCCGATTGAAAGTGCTGTTACTTTAAGCTTGTCATTTTCTTTTGCGAAATCTTTGAATAGACGTGCTGCACCGCCTGGTGCGTCTATTGAAAATCCGTAAATCAAAGGACCAGTCAAAGCTTCATTCAGATCTGCAAACTTGCTGTCTGCTAAACCACGCTTAGCAAGAGTGTTACGTACAACTTTCACGTACACGCCTTGTTCACGAGCTTTAACACGCAGGTCAGTCAGTTCTGAAACTTCCATCCCACGGTATTCAGCGACGGCAACGGATAGAGCGCGAGATGCAACATCATTTACTTCTGCTACGATCTCTTTTTTTGCTGCTAAACCTAGTGCCACTGAGTTCACCTCTTGTTAACTGAAAGTTTGTTCTAAAAGAACGCTCTTTCAGAGTTCCAGATTGATAAAAATGTCACACGTAAGTGCTTCATTTTTACCGCTCTACGGTGTTCGCTTTCCCAGAGAGTCTGAGTCGAAACCACCGTCTGCGCAGGCATCCCACTTTAAAAGTAAAACATTAAGTAAAACGTTTAGTGCAAATGCTCTCTTACTTCATTTACCGTTTCACACCTGCGGTCTTGGACGGGAGCTAAGTAGTGACTTTGTCATCTATTAGCTCCAACCCATAACCTACAGAGAGATAGGCGTTAGCCTATAAGCCTTGTTTTACCGCCTAAGCGATAAGCAAAGAATTTATTTCAAGCCAATGCTTGCTGGATCAAGTGTCACGCCAGCACCCATAGTGGTGCTCAAGCTAACTTTCTTGAAGTAGGTGCCTTTTGCTGAAGAAGGCTTAGCTTTCTTCAATGCTTCAAGCAATGCTTCAAGGTTTTCTTGGATTTGATTTGCTTCAAAAGCAATCTTACCAATGCTTGCGTGGATGATACCGTTCTTGTCGTTTCTGTAACGAACCTGACCCGCTTTTGCATTTTTAACTGCAGTGGCTACGTCTGGTGTTACTGTACCCGTTTTAGGGTTTGGCATAAGGCCACGTGGACCTAAGATTTGACCAAGTTGGCCGACAACGCGCATCGCATCTGGAGAAGCAACGACTACGTCAAAATTCATTTCGCCTTTTTTCACTTGGTCTGCCAAGTCGTCCATACCGACGATATCAGCACCAGCTTCTTTAGCTGCTTCTGCATTAGCGCCTTGAGTAAATACCGCAACACGTACTTCTTTACCTGTACCGTTTGGTAGTACAGTTGCACCACGAACGTTTTGGTCAGATTTACGAGCATCGATGCCAAGGTTGACAGAAACATCAATACTTTCTGCGAATTTTGCAGTCGCTAGCTCTTTCAACAAAGACACAGCTTCGTTGATTTCATATTCTTTTTCAGCGTCAACTTTCTCACGGATAGTGCGCATTTTTTTAGATAATTTAGCCATGTCTTAACCCTCTACTACCAAGCCCATGCTACGAGCAGAACCCGCGATGGTGTTAACAGCAGCGTCAAGATCAGCCGCAGTAAGGTCAGGTTCTTTAGTCTTTGCAATTTCTTCCAATTGCGCGCGCGTCACTTTACCCACTTTTTCAGTGTTAGGACGGCCAGAACCGCTTTTGATACCCGCTGCTTTTTTCAATAAGAAAGATGCAGGAGGAGTCTTGGTTTCGAACGTGAATGAACGATCTTCGTACACAGTAATAATTACTGGAACTGGAGCACCTTTTTCAAGGCTGTCTGTAGCGGCGTTAAACGCTTTACAGAATTCCATGATGTTCACACCTTTTTGACCCAATGCAGGACCAACAGGTGGACTAGGATTTGCAGAGCCAGCTGCAACCTGTAGCTTAATTAAGCCAGTGATTTTTTTAGCCATTTTGCTTCTCTCAATTTTGGGTCAAACGCCTCGCAATACACTGAGAATGTTTGCTCGATCGGCTTCCCATACAAATAAAGGGTCGCGAATTATAGATTAGTAATTGGACATGATCAACAACAAATGTTGACAAATTTAAATTTTCTGCTTTTGGTGGCTCATAACGCGTGTAATTGTTGTCGACGACGTTATATATAACTCGACTCGAAGAAAAGTTATCGAGCGCTCTTGTCGGGGATCTCTTAAACACCATCGTAGAGTTTAAAAGATCCCGGCACTGCGTGCGCCCACAACAGCGTTGCCGGGACGAGTCTAGGTTGTATAAACAAAAAAAGACGACCTAATGTCGTCTCATCGTGCACATCCTGTGGCTAGGTTCCAGCCCGACATCCATGTCGGTCGTTCGGCAGGTAAACGCTTCTTCGAAGCTAAGTACTACCTACCTCACCCTTTCTCTACTTGCCCAAATTCCAACTCTACAGGCGTTGAACGGCCAAAAATAAGAACGGAAACTTTCAAGCGGCTTTTTTCGTAATCGACTTCTTCGACAACACCGTTGAAATCGGCAAAAGGACCGTCGGTAACACGAACCACTTCGCCTGGCTCGAATAACGTCTTCGGTTTTGGCTTGTCTACAGACTCTTCTAAGCGGTTTAAGATAGCGTCTGCTTCTTTCTTAGTGATTGGCATTGGACGGTCGGATGTACCGCCAATAAAACCAAGTACGCGTGGAACACTTTTCACTAAGTGCCACGAGTCTTCGTTCATTTCCATTTCAACCAGAACATAACCTGGGAAGAATTTACGTTCACTTTTACGCTTTTGGCCAGCGCGCATTTCAACCACTTCTTCGGTTGGAACTAGGATTTCACCAAAGTAGTCTTCCATGCTGTGCATTTTAATATGCTCAAGGAGTGTTTTTTGAACACGTCCTTCGTAACCGGAAAAAGCTTGTACTACGTACCATTTCTTGTCAGACATGAATTAAACTCCTAAACCGGTAATAAATGACACTAGCTTAACTATGATTCCGTCAAGTCCCCACAATAAGAGAGACATCACTGCCGTAGCAGCTAAAACTATCATTGTGGTAGTCGTAGCTTCTTGGCGTGTTGGCCAAACCACTTTACGAACTTCCATGCGGGACTCTTTAGCAAAGGTCAGAAATGTGCTGCCTTTAATCGTACTACTCGCAATAAAACCTGCGATAACCACAAGAGCCACCGCGCCTAAAGCACGATAAAGCACTGAAACTTCTTGGTAATAGGTATTAGCCGCAATTACGCTGCCCAACAATAGGAAAACAACCAACCATTTGATCATATCCACCGGGTTGGATTGGGTTTCTGTTTTTTCGCTCATTACTAATACTTCCGTTATCTATGCAGGCGGCAAAGTCACCCTGCATGTAAAAAATTAATTCAGGCATAAAACTATATTTGTTTGGCAGGGGTGGAGGGATTCGAACCCCCAACCATCGGTTTTGGAGACCGCTGTTCTACCAATTGGAACTACACCCCTAAACAAATTTTAGTTACACCAGCCTTGTGATTTCTTGACATTCTTATCGGAAAAACGCTGAGTCACACAAGGAGGGACGCGTATTATACTCATTGATGGGGGCGTTACAAGGGAAAAACCAGATCAAGATGCAAATTTTATTGCGGTTTCGAAATGCCGTATCCCTGGATGTATTGTGCTGCGTATTTTTCCATTCTTTCGCTGACTAAAGGGGCAAGATAGCCAAGCCTGGTGTTTAGAACGTGGTAAGTGGCGGTAGAAAAAAGAAATTGTTTTTGCAAGTGTTGGTAGGTGTCCAAACTACTGTCACCAAATGTAGTTACATAGATGCCGTAAAGAATGCGTTTTTGTTCAATCAACTTGGGAATATTGCTCAGTGTGCTCAAGATATAGGGCTGGGCTTCGAAGCTTTCCCCATAATGACTTTTTATCCCACCATAAGACGCTTCGGTAATTAACATTGTCACATCGTCTTCACTCAACACAGAAACACTGCACCGCACACTGTCATGGCACAACAAGATAAATTGCGAAGCGATAAGTGACTTGCCAACCTTCACCAAATTGTCGTGCTCGTTAACCAGCAATTCGCTGTAAGCAACCTCGCCGTCAGTTTGACCAGACGAGGCCAAATACATATTTCGTTGGGAAGGTTGCAAAACAAATTCAACTTGAATACCTAAATCCCTATAAACCTTTTCCATCAATGGCAGGACGTGGTTTTCTATGTAGGGGTGGGAAATATATGAAAGCGTAATGACTTCAGGTAAAGGTGGGGCACAACGGATCGAAAAAGAGTAGCTAAATACAAGCCCCAAAAGAAGTACTTTAGCACCACTCACTTTTGCCCTAAGCATATAAAGGACAGCCCCAGTTTTCGATACAGTTTAAGTATAGCTTAAGAATACAACTCGACTCGTTTTCAATCGACGCCAATAAACCCGCCCGTTTGATGCGCCCATAATTTTGCATAGATACCGCCCTGTGCCAGCAATTCTGTGTGGCTCCCCGATTCGACAATTTGACCTTTTTCTAAAACCAGTAATCGATCCATTTGTGCGATGGTCGACAGGCGATGCGCGATGGCTAATACGGTTTTATTCTCCATAACTTTATTCAAGCATTGTTGAATCGCTAACTCGACTTCTGAATCCAACGCAGACGTAGCCTCGTCGAGGATCAAAATCGGCGCGTCTTTTAGCATTACCCTGGCAATCGCGATCCGTTGGCGTTGGCCCCCGGAGAGCTTAACTCCACGCTCACCAACCTGAGCATCGTAGCCAATATTTCCATTTAAATCCGACAGGTTCTGAATAAACTCATGAGCTTCTGCTTGTTTGGCCGCAGTGATCATTTGCTCATCATCCGCATTCATTTTACCGTAAACAATATTTTCTCGAACAGAACGATGTAACAACGAGGTATCCTGAGTAACCATACTAATATTTTCGCGCAAGCTTTCTTGCTGCACCTGTTTGATGTCCTGACCATCTATCAAAATTTTACCTTGCTGAACATCATAGAAGCGCAACAACAGATTCACTAATGTCGATTTGCCCGCACCAGAACGTCCTACCAAACCAACTTTTTCACCGGGTTTAATCGATAAAGTCAGTTTATCAAACACTTCAATTGGCCGACCTTCTGGTCCTGCATATCCAAAATCAACACTGTCAAATTCGATGGCACCGCCACTAACCTCTACAGGTTTGGCGTTTTCACTGTCTTTTACTGAGATTTCATTGGACAGGGTATTAATGCCATCTTGCACGGTCCCGATATTTTCAAACAATGAAGAGACCTCCCACATGATCCACTGTGACATGCCATTTAGGCGCAGACACAAGCTAATGGCCACAGCCAAATCCCCTGGACTCACGGCGTTATCTATCCACAACCAAATAGCGATAACACTAACACTGAATACAAGTAATGAATTGGCAAACCAAACGCAGCCATAAAGCAAAGTAACCAGGCGCATCTGCGGATAGACTGTTTTCAAAAACCCAAACATGCCCTCTTTGGCATATTCTGACTCGCGGCTACTATGAGAGAACAGTTTCACTGTCATGATATTGGTGTAACTATCGACAATTCGACCGGTCATTATCGAGCGGGCATCCGCCTGTTTTTGCGATACATTTTTGAGTCTTGGTACAAAGGTTTTCAGTACTAAAACATAAACAGCCAACCAAATAAACAAAGGTAGACTTAAGCGCCAGTCTATTGAAAAAATCAATACCAGAATGCTGATGAAATAGACACTGACATACACTAAAATGTCCAGCAGCTTCATAACGGATTCGCGCACAGAAAGCGCGGTTTGCATAACTTTAGTTGCGACACGTCCGGCAAATTCGTTTTGGAAGAAGCTAACACTTTGGCCAATCAGATAGCGATGAGCTTGCCAACGGATTTTCATTGGGTAATTACCCAACAGTGTTTGATGCGTCAAAAGTGATTGTAATACGACCAAAGACGGCAGGATCACCAAAACCAACAATCCCATCCACATCAAACTGCTTTGTTCTTCACTTAAAAAAGTCTGACGATCACGAACTGCTAACCAGTCTACGAGTTGTCCAACATAGCCAAAAAGAGTGACTTCTAGCGCAGCGATGAGTGCTGACAACATCGAAACAAGCAAAATGGCAGGCCACATCCCTTTTGTGTAGTGACGACAAAACGCAACCAGGCCTTTCGGGGGTTGTTTGGGATGTTCAGGTGGGAACGGGTCTGTTAACCGCTCAAAAAATGAAAACATTACCTTCCTTAGTTGGAATTATTTAAGCTTTGCCAAACACTTGTTTACGATTGCTTGATGATTTTCCTGCCACTGTTCTAGCGAAGTATCGGCATCTTTGTCGGTACGCGCTTTTGCGATATTGTACACCTCGTCTTGTTGCGCCTTTGGAATAACAGCAATCCCCTCTTCATCTGCAACAATGATATCACCCGGATGCACGGTCACTCCGGCACAATCGATCGGTTGATTAAGTGGTGTGTAACAGTTCTTTCCTCCAGGTTTGGGAATAACCCCTCGAGCAAAAACCGGAAATTTTAGCGCTCGCACTTCGGCAAGATCACGGATGACACCATCAATAATAAAACCTGCAATACCGCGATTTTGAGCGATTGCACAAACATTTCCACCTGCCACAGCAAAGCTATCATCTGCTTGTACAACAATCACGTCGCCGGGCTGCGCTTGGTAAATCGCAGCATGCAGCATTAAGTGATCTCCGGGCTCACATTTCACCGTAAATGCAGGACCAGCAATACGAGGAGGCTCAGGCCATAGGCTTGCGATTTGATAATCTAAAAACTGAGAGCGCGGCAAACCGTCGGCATATTCGCAAGGTGAAATCTCAGCAAACTGCTTCATTGTGAGCATCAAACTACCCCGCAAACTTAGAAAATAACATGACCAGCCAATATCCACTAATGGCGATTTGTGCGAGGAAAAGAGCAAACCGAATTTGCACAGCAAGCACTGATGTTGAAGCCAAATGAACGATGGATTGGCCCAAACGTGCTGCGAGCAAATAGTAGGCCAAAGGATCTGTAATTGCCGACGAACCTGTTGCTAAAGCCAACAACATCACACCACCGGTGACCACAAAACTTTCAGAACAATTAAGCTGGGCTCTGGCAATTCGTTGTCCAAATTCTGGCGAATCTGAACCATCCGCTTTGAAAGCATTGGGAAGTCGCTCTTTATTCATCACCAAAACCGTTCGATATACGGCTAAAAACACCAACAGTAGTAGTGCCCAACTTATGTACCCTGCCAGGGCGATAATCGTAGCGTTCATTAGTAACTCCATCAGGTCAAATCTTTGAGGTTAAAGTAACTCAATTAGTCTCTAAATTAAATCTCGTATTTTTCTGTTACAGTTTTTAGTGCAAATTTGACCCAGCAACGGCTATTCTAGACAGATTAATATGTATACTTTTTGAGCCAACATGAATGTTTTTCGCAACTCTACGCAAAATTTAATCTGCCGTGCTCTTTCCTGCGGTTTTCTCGCTTTATGTGTATCCTTTAACACGTCTGCACAAAGCGTGTTAAATGCTCAAGCAATTCAAAAGGTTCTGACTTCAAGTGAGCGTCCAAGCGAAGACATCAAGCGTGATGCCGCTAGAAAACCTGAAAAGATCCTGGCTTTTGCCGGCGTAAAAAGTGCTGATACCGTATTAGACCTGTTTGCCGGTGATGGTTGGTACACCGAACTGTTTTCAAAAGCAGTAGGCCCAGCAGGGAAAGTTTACGCTCAAAATGATGAAGTGATTTGGCGCTTCGCCCAAGAAGGGATCAAAAAACGCACATTAGACAATAGACTGCCGAATGTGACCAGACTAGACAACATCGCCATCGCAAAAATAAACGTACCCGACAACTCCGTTGATATTGCATTTATGGCGTTGAATTATCATGATTTGTTTTTCACCCAAATGATGCAAGATGGCAAACTCGTTAAATTACGAGATAATGTTGTTGACCACAAAGCAGTTTTAGCAACAATAAAACGGGTGTTAAAAGATGATGGTGTGGTAATCATTATTGACCATTTTGCTCACCCCGGCTCTGGTTATGAGGCAGCCAATAACCAACATAGAATTGACCCAGATATCGTAAAATTCCAATTCGACGAAGCCGGCTTCAAACTATTAGAGGAGGCCTTTTACCTTCGCAACGATAAAGACACATTAGACCTATCCGTATTCGACCCCAGTATTAGAGGGAATACGGATCGATTTATTTATAAGTTTGGTAAGTAGTACTTGCCATTGTTTAACTAAGCATGGAAGCAAGACCATGAAAAATAAGGTGTAAAAATGAAGCGTTATGTTCTGTCCATGGCCGTCGCATTGGCCGTTACAGGTTGTTCACAACCTCAACAAAACACAACTGAGCAGACTGAGACAAAAGCAGCTGTTGAAGCCAAACAGCAGCTTAGTTCAGGTATCTCTCTTGATCATATTGATCAAAGTATCAGCCCCGGCGAGAACTTTTTTAAGTACGCAAACGGCAAATGGTTAGATAGTGTTGAAATCCCTGATGACAAAGCAAGCTATGGCGGATTTCAGATACTCAGAGACGAAGCCCAAGAAGACGTGATGAACATAATAAAAAGTTCTTCTGAAGGCGACTTTGCCATGGGTAGTGATGAGCAAAAAGTGGGTGGCTTGTACAACTCATTCATGAATATAGAGCAACGCGATAAGATTGGTATTGCCCCTCTGGCCCCCGAATTTGACAAAATCGACAGCATTTCCGATTACAAAGCCCTTGCCGCACACTTTGCCTATGCAAACAAATATGGCTTTGGTTCGCCGTTTTCTGTTAGCCAATACGTCGATTTTAAAGATCCCAACTCTTATATGATTTTAACCTGGCAAGGTGGTATCGGCCTGCCAGAAAGAGAATACTATTTTAAAGATGATGAAGCGTCTGTTGCTATTCGCGAAAAGTATCTTGCTCATATTGCTCGTATGTTTGCATTGGCCGGTTTGGAAAATGGCGAGCAGCATGCAAAGACTATTATGGAATTGGAAACCCGTATCGCTGAGCATCACATGAAAAAAGAGCAAACTCGCGATATGGTTGCCTTGTACAACAACATTCCTGTTGCTGAGCTTGCAGAGCTTATGCCGAAGTTTGATTGGACAACCATGCTTGCCGAAGGACAGCTTTCAGATGTCAAAGAACTTGTTGTCACCCAACTAGACTTCATGCGCAACATGGACGAGATCATCGCCAATACCGATCTTGAAACCTGGAAAGTGTTTTTAAAATGGGGCCTGATAAACCGTGCCTCAACGCTGTTAACCAGCGAATTGGATAAGGCAAATTTTGAGTTCTACAGCAAAGTTATTTACGGTGTAGAAGAGCAACGTCCAATGTGGCGCCGCGGCGTCAATTTGGTAAATAGCCACTTAGGTGAAGTGATCGGTAAAGTCTATGTTAAGGAGCATTTTTCGCCTGAAGCAAAAGAACGCATGATGGAACTGGTCAATAACTTGTTGAAAGCCTATGAGATCAGTATCAAGGAATTGGACTGGATGTCTGACGAAACAAAAGTGCAGGCACTAGACAAATTATCTAAATTTACCCCTAAAATCGGTTACCCAGACAAGTGGAAAGATTATAGTGCTTTGACCATTGCTGAAGATGACTTATTTGGCAATGTTAAACGTTCGAGTGAAGTGCAATATGCGCTAATGCTTGAAAAACAAAAAGGACCAGTGCAAAAACACGAATGGGCTATGAACCCACAAACGGTGAACGCATATTATAATCCTCCAATGAATGAAATCGTGTTTCCTGCGGCCATTCTTCAACCTCCATTTTTTAACATGGAAGCGGAAGACGCCGTTAACTATGGCGGGATCGGAGCGGTAATTGGCCACGAAATTGGTCACGGATTTGATGACTCTGGAAGTACCTTTGACGGTGACGGGGTGCTACGCAACTGGTGGACAGACGAAGACAAATCGGAATTCAAAAACAGAACCAAGCAACTTATCGAGCAATACAATCAATTTGAAGCATTGGAAGATGTATTTGTTAACGGTGAATTTACCTTAGGTGAGAACATTGGTGATTTAGGTGGGATCAGCATCGCGCTGAAAGCCTATGAGCTATCGCTGGAAGGCAAAGAAGCGCCAGTGATTGACGGATTTACCGGTACTCAACGGGTATTTCTTGGTTTTGGTCAAATTTGGGCCAACAAATATCGGGATGAAACCTTACGGAATCAAATCACTACTGACCCACATTCGCCTAGCGAGTTTCGTGCAAATGGCTCGGTTAGAAATGTACCGGAATTCTATGAAGCGTTTAACATTACCGAGCAAGACGCCCTGTACCTGCCACCAGCAGAACGTGTGAAAATCTGGTAATCAAAATATAACCAATCCCAAGTTGGGTTCGTTAATCTGGGCGCCAATTCTTGTTGGCGCCTTTTTTATTTCAATCCAAAATCTTTTGGTTGGAACCAGTATCTCTCGTTTGAATAGTCGGTGCCTTCTGACAGGATGACATTTTTAACTGATATGGCTCTGACATCTGCCTCTTTACCAAGTGGGAAGACATCTCGCGTCAATTCATGAGTTTGCATGTGCAATTGAAACTCGCCACTGTCGATCATCATATCAAGTCCTTTTTCGATCCAACTAGCAAGTTCAGCGTTTTCTAAACTAGTAAAAAAATACACCGCAAACGGATAATGTAACATGATCCCCCGATAACTTAACAATGTGGGATATTGTTCGGCTCTAAGTTGAAGTTCTTTTTGGTGATCATGATAACCACGAGGAAAAAAATCACATCGGCCCGCAGCGAGCATTTTGTATATATTTTCTAATGCTGGAGTCGTGGCTACTTTTATCTGAGCGTTGCGTAAAATTAATGTATCTGGCCACCCGGTTCCTTGGCATGCCGTGAGCTCTCTGAGTTGCTCGATGGTGTTAATGCGTGCAAATTTTCCAATATCTTGTTTTCTAATCACAAACTTTCGAAAGCCAATCAAGCCTCTGGTTGTTGGGATCGGAACCGCGCGTAATTGCTGCTCTTTGCTGTAATCTGTGCCCATCCAAAACACATCAAGATTTTCCCCCTTAATGAGTTCTCGGGTCGCTCTGCCCTCATGCATGTCCACTTCTGCGACAAAACTAGCGGTATGCTCACCTTCGCTTCCACGTTCGATCGCTGCTGCCAGTAGTCTAGTATGGTAGTCATATGAAATATCGTGCTGAGATCTTGCTAGGGGAATTTTTAAAGTTAATATTTCGGCCGAGCAGGTCCATCCAATGCAACACATTAGCATAGTGACGAATATGTTCCTGCCCATAAAGCATCCTAAAAACCAGAGAATCAATTCTAAGCCCATTATAGTCAAGAATTTTAAAAGGTCCGTATGCGCATTACCGATATCGTTGTAGTTCGTATACCCGAAAGATGTGGAACAGCATCAGTGTAGTTTTGGTTCGCAGCAGCCGTTAGCCTAAAAAATAGAACTGCATCAATATTAAACTTTTGTGACGATTATCTTACTGTAACAAGTTTGTCATTTTTGTTAGTTACTTTGCTCGCGTTTTTAAATCCAATAATCATAAAATCGCATGTGGAGAGCACGATGGAACTCAAAAATGTTTTTAGGGCAAGCGCTGTAGCTACGGCCATTGCACTAGCAGGTTGTGGCGGTGATATTAATATCACAGAAGGCAATATTGACAATAGTCAGACAATCAATAACCCACCCACTCAAACTCCAACGCCTACTCCAACACCAAGCGAACCACTCCCAGGCGAGTTCAGTTCTTCGTTAACTCAAGCGGTTACCCAAGCCTTGGGTCGCAGTGTCACGGTACAGGTTTTATCTGGCACAATCACTGAAGACACGACACTAACAACAGACGCCTTTTACGCATTGTCAGGTTCGGTATTTGTCGGCGGTGACAATGAGAATTCAGCAGTTTTGACCGTTGAACCCGGTGTTGTGATATTTGGTCAAAGTGGCAGTGATGCAATGGTTGTGAGTCGTGGTTCCAGATTAGAAGCGGCTGGTACTGCTTCTCAGCCAATCATAATGACATCTTTGCAAGATGTGGTTGGCGAGCCAATTTCTCCTGGACAATGGGGCGGTTTGGTACTCCTTGGCAATGCGCCCAGCAACAAATGTCCGACAGACGGTACACCTTGTGCTCGCGAAGTTGAGGGCGTAGCTGACGCTTTCTACGGCGGTACGGACACAGAAGACAACTCGGGCACACTGCAATACGTTGTAGTAAAAAACTCTGGATTTGAAGTCGAACCAGGTAACGAATTAAATGGCATTACCTTCGGTGGTGTAGGTTCTGGCACTACAGTTGATCATATCCAGGTTCACAACAGTTCTGATGATGGCGTGGAGTTTTTTGGCGGCAATGTTGACGTCAAATACCTGGTGCTAACCAACAACCAAGACGATAGTATTGACTGGGACCACGGCTACCAAGGTCGTATGCAGCACATTTATGTGCAACACAATCCGAACGCTTCTGATGCAAACCGCATCATCGAAGCAGACAACGATGGAAGCAACTTGGATGCTAGCCCTAAATCAAACCCGACCCTAGTTAACATGACTGCAATAGGTAATAACTTTGCTGCAGACGAAGATCCGTCTGAAGGGATTTACCTGCGTGAAGGTACCGGTGGTCAGTTTTACAATATTGTCGTCACTGGTCCATCTGAAATGGGTGAATGTTTCGAAGTAGAGGGTAATGCTGTTTCTCAAGCTAACTTGGGGGACGGAACCATTTTAATGGAAAACTCCGCTTTCGCCTGTACCAATGAAGAAAACTTCAAAAACGGCGACACCGATGTCGATTTGGAAGCATGGTTCTTAGGCCAGACAGGTAACTTTATCAGCGACGCCCCTATGATTATGTCTAATGGACAACCCATGGCGGGCTCTCCATTACTGGGCGCAGGTCAAGATACGTCTAATACGGTAGATGGATTCTTCGATGCAACAAATTATGTAGGTGCTTTCGATGGTTCTTCTGATTGGCGAGAAGGCTGGGCATTTGGCTACGGTGGTGGCGAAGTGACCGCGCAAGCAGAACAAGTAGGCTGCCCTACTGGCACTTCTTCGATTTTGTCTGTCGATGGATCCACAACTACCTGTGAAATTCCTGCCGGCACTATCACAGCCGATACTACATTAACTGCTGGCAATATATACGCCCTATCGGGTGTAACCTTCGTCGGCGGCGACAATGAAAACAGCGCAACCTTAACTATTGAGCCAGGTGTCACTATTTATGGTCGCAGCGCTAGCGATGCGTTGGTTGTAAGCCGAGGTTCACAAATTATGGCAGAAGGTACTGCCGCGGCACCCATCACATTTACATCCACTCAAGATGTTACAGGTGAAGCAACCGGCCCAGGTCAATGGGGCGGCGTAGTGTTGTTGGGCAATGCTCAAAGCAACAAATGCCCGACAGACGGTACACCGTGCGCACGTGAAGTTGAAGGTGTCTCTGGTGCGTTTTATGGCGGCACAAACGATGAAGACAACTCAGGTGTGCTTCGCTACGTAGTCGTCAAACATGGCGGATTTGAAGTCGAGCCAGGCAATGAATTAAACGGTATCACATTTGGTGGTGTTGGCTCAGGGACAACCGTTGAATACATTCAAGTTCACCAGAACTCAGACGATGGAATCGAATTCTTCGGTGGTACGGTTAACTTAAAATATGTCGTCCTAACGGCCAACCAGGATGACAGTGTCGATTGGGATCACGGCTATCGCGGCAAGATGCAGTATGTATTGGTTCAACACGCTAACGACGACAGCGATGCGAACCGCCTAATTGAAGCCGACAATGATGGAAGCAACCTGGCTGCAGAGCCAAAATCTAATCCGACAATTGCAAACTTCACTGGTATTGGAAATAACTTCAATCCAGAAGACGACCCGTCTGAAGGTATCTACTTACGTGAAGGTACAGGCGCGCAATTGTATAACCTGATTGTTACCGGCCCGGCATTGATGGGTGAGTGTTTTGAAGTAGAAGGTAATGCAGTGTCTCAAGCAAACCTTGGTGATGGCACCATCTCCATGACCAACGCCGTATTTGCATGTGAAAACAGCGAAAACTTTAAAAACGCTGACGGCGACGTTGACCTTGAAGCATGGTTCCTCGGACAAAACGGCAACTCAATTGCTGCAAATCGTGCAGCGGTATTGAATGGCATCTTCACAACGACGGATGCTGCGGCCCGTGACTTCACTGGCGATACATTCTTCGACAACGTTGATTTCATTGGAGCGGTTGAAGAAGGCAATGACTGGACTGCTGGCTGGACTGTAGGTCTGTAAAGACTTGCAATGATGGAGCCAGAGCAAAGTGCGTTGGGTGTCCAACGCACTTTGTTTTATCAGACAGTTATTTGTTAAAAGGTCCAAGCAAACCCAGGACCTTTAATAAGCATTCTAATGAGGTTAAAAATGAATAAGCTAGCCAAAAGGTTTTCTGTTGCAAACCTGTCCTTGGCAATTATTGCAGGGTTGAGCGCACAATCATCATATGTTTTGGCTCAACAAACAGGTGAAGAAGAAAACGTCATTGAAGAGGTCGTCGCTACCGGCACGCGTTTGAAAGGGACAGCTACGGCGGTACTTCAAGAAAGAAAAGAACAAGCGTTTGTCGCTGACATCCTTGGCGCCGACCAAATATCCAGAACGGGAGACAGCGATGCCGCCTCGGCACTGCGCAGGGTAACAGGTTTAACCTTGGTTGATGGCAAATTCATCTACGTGCGCGGCTTGGGAGAGCGATATTCAAGTACGCAATTAAACGGCATGACTGTACCAAGTCCCGATCCAACCCGCAGTGTCATCCCGTTGGATTTGTTTCCAGCTGAGATTATAGAAAGCTTGTCTGTTCAAAAAGCCTACTCACCTTCTATGCCTGCTTCATTTGGTGGCGGAAATGTCGATATTCGTCTGAAAACCATTCCAAATGAT
This sequence comes from Aliiglaciecola sp. M165, assembly GCF_007197995.1. Taxonomy (GTDB): domain Bacteria; phylum Pseudomonadota; class Gammaproteobacteria; order Enterobacterales; family Alteromonadaceae; genus Aliiglaciecola. Next base: position 27,873 of record NZ_VKKH01000001.1, read on the forward strand.
TTTTTATTCAAGGTTTCGGGAGGACTTGGAGTCAATAGCAACAACTTTGATGATGGCTGGCACTATGACGGCGGAAGTGACGATTTTTATGGAAGAGACGATGGAACGCGCGAAATGCCAAGTGCACTGCGCGACGTGTTTGATCGACAACTGACCATCGAGCAGTTAACTATCGCACAACAGCAAGAAGTGGCCCTTGGCTTGAATAGAAATTACGACCCAATCAAAGAGGCAGTTGATCCCGATGTGAGCTTCGACATTTCGGTGGGAGACTACTACGACATTAACAATGATTGGCGAGTAGGATTTCTAGCGACGCTTGGCTATGACAATTCGTGGCAAGTGTCTGACGAGTTTCAAGGCAACCAATTTAGCTCAGATGGCGAAGGTGGATGGACTTTGCAGTCTGGTTGGCCAGTGGGCGAATCCAATGAGCATTCTGTCCAATGGTCTGGGTTATTAAATTTGGGTCTGAAATATACCAACTACCACAATATCGACGTAAGCTTGCTAACGCTAAACGATACACGTGACCAGATCCGTGAACGTTATGGTTTTAATGCCAATACCAGTACCGACGAAGGTCAGTTTATCCGTTCTTACGATCTATTGTACGAAGAACGCCATATGCGTACTGGGCAAATAAAGGGCTCTCACACTCTGCCAGATTTGTGGTTTATGGGCGTCGATTGGAAATATTCTGAATCTCGCAGTTTCCGTCGAGCGCCGGGCAATATTACCACTGGGTTTTCTTTCCTTGATGCTGATGGAGATCGTATATTTGACCGAGGTGTTGAATCAATCTCCTTAATCAGAGGGCGTACAGGCCAAGCAGACTATACCTTCCAGCGTTTAGACGATATTGTCAAGAATTGGGGGGGCAATGTTTCATTACCTGTGTCAGTGGAGAAGTGGGATTTCGAATTTAAAGCCGGCGTCGATTTTGTGCAAAAAGCGCGAGTGGGTGAAAACCGTGCCATTGGTTTTCTAACCAACAGTTTTACAGCTGAGGAACTCGCTGGGTTTAATCTCAATGACATACTTACCGACGAATTGATCTCTGGTTTTGAAAGCAACCTTAACCAAAATTTACTGCGCCAATCTGCTGCACCAGGAGATGATTACACCTCAGCACAAATTACCGATGCAGCGTATTTTGAATTTGATGCTTTTTTCAATAATCAGTGGCGGTTATCCGGTGGTGTAAGATGGGAAGAGTTCAAACAAGCGATTTTGGACTCCAGTTCGCGTAACAGCAATAACCCGCCAGAGCGTAATTTTGAAGATCTCACATTTCAAGAGGACGATTTTTATCCTGCGTTAGCATTCACCTATATCCCTGATGACAGTATGCAATACCGTTTCAGTTATGCAGAAACGGTGGTTCGCCCAGACTTGAGGGAAATTTCTGATGCCCTTTACATCGACCCACTTACAGAATTCCCTATTCGAGGAACGCCAGGTTTAAGGCCTACAAGTATCAAACATTACGACTTTCGTTGGGAGTGGTATCTTGATCAAGGCGACAACTTATCCGTCGCACTGTTCTACAAAGATATGCTTGACCCAATTGAGGGATTCCAGACAGAGCAAGGTGATTCCGCTCCTCGGACAAGGATTGCTAACGGTGAAAGCGCAGAGGTATATGGTATAGAAGTTGAATTTCTTAAAAGTTTAGGCTTTTTGGGGAACGATTATACAAGTACTTGGAATGATTTGTTTTTCTCTGGAAACGTCACCTTAAGTGATTCGGAAACCACCTTTGATCGTGAAAAAATCACTGAACAAACTGGAGTTAACCCGGATTTTGTTAATGATGTAAGGCGTTTGACCGGTCACTCTGAATACGTAGTAAATATGCAACTGGGTTACGATGCGCCGAATGGTGAGCATTCTGCGACCTTGGTTTACAACGTGTTTGGAGAGCGCATCATTATCCCTGGAATAGGGTTACAAGACGACGCATTTGAACAGCCGTTTCATTCGTTGGATTTTGTTTATACCTACTATCCAAACTTTAACAGCACGGTGAAATTTAAGTTAGACAATATCCTTGATCAAACCAAAGAAATTGAGTTTGAAGGTGTATTGATTCGCTCAGAAACCCGAGGGATTGGTGCAAGCCTAAGTTACTCCTACGAGTTCTAGGCTATTCGCACGCCCCATAAAGCACCAGAGCCGCCTTTGCGGCTCTGGCTCTTTTAGTGTTGCAGTATTGTCATGTTTCTGCAATCAAACTGTCATACAAGGTCATTATCCTGCACGCAACTTTGAAAGGCGGCTATGTGTCAGCCTCAATTCGAGAGTCAGGACCTAATTGTATGAAGTTTTTTAGACAAGCAGCTGTAGCAGTAACAGTGGGCACTTTGCTTACCTCCACACTCTCAGCCCAGGAAGATAAAGATTTAAGGCCCGTGGTCAACGCTGCCGCTGAAATTAATCAGTCAGCAGAGCAATCACAGACAAAAATCAATCAAATAACCGACCAGATTGAAGACAAACTTCAACAATTTAAAACCCTCAATAAAGAAACTGATGGCTTGCGCGTTTACAACGAACAACTGCGCAAACAAATCGCCAATCAGCAACAAGAGATGCGTGACATAAACAGCGCTATCGACGAAGTCAGCGTGGTGGAGCGCCAAATAACGCCGTTAATGCTGAAGATGATTGCTGGGCTCGAACAATTCATCACATTGGATGTGCCGTTTTTACCTGAAGAACGGGCCCAACGTGTCGCAGATTTAAAAGAAATGATGGACCGAGCTGACGTTGCACCCTCAGAAAAGTTTCGCCGTGTGATGGAAGCCTATCAAGTGGAAATGGACTACGGACGAACGTTGGAGGCCTATGCAGGCTTGCATACGATTGAAGGCCAAGAACGCAATGTTGATTTTCTTAGAATTGGTCGAACAGCGCTTATTTACCAAACACGCGATGGTAGCTTACAAGGCAATTGGAATAAAACGACTGGTCAATGGGAAGTATTGCCTAGCAGCTATCGTTCTCAAGTCACTAAAGGGCTGAGAATGGCTAAAAAGCAAATGGCGCCAGACCTGCTAATGCTACCTATTGCGATGACAGAGTGATTAAGTGAATAAAATGATGAACAAACTAACCCAACTAATTTTTGTATTTGTCACGTCAATCGCCATGACGTCTAATCTTGTTGCTCAAGAAAAGGCACTGGATCTAGATGCTTTGTTAAAGCAGCTTGAGCAAGGCCAGTTTCAGCAAAATCAGCAAAATGTCGAACGTGAACGTGAATTTGCACAAAAGCGCTCAGAACAAGACCAAATGCTTCGTGATGCCTCAAGACAAAGAGACAATGAATTAGCCTTGTCTTCGCAACTTGAAACTCAATACGAAGAAAACGAATTTAAAATTGCTGATCTCAAATCTGCGGTGGATACCCGGTTAGGTTCGCTTAAAGAGTTATTTGGCGCGCTACAGCAAACTGCAGGTGATACCAAAAACAAGTTTTTCGGTTCGGTAGTGTCGGCACAAATCCCAGGTCGCGCTCAGTTTCTAGATGAACTCGCTCAATCAATGGGTAAAAGCAGCAAGCTTGCCTCGATTGAAGAAATCGAGCGAGTTTGGTTTGAATTGCAACGTGAAATGACCGAATCGGGCAAAGTAACCCGATTCACCACAGATGTTGTTGAAGCTGGTGGCGCAAAAGTAAACAAAGAAGTTGTTCGCGTCGGGTCTTTTGCACTTATCGCCGATGGCAAGTACCTTGATTACGAAGGTGCAACGAACTCTGTGTTTGAATTGGTTAGACAACCAGCGGATCGCTTTACAAATAGTGCCGCAAATTTGCAAAACTCAAGCGGCGATGTCATTCAATTTGGTCTTGATCCAACGGGCGGTACTATTATGCGTTTGTTGGTTAACGCACCGAATCTTGAAGAGCGCATCCATCAAGGTGATCTTGTTGGCTATATAATCATAGCTGTCGGCGCAATAGGGATCTTTGTCGCTGTGTGGCGCTTTATCGTGCTCACGAGTGTGAGCAATAAAGTTAGACGCCAACTGAAATCCGATACTTTTAAAGATGACAATCCGCTCGGCCGAGTGATGCTGGTGAAGGACAAGTATCCACATGCAGATACCGAAGCACTGGAATTGCATCTGACAGAAGCTATTTTGGGCGAAGTGCCTAAGTTGGGTCGCTTCTTAACCTTGGTCAAAATGATTGCGGTCGTAGCGCCATTGGGCGGGTTGCTTGGAACGGTAACCGGAATGATCGTGACCTTCCAACAAATAACCTTATTTGGTACAGGCGACCCTAAAATCATGGCGGGTGGCATATCCTCCGCGCTGATTACCACTGTTTTGGGATTGGTTGTTGCTATCCCCACTACCTTGATGTTCGCACTGCTTAATACACAAAGTAAAAACATTATTTATATCTTGCAGGAACAAGCCGCAGGGGTCATTGCCGAGCGTGCCGAAAGGTTAGAGAAGGCATAACCAATCATGATGCTTGAGCTATTCGAATCCCTTCGAGATTTTACTGAAACAGGCGGAATTGTGCTGCTCTTTATTGGCGGCCTAATTTTCACAATGTGGCTATTAATCCTTGAGCGGATCATTTATGTCAACAGCGGCCACCGACAGTTCAAAAAACACGTCATTGCTACATGGCAAGCAAGAACTGACCGAGCCTCCTGGAATGCAGAACAAATTCGCCAGGCAATGGTATCCCGAGTGAGCCTAAAGCTGAAATACAGCCTGCCTATTATTCAGGCTTTGGTTGCTCTATGCCCCTTGCTGGGACTAATGGGTACTGTGACAGGCATGATTCAGGTTTTTGATGTCATGGCACTTTCAGGTGGTGGTAATGCACGTTCAATGGCTGCTGGCGTATCCAAGGCGACGATTCCAACGATGGCCGGAATGGTGGGCGCATTGTCCGGAGTTTTTGCCTCGACTTGGCTAACTCGAACGGCAAAAACCGAACGTACACATTTAGAAGACGCATTAATTATGCAGCGTCAGGGCTAAGTCCTGAGGAACTAGAGAGAATAAAATGAAACAGCACTTTCAGAATTTAATTGATGAAGAAGAATCGAACATCGACATGACGCCGATGTTGGACGTGGTATTTATCATGCTGATCTTTTTTATTGTGACGGCATCCTTTGTCAAAGAAGCGGGCATCGATGTCAATCGACCTGATGCGGCCACCGCAGTCAAAAAGGACCGTGCCAATATTTTGGTTGCGATCAGCGACAAAGGCGAAATCTGGATCAATAAACGTCGTGTCGACAAACGTGCCGTTCAAGCAAATATTGAGCGACTACATGCTGAGAACCCACAAGGCACAGTCGTCATCCAAGCTGATAGAAAAGCCACAACAGAAACATTGATTGCTGTCATGGATGCCTCTAGGGCAGCAGGCGTATTTGATGTTTCCATCGCTGCACAAGAGCCTTAAGCCATGCCGCGTATTTTGATTGCCATTGTATTAGCTGCAGGTGTCACACTGGGCTTGTTCTATTTAATGCAAGCGCTGATTAAAAGTGGTGACCAGGCGTTGTCAGAGCCATCCAAAGGTAGTGTTTTGGATTTCGTAAGAGTAAAAAAAGACGAAGTTACCGAACAAAAACAGCGCAAACCGCGAAAGCCCCCTAAGCCAGAGCAACCACCACCTGATATGCCTCAACCTGAAATGGATCTTGCATCTTCTGATCCACTAAGCAGTGGTTATGACTTTGCTGCGGATGTCGCAGCGGATGTTTCTCTAGAAGGTGGACTAGCCTTGGAGTCGGGTGACGGTGAGTATTTACCCATCGTGAAAGTGTCGCCCGTTTACCCGAGGCGCGCGTTGTCTAGGGGAATTGAAGGTTATGTCATCGTTGAATTTACTGTGACGAAACAAGGTTCAGTAAGCAATCCAACAGTCATTGAAGCGGAGCCTGCAGGTATTTTTGAGCAGGCGGCTGTCGATGCGGCATTGAAATTTAAATATAAACCTCGGGTAATAAACGGTGAAGCAGCAGAAGTTGCAGGTGTGCAAAACCGTATTTCTTTTCAAATAGATGGTTAAAGGTGATCAAATGAAACGTTTTGCTGCGATTTCTCAAAAAACTATGTCTTTGCTGTTAGCTTTCTCGATGGCAATTTCAGGTAGTTTGTTGACAACAACCAACGCCGTTGCGGAAGTCCAAAAAGAACAGAAAACTAAGCGCACACCAGCGTTACGCTCAAAAGTCTACGACCAACTCGCACGAGCACAGGCCCTCGCTGATATGGACAAAATTGACGAAGCGTTAGACTCACTTAAAGCGGTGGAACGAAAGTCTTCTTCAATGAACAGCTACGAGTTAGCGATGATGTATAACTTCTTTGGTTTTATCTATTACAACGCTGAAGATTATGACAATGCGATCGCCTCTTTTGAAAAAGTAGTCGCTCAGCAGCCCATCCCGGAATCCTTTGAAAAAAGCACGTTATTTAGTCTGTCTCAGCTGCATATGATGCGTGGAAACTACGACAAGACTGTGAGTCATTTGGAAAAATGGGAAGCCTTGCATGATGGAGAAATACCCGCCAAAAACCTTGTATTAAAGGCACAGGCGATGTACCAGAAAAAAGACTACGTTGCGGCTTCGGGATTTATTAACGCGGCCATTGAGCAACAGGAGTCAAGCGAACTTGGTTTCAAGGTAGAAGAAAGTTGGTATGTGTTGCAGCGTGCCGTTTATTACGAGTTGAAAAACCCCAAAAAAGTGACCGAAGTGCTGGTCAAAATGGTTAAACAGTTCAACAAGCCAGAGTACTGGGTGCAGCTGTCAGGCATGTACGGTGAATTGGGTCTGGAAAAAGAACAGCTAGCAATTCTTGAATCAGCGTATCAACAAGGTTTTGTAAACAAAGCCAATGATTTATTTAACTTAGCACAGTTATATTACTACCATCAGGCCCCGTTTAAAGCAGCCAAAATAATCGAACAGGCGATTGATCATGGTGTCTTGGACAACGACCTGCGCAATCTAAAATTTTTAGCGCAAAGTTGGTCTCTGGCAAAGGAAGATGAAAAAGCGGTGCCGGTAATGTTGGCAGCGGCACAAATGTCTTCCGACGGTGAACTCGATATGCAACTCGCGCAGATTTTCCTCAATATGGAAAAATATGACGACGCCATAGAGGCGTCACAACGGGCGATAGACAAAGGTGACTTGCGTAACCCTGGAAACGCGCATTTAATTCTCGGAATGGCTTTGTTTAACAAGCAACGTTTTGTGGCATCGCTAACACAACTGGCCAAAGCAGAAGAACACCAGAAAACTGAAGCCATGGCCAAACGCTGGAGTCAGTTTGTAAAAAATGAACAAGAATACTTTAGCAATGTGCTGGGCCGCGCAACACAGGTTGGGTCATAGCAGCTGCCAAAGCTTGGGGCGTTACAAAGAAAAATCCGGAAATTGATTTAGCTTTTTAGCAATCAATACTCCGGATCCATCTTTGGCCGAATGTTTTTTATCTGTTAGGTCAATTTACGTGCTTTAAACTTTCTGCCTTTCATTTTGCCTTCATTAATTTGTTTTAGGCTGCGCTTAACACTGCGCACTTTGACCGCGACATAGCTGTGTGTGGCTGTAACATTAATTTTACCAATATCGTCACCGGGCACGTCGGCATCTTTGGTCAACGCGCCTAAAATATCTCCAGGACGAAGTTTGGCCTTTTTACCGCCATCAATGCAGATGGTTTGGTATTCAGGTTTAATGATGCGATTGGCATGAAATCGCATGGCTTGTATTGCTTTCCACTGAATTTTCGCTTGTTGATAATCTTCAATAGCGTTTGCCCGAGAGATTTCATTCGGGGCACAAAGTGTTAGCGCTAGTCCTTCCTCATCGGCGCGCCCTGTCCTGCCAATGCGATGAATATGCACTTCTGGATCAGGTGTAATATGATAATTCAACACCATCCCTACGCCTTTAACATCAAGACCCCGTGAGGCAACATCAGTCGCAATCAACAAATTGATACTTTTATTGGCAAATTGCACTAGCACTCGATTGCGATCTTTTTGCTCAAGATCGCCGTGGAGGGCTTGCACCGAAAAACCTCGTTCTGAAAGATCTTCAAGTAGAGATTGGCATGCAACTTTGGTATTGCAAAAAATGATTGCAGATTCAGGTTGATATTCACTTAACAAAGCCGAAGCTGCGTTGTTGCGATGATTCTCTTCAATCTCAAAAAAGAATTGTTTAATTTTGCTGGTATCGTGTGTTGACTCAACACTGATTTCAATTGGGTTGCGTTGTACCTTGAGGCTTATTTGACGGATCTGATCTGGGTAGGTTGCAGAAAACAAAAGCGTTTGCCGATCACTGGGGGATGCTTTGATTACTGCTTCCATTTCATCTTCAAACCCCATGTCCAACATACGATCAGCTTCATCAAGGACAAGGGTGTTGACGTCACGAAGGTCCAAACGCCGCTTGAAAAGATGATCCATTATGCGACCTGGCGTGCCAACAATAATATGAGCACCATGTGCCAAAGAACCAATTTGCGGTCCCATCGGAGAGCCGCCGCACAAGGTTAACACTTTCATGTTTTCAATCATGCGCCCTACGCGACGGATCTCTTGTGCAACTTGCTCCGCCAGCTCTCTTGTAGGACACATAACTAATGCTTGCACGCGAAAACGCTCAACGTCCAAACGATTCAGCAAGCCCAATGCAAAGGCCACGGTTTTACCACTTCCTGTTTTCGCTTTGGCCAACACGTCTTTACCTGCCAAAATCTTTGGCAGACTTTGAGCTTGAATTTCGGTCATGGACGCGAAACCCAGGGTCGCTAAATTGTTTGTCAGTCTGGCGTCTAGTTCAAGAGACTCAAAAGGTTGTGCGTTGTCGCCACTGGGTGATTCAGTATTCAAAGTGAACTCGTTTTATCTAGTTCGATGCATTTGTCCAATAAGCTTAAAAACTCTTCTCGCGCTTTAAGTTTTGTTTGACGATGGGCTCGCATATCGAGCGACGCCATGGCGTTCGCAACCTTTTCAACGATTTTTTCAAACTTTTTCGGTTTCACAACAAGATCTATAAAGCCGGCTTCTAACGCACCGTCTGGGTTGAAAATTTCTGCGTTAATGACGGAACGATTAAAGTATACGGGGGCCAAGCGGTTTCTCGCCAATTCTACACCAGCGTTGTGCATCGTCATGCCAATTGCGACTTCGTTTAATCCGATTTTAAATTCGCCCTCAACGCCTATTCGGTAGTCTGCAGAAAGTAACAAAAACGCTCCTTTTGCTACGGCATGTCCTGGGCAGGCCGCGACGATTGGTGTGGGGAATGATAACAGTCGACGAGAAAGTGTAGAGCCTTTTTCCACCAGCTCCATTGCCGCTTCCATGCTTTGTTTCATTACGCTTAGATCGTATCCAGCGGAGAATATTCCTGCTTTTCCGGTAAGCACAACAACTTTTTGCTCTTTCTCAGCTTTGTCTAAACATAAATTGAGTTGGTCTAGGACCTCATGGGAGATAGCGTTGGCTTTGCCATTATCGATGGAAATAACTGCGTATTTTTCTTTTGCTTGGTAGGATACAAGTTTTGTCATTTAAGGGCCCTTTATTGCTGCCATAAATTAAGCACACCATCTTCCATGTGCATCGGAATTGGTAATTCTTCGTATTGTTTTAACCAATGTCGCGTAAGCTGAGTGAATTCCTCAGAATGCTTAAATCTAAGGGCTGCACTTTTTAATCTGTCAGCTAACTGTTCATCAGTTTCCGCTTTGGACAACACCAGATAACTGAACATTCGCTCGTACATAAACACGCGCTTGAGCTCTTTGCAATTATTTGTCGATTTTTCGCAAAAAAATTGCATACCGGCATCGGATAAAAATATCGCTTCTGACTGTCCATTGACCACCGAGTCGACCGCCTCCTGCCAGCTTTCATAGGGTCTGATATTTGTCATCTTGGCGTTTAGCAGGATTTTGTGTCGCACGTCATTATTAAGGACCGCGATAGACGAAATATTCTTTAGTTCATCAAGATGCTGATAGTGGTCTTTGGTCGCGCTGTGCCCATACACAGCAAATACATTGGCAGTTAAAGGCGTTATCCAGTGATAATAATTTTCGCGCTCAGGCGTTCTGGCTAAAGCGAATACCAATACATTGGATTTTACTCGCGCTTCTCGCTCGACCCGCTCCCATGGCGCCGCAAGAATTTGCTGCTTTATGTTAGCTTCACTAAGCACGCCATTGACCACATCCACCAGCATACCACTTAACTGACGTTTATCATCTTGCACAACAAAAGGCGCTTCAGGGTTAGTCAGCACCCAGAAATCAGGCGTGTTCGGCACTTGCGCAAAAACGCGTTGTGCTAACACGACCAATATGAAAAATAGTGTGGATCCGTTACGGAAACTCATTCTTAACTTCCACCATACCATTGGTTAAAACCAATGACTTTGATAAACCTTCGCGCCCAGACAAGTAGCGTGCGGCCATGAGGCGAAACTCTTCAGACTCTTTCACCATTTGTGCGGCCGTTTTTAAGCTATCGGCGACGACATCATTAACTTTGGTTTTTGCCATTGCAATATAACTCTGGGTAACTTGATACGTCAGTACCTTTTTGAGAGAACGACAGTTCAGACTTGCTTGTAAACAAGTTAACGCAAGACCCATATCCGACAAAAAAACGCTATCGACCCTTCCTCGAATAAGAGTTTTAACAGCTTGTTCCCACGAGTTAAATGTCACCATGTTTTGAACTTTATTATCGATAAGAATTTGTTGACGGTAGTCGTCCCTTAACACCGCGATATAACCAAATTCGTCGAGTAATTTAAGCGACGTAAGTGAAATTTGCGGCGGATCATTCGCAAAGGCTGCTACCTGATTTTGTGAAATCGCAGTGAGCCAATGAAAATCTTCTTCCCTTGCCTCGGTGCGAGCCAACCCCAAAATCATAATCGGCACGTCCCCTTCCTTCTTCGCCATAATACGAGCCCAAGGCATCGCAGATATCGAATACCGCATTCGTGCCTGATCAGCAATCAATTTAGCCAGTTCTACGGAGTAACCTGAAGGTTTTCCATTACGATTACTTTCACTAAAAAAAGGCAGAGGATTGGTCAGAATGATCAATTCTTGTTCTGCTGCTCGCCCGTGATTGGAATATAGAAGACCTAAACCGATAACGGCGGCCGCAAAGTTTGCCCCGTATCTTAGCGCGACTGTAATAATCATACCCAACAACCTTTTTTTACCGAGAAAAACCGTTAGTCTGCAATTTTCCAGTCAACTCGCTGTCCGGCAAAAAACGGTACGATTGGGTTACCATTTGGCAGAGTAATACTCTCTGGAACTTGCCATGTTTCTTTAACCAAGGTTACCTTTCCTGTATTTCTTGGCAAACCATAAAAATCCGCACCGTGAAAGCTCGCAAATCCTTCGAGTTTATCCAGGGCGTTAAGTTCTTCAAAGACATGAGTATAGAGTTCCAATGCACTCCAGGCGCTGTAACATCCTGCACAACCACAAGCAGATTCTTTAGCATGTTTTTCGTGAGGAGCGGAATCTGTACCGAGGAAAAACTTCGAGGAACCACTGGCAACAGCTTCCCGTAACGCCTGTTGATGAGTCGAGCGTTTAAGAACTGGTAAACAGTAATTGTGTGGTTTGATCCCACCTACAAGCAAGTCATTGCGATTCAACAGCAAATGCTGCGGTGTAATGGTGGCGGCAACGTTATTAGAGCTCTGTTCAACAAAGGCTGCGGCATCCGCTGTTGTGATATGTTCGAATACGACTTTCAATTCTGGGAAATTTTTAACAATATCGGCCAGATATTGATCGATGAAGGCCTTTTCTCGATCGAAGATGTCCACATGGTTTTGTGTCACTTCCCCGTGGATAAGTAACAACATGCCTTGTTTAGCCATTTCTTCAAATACGGGGTATAGGGCTTCAATGCCATCTACTGCAGCGTCGGAATTAGTGGTTGCCCCAGCGGGATAAAGCTTCGCTGCGACCACACCTGCTGCTTTTGCTTCGCTGATGTCTTGTTTACTAGTTTGATTAGTCAAATACAGCACCATTAGCGGCTCAAACTCACTTTGCTGCGGGCGAGCTGCCAGAATGCGGGCCTTGTAGTCCATTGCCATTTGCGCAGTCGTCACTGGCGGAACAAGATTTGGCATAACTATCGCGCGTTTAAAACAACGAGCGGTAGCGGGGACTGTTTCTGCCAACATCTCATAGTCTCGAAAGTGTAAATGCCAGTCATCAGGTGCTGTTATCGTAATCTTGTCCATAATGCTCTCAATCAGTAATATTTTTTTTAGATTATCGGTCTACAACTATTATGCCCTATTAACGCGCTAAAATAATCCTTTGCAATACATTAATCGCCTCTGTTATAAGTGAGAAAGTTGATTATTGAAACGCCCTATCAAATGTTACGGACTTGCGATGTCAGAAGTATCCGGCTCAATTAGCCTCATCAATTTATTACCCAAAGAAAAGCAACAGGCACCAATGCGGTATGCAATCAAGCTACTTGATTCGGTTTTAGGCGTCAAAAAAATGGACCGCATGTACAAGCAACACAAAATGAGCGGTTTAGACAAGGAAGCCTTCGCCAAAAAACTACTAGATGTGATGAATATCCGTATCAACGGAGGCAAAACGTTACAGCAGGGCATTCCAACATCGGGGCCTATTGTGATTGCCAGCAACCACCCATTTGGTGGCATTGAAGGCGTTATCTTATGCCTTTTGATAGGCCAAGTCAGACCCGATCTCAAGGTACTAGCCAATCAGGGGTTGAAACTCTTTCCAGAATTGAGTGATTATTTTATTTTTACTAACCCCTTGTCTGAGCGGGACCCTAAAAACACGCCTTCAATTCGCGCTAGCATTAAACATGTTAAACAAGGAGGGGCATTGCTCATCTTTCCAGCAGGCCGTGTTAGTTATTATCAAAAAGACAAAGGGCGAGTCAGCGAACACACTTGGAATCGAGTGATTGGGAAATTGGTAAGCATTACTGATGCGCGATATTTACCCATATTTGTAAGCGGTCAAAATTCTCCTTTATTTTATCGACTTGGCCGTATTTATTATCGTCTTCGTATGTTTATGCTTGCCAGAGAACTTCTTAACAAAACAGATTCGCAGATCACCGTTAGTTGCGGTTACCCTGTGAAGGCGTCGCATTTTAAAGATGAGAATACCGCGCAAATTGCCGCTCTTTGTCGAGTTCAAAGTTATTGCCAGGATCCCAGTTGGGATCGAGAATGGCCTGCTGATCCGGTTACCGATCTAAAACCACTAGCAGCAGAAACCCCTTGGGCAGAAATTGAAGCAGAGCTGAACGAATTACCTCAAGGCCAAAGGTTGCTCGACCACAAAGCATTCAGCGTTTTTTATGGCTATCAACATCAGCTTCCAAAGACCGTTTACGAAATTGCCAGACTCCGTGAAAAGGTATTTCGTGAGCACAATGAAGGTAGTGGTGAACCAATCGATACGGATCATTTTGATGCCAGCTACACTCAACTGTTTGTCGTCAACAACGAACAACAGAAAATCATCGGTGCCTATCGAATGGGACGTACAGATGAATTATTGAAAGATGGGGATACTTCCAAACTGTATTTGTCGAGGATGTTTGATTTCAAACCCACATTCGTTAATCAACAATCTGCCTGTTTAGAAATGGGACGCTCGTTCTTAATCCCTGAGTACCAAAAAAGTTTTCAAGGGTTGTTTTTGTTGTGGAGAGGAATTGGTGCCTTTGTGTGTAAGTTTCCACAATACAAGACACTTTACGGAACAGTGTCATTGAGTAAGCTATACAGCAATCGTGGTGTGGCGATGATTAAGCAAGCCTTAGTAACACCTACCGAGGACGTAAAACCCTTCAACGAGTACGATTTTGAATTGCCAGTTGAGCTACTGGATTACAGCCGACAACACGATTTAGCTGATAACTTGTCTGCGCTTTTGGCTTGCATCGAACATGATGGTAAGGATATTCCAATATTGGCTAAGCATTATCAAAAGCTCGGTGCAAAATTCCACTGTCTGGGCATTGATAAACACTTCAACGATACCCCTGGCCTTTTGCTGAGTGTTGACTTACCTAATGCGCCGGAGAAACTACTGAAACTGTACCTTGGTGATTCTTGGCAGGATTATAAGACAGCTCAATAGTAAGGGAAGAAACACGCTACAATGAAAGGCGATTACGATTTTTTAGTGTAAGCACTAATTATCACAATGCGCTGGCCATTCACTTTACCTTCAATGTGCGCGGGATTGCTGCTTAATGCGATCCCTCTGACTGCGGTGCCGCGTTTAGCCGTAAAATTCGCACCTTTTACATTTAAATCTTTAACTAAAGTAACCGTGTCACCAGTTTGCAGAGGCGTACCATTGCAATCGAGGGTCGCTTCATCATTAATTTCCACTAGGCCCGCTTCGGCCCATTTTTGCATATCTTCGTCAAGATAAAGCATGTCCAAACTGTCTTGTGCCCAGGGTTCAGACATTAAACGTTTGAGGAGTCGCCAAGATACGATTTGCACCGCAGGTGTTGTACTCCACATTGCAGTATTTAGACAATGCCAATGGGTCGCATCTAATTCGTTTTCGTCGGTTAACTGTGCGTGGCAAGTTTTACAGACCAAAAGACATTTATCAGCATGGGCTTCTACCGGTGGGACCTCATAAACACGCAACGATTCTTTACTGGAACACAGCTCACAAGATTCATTACTGCGAGAAAGTAGAGATTGCTCAATGGACATATAAATTTACCGGCTGATTGGAAATGCGCGGTTATTATCCATAAAATCCTTACGATTACTATGGTTTTATAGACTCAACTGCGCGTCCAGGTATGTTTAGGCTTGCTGGCGAATAAAGGTTGCGGTAGCGGGTGCGATACCAAAATACTCGGGTGTTGTTTTGCCTTGCAAAGACCGGATCACTGCAAGCAACGAAAAATGATGGATGGCATGGCTTGAAACAAACACTAGCTCTCTGGCTAGTGTTGAAGGAACTTGTGCAAATTGAGTTTCAAAGATACAAGTTTCACTCATCACCTGTAGTGGGGCATCCATAGGCTGTGCACAAATGTTTGAAAGCCAAGATTCGATCTCATCCCAAATAGCCATTGCCGATTTTGGACAGGATTCCACTTCGGAGAAGCGATTACGCTTGTTGTAGTCGACCAACCCACTATCAAAGCCATGCATCAACGCTAAATAGTGATCCAATACGTGACGCATGTGCGCCCCTGCACTGCCTGAAAAATGTGGCGTAACGGTAGCGGTATATTCGTCTATATGGATATCACGTAGGAATTGTTTGGCTTGCTGCACAATTTCTAACTGACTATCGAGCATGGCGATCCTTTTTATAAGCTTACTATTGAGTGTTTGGTCCAGTTTAAGACCCTGTTAACACGCAATATATTTCACGCCAATCTATTACAGCATTAAGGATGACTAACGTAAATTAATTCTTCAGTGGCAAAACCATTGGTCTTAGCTTTTTCCACCAATGCGTTTAATATTGCTTGAGGTAACTGCTTTTGTCTACTAAGTATCCAAAAGTAGTCTCTGTTTGGACCTGTCACCAAAGCATATTGATAACCCTCTGAATCCAAATCAAAAATCACGTAGCTGACGTAAAAGGGACCGAAAAAAGAAACTTTCAAGTGACCTGTTTGGGGATCCCCGACAAAATAGGCCTTGCCGTCAGCTTGCTCCCATTCGTTTTCTTCTGCGTTGTAACCCCGATTAGTCACACTTACGCCACCGTCTTCACGCATTTCATAGTGGGCAGTAACATGATCCAGTCCACGTTCAAATTTGTGATCCAATCTCGCGATTTCGTACCAGGTACCTAAATAACGATCCAGCTCAAAATTGTCGACCGGTTTAATACCGTCAGGGATACTTGTGCAGGCTTGTAAAAGGATAAAGGCAGCGATGAAGAGTGCTTTTTTCAAGGGAGATCTCTCATACTTTTATGTTTAAACGTATAAATAGAAAATACGTATCACTTTGCGTATCTCACTATTGCTCGCTAGGTTTCGCCGCAGGAACAATAGATTTAATTTGATCGACCGGATATACATTGGCTTGTTTACTATCGGGATGATAAGTGAGTATAAAGTTTGTCGTCGATCCTAATAAGGTCACCGTTCGTAATTTGTTTGTTTCGACTAACTCTAATATCACTTGCTTGCCTTTGCCACGTTTGACCTGTTTACTTTTCCAGTCGGCATATAAGGTCATAAAAATATACGAGTAGACAACAAACGTGCAAACAAAGATGAACATAACCGAGATACTTTTTTTAGGCGTGTATACAGCGGTCAAAATCAGTCTTCGTTTAAAGCTTTTTGGCTTTTCTCGCCAACGTCTTTGTGCGTCGTAAGATCGTCGAGTGATAAAATCTGTAAAGTAGGCCACCAACAAACCACCGCCAAACATTAGGATAGCCGCAGGTTCACTCACGCCGATAATCATCAAATCAGACACATTCGCCAACTTGAGAATTTCGATGTTAAATTCTTCATAAAATCCCTGACTATACAAAATCCCGCAAAGTGTCAGCAGCATGTATGCAATGGATAAGGTTGTCCCAGGATTTTGTTTGAAGTAATCGAGCAACAATAATAATTGGCTTTCTTTTTGGTACTCACTCATAGAAAACTACTTGGCCTGTTACATTGGTTAGCGGAGTTATTACTTTGACATAAACGACAATGAGAGGACAAATTAATTATTGAACCAGGAAATTTGATGACTCTATAGAAGGTGTCTTGGTGTGCCAAATACGATTCGGTTAGCTCAAATCAATGACTAATTGGCTTTTTCGGTTGCTCTATCTGAGAGGTTTTGTGATTTTCCTCATTAACGCGGCGAAGTATGTTAAGCCTGTGAAGGTCGTTTTCAACATATTGCAAGCCAACAAATTGATAGGCTAGATGGCATTGTGAGTCCAAATAGTAACGATGCTCAATATTCGATGCAGAAGTCATCATAACTATTCCTTTAACCAGATTGAGTAATTTGCCATTACCGCTGGGAAGGAGGAGCGCTGTTTTGCTATTTGGCAGGTCGTTATTTCTGTCACTTATAGATTTTGTGAATGCACTGAGATCGGAGAGCTCTCCAAGAATGTTGGTACATTGGGTTAGGTCGTAAAAACTGTTCATCCCTGGTCGAAACTGTGGATCTTGCAACAAGGTATGCAAATGCTTGAGCATATCGCTAAAAGCGATTTCTCCCTTTACCTTAGACATTACAACCGATTGTGCGGTATCAATATAGTAGCTAATCACTGTAATTTTCAAACCACTCTGTCTGTATTAATTATTGTAATCTGACAGAACATATAACTTTGAATATCTCGAATCGTGGTCCAACGTAACAAAAAATGATCAATTGCTACATTATCAATTAGTCTAATAGGAGGTATTCAGTCGTTATTACAGACTGTTTTCACTACTAATGACTGAACCAAAAGTTTTGAATAAAGTGAACTTATCCTTAATAATCCTCATTGAGTGTACTTCCAAAATCATCAGCAACTCGTGTTGGTACGCATCAAAAGACTGCTGCACCTCCCTTTAATGCAAGAACAAAGCGACAATGCAACGGGCGGAAACGGGCGACGTATTAACAAATGCAGATATCATAACGGGCCTTCTCGAGCCCCAGACAGGAGAATGGATGGCTTCTTCAATTGATCCAATTGATTGGTTGGTAATCGCTATATATCTTATTGCCTTGCTAGGTTTCGCGTACTATTTGTCTCGCGGTCAACATAATCGAGAAGACTATTATGTAGGCGGTAGGAAGATAGGTAGCTGGCCAATCGCGATTTCCATTCTTGCGACACAGTGTTCAACAAATAGCATCTTAGGTGCTCCGGCTTTTGTTGCCTTTGCCGCCGGCGGAGGCTTGCTTTGGCTGCAATATGAGTTAGCTGTTCCATTAGCCATGCTAGTCATTATTTTGGTTTTAGTACCAGTATTTCGCGCTCTTAAATTAGTCTCTGTTTATGGGTTTCTCGAACAACGATTTGATCTGCGCACGCGGTTGCTGTTGAGCGGACTTTTTCAATTCGTGCGCGCTTTTGCCACGGCGGTCACCGTTTATAGTATTGCGTTAGTTATTGAGCTAATCACCGGATTGAGTTTCTTCTGGTCTGTCGTGCTGCTTGGATTATTTACGGTAGTGTACGACGTAATGGGAGGTATCAAGGGCGTTATTTATAGTGATGTGGCGCAAATGATTATTTTGGTCGCGATGTTGCTTATTGTTTTTGTATCACTAGTGGCTGACGCTGGCGGTTTGAGTGCTATGTTGCAAACCGTGCCTAGTGAACGACTGCAAACATTGCGTTTTGATAAACACGGGTTTGGCGATGGTCACACCTTTGCGTTTTGGCCAATGTTATTTGGTGGTCTGTTTCTTTATGTTTCTTATTACGGTTGTGATCAAAGTCAGGCTCAACGAGTGCTATCAAGCGACAGTCAACAAGGCAGTGTAAAAGCACTTTTCTACAATGGGTTATTGCGCTTTCCACTTGTTGCTTTGTATTGCTTTGTCGGTGTCGGAATTGCCGCTTATGCCATCAATAACAGCGAATTTGTTGGTTCATTGCCAGCCAACGGCGAACAAGCAAATTACAATCTCGCGGTTCCTGTCTACATGATCCAACAGTTGCCTGTTGGATTGGTAGGCATGGCTTTGGTAGCTCTTTTTGCTGCAGCAATGTCTTCATTAGATTCAGTTTTAAACTCGTTGAGTGCAACCACCATGGAAGATTTTGTTTTTCGGTTCAGACAAAAGAAGTGGTCACTAAAACGTGAATTGTGGGTTTCAAGGTTGATCACTGCGACTTGGGGACTGATCACCCTCACCATGGCATTCTTTGTTGGGGACATCGCGTCTACGGTACTCGAAGCGATTAACAAAATCGGTTCATTAGCTAACGGGCCCGTACTAGCGGTATTCATGCTCGGTGTGTTAACACGCATTGTCTCGGCCAATGCAGTGATCACTGGAATGTTAGCTGGCTTTTTATTCAATGCTTATTGCTGGATTGAACTCCCCAACCTTTCGTGGCTCTGGTGGAATGTTACCGGATTCATAGTTACTGTAATCGTTGCACTTTTATTTACTTTGGCTCAAAGGACTACAAAGCAAGCTGCGGTTTCTACTTTAGCGCAGAAGGTAGATCTACAAAACAATGACAGTTATGTTTGGACAATCAGCCTCACATTACTGATATGGTTTGCCCTGATGTTTTCCGCGCTATTATACCAATCCACATAAAGAAGTGATCCGTCAGAATGCGCCCAGCGGTTTTTGAACAAAGCGTTGCTTGAACTTAAACGAGCCCCACTCTTCCTTCATTCAAGCGCCTTGATTACGCCCATTTACTTTCTCGCTGCCTGTTCACTTCTTTGTGTGGATTGGTATTACTTGCCTAGCAAGGAAATGCTGCATCAAACACCCAAAACATATAGTTAACTCCCTTAAAATTAAAACTGTAAGCGCTTACAAAATATTTTTATTTATTGATAATCTTTGGGTATAGTGGCAATCAAGTGCTGGATTTTTGTCCATCAACGTCAATTAACGGTTGAAAAAATGAAAATGATTAGACTCTGCTTGGTAATTTCTGCGATCTGTTTGGCTGCGTGTCAACAGAATCTGCAAACACAAAACGAACCTAAATTGTCTACTAAAGATCCTTTGGTACAACAGAGTACCAAAATCATGATGAACCAAGTAGGTTACGCTCCCAGTTCAACCAAAATTGCGTTAGTCACAAATGTTAATTCGACACATTTTGAGGTTATTGATATTACTCAAAATAAAAGCGTTTTAAAGAAGCGACTGGGACCAAGCAAGCTTTGGCAGGATTCAGGACTAGATGTGCAGATTGCGGATTTCAGTGAGTTAAATACATCGGGAACTTTTTTAATTAGAGTAGACGGTATTGATGATTCAATCACGTTTGAGATCACATCCAATCCGTACAAACCAATACATGACGCTGCCCTAAAAGCTTATTATTTCAATCGAGCGAGTGCCGCATTACCCGTTGAATTCGCCGGTCCTTGGTCAAGGCAAGCTGCGCATCCAGATACAAATGTTAAGGTTCATACTTCTGCAGCCACACAACAAAGACCCGAAGGGTATATCATTTCCTCACCGAAAGGTTGGTATGACGCGGGAGACTACAACAAATATATTGTCAACAGTGGAATTTCAACCTATACGCTACTCAGCGCCTACGCTGATTTTCCGGCGTTTTACCAACAACATTTCGGACAAATCCCAGAATCTTCCAACGACATACCCGATATACTTGATGAAATAAAATGGAACCTGGATTGGATGTTAACCATGCAGGACCCAAATGACGGAGGCATTTATCACAAATTAACGACCTTACGCTTTGAAGGTAAAAAGATGCCCCACAATGCAAATGCTCAGCGCTATGTGGTTAAAAAAAGTACCAGTGCGGCATTAAATTTCGCGGCCGTCATGGCCTATGCCAGCAAAATATATAGCGACATTCCTCAATACACCGCGTTTTCCGAACAGGCAAAGTTTGCGGCAGTAGATGCCTGGAAATGGGCATTGCAAAACCCTGGGGTTACTTATAAGAATCCTGAAGATGTCAAAACAGGTCAATATGATGATGAATTTCTAAACGATGAATTTAAATGGGCGGCCGCGGAGTTGTTTTTGCTCACTCAAGAAGAATCGTATCTGCGGCGTTTTGAACAAAGTAAAAGTCCGCTAAATGTCCCTAGCTGGTCAAACTCGTCGGCGCTTGCCCATATTTCTCTGCTTAATCACGGGAAAGATCAGCTGCCATCAGAGTTGTACCAGCAACTTAAAGTCGAATTTATAGCCTTTGCAGATACGATTGTTGAACAACACAAAGACTCACCGGCCCAAGTTGCTATGACGACTCCAGACTATGTTTGGGGCAGTAACGGGGTGGCGATGAACAAATCTATGGTGCTGTTACAAGCCGCTAAATATGTTAAAGATGCGACAGCATACAGAACCGCTGCTAGCGGATTATTGGATTACGTGCTTGGCCGTAATCCGACGGGATACAACTATGTCACTGGTTTTGGACATAAATCACCAATGGATATCCACCATCGTCAATCTTATGCTGACGATGTGGTTGCTCCGATACCAGGTTTTGTCGCGGGAGGGCCACATTCCGGTAGGCAGGATGGATGTGAATATCCTTCGGCATTTCCAGCCGGAAACTATGCTGACACCTGGTGTAGTTATTCCACAAACGAAGTGACCATCAACTGGAATGCACCCTTTGTTTACGTTACTGCTGCCATAATTAATGCTGACTAATGAGTAACCATCAGTCAGCACATTGTATGGTTATTTAATTACCGGCTGAACACGGTACAACTCAAATTGCTTTGTACCGTTTTTAAGCAAATGAGCATGGCGTTTAAAGCCTTCGCTTTGTTGGAAATCGAGTAAGCCTTGCTCACTGTCCCATTGTACAAAGGTAATTTCATCTGGACCTTTCAGTGCCTCATTCATCGAAACATGCCGAGGATTCACCATGCTGTGAATGAATTTACCCCCGGCCTCTGATACAGCATCTTGAATGCCGTCCATGTAAGCGCGATAATCGTTGGGGTTTTGGCCGTCCAACCATGCAAACGCTACGGAATAATACTTGTCTTGCGAAAAAGTAAGCGTTTTGGCATCCATTGTGGGCGCTTTATAAAAATTGAGTTCTTCCCAAATCTGGTTACGTAACCCTTTGTAATCTTGCCATCTGGGATCACTTTCAAACGTCAGATCCGCTTCATTGCTAGGCCAGCTTGCCAATACAAAAACCACGGGCTGTTTGCTGCCCACTACCGTTTCGGTTACTCGTAGAGTTCCGTGATTTTGATACCCAAATGATCTAGCCAGGGGAATTGCTTTCTCGTAATAAACTTTTAATCCTTCTTTTGCGCTTTCAGTCTTTTTTGTTTTTGGGTTGATAATCGACAGCAGATTGTCTTTTTGCAAGGCAACTTCCAACGACTTTGCCTGTGCGAATTGGCCTACAGCCATGCAGCTCGAAGCGAGCAACATCATCACTTTCGCGATGCCAAATATTCTATTATTCGTCATATAAAACCTCATTAGTTAGTTGTTACAAGACACTTACTGTTGCGTTTTTGCAATATACAAGGAAATAAATCGGACAATTGGATTTAATTAAACTCACTTTGTTGCAATAATGCACCAATGAAAGATTGGGATGATTATCGATTTATACTTGCGCTTGCTAGGCAAAAGTCCTTAAGGGGTGCCGCAAAAGCGTTAGGTGTAAATCATTCAACAGTGTCTAGAAAGCTCAGCTGGTTGAATCAATCAGCGGGTAATGACTTATTTGAGAAAACTCCTTTAGGTTATCAGGTAACATCGTTGGGCCAACAGTGGCTCAAAACCGCTGAAGAAATGGAAGTATTAACCCTTTCCGCTGAACGCAAACAACGGGCGTTAACTGACACTGAGCTGTCAGGTAAGGTGTCCTTGTCGCTTTCAAATCCAATTGCTGAATATATACTTCCAGAAGCGTTTAACACCTTTAATCAAGAATTTCCCAATATAGAATTGTGCATCGATGCGACGGAAGCCGTTGTTAACTTGGATCGTTCAGAAGCGGATGTAGTGGTAAGAAGTGCCCAAAATCCTCCAGATCATCTTGTTGGCAGAAGGTTGTTTCCTTATTCGGTGTGTTACTACGCCAATCGTGACTATTTCCATGGGACGTCTGAAGATAACTTTACATGGATTGGCAGTGAAAGTGATCCCAAGCATCCCCAATGGATTGAGCAAAGCCCTTTCCCGAATAAACCGGTAAAAACTCGCACCACTGGCTACCATTCTCGATATCTAGCACTATGCGCTGGAATGGGGCTGGCGCGAGCGGCTTGTTTTATGGCTGATCAGAACCCCGTACTCATGAGGTTACCTGGGGCGTCACCCTTTCCTACGATGGATTTTTGGGTTCTCACCCACCCCGACCTACGAGACTCGCCACGTATTCGTGCGGTCATGAATTATTTAACTGAAGCCATGCGCAAAAAGCAAAGTTTAATTCAGGGTGAATTACCGATTTAAGGTTGAATGCACCGCTACAGGTGCTGCCGTTTGATTAGCTCGTCTGCTACCAACAGTGGATTTTCCGGTAAACAGGTTTGCACCCTTCGGGCCCAAGCAATGATTTCAGGATGCTCGAGCATCGGTGACTTTCCCCTCATCCCCATTAAGTGGCCTGAGACAATCGTTGGGTACGCTGACAAGTCAGCTAAGGATGGCTGCTGTAACCCGCCCAGAAAAGGTCCGTTACCGAGATGCTCAAGAAATTCATCTCGCAAACGAAGCTTCATGTCCTGCATAGACTCAGCACGGTTTAATTCGTTTACCATTTCAACGATGAATTTTGCTTTACGCACAAAGAACGGCCATAAAACTCTAACCCATCCTGGAATGGGTGTTCCAGCATTTACAGCAGACGATAAAATCCAACCATTGCGAATGGAATCTAAGGCGTTTTCCCACTCTACTGCAGCACGAAATCGAGCTGGAATGAGCTGATTGCTCACCCAGGCATCGATTTTTAGTATGGGATCTGTGTGCTGCTCGGGAACAATTGAACGTTCTGGGAATTGCTCATCTAGCCAAATCCCCAATGGACTAGAGTCCTTACGCCACTCGTCTCCAATGGTCAAAACCGGTACTTGGCGTTGCCCGGTAAACTTGATTTGTTTTAGTGAAAGAGGATTAACCGGAACGTGCTCAAAATTAAGCTGTTTGTATTTAAGAAAACAGCCTACTTTCATCACAAACGGACTAGTAGCGTAACCATACAAAATGATTTTTTTCATTTAGTGCCCAGCAACATATCTATCTAGCTTTATTTGAACGACTAAATTACAGAAAGATTTCGTTTTAGAGTATTGACCTTGTTGATAGTTTTTTATGGGTTTTGCGAATATGCTCGCGAGCTCCTCGTATATCAAAGGAACACCAATCAAAAGGCAGTGATTTGAAATTTTCCTCGCACAAGTTTACTGACAAATAAAAATCCCAGCATAATTTCCCGGTACGGATTGATAAAAGGTAATATCAGGGAAATTAGAAATCAATTGAGCAGATTTTTCGAACAGTAAGGGATTAACCGCTTGTTCCTGAGCTGAAAAATTAAACACACATAGCAATTCTTCTTGGCGATAGATGCGCTTGATGATCACCACATCTGTTGCGCATTCAATAAAATGAAATTCGCCGTACTTAAGTGCAGAGCTTTGCTTACGCAAACGAATAAGCGCCTTGGTGTAGTTTAATACGGAATATTCATCGTCTACCTGAGCAGAAACAGAATCAGCTGCAGATGCAGATGCAAAATCTGCCGGTAACCATGGAACAGTATTGGTAAAATCAAAATTTGGTTTTGCGTGATCCCAAGGCATCGGTGTTCTTGCGCCATCGCGTCCCATACTGTCTGGCCAGTTAGCAATACCTTCAGGGTCTTGTAAAAGATGGAACGGCAAGGAAGCTTGCCTCATGCCTAACTCCTCGCATTGGTATAAAAAGATGTTTCCACGCAGACTAATTAATAGAGTCTGAAATAGTTTGGCTTTAATAGGAGATTCTTGTCCATTTGACCAACGACTTAATACCCTTGGTACGTCATGATTTGAAAAGGCCCATGATGGCCAATGCTCGTCATCTTTTGTGTCCCAAGGTTGCAATATTTTCTGCAAATTTAAACCACTGACGTTTTGCATGGTTAAGAAGTCGAAACTGTAGGCCGTACTCAGTTTATTGTTGGCACTGATATAGGATTTCATCACCGCGGTGGGTTCATTACCTCCAACCTCAGCCACCGTAAAAACCTCATCAAATTGTTCAAGAACCTGACGAAATTTTTCTAAAAACATCGGCATGTCTTGATGAGACATATTGTTCGACTGCTGCTGCATGGTATAGGGACGCGCAGTCAATTTGTCTGCCAAGGGGTTTGGCGGATTGTCGAATAACTCGATGTTGTGCATACCATAATTGATTGCATCTAGGCGGAAACCATCCACGCCTAATTCCAACCAAAATTTAGCGACATCAAAGATAGCCTCTTGTACATCGGGGTTATGAAGATTCAGATCCGGTTGGTTGGTTAAGAAGTTGTGCAGGTAATATTGCTTGCGTCGATTGTCCCAAGTCCAGGCGGGGCCACTAAATACTGACTGCCAGTTCGACGGCGCTGAACCATCAGCTTTTGCGTCAGCCCAAATATACCAATCACTGTAGGGGTTGTCTTTGGATAAGCGGCTTTGTTTAAACCACTCATGTTGATCAGAGGTATGCGAGTAGACCTGATCAATAATGACTTTTAAGTTTCGTTGATGGCAGGCGCTGACAAGATTTTTAAAATCATTTAAATCACCGAACAACGGATCTACTGCTGTATGGTCAGATACGTCATAACCAAAATCTTTCATTGGAGATAGAAAAAATGGGCTTATCCAAATCCCGTCTACGCCCAAATCAGCAATATAGTCGAGTTTCTCTAATATGCCGTTTAGATCACCAATACCGTTGCCTGATGAATCGTTGAAACTTCGCGGGTAAATTTGATAAAGACACGCGCCTTTCCACCATGGCTCGGCTGCAGTAACAATAGGCACACTATCACTCCTGATTTATAGGGATAACATTTGTAAAAATTGGCAATAGAATAAAGAAAAATGTGCCAGTATTCCAAACACGTTCTATTATCCGATTATATTGAACAAAACACAGAACAAACCGTACTATGAAATATTAGTTGTTTTTCAATGGACCCTAGGCTTCCTAGGCGGTCAAAAAGGTAGTAAAAATATGGATTCAATCACCCAAATCGCATTGGGTAGTGCCGTAGGCTATGCAGTCTTGGGCAATAAAGTTGGCAAAAAGGCAGCCTTATATGGCGCTATACTTGGTACCTTGCCCGATTTAGACGTTTTTGTATCGTTTGGCGGACCGGTAGAAGATTTCACTTATCACCGCAGTTTTAGTCATTCATTTTTAGTTCAACTACTGATAAGTCCATTGATTGCTTGGTTGCTGATTAAGCTGCATCCCGCGACGAAGATCCATAAGGTAGGCTGGTTTTGGTTAGTGTTTTTGACATTATCTACCCATGCACTTTTAGATAGTTTCACCGTTTACGGTACCCAGTTACTTTGGCCCCTAACAGAATACCCCTTTGGGATATCCAATTTATTTATCATCGACCCACTATATACCTTGCCTTTGTTAGTCGGGCTATTCGCTTTTCTATGGCCCAAAGTTAGCCACCAGCGACTGCACCGCATCAATACTATGGCACTAACATTGAGCTCCATCTATATAGTTTGGAGCCTAATCGCAAAGTGGCATATTGATAATAAAATTGATGTCGCTTTAAAAGACAATGGACTGGAAAAAGGTGTGTACGAAAGCACACCCGCCCCCTTCACTACCTTGCTTTGGCGAGCTGTAGTGGTTAATGATGACAAATATTATGAAATTTTTACGTCAGTATTTGACTCCCCATCGCAAGTGAGTATTGATACCTATCCAACGTCCCCAGAGCTTTTGGAAAACATCACTGAAGAGTGGAGTGTGCAACGATTAAAATGGTTTACCAAAGGGCTTTATTCCGTCAATATAGTCGACGACAGCGTAGTGCTTTCTGATTTGCGCATGGGGATTGAAGGCAGCTATGTGTTTAGCTTTGAAGTCGGTAAAGTCAATGGTACAAAGATAGTCACCTCAGACAACGAGCAATTTGAAAACCAACCAGACTTAAGGCAAGCCGGAAAATTATGGGATCGAATTTGGGATGCCAACGTTTCGCTCTCACCCACAGCAAGGGCGGAATAAATTCTCACCTGAATTCTGATTTGAAATCGGATAAAAAGGCCCAGCATGAAGCTGGGTCACTCAATACTATGGCTATTCATTTTTAGCGCATTTCAACTCATGCCTTAAAGAAGGTGATCGTTCTATCCGTCTTCACTAAGCAGGTATAGCTAGCTTTGCGTTTTGAATCAGGCTTGATTTTCATGTTTACAACCATGCCTTTTAGACTTCTGTGCCATTTTACTCTACTTGCATCACGTTGCACCTTCGCTGATTCATCAGCGTCAATCACTGAGCCATCTCCATATTTTTCTTCTGCGGCTATATGGCAAGCTTCAACAGCCATTGCTCGCAATTCTGATTTAGTTGCTCTGTCCTCAGCCATTGACGCTGTTACGGCAGATAAATTTATAGTTAACGCGATGAATAAGTATTTTGCCATGTTCATATGTCTCTCCTCAAAATAAAAAAGTCGGGCCTCTCTCCCCATAACAAGTTCCATTTTGGAACCTGTGTATTAATATAGAGTTGCAAAATGGAACCTGTCAAGTAATACTGATAAAAAAATTTAATTGAGATTGTGAGGTAAACGATGAAATGGCAAGATTCCAGCCACCAGACATGTTCTGTAGCCCGCGCCACGTCTATCTTTGGTGACAAGTGGACGCTGTTGGTGTTGAGGTTATTGTTTGTCAGGGTTTATAAGTTCTCAGACATTCAACAAACGCTTGGGATCACCAAACATCGATTGACTGACAGATTGAATCGCTTGATCGAAGAAGGCGTTGTGTTCAAACACCTCTACGATGAAAAATACAAGCGATATGATTATCGTCTGACCGAAAAAGGCACAGACTTATATGCGGTAATGATTGTTATTGGGCAGTGGGGAGACAAATGGTTATCAGACGAAAATGGCCCTCCTGTAGAATATGTTCACAAAGACTGTGGTCACAACGCACAGCCCGCTCTGACGTGTTCTTGTTGTGGAGAGAAATTGACGCCGCATAACTTAGCCCTAAGCATGGGACCGGGTTTAAAAAAGAAGATAGACGATGGTGACATCAGTGAACAAGATAAAAAACTCTACGCCAATGCCTTTGCACTAAAGAAATAATTTCTATTACGTCGACTATCAGAGCAATATGTTTGGTCGACTAACTGGCAGTCAGTTTTAAACATATTCCCTATCGCGATTGTTTGCAGAAGTGAAACAATTAAAAGCGCAAGCTTGTTCAACGGTGCACAGCTATGGCATCTAGTTAAACAGCTCAGTGCGGCTTTCAATGAAAAACGCAGACCATTGCACTGAGTGTTTTTCAACGCTTAAAATATACGATTCAACGTTGATGGATTGAGCGCATAGCTTATCAACGGCTAATCTTGATATCTTACTTATCGAGGATTATCCGATGTACCCATCAACGCTAGCACAAAAATCTGCGCAAATTTGCTTGTTATTTTTGGGCACTCTATTAACCGTTCTATTGACCGTTGTTGCGTTTTCATCTGAGGCTAAAGAACAAAAGATGCCCATGGAAAAGCTTAGCTGGTTATTGGGTGAATGGACGTTTGAAGACGCTCAAGTGAATGGTCAGTATTGGGAGCGTGGTACTCGAACTTGCATTCTGGTGTTGGAAAATCAATATATTCAATGCGAATCCAAGGGTATTTCAAACAGTGGTAAAGAACGTTCTTATTACTTTATTTTAGGTTACAACTCGATGGATAAGCGATACGAAATGCTTGGCCTTACGAGCAGCTACCCAAGACAAAATTTATACATAATCACTCCCTCTGACGACGGTCACACGTTAGAAATCTCTAATCACTTTTGGACCCAAGAAGGCATCGTAAAAAGTAATGAAGCGACCATTAGGTATAATGGCAAAGACCAATATATTTGGCATATTCGTAATGGTGAATTGGACCCAACGACGGGACTAAAAAAGGTAGGTTTTATTGACACCGTAAACCGAACAGATAAATGAAGTGATTTACTCCTCAAATGAGCATCAAAAAGCCCGTCAAAGTTAAACAACAGACGAGGTTAATACCGCTCTAACACTTTGTTATCATAGTCTTCAGCTCGCAAAACCACATTGAATTGTTTAGCAATACTGTCGAGCTCAGCTTGGTGAACGACCAGTTCATCCATGGTAATGGTGTTATCGTCTAGTTGCCATAATTGTCGAAAACCAGAATAGCTAAATTGAATCGCATTCAGTGCTTCAATATCGCCTTTCCACCCTCCAGCTTTTAGCTTTTCCATTTTGCGGTTTATCTTATTTAGCGCTTGTTTGAGATCCCAAACATAGACTACTTCGGTCATAAACTCATGGGTTCGAAGCCTATTTAGTTGCCAGCCAATCAGCACACAAGTCACAATCACGCCAAGTAGATTCCAGTGGAAATGGCTGCCGCTATCATCCGGAAATAATGCAATGAGCATTTGTGATATCGTTAAGCTTCCGACCGCCAAGCCAAGAATGCAAATTGCGATAACGCGGTTTAGGTGACGACGATAACGCGCTTTATCAATTTCGATGAGCTGCATAAAACCTAATTAGAAAATGTTAATAAGCGCAATTGTACCCGTATTTTCTAACGATAATAAATGCTATTGATTAATCGTATGACAAGGCGGTATAAATCCTGGAACACGTTCTCCAAAGCATCTCAAACTAGTGTTGAGATTCACCGGTTCTCAACTCGAACGCTGCTTTTCCCAAAGGCGGATGATCTCCTGTTCTCGCTGCGAAGATATCGTTGCCGTATTGGGCTGACCAAAAACAAAATCGTCCTTTGGATTTCGATCTAAATATCCTTGAAGTTGATCGGCCAAAAGAACAGACTGTGAACGATTTGTCAGGCCCGACTGCATTGCTTTGTCGACTTTAAATCGATATCTTCCCGCAGGCCTTTCGCGCATCAATTTAACATCATTGGCAAGTAGAAAGGCTTGTGGGATCCAGTGTAATGTCACTTTGCTATTGGTTTGCTCAACAATGTTTTGGATGAAATCTCGAAACAAAATCGGCGGGTAACAGACATTAAACGGCCCCATAGTCTGGGTTTGTCCACAGGTGATCATAAAGCGCGCCAAGCTAACCATGTCTGTAATCTGATAATAATCTATATCACTTGGTAGCACTAGATCACCACCTCGCATCACCTTCACTTGCCAGTATGGCTCATGTCTGGGTGCAGTTGTGGGATAACCGCGCATGCCATGGGAACGGAAAAATGCACTGTTTTTTGGCAGTATCTCTTGCAATGCTTGTTCTGCAAAGGTTTTGCGTAGCGCATAGCGGTTTTCTGTAATAAGTGCTTCGACGTCAGCCGGAAGTGGGTTCAATGGTTCGGTTTCGGTTATCCCAATCTTGTCCCACTTGTCATAAACCGACACAGTTGAAACGTATTGATATTGAGCTGTGCGCTGGACTAATAAATGGGCTGTGTCTATCACGCACTTCGATGAGCCTTGCCAGGTGTCAACTACCCAGTCCCACTCCGTCTTTGATGCTTGGAGCGCTGACAACCCTCGGCCATCCAATGTCTCTCGATCACCTCTTATTTTGGTGAGCTCAGGAAACAAATGAGGATTGGTCTTTCCTCGATTGAAAAGCGTCACGTCGTACCCCTGCCGCAACAGCTCTTCAACCAGAACTGGACCAAAATATCGGGTTCCTCCCAGCACAAGTACTTTTCCCGGTTTCGGATGTGCAAAGCTCGGCACTGTGGCCATTGCCCCCAATACGCCACTGGTCTTTATAAATTGTCGTCTATCCATCGTGTTTCCACCGTTTACTTTTTTAACGACGATAGAAGGGAATACACTGAAGGGAAAAGTCGTTTGGGATAAACACTGTCAATTTTGGTACTAATACAGCTCACAAGATAAGTTGTTTTTTTATTGCCTGCCAATAAGTGCTTCCAATAGGAATAGTACTGCCGTTATTGAGGACGAGTTCCACCTTGCTCCTCGTCAACCTTTTGCTAGATGTAATGAAGCTTCGATTAACAATGTGTGACCGGCTGACCCTCAGAAATCCACGGGGGGCTAACTCTGAAAACACCGTTTTCAAGGCTCCCCGCGAAATAAGCTGCCCTTGCCTGGTGTGGTAACACAGATAATTACCCGCTGATTCAATGGAATAAATCTCATCGGTATTTACCCAGTAAGTCTTTTTACCATCGTTTATTTTCAGCTTGTCATTTGAACCAGCCGCTTTCACAGATTCATCTCTTGACGTGGATTTTAGGAAAAAGTGATTGAGCATCAACAACCAAAAAATGATAAAAATAAACAAATATTGCAACCAACGTTTACTGTAAAAATGTGCGAAGTCCTGCCAGAACGGTCTTGATGCTGTGCCCGCAATAAAATCTATACTAACAATCAATAAAGTTTGTAAAACACCGCTGCCTATTGCTATCAAAGCAACGACAACTAAACTTTTTGCTGAAAACTGCCTCAGCAATTTCTGCTTTCGAAAAAACATGTAAATGACGGCAAAAATCGCGAACCAAACCAGCCAATCACGAAAACTCCAGCGGACCGAATTCCACAATGACTGTTCAAAATAAAAATAGAAATGCACGGTTTGGCTCAAACTGAGAAGTAGCCAGCTCGTCAACACCAGAAAAAGTATTTTTCGAGATTCAGGTTGAATAGCAAGCCCATTAAAACGTTTAGTAATCAAAACAATTCGTCACAACGTGATGGATATAGTCAGCTTAAAATATAAATGCTCACTAAAAAATTGCTTTTCGATAGATTTAAAGGGTTTTGCGATGAGTGTATAAACAAAATAAGAGCTGCACGAGATCAAAATTCAAATGAATGACTTCGTGCAGCGATGTGGATATTACTCTGTAGAATTAATTACTGTGCGTCGCACTTAACTCAGTAAAGCGAACTTCAAAGTTGCCACCTGAATCTTTGTCAGCCTGAGCGTAATTCCCAGCTTTGAAGTAATAAACATGATTCAGCCAATCAGTGCTCATGCCGCCTTCGCCAAACCGAACAGAACGTGTTTCAGTCTGGTTGCCCAAGGTAACAGAGATGGTGACCGTATCATCCTCAAGTTCAATAATGTAGCTCCACTCATCCGTTCCAGGAATGAGCCCAAAATCTAAGCTGAAAGAGCCTCCACTGCTGGCGCTTTTATTGATGATCGCTCGCACGTCTTTGTTGGGGCCGTCCCACTGCAACTTCACTAGGGCATAAGAGGATTCTTTTGCATGGATCTGGCCCACCACAGTTTGCGGATCACTGGCTTCATAATCGGTCACTCTGAGGGTGCCCTTCAAAACGTGTTTCCCGCTTGGAGCCCAGTTTGCCATGCCATCTGATTCACAAGGACTCCAATTATAAAGCTCGCGTAGCTCGGAACGCACGTAGCTGGTGTTAGTTGTCACTGCACCACCAGTTAAAGGCGTTACAAACACCATTGCACCATCTGAGCCAGTATAAAAGTAATCGGAGTCTTCGAACCCCTCGTCTAGTCCATTGCCCGTATACAAGCTATTGGAGCATTGGTCCGGCTGAATTTCGGCTGCGGCTGAGCCGCCACTGCCAAAGTAGTCGTTTTTGCTGGTAGGTAAGGTGATTTTCCACTGGCTCAAATCGAAGTTGCCCGATGGCGGTAAGCTAGGGTCTAAGTTTCCGCCTCCAGCAGATTGGATATCAATCCAATTGATGTTTATTCTGCCGTCAACAACATAGAATCGTAATGTATGGCTCCCGGCACTCAAGTTCCCCAATGAAACAGTTTCGGTGTAATAGAGTTGCCAGTTTGTAGTGTTATCAACAGTGACATTTCCAGTCACATTATTGCCATCAACCAAGAGCGAAAAGCGTTTCCCTGAATCAGGTGTGGCTAAACGAACTTTAGCCTCGTAGTTACCTGCTGTCGCGACGTTGATGTCATATTCCAGCCATTCCCCTGCGGCGGTCCAGCCAACGTTGTAACCACAATTACTGTCTCCACACGGCTGAATATCAACGTCTTCGCTTGTTCTATAAACGCCTCCAACATTCCCGTTGCTTGTGTCGTAATAGCGGTCAAAGTCTTCGGCCTCTATGCGACCAGGAACTGCTACACCAGAGCTTCCGCCATAAATTTTCACTTCTGTAATGTTTGTCCATGAGGAACCCGCATCATTTTCGAATACCTTTATCCGCACTTGTTGCGCGTTGATGTCAGTGACATCATAGGTTTCGATATTATTGGTGTTTCCAGAACTCCAACCGCTGTAGATTTTGGTCCAGGTGCTATCAGTGCTATTTGGACGTGTCCGTATTTCAAATCGATGTGCCCTGCTGTCGCCAACTCCCCATGCAATACCAACCTCAGTAATAGCTTTAGCGCTACCTAGATCAGCAATCAAGTTCGAAGTACCATTGCTACTCAAACTATTGTTGGCCGCCCAACGCGACGACCAGGCTGTACTGCCATCAAAGGCTTTTGATGGTGGGAAACTGCTATGAGAATTCCCATAGTCACTCGAAGAAACAACATTGTACTCAATGGCATTGGCTGAAAACGCCGCCAGAAAACATGTACTGATACCGGCTAATGCGCTCCAATATTTGATATTTTTCATAAAATTCCTAACGTTCAATCTATGTGTGTGTGATTTCTATTTTTTGAATCGATACGCAAGTCAAAGACACTTTGAAACAACCTCACAGATCAAGAATTTTGGTTAACCAATTTAAACCCAAACATTTCCACCATTCGCTGATCCTTGAGTTACTCTCAAATCCAACACCTTTTTATGAGCGAAACAACTCAACTAAAGCCAATTATTTTTACCTAAATTAACAATCGGCTAAAACAATTTACACATTTTGGTAACATTTACAAATACTTTTTGGATTACCAAGCAAGTCAATTAGATTACTCGAACTTACTTTCTTGCAACCATTTTGGTTAACCAATTTAATGATTTGTAGGAGTAATGTGACGTGTGACGTGATTGGATTCACTTAAAATTTGAGATACTGTTGTAGCAGTTAGGTGGATATTTTTATTAACACATTACAAAAAAGAGAAGGTTTCTTCGATATGCACTTAAAGTTCAATCAGAATAAGTAAAATAATTTGTGAAAAGAGGCGAGCAAATTCTGTTATGCAAAAAATAGATATTGACTGCAGTGCTCGCACATTTGCCTTTTCGGTGAGGAGAGGAAAAATAAACTGCATGCAGGTCTAGTTGACAGAAACCAAGTCTGTGGCGTTCCATGATTAGCAGCTTCGTTTAGTACTTAAGAGGTATTTCCCGGAGGCAACCTGATGTTTTATTGCACTTCACGACCTTGTCCCTGCTGCTGCATTTTATCAACCATCTGCTTAGCAGCCTTTCGCGCCTCTTCTCGTTGGCTGGCTGTCGTGCATTGCTTAACGGGCAAACGCGATCCTGTCACGGTGATTGCTTTACACTGGTAGCCAGCACGTTTTTTCTCTTCATCTGACATACATTGCATTCCCTCACAAGAGTTTGATGCGGTGGTATCAGCATCTTGTGCAGCGCAACCTAAAAGCGTTGCACACAAGATCAGAATTAATTGAAGTTTCATCGTATTCTCTCAGGGTAATAGGAGCCACACGATGGTGGCTCCTGATTGTGTTAGAAGGAGAAGTTCACACCTGCAAAAATGTAGCGACCCATTGCATCATATGGCCCAGGGAAGGTATTACCGTTACCAATTCCAGAAGGCGTGTTAGGTACAATCGGAGGCTCTTTGTCCAACAGGTTATTGATACCAAACCGCATCCGTGTATTGTCAAACACTTGCCAAGAAGCGGTTAGATCCAGGTAACTCTGTGAAGACAATGTGGTTGGCCCATCGTTGAGCTCTTCTGCTTTTCCAAAGTAACGCCAAGTAGCAGTAACCTGTGCATCCCATGGCGTTTCCCAGGACAATCTGAGGTTTTGTCTGAGTTTGGGGGTCGGTGCGCCGCAGTTACTACGGTCCCAATAGCCCAGACAATCGATGATAGGCGCATCTGGCGTGCTTTTTTGGTCCCATTTGGTGAGGTAAGTACCAACAAGATTCACACTCAATGACCCAAACTCTTCCAGATTGAATTTATAGCTAGCATCAAAATCGACTCCAGAGGTCTCAAAAAAGCCTATGTTGATGTCTGTCGCCACAATGTTGTCGTTTCCAATCCACAGGGTTCCGCGGGTTGGGCTTCGATTAATCAGACTACAAAACTCTGCTGCACCAGTTTGCGCACATTGATCGAGGATAAAACGTTCTGGCACATTGGAGATGGCATCCTGCACGTCAATATTGAAGTAATCCAACGCCAAATCGAATCCTGGTAAGAATTCTGGTGCGAGAATAATACCAAAAGAGACCGTATCGGATTCCTCTGGACGCAAGTCAGGGTTACCCCCGGTAATGGAGTTATACTGACCGGCTGGGTTGTCGGCAATGTTTCCGTACTGGGCTTCTGTGACACCTGTGCGCGCACACTGCTCGAAAGTATAAAGTGGTGTGGCGCTGGCACAGGGATCTTCATTCATGTTAAACAAACCCAGCGATTGGGGTCTGAACAAATCGCGGATATTCCCCGCCCGTACTGCATGCTGGAAACTGGCCCGCATCCGCACCTGTTCATTGAGCATCCAGTCCGCTGCGTATTTATAAGTATTGGTTGTTTGCCCAGTCGAATAGTCAGAGTACCGGTAAGCCAATTCAAGATTAAGCTGTTCGGCAACACTTGAGCCCTCCAAAATAGGAATGCTCACTTCAGTAAATAGCTCATCAACATCGTATTCACCAAACACGGCAGCCGTAGGGCCACCTTGACCCGCGCCGTCGCCGGTTCTAAATGCCTGATCAGGATCAAACTCTAAGCGCTCTTCGCGATGCTCCAAACCCACGACCATACTTACACCAGTGCTGGTGCCTGGCATTATAATACCGGCAGAGGTTAAGTCGCCCGCCACATAGCCGGATATCTGTTTGGTTACTGTTTCCCCTTTAGATACCAGAGGTAAACTGATGTAGGACAAAGCTTGTTGCGTTACGCCACCGGTGGTGAAAATGTTGTAAGGTACACAATTTAAATCACTGCCATCCAATACTGATTGACACACAGGGTCGCCAGTATTGGGGTCGGTCACGACATTCAGCGCACGCGTAAGAGCGGTTGTCGATAGATCATTCTTAAACAGCTGATTAAAGGTAACCGAACCAAAATTGGCAAACACGTCAAACGACCAGTCATCATTGATGAAACCTTTTGCGCCAATCACGCCACGAAATGAGGTATGACGCAGGTCATCTTGACGATTGCCGCCCTCAACGTTCCGTTTCCCAACAAAAGCACTCACCGTATCGTCGATACCAAATCCACGTTGGGTACACAATGCATCTAGCTGTTGAGCAGATAGCAATGGGTTATTACAGTTCAATGTACTGGTGACAAAAAACGCGCCTGAAGGCGCAATACCCGAAACGCTGCGGTCATCCATAAAATTGACTTCAGCATAGACTTCAAGGTTGTCTGTTACATTGTAGTGTCCGATTGCCCCAAATGTTTTACGCTCGTCCGGGCGTTGATAATAACTTACCGCCCCAAAATTATAGGTTTCACCGTTTCGAGGTAAAAAATCCGTGCCCGAAACAATAAAGTCATAACTGGAGAAATCGGTCACCCGACCTTCGGCGATCGTACCTGAACCTGCACAGACATTGGGTACGTTGCGGATTGAACAGTGTGAATAGTCGCGATTTCCCTGAAGCACCTCGCCGATGTCACGAATCGTCGCATATAAGGTAATATTGCCTTTATTATCGGCACTATTGATCCCCATAAGTACGCTAAAATCATGGGATTTACCGTCTGTGGTAGACCCAGTTGGAGCGTTGAACCCTGCGTCTGTATTCAGTTGTTGCAACGCTGAGTTGTCATTGTCATGCTGATTAAACGAGTACTGATAGTCAAATTCTAAGCCTTCAAAATCGTCTTTTAGGATAAAGTTGACTACCCCAGCAATAGCGTCTGAACCATAGGTGGCCGATGCACCACCAGTTAGGATCTCCACTCGCTCAACTAGCGCTGCAGGAATTTGATTTACGTCTGCGCCAATTCCACCCGCTTGTGGCGAACCTGACGGTAGTCTGCGGCCATTCAATAACGTTAATGTGCGAGTTGACCCCAAATTGCGCAGATCAACAGTTGCCGTGCCGGTTGCGCCATTAGCTATTGCAGAGGTTTGCGCCGCAAATATTTGTGGCATATCGTTGAGTAGATCTTCTATGCGAGTCACCCCAGAGACGGCAATGTCTGCTGCGGTGATTTCGGTCACCGGACTACTACTCACCAGATTGGTCCGTTGAATTCGAGACCCAGTTACCGAAATTTTCTCCACGTCTTCTGCTGTTGCGGCGTCTTGGGCCGACACAACCCCGGCAAAGGGTGTTGTCAGCAGCGCAATACTGATCGCGCGACATAAACGAGTTTTGTTTTTAAACATGTATTTTCTCCGTAATCGAAATCCTCTTGGGATTTGCGGATTTTTTTATTGTGTTTGCGGGAAACTCCCTATTACGAAACTAAATCTGTCGCGGCCAACAAGCCATCTAGGATACGTGACGTGGCGGCCTAGCGGTGTTGATGGGAGAATTCAGGGATAAACTTGTGAGGCACAATGATAAGCAGTACAACCATGCTTATTTGTGACCAATTGGAGGCCAAAAGGGATGAATGGGCACTTGATATGATGACTGGGTAAATATGCGTGACAATTACGATTAAAAACGGCCCTCTTGGACCTGTCAACAAGGTGTGGTGAATTGATAAGACTTGGGGATTAACGCATAATCGTTTGACATAAACATGCCGTATTTATCTATGCAAAAGCTATCAAGAACGCTTCTCCCGAGTCCACGTAACATCGTTATTAGTCTAATAACTTTTACGGTGCTGTGCTCAATTTCTGCCTGGCAAAGTTACAATAAAGGCATCACAGCGGGCATAGACGTGAATTATTGGGACACGTGGCTCAGCTACATCCCTTGGTGGGGACATTGGATCTGGTTAGCACCTTTGCTGATTGCAAGAATACATAACTTGCCCTATTTGGGGTCAAAACGACTCGAGATGCTTTGGCAACACATCGTGATGTGCGTGGTGACTCTGGGGACATACTGGATCATGACCGTTGTGACGATTAGCCTCATTGAAGCCAATAATGTTAATTTCGGTACTTTGGTGTATGTCGCGGAGTTTATCGTTGGCGGCCCTTTTCATTTCGATGCAATGATT
This sequence comes from Aliiglaciecola sp. M165, assembly GCF_007197995.1. Classification (GTDB taxonomy): domain Bacteria; phylum Pseudomonadota; class Gammaproteobacteria; order Enterobacterales; family Alteromonadaceae; genus Aliiglaciecola. The sequence continues at coordinate 66,133 of NZ_VKKH01000001.1, forward strand.
TATGTGTGCATCGTCTGCCTGGGTTTTGTGGGATTATTTGATAAATACGTGATGAGTGAACAGGCACGCAACAAGGCGCTATCAAATCAATTAGTCCAAACACAATTAGAAGCCTTACGTGCGCAACTCAACCCGCATTTCCTGTTTAACACCTTGAACAGCATATGTAGCCTGATTCGCCAACATGACGAACAAAGCTCGTTAAAAGCATTAAGTGAGCTGAGCATGATGCTTAGAAAGGTTTTGGAAAATCGTAGTAAGCACTTAGTCACCGTCGAGCAAGAACTTGCGTTTACCCACAGTTATCTGAATATCCAGAAAATGCGCTTTGGTGACAAACTCGACGAGAAAATTACCGTGTCGGAGGGATGCCATGATATGGAGATCCCATTCATGCTGTTGCAGCCACTGCTCGAAAATGCAGTCCAGCATAGCTCTCAACTTTCCACTTACAACAACCCCATCCATGTGACCATCAAATTTGAGGAGCCTTTTTTGGTCATCACTTTGGTGAATCGCCCGGCTAACGATAATAATCATCAAGGATTTGGTATTGGTATCGACAATTGCAGGCAGCGTTTGAAGCGCATTTATGGGAATGATTTTGTATTAAGCCTTGAACATCAGGGTGATGTGTTTATCACAATAATAAAGGTGCCCGCAGGAGACTAACCATGATGAAAGCCCTAGTTGTAGATGATGAAAAACTTGCCCGCCAAAACCTCACTATTTTGCTTTCTAAACGCGAAGATGTGCACCAAGTATTTGAAGCAAAGGACGGACTCGAGGCTATTGAGATGGCAAAACGTTATCAGCCCGATTTGATCTACCTAGATATCGAAATGCCGATTAAAAATGGTATAGAGGTAGCCGAGGAGCTCATGGGTCTTGCGGCTATCATATTTGTCACTGCTTATGATAATTATGCAATACAAGCGTTTCAGCTAAATGCTATTGATTATTTGTTGAAGCCCTATGACGATGAGAGGTTCACTAAAGCTACTGACAAGGCCGTCAGGCATATTGGTCGGCCTAACCATTCTGATATCGGTGCGCTGACAGAATTACTGAAAACGATGAAAGATGAACGACTTTCCCGATATAAATCAAGACTAGTTGTAAAAGATCCAGGGAAAATTCGCTTGTTGCCGGTGAATGATGTGGAATATGTAATGGGATCAGGTAATTACGTTGAAATACACATGCAAGATGGCACACATTTTTTGCATCGGGAAACCATGTTTAGCATCGAAAATCAGCTTGATCCTATGGTATTTATTCGCGTCCATCGCTCATCCATCGTGAACGTATCATTCATTAGTGAGCTATTGCACAATGAACGGGGTGACTATCGGGTAAAAATGAAAAGTGGAAAAGAAATTCCAGTATCGCGGGCCAACAAGAATCGTTTGCTGCAATTTACTGATTAAACGGTATGTTTGTAAAAATACGAAGGTAGTATCATAAAAAAATGATGAGAATGCTTAAAAAAGGCGTTCATTTCCATTTAATAGCACTTATATCTGTAGCGTACTGAAAATTTGTTTTGCATGATCAATATATCCGGTGTGATTCCAAAGGTGTTTCAAATAATGGTCATGAGCGCTCCGACTATTTTATTTTGGGCTACAACTCGATGGACAAGCGCTATGAAATGATTGGTTTAACGAGCAGTTACCCGCGACAAAACTTATACATTATTGAACCCTCTAAGGATGTTTACAGGCTTGAACTGTCCAATCACTGCCAAAGCATTGCAGTAGTAGAAAACAGCCCTGAGTGTAAAAGAAAATAGATGCCTCCAAACGCTCAATACAACAAAGCGTATTGAGCATTGGAACATTGCCTAGCCCTAAAAATTATAGGTTGCCGAGATTCTAAAATTACGAGGGGTCCCAGGCTGGATCCATACATCTGCGAATGAATTTACGTAATAGGTCTCGTCAAAGAGGTTATCTATTTCAGCTCTAATTGATATTGAATCATTAATTTCGTAGTTTACGAATGCACGGGCAATTGTGTAACTAGGCAACTCAAAGTCGGTCCCGAAAAATCCATTTCTTTCACTCACATATAGCACACCGCCACCATATTCGAGCAAGTTGCCAGAGACTTCGGCTGATTTTACCAACTGTAGATTCAATTGGTGCTCAGGTATATTTAGAAGCGCGCTTCCAGCTTCTACAGTAAACCCAAAGTTAGCGTCAAAGAAGGCGTTTTCGGTTTGAGCATCTACGTAAGTGTAAGATGCCCAAAGCTCAAATCCATCGGCTAGTTCACCGGCAAGGTCAAACTCAATTCCTTGACTCTTGGCTTCACCAATAGCAGCACTGGTAAAGGCTTCAGGATCGTCTACAACAAGAATATTTTCTTGCTCTACTCTGAAAACAGCGATGGTCCCGAATAACCCTCCATCATTAAGAGTAAACTTGACGCCTGCCTCCATGGAAGTGGATTGGTTAGGTTCAAAGCCATTACCATCGGCATCACTTCCTGACAAAGGGCGGAAGTTTTCGCCATACGCAGCGTAGAGCGATAGGCGTTCTGATGTCTCGTACACAATACCAAACTGAGGGCTCACTCTGCTTTCTGTTTGCGTAGCAACGGTATCTGAACGGCGATTATTAAGTTCTTGATCGTAGTCGTCGTATCTGGCTCCAATGCGTATATCTAGTTTATCGGTCAAACTGATTTGGTCTTGGATAAAGATCCCAACTGATTCTTGTGTTTCTACGCGATCAGTATTTGGACCCGGCTCAGGTAGTGGATAGGCACCATAAACAGGATCGAAGACGTTGATAAATTGTTCCCCACGAACTCGCAAAAAGACCTGATCATTTTCAAATTTGTCGGAATCCATGCCAATAATTATCCGATGTTCGAGCCCCGACAGTTCAAAATCACCGGTAAGCTCTGCACGAAAAACATGGTAGGTAGCATCATAATCTCTTGTTCTACGAAAGCGGTTTATCTCGCCATCAACAACATCACCAAATCCCGTTTCAGTGGCAGCACTTTCCAAAGAGGTGTCGCGATAGTTGAAACCTACCAAGGCACTCCAATCTTGGTTAAAGTCGTGTTGAAATTCTAATTGATGACCCAAAACATCGGCTTCCATTGGCCCATCACCGGGTTCACCCAAAAAGCGACTTTCGGGGATCAAACCCAGCACACCATCGATGGCAATTACACCGCGATCAAACGGCACTTCCTGTGCGCTATATTCCAGTTCATAAACAAACTGGCTTTGCTCGCTGATTTGCCAGGCAATTGAAGGATTCATACCTTGTCGCTTAGTTTCAATTGTGTCTCTGAAACTTTCAGCATCTTCATAGTACCCAACAAAACGCACTGCTACTGAGTCTGACAACGTGGTGGTATAATCCAAATCTGCACGATAGGTATCAAAACTACCCACTGAAAAGCGCACCTGCCCTTCAGTCTCAAACGTTGGTCGCTTGGTCACTAAGTTGATAGTTCCGCCAGGTTCACCTCGACCAAACAGGGCAGCTCTGGGTCCTTTAAGTACTTCAACTGATTCTATACCTGATAAATCCCTTGAGCCGCCAAAACCTCGACCTGCGTTAAAGCCATTGACCAAATAATTGCTCGGTAGATTTTCGTCACCAACAAAACCGCGCACAGCGAAACTATTCCAAAGCCCACCAAAATTGTTTTGTCTGGCAACTGAGGTTGATAAATCTAACGCTTGTGAAAGGTCTAACGCACCAGCATTTGTTAATACATTTGCATTAATATCCAACTCCGATTGTGGGGTTTCAAGAGGCGAAAAATCTCCCCGATATGCTTGTATTGACCCAATAACTTCCACGCGGTCTATGTTGCGCGAGTCTGCAGCGTCTGGCGTTTGCTCGGAGGTATCAGCCATTGCGGAATTCGTGACCACGGTAGCGATAAATGCAGCCAGATAAGATAATTTGAATCCCTGATTTTCTTTCATCATTGTGAACCTTGTTTAGTGTTTTTAGTTTTTGCTATTTATTAGCGTCTGTTCGAATTGCGGCATGAGATTGAGTTGTGATTTATCAAACTCATCGTGTCTAAAGAGCCATGGGTAATAGAACAAGCGAAGCGATTTGTGGAAATCTCTAATATTTTGCTCGTACTCAAATGCTGCTACAGCATCTGTCTGGGCGATCTCAGCCATTTTTCGCTGGATCAGCATTGGCGGAGCGAAAAAAGAAACATAGCCAGCTAGGTCATGTTTTTTATGTGCTGCAGCGCGATATTCCTTTGAGATAGGAGCGGCAACTTGGTCACCGACTTGCTGAAAAGCGTAATACCATTTCCATTCAAAACCACCTTCAACGTTAGTGTCATTTTTGTATTCAGGATGTTTGGCTACAAAAGCCTCCATGGTGGTTTCAACAGGCAGATCCCAGGCATCATTCACAGCTTCCCGTTGCGTCAACAGAATGTCACTGCCTTTGGGAGCTTGAATACTTTGCTCGATTGTTAAATCGCCCAAGATCGGAATAACAAACGCAAAAAGCGCCCATAAACCTATCAGCGCCGATGCAATTCGAGGTGCACTGTTAGCATTCCTCCCGAGATAAATGCTCAGAGCTGTCCAAAATGCAAAATACAAAAAGCACCACAGGGTTATTTGCAACACAGCACCAAGCGCGGCGTCACTTATTGCAGCCCCAATGTAAAAAGGCAGTAGTACACATAAAAAGATTGCTCCAAAGCGAACAGCAGCGCGTGCTCCCCAGAGTGCGTAAACCGATTTGGCGGTGGTCACAAGCAGATTATGTCTACCGCTTGCCCGTTCACTTGCTATAAGGTCATGAAACAAAAGGATAAGAAAAAATGGCGAGAGCACACTGATCACAAACGCAAAGTCGATTTTGCCAGCTTGTGCAAGTTCAGCATTTTGTGCGTCGCTTTCATAAATTTGCCCTTCTAAAGCGAGCATCCTAATGCGGTGTTTCCACGGATAAACATCTCTTTCCCCCAACGCTGCAAACGCTAAATTTGATGGTTCAGAATAAACCAGATGGAAACTGTAATAGGCAAGGGAGCCTGCATCATCATACTTAGCCTGAGCTTTCGTTCGGTCTATGATGTCAGCTTGCTTTAAACGCTCGATAGTTTGTCGTTGCGCATTAACTTCGCTTAACCCCGTTGTGACAGAAAAAGTCGATACCAGAAAACTGCACAGTAAAATTACCATGACATAGCGTTGTCGGAGCATGAACCGCCACTCCCGATTAATCTGACGCATCATATTTCACGCCTCCCTGCCAACCTGATCAAAACAACAAGAATGGTCGCCCAAGTAAATAGTTGGGCAAACGCGCCAACACTGCGGGAAAATCGTGTCGAGGCGCTGTCTGCAGAAAACGAAAAACCTTCTATCATTTTCCAGTTTTGTGCACTGACTCTGGCCCGCTGCCAAGCCTCTTCACCGTTATTGCGGTTGATATCATCGATATAACTGAGCTTTTCGGTATGCGCTTTGTTCAGCGACTGGACAAAGTCGAGCCTCAACGCTTCTGTTTCTCGTAAAAAACGATGGTGAGTTTCAATACTTGAACCCGCAGTGATCATCGACAACGAACGAATTGCTACATTGGGCGACAACCATCCAAATCGGCGAGCGATTTGCGTTTGCTCGAGTTCGGTGTCCATTCGCTGCTCGGCAAATTGGTTTAGAACTTTGCTTAGCTCTGCTTCAGAGGCGCTGGCCACTGCGCCTCTAAAGTTAATCGGTAACTCTTCAACCGTTTCAACATCGTATTGCTTTAACAAAGAGTCTTTTAATTTCGTAAAAGCCGGGTCATTGGCATTATGCCCATCACCCAGTTTGCGCAGTGCAGCGATGACAGCAAAATCCGTTTCCAGCTTTCCCGCCGACGGTGAAGATACCGATGCGGTCGTACTTGCTACTCTCGGCATCGCAATGCATAACAATATCCATACAAATACGAGCGCGGTGAAGCTTTCATTGTTTTTAGATACCAACGTTGAAAGGAATACAACAATCAACACCCAAACAAGCAGATAAAAAACGTATCCGAACAGAAAGCCCAACACTATGAATAGACTTTCACCTTGAAAAATAGCCAACATCCCCGAAAGAGCCAGCGGTAATGTAATAAGACACACAACAAGAAATAGGGCCAAAATTTTACCCATAATGAGGGTATATATAGATGTACCTTGGGCGACTAAAAAAGCGAGAGTTTGGGACTCTCTTTCTCGACTCATGGTGCTGTAGCCGATCAAGATAATTAATAAAGGCGCGAGCACTTGCACGATAAATGCAGGAGACAGGTTGCCGAGTTTGGTTAGGCCCGTTCCCTGTTTTTGATCTGCGAACATCGCGCTGTTCTGCCTATGTCCTTCCAAGAAAATAGAATTACCGGTGTACGCGTCTATGCCCGGATCTAATATACTTAGTGGCGAAGGAGTCCTAAACGCGTAGTGACCATAGTGGACCATTCGATGAGGATGTCTGTCTGGTTGCTCCATAAAAGTCTCTTCAGACAGATTTTGCATTGCATTTCGGTCGTGACTCAGCCCGTGCATCGTAAATGCAGTTTTGATAACTGACGACAAAGTCAGTACCAGGCCAATGGCGAGCACAAATATGGCGACTTTTGAGCGAAGCCAATATCGCCACTCGTCTTTCGCGACATACCAGACTGACGACATGACGGTATTCAACTGCGCACTCATGAAGATTGCCTTTGTGCGAATGCAGCATGCACTTGCTCAGTATCTATGCGATGGTTATCTTGTGCTTCAAACTCGCCAACTAATTCCCCTGCCCGCAGTAAGCCAATTCGATTAGCAACTTGACAGGCGCCGTAGACATCATGGGTCACCATCAAGATAGTTGAACCAGATGACGCCAACTCTTTTACCAGAAAATTAAACTCGTCAATCGCGACGGGATCCAAACCAGACGTTGGCTCATCCAATAGAAATATTGGTGCTTCACGCAATATTGCTAATGAGATAGCCGTTTTTTGGCGCATACCTTTCGAGTAGGTTTGCAATTGTCGCTCCCACGCGTCCTTTTGCAGGGCAACTCGTTCAAAAGCCGCTTCGATATCTTCCAATGATTTGTTGATATCTGCTAATGATAAAAAATATTCGACGTTTTCTTTTGCCGTAAGGTGAGGATAAAGTGTGGCGTTTTCGGGTAAATAGGCTGTTTTACTTCTCGCCATATCCAAAGATTGGCTAACATCTCGTCCATCTATAATTGCGCGACCACTTGTTGGCGTATTGAACCCTAAAAACGTTTTGAGCGTTGAAGATTTACCTGCTCCATTGCCGCCCAAAAGCGCATAGATTTCGCCCTTTGCTACCTTAAAATTCAAGTCACTTAAAATTGTTGAATTTTGAATTTTGACCGTGATGGATTGAGACTCTATCACCACCTCATTCTGATTAACGTTAGTCATGGATGCCTTTACTGTTATATTATAACATTACTATTTTTATGTTATAACGTAACAACAATCAGCATCAATAGTTATTTCAATGAGATATTCAAAAATAAGGCGAATAGACGTGGGTAAACTGACGGACTGACGTCAACAAGCACAAATAAGGTGCAAAGAAGTGAGTGGGCGTTTCGAATTCACACAACGCCCACCAGCAAACTGACTTAAATTTCAGCCCGAAAGCTGAGTTTGCAATGCACGGCGATAAGCGTCGATTGCTGGCGCTAAGGCCGCGACTATAACGGCCACAAAAATGAGCGCCGCCAAAATTAAAATCTCACTTGAGAAAATGTTTGCACTTAAGAACAAGCCATAGCTTTGGGAAAGCCAATCTGATAAAACCACCAGCGCAGCTGAGACCAAAGCATAAGAGGCAGCAAAGGCCAGTATCGCGACCAATAGAGCCTCATAGACAATCAACTGAAATAGAGTTAATGGCGAAGCGCCTAAAGTACGCAAAACCGCAATTTCTGTGCTGCGCTCGTTCATCGAAGCAAGTAGCATAGTGGCCAAACCAAACAAAGAAGACAGCAACACCAAAGCAGCAATTACTCGCAAGATGTTCTCAACGTTGCCCATCAGTTGCCATAGTTGGGTCATGGCAACACCCGGTAAAACTGCCATTAAACGGTCATTAGGGTAATTATTAAGTTGCCGCTGCAAAGCGAAGGTCGCAAACTTGTTATCAAGCCCTACCAATACCGCAGTGATAGTCGAAGGCTCTAATACATCAAATTGTTGTTGCTCAACAATTTGAGTCAATTGAGAAGGCGCCAAATGAATAGCTTCAATTGCAGCCAAACTCACGTGAACCGTCTTGTCTACAGGCGTACCTGTAGGTTCAAGTATGCCTTTTATGGTAAAAGGCGCGTTATCGTGATTGTGAAAGCTGGTTGCGCCTAAGCCATGGGAAATCACAATTTCATCGCCTAGTTCGTAGCTTAAAGATTTAGCAACTTCTGCTCCCAATACCACATCAAATAGCAGACTGAACGGCTCACCATTTGCAAAAGATAATGTGCGATTTTGCGCATATTTGAAATGCGTAAAGTAGTCACCAGAAGTACCAAGCACGCGAAAACCTCGGTGGGAATCCCCTAACGAAATTGGGATAGTCCAGGCGACACTTTTTTGCTCGCCGAGCATCTCAAAGCTGGCATAACTGATGTTGTTAGTTGGGTTACCCATTCTAAACACAGCATAAAGTAGCAGATTTAGTTCTCCACTGGGTGCTCCAACAATCAGATCGGTCCCTGAAATAGAGCGATTGAAACTATCTTTAGCCTGGGCTCTCAAATGCTCAACCGTTAGTAACACACTCATGCTGACCAACAGCGATAGAAAGGTCAAGATGACCGTTTTTTTCCGACTTCGTAAACTTCGCCATGCAACAACTCTTAACATGCATCCCCCTGCGTGTCTTTGCTCCAATGGCATATATTGTCAATGGCTACCTGTTGGTCAAAGTAACCTCTTAGTGCTTGATCATGGCTTACAAATATCATTGATGTTTGCTGTGTTTCTTCCATCGACATCAACATTTGCATAAAGCCATCTCGTGCGTTTGCATCCAGAGCAGAGGTGGGTTCGTCGATCAATAACAATTCCGGAGAATTGATCAGTGCACGCATTATCGCAACGCGCTGTTTTTGACCAACACTAAGTTGGGAAACTTGTTTTTCAAGCAGATCACTCGACAACTTCAAATTTTCTAACATGGGCGTGAGTCGACTTGCTGACACCTCAGATGATTGTGCAAAATGCGCTGCCAACTGAACATTTTGCAAGACGCTCAAGTAGGGAATGAGATTAAATTGTTGGAACACTACCCCAATGTTATTGGCCCGATATTGATCAAGTTGAGCTGATGGAAGATCGTTTAAACATGTGTTGCCAAGGCAAATAGTTCCGCTACTAGGTTGAGTGATCCCTGATAACAAACTAAGTAATGTTGACTTGCCGCTACCGGAGTCGCCATACAGAAATACTCGTTCGCCTTTTGGTAGCGACCAATTTTCACAGTGCAAAACCGAAGGCGATGAGGGATATCTGAACACAAGATTGCTCATGCTTACCGCGTTTTGTGATTTTTCTGGCATAAGTTAACTCTGCCTATTTGGTTAGTTGATGAGTCGTCAATTGATTACATCACGTTCGTTATGTTATAACATAAAGTGTATTTAGGATCAGAATTGTAATGAAAAAATCTTTGTCTAAGTATCGTTTTGTTATTGGATTCATATTACCTGTAGCACTGCTACTTAGCAGTGCTTTTGCTCGTGCATCCAATGTCGAATTTAAAGAAATTGAATGGATCGAGCTGATGCCAGAGGAAGATTTGGCCGTGTTGCTTGATCCACCTGATTTTTTACTCAACATCGAAGATGGTAGTGAAGACGACAACTTAGATACACTCGCACAAAAAAGTGAAATGGACGCAAAAGCAAAACGCTTTAACGAAGTTTTGAAATCCGAGCGAGTTATCGCAGAGTTTGATGGCCGCAAAGTTCGAATTCCTGGTTTTATTGTGCCGCTGTCAACTAATGAAAAGCGCGAAGTGGTTGAGTTTTTTATTGTTCCATATTTTGGCGCCTGTTTGCATCTTCCGCCACCTCCACCCAACCAAATAATTTTTGGCAAATGGTCCAAAGGTATTGAAGTGCGAGATCTTTCTAACCCAATGTGGTTCGAAGGCGAAATATATATAGAGACAGTCTCGACTGATTTAGGCACCTCTGCATATGGCCTCAGATTAGCCAATGTAGAGCCATATTAGGTATAAGCTTATGATTAAAAAATGCGTTCTTGCTTCACTCGTCATACTGTCGCATTCGGTTTCAGTCAACGCCTGCGAATGGCATGGTGCTGACAATTTCGGCATTTTTGGTCACATGAACATGCAAGCTCGAACTCAGAACATGAGTAAAGCGGTTCAATCGCTCAGCGTGGACCACAAAGAAGAAATCAACGTTGGTGCGGGAACTCCGTCAAGCATTGAAATCGAATACAAGGCGCCGCTTCGCTATCAGCGAATCAAGCTTGAATTCATCCCAAGTGAACAAGTCACACTTTTAAGTGAAGAAACTATGAATATTACTCAACTGCGTGGCGATATTGAATTGCAATTTCAAGCAAAGAGTAAGGGGCAACATGTGATAATGGTCAATGTATCAGCCTCTGACAATGGCAAACCACATTTTAACCAACAACGGATAGTCGTGAATGCGAGCTAAGGTTAAAGGCCACCATATTCTTCCTATCTCATGAGCGTAAAGGCTGCTTTTGCAACACTGCTGATGCTGGTTATTGCAGCATTTTTGGGGTTCTTTACGGCAAAGCATTCCAATGATATCGTCGCGACATTTAAACCTACTACCGTTGTCTACACTGCAAAGCCTCACGGGTCGAGTGAAACGATGGAATATAGCTCAAAGCGCTGGGAAGAATTGATCCCCGAGCAAGAGCGAGAGGTTTTGTCAAAATATCAGGCCAAAGATGCAGTCAAAGTAACCGACATGGTCGCACAGATTCTCAACTCCATTGAGTCTGCGAATGATGAAAAATACAAACAGGCGATGATTTCAAGCAACACGGTGAGCATATTGGAAGGGCAATCTGTTTCTCTGCCTGGTTTTATTGTCCCCGTTGATTTTTATCCAAACAGGCAACCAAAAAATATTTTCTTAGTGCCATATTTTGGCGCCTGCATCCACTTCCCCCCCCCTCCTCCAAACCAAATCATCTTCATTCGACTTGAGCCTGGGTTTAGCAACTTTGATCTCAACCAAGCTTACACAATAAAGGGAAAATTAAAGATTGAGTTATTTGAGGACCTCATGGGTACCTCTGCGTACTCAATGGACGTTGCACAGATAAAAGAATTTAACGGTGAGCCAGATACCTTTAGAAAACACACGCGTTAGTGTGGTGACACTGGTCAGTGTGTAAATACACTGGGATTTTTATTCAAGCAGTTTGACCATTATTTAGAAATATTCGGTACACCTACATCAACAGGTTCTTTCGGAGTTGAATGTTTTTAATATGCCCGTACACGACGAACAATGACCCAACAACCGTAATCATCACTTCATAGGTATGCCCCAACAAGTCATGGCCAACTGTTGCAGCAACAATAATCATACTTAACCCAACCAACGCCAAGGTTAAAATAACGGAGTTTCGATGCTGGTAATACCCCCAGCCAATAGCAAACGCACTAATGGGTACAATAAAAATCATAGTCCACAAATGAAACGCTTCATCAGTCAAAAAAGCAAGGCCCGCTAAATAAGGGACTATCAGCGACAACAATATAGGTAGCAGGCAATGAACAATGCATAAGCCAGAAAGTATAATTGCGGATTTGTCGGCAATATCGGCGGGGCGATCATGCATGTTTTGAGTCTCCTGTTTTTTGCTTATCAATGCACTGCTGGCATACGCCCATCAGTTCAACATGGGGTGAAATATTGGAATATTGGGATCCAGATATCTGTTCTTGTAGCTCTCTTTGCAAGTGTTCCGGTGCATGGTTTTCTATGGTTATTTGACACGTCTTACAAATGATGAAAATGGAAAAGGCGGGTTGTCTAATACACTGCTCATTGTGGCAAGCCACATACTTGTGCACTGAATTGAGTCGGTGTGCGAAATGCTCTTCTACCAGCCAATCCAAGATTCTGTAGACGGACATGGCAATAATATGTTCGTGATAGATTTCATTATAAATGTCTGTGATTTCATAAGCGGAAAGAGGCTTTTGAGCTTCTATCAACAATGCCATCACCTTAGTTCGTTTTTTTGTGAGTTTTTTACCACGTATTGTTGCTAGCGCTGTTGCCTGCGCTATCGTCGTTGAGCCATGAATCATTGTACTCATCAAAGTGCTACTGTCGGGCTTGTGGCTGACACTTCAAGCTTGCCCTGTCCTGAATTAGTTGCCCAAAGCGCTTCGAGGGTTTTGAGGCTGGAAAATGAGTTAAAAATGGTGAGTTCAATTTGGGTAAGTGCCTTTGCACAATCAAATGTACTGACAATTTCAACATCAGTATGGTCGTGCTCTTTCTCATGGCCGTGGTCGTCGTGTTTATTATGGCCATGGTGATTGTGTTTGTCAGCTTTATGATGATTATGCTCATTAATGCCTGTAACGTTAAATTCATCAGGGATTTCGACTTGATGATCAACAAGTCGGCACGTTTTTGAGAATGAAATTAGGTTTTCGACGTTTTTTAACTTTGCCGTTCTTTGAACAACCTCCGCCTTTTGCTCTTCAGTTTCAGGCCTATGTTCAAAACCGAAGATGTCTGATGCAGGTAACGTGAACTGCAACTGCCAAAGACTATTATCCTGCGCAATAAATAGCGTGCCCTTGCCGTGTACATGAGGTTGTGCTTTCGACTCAAGCGACCCAAACATAATCAAAGGCGCAAGAGCAACTGTCATAGCTATTCGTTTTAAATTTCTCATTTCAATACCCATCACACTCTAAAAATCATTGCCGCAGCAATTGTTATAATATAACATCTCATTTGATTATAAAAGTTACAATATAACATAACATAATATTTGGGAGTATGATGAAAAAATTCACAATATTAGCCACGCTTGTTAACTTGAGTCTCGCACCCTCTGTTGCAGCTCAAACGCTGGTAGGAAAAGTGACCAGTGCCGATGGTGCTCCCATAGCGAAAGCTAAAATTGAATTAGAAGGCACAGATATACAAGTTTTTACTAACGAAACGGGTGAGTTTGAGATAATTGATATGAGGCAGGGTATCAATGAATTGCATATCAGTGCCGCGGGGTATTCTCACCTGCATGAAGATGTCACATTGACACAGAGCCAAACTAGCCGTTTAACTTTTACACTTTCACGCAGCCCGATTGACGTTATCGACGTCGTTGCAAGTCCTATTCATTTATCTTCGATGGAATCAGCAATTCCAGTTAAAGTGCTCGGTGGAGACGCTCTACGACGTCAAACTGCAGCGACGCTAGGCGATACGCTCGAGAATGTACCTGGCGTACACACAAATTTTCACGCAAAAGTGGCCAGTACACCAATCATTCGTGGTTTAAGCGGACCAAGAGTGCTGATTGCACAAAACGGCCTAGACGTCAGTGACGTTTCCCGTGTTGGGCCTGATCACGCTGTAACATCCGAAGCCTCAACGGCGGAGCAAATTGAAGTGCTTCGAGGGCCCGCGACCCTGTTTTATGGAAGTGGCGCTATTGGTGGCGTGGTGAATATCGTAGATAAGCGTATTCCAAAGGACAATGAGCTATCCGGAGACTGGTTGTTGCAACACAGTTCGGTGGACGACCAGAACCTGGGATCTTTTAACCTCACAACAGGCACAGGAAACCTGGCCTTTTATGCTGACGGATTCTTCCGAAAGTCCAACGACTATGACATACCTGTGACGGCAGTAAGTGAACATGAACATGAGGAGGAGGAACACAAAGAAGAGGAGCACGAGGAGACATTTTCAGTTGCCAATAGCTCTGAGGATTCTTCGGGCTTTACCCTGGGCACGAGTTATTTGATGTCCAACGGCTTTGTTGGTATTGCAGTGGAACAGTTTGATCGCGAGTACGGCATTCCCGGCCACAGTCATGGCGATGAAGGGCATCACGAAGAACATGAAGAAGGAGACCATGGAGAGAAAGAACACAGTGAAGAAGAGGTTTTCGCTGACTTAGAGCAAACCAAAATTCATTTAGTCAGTGAATTGAATCTTAAAGATGCGCTGTTCAACAGCATTAATTTTCGTGCGGGTTACACCGATTACAAACACTCTGAAATTGAAGATGGGTCAGCTGGCACAACCTTTAAAAATGAAACCTACGAGTTGCGCTTAGACGCGTTGCACAAAACCGTTGCGCATTTTAACGGTGGGGTAAGCTTCCACTATAAACTTAGCGAGGTGGAAGCCCAGGGAAGCGAAGCCTTTACACCGGCATCTGAAACTGAAATGTTTGCACTTTCTATAATGGAAGAAAGACATTTTGGAGACGTTTTGCTGCAACTAGGCGCAAGGGTTGAACGTGTTTCTATAACGGCTAATGAAGTTGTATTGCCCGTCACCGATGTCCATTCCCATGACGTTGAACGTGGCGACGAACATGAGGATGAACATGGCGGAGAAGGCGAGGCACAAGTCTTTGCTGAAGATCGGAGCTATACGCCGATAAGCCTTTCAGCAGGTTTCGTTTGGGACGTTAAACAAGGTTATAACCTCGGTGTGGCAGTCTCCAGAGCACAACGGGCACCTTCGGCGTCGGAACTGTTCTCTTTTGGTCCACATATAGGAACTCGTACCTACGAAGTGGGAGCTTTATTTGCACTAGAAGATCACGAAGGGCATGCAGAATTTGGATTGTCGGGAGCGTCCATCGATATGGAAACGTCTAACAATATTGACTTAACCTTAAGAAAAACCCAGGGCGATGTAGGGTTTATTTTTAATCTCTTTTACAATCAAGTAGACAATTATTATTATCAAATAGATACAGGTCTGTTCGCTGAGGCTGGGCATGATCATGGTGATGAGGAACATGAAGAAGAGCACGAAGATGAGCATGGCGAAGAAGAACATGGTCATGACGAGCATTCTGATGAGTTACCAATTTTCTTGTTTCAAACGAATGACGTTGTGTTAAATGGTTTTGAAGCACAAGTAGCGTGGCAGATTAATGATAATTTTAACGCCTCTGTTTTTTCAGACTTTGTCCGTGCAAGATTGAAAGATGGCGAAAATCTGCCGCGTACACCGCCGCTGAGATTTGGTACGCATTTGAGTTACGAAAACGAATCTCTTAGCGCGCACCTGGAAATTACCCGTTATCAGTCTCAAAATAGAATAGCTCAATTTGAAACAACCACTGATGGCTACACATTGGTCGATGTTCACGTTAGTTACGATTTACCTATATTCAACCAATCTATGGCTGTATATTTTCGAGGTGAAAACCTAACGGATCAGCCAGCACGTGTACACACTTCGTTTATCAAAGACGATGCCCCTCGTCCTGGTCGCAATCTTGCGGTTGGGATTAAAGGCTATTTTTAATCACTACAAACGATTTAATTGAGGATTCAACATGACTCGGTACAACGGATTCAGCTTCATCGGTGCGACATTAATGAGCGCAATGTTGTTGGGATGCAATACAACACCCTACTCTACGCCAGAAAAGGCAGAAGAAACCTTTGTACCGACCATTCCAAATGAAACTGCATTACGTATTGCAACCTGGAATGTGGAACACCTTGCCTATCCGATCGACCAGGGATGTAGACCAAGGACTGAAGAGGAGTTGGCGGCTTTACAAGCATACGCGCGCAATTTAAAAGCAGATATTGTGGGCTTGCAAGAAGTAGCGTCTTACGAAGCCGTGGACTTGCTATTCCCTGCAAGCGAATGGCACATCATAGTGTCAGAACGTCCCGACAGCGAGTCATACGAATGTCGAGGGTCAGGGTTTTCTTCAACCCAACAAAAAGTAGCCTTCGCGGTGAGAAAGAGCTTTGATGTTAAAAAGGTCCAACAGCTAAGTGAGTTCGGATTGGATTCTCGTGGATTACGCTATGGACTGGAGATTGACGTACAAACTAGTACAATTAAAAATTCAGCAGCATCGACTATTTCAGTGTTGAATCTGCATATGAAAAGCGGCTGCTTTGTTGATAATTACTCTCGCAAAGATTCGGACGCATGCCAGACATTCTCGCGCCAGGCTCCGATATTAGAAACTTGGGTCGATCAAAAAGAACAACAAGGTGCTCCGTACTTTATCGTCGGCGATTTTAATCACCGATTATCGGCGCCCTACAATCATCTAACGCAGGCTCTACTTACCGACAAAAATGGCAACCGCAACAGCTTAATCAATACGGGTGCTCAGCTTATAGGCTGCCATCCCTACTATCCTGCTCCCATTGATCATATTTTCGCTGGCAACCTCAACTCTGCAGATTGGCAATTCAAGACTCAATCAGTCTCATTTGACAACATGCAAGTCGATGCCATGCTAAGTGACCACTGCGCCATTGTCTCTGAGGTGACACAAAACAGTTTGGATCTCACCAACTCAGTTAAGTGGCTCACCACATCCAAAGAGTATCAGGCGCTAACCCGCACCGTTTATCAGCAAGCTAGACAATCGTTGAAGCAAATTGTTAAACCTGGTACGCCTTGGGTTGTCGTAATGGATATCGACGAAACCGTGTTAGACAACAGCGCTTATCAGGTTAGGTTAGATAAGACAGGCAAAAGCTACACTCCGACGTCGTGGGCACAGTGGGTAAAATCCGAGCAAGCTACACTCACTCCTGGCGCAGCTGAGTTCATGAAAGACGTCGTTGCGCAAGGCGGGAAACTGGCACTGGTAACCAACAGAGAAGCAAGATTGGATGCGCACACATGGCGCAATTTACTGGCATTAGAATTACCGCTGACTTTCCAAAATACCTGTTTGATGGGACGTTCTCAAATCGATATAGATTCGATAGATGGGCAAAACTTTGTCAATGACAAAGATTTACGCCGTTCAAATATTAGCAGGGGTAAGCCAACGTGCTTTAACCCCGAACACATGTCGACGAATTGGCAAACCAGTCATTCAATCATTATGCAAATAGGTGACAATATTGAAGATTTTTCTCAAGTGACCCAAGAGCATGCAGATATCGATGCGCTGCTTTTAGAATTGAACAAGACCTTTTTCTTATTGCCTAACCCAATGTATGGCTCATGGTAAATTCATCGAGTGAAGTGAAATCTTATGTTAACGCGCAGACAATTTAATAAAGGCATTTTATCTACCGCTTTAGGCGGGTTGGCTTTGCAATTACATCATCCTTTTGCCATCGCTGGCTCAAAAAGCACAGGATTTGGTGAGCTGCTAAAAGACCCCGAAGGGGTTCTGGATTTGCCTGCAGGATTTTCGTATCGAGTCATTTCAAAATTGGCTGACGCAATGACCGATGGACTTTCCGTGCCGGACCGCGCGGATGGGATGGGTTGTATAGGACTGGACCAGGATCGCGTTGCGCTGATTCGAAACCATGAGCTTCAACCCAAACATAACAAGGAATGGCCGGTCACGTTTAATGACAAACAGATAAGTCATGCTTACGATGTCGATGCACAGGGGCGCCCCCTCGCAGGCGGCACATCCACCATCATTTATAATATTAAAAGCGGAAAAGTCGAACAGCAGTTTATGTCGCTGTTGGGCACAATCCGAAACTGTGCAGGAGGAATTACACCTTGGGGAAGCTGGCTTACCTGCGAAGAATCAGTAGACAGAGCTTCAGATAAGATCGGCCAAGATCATGGTTATGTGTTTGAAGTCCCTGCGACAGCCACAGGCTTAGTAGATCCCAACCCAATAAAAGCGATGGGCAGGTTTAATCATGAAGCCGCCTGTGTTGACCCGGCTACTGGGATCGTTTACTTAACAGAAGATCGCAACGACAGTTTGTTCTACCGATTTATTCCTGACAAGCCCCGGTTATTGCATGAAGGTGGGAAGTTACAAGCATTAGTGATAAAGCAAAAACCGCAATTTGATAGTCGCAATTGGCACGATTCGCAAATGTCCAAAGGCATAGATTATTCCTGCGACTGGGTAGATCTCGATGATGTCGAGAGCCCCCTGGATGATTTGCGTCAACGAGGTTATCAAAAAGGTGCGGCACTGTTTGCCCGAGGCGAGGGGATCATTTTCGGCGAAGGTGAACTGTATTTCTGTTGCACAAGTGGTGGCGCGAAAAAGTTGGGACAAATCATGCGGTATTCGCTCAAAGGTGACACACCAACACTGAGCCTTTTCTTAGAGAGCGAGCACCCTTCAAGCTTTAATTTTGGTGACAATTTATGCATCGCACCCAATGGTCATTTGGTCGTCTGTGAAGATCAATATTCAGATCCGGTTGATAATCATCTTAAGGGTATCACGCCCTCGGGAAAAACCTATGATATTGCCAAGATCCGCTGGCAAACTGAACCTGCTGGTGCTTGCTTTTCTCCCGATGGTTCAACAATGTTTGTTAACCTTTATTCACCTACGATGACGCTCGCGATTACCGGACCATGGGACAGGGTAAAATCAGTTGGTTAAACATGTACCCACCAACATTATCACTGGCGCATTGGGCGTAGGGAAAACCACGGTTATTCGCTCGCTGTTAAAAAACAAACCTAAAAATGAACGTTGGGCGGTACTGGTCAATGAGTTCGGTGAAGTAGGCATTGACGGCGCGTTTTTGTCAGGTGAGACGTCGGAAGATGGGATATTTATCAAAGAAGTGCCAGGCGGATGCATGTGTTGTACTTCGGGTTTGCCCATGCAGATAGCGATGAACCTGCTACTTTCCAAGGCAAAACCGCAACGTTTATTGATTGAACCAACAGGTTTAGGCCACCCAAAAGAAGTCCTGCAAACTCTCACTCAAGAGCACTACAAAGATGTATTAAATGTGCAAGGCACTTTGACGCTCATCGATGTGAGAAAACTCGAAAATGAGAAATGGAAAAATCACCTTACGTTTCGCGAACAAATGCAGATTGCTGACACTGTGGTAGTCACCAAATCGGATTTGTATACAAGCGACTACAAACCTGCATTGCGGGCATACATGGATGAACTGGATATTGCATCAACGCCAGTTGTGGAATCTAACCGAGGAAGCATTGATGACAATTTGTTAGCACAGCCGAGTAAATTCGATATTAATGAGAACGAGGCCCATCATCATACGAGCACTAAGTCTTCCCCTTCAGAGTTGGTAGCGCCAGAAAACGGGACAATCAGAGTCAATAACAGTGGTGAAGGTTATTATTCACGGGGCTGGTTGTGCGCGGCCAATCAAATCTTTGATTACAAAATATGCCAGCAAGTATTCCAAGCCGTAAATGTGGAACGACTCAAAGCAGTTGTGATAACAGACAAAGGCTTAGTGGAATTCAACGTAGTCGACGGAACATATGAAGAGAGTCAGCTAAGCAGTGCCGAAGATTCAAGAATAGAAATTATCTCAAGAAACAAACTAACCGCCGATACTTTTGCACAAAAAATCGAAAATGATTTGGGGTTGCGGTTAGTCGTCTCGGAGTAATCATACAGATAATCATTAAAGCTCTCCTTTGTTATAAAATTGACTATCCCAAAAAGAACGGATAGGCACGGAAGATATCTAGTGTTAACTCGAAACCTGATTGGCCTACTACTTTTTCTAATGGTCGAATGCCACAACAACCAATTGCAAGGCTTCCAAGGTTTTTCTCCCGATCTAACGATTGTGCCTACCTGCTCTAATTAACCCCAATTCTGGATAAGAAATGTCGGAAGAGCTTAGTTTTAAAGCTTTATCAATGACATAGAAGCTATCGTCATTTTGATATTGGTTTTTAATAGGTAAGTGCCGTGATTTTTTCCCTTATCAAGGCGAGAATTATGTTGTCTAGTCGCACTAAACGCATAATGAACAACGAAGATAGGGGGATAAATAGCGGTGCTTACAGGCGTTGCTTATCCGGGATTTGGGTTAATTAAGAACTTGAAAGACTTTTAGTGCAAGGGAAAGTCACATTTAGAAATAATCTAGGATTGATGAACTTGGTGTCTCCAGCAAGGAACTCAAAACTTTCCCATCAAGAGTAGGGTGATTTAACGTCCTAACTTCGTGAACGATCAAAGGTGATGTTGGAGCAATGACTCGTTTACAAAAGTTGGGTATATATGACGTATCCACTGATAATTGAGATAAACATGCCAACTATCGACATTAGTCCGTCTTCAGTGCTTAATCCGACGCCTAGAAAGATAACCGCTGCACCGGGTAAGGCCGCAGCAAAAGGTACAAGTTCAAGAGGTATCATCATTAGTGCCGTAAGACCGGCTATAACTGAAACAACTCGGCGACCTACTGAATTTGTGACAAACGTAAGTCGCGGTTTAAATAACTTGTCTACCCTTCTAGTGTAAGGTTTGAATCTTTCGACACTGTCCTTCAGCTTCTCTCTACTTACTTCCAGTTTACTTAGTTTATTCGGCAACCACGGATGTTTTTTACCGGCGACTATCTGAATCACAATTGAGGCTATTGTTATCGCACACAGACTAGGGACCGTTGGTATGGCGCCTGTGGGTAACACAGCTACCAATGCTGGTGCGACAAGGAGCGGTCCAAAACCCCGGCTTTCAAATTGAGCAACAACATCGTTTATTGTTGTGCTATCACCTGAAGTATCGTTGGCAACTTTCTCTAGAATATCGGTTAAATTCAATTTAACACCCTATTGCAAATAAGCATGCTTGATTTAGCTCGTACAACTTATAATCCTTTAACAATCATAGTCAAATTAT
This sequence comes from Aliiglaciecola sp. M165, assembly GCF_007197995.1. GTDB lineage: Bacteria > Pseudomonadota > Gammaproteobacteria > Enterobacterales > Alteromonadaceae > Aliiglaciecola. Next base: position 86,994 of record NZ_VKKH01000001.1, read on the forward strand.
CCTTCGAGTAAGTTGACATTGATCGTTGCAAGCATGGCAAAAATGACTTTTTTCATTTTGTCATTAGCGATAAGTGAAATATCGTTTGGACTTATCCCTTTAAATTCAAGAACGCTGATAGCTGACGTTGCGTCGGATGCGTTGTTAAATAAACCTGTTATGATATTGCTCATCATTTTTCCTATGTTTTCGCTTCAAATGGATGTGTAGCGAGTTTTCAGATTTGTAAGCTGTTTTAAGTAGCTGAACCTATCTAGTGCAAGATGCCCGCCAATAAAAGCATGAAATTAAAACATTGTAATTTAAGACTTTTTTATTTTATTGAAAGGCAAAGAGAATGAAGATGAGACATTTTTACCGACAAGGAATGTAAAACTGTCTCAGCTCCTTAGATACAGATTGAAGGTTTGAACGAAACATAGCCCGAAGCGCTACGAAGCGGAACATTCAGTAGATTTTTTATATTGACGTTTTATATCGGTATTTAACTTACTGAATTTTCTCGATTTCAAGTAATAAACGCTGGCAACACCTTTTCAGCAATCATTTGTAAATAAGCCTGCCTAGCATGGGCGGTTACTACCACAAGTAGATCAAGTTCTTTGACAAAAAGAATTGTAACGCCTCCACCACCTTGTGCCGAAACAGATTGATATTGCTTGTCACCCACTCGCAAATCCGTCTGCCACCATAAATAGCCGTATCCTGAGTTTGAAAGGTTTTCGCCCGAATAAAAATCCTGAACTTGCTCTACACTGAGTTGAACATTTTTGCTTGTTGATTGCTCAATAAAGCTCTTTGGAATCAGCTGTTCGCCATTCCACTTGCCTTTATTCATCACCAAGGTTCCCAATTTAAGCATGTCACGAGACGTCATGCTTGAACCGCCACCTGCTGCAAGCATCCCACTTTGATCAGCGCGCCAGTCATAGTTAACAATTCCCATTTTGTGAAAAAGCTCTTTTTCAACAAAATCGGCTGCTGAACCTGGCACTGCGGCTTCAACAACATACATGAGCATATCCGGATTGAGACCTTGATAGACAAAACTTTGGGATGCGTCGGTTATTTCTGCACTGTCTTCTAAAAACGCCTGTATTTGTTTAATCCCAACAAAATTATCAAGATTTTTTCGATACTCTTCGATTTGTTCAGGGCTGATTTGAAGCCCTGATTGCATTGCCATGGCATTACGCAGCGTTATTTTGTCGACGCCTTTGGAAAACTTTGACGGGTCTAATCCTTTCAAAAAACTAACAAGAGGTTTGTCCAAATCCGCCATTGACAAATACCCTAGTTGAATTGCCCTTCCAATGGCTAGGCCCGTATAAGATTTTGTAGTGGATGATTGTGGATGAGGCAAATCGATGCGGCCACGTGAAAAATAAGATTCGAATACCAGTTTGCCTTGATGGGCGATAAGCAAACTGTCTACTTCTGCATGCTGTTTGTCAGCTATCTCCTCTGCCAAAGCGATAATTTTCTTTTCATCAACGCTTTTATCAGCGAAATCGCCGACAAGGATCCCGTCATCATAGTCGGTTGGCGAGATATCAAAAAACGCATTTTCTAACTCAGGAATGTCCCAGAAGTTGCGTTCAATTTCAGGCACATTCCAATGTTTTATTCTGGCTTCTTCGGCTGTCGCTTTTGGTGCCTGACTATGTTTTTCTTGCGCACCAAATGCCACAAAGCTCGAATTTAAGTAAAGCGCCAACAAAGCGGTTACTTTGATTAGATTCCTAGGGTTAAAACTGAAGATCATTAGCATTCCTTGGTTTTTTGCACGTTTAATGTGAATACAACATATGCTTAAACACGCTACTGTCGAGTCAAAGTAAAGCAACTTAAAAGTTCCAAAATCTTCCAAAATACGGTCGCTTAAGAAGATAAACAGGCTCAAATAACCGTTCAGCAAGTTGAAAATATTTATTGCTCTGTGCAAAGGGGTATAATCGTTCTAAATCAATCACTACATTTGGAATTCGGAAGGATTCTTGGAACAACGTCAGCAGTATCAATTAGGTCCATGGAAGATTTGCCTCAGGACCAACACCATCTCGGATAATGTTGGTTCCCATGCCATCGACAACAAAAGCATGCAGCTGTTGCAGTTTTTGATCGAACATCAAGGGCAGACGGTTACAAAAGAGCAGATTTTTAAACACATCTGGAAAGATAAGTTTGTCACTGACGATATTTTGTCTGTCACCGTAAGTAAAATTCGCAAAGCGCTGGGCGATAATGCCCGCAGTCCCACGTTTATCAAAACCCTACCTGGTGTAGGCTATGTGCTAATAGCTAATGCCAAAAAAGTGGGGGAGCCTGAAGAGACTAACATCAATCGCTCAAGCATCCCGTACTTATATACTGCATTGCTGGTTTTACTGGCAGCAGGGTTACTGCTTTTTTTCACAAATTCTGATGAACCGGAACCTTCAAATCCTCTGAGTATAAATTCTATCGCAGTGCTGCCGTTTGATGATTTGAGTGAGGGCAAAGACAATCAATACTTTGCCGATGGAGTGTCTGATGCCATCATTAACCAACTGTCTCAAATCAAATCTCTAAAAGTGATATCCCGTTACTCCTCATTCACTTATCGAGGAGAATATAATGCCACTCAAATCGGTCAGGCATTGCAAGTTGATACACTGCTCGACGGCAGCTTGCAAAAATCTGGGGATCAATTAAGAATCAATGTAAGAATTTTCAACACCAAAAACGGCCAGCAGCTATGGTCAAAAACCTTTGATGGTGAAAGTCATGGAATGTTTGAACTTCAGGATGTTATCAGCGGCAATATCCAGTCTATTATTCAACCTGGAATTCGAAATGTCTCATCACCGACCAGATCAATTAATGCGCAAGCATTCGAATGGTATTTAATGGGTCAGTATCATTGGCGGCAACGAAATCCAGAATCCTTGGCTAAAGCTGTCACCTATTTCAAAAGGAGTCTGGAAGTTGAACCCAACTTTGCTGATGCCCATGTTGGCTTAGGTATCACTTATGAGCTTCTGCATATCTATGGAAATTGGGATGAAAAAAGGTCTGTCGACGCGGCGCTACCTCACTTAAATAAGGCTCTGACACTTCAGCCTGATTCGCCTACAGCATTGGCAGCAAAAGGTTTAGTGCTGACCGAAAAGGCTGTTTACATGAGCAACTCGGGTCAGGAAGATCTCTCGTTATACCAACAAGCACAAAACGCTTTTTTGCGATCTTTGGAGTTGGATGACAATGCCACGACGCATCAATGGTATAGCGGGTTGTTAAGGCGAATTGGTAGTGAAAGTGAAGTGATTTACCACCTCAACAAAGCGATAGAACTTAACCCCCTTTCTGCATCTTTAAAGCGCTCGTTCGCATTTGAGCTTCTCTCAATGGGCAATTTCGATTCCGCACAAAAAATGTTTCACAGTGGGTTAACGCTGGAACCTGACTATTTTTCCAAGAATGTGGAATCTTCGCGAATAAATCGTTACAGCAGAAAATCTATCTTATCGATGTCTGCATGGCATAAACAAAATACGGAACTGTTCGAAACCTGTGCTAGTGACGAATACTGCGAGCACTTAGTATTTAATTACTTAAGTATTGGTGCAAAAGATTTGGCCAACAGTATTCTGGCAAACATGGGTCCAAAGCATTTCCACTTTCGAACTTCGTTAAACGCCATATCAGCAGTTCAAAGTGGTGATGAACAATCCGCTTTGCGGATCATCGAACGTTTCGCGTTGTGGCAAACAGGCAACCGAAGAGCCCGGTTTGACTGCGCTATCGCACAATATCGAGCAGGTAAATTTGAGCAGGCTCAAGCTACCCTATTGTATTTGTACCCCAACTGGGGAAATAGCCACTCAATCACCCACATGGATATTTCCCCTAACAATTATCGGCAAATGTTGTTATACGCCGCGACGTTATCATCACTTCAACAACAAGATATCGCAGAAAGACTATTTGAAGATCTACTGTTTTTTCTCAATAGAGAAGAAATTTTTGATAAAACAGAGGCCGAATTCACACGTTCAGAAATCCATGCTCAGATGGGTAACAAACAACAAGCGCTCACGCACCTGGCTTCCGCATTAAAAATGGGATGGATGGAGACCTACAGCAAAGAGTGGTGGTCATTAGCAAACAATCACCTTTTACAGCCGCTTTATGACGAAGTTGAATTTCAACAGTTACTCACCCAGCATCAGGTAAAACGCAAGGCCTTGCGCGGAGTTGTAATCCGCAATTTTAATACAGAATCAAAGGGGGTTGATTAAACACGTCAAGAGCTAAAGAGTTGGACCTTTTAAAGTAGCATCGATATCTGGGTCATTTTTGCAGCCCACAAGGCAAACTACCAGTAGACTTAAACTCCATTTAACTATTCGAGTACTAATATTTCTCATATCCCGCTCCAAAAGGTCCAAATTATTGCGCTGTTAATTAGTTAAGCGTGTAAACGGGCTAAACCCCTCAAAATAAATGAATTATTTTTGATATTTTTTGGATTGTTTATTTTGCTAGCAATGGCGAATCGCGGAATCGGATTAAGTATTTCCTTGGGGCAGCGGAAGCGTTTGCAGGGAATTAGACTGCACTTTTGGCCCGTTTCTTAAACAAAAACCAGAGAAACCACCGTGCGATCTCTTGAAGACTGGAATATTGGTTGTCGGTTTTAGTGGGTTATTTCATCAAAAGAGAAAAATTCGTATGCGCGAAAATCTCTTATTCATTGTAAAAGGGAAAATCAATGGAAGGTATAATAGGCATATTCCTATTTTCACAAGCACATTAAGTTTTCTGAGGGTTGTGCTTTTTGATATGAAATTTATCTACTGCAATGGCGCGTGCCACAATGGTTTGTATGTTACACGCGATCACCCCTGATGTTTGTTGCTCCATGGTGTTTCCCGGATCAGAAAGGTCATCATAGCGACAATGTTTAACGGCAATTCTTGGTTCAGCTATTACGCTGTCAAGAAATGCCTTTATTTCGATATTATCTCTTTTTGCGCTTGCTCCAAGACAAAGCGCAGATGTGACCAGCGGGACATTTTCTTTGCGCGATTCAGGGATAAGCTTATTGGATTTAATTGCCATTTTTGCCATCAGTTTGTACTCGTGACAACAAGCAGCGGTGGACTGTGTTTTGGTCGTTCCAGTGGAAATCGATTGATAAAGAATACCGTTCCAACCTTTAAACACATCGGTTTCTTCCTCGGTCTTTGGCGAGATATAAATTCATATCTGCACGGGCCAACAAGTCCTGCGCAGAGAAGCTTTCTGTTTCAGTGTAAGAGGGGTTGCACGAAGCAACTCCCGCGCTGACAGTCACAATAGAGATTGCCGAATCTTCACTATGAGAGATATTCAGGTTTCTGACGTTATCCAAAATTTTGTTTGCGACCTTGCACGCACCTTCTTGATCAGTAAAGGGAAGCAACATAACAAATTCTTCACCTCCGAACCGCGCAGTGAGATCTTCTTCACGACGTTTTGAAGAATCTATGGCGTTAGCCACTTTAATCAGACAATTATCACCCTCAAGGTGGCCAAAACGATCGTTAAAAAGTTTGAAGTTGTCAATATCAACCATCACGATAGCAATGGGATACTCCCCTCGCATGGCACTGTGCCATTCTTTGTTTAAAACAGTGTTAAATTGCATTTTGTTGGTCAAACCGGTCAGCCCGTCTACGCAACACCTAACTTCCAATTTCTTTTTCTCAGCGACAAGCGCCAAATGATCAGAGATTCTGCTATGAATGGCTTTAGGTGAGATTTTGTGTAGAAAGCAATTGATCGCGCCAGCCATCAAGGCCGCATCGTGGTCGATACGCGACGCTTTTTGAGAGGTAATCACAACATCAGTATTAGATGAGAGCTGACTCTTTTTAATCTGCCTGCAAATATAGATAGCTGACATATCTGTGAGACTTGTGTCGATCAATGCCAAATCAACTTGGTCTCTTAAGATTATTCCAAGCGTTTGTTCACCTGAGATTGAACGCACTACGTTGAAGTCCTTAGAAAAAACATTTAAAAGACGAGTGGCATGACTGTCGTTTAAACTGGCAATCAGAACTGTCAACCGTTTCACCCCTACCTTATTTGAATCAGAGTTTACTGGAAATTGAATAACGTGCTTCAAAGCAGGTTCAGACATTCCGGTCAACCCCTCAATGGTCGAGTAATTGGCGAATTAGATTGCCTAGGCAAATTAGGCATTTCGTCACACTTGTCACTGTAGTGTTTGTCCTGAGTAGATCGCGTAAACCAATTGAAATGGTTAACGTCATTAAATTCATTGGTTTTTGTTCTTCTTAGTATGCGAAGCGTACGAAACACTTTTCCCTCCTGATTTTGGCATATTGCGAGCCCCCCGCTAGAGGGACTCAATAAATTTAATACTGCACATAATTAAAGAGATTGTTTTTTAGCTATTCCGGATTTTTAATTTACTGACGACATCTTCAACGTCATTAGTATTTTTGGCCAATGTGACAGCTAAGTCTCTGGCTGCGTCAGATTCCACACTTCCACTGAGTGTGACGACACCTTTATCAACTTCTACTTCGATGTCTAATCCCCGTACTTCTGACTCCCACAAAAGCTTGGTCTTAACAACTGTTTCAATTTTAGAATCTTGAAGCGACTGTGAGACACTTTCATCCGCGTCTTTGCTGGCCTCTTCCACAACGCTAAGCATATTTTCGACGTCTTTTACTCCGTCAAGGTTTAAGACCAATTCTTCAGCAAGCGCTTTGTCTACTTCTCGATCAACTTTGCCTGTCAGGGTGACAGTGCCGTTTTTAACGTCAGTGTTGATGTCAAAAGAGTTAAGATTTCCATTTAAAAGTAAAGTCGCTTCAGCTTTACCATCGATCCATGCATCTTTAGCTGAATCTTCCCAACTGTTACTTGCAATGGCTGAAGAGCTTAAAAGAGCGGCGGCTACAAAAAGCGAGCTAATTGAACGTTTCATATTGGTTATCCTTATTAAGAGAAGTTAAACACCATTAGCCTTTGCTATATTGGTGCCAATATCTAACTCATTGTTTTAAATAAAATTAATTTCCATGGAGGCATTTCTTCCTTCGACTTGAGAGAGGTTTTTACAATTCGACATGTAATTTTTTCTTTCGATTGACAGATTTGTAATTTTGATTCAAAAATCAAATTTGGATAGTGTTTTAAGGATTGTGTGTGTTCCATTATCCTTCATGAAATTTCTCATTGGATGAGGACCAAATTGTGATGAGACAAGCGCCCAACTCATACTCCTCTCGTGATAAAGCCTTTCAGATTGGCAGTCTCCCTTATTGATTAGTTTAGAGTTGTTTTCCACGTTGTGATGTCGTTACGAGTACTCTGAGGTTACTACATCCATGGATGTTACTTTCAACGCTGCTTTCAACGTGATGGACTAATAAATATTTTAGTTTTCTAGAGAGGTCAAAATTGGTGAAAAAACACTAGCGATGCACGATTTGTATATGTGGGATTTCGGTTCGATGCAGAAAAATCGTTCAAAGAATTTGGCGAGGATAACCAAAGTGACCAGCTATTAAGAAAATATTCAGTTGGCTGGTCACTTTTGTCTTTGAGTAACCCATGGACTAATCTGCAGGCTAACAAAAGCTCTCGATTGAAGCTAACTAGAAGAGCGCTTTTTTTGTTTAATCACGAAAAACATTACAAGAAAAATCACCGCCGCAACAAGTGTGGAAACCGCGATACCCGATGGGTTTTGCATCATTTCCATTGCGCCTCTTCCGAAGAAAATCGCGCTAAGCCCTAATGGCATGATCCCTAACACAGACCCAAGTGCATACTTTGCCGGATGGATCTTTAGAATACCGCTTATGACACTTGTTACTGTGAAAGGTGGCGTAGGGGCGACTCGTAAGGCAAGGACTGCCCACGCTCCTTTGTCTTCTACTTTTTCACTTACCGTATCAATGTGGCCTTGGACTCGATCTCCAAATGTGTCGTCATCAATTAGCCTTCCGATGATGTAGCCGCTGGAACATGCTAGTAGAAAGCCCGGAATAGCGAGTAGAACGCTTATCCACGTCGAGAAAATTAAACTCAGCGCAAATGCCATGAGCGGAATAGGCACCAATAACGCGCCGCCGACGAAAAATATAAGCAAGAATAAGCCTGCAGTTAACGGACTTTCGGGGATGTCCTTGGTCACCTCGATCACCTTTTCAATGGAAAGGTACTCACCTAATGGAGTGAAAATGTAGGCCGCTGCAACGCTGGCGATGAGTATAATACACGCGCTTATTTTAAGTTTATTTGAGGTTTTCATTTCTAGCCTCCTCGACTAACCAGCGAAAAATGTTTCTATGCGTTTTCATGTAAACAAGATATTCGGGGTGCCATTGAACGCCCAGCACCTTATCACTATTCGCGCTTTCCAAGACCTGATTTAACCCCGCTTTTTCTTTCGCAGTGATCTCCAGCTCATCAGCGGGCTCAGCGACAGCCTGGGAGTGGATTGCATTGACGTGAATAGGGTCATCTCCAGCGATCTCTGCAATCAAAGAATCGTCTTTAACGTAAATGACGTCTTTGCGAGGAAAAGGTGACCTTATGCGAGGTTTGTCTTTTAAAAGAGGAAGTGTGGATGTATACATGCTTCCTCCGAGCGCTGCATTGAGAAGTTGGTGTCCTCTGCAGATACCAAGAATGGGTTTGTCATTCTCAATAGCGTAGTCGATGAAGGCAATTTCCATGTCATCTCTGGCTTTGTCAAAATTTCCTTTTGTGAAGCGGCTTAAGAATTCCATTGGGTACATGAGTGACTCTTTGATTTTAAGCCAAATCGAGCGATTAACCTTAGGAAGGGGCGACTGGGTCCTATTTTCAGGATGTATATCCGAACCGCCGCCAATAACGTAGCCATCGTACTCAAGAGAGTGATCAAATTTACTCGGTGTCACTCTAACTGGAACTCCACCAGCTAGTCGTATACTCAGTGAAGTAAAAAGCCATGCTGTCGTGCCCGACGAATCTGGACCTGTTACCACTATTTGCGGCTTTTCGTTTGTATTCATTTTGCTCATGTTGATGTTCTTTATAAATCGGTATGTGCAAGCTAATGCAAGTTAAGAACCGATCTTGATATGATCAAATTGTTATATTTTTCAATTACATATAAATGAGGGGCGGAATAGGAAAACATCAGTTGGAAGATTTTACACAGTAAAGTGAAGTAAATTCATGATCTAAGTCCCAAAATCGACAAAAAAGCGCGAAGCAAGCATATTGAAAACGGCCGAGTTGTTTCGGGGCGGTGGCGTTTGTATTGCGATGCTTGCTGTATTGCCAGCAAAATTGATTTTTTCAGGTAAATTTTCACTTTTATTTCACCACCATGAGACGGGCATTACACAATAAGAGATCTCATTTCATCGAATAAGAGATCCCACAACCACAAAACCAAACCGATTTATATTGATCTATCTCAATTAATGTTTATAATTTTCAGAAATTACTGAAACTTCAGAAAAATAAATTCTGACATAGAGAGCTGATGATGAAAATGACTCCAATGCTTGAGACTTTTGTAATGCACTTTGGCGAAATGGGCAGCCGTTGGGGGTTTAACCGCACGGTTGGACAAATGTATGCGTTGCTCGTGATCAGTGAAGCGCCACTAAGCGCCAATGAAATTGCTGATGCACTAAATATTTCTCGTGGCAATGTGAGTATGGGCCTTAAAGAATTACAGTCGTGGCGATTGGTGCAAATGCATCATGTTCAAGGTGATCGCAAAGATTATTTCAAGGCTTTAGGCAGTATTTGGGATATGGCGAATAAGGTATTTGAAGAACGTCGCAAACGGGAAATGGACCCTACCCTTAGCTTACTTAGAGACATTTTGTTAGACGCTCCCGCCAATGAGCAGGAGAAGTATGCGCAAGAGCGGCTTCAGGAAATTCACGACTTGCTGGAAAACATCACCAAATGGAGTGAAGAGCTCCAGCGATTAAGTCCAGAAAAGCTTGAGACGTTGATGAAGCTGGGTTCAGGTGTCGGCAAAGTATTAGACATGAAGGACAAATTTTTAAAAAGCAGCTAGTTCACTTTGGCAGTTCAAAGACTGCTTACCTTTCATTTTCATGAGCGCGTTAACCGCATCATTCTGGTGAAAATATCCAGCTGAATATGAAAGGTAAACAAGCTTAAATTTTCGAGGTGCAACATGGCAGACGTAATGCTACTTTCGCGCATTCAATTTGCAGCGAACATTAGTTTTCACATACTTTTTCCCACCATAACCATCGCCCTATGTTGGTTCTTGGTGTATTTCAAAGTCCGGTTTCATATTTCTAAACATCCGGTTTGGATGCGGGTCTATCGGTTTTGGGTCAAAGTCTTCGCATTGACTTTCGCATTGGGGGTGGTGAGCGGTATCACTATGTCTTTCCAATTTGGTACTAACTGGCCTGGCTTTATGGAAAAAGTGGGCAATATTGCCGGTCCCTTATTGGCTTATGAAGTAATGACTGCTTTTTTTCTCGAAGCCACCTTTCTTGGCATCATGTTGTTTGGCATAAATCGCGTACCTTCATGGGTGCACACGGGCGCAACACTACTGGTCGCCTTTGGCACCAGCATGTCAGCGTTTTGGATTTTGTCTCTGAATTCTTGGATGCATACTCCTACAGGGTTTGAGATGCGCGACGGTGTGGCGCACGCAGTCGATTGGTTCGCGATTATTTTTAATCCATCTTTTCCCTATCGATTAGGACACATGTTGTTGGCTTCTGGACTGACAGTTTGTTTTTTAATAGCCGGTATTTCTGCCTATCGAGTTTTGCGCGGCGATAACAAAAAAGCGCCTAACATTGCCCTGCGTACTGCCGTATATGTGGCGGCTATCATCGCGCCTTTACAAATATTGATGGGTGACATGCATGGGCTCAACACATTTGAGCATCAACCACAAAAAGTCGCTGCAATGGAAGGTGTTTGGGATACAACAAAAGGTGCTCCCCTATTACTTTTTGCGATTCCCGATGAGGAACAGCGCACAAACCACATGGAAATCGCTATCCCAAAACTCGCAAGTATTATTCTCACACATGATCCCGAGGGTGAAATACCTGGCTTGAACGAATTTGAAGGTAAGCATCCACCCGTCAAACCTGTGTTTTTTGGATTCAGGATCATGGTGGGACTGGGTATGTTAATGCTACTCAGTGCCTGGGTAGCAAGTTTCTTATTGTGGCGCAAAAAGACCTTATCTAAGGGGTTTCTGATGTTTTTTGTCGGCATGACATTTTCTGGCTGGGTTGCCACGTTAGCAGGCTGGTACGTAACCGAAATCGGCAGGCAACCTTATCTAGTTAATGGCGTCCTCACGACCGCGGAAGCGGTAACTGACATCCCCTCTGGAAATGTCGCCTTTAGCCTGGCCCTTTACTTGATTGTTTACGCATTTTTACTGGTTGCTTATATCAAAACTCTATTCTTGATGGCTCGCAAGTCTGTCGAGATAGAGGAATACTCGCTCTCAGAACTTGCTAGCAAACCGCAACCAATGAAGGAGGTTACCGCATGATTTTAGATAGCCAATTACCTACGATATTCGCGGTCTTAATGGCATTTTCAGTATTGCTTTATGCCATGTTAGACGGTTACGACTTGGGCGTAGGATTGCTCTTGCCAATGGAAAATGAAGGCCAAAGAGACAAAATGATTGCCTCTATCGGACCATTTTGGGACGCCAACGAGACCTGGCTAGTGCTTGCTGTAGGCTTATTGTTGGTAGCATTCCCGAGTGCTCACAATGTCATTTTACGTGAGCTCTATTTACCTACAGCTTTTCTATTGATTGGCCTGATTTTGCGCGGTGTGTCTTTCGATTTTCGCGCCAAAGTGATCGCCGAGCATAAAGCCCGCTGGGACAGATTATTTAAACTTGGTTCATTAGTCGCCACGGCGTCTCAAGGCTATATGCTGGGGTTGTTTGTTATGGGCTTCGAGCATTCTTTTACCGCTGTGTTGTTTGGGTTACTGAGTGCAATTGGCGTCACTATGGCCTATGCATTAATCGGCGCTTGTTGGTTAATCATGAAAGCTGAAGGCGAATTGCAATTGCGTGCGATTAAATGGGCAAGGATCACAGGTGTTGTAAGTTTTGTCGGCATATTAGCTGTGTGTATTACCAACCCGATAATCAACGTTTTTGTATTGGAAAGATGGACCAACCCGCCTTTGGCCTACATATTTGCTACGGTCCCGGCGTTGTGCTTTGCGTTTTTTGTTATTGGCCATGCAACATTGAAACGATTGCCGCTCAAGGATGATGCCGGCTGTTGGTTACCCTTTGTCTTGTGCGTCTGCATTTTTACCACCAGTTTTATTGGTTTGGCGCTAAGTTTTTACCCATGGGTAGTACCGCAACAACTGACAATCTTTGAGGCCGCTAGCGCGCCCGAGTCATTGAGAATTATGCTCTATGGCGCTTTAGTAGTCATCCCCATTATCTTCGCGTATACCTTGTTCGCCTATCGGGTATTTTGGGGCAAAGTGGGGGACTTAAGATATTACTAAGCGAGAGCAACACTTAAAGGATTCATCATTAGAAAGGTGAATTTAGAGGAGTACATACGTATTCAGTGTATTCTTGTTATAAAGTCACTAAAATGGTTTTTTACGTTGACTTAACAAGAAACCAACATGCCTAAACTCCCTTTAAATCAAACTTTCCCTGGTGCCAGACCCATTGCATACGGTTGCATGGGTCTGGGCGGTTCGTGGGGCCATGAGCCCTACAAAGTAGAGCACGTCAAACAAGCCCATGAGGTGGTAGACGCGGTGCTCGACGCAGGTATTAACTTCTTTGACCATGCTGATATATACACCATGGGCAAAGCGGAACAAGTTTTTGGAGAAGTGCTTAAAGAGCGCCCTTCACTAAGGGAACAAATTCTAATCCAGTCCAAATGCGGGATCATTTTTGAAGATGACAAAGGTCCTAAGCGATTTGATTTTTCGAAAGAGTATATTCTCAATTCCGTTGACGGGATATTGTCTCGACTGAACACTGATTATATCGATATTTTCTTGTTACACCGTCCAGATCCTTTGATGGAGCCTGATGAAGTAGCAGACGCATTCTCTATCCTCAAACAAGCGGGTAAGGTTAAACATTTTGGTGTTTCAAATCAGAACCTTCATCAAATGAGTTTGCTGCAAAACTCACTAGACATGCCACTGATTGCCAACCAAATAGAATTGCATTTAATGCACCTCGATTTTCTCGATGACGTTGTGTTGTCTAACAATGTTCAAGGGAAAGATCTGAGTTTCACGTCAGGTACATTCGAGTACTGCCGGATGAACAACATTCAAATCCAAGCCTGGGGCAGTTTATGCCAAGGTATGTTGTCGGGCAGAGATGTATCCTCTCAGCCAGAGCATATTCAACGCACTGCTGAGTTGGTGGGCAAACTTGCGGCGGAGTATCAATCCTCTAAAGAGGCTATTTTGTTGGCATTCTTGATGCGCCATCCCGCGGGGATCCAACCTATTATTGGCTCTACTAATCCGGCTCGCATTGCCGCGAGTGCTCAAGCCACAAATGTTACGTTAACGCGAGAACACTGGTACGCACTTTATGTGACTGCTCGTGGTCAAGAATTGCCTTAGGAACTATAAAATGATGACAATTAAACACCTATTGGGAACCGTAGCAGTAGCAAGTGCCGCCTTATTAGTGTCGGCCTGTTCAGAACAAAAAGCACCAGAAAGTCTGGCTCAAGCGCCGCAGCAAGAAGTTAAATCCCTGTCGTTCCCAGACATTTACAACGATTATCTCAATCGCGATGTTCGAGACGACATTTTTTACTTTGTTATGCCCGATCGCTTCTACAATGCCAACCCCAACAACGACAATGGGTCGACTGTTCATGAAATATCCCAAGGTGGATATGTGATTGACAGCAAATGGGGGTTTCACGGCGGAGACATGCAAGGCATTGAAGAAAAGCTCGATTACCTCAAAGGACTAGGTGTCAGTGCAATTTGGATGACACCCATATTGCGCAACGATGCAGTGCAGTGGGGTGGTTACGCTCACCATGGGTACTGGATTGTAGATTTCACTGAAATCGATCCACACTTTGGCAGCAATGACGACCTAAAAAACCTTATTGAAGCCGCCCATGATAAAGGCATTAAAATTTTCTTTGATATCATCACCAACCATACTGCTGACATTATCCGTTACGAAGAATGTCACAAACCTGACGGAAGTTTTAGGGACGAAGAAACCTGCCCTTACAAAACGCTGGAACAACTGGCCAACGGTGACAAATACACACCGTTTTTACCCGCCGGAACAGAAAACGTCAAAGTGCCTAAATGGCTAAATGATCCCAAGTACTACAACAATCAAGGCGATAGCTTTTGGCAAGGCGAAAGCGCGATCAACGGCGATTTTGTTGGCTTGGATGATTTAAATACTCGTCACCCTGATGTGATCGCGGGCATGATTGATATCTACAAAAATATCATCACAGAGTTTAAGCCCGATGGATTCCGTGTTGATACGGTGAAGCATGTAGACATGATTTTTTGGTCGCAATTTAGTCCAGCAATCATGAATCATGCAAAAGAAATGGGCATCCCCAATTTCCACATTTTTGGGGAAGTTTATAGTGCAGATCCGATTGAGCTGAGCAGCTATACCACAGAAGGAAAAATGCCTTCAGTATTAGACTTTGGTTTTCAACAAGCTGCTGCTGATGTTTTTTACCGAGACAACAGCCCAGTTTCAATTGCTCAACTGTTTGAGAACGATGACTACTACAACGACCATGATAGCCAAGCTGACCTGTTGATGAACTTCTTAGGTAACCACGATATGGGGCGTGCAGGATTTTTCATCGAGGATGGCATGGGCGATATTTCTGAACAGGAGAAGCTACAACGCAGTATTCTGTCTCATGCCTTCATGTACCTGTCCAGAGGGATCCCCGTTATTTATTACGGTGATGAACAAGGATTTACTGGTGATGGTGGTGATGTAGGTGCCAGAGAAAATATGTTCTCCTCTCAGGTCGAAGAGTATAATGACAACAATTTGTTGGGCACAAACGCGACAACCGCCGATAACAATTTTGATCCCATTCACCCAATCTATCAGGCACTTCAGGAATTTGCTCAGTTAAGAATGGATCATGTGGCACTGCGTCGTGGTGTGAATATCAATCGTTACTTTGATGAACGGCGCAAGGCTTTCGCCATTGCCCGTGTCGATACACAAGAGCAGATTGAACATCTGGTAGCATTTAATGCTGATACGGAACAACAAAAGCTCACACTCAATGCCAGCAGCGCTGGCTACAAGTGGCTAGCTGGAAACAATGAATTCCGTTTGGATAAAGGGAAAATTGAAATAACCTTGCCTCCACTTAGCTACACTTTGCTAAAAGCTGAAACACCAGTACAACAAATTGCCTTGTTAGAATTTGATTTTGGAGGTGTCGAAGAGCAAGCTGGACGGGTGCGCCTCGACTATTTGGTTCCACAAGCGAAAGACCTGGCAATGCCTTTGTTTAACTTCACTACGGAATTTAAAAATGCCGAAGGTCAGTTTGAAGTTGTTGCCCAGGACAATACCGCACCTTATAGTGCGATAATTACCCAAAGCGTGTTTGAAGAATACAATCCCACTGAAGTGCGAGTGACTATGGCAGACTGGCAAGGCAATAAAAAGTCGCAAACCTTTAGTTTGGCGGACCAAACGGTGCAAACCAATCAGTAGAGACTGATTAGAGGGAATCAAGGATGTCGAGATTAAAAGGCTTTCACCATGTGGCGATTATTTGCAGTGATTATCCCCGCTCAAAGTCCTTTTATACTGACATACTTGGTTTCTCGATATTGGCCGAAAATTATCGAGAACGAAGACAATCTTATAAGCTCGATTTGGCGTTACCTGATGGCAGTCAAATTGAGCTTTTTTCTTTTCCAAACGCCCCTCTCCGACCGTCGCGTCCTGAAGCACGAGGGTTAAGACATCTAGCCTTTAAAGTTGATTCTGTTGAAAAATATTGTAGATATCTGAACGCCAAAAATGTGCTCACAGAGCCCATTAGAATTGATGAATACACTGGGCGAGCCTTCACCTTTTTCTCAGATCCTGACGGCTTACCGCTAGAGATATACGAAATCTAAGTCAGCTGTCCTATGACTTTTTCATAAAAAAACGTACCTTTAAAAACCATTCCTATTCGAAAACACCTGTTTCATCGTCGAAAACAAAACAAACCTCAACTCCGAATCTAAAATTCACGTCTTCTCCGAGTGCTCTTATCGGAGACCTCTTTTGGCCAAACAGATCCCCGCCCAAGAGACCGCGGGGACGACGCGGAAATAAAGAGACTGCGTGGACGACGTGGCTGGGCATTCGGAATTCGAAGATAAAGGTTGCTACCGAGTGCTAAAACATCCGTCATTCCACAGTCCAAAAAATACGCATTCCACGAGCCCAAAACAAACGTCTTCTCCGAGTTCAAAACACACGTCTTCTCCGAGTGCTCTTATCGGAGACCTCTTTTGGCCAAACAGATCCCCGCCCAAGAGACCGCGGGGACGACGCGGGAATAAAGAGACCGCGGGGACGACGTGGGAATAATGAGCCTACAGGGACGACTTGGGAATAAAGAGACTGCGGGGACGACGTGGGAATAATGAGCCTACAGGGACGACGCGGGTAATTTTTTTGAATGCGGGACGTTTTAAAAAGGTTCTCGCTTCATACTTCATCATTGTTGTTATTTCGCTCTTTTGGAATGTCTGACAAGTACTCCACAAATTCTACTTCGAAACCACTAGGATCAATAAAGTATACATTTTTGCGAAAGGCGTTCATCGCTCCATTGTTAGCAATGGCGTATCCTGCATCTAACATTCTTTGTTTGATTGCATCAAGGTTACTGACTTCAAAAGCAAAATGCGCCAACCCCAAGGTATCACTTTGCAGATTTCGGTTTTCTCCGGTGCCCTTGTCATTGAAAGTCAAATAATTGTATTCGTCGCCGAAGTGAAGCCATTGTCTGTTTGTGCCGTACCAAATAGCTTCACCTCGTTCTCTGACTTTCCAGTGTGGGAATGCCGTTGAATAGAAAGCCAAAGTTTCTTGCATATTAGTCACGACTAAATTGAGATGTTCTAATCGAACCATATTCTGCCTCCTTACTTCATGGTCATTGTATTGTTGATTAGCCTAAAATAGGTCTTGGCCCATTCTGATGATCTGGTTTGCTGTTTAGTTTTCGTTTCAGTGTCGCGAGTCGATTGTTCTTTTTTCAAGCTAAATGAATTGAAGGTGTTTTCCATGATGGCTCTCCTGTTTTTAAATTTCATAAGCACTTTAATTCCTCAAGTTAACTTGAGGTAAAGCGTTTTTTGCGATATTTTTTAAATTCTTTTTGAGGAGCAAAAAAATGAATGATTTGTCTGTTGGCTTTGTTGCAAAACGATGTGGAGTGAATGTATCTGCTTTGCATTTTTACGAACAAAAAGGATTAATCAAAAGTTGGCGTAATCAGGGCAACCAACGTCGCTACTCCAAGGATGTTTTACGTCGGGTTTCAGTAATCAAAGCAGCCCAGCAGCTAGGCATGAGTTTAGAAAGTATCAAAAACGCGTTTGAATCTCTGCCCAACAGCAGAACGCCAGACAAAGACGATTGGGAACAGCTTTCTAAAGCTTGGCAACAGGATCTCGATGAACGAATTGCCTACATGCAACGTTTGAGAGACTCGCTTACTGGTTGCATCGGTTGTGGCTGCTTGTCGATGAAAAGCTGTCCAATTTATAATCCTGATGATGAGTTGGCAGCCCAAGGTCCAGGGCCTGTGATTTTGAATCGTAAAAAGACATAATCTAGCATCCAAAGGTCTTGGACTTAACGCTTGATAACTGGCAAAATTCAATTATCGCTCGATCAAGGATATTGTCAGCCACTGCCATGTTTTTACCGGTCAATTTTCTGCTGAATTCTCTCTATCATTTCCATTATTTGATCCCTGATCTCGCCCACGATTTTAAAATTAGCGTTAGGAAATATCATGTTAAAAATCGTTGTAGTTGGCGGAGGCGCGGGTGGACTTGAACTCGTAAGTAAATTAAGTAAAAAACTTGGAAAAAAAGGGCTGGCCGAAATCACGCTAGTCGACAAAAACCGAACCCATGTTTGGAAGCCATTGCTGCATGAAGTTGCGGCAGGTGTGATCGATAAGAATTCAGATGGTGTTGACTATCGTATCCATGCCGCACGGTTTGGCTACCAGTTTCAGCTAGGCACCATGATCGACATCAATCACCAGCATAAATCCATTACCTTGGACCCAATTTACGATGATGAAGGGGACCTGCTGCTCGACAAGCGCGAGATCGAATACGATTACCTTGTACTAGCAATCGGCAGCGTCAGTAACGATTTTGGGACGCCCGGAGTCGCGCAGCACAGTATTTTTCTCGACTCATTGCAACAGGCGGAGCGTTTTCATAAGGCGCTGCTAAATCAGCTACTGAAAATCAATCAACAACATTATCCGCAAACCAAACTCAAAGTTGCCATAGTAGGTGGTGGAGCAACAGGAACCGAGCTTGCTGCTGAGCTACACCACGTCGCGAACCTGGCTAAGCATTATGGAATGCCGCAAATGTCCGCCGATCGCCTCGAAGTTTCGATTATTGAAGCAGGGCAGCGGATCTTACCCGCACTACCAGAACGTATTGCCAATTCAGCACGGTCCGCGTTGGCAAAACTTGGCGTCAACGTTATGGAAAACACGCGAGTCGCCAGTGCCGAAAAAGGCGCATTTATTACGGCTCAAGAGCAAAAAATCGAAGCCGACTTGATGGTTTGGGCAGCAGGTGTGAAAGCACCTGATTTTATTCAAGAACTCGAGATATTTGAAACTAATAAGGCACAACAAATTCTAGTGAAACCAACGCTTCAATCCACAGCGTGTGATGATATTTTTGTGATAGGCGATTGTTGCGGGTTCAAACAAGAAGATGGAAGTTGGGTGCCACCTCGTGCCCAATCAGCACACCAAATGGCAGACTTAGCCGCGACAAATTTGATCAATATTGTCGCTGACAAACCACTTAAAACGTATCGATACATTGATTATGGATCCTTAGTCCATTTGAGTCGATACAGCACCATTGGCAGTCTAATGGGCAGCTTAACCAGCAGCAGTATGTTTATTGAAGGAAGGCTGGCACGTTTAGTCTACATTTCTTTATACAACTTGCATCAATTTGCCATTCATGGCTGGTTTAAAGGTATTTTGGTATTGCTAAGTCGCAAAGTCAGCAATCTAGTGGGTTCAAAATTAAAGCTACACTAGACCGCTAATAAGAAGGATTAAAGTTTTAGCTCCAGTCCTTCAAATGCGATGTTGTAACCCTTTTGCTGCACATGTTTATATTCTCGACTGTTTTTGTGCAGCAAAGGGTTGGTGTGATTCATGTGAATAAACCAGACTTTGGTTTTCTGCGATTTTGGCAACTCATCAAGAATTGCCATAGATTCGGATACAAAAGGATGGGGTATAACAGACATATCCCGGCCAGGTAATTCTCCGTCGGCATAAAACGCCGCATCCAAAAAAGCGTAATCGACAGACTTAACAAGGTCTACCAACGACTCTTCCCACTGCTGCCATTTATTGATGTCAGGAATAAATACCAAACTTTTTTCGGGACCTTGAATTCGATACCCAACAGTTTCAGAAAATTCATCGCGATGAGGGACTAAAAAGGGTGTAATTTGAAAAGCTTCTCGGTTTACCGTTTTATTGTTCGCCAAATCCTGCAAACTAATATTGCGGTAGTTTACTAGCTGGCTCCATGGCCCATTTTGCTGTAAAAACTGCTTCATTCTTGGCATAACAAATACAGGAACGTTTTTTGCTCCCATCGCTTCATGGCCGAAGAACATTAACCCACTGTAGTGGCCAATATGAGCATGAGTTAAAAACACGCCGTTCAACGAATATTGCTCTGCGCCGGCGTATTTCTCCAGTCGATAGAGTTGCTCTGGCAACTGAGGCGTCGCCTCAAACAAAAAACGCGTTTTTGTGACATGATCAATTAGTGCTAAGGATGTCGGCGTTATGCGTTTTGTCTTATCTTGCCAGCCCGGCATACAATGCTCTTCGAAGCAGCCCGCCTGAGGGTAACCCGCATCTTGTGCAACCCCCAATACCACTACCCTGGCATCAGGTTGATTCGCCCAAACAGTCGACCCATTTGTGTAATTCAGGCCGATGATGAGTAGCCAAACACAATTGAAAAGGGTTTTCATAAGATTAGATACTGAAACAAGCTGTCGATTCAACGCCATTGCTCTCCAAGGTCTTGGATTATCTCTTCAAAAGGTACGTTCGCCTTAATTTGTGATAAGACCGTAACGGGTAATTCAAATTCTTTGCCTTCGCCGGACAAAGAGTAAACTTGGCCTGTGCGCGTGTGCACTAAGTTTCCTGGCGAGCGTAGAACAGGATCAGAACATATATACTCTCCTGGCTGGAGAATCTGCTTCCCGTCCAACACGACTTCACCTATTACAACACGCCCCCACCGCTGATGCATTTGGGAACCATCGGGCAAGCCAAACAAATATATCATTGACCAATTTTTTAATACGGTGACCAAGAAAACGTCCTTACGATTTTAGAAAATTGCTGTTTTGCAAAAGACAGAGGTTGCATGCTGTTTCTTTCACGCTACTCGCCACTTCCCAGCATCTTAAAGTCTGTGAGTTCTTCTAATGCAATGTAACCACCAAGTCCAATTAAAATACTACCAGAAATACGGTCCTGCCATTTTATGAACAAAGGGTGATGTGCTAACCATTTTCCGATTTGGCCCGACATGAACGCCACAAATAGATCGCTACAAAAAGCAATAAGTGCATACACCAAGCCCAATATGACTAATTGTAATGCCACTGAACCTACCTCTGGATTGACAAATTGAGGCAAAAAAGCCAGGAAAAACAAAGCTGTCTTCGGATTAGTTAATTCAACGAGAATACTTTGTTTAAAAACCTTGTCGTTGGTCATCACTTTTACTTTTGGCGAATCAATATTTGCATTACGACTTGCCAATATTGCATGAATACCAAGATAAATTAAGTACCCAGCCCCAGCAAGTTTAAGTAACGTGTAGGCAGTCGGCGAATATTTAAATATCGCGGCCAAGCCCAGTGCCGTAGCTAAAACGTAAATCACAGATCCAACAGCCATGCCTCCTGCCGCGGCGACCCCAGATTTATGGCCGCTAGCCATCGTTCTAGCCATAATGTACAAATTAGAAGGCCCAGGGGAAATACTAAGTAAAGCTGCGGCCAAGGAGAACGCTAACAATGTATCAATAGAAGGCATCAAATCATCCAAAATCGACTTAAATATATTAAATAGCTTAACACTAGCTCTGTCGTTTGTGCTCTGATCATTCAGGCCGGGTAATTTATTATCCGCTTTTTTATTAAAAATCCTTGCAACCTAGCCGTAATGGCAGATAATGAGCACCTGTACGGGGATCGTACAATTTGTCAGCACTACTCAAGGAAGAACAATGAAAGTCGCAGAAAAACCGCTAGAATGTTTGTGTCCTCACTGCTTAAAACCCAACCAAATCTCATACGGCCACGCAAAGAAGCTCAATACAACCTCTTCAATGTATTGCAAAATCTGTTTCGAATCCTTTGAATTTGTGATTGCAAATGGTGTTGAAAATGCCAAAAATGTGATTGTATTAGGGTAACTCCTCCTGATTGGGAACACACATGATCATCGTCTATCACGCGTCGGCATCGCTATTGGACAAATTGTCTCTGGTTGCGAATGAGCGAGAACTGGTTCGATTAGTCCTCACAAACCTGAGTGACTACCAGCTAGGAACGCGCGTGAAACATTCAGAACTGGATATTGCCTTTGCAGCATCGGGAGGACCGACTAAGTGGGTCAACGTCGACAACATGGCAGTCGCATTTTCTCCTCAACCCGAGCGCGGTTCAGTTTATGGCGATGTATTAGTGGAGCATGGCAATGGCTACGTAAACCTTTCAACTCCGGCAGGATTTATTCCGCTGGTAGATGTCATCGAAAGAGATGGTAGTCTATGTATCAAACAACTCAGTTAAATTAAACCCAAAAAGCTTGCTAAGCATCAGTGATCATTAGCTGTCAGCACTTTTAGCTTAGCTTGATATACGAACTCATCATTTGGGGTAAACGCTAGCTCTGCAGCCTTTTCCATTGCCGCTACGGCTTGCTCTTTAAGGCCAATTTGATGATAGGTCTTAGCTAGCCCAAAATACCCTTCGTGCAAATACGGCGCAACATCAATTGAACGTTTAAAATATTTGAGGGCGATGCCGTATTTTTGTTTCGAAAATTGACGATTGGCGATGTCATACCATCGATAGGGATTATCATCATTAACATCCGCCATCTGTAATTCCAATGCAAGTAACTCTTCCTCGCGTTCCTGTTCTTCCAGTAACAGCGCATAGTTGCTTAATACATTGACTGAGCCGGTCGTATATGCCATGGCATACTTATATAAGTACTCTGTTTTTTGCAGATTTTTTAATCCCTTGTGTAACACCGCAAGCGTATTAAGCGTCTCTGGATTTTTTCCATCCACCTCCATAGCTTTGGCCAATAAGGAATAGGCTAAAGCGAAATCTTTCTGTACCAGCGCATCTCCGGCTAAGTTTTGATAGAACATTGATATAAAGTCTTCGTACTCGACAAAGTCACCACTAACGTTATTGCTATCCGGAAAATAATCAATGACCAACTTTGCTCGAATCAACACTATGCTATTTCTTGTCTTTTTCGTTTCTGGTGCATACACGTGAGTACGAACGTGAGAGGAAAGCGTCATAACGTTGTGAAAACGTTGATAAATGGGCGCGGTATTTACCCTTTGATATTTTACATCGATATTTACCAGCTTAGCCAAAGCGGTCGTCACAATGGCTAAGGACAAGCAATTGCCGCGATGTTCTTGCAACGCCTCGCTGGCGCCGAAAGTATCCCCACGGTAGTCAAAGCCATCAAGGATGCTTTCCAGATAATTGTAGAGTCTGCGGTGCCCTTCTACGTCTTGGTTTTCTGGCGAATGATAATAGGCAAGAAATTCCTGCTTTTGATCCTCAGTTAACCTAAAAATGTCGTTTACGCTTGGCACAGGCAATAGAGGAAAATCGTTAATCTGCCAATTGATTACATGCTGGTTAGAGGTTTCTTCGACGACTGCAACCGAATCTGCAGGTGATGTTTGGCATCCGCCAGCGCCCAGCAAAAAAACACTGATTAGAATCAATTTGACTGCTTGTTTCCCTATCATTTAACAACTCCTAAAACGACTTAAGCACGATATCAAAGTAAAGTAGCATTGCTCAACACCCTATCGAACTTTTTGGGGAAAGCGCAGCAACTAGCTACCAATACCTTTCTAAACTAATTTGCCCTGGCGAGCGACGCAAGTGTTTTTTAAGACCGTGCTTTTCCAGTACAACCAACGCATCTTGGATCATTTCAGGGTTTCCACATAACATCACTTGGCAAGATCCCGGTTCGAATGCTTTACCACAAGCTTCTTGGATCTGCCCATCAGCAATTAGCTGAGGTATTCGGCCTTGCAAACACCCTTGAGCAACTTCGCGACTCACGACAGGAACGAAACCAAACTGGTTGGGATATTGAGTTAACCACTGATTTATTTTTTGTCGATAAGCGAGATCCGCTGACCACCTTGCCCCATACACGAGGACGATATGCTTGTATGACTGCCAAGCCTGTTGTGTTTCTAAAATTGATAAAAAGGGGCCGACCCCGGTTCCAGTCGCTATCAAAAACAAAGTATCGCTAACAGGCACTTCATCTAGTACTAAGAACCCAGTGGCAGGTGACATAATTTTAAGCGCATCGCAAACCTGGGATTGATGCAATTTAGGCGATAGGCTGCCTTCTTGAACCGGTACGGCAATGATTTCAAGTGTGTCCGAATCAGGGGAATTTACCAAAGAGTAAGGACGAGAAAGGATTTTTCCGTCGCTTTGTTCAATACCTACTTTGGTGAATTGTCCGGCTTTCATTTTTGGAAAGCCGGGGCAGGCGAATTTTATCGAGAATAGATGATCATTCCATTCAATTCGTTCTACGACTTCTGCGTCATGCCACTGTGCCATAAATATACCTTTGCTCGAAGAGACAATTCATACACTAGCATGGCTGCTTTGAAACTGAAAAGGTGCAGCCTTAGTCTTTGGCAAAAAATTCGGCGCGCATGTTAGGGTCATTTTGGAAGACTCCACCTAGCGCACTGGTTTTGGTGTAAGAAGTGTTGTCTCGGACCCCTCTTGCTTTGACGCAATAGTGCGTAGCGTTGATGGTTATCGCCACATCCTCTGTTCCAACAATGGTCTGAATGGCGAGCAAAACCTGCTGAGTAAGCCGTTCCTGGACCTGAGGACGTTGAGAAAAGAAATCAACTAATCGATTAATTTTTGACAACCCAAGTACTTTGTCTTTGGGTATGTACGCAACATTGGCCGTACCATCGATGGTCACAAAATGATGCTCACAAGTGCTGGTTAGGCTAATATCGCTAACCTTGACCATTTCTTGTGTGTTCATTTTGTTTTCAATAGCGGTAATTTTAGGGAAGCGGCGATAGTCCAGCCCTGAGAATATTTCGTCCACATACATTTTGGCTATGCGACTTGGCGTGTCACACAAGCTATCATCGTTTAAGTCAAGACCGAGGGTTCGCATGATATCGCCCATTGCGGCCTGAATTTTTGCTCGTTTTTCTGCATCACTGAGCCCCGTTTCTCGCATCGGTGTTTCTAAACCCTGTTCGGTTAATGCGTTGCGAACGGCAATAGCTTGGTCAGAGAGCGCTTCTCTGACGGAAACAACTTGAGTATTTAACATAGCATATTCCTTATTCTGTCATCTCTATACGTTGCTAAGTACTGGTAAGGATTAACTTTTGTCTGATTTTTTTGATCACGTTAGAATCTCTTACGTAATCGTTACATAACCTACTGGAGAGTCCCTTTGAAAAGCCCAATTATTATTACCGGCGGCGGACAACGCCTTGGACTAGCGATTGCAAACAACCTAGCTGATAACAATTTTGATGTCGTGGTGTCGTATCGCACCCAGCGTCCTTCTTTAAAATCCCTAAGGGACAAAGGCGTGATCACTGTTATGGCTGATTTTGCCAGTCAGTCAGGAGTTAATGAATTCATTCAAACTGTGGGGCAACGATTCCCTAAAATTCGCGGCATCATTCACAATGCATCAGACTGGGCCGCGGAGCAGCCTAACACGGATTTAGCAGAGCTGTTTAATCGCATGATGCAAATTCATGCCAGTACTCCCTACCAAATAAACCTTGGTCTGAGAGACAACCTTGAAGCCTTCGATGGCGTTTCAGATATCATTCACATGACCGACTATGTTCAAGACAAAGGCAGCAAAAAGCACATCGCCTATGCAGCAAGTAAAGCCGCTCTAGAAAACCTGACCTTGTCATTCTCGGCATTGTTGGCACCCAAGGTAAAAGTCAATGCCATTGCCCCTGCGTTGGTGATGTTCAACCAAGACGATAGCGAAGAATATAAGCAAAAGGCCCTGAAAAAATCTTTGCTTGAGATATGTCCTGGTGCACAAGAGGCCGTCAAAGCAGTAGATTACTTGCTAAGTAGTGACTACATGACTGGCAGAACCTTGCATCTAGATGGGGGCAGACACCTAAAGTAGTATTAGTGCGTTGTAGTGTGGGCAAAATCTGCCGCTAATGCTTGATGCACATTAGCTGCTAATGTGTCTGGGCCTGATTGGTAATGCGCATGCTCGACACCAACAGTCACTTTTTCTCCCCGCGTCCAAGCTGCAACCATATCATTAGAAAATTCGAATCGAAGAAAGTGCACTGAGGAGGTTTTTTCATCCGTCTCTCTTTCCAGATCTTCATTGGTGATCGGGTGTACCTTATCAAATCCTTCAACTTGCAGATAAACCACTTTCTCCACACCAATCAACTCAGCTAAACGTGCTTTACGTTCAGCAGGATTGTCATATTCGATGAGCATTGTTGCTTTGAGATTGTGTCCATCTGGGATGAGAGGGTTGTAGGCATCTAGTTCTTCTTCAATCCCCGATTTTTCGAAGATTCGTTCAATTCTGAGCATTTCTTGAATCTGATATTGGATCGTCTTGGCATCCTCGAACAACAAACGAATAGCATCACCCAGCGCAACACTGCGATTTTTTTTGTGAGCAATAACCTCAGCTCTAAACGCCGGACGCTGCTCAGCATATTCTTCTAATGACATCAGGTTTTCCCGTGATAATTTATTCATGATTCAACCTCACTATTTTAAAAAATTATTGCCAACAATTAAGACAAACCATAAGCCATTCTAAGCAATGTCATTGGATGGCTAGGCTGAGCATCAGTTTCAGACAAATTGGTTAAATGGGTGGTTGCCATCGGGCAATCACTAGCAAGATACTTTGCTTCAAGTTGGTTGATTTTACGCACTACGGGTCTAGCGATTTTAATGGATTTGTCTCGTGTCTCTTTTTTAACCGCATAGGTACCGTCATGGCCCGAGCAGCGTTCTTGAGGGTGAATAACGGTGTTAGGGATCAAAGACAAAATGTCTCGAGTTTTGAGACCGATATTTTGTACCCTCAAATGACATGCAACGTGATAGGCCACATCACCCAAGTCTTGCGCAAAATCAGTGTTAAATCCGCCCTCTTTGTGACGCAAGAACAGATATTCAAAGGGATCAAAAAAGGCCTTTTTCACTGCTAGTACCTGTTCGTCATCCGGATACATCAAGGGTAGCTCTTGTTTGAACATCAACACGCAGCTAGGTACCGGCGCAATCAAATCAAATCCTTGCTGCACCATTTCATAAAGTACCGGAATGTTGTTGCGTTTTGCCTGGTGAACCGCATCTAAATCACCCAGCTCTAATTTGGGCATGCCACAACAGACTTCCGTTTTGACTAATTCCATGTGAATTTTGTTGTGCTGAAAAACCTTTATAAAGTCTTCACCTAATTTCGGACTGTTATAATTGCCGTAACAGGTCGCAAAAAGAGCCGTTTTCCCTGTAGTCCGCCCCATTGATTGCGCTTCAATCGACTTGACCATCGGTGCAACTCGTTTGCGAAGAGTATTACTGTGATACTCAGGCACAGGTGCTTGATGATGCACCCCAAGGTTCGACTCCAACATGTTTCGAAATGTCGGGTTTTTATTCAGCTTGTTCACCGTTACATCGACAAAAGGAATACTGGCAAGTTTGCCTACCATGTCAGTATTGGTCAGTATACTGTCCCGTTTTGACGCTCCATGCTCACGAAAATGAACTGCTTTGGCGCGCAACATCAGATGAGGAAAATCCACATTCCATTCATGAGGAGGAACATACGGACATTTTGCCATATAGCACATGTCACACAGATAACATTGCTCAACAACTTTGTGATAATCGGCTTTGTCGACACCATCAACTTCCATCGTTTCAGATTCATCGATCAAATCAAAAAGAGTGGGAAATGAGTCACATAGACTGACACAGCGGCGACAACCATGGCAGATGTCGTAAACTCTCTCGAGCTCTTTATTAAGCGAGTCTTTGTCCCAAAAATCGTTGCTTTGCCAATCAATAGGATGACGAGTAGGTGCCTCGAGACTTCCTTCTCTTGTGATTTTACCTGAACCCATTAGAAACCACCTAAAAAAGGAGCAAGTAACCTTGCTCCAACCAGGGAAAGATGGAAAGTCAGAAAAGACTATCCGTCAAGATTATCGAGTGCCTTTTGAAAACGATTAGCATGGCTACGCTCTGCTTTGGCAAGGGTTTCAAACCAATCGGCGATTTCGTCAAAGCCTTCTTCGCGAGCGGTCTTAGTCATACCTGGATACATGTCGGTATATTCGTGGGTTTCGCCTGCTATGGCTGTTTTCAGGTTTGCTTCTGTTGATCCAAAGGGCAACCCAGTTGCTGGATCGCCGGTTTCTTCTAGATATTCTAGATGACCGTGAGCGTGACCAGTTTCACCCTCTGCAGTGGAACGAAATACCGTGGCAACATCATTGTATCCTTCGACATCGGCTTTTGATGCAAAATAAAGATAGCGTCGGTTGGCCTGAGACTCACCGGCAAATGCGTCCTTCAAATTTTGTTCTGTTTGAGTACCTTTTAACGACATGACTTTCTCCACGTTGAATTGATATTTCACTCTTCTCAAACATGGCCCTACTCAATCTCATGAAATAAAGAGTGTAGAAGAACATTAGTAATCAAATCGGGAATAATCAATTGATAAAACCGATTGTTTCAATTGATTTGTTTGAACCACTTCATCGCTTTTAATCATCGATTCAACATTTCGTTGCTAAAGGATTGTTCCAGAAACCAAAAACCTACGTATAATCCGCCTGCACACCTTTTTGGATCCTGGAGAGTCATGTTTCGATTTTATCCCCCCCTCGCATTGTTCGGTTTTATTTTAAGTTCCTCAGCGTTAGCACAAACACCATCTGCTGATATTGAAGTCATCACGGTTTCTGCGGTTCGCGCACAAAATTCACTAGACTCACTTTCATCTAACGCGACAGTGCTTAACAACCAAACTGTGAATACCGCGCAAGCTGAACATATTAATCAGCTTATGGTGCGAGTCCCTGGAGCCTGGATAAGTCGAGGAAATGGACAGGAACACCTTACCGCAATTCGTTCGCCAGTGTTAACTGGCGCAGGAGGCTGTGGCGCATTTTTCATGGCACAAGACGGGATCTCCGCGCGGGCACCGGGATTTTGTAATACGAACCAATTGTTTGACTTAAATACCGAGCAAGCGCAAAGCGTTGAAGTTATCCGCGGCCCTTCAGGTGTTTTATACGGTTCAAATGCTGTGCATGGCGTGATTAATGTCACCACGCCTGCAATCGCAGCCATAGATGGTCTGAATTTTAGCGTGGAAAATGGCGCAAATGATTATTTCCGGGCAAAAGTCGCTGCTGCCACACAAGGCAACAAACATGGTTTTGCGATTTTAGCAAACGGCACCAGTGATGGTGGCTACAAACAAGACAGTGGTTATGACCAACAAAAAGTCACCTTGATACATCAATTTGCACAAGACAACCTGTCCGTTAAAAATGTCTTCGCAGCTACCAATCTTAATCAGGAAACCGCTGGCTTTATTCGAGGATTTGATGCATATCGAGATCCGCAATTAAAAAGCACGAATCCAAATCCCGAAGCGTTTCGAGACAATCAAACCGCCCGTTTGTACAGCATTATTGAGATCACTGGACGTAACGGCGGGTTGTTTACCCTCAAGCCTTATTTGCGCTGGGCGAACATGCGGTTCTTGCAACACTTTTTGCCCTGGCAACCAACAGAGACCAACCGGCAGCGAAGCGCAGGCGCGCAAGCACAATTCGAGCAGACCTTTGATTCCATTACAGTTTTAACGGGTTTTGATACAGATATTACAAACGGGTATCTGAACGAAACTCAAGCACAGCCATTCTCACCGACGTTACCAGCTGGCGAACACTACGATTACTCGGTTGACGCACAAACCTATTCTCCCTTTGCCAAATTTTCTTGGGCCAGCTCACAAAAGTTGACATTGGATGCCGGATTACGTTTTGAAAAAACACGTTACGACTACGATAACCAACTTACGGATGGAAGCGCGTGTGAAGAAGGTGTCGAGAATTGCCGTTTTACCCGCCCCAGTGATCAAGTTGTCGATTTTGAAGAGTGGAGTTATCAAATAGGTTTTAATTACGCTGCGACTCCCACGCAGTATCTCTACGGACAGATCTCTAGTGGCTATCGTGCCCCGCAAGCGACAGAATTATTCAGACTACAGGCGGGTCAAAACGTGGCTGACTTAAACGCTGAATCTATCACAGGTACAGAGCTTGGGTGGCGAGGTGTATTGCCCAATCTAAGTTTCGATATCACTGTTTTTAATATGCAAAAAGACAATTTTATTTTTCAGGATACCGACCGCCAAAACATCAGCAACGGTAGCACTAGCCATCGCGGTGTTGAAGTGGCAGGCAGGATGAATTTATCACCGAGCTGGCACTTGGGTTTCAGTGGCACATTGGCAAGACACCGCTATGAGAATGATCTCACGCTAAGCAGAACGCCAATAAAAGGCAATGAAATCGATACTGCACCAGAGCATATGGCAAGTTTGCAATTAGGATGGCAATCACCTTTAGGGCATAGTGCAGAAGTAGAATATGTTCATCAAGGCAATTATTTCTTAGACCCGCAAAATACCGCCTCCTACGATGGCCATAACCTTATCAATCTGCGTGCAAATTATCAGATTAACGAGTCAGTAAACCTTGGGCTAAGGGTAATCAATCTGACCAATGTCGATTATGCTGAAAGAGCCGACTTTGCCTTTGGTGGCTACCGTTATTTTGTCGGCGAACCCAGAGCAGTTTTTGTCACTTTAGGGTTCAATATTTGATTCTGTGTTGTGGTTAATTCTGGACCACACGAGGCTAATTTTATCGGCGACAAAGCAGTGTTTGTGCTTATAATAATGACACACAAACACTAAAGAACACTGAACATGCTCTGTGCACCACAATTACTTCCTGAGTGGGCTAAGCAAGAAGCCATTATTCTTGCATGGCCAGACGAATTTACCGATTGGAAGCCTTGGTTAAAAGAGGTTAGAGAAACCTATCGAGAACTTATCAACGGGATTACAAATAATGAAACCGGGGTCATTTTACTGATCAGAGAAGCACAGGTCGAAAACGTCAAAGCGTTCTTACAAAATATGAAGAATGTTTTGTTAGTAAGCGCTGACTACAACGATACGTGGTGTAGAGATTATGCTTTTTTGACCTGCAGGGCAGGTGAGGAAAATATTCCGGTGGAGTTCACATTCAATGGCTGGGGTAACAAGTTCGATGCGCAAAAAGACAATGGCATCAATCAGTCGGTGTTAGCAAAATTGTGCAAAAATCCCCTGATTTCAATTCCTTTAGTAGCGGAAGGCGGGGCGCTGGAAATAAATCAAGATGGCTATTTGTTGTCCACCGAATTGTGCCTGACTAATCCACAACGTAACGGTGAAATGACCTTGTCTTCATATGCTGATCATTTTAAGAAACATCTGGGTGCAACTCAGTTTAGTGCACTTAAACATGGCCATTTGCAAGGTGATGATACCGATGGTCACATTGACACCTTAGCGCGTTTTACACCGCACAACGGGTTGGTTATTCAGTCATGTTTTAATCGTCCAAATGATGATCATTATCAAGGGTTAAGTGCATTGGTGAATGAAGTAAAACAATGTTTTCCTTCAGCCTCATTATTCGAACTTCCTTTACCTTACATCGTAAATAATGTTGGTGAGCGCTTACCAGCATCCTATGCCAACTATCTAGTAAACAACGGACAAGTTCTGGTGCCTACATATCAACAACCCGAGGATCAAGAAGCGCTTGAAATTGTTCAAAAAGCTCACCCTGATTATTCCGTCATTGGCGTAGACAGCCTATCTTTGATTCAACAGTTTGGTAGTATTCATTGCATTAGCATGCAGGTCCCCAAAGGGACGCTTAAAACTGACGTATTGGCTGAGTTTGGTCCAGCATTAACAGTTCACAAAAATGGTTAAACTATGAGTAAAAAATCCCTAAAAGTTGGTCTGGTCCAACAGGCCATCGCTGACAATGATAAAATGAAAAATTGGCAAAAAAGCGCTGAACAGATTGCCAATTTATCTTCACAAGGTTGCGAATTAGTGCTGCTTCAAGAACTGCACAGTACCCTGTACTTTTGTCAGGAAGAGAACACCGATAATTTTGATTTGGCGGAACCTATTCCGGGCCCTGCCACTGACTACTTTGCCAAGATTGCCGCTGAGAATGACATTGTGCTGGTCACTTCCTTGTTTGAAAAACGCGGTTCCGGCCTTTACCACAATACAGCGGTTGTATTTGACAAACAGCAGGGCATGGTCGGTACATATCGAAAAATGCATATTCCTGACGACCCAGGATTTTATGAAAAATTCTACTTCACACCCGGCGATTTGGGCTTTACCCCCATAGATACAAGTGTTGGTCGGTTGGGTGTGCTGGTTTGCTGGGATCAGTGGTATCCAGAAGCTGCTAGGCTGATGGCTATGGCAGGCGCAGATATGTTGTTTTATCCCACCGCAATTGGCTGGGACAAGACGGACACTGACGAAGAGCAACAGCGCCAACTTGATGCTTGGGTAACCATACAACGTTCTCATGCAGTGGCCAATTCAGTCCCTGTTATCGTGGCAAATAGAACCGGATTTGAGCCCTCTCCTACTCAAGGTGACCCTGGTATTGAGTTTTGGGGTAAAAGTTTTGTTGCTGGGCCTCAGGGCGAGATCCTCGCACAAGCCGAGCGTCAGCAAGAACAAACGCTTATGGTCGAATTAGACTTACAACGGACGGAAACAATCAAAAGGATCTGGCCATATTTTAGAGATCGCCGTATTGATGATTATGACGATTTGACGAAACGCTGGCGCGACTAAAATTTCCCTTGGCTTGAGTGTTTTTACGCTATGCTTTGATAGAATTTTATCAGTTTTTCGACTTGACCAGATGGTAGGCGCAGCGCACAAAGAAATGGAGTAAACATTGTTCAAATTCATCATCCTTGTTTTCGTCGTTGTTCAATGTGCAGCACAGGCGCAGACGGTGAAGTATATCGATAACACCGACGACGTAGACAAACACGGAAAGTATTTTGTGCAGTTACTTGAGCTTGCTTTCGAAAAATCCAAAGAACAATACGGAAGTTATAACCTTGAACCTGTTCCAGTTAGTATGCGTCAAGACCGTCTATTTAAAAGTATCGAAACCGGCATGATTGACTTGATGTGGACCGTGACCTCCAAGCCAAGAGAAAAAAATGCGTTAGCGATCCCTATTCCATTGCTCAAAGGGCTAATTGGCCATCGTGTGCTGGTCATTGAGCGGAGTAAGTTAAATGAGTTTGCACAAATTAAGTCTATTCAACAGCTTGCTAATTATACCGGAGTACAAGGTCACGATTGGCCTGACACTGTTATTCTTGATAATGCGGGTCTAAAGGTCGAGCGGATTGTGTGGCACAGCTCAATGTACAAGCTGGTTTCAAGCGGTATTATCGATTACTTTCCTCGATCGGTGCTTGAAGTCATAGAAGAGCTGGAACGAGCGAAGGACCCAACACTCGTCATTGATCCTTACCACCTCATTGTTTATCCCAGCGCCATTTACTACTTTGTAAATAAAGACAAAAAAGAACTTGCGAAACGGATCGAGTTTGGCCTCAGAGAGGCTATCAAAGACGGTTCGTTTGACAAACTTTTTTATAGCTTTCCAGGCCACTTCAAAGCGATGCGAGACATACCCACCAAAGATAGGATCATTTTTAATATCGATAACCCTTTGATGCCTGAGTCGGCATTACTAGACGAAAAAGCGTTGTGGATCGAACCGATCCAAGAATAAAATCTTGCGCTTCACTTCAGCCTAATACGCCTGTACAGAACAACCATTAAGCCGAAGCACTTGGACGCCCGCTGACTTCCTTATACCAACGTGTAAGATGAGTTTGTTCTTCGGATATTTTTATTTTCACCACTCGCGCAAAATCGATTGCACACAAAGTTGTAATGTCAGCTATGGAAAAATGCTTGCCCGCGACAAATTCATGATTCGATAATTGTCGTTCCAACACATTCAGATATTTACTCGCGATCTTACCTGCCACAGCACCATACTCGGGAACCGGAGTCATGCGATCTTTGAAGTAGCCCGTAGAATGTTGAAAGCACATGCCGATTTGCATGAAAAGACCAAACTCTACCTGACGCTGCCACATTTCTATTTGGGCTTGCTCTAATGCGCTTTCCCCCATTAGCGATGGGTTGGGATGCAGCACCTCAAAGTAACGACAAATCGCAACAGACTCACTGATACAAGTCCCATCATCCAATTCAAGCACAGGAACTTTGCCAATAGGATTTTTCAGACGCATCTCTGGCGTGATGTTTTCACCTTTTTGCAGATCAAGCTGCACATACTCCATTTCAATGCCTTTTTCTGCCAGAAAAATCCTGACTCGTCGAGGGGTCGGTGCGGTGTGAGTATCGTATATTTTCATTATGATTTATCGATGCGTAGTAGGTGATAAATAGCATAGACGCCAATAGGTGCTAACGGCAAATCACCAAAAATGGGAATAAATCATTAGGATCAGTGATAGCTGAAATGTTGTGGTTTCAATCGTGTTTGAAACTCAAAACATAGTTGACTGACAAATTGTTGTGTAACGACCATACTTTCGAGAAAGGGTTTAGCGACAACCCAACAGAATCTGTTTGTCTAAATCCTGATTTTGCGCACCACTGCGTAAGCTCTTCAGGTTTGACAAACTTACTCCAGCTATGTGTTCCGATTGGCAAGTAGCCCATGACATATTCTGCGCCTAAAATCGCCACTATCCATGATTTAACCGTGCGATTTAACGTCGCAAGAATAAGCAACCCGCCAGGTTTGACCATAGCACAACACTGTTCGATGAGTTGCTGCTGGTCAGGAACGTGTTCAACCACCTCGGCATTGATCACCACGTCATACTGCTTGGCCTTAGCATCGAGCTGTCCCACTAGACCATGAATATACGTCACATCAACCTGACTTTTTTGAGCATGAGCTTTGGCTACCTCAATACTCACCGCACTTGGATCGATGCCAGTCACCTCAAAACCTTGCTTAGCAAGTGGTTCACTAATCAATCCGCCACCACTTCCTACATCTAGTATCGTCAATGGCGACTGCCCGTCCAGGTCGGTGCCAAAATGATGACGAATTTTTTGAACAATGAATTCCAGGCGAGCACGATTAAACTCTAAGGCAGTCTTGTATTTTCCATCAGGATCCCACCATTGGTCCGCTAAGGCATCAAATCGCGCGATTTCCTGCTCGGAGAGATTTTTTAAGCTTGTGCTGAGTGAACTTTTATCTAACATAGTGAATATATACTGATGTGAATACGATTCGGATTGAAACATGCCAAACGCGGTGAACGTTTTAGACACACCTTTGCAACTATGTTGCGCCAACGGGGGCTATACCCGTGAAGGATTCTGTTATGTCCCTAATGGTGATTTTGGAAATCACAGTGTCTGTGCCATAGTGACCGAGGCTTTTCTAACTTACTCCAAACAAATTGGCAATGACCTGTCCACACCGAGGCCAGAATATGCTTTTGATGGTTTGAAGCCTGGCGACAAATGGTGTTTATGCGCGGCCCGATGGGAACAGGCAAGACTCGCCGGATGTGCGCCCAAAGTAATCTTAAAGTCGACCAATAAAGCCTGTCTCAAAGTGATTAAGTTCGAACATTTAAAAGAGTATGCCTGTGATAATTAATTCCAATAATGAACAAGTCTGGACTACTAGGTTCTAGACAAAGTCCAAATCTGCCGAGTTCTTACAATTACAGATCAGAAATTAACCGTCTTTATAGCGCCGCCATCTACACGTAAATTGGCAGCAGTGATATTTGAAGCACAATCACTGGCAAGGAATACCGCTGCATTAGCAACCTCTTGAGAAGTTCCTAAACGACCAAAAACCGAAACAGCCTTTGCTCGTTTGTATAGATCCGGTTTCTGCTGCTCTACCTGCTGCCAAAACCCTCCCTCGTGATAAATTGGACCAGGTGATACTAGGTTAACGCGAATATTGTTTTTACCTAATTTAGTAGCAAGCTGAGTCGCATAGGATATGAGCGCGGCTTTGATTGCTCCATATTCTGTTTCAGTAGGCATATTTGATGTCATCACAGAAGCGATAGAAGCAATAAAAATAATGTTCGGGGATTTCCCTTTCTGTAGATGTGGGATGGCCATTTCTGTAGTACGTATATGTTGTAACAAGTCAGCTTCAAATGCTTGTTTCCAGCGTTTAATACCTTGTTCTTGATTCATACTGGTTACATTACTTATTAAGATATCTAATCCTCCAAGCTGCTCAACCGCCTCGGAAAACCATTGTTCATAGGCCAAAGTGTCAGATACATCGACACTTTTTCCATAAGCCGTCGCACCAGCTTCACGCCATTTTTTTAGCGCCTCACTTAGCGCAACGTCTCCTCTAGCGCAGGTAGCAATTGCAGCTTTTTCCGCTATCAAAGTATCGGCAATGGCATGTCCAATACCTCTACTACCACCTGTAATAATTGCCCTTTTGTTTGCTAAACCTAGATCCATAATTTAATTCTCCAACTTACACTTTCTCTAAAACTTAAGATATGCGAACAAAAAACGGCCCCGCCACATCAACGGGGCTCGAAAGTCCCCGCTTCACGAGAGGGGCAGGACAGGGTGAATTATTCGAAGCGATAATGAACACGTAGCCCGAATATACGTGGTTCTAGATAACGAGGTTTTCGGAACCGACCTATGAAGGCCCCCTCTACACTTAGTGCGGCAAGGGAAGCTTCATCGTCGACATTTTTAACAAAAGCCTCCAGCTCCCAAATGTCATCATTATCTTTGATTGAAATGCCTAAATCTGTTTGCTGCCAACTGTCTAATCTGTCCGTAGGAATATTGTACAAACGTGCCCAATATTCGTCCTGCCAGTAGCTCTGCAGTCGGTAAGTGACATTCCAACCTTCAGTCAGGTCTGTAGAGTACTGAATCCCCAGTTGCACAGATTTTTCAGGTGCATACTGCAATTCCTTGCCTTGTAGGTTGACTGGCTCACTGGACGAAGAGAATGCCACGTCAGGAGAGGTGAAAAAATCTTCTACAATTTCTGTGTCGAGAAACGCTAAATTGAGATCTATTCTGAGACCTTCAACAGGGGCCAAGACAAATTCAAATTCCGCCCCTTTTACCTCAGCATCTACATTGGTATTAAATGTCGTGCTATCCGCTAGGATCCCGCCGACTTGAAGCCCGTCATATTTATAAAAAAACGTGGTAACGTTGGCCTGAAATGTTCGGTCGAACATAGTATTTTTTGTCCCAATTTCAATCGCGTTGATGTATTCGGGATCAAATGTTGGAAACGAGGTTGAGCTTGCACCTGGGTTGATTCCGCCACCTTTATAACCTCTTGAAAGAGTTCCAAAGAACAGGGAGTCATCCGTCATACTGAGGTCGGGAGTATAACTGAGCCCAATTTTTCCGGTGAATTCTTCCCACGCCCCCTCTCCTTCATTAAATTCAGTAGAACCGCCAGTCACAAATGTGATGGGAGATATTTGTCTAGTGCGTATATCTTTTTCTTCTTCGGTGTATCTCAATCCTACAGTCAATTTTAAATCTTCACTAAAGTCATAATAAGACTCACCAAACACAGCCCAAGATGTAGTTTCAAATTCGGGAGTTTGGAAACTGAAAGGCTCTTGTTCAGGTGTTAACCCCAATATGCCTGCTAGAAGTCCAAGTTCTGGAAGATAAAAGTCCACCTGAATGTCTGATTCGTACTTTAAATAGAAAGCCCCTAATGTGTAATTGAAATCGCCTGGAGAATAAGAAGCGAGTCTAATTTCCTGACTAAACTGTGAGCTCCCGCCCTCGTCATGGCGCACCATGCTATGACGAGTGGTGTCGGTTAGCCTTTGATCAGGTGTCAATTGATACGATATTGGAACAACAAACGCATCAGCGCCGTCAGCATTGTCAAAATCATCGAGCGAATCGAAGGATTTATGATGATAAGCCGTCACTGAGGTAAAGGTATGATCATCAAATTCATAGTTAAATTCGAACGATGCAAGTAATTCATCACTATCAATCTTTGGTTGAAAATCCAACCTAACTTGTCTTGGAGCATTTGGGTTAGATCTGACAGAACCATCCAAGTTTGTATTGTAAAAATCTGATCTTCGTAAACCCGCCAGTCCCAGCAACGCAGCTATTGAGCCATCGGTAAAATCTGAATTAGGAAAACCATTACCTAAAACATTTGGGTTGCAGCCTAGCTCTGCGTCTGGCTCACAAATTACGCCCGCTTGTACCGCTCTATCACTATGTTCCTTGAAATATTGTACAAACAAAAGACCATCCGCTTTTTCGCTAAATTCAATAGCCGTGGTACTTCTGATTGACCATTGGTCACGCCCGTCCACCTCATCAAACCCCACATTTTCTGCGATATTGTCGTTGTAACCATCTCTTTTCACCGTATTAAAAGCGAATCGCTGTTGAACATGATCAGACAGCGGAATGTTAATAAACCCAGTTGTTCGTAAACTGTTAAAACTTGCTATTTCGGCCGTTAATTTGGCTTCGAATGTGTCTTCAGGACGATTGGTGATAGCGTTGATCACTCCGGCAGTTGTATTACGTCCGTACAATGTTCCTTGCGGTCCACGTAAGACTTCTATCGACTGCAAATCGTAGAATTCGTTCTGAATTGTATTTGAGGTTAAGTAAACACCATTTATATGCACACCAGCACCCGGATCAGAAGAGGATGAAACGGCATTATTCCCAACTCCGCGGATATTGTAATTTGAGTTACTTGAAATCATCGTATTAGGTATCGCGAACTGAATGTCTAGTGCATCCTCAATATCCCTATCAGCGAGCATATCCTCGTTAAAAGCGCTAATAGCAATTGGTGTTTCTTGTAGCGATGTGACCCGTTTCTGCGCAACAACATCTATAACCTCTATACCAATCGAATCATTCTCTGTATCGGCTGAAACTGAGTTTCCGACTTCTTCAGCAAGCGCTGAAAAAGCGAATGGCAACATAAATGCGAATTTAATTGCGGCTGGAATTTCTGCGTGCTTTGACATCGTATCCCCTCATACTTTCCAATCTATTACGAAATTATTGTTTAAATCGTCAATAAGGGGAATTTATTGACTATTGTTATAATAGTCAACCAGTATTTGTAATTATTTTGTTAATTAATAGAAATATGTTTAATTATTTGCCTTCTTTACAATTAGGATGAGAAACATCAATAATGCAAACAGCCCTATAAACAGCAGAATTGTCTGTCCTATTGATATCTACACTTGTTATTGCTGATAACTAATTTTTTATTGACTATAATTTCAATAAAGTTTAATAATAAACTTTACTAATAGGATTTGACACAAATACATGTCATTGGCGCGACGCTATTT
Source organism: Aliiglaciecola sp. M165 (assembly GCF_007197995.1). Taxonomy (GTDB): domain Bacteria; phylum Pseudomonadota; class Gammaproteobacteria; order Enterobacterales; family Alteromonadaceae; genus Aliiglaciecola. The sequence continues at coordinate 126,277 of NZ_VKKH01000001.1, forward strand.
AGATATAAACAAGCCACCCCAACTAAGAGGTATTGAATATGCTTGGAAAAACAAACCATATATTGACTATGTTTGCATTTATTCAATTTATCTCAACATACGCCAGTGCTTCACCAGCTTTAGATGAGCGAGACAAAAAACTGGGCCAACAAGCATTTGATGCATACTGCAAGGCGTGTCATATGGGTGCACTGCCAGAAGCGCCAAAAACGGCGGCACTCGAGCTTTACCCTCCTTCTCGCATTGTCGAGTCCTTGGAATCAGGTGTCATGAGCACTCAGGGAATGCAATTATCTCGAGCCGAAAAAAGACAAATCGCTTTTTTCCTGACCGGCAAAAGGGCAGATAGCGCGTCGGTAGTACCCACTATGTTAGCGTGTAGTAGTGCAAAAAAAGACTCGATGCCCAAGTCTTCTGAAACCATTTGGAACGGATGGGGCAATGACCATAATAATTCACGTCATCAAAGCAATGAATCCAAACTCACAACAAATAATGTGAAGAACTTGAGTCTTCAATGGGCTGTTTCATTTCCAGATGCTACTCGCGTACGTTCACAACCTTTGGTAACCAAGAAAATAACTTATATTGGTAGTCAGTCGGGAACTATCTATGCACTTGATACTGACACAGGCTGCCTACACTGGCAGTTTGAAGCCAGTGCGGAGGTTAGAAGCGCGTTATATATGCAACACGATGAAGTCGGCTCACCAAAGGCACTTTTATTTGGCGATTTCAAGACTAATGTCTATGCAATTGACCCGCTATCAGGTCAATTGCGTTGGAAAAAGCATATAGGTTATCACCCGGTTGCAACCATCACAGGATCGCTGATTGCCGATCAAGAAAAAGTATATGTGCCTTTATCGTCAATGGAAGTCATCCCTGCCGCAAGATCCGATTATGAATGCTGTACTTTCCGAGGAAGCCTAGTCGCATTGGATATAGAAACAGGGGAGCAGCGCTGGACTAGTTACACTACAGAACCGCCGACTCTTAGGGGTAAAAATTCTGCAGGGGCATTTCAATATGGACCATCAGGTGCACCTATATGGTCAAGTCCTACTATAGATATAAAACGAGGCCTTATTTATGTCGGCACAGGCCAAAATTACTCTTCACCAGCTACCGGCACGAGTGACGCGATTCTAGCAATAGACATACTAGATGGAAAAAGACGCTGGGTATCTCAGGTTACACAAAATGATGCTTGGAACGGCGGTTGTGTTCGCAAAACTGCAAATTGCCCTAAAGAAAATGGTCCGGACTTTGATATCGGCGCTTCACCCATTTTAAGTTCGGATGATAAGGGGCGTGAATGGCTCATTGTAGGTCAAAAATCGGGGTTGGTTTATGGTCTTGACCCCGACCAACAGGGCAAGGTCATATGGACAACTCGAGTTGGTAGTGGGGGCACTATGGGTGGCGTGCATTGGGGAATGAGTGCCGCTCATCAAGATGTTTTTGTAGGTGTATCTGACCTGCCCACAAACAATCCATACAAGAAAGGCGAACCTAAACCGGGAGTTGCCAAATTAAACTTATCAGATGGACAAATTAAGTGGCATTACTCTCCTCCTAACGTGTGCAAAAAAGGAAGTAAATATATGTGTTTCAACGGTATTTCGGCAGCTGTCAGCAGCTCACCTGGGTTGGTCTATTTCGGTGGATTGGATGGTATGTTTCGAATATTGGCTGCTGATGATGGAAAACTGCTGTGGGAATTTAATACAAAACAAAGTATTTGGACCGTAAATGGTGTGAAAGGTTTTGGAGGTTCGATTGAGGCAGACGGCCCTGTAATAGCTGATGGCAAAGTGTTTGTGACGTCGGGTTATGACAAATGGGGAGAAGCGCCAGGTAACCTTTTGTTAGTTTTTTCACTTGATAAGAAATAAATACGATTAAAGTAGGAAACAAAAACAATGACCAAATACAATAATTTGTGGCTATTCACCTTAGTCTTTAGTTTTGCTTTACAAGGCAGTGTTTTGGAGGTTGACGAGTCGGCTTCAATAAAAAATACCACCACGACTATTGTTGGTATTAATCATATTGGATTATCGGTCAAAAATCTTGATCAGGTGCTAAAATTTTATCAACGGGCCACTGGTTTTGAAATCGTCAAACAAGAAGTGATCACCTTCAACGACACAGCTGATATGTTGTATGCAACAAACAATGTTGAGTTGAGAAAGGCTACGCTTAAAGCACCTAATATGTTGTTTGAACTCACTCAATTTAGTGGCAATGAAGACATTCCGCTGGAAAGAAAGCCAGTGATAGGCCCAGGCATGACGCATACTTGCTTTCAATCTCCCATAACAGATCCCGCCTTCACAAAATTCGTGCATGCTGGCGCACAGGTACTGACAAAAAGTAACGCGCCTGTAGACATTGGTGGTTATGGAGTCACCTACGCTTATGCCTACGATCCTGAAGGAAATATGTTTGAAATTGAACAATTGGATAAGACCATATTGACCCGTTCCGGTTATGACGCTTCTTGGCAGGACGCCGGCAAAAAAATGTGGATGTCCCAAGTAGCGCTAGCGACTCACGACATAGAAAGATTGATGCAATTCTATCAAAAGGTATTGGGGTTCAAGCCTTATCGGATGGGAACATATAGCAATAGCAGCAAACTCGATGACATAGTCAATATCGATGGAGTGTCTTTGAAAGGGGGATGGTTTAAGTTAGGAAAACGATCCAAAGTCATGGAGCTATGGCAGTTTGTCAATCCGCAAACACCGTCTACAACGTATAAACGAAAACCGACAGACTTGGGTTATACCTATTCACTAGAAGTCACTGACATACAAGCAGAATACAAGAGGCTCACAAATTTGGGCGTATATTTTTTCAGTAAGCCTTTACCCTTAGGTGAATTTTGGCATGCCTATGCAAGAGATATAGATGGCAACGTGTTTTCTTTAAGACAACCGCTAAACCCAGAATCCTCCTATGCTCTAGCATCAATTGAAGACTAATAGCAGGAACCAAAATGTCGATTTTTTATCTTTACATGCTCTCGAGAAACATCAAATTAGTAAAGGGTGTATTTTGCGGTATTGTCCTGCTTATCAGTCCCCTACTACATGCAAAAACACCGGGGCATACGATGGATTTCCCTAGTGAATATGTGACAGTCAATGGTGTGAATTTGCACGTAATTGAAAGTGGTGAGGGTCAGGCTATGCTGTTCTTGCACGGTTACCCGTTTTTCGGTGCTGGATGGCAACCTTTATTAAAGCGGTTTAAATCTACACATCATGTTATTGCGCCGGACAATCGCGGATACGCATACAGTGACAAGCCACAAGGCGTTAATCAGTACCATATAAGCAAATTAGTCGACGATGTGCTCGGCCTAATTAACACATATTCGAAAGATCGAAAGGTGATATTGGTAGGACATGATTGGGGAGGGACACTAGCCTGGACAGTGGCACAAGTTTACCCAGGACACATTGAAAAAGTCATCGCAATAAATGCACCGCCACTAAACGTGTTATTAAAAAGTTTGGCGACAATTCCAGAACAGCAAAAAGCGTCTAGCTACATGGAGATATTGAAAAGCGATCGGGTTGAAGAGCACTTCTCCAAGTTGGGACCAGAAATCCTGTGGCGATATGGTTTTGATAAAATGCAGGACCGTGGATACATCAATCAAGATTATAAAGATGCATTTTTTGATGCATGGCGCCAGCCTGGGACGATTCGTGCTGCGCTGAATTGGTATCGTGCCAACCTGCCTGCAATCAATGATATCAAGGATGAGATTTATTGGCCTGATAAAAATGCCAGGGTGACAATTCCTAGTTTATTGATAACTTCTGAAAACGAAAAAGTATTTGTCCCCGAAACCTTTGCTTTAATTTCAGAATATGTAGATAACCTGGCAATTGAGGTGATACCTAATGCTGGACATACGCCATATTTTGAACAACCTGATGAGGTCGAAGCAGCAATACGCGCGTTTATTGAGCCGCAGCCACGTTAAGAATTTAATTTTTTTTGCAATGGTTTGAGGGACGTCTCGTATTTGCCAAGCAATGCTTCAAATGTGCCAAGGATCATAGTGACTGAAATATTTTCAACAGTCTGACGATCAACGTCATGCCTGGTTAGATAATGGCCAGCTGCAGCAGGAATACCAAAGGATATATCTACCGCAGGCACTGCAATACTCATATCAATACCAAAGTTGACATGAACCACTTTTGCTAAAGAGTACACTGCACTCTCTCTACTATATTCAGTAGGATCACCTTGTTCAGAAAGACTAGGCTCCGCTGCAAGTCTGTCTAAAATAAGCCCGCGCTCTTCAATGTATGACAGATAAGCTCGCGTTACTCGCCTCACTAGTTGCTCAAATGTTTCTGCCTTGATCGCTTCTTCATTTTGAATGTTTCTCAGTCGTTTGTACTCACGACGCAATAAAGTTTGAAGCAAATCTTTCATACTAGGAAAGTAGGCGTAAACTAACGACTTACTCACACCTGCTTCTTTGCCCAACCTATCCATGCTCAAAGCCGATACCCCCTCTGCACTTATCACTTCAGCAGCATGGTCGAGTATCAAGTTTTTGCGCACATCAGGAGAAAGCCGAGTTCTTGTTTTACCAGTTTGCGACATCTTACAAGCTTATCCAATTTGACTAAGGTAATTGAACCAATAGTATGGATACTCGTAATAATTGCAAGAAAAGCAATAAACTAGCAATAATGTAACTCCAAGTGTTGAGTGAACGCAGCATAGTTGCATTGCTTAATCCCAAGCTAAAATGAAGTGTCGTACTTCTAAGCGAAAAAACAATAACAAAGGCAAAGTGAATGAAAGCAGGTTTCGCCATTCTTTTTATAATTTTACTTACTGAAAATGTCCTAGCTAATCCAGGCTACTTTAGACATCCATCAATGCACAATAACACCGTGGTTTTTACCGCTGAAGGTGACCTATGGCGCATGCCTTTGGATGCAGAGGGTGCCGCTATTCGTCTCACCACTCATCCAGCAGAAGAGCATAGCGCGGTCATTTCACCGGACGGTAACGAGGTCGCATTTGCCGCCAACTATGAAGGTACAACCGAAGTTTATGTCATGCCAATAGATGGTGGATTAGCTAAAAGAGTGACCTTTGAAAGTAGCAGCCTGCGATTGCATCAGTGGGATAAAAGCGGTCATATTGTCTATGCAACAAATAGCCGTGTTGGCCCAACTGGCAGCTGGATCTTAAAACGAGTTGACCCTAATTCGCTGAATGTTCAAGCAATCCCATTATCAGACGCGGTTGAAGGAGTGATAGATGATAAAGCCAAAGAAGTCTTTTTTACGCAGTTTGGCTTGCAAGTTTCTAGCGACAACGCCAATCAGTACAAAGGTGGTGCAAAAGGTGAAATTTGGCGTTTCCAACTCGGAGGAGCCCGCGAAGCAACGAAATTAACATCGGATCATGATGGCTCCTTTAGGTCCCCTATGTTGGCAAACAATACACTGTATTTTGTGAGCAACCAGAGCGGTTTAGATAATATCTGGTCGATGTCACTCAATGGAAAAAACAAGCGCCAAATTACCCAGTTTGACGACTGGGGGGTGCGCGACCCGATGTTGTACGGTGAGCGAATTATTTTTCAGCATGGTGCTGATCTTAAACTACTAAACCTTTCAGATGATTCATTAAAAAGCTTAGCCATCAAGCTCACCTCAGATTTCCCAAATTTGCGCGAAAAGTGGGTCAATAAGCCGCTCAAATATCTCAATTCAGCACGCTTTAACGAGAAACAAAAGAAGGTTGTGATGACCGCGAGAGGAAAAGTCGCTGTTGCCGGTACCACTGCCGCCAGACTTGTAGAAATTGCCACGGATCCTGCGTCAAGGACACGCAACGCGCTGCTCAGTCATGATGGGAAGTGGGTGTATGCGTTAAACGATAGCAGTGGCGAAATGGAGATATGGCGCTATGCTGCAGATGGAAGTAGTAAAGCAGAACAATTGACCAATGATGGCCGCGTGTTTCGTTGGAATCTATACCTCTCACCTGACGGAAAATGGCTCGCTCATGATGACAAAGCAGGCAATGTTTGGCTCTTAGAGCTAGCCAGCGGTAATAACAAACGTATCATTGATGACAATACCGGCACTAGCGAGTTAGCCAGCCTAGCTTGGTCACCAGACAGCCGACATATTGCTGTTACCTACAACAAACGACATAGTGAACGCCGTGCCGTTTTACTTTACTCGCTTGATGAAGATAAAAAGCAAGTACTTACTTCGCAGAAATATGAGTCATTTTCTCCGACGTTTAGCCCAGATGGCAAATGGTTATATTTCCTCTCGAATAGAAACTTCAAGGCAACGCCAGGAGCCCCATGGGGAGATAGAAACCTTGGACCTACGTTTGACCGCAGAACACAGATCTTTGCTTTGAGTTTAACGGAAGATGTCGCTTTTCCATTTGAGGCTCCTAATGAATTAGACCATAACAATGTCGACAAAAGCGCTGAAAAAAATAACGACGATTCAAGCGAGCAAAACGAAGACGACACTTCTTCTTCTAACGTTGATTGGGAGGGTCTTAGTAGTCGATTGTGGCAGGTGCCTGTCGGTTCGGGCAACTATTCAAAGCTGTCCATGAATAAAGGCTTTTTGTATGTCGTCGACAATGTGACAGAGCCTGGCAGCAAACCGAGTCTCAAATCCATTGCGGTTAAACACAAAACCAAAGTCGAAACCTTCACAAATGGTGTGGAGGATTATCAACTTGGACAGGATGGGAAACTTTTGTACGTTCGAAAACAGGGCGGTGATAACAGCAACCAGTTTGTTGTTGCAGCCACGGCGAAATTCCCCAAAAATGTCAATGATTCACAAGTCCAGAGCAAGGATTGGAAATTGCGGATAAGCCCTCAACAGGAGTGGGCAATGATATTCAAAGATGCCTGGTTGATGCATCGTGACTCCTTGTTTGATGCAAATATGCGTGGAACCGATTGGAATGAAGTGAAATCCAAATATTTGCCACTATTAAGCAGAGTGACGGATAGACACGAACTTAATGACATCTTCAAACAGATGATGGGTGAACTTAATGCACTGCATTCGCAAGTAAGAGGTGGAGACACCTCTAACGACCCCAACTCACCGCGAGCGGCTAGCCTCGGTGCTACGTTTGAAGAGACGCAAGATGGTTTGAGAATAGCGCATATTTATCGCCACGACATCGAGATCCCAAGTCTAGCCTCTCCTTTGAACGCATCAGGTGTCGATGCGCAAATAGCAGACGTGATCACCCACTTAAATGGCCAAAAAATCACGAATAAAGCATCCCTTGTAAAACGTCTACGCAATCAAGCAGGAAAACAGGTTCGACTCTCTTTGATGCGCAAAGGCACTAGTCATGAAACCATTGTTAAACCCGTTAGTGCATCCCGTGATTTTCGCTTGCGTTATCAAGATTGGGTGCATACCAATGCTGCCATTGTCGAAAACGAAAACCAAAACATCGGCTATTTACACTTATATGCCATGGGGTCAAATGACATTGCATCATTTGCCAAAGAATTCTATGCGCAATACAAGAAACCAGGTTTGATTATCGATGTACGACGTAACCGAGGCGGTAACATTGATGCATGGGTGTTAGAAAAATTGCTTAAAAGAACGTGGATGTTTTGGCAAACCACCAATGGTGAGAAATTTGCTAACATGCAACAAACGTTTCGCGGTCATTTGGTCGTACTTGCCGATGAATTTACCTACTCTGACGGCGAGACATTCACGGCCGGCATCAAAGCTCTAGGCTTAGGCAAAGTTATTGGCAAGCAAACCGCTGGCGCCGGAGTGTGGTTGTCAGGTAGGAACCGTGTAGTCGATGGGGGCATTGCTCGCGTCGCCGAGTACCCAGTATTTGCCATGGATGGGCGTTGGATAGTAGAAGGCACTGGGGTTAAACCAGACATTGAAGTTAACAACCTACCCAACGCGACTTTTAATGGAGAAGATGCGCAGCTTGCAGCCGCTCTTAAATACCTTCAGAAAAAAATGAAAGATGAGCCGATTGACGATTTCGAGGCGGCGCCGCTGCCCAAAAGCACAGCGCCTGCAGGTGGAATTAACTGATCAGGTTATGACGAAAAGGCAACAGTAAGCGTCTGTTGCCTTTTAACAAATCAGCGGCTTTTGTCTATCTTGACTAGGATGTAAATACCGGATTGCGAGTGAAGATATTCCAATCCAACTTGGGCTTTTTGGGTTAGCTATTTTCTTTTTCCCATTGTTCGAGCATTTGAGCTGTTCGCTCATCCAAATCGGTTTTGTTTGATTGCAGCCACCACAGCTCCATGATCCGTACGTTCTTCTGATTAGACTTATAGAAAATATCGACAACATCACCAATGAGCGGGATCAGGCCCAATATAAAGTCTAATGCACTGTTCCTGAACATCGCCCAAAGCAGTGTTTTGGGCATGCCTATCGAGTGCCCCATGACGATGATACTCCCTGCCACTGCAAGCATGATCGCATCGCCAATACCGGGTATCAGTCCAATTAAAAAATCTAAACCCAGTTTTATTCGGGTAAAAGGAATGCGCACAGCTGTATCCGTGATATTTGCGATTTTTTGCGTCATGAGCAATGACTTTGGGACTTTCAGAACTTCGGTTTTATTCACTGTTTGGCTCCTAGCTCTTTGGCCAGTGAGGCTCGTTGAGAATTATCCGATTGCACTCGCCAACCGGCTATATTTTCTTCAACAAGTTGGTCGAGGAGATCAATGTGTGAGGGATCACTGTTGAGGGCAGCAATGTATTCATAGCGCTCCCCACCAGCTTCCAAAAAGTAGTCACGGTTTTCCATGCCAATTTCTTCAATGGTTTCCAAACAATCTGAACTAAACCCAGGGCAGACCACCTGAACAGACTTCACTCCTTTTTCAGGAAGGCTTTGCAAAGTGTGATCGGTGTAAGGTTTCAACCATTCTTCACGACCAAATCGCGACTGGAAGGTTGTCATATATTCGTCGCTGCTAATGCCAAGCTCTTGCGCTATCAATCGGGAAGTTTTGTGACACTGACAATGATAAGGATCGCCATTGGTTAGATAGCGCTTGGGGATCCCATGGTAGGAAAAAAGTAACTTATCGGCTTTTGCATGCTGTTGCCAGTGAGCACGGATCTTGTTAGCAACGGCTTTTATGTACATGTCATGATCACAATACTGATTTACGAATCGCAGCTCAGGTAACCAACGTCGCGATTGAAAATCTTGCGCCACGGCATCGAAAGTTGAGCCTGTTGTCGATGCACAATATTGAGGATAAAGCGGTAACACCACCAGTTTTCTCACACCCTGTTGCAACATGTGATCAATCGTTGTTGCCATTGCGGGATTACCATAGCGCATGGCAAATTCGACGACTACATCTTGTCCATACTTGTCCTGTAACCTTTTTCGTAATGCTTCTGCCTGATTCTTGGTGTGTGTTAGCAAAGGAGAACCACTCTCTTCCCATACTTCGGCATAGGCTTTGGCAGACCGTGCCGGGCGGATATTGAGGATCACCAAATTCAGAATCATCCACCAAATGAATCTTGGTATTTCTACCACTCTAGGATCAGACAAAAACTCTTTTAAATAGGGTTTTAATGCCTTTTTTGTTGGTGCATCAGGGGTACCTAAATTGGTGATCAACACACCAATCTTATCGCCTTGGGAATGAGTAAATTTAGGGCTACCAGTGTATTTCATCTATCTTCTTTTTGAATTATTGAACTCAGTTGCAATAATTACGCAACAAATCAGAATATGGACTTGGCCAATGAAGGGTTTTCTTCATCGGCCATTTTATTCTATGGCGTAAAATAAGTTGCGGCGCCAGGACCAACAGGCATACCAAAAACGAATACCCATAAATAAAACAAGCAAGTCCAGCCCACAAAGAACGTCAATGAGTAAGGTAACATCGTAGCGATTAGCGTGCCCATCCCCAGATCTTTTTTATACCTCGCAGCAATAGCTAAGATAAGACCAAAATAACTCATCATGGGGGAAATAACGTTAGTGACCGAATCACCGATACGGTATGCAGCTTGTATCACTTCGGGCGCAAAGCCAATTAGCATTAGCATGGGAACAAAAATAGGTGCTGTTACAGCCCATTGCGCGGAAGCACTGCCCAAAGACAAGTTCACCACGCCACACATTAGTATGAATAGAACAAATACTTCTGGGCCGTCAAGGCCGAGAGATGTAAGCAGTGCAGCACCTTTTACTGCGAGCACTGTTCCCAAATTCGTCCACTTAAAGAACGCGACAAACTGCGCAGCAAAAAATACTAATGTGATGTAAAGCCCCATTGAGCCCATGCTTTTCGACATCGCATTGATAATATCTTTATCATTTTTCATGGTTCCTGCAACGCGGCCATATACAAAACCCGGGATAGCGAAAGTGATAAAAATGAAGGCAACGATACCCTTTAAGAACGGCGAACCGGCCACAGCGCCGGTTTCAGGATGCCTTAATATACCGTCTTCAGGAACAATAGTAAGCGCCAGAACTGCACACACTGCAACAAAGGCCAGGCCAGCCATTTTAAGCGCTTTTTTCTCCTGCGCTGTAGGCGAGGTCATCTCTTGATGGTCGAGTTCAATCGACGCTTCACTGGGATCATAAGTACCTAGGCGTGGCTCGACGATTTTTTCTGTCACAAATGCCCCCATCGCAGCCACGGCAAAGGTGCTAATTGCCATGAAGTAATAATTAACTTCCGGCCCAACAACATAGCCTGGAGCAATCATATGGGATGCAGGTTCGGTAATTCCCGACAGTAGCGGGTCGACAGTACCTAACAAAAGATTGGCACTGTAACCACCAGAAACACCGGCAAAAGCAGCGGCTAATCCCGCTAATGGATGGCGACCAAGGGAATGAAATATCATTGCGGCTAGGGGGATGAGTACGACATAACCAAGCTCAGACGCAGTATTCGACAAGATGCCTGCCAGTACGATTGTCACCGTAACCATGCGTTTTGATGCATTCATTACCATTGCACGCATAGCGGTAGACAGTAAACCTGAGTGTTCAGCGACGGACACCCCTAACAAGGCAACTAGCACAGTGCCAAGGGGGGCAAAACCGGTGAAGTTGGTCACCAATCCTGTGACAATTCGTTGCAAGCCCTCGGCATTAAAAAGTGAAATCACTTCTATCATGCCATCAGGGTCACGACCTTTAGCGCCTAAAGGTCTTGGGTCTGCGACTGCAACGTCAAAGTAGCCTAAAATGCCACTGAGCACGACGATAAAAAGGGCTAAACTTGCAAATAATGTGATGGGGTGTGGGAGTAAATTACCCAGCCATTCAACGGTTGCCAGAAATCGATTAAACCAACCCGAATTCTGCGCAACAGGCGGCTGCTTGCCTGCTTGATTTTTAATCAAAACGGTTCCTCTGTCGTATTATTATTGTTTTCCACTTTCACTAGTCGTGTCTTTGTGCACGTTTACTGCTAAGGGATTATATTTTTTCACCATAATAACGAATTTTGTCTATAAAGGGCAGTTTCGATTCAATTCGAGCGGGCTTTTAACCAATCTTCAGTCACGGCTTTCAATAATAAAGTTATCCATAGTCCGTTGCAGTGTTTTACCGTTAGTATCCATATTGCTGAAAATTCTTTCCAATTCTTTTGCAGTATCTAAACCAATATTGGCTGCATCTAATACTTCGCCAGTGTCCTGCGCAATCTGGCGAATAGTGATGGCTTGTTGCTCAGACGCTGTGGCAACGGTAGTGGACAACTGCTCTACTCCCGTGACTTGTGCCACAAGCTCACTGGATAACAATTTTACGTCCGCCGCTCGTTTTAAAGATTGCTCAGCGGTAGAAACGTTACTCTCAATTGAAACCACCACATTATTACTGGCATCTTGCAAATCCGTAAGCAGATTGGAAATTCTGTCGGAGCTCTCTTTACTGCCTTTGGCCAGGTTTCTGACTTCATCCGCTACCACAGCAAAACCACGTCCCGCTTCACCAGCTCTCGCAGCTTCGATTGCAGCATTTAACGCAAGTAAATTTGTCTGTTCAGCAAGTGAATTGATAGTCTCTAAGATCCCACTAATAGAAGAGACTTGCTCTTCCATTCGGCTTGCTTTTTCTCTCACCTCGAGCATATTTGTTGATATTTGTTCAAGTGCTTCACTATTAGCCAGGTTAGCTTCAATATTTACACTCACTTTTTCTTGTAAAGCGCCGCTTGCATCAAACGTCTGTGACGCTGAACGCGCTATCTCTTCACTTGTCTGCGACATTTCTTCCAAAGAGGTTGCTATGTTATTGGCTAATAAGTGGGTTTTATCAGCGCCTAGCAGGACATTTTGAGTCGCTGTATTTAAATCGTCACTAAGCCTGGCACCCGAGCGGATTGATGAGGCTAAGCCAACGATCAAGTCTTTAAACGCGTAAATGGTTTGGTAAATCGCTCTGGAAATATCACCCAATTCATCATCGCCTTTCATTCTGACATCTAAGGTCAAGTCGCCATTTTCAGCAATTTTTCGCAGCAGCACAGTCAAACGATGCAGGCGGATCCTTAGTGAGCGCACCAAATGAATATTTACGATAGCCAACATAGTAATAACGACTACAAGTGCTACGACTTCAAACCAAAGCATCGCTGATGCATTCATCCTATTAGTCTCGGCTTCTTCGTGTTGAAGTATCCACTGCGAATCCAAAATCTGTTTTATCTGACCAATCTGTCCTGTGGCCAACCCAAACCATTGCTCTGCTGGCATTAAATTTTGGTCAATGGTGCCCGGCTGACTGTTGATTATCGTCTGATGAACGAGTTGAATTTGCTTAGATTGCCCAGATGACATGGCGCTGCTGAATTTATTGATTTGTGCTTCGTTCAATAAAATCCGGATGTATTGTGATGCTCCGTTGATACCGTTGACGTAACTCGTTATATCGGCCTTAGCCTGTTGAGTTAGGTTTCTGCGTGCAAGCAGTCCGTTTATTTTACCTCTTGCCTGTCCTGCATACTCCTTGAACCAAGCTAAAGCAAGCGCACCATTTGTTCCCTTTCTTATGGTTTTGGTATTGATATAAAGTCGCAAATTTTGAGCCGCTTCAAGGGCATAGCGGTTCAATAAACTGTAGTAGGTAAATGCCCCAGGAGCATTTTGAGCGTTAACTTGCGAGCGAATATTCTGTTTGCTTTTAACATGCTCGAGTAGACTACTGGCGTACCGCTGTACATTGATTTCGTCTGGCCATGACCGAGACAAAAAACTTTGCATGTCACGAATGGATTGATCGGCTTTTTCTCGTTGAGTTGTTAATTTCGATTTAGCTGATTCGTTTGGAGAGCCGAGAAAACCCGCTGTAAGACCCCTTTCTACGGCGTGGTTGTGAGCAACTTTTTCAAAGGCATCAAGCAAGAACAGTAGCTGTCTGTCATAGTTGCTATCTTGCACATCTTTCCAAGCAGAATATATACTCAGAACGGCAAAAAATAACACAGTCGTTGAAAATGTGAATAGGCTGATAAAGGTTATTTGAACAATTGAAAATTTATTAAGCAGGCGATTGATTAGAGAAAGCACAACAAGTCCTCTTTGTTTGGCGTTTACGGTTCCATTTCCATCCTATACCAATATGGTAAAAAAAATAGCCTGCGCATTAAAAAAACTGACAGCTTAGGTAAAAAAGAAGTAACTTTGTGGTTAACAGCGTTGATTTTCCTTAATTCACAGGAAATTCGATAAAATCAAAGCATCGGCAATACTATCGTGAAGCATGCGCCATTGAGGATCTTTGATTGATTAACGGTGACATGTCCTTTGTGCCAGTGCACCACCCGACTCACAATGGCAAGGCCTAAGCCATAACTGTTGGATTGCCGATTTCGACTTCCTTCTGCTGTCACAAACGGGCTAAATATAGAATCCCATTTTTCATGTGGCACCCCAGGTCCGTCATCATGTACTTCTATTGTCAGTTTATTGGAGTGTTCGTTTAAAACGATCAACACCTTTTCTTGTGCATAATCGATAGCGTTAGACAACAAATTAGTGACTGCTCGCTGTATCCAATGAGGATCAATTTTTACCAGACTTTTACACAAAACTTTTCTTTCCAGAATGATATTGTTTTGTGCAGCCAGCGGCTCAAGTTCAATCGCACAAGACTCAACTATATCCTTCAAGTTCACCTCTTCGAGCAACAATGCCTGAGCTTTTCTTTCCATACTGGCGTAGGACAAAAAGGCATCTAGCATAGATTCTAGACGGGTAAGTTCATCCTCCACACGTTCCAGATAATGAGACTTTTTGTCAACATCATGGGTATCCATAGCTGCTTCGATGCCAAATCTTAGACAGGAAACTGGCGTGCGAAGATCATGTGAAAGACTTTCGGCCAAGAGTTTATTGTCAGCGACCAGCGTTTCAATTTGTGCCGCCATACGATTGAAATTTAATTCTAAGTCTTGAATATAAGAAAACTTACTCGGGACAATGCGTTTTTCCAGTTTGCCTGCGCCAAAGTCTTCGGCGGCACGGGTTAACAGCGATAACCTTGTGGTCAGAGGCACGAGCCACAATGCTAAAGAAATACCCACGCCAATATACAGAGCTAACGTCAGTGCAATTTCTAGGTTTTCATTCACTGGGCGTAGTTGAGCAATCTGCATTTGTAATAACATGTCTGGATGATTGCTCAGCGTTTTAAATAGCAGCGCAGTATCACTGGTTTGTAGGAGTAGTTTTCCACTTTGCCCAAGTTCGGTATTTAACTGTGCAGGAAGTGCCAAGTTTGCCAATGGCTCGATCGACAATGCCAGATCAAACTGTGAAGCAAGTTGTTCTGTTAAATCATCCAGATCTTGTTCCGGTGTTATATTAAGCTGCTTGGCGATACCATCTACAATGCGTTCATATATTTGCAGCTCTGAAACAGGCTCATATTGCAGCTCATTTTCAGCAATTAGATCTAGGATCCAACCAATCAATATCAGGCTGCCTACAACGGTAAATAGAACGCTGAGATAAATCCTTTTCATTTTGACCGCGGCTTAAAAAGTGGTTTACCCTGGTTATTCATCCCAAGCGTCCGCAACAAAAAGATATCCTTTACCCCAAATCGTTTTAATTTTTTTAGGCTCTTGCGGATTATCATTGAATTTTTTTCGAAGATTGGACACCAGCACATCCATACGCCTGTCCAAACCATCGTATTCTCGACCAATTAGTGCTTTAAATACAGCATCGCGATCTAGCACTGTTCCAGCATTATTGGCCAGTAGCCACAACAGTGAGAACAAACTTGTTGATAATTCAACATTGTCGCCCTTAAAACTTACTCGCTTCGAATCAGCGTTTACGTGGAGCTGTCCAAAAACTAACTCGTTAACGCTACGTACAGGATTGGTTTCCTGCATTCTTAAAATTGCTTTAATTCTTGCTAACAACGCTCTAGGACGCACCGGTTTAATGACATAGTCGTTTGCACCTACTTCCAAACCAACCACTTCATCAAATTCATCCGCACGGGCAGTCATCATGATTATCGGTACATGGGAAAACTGACGGAGAGCTTTACATACATCAATTCCATCCATTCCCGGTAACATCACATCCAACAAAATCAGGTTAAACGTGTTCTGTTTTACACAGTCGACGACCTCGTCACCCCGAGCGATGTGGGTGACATTAAATCCATGTTCTTGTAGATATTCCGTTACCCATTGTGCCAGTGTGATGTCGTCTTCCACCAACAGGATATTTGCGTACTCAATCATAATATTGTGACTCTCTCACCATAAATTAAAATAGCCGCCAGCGCCGTTTCCTTGCGCTTCCTTCATATAACCAACTTACCTCGATAGTAGCACTTGTAATCACTAAAGGCTCTTCTGCAGGTGAGCTGCCTAATGGCATAAGAGACAAAGTTACATCTTCCGCTGACGCCATTTCATAGGTAAATTGACCTTGACGTTTTTGCTCCCAACAATTTAATTTTAACGATGTATTCGATTCGATCAGACACACAGTGGTTGGGATCTCTGATTGCCAGGTAATGTTCACTTGCGCATAACAACGCCTTCCTTGAGTTAATGCCACACATTTATTCGGCTGCACGATCATCTCAATATCATTAACAGGCATAGACTCTTTGCCCAATTGCTCTTGCGCGTCTCCAGACTTGATGAAGGCAAACAACCCGACAACGACTGCAATCCGTTTGCAGTTAAAATACATAGCTGACACTCATTTTAAAACGCAATACGTTTTGACGAGCCACCAAGGGACTGTCATAAATACTATTTGAGTAATGACTAAAGGTTGAGCCTATGGTGAACAACCAATCTTCGGCAATGGGATAATGAGCAACGGCCTCTAATTCAACGCGATAGCCCGAACCTGGTTCGTAGAACGGCCGATTTTCTCTTATTTCATGACTATCCACCCCAAAGAAATAATCCGTCATATCCTCTGAAAATAAACTGGCGCCGATACCATAAGACACGTCCCAGTTTCGATACTCCATCGTACGATTGTAAAACGCGTCGACAACCCAACCGCGATGATAACCGGTAAGCAAATCTACAGATACGTCTACCCAAGCGACGGCATTATCTAAATAGCGTAAATATCGAATACCCTGATTTGGAGCAAACTTCCGTGTATCAATACCTGACAATTCTGCAATTTCTTGGTCACTTATTAGGCCAACGTTGCGCTGATCAAATCCGGCAAGATAATTTTTATTGATAATGTTAATTTCAAAGTCTTTGTCTAAGTGCAGTTCGTAACCGATTTCTGTCGCACCAATGACACCAGATGATCGATAGCGATTAGATTGAATAAAAAAACCTTTGTAATAAAGGTCGATCCATACACTCAGCGCCGCAAAGTCATCAAAGTCATCTTGTTCACCGCCAACAATCAATGTCGAATCTTTGACCAAACCTAGTTCAATAGTTAGATTCCAATTAAACTCGTCTGAAAAATCCTGATCAGTGCTTGCATAAACGGGACAGCAAAGCAAAGCTAGGAAACTGCTAATCAGGAAGTAGGGTTTGAACATGAAAGGCCACTGTAAATTATTGTTATCACGATGAATAATAACAAATCCACTTGATTGAGGGCAGAATCTATCCCGCTTAAAGTGTTTATAAATTGTAATTTTTTGTACAGTTTGGCAAAAGCTTGCACAAAGATGCCTGTTACAACACGAGCTGTTTACATACAGCTTGGCATATACCGATGTATTAAAAACGGTATAAAATTCAAATATATCCACTGCCTATGTGACAATTTTTAGGCTATGCTTGTCGAATAATGCATCAATATTAGGAAGGCAGCATGGCAGCGAAAAAGAATCAATCGACTTCAAGTGAGCAGACCCCCCCAGAAAATAACGATGTTCATTCAGAGTTAGACACTCTGCGGCACATTGTGTTTGGTGTTGCTAAAGCACAAATTGAAGCGGATCTTGCAGATCTAAGAAGCCAGATGGGAATCCAATTTGAGCAGCTTCAACATTCTATGGAGAGCAAATTTGAACAAATGCATAAAGACATGCAGCAAGGATTTGATGCGCTCAACGCACGACTAGAGGACGTCAACAAACATCACGAAAATCGCTCGGATGAGATACAGTCTTACGCTGATAAGTTGTCTTCTGAACTTGAAATGTCCGACACCAATAGTCGACAAGATGCTGATGAGTTGCATTCTCGAGTTGACAAAGAAGTGAGTAAACTAACTGAGAAATATGATGCTCGCTTTGCAGAAGCACTAGAAAGGCTGGATCAAGTTACCAAAGAGCTTAGCTCTTCAAAAACAGACCGCAAAACCTTGGCCAAACTACTTTCGACTATGGCTGTGAACCTTGAGACAGACGAAGATTAACCTTGCATGACAAAGGATGTTAAAAGCACTACGCGGGAATCTGATCAGGCTGATTTAGAAAAGCTTAGAGAGATCTTGCTAGGCAATGAAAAACAACAGATCAAGCAGGTCTTACAAGACAATGCACGACAGGTCGTCGGTGATGTGGTGATCGAAGCGCTGCATGACCGACAAAGGCAGGATGGCGGATTGAACAGTGTGTTGGTGCCCATTGTCGAAAAATCCGTGGAAAAATCGGTTAACGATCACAGTGATCAATTTGTTGGCTATTTATATCCACTGGTAGGCCGGTTGGTGCGAAAATCGGTTACCGCATTTTTAGCGGAATTTCTCGAAAAAACCAATGAGCTAATTGAAAATAGTTTGACCTTTAAAGGTATAGCTTGGAGGTTTAAGGCTTGGCAGGCTGGAGTCAGTTTTTCTCAGTATGTAGCAAGTAGAACCTTTGTATTCCGGGTTGAACAAGTCTTGTTGATTCATGCTGATACCGGCATCTTGCTGAATTCAGTGTCGCGTAATGAAAGTGATTCAAAAAACGCCGACTTAGTATCTAGTATGCTAACGGCCATCAATGACTTTGTTGCAGATTCTTTTAATGTTCAAAATGACAACAGTGAGCAAAATCTCGAAGTTGTAAAAACCGAAGATTTTTCGTTGGTAATAAAGCGCGGCCCTCAATTAGTTTTGGTGGCAGCAGTCACTGGCAATATTCCACAGGATATCTCCACCCAATTTCAGGTTTCACTCGAATATATTCACAAACTTTTTGCCAAGGAAATCGCAGAATTTTGTGGTGACACCATTCCCTTTGAAAGTACTGAACAACAACTTCAGGAATGTTTAGTTGCAGAGCTTCACCCAGACGCCGAGAAGAAAAAGAAGACGCCGTTTTTAGCCATCTTTGTTGTTCTACTTGTGCTTTGCGGTGTTGGCTATTTTGCCTGGTTAAGTTACGAGCAGAATAGTCTTTTTGATAAGGTGAGTGAGCTAAATAACGAACCAGGGATCGTGATAAATGAAATAGAGACACTGGGGATAAGCGAGATTTCGGTGCAACTATTGAGAGATCCTTTAGCGATCAATGTTGAACAGTGGATAACTGAAAATGGGCTTAATCCAGCACTCGTACATATTGAGGAAACTCAGTTTTTGTCACTTGAAGCCGATATAGTGAAGTCGCGGTTACAAAAAATCGCAGACCGTTATTCAGGTGTATCGTTACAATGGATGGATGAAACCCCGCAATTGTCTGGCACCTTGCCTAATAATCTGCGTCAGCAATTATACCGAGACGTACAGGCTATTCCTGGTATTGATAATGTCGACAATTTGACTCGCAATGTCACGTCAAAAGAAATTGAATTGGCGGATGAAAAAAGCCCAGAGATACTCGAGGCGTTATTTGAAATTAATGCCGCGAGGATAGACAGTACTCAAATTGAGTTTGCTCAAGGACAAAGTGCTTTAAGCGATGATGCCAAAATTCAACTCGATCAACTGGCAAATACATTAAAAAATAGTATCGAGTTGTCTAAAAGTTTGGAGTTGAACGTTGGATTGATTATTATGGGGGCAAGTGACTCCAGCGGCTCACCGCAATTCAATCAATCGTTAAGCCGTAAACGTGCTCAAATGGCACAACAATATTTGATAGAGCGAGGCATTGAACCCGGTTATTTGAACGCCGTTGGTCTAGGCGTAGTAGAGCTAAAAACCACCGGCGAAGGAGCTAGAAAAGTAATATTTAACTTAATCGATTTTGAAGCGAAGTAATTAAGGTCAATTACAACAACCGAACATTAAGGAAAGAACACTGGCATGATCCAAAAAAAGATATGCTTGTTGGGTGCCTCAGGGGTAGGCAAAACAAGTTTGGTGAAACAATATGTTGAGGGTATTTTCTCGGAAAAATACCTCACAACTATTGGTGTCAAAATCGATAAAAAGCAAGTCGACCTCGGCGTTGAGCAAGTTCAGTTAATGTTATGGGACATCGAGGGTATTGACCGCTATTGCGGCTTCCAGCCTAAATATCTACGTGGCGCTTCCGCGTACATCATCGTTACAGACCAAACCCGTTCACAAAGTCTCGTCGAGGGCATGGAAATTCATCGCATGGCCAGAGAGGTATCCGATGTGCCCTCGTTACTAGTGATCAACAAGTGCGACTTAGAAGTTGCTTGGCATTGGACAGAAGGAGAGCTTAATGGTTATAGCAAAGAATTTGTTGGATGCTTTACAACTAGTGCAAAAACTGGCGAGCAAGTGGACGACTTGTTCAAATGTCTTGCTCAGATTTCACTGAAGTAACCCACTATGCAACAGTCTCTCATTCAAGCACTTGGGATCATTAACTGCACAATCCTAAAGCGGCTCAAAGACAAAAACTTTGAAATCGTACACTGCAGTGATGATTGGTTTTATTCACTCGCCCCAGAAGCGGTTGGCAAAAAACAATTTGAATTCGGTGATAGCTCCGTTTATTTGACCGATTTCTTTTTAGATGCAGAAGATTTTTGGCAAATTGGTAATGATGGTCAAATACAATCAGGCGTTTGGACAGAGCAATCTCAAGACAAATTACTTCGACTAGAGGCCATTGCTGCCGTGTCAAAAGGCGAATGCTATCTGGTCATCAACAATCTCGAAGTAGAATATGCCAAACAACAAAAAACACTTCAAGTCGCCAGAGAACTGTTAATTTCCAACGACAAAATCCTTGCTCAGCATGAATATATCCATGAGAGACTTGATGAAGTCTTAAAACAAAATCTTGATCTAATCTCTCTTCAGGAACCACTTAAAAAAATTGTTGAGAGCGCTAATTTTGGCATCTTAATATGTGATGCACAACTACAGCCAGAAAGCCAAAATCCAAACGCTTACTCTTTGTTTGAGATAAACCCCAAGAGCACAGAAAGCAGTCCGGTTGGGGTTGTGTTAGATCTGATGCAAAAGCAGGTCGCGGAATTTGAAAGAGTATTGCAAACCGGCAGTCGTTGGCACGGCGAGCTGTTTTGGCACAAACCCCCTTTCACAAGCAAATGGTTACAGCTAGCGCTTTACCCTGTCAAAGATGAGAATGGGAACACTCAACATTGGGTGTTTATCTTCAGCGACATTTCGAAAATTAAGTATCTTTTGCAGCGCAACGAAAAACTCAGTCTTTATGACAATGTTACTGACTTGCCTAATCGTCAATTTTTCTGGCAAGAACTTGAGAATAGCATTGAAACGGATGCACCTTTTTTTGTTCTTTATATTGACGTTAAACACTTCAAACGAATTAATGAATTGTATGGTCACCTTGCCGGCGATCATTTGCTGGTTAATTTGGCAGAAAGGCTGCTACCGTTATTAAACAAAGAAGATATTTGTGCCCGTATTGGCGGTAACGAATTTGGCATTCTGTTAAGAAATCAAAAATCTCAACAGCACTGCATTGATTTTGCTCGGCGGATGATTGAAGCCGTTGAAAAGCCTTTTTACAACGATTTAAAACAAAAAATTCAAATAGGTATTAATATCGGCGCAGCTCATTATCCTGCTGATGCGTCAGACTCCGAAGAATTAATGAAGTTTGCCGATTTAGCCATGTTTGCCGCCAAAACATCGTCGAAGAGTACATTGAAATTTTACTCTAAAGAGCTTAAGGACGCTTCACAAAAGCGTTTGGAATTGGAAGCTTCATTACGTTATGCCATTGAAAAGGAGCAATTTGAGCTATTTTTACAGCCCATGCTGGACCTTAACACAGGTGAGATTGTTAAAGCTGAAGCATTGATCCGCTGGCGCCTAGATAATGATGTGTTGGTAAGCCCAGACGAGTTTATTCCTCTTGCTGAACAAACCGGTTTGATCGTTCCCATTGGGAAATGGGTGCTGTCCAAAGCTGGGAAGATGCTCAAGTTACTATTGCAACACAAATCCAATTTAAAAATTTCAGTCAACCTATCGCCACGACAAATCGCTGATCGCCATTTATTTGAGTTTATTCAGTCGGTGATTGAACACTGCGGTATTCCAGCAAAAAACCTTGAGTTGGAGTTAACTGAGGGCGTATTAATTGATAACTTTGAAAAGGTCCAGATGTTGTTGCAAGAATTTCGAAAATTGGGAATAACCATTTCGATCGACGACTTTGGTACAGGTTACAGTTCACTCGCCTATTTACAAAAATTGCCTATCGATCACCTGAAAATTGACCGATCGTTTGTGCATGAGCTTGATGTTAATGAAAGCAATAAAGCGATTGTATTGGCTGTTATCGCAATGGCCCATAGTCTCAAACTCGGGGTCATTGCAGAAGGCGTCGAGACCAGCGAACAACATCAATTTTTGGTCTCTAATCACTGTGATACGGCACAGGGTTTTTTATTTAGCAAACCCGTGCCCTTTGATGATTTTTGTCAGCAGTTAATTAAAGAGACTAAAGCCAAAAACTAGCCTTAATGACGAAGTTCATTAACGAGGTTTTTTGCTGCATCGATAATATTCTCTTTACTGGGCAACACTTCATAAGACGCTGTACCCAGCGGTATGAATGAGTCCTCTGCAGTCACTCTAGCGCAAGATATTTTCTGTTTTGGTTGAGATTCTTCCATTATCAGTGTCATTAATGCCTCGCTGATAGAGCCTGTCTTGCGACATTCATCCACGATCAACGTATGTTTACACTGTTTAACCTGTTGCAAAATAGCCTCTTCATTCAGTGGTGCCAGCCAGCGCAAGTCAATAACGCGAACGTAGATCCCCATGTTTTCGAGATCTGCTTGAGCCTGACATGAAAGATAAAAACCATTGCCGTAGGTTAAAATGCACAGATCTATTCCCTCACCTCTGACACCTATATCTCCGAGCAAAATAGGGGTATCGTTTTGTGGCTCAACATAATCATGGCACCAAAGTTGATCACCATCTTCGAGCAAATCCTTTTTCATATAGAGCGCGATAGGTTCAAGAAATACGATCACTCTTCGTTCGACCTGAGCAATGTGAATGCATGATCTGAGCATACTTACTGCGTCTGCCCCATTAGATGGGCAGGCGATTATCACACCGGGAATGTCACGAAAGACCGCAAATGAATTATCATTGTGAAAATGCCCACCGAAACCTTTTTGATAGGCCAGACCAGCAATTCTGATCACCATAGGATTAGTAAACTGGCCATTCGAGAAGAAGGATAATGTCGCTGCCTCACCTCGAATTTGATCTTCTGCATTGTGTACATAAGCTAAAAACTGGATCTCAGGGATCGGTAGGTAACCATTGTGGGCAAGGCCAATAGCGGCCCCTAAAATAGACTGTTCATCTAGTAGCGTATTAACAACCCGGCTAGGGCCGAATTTTTCGCTAAGCTTTGCGGTTACGTTGTACACTCCACCTTTTTTGCCCACATCTTCGCCAAATATCAGGGTGTTTTCATGGCTTGCCAACACATCCATTAATGCCCAATTGAGTAATTTGGCCATGTGCTGCTTTTTACTCAAGTTATGCTTTTCATGTTCAAACAAAGTTTGTCTTTGCTGCTTGTTAGGCGGCTTATATAAACTTTTACCATTGGCTTGTGGGATCAAACTCGCTTTGATCATCTGTGCATTAGTGAGTTTAGGCCGGGTACTCGCTTTGACACTCAGCTCTTCAATGGTGGCGTCCATTCGATTGTACAAACTAACAATTTGCTCGCCAGTCATAACGTTATTTTCTAGCAAAATTGCAGCTGTGTGCAGTAATGGATCTTGAGCCTCGGTGCGGGTAATGGCGTCGTTGCTCCGATAAGCAAATTCGGAGTCGGAGCCTGCATGGCCGAGTAACCTCACGGTATGAACGTGTAAAAAAACAGGCTTATGCAACTGTCGAGCAATTTGTGCCGCTTGTTGAGCGTTTCGATAGGTATCTAACACATTGAGCCCATCACATTCTAAGTAATGGATCCCAGGTTTGTTTTGAAAATTTGCCTTAATCCAGCCCTTAGGTGTTGCGGTTGAAATACCGATATCATTGTCTTCGCAGACAAATACTATGGGCAATGGCACCGATTGAAATGCCGCCCAGGCAGCCGTATTGAATGCGCCTTGCGCCGTGGAGTGATTAACCGAAGCATCACCAAAACTGCAAATAATCACACTGTCGTCGGGCAAATTAGTGAAACTGGCAGAAGAAGACAGGTGTTCACGATGAGCCAAGGCCAAGCTAAAGGCTGCCCCAACAGCTTTAGGTAAATGTGAGGCAATGGTACTGGTTTGTGGCGGGATATTTAGTTCATGACTGCCCAAAACTTTGTGTCGCCCGCCCGAAACAGGATCATCTGCGGCGGCGCAGAAACTAAGCAACATATCAAATATTGGATCCTGACCAGTTTCATGTTTAGCCCGTTGTATAACAAACGCGCCACTTCGGTAGTGCAAAAATGCCATATCTGTAGAACGAAAAGCCATGGCAATGGCAGCATTACCTTCGTGACCGGCACTACCTATCGTATAAAAGCTTTTTCCTTGTTTCTGTAATTCTCTGGAACGTAAATCCAGATGGCGACTCATTACTTGTGTTTCAAAAAGATCTTTTAGCTGCGCCGCGTTCATAGACGCGGCCTCAAGAGAGAGATTTACAGAAGAGTCAGGCAACCTTCCGTTTAAAACGCACTCGACAAATTGCTGCTTAAATATTTGATTGCGGTCTTGCACTAGCCACCTCTTTTATTGGTTTTTTGGGTGAGATGCACCATAGGTTGATACGAAAACTGACCGTTGATAAAAATTACATGAATGCCTGGATACCAGTTTGTGCCCGTCCCAGGATCAGCGCATGGATATCATGAGTGCCCTCATAAGTATTCACCGCCTCAAGATTCATAACATGGCGAATGACGTGAAACTCATCGGCAATGCCATTGCCGCCATGCATATCTCTGGCAACACGGGCGATATCTAAGGCCTTTCCACAGGAGTTTCGTTTGATCAAGGATATGGCTTCAGGAGGTAATTGGTTGTTGTCCATGAGACGGCCAGCTTGCAAACAACCGAGCAAACCAACACTAATTTCAGTTTGCATGTCTGCCAACTTCTTTTGAATTAGTTGTGTTGCCGCTAAAGGGCGGCCAAATTGTTCACGATCTAAACAGTATTGCCGTGCCGCATGCCAACAGAATTCTGCCGCACCTAGGGCGCCCCAGGCAATCCCATATCGCGCTTTATTTAAGCACCCAAAAGGTCCCTTTAAGCCGCTGACATTTGGCAGAAGGTTTTCTTCTGTCACCAACACGTTGTCCATGACAATTTCACCTGTGATAGAAGCACGTAAGGAAAATTTGCCTTCTATTTTTGGGGCGGACAAACCAGGCATACCTTTTTCAAGAATAAAGCCTCTGATCACGCCATCAAGTTTCCCCCATACAACAAATACATCAGCGATTGGCGAATTGGTGATCCACATTTTGTTGCCTGTTAGGGAATAACCACCATCAACCTTTTTTGCATGAGTTGACATACTTGCTGGATCAGAGCCAGAATTTGGCTCAGTTAATCCAAAACAACCAATCCACTCTCCAGTTGCAAGCTTAGGTAAGTATTTCTTTCGTTGTTGTTCGCTGCCGTAGGTGTAAATCGGATGCATAACGAGAGAAGATTGCACACTCATTGCGCTTCTATAACCGCTGTCTACACGTTCTACTTCACGGGCAATTAATCCATAGGCCACGTAGCTAACTTCGGCGCAACCATATTCTGTTGGCAAGGTGGCGCCCAATAAACCGAGTTCGCCCATTTCGCGCATGATGGCCGGATCAAAATGTTCTTCGCGATTCGCCTTTAACACCCGGGTCATCAACCGATCCTGGCAAAATTGGTGAGCGGAATCACGAAGCATTCTTTCCTCTTCACTCAACATCGCATCTAGATTTAAAGGGTCTTGCCAATTGAATTCGGGTTGTTTAGACATATGGTTTCCGCAAAGTATTGAAGGATATTGTCCTAACCTATCATGTTAAATTTAAGTTAACTACGGCGAAAACCAAATAATTTGCATGCTTTTTTCGCAGTTCTGTAACTTGCAAATTACACTTGTTGCATCATCAAATGATCCCGTTAGCTTTCATCTGTTTTTGGACAAAAAAAAGCGCAACACCAAGAGATGTTGCGCCAAAGCACTGAGTACAAGGGTTACGATTTAGCGTATGGCCACAAGAAGAGTCATACCAGGTCCAAATAGGGATGAACCTGAGAGTAAATCGTATAGGTAAAACGTTGTGGGGGAATGATCGGATCAATTTTTTTATTAAAAAATTTTGCGACACTTTTTAGATCTCAAAAGTTCTTTTGAGTCTGCATCCTCTATAAGGATTACTCACATAGCATTAGCAAGTTGCATCGAAACAACTTTGCTGTGGTCTTCCGAAGACAGTCGCCCAACTTGATGAAAGCCAAATGATTGGTGAAAATCAGCGGATATAGGGTTAGCGGGTATGAGATTATACTCGCAGCATATGTGCCCTATTTTTTGATCACGAGCAAATTTAAAAAGGTCATCGTATAACATTTTGCCCAAACCGATCCCATGTAAGGTCTGGTCAATCACGATCCGATCAACGTACAAGAAGTTTTTGTAACGTAAATCAAACCAACGATAGTTCTCACTGTCATACTCCGTCTTGGGTGCCATAGCCATCAAGAAACCGACTATTGATGGGACTGATACGGCATTTTCTTTTAATGTGTCATGGCCGTTATGCACGTCATTTTTCGGCAGCTTTTCGATCACTTTATGATAGGCGCAGCGATTGTGCAGATGTTCAACTCTGGCCAAATCCATAGGGCTGGTGAACTGCACAAAGTTATCATTCAATTGCTTGATAAATTTGAAGTCATTTAATTTTGCGTTCCTGATGCGAAATTCTGTCATTGTCGACCCGTAGATAGAGAGGGATAAACTGTTGTACTAGTATTATCGTAAAAAGGAGCAAAAAAAAGCGCCTGTGCGGCGCTTTTTAAGTTTTATTTAGTGTTGCCACTTCCTGCGCTATCCTTCATGAATCTGAAGAAGTCACTATCCGGTGCAACAATTAACACGTCTTGTTTGTTATCGAAACTTGCTTTGTACGCATCCATACTGCGAAGGAAGGCGTAAAACTGTGGGTCTTGCGAATAAGTTTCAGCGTAAATTTGTGCAGCCTGGGCTTCACCTTCACCTTTAATCTTACGTAAATTACGCTCAGCATCAGCGAGCATTACAGTGACTTTTGCGTCAATGTTGGCCTTGATGACCTCTGCTTGTTCGCGACCTTCTGAGCGGTGCTCTCTCGCTACAGCTTCACGTTCAGCACGCATCCGTTGGAAAATAGAATTACTGACTTCTTGAGGTAAATTTATTTGTTTCACTCTCACGTCAACAATTGCAATCCCGAGTTCGTCTGAGCTACTAGAAGCTTGATTCATTGCTTCATCCATTAATTCAGAGCGCTCTCCAGAAACGATTTGCGAGATGGTACGGGTACCAAATTCTGAACGCAGTCCGTTATTCACTTTCTGTTTAAGAAGTGCTTCGGCTTGTAGTTTATTACCGCCTGTAGACAAGTAATATGTCGCAAAATCTTTGATTCGCCACTTCACGTATGAATCAACAATCAAATCTTTTTTCTCTGCAGTAACAAAACGGTCAGCCGGATCGTCCAACGTTTGTATGCGCGCATCCAGCGTGACAACGCGATCAATCAAAGGCCATTTAAAATGTAGGCCCGGGTCGAATACCGTGGTAAGGCCTTCAGTGTCGCGCTCGACTTTACCAAATTGGATCACAATGGCTTTTTCGCCTTCAGGTACAACAAATAGTGAACTGAAACCCACCAGCAACAAAACAACGATCAAACCTAAACTTAAATTTTTCATATTTTAGTTTCTCCCTGTTCTGCTTCTGTCACCACGAAGGGTGGCATTTGGCGTGGAGTTGGAGCTTTGCCCCGTCGTATCATTCTGACGCAATCCTTCCAAGGTGCTTCGAGAGTTGGGGCGGTTTTGTCCAACGCCTTGTCTATCGAGTATCTTGTCTAGCGGCAAATACATCATGTTACCAGTGCCTTCGTTATCGACCATGATCTTACTAGTGCTTTGATACACCTGCTCCATGGTTTCAAGGTAAATGCGCTGTCTGGTTACTTCAGGGGCAGCAATATATTGTGGTAAAAGTTCAGCAAAACGTGCGACTTCACCTTGTGCTTCCAAGGTAACTCGCTCTTTATATGCTTGCGCTTCTTCAGCCATACGATTGACTTGTCCACGAGCCCGAGGTTCGATTTCTCGAGCATAAGCTTCTGCTTCACGAATAAAGCGCTGCTCATCTTCCTGTGCGGCAATTGCATCATCAAATGCTTCTCGCACCGCATTAGGTGGGCGAGCATCTTTAAAGTTGATATCGACAATTGACATGCCCATGTCGTAAGGCTCGATAATCGATTCCAATTCTTGCCAAACTTGTTGACGTGCGTTTTCACGACCACTAGTTAGAATGTCGTCCATCTTCGAGTGACCAACAACATAACGAATGGCACTGTTAAGTGCTTGATTCAAACTTTGCGTGGGATCCGTGACTGCGAAGGTAAACTTATAAGGTTCAACGATTCGATACTGCACTTCCATCTCAACCCCAACCACGTTCTCATCTTCAGTAAGCATGCTACCTTCTGATGACATGGATTTGATTGATTGCACGTTGACTGGAATAACTGAGTCGATAAAAGTTGGCTTCCAACGCAAGCCTGGCTCAACAAATTGGCTAAACTCACCAAAACGCAACACCACACCACGCTCTGCTTCACGAATAGTATAAAAACCACTGATGAACCAGATTACAACAAGAAGAACGGCGATAACTGTAAGCCCTACGCCACCGAGGTTTTTTCCTCCAGACGCGCCACTGCCGCTGCCACCTTTATTCAATTTTCCAAAAAGGTTTTTGAATATATCATCTAAATCCGGTGGTCCTTGGTCACGTCCGCCCTTATTTTTCCAGGGGTCGTTGTTATTTCCACCAGGCTCATTCCAAGCCATGTTTACTCTCCGTTAAGGTTAAAGCTAAAACCGAACCAACGTGATTTTATTAACTCAACGTTAGAACGTATGAATTTATTAATGTTTGACCACCAAGCTCGATAAATCGACTTCAGTGCGTTTTTCCAAACGGTTCCAGTCGCTTGTTGGCATTCGAATGTCAACTAGCCAGTCACCGTCTTCCGCGTAAGATTCTGCCGCGATACAGTTCATACGAAATAAAGTGCCACGAAGTTTACCTTCTTTGGGCGGAATTCGTAATGTAAATTGAACCATGCTCTTTGATAAACATTCAGTGAGGGCAATAAATAATAAATCAATCCCTATCTGCTGCTGTGCTGACAACCAAACACGAATAGGCGTACCTTCATCATTACGGTCAATCCTTGGCTCTACCCCTTCCAGCCGATCTATTTTGTTACAAATCATTAGTTGAGGGATGTCAGAAGCGTCAATTTCTTCCAAAACGTCATTAACTTGGTCGATGTTGTCCATATGTTGATCATCGGAATAATCAATCACATGAAGGAGTAAATCAGCTTCTTGAGTTTCCTGCAAAGTCGCTTTGAACGCCGCAACGAGATCGTGAGGAAGATGGCGAATAAACCCTACCGTATCAGCCAAAATCGCCGAACCCACGTCTTGTAATTGTATTTTCCGAAGTGTTGGGTCTAGCGTGGCGAACAATTGATCGGCTGCATAAACTTCAGCATTGGTAATGGTGTTAAACAAGGTCGATTTGCCAGCATTTGTATAGCCAACCAGAGACAATGTCGGCATTTCAGCCCGCTTTCGTGCCCGACGGCCTTGTTCACGTTGTTTCTGTACTTTTTCCAGGCGTCGTAAAATACTTTTGATTCTGGCACGCAGTAGTCGTCTGTCTGTTTCCAACTGGGTTTCGCCCGGACCACGTAAACCGATACCACCTTTTTGGCGCTCCAAGTGAGTCCAGCCGCGTATCAAACGGGTCGATATGTGTCGCAATTGGGCTAATTCAACTTGAAGTTTACCTTCATGAGTTCTGGCTCGTTGAGCAAAAATATCCAATATCAGCCCAGTACGATCGAGCACACGACACTTACACAAGGCCTCTAAGTTGCGCTCTTGCGAAGGTGATAGCGGGTGATTGAATATGACGATATCCGCATTATTCGCACGCACGGAGTTGGCAATCTCTTCTGCTTTTCCGCTGCCGGTGAAATATTTTGGATGTGGGGCATGGCGGGAACCAGTGATTACGTCCACTGCGTTCACCCCTGCAGACGAAACTAGCATTTGCAATTCTTGAAGGTCTTCTTTGCTAGTATCGTCAGAAAAATCGATATGAACTAAAACAGCCTGTTCGCCTGCTTCATAACGGTCAAACAAGCCGCTCTCCTAACTGGTTTTATTCACCGTTGTCAGAGTCGTTTTGGGTGCCTGCGGACATGTTGATCGCTCGAGAGGGAACAACAGTTGATATGGCATGCTTATAGACCATTTGACTGACGGTGTTTTTCAATAGAATCACGAACTGATCAAAAGACTCTACTTGACCTTGTAATTTGATTCCATTAACGAGATAAATTGAGACTGGAATGCGTTCTTTTCTTAGCGCATTCAAAAATGGGTCTTGTAAAGATTGCCCCTTAGCCATCACTTTTCCTTATCCTTTTATTTTTATTATGGTTTTCACCTGATAGGCAAATTATACAGTAAAACTCGGGGCTGTATAGTTGCGCTCAAGTGACAGTATTGCTGACATTCATAATGGTAGTCAAATTGTGTTTTACAACTCCGTCCAGAAAATTTAATTTTTCCCAATTTCGTAACCAGGTAATTTGTCTTTTAGCTAACTGCCTTGTAGCAGCTATCCCTTTGAATATCATCTCATTGTGGTCTATCTCACCGTCAAGGTATTGCCACATCTGACGGTAACCCACACAACGCATAGATGGCATGTCTAAATGCAAATCTCCGCGATTTTTTAAGGTTTCAACTTCTTGCTGAAACCCGTATTCCACCATTTGCAAAAATCGCTTTTCGATTCGCTGGTGCAGTATAGCGCGATCTTGAGGCATTATGGCAAATTCTTTTACCGAAAATGGGATAGGTTGCGATTTTTCCTTGGTGAGTTGGGTTAATGACTTTCCGCTTAGTGCGTGCACCTCTAAAGCTCTAATTAATCTTTGAGGATCGTTAGGATGAATACGTTGCGCAGACACTGGGTCTATTTCTGCTAGCTTGTTGTGCATTTCTTGCCAACCAATGGCTTCGGCCTGTTGCGTTAAATCTGTGCGCACTGCTTCATTTGCCTGTGGTAAGTTAGACAAGCCGTCTACCAAGCTTTTGAAATACATCATGGTGCCCCCAACTAACAGTGGGATCTTTCCTTTTTGTGCGATGTCATGCATGTGTGCTAACGCATCTTGACGAAAATTGGCAACCGAATAGGTCTCACTTGGGTCGAGGATATCTATTAATCTATGCGGTGCCAGAGACAACTCTTCTGTTGTAGGTTTTGCTGTTCCGATATCCATGCCTTTGTATATCAACGCTGAATCGACACTTATGATCTCGCAAGGAAGTTGCTGGCAGAGTTCGATTGCGAGGGCTGTTTTACCAGAGGCGGTCGGCCCCATGATAGAAATGGCCAACGGCAGTGTTTTGTCTTCTTGGATCTGATTAGTCATCATATTGACTTAACCATTCTTGCATAGGCACTTTTTTTGCCACCCGTTTTACCAACTCTGCACCATCTGTTTGCTGAAGCAGCCACTGAAATATAAATTCAGCTTCGTTTTGATGATCCACTACTCGATTAATTTGTGCTGTGGACAACGCGTAATAATAAAGCTCGGCGGCGGTTTTTTTTTGTCCCTGTGTTTGCAGGCCATCAAGAATGTCGGACAAAATATCGGCCCAATTTAAAGCTCGGGTGCCGGAAGGCACTTGTTTTAGCAAAATCCGCGGGC
The DNA here is from genome assembly GCF_007197995.1 of Aliiglaciecola sp. M165. Taxonomy (GTDB): domain Bacteria; phylum Pseudomonadota; class Gammaproteobacteria; order Enterobacterales; family Alteromonadaceae; genus Aliiglaciecola. The sequence continues at coordinate 158,202 of NZ_VKKH01000001.1, forward strand.
CCGCAATTTGTATTTCTAGTCCACATATCTGTAGTTGCTCAATGATCGGTTTGGCAATGGTGAGGTTGTCGCGAGTAAGTGAAACGGGCATTAGTAGCGGCTGTTTGACCGGTGGTGTTGATCCCATTTCCCGACGCAACCGCTCTACGTTGATATCGACTAAATTGGCGTAATAGACGAGATTGTTGATGCCAAATAGCGCTTTGTCTGGCGCAGTAGAGAAAATGGTCATTGGTAGAGAACTATTTTTTGCTAGCTCATTAGTCCGCATCAATGACTGATAATTGCTAAATGAAAGGTGCTCATCTTTATTCGCTGAACGCCCGTAATGTGTTCCTGATCTACTTTGTAAGTTAGCACCAACTTGTGATTTAACACTTTGATTCAATGAGGATCGTACGGAAACATCTTGAGTATCTGACGAATAATCGTGATGTTGCAAAGGTCTAATGTATTGATGTTCTGGAAGTGGCTGCTCAAGAACTTTTGACGCCTTATCGCTTGCGACATGACAAGGTTCACTATTTTCAGAGATTTGCAACGAGGCACTCAACGCTTCGTTACTTACCCGGAAAATAAAGTCGTGTACGAGTCGTGCTTGGTGAAACCTGACCTCATGTTTAGCCGGATGGACATTGACATCAACTTGTTGTGGGTTGACTTCAAAATACAATACATAGGCCGGATGGGTATTGGGATCAATCAGACCTTCATATGCTTGCCTTAATGCGTGATTAATCAATTTATCGCGCATCACCCGGCCGTTAACATACACATATTGAATATCGTTTTGGGGTCGCCCATTGCCCGGAAATGACAACCAACCTTTCAGTGTCATATCGCTGTATTCACTATTTACGTAAATACTGTTGTCGGCAAACTCTTTTCCGCAAACTGCTTCAACTCGTTTCAGAGGGTTCGTAAGACTTTGGAGTTTGGGGTACTTTCGCACAATTTTGCCATTGTGTTTTAAGATAAAGCCAACATCAGGGCGACTTAACGCGATGCGTTTAAGTGTCTCATCAATATGCTGAAATTCGGTTTTCTCCGCTCGCAGAAACTTGCGCCGAGCCGGCGTATTAAAGAACAGGTCGACAACGTCAATACAGGTGCCTTGCGGATAGGCAGCGGGTTCGACCTTTACTTGCATATCACGGCCTTCCGTTGACGCCTGCCAAGCTTTGTCTTGGTCCAACGGCTTAGACGTTAAGGTTAAACGAGAAACAGAGCTAATACTGGCAAGCGCTTCGCCCCTAAACCCTAAACTCATGATATTTTCTAAATCGTCCAGGTTGAAAATTTTGCTTGTCGCATGTCGGCTCAACGCCAATGTCAGTTCATCTTTGGCTATACCTTTACCATTGTCTTTGATACACAGACGCTTGTGCCCACCGCGTTCTACTTCTATTTCAATAAGTGTAGCGCCCGCATCCAGGCTATTTTCGACAAGCTCTTTGACCACCGAAGCAGGCCGTTCGACCACTTCGCCTGCAGCAATTTGGTTAGCGAGCTCAGTAGAGAGGATTTGAATTGGCAAGGTGAACCTTTTTAATTTTGCGCAGGTAAATAGCAGTCGATCAGGTGCTGGGAATGGTAAGTACCTGTCCGATCCTTACTGTATCAGTGCGCAGGTTGTTCGCTTCTTTGATGGCTTTTATTCTAACATTGTAGCGTTGCGCCAGCAAAGACAATGACTCACCACTTCGAACTCGATGGGTGCGTTTTTCTGCTTTGGAAAGGCTCGCCCACATAGTGCCATCCGGTGGTAATTTCTTGAAATATTGTCTGATTGCCTGAAACACTGAATCAGCCAAACGTTGACGATGTTTTGCCCAATTCAGATTCTTCTCTTCTTTAGGGTTAGAGATAAAACCTACTTCAACCAAAATCGATGGAATGTCTGGTGACGTTAACACCGCCAAACTTGCGGCCTGCGGTCGTTTTTTATGAAGCTTAGTGACATCTTTAAGTTCTTTGATGACGATCTTACTGATGTCATAACTGGTGGTTAAAGAATGATCCATCGACATGTCTAACAGTGCTTGAGCTAAGTATCGTTCGCTAGCGGTGTCTTGGATCACCTCGGCGGCCCCGCCTAACAACTCTGAATGTCGCTCAGTTCTTTCCATCCAGCGCCCCAATTCAGAGTTTGCGCGGCCCATGGACAATACCCAGACTGACGCACCATTTGGTTGAGGCGTCGTGAATGCGTCTGCATGAATGGATACAAATAAATCTGCTTTACTACGGCGGGCAAGTTCTGGACGGTCGTTGGGTGAAATATAATAATCACCCGTTCGGGTCATCACCGCTCGCATTCCAGGCTCTTTGTCGATCTTTTCCGCTAATTTTTTACTTACGCTCAGGGTGATGTTTTTTTCATAGGTGCCACTTGGCCCAATGGACCCCGGATCTTCACCACCATGTCCAGCATCAATTGCGATAATGATGTCACGATCCCTTGTCGAACGATCTGAGGTCATCACCGCCTGTTGAGGCTGTTCATTTTTATCACTTAAATCGATGACCAACCTGTTTTTGTAAGGAGCTGTTGGCGGAAGAGCAAAAATTTCGGTGTTGGCGGGGATGTCTAATTCCAATACCACACGAACTGAATTTTTATTTTTCGGTGTGCTGTACCTGACTTTTTTAACGAGTTTGCTAGTGCTTTTCACGTTACTGAGATCGAAATTCGACTGGGTATTAGCCAGATCGATCACCAATCTCGTTGGATTTGAAAGGGTAAAATAAGAATATTCAGGTTGCGCGGAGAGATCTAACACAACACGAGTGTTAGATGGTGAAGGCCAAACTCTTAGCCCTTCAACCACATTCGTGGCAAAGCCATTCTGACTGACAAGTATCAGCAGTACGCACAAACATGCACGGATTAATTGATTAGGTTTTACAGGTTTCATTATTTTTATAGTTATCGACAATCTTAGCGCCATAATCACTGGCAGCCTCTACTGTAATCGTTCTGCCGTGTAAGTGATACTCTATACTAATCTGCAGGTCAGCGGAAGCCAATAAGCCCGCGCCTTTTTCCGGCCATTCAACGAGGCATAAACAATCACTGTCAAAGTAATCTCTGATACCCATGTATTCTAGCTCTTCGGGATCAGCCAATCGATACAAATCAAAGTGAAATACACGCCATTCACCGATTTCATAGGGTTCAACCAACGTGTAAGTCGGGCTTTTTACATTGCCTTGATAACCCAATCCATGCAAGAACCCGCGACTGAAAGTCGTTTTTCCAGCTCCCAACTCGCCGGACAGGTATATCACGGTATGTTGATCGCACTGTTGTGCTAGTTTACTTGCAAACTCTACAGTGGCCTGTTCATTTTCTAGTTGAAGCTTTAGTGTCATAGGTCAATTAACTAACTGTCGTAAAAATGGAAATAAATCTGAGGCAATCATACCACGCTGGCCATCGCGCTTAGCAACTAAATCAGCTGCGCCAGAGTGTAAACATGCTCCATAGATACTCGCCTGAGCACTGGACATTCCCTGGGCAATGAGCCCGCCGAGTACGCCTGAAAGCACATCTCCCATGCCCGCAGTCGCCATTCCTGGGTTTCCGTCGGCACAGACAAACATCCCTTGATGGTTATGGACTATGCTGCCAGGACCTTTTAATAGTGTGTTGCCACTGTATTTTTCGAAAAGCCTTTTTGCACTTACAAAACGATTCTTTTCAATGTCGTGGGGGGTTACGGCTAACATTCTCCCCGCTTCGGCGCTATGCGGAGTGATCACTAATTGTTCCGATTGGAATTTTCGCAAGTGGTGACTCAACAAGTTGAGGCCATCTGCGTCAATTACCACCGTTTTTTGCTCGTGAACTAAATAGCTAAGAACCTGGTTAAAGGTTTCTCGGCTCCAAGAGTCTTGCCCCAAACCCGGGCCAAAGACGATACAATCTGCCCACGCCATCCATTGATGAAGGTTGTCGCTCGTGACCATGACTTCGGCCCTGTCTAAAGCCACTTGGACCTCACTATTGGAATGGCAATAGACTTTGACTAACCCCGCCCCTACTCTCAAGGCCGCTTCGGCGCTTAATCTAATGGCGCCCGCCATTCCTTTGTTCCCACCAATACAAAGTAGACGACCATTGTTGCCTTTATGTCCGTTTAACGGGCGTTGCTTGAGCGGCATAAAATCCTTGAAAGAGATGAGTCTTCCTATGGGTTTAACCAATTTTGCGAATTCTTCACCGATATTCAGCGGCATGAATTGCAGCTGTCCAACATGTTGACGTGCGTCTCCCGTTAACAAACCTGACTTGACTCCGACAAATGTCAGTGTGCAATTTGCTTGCACAGCTGAACCTAATACTTGCCCTGTGTCCGCATCGATGCCTGAAGGTATATCAACGCTCAGTACATCCGCGTCGGCCCCATTGATTCGCTTAATGATGTTTGCGTAATCCTCAGATACTTGCCCCTTAACGCCGGTGCCTAACATGGCATCCACAATTAAATCAAAATTGCTAAGTTCTGTCGTTGATGCCTCTAGAATTGCCTGATTGGAAATTTTGCTCCAGTGTCGCTGTGCGGTTAACGCATCGCCCTTGAGGCTTCTTTTGGGGTCGATCGATGTGACCGATACAGTGAACTTATTTTCAAATAACAAACTGGCCAGCACATAACCATCACCGCCATTATTTCCTGTTCCTGTGACGATAACGATTTTGGTCTTTTGCGGATAATGTTTGGAGACCCAATTAAACAAGGACTCCCCGGCACACAACATTACCTCGTATAAAGGGATAGATAGATTAGCAGCAGCTTTTACTTCGCCATCTCTAAAGGACTGCGAAGAATAAATATTTTGTGATAACCTGCACGAGGATAATTCAGCGTTCAAGGACCTATGTGACACAGTTTTCTCCCGAATATCTCGACGATTTAGCTAAAAGTATCAAGGCGTGGGCAAAATCGCTAGGTTTTCAGCAAGTGGGAATTACAGATACCGACGTTTCCCAACATAACCATGCATTAAAAAGCTGGGTGGAACAGGGTTACCACGGTGACATGGCCTTTTTTGAGCAAAACCACGAGCTGCGCACTGATCCCGCTAAACTTGAGCAAGGCACATTGAGAGTTATTAGTGTCAGAATGAACTATTTACCGCCTGATGCCAGTTTTGCCCAAGATCTTAAAAACGATAGTACCGGATACATTAGCCGCTATGCGCTTGGGCGTGATTATCACAAATTAATCCGTAAGCGGTTAAAACAACTGGGCGACAAGATACGCGAACATTGCGAGCAGATTCAATTCAGACCGTTTGTCGATTCTGCCCCCATCTTGGAACATGCCTTAGCCGAGAAGGCCGGGATCGGGTGGACTGGTAAGCACTCACTTACACTTAACAAAGATGCTGGCTCGTGGTTTTTCCTTGGCGAATTGTTTATCAATATTCCATTGCCTGTCGATCAACCCGTTGAAGAAAATTGTGGTGCTTGCACTGCATGTATGACGATTTGTCCAACACAAGCAATTGTAGCGCCTTACACTGTCGATGCGCGAAAGTGTATTTCCTATCTGACTATCGAGCACAAAGGCCCCATCCCCCTAGAGTTAAGACCATTAATTGGTAACCGAATTTATGGCTGTGATGACTGCCAACTCATCTGTCCCTGGAACCGTTTTGCAGATGTCACCGATGAAAGTGATTTTTTGCCACGAAGTCTGCTTAAAAGCCAACCGTTGACCGAATTATTTGCCTGGGATGAAGAAACTTTTTTGCAAAATACCACCGGCACCCCCATTCGGCGCATTGGATATCAAAAATGGAAACGCAACCTTGCCGTTGCCATGGGCAATGCGCGTTACTCCACAGAGATATTGCAAGCCTTACGAGAGGCACTGCCTTTGCAATCTGAATTGGTTCAAGAACATATTATTTGGGCGCTTGCACAACAGGAATCAAAAAGTCGTTTAATTGAGACCACGTCTAATGCCAACGACGTCGAGCGATTGAAATCAAGACTGGTGCGCAGTGTTGAAAAAGGACTACCTCGAGACGCTTAATGAGATCTTGCAGGCATAACACATCAAACCGACTTTTCCAGTTATTCTTTTTCTGCAAAACGCGCCCTAATGCGCTTAGCTAAAGGTTTTTCCAAAAAATGCGTGCTAAGCGTTGCCAAGGTTAATACCATGACAATAGCGAGTGACACCTGATAGGGGCCAATTTGCGGATAGATACTTAGCGATAAAAACGCCAGCGCCAGCACAAATGCCTGCCAAATAAAAATGGAAAATCCTAAGTCACCCAAGGATTTCGTTCCGGGTAGCGTCATAAGCTTGGCGAGCAGTCCTCTTCCCCGGGCTAAATCGACGATGATCAACATATAAAGCGGCATCAACAGTCCATAACGCAATACGTACATAAAATGCAATTCAATGGCGGGAACGCAAGCAATCGCAATCAGAATGACGGTCGCCACATCTCCCCATGCAAATAATGAAGACGATTGTCTGCCCACCGCTTGGTTGTGCATTGGAAACACGCGCGCAAGTAGCATCCCAGCAACAAAGTAAGGCAACCAGAACACTGGAAAGTTACTAAAGAACAATTGCAAGGTCATACTCCACTGAACCCCGGATAACACTAATCCTCCGTAGAATGCGGCGGGAATAAGGGAAACAATCGGAATAACAGACAACAAGATCTTTTGCTGACGCACCGACAATTTGCTTAATTTGGCGACCAACCACGGCATGATCAAATATAAAAACACCATGACTGAGATCGTCCAAGTAGGCCAACTCCAGACCGGAATCAATGGCGGGATCCACGCTTGAATCAGTGCAGCCGTTGCCACAATACTAACCATTAAAAGGCCGACTGGGCTCCCTTGGCTCACATAAGCACCAATATTGAGCGTCACCAGCAAAAATAAGACGAACAAATGGATCGGATAAATACGTGCAAATCGCTGTATCCAAAATTGTTTTTTACTGATTTTAAACTTCCCGTTTTCTCCCCAATAAAGATAAGCCAAAATAAAACCTGACAACATGAAAAAGAGATTTGTGGACACCCAACCATTAGACATGATTGTCATTACAAATTCAGGCGCATTCTCAAGGCTAATGAATAACCCTTTGGTTTCCTCATTCTTGCCACTGTGAAAAGTATAAACGGCCCAAAGGTGGTGCAGGAAAATATGGAAGATAGCGAAAAACCGAATGCCAGTCAGTGCAGGTAGCTGTTTCGGATGATGGTTCTTTTTGGGGCAGTTCACGCTGACGATCCTCGTGATTTACATTAGTGCATTGCAAACACTATAAAACCTGAACCATACCTTAGGTAAAGAACTTTTTTCGCGACTTTTAACGCCATATTCGCGAAATGGAATGCACAAATATATGTGACAAATTTTTGATAGGCATCAACTGACCAAAATCCTAGTCAGTTGATGCTACAAGCAATTAGCTATTATGATAAGGCTTGCTCAACCTATGTACGGCATCAACAAAAACCCCGGCATTTTCAGGCGGTACATCAAGGTGAATTCCGTGCCCAAGGTTAAACACATGACCATTTCCTTTGCCAAACCCTTCCAATATAGTTGCGACCTCTTGCTCGATTCGGGCAGGCGGAGCATATAAAATAGATGGGTCCATATTGCCTTGTAATGCAACTTTGTCACCCACTCTGGCTTTGGCATCGGCAATATCAATCGTCCAATCCAAACCTAGTGCGTCACAACCCGTCGCTGCGATGGATTCAAGCCACATCCCGCCGTTTTTCGTGAACAAGGTGACCGGGACTTTTCTACCGTCATGCTCTCTGATTAAGCCGTCGACAATTTTATGCATGTACTGCAATGAAAACTCTTTGTAGTCGCGGGGACTGAGCACACCGCCCCAGGTGTCAAAAACCATTACTGATTGAGCACCTGCTTTGATTTGCGCATTCAAATAGAGGATCACTGAATCAGCAAGCTTATCCAGCAGTAGATGCAGTGCTTGCGGGTCAGCAAACGCCATTTTTTTGATTTTGGTAAACGCCTTACTTGAACCGCCTTCAACCATATAGGTAGCTAGTGTCCAAGGGCTTCCTGAAAATCCAATTAACGGCACTTCACCGTTTAACGCTTTGCGTATAGTACGCACGGCATTCATTACATAACTCAACTCATCTTCAGGGTCGGGAATCGGAATTGCTTTAATTTGCTCCATTGTTGTTAAAGGGCGCTCAAATTTTGGACCTTCCCCGGTTTCAAAATACAAACCTAAACCCATCGCATCGGGAATAGTTAAAATATCCGAGAACAATATCGCCGCATCAAGCGGAAATCGTCTTAAAGGTTGTAATGTGACTTCGCAGGCCAACTCAGCGTTTTTACACAGGGACATGAAATCACCTGCTTGTTTGCGAGTTTCTTTGTATTCGGGAAGATAGCGGCCAGCTTGTCTCATCATCCAAACAGGGGTCGTATCAACAGGTTGACGAAGAAGAGCTCGCAAATAACGATCGTTTTTTAGTTGCATTAAAAATTCCGCAAAAATGGTGAAACTGAAGTGAGTCAATGTCCGAAAAATCAGGGTAATACCGTTGCAAAAAGGTATTAAACAGCGACTGTTTCATAAAGTCCGACATTGTATTGAAAAAGCAAGAAGATCGCACGTATAACGAAAAATCACTTCATTTTACATTTAAAGTTACAAATAACTTGCAAAACGGTTCAAAATGCTGCTATAACACGTCTGCGTTACAAAATTATAACAATAAAGAAGCTCGTTGACGGGCCCTCCACGCTAAAAAATTCTAGCCCTGCTTATGCAGGGCTTTTTTATTGCTAATCAGCTCTTTGGTTTTCTCTATAAGTCGCCCTGCGATGGACATATTGGGCGGTACAAAGGGCATTTCATCTAATTCGTACCAGGCTGCTTCCAAGATCTCATGACCATCTACGTTTATCTCCCCCGAGTCGTGCTCTGCAATAAACCCCATCATCAAAGAATGAGGAAACGGCCATGGTTGACTGGAAAAATACTCCAGGTTTTTAATTTTGATGCCGACTTCTTCGAAAACTTCTCGATGCACGGCCTCTTCAAGGCTTTCTCCACTCTCCACAAATCCTGCTAAAACTGAAAACATCTTGCGCTCTTTCTGAGATTTACCTTGAGCTAGCAGTATTCGATCTTGGTTACGAATCGCCACAATAATGCAAGGTGACACCCTCGGATAACAGCGGTGCTTGCAGGTATGACACTGCATTGCCATTTCCCAATCGACTTGCTCCATGCTGCTTCCGCATTGCCCACAAAAACGGTGAGTGCGCTTGAATAAAATAAATTGCCATGCCCTTGCCGCAACGGAAAACAAATCTTCATTGTTACTTAAAAATATACCTCTGAGACTCATCGTATCTAACTCGCCCAAGGGTAATGTTTCCAGCCCTACATCAATGGCATAGCAGGCCAATCCACCAAACTCGCCGATGTTGATAATCTGATCACCATAGTGATGAACAAAAGGTAAATCTTGCCATGTCGCTTTTAACCAACCACTGTGTTGCTTATTTGCGACTACACGTTCACCACTGAAAATTAACCAATGGGCAGTTGTGTCATGCCCAATACTACTAATGTCTACTAGCATCTTGTTCACATATGTTGCCTTATAGATACGTAAAGGATAACGCGATTTAATTAAGATAGGCGATCACTAATTTTGCATCTGTGAATTCTAACTTTAAGATTCTTAGGTAATTTTATCCTTGAGTAGTGTTTTGTTGAGTAGGTGCAAATGATATACTTAAAATTCAGCTGACACGTGCTCCTGCTAAGGAAGATTTATGTTAGGCCAAGTAGAAACTGCGAAACAAAAATATGCGGGTATTGACCAGTCTGTCGATACTTGGCTTCAAGAAAGACAACAACTGCTTGTGCAGTATTGTCAGCTCGCTGGTTTGCCTCCTTTCGAAAATCGAAGTGGTGGGTTGCCTAGCCTAGAGAGTATTCGGTCGTTCTGCGAAACCTTGGTTGATTACGTCTCAGCGGGACATTTCGAAGTCTATGGCCAACTCACTGCAGACACGAAAGACTTTGACCATAACAACACTATTAATCCGATTATCTCAGAAACAACTGAAGACGCATTGGCCTTTAACGATGCCTATGCAGAAATCGGTGAGCAAGACCAATTAGCTTCTTTTGACAAAAGTTTGTCGCATTTAGGGCAACGACTTGAAGAAAGGTTTGCTTTGGAAGATGAACTATTGAATGCAATCAAGACACAACCCTCTGCCCTTTAGGAATGCATTAGAAAAATGAAATATGGTGAGCAACTCTCCAAAGCAAGGGAATACTGTGAACACAAAGGTGCAAGATTTACGCACCTTAGAGAAAAAGTCTACGAATTATTGTTGAAAAAAGAAGGCTCCATCGGTGCCTATGAGCTGCTGGATGAGCTCAAGCTAACTGAAGCTAGTGCTAAACCAGCGACGGTATACAGAACTCTCGACTTTTTGCTGGAGTTTGGACTGATACACAGGCTTGAATCAACCAATGCTTTTGTCGCTTGTCATCATTTTGACTGCAATCACCCCGTACAATTTCTGATATGCGACAACTGTGGTTTGGTAAAAGAAATTCAGTCTGAAGGTCTGAAAGAAAAACTAGATAAACAGGCACATTCGGTTGGCTTTAACGTAACTAAACAAACCATCGAAGCGCATGGAACTTGCGCAAAGTGTCAGTAAACTGGCGTAACAAAGTGTCACGCAAACCCACATTAACAATTGGGTTAACGTAAATCGTATAAGGATAACTAACAACTATGAACGCTGATTTTATCAACCCGTTTATCTCCGCGTTGACAAACGTTCTCAAAACCATGGCTCAAACAGAGCTCAAACCGGGTAAACCGCAAAAGAAAAAGGACGCCAAATCTTTTGGTGATGTGTCTGGATTAATAGGCATGGTGGCCCCAGAAACTCAAGGATCACTTTCCATCACATTTGAAGCCTCGTTGGCCCTAGACATAATGGAAAAAATGTTAGGTGAACGCCCAGCAGAATTAAACGATGAAGTGTCTGACATGGTTGGTGAAATAGCTAATATGGTTTGTGGTGGTGCTAAACTGGCGCTAGCTGACAAAGGGTTCGAATTTGGAATGGCTTCTCCAGTGGTTGTGTCAGGCAAAGACCATTCGATTAACCATCAAGTTGACGGTCCAAAAATGATCATGCCATTCCAGGGCGAATCTGGAAAAGCCTACTTAGAAATTTGTTTTAATAAGTAGTGTCGCAATGTGGATACAGAATTTGATAAGCCTGCGGCCAATGAGCCGGGGCTTTCATCTCATTACTGACGATGTAGTTAGTCAAATACCACAAATCCATTCTTGCTCGATCGGCGTATTACACCTTTTTATACAGCACACCAGTGCTAGCTTGACTATCAATGAGAACGCCGATCCGACGGTTCGACAAGATTTGGAAGCACACCTTTGTCGCTCGATCCCTGACGGAACGGAACGATACTTGCACAACTATGAAGGTGATGACGACATGCCTGCACATATTAAAGCCAGCGTATTAGGTTCGGCTTTGACGATTCCGGTTTCCAATGGCAGGCTAGCGTTAGGTACATGGCAAGGCATATACCTTGGAGAACACCGCATTCATGGAGGCTCACGGAAAATTATTGCAACATTGAACGGTGATATAAACAATAATTAATATAATAAGACTGAGTCTCAACTCAGCATTGGATAACTTTTAAAAACCACAAAAATCAGGATGGAAGAATGAAAAAATTACACATAGCACTGGCAGTTGCCGCTGCCATCACAACACATGGTGTCGTTGCTGACGAACCCGATTACAAACAATGGGTCGGTGGATTTGCAGAAGTCTACAAACCCGATGAAGAAAAGTTTTTTGATTTCACCTCTTATGACGCTGGATTAGGTTTGGGCTTGGAATATGGATTCAGACATGATGAGCATTGGGGTGGTCGTGTAGAATATTCGAAAATCAACCTGGAAAGTGATGCCAATCTCGATGATGACACTGCGGATCGTTTTGGATTTGACGCAATGTACTTTTTGGAAGATGACTTACTTTATATTTTTGGCGGTATCAAGCACCTAAACATGCCACAGTCTGGCGGAATGGCGAACTTGGGTTTGGGTAAGCACTTTAACGTAGGCGAAAACCTTAAACTTATTACAGAAGTCGCGGCTTACCATGATTTTGGTCAGGCTTATAATGACGTCAGCGCCAAACTAGGTTTAGCTTATGCCTTTGGTAAAACTGCGCCAAAACCGCCAGGTGATGCCGACCAAGATGGTATTAATGACAATCTGGATCAATGCCCGAACACCGCTATTGGAGCTCGTGTAGACAGCAAAGGTTGTAACGTTGATCTAGATGGTGACGGAGTTCTCAATGGTGTTGATCAATGCCCTAACACTCCCGCAGGTACTCGCGTTGACGCAACTGGCTGTAACTGGGACAAAGACATGGACGGTGTTGGCAATGATTTGGATCGCTGCCCAGACACACCAGCAGGTACGGTTGTTGGAGCTAAAGGCTGTAGCCTTGAAATCGACAGCGATCAGGATGGTGTTTTAGACACAGTAGATCAATGTGCTGACACACCTTTGACTGATAAAGTTGACGCCAATGGCTGTAGTATTTTCGAAGAAGTTGAAGTTCGTGAAACGCTAAATGTTTTGTTTGGTAACAATAGTGATGTTATTCAAAACCCTGATGATCCTAAATTCCAGGAATTTGCGGACTTCATGAATCGCTTCCCGAATACCCAAACTGCTATCGAAGGTCACGCGTCTGCACCAGGTCGTGCTGATTACAATATGACGTTGTCGCTCAAGCGTGCCAGAGCCGTTAGACAGCTACTTATTGATAAGTACGACATTGCTGCAGATAGACTAAGCGCTGAAGGGTTTGGTGAGACACAACTACTTGATGAGAGCAATACTGCAGAAGCTCATCGCATCAACCGCCGCATTGAAGCACGCGTTACTGCAACACAAAAAGAAAAAGTGTTACGTGACTAAGCTCGACTGATATAAACGTAAAAAGCGGCTTTAAGCCGCTTTTTTGTTGTCTTCTCGATAACCCTGGATTGGGGTTAATCAAAACTATTCGTCCGAGTAAGCAGGGCCTGCATAGTTATCGAAGCGCGAAAACTGTCCTTGGAAGGTTAATCTGACTGTACCAATTGGACCGTTACGCTGCTTACCAAGGATAATCTCAGAGATCCCTTTGAGTTCAGTGTTTTCGTGGTACACCTCATCGCGATAAATAAACATGATCAAATCCGCATCTTGCTCAATTGAACCTGATTCACGCAAATCAGAGTTAACCGGGCGTTTATCGGCCCGTTGCTCCAGACTACGGTTAAGCTGAGACAATGCAACAACCGGCACTTCCAACTCTTTTGCCAGAGCTTTGAGTGAGCGTGATATCTCGGCAATCTCCAAGGTTCTGTTTTCACTCAAAGAGGGTACTCGCATAAGCTGAAGATAATCGATCATGATCATGCTGATCCCGCCACGATCACGTGCCAATTTTCTTGCTCGGGTACGCACTTCCATGGGCGTAAGACCAGAGGAATCATCTACGAATAAGTTGTCTTTGTCTTTAAGCATGGCCATGGTGTTGGAAATTCGTGCCCAATCTTCGTCATCAAGCTGTGCGGTACGAATTTTGGTTTGATCAACACGGCTGAGTGAGGCCAGCATCCTCATCATGATTTGTTCGGCAGGCATTTCCAGCGAAAAAACCAATACTGGCTTTTCTTCTAGCAACATGGCGTTTTCACACAGGTTCATCGCAAAGGTGGTTTTACCCATCGAAGGACGAGCAGCAACGATGATCAAATCCGATGGCTGCAAGCCACTGGTTTTTTTATCCAGGTCGGTATAACCGGTGGAGACACCCGTAACTTCCTTGTTGGTTTTTATCAACGCTTCCAAGCGATCGATGGTTTTACCCAGTACCGCTTCTACGTCTCTAGGCCCTTCGTTGGCGCCAGTTCGCTTTTCGGCGATTTCAAAGACTTTGGTTTCAGCTAAGTCTAATAATTCGTGGCTGTCGCGGCCCTCGGGGTTGTACCCCACGTCTGCAATATTATGTGCGACACCAATCAATTCACGAGTAATCGCCCGCTCTTTGACAATTTCAGCATACGCCACAACGTTTGCTGCACTGGGTGTGTTTTGTGCAAGCTCACCCAAATAGGTAAAGCCACCAGCTTCTTCAAGTTCGTCGTGGTTTTCTAGTTCTTCAGAGACCGTAATGATATCAACCGGCAGATTGGCAGCAAGCAAACGCAGAATGGCTCGAAAAATTGTGCGATGGGAACGATTATAAAAATCTTCTTCAACAACCACTTCTGCTACTTTGTCCCAAGAATCCGGGGCAATTAACATACTGCCCAGCACCGACTGCTCTGCCTCCATGGAATGAGGAGGGATTTTCAACTTTTCTATTTTGTCGTCGGTATTTTTGTTTGGAACAGCTTTCACGGGATCTAATGAGTTAGCAAACGGCCGATCATTATGCGCGATCTTTTGCTTAGACTAAAGAGGAAGTTGCCTGCCGTCTGTCTATTTTTCCTTCTAGCTTGCTCCTAGCACCCTTGGATCAAGGAATAGGTTGTACTGCAGATGAGGGTAATAATTTTTGAAAGCGAGCTTGGTCCTTAAGCTGTTGCAAATCAGGATCCAAAGCTATGAACTGCCGATAATAAGGTTCAGCGGCCACCGCCTCTTCGAGTAGTGTTATTGAAGCCTCATCGCCACCATGCTCCAAGCTCGCCAGTGCTTTAAAATATAAAAGCTCAGGATAACGATTAGATTGCTCTATCGCATTATCTAAAAGCTTCATGCCTTTGTCTGGTTCTGCTAAATACACATAATATAACCCCAGTTGGCCGCGCGTCAGCCAATCTTCGTTATTGATATCGAGGTTTTTCAGGGCAAACTCTACAGCCTTGCTATAGGCATCTTGCGCCTCGGCTTCTTTGCCAGGAATAAATCGATAACTTTCCGCTAAACGCCCCCATATTCGGTGATCATCAGGCGCTAGTGCCAATGCCTGCATTTGCATTTCTGCTGCTTTTTCAAACTGTCCAGCGTAATAGTAGGAGGTGCCGATATTAGTATATGCTTGGCGAGTTGGCTTTAATTGCAAGGATCGCTCGTAAGCGTCTAGTGCTTTTTGGGTTTCACCCATCATCCAATAGGCTGCCCCGAGTCCGCCAAATCCTAGGGCTGAGTCAGGAGTCAAGCGAGTGACAATTTCATAAGAGTTTGCAGAGTCAGCAAATTGTTCCCTTACGTAATAATAATTGGCAATGGCTTCATGCGCCTTCCAATAATTTCGTTTTAAATCTACGGCACGCATAAAAGCCGCTTCAGCGTCCGAAAAAGCTTTCTCTTCGACAAAGACTTCGCCTAGCTCAATAAAGGCATCGACCGCGGTCGGAGACAGCTTTATTGCCGCATAAAGTTCATCTTTAGCTTTTTGATACCAGCCACGGTAACGATACAACCTGCCCAGAGCAACTTTGACATCTGAGTTAAGTCCTTTATTCAGTTTCTGCGCTTGATCACATGCCTGTTCGGCACTTTCAAAATCATCAATAGCGTTTGAAATTTGATACAGGCGCAAATTTGTTTCGCATATACCTGCATAGGCTCTGGCAAACGACGGGTCGATTTCCAATGCCTGATTAAACAACTGTTTGGCAGTATTCATGACATCCGCATCTCGGGAACTGCGGAATTTTTCGCGGCCCTGCATATAAAAAATGTAAGCTTCAATATTGTCAGTTGGTGTTTCTTTTAATTGATTTTCTGAATTCACTGACAGCGCGATTTTAAGTTCATTAACTACGGAAGAAGCAATCTCTTGCTGCACGGCAAAAATATCATTCAATGTACGATCGAAAGTTTTACTCCAGGTACGGTAACCTTTTTCGCCGTCAATAAGTTGAACCGTTACCCGAATTCTGTCGCCCTCTCTGCGTGCACTGCCCTCCATGACATGTTTTACGTTCAATAAGAGTGCGACTTCGCGAATATCAACTTGCTCACCTTGAAAACGAAATGACGAGGTTCTCGCCGCAACATTAAGCTCTTCAATACTTGCCAGATAGTTTAGGATTTCCTCCGCCAGCCCTGCAGAGAAATAATCTGTGCCCGCAACGCCATCAAAGTTTTCAAACGCCAATACTGCAATTGAATTAGCAGGGAATTTGGACTCTTTAACCACTTCAGGTTTTTTATCGGGCTGCGGAAGCGTATCGAGTAGAAATACTACTAACCACCAGGTACCAGCCATCACAAGCGCGCACATCAAGATGGCTACCGCTTTGCCAGACTTTTTTTGCTCTGGTGTTTGGTTAAAATTCTCGCCACGCCACAAGGGCAGATCGAACATCAAACCCTTGCTGTTAAAATCAATAAGCCAAGCCAGAAAAAATACTGCAGGGAATCCGGCAATGGTGATAACAATGAGGACTCGAACACTCCAATCGGGTAAGCCCAAGGGTTCAAAGGTTAAGCCAGCCACTTGCAGTATTAACCACCCGGCCACTGCATAGGTTACAATTACCGAGGTGATTTCACGACGACGTACTTCTGCGACCAATTGTTTGAAAAAACGCGATATTATGATGACTTCCCCTGTTTTTATTCTTAAACGAGCGCCCAAATCAAAAGATTGCTTCACCATATGGCATTTCTGAAAAACCAGTATATGCTTAGTATCACATCGAATCCAGAATACGGAAGAAGATATGCAAGATTCAACAAAATCAAATAGTTCCTGTGACTCAAATGTTCAGAAATCTGAATCTAACAAGTCTGTCGATTCAGCTGAACGTGTAGGTAAACCAGATAACCGACCAGGAAAACCTGACAATCGTGTCGGCAAACCGGACAATAGACCAGGTAAACCTGACAACCGTTAATCACAAACAAAGGCACCCGTTATTTGTGTGCCTTTTCTTTTCGCGCAACAATTTCATATCATCGGTCTTTTTAAAATGAATGAACGGTTTATCGCGAACCAATCCTCGTCTTGAAGATCGTCACCCGTCCTGACCCCTTGTTGATGTAACCAGCTAAAATCGGCTTCCTTTGTCGAGAAGATGATTTTACAGGTCTCAATCCCCATATCGCTGGGAAAATCACTGCTTAATGCGACGCTGAGTTGGTTTCTGCCTTTACCAATGTGCACAGCAGTTTGTGGGTTAATCAGCTCACAGGTCTTTCTTGGTGGATAAAAGTGGGCGATTTCCTTGTTAGCACTGATCCACAAGATAGTGAAAAACAGCGTTTTAGTAGTGTCATTGTTTTTTATCTCAAGCACCATCGATTCGCTAGGTTCAAACTGAGTTGTACCGCCATTTGCAAGCACGAGTGAACCATCAGACAACTGCTTATAAACATTGAATGCGACATCAAGCTCCGACTTAACATTGTTAAGTTGCATGACACGTTTAAACTTAGCGATTTTTTCCAGGTTGTTGAACAAAACCTGCGTAACATTCGGCTCAGTGACGCCATGCAGTGGCATACACAATTGATCCTGCTGTTCTAAAAAAACCCATGCTGGAAAACCCGCCTGTTGTTTTGTTACCAAACCCTGTGGCAAACCTGATCGCTTATCGACTATTTTGGCAAGCACTTGGCCACTGTGCTGAACAAGCTTTAATACACTGGATTGTTCAATTAGTGACTGCAACTCTGCCTTATCTGAAATTGCCACTTGACTTAAATCGACGCTGAGTAATTGCGCAGCGGCTACCGGTTCTACTTCGATACATCTCGCACCAGGGACAACCTTACCCGATGATTCAAGCAATTGTGCTTGGCTGCTTAACCCACCAACCTCTTCAATTTTTAGAGAACCGAGTCGCTCCTGCGGATTAGCCGTTTTGCTTTGAGAGGGATAAATGTCCCATTTTGCACCCACGTGAATGCCATGAGCGATACCGCCATCCAAGGTCACGGAATTACCTTGTACCTTGGTGATGCGTATGTGTGCAAAGGGTTCAATATCCGCGACACCAAATAACTCCCGGTCGATAGCGCCTTCAATCTGAGGGTTTTGATCCGCCACTTCGGCTACTACACCTGAGCATACTTGTTCGAAAGCGTCTCGATAGGTGTTGCCGGGTTTTGCGTGTAACAAAGCACGAGTTAAAAAGTACGTCATAACACCATGGCGGACCCCTTCGCCATCGATAGTAAATTCCCACTCTTTTGATGTTTGTGTGTCTCGGCAACCGGAGATGACCGTGTAGTTTTCACTTAGAGTTAGCCATCCACCTGCACCGATTTTTTCAGATCTACTTGATGATGACGAATGAGTTAATGCTGCGATACTTGGCGATGCCGGTGAGCGTTTGTCCAGGTCACGAACCTCGGTAGGAATACTGCGACTTCTTGCTGTATCGGCGACGTCACGGGTCATAGTTCCAGAGTGACACGCATCAAAAATAAGCGTGGTGTATCGTGTTTTTTCTGCGATTCGTTGCAACCATGCATTAAATTCTTTGTCACGGATCTCACGCCAAATTACGTTTTCGCCATCAGGCTCGGAATCATCGGTAGGGAGAATACAGTTATCTTTACCGCTTCCCTCGGCAGAAAAATCCTCTTTGACTTTGCATTGATGACCATGACCGCTGTAATGAAAAACTAAGATGTCGTCTTTTTGTATCCTTTGGGCAAGTCGGTCCATTTCGCCAATAATGGCGTCACGTGTGGCACTTTCATTATGCAAACTGGTGATATTTGCAGGGTCAAAGTTGAATTTGTTTATAAGGACGTTTTTCATCAGTTTGGCGTCATTAACACAACCTCGCAACTGATACTGTTCCTCCATATAAAGATAGGTGTTTATCCCTATTATGAGAGCATATTTTTTTGGCATTGTTTTGTCCCTAACCCATTGTTCGACTAGTTTAGATGGGCGGTTGGTTTATCGCCAACTTTTGAACAAAAAGCGTTTGAACACAATAATATATGGTAGTTATTTTTACCGAAGCCAGGTCTTTCCCGAAACACTTAAAAAAATCCCGAGATTCCCGAGTGCAAAAAAATCCACGTCGTTCCCGAGTGCTCTTATCGGGAATCCAGTCAGGTTTTTAGAAATGAGAATGCAACTGCGTTCAAGAGATCCCGCACTAAGAGCGCCTGCGGGAGGACGTTGTATTGTGGTGCGGGATGACGTTGTATTATGGTGCGTGATGACGTTGAATTGGAGTGAGGGACGGCTT
The DNA here is from genome assembly GCF_007197995.1 of Aliiglaciecola sp. M165. GTDB lineage: Bacteria > Pseudomonadota > Gammaproteobacteria > Enterobacterales > Alteromonadaceae > Aliiglaciecola. Next base: position 177,500 of record NZ_VKKH01000001.1, read on the forward strand.
TGAATTCCAGAACTGGATGACATGCAATTGAACGAAAAAAGGCGAGTACGAAGCTCGCCTTTTAATCTACTCTTTATTCGATTTTATTTTTCGTCAATTTTTATCCGGCCGCTGACGGTTGAAACATTTACTCGGCCATTTCCACCGTTATGAGAGAACTCTAACCAACGGCTGGGGCCATACTTGGCTTTTTGTGGTTTGTCGTCTGTCAGTTTGTTGACAATCCGACCACCGGCATGTCCTTGCAAGTCAAAACGGGCCGACACATCGCGATTAAAGTATAGGTTTACATCGCCGCCGACACTACTTGCTCTAACATCTCCTTGGCGTGCCAAGTCTAATTTGGCTTCGATAGAACCGTTCACTGTGCTCAGATTCAATTGCTCTACTTTGCCCAATTGCAATTCAATATCACCATTGACGGTTTCAGCTTTGACTTCCAAACTCCCCACATTAACGTCGATATCACCATTGACAGAATCGTATTGGGCTTCACTGGCTTGAGAATCGCGATCCCTGATATCACCGTTTACGGTTTCGATTTTGATGTCACCACGGAGGTTTTTAGCATTAATATTACCGTTCACTGCTTCAATTCTCAGACGACCAGATAAATCCCCTACTTCGATGTTTCCATTAACGGTATCGATATCCGAACTACCGTTGACATCGTACACCTCAACATTGGCATTAGTAGAGGTATAGTTAACATGACTTGCCTTGGGTACGAAGATTTCCAGGTTATCTCCATCATCGCTGTCCCACGTCCAACTGCCACGGTTTTTCTTCACTTTGACTTTGATCAGCACTTCATTGCCGTCACGTTCAAAAATGAATTTAGTGGTGCGATCACCTAACTCGCCAACCACACGCACTTCGTTTTTATCCCAGCCCTTGATCGACGCATAACCGCCTAAGTGCTCAATTTGCACATATCCATCTTTGTCTGCTTTAAGCGTTTCATCGACCTTCTCTCCTGCTAAAGCGGCGAGGCTTAGCAACGACAGTCCTATTCCGAGCATTATCTGCTTCATCATCTTACCCTTACTTAATATTCTGTTTTTACCGCTTACCTGATGACAGGTGCCGTCGAAAAAATTTCTTTTCTTTACACTATTCATTAGATTTGTCTCCACTTTGGAGAGTGCACTCGTTCAATTAAGTCAATTTGTTGCTGATGGACGCTTTGTAGCATCTTGAGCAACGCCAAATTATTTGGGTCCTGTTTGAGCGCCGCTTTTATCGCAGTTGCGGCTTCATCTAACTCTTCTAGTTGTTTTTGCCAGTTTTCAGTGAGTGCTGGCTGGTCCTGGAATTTCACTAATAAGGCATCTTTTTGTGCCTGGTGCTGGGTGCTCAGCGCTGCAATTAACTCGTCTCCACCGATTTGAGGATCTGATTGCTGCATACCAAACCAAGTCAACGCACCGACAAAAGCGACCGAGGCGGCAATGGCATAAATCTTTGGTTTATCACTACGCTGTGTTTGTTGGCTTATCTCATTGGGAGAGGCCTCATCTGCCAACGCAATCTCAATACCTGCCCACAAGTCACGCTCAGGCTGTTTGCTCTTATCAAGCGAGTCGATCTGAGTACGTAAATCTGCTTCAAAATCTTTTTTATTCATAACCCATCCACTCCTTCAACAAATGCTTTGCGCGATGGAACTGCGCCTTACTGGAGCCCACTGCCATATCCATCATTTTGGCAATATCTTCATGTCGATAACCTTCGATGGCATGTAATACAAACACTATCCTTGCCCGCTCTGGTAAACGTGCTACATAGCCCTCTAAATCACCTAAATCGGTCTGCTGCTCTGCGGCATGATGCATGGCTTCTGAATCTTCAATGTTGAACATTCGTTGCCACCAACCACGCTGCTTACGCAAATACGAAATCGTGATGTTTGAAGTAACCGTATGCAACCAGGTGGAAAACTTACTATCACCTTTAAAATTACCAATTTTGCGCCAAAGCTGAATAAACACTTCTTGCGCTGCATCTTCAGCCAACGCCTGATCACTGGTCAGGCGAAAACACAGGGCGTACACCTGACCAATATAAGTTTGGTAGAGTGTTTGATACGCTTTTCTGTCGCCTTGTTGCACAGCAGCAATCAAATCTCGTTCCGATTTCTCGGCAAAAGCTTTGTGCGCCTCAACAACATTTCCTTGTGTATTCAAAGTGTTCTTCGTTTTCTTGTTTGTGTTGAAAGATTAGTCGCAGGGTAGATCAGAAAGGTTTAAACAGCCAAAAATAATTTTATTTTTGCCATTTTGGAGGCGATAACTGTCTGATTTTTTTACAAACTTTCGATTAGAGAAATTAACCCACCCTGTTACTGGTTGTTTTTTAACCAGTTTATTATTGGGGCACGAATTATGCGTCCCAATTCGCCGTTATTCACTGACTAATAAGAATCTATCATGAACACATCTATGGCACGGGTAGTATTTGTTTACGGTTTTGCACTTTCATTCTTTTTATTTCATGCGTTTGCGGATGCTGGGTTGATTAGAGGATCAGGAAGGGGTTCTCGCACCGCTTCTGCAGCGGAAGAGTTCTATTTAGTCAATAATATTCACGCTAATCGGCTTGGACTAGCCTTTGATTATCAAGCAATTAGCAGTACATCTTTGCAAGTTGGTCGGTTTGCCGCTGGTGCTGCTGAAAGAGGATGCTATCGAGAGTTTGAATTTGGTGATCCTGAATATGATAACTTCGTGGATGATCCATGTTATTACCAGTTCAATTTAGGTGAACGGCTTCAGTTTACAGGGTTTACTTCGATTTTCCTCAGCAATGCTGACCGTATAGAAGCTATCTGGTCAATCAGACAAGGACTGAATCGCTGGCAATTTGTGAGTGATGCATCAAACAGCGAAACCACCTTGGATGTGTTGATGCCCGCCGATTTGATTCCTGGTGAGTATTCTGTTTCATTGACGTATTATTTTTACTCCGGCAACGACACAAGCTTTTTTTATAACCCAGATAATCACAATAATTTCCCAAATAACTGCGGAGAATTAATTCCTGGTGATCCAAATTCTTATACCTGTGCATATGATTACGAGCAACGAGACAGTCTTTCATTTGGTGCCACAGAAAGAATGGTAATATTGGCAGCTGTGATCGATTCACCGTCCAGCTTGGTATTGTTGTTATTCAGCGGGCTGTTGCTTATCAGAAGAATGAAGAATTAAGCGGGCTTTTTCCTTCTCTTCTTCAAGTTTTTGTTCGATGAGATTTATCAGCGATTCAATTTCTTCAATAGTTTTCAGTTCAGAAAAAATTGGATCTTGGCCTGTCCACCATTCTCTCCAACCATTTTTTATGGCTTTTTTTAGCTGCTGCGCTGCAGCATTTGGTTGGTTCTTGAGGGCGGCTATCCTCGCTCCCAAATGATCTACAAAGTTGTCTTGCATCCCCGAGTTTTTTGCTTCGACATACAAACTTTCGCATTTGGATAGTATTTCCTTAGATTTATCAATTTGATTCGAATATTTAAAAGCCCAAGCAATCTCAATAGCTGGGCTGCACATGGGCATTGCGTAAAGTTCTTCTTCATTAAACAAGGGAAAAGCATCAACGAAAATTTGGCTAGACAATGCCCTATCACCTACCAACGATTGGTACCAAGCAGCTTCAAACTTGACCCATGGATCATCTGGGTAGGAAGCGATTTGCTCGTCTACGACTTTAAATAGAGTCTCATATCGTTTTCCTGCCAATAAAAAGGTCGCCTCGTAAAAAGGGTCATCGGTTAGATTTTTAGCTTCCTCTACAAACCCCAAGGTAATCAACGTACCAATGTAACTCTTCTGATAAAACTCATTTTCTGGAGAGAGAACAAAAGCTTTTCGCCAGAAGCTGAGGGACTCGGCCAATTCTCCTTGTAAAAAATGAAGATCGGCCAACCCCGCGTACCCTAGAGGAGATTGAGGGAAATCTTTTATGACCTGAGAATACAAAATCGCCGATTCTTCATTTCTGCCCAGTCGTGACAGTTCGTAGGCACGATTATGTAAAACGGCTAGAGAAATTGGATCTAAAGAATAGGCATATTCCAAGGACTCAAATGCTTCAGACTGCCGATTGAGTTCAGAAAGTATCAGATACTTCCACAAATAAGCTTTAGCTAAACTTTGATTTATTCCAATGGCCTTGTCATATGCGCTAAGAGCCTCATCCAAATTACCTTGCATCTGAAAGGATCTGCCCATAATCGCGTATGCTTCTGCAATAGTAGAATCTCTGGTAATAGCCTTCGCTAAACTGTTATCCGCCAATGCAATTGCGACGTCAGTTTCCAAAATTCCAAAGTTTTCACTTCCTTTTTCCAACATCAACAAAGTATCTGCATTACCCACATAAGCCAGCGCGTATTCCGGATCCAGTGCAATGGCTTGTTCAAAGTATTTCCGAGCCTGCTTCATCCCTTCGGTGGTTTGCAGACGGTATTGCTCACGCCCTTTTAAATACATTACATACGCATCTGTCACTGCAGTTTTGGCTGCACTGGTGACTTCACCCGCTTCCAAATAGCGATCTTCAAGAAGATTTACGATAGAGCGACTAATTTCTTCTTCAACGGCGAAGATATCTTTAAATTCGCGATTGAAAGTTTCGGTCCAGAGTGTCATGCCGTCGCCACTATCAATGAGTTCAGTGCGAATTTTTAAACGATTACCTGTCACGCGAAGACTTCCGGTGACGATGGTGTCTACTTGCAGTCTTCTGCCAATATCAACAGGGGTGAGATCTCTTTTCGCCAGCGCAAAAGTAGAGCTTGCGGCAGCAACGTTCAATTCACTGACTTTACCTAACAAAGAGGTGAGCTCTTCGGTTAAACCTTCTGTAATAAAGGCTTGATCCTGGTCAGGGCTGAGGTCGCGAAACGGTAAAACAGCGATAGAGGTTGCGCTTTTAACCTGACGAATGCCCTCTTCTTGTTTAACGAGATCTTGTTTCACCTCATTGAAATAGACAAACCCTAACCAGCCAGAAAGCAGCACTATCGCGGTCAAACCCAGCCAATTACGCTTGCCAAAACGCGAAGGGGCGCCAGATTCCAAATCGGGTATGGGTTCCAGACCGTCCCAGGTAAAATTAAAATACCAGGACAAATAAGCAACGACCGGAAAGCCTGCGAACAGCACAATGGCCACAAAGGTGCCAACCAGTTGGTGCATATTCAACATGGGCTGTATAACGGAAACGACCTGCAACAACAGCCACACCAAGCCCACATATGGCAACAAGGTTGGCAAAACGTTTCGACGACGTACTTCAGACACAAAGGTCTTAAACATCTGGGTTCCTAGTAAACATGTGACGACAATTGCGCTACAAACTAAGTGAATTCAGCCGAACAGCTGTTTAGGAGATATCGACTCACTTCGTTGAGTGTTTGTTTTTTATACGATTTATGTTGACTTAGTTCTGAATAAAAATCAATCGTCGTAATCACGATGGAGCCAAAATAATTTAATTAGATTTGTGGTTTTTTTAACCTTTATAGTAATACTCAACTACAATTCGTATTTGCAAGAATCCGGTGAACCAAGGTAAGAATAATGAAAAAGGATAGCTACGCTTTCTCGCATATACTCGTTGTTTTGAACTACAACGAAGACGCCACTGTGCCCCTGGCTCGCGCCACAAGGCTATGTAAAGCCTTTGATGCAAAAATGACGGTGTTTGTTTCGTCGTATAAAATCATTAACGGGAGTTCTTTTGACGATATTGAGGATGACTTAACTCAATTCGTTAATCAGCGTCAAGATATAATCAATCAACAACTGGCCAAATGGGAGGCCAGCGATTTCCTCAATAGAATTATCATCTCGTGGCAACAAAAACCCTCAAAGGCCGTGTCACAACTCATCGCCAACACAGATTTCGATCTAGTATTAAAAGTACCATATCAGCAATCGGAATTTAAACATTTGTTCAGAAGCGGGCTTGATAAGTACTTTGTTAGCGAATGCCCACTGCCGGTTTGGCTGGTAAAACCGCGCCTATGGGATGATAGTTTTGAAGTGCTCGCCTGTGTTGACATGGGAGATGATGATCACGACAACCGTATGCTTAACAAAAAAATACTGGCTGAAAGTGATTGCCTCTCTCAAGCATTGCAGGCGCAAATGCATGTAGTGGACTGTTTTTATGGTGAAATTGGCACCATGCGCATTGATTACAACAGTAAAAGAGGATTTAAACGAGAAGCCAGTATCCAGCAACAACACGTGGAAAAGCTTAAGCTGTACATCAATGAATATGCTCTATCAGAGGATGTTTTACACTTTGTTGAAGGTATGCCTGATCATGCATTACCCGACAAGGCAGCAGACATTAACGCTGAAGTTGCGGTGATTGGCAACAATGAAGATACCAATGTAATGGACAGAATTTTTGGTGATACTGCCGTCGAATTGGCTAAAGCCATGCCTTGTGACTTACTTGTCATCAAACCCAATATTCCAAAATAAAAAAATTACATTATGGAACAAAACCTTAAAGAAAAAACAGGTAAAACCCTCGAACAATGGAAGGCTTTACTCACGACTAAGGCATTTACTAAACATGGCGAGATCATGGCTTTTCTCAAAGGAGAGCTTGGCCTGACGCATGGCTTTGCCAACTTTATTGCACTAAAGTTTCGTGAAGCTGATGCGGGCTCTTCTAATGCAGATGACCTGATTGCATCCCAGTACCAAGGAAAAGATTCCTTGAAGCCGATATACGAAATGTTGAATGAGGTCATTTGCGCATTTGGCGAAGATGTTGAAGTTGCACCGAAGAAGGCAGCAGTAAGTTATCGCGTAAAACGTCAATTCGCCTTAGTGCAACCCTCGACTAAAACTCGCATTGACTTAGGATTAAAGCTTAATGATGTCCCCCATGAAGGGCGTTTAGAATCCTCCGGCCCTTTTGGCACCATGTGTACTCATCGCGTTCAACTTAAGGGTGTGGATGACGTTGATGATTCAGTCCTTGTTTGGTTAAAACTGGCATACGAGCAAGCCAAGTAGCGCATGCGAGGAGATCCCGCATTAAGAGCGCCTGCGGGATGACGTAGAATCAGCGTGCGGGATGACTTAGAATCAGTGTGCGGAATGACGTAGGTTTGGACTGCGGGAAGGCGTTTTTCTTTCCGTCTTTCCCAAATGCCCAAAACTACGTCTTTCCCGAATGCTCTTATCGGGAATCTGGTTGCAGTAGGTCGTTTTCAGACAATAAAAAACCCTGCGTCAGCAGGGTTTTTTCAAAACTTTTAAAAAGTATAAAAGCTTAGGCTTCTTGAATGATGACCAATTTAACAGTAGTCGTCACTTCAGAGTGCAACTGTAGGTCAATATCAAACTCACCTGTCTCACGTAGAGTACCAGTAGGTAATCTAACTTCAGACTTAGCAATTTCAACGCCTGCAGCAGTGATTGCGTCGGCAATGTCACGGGTTCCTACAGAACCGAACAACTTACCTTCGTCACCCGCTGGAGCAGCGATAGTCACTTCACCTAGCTCTTGTACTTTTGCAGCACGAGCTTCAGCAGCCGCTAGCGCTTCAGCAATGTTTGCTTCAAGTTCAGCACGTTGTGCTTCAAACTTTTCTACGTTTGCTTTTGTAGCAGGAACTGCCTTTTTCTGTGGGAAAAGGAAGTTACGTGCATATCCTGATTTTACTGTGACCTTGTCACCCAAGCCGCCCAGGTTGGCGATCTTGTCTAGTAGAATGATTTCCATCTTTGCTACCTCTTAAATTACGCCAACGATTACTTGTGTGAATCAGTATATGGAAGCAATGCTAGGAAGCGCGCGCGCTTGATAGCAGTTGACAACTGACGCTGATATTTAGCGCTAGTTCCAGTGATACGGCTAGGTACGATTTTACCACTTTCAGTGATGTAGTTTTTCAGCAAAGCGATATCTTTGTAGTCGATCTCAACTACGCCTTCTGCTGAGAAACGGCAAAATTTACGACGTCTAAAAAAACGAGCCATTATCTGTCTCCTTATTCTTGATCTTGAGATTCAGCTGCTTCAGGAGCCGCTGCTGGTGCTTCTTGCTTTTCAGAACGCTCTGGACGACGATCTCCACGATCTTCGCGACGTTCTTCTTTAGCCATTGGTGACTGTTCAGTCACAGCACTCTTGGTACGCATAACTAGGTTACGCAATACAACATCATTGAAACGGAAAGCAGTTTCTAACTCTTCAATTGCTTCTGCAGATGCTTCAGCATTGATTAGAACGTAGTGTGCTTTGTGCAATTTTTCGATTGGATAAGCCAACTGACGACGGCCCCAATCTTCTAAACGGTGGATAGTTCCGCCGTCGTTTGTGATAATTCCAGTATAACGCTCGATCATACCTGGAACTTGTTCACTTTGGTCAGGGTGGACCATAAACACGATTTCGTAATGACGCATTGTTGCTCCTTACGGTTGTAGCCTCTTACAGCTCAGCCGACACTGTATTGAGACAAGGAACTAAAAGGTGATGGCTGATTTAAGGGCGCGAATTGTATAGAAATACATCTTTGATCACAAGCTTTTATTAGAAAAACCGTGAGATTGGGGAGATTATTTAACCCAAATCCGCGAAAAGTAGGAGAATCTATAAAAATCATGGGATTAGCCATGCTCTAAGGCCACTAACACCCCAACGCCAACGAGCGCCATTAGCGACCAAAACCCAGTGCGTTTATTGACTCTTTCACCGAGTATTTTTGCAACAAACAATGACAAAACCACACTGGTCGCAAACAGAGTCTGTACAACTGCCGCTTTGGTATGAGTAAAAGCCAGCATTTGTAAATAAAGTGCGGCGAAGGTGCCAATAACTGTTGCCCCCAAAAAAAACATCCAGGTTTTTTTCACATTCGCCGTTTTTGGCAACCAACGCTTTTTTGTTAACAGCATCAAAATGACAATAATAAACAAACCACCAATCAATCTGATCTGGCTAGCATTAAACGCATCAATATTTGTTGTGGTTAACACGTCTCGACTGACAACGGCTCCTACTGCTTGACATAGTGCTGCGAGTCCAGCGTAAACATAACCAGAGAGCTCAAATTTGTCGACAGTGTCGCGCTTTTGAATTTTGATGATCATATCCACGCTGAATAGGACAAGCGCAACACCAAGCCACTGTTGCCAACTTAACCATTCAGCAATCCAAGCCATGGCGAGCAATGCGGTAAAGATGGGAGCCAGGGTTTCTGCCACCAAAATAGATTGACTGTCGCCAATTTTGTTCAGAGCTTGAAAAAAGAAGGTATCACCAAGACCAATCCCAATAACCCCGCTAAGTAGCAACCAGAACCACGTTTGATTGGATATTGACACCGGCGGCAAGAAAAACTCAGTAATTACTAACAAAATGGCAATTGCCGCTAAGCCTTTCCATAAATTTAGTGATAGCGGTGAAAAATGTTGTCCGAGTACTCGAAACATTCTCGCGGCAACAGCCCAACACAAAGCTGTGCTGAGCGCAGCGATTTCTCCGATCAACTTAAATCACCCAGAATCAAATTAAATGCTGTTGGAAGATTCTTCTTCCAATTCTCGTAACTGTTGACGAATAGTTGACCGGAGCTTCTCTAGATCAGCATGCGCCCACATTTCTTGGGGCACTGCATCGGAAAGGACTTGTAAATCTGCTGTACGACTTTGAATCGTACAATATTCTATGAATGCCAATAGTTCAGCCGGATCTGAAGGACTTTGAAACTGAATAGTGTCACTATCAAAAGAGGCTTTTCGAAGATTGGCTAAACGAAGCTGCCATTTTTGGACACTGGGTTCATCAGCATTTTCGAGCATTAAACCTGCTGCATCGAAAGCGCTTGAGTTTTCTCGTTGATGATGCATTCGAGCATACCAATATTGTCGTTCATAAGCCGCTTCGCGCCAATGTTCGTTAGCGATTTGCTGATTTTCATCCAACTCGGCATAACTCTTTTGGAAATAAGAGGAGGCAGCGTCTAGGCTTGCAGACAAAATCGCAACCTGAGCAAGCCGAGAATAAGAAAAAGCCAAAAGATACTGCCATTGAATATTTTCAGATCCCATTGAGTACTTTTCAGCTGCCAACAGCAGATCATTTAGTACTAAGTTTGCCTGCTTATGTTGGCCGATTAATATATGTTTATTCGCTAGTTGCCATTTCACACTGGCCAGTGAGAATTGGTTGTCCTCATTATCATCGCGCTTAACAAGTATTTCGCGGATCCGCTTCTCACCTTTTAACGCGTCAATTGATTCGCTGACTTTAAGGTCGTTAGCATAACGGTCGCCCAACCATTGATAAGACTCTGATGCCGCTAGAAGCCCTTCGATGGTTGCCGAAGATTTTCCCTTTTCAGCAAATTTTACTGAATCGTAAAATAATTGCGTGGCGCTCTCTATTTGACCTCGCTGTGCAGAAATTTTCGCTAAATGATAAAACGCTCGGGACAACTCTAACTTGGCCGCTGTGCTATCTGGTTGCAGCTCGACTAATTCAAACGCAGTTTTTTGATACAACAAAAAGTGCTGTGTAGCCTTGTCTTGGTCACCTGCTTTTAGGTAGGTCATAGCAATCCAGTACTGCGCTTGGGCTAATTCCATAACATAGTCAAATCCGCTAGGATGGATCTCTACCAATTCATTATCTAATTCTAAGGTCTTTTCAAAGGCTAATAATGCATCATCAAATTGGTCATTTTCTAAAAATACTCTGCCAATCTGGTAAAAGGTTTTACTACGACTTAACTTAGCCGCAGTGGAGTCATCTTTGGGTTCTACTGTTGTTAAATATTCTAATGACCTTGAAGAACCATTTTGCATAAGATCTAATCGGCCAATGCTGTCTAACTGCTCGCTCTCATCAGCAATTAAAAACTCGATTAGATCATGACTCTCTACAAGTTTTTGTTGTGCTTGTTTTTGCACAACTCTAGACTGATAAGCATTAGTGGCTGTGAACACAAAAAGTGCTACTACGACGCTTACCCCAGCAACCCACATTCTCTTTTGCACTTGTACACGTTTAGTAGAAGCTTTAATCAATGCACGCAATTTAGGGCTGAGTGAACCTCCCTGTTTAAGAATGAGCATACCTTCGTCTAGAGCTTTGCCTGGTCGCAATAAAAATGCACTGGGACGCGTGGCACTTTTCCACTGGGTCGCTTGTTGCTCCAAGGAATCTTTGATCGTTTGAATACGCTGCTGGCCTTCGAGAGATTCCAACATTCTAGGCCAATGCTCAAATAAACAATCATGCACCAAAGCAACATGGGCGATGCCTCGACTGTCATTTGCTTGGACAAAAATCCCAGCAGAGACGAAGACCTTAATCAAAGTTTTAGCACGATCGCTTTTGCCGAGGTCCTCCATACTGATCCAAAATCTTTCGTATAGACCTTTATCGCTCTTTTTCACTAACCGATTGATGATCCGTGAAAAGTGACGTTTCTCGGATCTATCGAGTGCTTCATAGGCGGCTTCTGTGGTTTTGGCAATAACCCGCTCTAGTCCTCCAAGATTGCGATAAGTTGAATAATTCAATAAGCCATTGACCGATTTGTTGGCAAATAACTGCTGAAGGATAAATTGCAAAAGCGGCAAGCTATTTGGAAATTCCAGCGCGCGGTGCACTAAATAGTCATCTAACCCAGGCTGACCATCTTTGCCTTCTTCAAAAGTAAGTACTTCACCGGTACCCGGTAATGTAACCATTTCCTTTAATTGATCGGCATTGGGTGGCAATACATCTAGTTGTCCGCCATTTTGTTTCAACCATAAAAGCTCGGGGAAATCCGACAGGTTTTGATAAAAATCATTGCGAAGCGACGCAATCACAAACACGCCGCACTGTCGAATAAAGTCAGCAAGCATGTCGACAAACAAAGATTGTGTAGCAAAAGTAACGTTTTCGCTCATGAACAGCTTTTCTAGCTGCCTAACACCGATCGCAACTCTTTCAGTTGAGGGTAAGGCATCAATACGCTCTTTCATAAGCGCAACAAATTGCTGAGGTTGTTCTTTAACAAGCTGAATAGCGGAAGATCGCTCTTGGTCTGCGACGAGCTCAATATCGGTTAAACGAATTAATGCATCGATTAACCCTGCAATCGGATCTAAACTTAAATCAACGGGTTCAATGCAAACCGTATGAAATTTAGCAACATCAGGAGAGAATTCAAGACGATTGAGGGCAGGCAGAATCCCCGCTTTAAGCAAGCTCGATTTGCCTGAGCCACTTTTCCCCAACAACAACAAAAACGGCTGAGCTTTTTGGGCTTTTCGGGTGAGTTTATCCAGTGCCTGTTGAATAACTTCGTCTCGTCCTTTGAAACGATCAGCATCAGTGAAATCAAATGGATGTAACCCGACAAACGGATTATTTGGGTTACGTTTTAAGGAATCCAACTTATTGCGTCCTACTTTCACCTAAAGCCCGCAAGTACCAAGCGCTAACCTGGCGCGGTTCATTCTAAAAGCCGGGCCCACAAAACGTGAGAAAATACGGCACAAAATGCGCTAGCTCGTTTTTGAGAGGCCCTTTCCAATGATTGCTAAGTTAGCACTAAATCGTTTTAACCGCATTAACAAATTGTTAATGGGTGCAGGAGGTTAGGTCAATATATAGTGCGCTGTGATTTAATTTAACCACGCATAACTAAATTTCATAAACACAGATTGTTCAGAAACTCTGCGGGTTGTCAGATCGTCATCTTGAAAACTGCCATCTGAGTAGCCAATAAAAAATTTGGTCAACGGATTAATTTTATAAGAATACAACAACTGCGTACTCAAACTGCGGCTACTACTTTGAAAATCTGAGGTATCAACAATGTAGTTGTCTAAGTTTCTTTGGATGTCTGAATACAACACGATTAACCTTAAGAACTGGCGCTGATCAAATTGATAAGTCAATCTGGCATCAGTGAGGTTTGCAGTGAAGAGCTCGGCGTCATCGACCTCTAGGGTGCGATAAGTATGTCTCATATTAAGTTGTAGGTGCTTACCTAAGCTCACGTTCATTCGGGGATTGATATTTGTGAACTTGCCTAAACGGTTATTATCAAAATCTATGCGGTCCCCGTAGCGGACGAAGGTGGCGAAGTACAAAGAGGGATCTGGGCGCATTTCAAAGAAGAAGCTAGCCGAATCCTCATTAAACAGCGTTGCATTGCCATCGACTGCCAGAGAAGATTCATCTTGTCTGACCCCTACTTTGTCGCGAGTTTGCAAACCTACTTCAAAATAAGACTGCCACTTCCCTCTGATGCTGGCGAAGATTTCAGCTTCTTCTTCTAACAAATCGCCGGCATTGTTGTGCGCGATATCCCAATCACCAAATACTTCGATTCGGCTCCACCAGCTGTTTTCATTGTACCAGCGATATGCGCCACCGATGATGCTTGTTTCTCTATCGATACCTCGAAAGAAGCCCAGGTCCGCTCTGAAGTTTTCATCATTGCGAAAATGATCGGCACGAAATGTCCAGTCACGCTCTTCGTGGCGGTAATTTATTCTGAAAGCCTGTCCGCTAAATTCGTCTTCTTGCTGCAACCGTAACGCAGATTCGGCATCAAACTCTTCCGACAGGTCAATGGGGTATTGAGTTTGCGAACCCACCCATTGTACGCGGAGAGTGTCTTGATCGGTGATTTGATATTTGCTGTCGATGCCATAAACATAGTTGTGATAGGAATCTGAATCACGGAGGGTGCTCACCACGCCCACCGACAATTCATCAGAGTGATCGTATCGATAACGCACAGCAAGGTTTTTCGATTCTTCTTCTATTTCAGCAACATTTGAACGTAGATTCCCAGGCACCAGAAATGTAGTGGATTCGTCGTTTGCGGCAAAAACACCTAACGAATGTTCATCCATTCGCCCAGTCACTTTAACGCCATAATCAGGCGCATTAATATTCCGTGTATAAATCAGGTTGAATGAACTAGTAAAATAATCGGCATTTTCCAAAAAGAATGGCCTGCGCTCACTGAAAAACAAAGCGTTGGTATTGTTAATACTCAGTTGAGCAATGTCAGATTCAACTTGGGAAAAATCAGGATTGATAGTCGCCTGCAGAGAAATCTCAGGTGTGATCCCCCAGGAAACATCCAAGCCGACTTCTTGGTTGTCCGAATAATCCCAATCCAGTGTCTCAATGGGATCTCGGCTTCGACCTTTAGCCACCACAAGGGTTGGAACCAACGCCATGTTTTGACCCTGCTTGGCTTGTCTAAACCCAGACATGTCACCCAATTGGCATAGGTTACAAGAATTGTTTCGATCAGTGGGCAAGTTGGAAATGCGATAGCGCTCCTCCCGTGGATAGAAACGCACAAATTCAGCCCCCCAAATTTTGTCTTCTTCTCCTTCCTTAAAGTTAAGAATTCGAAGTGGGATCGCAATCTCTACTTGATAACCCTGTTCCGTGATTTGACCTGCTGAATCCCATATGGCATTCCAGCTATCGCTCTCACGACCGGTCATCTCATTTTGAATAGAGTCCGCTTGAATACCATAAGGATTGGTAAAAAACTGATAGGCCAATCGACTATCATTGAATGTGTCTAGCTTAAAACCGACTAGATCCTCGCTCCACACTTTGTCACGATCTCGGTAAAAAGCACTGATTGCCTCAGGGTCATCGTCATACGCCATAAAACCTATGTAGAGTGTTTCATCATCTTCAAACAGTCTAACTTCAGTCTTGACCGGTGGCTGCGTATTTTCGTGAGGACGAACAACGTAATTAAGCGTAACAAGCTTTGCAGATTGCCATTGAGGATCATCAAATTGACCATCTAGTGTAACAACGCCTTTAACGTTAGGAATGACAATCGGAGATTGTTGTTGATTTTCAGGCAGCACTTTAATTTGTGCAAGCACTTGCGAATTTATTGTCATGACAAGAAACGTAACACTTACCGCAAAAACTCGTTTAATCATGGAACCCCAAAAATCTAAAAATGCCCAGTATCTCGGCTGCCCGTAGTGGCGCGAGAGGGTATAGCATCTCTCAATGCAAATACACATTAATAAGTTAAATCAACGTGTTATTGGGATAAAAGGATAGTTGCTGAAAAGCTTAAAAACAAATCTAGCTAGCACCAGGTAAGCCTCATAATTCAACACATAACGTGCCCTGCTAAGTGAGTTAATGGATAACTGTAGCGAGCTTCCACTGACTTTTTATTGACGAACCAAAAAACGTGCTTTGTTTTAACCCCTTTTTTATTTCTAAATCGTTGATGGGGTAAAGACGCAAATTTAATCTAAATAAAAAGGACGCTCCAATGCAAAATACCACGACAAATTCTTTGCACGCACCGAGCTTGAGAATCGGTGGTTCGATCACAGCAGGCGCAGCGATCACATTTTCTATTTTTGTGCTGATGCATGAACTTGTTGCTCAAGATGGAGGCGGTATTGAGCCGCCAACAGAGTTAGTTATGGTTGACCCGTTTTTAACGGTTGAAGACCCAAAAACAATTGAAAAGCATAAAATCAAACCCATTGAGCCACCGAAAAAAATGCCAGAACAATTGCGACCTGAATTAGAAATAACGCCGGACGACAACCAGCCAAACGTTAATGTAGATATTCAACCGCCGACCACTAGTTATGCGAAAACGGAACAGGTGTTTTCTTTAATCGATGGAGAATCACGTCCGATATTCCGTATGGCGCCAAAGTACCCGACCAAAGCAGCCCAGGATGGTCTGGAAGGCTGGGTAGAATTGGAATTTACCATCGACGCCAGTGGTGCAGTAAAAGACATCCGTGTGATTGATGCTAAGCCAAAGCGTATATTTGATCGTGAAGCACGCAGAGCACTACAGAAGTGGAAATACAAACCTTTAGTGGTAGATGGTCAACCTATTGAACAGCCAAATAGAATGGTTGTGTTAGACTTTAAATTAGAAAGTTAAAGGTAGAGTCAAACTATTAACATTTACGAATTTATTGCAACGCTTGATGATGAATCCAATGGTAATAAGGAGTTTCGATGAGTTTATCGATTGCCATCAGAAACTGGTTTTCCACCAGCCAATCTAACGAATGGTTGGTGGTTAAGTTTGCACAAACCAAAGACAAAAAGTTGTTTGAACAACTCTACGACAATTGTGCTGATGACCTCTATCATTTTTTGACAACTCAATCAGATCCCCATTTGGCCAAGGATATTTGTCAAAAGACCTGGTTAAAGGTGATTGAGAAACCACATTTATACCAAGAGTCAGGACGTTTTATTGCCTGGCTATTCAGCATAGGTAGAAATGCGCTAATCGATGAATTCAGAAGATCCAATCGCTTTACATCGCTGCCTGAAAACGCTGATCAATTTGGCTTTACCATCAACCATGAGTTGACTACAAGCCACCATATTGAACAAAACTTTGAGTCGGTGTCAGACGCATTCGATCATGCGTTGTTGAAATTACCCTTTGAACAACGCGAAGCGTTTTGTCTGCAGCAAGAAGGCTTTGGGTTAAATGAAATCGCCACCATTACCCATTGCGGCGTAGAGACGGCAAAAAGCCGAATTCGTTATGCTAAGCAAGCATTGCGTTTAACATTAGAGAATTATCATGACTAAGCAACATGAAGATGTGCCAAAGTCGCATATCGAATCACAAATGTCAGAGCTTTATCAACAGCGAAAGTCTAAACATAGAGCCAACAGCAGTATGAAACGTGGTGTGCTGAAAAACTTGGAGCACAGCGGCTCTTGGTTTACCGCAATGAATCGTATTCAACACGTCGCCATCGCAGCGGGGACAGTATTGCTGATCAGCTTAATTGCCATTCAGCTTCACCAGATCAGACAACCGGTTACGCAAATTACTCAGGCAACTATCGAATTACATAGTATTAGTTCGCAAGACTCTAATGAGGACAACGCCCTTGGTCAACGTTACGCGCAGCACTATCAAGACTATCTAAAACAAAAAGCGCTATTGGCAAGTCATCACCAGAAATCGGCCATATTGTCGCAGTTTGATGAAGGTTGGGAACTTGTTACTTGCAAACAGGAATTGGTAAAAATATCTCAAGAGCTGGTCGACACCTTGAAAAAAATGGATGCGGTGAATGCTTCGTTGAAAACCGGGGACAGCGTAAAAATCACCTTTAATGTGTCTGGTTTAATTGTCGGTATTGAACCTAGTCCTGCGCCACTGCAGTGTTAAGCATTTATATATTGAGATGAATTCACACAGTTGGATAAATGGTGTTGTGGTTAGGGGGCATCAAGTAGCATCTGGCAACAACCCAAACTCACCATATCCCAAAGGTTCAGTTGAAATGCAATTGCCCTTTTTTAAATCGTTGGGGTTGGATTTAACCCAATGTTATCCCGCGACATTAAACGTGCAATTGGCTATCAATACATTTTCAATCATCAAACCAGACTATTGTTTCCCTAAGGTGAATTGGACATCCCTCATCCCACCAGAAACCTTTTCCTTTGTTGCATGCAAACTATGTTTTGAAGGTAAAGAATATGACACATGGCTGTATTACCCTCGCCCAGAGACCAAACCTGAGCATTTTCAACCTGTAAATGTCGTTGAAATGATAACAGAATACATTCCAACAATTGAGTACGGAAAAAGCGTAGCGGTTGCGTTTAACAAGGAAAAGGTAAATACAATTTTTTGACGTAAGGACCCAGTTGTCAGATCCGGTCGCTGTGTCAGAGAGATCCCGCTCCAAGAGCTTCAGCGGGATGACGGGTTGATTTCGCCTCTGCCGGATGACGGGTTGATTTCACCTGTGCGGGGTGACGTTATTCTTTCCGTCATTCCCTATGGCTCTTGTCGGGAATCTGGTTGGTGCATTAATCCCCGTAAAAGAGATCTCGCCACAACCAGAAAATTTCCTATTTAAAAACCAAATCCATGTTGTTTTTGACTTTCAGCTTCAATCGGTTTGACGAGTTCCTCTCCTTGATTTGCGACTTTATTTACCTTGTTTGAAACCGGGTAATATTCGTAATCATCTGGATAGGTATACCACGCAAGGCCTTCACATTGATCGTTGTCGCCAGCGAACCACTGTTTACTCTGGTCGCGGTCGAACATTAAAGGCATGGCGTGATGTAAGGGTTCAAGAGGTCCTTGGGCTGGCCTAGTAATGATAGTAAATGAACCGGGATTATACTGGTTAGGCGACTCATATAAGCCACCAAATAAAATCGGGTCCCCATCTTTACGGCGGACAAAATAGGCCTGCTTTATGCCGTTTTCTTGTTTCCATTCATAATACCCCAACGCCGGCACAATGCAGCGCTGTCCCTCTTTCCACGCGTGCCGAAAGGAGGGCTTTTCGGATAAAGTTTTTAAGCGGGCATTAAAGGTTGAAAATTCAGTATTGGCGGTTTTCACCCAGGAAGGCAGTAATCCCCAACGAAATACCTCACAGCCATCGGGCGTGACAATAGGCGCCAATTGAGTTGGCGCAATATTGAATCCCAGCTCAGCCTGCGCAGGCCAGTCGGCCAATACGTCCACCCAACCGTGCATTGCTCCTACATGGTTAGCGTAGCGTCCACACATTACTAATTCTCAGTCTAAACAATCGATAAATACAGTATGGCAAAAATCGAAGATCCTAAAAAGCCAGCGACGATTTAAAGTTTGCCATTTGGCTGAAACAGGATTAATTTTGGTAAGTGTATTTTTTAAGCAAAAAGGAAGCTAAAAGTGAAAAAACAAATAATTGGCGTAGGTATTTTACTCTCTTTCATATCAGGGTGGGCCTCTGCAGAAGATAGCCCAAAGGAAGCCTGCCAAAACGCAGCCGAGCTTTATGCCGACAATGATGTAACCGGCGCTTTAGAAGAAGCCAAATGGTGCGTGACGTTACTCGAGCAGGAGAAACAACAAAGTGTAAACCGTGTTTTCCCAGATACCTTAATGGGTTTTCAGGGGGCAGAAATTGAACACCAAAGTGCCATGGGATTTTCTTCCACAGTTAGGGATTACAATCAAGGCGATCAAACCATTACCGTGACCTTAAGTGGTGGTAGTGCGATGGGTGGAGCAATGAATGCATTTGCGGCATTGGCACAGTATGGCGGCGGCACCAAAACTCGTATTCAAAAACGCAGCGCAACCATCAACAACAGTGATGGTCAGGTTCAAGTTATGGTGTCGCTCAAAAGTGGTGGCTTGTTGATGTTTGAAGCCTATGACATAACACAGACCAAAGTAGTCGATTTTGCTAAAGCATTCCCCGTCGAAAAACTGGATGACTCACAACAGTGATAGCGCTTATCTACAACTATAAATAAACTTATGTTGCGTCAATAAAAAATTGGCGCGACAGTAGATGTTTTAACTGTGGAGACATCTATGCTCAAATTATACGGTTTTGACGTGAGCAATTATTACAATATGCTCAAGCTCGCGTTGGCAATAAAAAAAGTCGACTACCAGGGCATCATCACTTATCCAAATCAAACCCCAGAATATCTTGCCATTTGTCCCACAGGAAAGGTCCCAGCGCTGCAAACCGATGAAGGTATTTTGGTCGAAACCAATGTAATTATGGAATACATAGATGAGAACTATGGAGACGCTCAATTGTATGCCGGCTCCTCTTATCAAAAAGCCCGAATTAAAGAATTAGCCAAGATGATTGAGTTGTACCTTGAGTTACCCGCTCGACGTTGCCACACAGAGGCGTTTTGGGGTGTTCCGGTTCATGAGCAAACCAAAAAAGAAGTCAAACGTGCTTTGCTCAATGGTATGCAGTCGCTATCTCGTGCTGCATCGTTTTCACCCTATGTCGCGGGTGACACCTTCAGCGCCGCTGACATTTTCTTTTTATACTCAGCAGATTTAGCGTCATCAGTCGCCAGAAAGCTTTTTGATATAGACTTACTAGCCGAAGCCCCTGGGGCCGCTGCACTCATGAAAAAACTCAATGAGATGCCTGAAGTTCAAGTGATCGCGCAAGCAAGAACTGATGCAACTCCTGCTTTTAATGCCTATCTGGCTGAAGCCTTTAAAAAGAAATAGAGTAGCGTAAATGAATTTGACCAAGATCACTGTGGCCTTAGTGGGTGTTATTTGCATTGCTTATGTGGGTATGCGAATTATTGCGCCGCCCATGCTAGAAAAACAGCTCAATCGCGTTAGCCCACTTGCCGATTATTCAGTCAACGAACAGGCTGCTGCGATACACAATCAGCTCATCGTGGGTGACTGGCATGCAGACAGTACGTTGTGGAATAGAGATTTACACGAACATGGGGGTTATGGTCATGTCGATCTGCCCAGATTGCGACAAGGAAATGTTGCACTACAGATGTTCACAACTGTCACCAAGTCCCCCGATGGCCTGAATTACGAACAAAACGATGCAGATACCAGAGACAACATCACCCAATTGGCCTTCGCACAGGGTTGGCCGTTATCGACCTTAACCAGCTTAAAAGAAAGAGCCCTGTATCAAGCAGAAAAAATACATAAGCTTGCGCAAAAAAGCCCTGAAGATTTTATGTTGGTCACCTCGAAAGCTTCCTTAGCAGAATTCTTGCAGGCGCGCCTCTCAAACATTGATTTGGTAGCTGGATTGATTGGCACCGAGGGCTCTCATGCACTAGATGGTGAAATTGAAAACATTCAGGTTTTGTATGATAAGGGCTTTCGGATGATGAGCTTACAACACTTTTTCGATAACAAGTTGGGGGGCTCATTACACGGCACCAGCAACGCTGGTTTATCGGATTTTGGCCGCGAAGCCGTTCAGGTAATGCAAAGCATGGACATCATCGTCGATGTTTCTCACTCTTCGGCACAAACCGTTAGAGATGTATTGGCTATCAGCCAAAAGCCCTTGGTGATCAGCCACACCGGTTTTAAAGGTCATTGCGCGAATAAGCGCAACATCGATGATGAATTAATGCTGGAAATTAGTCAGCAAGGAGGACTGATTGCGGTGGGTTATTGGGATGAAGCCGTGTGTGGCATCACCCCAAGCGATATCGCCGACGCGATTATTTATGGCGTGAACTTGCTCGGCGAAGATCACGTCTCTTTAGGTTCAGATTTTGATGGTGCGGTGGAAACAGGTATCGATACCAGCCACCTGCCACTGATTACGCAAGCTTTGCTGGAAAAAGGCATCGATACAGACGTCATTAGCAAGGTAATGGGTGGAAACATGCTTAAATTTTTACAGCAAAATTTACCTGATAACTAGAAACTTAAAAAAGTGACTTTTGGCACTTGTTAGTTTTGCTTGATTAATGAATGATAAATCTCATTAACTATCTGATTAACAAGGAAAAAGAATGGACTCTGAAAAAACTATTCTACACGCCAAGAATTTGCATAAATCCTATGGCAATGTCAATGCTATTCAAGGCATAGACTTTGCCATTGACCAATCTGGTGTGGTGGCAATTTTGGGTCAAAACGGGGCTGGAAAAACCACGTTAATTCAGTGTGCCCTGGGGCTAGAAAAAACTACCTCTGGTGAGCTGAAAACCCTTGGTCACCTTCCAGGGAATTTAAGTGCAAAACAACAAATCGGTGTGATTCTCCAAGACGCAGACCTACCCGATCTGCTCACCGCAAGAGAGCAAATCATCTTGTTCGCAAGCTATTACCCTAATCCATTCTCGGTGGAGGAAGTTATTGAGCTGTGCAACCTAAGAGACTTTGTTGATAAGCGCTACAAGAAACTCTCTGGTGGACAAAAACGGCGTGTGCAATTTGCTTTGGCAGTAATTGGTGACCCCAAATTAATCTTTCTGGATGAACCCACCACTGGGCTTGATATAGAAGCCCGTCGAAATCTATGGCAAGTGATTAGAGGTTTCGCGGCTAAAGGCAAGACCATTGTCTTAACTACCCACTATCTTGAAGAAGCCGACGCCTTGGCTGATCGGATTATCGTGATGAATTCAGGCAAGATTGTTGCTGATGCAACGCCCGAAGATATCCACAATCAAGTCCGCGGCTCAGCAGTTCGCTGTCAAACACAGCTGACAGAAGCTCAACTTCGTGCATTGACAGGGGTTGAATCGGTTAAAATCGCCGGACGCTTCAGTGAGCTGCGCTGCTCAGATGTCAATGCGGCATTGACCGCGCTTTTAGCCAGCGATCCGGTTATCACTGACCTGACAGTCACTCAGCCGAAACTGGAAGACATTTTCACCCAATTAAGCCAGACAGGAGAGGCATCATGAGCAGCTTGATTCGTTCATTTAGCTTAGAAGCAGGGGCTGAATTATTAAAGGCATTTCGCGCACCGGAGTTTATTATTCCAACCCTAGGGATGCCAGTGGCGTTTTATTCGTTATTCGGCATCATGATTTCGGGTAGCAATTCTAATGCAGCTTACCTGCTTGCAACCTATGGCGTGTTTGCGGTGATGGGCCCTGCTATTTTTGGTTTTGGCGTGAGCGTTGCTAATGAACGAGACAAAGGCTGGTTGGCCATAAAACGAGCTGCGCCTAGCCGAGGTGCTAGCTACATAGGCGCCAAGGTGTGCAGTACGATTTTATTTTCTAGTGTGTCGGTAGCTTCGATCTATGCGGTTGCCGGTTTTGCTGCAGGCGTAGCGCTACCTACACAAGTCTGGGCGAGTATGTTAGCGGTGCACATTTTGGCAACCTTTCCGTTTATTTTGGTCGGGCTGTGTATTGGTTTTTTGTGTAACAGTAATGCAGCGGTTGCCATTTCAAACGTATTCTTTTTGGCTTTTTCTGCTTTAGGCGGCTTATGGATCCCCATCATGATCTTTCCGCAAGCCATGCAAACCTTTGCGCATTTTTTACCGACATTCCATTTGAGTGAGATTGCGTTGGCGATCTCTGGCGCACCAGGTGAGCGAGATGTGCAATATCATTTATTGGCCATTGGTGTTATGACGCTTTTGTTATTGGTCGCCACATCTATTGCTTGGTCAAAGCAACGTAACAACTAAAGAAAGGGAAATCATTCATGATACGTTCAATATTTGTCATCGCAACAACCATTATTGTTGCTGGACTTGCTCTGCTGATCAGTCTTTTGCCTACCCCTGAAACTAGTTTCTCAGAGCAGGCCGAATTAACAACTAACAGCTTGTTTATCAACGATATCGCAGTGTTTGATGGGCGAAAATTTCATCCTTCAATGGATGTTGCAATTAAAGATGGATTAATCGCGCAAATGGGGCAAGAGCTGGCTGCCCCAGACGATCTGCCGGTTATAGAGGGCAGCTCAATGACACTGATCCCAGGATTGATAGATGCGCATACCCATTCTTTTATGACAGCATTAAATGACGCTTTGCGCTTTGGGGTCACTGCCCATTTGGATATGTTTACCTCTGAGTACGAATTAGCAAAGACGATATTAAAAAGGCAATCTTTGCAGCAAAGCGATCAAGCAGACTTGTTCAGCTCAGGGACCATGGCAACCGTTGATAAAGGCCACGGCACCCAATATGGCTTTCCTATCGACACTATCGGTAGTATCGACGAAATAGAACAATGGGTGAGTGCGCGAAAACAAACGGGCGCCGACTACATCAAACTGGTTTACATGCCTTATCAAAATCGTATTCCCAGTTTGGATCGAAGCACTGCAAGCGCGATAATAAAAGAAGCCAAAAAACAGCAGCTCATGGTCTTAGCTCACATATCAAAACAGGCAGCGGCTAGAGATATGATTGAAGAGGGCATTGACGGTCTGGTTCATGTTTTTGCCGATTCTGTCGTTGAAGACGATTTACTCTTGCTCGCAAAAGAAAAAGGCGTGTTTGTCATCCCAACCTTGTCTGTGATTGCCGGAGTCGATGGTAGAGGCAATCAACAGGCACTTCTTGCTATAGAAGGCGTCGAAGACTTACTTTCAGGGCAACAGCGTTCAACCCTAAATGGCAGTTTCGGACAAAATATTCCAGGGTTTGATCTCGATATCGCACTGCAAAATGTTAAACAGTTTTTTGATGCTGGCGTACCTATTTTGGCAGGCTCAGATGCGCCTAACCCTGGCACAGCTTACGGAATTAGTACTCACGGTGAAATGCAGCTTCTAGTAGAGGCCGGTTTAACCGCTGAACAGGCACTGGTCGCTGCAACGTCGTTACCTGCTCAACTGTTTGAACTTGAGGGCCGAGGACAAATCGCTGAAGGCGCCAGAGCGGATTTATTGTTGTTAAACGGCAACCCACTTACCGACATCACGCAAACACTACACATCGCATCGATTTACAAAAATGGTTTCAAGGTAGAACCTAACGTTACAAAGACGCAAACCACCAGCATCGCAGCATCGGCTTTACTGGGTGACTTTGAAGGCAATACTGAGCAATCACTTCAAAGTCAGGGGAATATGCAATGGACGCATTCCGATGATTCCTTTGCAAATGGAAAATCCACAGCGCAAATTAGCGTTATAAGCACTGACGACGGCTCGTCAGTTTTGCAAGTAAAAGGCGAAGTCAACGCTGGCTTCCCTTACCCTTGGGCAGGTGCCGCGATAGGAGATTTCACGCCTCCGGTAACCGCTATTGATGCGTCAGGATTTACCCACGTGGTATTCGATGTAAAAGGTAAAGCAGGTAATTACCGGATCATGGTCTTTGATGCGGTCAACCAAGGAATTCCCCCAAACCAGACATTTGAAATTACTGAGCAATGGCAAACCATTGAGATCAAGTTAGAGGGTTTTAAAGGATTTGAAGCCAAGGTATTTTCTGGCCTTTCGTTTGTTGCAGGACCCGATTTAGGTGAATTTCACTTCGTGTTGGATAATGTGCGTTTTGAATAATCGAACAACGCAGAGATAGGAATAAATAGCGTTGCTTGCAGGCGTTGCTTATCTGGGATTGCGGTTGGTTATTGAGTCGTTTAAGTCGATTCACTTCAACCGCCGTATTGACGTCCAATAGAGCCAATCGCGATAAAAATGCGTTGAACGAACACACCCAACTGAATTTGTTTCTCTGATTGTGATGTATCGAAAAAAAGACACTAATCTGACTATTTTTCGCTCCATCACAATGAGTAGAAATTTGCGCTTTCTACGATCTTCAACTATATGAATTTATGAACAAATTTTAACCAATATTGTATTACCTGAATTCTTCGAAGCCAAGGGACGGTCAAATGCTTAATATTTCACAAACCAGAAAATCTGGTCAAACCTTTGTCAGTAGCCTAATTGTTTTTACCCT
Organism: Aliiglaciecola sp. M165; assembly: GCF_007197995.1. GTDB lineage: Bacteria > Pseudomonadota > Gammaproteobacteria > Enterobacterales > Alteromonadaceae > Aliiglaciecola. The sequence goes on from NZ_VKKH01000001.1 coordinate 202,698, forward strand.
GTTATGGGTGGCATTGTATGTCGGCTCTCACTGGCTTGCAGACAAGGGATCTGGTTTATTGCATATAGACTTGACCGATTCATATCATCTTACCCCTCAAGGGGAATTCTTAATCAACGATGTCCTTGCGATTCACTGGGCAATGGGCGAGACCAACGCAGAAATCATACTGAAAAGATTGGATGAACGAACAGGCAAAATAAGAGTTTTATTAGAAAATCTCAAAACCAATTCTGCCCGTCTGCAAAATAGTCTGGAAGGACAATTCGAATCGCCACTGGGTCTTGAAGGCAGCCCAGTCGCTATTATCAACGAAGCTCGCTCTCGCGCCCATTGTGACGATAATTGCTACCTTTGGGACGAAGCATTAATAAGCATACAAAGCCTCATAAAAGATGTTTCCAATATAAATAGCTATTCTGATACCAACGACATAGCCAACCAACTGTTAATCACCCTATCAGACTTAAAGCAACAAATTGACGCACAAAAACGCGACGTCAAAGCGTTAAAACCCAGTAGCGCCCGTTCGTTTTTCTGGTCGAGTCCTACCGGAAGCTCAATTGAAGTGATTTTCTTTGCCGTGTTTGGCGTATTGGCAAATTTGTTAGTGCATTCAGCTGAGTATTTGCGAAAAGGAAACTTTAAACCCAGCGAGCGCTGGGTTGCTTATGCAAAAATTGTTTATGGGCCTATTTTAGCTTGGATATTAGTGACCGCCATCGCTGTTGGATGGTTCGATCTGGGCGAATATGAAGTAGGCGTGCTAAGCCTTCCTTTGCTGGCGTTTATTCTTGGATTCTATTCAAGAAAAACCGTCGCACTATTCGACAGATTAGGCAAAAAAGTCTTAGGTGAAGCCGAAAAGTCTATAGAAAAAGGGCCAGCAGAGATTACAGCGCGCCGCAAAGCTGCTCTGGACAAATTTATGCATTCACTGCGACCTAGAAGCCCCGCCGAGATCAAACGCACAGCCTTTGATCTAAAAGATGACATCGTAAAAACCATCGTCATGGAAAAGGAGCTAAACAAATGAAACCTTTACTGATCTGCCTCGTGGCATGCACCTTGGCGATTAGCGGTTGCCTGACTACGTCACAAACAACAAAAGATGTCGCAGGTACAGTTATTGATGCAGCAGGAATCATGCACCAGCAACATATCAACACCATTGATGCCTACATTAAGTCGTTAGAAGCAGCGAGAGACGACACCAACACGCTGTTCAACGTCATTCAAAACGATAGCGTACAGGCTAGAGCTTTAAAAAAACAAATTCTGGAATTAACAGCGCAAGCAATGACAGGCGACGCACTGTTGAAATACCAAAACAAAGTTCAACAACAGATATTTTCAGGACTTGATCAGAGAATTGAAGATGAATTTTGGCCGCCAGTTGTCGCCAAACAAAATGTATATAGAAGTCAAGCTGATGCCTTGGGTGATGTGGTGAAATCCCATACCTGTGCAACAAGTCCTCAAGGATGCGGTGCAATCGCCATGGCGGACTATCAAAAGATCAACAAAGAATATCGCGACTACAGCGTTGCTGCAGAATATATTATCCACCTTGGATACAAAAAGGAGACTGAGATATGGCAACAGGCAGTAGAATCTTTTGAGGAGCAAAAAATCAATCTGGAGTCCAAAGTTTCAAATTTTATTGCTAAGCAGGATTTGCAACTAAATATCTCGACCGAGGCGCTAGCGCAAGAGCTAAAGCAGGTCGCCAGCAATTTTGATAACACAATTGCCCAGTTAGAAAAAGACAAAGCCATCGCTGCACAACATTGGGCTTCCACAGAACGATCGTTGAAAGTATTACAAAGCGAACTTAGCAAACCTGCCATCTGGGAGTCGATATTAAGCGGAATGTCTGACCAGGCTAAAACTTTGTTAACGAGTTACAGTGGCACCATCAATCAGGCCGTAAGCGGTGTATTTGGGCAAGATATTGGCAACCTTGTCAGCAACTCTTTTGTCAGTCAGGTAGAGGGCATCATTGATATTGGTGTTGGAAATATTAGCTCAACGGTTGGTAGTGCGATTAAAGATGCGCAAACGGTTTTAAATAAGGAAGCCGAGCAGTTTAATACCACCAATAACATTAACGTCAGGTTATAGGGAGCGACAAATGCCAAACTTTAGACCGCCAGATATCGATCCAGCGCTGACTCAAGAAGCGCAACAAGTTGTGAATGAAGCCTCGGCAAAGATGGAAAGCTGGTTAGTGGAGTCATTCGAAAAGTTGGAAAAAGATTTCGACAAAAGCCTTAGTGACATTCAGGCTACCCTCGATGCTGAAAAAAACAAATTTATTGAAGAAGAGCAGCGCCAAGCAAAACAGCTTCAAGACCAATTGAACCAGCTTAAAGCTGCCACACAGTTTCTTACGCCACTTGACCCGGATCAAAATGCAGTGATCGAAAAGCTAAATATTTTGGCAAGTCAGGCAGAGCAAGATTTGAAAGCTCGCGAAGAACGCTGGACAAACTTCGGTAGCAAAGCGGTTTCCATCGCACATACCGGAGTCAAAACCTTGATCAAAGGCGTTCTTTAAAGGAATTTAATATGCTGAGACTCGATGACGGATTTTCTCGCGGCCGCCCAGAATTTAAGGCTGAAGTTCAGCACTTACAACGTTCGTTGAATCTCATTGGGTTTCAAATGGTAGCTGACGGTTTTTTTGGAACAGCGACTCAAGAAGCGGTAAAGCTGATCCAGCAATCTCACGGGTTACATGAAAGTGGAGAAGTCGACACAAAAACCTGGCAAGTGATTGAACAACGGATGGTGGGCAACATCATCGCCAATGAGAATGTTAGTCAAGTCACCCCCGTTTTCAACCAAACCCAAACTGCACCAGCGCAGAATTCCTTGTTGGCAGGCTTTCGTGGAGATTTGGCCTGGATCCACGCGCGAGAAGGCCATGCAGGCAAAGCTTATTGGCCGGGCGGTGCCTCGGGAGTAACGCTAGACCCGGGGTTTGATTTGGGCCAACAAGATCACGAAGAACTAAACGAACAATATTCGAACATTCTCAACGCAGATCAACTTTCTGCATGCCAACATTGCATAGGGTTAAAAGGTCGAAAAGCTAAAAGCCACCTCAATCGTTCAGCCACTTTGTTAGGTATTAGAGTGAGCAAAGGTCAGGCACTTAACATTTTCCCGACAATCGTACATCCCTACTGGGTAGCAATTTGTAAACGTTTCCCTCAACTGAAACATGAAAATACGCCTCATGCCGTACAAACCGCTTTGCTGTCGTTAGCGTTTAATCGCGGAGCGAATAACCGTGCACTTGCTATATTGAGTTCTCCCCTTTCACAGGGTGATTGGTCAGGATGCGCAAACTTAATCAGAAGCATGCAGCAAGACCACGCATTAGAAGGAATTAGAAGACGTCGCAAAATGGAAGCCAATCTTATAGCGCCCAATTAGGAAATTGTTAGGTTTGGAACAATTAGCATTGTCCTCGTTGGCTTTGAGCAATGATGGAGTGGCGCTATTTAACGATACTGAAACAATGTCATGCTTACCGTCTTGGCTCTCATTCTGCGACGGTTTCCCGAATCTTTATAAACATGGCTCTGCTAACGGGGACCCGGTGACCCTGTGCAAGCTGCAGTTCGCCATTTCCTGATGGCATACGTTTTAGTTCTGTGATGTATTTTGCATTGACGATATAAGACCTGTGAACCTTTAAAAAACCTGATGTCAGCTCGTCTATCAGACGCTGCAAACTACCAGAGAATAGCACTGATTGATCTTTGCAAACCAGCTCAACATAGTCCCCAGCGGCCTTGCAAAAAATGATGCTGTCCATCGGCACGAGGGTAATTTGACCAGCTGACTTAATCTTGATCACTTGGTCTGCTGGCTTTTCGTACGTAAGCGCTAATGCCATTTTGAGTTTTTCTGCCTGATGTTTGGTATTTGATAATTCTTTCTCAAGTGTCACTTTGCGCTTCGATTCGACAACAGTCAGCGCAACTACAATAGCAGCAATAAGGTAGTAGAAAAATGAGTCGAGAAATTCATTTTTTGTTACGAATGTGGCCAATAATAACGATAAAAATATCAGCGCGTAGGTATTTTGGTGGCTAGATGTGCTCGGTTTAATTAGTTTTAGTTTTTGTGCACAGGTCCACAGCAGCCACAAGACAGCAGGGATCTGTACCGCAACAATAGCTTTATAATCGTAATCTTCCGTTACAATTTGCACGGCCAAGGTCAAAAGACTGGAAGCAGATACAATTAGCAATAATCGAAATCTAGATACATTGCGAATAGTCACTAGCAGCAAACATTGACCAAAGAAGAACGCACATAACGCTATTGCAAACAATCTGGCGTCTTGAAGGTAATAAGGGTAAGCGTATATACCCCGGGAAACCTCTATCAGCAGCTGTACTATTGCTATGATCACCAATGCTAATAATGGCCTTGATGAGCGTTTGAACCCTCGACTCAGTAAAAAAGCTAACCCAATTAGCATGGCGCCAAGGGGAACAAATGTCAGAGCGTAATGCTTGTTGTATTCGTCTGTTGTATTAATAAATTCTCCTACATACAAACGATTAAAATACCCCTGGCGAGAAGTGATGTTTCGATGGCTTGATATTAAAAGCGTTAATGTATTTGCACCCTGATGAACAAAAGACGGATCGACAAAACCTACCCAGTCAAACGCGCCTGCGACTTCATTTTCTGGTGTGATAGAGGCTAAGCCTTTACCCCCGATGTAATTGCCGTTGAGATAGGCACTTGCACTCATATTGCCAGAAATGAATAGACCAAGAGGTTGCTCCGATTCAATCTGTTTAGTGGTTAAGTCTATTGAAATAGTGAGCCAAACAGCAGGGCCAGACATAACGTAGTCGGACAGGTTTATTTCTCGGCAAGTAGAAAGGGAGAATTCAACGTTACTGATATCCTCCTGGATGGCAGGGCATTCTAAACTTTGACTGAATGCCACAGGCACGAACAAAAAAATGAAAGAGGATCCAATTACAGAAATAATTTGTCTTAGCAGCACATTGCTTCCAATCACAGAAAAAAAGCGACCATTCACAGAGAATCGATTTTAATGGAGATATCCTTCATTAATCATACGCTGAAACCTTGGCAAGGTGTAATGTCTATCTGGTGTTAATAATAAATGCTCACTCCTTAGTCACTTTGCTAGGCAGATAAATCTAGTATGTGTTTAAGTGAAGTAAGGGTTTTACGCCTAATGCATGATCAACAAAATTGGGAACAAAAATATGTCACGTTCAACCAGGTTCATTGCCCTAGTCATTATCTCGTTAGGCTGCTTATTTGCTTGTGTTGACACTAAGGTTAATCAGAACAACTCTCAAAATGATACTCAAAGCCATGTTAATGACACACCGCCATATGGAATTTGGTTTTGGCGTGATGATGATTTTGCAACTGAGAGAAACGTTAGCGTCTCTAGAGAAGAGCATTCTTGGTCTGCAATGGTCGATGGCAAGGCAGTGTCGGTCGAGAAAGTAGAAGGCAAATTGGTTTTTGAGTTGCCCAACCATGAACGATTTGTCGGCCAAATTAGTGAGAACAAAGGTTTGGAAGGAACCTGGTACCAGCCAGAATCTAAGTACTTTTATTCTTCGATGGCGACAAAAATTCTCTTACCTTTAGTTTCAAACAATGAGTGGTCAGGAGATATTACTATTCAACCAAGGCCATTCCATTTATTCCTTGATGTTTTTAAGGACAATGATGGAAATCCCACAGCGGTTCTACGAAATCCAGAACGCAATGATACGCTTCGCTCGTCTATTTTCAGTTTAACCAAAGGACCGAGCAAAAACGGCGCTCAAATTTGGCATCTAGTCGCTAAAAGACGCTGCGGTGACATCAAAATACCGCTGCTATATTCTGTGAACGATTCACTGCAGCTCACATATAACATGGTTGACCAGCCTGTCGTTTTAAGTCGAGCTAAAACCGACGATTTGGACAAATATTACAGTCGCTCACCGGGCGAAGCCAATCGTAAACTTACCTCTGTGGAACAAATAGACGACGGCTGGGAGGTTGCACAGGCAAGTGACGTTGGATTCGATAAAGAGATACTCAGCCAACTTGCAAATAAGTTAGCCTCCAACGACCCAAGAGATCGTTCACCTCAACTTCTGCATAGCTTGCTTGTCAGCTATAAAGGTCAACTTGTTGTTGAAGAATACTATTATGGACATGATCGTGAATCAGTTCACGACACACGCTCTATGGCAAAAGTATTTGGCTCTGTGCTTGTGGGGGCGGCGCAGCAAAAAGGCTTTGATATTACTCCTGCCTATTCGCCACTTCCCGCTGTGTTTGCGTCACACGGCAAAAAAGTACCTCCGGAAAAATCGTTGATCACCTTAGAGCACTTCTTAACTTACACTAGTGGCTTGGATACCAGCGAAGACTCAAATTCAGCCGGATCAGAAGATAGGTTATGGGAACAGCGCAAAGAGGATTTTTGGCTATACACGGCTAGGCTTCCAGTACTCCATCCGCCTGGGAAGCTTTATGCATACTCATCCGCCAGTGCAAATATGGTAGGAGCTGCTTTGGAGCAGGTCACAAGCACTCCGGTAAACGAATTTTTTCATGAGGCCATTGCAAAACCGCTTAACTTTTCCACTTACCATTGGAATTTAACACCAAATGGCAAATCCTATTTGGGGGGCGGGGTTTATATGCGTCCAAGAGACATCTTAAAAATCGGTGCACTGTATGCTGCAAATGGGAAATGGCAGAACAAACAATTAATTCCTCAAGAGTGGGTCTCTTTGTCGACAACCACTAAAATCAACATCACGCCGCAAACAACAGGTTTGACTGAAGAAGAGTTTTCCAACAATTATTCCGCCGACGGACAAGGCTACATATGGTCAGTAAAGGAAATCCTAGCCGGGAACAATGCCTACAGAAGCTACACAGCATCGGGCAACGGAGGTCAAATGATCATCGTAGTTCCCGACTTAGAACTGGCAGTTGTTTTTACTGGAGGGAACTATCGCATGTTCTCAGTTTGGGGAAAATGGCGGCAACAGATTGTTGGTGACTTTATCATACCCGCTTTAAAAATTGAGTAAACATCCTCTAAGTAGCAAATTTAAACGACGCAATTTGAGCCCTACTGATTACTTTTTCACTCCTCTTCAATCGTCACGCTAAAGACCAGTGCATCATAGTCAGGTGGTGTTTTATGTCCCGGGCTACATCGAAATAGAAAGGTATTTTCGCACTGCGGCTCTACAATCATTCCCGCATTTTCTGTCCACTTCTCTTCAAATCGATGATCCCCTCTTTGCTCCGTATATACGTTGTTAATCGACAACTTCTGGGTTTTACTAAACCCTGTATATTCAAAACGAGGCTCGTATTTTGGGTTGTGCCATGAACGCAGAGTTTTTATTCTCTCACCCTTCTCCAATTCAACATAACCCGCATCGACATGTATATCCATTCCCTGATTTGTGTCTGGGGCGGACAAAAAATCAACCTTTATTTTGAAACGTTCTGGGACTACCATCCAGTGAGAAGTCTTAACTTTAACACCATCAAATATGATGTAGTCTGGCCTATTGGCAGCCCCCCCTTTATGGCTTTTGGCCATATCAACCATTGCCTGCTGAATCGTATAATCAACGCTTTTGTATGTCTTCATTAATTACGCCTGAAGTAATCGATGCTAAACCTTAGAGTTTTACATATTGAAAAAGCGATATCCAGGTAACCAACGACACACAACACTTGATTACGAGGATACCGCAAGGACAAAGGAACTTTGTTAGGATTTAAACGGGTCAAAAAATTCTAAAGCTTTGTCGAAGTGTCGTCGCTCGATTAACTGACCTTTTTCGTTGTACAAGTAATTTATTGCCGCTGCGCCGCCAAAATAAGGGTTTTCCTGAGGTGTTTTATTACCATCAAAGAACCGATCCCATTCAATGCGGGTATTGTTGGCATTGAGCTGTCGATCATGCACCTGAATTGGCTTACCTGTTTTATCAAACTGGATTTCTTTTATAAAACTACCCATGGTGTCATAAGTGTTTTCAGCACGGTGTAAGCCATCTGAAGATTCCATGGGATAACCTGCACGGTCAAAAAACCTTACTGCGCGCTTGTCTCCTACGTCGTTGTATAGATACTCACCAATGTGAACATTAGGGCCGTTTCCTTCAACGGCATTTCCTTCTTTGTCATAGACTTGCCAGCGAATAAAGTTGCCGTCTAAATCATAAAAAATGCGGTCAATTGCAGCACCAGAAGTATTGTTGGTTATCTTGCCAGTTTTGCCAAAATTATACATAAACTGCACTTGTCCTTTGGCGTCAAATTTGAATCGTGTTTCATGAAATTCCACATCTGGGCGCAATGTGACCAGGTCCCCTGCAACGCTGTAGCGTTTCTCGACGATGCGTCCTTCGTTGTCCACACTCCAGTGATAACGATGAGCACCAAAGCGGTTGTTCAACTTGGTATTGTCATGTTTAAAATAGTGTAAGGCGATTCGTTGCCCGTCATCATCAAGCGTGTATTCAGCATAATGAGGAATGTAATTCGAATGGATTTCTTGTCCTTGATCATCAAGGTAGTAATGCACTTCTTTATTGTCCGAATAATCAATTCTTACGCCCGCACTAAACCAATAGTAAGTATCAAAACTGCCCAAATAAACTGCGGGAGTATTCCCTACAAAACTGCGTATTTCAGATATCCGATTTTGATCATCGTAAATAAATCGATAGTGAATGCGGCTTAGCGCCTCTTTTTTGTTTAGAGGATGAATACCAACCAAAGGTGAAAAAGGTGTTTCTTGAAACTTCAGATGCGCATAATATTCGACTTTAGCCATTACCTGAGATGCGGCCAACAAACCAAAAGTGATCAGCAGTATTTTGATGAATTGCATTTAATGTCCTATGAATTTAAGCAAATTTATCCCGTGATGGTTCGTTTCAAATATTTATTGAACGATGCACGAAATATTTCTGTGACTGTTTAACACCTGCTCATTATGAAAAACGCAGACATCGGGACACAAATCCAATTGCACTCATTTTTGTCCAATTTAAATCCAATGTGGCTATTGATTTGGAAACCAAACAATTTAATTGGTAGATAGTACTTAAATTCTTAGGGCATGCTGAAATATGTAGATCAAAGTGCTCAGTAGTGCATGAAATTTACAAATATTAATTGAGCTTTAAACAAAGCTATACCGACATTTCTTATCCAGGATTGGGGTTAACTATCAAATAGTGCGACAACTTCTGTTTCGTTTACCACGTTAACGGTGAGATATAATCGTTGGTTGTGCTCGTTGAACACTAGATTTTTACCTATCGCAACAGTACCAGACGGATACTGCACTATTGTTTGTGCTGATTGTGTTGCATAGGTATAGAACATAACACGATCCTGAAGTGAGTCTCGCATAATGTAATAAATCCCTTTGTCAGCAGCATACCAATTGCCCCAGTCCTTTTGCTGAAGAGAACCAACTAGCAGATGATCGTTTTTGTTCCCATCTAACTGCCAAATTCCATCGCGATCAGCCTTGCTAATAAAGCGGTTGCCATTTCGGTGCTGGATAATACCGCCGCCATTGAATGTCTCTTGGCTAGGCGGCGCAACAGAATCTAAAGAATATTTCCATATTTCCCAACGACCCGTAATTGCAGTTGCCGCATATACAGCTTTACCATCAGGGCTCCATGAAGGCACAAAGTGATCGCCTGCACCTTGGCTAACTTGTAAAACCTGCTTGCCCTCTACTGACATTCGAAAGACATGTCTAAACTGATGCCCCGCTTGCAACGCAACAAACGCAACAAACTTACCATTAGGTGACGTAACCGCCTGGCTTACATCACTATAATTTTCCGGGAACTGATAGGGGGTATTAATATTGTCGTTTATATCAAGGCGAAAGAAAGCTGCCTGATTATTCACGTATTGTGCGTAGTCTATGTGATTGTTTGCCTCAGAGAATACAGGTTCAGAGTTGGGGGTTTGCTGGTCGTTTAACGGAACAGGCTCAGATTTGGGATCCGTTACATCTACGCTAAGAATGTTCTGAATGCTATTCACATTTTCAATCAACAAAATAGATTCATTTGCAGAAATTGAAAGATTTCTCCCCAGTATGTCGAGAGCGGTTGGCAGTTTGTCTTGTAAATTCTGACGCCACAACCCAGATTGCCCAGCGCGAGTCGATGCAAAAACGATTGTTTGATTGTCTTGCAGCCAACGGATACCGAAGATTTTGGCATTGTCGTAAGTCATTCGTGTGGTTTGTTGACTAGCTATGTCATAGACAAAAACATCCTGTGCATTGGTTGACGGGGAGCGTACAAAAGCGATTTTACTACCATCATTTGAAAACGCAGATTGCCCATCCAGATACAGCCGAGTTGAAAATGGAATAGGTAAAAGTGACCGCTCACCGCTAGAAACATTTACTTTGTAGAGCCCACCGATATTTTGTTGTGGTCTTTTGTCAAATACGAGTAGCTCGTTATCATTGTTCGACCAAGCCACTTTGCTTAACAGCGTATCAGTACATTGTGTAACTAACTGACTTTGGGCTGTTTCAACGTTTAAAATATAGATGCCGCATCGAGAACGTCCCCGCCCTCTTATAAACGTAATGTACTTTCCGTCTGGTGAAAATCGTATGTGGGATTCTGGATCTGGATGATTGGTCAGTTTGATTTCCACTGCCTGTGAAGAACTAGGATTTATAGTTAATTCGCGCAAATAAATATCATACTGGCCCTGTGCAAACTTACTATAAGCAAAGTGTTCTCCACCAGGCGATATTGCAGAAAAGACCTCCGTACCTTTTATATTAAGTTGGTTGACCGCTGAATTTGCGGCAAATTCATTGAATTGTGTTTGGCTGTCGTGCAGGAAATAATAACTACCTATAGCCAAAAGCATTATTGCGGCAAAGAGCACCGTCGGCACAAACCTCTTCTTTAAGGGTGCATCGAAAAGTTCTTCAGGGGTTGCATGCTTTTCCTGTTGAACTGAGACCTTACCAACCTGCTCGTCACTGACAGTCAGTAATAGCTGATAGCCTTTTTTAGGAACAGTTAAAATGGCATCACTTTGCATGTCTATTTGTTGCAGATCTGAACGAAGCTGCCATATGGCATTGGTTAATCCCTTTTTGCCTACAGGTTCATTTCCAAGCCATATTGCGTCAATCAATTCATCACGAGAAACAAGGCGGTGGGAATGCTTGGCCAGATAAATTAGAACCGCCATCACCTTGTTCCTCAATGTGATAACCGCCTCATCTTTTAAAAGTTGATTTTTACTTTCATCAACCTGCCAACCACCAATAAGCATATGTTCTCAACTCACTACGACAATGGGCTCAGTATAATCAAAGCCATTATTAAATACGATGCGTTTAACCTTGCAAGTACGGCGATTAGACATTTATTGGACATAAATGAGCAAGATTGGATTTGTATCCCCCACCTGAATTTACCCAGACTGTTTCTACATTTGAGACAAAATAAAAAAGGAAGAAATAATGAAATATCAAAGCGCTATTAACTGCGCGAAATTAAGTATTTTCGCGATGGTGTTTGGAATGTTAAGTGCATGTAACAACTCCGATTCTGAGTCACCGACAATGGAAGAACCGGCGAATGTGGTTCAGATCAGCACCACCTTAACCTCAGCAAGTCAAATTCCTAGAAGAGAGTCTCAAGAAAAAGCATCTGGAACCTTAACTTTAAATATGGATACAAGTACGTTAAGTGCGCAGATTTCTTTTGAGCAACTCAACGTAACGGCCGCGCACATACATCAAGGGTTTGCAGGGGAAATAGGCAGCGTTTTCGCAGCGTTTGAAGCCACATCGGATCCTTCAGTAATGGAATTAACAGAAACTGAGTTGACCGAAGCGCAAATGGCTCGACTGCTAGCCGGTGGCTACTATATTAATCTGCACAATGATAATTTTCCTGAGGGTTATTTGCGTGGTCAAATTTTAACTGAAGAAATTTCCACACGAATTTTTAAGTTGTCTGGGGCGCAACAAATTCCCAATGTTGTCACCACTGCCACAGGCGCCGCTTATATAACCCTAAATCATAACCAATCGACGGTGCGAGTGAATGCGTTTATTGATACGCCAAACACGCCCATCGCGGCACATATTCATTCTGGAGACATCTCCGAAAACGGTGCTCCCATCCTGGAGTTGCAACAAGATATAGAAAACCCCGAGTATTGGTACAGTGACGAGCAAACCCTTGCTCAAGATCTTTTTGAACTGGTCACTAGTGGCAGAGCATATCTAAACATCCATACTGATGCTCACCCGGAGGGGGAGTTGCGTGGTCAAATCGTCAATCAATATAAACAAGTGTTTAGTTTTTCATTGGATAGTCTTCAAGCCAGAGCTCCTCGCGTGTCAGAGCAACAAGGAATAGGTAATGTGATACTAAATCGTGAAAGTGGTGAAGCGAGTTTTTATATTGCCACACAAGGAATCGAAGATGCCACGCAAGCTCATATTTTTAGTGAGCAAGACACTGCCAGTGATCCAATAATACAGCTCAATCAAGATGCCAATGATCCACAGCGATTTAGCTTAGACACATCATTAAATTCAGACGAAGTTGAACAACTTGTTCAACAAGAGTGGAAAGTTTCTGTTGGCAGCACCGAATATGAACAAGGCGCAATAACCGGTCAAGTGCTTGTCGAACCCTCACCAAGTGGCTTGGTTCTCGATCAGTCGTCACTTGTTGCAGAGCGTAATACCTACACAATAAACTTCAATGGACAGGCACTGGGAACCGCGATTATTGATATGCAGCGAGAAGGTGATGTGATGACAATTACAGAAATCACTGACGCAGTGCCCTTTGGTATTACCGAAACCCTAAGCGTAAAAATTGACACTCGTACACTAGCACCTATTTCTTATGAAGGAACTGGAACTGCTGAAGGTACGGAAGGAACACGTTTTATAGATATTAATTTTAACTGGGATAAAAATCGGGTTACAGGTAGCACAGATTTACAAACAGACCCATTTGAACAACTACTGCCCGAGCAAACTGTTGAGCAATTGGGACTATTTTATAGTATACATACCTTGCCTTTGGCAGAAGGCCTAGAATATCCAATTACGGTTTTTAATGCTTTGGATAACTCTTTAACAGAGCGCCAACTCACAGTAGTGGGAATAAGAGAAGTCACTGTAGCAGCCGGTACTTTTCAAACCTATGAGGTTTTTTTAAACGGTGCAGACGTCAATCAAATATTCTTTGTTAGCCAAGAGGCACCTAGACGACTCATCCAAATCGGATTTGATAGATTTCCTATCACTTATGAGCTGCAACCATAGCCGACTCATCGCATAACCGTTTTTATATATGGCAGATGAGTGAATAACCCTTCTGCCTACACTTTAATTTAGAACTGAATCATTATGAATCTTAACGAATATAAAAAACGCTATTCAGTTGATGATGCGGCCCCAGGTTGGGACGCCATTGATAAGGCGCTAGAGAGGCTTTACTTTACACAAAATCCTATGCACTGGGGTACTAGCCTCAATTATCATCTTGGTGGGAAAAATCCTCTGGATGGGATAAGTGCATACCGAAGCCAATCAAGCGGTACTCTCCATCTGCATTTTTGTAGCTACGGGTTTTCTTCACTGTATTATAACGAAGAAGCCGTAGGCGGTGAGTTCAGTCAGTACGGTTTTGAACTGACTTTCAGGCTTGCAATTGAAAGCGATGAGCAAAACGAACAAAAATGGGTTTGCGGGTTGATGCAGAATTTAGCAAAGTATGTGTTTAGCTCCGGAAAGTGGTTTTCTGAATATTTATGGCTTCCTGCAAACGGTCCAATTCATGCTGGCTTCGATACTGATATTGTCGGACTCGCATTTGCCAAAGACAGTGAATTGACGCCGATAGACACTCCTCATGGAAAAGTCGAGTTTATCCAGATGTTTGGGATCACCCAAAATGAGCTTGATTTACTGAAAAACGGAGAGAAAACTTGTCAGCAGCTGTTATTAGCGCACCAACAAGAAAATCCTCTTTTAATCACTGACCTGAGTCGAAAGAACGGTTAACATTCAAAACAACGGGCAACCTACACTACGTGTTGCCTTGTTTACCAGTCATTAGCCACCCATTTAAGGAATCAAAATGAAGTTAAAAGGTCTATTTTACTTCTTGTTGCTCTTTTTGGTCTTTGCAGCCAATGCAGAACCTTCCGCCAAGCAAATAGCGCAGCGGTACATGCAACATTATTCAAACGCCAACTTTCAAGACATGGCAACTTTGATGGACCCAAACATTCGATTTGAAGACCTTACCTTCCCTGTTAATCAAGGCGGGCCAGCGATATATGAAGGTAAAACCTCACTTATCGGAGCACTTGAGGACTTTAAACAGACGTCAAAACTCATTCGTCTTGGGTTTGAATTTGAGTCAATTTACGCAAGTGAAAATATTGTCACTTTTATTGGAAGGGTTAATTCTTTGTACGCAACGTCGGCAGAAAATCAGACCTATCAATGGCAGGCCCGTCAAGTTTCGGTGATCCAAGTAAAAAATAACTTGGTCATTAGTCACAGCGATTACGTTGATTACGCCAACCCATCGGAAAAAATTATTGAAAAAAATGAGCGTTGAACAGGCTGCTGTTTAGCACAACCCGATTACACCCTTTGTTCATTATCAATATTTGCATTGGTGATTATTCGCGCACAATATAATCCATCAGCCTGCGTGTAATTCACCACAAAATTAAAGCGTTTAGCTAGCTGATTAACCAATAATATGCCTATGCCAAAGCCTTCACTTTGGCTTTGAGTATTGAAGCGATTAGTAAAGGTAACCCCTGTGCAATCCGATTTCACGCTAATTTCATTATCCGTACAGTGGTTGATAGCGTTCCTCAATAAATTTTCCAACACCACGCCAATGACTTCTCTGGGAGCTATTAAATAACAAGTTTGCTCAATGTCGGTCATTACGATGAGCTTTTGTTTTTGTACCAAGTCCCGGCTAGCACTGATAATGTCCTCCAGTATATTCGTCACTTCTACAGACACATGCCATGTGTTATTCGAACTTAACCATAAGAACGCACTGCTGGTTTTTTCCATTTTATTCAATGCTTGCTTGAGCCGTTCAAGGGCGCGGCTAGACACATCATCATTACTTTTAATCAGCTCCGTAGCATGTTTTGCTACCTGAATGGGTGTACTCAATTCATGACTAATGCCTTGATTAAAGGTAATTTGATCGTTCAACATGTGTTCCCGCTGCTGCAAATTTTCCGCTATGGACAAAAACAGCGATTTAATGTCTTTCTCTCGAATTGTTTCGCCAAGTTGCTGCACTTCTGTATACCCTGCAGACGTGTTCACCACTTCAACAAGCTTTTGGAAAGGTCGTAAAATTATTTGGGAAAAGAAGCGTGTAAAAAACAGCGTACAAACCATCATGACGACAAACAGAGCTGCAAATAAAGAAGACAAATCGTCCAAGCTATTGGTGACCAGCAATTCATCCGTCACATCGTAAACCAGGAACGATTGCGTATCAGCACTGCGATTCAGGGGTAAAACGTGGAAATAGCGGTCGTTGTGGCTAATCTCTGTGATTTCATTAGTTTGGAAGTTAGCACCAACAAACGGAAGATTGCGCTGTTCAGTGTAATACACGATGTTAAATTTAATGATTTGACCATTGTCTAGATTAGTCTGTTCATTTTCGATCTCCAGCGCAGCTGTTTTGAGTTTGCGGTCAAAAAAGCCATCTTCAATAGCATACAAGCTAACTATCGTTAACAAACAACACATGGCAAATGTGCAAATCGAATAGCCTACAAAAAAGGCATTTAAGCGCTTGCCCAATGTCATGTTTGGTCCTCGTGACTAAGTTTGTGCTTTAAGCAATAGCCAATGCCTTTGACTAACACTATTTCGATTTGTCGAGAGACTTCCTTAAGGCTTTGGCGCAAATGATAGATGTGCGCCCGCAGCGGATCAGATTCAGGAACATCCTCCCCCCAAAGTGCTCGTGTCAATACCGCATGACTCACAGGTTCAGGCGCATGCTCAAGGAGTTTTCCGATAATAACCAGTTCTGTAGCAGTTAGTTTAATCGAATGCTCATTTACTATAGCTTCAGTGCGAGCGGCGTTTAAATGCAGCTCACCAAATGCCAAGGTTTGCTGTGAGTTGGGTTTAGGCAATTGCAGCAACACTTTTATACGTGCCTCAAGCTCTTTAAAAGAAAATGGTTTTGTTAGGTAATCCCAAGCGCCCGCCTCGAAGCCTTTCAACTTAGTATCCAGTTGGTTATTTGCCGTCATGATCAAAACTGGGGTATGCGCCAAAGCATTATCTGCGCTCAAAGAAGCACAAATTTGCAGCCCACTTTTCCCCGGCAAATTCAAATCTAACAAGATAAGATCATAGTGCTGGCTATTGATTAGGGCCTGAGCATGATCACCCCGATAAGCAAAGTCGAGTTCGTAAGGATGCTGATGAAGAAAGTCAGCTAACCCTTCAGCAATAGCCACATCATCTTCTACCAACAAAATTTTCTTTAAGGTTGTCATTGCTTTGTTTCTAACCAATCGTAGACCATTGGAACCAGACTCTTCTCCATAGCTTTGCGGCCTCCCAACAATTGAGTCATGGCCACAACTGTTAGTTTCTTTGCAGGGTCTACCCAAAAAATAGTGCCTGCTAAACCGGCCCAATAGTAACTATTTTTATTTAAGTATTTTTCATCTTCGAGCTTCACGCCAACGCCATACCCATATCCGGTTTTAGGGTATATGGTTTCAGGTATAGCGGGCAGATTTGCGGGCAGTTGGTTCACAACCACTTGTTTTAGCTTATCTTCAGCGACAAAACTTTCATATGCTGCAGGATTTGTTAAGACACGTAAAAAGTGCATATAGTCGGAGGCAGTGCCGGTCATACCGCCCCCACCTGAAAATACATGTTTGTCCCACTCAGTCGGGTCTTCAACTCTAATACTGGATTTAGATTCTCGGTCGTAGCGATAAAATGGGGCAAGGGTTTTGTCTGTCATCCCCTTAGTAATAAACCCAGTCGATGTCATCTTTAATGGGGTGAAGATTTTTTCATGCATATATTTGTCAAAGCGTTGTCCATTCACTTTTTGAATAATCGCGCCTAAGACGTCACTTGACATACTGTATCGAAACTCTTCTCCAGGGTCGCTCATTAACGGAATACCATCTAGTTTACTCATCAATTCAGGTAACGAATTTGCGCGTTCAAGGGGTCCAAACATCCAGTATAGCCAACCCGTAAAGCTATTCCATTCCCCCCCGTAACCAAAACCCGCTGTGTGATTCATAATTGTCGAAACGGGTATCTTTTCGTCTCTGTCAAAATTTGGATAAAGGGTTTTTAACGGAACATCTACATCTAAACCTTGGTCATGCAAGGTTTTTAGCATAGCAACAGCTGTCACAGGCTTACTCATCGAAAACCAGCGAAAGCGCTGGTCCTTGGACATAGGCGTTTTCTGCTCAATATTCGAATAGCCAATAGCCTGATCAAAAATAATTTGGCCTTCTTGTTCAATGATGACCACCATCCCTGGAATATTCTTTTGTGCAACTAGATTTTCAAGTTGCAATTTCAACTCATTGGCCTGCGCATTGGCTTTGCCAGCCAAAAGCACAATACTCATCAGAAGTGATGTAAAAAATTGTCTTTTCATTTTTTAATAATCTCAGTAATCGTGTTAGTGGGTGTCAGAGTAACAATGCGGATGTAAAGACAACGTGAATTGTTATTAAAAAAGTTATTTAGGGATTTTATTCATGACGGGTTAACGCAAATCAGATAAAGTCGAAACAACGGTATTGATTACATGAGAAGCAATATGCCAACAAACTTCAGGTTAAAATATCGACAAGCACTGACAACATCGCTACTTATTGTTTTTCTATCAGCGTGCACAACAATAGAAAGTGGCAACAGCCAGTCATCTAATCTTCGCACACTGACAGAGCAAAATCTGATCGATATTCTGGTTGGTTCCTGTATTCAATCGACTCGAAACTGCGACCCAAGCGACTCTATTAAAGAAGTCAAAAAAGCCTTGTCAGAAGGAAAAGTGTTTCGCCTTATACAAACAGAAGATGTGCCGCAAGAAGACATGGTTATCGCTGTTCAAGGAATTGGCGGCGGCGGACCTTGGCAGTACGTTATTGATCGCACTACAAAACAAGGATTAGAAAAAATCGAGGACCCCAGAAAGGCGGTTGTGACGTTATTTAGTGAGTATACAAACCAACGGGTTGCAGCATTGGTGCGTTCAGAAGCGGCAGGAGCCACTGCCACAGCATTGTTATTAGGTGCAGAGATGGGAATCCCAACATTAGATGGTGGCATTACTGGGCGAGCCGTTCCTGAAGTACAACAATCAATTCCTTGGATTAATGGCATTGCCTCGGTTCCTACTGCAATCATTACCCCTTGGGGGGATAAAATCATTATTGCCGATGCAGTTGATGAGTATCGCGTGGAAGACCTAGCACGGGCCATTGCGGTTGCCAGTGCTGGTGATGCATGGATTAGTATGACACCCATGGCAGGCAGTCAGCTTGATCGCGGAGTACTTAAAGGCAATATTTCTGAGGCGGAATTGTACGGAAGAACGGTAAGAGAAGCACGTGAGCAAGGCAATGATCCCATTGCTGCGCTAATTGGCGTATCCAATGGCTACAAGCTATTTGAAGGCATAGTGACCAAATCTACAGAGCAAGGTGACCGAGGTTTTAATTGGGTCGAAGCTGAATTTGATGGAACAGGAAATTTCACAGGACGCCAATACCGTATGTTCGTCAAAAACGAAAATATAGTGGGTTGGCTTGATGAAAAGCTTAATGCCATGTCTCCAGACTATATTTATAACTTAGACCCGGATACAGGTGAATCTACACTAGGCATTGGTTATGGCGGCTATGTTGTGGGTGAAAAGGTAGTCATTATTGCGGTGCCTGCACCGGCCCAGTGGCGCAGCAGAAAAGGCATAGAGTTGATGGGCCCAAGGCACTTCGGATTTGATTTTGACTATATACCTATCGAACAACTTCAAGAAAAAGCTAGTCTGGAAGACTAGCTTTAAGACTTGTTACTGAGTCAAAATATAGCCCTTAGCATCTAGATTTTGTCAACCCACCATTTGTTTTTCACGTTGATAAACAATAATACTAGCTATACGGAGTGCGCCTAAAACTAGCAGTACCGCTGAAAGTGCATACATCATGTCTGGTTTCATTTCATGCTTAAACAGCAAGATCAGAAACTCTCTAATGATAAATACAATAGCGGCATCAACAATGAATGTGAGCCTCAACTTGTGTGAGTCAAAGTATTCAATAAGTGATCGGCTCAGTTCTACTAAAACATAAAGCGTTAAAACGTCGGTAATAATGTCTATGTAATGTCCAGTTATGCCTTCAAGCTTGAGTAGCTCCCACACATCTGCGAACAGTTGGAAGGCTCCAATAGCCAGGGCTAACATAATAAAAAACAGTATTACCCCAAAGATTATGTCGACAAGCTTGTCATAGAAGTGTCTTATTTTTTCACTTAGCACAAATGATTCTCTTTATTTTAGTGGTAGAAAAAGTAATGTTTTGCTTTACAAGAAACAACACCTGATAACCGTTGCATAATTTTTCATTGAGCACAATCATTCTGCATTTAGCAAGATTTAACTTTTTACTTTATGTTTAGCGCAAAAAATAACCTTGCATATTGCGTGACCCTTTTCGCTTTAGTTAGCTCAACAAATTGCGGCTCAACTCAGGTATTGCCTACTCAACTAACGATAGACAAGCATGGTCAATCTGCAACTTAAAATCAGGTAATGTTATCAATCTACATCAAGAACGCGAGTCAGGTTGTGTAAGTTAATGGCCTTCCAGGTGCGTGATCTGTCAAATAACCCCAATTACTTCTAATAAAACCTTAAATACACTTCAATTCACGACTATTTTATAGCCAAAAATAGAAATACAACCCAAATTTGCAATGTATTCGAATTATAAACCGTCCCTTACAACTTAAATAAGTTGCTAATAAACTGTGGATAAAATCGATTTTCATGATCTGCATTTAATTTTTCGATACTTAATGTTTAGTACACTAATCATTTGTGTTATATTTATTTTCTCAGAGTGTAGTCTACGCTCAGTGGTTTATACACAGCGAGTAATTAATGTCTAAGGACAAAAGAATGAATTTATTTAACTGGAAACGTATCGTAATCAAAGTTGGCAGCGCATTAATTGCCCCCAACGGGAAAGGTTGCAGTAGCCATTATCTGCTTGGTATCGCGCAATTTATCGTACGATGCAGGGAGTTGGGCGTGCAGGTAGTCTTGGTATCATCCGGTTCAGTCGCAGCGGGCGCACACCTGTTTTCACAGAAAGAACCAACATTGGCAATCAAGAAAGCCATGGCAGCCGCCGGTCAAACAGACATGATGGCAACTTGGGATAAGTTGTTTGATTTCCCCACTGCACAAATACTCTTAACGCACGCCGATCTGCGAAACAGAGACAGATATATCAGTGTGCGACAAACCATATTCAGCCTGCTTGATAATGGCATGTTGCCCGTTATCAATGAGAACGACACTGTCACCACAGACACGTTAAAGGTAGGTGACAACGATAACCTCTCGGCCATGGTAGCAGCGGCGGCAGACGCGGATGCACTCATTATCTGTTCAGACGTTGATGGGCTGTACGACAAGAATCCGCACACCAACGACAATGCACAGCTATTGTCTTGGGTGTCTAAAATCGATGAGAAAATTTATGCCATGGCGGGTGGCGCCACAAGCCAAGTAGGCACTGGTGGCATGAAGACTAAAATTGAAGCAGCAGAGAAAGCGACTTCCCACGGGATCAATACTTTCATCGTTAACGGCTTTACCGAATTATCATTCAATATGCTTTTAGAGGGCAAAAATCCAGGCACTCACTTCCAGCCTTATGAAGAGCCCATGCAGGAGCATCTCCATTGGATGACCCACACCTCAAAAGCGCAAGGAGAAGTTATCGTAGAAAACGATTTTAACACCGCACTGGATGCTGCGAGTGAAGAGTTGACCGCGCAAGAAATTGTCAAAGTAGAAGGCGATTTCGCGGTCGGAGATACCATCCTGGTGCGCAAAGATGACGGCACTAAACTGGCTAAGGCCAAATCAAATTATAGCAGTTGCCTATTAAGTTTTCTGGCTGACCAGCAAGACAAAGACTTTACCCAGAAGATGCAAAACAAGACCGGACCTGTGATTTCTGACAAAAATATTGCCGTATTGGAGGCATCATGAACCTGATTAAAACTATAGCTAAAAACGCGGCCATCGCTGCACAAACCTTGTCTTTGTTAAATGAACAAGAAAAAAATGCCGTGTTAACCGACATGGCCAAAGCGTTGCGTGAAAACAGTTTGCTTATTCTCAAAGCAAACAAACTAGATTTGGACAACGCACAAAAAGGTAATTTAGCAGCCGCAATGATCGACCGCCTGCTCCTTGACGAAGGGCGAATTGAGGCCATGGCAAACGGGATCGAGACAATAATTAATTTGCCAGACCCTGTTGGCAAAGAACGACTAATCGATATGCGCCCAAATGGATTGGAAGTGAAGAAAATGCGCGTACCCCTGGGTGTAATATGCATGATTTATGAAGCACGCCCAAATGTGACAGCAGACGCAGGGGCGCTGTGTTTTAAATCGGGCAACGCGGTAATACTTCGCGGCGGTAAAGAGGCACTTAATTCAAGCCAAGCGATCGCGAAAGTTCTTCAAGACGTGCTGCTCAAACACAATTTACCTGTGGAGCTTATTAGTGTGGTCCCTGACCCTGACAGAGCCTTGATGCTGGAATTACTAGCACAGCGCGATTATATCGATGTAGTTATTCCTCGCGGTGGAGAAGGCTTGATCAGATATGTCACTGAAAATAGCAAAATTCCTGTTATCCAACATTTCAAAGGGGTATGTCACTTATACGTTGATAAAGACGCAGACTATGTGACGGCGCTCAAGTTACTGTTAAATGGTAAAACGCAGCGAACTGGCGTTTGCAACGCGATAGAGTGTTTGTTAGTACACAAAGACATTGCTCATGAGTTTTTACCCTTGGCAGCAGAAGCACTCAAGCTACATGACGTAAAGATCAACGGCTGTAGTGACTCGATGCAATTTTTTGAGCATGTTACGCCGCTGGAAGAAGACGACTTTGGTCAGGAATATCTGGACTTAGAAATTGCTGTTCGCGTTGTTGGCAACACTGAACAAGCTTTAGCACACATTGCTCAGTTTGGCAGCAACCACACTGAGGTGATTTGCACTAAAAACGATGACACTGCACGAGACTTTCAGCGCGCAGTAGACGCTTCTGTTGTAATGGTAAATGCATCGTCACGGTTCTCAGATGGCAGTGAATTAGGTCTGGGTGCCGAAATTGGTATTGCAACGACTAAGCTACATGCATACGGGCCAATGGGATTGGAATCCCTGACCACTGAAAAATACCTTGTGTCCGGTAGCGGTCAAGTTAGAGCTTAAAGAGGAGGTGCATTGATGTTAGATCCCGACATTAACATCGCGTTTATCGGTGGTGGAAACATGGCTCAAGCGATCATTGCAGGTTTAATCAAACAGGGGCACAAGCGAGACAAGATACTCGTATGTGCTCCGTCGATTGAAACTCGAGAAAAATTGTCCTCTGAGTACCACATACGAGTTGAACGTGAAAATAGTAAGGCCGCGGCATTTGCTGACGTCATCATTTTAGCCGTCAAGCCAAACTTGATTGGGGAAGTGTGCATAGAGTTAAGTGACGCGATGGAACAATTGCAGAAATACCAATTGGTGATCTCTATTGCCGCAGGGGTAAAACGCGATTACATTTCCGATTACCTTAGTGGGTCGTCTCGAGTGGTTTGCGCTATGCCAAATCTGCCTGCAGCGATCTGCAAAGGCCTCATTGGCATGCACACTCACCAGAGTTGCGATGTCCGTGATGTGACAATGGCAGAGCAAATTATGCAAGCCGTTGGCGAAACTGTCTGGGTAGAAGATGAATCTCAAATGCCTGCAATTGTTGCCACAGCAGGCAGCTCACCAGCTTACTTCTTCTTATTTATGGAATCCATGGAAAAAGCCGCAGTTGAACAAGGATTAGATCCGCATGTTGCTAAAACATCGGTATTGCAAAGTGCCTTGGGAGCGGTATCCATGGCGGTACAAAGTAACCAATCACTATCGGAACTGCGCCGCCAGGTTACGTCCCCCAAAGGCTCTACTGAGCGAGCAGTTGAGGCGCTTATAGATGGGGACATAGGAGATGTTGTGTCCGACGCAATGCAGTCAGCGGCCAACCGTGTGGATGAACTATATGAGCTACATTAGTCAAGAATCGCTTACGACTATCCAATGACACAAAACTACTTCTCCTGAGGCATTTGTTTAATGTAGAGGTCGTGTTTGGAATAAGGAATTTCGATATTGTTTTCTCTGAATTTTTTAAGTATTTCACAATTCAAAATATCAATAATACGGCCTTTTAGTTCTGGTTTATCAATCCAGACTAGCAACTCAAAATCAAGAGCTGAACCACTAAATCTGCGGAAGCGAACTCTGGGTTCAGGTTCTGTACAAACTGATTCCTCACTTAATGCAATGGCCATTAATAGGTCGCGAACCAAGTCGATATCAGTTTCGTAGGATACGCCAATCGGGACACGGCACCGGGATTTTTCGTGTGGTCCCCCTGATTCATTAATAATTTTAGAGTTTCCCATAACGGAGTTTGGGATGGTAATTTCCACATCGTCCCTTGTTAGCATACGAGTACTACGGATCCCTATGTGGGTAATTTCTCCGCGTTCACCGGAATCTAAAACCACATAATCCCCCACTTTGTAGGGCGCGTCAGCAATAATAAATACACCAGAGAATAGATTGGCCAAAGTATCTTTTGCGGCAAACCCCACTGCGATACCAATGATTCCCGCCGAGGCAAGCCAGGCCGTCATATCGACTTTCCAAATCGAAAAAATTAAATAGACAGCAAGGACTATAATGACAATGTTGATAACATTCTGAAATAGCGGCAAGGTTTTGTGATTGATGCTTTTGAATCTGGTGGGGTGAAGCATGAGACTTCTAAGTAACTGCCTGTTTCCCCTCAACAAAAAGGATGTCCAGATCAACATACCAACTGACAAAAGTATCGATGTTCCAATAAAGAGGTACAGCGTGTCTGTGGTTAATACAAATAACGCACTTGTTAAACCTATGAGAAGAACGCTGTAATAAATGGGACCGTGTAGTAAATCCAAAAAACCATTGGCCACGCTGATTCTAGAACGAGAAATTAACCATCTTAACCCCGCAATGAAGATGTATTTAAAGATAGAGGCAACGACGAAAGAAATCATAATGACCAGTGCAGCTTGCATCATTAAACTGTCGCCAAATGTTTTCAAGAACGATGTTATGGATATCTGAAATTGCTCTATCATTTTCGTTTCTGCACTTATTAATGTTTTTATAAGAAAGATTCTAAGGATCAACCTGTAGTCAATTCTTTTGATTGCTGTTGATTTTGAGGAACCTTAATCAATTATATGCGCTTGTTTAGCAAAGTAATCAAATTCTGTTTCAACATTCATTCAACCTTTTAGAGCTTGTCGAGCTATTAGCGTGAAATGTTTAGTATCTAAACTATCTGAAGACTTCTTGCTTCACTTCAAAACGTGATGTTTTATTAGTTTTGGTTGTGGCGAGAACTAATCGACGTCATGTATTTAGCATCGAAAATGCTTCAAGTTTTTCAAAGGCAGGTTTACCGATGAAGTAGCCTTGAAATAACTCAATACCTAAGCTCTTTAATGTTTCAAGTTCCTCGCGTGTTTCTACGCCTTCAACGATGACTTTAGAACCAAGTTTTTGGAAAGTTGTCACTATCCCCGAAACAATGATTTGCTTCTTTTTCAACTTGTCGATATCGCGAATAAGCTCCATATCGATTTTAATGATATCTACCTCTACATCTGCGATCAGATTTAAACCAGAGTACCCTGCACCAAAATCATCAATAGCAGTTAAAAAACCTCTGAGCTTGTAATGATTAACTATATTCTGCAGGTGCGTCGTGCTTTTTACTCTTTCAGTTTCAGTAAATTCAAAGACTAATTTGTCAAGCGGAAAACAGAATTGACGCGCTGCTTTAAGGGTTGTCCTAATGCAGGATTCAGGATCGTATATCGCGTTAGGCATGAAGTTAATACTGAGCTGAGTATCTATTCCCAACTGACTCGCTAGCTCAATCGCCTTAACACGGCAAGCCTGGTCAAACGCATATCTATTGTGTTCGTTAACTTTTTGAAAAACCTGCGCAGCACCTCCTCCATCAGGTGTTCGAACAAGTGCTTCATATGCAAAAATCTGCTTACGTTTAATATCTACGATAGGCTGAAACGCCATCGAAATATCAAAATTCAAAGCATCACCGTTTTTGCATTTTTTACATTTACTCATTAGAAAACCTTCCTTTGTTTCAGATAGATTTGACCAGATTAATTACACTATTAATTTGTAACTTGCTCGGCAAAAGTTTTGCATATAAAAGTTATCAACATACAAAAGAAATGCCTCTATTCATAGCATAAATGTTTGAGGCTGAAATGCTCTGTACTGACCAAAACATCGAAGATTAACAAATTGAACTTACCAAGTTGGCCCTAGTTGAGGCAGTTTAAAGGTACTTTTACTTATTAAGAGAGGTTTAAAATAGCGCACACCAAAAGCACTAAACATTTCTGTTCGGGCTCAAAGGATAATGAGCCTCGACCCGAGTTCGCTGTGCGCAAAAGCGTGCCAAAGTGAAGAGTGCAGAAATCCGTAAAGACCAATAGCAGTTTTCTGCTTCAGTCATGTGCCGTGTATTAAAGACAAATTTAAGTGAACTTTACGCTTAGCTAATACAACCACTGAGTAATATAGCTTTCGGAGACAGTCGTTGTTGGAGACGCTCAAAGAGTCATTTCTTGCCATCAGTGGAATGTTCGGTAGCCCATAGATACGTCGTGAGGTTGACGAATCTTGCGACGTCCATCATGAAGTAAATACTGTTCGTAAGAACAACCTTGGAAAGCAGATTGTAGACAAGCGGAAATATATAAAAGCTGATAAGCCATTATGAAGTGAGGATAACGTCTTAGAAACGTAATTTCGCACCTAACGCATCAAATATTGAATGGGTTTGCAACATAGCAATCTAACATACTTAAGAGCGCTTTTCGTACTTCGCAACCGTAATCTACGTGTTTCTCGACGGGTGCTCTGTTGGTCGATGCACAAAAAAATTCCAGGAATTCTCTCAATTACAAAACTAGATTGGCATTCAATAAACGCTGTGAATCCATTCATTATGAAAAAAGCCCGCTCATAGGAGAGCGGGAAAAAACGCAAAACAACATCACTTACTTAGTCGGAGGTAGACTACTGGCTAGGTGTCACAATTTCGTCACAGATGATTTGTATTTTGGTCATGACATAATGGTATATGCTGAATTACTTGAAGGCGGAATCTATTTAATCGTTGCTGACTAACCCGATACAATGTAGTTAAGCCAGAAACATTTTGACTAGCGCAACCTTTCCAACTTTAGACTAATGTAATAGTAACAAACTAGTGTGTAACCGTTGATGCAATACCTCTTAATATGTAGGAAATTGGTTTGTTCGTTACCCCAGCTGCCGAGTGAACTTTCTTAGTTCTAGAAAGAATGTTTCTGTGTCCTCAAGCCAAAGCCAATGACAATTTCCTTCTAGACCCACAAACCTTGCATTGGGTATTGACCGGGCTAAGTATTTACCATTCTCAACACGAACGACTTTATCGCCTTCCTTATGGACAACAAGGGTTTTTATTGCAACTTGCTCTAAATCGTCGCGCAAATCGATATGCTTCGCAGCCAATAAAAGACGTTTGACCATTTCTGGCCCAGAGGCAGAACGGACCATTTTTGCCCACCAATTGATAAGAGGAAGGTCTTTCTCAAAAGTGGGAGCAAAGTTAGCGACACTTATCGGCTTACCCCAGTTAAGCCTTATTTTTTCGATCCATTTGTCAAAGACAACATCTGGTACAGAATACGGATAATCTAAATCGGAGGTCCATTTAGCGGATGTTCCGTATAAAACTAAACTATCAACGACACCACTATTGTTTTGCGCAGCAAACCTAATGGCAGGAAGACCTCCAATTGATGTACCTACCAATGTGACTGGACCAAGAGAGTAGAAATGAATAATTTCGCGGATCGCTTCAGCTGTCTCTTGCATTGTTGGAGGCTGTCCTGTTCTTTCGGACAACCCAGACTCTCGTCGGTCAAAAATAACAACATTGTACTCTTCGGCGAAATCCATTAAGAAATGGCTTAGTCGAGGTTCTTCAATTGCTATTTCAATGTGCGAAACAAAACCTAATAAAAAAACTAATGTTCGTCTTTTTTTATTATCAAAGTGCATCGCCGCTATAGATGAATTCCCACAAGCTATATAGTCGACTTTTGAGCTTAAATGCGCCTTTTTATTAGAAATCAAACTTGTATTGTAAGTTGATTCATTAAGAATCGTGGATCTCAAATTTTTGATAGCGATCGTCACACTCGAATCGTTGTTAGCCAAATTCGCAGATTCATATTGGTCCAATGCAAGCTCTGCCTTTTCTTTCATACCCTTTTCTATAAATTTCGAAACTACGGCCTCTACTGCAACGTCGCTTTCGGGGTCTGACAATATTGACATATTTAAATATTCTAAAAGTGTTTCAGGTGGAATTTTGTCTTCATTAACTGCAGTCAAAATAATTTTGGAAAATGTATCTTTGAAAAAAGCTTTATCAATCGTTGCCCATTGGGAAAGCTCGTCAGAAAAGTCGAAGTTTACACCTTCCAAGTGCTCCTTATTTAGAAGCGAGAAAAGATGATTGAGTGTTTTCTTGCTGGCGTCACGAAGACAGTGTTTTGCTAACGATAAGTCATCAACCACTGTTAGTTGCTTAGATAATCTTATACTATCATTCGAGTATTCGAAAATGTCACATCTGAACGCTTTATTTATATCCGATAGAACTGTACGCAAAGCCCCCTTTGCTTTGGAAAAGTCTGAATCTGGCCAGAACAAAGATGACAATTTGTTTCTGTCATTCCACCCCTTGTTTGCGTGGAGGTACACAAGAAGAATTTTAGATTTTTTTCTTGAGAGCCGTATATTTTGACCACGAAACACAAATTCGAGCCTTCCGATAGTTTTAATCTGCAATTTGGTGGTCATAGCGATACGGTCGTTTAATGCTGATGACTGAGTTTACTAAATTTGAAAACAAAAAAATATCTGATTAGCCACCCTTTAAACGCTTTCTGACCGTCTATATTTCCTTCCGAAAAAACCACATTTATTGTACGATTACACTTCTTTTTCGGGGGTATTATGGCGACAAATCAAAACCGCAGTCTTGAAAAATTTTATTTTGTCCGAAATACAAAGCTAGCTGTTTTTGTTCACCCGTTACTATTCCCTATTTTATACTTTTCCACTGACGAAACCTTATTTGATTTTAACGTTTTCATTCAAATAGAAATTGCCTTTCTTTGTATTGGATTGACACGTTATTTTTGTGCTAAAAAGTTCCTAGATGGATCAAGCTCAAGCGCTGTTGGTATGGTTGCAATATACGGTTTTGTTCTCGCTGGCCTCTTATGGGGGACAATAGGCGTACTTATTTCTGAAGCAAACATGCATTTATCATTCTTATTGTTTGCATCAACGAGCGTGGCGTTAGCCGCACATGGGAGCATTTCGTTTGCCCCGATTAGGCACGGTGCAATCCTCAATATATTAATTTTAATGAGCCCAATACTTTTTCACGTTTATGCACAAGGCAACTTTGCCGCTGTGACATACATAGTCGTTATCTCAGGAATGGCAGTAGCCTTTGTGTTTATCTCGAAAAGAAACTTTAGAGGAGATAAAAGGCATCTGTTAAGTATTGAAGAAAAAACTACTGTCGATCAAATGACGGGGTTACTAAATAAGACAATTGGAGTACAGAAGGCAGAGGCTTATTTAGAGAGTGGTTTTCCCCCCGGCGGGATTGCTATATCGATTCTCGACATTGACCACTTCAAAGCTATCAATGACACTCATGGCCACAGCGTAGGAGATAAATGCATATTGGAAATGGCCAATCTGATAAAGATAAATGTGCGATCTCACGCAGATCTTTCTATACGATATGGTGGCGAAGAGTTTGTGCTTGTGCTCACTTCAATAAAGCGCAATGAGTTAAAGGATGTGTTGGAACGAATAAGGGTTGCAACAGAGAGACTCGTTGTTAAAGAGGGTTCTTGTGAAGTGAAATTTACAGTTTCTGCTGGCGCAGCTTGGACATACAATGATGGAGATTCTTGTACGTTTAAGGAACTTTTTGAGATAGCTGATAAAAATCTTTACGCCGTAAAAAACGAGGGAAGAAACGGCGTATTACTTAGCTAAATTGTGTGATTCATAGACATCCTTTCATTATAATTGGATGTTATGAATGATGAAATTCAACAGAGATTGGTCTGGATAAAATTACTTGAATCATCAGGTGATGCAGGTTTAGTTTGTCGTAAATGTGGCATCACCAGACCAACTCTCCGTAAATGGTGGAGGCGCTATCAAGAGTTAGGCAAAGTTGGTCTGATTAGCCAAAGTAAGCGTCCTCATTTGTCACCAAATCTTAAAACCACAGACAAAGTTGAGAAGCTAATTTTGGAATTACGCTCAGCAAGAAATCTCGGAGCTAGGAGGCTTCAAAGCGAGTTATTTAGACTTCACAACATATCATTAGGTCTGGCGACAATTCACAAAGTTTTCAAAAAGCATCAAGTTAAACCTCTTCAAAAATTCAGGCGAAAGGTTGATTACATTCGATATGAACGACCATTGCCTGGCGATAGAGTACAAATGGACACTTGCAAAATAGCTCCTGGGCTTTATCAATATACTTCGATCGACGACTGCACTAGATATAGGGTTTTGAGGCTCTACAAGCGTCGTACGGCAGCCAATACATTAGACTTTATTGACGCTGTTGTTGAAGAAATGCCTTTTCCTATTCAGCGATTTCAAACTGATCGTGGCAGAGAATTTTTTGCTGAAAAGGTTCAGAAAAAAATGATGTCTCTGGGTATCAAGTTTCGTCCTAATAAACCAGCTTCACCACATCTTAATGGAAAAGTTGAGCGATCTCAGAAAACCGATAAAGCCGAGTTTTATGCAACTGTAGATATCGAATCTGATGACTTGGACAGTCAACTTTCTGAATGGCAGCACTACTATAATTGGAATCGTCCACATAGTGCTCACAAAGGCAAAACACCAATGGAAAAGTATTTCATTCTCTCTGAAGAAACTCCGTTCTCAGATGCTGTTATTGAAAGCTATAAACTCAAAAGTGAAAGGGTTCAGGATGCAAATTACAGACGAGATTTAGAGATCGCCAGATTGAAACGATCTCTATGAATCACACAGCTAAATTAAAGCTGTTTTAAGATCCTTACTAGTGGTTCGAGATCGCTTTTTTCCACTCTAACAAACGTTGTCGAATTTCCGAATTCTGGCCAACCTTTTTTTAGCCCTTCCAATATCTTTTCGCTCTCTTTAGCGTTTTTTATTAAAATATGTTGAAGCCGAAGACAAGAACTCAATGGTTCAATTGCACACACCAGAGGCCCAAAAGGAATAATCGATGACCGCCAAACTTCTGATACTTTTCCTGGATTTTTTTTACTTTCCTCTAAAAACACTTTGGTGGCAAGAATCCCGAATTCAAAGCTTAATTCCGCTACCCCTTTGAACACATTTACATGACTACCGACATATGCCGTTTCATAACTCAAGCCTTTGTTATTTAGTCTTGTATTGACATATGCTAATCCAACTAACCCACCGGATATAGAATCAGACCAGACGGTTGCAATAGGCTTGTTGGAAAGCGCACGTAAATCTGTCAACGTTGTTTGTCCTCTGAAACTTGTCACAATACTACTGGTATAACTTGACCCTAATGTGTCTGGGCTAGCAAGCAAAACGAAGTCAATTGTAGGGCTGAATGCGATCTGCAGATAGCCAGCAAGATTGGGAACTGCTATTTGAATTTGACCTTGCTTGAACGCATCTGCTAGCTCAGAAGGAGAGTCAAATAAAACTACCACAGCGGGGGCATTTAAATTGGCTACTACTGACTCTAATAGTGGCTTGATCGAAGCCGCCCTGTCTATTCCTGGGTATTTATACGTTCCTATCAATATAGGCGACTGACTACCATCTGCCTGAGCGAGACAAGACACGGCAAGCATTAATGCAAACACCATATATTTAACCAAAGTACATTTCATCCAAAACTCTAAAGCTGAAGGGGGCAGATTTGGCTACATAAACTGAAAGTTATGAGACAAAACGATTACTATCATCTAGTCAACAAGCATCTATTAGTATTTTCACATAGTTGAGCGAATGCCTAGTCACGAGCTACAGGCTTGTTCTAACGCTTTTGAAGCATACATCGCTCGGCGATTTACCAGCGGACTTTCTAAATTCCGCAGTAAAATGGAAGTTCGCTCAAAGCCGGCAAAGTCATTTATTTTATGGTCCTCGCATATCGCTCGATGGGTAGGGATAATTATTGATATAGGGCACGCAGCGAGAGCTCTTTTTATTTTTTCTTTGGAATCAAAAACATTTAAGCGTCGAGATATTTTGGAGTACGTCGAGCGTTGTCCAAAAGGGATTCTTCGAACTTGATGCCAAACTTCGGATTGGAAGTAAGTTCCATCAAGGGTGAAAGGAACAGTGAACGCCGTACGACATCCCGAGAAATACTCTTCAATTTGGTAAATCGCTTCTTCCAATAGAGGGGACTTACCTTTTCTAAAAGATGCCGAATATTTTCTGCAAAGTCGATTGTAAATAAGGATTCGATTGGATCTGCAGGACCAATCACACATAACGAGCCTTCCCTGAAAATCGCCTAAAACTAGTTCGCCAAGAGGAGACAGAAAAGTTTCACATACGATTGAAGCCATTTTGTACACCTAAACATCCACTTTATTACCAGAACGATACGATAATCCTTTAAATGCGTGACAAAACCGTCACAAATATTCTGGGTGAATGAGAAACTGTGCTCTTAAATTAAAAGGACTTTGTGCTTTAAAGAAAAGTACCATTGGAAAATACTGCTAGACGGGAACGAGATCACAATGCAATTTGTTAGGCTTTTCTACAAATCAGCAGAGCAACTTTCATTAGCATTAAGAATTTCTAATTCTAATAAACTTTTTTCCATATGAATTTTTGGTTCTTTGAGATCAGTGAAACCAAATTTAGAATATAATCCCTGAGCATCCAATGTAGATAACATGAACCTTCTTAGCCCTTGTAAATCCTTATGCCTGAAAATATTCATAAGTAACAACTTCGATAAACCAAATCCACGATATTCCTGCAATATATAAACATCAGATAGATAGGCAAAGGTTGATTTGTCAGATATGACTCTGGCGAATCCTACTTGCCTGCCCTGTGGAGAAATCACTCCAAAACAAAGTGAGTTTTCAACGGCTTTTGAAAGCCTTTCAAGTGTGATTCCCTTTGCCCAGTATGAAGACTCGAGGAACGAGAGCACAGAATACAAGTCAAATTCATCCTGATTGGTAGTAATACGAAAACCAGGAGTTAAATTATTGCTTACCATAGAGCCTATTCCCTATTTTTTATATACGTTTCAAAACAGCGATTAATAGATTGCTATTAAGAGTTTTGGTCCATAGTGTATGCATTTACCAAATAATACTTTTTATAAGCAACCTCGCATAGAAAGACGTGCATCTGCGTAAGTAATATTCCAACCTTCGCTCTTCATTGATATGTATGAAGTGACCGCTTGAGCTGCCAATATTAATTAGTGTGAAGACAAACTGTTAGTTAACAAAATCTTTAGGAATTTGGACCTGAAAAACGCCACCTTTGTAGAGCCCCAAATAAACAATAAAAAATTCTTCAGATTCTTTGAAAGTGAGGCTCCAAACGCCGCCAAAAAGATCATTATCGTCTAACGTATATTTATGCCAACTGCCTCCGCCATCACTGCTGACTTCTAGAATGAGAGGTTGCGACGAATCGAAATTTTTAGCCCAAGAGGAAGTCACCAATAAATTGCTTGTGCCTAACTCCACTAGGTCAAAGTAAAACCTTGAATTTTCATCTTCAATTAAAGCGGCCCAACTTTCACCTGAGTCATCTGAAAACACAATACCTCCCTCACCTGATACTACGACCCGCTCCTTGTTCGACCCTACAAGATTTATACTCTTCACTGAACTAGGCGACTCTAAGACATCAACTACACTAGTATAATTAATCGTTTCAAGAGTATTTTCGTCGAAGCTCCGAAGCAAGGCCCCCTCTATTGCGTTTTGACCTCCAAACCAAATTTCACTGCTTGCAGGCATTTTTAATAGAGTAAAAAGCCCTGTAGCAAAAGTCTGCCATTCGCCTGAAAGCTCTTGCCATGTAATACCGAAGTCGTCTGACTTTGCAAGAACGCCATAACCTACTGCGTAGAGCACGCCAAGTGTATCGTCGAACATAAGTCTATTCGCGGGTTCATATAGCTCGGAAGTTGGCTGAGGATTTGGTCCGCCAAAATTAGTTGAGATGATCTCCCAGGAAGCACCATTATTCCTTGTTTCATAGAGGAATTCGTTTTCATTGACAGACACACTGGCTATAAGGTGTTCTGGGTATAAAGACACAACATCACGGACATACCAATCGTCATTGCTGATTAACTGCCAATCGCTGCTATTGTTCAATATGAAAACGCCCGCACTTGTAGCAGCCGTTATGCTGTCATCAAAAACTGACTTTTCAAATTGGTTAATAATTAAACCTTCTAAACCCATACTTTGGAATTCAATTTTGGAAGGCGGGTCCAATGGTTCAGTAGATGCGTCTTCTTCAATATCACAGCCGAAAAGAATTAAACAAAAAATGAGGAGGAAAAAATAACGAAACATTGATTTGCTTCCATAAATTAAGAATTCAGTAAGAATAAGGAGTGGACGTCACAGAAACGTGACAAAAAAATAATACGGATATTGAAGCTACTAGTATTGCCAAAACATTTCTCGCTAGTTGGCATTTTTTATAAAGCGATCGTAAAAAAGGAAAGTAAAGCGTCCAGAAAATTGTTTGATGTGTTCTACAAATGAAAGCTAAGCCGAACTTAAGTATTAGAAACCGTGATTCACCTATTTAACTTGGATAAAATTTCAACTGTTACTCGGGAAGTCTAAGCAAGTTTTTTTGCGAGAACGCTGTATATATGCCAATTGTTGTTATCACATTCAGTGGAGGAACCCGAGCAGCGAATTTCATCAAAAGAAATGATTTCTAGATTTTTAAAGTACTCCCTGATTTCCTGTTCATGAATTGCTTCGGAATAGAACCAACTATGTACGTGTGGATAATTTTCAAGCATTGAGTCGTGCTCGCCTAAAAACGTAGCGAAAAAACGCGTCCTGGTCTCAGTGCAGGTAACATTCTAGATATTGAAAGTGCGAGTTGATCTAACGGCAAAAAATAAACTCGCATCTGCAGCAATGAACAAAGCATCTGGGTAGTCGAAATCCAAAAATACTAACTTTTTTACTTGAACAAACGAATTGTCTTTGAATCTACCTGATAGCATTTCTAGTGCTCTATCTTCATTGTCATAGCCAAATACTTCGTATCCTGTTGAAAGTAAAAACTCAATGTCACTTCCTGCACCACAATCACAATCACAATCACAATCAACGGCTATTGTGCGAAACTTATATGCGCACAACGCCGCTTTTAAACGCTCTCACACGGTTTTTGAGGTAATATATTTGGCTAGTGTGTGTTTTCATGTGAGTTTATTACGTTAATTGTTTCATTAATCAACTGCGCCGATTCTCGTGGCATTTCGAGTGGAAACATATGTCCCCCTTGGACCATTTGGACTGAACTTTCGAACATGCTATTCCTACACCAGCTCACATCCCAAGAAGAAATCATATTGCTTTTAGATCCAAAAATTATTGTGCTTTTTACATGTTTCAGTTGCCTTGGTATGTTGACAAGAATCGTGCGGAAAAGCTGGGCTTCAATCTCCGTTGAAAAAGACAAATGGATAGTTCCATCCTTTAAGTAAAAGCCGCTTTCCATAAAATCTTCAAAACATGCATTATCAAAATTTGAAAATAGGTTCTTTCGGGAGAAATGTATACGCGCATCATTGATTGTGGCAAATCGATTTTTTCGTTTCTTTGCTGCGCCGGAAGGGCCAAAGTAGTCAATTAGGCCCAATGTCTTTAAAAACCCAATAATCAGACGCTTTGATGTTGAAAGAAATATCGGTTCTAACATAATAACCCCTTTGAACAAATAGGGATATCGCGAAGCTGCCAAGCCTACCACACAAGCTCCTGTGCTATGCCCCATGGCGATGACTGGGGCTTCGAAGCCGGCCATAACAGAGTCAACAAACTCTTCAACCAGCGCATCCAAATTTTTGGGTAATACTGTGCTTTTGTGGGAAATTTTTTCAATTGCTTTGACTTCAACATTTTTTAGCATACCTAAAAAGCTAGAGTAGCAACCGGCTGGGAAGCCGTTTGCGTGAACGAAATGCAATTGTGTCGAACTCATATTTGAACCCACCTCAATGTTTTACATTTAATAGTATTTCTTAAGCGCTGCCTGTGAGGGCCATATTTACTAAACGATTCTGAATTCATACCCGACTGATAACGGGCCCATAGAGCGTATCGGTAACCAAATATTTGATAGATCTGCAATAGATGTGTCGCCCTTCGGTAGATGATTACCACACACCGTCACAAATACGTCACAATTTGAAATTCGTAACCCTGTATAAAATAAAACAAATATTAGATTTCACTTCCAAATAGTCGCCGCCAAAAAACTAGATATTGAATAGTCCAATATTGCTGATGATAATTATTGAAGCATTTTTGATTACTTTTTAGCTCACATAACGCCATCTGGCGTGATGTGATAACAAATAAAATACGGAGTCTAATTTGACGAATATCAATTTTCCCGAAAGCCGTCCCAATACAATTTTTCTTACAGAAGGCGGGATTGAAACTGAAATAATGTACAAATGGGGATTTGACTTACCTCATTTTGCTATGTTCCCTTTATTAGAAAACCCTGAAGCCTCAGAAACTATTAAGAATATGTATCGCAGATATCTTGACGTCGTTGCTAAATATGGCCATAACGCGCTCATTGGCGGTTTCGACTACAGGGCGAGCCCAGATTATGGCAAAGCCTTGGGGTATTCAGAAGACGGTCTTCGAGAGGCTAACATGAGATCAATCCAATTCTTACGAGATGTCGCAGCCGAATATAACGGGCAAATAGATCAGTGTTTATTTACCGGGTACGTAGGGCCTAGAGGAGACGCATACTTCGGTGCAAACAATATGTCGATAGAAGAATCAGAGCAATACCATAGTGTGCAAATTGAGACGCTAAAAGCGGCAGGTGTTGATCTGGTCTGGGCAGTTACGTTTTCACATGTGCAAGAAGCAATAGGTGTCGTGAGAGCTGCAAAAAAAATAGGATTGCCTATCGCGATTTCTTTCACGTTAACGAGTGAGCACAAGTTATCGAGTGGTTTGTCATTTTCGTCCGCTATTAAAATTGTTGATGCTCAAACTGCCGGATACCCTTCTTTTTTCAGTATCAACTGCTCACACCCGGATGAATTCGGGCCAGCACTTAGTGACGGAGAATGGATGCACAGAGTCAGATCGCTGAGGCCAAACGCTGCAAAGATGGACAAAATTTCATTGTGTAAGCTTGGTCACCTAGAAGAAGGGAATCCCGTCGAGCTAGGTATACAAATCGGAGAATTAAAAAAGCGGTACGAACATATGGATATTTGGGGTGGATGTTGCGGTACATGTGAGACTCATCTAGAGGAAATGGCCAAAAACCTCCCTTCAGGGCTTTATAAGTCTCCTTGATTTATCTACTAATAGTATTTACGCAACAAATGGCACTATGAGATACATTTTAGGGCACATATAGGTCTAATCTCGACTTTCCTTGGTTCGTTCAATCATTGGAACGAAAAAGCCCCGAAAATTTCAGCGCAGGGCTTAGAAATAATGGTGTTCGAGGCGGGATTCTCCTGAGGTTTGCAAACTCGTTGAGCCAGAATACCTGCGAACTTCATCGTCATCATGGGAAAGCCAGATGGTCCAAATAAGAACACTCATTATTCGACATGTTTTGCGCGTTATTACAAAGTGCTCTCAAATAAATGCACAAACATCTGCATATAGTTGGTATTGGACATTGATTAAGCGTTATAGTGAGACAGCACTGCTCAAATATTAACCGATTTTAAAGCGAGAAACGACCTGTTTGAGAACTCATTGCTCTCTTTGTAAGGGTAAATCATAAATTGGTCAACATAACGATACTAGGTCACAAGTTGTCTCAACTGTTATTCATTGCATTCCGACTAAGCGAGAAAGTTACAAATTTTAATAGGTTGACGCAGCGCTACGCGGAAGTTATTTCATACACCAAAGGGATAAACACTTATGCGGATATTAAATTTTAACGGTGGTGTTTTCTCCCATCGACTTTTTTCAAAAACGTTCCTCACAATCGCCTCACTGATTTTATTATTTGGCTGTGGGGATAATATTGATAGCAAAAACGCTGATACCGGTGCAGAAACGAAAACAGATTTGGAGCTTGCACAAAGCAATTGGCGGCAACCCTTATTTAGTGGTTTGGGCGAAGTGAACTTTCCCATCACTACCCAATCTGCTGTCGCGCAACAGTACTTTAACCAAGGACTTGCCTTATCCTATGCGTTTAACCATGCAGCCGCGGATTTCGCGTTTAACGAAGCAACCATTTATGACCCAGATTGTGCCATGTGTTATTGGGGCAGCGCGCTAGTTTTGGGGCCAAATGTGAATGCCGATATGGCAGCTGGAAATGCCCCCCGCGCTTTTGGTTTAGCTAAAATGGCGAAAGAACTAAGCGAAAACGTCAGTGCCAAGGAAAAAGCGCTCATCAATGCACTGCAAAATAGGTATTTAGAGACTGAGCCTGCGGATAGAACCTCGCTAAACGAAGCATACGCAGAGGGTATGCGCGCAGTAATGAAAGCCTACCCGAAAGACGCCCATATTACTGCATTAGCGGCCGAATCAATGATGGACGTTCACCCATGGGATTTTTGGGATGCAAAAGGTGTTACACGACCTTGGACCAAAGAAATAACAGATACCATTGAAACCGCTTTAGCGCTCGATAAAAAACACATTGGCGCAATTCACTTATATATTCATGCAGTAGAGCAATCTACAAACCCAGAGCGTGCAGAACCCTATGCAGATACGCTGGCGGAACTTGCCCCTGCGGCCGGGCATTTGGTTCATATGCCTGCGCATATTTATATGAGAGTGGGGCGTTACTATGATGCAACCCTGAATAACATGTTAGCGACTGCCGCAGATAATGAGTTTGTTCAAAGCTGTCGGTCAAATAGTCCAATCTATCTCGCTGGATACATCCCACACAATTGGCATTTTGGCTGGGTGACGGCAGCCATTAGTGGTTGGAAAAGTAAAGCCTACGAACTCGCTGAAGGGACTGCCGCGGCACTAACAGAAGAGCTACTTCGAGCACCAGGCATGGCCGTGGCACAACATTTTTATTCGCAGCCACTCTACGCAAAAGTCAGGTTTGCTGATTGGCAGGGGATCCTCGACACACCTGAACCAGCAGAGGATCTGCTGTACGCACGTGGAATTTGGCACTATGCCCGGGGGCAAGCGTTTGTTGGGCTTAATGACCCAACAAACGCCGAGTTAGAACTCACAAAATTAGCCGAAATTCGGAACATGCCAGAGACCGAATCTCTTCGTTTTTTTAATCGCGAGGGGGCACCAATTCTTTTGAAGATTGCTGAGACAGTGTTAACGGGCTCGATTGCAGAATATGCTGGAGATCTGCAAACAGCAATATCCACATTTAAGACAGCTGTAGTATTGGAAGATTCGTTGCCGTACTCAGAACCACCAGAATGGTTCTTTCCTGTAAGACATGCGCTAGGTGCCGCACAACTAGCAGCAGGTGAATTTGCAGCAGCAGAAGCGACCTATCAACGAGACCTTGAGATTATGGTCGAAAATGGCTGGGCGCTCCGCGGACTTGCCGAAGCCTTAATCTTACAAGGCAAAACTGAAGAAGCAAAGAATGTGGAGAGTAGATTTGAGGCCGCATGGAAGCACGCCGATATTACTATCAACGGATCAGTAATTTCTACAGATGAAACAATGCTCAGCGCTTCTACTAGAACACAAGGACCAGGTTAAATAGCTTAGATGAGTATTTTGACTCTAATTTGATAGTTGAAAATAATGATGCTTCGGCCCGAGATCGGAACGCGTGCGCGGCACAGGGTGAAACTGGGGCTTTCTGGAGCACTGTTCCAGCCGGTTGATAGACAGTCCACGGACGGACTGGCTAGAAGAGTGACCAAGGATGGGTTCAGTATGCGTTTTGTTTTGGATACCGTCGAAGAGGTTCTTTTGTCTAATTCGTCAGTCTTTTAAGGAGAGCCCGCACTGCGTGCGCGCCGTAAGAGCATGCCGGGATAATGTGACTGAAACGAAAAAGCCCCGCAATTGCTTGCAGGGCTTCTGGAATAGTGGTGCCTCGACCCGGGATCGAACCAGGGACACGCGGATTTTCAATCCGCTGCTCTACCAACTGAGCTATCGAGGCACAGACATATTGTCTTCAAACACAGCGCTTAAAAAGTGACTTGGCAGCGCCGTGGGTGCGTATTAAACGGATTCTTGGCTTTCAAGTCAACCGATTTTTCGTAATTTTTAAGCTTTATAACAAGATTGATGGAAAAGTCAGCAATAAACCGGCCAATGTAAGCCCAAATCAACTCTGAGGCGGCACATATCCCTCAATATTGGGCTCTTTGCCTTCAAACAAATAACCGACCATTTGCTCTTCCAAAAACGCGCGTGCTTCAGGTTGCATCATGTTCAATTTATTTTCATTGATTAACATGGTCTGTTTTTTTTGCCATTCAGTCCATGCTTCTTTACTGATGTTGTCAAATATGCGCTTTCCCAGCTCACCGGGATACAATTGAAAATCTAAGCCATCTGCATCTTTTTGCAATTTTTGACAAAAAACCGTTCTACTCATTGATTGATTCCGTGAAGTAATTAAAGATTTGCGCTTAGTGTACTAAAAAGTTTAGTGGTTGGCGCTGCTAATCCTACATTTGGTGGAGAGCGAAGGTCATACCAAAGTGTTTCGTTTTCGGACACCTGACCCGTAGGCGGTTTTTTTAACTCCAATAAAATTGGTTGAATGTCCAAATGAAAATGACTGAATGTGTGCCTGAATGGCTCAAGTTTTTGCTCGTTGTAAGCGCCAAGTTGCAACCTTTGGGAAATCGCTTGCACGTCACTTAGCTGTTGGGCTTCAAAAAAACCAAACAATCCTCCCCAAATCCCCGATGAAGGGCGTTTATAGATTAAAACCTGTTGTTGCCACATTGGCAGTATCATAACTGTGGATTTTGTTGGGATGACTTTTTTTGGCTTTTTGCCAGGAAACTCACTTTGAGTGCCCTGTGCAAACGCCAGACATTGATTTTGTACCGGGCAATCATCGCAGCTTGGCTTGCTGCGTGTGCAAAGGGTTGCGCCAAGATCCATCATCGCCTGTGTATAAATTCCCGTATCTTTTTTTGGTGTCAACGCATCAGCGTACTCCCAGAGCTGCTGCTCAACTGCTCGATTTCCAGGCCACCCAGAGACAGCAAAGAAACGCGAAAGCACTCTTTTAACATTGCCGTCTAGGATGCTAATTGATTGACCGCAAGCAATCGATAGAATCGCTCCTGCGGTTGAGCGTCCAATGCCAGGCAATGCCATGACACTTTGTAAATCTGTTGGGAAATTACCGTTGTTATCGTCCATTATTTTTTGCGCAGCCTTGTGCAGGTTTCTAGCTCGGGCGTAGTAGCCCAGCCCTGTCCAATGGTGTAGTACATCATCGGTATTTGCCTTGGCAAGCGCCTCAATAGTAGGAAAACTCGTCATAAATTTTTGATAATAGGGGATCACCGTTTTGACTTGGGTTTGCTGTAGCATAATCTCAGAGACCCAAACCCTGTAGGGTGTTTTGTCTTGCTGCCAGGGTAAGTCTTTCCTACCGTGTTGGTGGAACCATGCTAAAAGTTTTTCACTAAATGGTTGCTCAGTATGTTGCATCAGTTGCCTGTCAAATTTTGATTGGCGTTACCGCCTGATAGTGTGATCATACAAGAATCCAAAGAAAATAGACCACACTTAATGAAGACAATTGAACAACCCGTAATATTTTTCCCCGGAATGCTTTGTGACGAAAGAATATGGTTACCCGTGTGGCAACGTATGTCATTCCAGCAACGCAGTTACGTTCCTTTGCAGTGGGCGGATTCTTTGGCGCAGATGTTGGCGTTAAGCCAAGACAGAATAGACTCATTTGAACAGGAAGTTCACTTAGTCGGTTTTTCCATGGGCGGATTTATAGCGTCAGTTTGCGCAAGTCAGGCGCCAGGGAGAATCGCCTCGTTAACCCTCATTGGCTATAACCCCAAAGGCTTAACTAACGAAGAGATTCGCGCACGAGAACAATTGCTTAAAACCCTGCATCAAAATACAAAATTGACTATGAACAAAGCACGCCTAAAGCAATTTGTCACGTCTGACGAATTGAATAACGAAAACATTACCGGGCCAGTATTGGAGATGGAAAAAGACCTTGGCAATACTGTGTTGCGTGGTCACATCCAATCAACCACACCCCGTGAAGACATGAGCAAACAACTTCAAAACGCGCCTTTTCAGATTAATTTCATCACGGCTCAACACGACAAAATTGCAGATTGCGACTCAATTGCACAACTGAGCCAGCGCTGCCTAAAATCGACTCATCTAAATCTGCAAGATACTGCACATATGATGTTACTTAGTCAGCCAGATGTCATTGCAGATCAGCTTTACAAACTTCTAAATTAACCTAGGTCATTCTGGGCAACCACATGCCTGCAAAGGCCGCAAATATGCCCACTGACATACATAAGGTGGTCAACAAAACAATAACGCTTGCCAGCACTTTATTGAGGTGATTTGTTGACTGCTGACCAGCAAAATAACATTCGAGTATAAGAAGGGGTAACAAAAACTGTCCGACGGTCATTATTTTGATAGCGGGACCGGTGAAAGTCTCTAGGTCAACACCTACAGGCCCGCCATTTGCCGTAAACCAGAACATTAACATCACTCTAAACGTCCAAACGCCACTGACCACAACAAATAAACGCATAGCCCACTTGCGATGTTCTTCAATATTGCGGCGCATCGCCATATCAATGGTGAAATAGGCAAAAAGTAAAATGAGTAAGCCATTAAATGTGGTGATCAAGTGCTGGATCGTGTCACCAACAGTGCCTCGCACCAGAATCATATAAATTCCGGTTATGCTGGTGATGACCGCAGTGATTAAATAGACGCGTCCATTAACGCGGTGAAATGTTCTAAATCGATTTCGAATGGCTGGTACAAGCTGCAAACCACCCAACGACATAACTAAAATTGGCAATAAAATATGGATAATGATCATCGAATTGCCAAAGCTTTCTCCCTCTATGATCCCCTTTGGAAGTACATCTGCCCATTGTGACAAGTTTCCGCCAACGAAAGACAGACCATAAAAACCGATGATGTAACTGACAAATAACCACTGTCCGATTAAAGCCGTTGTTAGCCAAAGCGCACCGGTGCCGTTTAACAATTTATCGGACCAAAGACGCTCGTCGTCAGAAAAAGCGGCTAGGCTAGTCTGCATGACCATGCTCCTATTTTTTCTAAAATTAAATTATCCCTTTCCTTGAGCAACCATAATGCCAATTATTTTTCATATATTATTCAATTAGTTAGTCAAATATGGTGCTTGTGGCATCCTAAATTGAGCCAAAAAGTTGTGTAAATGACCAGATTGTTGAGATCCCCACAAGCATGCGCTCTAGCGGCGACTGTTTACCCTGTTACTTTCTATATCCACATTGCTGCATTAGACTCATACGGTCTGTCCAAAAAGTGACAGATTTAATCTGTCGGTTAGGTTTGATTTTTAAGGCAACCAGTGCATAATGCGCAGCCCCCATCCTCCAAGAGATTGAAGGATGTTATTAGGTCCCAATTCGAAAATTTTTAGGTACGTTATGAGTCAATTCAAAACTCAAGAAGAAGCCGAAGCTGCAGGCGTTTATGTTCAAAAAGTTCGTAGCTTCGTAAAGCGAGAAGGCCGATTAACAAAAGGCCAAGCGAGAGCTTTAGAAGAGTTTTGGCCGTCAATGGGTCTGGAACACAAAAACGGCATGCTGGAAATGGCTCAAACTTTTGGTCGCGATGCACCAGTGGTTCTAGAGATCGGATTTGGTATGGGCACATCATTGGTTGAGATGGCATCCAATGAACCTGACAAAAACTTTATTGGTATTGAAGTTCACCGTCCTGGCGTAGGAACCTGCATGGCTTCTGCGGATGAAAAAGGTGTCACTAACCTACGCGTTTTCGAACATGACGCTGTTGAAGTGCTAGCCGATTGCATCCCGGATGCTAGCTTGCAGCGCGTACAGCTGTTTTTCCCTGATCCCTGGCATAAAAAACGCCATCACAAGCGCCGTATTGTACAAGCCGATTTTGTTGAAAAACTTAGAAAGAAACTAGAAGTTGGTGGAGTTTTCCACATGGCAACAGATTGGGAAAACTACGCCGAACACATGCTTGAGGTAATGAAGCAAGCCCCAGGATTTAAAAACCAGTCCGTTACTAACGACTTTGTGCCACGTCCAGACAACCGTCCTTTGACCAAATTTGAACAGCGCGGCCATCGTTTAGGTCATGGAGTTTGGGATTTGATGTTTGAGCGTGTTAGCTGATGCTTTCTGCGCCTAGTCAGGTCATTCTAAGGAACCAAGATTTCTTTGAACAAGGGAACTGGTTGGTCGCCAATGCTCCTGAGGCAGAGATATTTACGAACTTGGATCGTCAGCGCTTTAGCGGATTCCATCAAATGTTCGACGTGTACCAACGATGTACCAATCAAGCCCCCGAGCAACGCCACGAATTCGCTGCCAGCATAACCGTAAAAGACGCCTACGATGGCGCAATCATCTACATGCCTAAATCCAAAGAACATGCGCAGATGTTGATTCAAAACATGGCAAGTTGTATCAAGCCTGATGGTTTGATTTATTTAGTGGGTGAGAATAAATCTGGGATTAAAAGTGCAGACAAGCTGTTCAAACAAGTCGCAACTCAGGTTAACAAAGTCGACTCGGCACGCCACTGTGCGCTGTATTGCGCGCAAATTAACAAAGCTGTGGCTTTTGATTTGGCT
This sequence comes from Aliiglaciecola sp. M165, assembly GCF_007197995.1. Taxonomy (GTDB): domain Bacteria; phylum Pseudomonadota; class Gammaproteobacteria; order Enterobacterales; family Alteromonadaceae; genus Aliiglaciecola. Next base: position 247,429 of record NZ_VKKH01000001.1, read on the forward strand.
AATTGGGTAACCTACAGAGACATTACTGTAGCCGAAACTACTGTCTCTGTCGCATTTTTACCCGGCGTATTTAGTGCTGGAGAGCTTGATCCGGGCACCCGGTTGTTATTAGAAAATTTACCGCAAACGCTCAAGGGGGATATTTTGGATTTCGCTTGCGGTGCGGGGATCATTGGCTGCTTTTTAGCAAAAAAGCATGAGAATTTGCAGGTCACCTTCTGTGATGTCAGTGCATTGGCTATTCATGCAACCGAACTCACGTTGGAAAAAAATGGTTTTAAAGGCAAGGTTGTTCCTTCCAATGGACTGACCAATATTAGTCAAAGGTTTAATCACGTTTTTACTAACCCCCCTTTTCATACTGGGATCCACACAAACTACGATGTAACCCAGGATTTCATTGCGGGAATAAAAAACCATTTGGAGCCCAATGCTACATTGACCTTAGTCGCCAATCGTTTTTTACCTTATCCTGATCAACTCAAAAAATCCTTGGGAAATGTTAAGACGTTGGCGCAAACCAGTAAATTTAATTTGTACTTTAGTCGCGCTTAATACCAATTCCACTGAATACGAGACCGTCTTAGCTCAAAATGACAGCGCAATACTTGCGATCCTGTTGTTTGCTCGTATAGTCTTGCAGACCAGCATAAAAGCAATCTTAATCATCAATATGGTGGCATTTAGGAGTAGCAAAGTTTGAAAATTCTGTTTGTTGTTTCAGAAGTCCAGGATCTTGCCAAGACAGGCGGTCTAGCTGATGTCGCAAAGTCTTTGCCTATTGAGCTGAAAAAGCTTGGGCACGAAGTCATTATAGTGATGCCATTTTATAAATTGATTGAAGACAATCATGAAGCCAAAACAGTAGTTGATGAGCATACGATTCATGCTTACGACAGGGCTTATTCATTTGGTGTTCGTCAGGTATACATTGAAGATGTACCCGTTTATTGCGTCGCCCATGCAGACTTTTTCTCTCGAAATGGTTTTTATACCGATGGCTACCATGCCTACCCAGACAATGCTGAAAGGTTCGCATTTTTTGCAGATGCTGCTCTGCATACCGCGAAGTTGTTAGAATTCCAACCTGACATTGTGCATTGCAATGACTGGCACACCGCTTTAACACCTTATTTTTTGCGTACCGACAACAGTGGATTTTTTAAAGACAGTAAAAGCATTTTGACCATTCACAATGGTGCTTTTCATGGTACGCATCGTTTGGACGAAATTCCCTATTTACACCCGCATAAAGCGTTACACAGCCAACTTGACGGAGACGCAGTTAACTTTCTTCGGATTGGTATTCGTTATGCTGACAAAATCAATACGGTAAGTCCAAATTATGCCAGTGAGTTGTTAACCACTCTTGGCAGCCACATGCTGTATAACGAGTTTCAAGCGCGCCGCAAGGATGTCTCTGGAATTTTGAATGGGTGCGATTATAGCGAATGGGATCCGGCGACTGATAAGCTATTGCCAACTAATTATGATGTTGAGTCACTGCAAGGCAAAGGATCCTGCAAGCGGTCATTACAAATTAAAGCCGGGTTACCTGAAAATAGTTCAGTACCATTAATCGGTATGGTTTGCCGATTAACGGAGCAAAAGGGATTTGGCTATATCCTGCCCATTCTCGAAGACCTATTACAACACAATGTGCAGCTATTAATTGTAGGTACGGGCGATCCTTCAATAAGCGAGGTTTTGCATCGACACGCGTTGATCCATCCCGACAAATTTATTTTTATCGAGACATTCAGTGAAGAGCTGGCGCACCTATTGGAAGCCGGAAGTGATTTCTTTTTAATGCCTTCTCTTTTCGAGCCTTGTGGATTGAATCAGATGTACAGCCTGGCCTATGGAACTTTGCCGATAGTCCGTGCTGTAGGAGGATTAAAAGACACGGTGATTGATTTGAAGGAACAACCGGACCAATCGACTGGTTTTGTATTTGACCAGCCTGACAGCACCGCGCTACTTAGCTGCATTTTACGTGCACTTTTACACTATTACGAATATCCGCAGAGTTTTGCTAAAATGAAAAAGCGAGCAATGCATACAAAATTCACTTGGCATCAAGCTGCGCTCGACTATCAAGAGTTGTATGAGTCATGTTGAAAAAACAAAAATTAAAATTCAGCCTGGCTTTCGGCTTAGCGTTTTCCTTGTTTAGTCAAAACTCCTATTCTCAAGAAATGCCTGAACAATGTGTCCAGTTGCCGCAGCGAACCCAGGTTTGCCCGAACTTGTTATACAAAAGGGCTTCTTTGAGTCTTCCTTCGTTAAACGTGATTGAAGGCGAAATGGTGTGTATTTGCATGGCAGATTTCCAGTCAATAAGAATTGCAGCAGCAACAGAGCAAGGCAAAATCGATGAATTAATTGAACTAGGTAGATTGGCAAATCAACTTAGTATAAGTGAGTCTGATTTTGTCTCGCTAATTAGGGATTAATCACTGCCGCTTTTCACTTTTGCCATTGATTTTTTTACTATTTCCATCAAAAAGTTTCCTTTTTATTGGTTTTATATCAATATTAGAGTCACTGCTGAAAATAACGAGCGCAACCTAAGTTCGAATCAATGTCAGGCGAAGCTAAGTTTCTGTCAATCAAAACACTGATAGTGTGGGTGGTCATGGCCATCACCACCTTAGCCCTCGTGGTCACTGCGAGTATCTCGTTAATCAACCAAATCACTAACTACAAAAGTAAGCTTATCGATCAAGTTAACGTTTATTCGGAGCTTATCGGTAACAATGCAATTGCCAGCCTGGAGTTTGACGATAATATTGTTGAGGCGGAAAATCTCAAACGCTTAGAAGCTGCACCATTTATTGAAATAGTGCATATTTATCGGGCGAACGAGAACAGCGATCCAACCTTTTTCGCAAGCTATAACCGTGAAGGACAAGCGCCCGCTCCACAAATGTGGCATCGGCTCGAACAATTGCGCGAGCCAGTGCTAACCGGCAGCCATTTCGAGTTGATTAAACCCATAGTCGTTTCACAAAATACCGATGACATCGTTGAACAGAAAATAATAGGATATGTTTACGTAAGGGCCTCCGCCGATATTCTTAATGAGCTTACCGCAAGCTCGATCATTACCACCTTGACGGCTTTAGTGGTTATTCTGATTATTTGTTATTTCTTGACTCTTAAATTACAAAAAGCCCTGGCTGATCCCATTACAGACTTGGTTTCGCTAGTGCAGAGAGTCTCACGTCAACGGGATTACGAAGGCAGAGCAGAAAAAACCAATATCAAAGAGTTAGATATATTAGCAATAGCCTTCAACGACATGCTAGATCGCACTCAACATTATCTGAAGGAACGGGATAGAGCTGAAGAAGAACAACAAAAATTACAAACTAGCCTCGAAGAAAAAGTTGAACAACGCACCTTGGCATTAAAAGAGGCCAACCAAGAACTCATTCAAACCCTTGAAAAATTGCACCAATTCCAACGCCAGATGGTTCAAAATGAAAAAATGGCCTCGCTTGGAGATATGGTCGCTGGCGTCGCTCATGAGGTCAACACGCCAATTGGATTGGGCGTAACGGCTTCTACGATGATGTTGGACAGACTGACACAAATCGAAAAGGAATTTACTGACAAGAGCTTGAAGGCCAGCACGCTGTCGAAGTTTATTTCTGAAGGTCAGGAAAACCTAAATATTATCTATCGCAACTTAAACCGTGCAGCAGAACTTATTTCCAGTTTTAAGCAGGTTGCAGTGGATCAATCAACCGAGACAAACAGAGTCTTTTCTTTTGCACAGTTGATGGACGAAATTCTTCTATCAATGCGCCCCAAGCTAAAGAAATTTCAGCATGAAATTGCCCTGCATTGCGAGCAGGATCTATTTATAGAAACGAAAGCCGGACCGATTAACCAAATCATGATGAACTTGATCATGAATTCCATCATTCATGGTTTTGAGAATAAACCCCAAGGCAAAATTGATATTTTTGTCGATATGGTGACCCCAAATAAAATTAGTATTCGTTATTTGGACAATGGTAAAGGGATCCCAGAGCACTTAAGAAAACGTATTTTCGATCCCTTTGTAACGACAAAACGTGGTCAAGGCGGGAGCGGCTTGGGGATGCACTTGGTTTATAATCTGGTAACACAAGCCTTAAATGGCTCGATTACAATTACTAGCGAAGAAGGCAAGGGAGTCGAATTTAATATATTGTTTCCGGTGCGCAAAGTCGATGCAGAAACGTTGGCAAAGAGTTCGTAATGATTATTTATTACCGAATCATAGTTATTGTCTGTGCGTTACTGTGTAGCCTAAAATTGTTCGCCCAAGCGCAACCTAACAACGAATCAGCGACAAAAATCCGTGCAACCTTCATGTTTCACATCGTAAATTATTCTCGCTGGCAATCTGAATTTGCTGAATTGACTTTTTGCGTGTTGGAAGAGCGCCAATCACAAAAATATTTTTCGATGTTAACCAGCAATGAATTTAAAGGTGCGAGTGAAAAACCAATCTCAATTCTAAATGTGGATCGAATAGAAGATACCTTGGAAAAGCAGTGCAACTATTTGTTCGTAGATAGTGTCAATGAATCAGATGACGTTTTTCAACAACTGAATGAACTTGAGCGATCCGTTGTCAGTATTGGTGAAACCTCTCGATTTGTCGATCGAGGGGGGATGATGAGTTTGGTAGAAGAATTCAAAAAGATAAAAATCTATATAAATCGAGACAAGTATAAAAGTGCACCGACTAAATTCAGTGCGCGCTTGCTTAAGTACGCAAAATTTACTGGATAATCCCCTGATTTAGCGATATTTTCTGTTAAACTACTTGTATCACAAATGAGATGGTAAAAAGACGATGACCCCAAACATACTAATAGTTGAAGATGAAGTTGTTACTCGAACAACCTTGAAGAGTTTGTTTGAGGCTGAAGGATACAATGTATTCGAAGCAGAAGATGGCAGTGAGATGCACGATTACTTCGAAAATAATAACATCAATCTTGTCATAATGGATATTAACCTGCCGGGTAAAAATGGCTTAATATTGGCTCGAGAAGTCAGAGACAGAAAGAACGTAGGTCTTATCTTTTTGACGGGCAGAGACAATGATGTAGACCGGATCCTTGGATTGGAAATTGGTGCTGATGATTACTTAACAAAACCCTTCAACCCTCGAGAGCTTACGATTAGAGCGCGTAACTTGTTAAACCGCACTTCCAGCAGTGGTGATGACGACGATCTGCCAAGTCGTGTGAGCTTCAATGGTTGGATTCTAGATGGTGACAGTCGCAGCCTGATCTCTCCTAGCCAAAATGAGTTCCGTTTACCGCGCAGTGAGTTTCGCGCCCTGCACCTGTTCTTAAGTAACCCAGGTAAAATCCTAACTCGTGAACAGCTGATCATGGAGATGACCGGAAGAGAATTACGTCCTAACGACCGCACTGTAGATGTAACCATTAGACGTATTCGTAAACACTTTGAATCTGAGGTCGACTCAGAAGATTTAATCGTCACCATTCATGGTGAAGGCTATCGATTCTGTGGTTCTGTGGATGTCTAGTGGAAGCCACTGATTAGCAAACAAAAAAGGCCGTTTACGGCCTTTTTTAATGTCTCGGTGAACAAACTTATATGTAGTAGCTCATTAATCTGACACTTTTGGTGGAAAGCTTCGACTTAACCTGACAGGCGGCATTAGTCAAGGAGCGGTTAGTCAGGTTTTCAAGTCTGGACATCAACTTATGTGTTAAACAGTGAGTTGGCACCTTCCTGTAGCTATACTGTCACCTTAATGTCGGGCTATTGACGTGTTTAATTTAGCGCGAAGATCCTATAGTAATACTTGAGTGTAAACTGCAAGGAAACACTAAATTATGAAGGATACTAATTCGATTAAAGTTGAGCGTTTAAAGAAAGGTTGGACTCAGGCGCAATTAGCTGAGATAACAGGATTAAGTGAACGCACAATTCAGCGACTGGAGAATGGAGCGCAACCATCCATTGAGTCATTAAATGCACTGGCAACTGTGTTTGAAGTGGATTTAAAATCTTTTGAATCATCCAATCTGAGGAAACATTTTTCAGCCCCTATCGATCGAAAGTTGCTCACGGCATTTATTGTGCTTTGGCTTCTTATAATGGCTATTGAGTTTTTTAGCACCGGCACACCGTTTATATCAATTTTCTTTGTTACATTAACCTACTTAGTTTTTTCTATACAGGGTTATAGCGTTATTGATAATAGGTTACTAATTCACCATATAGGGTGGAGTAGCAATTTTGACCTAAGTTCACTATCGAGTATTGAAGTAAATCCATATGTAATGATGGGAGCGATCAGAATTTTTGGTGTAAGTGCATTATTTGTTTCTACTGGTCGTTTTAGAAGCAATGTTATCGGCAAATTCAAAGCGTACATAACAAATCCTAAAAATGGCTTAGTGCTTAGGTTTGATGATGAACAAATTGTTATCACTCCCGATGATCCTGAAGCCATGCATGCAAGCATCGAAGAAAGCATTAGTAGATTTAAAGCTGGAAAGCTATCAGTTCTATAGACAGTGCAAAGGATTCGATGATATGGATTGGTCGAAAAAACTTCAATTGGAGGTGGCTGAGGTGAAAGTAACATCGAACAACCTAGTGCGATTCATAGGTCGCTTTCAATAACTGTTTTGTCCGTGGTGGGGACGTACACTTAAAAGAAACTATCCGCTTACCTTTTGCCAATTCTTACCATCAGGAATCTAGACTTTGAGCGGCGGCTTCACGTACTTTGCCGTCCTAAAGCCATTGGCGACAGGCACAAATAGACAAAGAGCAGACATTCAATGGACAAAGCAAAGGAGCAATTACACGTCCTTCATGATTTGTTTCTTAAGTGCTAACTGGTTTAAAGCATTGACGATTTCTTCTTCTCTCTTATCTACCAGGGGAACCAGCTCTTTCAACTTTTGTGATGAAACCACAAGTCCTAAATTGTTTGGAATATTCGAACGAACTTGGAGCTTGGATTGCGCTATTGGGACCTCAACAACATCTCCAGTTGCAGTATGCTGTGGTCCTGCATATAGAATACCTAAGAACTTAAATAGCCCCTTGCCCATTTGATATGCCCCCGATTTTGATTGTGTCCCAAGAGGGTTGTACAAAAATACTGGGGAACCGCTGGAACCAGGAAAACATGCAGCATCAATCAAAAACACAGGTTTATTATTCCAGTTGAGGGCCGGATCTGTAGAAGTTACACCTTTGCGAATCACCGGTTGATTGTTGTGTTCATCCCATATTCCATTTGGATAACCAACCATTACAATATCTTGCACAGCAGCTAAATCGTTTAGTTCTTCTATAGTAGGAATTGTTTCAAACCCCATTTGGCCGTAATAGTAATAACGGCCTTTTTCACCCCTCATTCGAAGTGTCGGACTTAAAACGAAAGCGCATAAATCAACATCTTCTTCTGGATGACGAATCAAAAAAGCTTCAAACCCACTAATAGTTATTTTTTCAGGAGGTATATTCATAGGCATGTTATTTTCGTCTTTTCTAGTCAAGAAGATTGAAAAAGATTTTGCCCCTTCGAGAACATGCTTATTTGTAATTAATACAATCGTTTGCAGATTATCTTTTTGAGAGATGGCGAAGAAGAAGCCGGTTCCAGTTGTCATACCTCCAGAACTTAACGTGGTTTCAATTCGGGTTGTACAAAAACGCATCCATTCTGACTTTGATACAAGCTTTTGAGCCAAACTATCCTCCTTGATATTAACATTTTAGGATGCGCTCCTAGACAAACGCATATAAATCAAACACTACTGCCATTGTATAGCTTAACATTGTCAGTTCATACAGATTGCAGATGAGTAATAAAGTCTCATACTAAGTATTAAAGTATCATACTGAGGAATATAGTTTCATACTGGCAAAAAGCAGCATTAGACAATTTGCGGCCCGTCAATGAGTAGTTTGTCCTCTAATTCCAAGTGGCGCTTTCGCCGCAAAAAGGACATACACGCGAATACGGCTGAAACCTCTAATTATGGATGTGACTAATTAGGGGAGGTTTACACCAGAACATAAGTTGCACTCAACTATCCTAGGGGGGTCAAGCACATACATGTAATATTTGTTCTGTATGTGTATACTCTATTGAACGATTAGTTCAAAGTAACTAGTTAGCCAATGGAAGGATTTTGGGAAGAATGGAACCAAACTTTGAGCTACTGAAACAGCACATACTCCCCCTTTCAAATTCTCAAGTATTCCAGATAGCTAAAGATGACAGATAGAATTTAGAGAAAAGGAGATATGCGTGGCAGTCTTAAGGTATTTAGTGATGTTATTACTGCTGACATCAATTACAACGCAAGCAAGTGAAGAACACTCTCTAACAAAAAAAGATGTATTTGAGCTTCAAGAGCAATTGAGTCACGCGGGTTACGCCGTCAAATACTTTGATGGTTTACTCGGTAGAGAGACTCAGATAGCGATCAAAAGTTATGCAAAACACCATGACATTGAAAATGAACCAGAAGTTGTCCTTGGGCATATTAGGCGAAATCAAACATCTTACATAGGTAAAATTGAGAGCCTGAAAGATGAAATCAAGACTTTGCAGTCTGATATCAAAGCAGTCCAGAAGAAAATTGATACTGACGTTGAAAAGCCCTTTTTTACACCCTCAAGAGATATTCCTAGTCTAATTAAGTCTGAATCTAAGCAGTCAGATGTAGAAATATATAAAAACATCGCGTTTGGCTTGCTGTTATCAATACTGGCAGGTGTAGTCGGTATCTATTTTATGTTCGAAAAAATTAAGAAAGAGCTTAAAGAGCAGATTGAGAAAGATCTAAATAATAGCCTCAGTGATTCGATGACAGATAAAATCACCGAAGCTAAAACTGAAGTAGATCGACATGTGAAAAAGCTGAGCAAAAAAGCCCTTCGAGAACACCATGAAGATTATGGTGAACTAACAGGGCGGATCTCTTTTTTCTTATATGGAGTGAAAAATACATTGGCAACCTTCAAAGAGACCATACCAGCAGAAGATCCAATAGTAGACTCACTTGACAATATCAGCGGAACTATTCAAAAAACACATGAAGTCAGTAACTTTGCGGCAATGCAAACGATATTGAAGCTACCAATGAGTCAAATAAAGTCGAATGATGAACTGTTAACGTCTGTGACTAACGGCCTATACTATTTGGCTGATGATATTGCTAATGACAGTATGGTGCTAAGAACAGAAACGAAGGCTAAGAAGCTTATAAAAAGGACGATCAACCTATTTGAAAAATACGTTGTTGAAGAAATGCCTAAAGACGAAATGTGGATGGATGCAATGGATAACCTTTGCTACTCAGCATCAGTTACCTGTGAGTTCAATGATGAAAAACTAAAAGCATACCTAACCATGATGGAAAACTATATCCAAAGCGATAATAAGAGTAATTTTGAAAGTGTAGAGGAGTTACTGTCAGTATACCCTGAACGAGTTAAACAGCTAATGGCAAACTAAATTTTGCTATCTTAATTGTGGTCTCATCAAACGAACACCTTTTTTGTTGGAATAACATAATAAAGTAATAGTATCAATATAACGGCTATTTTTCAATTAAACAAGCTCAATCGTACTCGGTTGTGTGGTGCCAGTATCCTATACCAAGCGCACGCATAATCGCTACGAGGCATTATAATCGGCAGGGGTAATGATTGACTCTTGAGTTAAAACTTCTCCTTCCCTCGCCATGAAATATCACCTAAAAAAATTGCGCCTGAATCGCTACCAATAACTTAGACACTTTCCAGCCGTTCTTAGAGTGGAAATGTATCCTGTGCTCAACTTCCGCTCAACGTACACTTGAGACCATCAGATTTGATTGAGCTCTATTTTTTTAAAACGTCAGATAAATGGTGACTAATCCAACTTATATCATGTATTGATGAAATTAACCCTGTCCTGCAAGTTGCATTTGCGAAACCAAAACCGAACCACACTGGATGCTACTGCGTGTCTCTGGCACTTCTCCAATTGCCACAATATTCATCAGGATTTCTTTAAGGTTACCGGCTATTGTCACTTCATGAACTGGAAACTGAATTTCACCGTTTTCAACCCAAAAACCCGCTGCACCTCTTGAATAATCACCGGTCACCACATTAACACCCTGCCCCATTAACTCAGTAACGAGTAATCCAGTACCCATTTCCTTCAGTAGTGCTTGATCGGAGTGACCAGTATTTTTAACCACCCAGTTGTGTATTCCACCAGCGTGCCCATTGTTTTTCATACCCAATTTTCGTGCTGAATAGCTGGTTAATAAGTAATGATTGAGCTGACCTGCACTGACTATCTCCAGATCTTGAGTTTTCACCCCTTCGTTATCAAAAGGTGAGCTGGCCAGTGCCGCTTTTAAATGGGGTTTTTCAACGATATCTAGCCAATCTGGAAGGACTTGAGTTCCTAAACTGTCTAATAAGAACGACGAATTGCGGTATAAACTTCCGCCGCTTATCGCACTAACAAAATGACCAAATAATGATGTCGCGATATCTCGATGGAATAACACAGGTACTTTGGCAGTATTGACTTTTCTCGCATTGAGTCGACTTAAGGTAAATTCAGCGGCTTCACGCCCTACCTGTTCAGCACTAGCCAACAAATTACTCTTGCGATTTACCGTGTAACTATAGTCACGCTGCATATCACCGTCGTGCTCTCCAATCACAACGCAGCTCAAACTGTAGCGGGAACTCGGATAGCCACCAATAAAACCATGACTATTTCCGTAGACCTTCATTCCAATGTTTGCATTGTAAGATGCGCCATCTGAATTGGTGATCTTGTCATCCATTTCCAGCGCCGCTTGCTCAGCTTTAATGGCTTGTTCAATGCCTTTTTGCGTGTCCAGCTCGACAGGATGATACAAATCAAGATCAGGAAAATCGTAAGCCATGAGTTCAGCCTCTGCGGGGCCTGAAAATGGATCTTCACTTGTGTACTTAGCAATTTCACAGGCTTTTTCAACGGCAAGATTCAATGCACCTTGGCTCAAATCAGCTGTCGATGCGCTGCCTTTTCGTTGCCCAAAATAAACACTGATCCCTAAACCGCCATCATTAGTGAATTCTACCGTTTCCACCTCTTTTAGGCGAGTTGATACGGCAATACCTTGTACTTTTGACATACTCGCTTCGGCTTGGCTTGCGCCCTTTTTTTTAGCCAGAGCCAATACTTCTTCTACAGCTTGTTTAATTTGAGCGAGTTGTTGTTCCATCTGCATATTTGTCTCACTTACGATACAACCTTAGGTTGTACTTAATACTTACCTATTCCACTAAAACGATGTTCTCTAACAGAGAATTTAATGGAATGGTTATAATTGGGTTACAATGGTCCTAGTGTAACACTAAAGATGCCGTTATGAGCGATTCGAATTTTATATCTGAAGACCAAGAACCTGAATTTAAAAGCAAAACACAACTCAAGCAAGAGAGCCAGGCAATCCAGAAATTGGGAGAATCTCTGGTAGATTTAGGTGCTTCGGCATTAGCGAAAATCCCGTTAGATGATGAATTGTCTGAGGCGATCCAACTTGCACGGAAAATTAACCGTAAGAAGGACGGTTTTCGACGTCAACTGCAGCTGATCGGCAAAATGATGCGACATCGTGATTGCGCACCCATTCAAACAGCGCTTGATCAATTGCAAATGTCTCATTTGTTGCAAACCCAAAAGTTTCATCATATTGAACAAGCCAGAGATCGTGTTCTCGACCTTGGGGACGATGGTATCAATAGTTTGGTCGCCGAGCATCCAGATTTGGACCGCCAAAAACTTCGCCAACTGGTGCGCCAGGCAAACAAACAAAAAGAGCAAAATAAACCCCCCAAGGCTGCGCGAGAAATATTTCAATACCTCAAAGACGTCATCGGCGACTAATCCTGTGAAAAAATATCTTGGGCAATGTCAATGTGGCAAGGTTGAGATGACTCTGACCCTATCCTTGGCGCCTAACCAATACACGCCACGCCAATGTGATTGTGACTTTTGTACAGACTACTGCGCCGCCTATCTTTCTGATCCAAAAGGGACATTGGAGATTAATGCAAGGTCGGCTTTACTAAGAAAAATGCAAGGCAGCGAGCAGGCGATTTTTCTCGTTTGCCAAGGCTGCAACACACTCATATCGGCTGCGTATCAACAGGCAGATAATACCCTCCTTGGTGCGCTTAATAGCACCTTGCTAGCAGACAAAGCGCTGTTCAATGGCCCACAAAGTGCCTCTCCAAAAACACTGGCCGCTGATGAAAAGCTCGAAAGATGGAAAAAGCTGTGGATGAAAATTGATCTCAAAGAGGCGAAAAAAGCAACAACCTTAGCTAGCAGGTCATTTTAAGCTGGGTTTAAAGCTGGTAAGTTCAAAAATGGTTGATTTAGTGTGCAAACTAAACATGCAAAAAGAATAATCTTTCTTTGGTCTGTGCCCAGATCTGTCTCTACAGCATTTGAGAAAATGATGGCTCATTCAAACTGCTTCAACGTTGTGAGTGAACCCTTTATCGATATTTATAAAAAAAGTATCATCTCCAAGCAAGACTTTGAAATCGCTCAACGAGAATTTCATGGCAAATGTCAGTTATTGATCGAGCAAAGCGATGAAAGACCCGTTTTTGTCAAAGATATGGCATATCACGCGCTGCCGTTTTTGACCGACGAGTTTCTAAACCTGGTTCACAATACTTTTTTAATCCGCGACCCCCATCTTTCCATACCCTCTTTATACAAAATGCGAGCTGAATATAGCGAAGACCAAACGGGCTTTGAAGGCCAGTACAAATTGTTCAAGAAAATACAAGATATAACCGGTGAACGACCTTTGGTGATAGATAGTGAGAATTTAACGCGGGATCCTGAATCGATAGTTCCCAGCTACTTTCAACACATTGGATATAAAATGCCAAACGACGTTTTAAGTTGGCCTCCAGGCGCCAGAGAGGAATGGGCAGATAGGGAAACCTGGCATGTGGAAGCAATTAATAGTCGCGGATTTGTCATGCAGCCAAATGCAATAGACTACTCAAAGCTCCCAAAAAAGGTACTGAAGTCGATTGAGCGCAACATGGTATTTTATGAACAAATGAAAAATCATATTTTTACTCTTAATCCTTGAACATGTCCTTTACAGGTTGGAAGTGTCCTCTGATACGTTGACCAGAAAATGATACCAGCGTCATGTGTGTACTCTAGGCTCATAATCAAGTTAGGAATAAAAAGTGTATGTGAAATACCAAACACTAGACGACAAATTCCACATGAAAGAGCAATGAAAGTAACTTTACTTAGGCAGTACCACCTACTGTCAGCTCATCAACTTTGAGTGTTGGTTGACCCACACCAACTGGAACGCTCTGACCATCTTTTCCGCACACGCCAACGCCTTTATCTAAGCTCATGTTGTTGCCGATCATGGAGATTTTTTGCATAACATCAGGGCCATTGCCAATCAATGTTGCGCCTTTAATCGGTGTAGTGATTTTACCGTTTTCTATCAAGTAAGCTTCAGATGTGGAAAACACAAATTTGCCAGAGGTAATATCCACCTGACCGCCGCCAAAGTTTGGTGCATACACCCCTTTTTTGACACTCGCGATGATCTCTTCTGGCGTATATTGGCCTCCTAACATAAAGGTATTTGTCATACGAGGCATAGGAAGATGCGCATAAGATTCTCGACGGCCATTCCCAGTCGGTTGCACACCCATGAGTCGTGCATTGAGCTTGTCCTGCATATAGCCTTTGAGCACGCCATCCTCAATTAAAACATTGTGCTGACTCGGCGTGCCTTCGTCATCAACAGTCAAAGAGCCACGTCTGTCGGTCAGGGTACCATCGTCAACGACTGTCACGCCTTTGGCAGCAACTTGTTCGCCGATTCGACCACTAAAGGTGGAGGCGCCTTTACGATTAAAATCCCCTTCCAAACCATGACCAACGGCCTCATGAAGTAATACGCCCGGCCAACCGTTGCCTAAAACAACCGGCATAACACCTGCTGGCGCATCAACGGCTTGCATGTTGACTCTGGCCATATGTATGGCTTCATTAGCGAGTTTTTCATAGCGTAGTTGGTTGTCTTCAAGCTGATTAAAATATGCATAGGAATAACGCCCCCCCATGCCTGCACTGCCCCGTTCTCTGCGGCCATTGTCTTCGATCAATAATGAGCAGTTGAGCCTAATGAGTGGACGAATATCAGTGGCAAAAGTGCCGTCAGTTGCAGCAATCAACACTTCTTCGTAAACTCCGCTTAAGCTAACAACCACTTGCGTGGCTAATGGCTCTTGGTCTCGGATATACTTATCTACGGCTTGCAGCAAGGTGATTTTTTCATGTTCTTGCATACCCAAAATAGGATTCTGAGATTGATAACGGCTTGCGTGGTCTACTCTTCGAATGCCATTTACAGCTGTAGTTCCCCCGGTCGAGGCAATACTGCGTGAAGCCTTGGCCGCTCGGGTTAATGCTTCAGGGCTAAGTTCATCTGAGTAAGCAAAACCGGTTTTTTCGCCACTTACTGCACGAACACCGACACCTCGTTCAATGTTGTAGCTGCCATCTTTGATAATGCCATCCTCGAGCACCCAGCTTTCGTGCTGACTGGATTGAAAATAAATATCCGCATAATCGTTTTGATGCTGACAGATTAATGACAATGCAGTCTCCACATTACCTAATGATAAATCAGAGGCATGTAAAAGATTATTTTCAACCAGATTAGACAAGGGAACTCCTGAATTGATTGTGTTGATGAATGGGCATGTTAGTTCGTATACGCTTCAATAAATCGATATCAAAGTCAGCACATACTGTACCTTGATTTTTTGTTAATTCATCGATTATTTCGCCCCAAGGAGAAATGATACAAGAATGTCCAAAGGTTTCTCGCCCATTTTGATGTTTGCCTCCCTGGTTAGCCGCCACCACATAACATTGATTTTCGACCGCTCGTGCTTGTAACAGCGTATGCCAGTGAGCTCGGCCTGTCGTTTCAGTGAACGCACTGGGCAGCACGAGAACGTCCACTTGCCCCATTGCCTGAAACAAACCTGGAAAGCGAATATCATAACAAACGGCCACACCGATTCTTCCTACAGGTGAATCAACCACTAGGATTTTGTCGCCCGCCAGCGTGTGTCTGGATTCTTGATAATGCTTGGTTGAGTCTTGTACCTGCACATCAAATAGATGGATCTTTTGATATTCACCAACGCATTCCCCCAGGTCATTAAATACCAGGCAGGAAGCGGTAAATTTATTTGGATCTGGGGATTTAATCGGTACTGTTCCAGCAAATATCCAAAGCTTAAATCGATGGGCAAGCTCACTCAGGCGCTTTTGGATGGGACCATCGTGAAGGGGTTCGCTTTTCTGTAACAGAGTTTTGTCGCTGTCACCAAAACAAGCAAAACATTCGGGTAAAACCACGACCGAACCCGGCGCTTGTTTTTCAAGCATCAACTCAACTTGGCGCAAGTTCTGTTCAGGGTCGGGGCATGACACCATCTGACAAGCAACAAGTTTAGTCATTATTCAACTCTTGATTATTCACTTCCAGGTTGACTCGTTCACCCGGCAATTCTTCAGGAAGCATCCCAGATTCAGGGTTCTGAGCAGATGGTGGCACCCGTGCCGGCAAAGACACTTCTTTGCTCTTCCTATCCTTCTCAGTCAATATAGGTTCATCCAATGTACCTGTTACTGAGTAACGTACATTTGAAATAACTTTTGCTTCGGTAAGCACCTGATCGATTGCTAGCGCAGCAATTGCGGTGGCTGGATTAACCATCCAGTAAACCAGCAGGGGTAAACTAGAGGTGACATTAGGAGTAAACTCAATATCATAGTTAAGGGTTTTTGAATTTAGATCGGTATACCCCACGAGCACCATTTCTCCCGCTGCACCGTCAATAACGGTATCGCGGGTGTCTGCTCGTCCATCAACAATCTGGAATGAACCGCGCATTTTGTCGTAAAAGAAACCTTTGGCAAATACATCGCGAAAATCTAAACTTAATTTTCTAACTAGTGATTGAAGACTCAGAATACTGAATAATCTTGCCCCTTTGTCACTTACTTCAGACAAATAACCATCGGTTAGCCGCCAATCAATATCACCATTCAAACTGGCAAGGGAAAACTTGTGGGGTGAATCATTCCAATTTAAATCAAAATTAAAGGTCGCTTTGGAGTCCTTTATGCCTGAATCTAAACCAAGGCCTTTGAGAAGCGCACCAAAATCTGGGCTGCTTAGCTCTCCTTTCAAATGGGTACTTGCCCCTTGGTCAGACAGCAACCAATCTCCTGAAGCGTACAAAATTCCGTTGCTATTATTCATTCTTAAGCTGTCGATCTGCATCCCTGTTGGGGCCCGCGAAAGCGAAAAGTCTACTCGACCTAAATCTTTCCCAAAGAGTCTGCAGCTTTTACACTCAAATTTAACAGGTGGAAGATTGTTTAACACAGGCTGCTGATAGCCCATCGTCTGTTCGCCTTGCCATTCTGCCAAGTCGATAAAATCAGCTTTGATATCAATCCCTTGGTTCAACCAATCGTCATAAAACATAACGCTTGCTCGAATTTGGTCAGCGTTAAACTCCAAAAGCCAGTCGTCAGTTGAATGTTTCGCGACTAATTCCAATTGTTCGATTTTCTGTCCTGCGATTAACATGGAATCAGTTTTGACGTAGATGCGTTGTGGTTCGCTCAAAACAGGGTTTTCAGAATGGGGTAAATCGCTTACTAACACCGAAATGGCTTCGTACCAGGCGTCAAAATCAGCCTGTTCAACATTGGCCGATATACTAAATCCAAGTCCCATACTCATGGACTTTTCTTCACCAATAGCAAGGTGTGCACGTGAAAATTGCATCGTGTCGTGAGGCAATACCCCTTCAAAGCTAATTTGCTCGCCAAGGGTCGCACTAAAGTTTGATGCTTGATTCTGGCCGCTGCCGGTCAGAATAAAAGGTTTCACCTGGTCGATATCTTTACCAAATGGTGAAGGTAAACCTGATTCAATTCCCATTAAATCGGAGCGTAGCTCAAAACTATACGCGTAAGAGGGTCCGTTGAATGTCAGCTTGGTATCTGCTTGCCACTGGGTTTGACCTGTCAAGTAAGTTGTCATTTGTGGGCGATATTTATCTAACAACGGTTTTAACTGCCAATCCCCTTCTAGTTGAATATCAGCAAGGTAAGTTTCCGCTGGACCGGATTTACTCTCATAGTTCAATTTGACAGCCTGACCAAAAAGCTCTGCATTCAATTGATTGAAACTGACTTTGTCATTCTCAAATGCGACTTTGCCCTGGGCGTTTTCAAATGTAATGCCCAAACTGGGAACGAATACGGAATTACCCGCTAAAGTGACCTCTCCTTTTGCAACAACATCTTCGCCTGCAAGAGGAATGGTCAGATCCAAAGAGGTCTGGATGACTCCACCAACGTTCACCCCTTCGGTCAGAGCTACACCAACAGAATCTGCCAGGTCACTGTCTAACATTAATCTCGTGACCTGTTCATTAGTCGCTTGAGCATTGGCATCAATGTACAAAACAGCGCCAGACGACAAACTAGGGATATTTGCAGAAAGGCTTTGCAGCGAAACATCCTGCAATTTACCTTTTTGTGCGGTCATGGATAGACCTTCATTTTCAAAAAGCAGATCAACGTCAAGCTCTTTGATTGCTGGCCAGCCTTCATGGAATTTCAACGTCATCTGATTCAAATCAACCGATGCTTGAAACACCCCCTGGTCTTTTTCGAACGGGAATTGGTTTAGATCGCCATGCCACAGAATACGAGCAGAACCTAGCTGTCCTTCATCCATCGCACGATTTAGATAATTTTTTGTGTCCTCGCCCATGTAAGCTTCAGGAAACAACTTTTTCACTTGCGAGATAGGCAGCGTATCAATTTGTGCGTACAGAGATAATGACTGACTACTGGTGTCGAAGGCGAACCGCTGGCTAAGGCTTATTTGTTCGCTATCCAATCTAAACTCAGGGACCTCAAAACTGATCCCGCGAGCGTGTTTAGTATAATAAGCATCGACAATAAGGTTTCGATAAAAGATATTCTCATCAAGAATGTTTGTGAGTGTAATTTCTCCGGCTACACCTTGAATAGCCAATCGCCCTTGAGTATCGAAAGCGTCAAAACGCCCTGTCAGATTTGACATACCTGGCAGACTATCAACTTGATTCCAGGCAATTTGAGAAAACGCTGCTGTTGCGGCAAACTGATTTCCGAGCATGACATTGACATTGTCTAAGCGAGCTCTTGGTGACAATCGGTCAATAAATCCCATGGTACTTTGATTAAACACCAAGGGCAGTACCGGCAATATCGATTGCATATTTACCGGGTTGATATTGTTAAAGCGTGTGTTGCCATCTCGTCCTATGTGACCCGCCCAATTGGTCACCACACTTTGTTGGTTCGATTCGAGCGTCAAATCTTCAATATTAAAGGTCCAGCCTAAATCGTCTGGCACTGCAGTAATGTTTCCGCCGATAATCGCTGCGTCGACTTTGGTATCCGGAGTCGTCCAGGCAAATTCACTTTTTGATAGTTGGACTTGCACGTTCTCAACACGGTTATTATCGATGCCCGCCCAAAAGGTAAAATTACCCCGACTTTGGGTCAGTTGATTTTGTGTTTTTATCAATTGATTTAACCAAGGCGATAAATCCAGCTCTTCTCCTTTGGCAAAAAATGTCCCGCTAAGATCGTCTTTACCACCATGTAAATCTAAAATGAAAGTAGCCGAATTGTTAGCCAATTCCACCACCCGTAGCTGACCTACACCTTGGTGACGAGATTCTTTGTTTATCCAGCTTAGCTGTTGTATTTGGATTAGCTGCTGGTCATAGCGGGTAGTGACATCAACCACACTATTTCGCACAGAAAAACGATGAAGCTGCTCAAGGAACAGGTTTTCCAGTGCTTCGACAATAGGAAATTCACTCTCAGCGGTTTGGATTCTTGCTAAGTTGACCGACAGTGCCAGTCCATCCAGTTCAAAACGCTGGGACTGAAATTGTCGGGCTATAATAGAATTCCAGAAATCGATTTCAATGTGCGTTTCATTGATTTCTAAACCAATCGGAGATTGCTCGTCTTGTTTGAGAAACACATCTTTCAACACAAGGCTTGGACCGTTTTCACTCCAACTGGCGTTTAGTTCACCAATTTGCAGTTCGACGCCGTATTGACTACCCAACCAGTTTTGTACCCGGTCTTTTTGTTTGTCCATGTAGGGTAGAGAAAAACGCAATACACTGATAGACACCGCAAAAATCACCAGCAGTACAGCTGCCAGTGTCCACAATTTTTTAACGATGTAAGCGGCGTAAAAGGATGCGTTTTTCACATCATAACCACGTCAAACTTATCTTGGTTGTATAACAATTCTGTTTGTACCTTAATTTGTTTGGAAACAAATACTTCTAATTCTGCCAACATATGGGACTCTTCACCCATGAGTGCTTCTGCTACGGCAGGTGATGCATAAACAACAAATTTATCAGCATCATACGCGCGATTTACCCGAACAATTTCGCGCATGACTTCGAAACACGTTGTCTCGACGGTTTTAATAGAACCTCGGCCCTTACATACTGGACACTCACCACAGAGTATATGTTCCAAACTTTCTCGAGTTCTTTTTCGGGTCATTTCAATCAAACCCAAAGCCGTAAAGCCGTGAATGTTCGTTTTGGCGCGATCTTTTGAGGTCGCAACCTCTAAACTGTGCAGCACTCTACGTTTGTGATCCTCATCGGTCATATCGATAAAATCTATGAGTATCATCCCACCCAGATTACGCAGTCTCAACTGCCTGGCTATGGCTTGGGTCGCTTCAATATTGGTATTGAAGATAGTTTCTTCCAGGTTTCGATGGCCAACAAAAGCCCCTGTATTAATATCGATAGTTGTCATGGCTTCAGTTTGATCAATGATCAAATAGCCCCCTGACTTAAGGTCAACTCGGCGTTCCAATGAGCGCTGCGCCTCGTTTTCAACATCATATAAGTCGAAGATCGGACGCTCTCCCTGATAATACTCAAGCAACTTGTTTAATTCGGGCACATACTCTCGGGTAAAGTGCTGTAGCTCCTGAAAGGATAGCTTGGAATCAATTCGAATACGGTCCAGTTCTGTTCCCACAAAGTCACGCAACACTCGGCGCGCGAGAGGCAAATCCTCATATAAAACATTGCCTTTTCGGCCCTTCATGCGCGACTGGATCTTGGCCCACAAGCGTTTTAAAAATTCAGCATCGGAGATCAGCTCTTTTTCCTGCACGCCTTCAGCAGCGGTGCGTAAAATAAAGCCACCATCTTCGTTACAAAATTCCTGAACTAGGTCTTTTAAACGTTCTCGCTCTTCTTCATCTTCTATTCGTTGTGATACTCCAACATGGTCAACACTGGGCATAAACACCAAATACCGAGAAGGAATTGTAATATCCGTCGTTAGCCTGGCGCCTTTTGTGCCAATGGGATCTTTGACCACCTGAACAACGATGTCTTGGCCATCTCTGATCAGATCGCGAATATCTTTCTTTGCAATATGCGAGGTAGATACTTCTTCTTCGACCTCATTGTGAAAGGCGATATCTGATGCATGTAAAAATGCTGCTTTTTCTAACCCAATATCGACAAATGCAGCTTGCATGCCCGGCAAGACACGACTCACCTTGCCACGATAAATGTTACCAACCAGTCCACGCTTCGTATGTCTCTCAATATGAATTTCCTGCAAAATTCCATTTTCGATCAGCGCGACTCTTGATTCAGATGGGGTCACGTTAATTAGCAACTCAGCGCTCATACTGCTTTATTCCTGCTTGTTTTAATAATTGACTAGTTTCATACAAAGGTAACCCGACAACTGCGCTATAACTACCCTTAATGTGTTTCACAAATTGTCCAGCCAACCCTTGAATACCATACCCACCGGCCTTGTCTTGAGGCTCGTTGGTGTCCCAATACCATTTCATTTGTACGGCACTCATCATTGCAAAGTTTACCTGAGTTTCTACCAGGCATTGGTATGTAGTTTCATGCGTTGATAGTGCTACGGCTGTCATAACTGTATGTTCACCTTGACCAAGCAGGCGCCACATTCTGCAAGCGTCATCGAAATCTACGGGTTTACCTAAGACTTGCTCCTGTGGATGATTCACCACAACAATGGTGTCTGCCCCGATTGACGCCTGAACATCTAACTTTTGGGCCAATCCAGCCAAGGATTTTTGTTTTGCCAAACGACACACGTACTCTCTAGACCCTTCATCTGTATGTTGGGTTTCATCGATGTCCACATTAAGTGTAGTAAAGTTAACACCTAACTCTAGCAATAACGCTTTGCGTCTGGGGGATTGAGAGGCAAGTAGTAGCATTTGAGCCCCGTTTTGTTAGGTGATTCTGAATTGCCGACGAATTTTTCTAAGCAACGCAAAAATCCACGGCCACATTAACATTGACGTTAAAACCGGCCACAAATAGGTAAAAAGAAAATTAACGTCGGTCTGTAGATGTTGCAACCAAAACACTAGCAAGTGATACAACGCAGACAATATTCCGATGATTGCTGACTGTTGCCACAGTGAGTAGTTTCGCAACCTTTGATAATTCGCCGCCAGGATAAATAGTGTGCTACACAACGCAAAACTATGTACCCCCAGACTGGTGCCCAACAATATATCCAATACCAATCCAACAAAAAATGCCACACCAATATTCACTCTGTTTGGTAGCGCCAAGGTCCAATATGACAGCACTAACATAACCCAATCCGGTCTGAACTGGTCGACAGTAATTGGCATCGGGACGATTTGCAAAATCAAGGCAGCGATAATACTCAGGGCAATAACATAACTACGTAATTTCATTGTTCTGCCCCGTTTGTTGCAAAATCAGCCTGCGAATTTTCCGCGTCGGGCATGATTGGCCGGCTCGGTGCATCTTCTGGCCAAAGCAGTAGCAGATATCTCAATCTGTCCAATTGCGCTATTGGGGTTGCTGTCACTTGAGCAAAAGGACGACTTTCGTCACGAAGGATAGAGGTGATTTTTGCTGTTGGATAACCTTCAGGAAACACATCTCCCAAGCCAGAAGATACGAGCAAGTCGCCTACTCGCAGATCTGCGCTATGGGCTACATGCTCCAACAATAATTCGTCAATTTGTCCACTTCCATTGGCCACCAGTCGCACATTGTTTCTGGCGTTTCGCAGCGGAATGGCATGGGTAATGTCGGCTAGTAATAACACGCGGCTATTGGTTGTGCCCACCTGCATAATTTGACCCACGACACCTTTATCATCCAGAACAGTTTGCCCTTCGTAGACACCGTGTATAGCGCCCTTATCAACAACAATTTGCAGACTGAAAGGATTATTATCGACAGCCATTAATTCAGTGACCATGATTTCTGTTGGCGCGTTGACTGGGGAGCCTAACAAGGTTCTTAACCTTTCATTTTCCGCTTTTAGCAAATCAAATCTTTGCAGCTGTTCAGACATGCTCATAGCTTGCAAAGTCAGCTGGGCATTTTCTTCTAATAATCGTTGGTGAGAGGTAAAACGCTGAGCACTGGAGCTGAGCAACTGCCCAGGTAGACTTGCCACATACTGCAATGGGCTAACTAGCGAGTTGAGATAAACTTTGATTGACGCAAAACCATCATACTTATGATCAACAAAAATCATCAACGCTGAAACGAACAAAGCCAACGCTAATCGACTGATCAACGATGGCCCTTGAGTGAACATGGTATTCATCTGAAGACTATGCCCGTTGTGTGATGAAAGTTTGCATATGAGTGTCTGACAACAGACTATTCATAACTAAACAGATCACCACCATGTATATCTATCATTTCAAATGCCTTACCACCGCCTCGTGCAACACAAGTTAGCGGATCATCAGCAATGACTACTGGGATGCCAGTTTCTTCCATCAATAAACGATCCAAGTCTTTAAGCAAGGCACCACCACCGGTCAGTACCATTCCACGTTCAGAAATATCAGAGGCCAGCTCAGGAGGCGATTGCTCCAATGCGACCATCACTGCAGACACAATCCCGGTTAAAGGTTCTTGCAACGCTTCGAGTATTTCGTTGCTGTTGAGGTTGAAACCTCTTGGAACACCTTCAGCAAGGTTTCGACCACGGACTTCAATTTCGCGCACTTCTTCACCCGGATAAGCAGCGCCTATTTCGTGCTTGATGCGCTCTGCTGTTGCTTCACCAATAAGTGAACCAAAGTTACGGCGAATATAGTTGATAATCGCTTCGTCAAACTTATCACCACCGATGCGCACTGAAGATGAGTAGACCACACCGTTCAGTGAGATGATTGCAACTTCCGTGGTACCACCACCGATATCAACAACCATAGAACCCGTTGCTTCAGACACCGGAAGCCCAGAACCAATTGCAGCGGCCATCGGTTCATCAATCAAATACACATCACGGGCACCTGCACCCAAAGCTGATTCACGAATAGCTCGGCGTTCAACTTGTGTTGACCCGCACGGTACACAAACAAGTACACGTGGGCTGGGTTTCAAAAAGTTGTTGTCATGCACCTGTTTAATGAAGTGCTGAAGCATTTTTTCAGTCACATAAAAGTCGGCGATAACGCCGTCTTTCATTGGACGGATGGCTTTAATATTGCCAGGTGTTCTACCCAACATTTGCTTGGCAGCACTACCTACTGCGGCGACACTTTTAGGTCCGCCTGCGCGCTCTTGACGAATCGCAACAACGGAAGGCTCATTCAGAACAATGCCTTGACCTTTGACGTAAATAAGTGTGTTTGCTGTACCGAGGTCGATTGATAAATCGTTTGAAAACATTCCTCGAAGCTTCTTAAACATGAACAGACCGTACCCTGTGAGAGATTTAAACTAAGATCCGCTAACTTTACCAATGCACCATGTGATCAGCAAGCAAAGAGAGGGGTTGTAGGGGTAAAAACATCAATAAAGGCTGTTTTTATAACATTTCATTAAAAAGTCGGGCAAAAACCCGACTTTTGTTTACGGATCTATGCTGGTTTAACTTCGGATTTAAGCTTTTGATCAGTTGCCAACTTCGCGCCAATGAATCACGCGATCATTACCACGAAATTGACCAAAAGAGATTGTCGCCGATGGGTTACCAATTCCGTCCTCTGTGCCATTCCAATCAAAACTCAAATAATCGTCCCAGGTGATGGTTGCATCGCCCACAGGTTGCAATTCAATGCGATATTCACCCATCACAGATGTATCGTTGTTATGAATGCGGATCCCTTCAAAACCCAATGTTTGCCCGGAAGATACACCAAACTCACTGTCTAGCACACTGATGGCTCCCGTCGCTATGCCATTGCTATCTTGCAAAACAAAATCACTTGAATCCAGGTCAAGCGATGTGCAATTGTCGTCGGTATTGAGAACAAAACCAATGCCATCAAAATACTCAGTCGAAACGGCTAACAAAAGATCCTCAGTTTCTGGACCAAACCCGTTTTCAATGCGAAGTCGTCCCCATCGATACTCGGTTCCGGTAATATTTGGCATCTGTACAACATTGTTATTGTCATCCAAAGCATTAAATGACGTTGCGGTATCACAGTCATCGGCTGCATCAAAGGCTTGGTGATAACAAATTTCAAATCCGTTACCAAAGCTGCCGTCAGTAATGAAACTAGGTAAATAAGTCATCGTCATCGAGGCTGCAAACGCCGCGTATGGGTCAATGGATTTTGAGTAATTGATTTGCGCATCATCAATCACTAACAAGCGTGTTCCTGCATCTGCCGCACTGACATTCATTGTTGGTGAGCTGGCCAGTGTGACGCTGCCATTGAGCGCGGGATCTGTCAATTCTATAGCAGCCGGATCAGCGTTTGTAAGCCATAACCAATCATTGTCGCGGTTGTAATTCTGGGTTATCTGACCTTTGGCGTTCATTGCTGAAACCACCAATTGTGGCGATGCAATGAAACTCGTATTCTGACCTAAATAAGTAAAACCGTTGCTGCCACTACAGGTATCGGCTAATTGAGGGGCATTAACGCTCACATCAAAATAAGCAGGAATAAATGTCCCCAGGGTGATTGGTGAAGATGCCCCAGCACTTGCTGAGGAGATGGAACGGTTAAAATAGTTTGAATCACGCACATCCAATACGACCTGTCCAAACTCGGAATACTCGGCACTAAAGCTGTAAACACCGTCATTGTTTGCGACATTTGCATTAGTGTGTGTGATCACACTGTTTGCAAAAGCAGAGGATTCTGTAACGTTAATGGTTGCACTTTGAGCGTAGGTTAATACGCCGTCAAAAGTGCCATCTCCGATAGGCGAAGAGCGAGATAACGCAAACTGCATGTTGCCAGGTTGATAATTCTTCAACGCATTAGCTCCAACGGTTCCTAGTGCTTTGAGTTGAACCTCATATTCAACCCCTGCTCGTTGGAATGCATTAGGATCTGAGATTTCGACTTCCAATCTATCTGGCTGCACAACAAACTGCGTTGCACCGTTAACCAATCCAGCTCCGGCAAGTTCACCTTGCACAGATAAACTAATTTGCCCAGCATCAGCATAGGAAAAACTGCCAAGCGATGCGATACCATCGTCGTTAAAAGTCAACACGACATCGGTGGTGTTACCTTCTGAGATAGTCACGTTTCCTGCTTGAATATCTGTTAAACACACGTCAGGGTCATCACAAGACATCCCAAAGGTCAAAGTTTGATCACCCTCTAACGCCGCGGTACAGACATTCACTCCCGCATTGTTTTCAGCTCTAACCGCACGCAATTGCGCACTTGTGAATGCAGACTCTGCGATTTGGTCGGGAAAGGCTGAGTTAGCATCTGCACCAATAAATTGGAATCCGGCATCGGCAAATACCATGTCACAGGTGTTACTTGCAGTTCCTGTACACTCGGTAGTTTCATTTAAGACTTCCAGCGAGACCGTTCCAGCTGTCAGCTGACTTAGCTCAACGGTAGCAGGCGTATCAGCAAGAATGGTGACCGACGAACCATCTGGCCAACCTGTATTTGGACTCATGTCTACGGTGACATCTTGGTCATACAACTCTGAGCAGCTTTCATTGGCACAGGCTTTAATGATCACGGGTTCGGCTTCGCAGGTCAGGCCGGTGCCATCATGTTCGATTAAATATTTGTATACAAACGAACAGGTTGTCAGAGAGTCTTTATCATTGTTAACTTGTGTACTGTCTTGCACGTAATTATAGATACGCACATCATCAAACTCACCATTAGCTGAATTTTGCGTGCTGGTGACAACTAAATAATCTGAACGATTGTCGCCAATGTAGAGCGTATCCAAGTCGCCCAAGGTATTGGACAGATTGCTGTCGCTGTTGTCATTTAATGCCTGAGCGACACCATTGAGATAAATCGCTATCTGCTCGGTGCGTAAGTCCCAAGTGACGGCTACATGAACCCATTCTTCAGCGGCGTAGCTGAGGTTTAAGGTAGTCGAAGCACCAAAATTATCATCGTTGACGTCTTCCATATTGAAATCGAGTTGACCACTGGTATTAATCGCTAAATAGAAATATTTTGAGTCGCCATAATTGCCCAAATCGGTGGACGCATCAAATAACTGGCGAGCATTACCAGAGTTCCAGTTTTCATTGCTACGGTACCAGAAAGAGATGCTTCCCTTGTTACCCAAGCTATTGATATCTACCGTTGTATCAATCGCATTGTATTCACTGGTACGTTCGCTACTTGCGGGCACTTCCATAGCTCGGCAAGCGATCTGCTCAGAAGGTGCAATGGGTAAAACCGAGCCTAAATGGTTGGCATTATTGCCGCTGTTAGAGTTGTCTGTCACCGCTCCATTGCCGGACCAACTATCCTGTTCAAATTGATATTGGGCAACCAGAATGTCATTGTTGCAGGACGTGCAATCGTAGCTCGACTCGGCAAACAGGTCGCTGACAGTGCTACTGTCGATCTGTGTGCTGTAGAACTTAATCTCGTCAATTTGGCCTTGGAAGAAGTCTTTTAGATCCGTCGGCAAAGACTCGCTGTTTCCGGTTTGCCAAGCATTTGCGGCAAAAATGATAGGTTCTGAATTACCCACAGTACCTTGAGTGAAGTTTACATTCGAACCCACCAATGCGCCGTCCAAATACAAACGCATACCATCTGAACCCCATGTATAAACTAAATGGTGCCAGGTATTCGCACTGGCTAACACGCCCGTATTAATTTCATTGTTAGAACTAGTGTCTTGATGACGTACTCTGAAACTGCCATTCGGTTGCAACCAGATTGTGACATGACCACCATTGTCGTAACCCGTGGAGTCTCTTGAGAACAGTCCCTGGCCACCTTGAGAAGTGGTATTGGAATGACTCAGGTCAGCGGCATTGAACCAAAAAGACACGGCTCCTTTGCCTGCTTCAAACGCTGAAACGTTGGGTATAATCAGATGATCACCTGAACCCGAAAAATCACCCGACTGACAAAATTTGCCGTCTTCAAGAATAGCCGCACCATCAACGGACGCACCATTGTACCCATTGATCACGTCGAGGATTTCATCGCTAGTACCGTCCAAACTACACACATCGAGTGGCCAATGAGCCTCTAAAACATCATCATTGGGACAATCAGTGCAGTTATTATCTGTTTGATCGTATAAGGCGTCAATTTCAGTGCTATCCAATTCACCTTGGTACAATCTCACATCATCAATCTTTCCGATGAAATGATCGAATAAGTCCGCTGGGGCAGACTCGCTATTTCCGGTTCGCCACGCACCAGATCCTAAAATAATGGGCTCAGGGTTGCCTGACAAACCTCCTGTATAAACATTGGTCGCGACCAATTGCTTATCGAGATAGATTTTAACCCCGCCACTTCCAAAGGTGTAAACAAGGTGGTGCCACTGATTCTCACTTACCAGACCACTTGCCGATAATGCGTAAAAACTTGAAGAAGAACTTTGATGACGGGCGTTAATACTGCCATTGGTGCTAACGTAAATGGTTAAGTGGTCACCACCATTGTCAGTCCCTGTGGAATCCTTTGAAAACAACGACAGAGCGTCACGAGATGAATCCTTAGAATGGTTTAAATCATAGACTTGGAACCACATGGAGAGACTGCCGTTGCTGATTTCAAAGGCATTGTCGTGAGGAATATTGATATGTTGTCCATTACCTGCATATTCACTGGCCTGACACAGCTGCCCTGCTTCATCAATACTGGCACCATCAATAGCACTGCCGTTTGCACCGGCAATCACATCAACGACTTCTCCTGCCGTACCATCCAGTGAACAGACGTTCATGGGCCAGTGAGCCACCAGCTCAGTGTCTTGCGTATCACAAGAAGGCGTTGAACCGGCATTAGTTTGTGCTTCGTTAGAGGTTAATGCGTAGTTATATATTTCAAAGTTCTCAAATTGGCCATGGGCAGAATTTTCAGTGCTAATGCCGACAAAATAATTGCTGCGACTGTCGCCAATGTAAAGAGTGTCATAGTCTCCCATCCCATCAACAATACCGCCTTGTGAAGCTGAACTCGCACTCGAAGAGTTGGCTGTGTTTAAGAACAAGCTCAACGAATTGTTGGGCAAATTCCACACTGCAGTGATATGCACCCATTCATTAGCCGCAAAATTCAGGCCTGAGCGAGTAACCGAAATGTCACCATCGTTCTCATCTTCGACACCAAACTGCAACGCGCCGCCATCTAGTGAAAGAAAAAAATACTTGTCTGGAGAAGGTGCTTGATTAGACGCATCAAATAACTGTCGACCCGTGGAGTCGCTCCACGCCAGATCGCTTCGATACCAAAAACTGATACTGCCAACATTTCCCACATCATTGATGTCAATGCCAGTATCCACGGCATCAACAGTCCCTGAGCTGGTGTTCGCTGGAACGTCTAAAACAAGACAGGTACCCCCTGAATATGAAAGTGGTGACACGCTCCCCAAAGGGCTGCCATTAAAACCATTGCCCGAGCTATCTACAACCGTTCCCGCACCATTCCAGCCTGTCTGATCAAATTCGTAGAATGCTCTGCGGCTGGCTGGAGTTGTAGCCTCACAGGTATTGCTAAAATCGTAGGTTTCAAACAGGTCTGACACATAATTAATGGTTGAATTACTGTTTAACCTTACGTCAACAGCAGAAATCACGCCGGTAAATTCACTTCCGCCATTGAATGTAACTTCATCCAAAGCATAAATCAGACCCTCGCCCGTTGAATTGCTGTTGAAATTAATTTTGCCGTAGGTGCCAATATTAATCGCCGCGGTGTCGGTGATACCGTTTAACACGCGATTACCATTGACGACTACTTCATTAGCGTAAAGATAGACAGTCCCTGTTCCTGTAACATTCAATCCAATATCACCAGCATCATTTGATGAATTTAGCGTTAAGCTTTTAATCCAATAAGTGCCGGGTTTAAGGTTTATTGTTGCATCATCTTCAATCGTAAGGTTGTTGAGAAAGTAAATAGAGTAATTGTTAGAAAAGGAGCTCGTCCCTGACTTTACGGTAAGGTTACCAAAGACATTTGTATTAAGACTGCCTTCTCCAATTACGTCGCCATTTAAATCGTGGTTATTGCCACTAAATGAAGGGAATTCGCCACTAATGTTTAAGGCGTCCGCAGCGAACCCAGAAACAGAGCAATCAGCATTCCCACAACTGTTACCGGCGCTGGCATTGATAGTACCAGAAACAAAGGGAAGCACAGGAGATGCTAAATTATTGACTCTCACACCACTATTAACAGTCAATTCACCACTGTTAGAGTGGCTTTGAATTCCTGTAGGAAAAATGTCGCTACACTCAGCGCTAACCGCGACGCGACTAATGCTTAACAGCAGGATAAAAGTTAAAATACGCATGATCATTCCACTATGGCGTCGACGGCGACCGTTCGGCTGGCTATCACTTTACCCGCACCACAAGTTGCCGTGCTTTCAAAACTGTAGTGTGTAACTGTTTCGCCTGCAAATCCGTCGGTCGGGCTACAACTGGCAACAGTAAGACAATTTTCTAACCCTGGTACATTTACAAATAATTTTGTGCTAGTGGCACCATTCACACAATTTCCTTGACCTTCATTGTTCAAATCCTGGGTAAGCGGGAAGGCAAGTTGGATCTGTCGTTCAAGCGATGACTGTGCGGCTTGCAATGCTCTTACCCCATAGACTTCATGGATTACTGCGTCAGCCGAGGCACTGAGCAAGCGAACCATGGTCAAGCCCAGCAACGCCATAATGATAATGACAAATAAAGCAATCACTAACATGCTGCCTTGCTGGCGTTTTAGTCTGTAATTAAGGCGCATTGGGAATATGGACCTCATTGTTGAAAACGACGACTTCGTCGTTAATTTCAAATCTAAGCAAGGCTAATACAAATGCATTGCGGCTCAATGTCGCTTCGGCCACACGAAATGGCTTGTCTTGATCAGCAGCGCTTAAGTCATTTTGTAGGTTTTCTGCCATGAGTACAGCATTGCCCAAGGACGTATTCTGAATCGCATTAAAGCCATAATCAGCATGCCGATTTATCTGGCCGCCACTGACACAATAACTAACGGGCGAATCCACCACATAAGCCCTGGAGCTAGGCGAATCGGTCGCAAACTGAACCGCAGATGGCAAAGTTAAAATCAGTTTTTTGTTGTCGGCAGGATCAAGAGCAGGTGCTTCATTTAACAAATAGCGACGATTCGTCGATGCACTATAAACATCTGTTGTTGATGTTGGATAGATAACTAGTGCGTGATCACTTTGATAACTATAGTCTGTGGTATTGGCTTCGGTGGCGATAATTTTTACTTCGTCTGTGGCCGGCTCGGGCGCAACGGGTACATCAAAATAAAAACTACTAAATAACACCGGAACAAATTCCAGGCACTGAATAGACGCATCGCCACTGACACGCAGACTATTGGGAAGTGAATCACGCAATTCTCGGTTTAATCTCTCTACAACAAAGCGACCTTCACTCAAAACTTGGTCGCGCTCAGCCACATCAACATATATTTGTGTGCCCGTGCGCACAAAACCAGCGATACCCACCGACACAACCCCCAGTACAACCATCACAGTTACGAGTTCTATTAGGGTGAATCCAGCTGGAACACTGGGAGAATTGATTCGAGACCGTTTGCCCATCAGTAGTTACTCCGATAGGTAGAAAAATGTAAATCCTGACCACCGGGTGTGGTGACAGTTACAGTGATCAGTTTTGCACTTTGGTCGGAATCTGCAGCACCATCCATATTACCATCGTAGACAACGGTCACATTTACGGCAAAACCTGAGTACAGGTTTACGCCGTCGATGAGAATGGTTTCCCCTAACGAATTGCGGATCACCGGATCCGTTTGTCCAAGCCCTTGAACGAGATTATGATAATCGTCTACATCATCATAGTTTGATGCTGTGGCATTGCGATTTTCGCCTGCATCTGGACCAAATGAACCCGAGGCAGTGCAAGCACTTTCACCTGCACTATTAAGGTCTCCATCATCGTTGAGATCATCGTTGCAGCGAATATTACCGTTGCCATTTTCATCAAATCGTTTGGCACTGATTTCTCTTAAAAAGGTATTGGCAAGTTCGGTGGCTCTAACTTGCATAATGGGGTCAACACTGCGACCAGCCTGAGGGAATATCAAAGTAGTCATCAGGCCCAGCACCACAGCAAAAATCACGATGCCCACTATCATTTCAATCAGCGTAAAACCACGATTATGTTTAGTCACAGGCATGAATATACCCCTGTGACTCCACGCAAACGGCTACAGTAGAATCTGCTTGTAACTCGATGCGTACTGAATTGGCGCAAAATCCTGCACCCGTGTTTGGGCAACCAAATCGGTTGAAGGCAACGGTTCCTCCGCCACTGACAATGCGCACGCCATCGGCAGACATTTCGCTTATATCTGCGGTGACATAATCTGCGTCTTCACTGGTATCAATAGTGGTGAGGCAAGTGTTTGCACGATTGTTGTTAGCGTAGTTTAAAGTGGGAGGACCAAAGGATGAGTCAGTGCCGGTAAAGACGTTAACCTGAAAGCAAAAATTTGCTCTGGTATCGTTCATCGCTCGCTGCTGCATAGTGCGCAAAGACGAAATAAGACGTGACTGGTAGGTGTACTCAACATAACCGCCAGTGTTTTGAAAACGCGGTGCGACAGCGACCGCAAGGATCCCCAACAGCACAATGATCACAATAAGCTCCACCAGGGTGAAGCCTTTTGTGCCATTAAATGCGGGGAGATTCCTCACAGTTAGCCATTAGTATTGCTGGTTGCTAATTGGTTGTGCAAAATTAGCAAGCAGTGTCTGTCACCGTCACAGTAGGTGATGAGTCTGCGTCAGTCGCTTCGGTATAAATTACATAACATTCTTGCGTTGCATCGCTATAGTCTGTCGCTTCTGTGCCTTGCGCAATTCCGAAAGAGCCCAATGGAGGTGTCGTCGCGGCAGCGGTGCCTACAGTCAAAAAGAAATCGTTCACCAGATCAATTTGTACCCATCCACCTATCGTAGCAGCCGTAGCAGCTTCTGCATCTGGGTAACCAAAATCAGTCTCCACTGTTTGGCCACCGACGCTTACTTGGCTGGTTGAATTCCCAGCAGCGGCATTGGCTTGTTGCCCTTCAATCGCCGAGCGCGCGTATACCAGCTGTGCACCACTTTGCACAGCAGCTTGAACACCGCGCAAAACAGAAGCATTAGCATCCGAGCTTAGATCAATAAATCTAGGCGCTGCAGTTACCGCCAATATTCCCAAGATCACGATGACGATGATCAGTTCGATTAGAGTAAAACCCCGTTGTTGCATGATATTATCCTCAGTTATCAAAATGTATAATGTCTAAAATTCTTTAATTTTTAAATAGTTAAGCTAAATCGTAAGGTATAGTTTTTTATACATAGTTATTGTTTTTGTGCCCTCGACTCAATTAATTGTTGCTAAATACAATGACTTGACCAATCCGTGGATCATAAATAAATCCATTACCCACGTTTCTATCCGTTGGCTCTACCGTGCGGCTTTTAATGGTCTGGGTTAGATAGTAGAAACACATATCGTTACCACCTGAGCCCGTGCCCTCACTGGCATTAGTAAAATATCTAAAATCATCAAATGGACGCTGCTCCCAATTTGATGAAATTGTTGTTGCGCTTTGCATGATCAGATTGAAAATGCTTTCACAATCTAAATCGTTAATGCTGTCATCTTCACTACTGGCATCGTTGCTTAGCTGACCGGTTGGGTAGCCCGAATCTTTGTCGATTCCCACTTGGATGCCATCGATAACAACCGAGGTGCTATTTGGACCAAAGTTTTCTTCAGGTCGTCCCTCAAGCTCCCATGCCGCACGGACCAGCCCAACCCCTGATGCATAGCCACCAGCAACACCTTCAACGGTTGCGTCTTCAGCTTTTTCAGTAATGTCTAACATGCGTGGTAAAGCTGTGGCAGCCAGTAATCCTAAAACAATCACTACAACGACCAATTCAATCAGTGTGAAGCCCTGTTGTTTACGCATAGTCAATCCTCTTAAGCCCTGATTAGAGGCATGATTCTTAACATTCATTATTCACTCACCCCTGTATGTTTTCCGTTCATGTTTTACCTTTCTAATGTGCTGACTTGCCCATTGGCAATCTGATATTCAAATTTTGGCCCAACCGATAATCGAAAACGACACTTTGCATCGTCAATCGTATCGGTAGGGTCAGTGTCGGCAAAATATTCTGCAAACACTTTAAAACCTTCAATTTCCAGCGGCATATTCAATACCATTTGCCACAACTTGGCACAGCCTTCGCCGCTGGGCGTTGTTTTAGGATAACCATTTAAGCCCATCTCGATGGGGCGGCGATCTTTTTCTACTGGCACGCCGCTATCATCTGCTCGTGCTTCATAATGCACCAGAATTATCATCCTGGGCCGGCCCTCAGCCTGCCACTGCCAATGAGAATTTGTCACACTCTGGGAAAACCTCTGCTGCAGATTCTCCATCGTGATGTATTTAATATCTTCATCTGAGTCATTGAAATACATCACAAAGCTTGCCATCAAAATAACAAACACTAAGACGACCACAATCTTGCCGAAAAATGTGCTTGTGCTTTCTTGTGCGGCTTCGTTTTTATTCACAACCAAGACCTTTAATTAAAACCCCGAGCTTAACCACCTTGATAAGCTCCCATCATTTCCCACATTGGGGTAAAAATACCCAAAGCTAATACCAACACCATTACCGCAACAATAACGATCAAAATGGGTTCTATTTTTGAAGTTAAACTCTTTAAATCATAGTCCACTTCACGTTCGTAGTAATCTGCGACTTCGGCCAGTAATTCGTCAACACGGCCCGTTTCTTCGCCAACGGTAATCATCTGCATTACTAGCGGTGTAAACAATTGGCTCGACAAAGCAACCCGAGACAAACTTTCGCCTTTTTCGATACTTCGCCGCATATTTAAAATTCTTTCGCTCATAAAGCGATTATCCACCGCGTCGGCAACCAAATTCAGCGCTGCGGTTAAAGGAACTCCTGATATCAGCATCATAGAGAAACTGCGTGCAAATCTGCCCAGCAAAGTACGTTCCAGAACACTGCCGATGACCGGTAACGAAATTTTACGCTTGTCCCATTTGTAACGACCAACATCGGTAGCCAGATATCGCCGGATTGCAAAAACGATCCCTGCAATCACCAATAACATGAAAGGCCATTTGTTGACGAACATGTCTGACATTCCTAATAAGAATCGCGTCATTAGCGGCAGTTCAGCATTAAATTTTTCGAACATGGTGGCAAAGATGGGGATAACAAAAATATTCATGATCACCAGCGCCACGACTAGCGCAATAATCACAAAAATCGGATAGCGTGTTGCCGATTTAATCTGTTTACGGGTTTCCTGTTCGCGCACTAAGTAGTCAGACAACTGCAAAAAAGCTTCATCTAATTTACCGGTGTTTTCACCCACATGCACCACGGACACAAAAAGCTGATTAAAGATTTTCGGATGTTGATGCAGTGCCGAAGAAAAAGTACGGCCACGTTCCAATTGCTCAACTACGTCGCGCAATGCCAATGACATACGTTTAGAATTCGTGGTTTCTGCTAAACCATTGACCGCCCGTAAAATGGGGATACCGGAGCGCGTCAATGAATACATTTGCCGGGCAAAAATGACCAAATCTTCCAAACTGACTTTGGGTGTAAAAAAGCCAATGTCTTTACCTTGGGCAACGACAGTGTCTTCCCCAGCCGCTTCATAAATATTTAACGGAATAACATTGCGACCCGCCAAGGATTTAGCGGCCATGTTGGCATCTGCGGCTTCTATTAAGCCACTGATTAGTTCACCGTTGGCTGCTCGCCCTGTGTAACTAAACTGTGCCATCACCCTCTACCTCAGCTTCTTTTGCTGTCTCACTCTTTTCACTACTTTTGTCAGTTTCTGCAACCATTTCGACTAATCGCAAGACTTCTTCAACCGTTGTGAAGCCCATTTTTGCATAGGACAACGCAACACTCGCCAAAGGCGCATAATTGGGGTTAGATTCTGCCGCTTTGCTAAAGGCAACAGTATCAGAAGCCTTGAGTGCATCCATCATCGCCTCCGTCATTTCGAGCAATTCGAATACACCTACCCGACCTTTATAGCCTCGTTGGTTACAATTCTGACAACCGCTACCTTGCTTGAATGTTGCAGTTTTTGCACTTGGGTCGATATTGCCTAACCAAAACAATTCGTCTTCACTCGGATGATAATCAACCTTACAATTGTCACATATTCGCCTAACCAGGCGTTGCGCAACGATGGCTCGCAATGAGCTGGCGACCAAATAGCCTGGAGCGCCCATGTCTAACAGGCGAATCGCACTGCTGATGGCATCATTGGTATGCAGTGTTGATAATACCAAGTGACCAGTTAATGCACCGCGAAGTCCGATTTCAACAGTTTCAGTATCACGCATCTCACCAACCATAATGATGTCTGGATCCTGACGCAGGGTAGTCCGTAGTACGTTGGAAAAGCTTAGGTCAATTTTATTGTTGATTTGTACCTGATTAATTCGGGGCAATCGATATTCCACAGGATCTTCGACCGTAATAATTTTACTTTCCGGCTTATTCAGCTCACTCATGGCTCCATAAAGCGTAGTTGTTTTACCAGATCCTGTTGGTCCCGTTACCAGGATCATGCCGTGGGGGCGCTGCAATAACGTTCTGAATCGGCGCAATAAAGGCCCTGGCATACCTGTTTGGTCAAGGGTCAGTAATCCTGCAGATTGATCAAGCAAACGCATGACCACAGATTCGCCATTTTGCACCGGCATTGTCGATATACGCACATCAACAATGTGATTTTTAATTCTCACTTGCGTGCGGCCATCTTGGGGCAGACGTTTTTCAGAAATATCCAACCCCGACATCAGCTTTAAACGCAGCACTAATGCAGAAGCAATGTTCTTTTCTTTGATGATATTTTCTTGCAAGATACCATCCACGCGCTGGCGGATACGCAGCATCCCTTCGTCCGGCTCAATATGAATATCTGAGGCTTTTGCTTGCACGGCATCTTCAAAAATGGATTGCAACAAACGAGCAACTGCAGTGTCTTGTTCGCCTTCCAAACCACTAGTGAAATCGAATTCTTCATCACTTTGATACTCTTCTGCTAACTCTTGTGCAAAAGAAGCAATTTCTTCAGTGCGGCGATAAAAACTATCGTAAGCATCAAATAGCTGAGCTTGTGCCACGACCGCTAACTTGATGGGTTTAGGAAGCAGTCCAGAAAGCGCGTCGACTGCGTTGATGTCTGCCGGGTCACTCATGCCAACCAACAGTGTATCGCCTTGGTCTTCAAGCACGATAGCGCGATAGCGGCGCGCTTGAACTTCGGGCAACATCTTGACCGTTTCTGCCTGTACGCTGTATTCGGGAATATTTATCAAGGGCACATCTAAATGCTGAGACAGGAAAGTCAACAAATCGTGTTCTGATACAAAGCCTTGTTCAACAAGCACTGCGCCAAGTTTGCGGCCAGATTCTCGTTGTGCAGACAAGGCTTGCATCAATTGCTCTTCATTGATGATGTTGTTTTGAACTAACAAATCACCTAAGCGGATTTTGGCTTTCGGTTGCTGCATTAATTTATCCCTGCCAAATACTGTATTCGTTGTTCAACAAACTTATCTACCTCAACAGATAATTGATCCAGACCTTTTGCAGTTTGATATGCCTGCAATGCCGGTTGTAAATTGCCTAACCTTTCCTCAGCTACCGCTAATCCCAGCCACCATCGCGCATTTGCAGGTTGACTGTGTGTCAACTTTAAATAGTCAGCTTTCGCAGCATCAAAACGTGAAACTTGCTGCGCTAAAGAAGCACGATACGACACATAATCCGGCGCTAACTTTGCTGAAACTTGATAGGCGTTGAGCAGTTCATGGGCCTTGGATGGGTTCTTCATTTGCACCCATAAACGCGCTTGCATTAATCTCAGGTCGTGATCATCAGGATGCGCCAATACACCTTTTTGCAATACGTCGTCTGCCTGCAAGTGTTTGCCTTGGCCAAATAGCATCGCAGCGAGTCGTTTACGTGCCGCAATATTGTCTGGCGCTTTTTGCAGTAGCTTGGTTAGCAATTCAATAGCTTCGTTTTCGTCGCCACGTTTAAGGGCAATCTGTACTTGTTGTTTAAGACCGTCTAGGGTTTCGACACTTTGACTGCTACGAACCCGAAATTCCCCCTGTTGGTCATCAATGCTCTGCGTTTCGGGTTGGGTATCCGTAGAAGTTGCTGAAGACCGAGATTTGACCATGACTGCTGAGGAAGATGACTGGCTGTCAGCCAACCCATCATCAAATGAATCGGCCTCTGTTTCATTCATTGAAGGTTGCATCTTGGCCTGTTTCATTTGAGACAGTTCAGACTCTTCATTAACGAGTTCATCTAGCTCTTTCAACGCTTGTGCATTCGCCTGTTGGGCAGCAGGAGTATTTTGATTAAAGCTATATGCTTGAAGCTGTTCTGCGCTTAACGGAGCAGTTTGTGATGGTTGTTGAGTCTGAGGTTCTTCAAGCTCATCTGTCGATAAATTGCTGTGTACTGTGACGGAGCTGTCCACTTGAGATTCTGCACTATTTACTTGGTCTGACAACTCTCCAGTATCCAGGGGTTGGACTTGCACCGTCTGGCTATTTTGGCGTTGCTCTTGTTGCTGGGGATCTAAAATCATCCACGCAGCAAAGACCAGTACAATGATAGCCAGTAGCCCATAAATCCAAGGACGTGCGGATTTGCTCGCAGCAGGTGGCTGGTAATCAGCTGTCGAGTTGGGTTCAGTTTTTCTCGCTTCAAGATCCTGAAGCATTTTATTGACCACACTCATTGCCACCACCTTTCGTAAATGAAGGTGAACCCAATAGCAACTAACAACATCAATGAAATCGCTATGATCAAATTAAGATGTCTGTTAGGTATGACGGCGGCTTCAGTATCATTAATCGCCATATCAATATGCTGCAATGTGACTGCTTGTTTGCCTTCTCCGTAAGCAAGCATAAGCGCTTTGTGACAAAGCACATTAACAATTCGCGGTGTGCCCTTGCTAGCACGAAATAGTCTTTTGCAACATTTTCGATTGAAAATTTCTGTCCCTTGATAACCTGCAACCGCCATTCGATGTCTAACGTATTGATAAACCTGGTCGTCGTCCATTAAGCGCAAGTTATACGAGAACGTAATGCGCTGTTTAAGTTGACGAAGTTCAGGTAAAGCTAATTTTTCGTCCAACTCTGGTTGGCCAAAGAGTACAACCTGCAACAATTTGCGTGACTCTGTTTCCAAATTCGTCATCAAACGCAGTGCTTCAATGCTTTCCATAGGTAATGCTTGGGCCTCATCAATGATCAGCACCACCCCCTTATTCTCTTGATGAATATGAATAAGGCGTTGTTGTATTCGATGGGTGAATTCCTGTTGGTCAGCATGATCGGTAAGGGCGACATTGAGTTCGCTGGCTACAGAGCGTCTCAATTCTGCGGGGCTCAAGTAAGGGTTTGGAATGTAAGCGGTGACAAAATCTTTGGGAAGCTCATTCAACAACTTACGGCATATGAGTGTTTTCCCTGTACCCACCTCGCCGGTGACTTTAATAAAACCCTCACCAGTTTTTAAGGCCGTCACCAACACAGCAATAGCTTCTTTGTGACTGGGCAGCCCAAAGAAGTAACTTGTATTCGGCGTTAGTGTAAACGGTAATTCCTTTATACCGTAATGGTACAGGTACATGTCGTTATTCCACGTATAACCAGTCTGCCATTTGATCTCGACTTTGCTTGAGCTGCTGACGCCAGGTATTGGCATCAACCACTGTGGGTTTGAGC
Source organism: Aliiglaciecola sp. M165 (assembly GCF_007197995.1). Lineage (GTDB taxonomy): Bacteria > Pseudomonadota > Gammaproteobacteria > Enterobacterales > Alteromonadaceae > Aliiglaciecola. The sequence continues at coordinate 286,961 of NZ_VKKH01000001.1, forward strand.
AAGATCACCAATTCTTTTTTCGTTTCTACGTCATTCTTACTTTTGAATAAATTCCCAATTAGCGGAATGTCACCCAAAAATGGAGTTTTTGAATCCCGCTCTGACACCATTGATTGCATCAGACCGCCAATGACCACGATTTCGCCGGAGTTTGCATGAATAACGGTGTCAGATTCACGAATATTGCTTTGCGCTAATGGCAGCACAAAACGCTCCTCATTCAGGGTAATTACCTTTTCCTGTTCATCGGTCTCAATAACCGAAGGATGAACGTGTAAAAGCACACCGCCGTTTTCATCAATTTGTGGTGTCACATCTAACGCGATACCTGAGAAAAATGGAGTCAGTTCAATGTTAGGCGTTACCGTTGTGCTGCCAGAAGTGATGGTATTCTGGTTCGACACTTCGGTAACAAAGTACTCGTCGTCCCCTACTTTGATAACGGCTTTTTGATTGTTCGTCGCAGTCACTCGAGGACTGGAAAGCACCTGCACATTTCCTTGAGTTTCAAGTAGTGACAAGACGCCGGAAAAGTCATCATTCAAAAAGGATAAGCTGGTGATCCCACCTAAGGCCGCTGTAATACCATTGCCAAATGTGCCCGCCGTTGTAGAGAAAGTAAATTCGGTGCTTCCGCCACGATCAGCGATTTGATTCCAGTTGATACCTTGTTGATATTCATCACTTAATGACACTTCGATAATACGCGCTTCCAACACCACCTGACGTTTAACAATTTCTTCCGAGACTTTTAGAAACTCTCTGACACTTTTAATTTCGTTGGGCATTCCGCGCACGGTGACAAGTCCAGCCTGAGGAGTGACCATCACCATACGGCCATCTTCAGAACCAATCATCGATTGCAAGGTAGCTTGTAAGTCTTTCCAAAAGTCTGTTTCAGTACGGGTACTGATATTCGTACCGTTGATTTGATTGCTGCTTAAGCCACCACCAATATTGTTGCCGTTGGTTGAATTGCCACTAAAATTGTTGGCGCCATTATTGCCACCGCTATTACCGTTATTCCCTTCTGCTTGCGTGACTCCACCTGATGCTATGCTGGTTTGGGTCATACCATCACGCTGCATCAGCAAATAATTCACCGGGAAGGTTTCGGTGCGAATACCCGATGGGAAGACGCGAAATATTTGGTCAAGTTTTTGAATGTCGTAACCGTACAGATCAGACACCAAATTGAATACTTGGTCCAAGGAAACTTGCTTGAGATTTAGTGAAATTGTTCCCGTTACATCAGGATGAATTGCAACGCTGTAGGGTGTGTCAGACACCAATCCTGCAAAAAAGCTAATGGCGTCAACAGATTTGGCGTTAATGTCGTACTTTTCCTCGCCAAACAACGGATCTTGTGAACTATTTTGTTCAGGCAACAACGCTTGGCTCACTGCATCGGGCAATGTATCAAGGGGTTTTGCCTGCTCATTGCGCATAGCCTCAACCTGCTGTTCCAGCGCTTTTTCCATTGAGGATGCTGCGGGCCCTTTGGTTGAATCAGAAGTTGATTGGCAACCAAATAAAGACAGCGCCAGTCCTATTATAAAAATGTGCTTAGAAGTCATTCGATGCATCTTTTTTAATTGAATGTTGATTGATGAAAAGTTCCGTTTCGCGCCCTTGCATGACTAGCACGACACCACCTTTATGAACCTTTTTGACTTTGTTACCTTGCCACGTTTGTCCTTCGGTGACAGTGTCACCGTTGATCACAGCTGTTTTACGTTCACCATTAATAAATACCGCCGAAATAATGATGGCGGTCGCGCCGCCAGAAGCTTCACTGTTCGCTGCAGTCGTTGGTATAAAATCCTGAGGCTGAGTGGGATCAACCATCTGCTGGGCAATGGCCCCCTTGCTTAACGCAAACGCAGCGGCTAGGAGGGTGTTGTAGAATACTCTATTCATTACTCCACACTCCAATAAAGGCTCGGCTTGTGCTTAATGTGTAAATCTCAATCGTAACTTGCGCATTTGGATATTCCTCTACCTCATAGGTAAACTTTTTCCAATAAAATTGATAAGGAAGGGCTTCAACCCGCTGCAAATATTGTTGAATATCAAAGTAGGTACCTTGCAAAGTTAATTGCACACCGTGTTGATACAAATTCACGTCTGTTTGCGAGTTTTCGTCATCAAGCACTAACATTGCGGTGGGGGCAATTGAACGCATTTCCATTAGCTTGAGGCTAGCAAATTGTGCAAATACGTTTTCCAGCAACGTTGGCATTTGATGTGCCGGAACCAAATCTTCAGTTTGTTGCGCCAATGAAGTGTCTGCTTCGCTGATTTGTCGTTTCAGATTTTCCAAGCGCGCTTTAATCGGCGCATTAGGGTCTTCTTGCAACGCCAACGTTAGGCCCGCCAACTGCGCATCTAATCGGGTTATTTCAGAGGTCTGACGTTGAACTTCTGCTTTTCTTTTATCCCACTCAATCAAAGAAGGCTCTACAAAAAGCACGTAACCGCCGAGTAATATGAGTGATAACAGTGCCACAAGTGTCAGTACGCGCTCTCGCTCTGTCAATGCAATAAATTTGCCTTGCAATTGTTCATAACGATTCACCGGCGCCGCGCTCATTGACCGTCCCCTTTCACATCATCTAGCTCAGAGCTCAGCACAAAACTCAGTGTTTCTTTTTCATTTCTGAACATTCTGGCGCCGGCAAATTCTTTGCCACTAAAATAATCAGCCTGCGCGAGTTTATTTACCCAGCGAGGAAGCGCTTCGGAGTCCGTTGCAGTCCCTTGTAAATATAGCTTTCGTTCGTCTAATCGGATATTTGTCAGCCACAAAGACGGTTGATGATGTGACGCTAAGTCAGTCATCAGTGCAGAAAAACCGTTACTTCTTTGGGATTCACGACTCCCCAATTCCTCAAGAATGGTCTTTTTAACATTCAGTTCCTGCTGATGGGCTTCAATTGCCGCAATAATCGACATATCTTGCGTTCGAGAATCTTTCGCTTCAATTAAGGTATCAACTAAGGCTTTCTTTTGTTTGACCGACGCCAGCAATTCATCCACTTGGCGATTACTGTTGTTAACTTGCATATTTGCCCAAACCCAGCCGCCAACAATGACTAACACGGCAAGTAACGATAACGCCACAACGAAGTTAAGATTGAGTAGTACAATCTTCGGTTTTAGGTCTTCTCGGAAAAAGTTAATTCTATTTTTCATAACTCAATCCATTCGACTGCATAAAAGCGGCACCTAAACTACCTAGCAAGCCGCTGCGGTATTCTAAGTCATCGACTTTTTCAATATCTATAGACAGAGGTTCTACAGTCATAAACGTTAGCTGCGCCATGATCTCTGTGAGTTTGTTTAAATGTTGAGATTCAATACCCATCAATATGCGCTTAACTGGCGCTTGGCGCAACTGACTCTCGAAGTAGTCCATGGAGCGCTGGATCTCAACACTAAGATTGTCGCCAACGCCCATTTGCAATTCCTGCTCGCTGAAAGTTGACAAGTTTTCGTATCCGCGAAGTCGACGGGAGAAATACACCTGACCATCTTTAATAATATTTAAGCAGATGTCTTGTCCTGCTTCTTGGACAAGCGTTAAAATAGCGTCGTCATTGCTGTTGACCATGTCGGCAACAACTAGCTCCAAAATACCAATACTTTGCAGTTCGAGCCCGGCCTCAGTGACGCCATCGGTAATCTGCTCGACTTCAGATTCAGGTAAGGCGACGACATTGACTTTGTTAGCACCGGCGCTTTGAGCAGGTAATTCAAAATAATCTACGGTGAGTTCGTCTTGATGGGAAACCAGATCTTTAACGCTCCAAACCAGAGCCTGTGACATTTCAGCGGCATCTACTTGAGGCTTATCGACTTGTAAAACCTGATATTTACTCGCAGCCATCACAACATGACAGGGCGTGTTAGTTAGCGATTCGTTTGCAACATAGCGACTAAGATGAGTCACCCAATCGTGTGCAGGCAATAGCTGTTGCTTCACCCAACGCACAGATTCTTTGTCTTTCCGCAACACTGAAACTTGAATGGAATCAATCCCAAATTCAAGTCCAACCGAATAATAACTAGATGGTTTTCTTAAGCGTTGCTTGAAATATTGACGCCAGCCTGCATGCATAGATCACGCTTTATTTTATAATTTATTTATTATCAATCCATTACATCAAACTTTGTTCAAAAGTGCTACAAAAAAAGCCCCCTAATCAGTGTTTCACCAGCAGACGAAAAACGCTAAATGTATGTTTGCTTCATCTGATGGACTAAATTTTTGCTGTTACTTGTCTAGAAATTTCGTCAACTGAACTTTTTTTTTGCTCTTATGACCCGTTCAATATGCAATGATGGGTGCATTACAACGACGAGAAGAAAAACAATGAAATCCGTTAAAGCGTTGAAAGATATATTATTTTTAACCTTCATAATTGGTGCACCAAGCGTCAACGCTAGTCCTCAGAGTATGGCACAACATGAAACTCTCATGGTTGATGAGCACCCGATACATGTGGCGACATGGGGTGATACGACAGACCAAGAACGTCCATGGATTGTGATGATATCTGGTCCCATAGATACTTGGCACTCGGACTCGGCCTGGTTTGCTGCAAACGCTAAGGTTTTAGCTAAGGATTATCGTGTGTTGGTGATAGACCGTGCAGGTCAAATTCTCGATACACCCGACGCACCAGTTGGTTATGATCATTTTGCAACGGATATGCATTTAGTTCTCACTCATTACGCTATCAATGACGCAACGCTCGTGTCTTTTGCTAGCGGCAATATCAGCGCACAAATCTATTTTTCAACCTATACCCAGCAGCGCGCCATCGACAATGCGCTACTCATTGACCCTGATGTGCTGACGCCTTTTTCTATCGCACGATATGTTGCTGATGCAAAGCCGTTTAAAGACAACCTTAGTCAGTATTTAGACTATATTTCCCAAGGTAAATACACCCCTCGCGTAGAGCAGAAAAATGCCGCAGATTTGGCAGTGTTACAAGCCTTAGGAAAACCTGACTCTATGGATTGGGATTATGTAGATTCGATTTTTAAAACGCGACTTTTGCTCAACAATCAATTGAATCTTTTCCGTGAGATAGCCCGCTACGAAGAGGATTTGCAATCAGCGTCGCAGTTAAATTGGCCCAAGCAAATACCCACCAGTATCGTTGATACACAATTTGAGAGTCACTACATACAAAATACTGATGAAACCGACGCCAAAGAAGGCTTAATTGCCTGGCAAAAAGATGCAAAAGCCTATTATCAGTCGCTGGCCAAACTAAGCACTAATAATTCTTACGTGGAGACAGATACCGAGGCGCATTTATTCCAAGTTGAACAGCCAAAAGCTGTGGCTAACTTGATCAAAGCGTTGCGTGCAAATTCGTCTGAGTAGTGACTCTTTTTAGAAAAAGAAACTCAGGCGCATTGAAACCTAAGTGTCCGACAACATTGTAATATCAAGATGTTTCTTATCTCATGCTCAGGCTATAGTGATAACCTAATCTTATGAGCAATCTGAGCATCGGCAAAATATGCGCTTAAAAGACTGTCACAATTTCCACGATTTTCGCAAACTGGCCAAAAAGCGCTTGCCCGGCCCCATTTTCCACTATATCGATGGCGGCGCAGACGACGAATCGACTTATCGACGCAATACCCTTGCGTTTGAACAGTGTGATCTTGTTCCAGATGTATTAGCTGGAGTATCGTCTATTGATCTATCTGTGACAGTTCTTGGACAGAAGCTGGATATGCCTGTGTATTGCTCACCCACTGCTTTGCAGCGTTTATTTCACCATCAAGGGGAAAGGGCAGTAGCGGCAGCAGCCCAGAAATATGGCACTTTATTTGGAGTTTCATCCCTAGGTACAGTGAGTATCGAAGAGATTGCTCAACAAGTAGACACCCCCCAGGCTTACCAATTTTATTTTCATAAGGATCGAGAACTGAATAAAGTGATGTTAGCGCGAGCAAAATCTGCTGGCGTGCCGGTCATGATGTTGACGGTTGATTCAATTACCGGTGGCAATCGCGAACGGGATTTACGCACCGGGTTTTCCATCCCCTTTCACCTCAATTTCAATGGTCTAGTCCAATTTGCCCTCAAGCCGGCATGGGCGATGAATTATTTCATGCACGAAAAATTTAGTTTACCTCAATTAGACAGCCACGTTGATATGAGTGCGGGAGTGAGCTCCATTGGCGACTACTTTACCAATATGCTTGATCCATCGATGAACTGGGATGATGTAGCACAAATGGTCGAACAGTGGGATGGTCAATTCTGTTTAAAAGGGGTAATGAGTCGCCAAGATGCCAGAAGAGCGGTAGAAATAGGATGTACTGGAATTGTTGTTTCAAATCATGGGGGTCGTCAATTAGATGGCTCACGTAGTTCCTTTGACCAACTATCAGAAATTGTTGACGAAGTAGGCGACGAAATTGATGTGCTTTTTGATTCAGGCATACAGCGTGGCACTCACGTTTTAAAAGCACTTTCAATCGGAGCAAAGGCGGTAGGCATTGGCCGAATGTATCTTTTTGCCCTTGCCGCAGCAGGACAGGTGGGGGTTGAACGGGCACTTGAGCTGATGAATAAGGAACTTGAAAGAGACATGAAGCTTATGGGTAAGACAACCATTGAGCAACTGAGTCGAAACAATTTGCGTTTTCGTCAATAACATTGACGCTGATTCAAATTTGCGAAGAATCCATCGCACTATCGAGCCTTTTCTGGGTTTTTTCGATATTAAAGCGATCACTTGGAAACGATGATGTAAACGCATTTAAGACATCATTCAAAATTGCCATCCCCTCTTCGTATTTGTTTTGACGACACAAAGCTTCCCCCAACGCACTGTCGAATCGAAGTAACATTCTGCGGTTGTCTGGGAAGTATTGCTGTTGCAGTTCTTTATTTGCTAAAAGGTAGTTATACGCTTTTTGAACTTGGCCCAACCCCAATAGAACTTCTCCATACAATAAACGGCTGGACAACTCATAAGCAGTAGGTTGTTCAAATACGTTTTGGTAAATCGCGATTGCCTGTTCGACTGTATTGAGGGCTTTTGTGAACTCACCATTTTGTGCCTGCATACTGCCAGCATTGCTGATGAAATAGGCTTTCAGCCAAGAATCATCGTCGTAGGCACCACGGGCTTTTTCCGCAGCTTGTTCTAGATATAGTTGTGCGTTTGGGTAGTCACCTATATGACGGTAAAACATTCCCAGATAATTTAATGCATCGATGATGTAAATACTGTTTTCAGGAAAAACCTTTTGGGAAAGCTGCAAACTCTTTTTATAGAATGCTTCAGCTTCGTCATTTTTGCCTTGCATTTTTAGTGTTTCTGCCAAGTTTCCCATGATAGCAATCGACTGACTATGCAGCTCACCATGCAATTCAATGGATAATTCTACAGCTTGGCGAGCTGTTGTTTCCGCAGGCTCATAATTACCCAAATAGTAGTGAGAGGTAGAAATCACACTTAAACTTGCCACCACCCCTTCATGCTCGCGTCCAAATACCCGAGAAAACATGTCAAGAGCCTGGTTTCCTAGGGTAACCGCTTCACGCAGGTCACCATGTAAAACATTCATCAATGAGGCATTGTGGTAGGCGTAGGCTAAGGTTTCACTGTCACCTGAATCTAACCTTTTTACTTGCTCTAACGTGCGTTTGGCTAATTCAAATATACTTTCGTCCGCTTCACCAAAGTCATCAATGATTGTCAGGATTTGATTTTGCCCATCGAGGTAATCTAGATCATCTTTGCCAAAGGCTTGGGCACGAATAGCCTGCGCACGTTGCATGGTATTTACGGCATTGTCACGGATCCCTAATTCAGTGAACACCAATGCGATGGTTTGTAATAAATTGGCTTTAAGACGAGGCTGGTCTTGTAGTCGTTCCACTAAACGCTGCTCACCTTTTTCCAATAGCTCACTGGCCGTCAGGGTTTCTCCATCTGTGACACTTGGATCAACGTTTTCAAATAGATCAAATAGAAACTCTGAAACCTGTTGCGCATTCTCTTTCTCCCACTGTGCTTTGTCTCGCTCTTGTGCAATAAGATGGGCTTGAATGCTCATGGTAATGGCAGACGCTATTGTCAAAACGCTAAACAAGCTGATTACGCTAAACGTCAGAGTGTTACGCCGAATAAAACAACGGCAGCTATACCACCAGCTATTAGGCAACGCCGACACTGGCTTTTTACGCATAAAATGACGGATATCCAAAGCGATATCGGCAACTGACTCATAGCGATTTTGCGGATCTTTTTGCATTGCAAACCCAACAATCGCATCAAGCTCAGGCTGCATTTTTTTGCCCATCATGGTGTTTTTGGCTATTTGACTAGGCGCCACAGGTGTCACCTGCAATACGGCTTTTCGGAGTTTTTCTTGGTCTTGCAGATATGCATGGTAAGGAGAATGTCCACTCAACATTCGATAAAGCATCACGCCTAACGCATAGATATCACTGCGAGTTGTGATTTTTTCATTCAAAATCTGTTCTGGGCTGGCACTCTCTGGAGTATGTGGAGTAACGCCTTTTGCCGCCTCATTGTCATAAGCCAGACTGTCTTGTTCAATTTTCGCTATACCAAAATCCAATAGTTTGATACCACCTTTATCTGTTACCAGAATATTGGCTGGTTTTAGATCGCGATGAATGATCAAATTTTGGTGAGCAAACCCAACTGCGTCGCATATTTGTAGAAATAATCCTAATCGTTGGTTTAGCCCGAGCTCGGATTCTTCAATATATTCCATGAGAGGTTTGCCAACTATGTATTCCATCACTAGATAGGGCACACCATATTCTGTGGTTCCGCCATCTAATAATCTTGCAATATTTCTGTGATCGAGATCAGCTAAAATCTGCCGCTCTGATTGAAAATAAGACAGCGCAAAGTCATTTTGCATATCGGCATGCAACAGTTTGATGGCCACTTCCTGTTCATAGCTGTCATCCGCCCGACTTGCCAAATAAACAGCCCCCATGCCTCCTTCGCCAAGTTTTCTGATAATCGAAAAATTGCCAATGTGGGTGCCTTGAGGAATATCGTAAATATCTTGTAAAGCTTGGGACGTTTGAGAAGATATGGCATCAAACAGGTCACTTTTTCCATCATCACTTTCTGCTTCCAACATACCCAGGACGGTTTTGAACAACGCTTCTTGATCTTGGGCCTGTTGTTTAACAAAGGCTACACGTGATTCAATCGGCCGCTCTAAGGCCTCATAGAACAGTGATTTGGCTTTATGCCAAAGCTCATCTCCCATGACTAGCGCCTGGTTTGATATTCAACGAAATTCTCCAACATAATCGACACGTAAAGGCCTCCAGATCCTTAACTGGTTAAATATTAGCCTATAATATCAATTATCTTGGACAATTAGTTTGAAGGTTTTTGCCTCAGGTTCTCGCTATATAAAATACGGCAAGTGATCAATCAACAAACCTCATACCTTGCCGTAATATTTTAAAAGCAGGAGTAAAATGATGAAATGGACAATTTTTTGTAGATTATCGCGCATAATATGCGGCGCTTTACTTGCCAGTCTTATTTCTTTCAGTAGTTGGGCGATACTGATACCCACAGGCGTCGACAATGTGTTGCTGGAGGTCGACAATCAAGGAACCTTAGTTGCTGCTCGAAATATTAGCGTGAATGGCCTGTTGTACGATGTTGAATTTGATGACCGATCTTTCACCGATATATTTGGTGATGCCACTGGCTTAGACGCCATATCTGATGTTGAAGCCTTTGATTTTTCGGTGGCACTGCTGGATTTTGTGCTGATCGACTTGAATAATTTCTTATTTGATTCTTTGCCGCTGACGACACTGGGATGTGAAAACGCGGACATCTGCCAAGTCATGACACCTTTTGACGTAAGTCAAACCGAGGTAAGTGTAGCCCGGGCGGTAAACGTCGCGTCAATCAATGGCGATAGCGTGACGTTGGGTAATACTACCCCTTTGGCGCCAGGCCTCGGAAGACCCAGACCATTACCCCCGGTGGACCCACCTACCGAGTTGGCAGTCTATGCAAATTGGAGCCTTTCCAATGTGGCAATCGACGTACCAGAACCACCCCCTTGGACTATCTTATTGGCAATGGTGTTAATCTTCGCAAGAAGGCGACTTAATCATCCTCGTCAAACGACAAGTTAGTCGGCATCTTTAAGCTTAAGCGTGTTGATAGTTATTCAAGCCTTGTAGTGCAGAATCAGCACGCGCCCATCGACAAAAATTTTGTTAGGGCCAAGCGACCCAGGGTACTTTGATAAAAAAGATTCAGACCCGTGATGTGAATTAAATCTTCAGCTGTAACAAAAGTGTCATAAAGCTGCAATATACTCCAGTTCGAATTTAAAACGAATGCTTGGAAAGTAAAATGAAAAAGCCTCTATTAATTGCAGCGATTGCATTATCTTCAACATTTACTATGAATGCTGCTCACGCCGCACGTGATTATATTAATGTCGTTGGTTCTTCCACCGTATATCCGTTCTCAACGGTTGTAGCGGAGCGCTTTGGAAAATCTACACAGTTTAAAACGCCTAAAGTAGAATCTACCGGTTCAGGCGGCGGTCTAAAATTATTTTGTCAAGGTGTTGGCGTTCAATTTCCAGATATTGCCAACGCATCACGTCGAATTAAAGCATCTGAAGTACAATTGTGCGCTGATAATGGTGTTACCGACGTAGTAGAAGTGCTGATTGGCTATGACGGCATCGTGTTAGGCAACTCTATTGACGCGAATCAAATGACTCTCACTACTAAAGATCTTTTCTTGGCATTGGCGAAAGACGTTCCTAATCCAGATGGTTCAGCGACTTTAGTTGAGAACCCATATAAAACTTGGAACCAGGTAAACCCTGCTCTTCCAAATCGCGAAATTGAGGTGTTAGGTCCACCACCAACATCTGGCACCCGTGATGCCTTTGCCGAATTGGCACTAGAAGGCGGTTGTAAGCAGATTGATTGGATCGCTGATCTAAACAAAAAGTCTAAGGCAGCGGGCAAAGCTGGCGATAGCGAGTTGTCTAAAAAGCTTAAAAATCAATATAAAGCTGTTTGTCACACAGTTCGCGAAGACGGAACTTTTATCGAAGCTGGAGAAAATGATAACCTAATCGTTCAAAAACTGAACGCCAATCCTAACCTATTGGGCATATTCGGTTTCAGCTTTCTTGATCAAAACATCGACAAGATTCAAGGCGCAAAGATTAATGGTTTTGAGCCAACTTTTGATTCAATTGCTGATGGTGATTACCCTGTTTCAAGGCCACTTTACTTCTATGTGAAAAAAGCTCACGTGGGTGTTATCCCAGGTATTACAGAGTTTTTGGCTGAGTTCACCAGCAACAAAGCATTCGGAGAAGAAGGCTATTTGACTGAAAAGGGTATGATCCCGCTTGGCGATGATATGCGCAAAAACGTTAAATCAGATGTGAAGACACTCAAAAACCTTTCATTATAGTGTAAAATATACAACGTACCCTTCAATGGATGGAGGGATTGAATTGAAAATTGAGCCAGCCTCTCCCATGAGGCTGGCTTTTTATCGTCAACTGTGGCTGGATTTTTGCGGCAATTTTCCATCTTATTTGTGCGAAGTTTTGAGGTGTTATGAGTACATCAATGTTATTACTCGTCGGGCTGCTATTAATAGCAACGGCGTTTTTTGTTGGTAGAAATCGGTCTATTTCCGTCAGTGCCAACCATGGCGGGATAAAAAACCTGAACTCCCTGCCTTCTTATTATGGCGCACTAACAGCCTTATGGTGCGGCATACCCAGCCTAATTGTGCTGTCATTGTGGGTGTTATTTGATGATTACTTCATACAGCAAAGTATCATTCAGATGTTACCGGCTGCCCAACAACAGCTTGCCGACAATGACATGAGATTGTTACTAAATACCGTTGGCAATATCGCCGCTAGTGGTACAAATGGCCTAAACACTGAACCTTATATTATCGAAGCTGCTGCAAGGTTAAATGAGCTAAATGCATTGAGTCAAAATGCCATTACGGGGCTTTTTATACTTCTCGCGGTGGCGTTAACATTTTTTGCATGGCTGCAGATCAAACCCAAGTTGCGTGCTCGTGTGCAAGTTGAAAGAGCGTTTAAAGGTTTGCTTTTGTTATGTGCAAGTATCGCTATCTTTACTACTGCAGGTATCGTCTTGTCGGTACTGTTTGAATCTTTGAAGTTTTTCCAAAGTGTCCCAGTCACTGACTTTTTATTTGGCATGGAATGGAGCCCACAAATGGCGCTGCGCGCTGATCAAGTTGGAAGTTCCGGCGCATTCGGTTCGATACCCTTGTTTGCTGGTACCATGCTAATTTCTTTGATTGCAATGTTAATCGCAGTGCCTGCAGGTTTGATGTCTGCCATATATCTTTCTGAATATGCGGCGCCTAAAGTGCGTATGGCAGTCAAACCTATGCTTGAGGTACTTGCGGGTATCCCAACCGTAGTTTATGGCTTCTTTGCGGCTTTGACGGTAGCACCATTCGTCCGTGATACTGGTGGAATATTTGGACTAGATGTATCTTCAGAAAGTGCCCTGGCTGCCGGATTAGTTATGGGTGTGATGATAATTCCTTTTGTTTCTTCTTTGTCTGACGATGTCATCAACGCGGTGCCACAATCGCTGCGAGACGGTTCATTTGGTTTGGGTGCTACTAAGTCGGAAACCATCAAAAAAGTGGTTATTCCTGCTGCACTACCAGGTATTGTTGGAGGTGTTTTACTTGCAGTATCGAGAGCGATTGGTGAAACAATGATAGTCGTCATGGCGGCAGGTTTGGCAGCAAACCTCACCGCAAACCCGCTGGAATCTGTGACGACGGTAACCGTTCAAATTGTGAAACTTTTGATCGGAGACCAAGAATTTAATAGTCCAAAAACACTTTCGGCCTTTGCCCTTGGTTTAATGCTCTTCTTGATCACCTTGATACTCAACTACGTGGCACTTCATGTAGTGAAGAAGTATCGCGAGCAGTACGAGTAATATCAAATGAGTATGAATACAGTGGATAAACAAACTAATAAAACCAATACAATCGATTTGGTTAACAAGAATCTGGCCAAACGTTATCGTGCTGAAAAGCGCTTCAAGGCCTATGGTATTGCAGCAATTTTGTTTGGTTTGAGTTGTGTGGTGCTGCTATTTACCGACATCATTGGTAAAGGCCACTCTGCCTTTTTACAAACTTATGTTTACCTTGAAGTTGAATTTGATCCCGAGTCCTTGGAGATTGATGACATCAGCGACCCAGGTCAGATAGCTCGCGCTGATTACACTGGTCTTATTCGAACAGCTTTAAGAGAACAATTTACCGATGCCAATGGTCGCCGTGATAGACGCAGCCTATATGCATTAGTGAGTAATGGTGCAGGATTTAACCTACGTGAAAAACTCGAAGATGATCCTACGCTGTTGAATCAATCCGTCGGCGTGTGGTTATTAGCCGATGATGACGTAGACACCTACTACAAGAGTCGTAATGATGATGGTAGCGAAGCATTCACCGGTCGTTTGAATGAGAAGCAAATTAACTGGGTAGAGACCCTTATTGCCAATGAGCACTTGGTCAAGCGCTTTAATACAACGTTCTTCTCATCCGGCGACTCTCGTGAACCTGAACAAGCAGGTATTCTTGGCGCAATGATGGGATCTCTATTCACGTTGTTGGTTACCATCGCTTTGTCTTTTCCTATTGGCATCGCGGCTGCGGTGTACTTAGAGGAATATGCACCGAAAAATAAATTTACCGACTTTATTGAAGTCAATATAAACAACCTTGCCGCTGTACCCTCAATCATTTTTGGTTTACTGGGGCTGTCTATTTTTATTGGCTTCTTTGAAATGCACCGCTCCTTACCGCTGGTGGGGGGGTTAGTTTTGACCTTGATGACCCTACCAACGATTATTATTTCAAGTCGAGCAGCAATTAAATCTGTGCCTCCTTCCATCAGAGATGCTGCACTAGGATTGGGCGCATCTAAAATGCAGGTTGTGTTACATCACGTATTACCTTTGGCCATGCCGGGAATGCTAACCGGTGCTATTATTGGTTTTGCACAAGCGTTAGGAGAAACAGCCCCCTTGTTAATGATTGGAATGGTCGCCTTTATTGTTGATATACCCGGAGGCGTTGCCGACCCAGCTACCGCCTTACCAGTACAAATATTTTTATGGTCCGACAGCCCAGAACGTGCGTTTGTTGAACGTACGTCTGCTGCAATTATGGTGTTGTTGGCATTCCTAATTTCAATGAATACGTTAGCAATCTGGCTCAGAAAACGCCTGGAACGTCGCTGGTAACAGTGGGAGAATTATTGTGGAAGCAGTTATGAAAGAAACCTCAGCGGCTGAAAAGTCAGCAAATATAAAGCAAGATTCTGATATCAATCAAGATATCCAAAATGTGCAGACAGTTGGAACACCTTTTTCTGACTCTGCAAAAATGACTATGCGAAATGTAGACGTTTTTTACGGTGACAAGCAGGCGATTCATGATGTCAGCTTAGACATTGGTAAAAATGAAGTTGTCGCAATGATTGGTCCTTCTGGTTGTGGTAAATCCACTTTTTTACGATGCCTAAACCGCATGAACGACACCATAGAGTCATGCAAAATCACCGGTGAACTAAAACTGGAAGACAGAGATATCTATCATCCAAAGCAGGATGTGGTGCCACTTCGCGCCCGTGTTGGCATGGTTTTCCAAAAACCCAATCCTTTTCCTAAGTCAATCTATGACAATGTTGCATATGGGCCAAAAGTGCATGGATTGGCAAGCCGAAAATCCGAGTTGGATGAAATCGTTGAACATAGCTTAAAAAGAGCAGGTTTGTGGGGCGAAGTTAAAGATCGTTTGAGTTCTCCTGGTACAGGACTTTCTGGTGGTCAGCAACAAAGACTGTGTATTGCTAGAACAATCGCCGTCAGCCCTGAAGTGATATTAATGGATGAACCTTGTTCTGCACTTGACCCTATTGCAACCGCGAGAATAGAAGAGTTGATTGCCGAACTGAGTCAAAACTTTACGATTGCTATTGTCACCCACTCGATGCAACAAGCAGCTCGAGTTTCTCATCGTACAGCTTATTTCCATATGGGGAAATTAGTAGAAGTAAACGCTACGCAGCGGGTGTTTACAAATCCGGAGCATGCATTGACAGAAGCCTACATTACTGGCCGCTTTGGTTAATTTAGGAGAAATTAGAAATGGAAAATATACATCTGGACAAA
Source organism: Aliiglaciecola sp. M165 (assembly GCF_007197995.1). Lineage (GTDB taxonomy): Bacteria > Pseudomonadota > Gammaproteobacteria > Enterobacterales > Alteromonadaceae > Aliiglaciecola. Next base: position 302,253 of record NZ_VKKH01000001.1, read on the forward strand.
CACATTTCTCAACAATTCGATACTGATTTGGAAGGACTGAAAAGCCAGGTTCTACAAATGGGTGGCATTGTTGAACAACAAATTTTAGATTCTGTAAAAGCCATTGAGTCGGGTGACAGTCAGTTAGCTGAGCGCGTTATCCAAATTGAAGACGACGTGGATTTACGAGAAGTAGCCCTAGACGAAAACTGCACAACCGTGCTGGTGCGCCGTCAACCTGCAGCGTCTGACCTACGCATGGTGCTAACCGTGATAAAAATGACCCGCGACCTTGAACGCATCGGAGACGAAGCACAAAAGATTGCCAAAATGGCTATCTCTTTAACCGAATCCGGTGCGGCTCCCAGTGGCTATGAAGAAGTCAGGCACATGGGTGCCCTCGTACAACAAATGGTTAATTCTGCTCTAGATGCCTTTGCTCGCTTTGACGCAGATAAAGCGCTAGATGTTGCCAAACAAGATAAAAAGGTAGACCGGGAATACAAAAGCGCCATGCGCGAGATTGTTACCTACATGATGGAAGATCCTCGCTCGATTACCCGCTCAATGAATATTATTTGGGCGCTACGCTCGCTTGAACGCATCGGCGACCATGCGCGAAATTTATCTGAGCATATCATTTATCTGGTTCGTGGATTGGACGTTCGTCATGACAGCATCAAAGAGATAGAAAAGAAACTTCATCGTTAGTATGAAAAACTAGCTAAACTTAGCTTCACGAAGTTTAGGTAGCGATAATGTTTAAATAGCCGCACTTAGATAATGCGGCTTTTTTTTGCGAACCAAAAGAGGCCCAACAACAGTTAAATTAAATATCTGCTATGACTTTAATAAATCTTTCACATAACTGTCATATTGTCATATTTTTGTAATATTACTGAAATATAGTCTTGGACGATTTTTGAGGGTGACCTTGTTTAATGTGTAAAAATGTTAATTCGAATAAACAACCACCGTCATTAACAAATTGCTACTTATCGTAAATTACTAATCGGCCCGCAGCGTACACGTTGTTTGACGTAGCTTTTAACAGCAATTTGAGAAAAGCACACACTGGAGAACACTTTTATGAAGTATACAAAAATAGCAGCATCAGTCATGTTAGTGGCTGGCCTAGCGCCAAACGCTACATTTGCAGCAAATATATCTGATGCTGAAGCCACAGCACTTATCGAGCGATTGAAGAAGCTTGAACAGGAAGTGGTTACGCTTCGTAGTAAATTGAATAATTCAGAATCTGAAAATACGCAGAAAAGTGATGCTCAGGTTCCTGCCAAGAAAACTGAATCGGCTAGCAACGTTACTTCTGTCAACTGGAAAGGTGCTCCAGAAGTAAAAGGAAAAGATGGTTGGAGCGTGAAACCTCGTGGCCGTATGTTGTACGATTTTGCCAATTTGTCTTCAGTGCCAGATACTATCGACATTCCAGGCGAAGGATTCTCAAACGAAGCCCGACGTGTACGTATTGGTATTCAAGGAACCATGCCTGGTGGCTTTGGTTATAAACTGGAAACCGATTTACCCGGCGGCACTTCTTTGACTGACGCCTACATCAGCTACAAAAATGACAACTGGAAGTTTACCTTTGGTCAACACAATAACTTCCAAAGCTTTGAAGAGCTAACCAGCAGCAACGACAGTAGCTTCATTGAGCGTGCAGCCTTTACTGATGCTTTTGGCTTTCAACGCAAATTAGGTATTTCTGCAGCGACCAAAGTCGGTAGTTTAAATGTTCAGGCTGGTATCTTTACTGATAACTTAGATGACCTTGACGATGGCAACGAAAGTATTAGCTTAGACACTCGCGTCTTTGCATCACCTAAAGTTGATGGTATGCAAATGCACTTTGGTGGCTCGCTTCACATGCGCGATTTAGGTGACAGCATAGATACCGTTCGCTACCGCGCTCGCCCTATGGTACACAGTGTAGACACACGTTTTATCAACACTGACCGCATTGCCGGTGCGCAAAAAGAAAATAGCTATGGTTTAGAAGCCGGAGTTATCGCTGGTCGTTTCCATGCAATGGCAGAAGTACATACTGTTAAAGTGGACCGCGATGGATTTGATGACCCATCATTCTTTGGCGGTGCGATTGAAGCAGGTTACTTCCTAACCAATGACACACGCCAGTACAAAGGCGGCGTTTTCAAAGGTGTAAAAGTTAGCGAACCCGTTAGCGCTGGTGGTATCGGTGCATGGCAGGTAAACCTTCGCTTTGACCGTCTAGATCTTGAAGATGGCGACATTGTCGGCGGCACACAAGACGCATACATGGCATCACTGATTTGGACCCCAATTAACAATGTACGTTTCTTGCTTCAATACGGCCACCTTTCTTACAGCAATGCAATGGACATTGTTGAAGGTGCTCCGAATGACTTTTCAGTTAACGTATTGGGCGCTAGAACACAGGTTAGCTTCTAAATCTTAGAGCAGATAGCGACTAAGCTAAACGGCTAAAAAAATCTGAATTGACAATTTGAAACCACCTGAGTACTTCAGGTGGTTTTTTTGTTGTTTCCCTTCAAGTATTGGCGATTCACCTTAACGTGCTTATTAAAGCCGCTTCACTTGGCATTTGTTAAAATATGCAAGCCAAATCAAAACTTATATCAGGCAAACGCACCACTGCAATTTCTTAATTTTTCGCAATAAAAAAGCCCTTAGTTCAAGGGCTTTAATCGCATTTCTCTATTTCTATTCAGAAATTAAAACGGAATATCGTCATCAAAATCGAAATCCGGCTCAGCCATTGGTGGCTTTTGAGCAGGTGCTGCACCAGGGTTTTGTTGAGGAGCATTGCCGTATGGCTGTTGACCATAGTTTTGCTGACTACCTTGCTGAGGCGGTTGCTGAGCAGGCTGTTGAGCAGGTGCTTGCTGTGGACGAGGTTGGTTTTGGAATCCGCCACCCACGTTTTCGCCTTGACCACCACGACCGCCAAGCATTTGCATCTGGTCTACGATAATTTCAGTGGTGTATTTGTCCTGGCCTTGTTGATCCTGCCATTTGCGAGTTTGCAATTTACCTTCAACATAAATTTGCGAACCTTTGCGCAAGTATTCACCTGCAATTTCGGCCAAACGGCGATACATGGTTAATCTGTGCCATTCTGTGCGCTCTTGCATTTGACCTTGCTGGTCTTTCCAACTTTCGCTGGTCGCTAAACTTAAATTGGCCACTGCATTGCCATTTGGCATGTATCTAACTTCTGGATCTTGTCCAATATTACCGACAAGAATAACTTTATTAACACCTTTAGATGCCATGATAACTCCTATTAAAATTCTGTTCTGGCGATTTGTTGCGCCTTTCTCAGGTCAAATTGATTTGCGTCGACCTTCAGATAAACTGCCCCTTGTTCTGGCACTATGGTGATGTCTTTGACGCCATCTAATGCAGCCAACTTTTGATTTAGTTCTGATTGTGGTTGCTTAGAGACCTGAACGCTAAGTGTATAACGTTTTAGCCCATCAATACCATCCAAACCCATCAGTAAAATATACCAAACGACACATATTGCGATTGCAATAATAAATACTAAGTGTGGCACAAAATATTCGTTAACTAGTCCAGAAATTAATCCGCCTGCGAAGGCACCAAAAAATTGGAAACTCGCATAGGTACCCATTGCGGAACCTTTCTTTCCTGCGGGCGCAATATTAGAAACCATTGCTGGTAAATTTGCTTCAAGATAATTAAAGCCTGTGAAGAAAATTACCGCTGAAATTGTCAGATACAAAAGCGTTGAAGACGACCAAAAACCAACAAAAGATAAAGCCAATAACAGTAAGGCTAACATTAAGACGGTGTTGCCTTGTACCTTTCGGTTAATCATCATCAACAGGCTTAAACCCACAATCGATAAAATCAAGATGGGCAAATACCATTGCCACTGGGAAGCTAACCCTAGCTGCTCTTCAACCAACATGCTTGGCAACATCACAAAGAGTAAGGTGATCAACATATGCAGTAAACACACACTTAAGTTTAAGCGCATAAGTTGCGGGTGTTTGATCAATTTTGATACATCTTTTAGTGTCGGCAATGTATCACCAGAAGGCGCGTGATTAGCGCCATTTGGCACTAGCCACCAAACCAAAGGCAAACATAACGCGGCTAACACTGCTGTAATAGTAAATATTCCCGACAGGCCATACGCGTTGGCAATTACAGGACCTAGAAGAAGTGAGAGATAAAACGAAAAGCCGATAGCAATACCTATGATCGCCATCACTTTAGCGCGCTGATTTTCCCGACTCACATCAGCGGCCAATGCCATAATAGCGCCAGCAATCGCGCCTGCCCCTTGTAACATTCGACCAACCACCAACATCAGCATGCTGTCTGCCATTGCAGCAATAATACTGCCAATACAGAACACGCATAAACCACCCATAATGATAGGTTTTCTTCCAAATTTGTCTGAAAACATACCCATTGGAATTTGTAAAATCGCTTGGGTCAATCCATATCCGCCAATAGCCACACCAACCAGCAGTGCGGAGTAGTCAGGGTAGTCTTTGGCCAAGATTGCCAGTACTGGCATCACCATAAACAAGCCCAACATCCTCAGGACGTAGACAAATGCAAGGGAGATGGCAGCACGAATTTCAGTAGCGTTCAAAACGAGTCACGATTCTTTTAGGTGTTTTGGGTTTTCAATCTGTTGTGTGGGCAAGGTATGTCAGAAACTAACCTTTTATCGCATTAAAACAGTGCGCTAAAAAAGTATTGCTTACTTCGCCGAATAACGGACGCGAAGTTTACCACAGCATATTAGGGTGTGATAGCAACAGCTTTTGTAAAAAGCAGAAAAGTTTTACGGCTTTTTCATTTTTTATAGTGTTGCCAATAGAGCAAGGTTGGCAAATATGTAATACTCGATCTTTTGCTTTGGCCAATTCTGATTCCATGGATAAAATTGAAGTTCGCGGTGCGCGCACCCACAATCTGAAGAATATTGATCTCACTCTTCCTCGCGATAAATTGATCGTCATTACCGGACTTTCTGGATCGGGAAAATCTTCTTTAGCTTTCGATACACTTTATGCCGAAGGGCAACGCAGATACGTAGAATCACTGTCTGCTTATGCTCGGCAGTTTTTATCGATGATGGAAAAGCCCGACGTCGACCACATTGAAGGTTTGTCCCCGGCGATTTCAATCGAACAGAAGTCGACCTCTCACAATCCTCGTTCAACTGTTGGTACCATTACTGAGATATATGATTATCTTAGATTATTGTACGCCCGTGTTGGCGAGCCTCGATGTCCAACTCACGAAGTCCCTCTTGCCGCGCAAACTGTCAGTCAAATGGTCGACAGAGTGATGGAAATGGAAGAAGGCAGCAAATTAATGCTGTTGGCGCCGGTGGTGCAAGACCGTAAAGGTGAGCACATCAAAACCCTTGAGGGCCTAGCAGCACAAGGTTATATAAGAGCTAGGATCGATGGCGAAGTTTGTGATCTGTCCGATCCACCTGAGCTCGACCTACACAAAAAACACTCCATTGAGGTGGTCGTTGACCGTTTCAAAGTGCGGGACGACCTGGCATTGCGTTTGGCCGAGTCGTTTGAAACAGCACTGCAATTGTCCAGTGGTACGGCAAAAGTTGCGTGGATGGACGAGCCTGATAAAGAAGCTCTGGTATTTTCGGCTAACTTTGCCTGTCCACATTGTGGCTACAGTATGTCTGAGCTGGAACCTCGATTGTTTTCATTTAACAATCCTGCTGGCGCGTGCCAAACGTGCGATGGTTTAGGTACACGACAGTTTTTCGATCCGACGCGTATTGTCAGTAATGACGAGCTAAGTCTCTCCGGCGGAGCAATTCGTGGCTGGGACAAACGCAGCTATTATTATTTCCAAATGCTCCAGGCCGTAGCTGACCATTACGGATTTGACCTTACCGTGCCATTTTCACAGCTAGACAAAAAAGCACAGGATGTAGTGCTGTTTGGCAGTAAGGGCACATCAATTAAATTTAAATACATTAACGACCGCGGCGACATTATGGAACGCAAACATCCGTTTGAGGGCATTATCCCCAATATGGAGAGGCGTTACCGTGAAACGGAATCTAACGCCGTGCGTGAAGAGCTGGCTAAATATTTAAGTCAACAGCATTGCAATAGCTGTAATGGTGCTCGTTTGCGTTTAGAAGCGCGCAACGTATTTTTGGGTCAAACGACACTCCCTACCATCACCAATATGTCAATTTCCGAAGCTTTGGATTTCTTCTCAGACTTGTCCTTGAGCGGTCAACGGGCACAAATTGCTGATAAAATTCTCAAAGAAATCAACGATCGACTCAGCTTCCTGGTTAACGTTGGACTTAATTACCTGTCGATGTCCCGCAGCGCAGATACGCTCTCAGGTGGTGAAGCCCAAAGGATCCGCTTAGCAAGCCAGATAGGCGCTGGTTTAGTTGGTGTAATGTATGTGCTAGATGAACCCTCAATAGGGCTACATCAACGAGACAACGAACGACTGCTCAAAACATTGCGTCACTTACGGGATCTTGGTAATACTGTGATCGTTGTTGAGCACGATGAAGATGCCATTAAAGAAGCTGACTATGTTGTGGATATTGGCCCTGGCGCTGGCGTTCATGGAGGCCAAATTGTCGCACAAGGATCACTTCAAGATATTTTAGATAGTGAAGACTCACTCACTGGAAAGTACCTGTCGGGAAGGGAGGAAATATCGGTTCCTGATACACGTCACGAAGTAAAAGATGACCTCTGGGTAGAGTTAAAGGGAGCATCGGGTAACAACCTGCAACAGGTGGATTTGCGTATACCCATCGGGTTGATGACTTGTGTGACAGGAGTGTCAGGGTCTGGAAAGTCGACGCTAGTAAACGATACTTTTTATAAACTCGCACACCATGAACTTAATGGCGCGACCACTGGGGAACCGGCCCCCTACACTTCCATATCGGGCCTAGAACATTTGGATAAAGTCGTTGATATTGACCAAAGCCCAATCGGTCGTACGCCTCGCTCTAACCCTGCAACCTATGCTGGGATTTTCACTCCCATCAGAGAGTTATTTTCAGGCACACAAGAGTCACGCTCTCGTGGTTACAAACCCGGTCGCTTTAGTTTCAATGTTAAAGGCGGTCGTTGTGAGGCATGCCAGGGCGACGGTGTAATCAAAGTTGAAATGCACTTTTTGCCAGATGTGTATGTACCGTGCGACGTCTGTAAGGGCAAACGATACAATCGCGAAACCTTAGAAGTACTTTATAAAGGCAAAAATATCAATCAAGTGCTCGACATGACCGTTGAAGATGCACGGGCATTCTTTGATGCAATACCAGCAATTTCTCGCAAGCTACAAACGCTTATGGACGTCGGTTTGTCCTATATACGGCTGGGGCAATCTGCGACGACTTTGTCTGGCGGTGAAGCTCAGCGGGTCAAGCTTGCCAAAGAATTATCGAAACGAGATACCGGACAAACTTTATATATTCTCGATGAACCTACCACAGGGCTACATTTCCACGATATAAAACAACTGCTGCAAGTGCTGCACAGGTTGCGTGATCACGGTAATACCGTTGTGGTGATCGAACATAATTTAGATGTAGTGAAAACTGCGGATTGGATTGTTGATCTGGGTCCTGAAGGCGGCTCAGGGGGCGGCCAAATAATTGCGCAAGGTACACCAGAAACAATTTGCAAAGTGAAGAAGTCTCACACTGCACATTTTTTGAAACCCATTTTAGACAAAGCTAAACAGCAATAAAAAGAGAGTCGTGCTTTATGTTAATGGAACAATTTAACGTCAGATTTTATGAAACCGATGGACTCGCACACGTCAGTAATACTGTCGTAGTCGGTTGGTTTGAAACTGGCCGCGAACCTATTTTTCGGATGTTCACTCCTGAACTGGATTTACAAAACTGGCCATTGATTTTAGCCAGTTATAATGTCGATTTTTTGAGCCAAATTTATTACGGCAAAGCTGTAGAAATTCGCACCTATGTTAGCCGCATTGGTAATAGCTCTTTCGAAACCTTGCAGGAAGTATGGCAAGACGGAATCAAGTGTGCCGCAGGTAAAACAACATTAGTGCGATTTGACTACACCCTTAATAAGGCAGTTCCCATTGATGACCATGTTAAAGAGCAACTGCAAGAGCACATGTTAGACAGTGACAAGGCGTAAACACTATGACAGATTTTATAGAAGTCATTGAAAATGCGATCCCGACCGAATTATGCCAACGCTTTATTCAACGTTTTGAGAGCAGCCCTAACACCAGTGCAGGTCGCACTGGTGGCGGGGTAGACACCGACAAAAAACGTAGTCTGGATGTTTCTGTTGTACAAAATCCTGAGTTTCAAACGGAATACCAAGCGTTGCTTCCTTTGTTATCGGGGCAATTGATACGCTATTTTGAGAAGTACTTTTTTGCCCTGATTGGCCCCATAGGATTGACAGTCGCAGATCCTAAAACCGGACAACCAGTAAAGTTGACTCAGGAAAACTTTGCGACCGTAGGCAAACCTAACCTACAAAATCTTGTGCAATATCTTTTTAGAATAGGCGATATTAACGCACAAAAATACGATGCCAATCACGGCGGTTACCCTTATTGGCATTCTGAAGTCTACCCCCAGGCGGGCCACAATGACGCTTTACATCGCATTTTGCTGTTTATGTATTACCTAAACGATGTTGAAGAGGGCGGCACGACAGATTTTTATTATCAAAATAAAAGCATACAGCCAAAAGCAGGCACCATGGTGATAGCCCCTGCCTACTTCACCCATACCCACAGAGGTTCTGTGCCGGTGTCTAATGATAAATACATTTTGACGTCGTGGGTTTTGTTTAACTCAGCTGATAAAATTTATACTGGCTAGACGCCATCACTTGGCATCACAATAGACAGACTCTTGCTTATACGATTGCAACGTCAAGGTGTTTACATCACTAAACGAAACACGTCATTATCCCGGCGCAGGCTAGTTTCTTTTAACATGATATTCTGTTTAATAGATTCCCGCCTAAGAGCTTCGCGGGCATGACCGTTAGGTTAGCGCTTCGCGGGAACGACGGTTAGGTTAGCTCTTCGATAACAACATTCAAAGATGAGAATTTACAAACAGCGTAAATTCTACACTTTAAATTGTTTGGTTATCCCTTCTAAATGCTGAGCTAACTGTGCAAGTTCAGCACTGACTGACGCCAATTTGCGAGAGCTGGTTGAGGTCTCAGAAGTGCGATGGTGAATTTCATCAACATTAGATGAAATCATATCGGCCACTTTTTGTTGCTCACCTGTGGAAGACGCTATTTGATCATTCATCGCGGTGATTTTACTAATAGTTTCCGTTATAACGTCCAGGCTTGCACCGGCTTTGTTGGCAGTCTCTACACTTTCACCGGCCTGCTCAGTACCTTTGGCCATGACGCTTACAGCAGAGCGGGCTGCACCTTGCAGCTGTTCGATTGTCGATTGGATTTCTTCGGTAGATTGTTGGGTTCTTGACGCTAGGGTTCGCACTTCGTCAGCCACCACTGCAAACCCTCGCCCTTGCTCACCAGCACGAGCGGCTTCAATGGCTGCATTAAGCGCTAGTAAATTAGTTTGTTCGGCAATCCCCTTAATTACATCTAACACCACGCCCACTTGATTAGAGTCGGCTTCTAGCTTACGAATAACCTCGGCGGTTTCTTCAACATTTGCAGCGAGTTGTTGAATACTGTTAACCGTATGATTGACCACCATTTGACCGTCACCGGCTGCCCCTGACGCATCACCTGCGGCCTTTGCCGCTTCTGCGGCACTGGTTGCTACAGCTGTGACGCTGGTCGTCATATTGTCTACCGCTTCTTTGGCTTGAGTGGCAGCAGATTGCTGTACCTGAATTGTTTGATTGGTGTCATCAGTAAGCTGATTAAGATTCTGTGCTAGCTCGGATAAAGGCAGTGACGCATTAACAATGTCTTTGACAACACCTTGTAGTTTAGCCATAAACATATTGAACCAGTGCACCAAATCACCTACTTCATCTTCACAATGAGTGTCGATGCGCACCGTTAAATCGCCATCTTCCTGAGCAATATCTTTTAGCGATTGAACCACCTTCACAATACTATCTTTAATTCCTTTAACAATTGGAATAGCAGTGGCAAATAACAGAATAGTGGTGATCAAGCCCATAATGACACCGACCCAAATAACTCGACTTGCAGCTGCATTGGAATCAGCGATTGCCCCTTTAAATGCCTCTAACCGTGCATTTTCAAATGCTGTTAAGGTGTTTTTGGCGTTGTCGTAATTGTTGTTCATTTGCGTGGACAGTTGCCCAAGTTTTGAAAAATCTGCAGTATTGTTGATCATGGATTCAGACACTCCATAGGCCAACTCAAAATAGGCATCAAAATTCTTCAGAATGTTGTTGGCTTCGCCGCTCAGCGAAGGTTCAATGGACTTAATTTGGCTGAGCAGGTTGCGTGTCTCGTCGGCAAATTCTTTGGCAGCCTCTAATCCCTCCTCATCCCCAGTGGTAATTGCACTGCTCAGCGTATCTTTCACTTTCTCCATATTCACCAAGGCACTACTTGATGCCCGAAGCGCAGGAAATTGCACGTCACTGGCATCATCGAGCAAAGAAACGTTATTCAGAGCCACCGTTGTGGTAATAATGAGATACAGTGCAAAGCCAGCTGTTCCAATGATGGGAATAAGGAACAATTTTTTGGCTATCGCCATTTTCGACAAAAAGTTCATTTGATTACCTTGTCTCTTCGTTAAGTCAAAGTCCGTTGAATTTTATACAGTTTTAATCCTATCCGTAGGAGTATAGCTAAAATATTTTGATGTAAATGGGTTTCTGACAAATAGCTAAGTAGTTTTAATTAAACTGCTAACCGTCAAAAGGCAGGACTTCCAAGCCGTCCATGGAATAGCCAACGGTAGCAATTTCGCCCGACCAACCTTGTGTGGTCAGTACACCAATTACCCAAACAGCATCGCTAAGATTTATTATCGGCACACCTTCAGAAAACTTCACATAAACGATTTGATTTGGCGGGGGAGGCGGTACATGGATACAGGCGCCAAAAAAGGGGACGAGCAAAAACTCAGTTGTGGTTCTTCCGTCACCTTCCAATGGCACCACAAAACCAGGTATTTTCACTTTTTGATTATTAAACGTATCCACTAAAGGAGCGTCTAAACTTTGTTGTGCCATAGGGTTGGAATGATCAGGAATGTAGGTCGGCTCAATATATCCTTTAGGCATCAAATCTTCCCAAAAAACCTCTTTTGGATCAGCAGCAAAACTAAGTCCACTGAAGAATATTAGGCACGATAAGAATAACTTTGTGATTTTCAAAACAACCTCTTTATGTCAACGCGCAGACTTTAACACAGTTTTATCATTGGCCCATAGGAACGGATTTTTGCGTACTTCATTCCCCCAAGCTGGATTTTTTGGAATGTTTAAAGCGAGTAATAACGAACAAAACGCAAACCCCGCGCCGATAAAGAATACTAATTTGGGTGATGTCAGCCAAACAATACCAAGCAAAGCAGGAATAACCACGGCGGCAATATGATTGATAGTAAAACTTACCCCTGCAGTCGAAGCAATGTCTTTGTGATCGGCTATTTTTTGGAAATAGGTTTTCATTCCGATCGCCATGGCAAAAAACAGGTGGTCGATAACATACAAACATGCCGCGATGTAAGGATCACTTACAAATGCATAGCTGATAAATACGCCAATTAAACCAAGGTATTCAATGGTCAGTGCACGGCGCTCACCAACTTTTGCAATCCAGCTTCCTATCTTCGGTGCAAAAAGTAGGTTAAATACGTAGTTGATAATGAATAGCAAACTCACTTGACCAACGGTGTAGCCAAATTTTTCGACCATCATAAAAGCGGCAAACACCATGAATATTTGTCTTCGTGCACCACTAAAAAACGTCAACGCATAGTAAAGCCAATAGCGCTTTCTCATTAACATATGTTTATGCTGAGTTGAGTGTTGTGGAAACTGCGGAAATATTCGCCAAAGACCAATGACAATGATCAGTCCCGCGCCACCAGCTAGCATATACATCCATTGATAGCTGACCCCACCCCACTCCATTAAGATCCAGATTGACCCGTAGGCAAGAAGGGACGCAAAACTTTTTACCGCCAGTTGTTGCCCCATAAAGTGTGCAGCTTTGTCCTTAGACAACCATTGCAAAGTAAGGGATTGATTTACTGTCTCAAAATAATGAAAACCAATCGACATAATGACGGTTGTGCAATACAAACCGATCTCAAACGGGAACCACCCCGTCAAGGCCACACCTACACAGGTTAGCGCCAAGGCCAAGAGTGCAAAGGTTTGCTCTTTTAACACCAATAAAACGAATACGGCAGTAAATGCCAAAAAACCAGGGACTTCTCTAAAGCTCTGCAATAAGCCAATTTCCGCACCGGTAAATTGAGCCTTTTCCACCACAAAATTATTAAGCAGCGCGACCCAAACAGAAAAAACGACAGGCATAACAAAAGCCATCGCCAACAATAAAAATTGTGGCTGTTGACGCAAAGCATTAAATTTATGCATGCCTATTCCCCACTTATCTTGCCAGGGAAAAACCCTTCAAAAAGACATAATAACAAGGCGCGACAGAAAATCGTGAACTTCATTGGATATTTTTGTGACATTACTTCGCTAAGCTCGTTAATGTTGCTTCTCGGCAGTCAAGTAGAATATTTGGAGAAGCAATCTTGGTTTGCGTTGGTACAGTGCAAATCATGCCAATGCAAAAGGGGCTAACACAGTTAGCCCCTTTTTTTGCGTCTTTATGATTAATGTAACGCTTTTAAAATGCTGGTTTTTCGTCTGCTTCTTCGTAGCGTTTAACACTATCAACGATTTCGGCTCTAGCATCTTCGCTGCCGCTCCAGCCTTCAATTTTGACCCACTTGTTCGGTTCTAAATCTTTATAGTGGGCGAAGAAGTGCTCAATTTGCTTTTTAGTCAGCTCATCAATGTGATCGATTTCAGTTATGCCACGATAAATAGTCGACAATTTGTCTGCTGGCACCGCAAGAACTTTTGCATCTTCACCTGATTCGTCAGTCATTTTCAACACGCCTACAGGACGGCAGCGAATCACTGAACCAGCCATCAATGGAAAAGGCGTTAGAACAAGTACGTCAACTGGGTCACCATCTAAAGATAGTGTGTGGGGAACATAACCATAATTGGTTGGGTAATGCATGCAAGTTGCCATGAAACGGTCTACAAAAATCGCACCGGATTCTTTGTCTACTTCGTACTTAACTGGATCCGCATGGGCGGGTATTTCGATGATGACGTTTACTTCATCTGGCAGATTTTTTCCTGCTGGAACTGCATTTAAGCTCATAGTGATACCTATAAAATATTTAATTAACGGGAATGAGCGAATTATAGAGTCTTAGTGGCTAATATGAAATCGATACCTGGCAGATATTGGGCAGTTTTTGGCGATAACTGATTATTTAATCATCAAAAGCTTGAATTCCTCTATGGAAGCTCGCTATAGTGGCTTGCAGATGTAAAAAATATGTTAATAAAACAAAGGGGTACCGCTATTTCGCGAAGTTCTAGAGCGATAAAGCAGTACTCAATAAAAACATCGCAAAGCGTGTCTTGGGTTGTTGTTAGCTAAAGCTACCTGAGAGTTGTCGCTCTTTGTGTCATAGCAACTCTTTTGGGAAAATTATGACCGAACTATTCTATATACCACCTTTGCTTGGCGTTCTTGGCCTTGTCTTTGCGCTGATTATCTACGTTATTATTAAAAAATATCCCGTTTCCAATCCGAAAATTGCCAAAATTGCCGACATGATCCATTTGGGCGCCATGGTCTTTATGCACCGTGAGTACAAAATGCTAATTATGTTTGCATTGGTTGTTGGCGTTGCTTTGTATTTCTCATTGGGATTTGACACGACACTTGCTTTTGCCGCCGGTGCAATATGTTCTGCTTTAGCTGGTTACATCGGCATGTTCACCGCAACAAAAGCGAATGTGCGCACCACTCAAGCAGCACATGATCAAGGTGCACCACAAGCGCTTTCTGTAGCATTTTTGGGCGGCTCAATTATGGGGTTATGTGTCGCGTCTATGGGTTTACTGGGATTAGGTAGCTTGTATTGGTTCTTCGGTGGAGACCCAGAAACCGCCCACGCTATACATGGTTTTGGGATGGGCGCATCAATTGTCGCACTGTTTTCTCGTGTTGGTGGTGGCATCTTTACCAAATCTGCGGATGTAGGTGCCGACCTGGTTGGTAAGATAGAAGCGGGTATCCCAGAAGACGACCCTAGAAACCCAGGCGTAATTGCCGATAATGTGGGTGACAATGTTGGTGATGTGGCCGGAATGGGGTCAGACATATTTGAATCCTACTGTGGTTCTATGATTGCCACCATCGCCATCGCATCGACTATGGCTGTCAGTGTATTAGGCAGCAAAGAAGCCTTAATGTTCTTACCGCTGGCTTTAGCATCTACCGGACTGCTTTGTTCAGTGGCAGGCATACTGCTGGTCAGAATGATGTCTGCTTCTAAGCCCGAAGTGGCACTGCGAGCCGGAACCATGGGTGCCGCAGTTATTTTCATTGCCGCCGCATATTTTGTGATAGGTCAGCTCGGTGTAGACAACCACGTATGGTGGTCGGTCATTTCTGGTGCCGTTGGCGGTATTATTATTGGCTTAGTCACCGAATACTACACAGCTGCCGCGCCCATTAGAAAAATCGCCAAGTCAGGCGAAACCGGCCCAGCAACAGTTATGATCACAGGCCTTTCTGTGGGAATGCAGTCTGTGGTCATTCCTGTACTCACCATCTGCGCCATTATTTATGTATCAACCACACTTTCTGGCTTGTACGGCGTCGGTATTGCCGCAGTGGGTATGTTGGCAACGGTTGGTATCACTATGGCCATTGATGCTTATGGTCCGGTAGCCGACAATGCTGGCGGAATTGCAGAAATGGGTGGTTTGGGTGCAGAAACTCGTGAAATCACCGACTCTCTTGATGAGTTAGGCAACACCACTGCTGCTATCGGTAAAGGCTTTGCAATTGGCGCTGCAGCCCTTGCCGCCTTAGCAATTATAGCGGCGTTTGTTGAAACCTTAACGCTGAAATTAGGCACATTTACATTGCACCTTGGCGACCCTATGGTCCTGATTGGATTATTCATTGGCGGTATTCTGCCGTTTTTAATTGCATCGATCACCATGACCGCGGTGGGTGACGCCGCATTTGAAATGATCAAAGAAATTCGTCGGCAATTTAAGGAAATTAAGGGGTTGATGGAAGGTGAAGCCGACCCAGATACTGGGCGCTGTGTTGATATTGCCACAACAGCCGCGTTGAAAAAGATGATCTTACCTGGTGCTATCGCTGTTGCCGTGCCGCCCATTGTTGGATTTGGTTTAGGTGCACACGCTTTGGGTGGAATGTTAGGCGGTGCATTGCTTGGTTGTGTATTGTTGGCCTTGATGATGGCAAACTCAGGCGGCGCCTGGGATAACGCTAAGAAGTATGTTGAGAAAGGCAATTTGGGTGGCAAAGGGTCAGATACCCACGCCGCAGTCGTTGTTGGCGATACAGTTGGTGACCCCTTTAAAGATACCTCGGGCCCATCCATGAATATTCTTATCAATGTCATGGCTATTGTTAGCTTAGTAATCGCACCACTTCTGAGTTAAAAAGATGAAATGAAAGTGAATAAGTAAGTATTCACTTTCACTCTTTAATCCAAAGCCAGAGTAAGATTTGGGATCTTGCTCTGGCTTTTTTTGTTGTGCTACAAAATTGAACATTTTTTAACAGGTTTTCAATCAACATTTTCCTATACTGTTAAAATGTATCTCTCTTTTGGAAAATCCGTGCCCGGCAAGTCGTATATGCTCAAAAATCTGCTAACACTAGTGATATGTTGCAGCCTGCTTGGGTGCAGAATCGAAGTGAATGTGGGTCTTGGCGTATATGATGACGGCGACTTCCGGTTCATCAATAATACAGATCTTACGATGACATTTTTTATCAAAAACACACTGCAAAGTGGCAATGTATTTGATAGTGACTATGAAATTGTAACGGTAAACCCACAACGCCTTAGTAACGATGTGCGCTATCGCTGGTTAAAAGAAAACGCCGTCAATCAAATTGCCAGTCAAGACACTAACTCCCGCATGATTGGGCAATCTCTCACCGCCAGCTTACGAGACAAAGAAGACTATTGGGTGGTCAGTTGGCTGCTCAATCAAAGCAACTACCGATTAAGCTTATTTTCTCGACGACAAAACGACACTGCGGGAGAGTTTCAAGTCAGAATATTTGCCAATCAAACACTACAAATTGATTTGAATGATCCCTCGACGGCATCTCTTGTTGCTGAAGCAGGGCTTGTCACACCATTTTATTCAATTGCACAGTGCGACGATTTGACCGTAGGTGACATAGCTGTCGATCTTTGCCAAGCTGGAGAAATTGGACGTTCTTATTTAGTAATCGTTGATGCCAATGGCCAAGTTGTCATTGCTAGAGAATAATTCAAGTTGGAGTATAAAAGCAGAGCCATGTGATTGACATGACTCTGCCTTCTTACTATTTCTCGTAGTAGGTAATACAGGTTTCAACTTCTTCTTTAGAACCCATTATAACGGGGATGCGCTGATGAATTTCTCGAGGCATAACTTCCAAAATGCGACCTTCACCTGTGCTCGCCGCGCCACCAGCTTGCTCAATCAAAAACGACATCGGGTTTGCTTCGTACAATAAACGAAGTTTGCCAGGGATCTTCGGGTTACGCTTGTCAAAAGGATATGCAAATAAACCACCACGTGACAAAACACGATGAATGTCACCCACCATGGCGCCAACCCATCGCATATTAAAATTCTTTCCTCGTGGACCTTCATCACCAAGCAGTAAGTCAGAAACGTATTTCTGCATGGGTTCTTCCCAGTGACGCTGATTCGAAGAATTAATCGCAAACTCTTTTGTTTGTTCTGGTACCTGGATGTTTGATTTGGTTAACAGGAAGCCGCCATGTGTTTTATCCAGCGTGTACAGATGAGTGCCTCTGCCGGTGCTCATGGCCAACATGGTTGACGGGCCATAAAGCACGTAACCAGCAGCGACAATTTGCGTTCCAGGTTGCAAAAATGCAGACGGGTCGTCAGCTTGCATCCATTGTGGTGCATGGGTAATAGAGAATATTGTACCGATTAAACTATTGATGTCAGTGTTGGACGAACCATCAAGTGGATCAAAGCTAACTAAATACTTACCATCCGGATGACAAGCAACAACATCATCTTCCTCTTCAGAAGAAATGGCCTTAACATAGCCAGATTCCTTAAGAATATCTTTGAGAATTTGGTTTGATATGACGTCTAGTTTTTTTTGCGTTTCACCTTGAACGTTTTCACTCAATAATGAACCTAACACGCCCGCCAGGGCTCCTTGGCTAACACGGAAAGATATTTCCTTGCAACCCGCCAATAGTGTGCGGATTAACAATATAAGCTCCATCGGAGCGCCGTCTTCTTGCAACTGTGAATTGAGTCGTTTCATTCTAAAAAGAACCTATTTTTTATCGTGTGAGGGTAGCGTTATTCGCAGCGGTTTTTATTATCATTATGTCCGCAGCTTGGAATTGTACCTTTGTTGAACAAAAAACTCAGCTAAAACAAGCTTATGAATTCACAGACGGGTTTTGTTGCGCGTAAATTGTCTGATACTCTTGGTTAAGTTTTATCTACATACATTGACTATGCACATTCATATTCTTGGGATTTGCGGCACTTTCATGGGTGGTATTGCCGCAATCGCCAAATCCATGGGCCATAAAGTGACCGGCTCAGATGCTAATGTTTACCCACCGATGAGCACTCAACTTGAATCCTTGGGGATTGCGCTAACCCAAGGGTTTGATCCCAGCCAACTTGCGCCCGAGCCGGATGTGGTGGTAATTGGCAATGCCATGTCGAGAGGCAACCCGTGCGTTGAATATATTCTGTCTCGGAATTTAAATTACACTAGTGGTCCACAATGGCTTTCTGAAAACGTACTCAAGCAAAGGTGGGTATTGGCTGCGTCGGGCACACACGGGAAGACCTCAACATCCAGCATGATTGCGTGGATTTTGGAGTCAGCTGGGCTTCAGCCAGGTTTTTTAATTGGCGGCATCCCTGAGAACTTTGGTGTTTCAGCAAGACTCGGTGAATCACCGTTCTTTGTCATTGAAGCAGACGAATATGACAGTGCGTTTTTTGATAAACGCTCTAAATTTGTCCATTACCATCCTCGAACCCTGGTTATCAACAATCTGGAATTTGATCATGCCGATATATTCGAAAACTTGGCAGCGATTCAAAAGCAATTCCACCATTTAATGCGCATCCTTCCACAAAATGGCCTAGCGTTAGTACCCTCTCAAGATCAAAATGTCGCTCAGGTCATCGAACAAGGCTGTTGGAGTGAATTGCAGTCATTGGGAAACCAATGGCAAGCGAATATCAACCAAGCCGATGGCAGTGAGTTTGATGTGCTGTTTGAAAAACAGATTTTAGGCACTGTGAAGTGGAATTTAATTGGTTTGCATAATGTGCATAATGCAATGATGGCCATCGCTGCTTGCCGTCATGCTGGCGTGCAACCTGCGCTTGCTATCGAAGCCCTTGAAAGCTTTGTTAATGCTAAACGTCGCATGGAAACCCGTGGAGTGATCCACGGTGTAACGGTTTATGATGACTTTGCTCATCATCCTACGGCGATAAAAACTACCCTTAGTGGTTTACGAGCTAAAGTTGGTAAGCAAAGAATACTCGCTGTATTAGAGCCGCGCTCTGCTACTATGAAGATGGGAGTGCATCAAAATACATTGGCGAACTCTTGGTCTGATGCGGATCAAGTGCTGCTTTTCCAACCGCAAAATATTCGTTGGTCTTTGGATGAACTGATTGAGCATTCGCACGTACCAACCTCAGTGCATAGTGATGTGCAAGCTATCATCGCGGAATTGCTGCAGCAAGTTCAGCCCGGCGATCACATCCTGATAATGAGCAATGGCGGCTTTGGTGGCATTCATTCTCTACTACTGGAGCAACTTAAACACCATGAGTTTTGACAAAAAAATCACCTTAGCGTTTACCGGTGCATCCGGGGCACCTTATGGGTTAAGGCTGCTTGAAACACTTGTAGCCGCGAATTATCAGGTTTACCTACTTATTTCATCCGCTGCTAAAGTCGTGCTGGCAACTGAAGAAGATTTAAAAGTCCCCTCCAATCCAGCGGTTTGCGCTGATTTTTTTATTGAAAAATATCAGGCCAAAGCTGAGCAAATTAAGGTGTTCGGGAAAGATGAATGGTTTTCACCCGTTGCTTCAGGTTCAGCGGCGCCAAAAACAATGGTGGTTTGCCCCTGCTCTACTGGCACCTTATCGGCCATTGCAACCGGCAAGAGTGATAACCTGATCGAACGTGGTGCCGATGTTGTGATTAAAGAGCGTGGGCAGCTCATCGTGGTACCAAGAGAAATGCCACTATCGACGATTCATTTGGAAAATATGCTCAAATTGTCTCAGTTAGGCGTTACCATCATGCCCGCAGCCCCTGGTTTTTATCACCAGCCCAAGCGTATTGAAGATCTGGTTGACTTTGTAGTGGCTAGAATTTTGGATCACTTGCAGATAGACCAAACTCTGATGCCTCGTTGGGGTTATCAGAAGTAATTGAATTATTCTAAATTTACAGAGAAGACAGTCATGGATCACAAAAAACGTTTTTCCGCTTTCGTAAAACTATCAGCCGCGACCCTGTTGTTGGTAATTACCACCGACGTACTGGCTTGGGGACAAATCGGCCATCGGGTAACAGGGGAGCTAGCAGAGCAATATTTAACGACTGAGGCAAAAACTAAGATTGCACAATTGTACCCTGACATGTCACTGGCTGAGATCTCTACTCACGCCGATGAAATGCGCTCCAACCCTTCGGAGTTTTGGCAAAAAACCGCAAACCCTTGGCATTATGTGACGGTGCCAGAAGGCAATCTTTATGACGTAGAGCAACACGCGCCTGAGGTCGGCGATGCTTACACAGCGCTGACATCATTCACTGCGACATTAAAAAGTGATACTTCAAGCGATGCAGACAAACGATTAGCTTTGCATTTTATTGTGCATATTATTGGTGACCTGCACCAACCCTTTCACGCTGGAGACGGCACCGATAGGGGCGGCAACGACGTAAAACTCGAATTCTTTTGGGAGGATTCAAATTTACATCGCGTTTGGGACAGTGGCCTGATTGACCGACAAAAGTTGTCTTATACCGAATGGACTAAATGGCTAGGACGCAAAATCACACCTGAAATGGCAGCCAAATGGCGCACCACAGACCCTAAAATATGGATCAAAGAAAGTATCGATTTTAGAACGGGTTTATACCCAGAAGGCGACAGAATTTCTTGGTCTTACCAATACGAAAGTCTACCTATTGTGAAAGCCCGGCTTCAAATGGCTGGTATTCGAATTGCTGCCTATCTTAACGAGCACTTATAGTGACACTGGAACGAATTATAAGGCCGTTCTTACGGCCTTTTTCAATTAAATTGGAAGTAACCTTATTCGATATCCAGGGGTTCAGGTGAAAGGATTACGCCAGTACTGTCTGCATAGATATGATCTTCGGGTAAAAACGTTACGCCGCCAAAATTTACCGCCACATCAATCTCTCCTACTTGCTCAAACCCTGCATTAACAGGGATAGACGCGACGGCGTGAATACCAATATCTAATTCTTCAAGTTGATCGATTTCACGAACACTGCCAAAACACACAATACCTTCCCAGTCGTTTTCTATGGCGATTTGCGCAGAGTTGACGTCAATCAGTGCACGGCGCGTAGAACCACCGCCGTCGATTAACAACACCTTACCTTTACCTGGCTGAGATAGCACTTTGTCGATTAAGCCTTTGTCTTCGTGACACTTAACCGTCGAAATTTCGCCGCCGTAAGACAAGCGACCACCATAATTCACAAAAATTGGGTCTACGACATCAACGCTGTCGGCAAATAAGTCGCACAGTTCAGAAGTGTTGTATTCCATTAGTCGATCCGCACCATCAGTGTTTGTGTTAATGGTAGTGCTATGTATTGGCTTTGTAAAACGGCTAAGACAAAAGGATACAAAAACTAAGCAATTCCGATATTTCTTATCCAGAAATGGGGTTAATTTAAAAAAGCCAAGTGTTTGCAGCGCTCGACTGTCACAAATCTGCAATATTAATGTCATAAAGAGTTCAATAATTCGTCAAACTGCTTTCATATTTCGGCTCTATTCTGCGCCCACGTGGTCAATAAGTAGGGAAAGTGATGATGAACGCATTTGACCGAGCAGATAGCAAACTGTTCTACACCTTATTTAATGCGACACAGAAAAGTGATTGCCGAATTATAAAGGTCATTTCTAAAAGTGGAGACGGATATCTATATCTTCTGCTTGGCTCACTGCTATGGGCATTTGAACCCAAATACGGGAAGGTATTTTTGTATACATCAATACTTGCATATGCATTGGAGCTGCCCGTTTACATTATCTTGAAAAAACTGTTCAAGCGTCAAAGGCCTTGTGATTTCTTTTACAATTTTCAGTCTCATATTACTCCTGCTGACAAATTTAGCCTTCCTTCAGGACACACGGCAGCAGCATTTCTCATGGCCTCTCTGCTAACCCATTTTTATCCATCTGCTGCGATTATCGTTTATCCATGGGCGTGTTTGATCGGGCTTTCAAGGGTCATGCTCGGTGTGCATTACCCCAGCGACATCGCCGCAGGTGCCGCTTTGGGGTTATTCATCTCAGCGATCAGCCTTTCAATACTAACTTAAGTGGCCATTATGAAAATACTTTACGGTGTGCAAGGTACAGGAAATGGCCATATAGCCAGAGCTCGTGTGATGGCTAAAGCATTATCTAAACGAAATGATATCGAGGTGGATTATGTATTTAGCGGACGCGATCCTGGGGGCTATTTCGACATGGAAGTGTTCGGAAACTATCGTACATATCAAGGGTTAACCTTTATCACTCAAAACGGGGCAATTAATCGCTGGAAGACGCTTAGGCAGGCAAACATTAAACAACTCATCAAAGATATAATGGATCTTGACGTTGCGAAGTACGATGTATTGCTGAATGACTTTGAACCCATTACTGCTTGGGCTGCAAAGTTTAAGTTTCTGGCTTCTATATCAATAAGTCATCAAGCTGCATTTAAACACAATGTGCCCAAAAGCGGTGAGTCACTATCAGACAAATTGCTTATGCGAACCTTCGCCCCATGTGAGATAAATCTGGGTGTGCACTGGTACCATTTTGGCTTTCCAATCATGCCACCATTTATAGTGGAATCTCTCAACGATGCAAAAATGGGCAGTAAAATCCTAGTTTACTTGCCGTTCGAAGATCTGAATGAAATAAAAGATATGCTCGATCAATTCGAGCACACTCAATTTGAATGTTACCACCCAGACATTGATCAAGAACGCTTCACAAAAAATACGCACTGGCGAAAGCTCTCTAAAGCGAATTTTCGAAAATCCTTATTCAATTGTGCTGGTGTGATTGCCAATGGTGGTTTTGAATTGTCGAGTGAGTGTCTTCAATTAGGCAAAAAAATATTGATCAAACCTTTAAAAAAGCAATACGAACAGTCATCAAATTGCGTAACTCTTACTCGTATGGGCAGAGGAAGTTGCATGAATGAACTGGACGTGAATGTAGTACAACAGTGGTTGCCAAAGGAACCCCCTGAACCAATCCAATATCCAGACAACCCAGATGTCTTTATCGATTGGCTAATGAAAGAGGATTGGTTAGATACACAACCACTTTGCGACGAGTTATGGCGAAAAACTAAATTTCCAACATCGGTACTGACATCATTGAACACCCATATTAGATCTGAATAAGTATTATTTATTGTTGATTAGTGTAGCGTGCTTTTGTCATCTTCAAACAATAGTTGGCTGATTCTTTCCAAACTTACTGACGGCGCGTATAACGGGTCTAACAATTCTGAATTTTCTAAATCAAGAATGGTTAAATCTTTAGAAAAAGCAATACTAAAGGCGTTTTTCGTTACTTTGTGAGTTTTTACAAAAGCATAGAAACTTCCATCTTGAACAGTTTTAGTGAAGGTCTCTGACAGTCTTTTTGAGAGTTTAGCGTCACCTTTGCGGACATAAAAATATGTTGGTAAATCGTATCTGAGCACCAGATGTTTGACGATTTCAAGCTCACCTGCACTGTAATGAGCCAGTTCGCTTTTCACTTCATGAATTGCAGTGGGTAAATAGTCGCATCGACCACGTTTTAACATTGCGTACATCGAATCTAAGGTAACGGTTCCCAATACTTGCAAACCAGATGACTTTAAAATACGAGTATCCGGCCAATGAGAACCTTGGCAAGCTATCATATTCGATAATGTATGTTGGTCATTGATTCTCTCAAACTTAGACAAAGAGTCATTTAGAACGACTAGTGTACGTATGCCATTCAAACCTAAATCGACAGGTATATTTAGCGCATGAACTCCTTCATTTCTGCCTTTTGCTGGCGAAGACCACAAAAGGTCAATTTTACATTCTGCAGATTGAAAATTGCCAGGCGTCCTCAAATACATGAACTGCCTTTCTTGAGTCAGGTAATTACGACAAACGTTAATTTCATAGTCACCAAATTCTTGTTTGGATTTGTGCAACAAAAAATTCAACACGCTCAGATAATAATTGTCTTCATTTTTTATTTGCGCTTCGGACTCCTCGATAACGACATGAATTTGGTGCACTTTGTCTTGAGCCCACGAAGTAGATAAAGTTGCGAGGGTAATTAAGAGGATATAAATGGAATTCAGTTTTGATATCAAATACCTATCTCCTATTGTTGGCAACTTAAGGCTGAGTATAGTGTTAATGTTTACTATTTACGAACAAGCTTGCATATAAAGACTTTATTGCCAACCAAACAGTGATTGCCCCATATAGTTAAAAGGGTTATTCCCTTAAAGCCTTGGTTAGGTCGTTTTCCCCTAAAGAAGTTACACAAATGAGGTTGTTTTTTCCGCCGTTGATGCGAAGATACAAGCAACTTCATTTTTGCGGTGCGTTTACTTTGAAAAACGTCAAATTCTTAATTCTAATCAGTATGTTGGGCTCAATCGTAGCGCTTTGTGGGTGCGGAGTGAAAGGTGACCTGATTCATCCTAGTGAACAAAATCGATCCGAGCAACAAGATATACAAAACTCCAATTTGGATGAATCGAAAACCACAGAATCAAACTCAACACAGGAGACTCTGTAATTGGACTTTTTTCAATACAAAGACACTACACTTTACGCCGAAGATGTTCCTGTCGCCGAGATAGCCGCACAATTTGAAACCCCCTGCTATGTCTATTCCCGAGCGACTATCGAGCGCCATTGGCATGCTTTTAATAAAGCGGCCAAAGATCATCAACACTTGATATGTTATGCCGTGAAAGCAAACTCTAATCTTGGCGTCCTTTCCGTTATGGCAAAGTTAGGCTCTGGATTCGACATAGTTTCTGGTGGCGAATTGTCTCGTGTAATTGAAGCGGGTGGTGATACAAAAAAAGTGGTTTTCTCCGGGGTAGGCAAAACTGAAAAAGAAATCGAATTAGCCCTTAATCACGATATTTTATGCTTCAATGTCGAATCCGCCCCTGAGCTTGAACGCATAAACCGTGTTGCAAAGAGGCTGAATAAAAAAGCGCCCATTTCTATTCGTGTAAATCCTGACGTGGATGCCAAAACTCATCCTTATATTTCTACCGGCCTAAAAGCCAATAAATTCGGAATTCCGCGCGAAAATGCCATTGAGATATATCAAATGGCTGCCAAACTTTCACATTTAGACATCAAAGGTATGGATTGCCATATAGGCTCTCAGCTTACCAATATTGAACCTTTTGTTGATGCGTTAGATCGACTGCTAATATTAATCGATGAATTAGCAGAAAAAGGCATTCAAATCTCTCATTTAGATGTAGGTGGAGGTTTAGGTGTTTCTTATAACGATGAGTCTCCCCCTCATCCAGACAAATATGTCGAAGCGCTGATGACCAGAATGGAAAGTCGCCCAGAATTGATGTTAATTTTCGAACCCGGTCGCGCAATTATGGCCAATGCTGGGATTTTGCTGACAAAAGTTGAAATTATCAAACAAGGTGAAGAAAAAAACTTCGCCATTGTTGATGCAGCTATGAATGACTTAATCCGTCCAGCATTATATTCGGCTTGGCAAAATATCATCCCAGCTGAAATATCAAATACTAAACCAACACAAGTTTATGACGTCGTTGGACCGATTTGCGAAACCGGAGACTTTTTAGGTAAAGATCGAGAATTGGCAATAGCTCCTGACGACCTGTTAGCAGTGAGAAGTGCCGGTGCGTATGCTTTTGTGATGTCTTCTAACTACAACAGTCGCTGTCGACCTGCTGAAATTATTGTTGATAAATCTCAATGCATTTTAGTCCGTGAACGAGAAAAATTAAAAGACCTCTGGAAAGGTGAGCATAAAGTTACGTAATATAGCAGTAACAAAACTTTAAGCAGTCAAAATGCAAATTCAATTTTCAAAAATGCATGGTCTGGGCAATGACTTTGTGGTCATTGATAACGTGACCCAGAATGTATTTTTTTCAAAAGACAAAATTCAGCAACTTGCTGATAGAAATTTTGGTGTCGGCTTCGACCAACTGTTGATGGTCGAACCTCCTTATGACCCTGAACAGGATTTTCATTATCGAATATTTAACGCCGACGGCTCTGAAGTCACTCAATGTGGCAATGGTGCTCGCTGCTTTGCGAAATTCGTTAAGATTAAGGGGCTTACAAACCGCAATAAAGTTGTAGTGAGCACAAAATCAGGAAAAATGGTGCTCTATTTGGAAAAAGACGGGCAAGTCACTGTCAACATGGGTCGCCCAATCTTCGAGCCAAGTAAAATTCCGCTTAAAGCCAACAAAGAAGAAGGCACCTACATTGTCAGATCAAACGATAACACCTTTATGGTCGGGTCTGTCTCCATGGGAAACCCCCATTGTGTTATGACGGTTGACGATGTCGCAACAGCAGACGTTGAAACCATTGGGCCGATACTCGAACGGCACGAACGATTTCCTGAAGGTGTTAACGTCGGGTTCATGCAGATTGTCAATTCTGAGCATATAAAACTGCGCGTTTTTGAGCGTGGAGCTGGAGAAACTCTGGCCTGCGGAAGTGGTGCATGCGCGGCAGTGGCAATTGGCCAAATTCAAGGTAAACTAGGCAAAGAAGTAAAGGTGGATTTACCCGGTGGGTCATTAAAAATACGCTGGCAAGGTAGAGATAGCGTGCTAAAAATGACAGGGCCTGCCGAACATATTTTTGATGGAACTCTCATAGTATGAGCGACACAGCACAACAACAGGTATCTAGGGACATGTTGACTGATTTTGAACAGGTAGCAGACGTCACTGCGCAAGACGTAAGAGACTACTTAATACAAAATCCTGACTTTTTTGTGGATTTTCCGGAGCTGGCAGAAAAACTGGCAATTCCGCATTTACATAAAGGCAGTGTTTCGTTAGTAGAATTGCAAAGTGAACAACTCCGCGACAAAAATAAGTTGTTGTCGCAAAAGCTTAATCAACTCATCACTATCGCCAAGCAGAACGAGGAAATTTATCGTATCTACGCTGACTTAAATCTGCAGTTACTCTCATGCCGATTTTTTAGCGAAGTAGAGGAGATCCTTGAAACCGTTATGCTTCAAAAACTGAAAATGTCTGCAGTGAAATTGAAGTCATTTACCGGTGCTCATGCGTTACCTGAAATTCAACGAAAATTATTTATAGAAAAGCGCTTCAAACAGGAATGCTTTTTCTTTGGCCGCTTGAGCCAACATGAAAAGCAACTGTTGTTTTCACAAAGTAATGTCGAATCTGTCGCCTTGATGTTACTTGGTGAAAAAGGGGAGCTAGGCATATTAGCAGTAGGAAGCCGTGACCCTGGTCACTTTAATCCTGACATGGACACCTTGCTAATTACCCAGCTTCAGCAATTTTTGAACGTTCTTATTCCAAACTTGGCAGGTTATTAACGGTGACTAAACCAGCCCTTGTGGATAGGCTGGAAGCATTTTTAGATGTGCTAAAATATGAGCGCAACCTGTCAGTAAAAACTCAGGAAAATTACCGCCGCCAAATCTTGGCAATCATGGACAATATCGACATCGAAGATTGGTCGGTTCTGTCTATCACCCATGTGCATAAAGTATTAAGTGAAGGACGCAAAAAAAACCTTTCTGCAAGGTCCATTGCATTGCGATTGTCGGCCTTACGTACCTTTTGTGATTATTTGGTCAGTCAGAACGTACTGCTTAGTAATCCTGCAAAAGCTGTTCAGTCCCCTAAATTAGGTAAGCCACTACCTAAAAACCTCAACGTTGATGAAATAAACCAGCTGCTAAATGTTGAGCCAGAATCGGTATTGGCAATCCGCGATCGTGCGATGATGGAGTTAACCTATGGTTGCGGGTTACGGCTGGCAGAATTAGCCGCATTGGATATACAAGATATCCAGACGGCGGGCCAAGTTAAAGTGCTAGGCAAAGGGAGTAAAGAACGAATTATCCCGGTTGGAAAAATGGCGCTTGCATGGATAAATAAATGGCTACAAGTGCGAAATCAGCTTGCACCTCCTGCCGAAGAAAATGCATTGTTTGTGAGCAAACACAAAAGGCGTATTAGCCACCGGCAGATCGCTAAGCGTATGTCGTTGTGGGCAGGTAAACAAGCGTTAGCCCAAAAAGTAAACCCACACAAATTACGCCACTCTTATGCCACACATATGCTTGAATCTAGCGGTGATCTCCGCGCTGTGCAAGAACTGCTCGGCCATGCCAATTTGTCGACAACACAAGTCTATACCCATTTGGATTTTCAGCACCTGGCAAAGGTTTATGACACGGCACATCCGCGTGCACGAAAAAAGTAACACGTATTTTTTATGGAAGAATAAATCTTTGTCGAATTCTATTCGTATTTATATCATCAGAGCATTAAGGAATAGGTATTCTTAAATGAAATTTTATCGTTCAATACATAAAATCCATGCGCTTAGTTTCGATTTGGATGACACCCTCTACGATAATCTGCCAATGATGATCAGAGGCGAAAAGCGCCTCATCGAACACCTCAACACTCAATATCCACTCACTGAAAAAATAACCATCGAAGATTGGCGTCAGATTAAAAAGACATTACTGATGAGTAGACCAAAGTTGGCATCTGATATGGGCGAACTCAGACGATTGACACTTAAAGAAGGGCTTTCACAAGTCGGTTATGCAGGTACTCAACTGGCTTCAGCAGTGAACGATGCCTTTGACTTTTTCTACTACATGCGTAGTGATTTTAAAGTGGATGAGAACATTCATTCTTTATTGAACAAACTGGCAAGTAAGGTTCCGCTAGTTGCCATAACAAATGGAAACGTTAATCTGGAACAAATCGATATTGCAAAATATTTTAGTCATTGTCTCAAAGCCAATATCGAACAACCAATGAAACCTCATCCTATAATGTTTGAGCGGGCTTGTATTCGCTTAAACCTAAAGCCAGAAAGCATATTGCACGTCGGGGATAACATGGAAAAAGACGTAATGGGAGCAATAAACGCAGGCATGAACGCAGCTTGGTTTGCCTGCAACCGAAGCATGCAAATAAACCATGAAAGAATAAGTGTTCTTCCACATGTTCATTTAGAAAAACTCGAAGAATTAGAGGATTTAATCCTCTAAAACGTTTTGATTCATCGTCTCACAGGGATTGTCACAACAAGGTATTCCAACAACTTTAGCGGGAACACCGACTACCGTCACATGTTCAGGTACGCTTTTTAACACCACGCTTCCTGCACCGACTTTTGAGCGTCTACCAATTTCGATGTTGCCAAGAATTTTCGCACCTGCACCAATCATCACCCCTTGTCTGACTTTTGGGTGTCTGTCACCAGACTCATTACCTGTACCGCCGAGTGTAACGGATTGTAAGATGGATACATGATCTTCAACAACGGCCGTTTCGCCTATCACAATCCCTGTCGCATGGTCGAACATGACACCCTGGCCAATTTTAGCACCTGGGTGAATATCGACACCAAAAACTTCAGAGTTACGGCTTTGCATAAACAGTGACAAAGGTTTTCTATCATGGTGCCATAAATAATGTGCAATTCTATGTGTTTGGATAGCCTGGAACCCTTTGAAATTAAGCAAAACAGTCAAACTAGAATCGACAGCCGGGTCACGGTCTAGAACCGCTTGAATATCCTTGATAGCAGCCTCAACGATAGCTGGATTTAACAAATAGGCCTGATCAAAGACCTCTCTAACTGCCAACGCTGGCATCACTTCATCTTTGATTTTATTTGAAAGAATAAAACTCAGGGAGGTTTCAAAATTGTGATGTGCTAATACGCATGCGTGTATATAACTGGCCAACAAGGGTTCTTGTTTAGCTAACGCATTCGCTTCGCTTTTTAACTTTATCCAAAAATTATCGATTGGCATGAGCAAATCCAGATATTATTCCATTCTAGTAGACAGGAAGTAAGGCCGACTTCTTTCAATACAAGCGCTGATTAACAATAATAGTATTCTGTCATCATAGATCCGCTAGATTGAAATGTTTTTATGTATAAAAACACAGTATAACTGATATACTGACTGCATTATAAATTGAACCCGCAAAGCGCTTTATGGATGTATCTCTCCTGCTAGACCAACTCAATGACAAACAACGCGAAGCCGTTGCCGCCCCTGCTTCTGACATGCTGGTATTGGCGGGTGCGGGAAGCGGTAAAACACGCGTCTTAGTCCACCGCATGGCCTGGCTGATGGAAGTCGAAAAACTCGCCCCCTTCAGTATTCTGGCGGTGACATTTACCAACAAAGCTGCTAGAGAGATGCGTGGTCGCGTGGAACGCCTTATGGGCTCTGCGCTAAACAGCATGTGGATTGGCACTTTCCATGGACTTGCTCACCGCTTATTGCGCACTCATTATAAAGAAGCAAAACTTCCTGAAAACTTTCAAATATTAGACTCAGACGATCAGTACAGATTAGTACGTAGAGTGATCAAATCGCTTAACCTAGATGAGAAGAACTGGCAACCTAAGTCTATCCAATGGTACATCAATGGCAATAAAGATGAAGGCTTGCGGCCCGAGCATATTGATACGGAAGGTGATCCAACCAAGCAAACCATGAAAAACATCTATCAGGCATATCAACAAACCTGTGACCGATCTGGATTGGTGGATTTTGCCGAATTGTTACTCCGCGCTCACGAATTATGGGTCAACAATCCGTTAGTGTTACAGCATTATCAACGTCGTTTTCGAGCTATTTTGGTAGATGAATTTCAAGATACCAACAATATACAGTACGCCTGGTTGCGCCTTCTCAGCTGTGCAGAAAACAACATGATGATCGTCGGTGATGATGATCAATCTATCTACGGTTGGCGTGGTGCTAATGTTGAAAATATCCAGCATTTTCTGAGGGATTTTCCAACCGCAGAGACCATCAGGCTCGAACAAAACTATCGTTCAACTGGCACCATTCTTAAAGCCGCCAACGCCGTCATCGACAACAATCAAGGTCGTTTGGGTAAAAACCTATGGACTGACGACAGCGAAGGCGAGCAGATATCACTTTATGCCGGATTTAACGAACTGGATGAAGCTAGATTCATTGTTTCCCGCATTAAGGAATGGTCAGACAAAGGCGATCCGCTAACCGATTGCGCTATTTTATATCGTAACAACGCCCAATCTCGAGTACTCGAAGAGGCACTTCTGCAGGAGTCTATCGCATATCGAATTTATGGTGGTTTGCGCTTCTTCGAACGCCAAGAGATTAAAGATGCCTTGGCATATTTAAGGATAATCAATCAGCCAATTGACGATGCAGCGTTTGAGCGGGTGATCAACACTCCAACACGAGGGCTTGGGGATAAAACCGTGGGCATCATTCGCGAGAATGCCCGTCAAAGCGAATTGTCGATGTGGCAATCAACACAAACATTATTAGCCGAGAAACGATTGCCAGGTCGCGCTTCAACGGCACTTCAAGGTTTTGTAGAACTGATCTTAAAGATGCAAACCGATATCCGTGAAATACCCTTGGACAAACAGGCAGATCACGTGATCAAACATTCTGGGTTGTTTGCCATGTACCAAGCTGAGAAAGGCGAAAAAGCACAGGCACGTATTGAAAACCTGGAAGAGTTGGTGACTGCATGCAAACAGTTCGAGGTGCCTGAAGAAGCGGAGAATATGACCCCATTGTCTGCTTTTTTAGCGCACGCATCGTTAGAAGCAGGCGAATCTCAAGCTGACGAGCACCAAGATGCTGTGCAAATGATGACCATCCACTCAGCTAAGGGTCTTGAATTTCCTCTGGTTTTCTTAGCCGGCGTAGAAGAGGGTATGTTCCCAAGCCAAATGAGCAATGAAGAACCTGGACGACTAGAAGAAGAACGTAGACTTTGTTATGTGGGTATGACCCGAGCCATGCAAAAACTCTTTATCACTTATGCAGAGAGTCGACGTTTATACGGCCAAGACAAATATCACACGCCGTCGCGCTTTGTAAAAGAGATCCCATCAGAGTGTGTGGAAGAAGTGCGTTTGCGAACAACTATATCTCGCCCAGTACAAAACCGATTTCAACCTGCAACATCACATATGGCATTTGAATCTACCGGTTTTCAGTTAGGGCAGCGTGTAAGTCATGGGAAATTTCAGGAAGGAACCGTGTTGAATTATGAAGGCAGTGGTGAGCATGCTAGAGTAGAAGTGAATTTCGATAATTTTGGCACAAAATGGTTAATGTTGGCCTATGCTAAGTTAGAAAAAATCTAATTGTTGCAGTTTTCGGAGCATCCTATGCAGGGATTCTAAGGGCAAAAATGAAGTTTAAAGTATTATTGATTGAAGACAGCGAAGCCAGTATGCGCGTGTTAAAGCGAGTGATTGGTAAAGCCAATTTAGATGTTGTTACTGCCAGATCGTTGGCTGAAGCGAAAGTCATTTTTAAAAATACTTCTCCAGAATCCTATTTGTGTGCGGTCATCGACTATACACTGCCCGACGCCCCCGATGGTGAGGCCATTGACTATGCCATTAATGCATTCATTCCAGCTGTAGTCATAACTGGACGAATTGACGAAGATGTAAGAGATCACATTCTGAGTAAAAACGTGGTCGATTACATTCCAAAACAAAACGCACAAATATTTGAATATTTAAGTCGATTGCTCTCGCGGTTAGAAAAAAACAAACAAATCGGCGTTCTGGTTGTTGATGATTCTCGGGTTAGTCGCTCTAAGATGACATCATTATTGACACGCCACAATTTCATTACACATAGCGCTTCAGGTGCGAAAGAAGCGTTAGAGATTTTAAGCAACACCCCGCAAATTAAGCTTATGGTCACCGACCAGAATATGCCTGACATGAGCGGTATTGAACTTGTCGCTGAAGCGAGAAAACTCTATGGCAAAGACGAATTGAGCATTATTGGCGTTTCCTCAGATAGAAGCCCAGCTTTGCTTGCCAGATTCATTAAAAGTGGGGCAAATGACTACCTCACCAAACCCTATTGCCATGAAGAGTTTTTCTGTCGAATAGTACAAAATGTTGAACACATTGAGCAGATTGAGGCAATCAGACGCGCCGCCAATTCCGATTATCTGACAGGCCTACCGAACCGACGCCATTTTTTCAATCAGGTTTCGACAACTATGCGTAGAGGACTTGAGTGCATGTCGCTGGCGTTGATAGATCTTGACCACTTTAAATCAATCAACGACACCTACGGTCATGACTACGGTGATGTCGTGCTAAAAGAAGTCGCAAAAATTATTACGCGCCATTTTTCCTCATTCCATGTCTCTCGATTTGGCGGCGAAGAGTTTTGTATTTTTCTGGGTAATGTTGAGCATCAACAGGCCCATCAACTCTTAGAAGCATTTCGACAAGATGTTGAGAACAAAGTGATTAGAAGTCGCAGTGTGAAGCACTCTTGCACACTAAGCATTGGTCTAACTAGCAACGCAGATAAGAAGATTGAGACGATGTTAAGTGTTGCAGACGAGTATCTTTACAAAGCTAAAGCCAATGGCCGAAATCAAATCGTGGGCGATTGAGTGTCATCACTTAGGAGTTAATTAGTATTTGCCAAGGCCATCTTTTGCTGTGAATAAGCGCGGTAAGAATCAGCACTAAATAGCAACAAAGCACACCAAACAAAACCAAATGTCATTAACCTTGCTTCATGCAAGGGTTCACCATACAAGAACACCGCCAGTAAAAACATAATGCTTGGGCCGATGTATTGGAAAAACCCTAACGTTGAATAACGTATACGCCTCGCTGCAGCGGTAAAGCATAAAAGTGGCGCAGTTGTGACAATTCCAGCCCCGATCAACAATAGATTTAGTGTCATCTCATTGTTGAATAAATTGCTTAATTCGCTGGTAAAAAACACCCAATAAACTAAAGCAAATGGCAACATCATCACTGTTTCAATTAACAGCCCTGGTAATGAGTCAACGGCAACTTGCTTTCTAAGCAACCCGTAAATACCAAAACTCACCGCTAAAATCAGTGCAATCCAAGGGACTTGGCCGTAAGAGAAAATTAACACGAGTACACCAAACACCGCTAAACCAACAGCGAGTTTCTGCATGCGTCTAAGCTTCTCAGCAAGAAAAATACGACCAAGAAATACGTTCAACAATGGATTGATGTAATATCCCAAGCTGGCATCTAATAAATGGTCGTTGTTGATTGCCCAAATGAATAACAGCCAATTCGCAGCCAAAAGCAATCCGGACGCCAATAAAATCAGCAACACTCGACTATTTTTTAGTGCATCGATGACTTTGTTTTTTTGCCCCATTGTCCACACAAGTAAAACCAGAACGGCTACCGACCATACAATACGATGAACCAGGATTTCCGGAGCAGGCAGTTCCATAAGCAGCTTAAAATACATTGGGGCAAATCCCCACATGCCATAAGCAGCAAGTGCGAATAAAACGCCAGCTTTAATGGTTTTATCTTGCATTGATTTCCAAAAACTTAAAATGTATCAATATAAACTGTTGCGTCGTTTTGGCGTGAATCGCTTACGCCATGCATTTGAAGTTAGTCAGAGGTATCTTCAGGCTCTAACCCAAATTTGTCTTTCATAATCATTGCATAAGCAGTATTGAACGCAGCTTCTTGAAACCCTTTTAGTCCCGTTTCGGAAAAAGGTACTGGTACAGGATTACGCTTAATAAGTGTTTTTATATGTGTTGCTGACAGCACGTCAACGTTCAATGTGTCAATCAATTGAATCGCGGCTTCTAATTTGAATCCTGCGGCACTTCCTGCAAATTTTCCTTTACTTGGGCGCTCGCGAATGACCACGCGTTGAATCTGATAGTCTTCCATTAGCTTTTTGAAGGCAAACTGAAATTTTCGAATTTCTTCAGTGGAATCTTGTTTTGGATACGTCAGCTTTCTAACCCGGCACTCAGGCAACATGAAGACTTCATTCTCAAAAGAGAGCAAACACAGATTCGCTTCACTGCCCTTCAAATCAATGCCACAAATTTTCATAACCACACTCCCATTTAATCGACGAGAGTATAACCCAATTGGATAAGGAACTTGAGGCTTTTAAATCGATCGCTGTTATTTTTCTACATAAAGCGACAAACCTACGAGTGTGGTTCTGGCTGCTGCCCATAATTTGTCATATTCGTTGATGGCTTTACTCATTATATTTAACCCAATGAAAAGGTTAGTGACAGCAAGTGCTAAGTGCTCCACGTTAGCACTTTGGTCAATTTCTCCCTGCTCCTGAGCCCAAAACAATAGCTCCTCAATTCGGCTATTACTTAAATCAAGTTGTGATTTTAGGTGACAGGTCAGCTCCCCTTCCTGACCACAGATTTCAGCGACACTGTTCATTGCCAAACACCCACGATGCATCGTGTCATTTGCACGCGCATGGCATAACTCATTGAGCGTTTGGGTCAAAAGCAAGAGTATCCGATCCCCCTTTTGCGCGCGTATGAGTTTTTGTAAAGGTGTGTAATTTGAGTACACACTTAACACCTCTTTAAACAGTGCTTCGCGACTCACAAAGGTATGATAAAAACTTGAACGCGTAATGCCCAACAATTCGGAAAGCGCTTTAACTGATGCAGCATGGTAGCCATCCTGCCAAATTTTAAACATCACTTTTTCTATCGCTGCATCACGCTCAAATGCTAATTTTCTCGCCACATTTTTCTCACAATCAACTTTTTGTACACATGTGTACAATTTTGTGCCATAGTTAATTGTACACTTATGTACAAATATAGAAAAGCAACGATTTAGAGAGAGAAAAGCAATGTCCACAGAACTATTAGTACTTTTTTACTTAGGCGTTATGACCTTTGTATTGGTGTTTATTCAAGGCATGCAGGTACCACTCAATTTTGGTTTTAAGTGGGGCTTGGGCAATCGAGATGAACCCAGAGAGCCCACCGCATTTATGGGACGGATAGCCCGCACCATTGACAATCAAATTCAGGCTCTGACTATGGCTGTTCCGGTACTCGCCGCATTGATTCTGTTCCCTGAAGCACAGAGTTCTACTACACAAACTGGTGCTTGGTTACTGTTATTTGGGCGTTTAGGCTTTGCAGTGAGTTACTTAGTCGGCATTCCTTATTTGCGTTCACTAATCTGGGGAGTGGGGTTGTTTGGCTGGATGATGCTTAGTTACGGATTTATTGTTGCGATGTTGTAATTGTTATTTAATCGGTAACATGTGTTTGTTCTTTTGCAAGTCCAGATCAATACGAACAAAAATTAATTATTAACTTTAAGCGCCGGTTTAAGTATGCGGATTGGCGCTTATTTTTTAATCCAAAGCTGCTACACTGTCGTCTCGTTGGCCTTTTTATAGAAGTAGATGACAATTACAAAGCAGCGAAGAATTTTTTGGCGTAGCATCATTCTGGTTTTACCCATAGTCCTCTATTTTGTCTGCGAATATTTGGCCACCGTTGTACAACCTGATCGATTTGAAACCCACAAATTTCAGCTCTCTCTTCCTTTATCAGAGGCCTTTCGACAGCAAAACCAGTTGCCGGAAGATCACAAAATAGAACGGATTGTTGTAGCTGGATTTTTCTCCGATTGGAACACAGATAACCCTGCCTATGATTTGTTTAAATCAGGTGACAGCCTCTGGACTAAATCCTTAGATTTGCCCGTTGGTCCAGTACAATACAAATATGTTCTCTACTACAAAAACCAACCTAGTCCTTATTGGGTAAACGACCCTAACAACCCGGGAACCATTAATGATTCCTTCGGCGGTTCCAACTCAGTTGTTAATATTCCTGACTATCAATCGATATTGGAAATCCTGCAGTTTTGCTTACTCATCATTTTTGGGTTTTCACTGACCTATTTCGTATTGCAAAAATTCTTTCTTTGGTTGCTTTCTAGACGCATGCCACTGGCTAAAAAAATCGTTTCGAGCACCCTAATCGTAGTATTTTTATCAAATTCAATGTTGGTGGTTTATCAAATTATTGAGTATAGACAATTGGTCAAACAAAGCGTCGTCGATTCAGTACATACATTTCATTTAGGCCTGCAGCAATTTGAAATTGACTTTTCAGATCTCAGATCACAACACGGAAAACTGGCGGCAGCTATGCCAACCATGCTTTGGGAAGCAAAAACTCGCGTCGAAAAAAACCAACTGTCAATAATGCAAATAACACTCTCAGATGTGGCGATTCTGGATAAGGATTTCAAACTCGTGCATGTTCAAAACCGCCAGCAAAACGCACGTTTGCAAGAAAGAAGAAGAGATGAAAGTGGATTTAAAGAACTTGAAGATTATTACATGCAAGGCGTTTTTGGTCCCACAATAGTGAAGGCGAAAAATGCGCTGGCTGCAAATGTTTTAACAGGAAACCCAAGTGCTGAAATCGCTGCAATTGAAACTCGAGAAACCTCATTGGCTCGCCGAGCACTAGGATTTAGCAATGTTCTTGTACCCATAGACATAGAAGGTAGCGTAACCGGTTACTATGTTGCCAGCCTCCAAGTTAAATTATATGGCAACGAAATTCGCCGAATTATGGCAATTAACCTATTACTAATCGGTGTTGTGCTGATTTTATGCTACGCCTTGTTAAATTCTGTGGCAGAAATCTTTACCTACAACCTAAAGCGGCTTACGTCTTGGACAAAGCGCATCAACAAAGGTGATTTTGCAGATACAGTAAAAATAAACACTCAGGATGAAGCACAGGAATTGGCAGAAAACTTTGCCATTATGCAAGACTCCTTAAAATCAAGCTTTGAAAAAATCGAAGAACAAAATGCCCAGCTAAACAAAGCTGCCTACACCGATATTCAAACAGGATTACGTAATCAAAACAAACTGTTGCGCGATATGTGCGAGTATCGTTTTCATTCATTAATTGTGCTCGAAATTCTCGATTACGAAAAGCTTTTAGGCTTTTTAGGAGAGCAATTTGTTGCCGATTTAGTAGACGAGGTGGTTGAACGTCTAACTGAAGAAATTAATCAAGAACGAGGTGCCACTCTTTACCGACTCACGGCCAATCAATTTTGTACCCTCAGTGAAGACTCACATACAAACCACTTAAAGGGATTTACCAGCAAGTTGCTTGAGTGTATTAGTCGCGAACCACTAAAAATTGGCCAGATCACACTTAAAGTTGGACTTGTTGCTGGGATATGTGGTGCTGAATTTGATATGGAACAACCAGCTTCCCAAGTTGATAAAGCGCAACAAGCAGTAAGTGCAGCAAAATCTCGAAGTGAGAAAATTCGTTTTTACAATCCATCAATGGAGCCACATAGAGATTTGGCGAAAAACATTGCACTCATTAACCGCCTTCGCGATGCCCTGCAGAGCAATCGTTTAGTAC
Organism: Aliiglaciecola sp. M165; assembly: GCF_007197995.1. Lineage (GTDB taxonomy): Bacteria > Pseudomonadota > Gammaproteobacteria > Enterobacterales > Alteromonadaceae > Aliiglaciecola. Next base: position 340,396 of record NZ_VKKH01000001.1, read on the forward strand.
CTTTTTTCCAACCCATAGTTGAAACCAAGTCGATGCGTGTTTTCGCCTATGAAGGACTAGCAAGGGTATTTGAAACCGATCACAACATTATTCCTCCTAATGAGTTTTTGCCTGCAGCAAAGCATTGTGGCCTGTACCCTTCAATTAGCCAGACCATGCTGGAGCAATGCATTTTGATTTGTCGAGAGCAAGACGTCCGAATTACGTTGAATTTGTCAGCAATGGATATTGAAAATTACCAATCGAAGCAATTTTTGAGTCAGTGGATGCAGGCTAACAAAGATATTCTCAGTCGCGTAACCTTTGAAATAACCGAGACCGATAAAATCGAAGACTACGCGCTAATGAAAGTATTCATCGACAAAATCAGTGAAATGGGTTGCAGCGTTGCTCTCGATGATTTTGGTGCCGGATACTCTAACTTCACCCACTTGCTCAGCTTAAATGTCGATTATATTAAAATTGATGGCAGTTTAATTAGGAACCTTGATGTCGACGAAAATGCAAGGCTCATCACAACTGCTATTGTTGAATGTGCTAAAGCACTCAATATTAAGACAGTCGCTGAGTATGTGCACTCGGAACAGATTTACGAGTTGGTTAAACAATTAGGTGTGGACTATTGCCAGGGATATTATTTTGGCGCTCCTAGCCCTGAACTTAAACTTAGCCAAGAGCTAGTAACTGGCACCAATGCTAACGCACAAGGTGAATAGTTTTACCGCAGGCCTCTAACCTAGACACCCAGACTTGGCCGTTGTTTTGGTATTGGTCGGATAATTTTATCTCTTTTACAGATTTAGCCAGTGCCATCACTAAACTTTTATGACTTTTGTGCACATAGTGATAACTGGACGAACGTAACTCAGGAAAAAGTTTGACGTGAAACTCTGTATGTTTTGAGGAACAGACAACCTGAGTCGCAAACATCGTCTGTAATAATGCAGCATCTACCCATTTTTCATCTACCAATTTGGTGATATTACTAACTTGCGTTTCTTTTCGGCAATCCAGTTGATTCTTTTTACAATACTGTGATGCGCTTTCAAAACCGGCCTCAAGGGCAATTGCAGCCTCTTTCCCCATGCGGCAGCTTTGTTCAGACAAACAAAATAAACCTGAATGAAATTCACCCAAAGATTCCGGCACCTGCATTAAATTTGGATATTGCTTGGCAACTACTGGAAAGCGGCTTGCTTCGGCGTCTAATACACCTTGACCAACGAGTTTCAAGCCTCGTGTTGATGGGTAATAAACGAATTTTGGCTGAATCCCCAATGGCTGGTACAACACCGTAAAAAATTGCTCAACCGATTTTTTTTGTTGTTCTGACTGCACTGACTCTAGCAAATTGATGGTGTAGTCCTTTGCACCAGCAAAATGAGAAATCACAATACAAATCGCGACTATAAAAGTCCGCAAGCTTGACTACCTCAAATTGTTGCTACCTGATCATAATGAACGTAAATTGAACAATTGAAAAGTACTAAGTTGGATAGCATATGGCGAAGAAGCCAGAATCAAATGAAGCAAATATTCCCAAAGGGCGTGTGTCTCGGTTTACACGGCTTGGCACTATGGCATCAAAAATTGCAGGAAATGTGGTTGCAAGTGGTGTGTCCGAATTAGCCAAAGGTAACCGTCCGAAATTAAAAGATTTATTGCTTACGCCCAAAAACGTGAAGCGTGTGGCAGACCAACTTGCACAAATGCGCGGTGCCGCAATGAAAGTAGGACAGCTAATCTCGATGGATGCAAGTGACGTGTTACCAGAGGAATTGACTGAGTTGTTGTCACGATTACGCTCTGACGCAAAGGCCATGCCCCAGGAACAATTGATTGAGTTACTCAACAAACAATGGGGTGAACATTGGCAAAAGCGTTTTATTCAATTTCCAATGACTCCTATCGCTGCAGCATCAATTGGCCAAGTGCATAAAGTGATTACCCAAGATTTAAAAAGATTAGCAATTAAAATTCAATATCCCGGTATTAAGCAAAGCATCAACAGTGATGTGGACAACGTGGCAGGCTTAATCAGGTTGTCAGGATTGTTGCCAAAAGACATCGACATCAAACCTTTGCTCAAAGAAGCAAAAGCACAATTGCATGATGAAGCCAATTACACCTTGGAAGGCGAACGACTGAAACAATACGCCAAAGTCATTGAAGACGATGACGCCTTTATTATGCCTGAGCTTGATGAGGAGTTTAGTTCAGACGACGTATTAGCAATGACCTATTTAGACGGCGTGGCGATTGAGTCTTTTTATGACGCCGAACAGTCGACGAGAAATTTCATAATAAGTCAGTTGCTTAGATTGTTTTTCAAAGAGTTGTTTGATTTTCAATTGGTACAAACGGATCCTAATTTTGCCAATTACCAATTCGAACCTGAACTGAACTGCATTGTACTGCTGGATTTTGGCGCGACAAGAGACTTTAGCCAAGCTATGTCAAATGATTACCTAGCCCTAATGCGAAGTGCGGTAAATCAAGATAGAGATGGCGTCGCCAATGCCGCTTTGTCTCTGCAACTGCTCAAGCCCAGTTTGCCATCGCAGGTTAAATCGACCATTTTTGAGATGTGTTACGAAGCGTGCGAACCGCTCTACACCCAAGGTGAATACGATTTCGCCTCGACGGATCTTTTGCAACGGTTAAGAGAAAGAGGTTTGGAATTGGGGTTCGATAAGAGTTACGCTCACACTCCTCCCATTGATACAATCTTTTTGCATCGTAAACTCATGGGATTATTTATGCTTGCGATTAAGCTGCGCGCAAAAGTAGATGTCCGTGGTTTGTTTTTGCCTTATGCTTAAGTTTGTTTACCCTCTAATAAAGGCCTGTTTGTGACCATCGATATCGCTGAAGAATTCACCGCTTTTTTACCGCTGATTATTTCAACATTCTGCGTTGGTGTGGGGCTTTGGATGGCTCATCACATCATTATTGTAAGGTTTTCAGAAAACGGAAACGAAAAGTTATTCTCCCGTCAACTCATTATGTTGGGACTGACCCTGGTTTCAGTATTAATCATAATTTTGTCTCTTCCCATCAGTGAAAGTTCACGCAATCAAGTTATTGCCCTGGTTGGATTGGTTATTTCGGGTATTTTTGCGTTTTCTTCCAGTACTATTTTTGCCAATTTACTAGCAGGAATAATGCTACGCATTACCAAGCCCTTTCGCACTGGTGATTTTGTGAAAGTACAAGATAATTTTGGCCGAGTTGTTGAAAGAGGGCTGTTGGATACTGAAATACAAACCGAGGGACGTGATCTGGTGTCCATCCCTAACACTTATCTGATTACTCACCCAGTTACCGTTACACGAACGTCCGGGACAATCGTTTCAACGACTTTATCCTTGGGTTACGACTTATCAAATAGCGATGTGGAAAAGGCGCTACTCGAAGCGGCTACCAATTGTGGTTTAGTAGATGCATTTGTGCAAATCATCGAACTTGGCGATTTTTCTGTGACCTATAAAATCAGTGGTAAATTAGAAGAAATAAAAAACCTGATCAGTGCGCGTAGCGCCTTAAACAAACAGGTTTTGGACGTATTACACAGTCAAAAAATTGAAATCATGTCACCCACTTTTGTCAATCAAAGGCGCCTTGCAGAGGATTTCAAAGTTATTCCCGCGAAAAAAGTGGTGAAAACCGAAAGTCATGCGATTGCAGTAGAAGATGTGGCCTTTGATAAAGCCGAAGAAGCTGAAAAAAATGAACAATACAGATTAGAAATTACTTCTCAAATTGAACAAATGAAAGAGTCGCTGCGAGAGGCTGATGAAGACCAAAAAGTATCGATAAAATCTAAAATAGACGCTTTGGAAACACGACTCAAGCAGACAAAGTCTGAGGTTAAAGAAGGTTAAGTGGGTGTTGATCCAAGCATACGTTGACACTATAGAAGTGATATAAATCAACTATTTAATTGTTCCACAAGGATACCTTGGCATAAATAATAACAAGCATACCTTGTCATCATTTATCAAATTCGGGGACATGCAAATTTTACTTAGATAATTAATGTAAGAAACTTTCTTTCATCAACTGCCTTTTCGGCAGAAACTCCTGTTTCATTGTGAAGTTCGATTCGTCAGACATTTTTAGCTGCCTATGCGGCGGAACACTCGTTGCGATTAATTTGTGTTGTACCATTGATATTTTTAGCTGCCTACGCGGCGGATCATCCTGGCAATCTGGTCTGTCAGTGGGCGTGCCATTGAAAGCTGCCTATCCGGCGGAAATTGTCCCGGGAATGAAAAAATTTCCGGTTGTGATTTATTTAGCTACCTGTCCGGCAGAAATATACAACGCATAAATATGTCAAAATTAAGTATAGAAAGCATTGGTAAATCTGAAAAGATCTTAATCTAGATTTTTAGGGACCGATGCTTTCCGGCTTGATTTATTCGACAAACCATAAGAGGTATAATTCCCATAGGTAACGTTTTGCGCCATTTCTAATTGGATATTTAGACTGAAATTACGATCACTACTCTTGCTGTTCATTGGTATTTTGTGGAAATGTGGGAATACTTTCTCACTACTAGAAAGATAAGCTGCATTGTAGTTCTCCCCACGCTGCTTAGCTCTTCTGGCGCATCTTCTCAGTTTGCGTCTTACACCTGCTGGCGTTAGTTCATCAACAGCTTGATTTCGAGAAAACATTATTTCTTCCGACCCATTCTCAGGAACAGGTTTTAATGCAGAGATTTCGAAATACTCTAAATCTTGCATTTGTTGATAGTAATGTTGGTCAATTAACAAGTCGATACAAGCACTATCTACCGACACAAAGGCAATAGAGTTTCCAGGTGATTCATCAGACCAATCAGGAAAGGTCACACCAATTGAGTTCAATCGGTGTCGACAATTGACTCCATGGAGCACTTTCAGACACTTGCCAATTAGAAAGTTATGATTGCTATCGGCCGGGATAAAAGTAATTTTTCGATAGTAGCGAGACGCCATCTATTTGCTTCCTAAACTGAACAATCCACCCTTTACCAAATTCGCGGCAATAAAATGCGCATCGTTCAATTCCGATGATTTCATCTTTTTCTTGGATTTTAATCTGCTGTTCAATTGTTCGAGGCCACTTAGAAGGGTATAAAAATCTTTCTTGGATTCAGGATGCCGATAGACCGTTGCCCTATCTCTATCAACTGCAAAACTACCTACCCTCACTGGTATATCTGCCCCCTCAAACCAATCGTCAATGCTCGCTATCGCAGCCCCTATCTTATAAGCGCCAATAATCGCCGTGCGTTTTCCTTCCACTATCGTGTTTTGATATGTCCTGCTGCGTTCTAACTTGTTCGCTTGTTCAACAAACGCCTGACTGGGGTAAATTTCGCTAGCCAATGGTAATGATAATTCTGCCGTTACCTCTAAAAAAAGATACTTCTTGGGGTCTACTAAAGCATTTTCAAACTCGTTTACAAGCCCATCGAATTCAGTAATCTCATCAATCCAATTTGGTTCGAATCGTTTCCGGTTCACCCCTTTTATTGAACACTGTAATCCTCCTGAACTCTGTATTTTGATTGTTGTATCAAGCGTTCTTTGATTTCGCCACAGCCAGTTACCACTCAGCACATTGTTCAGATATCGCTCTGCCAGATATCTGTATCCGCCCAATTTACGATACTCAGCAGCGAAATTAGTCAGTAAACTTCTAACACCGTCATCATTACAGGCTCTCGGCTCAATTGAACTCGCATCTACGTTAAGAGAGAATTTACATAAGGTGTGCTTAGCATCTGCGGGTGCATAACAATAGTCAATTGTGTGAGGGTTTCCTTCAGCTAACTTTTTATTATCCACACCCTTTTTCAGACTCATATCATTAGCAAATGCTTCGCTAGGCCCACCTTTCTGCCCGAGAATTTTGACCGTGTTAATTTCTAATGGCTTTTGATTGCCCTGTTCATCTACTGAATAGAATACTGCAATACCAGGCGATATTGATCGTTGATAACTTAGTCTGTTTGGTAGCCTCATATTTAGTTATCTTCAAATTTTAGAACCCAAATATAAGCTAGTTGATGTTTCACTGTAGTGCCAAAAAAAGCGCTCTATATTTCCAAATGAAGCAATACAATTCAATTGGACGCCTGCCAAAATAGGTTCAGCAAATGCATGGACTGGATCATCTGAAGCACTATTCTTTTTGAAAGGTGTTTCGAGATAGTGATAACCAACACATGCGATATTGAGGTTGTACGAAACAGACGTTTTATCCAAGAAATCGATAAAATTAGTGGTACTCAAGGAATTAAAAGAAGGCGTTATCCATTTCCCATTCTTGACTGGGATCGCGTTTACCGCCGATTCGAAACTGTGATGGGTGTTTATTCCCTCTAGTTCAGAAAGTGGAATATGAACCGCACCACCACATATTTTTTGCGGTAACGCTGCCAACACCTCTTCTCGTTGCAGTATCGCACTAGTTTTAATGACGAGACTCAGGGCGAAGTCACATTGTCTGGAATCAATTATTGCAGGTGATCTAAGCTGTTTTTTGGAGATTTGAACCTGCTCTTTGGTTAAGCCCCGTTTATGGAAACTATATTCATGCATGCAAATAGCAAATTGCTCAAACCCAGCAGATAAACCAAATCTACTATCGAGTTGCCTTTGGAGATTATGTATAAAGCCAAAAATGCCGATCATAGAAGGCAAGCCAACCAAATAGGCACAGCTCTCTGCATTGGCATTAGAAACTCTAAGGCCAGGTAAAACAAGATGCGTATGTTTTTGCTGCGGTATTACTAACGGATAATCCTCCTTTTCGTTTTCAAGGATTATTTTGAATTCCTGTTCGACTATCTTGATGAAGGTCGGGTTGTAAGCGATATCATCTGTACTTTTTAAGCGAGACAGATCTGCATGGAAAAGTTGTGTGATTTGCTTTGACGGGAACTCGGATTCCAACAATTGTTCTAGAGACTTTCGATTGAAAGACATCCAACGTACCAGCATTGCTCCAAGTTTAGCCACTAACTCTTTATACCGCTTTTTCTTTTTATTCTCAGGCAAAAGCCAATCCCTACTTGAGGATAATGAGTGTAAAATAGCCAAGTTCTCTGCCGTCAGCCAGGAACTTTTTTGAGTATCTTTTGTGTGCTTACTATTGAGCCCTTTTGGCAAACTTTTTAGAACTTTGATTTTTCCTCCGACACAAGCCGGGAGTGAGCCAACACTGGAAGACCTAGGACAATACATGGTTTCCGACTGGCGAAAATTGGAAACAGACCAAGAGTGAATTGCAACCTGAACAATATGAGAGGGGACGGGCGTCAAACAAACATATCCATCTGAATGTTTCGGAAACCGAAGGTTTGTCAATTGATGACTAAGATATTCAGATTCAGTTTGATTTATTGGGATTTGGGACAACTCGTTTCTTATCAGCTTAAGATCTTTTTTAAACATCCCCGATTCAATCAAAGATTTCGTAAATGAAATGTTCTCGCCTATGATAGCCTCACCTAGCGTTAGCAGCTCTCCTTGCCAAACAAAGTCAGCACATAGAAACGTCGCATAATTGATATCAGCGGAATTCTGAGACCAGCCCAAACGACTACTAATTAGTTTTGAAGAACTAAAGCAGCCTTTCGGTATAACACCGATTGGAGACAGGCGAATGGCCCCTTTTGCACGATAATCTGGATACTTCAGATTGTGAGTGTGTCTATATCTAAACGTTTTTATACAGCGTTGAATCCAATTCTTATCCCTTAGCTTTGCTCTTGCATCATTTGAATCAAAGACATTGTTTATTAGTGACAGCTTCCAGGTTAAATTCGCTAAAACGACACACGCTAGTTTTTCATTTCCTGTGACATCTAAAGGAGGAGTAATAGGAGAAAGAGCCTTTTTCCATGCCACGTTTCGGTCTGTGTGATTTTCAATATTAAGTAACGACGTTATCTCGTTTGAAGCCATTGCTACCACCGTGAAATAAACACGTTACTGTGGGAGTTATCCGTTTGAAATTTAGCTAACCATAGACAAAAAACATCTCCCAGGGACAACACTCTCCAATTTGCGTTTAAAACTGAGTTAGCCTTCATTCTGGATTTAGTTTGTAGTTCACCTTGGTCAACTAAAACAGCTATTTGCTCTACTGATGTACCCAAAATAATTGCTGCTTCTATACTGTTTAGCTTAAGGTCACTCAACAGACATTCAGGTTCGAAAACATGTTCCTCTAGATAACGCACAATCTCCTTCAACACTATGTTTTCTGACAAATTGGTACTGGGTAGCCGAGAAGCTTGTATCAATAAAAGCCCAAACACATCTTTAAAAGACAGCTGATTGAAGGGTTTAAGCGCATACTCCTTTGAATGCGCCAGTTTACAGTTTAAATAGCTACGCAAACTATCTGGCCATTGTGCGAGAAACAGGTGAAGTTGTTCGGAATCAATGTCCTTCCCATCATTGAAAGTTTCCTGCCACCATAAACATATCCCCCATGAATGGCTTTGAATCACAGCAGGCAGCCCCTCTACTAGTCTCCCTGATAGCCAATGTGCGATTTCCCGCTGAGGAGCAGACGAGACAGTTGCCTCCAAATCAGCCAAATTACTGCCGCACTTTGCACACTGTGCAATCTCGTGGCTGCTTAAATAGTTAATTTCCTCGCCACAGTCACAGTGATTACGAAGCAACACAGAATGCTCCGGGCAAGCTTCAAATAGTGAAAAGTGCCAATGCTGCCTGATGTATACGTTCTCTTTGATGCACGCCGGACAAATCGGTATCCCTTTGGTTCTTAAGAAACGAAATGGAATAGTGACTCCGTTATTGAATACAGATGTGCGTTTTCTAGAAAACAATTGCCCTCCTCGAAACAAGGCCAACGATAGAAGTGGCAAAGGTTCGTGATTGGTAAGCTGACTCACAAGGCGCAAAGCATCCAGTCTTTTTGCACTGGATACATTGGCATGGCATATATTGATTTTTGATAATTCGCTCGGTAAAGCGGAATCAATTCCCCGAGTTGATTCGTTAAGATGAGATCTCACGCCAGCCCAAAACGACTGAAATTTATTGTAACCATTGTGGATACTAAGCCTTAGCAGGTAACTCTCAAGGCTTTCATCTAAAAAAGGCTTTGTCCTGATGAGCAGCATACTCATAAACCATGAAAAAAGAGGTATAAAGTTTAGTTGGTATTTTTATCCATCGCTATTGCCAGAAGATGAGCAAACATTTTTTGAAAGACTTATTCATTCAAAAAATTTGCAGGGTTGATTTCAATTGAAGCGAGATGAGCTGGACGGTTGTATTTTTAGGCTAAGGTAATAGGTCTTTCGCGTTGCAATCGAGAACATCGGCAAGCTGATACAGCATCTCCAACGTAATATTGGCTTCCCCTCTTTCGATTCTGCCCATATAACTACGATCAAGTTTTGCGCGCAAAGCTAGCCCTTCTTGAGAGAAGCCTTTTTCTTTGCGAATTAAACGAATCTTACTACCGACTTCCCGAGCAATGTTGCGCATATCTGGTCTTCTTTCAAAAACCAGTAATATCCTTAGTTGCGGCTTAACTATCCACGGATTATAATCCGCATTTCAAATTATCCTTTTGGATACCTAAATAACAAGAACAAATAAGGTCAATGCATGCCAAGAGGTATATACACGCCAAATGACAAACTCATTTCTGTTCTCAAATCACAAGGTAGAAATAAGTTCAGAGTAACAACGATTCGCGATCTCTTTTCTCAATCCAATTCAGATGGTCGTTCTGGTAACGAACTACGTAGATGGGTTAACGGACAATTCAGAACGTTACTAAAACATGGGTACATAAGAATCACGTCCTCGTCAGGAGTCAGAAAAGAATACAAGAACACAGCTTCGATATTGGGTACTCAACAGCAAGCATCAATCGCAGGTCATTCCAATGAAGGTGAAGTAATGAGTCAAGAAGTACTTGGTGTACTGAAAACGCGTCTACGCGAATGTAAATTAGAAATGATCACCTGTTCGGGCGAAACCAAAGAGTATGAAGAACTAAGTAGATTGTTTCCAGAAATGCGTGATGCGTTGCAGCGCAAATTCAATTCGGCAAAAGAGAAAAACATCGAATACATGGGAAGAATGAAAGCACTCGAATTATTGATCGCAGAGAGTTCCTGATGGCTCTGAGAAAATGGCAAGCTGAGTGCGCCAATCGTGCTGTTGATAAATATCTCTCGGGGCAACAACATTTTTTCTGTTTAGCTACACCAGGAGCCGGAAAGACTTTGATGGCAGCTGATGTAGCTAAAAAACTCTTTGCACAATCGAAAATAGACTTTGTAGTTTGTTTTTCGCCGTCAATTGCTACAGCAAAAGGTATGCAAGCAACGCTTGAAGCTACCATTGAGGCATCTTTAAACGGGCAACTAGGGGCGAAAGGAACGTGTGTGACTTACCAATCCCTAAATCACAAAGATAACGCGTTCTGGAATGTGTTCCGTCAATTCAGAATCTTTGCAATATTCGATGAAATCCACCACTGCGGCGGAAACGATATTAACGATGCAAATGTTTGGGCTCAGCATATCCTGGCCAATGTTCAGTCACATGCTAAATATACTATGGCGCTTTCGGGCACACCTTGGCGTTCAGACAAACGTCCAGTCACGTTGTCGAGCTATTGCGACCAAGACGGAAGTATTTATTGTGATTACGAGTATGGACTCACAGAGGCGATCAGTGAAAACGTATGCCGAATACCTCATGTAACCGTCATAGACAATAACCAAATCAGTGTCACATCAAACGAACAAACACCAGAGATCTACGGCAGTATAAAAGATGTGTTGCAACAAACATTAATCTCTTACCAGGCAATCGTAGAATCTGACCCGATCATCGAGTTCTGTTTAGAGCAAGCAAACAAAGAGCTCAGGAACGTTCGGAGCAAAAACCCAAAAGCAGCAGGGCTTGTTGTCGCATCAACCGTGGAACATGCAGAAAAAATCGCTCAAAAATTGAAATTAAAATATTCCAAGTCTGTCGAAGTGGTCACTTACAGGAATACTGAAAGTGACTCGATTATCAGTCGTTTTCAGAATACAAATACTGAGTGGCTGGTTTCCGTTGGAATGGTTAGCGAGGGAACAGATATTCCCAGGTTGCAGGTTTGTTGCCATTTAACCCGGATAAAAACAGAGCTCCACTTCAGGCAAATCCTTGGACGAATAATGCGTTTAACTCACACAGACAAAAGCAAACGAGCAAGTTTATTTGCGCCGGCGCAGCCCCAACTTATCGAGTTTGCAAGACGGCTACTCCAAGATATTCCCTCACAAGCGGCGTCAATAAAGATACAAACTGACCCAACTACAATCAATATTTCGGAAGTAGCCGCAGTTGAAGACATTACACCGTCAGAAACCCCTCAAGTCACCAATGTCTCCACCTTAAGTCTGATTGACGATGAATCTTCTTACCAAGACTTACCTACATTGACAGAAACCTTCCTCAGTGGATTGGGTTTTGATGGACAATTTTCAAAACACTCTATAGTCAACAGCTGAATTTCGGATTTGGCAGCGTTTTCGCGCCAATTTATCTCGTTCGTTCCAGAAAAGCCTTGGTAATCAAAAACTGTACCTTTTTCACGACAGAGTATATGGTAAATAAATATGCCGCTGGTTAAGTCCTACTTTAGTCTCGAAGCAGACATAGTACTGAAGCAGCTTTCTGTCTCCGTTTGTTGATTGTAGTTCTAGTTTAAGAAGGTAATAGGATGGCCGAGAAGGAAAGGAATAAAAGGAATTTAGTTTTTGTTAGCCATGCGACTCCAGAAGATAATCATTTTACGCTATGGCTCTCAACTCGTCTAAAGCTTATCGGATATGAAGTATGGTCTGATGTCACCAAATTATTTGGGGGCGAAAAATGGTGGGAAGATATTGGCGATGCAATTCAAGACTCCACCTTTAAATTTGTAATTGTCATCACAAAAACATCGTTATCTAAACCAGGCGTTCAACGTGAAGTTGAGTTAGCTTTAGCTGCTGAATTGCAGAACAAACTTCCAAATTTTATAATTCCTATAATTATTGACGACTCTGAGTTCGGCGGCCAGCCATATGGATTGTCAGATAGGAACATTATCCCATTCTCAAGAGGTTGGGGATTTGGCATAGAGCGCCTAGTTGAGCGTCTTGAGCGAGATCAAACTCCAAAATTCAATAAAAAAATTAACCTCGGAAGTGTTCTCGCTGACATTAGAGAACCATCTACAACAGTAGAATTAGAAGAAGACGTAGCGACAAGTAATAGCTTAGAAATTTCCGACATACCTGAAGAACTCAATTTTTTCCGTATACCTGGGGATGTAAACCTTTGGAAAAAACAGTTGTCAACATGCCCCTACGCCTGGTTTGAATGGAGTGGCATGCTGGGCACATTTGCTAATCGCGATGATCTTATGTCATTTTTACCTAGTCATGTCATACCTAGTGCATCCCCTAAATTAAATTTGCCTTCTGTTCTTAACAACGAGGTGCGTAACCATAAAGATTTCTTACGTGGAGAAATAATTAAAAAAGTAAATAATCTTGTGGTTGAAACTTGGAATAATTCCCTGTTTGAAAAAGGACTACATAAGTACGAATTATCAAACGGCCGCATTTCTTGGTTTTTCCCCAAAAATGACAAGTTTGAGGGCTTGCTTCAATTTCCTGACCAAGACGGGCAAATTAGACGCAAAAAAGTGTTAGGTTTCAGTCCCAAAAACAATGTGTATTGGCATTTTGCAATTGAAGCAAAAATTAAGTTTGGATTCTCTCCTAGAATAAGTTTAATACCGCATGTTGTCTTCACTGAAGATGGTCGCAACCCGCTCAAAGATAGCAATAAAATGCACGGATTGCGTCGCGGTTTTTGCAAGAATTGGTGGAACCCTCGATGGCGTGATTTGCTATTGCTATATGTACATTTATTGTCCGAGGGCAGTACTGAAATATTATTAGATGCTGGTAAGGACAAAATGATAACAGTAGCTAGTAGACCTACGGCCATAAAGATGAATTACAGACTTACTTCATCGACCCAGCCATCTGCAGAAATTGATGAAATAGCAGATGTGGAAGTTGAATTGATGGACGAAAAGGAGGTCGAAGATGACGATTAATAAGGAAATTCAATTGCTAGATGAACCAGAGTTATTATTTGGTTATCAGCAACAAACAGCTTTTGCCAAGGATGGGTTACTTTGGTTCGGTCCTCTAAACAACGAAAATAGACCAACTTCAATACGAGTTGGCTTTGTTGGTACGAAGAGTGGTTTGCAGTTGTATAAAAAGTGGGTAAACCAAATCAATTTGCCTATTGCAGCGTCATCAGACGTTGCACATCACATTCCTTTCCCAGGATTTGAAGCACTTTTTAGTGCAAAATGGCCAGAAAAGCCTGTGACTTCTATTTTAATATCGAACCAAGAGATTACCCAAGCCATTCGTATCAAAGATCGCCACCAGGCTATCTATAATAGTGTTTCAATATTTGAAAGTGAGATACGTCGTCACATCAACGAAGAGGACGACGGCGTTGACCTTTGGTTTGTTGTAATCCCTGAAGAAGTCTTTAAATATGGGCGCCCTAAATCTCGAGTGCCAGGCTCGATAGCTGAATTATCGCCACAACTAATGAATGCAAGGTTAGCAAAAAAACTTTCTGCTCAGCCTTCATTGTTTGAAGAAGATAATGAAACGGCTGAACTGTACCGCTACGAATTGAATTTTCATAACCAGCTAAAAGCTAGGTTGTTGGACGCAAAAGTGGTTATACAGGTTGTCCGCGAAACCACCCTTATGCCTGAAGAGTTCATGGAAAATGGAAGGCAAACAAGGCAATTGCAAGACAAGGCATCAGTAGCATGGAACCTTTGCACTACCGCATTTTTCAAAGCATCTGGTCGCCCATGGAAGCTAGCAAATGTAAGGCCTGGTGTCTGTTACGTCGGCCTAGTGTTTAAGAAAGATGAAACGCATATAGATAGCCAAAATGCTTGTTGTGGTGCTCAAATGTTCCTCGACTCTGGCGACGGTGTTGTATTTAGGGGGGCCGTAGGGCCGTGGTATTCATCAGAAACGAAACAGTTTCATTTACCTTTCGAAAAAGCAAAAATAATTGCTGAGCAAATCGTTGCTGCATATAAAAGGGATCATGGATTCCCACCCAAGGAGCTGTTTATCCATGGCAAAACTAGAATTAATGAGGGTGAGTGGGAAGGATTTAAAGCTGGTGTACCAGAAAACACAAAAGTCATCTCTATAAGAATAAGACACGAAAAGCAATTTAAATTGTATAGCCCAACTGACCATCCCTTGCTGAGGGGTGCATACTACATAGATAGTTACCGAAAAGCCTATTTGTACACTAAGGGTTTTGTTCCTCGACTTGGCACCTACCAGGGGCGAGAAGTACCCAATCCACTTGCAATCGAAATTTCATTTGGTGAAGCTGATATCAAACAGGTTTTAAAGGATATTCTTGGGCTAACAAAGGTGAACTTCAATCGCTGTGACTTTGCTGATGGTGAGCCCGTTACACTGAGATTTGCAGATCAAGTCGGTGAAATATTAACAGCAACACCAACTGCACATGATCTTCCTCCTTTGCCCTTCAAGCATTACATATAGTCGGAATTGCAATAATATGGACAGTAATTTAGTAACGACAAGTAGACTATTAGATAAGTCCGTTAATAACCTACTAGATGACTTTGGGGCTGGAAGTTCAGCTCCCGGATCTGGTAGCGCAGCTGCACTAATGGGCATACTCTCGGGAAAGCTGATAATAACCGTTTGCAGTCTCAGTTTAAAAAAAGCAGAACAAGAGAAACTAGGAATTGATAATGGCTCTATTAAATCAAACCAGCTTAAATTTATTCCTTTCGAAAATCAGCTTCGATTTATAATAGATGACATTAAGAACAACATAGAACCTCAACTGAAGTTTTTATTTGAAGAAGACTCCAAAGAATTCGAGAAGGTTGTAGAACTAAGAAAACAACGAGTCCAGGCTGAGAATGATGGCAACAAAGCGTTGCAATCTAAATACAACAAAGAATCTCTCGATAAATTGCAACAAGTTACTGATTTTGTTTTCAAAATATCTGAGCAGTGTTTTAAACTTATTGAACATGGAAATTTCATTTTTGATAAGGCATACACTGCCGTTAGGGGGGATTCTGGAGCAGCCATAAGTGCGGCCATCGCAGGAGTAACTTCTTCAATATTTATAATCAATTTAAACCTCGTCTCTCTTAACAGGAGAAAATGGTCTAAGGAAAAAAAGCAAGCCTGTGATGAAATGTACGAAATGCTGCAGAAAAAACAATTAGAAGCCTTCTCTAGAGTAGGAGCGTTAAGCTCTGAGGTTGTGGAAACAATGCAATTCGAAATAGGTGATATTTAATAAAAAATAGTTTTGGTGAGTAATCAAGCACCCTCTTAGAATTTTTAGAATTAAGCCCATATTTCTCAAATACCAAGCAAATTTCGTTTTCTTTATCCAGCAAGGAATCAGAAGACTTAACTTTTAGTGCCGACGTAGTTAACTGTCTCGGCCATACCCTGGCCGCTCGCATTTCGCGAGATCCCCCACGTTGCAAGATCAGATTTGTAGCATATAACCTTCGAATTCACTCGACATTTCCGACATAAAGCAATCAAGAAAAATCATAGGTAGTTGATATGAATCAACGATCGAAATGGGCACTTTGCTTCAATGTGTATTCAACACTTTTCGGAACATTCACAGATGAAAACAGTACAAAAGTATCATGGCGCATCTATTGTTCTTCACTGGTTGATGTTTCTTTTACTGATAGCAGTGTATGGGTGTATTGAACTGCGAGAGTTATTTCCAAAAGGAAGCGAGCCAAGGGAGCTGTTGAAGACCTGGCATTTTATGTTGGGCCTCAGCGTTTTTAGTTTGGTTTGGCTAAGATTGCTCTTCAGATTTATCACTACCCAACCAAAAATTGAACCGCCGCAGCCCGTCTGGCAAGCAAGGCTTGCGACGGCGATGCATGCCGCTCTTTACCTGATGATGGTGGGAATGCCCTTGGCAGGTTGGATCATACTCAGTGCAGAAGGTAAATCCATCCCATTTTTTGGCTTGGAATTGCCCGCTCTAGTAGCGGCTAATGAGGAATTGGCGGGCACGGTTGAAGACATCCACGAGACAATAGGTACTGCAGGCTATTACTTAATAGGTCTGCATACTATCGCTGCTTTATTTCACCACTATATCCAACGAGACAACGCTTTTCTGCGCATGCTACCTGGTGGCAAGCGGATTATTTAACGCTTGAGTGAAAGTAAGGAATAATGGTTTATTGGTCAAAAAACAATGTCGTTTTCTATTTTACTTTATACTCCCTGTAATTCTCACCACCTCAATTTGAGGCTTTATAATGCCAGCGAGAGCGCCATGCCAAATATCACCTTAGCATCAACCATTACTTGTCCTGAATGTGGCCACCAAAAGACTGAGGAGATGCCAACGGATGCGTGCCAATGGTTTTATGAATGTGATGGTTGTAAAACCGTCTTGAAACCACTCCAGGGTGACTGTTGTGTTTACTGTTCTTACGGCACGTTTAAATGCCCACCAATACAAGAGGGTTATGTATGCTGTTCTAGTAGTTAATGTGAGAAGTAATGATTTGGCAAGCATAGCGATGCTCTGCCTGATATTTTTCATCAAGGAAGCGCATAGGTGTATCTCTGATTTTGCGCGCACCCAATACTTAGCTAGTGAGCTCACTTAATATACCGCACTCTTTTATGGTTTTATCTGTCCCGCAGGATTTTGACATTTTTTCGAGTGTCATCTTAAGCTGAGACAATTCACTTATTTTCTCATTCACTTGAATTATATGTTCATCTATTAATGCATTTACGCTTGCACAACTTTGGTCAGGATTATTTTTATTTTGAAGCAGTGTCTCAATTTCCTTCATTGAAATATCCAATGAACGACATTGCTTAATAAAAGTGAGTTCTTCCAAGGCGACATTGTCGTAGGTGCGATAATTTGCCTCTGTACGACGTGGTTTTGCTAAAAGGCCCTTACGTTCGTAAAACCTTATAGTTTGAATACTACACCCTGTAACTTTCGCTAAATCACCGATTTTCATAAACTTCAAATTCCAGCTTGACCCTATTCTAAGTATAGACTTTATACTCAATTTAGCTCTTGGTAAATGAAATCGTCTTAGTTCAAACATGAGGAATTTAGAATGAAAAAGTTTTCTATTTGGTTGGGTGTTTTAACCATACTGATCTCAATAATGCACGGATTTTTTTGGGACCAGAGCATTATACATAGCTTATTACTGCATCCTGTTGTGTTGCTTTTCGGATTATCAATGATAGCAATCGGCGCAACTGAAACTGATACCGTCAGGTTTTGCCTGTTTAGAAAGAATAAGGCTTGACCCTATACCTACCACAGGGTTTAGAGTGGTCTTCAATGAATAGTCGCGGGGTACATAAATGAGCGGATGCGGATGTGAAGTTACTATTAAAGATGAAACGCAAAAACGCGTGCTGTATTGGCTTTTGGGTATCAACGCCACTATGTTCATCATTGAAATGAGTGTTGGGTTGGTCGCGGACTCTACCGCTCTGATTGCAGATTCGCTGGATATGTTAGCGGATGCTATTGTTTATGGCATCGGGCTCTATGCTATCGGTAAATCTATTTTACACAAGGCAAATGCTGCTAAGGCAAGCGGCTACTTTCAGCTTATGCTCGGTATCCTTATCTTGATTGATATCCTCCGTCGAAGTATCTATGGAAGTGAGCCAGTATCTGCATTAATGATGGGAATGGGTGCGGTCGCACTCGTCGCCAATGTAATCTGTCTTATTATCATTCGAAAACATAAAAATGACGAAGTTCATATGCGTGCCAGCTGGATATTTTCTGCCAATGACGTGATTGCCAACCTTGGTGTCATATTAGCCGGTGCATTGGTGTTTGCTTTTGATACACGCTGGCCTGACCTAGCCATCGGTTTGATTGTGGCTTGTGTAGTGTTAAGAGGCGCGAAAATGATACTCGCCGATGCTCACAATGAACTTAGAGCTGCGGAGGCTGCATGATTATGCGCTTAACGTTTACAACACTGGCAAGGCCTTATATTGAAAACAAACTGAGCCAATCAGATCAAGCGCGTGCGAACAACGATGTTCAAGCTGAATTCAAATATTTGGAAGACGCACATGTAATTGGCCAACAATCCACGTTTTATCACACTCTGATTCATTGGCGGATGCTGCAATATGGACTCAGAAATAGACGCCCAAAAGAAGTTTTGGGGCAAATAATTCGTTTAGTGGGTGCGTTGACCAAAACAGCGATTGGACTGCTACCTATGGGCAATACGGGCGGAGCGAATGTCAGCGCCTTTAAACCCATGCCTTTGTCGGAAGAAAACAAATCGATATTGGAGCAGATACGTCGTGCACAGTCATAACCACAGCCACGCTCATTCCCACAATAGTGACGGTGCTTCCAAAAGAATTGGTTGGGCATTCTTTTTAAATGTGGTGTTTACCATTATTGAGTTTATTGGTGGCTGGTTGACAAATAGTACAGCTATTATGGCTGATGCCGTGCATGATTTGGGGGATAGCTTGTCAATAGGCACGTCCTGGGGTTTGAATAAGCTAAGCGACAAAGAAGCGAGCAGTACCTTTTCTTATGGCTACAAGCGATTTTCACTGTTAGGCGCGTTAATAAACGGATTAGTTTTGATAACAGGCTCGGTATGGATCCTGTTTGAAGCCATACCGCGTATAGCGGCTCCAGAGATGCCACAGGTGGAAGGCATGTTTTTGCTTGCGATATTTGGGATAACAGTAAATGGGTTTGCAGCCTACAAACTCAGTGAAGGAAACTCCTTAAACGAACGCGTTTTGAACTGGCATTTGCTGGAAGATGTGCTTGGATGGGTAGCCGTACTTATTGTTTCCATCGTACTTATGTTCGTTGACTGGCCTATACTCGATCCCATCTTGTCTATCGGGTTTACCCTTTTTATTTTATTCAATGTGACGCGAAACCTAAAAGAAACTTTAATGCTATTTTTGCAGGCAACGCCAGATAAGACACAGCTTGAAAGTATTCAGACACTTATCTTGAGGCATGAATATGTAGGTGACATTCATCATTTCCATACATGGTCTCTGGATGGTGAAAAGAACGTCATGACTGTGCACATTGTGCTAAATAGCGATATCAATTTGAGGCAAATTAGGCAATTAAAACAAGATCTCCAAGATTCCTTAGCGGCGTACGAATTTGAGCATACAACAATCGAAATCGAGTTTGTTGATGAGCTATGTCGTGACGAGGCAATGGCTTCGTAGTAATATGGGACAACGAATGTGAGTGCAGAAATTGAATAATATTCGCTTGAAGCAAAAAACAATATACATATTATTGATGCTGATAATTTTTCAGTCGTTTACGGCTGTAGCGAATTCTCAGGACTTCCATTCGATTGATGCTCAACATATGACCCAAGAGCATGAACACTCCCATGATGAGCACCTTAGTAAAACGCCAATTTCAATAGACATTTCTGAGCAATCGGATTATCACAATCCGGCTGACTGTCACCATTGTGGTCATTGCCACGGTACGCATGTGCAGGGGCTTAGTCACACTAGTCTTGGTACTATCACCCCATCAGCGCATGCCCATCGCTTCTACTACTTAAAAACAGTTGTTGATGCGCCGCAAAGTAAGTTGCTGCGTCCGCCAAAAGCCTAGTCCTTAACATCTAAAAATCTTCCACGCCGTACTTTTGTGCCGCGTGACACATTTATTTGATAAAAAAGGACATCACATGAACTTGTCTTTATTAAAAGACGGATTTGTTTTGCCGCTGGCGCAAATTAAAACCGCCCTTTGTTTACTAGTCTTGATGCATTTTTCGGCTAATGGCGATGAGATGAAAATCCAATCGCTTACGCTTGAAGATGCGATTAAGAGAACGGTTGGGAGTCACCCTCAACTTGAAATATTTCGATTTAAGTCAGAAGCACTCGATGGTGAGACCCAAACGGCTGAACTTAATCCCGGCTATTCCATAGGGATAGAATTAGAAAACATCCTTGGCACAGGTGAAGTATCGGGAGTAAAAGAAGCTGAAGTGACCTTGAGTTTATCCTCTGTTATTGAGCTTGGCGATAAACCACAAGCCCGCATAGCAGTATTTGATGCCCAGCGTTCACAACTAGCTGTTGAAAAACGCGTTGCCACACTTGATGTTCTGGGCGAAGTAAATCGTCGGTACATTAACGTGCTCATGGAGCAAGCGTTACTTGCCTTGGCAGTAAAAGCAGAGGAATTGGCACGCTACACCTACCAAGCCGTAGCAAAACGTGTAGATGCAGGCGCATCGCCTCAGCTTGAGAAAATGCGGGCAGAATCCGCACTGGCTAAAGCACGACTCGATGTGATGTTAGCTAATAAGCGCCTCGAACAACGAAAGTCCAGTTTGGCCATTATGTGGGGAGATACGTCACCAAGTTTCGAAGAAGTTGAAGGTAACCTTTTCTCGTTTCCAGCCGCCACGTCATTGGCCTCACTGCTCAACATGCTATCAGCCAGCCCCAGTCTTCAGATCTATGCTGAAAAATCACGGGTAGGCGAGGCAAGACTTCGATTAGCACAAGCAAATAGCCAATATGACATAAGCTGGTCCGCCGGTGTTCGACGCATACAAGGCATTGACGAAACTGCATTTGCAGCGGGTGTAAGTGTGCCGCTTTTTCAAAGTCAGAGAAATTTGGGCCAATACAATGCCGAAAAGTCTCGTCTGGACGAGATAGAGCAGGCACGCCAAGCGCAACAACGAGAATTATTTCATCAATTGAATCAGTTAGTTTTCGCCCGCGAACGCGCTTCTTTGGAAGTACAAACCCTCTCTGAGAGTATTATACCTCCTTTGGAAAATGCGCTGGTGCAAGTTGAAAATGCCTACAACGAAGGGCGTTTTAGTTATCTTGAATGGACTGCAACGCGCAAAGAGTTGCTCGATAGGCAATATGCTCTGATACAGGCAGCAAGTGCCATTCATCATCGCAATGTCGATATCGAGTCGCTAACCGGCCTTTCAATTCAAACATCTCTTGTGAACGCGGCGCCAAACGCAGCTTATCCACGCAACAAATTCGAGTAAAGTTTATGAAACTATTATCACATTCAATCAAACAACTAAGTCAGATCCTACTTTGCAGTGTTGTCGCGACAATATTGGCGTTAAACCTAGCCAATGCTGGTGAAGAACACGGACACGATGACAAAGGCAATGAAGAGGTTGTGACGATGTCAGATGCAATGGCATTGGCAAATGGTATCGTCACGCAAGGCGTTCAGGAGGGAGTCCTCAACCAGACTACGCGCCTGTATGGTAAAATAACACCAGATCCTGCAGCGCTGAGCCATATTCGCGCCCGATTCGACGGTGTGATTGGCAATGTATCTGTCAACATCGGAGATAGCGTAGAGAAAGGGGATGCCCTAGCAAGCGTGGAGTCCAACGAAAGCTTGAAGCGCTATGCGATTACGGCACCTTTTAACGGTTTGGTAATTGCACGCCATGCAAACGCTGGAGAGCTATCCAACGGACAGGTCTTGTTCTCTATCGCCAACTACCAACGCGTTTGGGCACAATTGGCATTGTTCCCCAGCCAAATTACCGCTGTTAGAGCAAAACAGACTGCTATTTTATCACATTCGACAGCGAAGCAAGACACAAGAATTAATCATATCACTGCGTCAGCTGAAGATATGGCACACTCTGTCGTTTACGTTAGCGTCGATAATTCAGACGGGAAATGGCCAGTTGGCACCCTTGTCAGTGCCGATGTCACGACGGCAAAGGTTGACGTATCACTGGCTGTACCTCTATCAGCCTTGCAGGAATATGAAGGTGAGACAGTCGTATTTGTTAAAAAAGGCGATACGTTTTACCCAACACCAATCAAAACAGGTGAGGCGGACAACACCAACATTGAAGTGTTAAGTGGTCTTTCTTCCGGTGATCTGGTGGTCACACAAAACAGCTTTCTGCTCAAAGCTGATCTTGAAAAATCGGAGGCTGGACATGATCACTAAGCTTCCTTTTACCACAATCACTCATGCCAAATTAACCCAAAGTATTCGAGAGGTAGGGTTATGATAGCCGCCATCCTAAAGCTTTCAATTGAACGACGAGGGATCATGCTATTGATGGCGCTTTTCATCGTCTTTTTGGGGATGTGGAGCTACCAAAAACTCCCTATTGACGCTGTGCCGGACATAACCAATGTGCAAGTACAGATTAATACTCAAGCATCAGGTTACTCACCACTTGAAACTGAGCAGCGGATAACGTTTATCGTTGAGACTGCGCTCGCGGGTCTGCCTAAGCTGTCCTACACGCGGTCGCTGTCTCGTTATGGTTTATCTCAGGTCACCGCTGTCTTTGAAGAGGGGACGGATCTTTTTTTCGCTAGAAATCTGATAAACGAGCGTTTGGGTGTCATAAAAAGCCAGCTCCCCGATGAAGTAGAGCCTGAAATGGGGCCTATTGCTACCGGTTTAGGTGAAATCTACATGTATACGCTTCGGGCGCTCCCCAGCGCTATACAAAAAAACGGTAACCCTTATGACGCCATGGCACTGCGAGAGCTGCACGATTGGGTTGTCAAGCCTCAGTTAGCGTTGGTGAAGGGGATCACCGAAGTCAACGCAATTGGTGGGTATAAAAAACAGTTCCATATCAACCCTGATCCGCAAAAGTTATTACATTTTAATCTCAGTATCGATCAGTTGTTAAGTGCGATTGAGCGTAACAATACCAATAGGGGGGCAGGGTATGTAGAAAAGGATGGTCAGCAAATTCTTGTCCGCTCCCAAGGGCAACTTAATGGAATAAGCGATATTGAGAATGTAGTAGTAACGGCTGAAAATACTGTTCCCATCAAAATAAAAGACGTGGCAAATGTCGCTATTGGAAAAGAGTTACGTACCGGTGCCGCGACTCAGGAAGGTGTTGAAACAGTATTAGGTACAGCAATGATGTTAGTAGGTGAAAATTCACGTGCTGTTGCCATTTCTGTCGATGAAAAACTTGATCAAATTCAGGATAGTTTACCCGACGGTGTCATTGTTGAAACTGTCTATGACCGAACCACGCTTGTCGATAAGGCGATTGCAACGGTGCAGAAAAATCTTGTTGAAGGGGCGCTTTTAGTCATTGTGGTCTTGTTCGTTTTGCTGGGGAATGTGAGAGCCGCATTGATCACCGCTGCAGTGATACCTTTAGCCATGCTAGCTACGATTACAGGGATGGTACAAACAGGAGTTTCTGCAAATTTAATGAGCCTTGGGGCATTGGATTTCGGTTTGATCGTCGATGGCGCCGTCATTATTGTTGAGAATTGTATAAGACGATTATCCGATGCACAAAGGCGAAACGGCTCCGTATTGGAGTTAAAAGAACGCTTGAGTCTTGTGTTTGATGCCACGAATGAAGTGATACGGCCAAGCTTATTTGGTGTGTTAATCATTACAATTGTCTATATCCCCCTGTTCACACTGACTGGTGTCGAAGGAAAGATGTTCCACCCCATGGCGGCCACAGTCATCATGGCGCTGCTTGCAGCAATGGTGTTTTCATTTACTTTAGTACCGGCAGCTGTTGCCATGTTCATGAAAAGCAAAGTGAGTGAAAAAGAAAGCCCTGTTATTGTTGGCGCAAAATCGCTTTATCGACCTGTGTTGCTTATGGCGCTGAAAATACGCTGGTCTGTTCTAGTGTTTGCAATGGGGTTGGTGGGTATTAGTGTGTGGTTAGGCGGAAAGCTAGGATCTGAATTCGTACCTCAGCTCAACGAGGGCGACATTGCGTTGCATGCGATGCGTATTCCAGGCACAGGTATTGAGCAGGCAGTCAATATGCAAAAGCTATTGGAGGAAACTGTCATGGAATACGGTGAGGTTAAGACAGTATTTGCTAAAACTGGCACGGCGGAAGTAGCAACCGATGCCATGCCACCAAACGTAACCGATACGTTTGTGATACTCAAACCGCAAAATGAATGGCCAGATCCAAGTTTGTCAAAGCAAGACTTTGTGGAAAAGCTAGAGGAAAGACTGCGAAGCCTGCCAGGGAACAATTATGAGTTCACACAACCCATCCAAATGCGGTTCAATGAACTAATAAGTGGCGTACGCGCGGATTTGGGTATTAAGCTCTATGGTGATGATCTTGACACTTTGTATTCCTCGGCAGCAGACATTTTACAGGTTCTCAATGGTATCGAGGGAGCTGCCGACGCTCGGCTTGAGCAGGTTGATGCAGTCCCGATATTTACTGTCGATCCAAAACCCATTGAACTCGCTCGATATGGCCTCGATACATCAGACTTGCAATTATGGCTAAGCGCCGCCATTGGTGGTGAGCCGGCAGGCTTACTATATGATGGAGACAGGCGTTTTGAGATTGCTATTCGCTATAGCGATGACATTCGAAACGATTTGGATCGGCTTGGGGATATCCCCATAACAACACCAGATAATCGGTTTGTTCCGCTAAGCGAAGTCGCTATTTTGAAATATGTATCAGCCCCCAGTCAAATCAGCCGTGAAAATGGCAAGAGGCGAATTGTTATCACAGCGAATGTCCGAGACCGAGATTTAGGCTCCTTTGTCGATGAAGCACAAAAAGCAATTGGCAGACAGGTCGACTTACCTGATGGTTACTGGCTGGAATACGGCGGTACCTTTGAACAACTGCAAAGTGCCAGTCAAAGGCTTTCTATTGTCGTTCCCGCAACATTGTTCGTTATCCTCACTCTATTAGTGATTGCGTTCGGCTCAATTAAAGATGCGCTTATCATATTTACTGGCGTGCCTTTAGCACTCACTGGTGGCGTGTTTTCGTTGTGGTTGAGAGACATGCCTCTTTCTATTTCCGCTGCCGTAGGTTTCATCGCGCTGTCGGGCATTGCTGTGCTAAACGGTTTAGTCATGCTGTCATTTATTAAGCAACGATTGGCTGAAACGGGAGACTTGCTTAACAGCATAATAGACGGTGCACTCACACGATTACGGCCGGTACTCATGACGGCATTGGTGGCGAGCTTAGGATTCATACCCATGGCTTTAAACGTCGGTACTGGTGCTGAAGTGCAACGACCGCTGGCCACGGTTGTTATCGGCGGGATCATTTCGTCAACACTACTTACATTGATAGTACTTCCGGTGCTTTTTCAGTTAGTGCACAAAAGAGACTCTGAATAAAGGTAAGTGGGCTTTTCTTCGTAAAGGAAGCCCACTAATTTGATACCTTTATAGGAGAGTAATAAATCTCAAACTAAGTATTGAAGATTCATCCTGGAATGGACAGGTTTGAGCGAGCTGTCCTAATTAAACGATCGCCTTATTTATTTCAGTAAAAAGGTGCAAAAGCCGAAGTTCGATTTTCATAGAATCAATGTGCCAATAACAAACCTGAAAGTTTAAGGATTATTGCAACAACTATTCCCTTCTTGAATAGGTGGGCATTTAACTGTGCCATAGGAGCAATAAACGCAACAATCACCTTTCAGCGGTTTCAGCAACGTTTTACAACTCGCACATTCGTAGTACCATTGGCAAGCATTTGTTGGCATGGTCTCATTTTTACTAAACCCGCATTCAGGACATGTAACCTTTGACTGCAGTTCTATACCTTGCATATAGGCTCCTCAACTGGTTTTACAATATCCAAAACGGATATAACGACCATCAATATGATCCCAAAGTAAAATAAGTACGTGCTCCAGTCATATATCCACAACGGGTACAGAGTTAACAACACGGCAATTGGGCCAATTACACCTAAAATACCTCTTATCAAATGTTTATGTTGATACCAATTATACAAATTGGCCACCAGTGCAAGTGAAGCAAACAGAGGCAATAAGGTGTTAATCGCTATTCCCTCAAAAGGCGAAAGGAAACCAAGCCCCAAAGCTGATGCTAGGGAGCCGAGAGCTGGAAAACATGCAGTGCAGCTAAGTGCCGCGAGCCAAACGCCACCAGAGCCTACTTTATCTAGAATTTTACTTATCATAGCTACCTCGTTTTTTAAGGTAGTATAAAGGCCGTACATAAGTACGGAGTCAATGGCTAATTAAGTGAATTTATAATTGGGCAGGAGTTGGGGTCTTGGTTGGCCTTGCAAGAATCTGTCATCTCTTTAATCACCCCTTCCAATCGCTGTAAATCAGCAATTTTTTCTCGAATTAACCTGAGTTTCTGTAACCCCATGGATTCAACATCGGCGCAGTTACCGCTGAGGGACATAAGCGAGGCGATTTCATGGAGCGTAAACCCCAATGCTTTAGCTTTTAATATAAACTTAAGCTGATTGGCAAGGATATTATTGTATAGCCGATAACCGTTTTCAGGTTTCAGTGGTTGCACAATAAGCCCTTTGCGCTCATAGAAACGGATTGTTTCAACACTAATATCCAATTCTTTAGCTAACTTGCCGATAGTTTTCATAAACAGACTCTTTCAATCAACAAGCAATATTGTACCATTGATTAACTGGACCGTGATCTCTTTAGACCGATAAAATGAGAGGAATGCAAACAGATGATAGCTAAGTAATATATTACTAACGGGTAGCGAAAATATCTCCTACTGTGAATTGACGACTCGATTTACCGACAAGGATTTCGCCCGGTTTGTTTTTGAAATCTTCCCAACCTATATCCAAGTCCGGCTCGTCAATAGCGACGTCATTTATATGACTCACGTTAAAAGGGTTAACGGTATCCGAGTAATTTCCATTTATCTTATCAATGGCACTTTTAAAGTGTTCCGACGTAATACAATTGGCGGACATTAGGAGTGCATCCCGTGATGCTTGGTTAAGTAGCTCACGAAGTTTGCGCAGATTACCCTTTGAATGAGAATAAAGTCTTAGTGCAACCTCCCTGGTTTGCAGACTACTACTGTCAGGGAATGGCAACGCCAAATCAAACACCTTCAGAAATTGCAGATACACTTTGCGTTCTGATTCTTCTTCAACTCTAAATGGTGGTAGCCTTCTTTTAAACAGCATCCGATCGTTTAACTGAGAGTTCACGTCAAGAATTACTGAACTGTAAGGCATTCCTACTAGCACAACAGGAATATTGGAATCAATAATAATGGTTTTTAGCCAGTCTGCTGCTCTATGTAAGACCTTGTTGTTTTTTCGCTCAATCAAATGTTGAAACTCATCAATAATTATTAGCTCAACACCACAACTCACCAGTAAACAAATCAGTTTAATTCTGAGTTCTTCAAGATCACTGCTTACACAACTGAAGGGGTCTCCCAAATCAGTTAACATTTTCTGAGAAGCACGAACTGGTGTGGCGTTTTCAGGCAGACTTGTAAAAAAAACGGGGATTTTGGTTCTGTCAGCCAACTCCTTTCTTGGGTAGTTTTCCATATATTTTCGAATAAGTGTCGTTTTCCCTGAACCAGTGTTTCCCGTAATAAACATACACTGCGCTTCTCCACCCAACTTTGAATCTTCTTTGCATTCATCGATTTCGCACATCAAGGATTCAAGGTAAGGGCCAGCAATAAACAGCTCTCTGACCAACTTTAATTTTTCGCCAAATTCAGACATCCTAATCACTTCCTAACCTGACTAGATGTCCATTCGGAGATATCAACGTCTTCATCCCAACTTTCTTCTGAGAAAGGGATTTCTTTTTTTTCATTACGTTCAACGGTCTCGCTTGTATTTGGTGATGGCAGCTCCCGTCTGCGATCTGCTTCTAAATACCTCCCTGCTCGAACACGATTTGTCACACTGATCTTTTTACGTTTTCCAGTTGCCATCTCTGCCATGCAACCTTCCACTATATCGATAATTTCCGAACGTGCCTGGACTACATCTTGGTGGTTGTAATTCGCCTTGATAAATTCTTTTGTATATTTACGATGAAGATTGTGCTGCCAAAGAGTGAGTCCGTTCGCATAATCAAAATCAACGGCAGGCACAAAAAAATATTCTTTTTTGTCATTATCCAATACAACAATTCGACCCAAGTTATTAGGGTCTTGCTTGGCAATAACCCTATGGTCTCCATACCTTCCACGATAAGATGCCAGTCTGTCGCTATGATATCGAAGCTTGTCTTTGGTTATTCCTTCTTTACGTAGCTTAGGTTCAAACCTGCGCCCCAATTTAAAATCCAACTCATCTATCGAACCATTGTACGTGGCTGGAGGGAAAGATTGTGCCGCAACTGACCAGGACAAATTCGGCATATTTGTCCAACGCGCATTGGGGTCCTGTTGATAGTCGTCAATGATCCATTTATGTATTAGAAGGTTTATTTTAGAGAGCGAAATGACAGCATTTTTTTCAGGGTCATAGTCGTCCCGCTCGAAAATGTTGGGGAAAGTTTTCCCAGGGGGACTAGCTAATAAGCGAGAATTGACAGTTCCAAAGAAACGTTCCACAGAAGCTTTTAGGTAGGGCTTCTTAGTTGGGTTTTTGCCAACATGCATACCCAACTCTGCACACGCCACTTTAAAATCTTTGTCATCAAATTCTCGCCCATTATCTGTAACTAATAATTCGATTAGTCCCGAACATATCCATTCATTATTTACCTGAGGATAATTCTCTTTGACATAGCTTTTAGGCAATATTGCATTTTTTAGGGCGTGGCTTACTGAAACAAAACTGGGTGGTTCAAACCCTAAATAAAAACCCACTACCGACAAGCTGAAAGAATCTATCAACATCGTTAACCACGGGCGTCCCATAGGTATGAAATAGATATCGTCAATAACGAACAAGTCCAGTCTTGTGTGGTCAACTTCGACCCTTTCCAGAATTCTTGTTGTCTTTATTTTTTGGCCAATTGCTCGAAATTCATTATTGGCAGCGGTTAGCCCTTTTCTCGCTTTTATTTCCTCAAAAGGCGTAATTTTTCCCACTCTCAAGCGTAACGCTTCTGACGAAATACATTGCAACTGTGTGTCATTGCCTTTGTTGTATCTCAAGACCAAAGTTTCCAGAAAACGATGGCCCTCTGCAAGATTTGGTCTCTCTGCAGACATAATTCTCCCTATTGCTTCTGCTATTAGCGGCTCTAAAAGAGGATCCGCTTTGAAGTTCGAGTTTCCTTTCGTTATTTGCGGTACGAGAGCTACGATATCAAAATCAGAAGCTTTAAACAGTGACCACCATCTTGCCAACGTTCGCCAACTGGGGACATCATTGCCAAATTCCGTGACCAGATCAGGCAATAAGGGTGTGATAGTTTTTTCTGTGAAACTTCTGACTCCAGCTTTTAAAAGATATTTAATAAGATTTAGTCGATGTATTGCTTGATCACGTTGAATGGTAGTAAAAACAGAAAGCGCCCTAAAAGTTGCAGGCTCAGTTGGTTGCAACCCATCTGGCATTGAACAATTTTCTTCGACAACTAGATCGAAGAGTCCTGAAAACGTGTCTTCGGAAGCCATTACTTTGAACACCAAATAATCGAATCGGTACTGATAGGCATGTTCATGTCCAATTTCAGTAAATCCAGTGCAACCAGACTAAGGATATCCGGGAAAATTTCTCTGTAGTTCTGTCCCATCCTATGAATTAAATCCAGAATACTAAGCCGCTCAACGCGGCCTAGAATAGTTATAGCTTGATACTGCTGGTCGCTGAGATCATTTTCAGCAGAATGATAGCGATGCAAAATCTTAAGGTTATCAAGTAAGGGGTACACCCTAATGTTATTTTCTGTAATTAATTCAAGCCTTCCTCCCAAGGCTTCTGCAGCCACCTGCTTGGCCTTGAATTCAGATTTGAATATTTCTGACAATGTTTTTTTATAGAGTTTAACTTCATAAAAAGTAGATGGGAGTGTTTCAAGACGAGCAAGATAATCAGGTGTATAACTGCGGATTTTTCCGTCTAGCTCGTATTCAAAGCCTATGGGTTGAGATTCAAATTCGAGAACTTTAGCGGAATATTCGAAGTGAAAACAGGCATCAAACTCTAACGTGGATTCAACTTCAATGAAGTCATCCATTTTAAAACTGGCAAAGCGATGAATATTGTTCACCGCAGATTTGGTAAGTTTACGTTTTTTCATGTCTAGCGCTTTATTATTGTTGTAAACTTACTTAAAAGTAGTCTATTTTTTGAACTATGCCAAGGTATGCTTGTTGCTTATGTCAACGTATGCTTGGATTATGTCAAGGTATGCTTGGATCAACAGTGGGCACTAACCAATCATGTATGTCGCCGTGCCGAAAGCGATATGAACTCCTTTCTCGTTGTGTAATTCCATTCTGCAAACCGCGACTTTTTTACCTTTGCGGATCACTTCTGCTGTCGCAATAAATTCCGTCCCTTTACCAGGCCTGAGATAATCAACTCGCATATCGATGGTGCCGACATTGGGAAGGGCTTTTTGAAATTCTGCAATGGAAATAGATTCGTAATCTTTAATTGCGTACAAAATGGCCATCAAACCACCCACAGTATCCAAGATCGCTGCCGTCACGCCACCATGTAAGATTTTATGGATAGGGTTGCCCATGAGTTTGTTGTGCCAAGGTAGACGTATTTCTACTTTGTCGTGGCTCAGTTGATTGATTTCCAAGCCTAGTAGTTGATTAAAAGGCATGCGCTGGCTAAACAGCTGAGTAACATGTTCAGAAAGTGCAGCGGCACTGAGTCGAGTTTCGCTGTTGGTTTCTGTTGGTACAGTAGAATCCTGAATTTTTTGTGTCATAGTGAATGTAATTTGCTAAAAGTTTCATCCCGGTAGGCTGCTAGCATATACCAGCTGAGTCTATTTAGGTAAAATAGCGGTCTGATTGTTTATTGTTTGTGCAAGGAGAATACGTGTCATTGGCCCAAGCCAAATCTGTTGAAAATTCTGATCATGCACTCGATGCACTGCAACAGGTTTTTGGTTTCGATTCATTCAGAGACGGTCAAAAAGAAGTCATAGACACGATTGTCAGTGGTCGCGATGCGTTAGTGCTCATGCCAACAGGAGGCGGTAAGTCTCTGTGTTATCAGATCCCCGCGCTGATCATGCCTGGCATTACCGTGGTAGTGTCACCACTTATTTCATTGATGAAAGACCAGGTCGATGCGTTGACCGCGACAGGCGTGCCTGCAACCTTTATCAACTCCTCGATACCCAGAGAGCAACTATTGGGTATATATCGTAAGCTTCAAGATAGCCATTTTAAACTGTTATATGTTGCCCCAGAACGTCTGATGCAATTGGAGTTCATTGAACGTCTGCAAAGTTTGCAAGTGAATTTGATAGCTGTAGATGAAGCACACTGTGTGTCTCACTGGGGGCACGATTTTCGTCAGGATTATAGACACCTTGGCCAGTTAAAACATCATTTCCCTAATACACCTGTTGTTGGCTTGACCGCAACTGCTGATGTCGCTACCCGCGCAGACATTACTCAGCAACTCAATTTACAAAACCCTTTTATATTTCGTAGCAGCTTTGACAGACCCAATATTCGTTATGATCTGCTAGCAAAATACAGACCAGTGGACCAGCTCGTTCATCATGTAAAAAGTCAGGATGGCAGTGGGATCGTGTACTGTAATAGCAGAGCAAAGGTCGACGAACTTAGCTATAAACTGGCCAAGCAAGGCATCAACAGTGCTGGGTATCATGCCGGCATGGAACCAGAGATCCGCGAAAAAATTCAGCGCGACTTCATCAAAGACAATATTGATGTCATCGTCGCTACGGTTGCATTTGGAATGGGCATAAACAAATCAAATGTGCGCTACGTTGTCCATTATGATTTGCCCAGAAGTATCGAATCTTATTATCAGGAGACGGGCCGTGCTGGCCGTGATGGCATGCCCGCTCATGCTTTATTGTTATACAGTGAGAAAGATGCTGCGCGTATCAAACAATGGATTGAAATGGGGGAAAACCCTCAACGACACGACATCGAGTTACAAAAATTTGCCGCAATGGAAGCCTTTGCCGATGCGCAAACCTGTCGACGACAAGTGCTACTCAACTATTTTTCAGAATACAGTGGCGCCCATTGTGGAAACTGCGATATTTGTATTAATCCCCCAAAGCGGTTTGATGGCACCGTCGATGCGCAAAAGGTTTTATCTTGCGTTTATCGCATTGGGCAAAGCGCTAGTTCTCAATATGTGATCGACGTATTACGTGGAAAAAATCATAAACGCATTGTCGAACAACAGCACGATTCGCTCTCTACACATGGCATTGGAAAACAACAATCAGACGCTTTTTGGCACAACATCATTAGTCAGCTCATTCATCAAGGGTTGTTACGAATTGATATCACCCAGCATGCTTGTTTGAAATTGACGGAAGCGGCTCGTGCGGTTTTGAAAGGTGAAATGCCATTGAGTTTGGCGGTGCCACGATTAACTATCGATAACAAAAGGCCGTCTAAAGAAGATAAACGCATATACGACAGAGCCTTGTTTGCCAAGCTCAAGCATTTGCGCAAAACGATTGCACAGCAAGACGAAGTACCACCCTTTGTGGTATTTAGTGACGCGAGCTTAGCAGATATGGCTGAGCAGCTACCGCAAAACGATTCCGAGTTTCTGCAAGTCAGTGGGGTTGGTAATACCAAACTTGAACGTTACGGTGAACGATTCCTTAGCGCTATCAGTGAACATTTAGCCAACTAGTCTTTCGTTTTTCCCAGATTGAATGGGCGTGCTACGCGTAATCGTAGTCACCACCTTTGGCTAACGCGCGTTTGTAGCTGTCTAGTTGATGAATTCGTTGAACATATTCGGAAATCGCAGGTAATTGCGCACCTGCCCCTCTTGCAACTACAGCTTCTAACGGAAAACTCATCTGAAAATCTGCGCCACTTAGTTCATCACCGGCAAACCATTTATTGTTCTGTAGGTGTGTTTCGATAAACGACATGTTAGCTGCAGTAATGGGAGCGTAATAGCCTTCCATGACTTTGTCAGCAATTTTTTCAGCGAGCATTTTGACAAAAAACGGCTTAGCTTTTGTTTTCACTTTGTCAAAAACTAATTTAGCAACCATTGGCGGCATGAGTGAACCTTCGGCAAAGTGCAACCAGTAAGTATATTCACGCCTGGCTTGGCTGTGTTCTCCCGGCTTTAAGTGTTGTCCGTAGGTTTCAATTAAATACTCGATGATAGCTCCAGATTCAGCAACCGTTATATCGTTGTCGGTGATCACCGGCGATTTTCCAAGTGGATGAATCAGCTTTAGCGTTTTTGGCGCCAGGTTGGTCGTTGCATCACGTTTGTAGGGCTTTATTTCATAGTCGACGCCAAGTTCTTCAAGTAGCCAAAGTATACGTTGCGAGCGCGAGTTGTTGAGATGATGAACGACAATCATTGGAGTCCCGTTTATTTAACTGTAATAAAAGAGGTTACGTAACGAATTGAATATTAGATTGGAATTAATTTGTAAGGTGCCCGATTATTTTGGGCACCTTTGAAAAAGATACGTGATTAACCGGCAGGATTTAGGCCAGCATAGTATGCAGCTAGGTGTGCGATATCGTCATCACTTAAATTTGCTGCCATGGGTGCCATCACCATATTTTTTCTGTCACCATCGCGAAATGCTTTTAATTGCAGAACCAGATACTGCTCTTTCTGACCAGCTAAATTGGGATACATTGGGATCATTGAGATACCATTTGCACCATGGCAAGCAACACAGGTCGCTGACAGACCTTTGCCTTTAGCAGCGTCACCAGCGGCTAATGAAGATGCTGAGAAGCTTATTGCAGAAACGAAAGCGGAGAGAAGAACAGCTTTTTTAATTGTCATGATGTTGCCTCTTTTGAATAGGTTAATTGCAGTTTATACCAATAATATAACTGAACGAGATCACTTTTGCTTGGACACAAGTATTATTATTACGTCAGAATAAACTATACATTGGTGTAGTACTATACAGGTCGCAACGTGTTTTTTAATCATTCCTATGCAAAAGATCTTCAAGATCTAGTCTCCCCGGTCAAGGTTGCGCCTTTGTTTAATGCTAAGTTGCGGCTTTTTAATAAAACCTTAGCTCAAGAGATTAAATTTCCTGAACATTTACATCAGCCAGAATCGTTGATTTCGGCTCTGTTCAACCCCCAAAGCGAATTAAATCGTCACTCGATAGCACAAAAATATGGCGGTCATCAGTTTGGCAGTTGGAACCCTGAGCTAGGTGACGGTCGCGGATTATTGCTAGCGGAATTACGAACGTCAGAAAGTCGTAATGTTGATTTGCATTTAAAAGGTGCAGGTAAAACTCCCTACTCTCGCTTTGGAGACGGTCGAGCGGTTTTACGTTCAACCATCCGTGAATACCTTGCAAGCGAGGCACTTCATCATTTGGGAATTCCGACATCTCGGGCGTTGTGCCTGATTTCAAGCCAAGAACCTGTTTATCGAGAAAAGCAGGAGCATGGAGCTATGCTGATCCGAACTTGCCAAAGCCATTTGCGTTTTGGCCACTTCGAATATTTTTATCACAGCAAACAACCAGAAAAGTTGGAAAAACTTTTTCAATACACGTTAGCGAATCATTTTCCTCAGTGTCTTGAACAAAAGAATGCGCACCAAGCCATGCTGTCACAGATTGTCAACGATACTGCCGATCTTGTCGCAAAGTGGCAAAGTTTTGGGTTTTGCCATGGGGTAATGAATACCGACAACATGTCAATTCATGGTATCACGTTCGATTTTGGACCCTATGCGTTTCTCGATAACTTCGAACCTGGCTATATTTGCAATCATTCAGATCATCAAGGGCGTTATGCATTCGACCAACAACCGGGTGTAGCATTATGGAATTTAAATGCTCTGGCCCATGCATTTACGCCTTACATGAGTATTGATGAGATCAAAGAAACCTTAGGCGAATATGAACCCAGGTTGACCGAGCAATATGCAAAGTTAATGCGCAAAAAACTGGGCCTGCAACAAGAAAAGCAGGCGGATATGACATTAGTCAACCAATGGCTGTCACTGCTTGAAAACGACAAACGTGATTATACTGCTTCTTTTAGACTATTAAGCCAGGCTAATCTTAGTCAGCAAGATGTTATCGATCACTTTATTGGCAGGGAGGCGGCTGGCACCTGGTTTAAGCAGTATAGTCGGCGCTTAGAACTGGAAACCCAATCCTGTGAACAAAGAGCAATGTTAATGCGTGCCGCTAACCCGAAATATGTTTTAAGAAACTATCTTGCTCAAATCGCTATAGACAGAGCCGAAGAAGGGAATTTTGCGGAATGTGAGCGTTTACTGACAGTTTTACAATCGCCGTTTGAAGAACAACTAGAACACCAAGCATACGCAAAAACACCCCCGGATTGGGGCCAATCGATGGAAATATCATGCAGCAGTTGATGATTGGACAATGGCACCCCGTAGACAAAAATTTTCAAGCTCATATTGTAAGTCATCAAACACACTTCCCCAGTCAACAAGAATTTGTATCTTGGGTGAATCACAAGGTTGAGATGTCATCGCTTAAATTGATTGATTTAAGTACTGGCTCTGATCGTGCGCAAGCACACGTGGTTTTTAAAAAATCGGACTTTACGATATGTTTTGATGGCACTTGTGAAGCAATTTGGCTAGAACCGGTTGGCGGAATTCGACAAACAGATTTGGATAGCATCTTGGTTAAATTAACCCGTTAAGGTATGGTTTAATCCTGTGATGATTTAGGCGAAATTTGGATTGAAATTACAACGCATTATTCTGTTAATTTGTGGCTTGTTTTGGTCAACATTTAGTGCCGCGCAAAGTTCAGATATACGCGCTATTCAAATTACGGCTGAAACAGCGTATGTCAACTTGATCCCCCACATGCAAGCGCTACGAAGCGCTGAGCGCGATCAGCTTTCACAGATCCAATCGCTAACGCAGTGGCAACAGAAAACGGACACCATGCCCTTGAATAAGAAGCGAGCGCTATGGTTGAGGTTCTCGCTGGATCATCAAGACACTCAAGAAGGCAAGTTTTCTATCGTTATTGATAATCCATCAATTAATTATATTGATGCATATGTTCTTGATGAAAAAGACCGAATTCTCGAGTCTTTCCTGATTGGTGCTAAAAGACAAATTGAACCTGGCACCTACCAACACCGCAATTTTGTATTGCCTATAGACTTTTATGCTGATCAACAAAAGCAGGTTTACATCAGGATCCGAGATGATGGACCGACAGTTTTTTCTATTAGTCTATGGCGAGACACTTCATTAATTGCCCACGAACAATGGCATATGGCGTTTATTGGCGTAATAGGCGGTGCACTGGCCATTTTATTTTGTTATTTCCTTGTCACCTACATTATGCTTCGCAGCCCAGTGAGATTCTGGTTTGCGATTGCCAATTCCAGCTTACTACTCTTATTTCTCAATATCCAAGGGATCATCAGTCAGTTAACAGGCCTAGGAGCTTATTCTGCTCAACTAAATAGTCTGCTTGTGGCCATTACCATTTTTGCTGCGGCGAAAGTTTGTCATACCATGTTGGGAAAAGTGCCAGTTTACTGGCGTTTTATGTCTTATTTAATTGCCTTGGCGTTGATCATTATTGCGCCAATTTTCAACAGTTATTGGCAAATTGTACTTGGATCGGCGCTGATCGCTGCGGCGGTTTTATTGCAATTGCTTTTGGCGATTCTTTACCATAATCGCGACCACAGCATGCCAAATCGCTTATATGCCCTTGGCTGGCTTATTATTAGTGCAACGGCAATGTTAGATGTCAGTTTCTATTTGTCAGGCTCTGTAATAGACGCAGATTATGGCTTGTTGATGTCGTTTATTATTATGTTTGGTGTTCTGCTGATTGCAGTTGCAATAGAAAGTCATGAACAAGC
This sequence comes from Aliiglaciecola sp. M165, assembly GCF_007197995.1. GTDB lineage: Bacteria > Pseudomonadota > Gammaproteobacteria > Enterobacterales > Alteromonadaceae > Aliiglaciecola. Next base: position 377,368 of record NZ_VKKH01000001.1, read on the forward strand.
AATACATCGTGCACTACAAGTCAGACAGCAAAGTGTCATCGACAACCTGCATCAATTTTATGACTTATTTAAAAATTCAGCTGAAGGACTCTATACGTCCAGTCTGGATGGAAAATTGGTTACCACAAACCCTGCCATGTGCCATCTGTTTGGCTACGAAAATGAAACACAGATGTTGCAGGAGATACAAGACACGTCACAGCTATATGCCAATCCCAGTGAGCGAGAGGACCTACTGAATGAAATATATCAGCATGGAATGCTACTCGGTAAAGAAGTTAAGGGGGTTCGAAGAGATGGAAGCGAATTTTGGTTTTGTCTGTCGGTTCAACTCACTCGAAACGAACATGAAGAGTATTTTTTCGGTTCGATTTTTGATGTTACCGAGAAAAAACAATCCAGTATCAGCCTGCAATATTTGGCAACCCATGATTCTTTGACAGGCGTGTACAATCGACGGGAATTTGAGCAAACCTTGCGCGAGGGTATTAGGCGTTGTCGTCAAATTAAACAGGATCTCACTTTACTTTACATGGACCTTGATCAATTTAAAGTGGTGAATGACACCTGTGGCCACAAAGCCGGTGACGCATTAATAAAACAACTATCACAATTGTTAAATGATGTCGTGATTAACAAAGGCCTGCTTGCTCGATTAGGGGGTGATGAGTTTGGAGTCATTATTGAAGGCGAGCATACTGACTCGGCATTCACCCTTGCCAATCAACTTCTGACGACCGTTAAGGAATTTCGATTCATTTGGGATAATCGAATATTTGCGATGGGGATCAGCATAGGCATGGCAAAGTGGCATGAAGATGTTGAAACCCCCGAGCAATTGATGAGTATGGCCGATGCCGCGTGTTACGTCGCAAAAGAGCAAGGTCGCAACAATATTCATATTTATTCCAGTGAAGATCAAAAGATGCAGCGTTATGAATCAGAGTTGCAATGGGTCTCGCAAATTAATCAAGCCTTAGAACACGATAGGTTTGTATTATATTATCAACACTACTACCCACTCTCACAGGTTGCCAACGGCTACCATTACGAAATTTTGCTCCGAATGTTGGACGCTGAAGATGCCGTAGTCCCACCGGCAGCATTTTTACCAGCAGCGGAGCGATATGGGCTGACCGCAGAAATCGACATTTGGGTAATATCGAACACTTTCAAATGGCTTTCAGAAAACCCTGAACATCTGGCCCAGCTACAACAATGCAACATTAATCTGAGTGGGCATTCATTGGCTGATAATGACCTAAAGCGAGAGGTATTGTTAGCGTTTGAAACATACAGCATTCCCTATGAGAAAATCTGTTTTGAGATAACAGAAAGTATGGCCATAGTGAAGATCGACGAGACTTTGCGATTCATCAACACTTTCAAAAAATTAGGATGTAGTTTTGCATTAGATGATTTTGGTAGTGGCTTTTCTTCTTACAGCTATTTAAAGAATTTACCCGTCAATTGTGTCAAAATAGATGGGAGCTTTGTCAGAGATTTACTAGCTGATCCTATCGACATGGCGATGGTTTGCTCGATGAAGGATGTGGCTAAGGCAATGTCTATGACAACGGTCGCAGAGTTCGTCGAATCGAAAGAGATTATGATCGAACTGGGCAAAATGGGTGTAGACTTTGCCCAAGGCTACGGCGTAGCTAAGCCAGCACCCCTATCTGAATTTGTTGCATGTAAAACTATTAATTGATCTTGTAAAACCTATCAACATGCCCATATTGAGTTTCTGCCCGCGAAAGAATAAACCTAAGGCGATTGAATATTAATGAGCGACGAAATTGAAAAGTATGAATATGTAAGCTCTGCCTTGCTACCCACTCGATTTGGCCAATTTACTATTCATGGCTTCGTAGAAACCGGAACAGAACAAGAACATGTCGCCCTTTCTTATGGGAAATGGAATGAAAACGATATCGTGCCGATTAGGATACACTCAGAATGCTTAACGGGTGATGCACTTTTTAGCACGCGCTGTGACTGTGGATTTCAGCTCGAAAAAGCACTGCAAAACATAGTCGAACAGGGCAAAGGGGTGCTTTTGTATTTGCGACAAGAAGGTCGCGGTATTGGCTTGTTAAATAAGATCCGCGCATACAAATTGCAGGACAGTGGTCTGGATACCGTTGAGGCCAACGAGCACCTTGGTTTTGATGCAGATCTACGTGATTACGGAATTTGCAAATTAATGCTCGACGTTCTTAAAGTAAACCGTGTTAATCTAATGACCAATAATCCTAAGAAACGTGCTGCCCTAGAAATCATGGGAGTTGACGTTGTGTCTCGCACTCCCATCGATCATGGTTTGACTGACGATAACCGTAATTATCTACGAACAAAAACGGAAAAATTGGGCCATCAATTTGACCCACATTTATTCAATCGCAAGGGCGATGATTTAAAGTAAGATAAGTTACCTGAACTCGGGATAAGTCGCGTCAATCAGATGCTATTCCCGTGCTTCTTTTAAAGGAACTTTGCCGTTCTCATCAAGTTTTTGGCCTTTAACCAACATTGAGAGTTTTCTGCACAGCACATAGAATACCGGTGTAAATATCAGTCCAAAAAACAACACACCTAACATACCACTGAACACCGCAACACCGAGCGCCTGCCGCATTTCGGCCCCTGCACCGCTTGCTATGACCAAGGGTACAACGCCTAAGATAAATGCAAATGAGGTCATTAATATTGGGCGCAAACGCAAGCTGGCAGCGTCGGAAGCAGCTTTATACAAAGGTTCACCTTCGTGTTCTTTTTGCCTGGCGAACTCTACGATCAAAATCGCATTTTTACTGGCAAGCCCCACCAGCACAATTAGCCCGACTTGGGTCAGAATATTGTTATCCATGCCAGCCAAAAACACCCCGGTAATTGCGCCAAGTAAACACATAGGCACAATTAAAATAACCGATAAGGGTAACGTCCAACTTTCATAAAGCGCAACCAACAATAAAAACACAAACACTACGGCAAATACAAACGCCAGAATCGCTGAGCTGCCCGCTTGTTTTTGTTGGTAAGCCAACTCAGTCCATTCATAGCTGATCCCATCTGGCAATATTTCAGCCGCGAGCCTTTCCATGGTCGCAATCGCTTCACCTGAACTGTAACCCGGTGAAGTATCACCTATTAAGTCTGCGGCAGGATAAAGATTATAACGAGGAACTCTAGATGGCCCGGAGCGATATTCGAAGGTCGCTACTGAGCTCAAGGGCACCATGTCGCCTTGATTGTTACGCACGCGGATCCTGCCAATATCGTCCGAGGACATTCTAAATGGCGCATCGGCCTGTGCAGTCACTCTGAAGGTCCGTCCTAAGTAATTAAAGTCGTTAACAAAAGAGCTGCCTAAATATATCTCTAGAGCACTAAACACTTCCGATACGGGGACCCCCAGTCTTTCCACACGCTCACGATCGATATCGGCATACAACTGTGGAGTGTTCGTTTCGAAAAAACTAAATACGGAGGTCGTTGCTGGCGCCTGATTTGCCGCCCCAGCCAACTCCCACATCGCCTGCTCTAGTACCGGTAAGCCACGGCCTCTGCGATCTTCTAACATCATCTTGAAACCACCGCCATTTCCAACGCCGCGCACTGACGGGGGTGGAATGACTACCACAAAGGCTTCTTTGATTTGCGCCATTTCACCGCGTACTGAGTTAACCAATTGATCAAATTCAATGCCTTTTGCAGCCCTGTCTTCAAAGGACGTCATTACTGGAAATATTGCTCCCGAATTTGACGCATTGGTGAATGTTGCTCCAGAAAAACCAGTAAAGCCCACTGAGTTTTCGATACCATCAATTTTCAATAGGCGCTCTACAGCCTCTTGCACCACCTTGTCTGTTCTTTCTAACGAAGCACCTGGTGGTAGTTGAATACCGACAATTAAATATCCCTGATCCTGAGCAGGAATGAAGCCTTGGGGCACCTTGGTAAAAAGAAAGCTGGTGAGTAACATTAATCCGACGTAAACAACAGACATGATCCCGCCCAAACGAACGAGCTTACAAACTAATTTTCCATAGCCACTAGCTGTAGCATCCATACCTTTATTGAACCCATTAACAAAAAAGCCTAGAGGTCCGCTGCCTTTTTTCTGCTCATCATGAGGTTTAAACAAGAGTGCCGCCAGCGCTGGGCTCAATATTAATGAAACGACAACAGAAATCATTGTCGCTACCGCAATGGTTATGCCAAATTGGCTATAAAATTGACCTGAAATCCCCCCGACAAATGCGGTGGGCAAAAACACAGCTACTAAGACTAATCCCATGGCCACCAGCGCCCCGCCAACTTCAGTCATCGTCTGTCGGGCCGCGGCAAATGGTTTCATCCCTTGAGCTAACAGCCTTTCCATGTTTTCCACCACAACAATCGCATCATCAACAACAATCCCAATGGCCAAAACGAGGCCAAATAGGGTGAGATTATTTAGCGAGAAACCTAAAGCACTCATGACCGCAAAGGTACCCACCAAAGAAATTGGAATGGCGAGAATGGGAATAATTGCAGCACGCCAATTCTGCAAAAACAGTAAAATCACCAATACAACCAGCGCTACCGCTTCGTATATAGTGACTTCGACGGCAGTAATCGACTCAGCAATGAATTCCGTGGGATTGTAAGCAATGTCGTAAGCTAAGTCTGGAGGAAAAGACTCAGCTAAGGTTTTCATTGTCGCTTGAATATTTGCAGCGGTTTCCAAAGCATTGGAGCCCGGGCGCTGAAAAATGGGTAATGCGACGGCTTTTTTGTCACCTAAATACCCACGAGTAGCATAGCTTTCAGCACCTAACTCGACTCGGCCAACATCTTTTAAACGAACAATGCGGCCGTCGGTATTTTTAATAATGACGTTGGCAAATTGCTCAGGTTCTATCAATCTACCCTGAGTTTGGACACTTAGTTCAAATGCCGTTTGACCATTTTCGACGGGTGCCTGATTCAAGATACCACTGGCTACCTGAATGTTTTGTCCGCGCAAGGCACCGATCACTTCTGAAGCGGTCATATCAATAGACGCAATCAGATCAGGATCTAACCAGATGCGCATAGAGTACTGACTGGCACCAAACACCAGAATATCTCCAACACCGTCGATGCGGGTTAGCTGGTCTTTTATTTGTAGCGTCACATAGTTGGCGATGTAAGTCTGATCATAAGTACCGTTGGGCGAAAACATGTTGACCACCATCATGAGATCAGGCGAGTTCTTTTTGGTGGTGATGCCAAGGCGTCTGACGGTTTCCGGTAATCGTGGCTCAGCGATGGCTACGCGATTTTGCACCTGAACCTGCGCTGTATCGAGATCGGTACCCAATTTGAACGTGACGGTAATGGTGACTCTGCCATCTGCAGTCGACTGTGATGACATGTAAAGCATATTCTCAATGCCATTGATTTCTTGTTCCAAAGGCGTTGCTACAGTTTTTGCGGCGATGTCCGCATTGGCACCGGGATAGGTTGCTGCAACCTGGATCGTCGGCGGTGCAATTTCCGGATATTGCTCAATCGGCAAAGTAAAATAGGCGAGGCCACCAATAATCAGGGTAATAATTGCCAGCACCGACGCAAATTTGGGTCGGTCGATAAAAAAGTGCGAAAAATTCATCTTATTTCTCCCACCTAAAGGCTAAACTGTTCGCGAATATCCACCTCAACAGGCTCTGCAGGCATCCCTGGACGGATACGCATTAAGCCGTTAACAATGATTCTATCGTTTGGTGCTAGCCCCGCTTCAATAACCCTCAACTCTGGCGTGTATAACTCACCAAGGGTAATGAATTTTCTACCTACTTGGTTTTCTTCATTTAGTGTGTAAACAAACTTGCGCGATTGGTCAGTACCAATCACCGCGTCAGGAATAAGCAGTGCCTCGACGTTTTCTCTCGCTAACAAACGCACTCGCCCAAAAATCCCCGGCAATAAAAACCCATCATCGTTTTCCAAAATCGCCCGAGCTAAAATTGTACCCGTGCTGCGTTCGACACGGTTGTCGACAAAATCCATCACACCCTCATGTGCATATTCAGTTTCATCCTGTAATTTAATTTTTACTGGATTTGGGGCAGTTCGCGAGCTCTCACGTTGAGCGGATTGGCTTAGACGCATGTATTTGAGCAACGCCCCCTCACCGGCGTCAAAATAAAAGTGGATGGGATCAATGGATACAACAGTAGTTAAAAGGGTTGCGTTGTTGGCCGAACCGTTGACTAAATTTCCAATATTGACTAAATCTCGAGAGACTAGGCCGTCTATTGGCGATTTAACTTCAGTGAATTCCATTTCTAATTTTGCGTTTTCGTAGCTGGCGCGGGCGTTTTCAAATTCGTTTAAGCGACGGTCAACTTCTTCCTGCGAAATCGAGTTTTTGCGACGCAAGTCATTGCCACGGTCAAGTTCTTTCTTGGCTAAATCAAACCTGGACTTGGCGCTTCGCAAAGCGATTTCAAAAGGTCTTTGATCGATCACAAATAACACATCGCCTTTGGCAACCGTTTGACCGTCTTTGAAATTAACCTTGTCCAGATAGCCACTTACCCGAGCACGGATCTCAACTTCTTCTACTGCACCAAAACGCCCGGTATATTCGTCCCATTGGGTGATAACCGAAGTGATTGGCGTACTCACATCCACCTGCGGAGCTTGCATTTGAGGCTGTGTTTGCTGCTGTTCGGAGCAAGCTGATAATGTGATCACCGAAATGAGTAACGCTGTATGAACTAGACGCATTGCAAAAGTCCTTGGTCGCAGATTTAAGAGAGTTTATCGAAAAACGATTGAAGTGTTTTGAATTCAATAATTAGTTAGTGTAGCCAATACTATTTCGATCACTTAAATATTGCTTAATATTTTTTGTAATCGTCACACAGGTGTCTAAGAAAAAGACTATTCTTAATATTCAGATTCTCGTAAGTTTCTTTATGCCTTAGAAACGTTTCATTACCACACACCCAAAAGATCGGAGGCCGTTATGGCGATAACGTTAAATATCAATGGAACAAAAAAATCGGTGGATGTTCCTGCTGATACCCCATTGTTATGGGTCATAAGAGACGAACTCAAACTTACCGGCACAAAATTTGGTTGTGGTATGGCGCAGTGCGGAGCTTGCACTGTGCACTTAAATGGCGCTCCTCAGCGTTCATGTGTCATGCCCGTCGGCGCTGCAGCAAGTATGTCAATTACCACTATTGAGGCAGTTGACGACCAATATAGCCAAGCCCTGCAAGCTGCGTGGGAAGAGCTCGATGTACCTCAATGCGGATATTGTCAGTCTGGGCAAATTATGAGCGCGATTGGCGTGTTGAAAAACCATCCTAATCCCACCGACCAAAATATTGATAATGGTATGTCTGGCAATATTTGTCGCTGTGCCAGCTATGGAAATATTCGCAAGGCAATCCTTTTGGCGGCTAGTAAAATTAAGACTACGGAGGTTTAAGCGATGGTTAACGACAACAAAACACTCAGTAGTTTAAGCCGACGCAGGTTTATCCAAGGTTCCGCAGCAGGATTGGTAATTGGCGTGCATCTGCCAATGTTTGTGGGGAAATCTGCCTTTGCTTCGCCAGCGAGTAACGATTTGGCAGCCAACGCTTTTGTGCGAGTTAACTCAGACAACACAGTTACGGTTTTAATCAAACACATTGAATTTGGTCAAGGCGCCTACACCGGGTTAGCGACGTTAGTTGCTGAGGACATGGAAGCCGCATGGTCACAAATGCGCGCTGAGCACGCACCCACTAATGTCGACTTATATAAAAATCTCGCGTTTGGCGTTCAAGGTACAGGTGGCTCCACAGGATTGGCGAATTCCTATTTACAAATGCGTAGAGCAGGAGCCAATGCAAAACAGCTACTGGTCAATGCCGCGGCACAAGAATGGGGCGTGCCAGCTACCGAAATTAGTGTAAATGAAGGTGTGGTTTCTCATTCTTCATCTGCAAAAAAGGCAACCTTTGGAGAGTTAGTCAAAACAGCTTCAACCCTTGAATTACCCAGTGAGGAACCTGTTCTCAAGTCTGCTGATTCGTTTCGCTTAATTGGTACTGACGTACCTAAAATCGATAGCATGGAAAAATCAACCGGTCAGGCTCAATACACCTTGGATATTTATCAACCCAATATGCTTACCGCTGTCGTTGCACATGCGCCTGCATTTGGTGCCACAGTGAAATCTTTTGATGCAACTGGGGCTAAAAAAGTAGCTGGTGTGGTCGATGTTAAGCAAATTCCTTCGGGTATTGCTGTTTATGGGAAAAACACCCACGCGGCGATTAAAGGACGGCAAGCGTTACAGATAGATTGGGATTTCTCCAAGGCTGAAACACGTAGTAGTGAACAACTCACCAAGGCTTTTCAGGCAGCTGTAAAACAGCCTGGCACTGAGGTGGTAAACCGTGGTGATGCAAAAAGTATTGTTGCAAATTCTAGCAACAGGTTGGAAGTCGAAATACTCTTCCCATATCTAGCCCATGCACCGATGGAAACCCTTGACGCGGTCATGGTGTTTGAAGGTGACAAGTTGACAGCTTGGTTTGGCAGTCAAATTCCAACCATGGATCAGGGCTCAATTGCTGGCAACCTGGGATTAAAACCAGAAAATGTCACCATTCACACTATGCTTGCTGGCGGCAGTTTTGGCCGTCGCACACAACCTGACGCTGGATTTGCTGTAGAGGCTGCGCAGGTTGCCAAGGCTGCGGGCAATGGGATACCCGTCAAAACTTTGTGGACCCGTGAAGATGATATTAAAGGCGGGCGGTACCGCCCAATGGCACTGCATAAAATGTCTGCTGCCATGGATCAACAAGGTAATATCACTGCTTGGCAACACGCAATCGCTACTCAATCTATTCTCAAAGGCACTATGTTTGAGAGCATGATGCAAAATGGCATTGACCCATCATCCGTTGAAGGGGTCAATGATTTGCAGTACGAAGTGCCCAATTTGTATGTGGATTTACATGATATGGAAGCGGGCGTACCAGTTCTTTGGTGGCGCTCAGTAGGGCATACCCACACAGCGTACGCAGTAGAAACCTTCATAGACATGCTTCTGGAAAAAGCCGAACAAGATCCAGTTCAAGGACGTCTTGCCTTATTGGGCGACAGACCTCGAGAAAAAGGCGTATTAGAGCATGTCGCTAAAATGGAAGCTAAAGCAGGACCAGTGCCCGAAGGTCGTGCGAGAGGCGTTGCAGTCGTGAAGTCATTTGGAAGCTATGTGGCTCAGATTGCCGAAGTCAGTGTGGGTGATAATCAACTGCCTGTTGTACACCATGTATGGTGTGCGGTTGACTGTGGTTTAGCGGTCAATACAAATGTGGTTAGGGCGCAAATTGAAGGAGGCTTGGGCTATGGATTGGATGCTATGTTACATGGCGAAATCACTTTAGGTGACAATGGTCAGGTAGAACAAAGCAACTTCCACGATTACACAGCATTGCGCATCAACCAAATGCCAAACGTGGAAATCGATATTATTAAATCAGCCGAGTCTCCCTCTGGCGTAGGCGAACCAGGAACGCCACCTATTGCCCCTGCAGTGAGTAACGCCTGGCGACGACTTACCGGTCAATATGTGCAAGTTTTGCCGTTCACAAAAGGAATCAAACGACAAAATGCATAAGGAAAAATCATGTTAGAAAGCCCACAAGGTGTATTTTATGCACTGGCGTTAACCCTGTGTGTGTTTTCTTGTCTGGTGGTCAAAGGTGACGAAAAGTCGTCTTTTCGTGCGCCTTTTTTCTTTAGCATCTATTTGCTGCTAGAAGCCACAGGATTTGCGTTTGAATTCCTCGCACAAAGCCCTGGGTTGCCTCTAGGCGCGCTTTTTCTTGGATTGTTAATGGTCAGTTCATTTCTTGTAGCGCCCTGTCTTTATTTATTGGGCCGAGAATTGACCGAAGCTAGTCGCCCTGTTTTGCCCTCTTTGTTATCAAAACACGGACTGGTCATTATTGCGGGTTCAATTTTTACTCTGCCCTTGCTACACAGTGTCTATGTGAATAGTCTCGCGCCAGCTGGCACGACGCCAATTGGTTCAGCTCACAGCCTAGTCATACACACAACCATGTTGATTAGTATTGCCATTTTTAGCTTTCAAGTGCCCTACTACCTTGTTAAAACTCGCAAACTTGTCGTTCCCATGCAAAGCGATAATTTAAGCAAAAAAACATTGAATATCATGAATTTGCTTATGCTGTTAGTGGTGACTAATTGGTTAATGAGCCTTTGTCGTGCGTTCAATTGTATGTTCATCAAGACAGACGGATTGCTGTTCGCCGCCATTGAAGTGGCGGTAACAGTTTGGGTATTGGTGCTTATCATTCGGCGCAGCCCCAATGCATTTGTTCAAGAGGAAACAACAGAGGCTCTCTTAAATAAAACACCATTGCAATCAAAATACGCTAGAAGTGGTCTGGAAGCGCAGCAACACAAACGTATCGCAGATAAACTGCTCTATGCGATGGAAAAACAACAAGTTTACATCGATAGTATGCTGACATTGCAGCGACTCAGCGCTCAAATAGGCGAAAAGTCCCATCATGTGTCCCAAGTGATCAATCAATCGTTCCATTGCAATTTTTTTGATTGGGTGAACCGCTACCGTATTACTCATGCACAAAATATGCTGTTGTCACAACCTAACATTACTATTTTAGAGGTAGCGATGGCATGCGGGTTTAATGCTAAATCAACCTTCAATACTGCATTTAAAAAAGCTACATCTCAGACACCAAGTGAGTTTCGTCAACTCAATAAAAACACGGAATTCGTTGTTCAATAAGTCATTTGCTGTATTAACCGATAAGACAGGACGCATCTAGCAAGTCATAGGGTTTTAATCCTTGCTCCTATTTCACCTTTGGAGCACCTCATGGTTAATTCACTATTTGTTCGTCTTATTTTTACATTGCTAAATGTCTATTTACTTCTTTTTATCTTGGCTACTTCACAGGCTCATGCGCAAAGTCAAGTCGTGACTCGCCAGATAAATTCAACGATTTTACAAAACAATTTAATCGGTTTAGATACTAGCCGGCATATGACTATTTATTTGCCTGATGGATATGACACTCAAAACAAGCGTTACCCCGTTGTGTATTTTCTGCATAGCTTTTTTTGGAGTGATAAACAGATGTTTGAAGATGGCATTGTCAAGTCAATGCTGGATAAAAGCATTGCTAACGGCACGATCAAACCTTTCATACTCGTTGCCGCAGATTTTGGTAATCATCAAGTAGGAAGTTTCTACGAAAACTCCCCTGTTAGTGGAAGGTGGCTAGATTTTATCACTCAAGAATGGGTGCCCTATGTCGATTCTGAATTTCGCACGATTGCAAACAAAAATAGTCGTGGAGTTACCGGAGAAATGATTGGCGGTTACGGCGCGCTGAAACTGGCGATGATGTTTCCAGACATCTTTTCCTCTGTGTATGCGCTGCACCCTGTTGGTACAGGGCTAGGATACAACCCAATGGTATCAAGACCAGATTGGCGGATCATCCATGAATCAAAATCCTTTGAAGAGCTGATGGCAAAAGGCAATATTTTTTCAACGATTTTTGCTGCGATGGCACAAGCCTATTCTCCCAATCCCAATCGTCCCCCATTGTATGCTGATTTTTTAGTGGAGCCTGTCGATGACGAATACAAAATCAATTATGAAACAGCGTACAAGTTAAGAAAGGCTTTTCTACTGGACAGACAGATTCATCAGTATGCTGACAACTTACATCAATTGAGAGGGATTAAATTTGATTGGGGACGCTACGATACCAACCAGGACCATGTTCTATCCAATCAAAACTTTACACGATTACTCGACGAATATGGCATTGAACACTCAGCCGAAGAATACAGAGGGGGTACGTTTGATAAAAATTGGATAGCAAATGGGCGCATAGAAGACAACGTACTACCGTTTTTTAATCGCTTACTTGAATTTGAATAACCTGAGGTGACAATCAATTTTCAGATTCGGTTCAGCTAGGGTTAAGGCCCACTCCTCTATAAATGAAGTATTAAAGAGGAGAAAACTATGCAAAGTAAAACAAAATATGCGGTGATTTACCTTTGCTTGATTGGATTAACCGTCGCGTTGGCCGTTGACCTGGCCCAAGCACAAGAGTCACAGTCTGTGTCTGTAGAGGTGGTCGATGAATTTGATCAAAATGCTTCCTTAGCTGATTCTACCGAATCATCTGAAGCTAAAGTTCTGTTAAATCAAGCTGAACTCGACCAGATGTTGGCGCCCATTGCGCTGTATCCAGATACAGTGTTGTCACACGTTTTAGTTGCAGCGACTTATCCTCTGGAGCTTATTCAGGCTGCTAGGTGGCGTGAGGACAATCAAGATTTGACTGAAGATGAAGTATTAGACTCGATTGAAGATATGGATTGGGATCCGAGCGTTAAGGCTCTCACGCCTTTTCACGACTTACTTCAACAAATTACTGACGATTTAAACTGGTTGCAAGATTTAGGGGATGCCTTTCTTGTCAATGAAGAACAAGTGCTCAGTAGCATCCAGTCGTTGCGTCAAAAAGCCTATGCACAGGGCAATTTAAACAATAACGAATACATTGAAGTTATCGAAGAAGATGAAGATATTATCATAGAGCCCGTTGAGCGCGAGGTGGTATACATCCCTTACTACGATACACGCGTGGTATACGGCAATTGGTGGTGGAATGATTATCCACCGAGATATTGGCATCGACCCGCACATTACTATTGGCATGCCGGTTTATATTGGAGCCCTAGGATCTACTTGCGCCATAGTATCTTTTTTGGTGCGTTTCATTGGAGCAACCGACACATCGTTGTAAACCATCATTATCCAAGAAGATATCGTTACGATGATGGTGTAAGACGAGTTGTCAATCACGAATATCAGCGCTGGCATCATAATCCTCATCACCGTAAAGGGGTGAGATACAGCCGCCACACACCTAAGTCGGTGTACCATCGTTCGCGTGTTAACAACAAGGTTGTGCGCTCTGTTGAGGGACAACGGCTAGTAAAAAGTTCACAAAATCGTCCGCCGCAAGTGAGAAACAGCCAAAGGCAGGTTCAAAAGCACGATAAAGTAGTGCGCACAAAACAAAGGCTGAATGAACAGAAGTATACAAAGTCATCCCAGCCAACGGTTAAACGCGGCCAAAGCCAGCGTAATCAGGTGGTAACGGCTTCTCGACAGCAGCAAGGGCAAAGACAGGTTAAAACTCAGCAAAAATCATATCGCAGCAATTCCAGCCGAGAAGATGTGGTGAAGCGAGAGAAACAAAGGCAGCCGACAACAAAACAGAATCGCCAGGCCGTTGTGCAAAGGCGTCCCGAACAGCGCAGAACTGTGCAACAGTCGAATAGACGGTCTGAGCAAAAAGTCCGAAGCAATCGGTCCCATCAGCGCCCAAGTTCGCAACCCAGGCGCAGCTCGACGAATGTCAGAAGCTCACAACCCAAACAAAAACAGCGCTAATACTGGCGTAAGTTTAAAAAAGCCTATGGATTTTAAACCCATAGGCTTTTTTAGTGTTTCTAGCTCGCATAACAAATTCATATGATAAATAAGGCTTTTCGTTAGGTAAATTATGCCTATAATGGAAAAAGTGTTAGGTAATAAGACGTTGGTAAACAGGAAGTGCTTAAAATCCCGCCGCAGAAGCCTTTAAATAAACTCAATGCATTAGTCATTGATGCACAGGCATTGGTTCATGACAGTATCAAAGCTGCATTGGCTGAATTGGGGATTAGCAATTGCAAGAATGCAGAAAACGCATATTACGCATTGCGCTTATGTGATGAGATAAAATTTGACATAGTGCTTATTTCCTTTGACATCCGCAGTGACAAGGACGGTTTCAATTTACTTGAAGAAATGCGACTCAAGGGTCACATCACAAAAACCACTATGGTGATTTTCCTGAGTGCAGATACTTCAATGGAGTTGGTAAACTGTGTTGTTGAGCTGCAGCCAAGTGATTTTTGGGTCAAACCCCTTGATCGTTCCAAAGTCGAAAGTCGCTTTACCTACTTGTTTGGTATCAAAGAAAAACTCTACAAGCTCTCTTACTGCATTGATAAAGGCGAATATCCAACTGCTATCTATTATGCTGAGAGGCAACTAAAAGACCCTGAGCTCACCCAATACTATCCGCAAATAAACCGCATGATAGGTGAATGTCTATTTAATTTGATGGAATTTGCTCAGGCAGAAGAGTTTTACCGAGAGCTAGGCGAAAAATATAAATATGGTTGGGTCCAAGTTAACCTTGCACGTTGCCTCTTGAAGCAAAATAAAATGGCAGAAGCTACCGCTTTAACGGATGAGCTGCTAGAAAGGGATGACACACGCTTCAATACCTACGATGCACTTGCCGAATACTACATTGAAAAAGAAGATTACGAAAAGGGTTATGAAATTATCCAGGAGGCGACCAAACTTGCGCCTCGAAACCTTGATCGCAATAAAAAATCATGGAATTTGGCGCGCTTGAACCATGATAAAAAAGGGCAATATGTCGCTACCATGAATATGGCAAAATTTGCCAAGAATTCTATTCATGATTCTCCAGATCTCAATCTCAATGTGATTAGAGCCGCGATTGACTTAGCAAGCTCACTCACAGGAGATGAGGCAAAACGGCTTCTGATTAAAACGGAAAGGGATATCGCTTTTTTTACCAAGGAGTTTGGTGCAGATTCACAAATTAAAGAACAATTGGCAGTTATCAATGCCCGGATGCTAAATCTAAAAAGCGATAAAAAGGGCGCCGAAAACGCAATTAAAGACCATATGCACAGTCGCTCCAATATTTCTGTGGAAGACGGGTTAGACAAAGTTAAAGCATTCCACGAAATGGGCTATTGGGAAGAGTCTATTCGTTTGCTTGATAATATTAAGTCGAAAATAGAGGGCGATTCATTTTTAGGCCAAGTCATAAACGAATATCTTGATCAGGAAACCCGTGAACGCACCGACATCCGTTATTCGCCAAAAGAGCTGGGCGAGATGGCGTCTTCACACTACAAAAACAGACGCTATGAACCCGCCTACGAGTTGTTAACACAAGCATTCACTCTGGCACCCAAAAATACCAATATTGCACTGAGTATTTTAAAGGTTATGGCGAAACTGATCGATGAAATCAACTTTCAAAATGAACATATACAATGCCTGCGTAATTGCAGAAAATTACTCGACGATTCGGCCTTGTCCCCCAACCAACAAAAAAAGCTAACGGAATACTTGAGTGTTATTGAGCCTCAATTAGAGACAGCTTAATTCAAGCTTACTTGAGCAAAAGCGTCATTCAATGCCTGGCATTCCCTTTCGTTGTTATAAATGTGAAAAGACAATCGAAAAACATGTTTCCGTTGGTCGAAGAATATCTTTTGCTTATTCAATATTTCAGACAATTTGTTGACTAAATTTTCTTTGACCGGCAGGCATAGAGTACCGCCAATATGGTTGATATCAACAGCATGTGACGCTACAGACTCCGAGTTAGACAAGACGCGCCTCATCAATACTCTATTATGATCAAGGATATTTTCCACGCCAATCTCAGTTATGCATCGAATTCCTCCCAAGGCTATGGCGTAGGGTGCAATGCTGGGCGTCCCCCCCCAAAAACGCTTTGCTGTGCCCGCATATTCGAATGAGTTGATATCCATCTCAAAGGGATCTTCGTGAGAGAACCAACCAACATCACTAGGGCGCAATCGTTGTAATATATTTGGATTTGTCCAGATAAACCCGGCTCCAGGCCCACCACATAGCCATTTAACACATGAACCAAATACTGCGTCGGCATTCCAGGATGAAAGGCTTATCGGCAAAATCCCTGCTGATTGGGCGATATCAACGGTGCTGTATACATTTTTTCCGGCACATAGTTTTACTATCTCGGACACGGGAGAGACGTGTCCAGTATTGGAATGAACATGAGTGATTAATGCGCAAAATATTGTGTCATTTAGGCTCTCTTCCCACATTTGCAATTGCTGTGTTGGCGCAGAGGGTTGGACATACGCCAACTCTAGACCCATTTTTTGCATTGCGTTGATAACAAACCCCATAGATGGAAATGCATCAGGGTGTATCAGCACCTTATTTCTTTTCGCGCTGGGCTTGGGTAATGACATGAGAAACTTGGTAAAGCCACTAGATAAATTCTGTTGTGGACAAAAGTAATCGGGATCCGAGTCCAGCAATCTAGCCAGTGCGGCGTCAAATTCGCCGATCAATTCTAGCCACGGACCCCAAGCATTTCCCCCTGACGTTTTCCAGGGCTCTAGAAAGTTTTGCGCCAACATAGATTCCGACAACTTACTTATACAACCCACTGAATGGCTTAAAAAATAAGGCGATTGGGGCAAATTAAAACGTTCGTAGTATTGGTTGGTATCAGCCATACTATTGTTCACTTTGCGAGGCTTTTTCCAATATTGATTCCCTTACTTTTCCGTAAGACTGGCCCCATGAATCTGTCATATTATTGCGTATTTCCCATAATTCAGGGAAAAATTGGTATTTTGCGCCTGACTTTAATAGATCCACAGGGCGCCCCTTTAACGAATGAGAGCCAATGCCAATCGATCTCTGGATAAGAAACAGATGCTGCCAGCGAAATTTTTGCAATAATTCATCGAACTCTATCAAGGCTTCAGCGACGGTATAAGCATCATCATGCTCGTATTCGCTATCATAGATTGCTTCCACTGACTTGTTACGCCCTTTAAGATATTGCTCACTAAATATATCCCACATATCCTTGGGCATTTTAACCAGAGTTCTAAACCCAGGGGATTCTTGCCCGCTGCCGTTGCCAAGCTGTAACCGTATTTCCTGATATTCTTTTGGTGACATTGTTTCGAGCAAATCCATTTGTTCAATCATCATCTTTTGGATCATGTGTACGCGCTTCATCAATGTAATGACTCTATGCGAATGTTGCTTTTCCATAAACTCTAAAACATCGATGAGAGTGTAAATCATCAACTTCATCCACAATTCCTCAACCTGGTGAACGATTTGGAATTGAAGCTCATCTTGGTTACACAAGCTCTTAAGAGGTTTTTGACACTGCAAAAGCGTGTCGCATTGCAGATAAGCGCCATAATCAAGAATTTCAGGGTTTTCCAACATGCTGGCGTATTTTTGTCGATACATGGTCTTCTCTTGATTAATTTGCTAAAAAAAGAATAGTACCGCCCTCAACACCAAACATTGTTCCTACTATGCCCAATATGGCACTATAATCAGAACAATGTTCCTATATATAGCAAATCACAAGAACAATAATGGATAATAATGATAAAAAAATAATTGCTGCACTAGAAGTAGATGGCCGGATGTCTTTTGCTTTACTGGGCGAAAAAGTAGGGGTCAGTAAAACGCCATGCTGGAATAGAGTAAAGAATCTCCAAGATAATGGCGTAATATGCGGTTACAGCGCGTTGATCGATCCTACGGCGATAGGTTTAAACATTCGAGCACTTGTTCATGTGGTGGTTGACTTTGGTCAATATCAAGCCTTTGAGAAAGGCATAAATCAACATTGTGCGATCAGATCATGCCATGCGGTAACAGGTGAGTTCGATTACGTGCTGGAAATACTGGCCCGTGATGTAGATCACTTTGATCAATTGCTACGCGGTGAACTAAGCCGGCTACCAGGCGTCATGCGCTTTAATACATCTATTTCAACCCGCATGGTGAAACAAAACGGTCGATACAGCGATATGTTGTAATGCTTTTAATTAGCCCCAATCCTGGATTAGAAATGTCGGTATAACTAGCCTTCACCGTGTTTATCGAGAAATGCTTGAGCAAAACGCCTCGGTGAGTCGTTGTCCATATTGAAATAAAGTGAGGGCTCGATGAGTTCCACTTCCATCAACAAAAACGCGTTATTGTGTTTTACAAAGTCGACACGAACATAAAGAGGCATCTCCGGAATTGCTCGTATAACTTTTTCACTGGCTTCGAGGATAGCTTGATCTGCCTGAACAGAACGCAATTGGCCACCATGCTCCTCTTGGACGCGGAAATCATTGTTTTTCGGCACTTTTAAAATGCAATGGCTAAACTGTCCGTTAAAGTAAAAAAGCGAATATTCTCCCTCGTTAACAATGTTTTGAATAAAGGGTTGAACCATATGAGGGCGAGTAGCAAACACCGACTGCAAAGCGTCTTTTTGTTCAACAACGTCGCTTTTACGCAATCGGTAGGTATGGTCAGCATTAGCACTTACCAGTGGTTTAATGACGATTTCAGAACAATCAAAATCCTCAAACGCAGCCAACAGGCCAGCGAAATTTGATTCGCTAAACCACAAAGTAGGAACAATCTCGATACCCTGAGATTGAAGGGCTTTCAGATAATCTTTGCTAATATTCCATTGCACGGTTTGCAGACTATTTTCGAGAACAGCAGAACTATTTTCAATTGACTCAAGACAAGCGATAAACTTTTCGGGATCCTCTTGGTAATCCCAGGTACTGCGGATCACCACTACATCAAATTCGTTCCAGTTTACGGAATCATCTCTCCAAGAGACTTCTGTGCATTCCCAATTGTTCTTAACCAGAAACGGATAAAATAAATGGTCGTAGACAAAAAACTCTTCTAAATCATCGGTGGAAAGTATCGCGAGTTTGCGCATAGACGTTCACCTTAATTAGATTAATGCCATTAAGGTTATCGAATTTCGACTCGCTTCTCCACTGTTTAGCGTAATATTCTAACTCGCTTAAATGATACGTTTGCAATCCTAAACAGATACCTTAGAAGTTCGGATATTTTTGTTAAACACGGCCAGCAAAAAATCAACATTTTGGCCAGTTTTTAATTTCTTTTGCTCCGTTTTGTTCATATAAATCCAATTTATCAACAACTTTGATGAAAGAACTTCGTGCGTCAGGTTTGAGAAAAATACTCACTAACAATTCGTCTTCTGGAAGCGATTTGTGCACACAGCTTCCATTAACACCAACGCCAAAGCTGCCCTCGCCTTTTTCTTTGCTGCGTTGATGTTGTGAAATGAGTCGTTGAGATTCGCGAAGCTGATTGGCGTCTGCTTCCGATAAATGCATGATGGTTAGGGTCTGGTCTTCTTCCAACTGATTAGCTAGGTCTTTATCCAAATAGTTAGGGCCTTTTACCTCGACCAGATACACATCTTGAATAACCAAACTGTCGTCTTCAGCGCGGTAGCCCAGACTCATTCTGACATCGCCTTTTTTAACCTGCAGCGCCTTGTGGGTAATAACTGCGATTTCGACTTGATTGGGATCCATAGTAAAAGGATCGAGTTGGCTCAATCGGACCATACTAAAAATGGGAACGGAGGAACATCCAGATAAATAAAGAAGCAAAATAAGAGAAAACAAAAGTGTGCGGTAAGACTTTGAAATAGGTAAGCAATGCATGATAACAATCCTTTGATAGCGCTGCATAGTGCGACCCGTTTTTTTACAATAAGTTCTAAAAATCAGCTCATTAAAGTAACAAACCAAGTTAAAATACCGGACCACGCCCAAGTCACCGTTGGGATTAAAAATATCAATGCAAATCGTAGTGCTAAATGAATATTTACCGGCCAGACTCTAGCTTTTAGGATTTCATCTTTGATGTTTGTAGTTTTACCTTGATGACGTTGATCAAGCCCCATATCCTCTAAACCGACAGCATCAATTTTTGGTTTTCTAGGATGGTGATTTCGAGCTTGACGAAACGCATCAAGAGCTTTGGTCTTTTTTTCGATGATGATGTGCCTGACTCGAAAAAGAGGATAAAACATTAGGTTTATCAGAATGACCAATAATGTCATTGTCATTAAGAAGTCTTTCATATGCGGAGGACCGCCCAACCAAAACAGTGGAGCCAATGCTACGCAGAAAGAAAAGAAAAAAGCGTTCCAAAAGACTGTGTTTGCAATTGGAAAAAGCTCTTCTGCACTAAATAAATCAACGTTCAGATGCAATTCAACGAACTCAGTAACTAGTCGAGTAATTCTATAGATTGTCAAAACGCCTAGTATAATACCCGTCCACATAAACACGGCTTGTGGCGCTAAGGGGAATCGAATCAGGTTCTTTTCGAATCCCAATTCCTCAACGTAAAACAGCCCTTCGGTGTAAAAATAAAAAAACATCATTACGACGGCCAGCGCTACTGATTTAAGCAGATTTTTTTTCGGTAAGCCTTTTATTTTATCTACAAACTGCTGGGCAACAACGGGATCTGAATTGGTCATTTGCGCACTTTCCACAATCGCTGCGCAAGCTTTCCTTATCAAAACGGGTAATACAACTAAGCTAAAGCCACCAATAATGGGTAGTGCAAAGGCCGCACCAATATCTCTTACTTGAATCGGGTGCAATCCTGAGTGAGGGCTCACTATCACACCGAGGATATAATTAAGGAGAACAAAGAAAAACGTTGTTAAACATGCAGCCCACTGCCACTTGTCGAATAAAGAACCTTTTATCACTGATATACTACTTTTTGGTTACAAGGCTTTTGTCGGCGGTTATCGCGTTAAACCCAAGAACAGCGCAGTATACATTTAAATTTGTGGTAGAAAAACCTCTCACTAAAAAGGGTTGTGAGTGAATCCTCTTTGACTCAATTGCGCATTGGCAGTCATTGCTGAAAGAGACATGGTAACCCCTTCAATCAAATGTTGATTTTCAATCCCATAATATGCCGCTGATTGACCACATAGGTATATCTCTACGTTGTTTTCGAGAAGCGCCTGTATGAGTGGAAGATTTTCATTGTTATTATCAAATTTGTCAGAATGTTGCTTAGCATTCAATAGGTCGAAACCTGCTTTTCCATGGACAACAAGCGCTAGCTGAATATTCTTAGGATTTACTCCATTAGCTACGTGCATATTGAGAAAGCGTGCCAGAGAATCAAATTTCCTATTCAACTGGCCATCACCGGCTGTTTGGCTGACATCAAAAGCAATTTTAAACGCGCTATTTTGATTGAGTGGCTGCGTTAAATTCACTGCAGCATGGCGGCCAAACTCCTTAATCAAAGGTCCATCAGCAAATCCCTCTTGAGCTAAACTGCAAGGAGCGCCCAATATTGAACAGAACAGGATCACAACAACGAATAAATGTTTCATGGCAAAATCAATTTTTTGATTAAAACGACAGTGTAAAGGTACAGCAATATTTTGTCATTTACGCAAATTAATAGTGAAATCAACCAACAAGCACTTGAACTAACTTGAATGCATACCCAAAAGGGTCGATCCCATTGCACAATTAGAAACAAGAAAATATCGCTATAACAACTAGTTAAGACTTTCTTGATGCATTTAATAGGCGTAACATAATGGACTTGGTATGGTTACTGCGTACACCAGATGGATTAGAGGTGTAACTGAGTGCTACTGCGAGCCTGAAAGCCGCAACCGCTCAATACGATATAAGCGCACTCGCTTTGTTTGAGACGTTAAATGAATGGCTAATGACTTTCGGCACATTCATTTTGCTGAAACTTAGTTACACTCTAAACAACAGATTGCTTTCGAAAATCACGAATAGTTACAAATGATCAGCATCACCAACGTACGGAAGTCGATATAATTGGTGATGTAATAAACGGATGAAATGTGAACGACTATGAATAACCCTTGGATAAAAGCACTATTATTTTTTGTTGTTGTCGGTATCGGCTTTGGCGGCATGATGGCAGTTGGCGCTTCTGGCGGAAACGAAGAAGAAAGAGAGGAAGTTGATACTAGACCTATCGTTAGAGTTGAATCTGCGGAATCAATGGACTATCAAGTTCTTATTCATAGTTTTGGCGAAGTCACACCTCTGGAAAGCACCAATTTGTCCGCACAAGTATCGGGTGAAGTTACCAGTTGGAACCCTAAATTTGTGGCCGGTGGACTGGTTAAGCGTGGTGAAGTCTTATTTAGTATAGAACGAGACACCTACGAAGCCGCATTGCTGCAAGCTGAGGCAGAATTGTCCCAGGCACAAGCGAATTTAATCGAAGAACAGGCGCGAGCTGAAGTTGCAAAACGCGAAGCAAAAAACCTTCCTGCAAATCAGGTTAGCGATTTGTATTTGAGAAAGCCGCAACTACTCAGTGCTAAAGCATCGCTCAAGTCCGCTGAGGCGCGACTTAAAATCGCCCAACGAGATTTAGACGATTGTGAAATCAGAGCACCTTATGATGCGTTGGTTGTCTCTCGAGAGATTGGTGTCGGAGAGTTTGTCAATCGTGGTGCTCCTGTGGGAATTATCAATAGTATCGAAAAAGCTGAAATTCATTTTCCAATTGCTGGGTTTGATAGTGCCTTTTTGCCTTCTACTTTGGAAAACCAAGAAGCCATTGTTATTAACAAGGGCGTTAAAACATTTAGCCGCGTAGGTGAAATCTCTCGTGATTTAGGGGTTATCGATCAAAGCACACGAATGAGCCAACTAGTCGTCACGGTCAATGATCCATATGGATTAAACGAAAATTTACCTGCACTGAAATTTGGCAGCTATGTAGAAGTAAACATCTCAGGGCAAACACTACAGAACGTGTATCGCCTACCTCAGGATTTAGTCACTAATCGCATCGTTTGGGTAGTCGGCGACGACAACAAGTTGGTGCCTAAACCTGTAGAAATTATTCGCGAAGAAGGCGCTCATTTTATTGTCAGCAGTGGTATTAGTGAAAACGACAAAGTTGTTGTGACTGTGCCTGAATACCCTCAAAGAGGGATGGAAGTGCGTCTTTCTACTGAAGTAGAAGATGACGCATTAGTCGCACAACAGCCTAACTAATAGGTCACAGCTCATGACGACTGAAACAAAACAAACCGGACTCATTGCATACTTTGCAAATAACTCTGTAGCGGCCAACTTATTGATGGGCTTTATCATCATCATGGGCATCATCAGCTACTTTACTATCCAACGTCAAATGTTCCCCAATATTGAGATTAACTACATCAATATTGAAGCTAATTACCGCGGTGCGTCACCTCAAGAAATTGAGGAAGGCATCATGGTGAAAGTGGAAGAAGCATTAAAAGATGTAACCGAAATCAAAAAGATTTGGGCCCGATCATTCCGTAACAGTGGACGGGTAACCCTTGAAATCAATCCCGATGAAGATCTTACCGACGTGCTCGATAAGGTTAAACTCAGGGTGGATGGCATAGCGACCTTTCCTGCTGACATGGAACCACTCACCATTTCACAGGTGGAATTTAATCAAGACGTGATTGAAATGTCTTTGGTAGGGGATTTACCCCTGACAGAGCTTAAACCCGTGGCGAAACAGGTAGAAGATGAATTGCTGCAGTTGGGCAACGTTTCGTTGGTCAATCTCGATGCGCCCGATGACGAAATCGCGATCGAAATTCAACCTGGTGAACTGCGCAAATATAATCTCACGCTGGATGAGGTGACGCGTGCCATCCGTCGTTATTCGGCAAACTTTTCCGCCGGTCAGTTGCGCACTGACTCAGGCATTATCTCAGTACGTGTAGAAAATCAGTCTTACAATGGTGATGAATTTAGACGCATTCCCATAAAAATTGGTAACAATGGCTCGCGGGTAATGCTCAGTGACGTTGCTATCATCAAAGATGGTTTTACAGAAGGCGAACGTTACTTCAAGTATTCAGGAAAAAATGCAATTTTCCTTTCAGTAAAAGCTACCAAAGAACAAAACATGGTACCCGTTGCCCAATCGGTAAAGGATTTTATTGCTCAGCGTAATGAAACCCTTCCCGACGGCATGGAGCTGAAAATCTTGGTAGATATGACCTTCTACCTCAATGCTCGCTTGGACATGATGTTGTCTAATCTATTCCAAGGCGCGATCTTGGTTGCGCTCATGTTGACCGTATTTTTGCGTTTCAGGTTAGCGCTTTGGGTGATGGTTGGTTTACCTGTGTGCTTCCTGGGCGCAGTGATGTCAATGAGTCTGTTTGGGATCAGTATTAATATTCTGTCGCTGTTTGCGTTCATTATGGTGTTGGGTATCGTGGTAGATGATGCCATAGTCATTGGTGAGGCGGCCTACACCGAGGTCGAGAAAAAAGGCGGAGGCGTTGAAAATGTCGTCCGCGGTGCTCGGCGAGTCGCGGTACCCGCAACCTTTGGTGTCCTGACAACCATTGCAGTGTTTGCTCCTTTTACCCAATCAAGTGGTCCAGAGGGCGCATTTTTCTACAACATAGCCACCGTTGTCATATTCTGTCTGATCTTTAGCTTAGTCGAATCTAAACTTATTTTGCCCGCTCATTTGGCGCATACAAATTTTAAACCCATTAAAGAAGGCAGTTGGCGTGATCGTTTCAACAAGCGCTTCTTTGGATTTGTTAACGGCACTTATCGTAATTTTGTTGCAAAATGTACCGAATTTAGATGGGTAGTTTTAGGTTTCTTCATTGCTATGTTACTCATTGCCTTTGGCTTGATCCAAGCCAATCATGTACGCATGGTACCCACACCTAAAGTCCCCCACGATTTCCCCGACATTCGCATTGAAATGAATGAGAACGTCTCTGACGCGGCAACAATCGAAGCACTACAAACTATCGAAGGCGTTGTTAATCGCATTGAACGCGACATCGTAGAAGAGTACGGCTCGGGTATGATCAAAGACATGCTGGTGTTTAACCAGGGGCGCACAAGTGGTCGTCTTGTCATCCCCCTTGTGGATGAAGAAGAGCGCCATTTTGATACCTTCGAACTAGCACGACGCTGGAGACAGGCCATACCGGAAATCCCCGGCATGCGTTCGTTCACAGTGCGAGATGATGTGAATGGTGGCGGTGATGACGGTGATTTTGGTTACTTACTGTACGGTTCAGACATCAATACTCTTAATGCTGCGGGACGTGCATTTATTGATATGTTGCAGCAAGAAAAGGGATTGTTTGACGTCAGTTCGACCATCGACCCAGCTAGCAAAGAAATTCAGATGACCCTATTACCT
Source organism: Aliiglaciecola sp. M165 (assembly GCF_007197995.1). GTDB lineage: Bacteria > Pseudomonadota > Gammaproteobacteria > Enterobacterales > Alteromonadaceae > Aliiglaciecola. The sequence goes on from NZ_VKKH01000001.1 coordinate 402,386, forward strand.
GTTGCTTACGATTTGGGCTTAGATTTGGCCACAATCGCTAATCAGGTAGGCGCAAGCTTCTTCGGTGGCGAAGCACAACGTGTGATCCGTAACGGCGAAGAAGTTCGAGTGATGGTGCGCTATCCAAGACTCACCAGAGAGCGCTTTGCGGAACTCAAATACACGGTAGTTACCACGCCAGGTGGGCGTGAAGTAATGCTTGGTGATGTAGTTCAGCTCGATGAGAAGCCCGGTATTAGCTACATCCGCCGAGAGGGTGGCTATCGCAGCGTTTATGTCTGGGGGGCCATCGATGAAGAAGCGGTTGAACCCAATGAAGTGGTTGAGAATATAAAAGAGAACTTGCTGCCTGACCTTCAAGCCAAGTTCCCTGGTGTGAAAACCGAGCTGGGTGGTGCCATAGAGGAACAGCAATCTCAGCAAAATGAACAACTGCTGTTTTTTGTTGCGGGTATCATCATGATGTATATCCTGCTGGCCGTGCCATTGAAAAGTTATTCTCAGCCATGGATGATTCTGATGGTTATTCCATTTAGTTTCACCGGGGCAATCTGGGGCCATTTCTTCTTCGGTGTAGACATTAGCATGATGTCGACATTTGGCTTGATTGCCGCGGCAGGGGTTGTGATCAACGACTCGCTGTTAATGACCGACTATGTCAATCAACGGCGAAAAGAAGGTTATCATGTCAAAGAAGCGGTTTTAGACGCTGGTTGTGCGCGTTTTAGAGCCATTACCCTGACGTCAATCACCACCTTCGCTGGGGTGTTACCCATCATGTTTGAAACCAGTTTGCAGGCTAGATTCGTCATTCCAATGGCCATAGCACTGGGCTTCTCGGTACTTTACGCGACGATTGTGACCCTTATTCTTGTCCCTTCTATGTATCTCATCATTGAAGATATCAAGCGTCCATTTAGATGGCTTATCAACAAGGTAAAAAACCGCAAAAGCGGAAGTTTACCGGTATCTGTGTCAATAGATGCCGATGCGTAATCAATAGAATAACCTAGACCATGTCCATTGCCGGTCAGCAAAATCTGACCGGCACTCCACTATCCAACCCGTTTTCAAAGAATTACTGCATTGGTATTTGTCTTTTTCGCCAGAGCAAGTACACAACAGGAAGGATAAATAGAGACAACAGCAACGCACTTGCCATTCCACCCACCATAGGCGCAGCTATTCTGCTCATTACCTCTGAACCTGTACCGTCACCGTATAAAACCGGCAGCAACCCCAAAATAACCGTTAGAACAGTCATGAAAATAGGACGAACTCTTTGCGACGCTCCCTGGCTTATGGAATCAATAATCTCTTGTTCTGTGTAAGACACTTTTTTGGTTTGCAACAATTCTTCATAGGATTGATTCAAATAAACGATCATCAATACACCAATTTCAACAGCCACTCCGGCAAGGGCAATGAATCCGACACCCACTGCAACAGACAAGTTAAAGCCTTCTAGATGCAGGAGCCCAATCCCACCAATCAATGCGAAAGGCAAGGTGATGATAATGATCAGCACTTCGGCGATACTGCGAAAATTAACGTACAACAAAAAAACAATCAGCACTAACGTGAGAGGAACCACATAGGTCAACTTTTCTTTTGCTCGTTCAATGTACTCGTATTGCCCTGCCCAGTTGAGACTATAACCAGGCGGCATATCTAACGATTGTGCTAAGCGCTTTTTCGCATTTTCAACATAGTTCCCCACGTCGATGTTTTGAGTATCAATGTACGTCCAGCCATTTATTCGCGCATTTTCACTTTTAATCCCTGGCGGCCCGTCTTCAATATAAACATTGGCAACATCAGCCAGTGCGATGCGCTGACCACTAGGCGTGACGACAGGCAACATTTCTAAGGCCTCGGGGGAATCACGATAGGCCTGCGGGTAACGTAAATTAACCGGGTAGCGCTCCAAGCCTTCGACAGTGTGGGTGATATTCATTCCGCCGATTGCTGTCGCGACAACTTGCTGCACATCACTAATATTCAAGCCATAACGCGCTGCTTTGTCTCGGTCTATATCTACTTTTATGTATCTGCCCCCCACGACGCGCTCAGAGTATACCGACGCGGTGCCGGGCATATCAGAAAGAATCGTTTCTATGTCTTGACCAATTTTTTGAATGACATTTAAATCTGCCCCAGCGATTTTGATCCCAACAGGGGTCTTGATACCAGTCGCCAACATGTCGATTCGCGTTTTGATTGGCATTACCCATGCGTTTGTCAAACCAGGGATCTTCACCACAGCATCTAGTTCTTCGCGGAGTTTTTCAGTTGTCAGCCCCTCTCGCCATTTATCTTTGGGTTTGAGTTGAATGAAGGTTTCAATCATGGTTAGCGGTGCCGGATCGGTTGCTGTTTCAGCTCGGCCAATTTTGCCAAACACGTTTTGAACCTCTGGGATCGTGTATATGAGCTTATCGGTTTGTTGCAAAAGCTCTCGTGCCTTACCGATAGACAAGCCAGCATAAGTGGTGGGCATATACATCAAATCGCCTTCATCAAGAGGAGGAATAAATTCCGTTCCCATGTTTTTCAGCGGTAGAAAGCCAAGCCAACAAATAATTACCGCCATAAAAATCGTGCTTTTGGGAAAACGCAAAACGACGCTTAACAACGGCAAGTAAATAGCTTTTATCCATCGATTTATCGGGTTCTTATCCTCGCTGAGTATTTTGCCTTTTACAAAATAGCCCATTAGCACCGGGATAAGCGTTACCGCTATCCCTGCTGATGCCGCCATCGCATAAGTTTTTGTATAAGCCAAAGGTGAAAACATCTTGCCTTCCTGAGCCTCTAAAATGAATACAGGCAGAAAACTTACGGTGATAATAAGTAAGCTGTAAAAAAGTGCAGGGCCGACTTCGGAAGCGGCTTTACCGACGATTTCCCAACGGTTTTTATCATTGATGGGGGTTTTTAACATGTGTTTGTGCATGTTTTCTATGAGCACAATTGCCCCATCTGTCATCGCTCCGATGGCAATTGCAATACCGCCTAGTGACATAATGTTGGCGTTGATGCCCTGGAAGTACATTATCGTAAACGCTACTAAAATCCCTAAAGGTAAGCTCACCACAGCGACCAATGCGGAACGAAGATGGAACAAAAACAACGCACATATCAGCGCAACGATGGCGATTTCGCTTAAGAGTTTTGACCAAAGATTGTCGACAGCGCGTTTGATCAAGTCAGAGCGGTCATAAACCGTCACCACTTCAACGCCTTCTGGCAGACTCGACTGTAATGAGGCCAACTTAGCTTTTACTCCGTCTATGGTTTTTTGCGCATTCTCACCATAGCGCATCACCACAATGCCACCAGCAACCTCCCCCTCACCATTGAGTTCGGCTATGCCACGGCGCATTTGTGGGCCTAACCTGACGTCAGCCACATCTCGCAGCTGCAATGCCGTGCCTTGGTCGTTAATACCTAATGGCACTGATTCTATGTCTTCAATGCCTTTGAAGTAGCCCGTGGCAGTCACCATATATTCCGCCTCAGCCATTTCGATGACCGAAGCGCCTACCTCCTGGTTTCCTTTACGAATGGCGGTTTGGATCAGGCTTAACGGTATGCCAAAAGCGCGTAATTTGTCGGGATCTATATTGACTTGGTACTGTTTAACCATACCGCCCACAGAGGCGACTTCTGATACACCATCAACAGTTTGCAACTCAAATTTTAGAAACCAGTCCTGAATGGAACGCAATTGGCTGATGTCGTGCTTACCCGTACGGTCTACTAGCGCATACAGAAATACCCAACCTACACCTGATGCATCAGGCCCCAGTTGTGGCTTAGCCGTTGCTGGCAGGTTTGAAGCGACTTGGGACAAGTACTCTAACACGCGGCTACGAGCCCAATATAGATCGGTGCCGTCTTCAAAAATCACGTAGACATAAGAATCCCCAAAGAATGAAAAACCTCTCACTGTCTTTGCGCCTGGCACTGAAAGCATAGCGGTGGTAATAGGATAAGTGACCTGATCTTCCACCACCTTGGGTGACTGCCCTGGATAGGAAGTTTTCACAATCACTTGGATATCGGACAGGTCTGGGATTGCATCAACCGGCGTATTTTTAACGGAATACACACCAACAGCGATTAAAAACAATGTCGCCAGCAACACTAAAAAGCGATTTTTAATCGACCACAGGATCACACTGACCATAACTATTTCACTCCCGACAATTCGATGGGCGTGAGCTCCACAATGACAAAATCGCCCTCGCGTATCTCGAAAGTAAAGCGGATGATTGTGACATTTTCTATGCTTCCAATGTCAATACTTTCACTTAGGTAAAAGTCCATGGTCGCTGGTCCCCGCCCCCATTTTTCGATAGCTCCTCGGGTAATATTTATCAAGCGATTTGAGAGATCGATTGTGTTTATCTCGCCCTCCACCGTTGCTGTTGGGAAAACATCAGGATCGTCTGATGCTTCGGACTCGTTGGGCATTGCGCTCATCCGCAAAAAGTCCGAATGGATGCTGCTCTCAGAGTCCAGTAAAAACTGTGCTGAAATGACCACTTCATCGCCTTCTTTTAAGCCCGACAAAATTTGTGCTTTGCCCGCTCTGACAAACCCTAAGTTGACCTCTACAGACTTAAACTCTCCATCACCCAACGCCAGTACTACGCGATCCTGGCTGCCTGTGCGAATAACAGCCTCTTTGGGAATAATGAGCGAAGGATCTTGCTGTTCTACATGAATAATAATTTGCGCAAACATATTCGGTTTCAGCTGCCTGTCTTGATTGTCAAAACGCAGTCGCGCACGCAGTGTCCGAGTCTGTTCGTCTAGATTTGGGTAAATATAGTCAACTAATCCCTGCCATTGCCGCCCAGGAAGGTAATCCATCGTCATGGTCACTTGCTGACCGACCTTTACTTGGCCAGCCATACGCTCTAACACTTCCGTCTCGACCCACACATCATCTAAGGACGCTATCGACATTAACGTCTTGTCGGGTTTAACATAAAACCCCTCTCGAATATTCAAATTATCAACGACGCCTGTTTGAGGTGCATAAAAAGTGATGGACTGCATCACTTGTCGATTTCGTTGCAATTGCGCAATTGCCTGTTGTGGCATTTGCAATGCTTTCAACCTGCCGATCGCTGCTTCAGTCAATGTCTCGCTTTTACGGCTCGCTGCAAGCAGAAACTCTTCTTGTGCATTGACCAACTGGGGCGAATAAAGTGTGTACAGTGGCTGATCTTTTGTGACTTTTTCACCCGCAGAATTAACAAAAATTGCATCCACCCACCCTTCTGCCCGGGGGTGAATATGGATAAGCTTATCTTGGTTGTATTTCACGTAACCGACGGTTTTAATCGGTAAACTAAGCCTTTGTTTACTTGCAGTTTGTGTTCTAACGCCCAGATTATTCACCACACTCGGATTAATTTTAACTGTGCCTGGTGACAAATCCTTGGCGGGCTCTTCGTAGACTGGAACCAAATCCATTCCCATAGGCGACTTACCTGGCCGGTCTCTACGAAAGTTTGCATCCATGGGTGCAACCCAGTACAGAGGCTTCTTCCCATTTTCAGATACGTCAGTATGTGTTGCTGTTTTGGGATTCAATAACCAAGTGAGCGCCGCGCCAATACCTATCCCAATTGCTAGTGCAGCGAACAACACCAACTTGGTTGTTTTATTGTTATCGACAGGCATGTTATTGGCCCTCCAATAGATTTATATTTTCGTTTCCTGGTTCCATTGATACGTGGCCCAAGTAATAAAGTAAGTGCTTACGCACTTTATATATTTCGATTCTTATATTTATCATTGCCAGCCGTCCATTGAGTTCAGCGATTTTGGCTTGCATCACTTCCGAAAAAGGTTTGTCGTCGCTTGTGTATGCCGTCAAGCTTGCCTCAGCTTGTTGCCTCAATTGAGGCAAAATGTCAGTTTGGTAACCATTGAAGCGTTCTATCAGGCGAGAATGTTTTGAAATAAGCACGTTAAGTTGAGAGATCATTTGTCGGATCATCAGTCTTTTCTGAGTTTCGATAGCGGCAGATTGATGTTTGGCAGACTGAATTTGACCATCTTGTTGCTGTGTGCCAAAAATTGGCATTTCCAAGCTTACTCCGATTGAAAAGAAGTCTGCCCGGCTCTGGCCTAATTGATTATCCTGGCGATAACTGTAACTGGCATCAAGCGCCCATTTTGGCCGATAAGCCTGTTGAGCGATTTCAATGGACGTTTTGCTTGCGGTAATCTTTTGTTGTAACGCCTGTATTGCTGGGTGCGTCATCAAAAAGCCCGAAACGAGTCGAGTGTCTAAATGAGCTGATTGGGTCAAGACCTGTGGGAAGGGAATCTCTAAGGGTGCGTCGGGAAAAACAATGTCTACGTCTTGTAGGTTTGCATCGTCCATTAGCCACAGACTCAAATTAGCAATTGACGCATCGCGCTGCTCTCGCAGTATCAAAAGTCTGTCGTTAAGTTTAGAAACCTCTAACTTGGCCCTGATAACATCGTCCTGCCGGGTATTTCCTTGAGCTGAGGAATATTGCGCTTCTACCGTTGAAGCAAGCTGTTCGAAAAGCCCTCTATCTTCTTCCAACACAGAAAGACTTAACTGAGCTCCGTAACCCTCTAACCACAATTGTGCGACTTTGGCAGCCACGTTGGCTTGACGGTCATCGCTGAGATAAGGGTATTGGCTCGCCATTGCCAAAAGCTGTTGCCGCTTCAGTTCTGCACTTTGTCCTCGATTAAACGCCTGTGATATGCCGATTCGCGCTTGTGTCATGGGTTCTTGGTCCAATGCAAACCCGTCAGTTGGCATATTCAGCAATCCAAAGGACAATTTAGGATCAGGCAAAGTGTTGACGGACTCACTTTGCGCAGTGAGTGCTTTTTGAGTTAGCCCATTAGAATGTTGCCACGGGTCAATCGTCACAGCTCTTTCGATAGCTTGGTCAAGAGTACGAATAGTAATTTGTGCGTTAGCTGTAACAGCTGTTAATGCAGTCACACAGGCTACAAAAATAAGTTTAAAACCTTTAATAAACATTGCTTTATCTCAAGAGAAATCACTGCACCATGCAGCGTAAAAAAAAACAACTTCAAAACACGCACAGGTCACCTGTGACGAATTTCAGACGGATCTATCTTGGGTTAAGCAAAAATGGGGGGTTTGAACTGAGATAAGGCATGTGCATCGAGCACAGTATGTAACACTTCCGATATTGAATGAGAATCTATCAAAAAATCTTGGATGGAATCATTAGCAAGAAGCGCATTGGAAAAACCAGTACTCATTGGGCACTGACAGTTTTCTCCACAACAATCTCCAGACAAATTCATTGAATGAGTGCTCTCGTCTGTACTGACGTTGTCACCATGCATCATATGACGGTCATGTGAGTCACTTGCAGTGGATTTTAGACTTTCAACTTTGAGTTCTTGTGAATTTGGCATTTCACACGCCATAACAGGCACAGCGAAGCTTTGCATTACAAGCAAAACAACAATCGCAAAACCTATTAAGGATTGAACTCTCATGTAAATCTCTCTAAAAAAATATTCCCAATACAGGGTTCTTAGAGTTTAGATGAAATATCGCTGGCTTCCAAGTGTCATCTAGTTCACTAATGTGCTGATGTTGTCTTTATCAGGGCCTTTAGCTCGTTAGACAGAAAATTCGCATGCTCTGACCATCGCGAGTTTTTGGATACGGCAATGTACACACCTCTTTTTTCCTCCACAGTGAAATTGCTTTGTACTAACACCCCTTGCTTATCAAAATCTGCCACGATTTCTGGCGTTAGCGACCGTTCAACAATAATAGTGTCAACACGTTTATTTATCGCCATACTTAATAAATTTTGATGATTGATGAGTGGTATTTTTTTAAGACCACTGCTTAAGTCAAATCTTGAAAAGTAGATATTTCCTCGCACATGCCCAACATCAAGCGGCAGTAAATCTTCAAAAGAATTAATCACAAAACGCGCGTTTTTGTGTTTGTAAAACCGAAATTTTGCGTTTTGAATAACATAAGGAGGATCAAGATAAATCAGGAAACTTTGTCTTTGAGGCGTAAGGTACAAGTGATCAACAATGTCTGCCTGACCACTTTCAAGCAACTTTAAACACCTTGCCCAAGGGCAGTATAAAATCTCAAGTTTTACATTAAGCCGGTCTATTAATTGATCGATAACAGGTTGTTCTGCCAATTCAATCGAACCATGATCGTGAGTTTGTTCTTTTACGAGTTTAATGATGGCAGGTAACTCATCTGCAAAACTGTTATTAATCGGTAACGAAAAAACGAAAATTGCTGTTACCAAGCAGATGTTTTTAATGCGAAGACTGTATTTTCGATTTCTGAACAAGATGTCTTCCTGGTTACCAACAGGTATCATGAAGATATTAAGTATATGCACGAAAGTAAAATACTCAATAAAAACCCCGCCAGTTGGCGGGGCTTAGCAAATCAAGTCCGCTTTAAAAAATTAATCCAAACTTCCCCTATCCAGAGTTTCTTGCCATGCATCTGGATAGTCGCTTAGGTTTATTCTCTCCAACATTTGCAACCTAGGTTGTATGACGAAGAGGGTGTTGTAGGGTGCGTCAGGATTGCTTGGATCAGTGGAAGACAATTGAGCATCGTGTTCAACCACATAAATGCGACCATTCTCATCCACCGTAACAATATGCCATTCTCTTTGGCGAAGAGATTGCCCCTCAAATCTGTTAAATTCGTAAACTATATTATTGCCTGTTTGAGACCAAGACCAATCCATCGAGTCCTGTGTGAAATACTGTAGTTCTGTGGACTCAGCGAAACCAGTTGAAAAAACGCGTCTCATCGTAAAGTTGTCTCTAAGGTGAAAGGAAAATATGTAATCTAGGTCTAATAAATCACCATCCCAATTTTGACCGTCATCGGCATTGATTAGCGTGGTATAAACAAAAGGCAAATCGCCGGTCAAAGAAGAAGCTTGTAGATCATTGCTTTCATCAAACTTTGCCATTTTTGCCGTATAGATTGAAACGAGACGGTTGTTTTGAAAATACCTAACCTGGGCAGAATATTCGATGCCATTGCTAATAAAAGGGGTGAATTCAAACCTTTCAGAATCTGAGCTTAAGGTTATTACCCCTTCGGAGATTGAAGATACAAACTGCCCTCCACTGAACTGGCCGGCCGCAGAGCCATCATCAAAAATGGTAACGATTTCCATTTTTTCACCTTGGCCAAAATCAGGGTCTGTATCAATGCCTAATACTTGACCAATGTATTCATAAACCAGAGGCAGTGCCCATTTACCAACTAAATCAGCCGCTGTCATGTCTTTAACAATGGATTCTACGCCAGCGAACACATCACGGTTTTGCGAATCTGATGAATCTAGTGAGAAAGAGACACCCTCTATGATATCGATTTTCTCTTGTTCAGTAGTTTCTATGACAACCTGCAATGGAGTACCACTTGCGATAAGTTTAAACGTTTGGGAAACAATACGTTGAGTGGACAAATACTGTCCACCGTCAAACAAACCATTTTGAATTAACGATTCAATCTCCGTGACTGCGTCAGCACCAAATCGTGCAGAAATTACGGGCGGATCATAAAATTCAATATTCTCAGACCCATTTCCATCTTCAAAAGAAAGGTGCAATTGACCATTTTCTACTACCCAAGTGAAAGGGTAATAATGCTCAAGCTGGTTAAAGTTCTCTGCATGGTAAACACCGGTGCCATCTGCATTAAATTCATAATTAACGCCACGATAGTAAACAAAGCCATCACGCAGTTCATCATTCACTGTGGTAATGATTTTCCCTGCAACCATGTCGGCGGTGAACTGCTGAGCAACATTGGGGTCATTGATGGTTTCAGTGATGGCTACATTCAGATCTTCTGTGTAGCTGGCTAATGGGTTGCCTTGCTCATCAACTCTACCCGTTTGTGCGAGATAGCTACTGACAGCCTCTTCAACATTTTCTACCACATCATTTCGCAGTTGAGAAAATGTGGTTTGGCCTTGCTGCACTTCGTAGTCAGGGTTATCTACAAGAAGTTTGATAAAGGCAGCTGTTTCCAGCAGACGGGTTGAACCAACTCTGGCAATGATTTCCCGGAATACTTCTGCATTGGCTGGAAGGGTATTCTCGTTATTCTCAAGGGCTAACAAATAGGCTGCAGTTGAAAGATGCGTTACGTTGACCGCGCGCAATTGCTCCGGCGTGATCTGTCTATCTTCCAGCGCTAATTGCAAGACTTCGTTAACGTTACCAAGGTAGCTGGTAAGTTCAATAAACTGCTGCTGATTGTCTTGTGCACCAACGGCAGATAAAACGACTTGAGAGGTTAATTCACGGATCACGATTGGTAACTGGTATTCACCATTTTGATCAGCGACCGTTTCAAAAACTTCACCGCCTAGTTGCAATGTCACTGTGGCGCCGGCAATAGGACTGTCTGTAACGATACCCGATAGGGTGGCCGTTTGTTCGTTTTGCAAAGTAACTTGAGCTTCAGCGGTTAATTCACTGTCGCTGATTTCATAGGTCATTGAATCAGTTCCTACATGCCCTGCATTGGGCGTGTAAACCAATTGACCATTTGCAATGGAAACTGTGCCGTTCGTTGGCTCTTGCACTATCCGCAATATGGTTAAGGTATCGTTTTCTCCATCGCTGTCATTTGCCAATACGTCAATGGTGACCGACAAATTATCGCGGGCAGAAGCCTGATCATTTGTGGCAACAGGCGCTGTATTTGGTGGTGGAGGTGGTGGTGGCGGAGGAGGAGTAGGCTCTCCACCACCGCCGCTGCATGCGGTCAACGTTGTGGACATCAACAACCCGAGCATTGTTAACTTAAACGGATTGATCTTTTTAAAGTTATTATTTCCCATGTACTGCTTCCCTTTGATCTAGATTTGTATGCAATGACAACATTGCCAGCGGAGATTCTAAAGTAAGTGGTTTAAAAAATAAAATAATGCCTTAAAAACCGAACTCTTAACGTCGGTTCAGTAAGAGAAGACTAAGCAATCTGTGCATTAGTTTTTGCATACGGTAACCAACACTCTGCAATGCACCCTGATTGATCGCTGCGGTTAATCAATCGCAACGTGCCATTATGCGCTTCGGCAATTTGGCGGCACAAAAACAGCCCAATGCCGTTGCCGTCTGGTTTGGTTGTGTAAAAGGGGACAAAGAGGTTGTCTGAACTGGGAAGACCAATGCCTTGGTCAATAATTTGAATTCGAACACCTTGATTAAAACCTTGCCACTGTATGCTCACCGGAGTTTTTGCGCTTGAGGCCTCCACGGCATTTTTCATTAGATTTATCAAAAGCTGCTGAAGCTGATCTGGGTCAACGTCTATTGCCAAAGGTTCTGTGTTTTTGATCGCAAACTCGCCTTCCAATAATTCGCTCAGCCCTTGCACCAATTGCAGTAAGTCGGTTTTGCGTTTTTCAGGTGTGGGTAATTTGGCAAGTTTTGTATAGGCTTCAGTAAACTTCAGGAGACTTTTACTTCGTTCCTGCATCAGCGATAGGGCTTTTTCGTAACTTTGATGCCAGGCCTGTGTCTTTTCATCATACAAACGCGTTATTAAGGTCTCGCTTACCGAAATCATTGAGGCCAGAGAGTTATTTAACTCATGACCCAGCACTCTTATCAAACGAAGCCATGCACTCCGCTCTTCCTCTCTGAGCGTTCGAGACAAGTCATTCACCAATAGCAATGAATAGCGCTGTTCGCCCTGGATAAAATAGTTTTTACGCAATTCCCACCGGCCGCCGCGACTTGGAAACCAATGTTCTACCACATCTCCTGAAGCATGCTCAATTAGTTGGTTTAAGTGCAGTTGTATTAAGTTCATACCCAATAACGAAGACTTGGATTTGGCAAACAGCTCACATCCCATGTCATTGATGTTTTTCAAGATATCATTGCGATCAAATACAAATACGGGAACATCGAATTCAGCAAGGAGTTTGTCGAGCAATATGTCTGTTTCAACAAATTGCAGGCGTTTTTTTTGGTGACCTTCTGCCAGAAGGTTAATCTCTCGATAAACATCGCTCCAGGCACTGTCTGAATTTTGCGCGGCTATTCTCATGCTGTAGTCGCCCATACGCAGACTTTCGATCACATTGGCCAGACTATAAAAATGCCGTTCCAAAACACTTTTTATATGAAAGGCAATCAATAACCAAACAACCACGATTAAGGGAATAAAAGTGAAGACGCTCAGCCAACTAGCTTCGGCGTACCAAAATAGAAAAATAACCACTATTAGGAATACTGAACCCATGAGTAACACCCATCGAAAAATCGTGGTTTCAAGGGTGTGAGATGGTTTATCGAGTTTTACATCCAAGATTTTCAGTCATCCTTTCAAATCTAGATCGTTTAAATCCTCATATTTATCTAACCGACGATACAGTGCAGCGCGAGAAATGCCAAGCTTTTCAGCAGCCAGTAAAATATTGCCATCACTTGATTTGATTGCGTTGGAAATCAGCAGTTTCTCAGCTTCCTCCAGGGTCATCTGAGTCAAATCCGATTGTTTTGTTGACGACGTTAAACCTAAGTCTTCTGCAACGATTGACTGAGCCGACGCCATCAGTACCGCCCGCTCTATGCAGTGGGACAACTCTCTGACATTTCCCGGCCAGGAGTGCTGAATAAGTGCTTTTTTAGCATCATCAGACAAGTCAAGTTCTGGACGTCGATACTTTGATTTCAATTTATTCAGGAATGACTCAGCTAGCGGCACTATGTCAGCATTTCGCTTGCGAAGAGGTGGTATTTCAATTGTGATGGTATTTAGTCTGTATAGAAGATCCTGGCGAAACCGACCTTCTTCAACCTCTAAGCCAAAATCAACATTACTTGCCGATATTATTCTCACATCCGCTTTTTTCGTTTTAGAAGAACCGAGCTGTTCAAATTCCCCAGATTCAAGCACTCTTAACATTTTGCCTTGCAATGCCATGGGAATATTTGCAATTTCATCTAAAAACAAAGTGCCTTTGTCTGCCATTTCAAAACGCCCCATGCGATTCGCCTTGGCATCGGTAAAAGCACCTTTTTGATGACCGAATAACTCACTTTCAAAAAGTGAATCGGAGAGTGCTCCCATATTCACACTCACCATTGGGGCGTTATTTCGTGGACTTAGGTTATGTATCAGGGTTGCAAACAGGCTTTTTCCAACACCACTTTCTCCTGTGAGCAAAATATTGGCATCGCTCGAAGCCGTGCGTTCTATAAGCTGCATGACTGGCTGCATGGCTTCGTCCACCGCTATGACGCTTTCAGACGTCTGCGGTTTCTTGGCTAGCTCGGTCAAGCGGCGATTGTTTAATTTTTCTTGGGCAAGGGAAATGTGGTTATTTATAAGTGAAAGTAAACGCGCGTTATTCCAGGGTTTCTCGATAAAATCATTAGCACCTGATTTTATCGCAGAAACACTAAGTTCGATGTTTGCCCACGCTGTCATGACAATGATGGGCAACGCTTGATCGATTAGACGAATCTGTTTTATTAACGCAATTCCCTCATCTCCAGATGTGGTGTCTTTCGCGTAGTTCATGTCCATCAGCACTAAGTCAAAGCTTTGCTTATCCAAGACATGCAGCGCACTCTGCGGCGTATCGACCTCCGTTATTTCGAACCCTTCGGGTTCAAGCAATAAGGCTAGCGATTGGCGTATGTGCGCTTGGTCATCAGCAATGAGTATTCTAGTGTTAGGCATAGGTTAAACGTCTTATTTTTTATTCATATTGTAAAGCTTGTTGGGGATGAACTCTGGTCGCTCGTCGGGCAGGTATCCAGGTAGCAAATAGCCCAACTAGAAACAACACAATAGGAACCGCCGCAAAGGTTATTGGATCCAAGGTATTCACTCCATAGAGTACACTAGCGATAAATTGACTGAAAATAAATGCCAGTATCATGCCGACTATCGCCCCTACTAAAACGGGTCGCGCTGTATCTCGAATAATCCAGCGTTTAATGACGTTGGGCCTTGCGCCGATGGCCATGCGAATGCCAATTTCGTTAGTGCGTTGACTAACCATGTTGTCGCTAATGCCGTAAACGCCTATGCTGGCTAACAATAATGCTATAGCAGCAAAAATGGCCAAAACGGTTAACAGCAATTTTTCTTCGACAATAGAAGTACGGGTCAACTCTTCTAAGGTTTCGATTAGGATCATGGGCGCCGTCGCTTCCAATTGAATAGAGGTCTGAAGCATATGATTTTTAATCGCGCCAATAGAATCCGCGTCTGTTTTTACCAAAACCGTCATACCTGGATAGTTTAGTTGTGTGATCGGCAAGAAAAATTCAGCTACGGGTGCTGCCCTCAGGCCACGATGTTTAACATTTCCCACCACGCCGACAACAGTATGGTCCCCGCCCATCCATTCAGGCAAACTTAAAATATTGCCGATTACCTGTTGATTTGGCCAGGCCTGTTCCGCAAGTTTTTGGTTTATTACAACCACTTTGGGACTTTCTTTGGTATCCCGTAAATCAAACTCACGACCTTCGAGCAAAGGAATTTCTAACAGATTGAAATATCCACTGGTAATGGTGCGAACATGACCAGATGGTTCTTCGCCTCGAGGTACTGATGGCGCACCAGGGAATGAATAGTTAATTGAAAAATCGATGCCAGTTCTTCCCATTGGCATAGTAGACGTACCCGCCACTTCTAAAATTTTGGGGTGTTGTTTCAAGGTTTCTACAACGTTAAACCAAAAACCGGCGCGAGTAGGTTGTGGCTCAAAATTATCAGGTAGCCAAATATGTCCTGTCACAACATTAGTTGTATTGAATCCGGTGGCTTGGTTAGACAATTGAATATAACTTCGCATAAGTAGCCCAGCGCAAATAAGCAATACAACTGCCACACAGACTTCACCAGAGACAAGCAATCGACGTACGCGCTGACTTTTTTCGTCACCGGTTACCTTGCGCCCGGCAGATTTAATCGCATCGGATAGTTTGTTGGGATTAACAATCGAGTATGCAGGGATCAATGTGGTTGCAAGGGTCGATAAAGTAATCAGTACCATTACAGCAATAACTGTATTGTGATCAATACCGACCTCATACAACCTCGGAAGTCTTGAACCCATTAGACTCTGAATCCATTCGATCGACCAAGCCGAAAGTAATAGCCCCAATATTCCGCCAACTGAACATAAAAGTAAGCTTTCAGTTAGCAGCTGACGCAGCAGCCGTGAGCGAGAAGCACCCACAGATACCCGTACTGCAAGTTCTTGAGTTCGATTGGCGTATTGTGCAAAAGTTAAATTGACCACATTTAACACAGCAATTAGGAAAACGGCGAGTACTGAAGCCAATAACAGATACAGGGAAGGCTTGGAATCACCCACTATCCGTTCTAGGATGGGCACATAATGAATTTCCCATACGTAATCTGTGTCTCCTCCGGACTGATTGATAAGACGCTGAATACCAGCAGATTGTTGCTTGGCTTGTTCTACATTCAGGCCTGATTGGAACCTGCTAACGACCAACACGGGTCTATCCAGCTGGTCAATAGGCATCCATAAATCGACCGATGTATAGCCTGTACTGGAGTAATTCGGTGGCATCACACCGATAACCTGAAAATCCTGATTGTTAAGTTTTATCATTCGATTGAGGATGTCAGGATCGCCGCTGAAATCTCGCTGCCAAACCTTGTGACTGATAAGCAGTGATTGAGTGTTGATATCGCTTTGCTCGTACCATCTTCCTAAGAATGGCTTAACGCCAAACATCGACAAGTAATTGTGGCTGGTAATAAGCATCGTCAGCGGTTTTTGTTGCTCTCCTTGGGCAAGCGTCGCTTGATCAAATGCGTAGTAGGCCATTTCTTTTAACGGCGATTGTGTATCTTGTATCTGTTTATAAAAATCGAGGTTGAAGCTGTTATTCAATTCGTTCTTCTTCACATTCATTGTACCGACAAACACCAGCTCCTCAGCATTTGGAAACGGCAAAGGTTTGAGTAACACGTTGTTTACAAGGGTAAACATCGCGGTAGTGATTCCAATACCCAGTGCCAGAGTCAAAATGGCGATGAACGAAAAAATGGGGCTAGCTTTCAAACTACGAAAACCAAATTCAATGTCCCCTAATAACCTTTCCATATGCGCCTCCTATTGATTTGCTGCCATGGGATGAAGAGGAATTTGCTCGTCTACCATTTTGCCGTCGAATAATTGCACCACACGATCCGTAAGATCGGCGTAGCGCGTATCGTGGGTCACCATGCAAATCGTCGTGCCTTGTTGATTAAGGTCACTGAGTAACTGGATGACCGCCTCACCATTCTTAGAATCCAGATTCCCAGTTGGTTCATCCGCAAGCAACAGTGTGGGCTCACTGACCAAGGCTCTGGCAACCGCAACACGCTGTTGTTGCCCGCCAGATAATTGTCCAGGGAAATGCCGATTACGGTGACTCATACCAACTTTTTCTAACGCAACGTTTACTTTTTCAAGACGTTGGGATTTGGACATGTCATCACGATAAGTAAGTGGCAATTCAACGTTCTCAAACACACTCAGGTTGCCGATTAGATTGAAGGCCTGGAACACGAAGCCTATGGATTCGCAACGAAGACGGGCACGTTGGTCTAAATCCAAATTTTCAGTGGATTGCCCGTTAATTAAATAGCTACCTGAGCTGGGCACATCCAGTAGGCCTAAAATGGACAACAATGTCGATTTTCCGCACCCTGAGGGCCCGGCTATAGATAAAAATTCGCCTTTTTGAATATCGAAACCAATGTTAGACAAGGCATGGGTTTCGATTTCATCTGTTCGAAAAACCTTGCTCACATTTTGAAGTGAAATGATTGTGTTTGAATTCGTCATGAGGGTCTCCGAGTTTGCTGTTTATTGCGTTAATCTAATGGCATCGTGTTGGGTAAATTCAGACATATCTGAAACAATTACCGAATCACCTTGCTGTAAACCTGCGATGATTTGAATGGATGATACCGATGCTTTTCCAAGTTTAATTTTGCGTTGTTGTGCTAACCGTTGATCGCTATCTAATGTAAACAATCGGGTATCGGTCAGCGCAACTGCACCGGCTGGACGATCAATATAAAGTGCGTTTTCAATCTGTTCGACAATGATGGTGCCAGTTACGCTTAAATCTGGACGGGCG
The DNA here is from genome assembly GCF_007197995.1 of Aliiglaciecola sp. M165. Lineage (GTDB taxonomy): Bacteria > Pseudomonadota > Gammaproteobacteria > Enterobacterales > Alteromonadaceae > Aliiglaciecola. The sequence goes on from NZ_VKKH01000001.1 coordinate 419,591, forward strand.
CCGTTAGGAAGCTGCCCTGTCAATTCAACGTCTACTTGCACATTGCCGTTTTGCACTCGTGGATCAATGCGCTTCACTACGCCCTCAACCAATCCGTTTCGGGTGTCGATCGTCGCGACAAAACCCAGCTGTAAGTCCTGCACAAGATTCTCTTGAATCTGCAGCTCCGCCATAAGTGAATCTGGACGAGCGACTCGCGCAATATTCCCACCAACTTCAACCCGTTGACCGACATCGACCGATATTTGTTGTAAAACACCGTCGATATCAGCAGTAATTTTTAAGGCATTCAATTGGGACTCGAAGCGGTTGAGCATATTCCTGAATTTGCGTACTTTCGCTTCTTCCGCTGCCAACTTGGCACTGACCACATCCGCTCTACGCTTCTGGGTTTTTAATCGAATATCCAATTCCGCTTGCCTTTGCTTGGTGTTCAGTTGGGTCGTCGCAAAATCCAAATCAGAAATGATGTGTTTATCTGCTAAGGGCTGCTCAGCCTTTTGCTTTAATTTGGCAGTTTCCAGAAACATTCTGGATTGAGTAACCATTAGCTCTTGTTCTAATGTTTGTTCTTCGAGCTGCGCCGCCAGGGCCAATAAGTTTGCTTCAGCAGCATCCAACTCCCACTGTGCCTGCTCGTATTGGCTTAAAATGTCTGGATTAGATAGCTCAGCAATAACTGTATCGCGACTAACCAGTGCGCCGGGTTTGATCAATAGACGTTCAACCCGCCCTGCTGACGCTGCAGCAATCCAGCGTATTTCTGAGGGAGCAAGCACACCTACTCCACGAACTTTACGGGTAAACTCACCTTGTTTGACTTCGCTGATCCAAACATCCGTTTGTTTGACAGAAGGTACAGCCGGGTCGAAATAGCTAGCAGAGATAAAAGCAATCGCAATTAGCCCTGCAAGAATATATGCAAACCGGTACTTCTTTTTAAAAAGCGATTTGCTAGTAGTTTCAATTGGCATATCCACAATATGCTCCTCCCATTTGAAAGCACTTTTCTAATGCTATGAATGTTTGGGTTCACTATTGCGAGTTCTGTGCCAACCAGATAACGAAACTTAATCGATTGAAACATATAGAAAAAATAATTTTCAGAGGTTTTAGGCTAAGATAGTGTGTCCGATTTCGTAAATGAGGTTTACGGAATCGGACAGTGTTATTGCATCGACTTAATTCGATTTACAAAATCTCGGTATTGAGTCGTGTCAATATCATAGGTTTGTTTAAAACTCTCTACTGACGCAGTGAGGGCCTCTTGTAGCATTTCGTCAGACAATTTTTTCTCCCGCCATGCTATTAATGCGCCATATGCCTTTATGATGGAAAAACGATAATTGTCTTTTTCATCCAAGTGCTTTTCTGCATTTATTATTGCCATATCGAGGGCTTTTGAAGCCTCAGCATAACTATTTTGAAAGTACAAAGATGCACTAAGCTCAAGTGACATGACAATAATATCTGCTGAGCCATTTGGGTTGATTTCATTAAAACGGGAAAGGGCTTCCGTAAGGATATTCTCCGCTTCTTTGATATTGCCAGCAAGCAAATGAATCCTTCCAATCACACTTAATGAAATAGGATAAAAGGGATGTTGTTTCCCCACGGTCTGTCCTACAACCTCCAGCATTGCTTCTCTGCTTTCAATCGCCTTAGCATAGTTTTGCTGCGCTACAAGTATGTTGGCTACCATGCCCATACTTGCTGCAATCTCTATGCTTGGGCCTTTGTGTATATCTTGGCGAATTTTCAGACCTTTTTTCGCATAATCCAGGGCTTCGTCGTATTCGTTAAGCTGAAGAAGTGTATTAGAAAATTGATTCAAACCGTGAGCGAGATCCAAAGTAGGCTTCACATCATATTTGTTGTTAAATGCCAACCCCTTAAGCATATATTCCTTGGACTCTTCGAATCTAGACATATCACGAAGCACTGCACCTGCACCAAAATATGCACTCGCGGTATATTCTTCTTCGTATTGCGTATTTTCAGAAAGCGCAATCACTTGTTCAAAATTTTGCAAACTAGGCGCGTTTTTTAAGGTATAGGTTTGAGCCGCAGCCAAACTATAGTGAGCGGCTATTTTATAGTAATTGAGGTCTAAATTTACTACATCACGCAGTGAACTGATTATTTCCAAATTTTTGCGGTGAGAGTTGCTTGCACTTAGATAGTCACCTGTTACAACCTGTAAAGCACCGAGTTGGTATAGTGACATCACTCTTAGCCGCTGCTGCGCGCTGCCAGATAATGAATTCTCTGCAAGCTGAGTTTCAACATGTTGAATCAGCTCAAATGCTTTATCCACCTCATTTATTTGCTGATAAACTCCCGCCAAAACAATCAACAACTCTGCTTGAATAGCAGGTGCTCCATCCAACGCCAAAGCAGAAGCATAGGCTTCATCAATCAATGTCGCTGCACTAATGACCTCACCATCATTAACGTTTGGATCAGCAGATACAAATATATCGGTCAAGTATCGAGTAGTCTCTTGCGCAATTGAGGCTTGTTGCACTGCCCTGTCTCGTTGCTGTTGAATTTGGGCCGACTGATAAGACACTACAACAGCGAAACTCACCAGACCTATCACCAATACACCCGCTAAACTTGAACTGAGTTTATTACGCTGTACGAACTTTGAAAAACCGTACCATCGGCTGGGTGGTCTGGAAATTATCGGAAAATTAGAGCGGTAACACTGAATGTCATAAGCCAAGGCTTCAACACTCACGTAGCGCTTATCGGCTGCTTTGTTCAGCGCTTTTAAAACAATAGTATCTAAATCACCTTTTACGGCAGATAGCCTGGATTGTATGGTTAAATCTGAAGATTCCTTGCATCGTTGGCTCGGCTTTACAGGTGTTTGCTCGAGAATTTTAGTTTCAAGCTCACGTTGAGTAGAGTCCGTAAAATCAAACACTGGCGTGTTTGTCAGTAACTGCATCAATAGACTACCGAGACCATACACGTCGGTAGAGGTCGTAACGGGCTCTCCGAGTACCTGTTCAGGGGCAGCATTACTGTGAGTTAATACACGGATAGAAACTTGAGTGAGATGATTATTGGTATTTTCTTTGTCTTCTTCGAGAAGCTTTGCGATACCAAAATCAAGCAGCTTCACTCTGCCCCCTTTAGTTACCAAAACGTTACTTGGCTTGATATCCCGATGTACAACTAAATTTTGGTGAGAATAGGTTACAGCACTAAGCACTTGTTGATATAAATCGAGGACTTGATCTGTTGTTAACTTATTCTGTCGGCAATATTCACTAATATTTACCCCATCAACATATTCTAAAATGATATAGGGAAAACCTTCATGGGTTTGCCCACCGCCAATAAAACCTGCGATGTTAGGATGTTTTAGAGAAGCTAGTATTTGGCGTTCAAGCTTAAAACGTTGCTCGTTGAGTTGGCCAAGCATTCTTTGATGTATAACTTTTATCGCAACAAGTTGGCTAAAATCTGAGTTTTCGCGTTCAGCAAGAAACACGCTACCCATACCACCTTCACCTATAGGTGACACAATCCTAAACTGCTCGATGGTGTCTCCCACCGTTAGTTTTGCTTCAGATTCCAAAAATTGTGCGGCGTTGACATCAACGATCTTAGATATCTCGTTACCACTATCACTGATAGCCGTGCTTTCATTTAGCATAGCGAGTACTCGCTCAGCAAGTTCATCATCACCTTTTGTATGTCCTTGAATAAAGGCTTCTCGCTCGTCAGGTTCAAGTGTTAGTGCTTCGTTGAATAAATCCTTAATACGATCCCACTTGTGTTTATCCATTAATTAACCTTTTCCTAATTTCGCCATTTCAACCTTCAGCCACGCTCTAGCAGCTTTCAAATCTCGCTCTAAGGTTGCGTGCGACACATTCATGACAGAAGCAACTTCATTATTGCTCAACTCTGAAAACAATTTTAATTCAAAGGCTTGCGCACTTCTTTTATCAAACGCAGCTAGTTCCGTGAGCAATTTGTCCAAATAAATTAACTCTACCGTGTTGATATCTGACTGATCCGCTATCTCGCTGATTGTCACCAATACTGATTTTCCACTGCGCTTGTTTGTCAGTTTTTTACGAGCATGATCCACAAGGATTCGGCGCATTTGCCTGGCCGCAATGGCGATAAAATGTGCTTTATTGTCAACGTCTATCTCTTTACCCGCTAAATTAACATAGGCCTCATTCACCAATGCAGTAGCTTGCAGAGTGTGCCCGGAACGCTCTTTGAACATATAACGTCTAGCAATCTTTTTGAGCTCATCTAGTAACGCAGATTGCTGTTGTTCGCTTAGCTCCTTAAAACCGTCGTCGAAGCATATTTCCATCTAGAAACACCGTTGTGTATTTTTTAGGCAAAAATTGACTTTACTGCAAAAGTAAGGATTTGAATAGCTTGGCAAAACACACCAGACCACATGATTCTTCGCCTAATCAGATAATACTGTGGAAATACACTTTTTCTCTCACTTTCTAACTGCGAGAAATCTCCGATTTAGCCCTCAAAAACTTTTTTGAGGGCGTTTTAACACTTTTCACGCATTGGGTTAGTGAACATGAAAATAACTGTCAAACCGACGGTCTCGATTGCGCAGCAATCACGCTCATGTAAAAGGAGAAAAATATGAAAAGCTTACAAATAACAGCCCAAGAGAAGGGTATATATAAATTATCTTTGTTAACTAGCGCCATCCTTGGTGCCTTACTCTTAAGTGCATGTGGAGGCGGCGGTGGTGACAGTTCTACGTCGACACCGGTAACACCCCCTCCACCACCTCCTCCACCTGATACCCCACCAAGCGTTAGCGTAGACTCCCGTATTATTGTCAGCGTGGGGGATTCCGTGAGCTTTAGTGCCTCGGCATCTGATCCCGATGGAGACGACATATCTTATGAGTGGGTGCAGCAAAGCGGCGAGCCAGTGTCGAACTCTAGCGGCTTCGACACTGCTACCGCGAGTTTTAGCGCTCCAGACAGCGTGAGTAGTTTTACCTTTGAAGTGACCGCTACTGCTAATGGACAATCTGATTCAGCGTCCATTTTGGTAATCGTGTTAGAAGATGTCGACACGGCCGTGTTTATTGATGCGCAGTTTACCGGTGCATCTGATGGCTCAATCGATGCTCCGTATAAAGAGTTTGCTAGCGTCCTTGAGCAAAACCTCGACGACAACACTGACGTCGATTTCTATATCAAAACGCCTACAGATGATACGGTGTTTTCGTTGTGGGAAGGTGACACTAGGACAATCAGCCAAAACATCAGCTTTTATGGTGGCTACTTAGAAGATTGGCACCGAGATGCCACCAACCAACGTACCCCAATAATGACCGAGAATGAAGCGGGTATTCGCTATTCTAGCACTGACCAATACGTTGAAGTGTCAGGCATCGACTTAATGCTAAATCTAGATGCAGTCGACAACGGTACTAGTGTGGTCGGAATTCAGGGTGTCTCTCTTGATCACCTTATGATCCGAGATAACACTATCAGCTTGAGTGACTATCCCTTCGATAACTCATCGGCATCAGTTTATGGTGTTATATCTGACCAAATCACCTCTTTCAGCTTACTCAATAATACCATAACAAGTGGTTCGGCCCCGGCGAGCGCAAGAGATGCAGTGCAAAACAATCGAGGTGCTGGTGCTGATGGGCGAAATGGCAGTAATGGCGATGGTGCCGATGGTGGTATTGGCGGTGACTCAGATACGGGAATAAGCGGTGGCGGACAAGGGGGAGATGGAGGCAGAGGCTCTTCTGAAGATGGCGAAAGAGGTGAAGATTCCAGGCTGGGTTTCTCAACTGGTCCGGGCGCAGGTGGCGCTGGCGGCGATGCATCTGAAGATGAAGACGATGGTGTAAATGGTGTAAATGGAAACAATGGAATCACTGGTTCAGCAGGTAATGGTGGTACTGGGTTTGGCCGTTTTACTAATGGAGGTCGATTCGCTACGTCTAGCGGCTCTCTTGGGCGGAGTGGTTCTGATGGCGCGGGCGGCGGTGGAGGCGGAGGCGGCGGTTCGTCGACCTTAGGCTTTAATGGCGGCGGCGGTGGCGGCGGTGGCGAAGGTGGCGAAGGTGGTGAAGGTGGCTTTGGAGCCAATTCAGGCGGCGCATCCATTGGCGTTTATGTCATTCAAGGCGCGCTCAACGACATCGCGGGCAATACCATCACGACTAGCAATGGCGGTATTGGGGGCATCGGTGGCTTGGGAGCTAGCGGTGGCGACGGAGGTTCAGGCGGTAGCGGCGCAGACGGTAACTCAAGCAACTCTGGTGACGGCGGAAATGGTGGTAATGGCGGTGACGGTGGCGACGGCGGCATCGGCGGTTCAGGTGGCGGTGGCCCAACATTTGGCATATTACTTAACTCTGACACCTTTGCCACGATTAGTAATAATCAAATCACCACGGGTAATGGTGGTAACGGAGGTAGCGCAATCATTGCAATCGAGCAAGCCGCAGGCAAAGGTGGTTGGAGTATTGGCATTTTTGATGCGAACACAGAGGATGCGTCAACTCCTACTCTCGATGGTAACACCTTTACCATTGGCGAGGCAGGTGATGATGGCAACCCTTCTGCAGGAACCGGAACGGCTGCGGACACTAATTTTTAAACCTAGGTTTCATTACTAGTTTAAAGAATGAAAAAGCACCTACGGGTGCTTTTTTAATATGTGTATCTACTGGTTCAAACCACCTGCCCAGCAACCCACCCTGAGCTCCAGGCCCATTGGAAGTTGTACCCACCGAGCCAGCCAGTGACATCGACAACTTCACCGATGAAGTAAAGCCCCTCGACGTCTTTGGCCATCATGGTTTTGGATGAAAGCTGGTTGGTATCGACACCACCTAGAGTCACTTCGGCAGTGCGATAGCCTTCGGTGCCGTTGGGTTTGAGTTGCCAGTGATGGAAAGCGTCGGATACTTGTTGTAGTTGTTTGCCTTGGTACTGTTTTAGCGGTTTGTTGTCCAATCCCAAATATGGCAATGCGGTTTGAACATAACGTTTTGGATAGTATTTTGCCAAAGCTGTGGCTAATTGCGCGTCGGGTGATTGATTTTGTGCGCTGACAAGTTCTTGATGAAGGTCGCCATTGGGAAATAGATCGAATTCCACCGCTTGGCCTGGCTCCCAAAAAGACGAGATTTGTAGCACGGCGGGGCCACTTAGCCCGCGATGGGTAAACAAGATGTTTTCGTTGAAACTGGTGTCATTACAACTGGCTCGTGCATCTAAAGAGATACCGCTTAGATCGGCAAACACGGCTTTGTCGTGATCGTGCAAGGTGAAGGGCACCAGCCCTGCTCTTGTGGGTTTAACCGCCAATCCAAACTGCTCCGCAACTTTATAACCAAAAGGCGAAGCACCAAGCTTTGGCATCGACAAGCCGCCTGTTGCAACGACTAGAGATCCACACGCAAAATCTCCATGAGCGGTAGTCAGAGCGAATCCATTAACGGTTTTTTGTATATCGGTTATTTCACATTGGGTTTTGACCTGAGCGCCGGCTTTATCACACTCTTTTAATAGCATATTGAGAATGTCTTTTGCCGAGTTATCGCAAAACAGCTGTCCTAAGGTTTTTTCATGGTAAGCAATGCCATAGTCATTGACCAAGCCAATAAAATCCCATTGGGTATAACGGCTAAGTGCTGACTTGCAGTAGTGGGGGTTGTCAGATAAAAAGTTCTCTGGAGAGGCGTACATGTTAGTGAAGTTGCACCGCCCTCCACCTGACATAAGGATTTTCCCGCCGATGCGTTTAGCGTGATCAATGACTAACACTGAGCGACCACGTTTGCCCGCTTCAGCTGCACAAAACAACCCAGCAGCACCCGCACCTACGACAATAACATCTTTTTGAATCAATTCTTTTCCTCAACAAAAAGGAGCGATAATACGCTCCTTTTTCACATCTCTTAAAGCTGGGTTTTACCCAGCGTCAACACCACTATAAGGATTTTAACATGGTTTCCGCATCACTGACTTCAAAACGACCAGGATCTTCAATATTGATTTTTTTCACCACACCATCCTCGATCAACATGCTGTAACGTACGGAGCGAATACCACCAAAGGTGTCTGTGTCCATATCCAAACCAATTTTCTGGGTAAAGTCGCCGTTACCGTCGGCCAACATCAATATCTCGTCAGCGTTGTGCTGTTTACCCCATTCTGACATGACAAACGCATCGTTTACTGACAAACAAATTATTGTGTCTACACCTTTGGCTTTAATTTTATCTGCCAACGCCACATAGCCTGGTAAATGGGCTTGGGAGCAGGTTGGCGTAAACGCACCGGGAACTGCAAACATCACAACTTTCTTGTCATTAAACAGGTTGTTTGTATGTAGGTTCTGCATCTCACCATCCACCAGCGCGGATAATGTGGCTTCTGGCATAGTGGCGCCTTCTGAAATCATCTGTCATTCCTTATATTTATAGTAATTGGGTAAAATACACGTCAAAACGCAGTTTCTTACCCTTTATTTGCATATTTGGTTCTTTACCATCTAAAAAAGGCGCAGATTCTGGACGCTTCACCACCACGCGTTTTGTCGCTAATTTCAGTGCAGGTGCTAACAGTTTATCCGCATCTTCATCCGGTCCCAACATCTGCTGGAAGAGACGCATCTCTTTTTTTACCAGTGCAGATTTTTTCCGGTGTGGGAACATTGGATCTAAATACACTACATCAGGTAGGTTACCTTGCCAATCATTTAGTAGAGTATAGCTAGGTCCATGAAACAACTTCATTCGCTCGGGTAACCACTGGGACAATTCTGTTGACTGGCCTGCGCGATTTAAGCCATCCTCTAACAGGGCAGCAACAACAGGTGAGCGTTCTATCATCTCAACATGGCAACCTAAACTAGCCAACACAAAAGCATCTTTTCCTAGGCCAGCGGTCGCATCTATAACCGAGGGCGCATACGCGCCCTTAACACCAACAGCTTTAGCAATGGATTCTTTTTTTCCGCCACTGTGTAAACGCCTAAAGGTCAACGCATCTGAAGCAAAATCGACAAATACAGCACCTAACTTGGGTTCATCAAGTTGCCGCAATGACAACTGATGGCGCTCCAAAAACAACACCAAGCCCGATGACATAGAAGGTTCTTTTTTTAACCCCCAATTTTTTTCCAAAGCGGCTGCTTTGGCTTGCAAGTCTGCACTTTGCGGATCTGCCAATACCAGACTAAGCGTGTCCATAACGCTCCTTGTGACCTAACCAGCGGTTAATAATAGCTTGTGACTGTGCAGGGTAATTTTCCCACATGTGATTGGCAATGTTTTGCACTTGAGGAATGAGATGTGCGTCGCGGACTAGGTCAGCAATACGCATGTCTGCTAAGCCGGTTTGTTTGGTGCCGAGCAATTCCCCCGGTCCACGAATCTCTAAGTCTTGCTGCGCGATATAAAAACCATCGTGTGACTCACGTAACACACTTAGTCGTTTGCTGGCCGTTTTTGAAAGCGGGCTTTGATACATCAACACACAGTGACTTTCGACTGAGCCTCGCCCGACACGACCTCTGAGTTGATGAAGCTGAGCAAGCCCTAAACGTTCAGGATTTTCGATAATCATCAAACTCGCATTTGGAACATCTACGCCTACCTCTATGACCGTGGTAGCCACTAATAAATCCAAATTACCTTGTTTAAACTCATCCATCATTTGCTGTTTTTCTGCTGACTTTAAACGGCCATGAACCAGCCCAACTGATAACTCAGGTAGTGCTGTGCGAAGCGCAATTGCGGTGTCCTCAGCAGCCTGACATTGCAATACTTCAGACTCATCTATTAGTGTACAGACCCAATAGGTTTGACGTTTGTCTTCAATCGCGGCACGGCGCACTCGCTCAATCACCTCTCCTCTGCGGGTATCAGGCAATACAACAGTCGTAACAGGTGTTCGCCCGGGCGGTAATTCATCGATAATCGATGTATCTAAATCTGCATAAGCTGTCATTGCCAAGGTTCTGGGGATGGGCGTAGCGGTCATAATCAGCTGATGTGGAAATGCCCCTTGTTGTTCGCCTTTTTCACGCAGAGCGAGTCTTTGGTGCACACCAAATCTGTGCTGTTCATCAACGATCACCAATGCCAAATTATGATACTGCACGGCTTCTTGAAACACCGCATGGGTGCCAATCAATAGATCGATTTGTCCGGTTTTTAGCTCTTCAAGTACGGCATCTCGTGCCTTGCCTTTCAGTTTGCCCGCTAACCAGCCAATTCGAATATTTAGTGGCGTGAGCCATTGACTGAAGTTGTTTGCATGCTGTTCTGCCAGTAATTCTGTTGGTGCCATCATGACTGCTTGAAATCCCGCGCCTATGGCCGACAGCGCGGCGAGTGCTGCGACTAAGGTTTTACCGGACCCCACATCACCTTGCACCAAACGCATCATTGGAGAGGGCTGTTGCATGTCGAACTGGATTTCTTCAACAACACGCTGTTGTGCACCTGTGGGCTGAAAAGGCAAGGTTTCCAAGAATCGTTTTATGAGGATATTGTCGGGCTTTATTGCTGTTGTTTGTTGGCGCTTACTTTGATGACGAACTTTTAAAACACTGAGATGGTGTGCCAAAAGCTCCTCAATGATTAATCGGTTTTGTGCAGGATGTTGCCCTTCTTCCAACGACGATAGCACAATATCGGGTGGCGGCCGATGCACTAACTTTAAAGCATCTGACAAACTAATTTGGTTGGCATATAGTTTTTCTGGCAACAGCTCTGCCAATCCACCATTTTTCAGCGATTTAAGCGCCTGTTCAGTCAAATTTCTTAAAGTGATTTGTTTGATGCCTTCGGTCGTTGGGTAAACAGGTGTCAGAGACTCCTCTAATTGAGCAATTCCATTATCTTTAATCACTTTATATTCAGGGTGCATCATTTCCAGCCCATGCTTTCCAGCGCGCACCTCGCCAAACGCGCGGATCTTTGCGCCGATCTCCAGACTGTTTTTCTGCGCAGCTGAAAAATGGAAAAAACGCATGGTCAAGGTCGAAGATTTATCACTGACCCGAACCACTAGCATTCTTTTGCGCCCAAATTGCACATCACACGACATGACTTCACCCTCAATACTTGCATGTAAAAAAGGTTGCAGGTCTGCGATAGGGTAAATGCGAGTTCGATCTTCATAACGAGAGGGTAAGTGGAAGAGAAGATCTTGAACCGTAGCCAACCCGAGCTTTAATAATTTTTCGGCAACTTTACCGCCAACACCTTTAAGTTCGGTGAGCGAAGTTTGGGCAAGTAATTGCATTACGTCCTTGAGTCGTTGGTATGGAAGATTATTTGGCTACACGAGCAGCATAATACAATAACTGCGGCTCTATTCTTACTTTATAGTTTGGATTGGCATATTGAAATTTGATTAACCCGGTGTTGTCGACAATAAATGCCGAAGGTACTGGCAATGCCCGGCGACTCGTCCCTTCAACCGTAACAAGTTCTGCGCCCAGCTCGGACTGATATTTTTGCACCGTACTTTCTGGTAGATAATACGCAAGACCAAATGCACGGGTCGCGACTAACTTGCTGTCGGACAAGCGCACAACATCGAATTCAGAGCTGGTCTGCTGCTCTTTTAAGCGCTTTGGGGAATCTGGTGATATAACAACGATTTGATAACCTAGGTCGAGAATCTGCTGCTCTACTTCTATTAAGCCAGCCATTTGCCGGTTGCAATATGGACACCAGCCACCTCGATAAAAGAGGATGACACTAGGCCGGCTTTCAACGATGTCTAATAGTCTAATGTCTTTGCCAAATGCGGTTTGTACAATGACATCCGGTACAAATTGACCGTTTAAAAGTGGGGAAATATGTTCAGGGGATTCGTTAACACGAGTCCGGTCAAATGCCAATGCACTAGCACAAACCGCTAACGTGCACAGCGTTATTAAAAACAACCTCAATAATAGCTTTTTAACATTTGAATAGACTGAGACGAGCATGTCAGTTCCCACTTTGATAGTGTTATTAGGGTGTGCAATAAACCTTGTACGGCATAAAATGTTCTGCACACCCTAATGTTTACCAAGAATCGGGGCAATTGCCAACTAATTCACTCAATCGACCCAATGCCGAATGCTAATTAGGTTGAAGTTGTATAAAGCCTCACAGACTAAGTTTGGCTGCCTGAAGCAATAGCTCAACGGAAGGCCGCACCTTGTAATTAGGGTTCACATAATTAAATTTAATCAAACCGGTTTTATCAGCAATGAACATTGCTGGGGCGGGTAGCACTGCTCTGTCGCTGCCTGCTTCGTCGGTCAATTGGATATTCCATTTCGATTTGTACCGATCCTTAGTTTCTGCAGGTACATAAAATCCAACGCCAAATCCTCGAATGACGTCAAGACTCTCATCAGATAATAACTGCACAGCAAATTCAGTCTCCAATTTCTGTTCCTGAAGTTTGGCTGGAGACTCAGGAGAAATAGCAAGTACTTGATAGCCCATGTCTATAAGCTCTTGCTCAATGTCTTTCAATCCGGCAAGTTGACGATTGCAATAAGGACACCAACCACCGCGGTAAAACAAAATGATAGAAGGCTTTTGCATGATCATGGCTTGCAAACTTACTGGTGCGCCATCGGCAGTGCGCAATGTGCCTTTAGGCACCATCTGTCCGTTAAGAAGCGGCGTAACATCTTCAGCCGAGTCGGCAATTTGAGTGCGATCCAAAGCAAAAGATTGAAAAGATAAAATGACCAGCAGTGTTGCCAGTGTGTGAAATATATGCATGTAGAAATCCTGGATTTTTAGATAGTTGGCGACCTAGACCTTGCAGAGTGCATTTTGATTTCACTTTATTACTAATATTTCAGAATTCTATGTCTTTCCAGTACTGATTCTATTCCCACGTCATTCCGCAGATGCTCTTTATGCGGAATCTCTTACTAAAGGGCGCAATTCCTTGAGTTGGGCGGTGGAGGTCAGAGATCCCCCACTGCGTGCGCGACAAAGAGCACTCGGGGATGACGTTGTTAATGGTTTAGATGACGGGTTTGATGTTCCTTCTACCACGTCATTCCTCAGATGCTCTTTATGCGGAATCTCTTACTACGGAGTGCAGTCCTTAACGCTCGTCGGAATAGGTCAGAGATCCCCGAAAAGAGCACTCGGGGATGACGTTGTTAAAGGTTTGATGACGGGTTTGATGTACCTTCTACCACGTCATTCCGCAGATGTTCTTTATGCGGAATCTCTTACTACAGAGTGCAGTCCTTAACGCTCGTCGGAATAGGTAAAAGATCCCCGAAAAGAGCACTCGGGGATGACGTTGTTAAAGGTTTGGATAACGGGGTTGACGTTCCTTTTACCACGTCATTCCGCAGATGCTCTTTATGCGGAATCTCTTACTACAGAGTGCAGTCCTTAATGCTCGTCGGAATAGGTAAAAGATCCCCCACTCCGCACGCGACAAAGAGCACTCGGGGATGAATTTATTTATGCTGAATCGCGTGCCACCAATCTTCATCTGCGACAATCTGACCGTTTTCATCGATTTGAGGATAAGGCAGGTTTTTGCGGTCGCACATGTGTCTGAATTTTGGGTAGCCCCCTTCAAATAACATTTTCTGACAGGCTGCTTCGTCGAGTTGCTGTTGATCATACATACCGGCGATCTCCCGCTGACGTTGTGCTTCATAAAGCACTAAGGCTGCTGCAACACTGACGTTCAATGATTGCACCATGCCAACCATTGGAATAACAATATCTTGGTCAGCTAATTCAATGGCTTGCTCCGTAGCGCCATGCTTTTCTTGGCCTAAAATTATCGCAGTTGGCTTGGTATAATCGATTTCACGAAAATCGACCGCCTCATCGGATAAATGCGTGACAAGCACCTGCATATTTTGTGCTTTCAAATGAAACACCGCTTGAGAAATATCCTTATGGGTTTTCATATATACCCAGTTTTGGCTACCCATCGCGGTCCCGCCGCGCAATCGTTCGGTTTCATCGTCCCACACAGCATGTACCTGGTGAACACCAACGGCATCGCAGCTACGCACTACTGCCGAAACATTATGAGACTTATGCACTTGCTCCATGAGTACAGTAAGACTGGTTTGGCGCTTACTCAAAATTTGACGGATTTTGGCGTAACGTTCAGGCGACACAGCTTAAACCTCTGGATTGAAGCCTAACTATCATTCAGGCAATTCCATCACGCCGTCAATTTCAATTTGAGCACCTTTTGGCAACGCTTTGACACCAATCGCTGCTCTTGCTGGGTAAGGTTGCTTGAAATAATCACTCATGATTTCGTTTACAGTCGCGAAATTCGACAGATCGGTTAAGAAGATATTAACTTTAACCAAATCATTGGTACCACCACCAGCGGCTTCGCAAACAGCTGTCACATTTTTAAATACTTGTACTGCTTGCTCGGTAAAATCTTCCGAAACCATTTCCATCGTTTCAGGAACCAACGGGATTTGCCCTGACAGGTAAACGGTTGTGCCTGATTTAACAGCTTGGCTGTAAGTACCAATAGCTTGTGGGGCCCGGTCGGTATGAATAACGGACTTTGACATAATGAATTATCCTAATTTTGTCTGTTTTTACTGTGGCGAGAGACTTTTTGAACTTCTGGCATCGATCTTATCTTGCGCATGACCTTGGCAAGGTGAACTCGATTTTTGGTCGTCAATTCAATGTCGATGTAATAAACGTTACTTTCTTTTTCTTCGGTTTGTAGGCCGATTATATTTGAATCGCAGGATGCTACCGCATTGGTTAATGTCGCCAGCGTACCCTGATGATTAATCAATTCTATTCTCACTGACGCTTTAAACTCTCCCTGGGCTTCGCTATCCCATTGCATCGGCAAAACTCGTTGAGGCTCTTCTTTGCTCAATTTGCGAATATTGCTACAACCCACTTGGTGGATAACCATGCCGCGACCTGGGCTCAAAATTGCGATAATTTCATCATCTGGGATCGGATAACAACATCTTGGATAGGTCACCAATAAGCCTTCCGTGCCTTTAATCGCCACATTGCGATTCTTATCAGGCAATTCTTCTGATTCGCCGAGTAGCCGACGGGCGACAATGGCACTCAATTCGTTTCCTAAGCCAATATCAGAGAGTAGTTCATCAAAGGTGTTGTGTTTAGTTTCGGCGACAACGCGGTCTTTATCTTGTTGCGAGATGTCGTCAAGTTTAACCGCCCCCAAAGCATGGCGCAGCAGGCGATTTCCCATGCTGACAGCTTCTTCTGAGTGCTGCCGTTTAAGATAATGACGAATATTCGCTCTGGCTCTGGCGCTCACCACAAAGTTGAGCCAGTTGGCATTAGGTTTAGCTCGAGGAGAGGTAATAATTTCTACCGTTTGGCCATTTTCCAAAGGTCTGTTCAAAGAATAGTTTCGCCTTTCTACACGCACCCCAACACATGAATTTCCCACATCGGTATGCACTGCGTAGGCAAAATCGACGGGCGTCGCTCCCATCGGCAGCTCGATGATCCGGCCATCTGGGGTAAATACGTAAATTTCATCAGGAAAAAGGTCGGTTTTAACATTTTCAATAAATTCGAAAGATGAGCTGGCGCTTTGTTGTAATTCTAACAGGGACTGCATCCATTTCCGTGCTCGTACTTGCGCCGTAGTGCCTTGTTTTGACTCGCCATCATCTTTGTACAACCAATGCGCAGCAACACCTTTGTCGGCCATTTGGTCCATTTCATGGGTACGAATTTGAATCTCAACAGGAATGCCATGAGGACCAATTAACGAAGTGTGCAATGATTGATAACCATTGGTTCGAGGAATTGCCACATAGTCTTTAAAGCGCCCTTCAATAGGCTTATACAACGCATGCATGGCACCCAAGGCACGGTAACAACTGTCAACAGAATCCACGATCACGCGAAACGCGTAGATGTCCATGACTTCATTGAACATCAGCTCTTTGTTCTTCATTTTTCGATAAATGGAGTAGAGGTGTTTTTCACGGCCAACCACTTCAGCTTCGATATTATTTGCGGCCAAACGGGTTTCGACTTCTTTGCGGGTATTTTCGATGATTTCCTTTCGATTGCCCCTGGCCTGTTTCACCGCACCTTTTAACGCCCGATGACGCATGGGATACATCGCCTGAAACCCCAGATCTTCCAATTCGTTTTTAATGTCGTGAATACCTAAACGGTGGGCAATTGGAGCGTAAATCTCTAAGGTCTCTCGTGCAATACGTCGACGTTTTTCTGGGCGCAGTGACCCTAGGGTTCGCATGTTATGAGTGCGATCGGCCAATTTGATCAGGATAACTCGAATATCCTGCACCATCGCCATCATCATTTTTCGGAAATTTTCGGCCTGAGCTTCTTGTTTACTGCTAAATTGAATTTTGTCGAGCTTTGAAACCCCCTCGACCAACTCACCGACGGTCTCGCCGAACTGTTCAACCAAATCATCTTTGTTGTAATGGGTGTCTTCAATAACGTCATGTAACAAGGCGGCCATGATAGTTTCGTCATCAAGGCGCATATCCGCCAAAATACCGGCCACCGCAACAGGGTGAGTAATGTAGGGATCACCGCTTGAGCGCATCTGACCATCGTGGGCATCTTGCGCCAAAACAAACGCGCGCTGAATCTCTTCTACCGTTTTAGTAGAGAGATAATCGCTTAATTTATTTTTTAGGCCTTCAAAAAGATACACTTATGGTTCGCGTGAATTCCAAATTTGAATTAAGAATACGGGGATTTTTTTAGCTTGTCAGCCGTAAAGTTGATCCCAGGCGAGAATTGCCTGAGATCAAGAAAGGTTTTACTCAGAAATAATGTTTGCGACAGAGGCAAATTCTGCTTGATCTTGTTCGTGTTGGTCACGAATCTCTTCTGCTGCAATTGTAGAAGCGTCAACAAAGCCTTCTTCAATTTCACGCAATGCAATAACGGTTGCTTTATCGTTACCCATAGGTACGTGAGCATCTTTGCCTTCGATTGCAATCTGACGGGCACGCTTGGCTGCTACAAGAACTAAATCAAAACGGTTGCCAATTTTATCTACGGCATCTTCTACTGTTACGCGAGCCATATTTTTCTCCGTGGTCGAGTTTACAAAAGGGTGTTCAAAAAAAGGTCGGCTAGTTTACGTTTTTATTGGCCTCTTGAAAAGATCTTTAGCGATCTGAGTGCGATTTTATTCGTCTAATAAGTTTTCAAACAAATCGTCATGGCGAATGACTTGTTTCTCTTTTCTTAGTCGGCGAGCACTTACTATCGAATCTAGTTCATTTAAAGCCGAATCAAAATCATCGTTTACAATAATAAAATCAAACTCATGATAATGAGAAATTTCAGAAACGGCTTTGTGCATACGTTGCTGAATAACCTCTTCTGAGTCTTGGTTGCGTTGTGTCAGTCGACGGAGCAATTCGCTTTTTGACGGAGGCGCGACAAAAATCGTTGCGGTATCGGGTATCTGAGCTTTAACCTGACGAGCACCTTGCCAATCGATGTCAAGAAATACGTCGATCCCCCGTTGCAGTGTCTCTTCTATGACAACTCTTGATGTACCATAATAATTACCAAATACTTCCGCCCACTCAAAAAACACATCATGTTCGATTAAGGTTTCAAATTCCTCTCTGGAAACAAAATGATAATGCTTACCGTCTTCCTCACCTGGACGAGGTGCGCGAGTGGTGTGCGACACGGAAACCTGCATAGCATTTCCATGCATCGACGACTCACTGTGTCGAGAAAGTAGTGCATTGATTAGGCTTGATTTACCTGCGCCAGAAGGCGCGGCAAGGATAAAAAGATTTCCAGGGGCTAGTGACATAAAAATTTTTCTGAAAAATACTGCTGCAATGATTTTGCAATGTTAGCATATTCTGCAACGATACTTAATTTGTTAAGGCAAAAATCGATATGAATGACAACCAGTACCATCAACTTGTAGATGATGTGTTGATACGCTTGGAAGAAGCATTGGACGACTGTGAAGTAGACATCGATTATGAGTCTGCGGAAGGAATACTGACGTTGATATTCCCCAATACCACTAAAATTATACTTAACAAGCAACCGCCCTTGCACCAAATCTGGGTCGCGACCAAATATAATGGTCATCATTTTAATCTGGAAGGAGATAAATGGATTGACCAGCGCACAGGTGCAGAATTTTGGTCTTTCATTGATGAAGCGGCTAGCAAACAAGCCGGTCAACCTGTTAAGTTATCCTGATTAAAGCCAAGGGAAATTGAGCTATGAGCGACAACCTGTTGCCTTTTGTAGAAGTTAATCCAGATAAACCACACGATGCAGTCGTCATTTGGCTTCACGGCTTAGGAGATTCAGGCAATGGCTTTGCGCCAATTGTTCCAGAACTTAAGCTGCCAAAATCTTTAGCCATTAGGTTTGTGTTCCCTCATGCCCCTGTACGTCCAGTCACAATAAATAATGGAATGCCTATGCGTGCCTGGTATGACATTAAAAGCCTGGACTTCAATCAACGTGCTGACGTTGAAGGTGTGCTCGAATCAGCTGAGCAGGTATCGGCCTTGGTGGACGTAGAAATAGCCAAAGGTGTTCCATCTGAACGCATTTTGCTTGCAGGTTTTTCCCAAGGTGGCGTCATCGCTTTACATTTGGGAACTCGCTTTCCACAAAAACTTGCCGGAATCATGGCACTGTCAACCTACATGAGCCAACCAGAATCCCTGACTGAACAAGCACACAGTGCTAACAAACAAACAGAGATTTTCTGCGCACATGGGCAACAAGACGAGGTTGTTCCCATGTTTCTTGGTCACGCCGCATTTAAAACGTTAGAACAAAACGGCTACCCTGTGCAGTGGCATGAGTACAATATGCAGCACAATGTCTGCCTACAGGAAATTGAGCAAATCTCTTCTTGGATCCAAAAAGTTTTTAGTTAACCAATTGAAATTAATATAGTTTTATATTTGTGATAATTTTGTGATGAAATTTTAATCTAGCTTTCTCGGTTTTGTAGACGATACTTACGAACATGACTTGACTGGAGTGACGATGAAACTTTTTAAAACGTTATTTATTTCTTTTGCATTATTGATGTCCGCATCAGTTTTTGCAGCCGATCCAATTGAAACGGGCACATTCAATAACAAAGCCATTTATGGCTATGACACTGTCGCCTACTTTACCCAAAATAAAGCGGTTAAAGGTGACAAGAAAATTACCACCGAATGGCGCGGCGCTGAATGGCATTTTTCGACTGAAGAGCATAAACAGATGTTCCTTTCAGATCCTGAAAAATACGCCCCTCAATACGGTGGCTATTGTGCATATGCAATGTCTGATGGACGCCTAGTCGGAATTGATGAAGACGCATTCACCATTTTAGATGGCAAACTTTATTTGAATTACAGTAAAAGTGTCATGAACGAATGGCGTTCTAACACTGTGCAATTCATTGAAGAGGCTGATGGTCACTACCCTAAACTTGTTGACCTTTAAAAAGTCTACAATCGATATTTAAAAAGCAGCTTCGGCTGCTTTTTTTGTTTTGGTGGGAGACACCGAGCCAGCAAAACTCTAAAATGTGAAAAAAATCAATCGGAATAGCCATGATCTCACGTGTTATCAGGATCGCGACTCGTAAAAGTGCCCTTGCTCTTTGGCAAGCGGAATACGTCAAAAGCAAACTACTCGCCGCGCACAAGCATATTGATGTGGAACTTGTACCAATGACCACAAAAGGCGACATTATTTTGGACACACCGCTGGCAAAGGTGGGTGGTAAAGGACTATTCATCAAGGAACTTGAAGTGGCAATGCAAAATAATGAAGCGGACATCGCAGTACATTCGATGAAAGATGTGCCTGTAGATTTTCCTGAGGGTTTTGGACTGCACGCAATATGTGAAAGAGAGAATCCACTGGATGCTTTTGTTTCCAATCACTATTCATCACTGAGTGAATTGCCTGAAGGTGCAGTTGTTGGTACATCCAGCTTACGCCGCCAGGTGCAACTCAAACACGCCCGCCCGGACATTCAAATTAAAGATCTTCGTGGCAACGTAAATACGCGGTTGAAAAAGCTGGACGACGGCCAGTATGACGCCATTATTCTGGCATCTGCGGGTTTGATTAGACTGGGCATGCCACAGCGCATTACCCAATCACTACCAAGTGAATTGTCTTTGCCAGCAGTTGGACAAGGCGCGGTGGGGATAGAATGCCGTAATGATGACGCAGAACTCATCGAACTTCTGCAAGCCTTAAATCATTCCACAACAGCCTTGTGTGTTTCAGCAGAAAGAGCACTTAATGCTGAGCTTCAGGGGGGGTGCCAAGTACCCATCGGCAGTTTTTGTGAAATCGACGGTGAAACTATGACGCTAAGAGGTTTGGTGGGCTCTGTTAAAGGTAACGGCATCATTTTCGCGCAACAACAAGGTCCAGCGTCAGCCCCCTTAGCATTGGGAGAAGCAGTGGCACAAGAGCTACTGCAACAAGGCGCAAGCGACTATCTTGCAGAAGCCTATGATTAACAAATTGAAATAGCCATCAATGACTATTTTATTGATGCGGCCCAAAGAAAAAATTGAGATAAGCCATCAGTATATGCAGCAACAAGGGATTGAGACGGTTGGCCTGGCGTTGCAATGTATCAAGCCCGATAAAAGTGCTGCTGATGCATTCGCGGGCGACATGAATACCCTTAGCGAGCCTGAACTAAAAGATCATTTGGTGATCGTTGTTAGTCCCAACGCCGCGAAGGGAATTCGAGATATTGATGGCCTATTTTGCAAACCGTTAAGTTGGTTTGCTGTAGGTAAAAGTACTGCGAATGCACTAGTCGCTACGCAGAACAATTCGCCTACCGTGATAACACCTAGTGAGGAAACATCAGAAGGTTTGCTGTCTTTAGAGCAACTTCAAAAGGTTAATGGAAAGCAAGTTTCATTAATAAAAGGCAAACACGGCAGAACCTTAATTGAGGATACACTTAGAGCGCGCGGGGCAAGGGTAAACCTCTATGAAGTGTATGCCCGAAAACGCTTAACACCGGAGCTATCCACTTCGCCCTGGCGACCAGAGGAAATACAACTTATTGTCGCCACAAGTACTGAAGCCATGCAAATTGCGTGGGATACTTACAAACATAGTTGGTTAATTTCGACACCTTGGTTAGTTGTGAGTCGACGTTTAATGGATTTTGCGGCTAAACTTGGGATAGAGAATGTATTGTGCAGTAACGGTGCCACTGATCAGCAGTTAAGTGACGCAATCAAACAATTTTTGGAGCGCTAAATGACGGAAAAAGATAATCGCACTTCCCACGAGGAAGAAATGAAAGCCCTCGAAAAAGAGAATGCGTCTTATATCGAAGAGAAAGTTGTGGAAAAACAAAAAACCACTGTGGAGGAAAAACAGCCAGCACCGGCCTTTTCAGAATCTGCCAAAAGCAATTCAAACGAGAGTATTCAGCCAGCAAAAACCAAAACCGGAGGGTTATGGTTTGTTAGCTTATTGAACTTCATATTATTGTTGGTTGCAGTCGCTGCCGGATATTGGTTTTGGCAACAGTGGCAAGCGGAACTGCAAAACAAAGATGATTCTGTACTGACTCAACAAAATGCGTTGAATGCACAGAATCGTTTAATCGAAACTCTGCAAGCAGAATCTGCTGCACAAGCGCAAAATTTTCAACGTCAAGTAGAATTGCTTAAAGGACAAATCGATATTGCAGCCGAACAAGCCGCTGCAAACAGTCGGAACCTGGCAGATGTGTCAGGTCGTAGACCGTCTGATTGGCTGCTTGCTGAAGCTGATTATTTGGTCAGAATGGCCGGACGCAAATTGTGGTTAGAAAGTGATGTAAGAACTGCCATCGCCATGCTGCAATCGGCAGACAGTCGATTGCAAGATCTGGCCGATCCTTCGTTACTAAATGTAAGAAGGCTGATTGCCACTGACATTCAAACGCTTCAACAAATAAATCCAACATCCTTAACCTCTGTTGCGCTTGCACTATCTGGCATGGTCGCACAGGTGTCTAATTTACCCTTGTCGCTTCCAGAAGTTGAAGTTCAAGGCCCAGCGGTTGAACAACTGACTGGATTGGAAAGAGTGTTGCGCTACATCACCGACAACTTTAAGTACCAACCTAACTCACAACCCATGAAACCACTGCTTTCAGCCCAACAACAGTGGTTGGCCAGAGAACAGCTTCGGTATGCACTGCTCCAGGCACAAGCCGCAGTGACAAAGGAGCAGGAAACCCTGTTCAGACAGAGTATACAAAATGCAATTGGCATGCTGGTTCAGCATTTTGATTTAGAAGACATCGCTGTTGAGCAATTTATTGGTAGTTTGCAAAATATAGAAAATACACCCGTAGACAAAAACTATCCGCAAACATTAAATGCCGCTCAGCCCCTTCAAGACGTTCTAGAAAATAGGATGCGTAACGTATTTTCTAATGGGAAGTTTGAACTATGAAAAAGATCGTTCTGCTACTTCTCATTATTGCCATCGTTATCACCGGATTAGCGTTAGGGCCGGCATTCGTTGACTACGATGGGTACTTTCTCATTGCATTGGAAAGCGGCACGTATCAGCTTTCTATATTTGGATTTGTTGTTGCTTTGGTGACCCTGTTTTTAGTGTTGTGGCTAAGTATTTTAATTATCAAAAAAATCATTGATGTTTTAGCTGGCTCACAAG
This sequence comes from Aliiglaciecola sp. M165, assembly GCF_007197995.1. Classification (GTDB taxonomy): domain Bacteria; phylum Pseudomonadota; class Gammaproteobacteria; order Enterobacterales; family Alteromonadaceae; genus Aliiglaciecola. The sequence continues at coordinate 442,311 of NZ_VKKH01000001.1, forward strand.
ATTGGTTATTTGGTTTTAGTCGTCGCCGAAAACAAAAAGCCTTTACTCAAGGCCTTATCTCACTCGCAGAGGGAAACGTTGAAAAAGCGCAGAAATCTTTGAACAAAATTGTTGGTGAAGATTTTGATGGTTTAAATCTGCTTGCACTAGCCGAAGCGGAAACTCAACTAGGAAATAAAAACAGAGCAAGAGAGATTTGGATCTCGGCTGCACAAATACCAGAAACAGCACTTGCTGCGCATTTAAGTATCTGCAAAGATTTCATCTTAGAGAACAAATGTGAGCAAGCACTTACATACATAAATGGATTAGATGACAAGATCCAAGATGAAATTGCGATTATTAAATTGTGGGCGCGATGCTTAGATGAAACTAGCAAATACTCTGTACTTAAACAGAAACTACCAAAATGGAAAAAGGTGTTAGGCAAGGATTATGACTATTGGTCACTCATTGCCTCTAAGGGAGAATTTGCAGAAGTCGCTAGCAAAGACGGTGCAAATCAACTAAAAAGAATGTGGCAATCCTTGCCAAGGAGCACCCGAAAAGAGCCAGGGCAAATCGCAGCCTATGCACAACAATTGATCGATCAAGGCATGCACGAAGACGCACAAATCGTATTAGTTGAATCACAAAAATCGACCCCCAACCCACTTCTTTACGGACTTTATCGCCAGCTTAAAAACGTACAAACCAACAAGGCAATAAAACAACTTGAGTCTTGGTTAAAACACGATGATAAAAATGTCGACATGCTGTCTACATTAGGCCAATTGGCGTACAACTTGGATGACAATTTGTTGGCAGAAAAAGCATTATCTAAAGCCATTAAGTTGTCGAACGAAAAACGTGATGTTTTATTATTAGCTCAGATTAAAGAAGCTCAAAAAGACAATATTCACGCCTTAGAGTTATACAAAAAATCGGCGCTATAGGATTTAGTAAAATTTTTGTATCAATCACTACTTTAACATCGCACCTGCTCTTCTCTATTTTTGTAGTGACTGATACATTATATTACCTAAACATTTGACTTAGTTTACGCTTTTTCTCAAACAAATCCTCCACAAACATTGAAATTAATGTTTTTGTATCGTTTAATACAATAACATTTTGCAATCCAACAGGATTTAAGTAGTGAGCACTACAAATTTAAAAGTTGCACGAGGTCGCCCTAGAAAGCTTGATAGGGAAAATGGATTGGCGGCCTGTTTATTGCTTTTCCAAAAATACGGTTATGAGAATGTGTCAATCGCAGAATTATGTGAAACCTTGAATGTTCCGCCTACCAGCATTTATTCTACTTTCGGAAATAAAGAATCACTCTTTAAACTCGCCTATCAAAAATATGTTAGTAATTTTTTTGAGTCATTAGAAGACACATTATCGAAATCAAAAAATGCCTCTGAGATGTTTAGAAATGTGCTGGAATTTTCATTGGAATTCTACTTGGTTCGCAATCAAAAAATGGGTTGCTTAATGTTACAAGGACAATCTTTTTGTAGAAATGAAAATTTGCGAGTTGAAATATTACATTCAATAGAGAGGCTAAAAGAAACGCTCAAAAATCGATTTATACAACTTGAATCAGAAAACCCGAATGAATTAACAGATGTATTGATCACTCTAATGAATGGTTTTTCTCTATCTACTCAAACGGAAGAGGATGAAGATTCCTTGTATACCTCAATGGAGTTTTTCTGTTCGGCATTTGACTGTTAACAGCATTAGGTGCTTGCCGTTCGTAAAAAAAATCACGGCGTATTTGCAACGCTTAAGATAGTGTTTTGAGAGGATCCAAAGATTTAGGGCATCTAAACAGCTAACTATCAAATAATATTTTTGTTTGTTAGTACTTACTTTACTATATTTTGATTCACGGCATATTCTTATAAAAATAAAAGTGGAAAATGGCTGACAATTCATTAGAATCACCGCACTTCAATCATTGAAGTACGCACCCTTAGCTCAGCTGGATAGAGCGTCGCCCTCCGGAGGCGAAGGTCGCAGGTTCGAATCCTGCAGGGTGCGCCATTTTTTAAATGGTCTAAAGCCGGATTTCCTCTCCGCAAAATTCCTTTTTTAAATATGTGGCAAATGTGTAGTATGAAATGTTCTTGATACTTGCTAATAACCAATAAGGTTTTAACTAAGTTGATCCTCATTGTCGGATGATGGAGCATTCAGCCAATAACAGGGCATGAGATAAAAAAGCTGTACGTTATCCTTTTAGAAAGTTCGTTATTTTGCGCAAGCAAGTCAGTGTGCGCTCGGTTAGTACCTCCCCAACCCCCATATCAAAGAGATCATTCGCTTGCTTAAGAGAAGTATTCAGAGCGGACTCTATCTTGTTATCCAAGTAAGCCATGATGGCAAGTGTTTGATCCTCATCTATCCCCTGCTTTTTGCCGTGCTCTGGCCAGTGCCTCGCCATAATTTCGTTCCATTTGTAGTGTGTATTCTTACTATGGACTTTCATTGCCATCTTTATTTTTTTTGCCTGGATATTTCCTTGCCCGAAATAGGGGTAAGCACTTAACACATCATAAAAGGGCGTTAACCGGTAACCATCCTGATTTAGCGCAATGCTAAAGTTCTTTCCATGCCCATCAACCGCAGCAAGTAACCAAAATACGATTTGCACACGCAAAAATTCGAGTCTATCTTCGTATGCGTTTTTTGAGCCAGACAGAAGCTGCATAACTTGCTGAGAACCTGGGCCACCCTTTTCCTCATACTTTGAACCACTCACTTTCCCTAATGCTTGACAGATATCCTCCTGGGGAAGTCGGAAAATAGTGTCTTCCTCGATTCTGCGATCAAATCGTTCCACCACCAGTACTCTCTGATCCTCAAACTGCGCAATTTCACAATTTGCGACAACCAAACCGAGGTTTTTCATAAACCTCTGGCAGAACCATTCGTTGTCTACACTCGAAGATAAGTCTATTCCCAAGCTTTCATGATGAAGAATGGGCGGCTTGAATATATGCGTGGTTGGCGTTGAGCCATGCGGTCGGCACCAATTTCCTTCCCATAAGGTTAGTGCTGTCTTTTCCTGAGCACCAGCAAGAGAAATTCTGAAGTCATCATCTGAATTCATACCCAACATTTTCTCAAGGCGAGTTTCTCTGATAATTTGTGCGACTCCACCCTCAGACAATTTCGAGAGCGACAGCGCAGGCATTTCTCCTGTTGCAGATTCTTCTGCGAATGTGAGCGCACCCACACAATCTTTTCCAACTTTGGCCAGCAAGTCGAAGGGCTTAGCACTATCTGCACCTAAACGGTCTTTCATATGCTCTCTGATAGCGCTTGTATCCGGCAGTAAGTTGTCAAAATAAGCATGAACAGCATCGCCCAATATCTCTGCTTTTTGCATGGGCAGGCTTAGGGAGATAGCACGGCCGCCCTCTACTTCTAACCACTCTGTGGCGTACTTAAAGCTCATACGCCCTTTTTTTAAATACAACTCACCTACTGGAAATCCGTTCATGGAGCAATAGAGCGTTCGAGTATGTGATTTTCGTCCCATTAGAATCTCAGTGATTTTTTCGCGAGTGAAGTAGTCAGTATGGCCCCTTCATCTTTGGGCAGATTGCTGACCTTAAACTCCAACTCTAATGCCGCACACAGTCTGATGAGCATATCGACCGAGACTTTTTCAGGCTTGGTTTCACAGTTAGAAATATCTCTTTGATATACGCCTATGCGTTTTGCCAAATCGGCTTGAGTCCAGCCCTTGAGCTTTCGACTGTCCCTGATAACGGCGCTTAGGTCTTTCGGCGTGTTAATTTTCATATCAGTCTTTTATACACAAAAATGGATAAAATCACTTTATACTAAAATATGTATAAAGCAAGTTTATACAGATTTTGGCATAAAATTAGAATATACGAAATTTTGTATAAATTGCATTTATGCAGGATTCTATATATGACGATTAAATTGGTCGATAGTGAAGCCACTTCTTTAACCCAAATGTGACCAAGACCGATTTAACCGGCCTTAAGTGGCGATTTTAGACATACGCTAAATAAATCGTAACTTACTGTAATTACTATTTTTATGCGGTTTTCGCCATTTCATCCCTAGCTAAAACATTTCGCTGGGGTGCTGTGAGGAGGCAGAGGTCGCAGGTTCGAATCCTGCAGGGTGCGCCATTTATTTCAATCTTGACTGTTGCTATTGTCTAAAACTAGATTTTCTACGCGTATTGAATCACCACTAATTTCCTAGATACACCCGAATTAAATATATTTACCGTTTCACTCTGCCACTAAGATTTTGGGCGACTTTTTTGAAATGGCTTTGATTCTAGCTAGATCTCCCTAATCTCATATGATTCAACTCGACTGTTTTTTAGCCAGTGTGTGTTGAAGCGTTCCCGTGATGTGAAAACCACAGCGGCAATCCACCAAAATTAGGAAACATTCAGAATTATGCATTCAAAATAGTTTGCTTTAAAAATTATCTTGGCCCTATGCTAACCTTGAACATACGCAGAGAATGATGTGGCTGCATCGCAAGCGAGGCTGATTAAAACTATGAAAACACTGATTCGGTATTCTCATACCTTGACGACTTTTTGCGTTTTGTCGTTACTTTCATGGGGTTCAACTGCAAGGCAACAAGATCCTACTGATATTCTTGTTAGCGAAATTCAAACACACTCTTATGGCATTCAGTCAAAGGAGAATCGATTTGGTGGCAAAGGCTATGATTGGTTGCAAGCAAACGCGGCGAGCGCCCAATATTTTTTAATTGGTGAAGAGCACGGAATTGCAGAAAATCCATTGTTGGCAGCCCAGCTATTTGAATCTTTAGTCATTAAGGGATACCAGCATTTGGCGATCGAAGTATCTCCGCCAATGGCAAAACATTTAGACAACACCCTGAAGAATGGCGGTATCAATGCACTTAAAGATTCATTCTCACTAGGCACTGAACCGGCTTTTTTTGGAATGGCAGAAGAAGCACTGATGCTATCGAAAATTCGCAATGCATCACTTAAACCTAACGCATTTTGGGGGCTAGATTATGAAGTAGCGGGTGACAAAGTATTGTTAAAAAGGCTGGCTGAACTGCCCAAACCAGAGCCCGTCAAACCATATGTTGCTAAATTGGTCGCTGCGTCGCAACACGCATGGCAAAAATACATGGAAACAAAGGGGCCACAATATATTTTCAGTTTTTCCGGCCAACCACAATTGGTTAAAAATGTAATGGATCATTGGCCAAATCCTCCACAAGAAGCAACGCAAATACTCAAAACATTGTACGAAACACTCGCAATTAATAGTCTTTGGGTGTCAGGAGAAGGTTATTTGTCGAATCAACGAAGAGCGCAGCTTTTTCGAGACAACTTTGCAGAGTACTGGCGCCAGGCACCTGATGCTAAAGTGATGATTAAATTGGGAGCGTCACATGTAATGCGCGGTTTAAATATAAATAATACTTATGATGTAGGCAATTTGATCCCAGAACTTGCGACGATTAACGGCTCTAATACTTTTAGTATGTTGGTATTACCGGGAAAGGACAGTCATGTAGCAGTACTTGACCCAACACATTGGCGCTACCGCAGCGCACCAGCGAAAGATGGATATACAAAAGGCTTGGAGCTTTTCTACACAAACATTCTTCCAAAGGGTTTCACGGTATTTGATCTAACCCCACTCAGGAAAGTTGTGTTTGCTAAGCAATACTCGGAGCTTGAATCGATTCGGAACCTCGTCATGCGCTTTGATGCACTATTGATCATGACCGGCTCCACGCCAAGTGCCCAATGGGTAGAGCACTAGGCTGGTCAGCGTTCGAGCTTAAAAACTCTTTGAGAAACACAACCGGTAATCTTGATCATCCGCCGCATCGGAAATTCCTTCAAAGATCGCAAATTGATATTTGATATCTTGCCGCTAATGACTGGATCTATTTGATGCTTTTGGTCATCCCAAGAACCCATGTTGGATATTCGGCCATAGTCACTGACACCAGACAAATAGATTCTTCCAAACAGCTGCATTGCGAATTGTAGAAACTAAATACAAAACTATCTCCAAATTTGCTCTCCATTCGTCCCCCTCTCTTTTTGAGGAATAGCCATATTTTATTTTCATAAATATCAATAAGTTACGAACAATCAAAATCTCGACAGTAAGTTGGTACGTATAAATGTCATTATTAGCTAGCGCTATGGGCGTAACGCCGTAGCGTCTTTCATGATTAACAAAAAGCAAAAAGGAGAAATTATGCCTACCACTAAACCGACAGCGGGTTCGCAATTTCCACCCGTTTTGGTAAGAACCGAAGATAACCGCGAAGTGATGCTAGTTGAGGTCAAAAGCGATCCAGCCGAGAGTAAAAGAAATTCACACGAGTGGACTATGGTGGTAGTTTACAGAGGACAACATTGTCCTTTGTGTACAAACTTTTTGAACGCACTAGAGACTATGTCTGGAAGTTTCATGGGTATCAAGGTCAATATAATCGCTGTCTCTGCAGACTCAGCCGAACAGCTTAAAAAGAATAAGGAAAACGATTTAGTCGTGTCTTTCCCCGTCTTTCATAGTCTGCAATTAGATGATATGCGAAATCTCGGGCTGTACATCTCGAAGCCCCGGAATGAAAACGAAACGGATCATCCTTTCGCCGAGCCCGGATTGTTTGTGTTAAACGAGAAAAACCAGATCCAGTTAGTGGATATTTCCAACGGTCCCTTTACAAGGCCAAATATTGATCAATTATACCAAGGGCTGAAATTCGTTCGTGAAAATGGGTATCCGATTCGCGGAACGTTTACAGAGTGATCAACCGAAAATGCATGAAGTCCGCCTGTAAATTGGACTTTTCCGCGTTATAGGGGTCTGGCAAGGGCCCCTCTATACTCTGTTGATTTCAATGAGAGCTCCTGTGATCTTGAGAGGGTCAATAAATCTACAGCAAGCACCCTAAAAATAAGTCAAAGTGCAATTTACGCTGGAAACGCAGTGTGCGCTCAAACACCAACACTATCTGCTCTACAATCGTTGAAAGCTTCTTATTTACAGATCAGATAGACAGTAACGATAATCGCCAATGACATCAACGCGTTGATAAAATAGTACGTATAAGTAATGACTGGATTGATTTTAAATATATCAATGCTACCCACTGACAAACCAAGGGATTCAGACAATGCCTGTAATCGCCTATGACATAGGTTTATTTTATTTACATGCATTCGTACCCAAAATATCTTGAAAATTGCAAGGATACCAAAGGCAAATGCGGTTGCTGGCAATACAGTCTTCGCATTTGAATGGATAAATACTTGTGCGGTTTCGGCGGTGAGCAGCCAACCAATAATAATGATCATGGCAGCAGCTGTATTGAACTGGTATTCCGGTAACGTTTTCAATAAGTTCTCTGCTTGCGAGTAGATAATATCGAATTCTTTTTGCTTCGTAGTTTCCATGCCCATTGCCATTTTACTCGTCGAAGTTTCATATTACGCTGCTAAAGGGTTAGCCTCTAGTATTGTAGATATTTTGATATCAGTCATTATTGGATGTGAAATCTTCTTCGCAGAGAAAGCACAACTCCTAAGTAAATGATAGAGAGCTTGTTGTGTGCAAATAGGCTTGGTTGTGCTCAATCCACACAAAAGCATTTTGATCAAACTTGCGAGCAAGATTATTAGCACAATCAAAATCAAGACCTAAAATGAGAAAGCTTTCCTCATCGGGCCATTCACCTCGTGGGTCAATATTGCGGCCACTGAAAAATTCGAAACCGTGTTTTTTGATTAGTGTCATTAATTGCTCTTGGCGAGCGAGGTTTTCGATTCTTGTATGTAAGTAACTGTTAGGATTAAATGCTGTGATTATTGCGGCATGGTCAGCATTGCTAGAGCGCATCACTAAATCCAATTGTTTATTGGGAGTGTTTATTTTGAGCGATATTGGCGGTGAGCTCTCGATTTTATAGATTGCTCCCATGTATGCGGTAATCAAAGAATCTGACAATCTATTAGTCACGCTAATCTCATTTATTCACGTCTTCTAACTTCTGGACTGATCGTTGTGTAAAGGCTCTGCTATTCACCTTTGATTTTAACTAATTATGCTCTACGTTTAATGACAATAGCAGATCGCAAATATTTTACATAAGGAAGCAGATCATGACGACATTGGTACTGTGTTTTGATGGAACCTGGAACAACATGGAGCAGGAAGACAATGGCAATATAGCCCCAACTAATGTCGTCAAGTTCTACCACTCGCTGAGTGATAAAGATAGTGAAGGAAATCCTATCAAAAAATTCTATCACCCTGGCCTTGGTGGTGAAGATATTGGATTGAAGGCAAAAATTGTCGACGGTGCTATGGGAGCCAGTATTGGTGATCATATCTCCACTGGCTTTAAGTGGATTTGCGATAACTATCAAAGCGGTGATCAAATTTGCATAGTCGGTTTCAGCCGTGGTGCATTCACTGCTCGTTCGCTAGCTGGGATGCTAAGCGCAGGTGTAATGAAAACCAGCGCATTGTCAGTGGAACAAACCTGGAAACAGATTAAATCTCTTTACGCGCTTTATACTAAAGGCAAATTGAACGAGGCCCCTACTGATTGGTTTGTGACCGATAGCAGTAGCATACAGTTTTTGGGCGTGTGGGACACGGTTGGCGCCTTGGGCGTTCCCAATGAATTTGGTTTGCTCAATATTTTTGATAATAAAAAGAAGTGGCAGTTTCACAATACCGCATTGGGTGACCATGTCAAAGTTGCCCGGCACGCAATGGCCATGGATGAGATCCGAAGCAGTTTTACCGTCACGCAATGGAGTAATGCTCATACCCATGCGGATGCTAAGCAGATTTGGTTTCCAGGTGTTCATTCTGACGTGGGTGGTGGCTACGAGGATTGTGAATTATCCGATTTAGCGCTTGCCTGGATGATCGAAGAAGGAGCTGGGGCTAGCTTACAATTTAGAAATGAAGTGGCTGTCTCAGGTGATGCCAATGGCAGCCTGCACAATTCTTACAAAGGGATTTTTGCAAAAATGCGCTCACGTCCCCGAAATGTGCCTGAAGTGTCTCCTGCAAATAGTCATTTGTTCCACCCTTCAGTTTTTGCACGTCAGGCTAATAATCCGATTAAATATGGTCCTTATTGGCCTACTACTCACTTAGAGATTGGTGAATTCACTGAAATCGAAATATTTGCAAAACATAAATGGAATGCAATGAATTTGTTCTTATCTCAAGGAGAAGAATACGAGTTTAGCAGCCGAGGAGAGTGGGTGGACAAAACCGACAGTTGCGATTGGCGCGGAACTGAACGAGATGATTACACCATTGGCGATGCAGTAAGGTCTGCAGCATCATTTTTTGGTAAGTTTGAGGGGCTCTTTAATTCAGCAACGAATAACAAGGAATATGACATACCTTTCACCAAACGTCTGGAAAAAATAGACTGGTTCGCGGCAGTAGGCTGTATTGCCAATGACAGCGGAGTGAAGCGCGCCGCAGGTAACGATGGTAGCCCAACACCTCATAAATATTTTGCCATGGCTGACCATCAACAAAACAAATCTTTTAGAGTTGATAACTCTGGATATTTGTACGCGTTTGCAAACGACGGTTGGGCGTTTTATGACAATAATAAAGGCAGCGTATTAATCACTGTTAAACGTGTTGCGTGAGTCGATTATTATTACCTAGGAATTAACGCTGACCATGGCCTTCAATCCTATTCGCTGCACGAGTAAAACCTCAGTAGGCAGAGTACGTAGTCTAAATGAAGATGCCTTCGCGGTGCGACCAGATATTGCGCTTTGGATGGTTGCGGATGGTATGGGTGGACACAACAAAGGCAATGTCGCGAGTAATATGGCCTGTGAAGAAATTGTTAGTGCCGTGGCCAATGGCCTGTCAATTCCAGCAGCAATACAGCATTGCCACCAAAAAATTCAACTAAAAGGGTTTCGGAGCGAACGGCATCGCGGTATGGGCACAACGGTTATTTGTGTAAGTCGGGATGCAACGAAACTACAGGTTTTCTGGGTAGGTGATAGTAGAGCGTACCTATGGCACGATGAATGTCTAACACAAATCACTAAGGACCACTCTGTCGTGCAAAATATGCTTGAGCTTGGCACAATTACTAAAAGCCAAGCACGACTGCATCCCAAACGACACATCATCACCCAAAGCGTAGGCGCCGAGATGATATCAGATTTAACAATTGGTAATGTTTCCATTGATTTTGTACAACAAGACAAATTGCTAATTTGCTCTGATGGACTACATGACCAAGTCTCTGAACAAGAAATTCAAATGCTTTTTGAGCAACAGCAAAACTCTGCAGCCTTGGTCGATGAACTTGTCAATACGGCAAATGAACAAGGAGGCCATGATAATATTACCGCCATTATCCTTGAACTAGACCATACTGCTTCTATCTAACCTCAACTGATTCACACCGAATTCATTTACGATTAATGATTCAGGTCAAGGTGCCGGTACGCATAATCACTTAACTTTTACACATGTCCTGAATCACATAGAGGTTAGGGGTGAAAGACAACACGATTATCAGAATACTCAAAGTCACCATGACCATTGGAATATGCTTGATATTGTTAGGTGTGTATTTCCATCTATTCAATTCGCACATCGAAGAAATGGGCATTAAAGGTATAATTATCAGCGCTGCATGTGTGGCAATAGGAATGATCCTTTCGCTACCGACAAAAATGTTTCTAACATTCATTCTGGTCAACAGAGAAGCTGAACAAAACAAGCACTCCAACAAAAGCTAACATGCTTTAATTGCCGCCGGATAAGTGTTTAATCAAACTAGACTTGCATAATAATCGAACAACATTATACTGTATGTATAAACAGTATAATGTTGGAGGGTATCATGACTAACGAGTTACTAGATATGCAACAAAGTATTGCAAAGCAAGCTTGCGAAGCCGTTTTAATGGAACGAGAGTTGATACAAAGTCAACAAAGAGCGCGGCAAGACGAAAGCTTTAACCAATTACTTTCACGTATGGACAGATTGCGCAAAATGTCTCAACAGCGGCGAGGTAAACAAAGTTACGTTAAAAAGGTACAAACCAGCTTCATGTTTTAATCGACTTATTTTTCACAAACATGGATTAACAGGTAAGGGGATTCGCTGTAGGTTTTTGCCACATGCCAAATAATCAACTCCTGATTGTTGGTGGCAATTTATGAAATCGTTTTTTCGCATACGTATTCATTGCTTGTTTTTGTCTCCTCACTTGACCACAGAATTCGTGCTGCCTAGTTTTAGAGATTGAATCATATTTTTTGACGGATAAAGCGCCTTATGCGAAACGCTATGCCCATTTTGGCATTACTAACAATGCTTTTTGTTAACCAGGTTAATGGGGTCCAAAATACTGATTTTTTGGACGACCCTGATCACCAATTTTGGTATGACATCAACACACTACCTACGATTCGTCTTTCGTTCTCGCAGTCACAATGGGACCTTCTACTCACATCGTCCAGGGATGATCGCGAGGAAGTTAGTGGTGACTTCATATTCATTAAAGAAGGAACCGAATACCCACTTAGTAATATAGGTATTAAGCTAAGCGGCAATACTAGCTTTGTCTTACCAGAGACTAATCAAGATCCTTATACACAAGCAAATTTCACACTCGATTTCGACGAGTTTGTTGATGACCAAGCGCTGCGTGGTATCGCTGCAATGAAGCTAAAAAGGTTCAAAGACGACAGCACATTTGTTCACGAACCCCTTAGCAATCAGATCATGCACAATTTTGGCATTTGGACTGCCCACTCATCAACTTACACTCGTGTTGAAATTAAAGTTGGCAGCAACGACTTTCAGTATTTTGGTATGTATCGAATGAACGAGAGTGTGAATCGCCATGAGTATATCGACAAACGATTCGGCGAAAATAATGACGGCGGATTTTTGTGGCAAGGTAACCACAAAGCTTGGGGAATTGCCCATTTTTCCAGAATCGAACAAGATTGGGGCGGCATAGGAGATTTTGATCAAGCTTCCTTTGAGTACAAAGGAAAAGGCAGCAAGTTTGAAGAAGGGAAAGCACAGCTAGTTGAACTGGCAACAAACTTTACGCAATTGGAAGGAGCTGACTTTTACGAATACGCTGAACAACACATTAATGTGCCTCTACTTATGAAAGGCTTAGCTGCCGAGGCAGTGTTGGGCCATTGGGATGGTTTTTGGGGCAACGGCAACAATTTTATGTTCTATATAGACGAACAGGCTGTGTTACATTTTATTCCATTTGATACTGACAATACCCTAGGAACTTCATTGTTTGTCGATGATGTCGGTGAGCGAGATCCCTTTATCTTTGGCCGGCTTGCCACCACACCATCGCTAGTGACGAAGTTGATGGCAATCGACGAATACAAAAAGCTATTTAAAACCTACATTAAACAACTTGTTAATGAAGATAACCTGATGGTTCAAGCCTACAGTGTAGCGTGGATCAATGATGCTCACCGATTAATTGAAGATCATCTCGTTAATGTCACCGGCGACAATCAGCAAATCATTGATGAGCCTGCGGATTGGGCCAACCAAAGTAGTTATCGGTTGTTCGAGCTTACAACAGGTAAGAACTGGTATAGCACACGAAAATCTGCAGTTTTGGGCAGTTTTAAAGCGCCAATGGCTGATGCTGGAGAGAACTTAACCATTGAAGTAGGTCAAACTGTAACATTCGATGCGTCAGCTTCAACAGATGAAGATGGATCCATTGTTGATTACCAATGGTCTAATGATTTAAGCGGGATAAGTCCATCTTTTATATTTGATAGCGCTGGGACCTTTGTTGTTTCGCTCACTGTCACTGATGATGATGAAAATACAGATACAGACGAAATCACAATTACTGTTCGGGAGAGGCCTGCCGTTCCCTCCCCTTCTGCACCGGCTGTGGACAGTAGTGGCGGAAGCAGCCATCCAATAATTCTTTTACTACTAATCATTCTCTCAACCAGTAGGATTTACGGCAAAACGATTTTAAATTGTGAATCAAAATAGAATACTGGTTGAACACTCCATTTTACTGCTCATAGAGACATTTTTTGGTATTAATTTCATACCGATTTGATATTTAGACAGTAAATTGTTGTTCACAATCAATATCTCGCTATAATTTGATGCCTATACCTTACAATTTGAATTAGAAGCTGTTGGAGAACATTGTGAAATTAAAAGCGTTGCTAAGCGTGTTTGTTGGAAGCCTAGTTATGTTTGCCGTGCAAGCTCAAGACATGTCTAACGAAGACATATCCAAACGAATTAAACCTGTTGGATCTGTCCATATTGCTGGAGCACAAGCTGAATCAGCGGCTGCGGCGGGTCCACGTTCTGGCGAAGATATTTACAATGTGTCTTGCGCAGCATGCCACAGTGTAGGTGTGTTAGGCGCTCCTAAATTTCAGGTTGCTGCAGATTGGAATCCTCGAATTGAAGAAAAAGGGTTTGACACAGTTTGGCAAAATGCAATTGACGGCATCGGTGGTATGCCACCAAAAGGTACTTGTGGTAGTTGTTCAGACGACGATATTAAAGCAGCCATCGAACATATGATTGAAGGCATCTAAAAAGATGAAGGGATTTTGTGGTCTCATTACAAAACCCCTTCATTTGGATACGACTTTTTGAGCGAAAACATCAGTACAGGCCAGCTTTCCGTTGAGGAGTTGAGGGAGCTCATACCTCAGCTACAACAGCTCACGGAAAAATATAAACGGTCAGAACAAATCCAAAAAGCTCTGTTTGATATTTCAGAGTTGGCTGGCTCAATTAGTGAACTTTCACGCCTGTATATTGCTATCCACGAAATTGTCGGCGAATTCATGAACGCGAGAAACTTTTACGTCGCGCTCTATGAAAAAGACGATGAGTTTGTCAAATTTCCCTACCATGTTGATGAATTTGACCAGGAAGTTCTAGGTCAAATACCGGCTAGTGAGTTGATGGATGGCATTACTGGGTATATTCTTCGCAGTGGCAAACACCTGGTATTGACCGAAGAAAACTTTCTTCAAAAATCAAAAGAATTAAAATTCAAAACCTTTGGCAAGGTCCCTGTCGATCTTATTGGCGTTCCGCTAAAAAGAGGAAGTCGAGTCATTGGTACAATGGTGGTTCAAAGCTACGATAAGTCAGTGCGTTATGGTGAAGATGACCTGGACCTTTTGTTGTTTGTTTCACAGCATATCGTTAATGCACTTGATCGGGTTACAAGCCGTGAATTGACCGAGCAAACCATTCGCGAACGCACAAAGCAGCTACGCGATATTAACGATGAATTACAAGACGAAATACTTGAACGGCAAAAAATCGAATCTTTGCAACAAGCGTTGTTTGAAATTTCAGAAATTGCTGCATCCATTGAAGGCGAAATGCCCGATTTTTATGCAAGCCTCCACGATATTCTCGCTAGACTACTCAGTGCACCAAACTGCTATGTTGCAGTGTTAAACGACAAACGAGACCATTTAGAATTCCCCTATTACAGCGATGAAATCGAGAGCACTATTGAGTCTAGGGAATTAGGCCATGGCCTCACAGAGTACGTTCTGCGCACTGGAAAAGCAGAGTTGATAGACTCTTCTCGGGTCGGTTTTTTGGCTGAACAAAATGAACTTGATGAAGCGACTTCTGAGCATATGATCAAGCACTCGAACTCTTGGATTGGGTCGCCACTTATTGTGGAAGGGGAAATTTCAGGGATCATTGCCGTTCAGACGTACGGGGATGACACCAAATATACGTTTAAGGACTTGGAACTTCTCAAATTTGTTTCTCACCATATCGCTGTCGCTATCGAACGCAAGCGAGCTGCAGAGTCAATTCAGAAATACAATCTACAATTAAGTCAGAAAGTCAGAGAGCGCACAGACGAGCTGCACAAAACCAATCTCTATCTGAAAAAACAAATTGAAGAGCGTAAAGAAATAGAGCTGAAGCTGATCCATGATGCACACCACGACTCGTTAACCAACCTGCCAAATCGCGCAATGTTTAACAGCCGTTTAGAACTAGCCGTTGCGAACAAAAATCGCTACCCAGAGCACAATTTTGCTGTGCTTTTTATTGATCTGGATAGATTCAAACAAATTAATGACAGCCTTGGGCATCATGCAGGTGATATGTTTCTCGTTGAGGTTGCAGCACGCATTGGTAAATGTATACGCGCGCATGATTTACTTGCACGTTTAGGCGGAGATGAATTTGTTATTTTGTTAGACAGCTTTGACGATTTTGCTGATGTTGAAGAAGTCGCGAATCGAATCATTCAATCTTTGTCTGCACCATTCGAACTTGAAGGCAAAGAAATGTACTCCGGTGCGAGTATTGGGATTGCAAGCCTTGAAGTTGGTTACCAATCCGCAGATGAATTGATCCGCGATGCTGATGCCGCCATGTATCAAGCCAAAGCACATGGGAGAGGCAGATTTGTCCTTTTCGATACCAGCATGCGACAAAAACTCCTAGAAGAATTAGAGTTAGAAAACGAGTTTCGTAAAACGTTACGAGCAGGAAACTTTGATTGTCACGTCCAATCGGTTATTGACCTCACCCAAAACAGTTACTTGTATCATGAATTCTATGTGCGCTGGGTACACCCAACGTTAGGCAAGATTAAACGCGAACAATTTTGGAAGGTGGCCCAAAACAGTGGTTTAACTCGTGAAGTAGACAACTTCATGATTGATCAGGCACTTCGCGTTCTGCAACATTGGCAAAAAATCAAAGGTGGTGAGACAGATCAAAAGATTGCCATTAATCTGTCCATTAATCACCTTAGTCAGAGTCGGTTTGTTAACCACCTTATTGAGCGAATCAAAGAAGCAAATGTTAAACCTTCTAACCTGGTTTTTGAATTTGATGAAAATGAATTAAATCGCCGCGATCAATTTATGCTGCCGGCAATCAAGAAACTTAAGCGCTCAGGTGTCATTCTGGTATTAGATAATTTTGGTAGTGGCTTGGCATCCTTGAGTTATCTTTATTCCTACCCTTTTGATTACGTCAAAATTGATCATAGATTTGTTAAGTCTATCACCCGCTCAAAACGAAATTACAGTTTGATCCAATCAGTACTGGCGATTTCAGGTCAACTTGACTTTAAACTCATCGCTGAGGGGATTGAAACCAAAGAACAATTCGATGCATTAGCAGATTCTGGGTGTTGCCTTGGTCAAGGGATCTTTTTGGAACCAGCGATGGATATGCAGTCAATTCTGGACAAGCAATCAATTCCCACCAGAGAGAATGTTTCTTAAGTTAGCAACACCGATTTGTCCTTTTTGTTGCCGAACTTCTGCGCTATCTTTCTTTTTTTTGTGTTCCCAAACAATATCATCTTGAGGCAATTCATATAGAAATCGACTGGGTTCGGGTTGTATGACTTCACCGTACTGACGACGTTCTTTGCTGAGAGTAAAAAACAATTCTTGTTGAGCACGGGTTATCCCAACATAAGTGAGACGCCGCTCTTCTTCTATGTTGTTTTCATCAATACTACTTTGGTGAGGTAATAAACCTTCCTCCATACCCACCATAAACACATAGGGAAACTCCAAGCCTTTTGAGGCATGCAACGTCATCAACTGAACCTGGTCTGCATCCTCATCCTCTTCGCCTCGCTCCATCATGTCGCGCAGGATAAGTCGGTTAACGACTTCTTGTAAGGTCATCGGTGTATCAAGCTCATTCCCTTCAAGCATGTCGCTGACCCAACCAAATAGCGTACTAATATTTGCCATCGCCATTTCAGCGGCTTTGGGGCTTGGGCTGGTTTCGTATAACCACTCTTCATATTGAATGGTTTTAATCATTTCCCTGATTGCAGAAATACCATCACCTCTGTTTGCATTATCTGATAACTCAACCACCCAGCGAGTAAACTGCTGGATATTGTGCAAAGCTTTTCCAGAGAGCACACTATGAAGTTGATCATGACATGCTGCTTCGAAAATAGAACAACCCAGCTGATTAGCGAAGCTTCCTAGCTTTTCTAATGTCACGCGACCAATGCCACGCGTCGGCGTATTGATGACACGCAATAAGGCGTTGTCATCATCCTGATTTACCAGTAGCCGTAGATAAGCCATGATATCTTTTACTTCTGTCCTACCAAAAAACGACATCCCACCACTTATTTTGTATGGAATGCGGTTGCTCATCAGTAACTTTTCGAATAGTCGAGATTGGTGGTTACCACGATACAAGACTGCATAGTCTTTAAAATGCGTTCCTTTCATAAATTTATGTGCTAAAAGCTCCGCAACCACGCGCTCCGCCTCGTGATCCTCGTTCTTTGCAATAATAACTCTTAATGGCTCTCCGTAACCTAATTCGGAAAATAACTTCTTTTCAAATACAT
Organism: Aliiglaciecola sp. M165; assembly: GCF_007197995.1. Lineage (GTDB taxonomy): Bacteria > Pseudomonadota > Gammaproteobacteria > Enterobacterales > Alteromonadaceae > Aliiglaciecola. The sequence goes on from NZ_VKKH01000001.1 coordinate 459,739, forward strand.
GAGGATTGTTCTGAATCAGAATATTCGCACTGTGCAAAATCCGCCCTGAAGAACGATAATTCTGCTCCAACTTTATCAATCTCAGTTTAGGGAAATCTTTGTTGAGCAAAGCTAGGTTTTGTGGCTTGGCACCGCGCCAGGAGTAAATAGACTGATCATCATCGCCCACCACGGTAAATCGGGCTCGTTCACCCACTAAAAGCCGCACTAATTCATATTGGCTAGTATTGGTGTCTTGGTACTCGTCCACCAGCAAATACTTAATTTTGTTTTGCCATTTTTGTCTAACCTGCTCATTTGATTTGAGCAGTAGAGTCGGGATTAAAATTAGATCATCAAAATCTAAGGCATTGTAAGCACGCAAATGTGTTTGGTATTCCAAATACACTTTCGCAAATTCAACCTCACCGGGTGAAAGTGCTTGTTTCTGAAGTTGCTCGGGTAAAATTAAGTCGTTTTTCCAGTTTGATATACACGATTGCAACAAGAACAATTGTTCTTTATCGCCATCCAAGGTTTCTTGAGTCAAATCTTTTAGAAGTGCAAAGGTATCTTTGTCATCAAAGAGCGAAAAACCCGGTTTAATACCAATACTTCGATATTCCGACTTAATGATTGATAAGCCCATGGTATGAAACGTAGACACTTTGAGCCCTCTGGCCTCTTTTTTACCAAGAGTTTGGCCGACTCGTTCTTTCATTTCTCGCGCTGCTTTATTGGTAAAGGTGACCGCAGCTATCTGTCTTGCAGGTAACCCGCATTCCCTGACGAGGTAGGCAATTTTATTAGTAATTACGCGAGTTTTCCCACTGCCAGCGCCAGCGAGTACTAAACAAGGTCCAGAAATGTATTTTACGGCCTGCTCTTGGCCATCATTGAGTTTCATTTTTTGCACGTCTACAAGAGGGCCGCAAATTGTAAGAAATAATCCACCCAATTACTATGCTCTTTGCGCTACAATTGTCGAACAAACACAAACTGATCTACCCCATCAAAGAGTTAAAATAATGCTGGATCCTAAAAAACTAGAAGAAATTGCCAAACAAATATCTGAAGCCGTGCCTCCAGGCGTGAAAACCATGGCTGAAGGTGCAGAGAACAAAATCAAACAGGTCTTACAGTCTCAACTAAGCAAATTAGATTTTGTCAGCAGAGAAGAGTTTGATGTGCAAAGTCAGGTATTGATCCGCACACGAGAGAAACTGGAAGCACTAGAAGCTCGATTGACAGAGCTAGAGAAGATTGATCAAAGTACTGAAAAATAATTTCCAATAAATATAATTTTATACCGATAAGGCCTGAGAGCTGGCAATTAGACGATTTCGTTTCCTGCGAAGATCCCTATTTTTTAGTGCCGTTTTTTCGCGTCACTCCTTGAGATTAATCACCTTTTTGGACCGTTGATAATTCATCTTGTAGGGTTTTCACTACATGTGAAAGACCGTCTGCTGATTGATCAGTTTCTACAGCACCAAGACGCGTCGACTCAGAAATAAGGGCTATTTCTTCCACTTTAGACGCGACAGTTCTAGTAACGTTAGATTGCTGAGTGGCCAACTCAGATATCTCAACATTGCCCAGTTTTATATTCTCAACGACCTGGCTAATTTGCTCCAAAGCCGAGCCCACGACACTAGCTTCTTGCACACTCAAGTTCATTTGCTCACGGCTTTGTTCCATGCTTTCACGGGTATCCTGTGTTGCTTGCTGTAGCTTACTGATAATTTCATGGATTTGATTCGTTTGCGCCTGAGTTCTTTGTGCCAAGGTCCTTACTTCATCAGCGACGACTGCAAATCCTCGACCTTGCTCTCCTGCTCGCGCTGCTTCAATGGCAGCATTGAGTGCAAGTAAGTTAGTTTGTTCAGCGATTTCGTTGATTGCACTTGATACCTGACCAATATCTTTGCTGTCTTCTACCAGACGGTTTAGAGCTTCTTGCGAGCGGCTTGATTCGTTTTGCATGTCTTTCATCACTGTCTGCAAACCATTGACCAGTGTAAGGCCTTGTTGAGCCTCTTTTACCGCGTTGATTGCTGACTCGGAGGCTCTTTCAGACAATTCGTCCACATCTGAAGCCACTTGAGTCAAGGTCGACATTGAGCCAGAGATAGAATCAGTCCCAGATTTTTGCTTCTGTACGCCATCAATGGTTCGTTCAGTTACTGATTTTAAATTTAGCGAAGATTCACTTAGTGTTCGAATTGCTTCACTCAACCTGAAAACCAGATTTTCGAAGTTTTCTGCCATGTGATTCATATCATTCGCTATGTCGCGCATTTCGTCACGACCTTCAACACTTACGCGGGTTGAGAGTTTACCTTCGGCTATGCAATGCACGCCCATAACAACCCGTTTGATATTTTCAATCACAGATTGGTACATACCCGTAAAGAGATAGGCTGCAAGCAACACAGCAATAAGTGAGATCGTAAATATAATCCGATTTTTAAACACCGCGCTATCGATTCTTTGGGCTAACTGCTCCGCCAAAACTGGCTCTAAGGAGGATTCAAACTCATAGAGTTTTTGGTTGGTATTTAAACTTACACGATTCAACTCGTCTCTTTGAATTTCAAAGCTATCTGGGTCTAGTATCCGTTCCTGGATCATCGATTTGTATGCTTCAAGTTCTGACTTGAGACTTTTCCATCGATTTGCCAACTGCGCGGCTATCTGTCTATTAGATTCAAGGCTAACGGCTAAAGATTCATCGACATTCATGATCATCAAAGATAACTTCTGGTTAGCGTTGGATAAATCGATGTACGTATCTGGAGTAAAACTGCCGCTGTCCAGAACAACTCGCGCTAAGTCAGCAGTTTTGGCAACCTGCGCCTGTGCTTGCGGTAAAGTTTCAACCAAAGTTGTTACCAAATAGCTGGTCGCTAGCTCTAAATCTAATTCGAGGTTGCTGTAGTCAGCAATAGACTGATTCAATGCAATGAGCGCACTAAAAGACGTGTTCCTGTCTTGCTGCGTCAGCGACTGTTGATAACGATTCAATCTGCTTGAAACAGGTTGCGCATCAAGTTCACTAAGTTGTTGTGTGATACTGGAAAGCCCACTGGAAAAATTGCTGCTGCCATTTATTAGTGCCTCAGCGAGCTTGCGCTGTTCAACACTTATTTGATTTACAAGCTCAAGACCTTCAAGCTCTTTTTCGGTAAAGCGGATTTCTTCGCTATATTCGAATTGCAATAGCGCTAAGCTCAGCACAAGGGGAACAATAAAGATGATACTAATGAGGATAAATTTAACGGAGTAATTAAATTGGGCCATTAATCGTTTAGCAGGGGCACACAAACTTACAAGCATTTCACCCATATTAAATTTACCTTGTCATGTTCAGATCAAATAGTGGCAAACTAATCCTATGGTGATTACCATGCCTACATAGTGATTGTTCAAAAACGATTTAAAACATTTTGTTTTATCGCGCTCATGAATTAAAAATTGTTGATAGCCAAATAATATTGCACTGACTACCAAAGAAACATAAAACGGCCAAGACAACATCATGACTTTTGCTATTAAAAACAATAGCCCCAAGGTCACCAATTGCAAGAATCCAATGATTAACTTGTCCATTGGACCGAACAAAATGGCCGTTGATTTCACACCAATGCGTAAATCGTCATCTCGGTCTACCATTGCGTACTGAGTATCATAGGCCACAGTCCACAATAAATTAGCGCTATACAACACCCATGCTATCCACGGAACTTCTCCAGACACTGCCATAAACGCCATTGGTATTGACCAACTAAACGCCGCTCCCAGGACCACTTGTGGAAAATGTGTGTAGCGCTTCATAAAGGGATAGACCGTCGCCAATAATAAAGCGCCAAACGACAAAATTATGGTCTGCACATTTAACGTGAGCACTAACAGCAAGGCGATGATTAGCAAGCCAACAAACAAGCCAAGGGCTTCTCGCTCGCTTACCTCACCAGACACTATGGGTCTTGCTTTAGTGCGCTCAACTGAACCGTCTACATGGCGATCAGCATAGTCATTGATGACACAGCCCGCGCTGCGCATCACTATCACACCCAACACAAATACAACCAATACATCTAACGGCGGTTGAGCTTGGGATACTATGACAAGCGCCCAAAGTGTTGGCCATAATAACAAATAGATACCAATGGGTTTATCGGCACGCATGAGCCTAATGTAAGCGGAAATTTTTGAGCGAGACATCTATTCTCCGTTTAATTGTCGATACGCCGGACATCGAGGAAGGAATATTTCAGCAACCATAAGTTGTAATCGATTGAATTGAAATACCGAACGTCTACCCCAAAGTTGAAAGCGCGGATCGACATGAATATGAGTTTGGAAAGGATCTCCAGCGTCAATTTTAAGCAATTGAAAGGGCTGTCGAACAAACCTTTCGTCATTAAAAATAATTTGTCCTAACGGCCGCCTACCCAAGTTAGCCAAATCCATATCGCACAAAGCCTGCGGCAAAACTGAGCGTGCAAACACCCAAGGCTGACCATTGCCCGACAAAATGACTTCACGAATCTGAAATCGCCCATCACCAGACAAAGAAAGTTGTTTCATCTCCTCAACTTCTGGCTGCATTTGCCGTTGACCTATAAGAGTGAGGTCAAATCTCATACATTGAGATTGCAGCCGTTCCGTTAACGAACCGGTATCGAGTAACCAATTTTTAAGTAGAGGATCGGGAACAGAAACTCTATCTGCGGGGTTCCATGAATTGGGAACATCGACAGGAAATGAGATGTGCGTGGGCGAAGAAACCTTATTATTCAATTTCACAGCTGGGTATGGTTAGTTATGCTTTATCATATCAACAGCAAAGGATAGACTAAAGATACTAGACTAAAGTTGTGTTCAAATAATTAAGCTCTTAGTCAATAATTGCTAAACTTGACGACGAATAATCAAATAAGGTGTGCAGAGAACAAACTATGAGGCGAATTTTTTCGACAGTTACAATTTTGTTTGTCTTGAGCTTCAGTGCGAATGTCGTTCAGGCGCAAAATAATTTTGCCTATTATGGTTTGGAGCCAGACATCGTAACCAACTTTTTAGGTCCAAACGCGAACAATTTGGGCTTTGTGCGCACGACTATGGAGCTAATGCTAGAAGACGTTGAGTATATCGAAGCAATAGAGCACCACTCTCCCCTTCTCAGAGCTACCATTATCGATATTATCGGTCGCCAACCTAAAGACAAGGTAAAGTCGCTGACGGGCCGAGAAGATATTCGCCGTATGAGTCTAGAAAGGATCCGTGAGCTGATGCAACAAGAAACCGGTAATCCTATGATCAAAGATTTGATCATCACCAAGTTTATTGTTCAGGGCGGCTAGCGTTTTTGTTTCCGATTTGAACAAACAGCCAAGCAAGAATACAACCTATCACCAAGCCAATGGTATGCGCTGTGTTAGCCACAGACACCCACAACCAGTCTAAATAGCCTAACACTAACCAAACTAACGAAAAGCCGATAATAAAATTGGGTAGGCTGAGCCCCCAAGACGGACGCAACCAGCCGCACCACCAAACAAAACCGATGATCCCGTAAACCACACCAGACAAGCCGCCAAAGTTTGGTCCGGACATCACTAATTGCGCAAGATTGGATAAAATAGCGGTGCTTAGCAGGATTAACAATAAAGAAACGCTGCCAAATTTGCGCTCAATTTGCGCCCCTAAACTGCCCCACCACATTAAGTTAAATATAATGTGTAGTTCAGAAAAATGCATAAACGCTGGGGACACCAAGCGCCACCATTGTCCACTTTCCACTAACTGAGGCAAAGTCTGAATTCTAAAGTTATTTAACACCCAGGAAAAACCACCCATAACCGATAACAAATATACGGCTATGCATAAGAGTAATATGGACCAGGTAAGTGGCGCAGAGAATAATGATTCTTTTAAATTAAAGCGTCCTAGCCCTGGCAATTGACTTGTTAATTTGACAGGTTGTTCATTTTGCCAGGCCGCCGACTGATATTTTGGATCATTGGGTCTGTCCAAAAATTCCTTGGTAATTTGATGTGCTTGATGAATATCTTTTGGATCAGACAGTACGATCTTGTGGGGGAATGGGGGTTGCCCATTTACATATTGTGCGTTGATATTTTGATTGTTGAGATAAGCGGTTAAAACCCGAGCCGCATTTTCCTGTTCAAACCCTACAAGTTCACCGGTTTCATTCATTGATTATGATTCGTTACTTGAGACATAAGGTTTTGATTGTCGCCACGCTTCAAACCCGCCATCCATGCTATACACTTGCTCAAAGCCTTGATGAATAAGAAATTGTGCAGCTTGCTGACTACTGATTCCGTGATAACAGCAAACAATCACAGGCATTTCAAAATCGGTCTCATTCATGAAATTGTGCAAAGTACCATTGGTTAAATGAACAGAACCTTCTATGTGGCCCGCCTCAAACGTCTGCTCGTCGCGAATATCAACCAACTTTGCTTTGTCTTGACTTAACAACTCAAATGTCTGATCAACCGATATATGTTCAAACTGTTCCAACTGCTTTCCCACTTAACTATTGTTTGAGATTACCAACTTAAAATCACTTTGCCCGATTGACCAGAGCCCATTACATCAAAACCTTTTTGAAATTCCTCAACCGGATATTGGTGAGTAATAATGGGTGCCAAATCCAAGCCAGACTGGATCAAACTTGCCATTTTGTACCAGGTTTCAAACATTTCCCGTCCATAAATGCCTTTAATTGTAAGACCTTTAAAGATTACTTGATTCCAGTCTACCGCTACATCTTTGGGAGGTATTCCCAACATGGCCACTTTACCGCCATTATTCATTTTGTCCAACATATCACGGAACGCTACTGGAACACCTGACATTTCCAAACCCACATCAAAGCCTTCTGTCATGCCGAGCTCAGACATAACACTTGCCAAGTCTTCTCTGCTAACATCCACTGCGCGCGTGGCGCCCATTTTAAGGGCCAAATCCAAACGATATTCGTTAATGTCAGTGATGACCACATTTCGTGCTCCGACGTGCTTTGCCACGGCAGCCGCCATGATCCCAATGGGTCCCGCACCGGTGATCAGCACATCTTCGCCAACTAAATCAAAGGATAGAGCGGTGTGCACAGCATTACCAAATGGGTCAAATATTGAAGCCAAATCATCACTGATGTTGTCGGGGATCTTAAAGGCATTAAACGCAGGAATAACCAAATACTCAGCAAATGCGCCAGGTCGATTAACACCGACACCTTCAGTATTGCGGCACAAGTGGCGACGTCCAGCACGGCAGTTACGACAATGTCCACAAGTTATGTGACCTTCACCAGACACGCGGTCACCAATGCTAAAGCCGCGAACTTCTTCTCCAATTTCAATTACGGTACCCACATATTCGTGACCCACGACCATAGGTACCGGAATGGTCTGTTGAGACCACTCATCCCAGTTGTAAATGTGCATGTCTGTGCCACAAATAGCGGTTTTTTTAATTTGAATTAACAAGTCATTGTGGCCAACTTCTGGTTTGGCGGAGTCCGTCAACCAAATCCCTTTTTCAGGATGCAGTTTTGCAAGGGACTTCATGCAATCACTCCTAACTCTTTACCTACTTCAATAAAGGCGTCGATCGCTTGATCGACTTGCTCTATTGAGTGTGCCGCCGACATTTGGGTTCGGATCCTAGCCTGACCCTTGGGTACTACTGGGAACGAAAACCCCACAACATAGATACCACGTTGCAACATTTTATCAGCCATCTCGCTTGCCAATTTAGCATCCCCTAACATGACTGGAATAATGGCATGATCTTTCCCACACAAAGTGAAACCAGCTTGCTGCATTCTTTGACGAAAATGCACGGCGTTTCGGTTTAAACGTTCGCGTAATTCGTCGCCGTTGCTCATCATATCGAACACCTTGATTGAAGCAGCAACGATTGGTGGCGCAACGGAATTGGAGAATAAATAAGGACGAGAGCGTTGTCGAAGCCACTCTACAACATGCTTTTTACCCGAGGTATAGCCACCAGACGCTCCTCCTAACGCTTTGCCAAGAGTGCCGGTAATGATATCAACACGTCCCATCACATCATTGTATTCATGGCTGCCGCGCCCCTGTGCACCTACAAAACCCGTTGCATGACAGTCATCAACCATTACCATGGCGTCATATTTCTCTGCTAGATCGCAGACGCCTTTTAGGTCAGCAATGACGCCGTCCATTGAAAACACACCATCGGTAGCGATCAATTTGAACCGTGCGCCGTCTGCGTCGGCTTGTTTTAGCTGGTCTTCCAAAGCCGCCATATCATTGTTCGCATAACGATAGCGCTTCGCCTTACACAAACGAATACCGTCTATGATACTTGCATGATTCAGCGCATCTGAAATTATAGCGTCTTCAGGCCCCATTATGGTTTCAAAAAGTCCGCCATTAGCATCAAAGCAAGAGGGGTACAAAATGGTATCTTCCATACCTAAAAACTGACTGATCTTCTGCTCAAGTTCTTTATGAATATCTTGAGTTCCGCAAATGAACCTGACTGAAGCCATACCAAAACCGTGCTCATTCAGACCTTGTTTCGCTGCGCTAATCAGTTCATCGTTGTTGGCCAACCCTAAATAATTGTTAGCACAAAAATTCAGCACATGACCACCGTTACGCACGTCAATGTCAGCCTTTTGGGCAGAGGTAATAATTCTTTCTGATTTGTATAATCCGTCTTGTTTGACTTGCTCAATCTGGTCACTGAGATGTTGGTAAAAGGCCTGGCTCATAAATACCCCTAAACGAAATTTGTCTCTATGGTAAAAGAAAACATCGCTTGGGCATACGATTAAAGCAGCGTGATTGAATCATTCTATTTGGAAAATCAGTTTTCAATCTGTAATGTTTTGATTACAGCGAGTTATTAACTTGACGCTAATTAAGTCTCGACTTGTGCGTTGCCATAACACCATACACCGTCTTTGCAATAGTTCTCAAGATCAGCAAATAAGCGAGATTGAGGGATAGGCTTAGCAATATGATAACCCTGTGCCATATCGCAACCAAACGCCTTTAGAATTTCAATTTGCTCAGGCTCTTCGATCCCTTCGGCTATCACTTTCATATCAAGGTTCTGCACCATTGCAACGGTCGATGCTACGATTTGCCTGTCAGCATTGCTTTTCAACATGCCATCAATAAAGGCGCGGTCTATTTTAATGTATTGAGCAGGCATTTTTTTGAGATAACTTAGCGAAGAATACCCCGTACCAAAATCATCAATTGAAATCAGAAAACCTTTATGAATTAGGGTGCGCATTATTTGCGTAGTGCGCTCAATATCAGACACCAGCGTTCGCTCGGTTAATTCCAATTCAAATAGATTGGGATTGAGGCCCGTCTCGTGAATTTTTTCTTGCAAGTACACTATTAGGTCAGGGTCTAAAAACTGGATTCCCGCCATGTTGATAGCGATCTTCAAATCTGGATAGCCCTTATCACGAAACGCTATCAATTGAGAAAACGCGTTTTCGATACACCAGTAGCCCAAAGACAACATAAACTCGGTGTTCTCTAGCATAGGAATAAAATATCCCGGCGAAACCTCCCCACGCTCTGGGTGATCCCATCTGAGTAGCGCCTCAAAACCGATTAACTTACCGGTACTTAGCTCAATTTGTGGTTGCAAGGCAAAACTGAAGTGATCATCGATCAAGGCCCCCCTTGCTTCGTCCTCCAACGCGACTTTATCCATTGCTAATTTCGACATACTCTCATCGTAAATTTTGTAGCTATTGCCTCCGGCAGCTTTCGCTTGATACATAGCAATGTCGGCATGACGGATGACCTCTGCAACCTCCGTATTGTGGGAAATAGTAATGGAAAGCCCAATGCTTGTTGAGACATAGAAACGCGTAGCGCCCACGTTAATCGGTGCTCGAAATCTATCCAACAACTTGTCTGCTACTTTAATTGCTCCATCTATCTCGTCTAAGTGGGCGAGTAATATGGCGAATTCATCTCCCCCCAGGCGATAAGCCATATCGGTTTCTCTGACCACGCTCTGAAAACGAATGGCGGCTTCAATTAGCAATTCGTCACCCACTGTGTGTCCATAGCTATCATTGACCTTTTTGAAATCGTCCAAGTCAAATAACAACAAAACAACAAACCCTGGCTTGCGTTGCAGGTTAGCGATAGATCTTTCTAAATCAAAAAGTAGCATGTTGCGATTCGGTAAATTGGTAAGCTGGTCGAACATGGCGATTTTTTCAAGCTCACTGGTTTTGGCTTGAACTTCTTCATCCAACTGTTCCAACTGAATCGCCAATTCGTTTGCAGAGTCATTTAAGCTATCTAATTCGTCTTTGAAATAATGAGAATTGGTTTGCGATTGAGTTTTAAAACTCTTGTACTGTCTCTGTGACAACAAAGGCAGTCTTGCAGCGAGCAGGATGAGTCTTTTTCGCACGCTGTTAGTCAACAAATACAACAACAATATAGCACTAACAAATACTACCGTTGCCGTAACAAAAATACTTTTTTGGTAGTCTTTATGGGCTTTCATCACCGGCGTAATGTTATGTGCTGCAAGCACAAAATCTCGTTCCGAATTGACGGTAGACATAGGGATTAGAGCGACAAAATAGTCTGCACCATCTAAATTAACGTGCGCTCCCTCTAACAACAACCTGTCCAGTGACATGGACTCAGGAAGTGAGGCAATTAATGGGGCAATAAGCTCGTATTGTCGCCTTGCCAGAGGACCCCGAATGAATAAAGATTTTGCGAATTGCACTTTTGGCTCACCAGCCATGTGCACCAAGGCCAACGTTGCGTCGGTTGAACGATTTAAAAATGCAAAAGTATCGAGTAGTCCCATGCTCAACGTGAGCACTGACATGTCGCTATTCCTTTCTAATATCGGGACTGAAATAACCTGAATGCATGTTTCGGAGCAATAGGTGATCGCTTCAGAGCGTTGAGTATTGAAAACATCTTTTGTTATGTTCTTTACATAGTCAGGAACAGTAGTTTGAGTACTGAAGACTTTGGATTGACTGCTATCGTACAACCACATATCTTCAATTTGCCAATTGAGTTGCAGATACTCATAGCGAGATTGTAGTGTTTCTGCCAAAGCATTGATTTGTTCTGGTTGGTTCTCATGAAGCCTGACAAAAATCTCAACCCACGCTTCGATTCGGTTTCGAAACATCTGATTTAGTAGTAAATACTGGCTTTGATTTTGTTGTTTGATTTCCTGCTGTTTAAGCACAAAATCCTGATTAGTTTTTTGCAACCACAAAATCGACATAGACGCGCTAAGGGCAAGTAGAACACCCAATAGAAGAAGTATCATTTTTTTAGGGAGACTGATAAACGGCTTCATATCTAGAACCAATACATCAATTGGGCTGCCCAAATATTCCAGTACTTTTGGTCATTAACTTCGACATTAGGTATTAGCACTGGGGCCAACCGTCCAGTTCCTTTCACTCGGTGAAATTCCAATTGTGTGCGCCAGTTTGGCGCTGGATCCCAACTTAAACCCAATGTAAAGGTGTCTTGAAATCCAAAGTATGCAGGAATGGCACCCATGGTGGCCGCTTCTCGAATTCGACCATCCCGATCTTTACGATTTTGGTCATAAAGGCTTAACCTTGCTGTGAAAGTCAAATCAGAACTATAAAGGTAGCGCCCTTGAATATAGCCACCTTCGGCCGTAGCATCGTCAAAAAAGTTCGGAAAGAGAATATCTGTGTAAGCCGTTCTTTCGCGGAATAGTTCTCCGGCAATTTGCCAATTGGAAGCTGCATAGCTTGCTTGGATCAGTAGGCGTTTTATCGAAACGTCACCATCGACAAATGAGTCATCTGCTCCTTGAGTATACTCAAAATCCGAATCGAGTATTCCAATTCCCAAGCGAACATTGCTGCGTTGCCAAACCGTATTAAATTGTTGCACAAATTTTTGTTTAAAATCGCCTGTGAACCGCTGTCCGACAAGATTAGACGTCTGCTCCCGGCTGATTGGCGAGCTGCCATAGCTCCAATAATATTCCCAATCACCCCAACTATTTGATGTATTGGCGACAACGGCCAATCCGTCTACACCCAAGGCAACGTCTCTGAAGCTATCGAAATAGATAGATTGTGGCAAAATAATTGTAGGTCGAGTATGAGGAACGTCTCGCGTTGCAGAGTACATCCAATGATAATTTTTGACTCTACCTGCGTGCACATTCACCTGCCAATCAAGCGAAGCAACTGCTTTCCAGTCAAAAAACAAGTAGTCAGCCCTGATGCCCTCCGGGTAACGGTTTCCGCCATTAAGATACACCGCTTGACCAGCAACTCTGAAGCGTGAGCCTAAACGATAAGACCCGTTAATTCCAATTTCGGTAAGCTTTAAAGAAATATCACCATGATCGTCAACAAAATTACTATTTTGAGCATCTATAAGCCCTTGAGCGACAAAACCATGCCATTGCAACGCTTTGGGCGAGTCTGCTCGAGAGGTCAGACAAACAAGTGCTGTCGAAATGGCAAACAAGACATAAATGGGTCCTTTCATTAATTAGTCCTCCACCACTATGATTTTATGAAGCGATGTTAATTTCGAAATATCTGAAACATAACCTATGGCACCAGGTGTTTTGGCGATGAATTCAAGCATTTTTTTCTCGCTTTCTACGTTTATCGGCTTTTCACCAAGACCTGAGTAAGCAAGCTTCTCCCAAAGCCTTTCAACTTGATAAGGAAACATGTTGAGGAGGTCTATGCATAACGTTTGGTGCACAGGGTTATTTGAATCGAGCGTGTAGACAACAATTGGCTGCCCGTTTGGCCAGACCGTTTGCCGCATGGAAACAATTTTTCTAAGCTGCGCGGAAGAAAGTTTAATAATATTAGTGTTTGTGTGAGCAACGACATAAACCGACGACTCGTCGGCATACGTGGGTGGCAGCACAAATAGCGTGAGCAATAATAAAGTGACTCTGGCCAGTCGACTTATCAATCCTTTCACCTATATTTCAATGCAGGAACTCTCCTGAGAATGTAAGATTAGCTCAAGCCAGTTAAACTTGCGTGATAACCTAGCGGTTAGTCGCAGATTTAATTGACTTTTTTCCTGTTTGATCAAATTAAATTTACAAACAACAGATAATTCGATTCTTTGTATAGAGTATATTATTTACCAACATGTCACAATCTCATCAATCACATACAGCGCTATCCTTATCCTTTTCTGAACGAATGGCGCTTCTGGCATACTCTTGCCTGTTCTATCTGATTTTACCGGTACTTTTTTTACACTGGCTCTTTAATAAAGTACTTAGAAAAGCCGATTTTGATCAAAAACGTCTTTCGCGATTTGCTTTTTACAACAACGAGTTAAGGCCTTGTGATCTAATGATTCACTGTGTTTCCGTTGGCGAAACAGCCGTTGCAGCGACCTTGGTAAAACAGTTGTTGGAACGACAACCTCAATTAAAGATTACGCTGACAACTACGACTCCAACAGGTGCAAAAAATGTCAGTAATTTGCTCGCTGAAAAGGTTCAGCATATTTATTTGCCATTTGATACAGGATGGTTGATGTCCCGCTTGCTCAACAGACTGAAACCTAAATGTGTACTGATCGTTGAAGTGGAGTTGTGGCCAAACCTCATAAGGCAGTGTACAAAAAGAGGCATACCGATTAGCGTTATCAATGCGCGCATGACCAAAAATTCAGTAAAAAGTTATCTCAAACTCAGCCCATTGGTGCAACCAATGATGCGCGGCTTAGAAAAAGTCTCTGCACAATCTCAACGGGATTACGACAATTACCTAGCCCTCGGATTTCCTGAAGATAGGCTCATTAACGCAGGCAATATAAAGTTCGAGTTAGCTGCGACAGAAACCCCTGTCACCCATCCATTAGTGGAATTACTCAACCAATCCACTCGACCAATTCTCATCGCAGGAAGCACCCATGAACCCGAGGAAAAAGTTTTACTTGATGCGGTTAAGATACTTGCAAAAGACTTTCCCCAAATATTACTAATTTTAGTGCCGAGGCACCCGCAACGTTTTGACAAAGTTGCCGAGATATTAAACACATCCAAGATATCATTTAGCCGCTGGAGTCATACAAACGAGTTACCTAGTTCTACGTCAGTGTTGCTGGTAGACGAAATGGGCTTGCTAATGTCTTTGTACGCTTGCGCTGATATTGCATTTGTGGGTGGCAGTATCGCTGACCGCGGTGGGCACAATGCATTGGAACCAGCATCTCTTGAGCTACCAGTTATCATGGGACCCAATCAATACAACAATCCAGAGATTTGTAAAATACTGCTTGAGAACGGCAATTTGCGTAAGGTTGCCGATGCTGCCGACATTGCTCAGCAGTGTCAGTTGTGGTTTCGCGATGAAGCATTAAGACAAACAGCAGGGCAAGCAGGCACGACTGTCATAGCTCAAAATCGCGGTGCCCTTTCAAACACTATCGCGTTTTTGGGTTTGTAGCCAACGCCACTGAGCGTGAAGAATTAGGATTGTCTAGACCTTTTCAACTAACAACTTGTCAAATATCTTGACCACTGCCCCAACCTCAATACGCGCCATTAAATTTTCGCCTTTGGCGCGTTTTCCCCAAGGTAGCTCAGGCCATGCTTTGCCAGTTTGCTCCTTGATTGCCTCGTCATACACAGAAACCACATGGGCCAAATCGTTGTAGGGCCCTGTACGTTTTGGATTACTGTGAGCATATAAACCGATAACAGGCGTAGCAACCGTTGTTGCCATGTGCGCTGGCCCGGTGTCTGGCGCAATGACCAGTTCAGCGTGTTTTAACACTCCGAGCATTTCTTTTAATGAGGTTTTTCCAATCAAGTTTTGGCAGGAGTTTTCCATTGAGGACTGGATCTGTTCGCCCAGTTGTTTATCAATCGCAGCCGGACCACCACACAGCACAACCGTGAATCCACAGTTATGAGCATGGTCAGCGACCGCTGCATAACGTTCTGGTAACCAATTACGCTCGGCTTTGCTTGCAGCTGGACTAATGACAACATATTTGTTGAACTGGGTTTTAAGCTGACAACCCATTGCTTCTTCGTCTTGTGTTAGAGGGACATTCCAATTGATTGATGAGCTTTTGGGCATACCAATGGCATCAGCAAAGCCCATGAAGCCCTCCAATACGTGAGCATGTTTTTGTGCTGCAATACGCTTGTTGGCAAACAGCCAATGCAACTCTTTACTGCGAGCCCAATCAAAGCCTATTTTCACTTTGGCGTTTATGACCCGAGACACCCAGTTTGCACGAAAAGCCACTTGCATTAAAAACAGTGCATCAAAGTGCTCTTCACGAAGGGATTCTCGCAATGCTAAAACCGCTTCTTGGCCTTTGCTTTTATCAAATATGATAAATTTCACATTCGGCATGCCCTTCAAAAGCTGATATTCCACTTTGCCAATGATCCAGGTAATTTCAATACTTGGTGAGTGTTCAATTATCCGCTCAACCATAGCAGCTGCGTGGCATACATCACCAATGGCAGACAAGCGTAAAATGCAAAGTTTCTTAATATTCAAAGTATTGCCAACAAACAAGGCTGTAAACTGTGGCTAATTTCATTACACTTTGCATCAATAAACAAGGGCTAGACACATTCAATGCATTCACAACCACTCCAATGGCAAGATAATCAGGTAATTTGGCGCGCCCCGGACTTGCTGCCGAATATCGATGTAAACGGCTTTGACGGCCAATGGTGGAAGCATAACGGTAACTTAACAGGTGAGTCGGTAGGAAGAGGAACGACTTACTTCTTTCGTCACCAGCAGCACGAGTTTGTCTTGCGCCATTATCTGCGAGGCGGCCTTATTGGCAAGCTCTTAACCGACCAATATCTATACACCGGGCTGGAAAACACACGAGCCTGGCAAGAAAAAGACTTATTGAGCCGTATGATTAATATGGGCCTACCTGTCCCGACTCCTGCCGCTGCAAGAGTAGAAAAAGTAGGCCTGTTTTATCGCGCTGACCTTATCACAGTTAAAATTCCCGATGCCCGCGATCTCCACCACATGTTGTTGGAGTCAGAGCTTTCTGACGACGTCTGGCATAACATCGGCGCCACCATTGCATGTTTTCACAAACAACAGGTCTACCATCACGACCTAAATATTCACAACATCATGTTGGATGATGCAGGCAAAGTCTGGCTGATAGATTTCGACAAATGTGCGATTAGGGCGGGCGATTATTGGAAACAGCAGAATATTGAACGTTTACGCCGTTCATTGGGAAAAGAAACGAGCAAATACAACAATTATCAGTTTACCCAACAAAACTGGCAAAAGCTTCTCAAGGGTTACGAGAACTAAACGCTAGTCTTGCTGCTTCTTAGAGCGCGTTCTGTAATGCAGTTCATGCAATTTAGCTTCTTTCAAAAAACCATACATTGCATCGATGGTTGCATGCACTAGTCCTCTGCGGCCTGATAAAAACATCTTGCGCAAGAAATAAGCTTTGATAAACATCAATGGAAATATCAAGAGCAGTTTCAACCAAGAGGGTCGCTTCCCATTGTTAAACTTCTCCTGAGCTTTTAAAGAAGAATATTTATTCTGTTTCGTCATTAAAATATCTGAACTATGGTAGCCGTAGTGGATTACGCGGCCAGGAATAGACGACAATTTTGCACCATCAATCAAACGCACATTCTCATGTACTAAACGATCTGTAGGAAAGGCTATCTTGTCTTTTTTGTAGATCCTAACAATCGAACGTTTTGCAGATGAGGGCGACATCGATTCACCCCAGAATATATCTTCAAAGTAAATTCGAAAGGCATCGGCTTCTTGGGCGTCGACACTTTGTTGGATCAAAGCTGCATGCTCAGCCGAAATACTTTCATCAGCGTCCAAATTAAAGACCCACTGATTTTGACATAGGCTCATTGCATAAGATTTTTGTTTGGCAAAACCCAACCAATCCTGGTGGTGGATTTTTGCGCCATACCGCTTCGCGATTTCTAGGGTTTTGTCGGAGCTGCCAGAGTCCACCAGCACAATTTCGTCAAAACACTGAACAGACTTGAGCATTTTTTCAAGGTGCTGCTCTTCATTTAGCGTAATGACAAAAACACTGATGGGTGTATTCGGCATATGATTACTCTTTTTCGGATTGTTGTTGATTAATCGACCATAACGCCGCGTACTTATGGAATGCATACTGGCCGAGGATCATTGCCATCAAAAAGCCTCGTTTACCATCCAAGAAACCCAAGCGAAACACGTACTGTTGAACAAAATCAACAAAAAACCTCAACACCGCATAGCTTAGCGAGGTGCGTTTATTCTTTTTGGCTTTTTCTTGGGCACCAAGCACACCATATTTAAGGTGTTTTTCTTGTGCATGATAGTAGTCTCGCCAGCTATAATGCAAAAGTGCAGTTTTTAGAACTTTGATTTTTTTGAGTGGCATTTCTAACGATTCATGCACACTTCGGTCTTTAAAGTTAGCGCCTTCTTTTAAGAATATTTTACCTTGTGGCGATGAATATCTGCCATGTTTTAGGGGTTTACCAAATAGGTAGGTATGCCATGGGATTTCTAACATTGTCACATCTAAGTCAGCCTGAGACATCACCTGATCTATCTCAGCCTTGAGTGCTTCGGTAACCACTTCATCAGCATCGATATTCATCACCCAATCATGCTCACAATAAGCCAATGCGCGATTGCGTTGAGGCCCAAAGCCTGGCCAATCGGTTTGGTACACCTTATCGGCATATTGCTGGGCAATTTCGACTGTGCCGTCTGTACTGCCAGAATCCAGAACAATGAGTTGGTCGACCCACCCTGCCAAAGGCTTAAGCGCCGCTTCAATGCGATCGGCCTCGTTGCAGACGATAAGAAAACATGAAATTTTGCGTCTTTGCATGGGTTTGTTCACTTACAGGCTATATTTTATCTCGGCAAAAACCGTGACGTCATGATCTGTACCTTGCTCGTTAACTTTGCTTGAGTCAAGAACACCACCAATTTTCAATTGCCAATCGCCCCAAACAGTCTGGTAGTAGCCACTCAACTGGGTAATTTTTTCAGTGAGTCCTAGCGATTCGATTGTAGGATCTGTTGTCGAGTCGTTATCATCAATGTCTATTTGTCTGATTGTCGCTTCAACCACATCACCATTGGCAAAGTGCTTTAGAAAGCCAAGTGAAATCATACTGGCATCCGACTCACGGCTATCACCTAGTTCACGGGTATAATATCGATACCCCGATGAGTAAGTACCGCTCTCGTAGAAGCAAGTTGTCACATCGACAATAGCTTGATCACAGGATACGTTGGTATCGCTGGCTTCCAGGTAAATTTTGGCACCAAATAGATAACTGGAAATCCCCACACTACTGGCGTTGTTCGCCACATTGAATTCACTTGAATCACCTTCATCTACAAATTGTGCATAGATATTGACCGGTATATCTGCTGCAATAAATGTATATTTGAAATCCAGTCCAGCCAAATGAGAGCCCACGTGTGTTTCTTCGGTTGGGTCACAGGTATCTGTGCCATCTGGGCAGCGCTTGTGGAAGGTTAAAACCTTTAAGAAATCACTGGCACGGTCTGGTTGACCGTCACCGCCCCACACGGCAACCCAAGATAATCCTACTTCTAAATTCGACACCGGTTTTGCAGTAAAACGACTGGCCCATATTTTTGCATCAGGCACATCTCGGCTGTCTTCCAATTGCCCCACTTGAGCGGTGGCATACCAAGGCCCTAAGAATGACAACCAAGGCGACTCTGATGCGGCGGTACTAGAACGTGACAAGGCAAGGGTTGGAATAGGGCGAGCATTATTGGAAAACACCAGGCTATTCGAGTGCGCTGGGCCCCACCACTGATCGATGGCTCCCAAACGAAGATTCCAGTCTCCAAATTGGTAGGCGATGAAACTTTGGTCATAATTCTTTTCACCACCTGGCTCAAAGTTGACTGATATTTTAGTCGCCAGTCTTTTGAAGCGTGTTTCAGTACTTAGATTTAAACGTCCTTTCTCACCTTGTTGCCCGTCAAAACTAGCCAGCCTGCTACGCTCGTTTGCTCCATAACCTGTGGCGGAGGCGAATGTGTCGTTACGTTTTTGCAAAATGAGATAGTGCGTTAAACGTCGCGCGGAAACCGCTGCTGCGTCTGGCATATCTGTAGTTTTGAGTTGCTCTAACTGGCGTGAAATCCCTTTCCAAGGAACAGGAAAGGTTGTTGCTGTCGAATCTAAGTAGCCATATTCAGTAAGAATCTGAATATCATAGTGTAATTGGGGATCAGTCGTGCCAATCCACGGTGACGCTGATACTTGATGATGAAGGAATAAAAAACATAATGATAAAACTAACACTAGACTAAAGCGCACTTACTACTCCTTTTTGCGGCAATGTCATTTGGTGAATCCAATATAGGTTGCTCCTGCTATGTTGCAAAATAAACAATACGTTGCTTTGGCTTTGGACAACTTCCAATCACCCTTGGATTTATTCGCAAGCGTATTATAAGCTGTGTGTTTAAAATATAGAACCGCGCAGAGTTGTTTATATGCATAAAAAAGCCATTTACCCAGGCACGTTTGATCCAATCACTAATGGGCACGCCGATTTGATAGAGCGGGCATCCAAGATGTTTTCTTCTGTGACGGTATGTATTGCGTCCAATCCTAGCAAGAAACCGTTGTTTACGTTGGAGGAGCGTGTTGAACTGATCAAGGCAGTGACGTCTCATTTGAATAACGTAGATGTCATTGGTTTTACTGGGTTACTGGCAGATTTTGCAGACTCGTTAGATGCAACCATTCTGATCAGAGGTTTACGCGCAGTTTCAGATTTTGAATATGAATTTCAATTGGCAAACATGAATCGACGACTTAATCCCAAATTAGAAAGTGTGTTTTTAACACCGGCTGAGGAGAACTCGTTTATTTCTTCGACCCTAGTCAAGGAAGTTGCCATGCATCGAGGCAATGTTGAGGGATTTTGTCACCCTGTTGTGCAAAAAGCATTGGATATTAAACTGCATAAATGACGTTTAGACGCTATTTATCTCCCTCTCGAAGGATGGGCTCTCACAACTATCTGAATTGCCTGGCCATTACTCCACTACCAATAGATTCCAGATCAAAAGCGTTTCTGGAATGACGTGGTTTTGTAGATTCCAGACCAAGAGCGTTTCTGAAATGACGTGGTGATTATCGCTTTTGGCATTTGGGACAATAAAATGTGTTCCTTTGCCCTAATACGACAGATTTAATTGGCGTTTCACACACGGTGCAAGGTTGTTTCGCTCGACCATACACTAATAATTCTTGAGCAAAGTACCCGGGGCTACCATCTGCTTGCACAAAGTCTTTTAAAGTGGTGCCGCCTTGTTCAATCGCCTGCGCTAAAACGCGTTTTATAATTGGTGTCAATGTCTGATAACGTTTTTTGCTTACTTTCCCTGCTGGCATGCGTGGGTCAATTCCGGCTAGAAACAAGGATTCGTTTGCATAGATATTTCCTACTCCTACAACGACTTTATTGTCCATAATAAAGTTTTTAACACATACCTGTTTACCTCTAGATAACGCGACCAATCGCTCACTATCAAACTCGTCGGTCAGGGGTTCAGGGCCAAGAGAGCTAAGTAATTCGTGAGACGTGTCGTTGCCGTCTAACCATAAACATGAGCCAAATCGTCTGGCATCATTTAGTCGCAGGCACAGCCCATCGGCTAGTTGCATATCAATATGATCGTGTTTTTGTAGAGGTGTGTTTGTAGGTACAACTCGCAGCCGGCCAGACATGCCTAAATGGAGCATGATGCTACCCGCAGAGGTGTCGATTAACAAATACTTTGCACGACGACGAATTGACGCGATTTCTAACCCTTCGACTTTATGCACATCGTCAGGTACAGGCCAACGTAACTGTTTATTGCGAACCACAACTTTTTCAATAACCTTGCCCAACATATGTGGGGATATACCTAATCGACTGACTTCAACTTCGGGTAACTCAGGCATCACGGCTCCTTGGATAAAATAAGTTGATCAACTGTGATGTTACGTACAATAAATTGTTGCTGCTGATGCAATACAACCGTATGAGCACCGTTGTTATAAAGTTGGAATACCCTGCCACTATTTTCACCGGCCAACCATGCAATGACCACGACAGGCATCGAATTGGGCAAGGTTCCGTCAAACGCTTCCATGGTTAAGTTTTGCCAACGAGTTACCACCTCTTGCAATTTAGCTTCACTGATATTTGCTGGAGGATTCGTTCGCCAGCCTTGACCAATTTGTTCAATGGTTACTTGTGGTGTTTGCAGTGTCACAAGTGAAGATTGTTCAGGTAATAGACGCTGTGGTGTGTTTTCCTCACCATCACCTACCAGAATGTTATTCGTTGTGTTAAACAACAAAATCATCAGTATCATGGAAAAGATAAGTACGTTATTCCAAGCTTTTTTGGACAATCTGATCATGGTTCGTGCGTAAATTGAAGGGAATAATTACATGATACGACAAAAAGGCGCACGGAACAGTGCTTTAATGTGATTGTTGATTTGACAAGCTGATAACGCAAAAAACCCGGTATAAACCGGGCTTTTCGGGAGACAAAACAAGCAGGTTTTACTTGATTTTGGCTTCCTTGAACATAACGTGTTTACGAACTTTAGGATCAAACTTTTTGATCTCCATTTTGCCCGGCATGTTACGTTTGTTTTTGTCAGTGGTGTAGTAGTAGCCAGTACCCGCTGATGAAACTAATTTGATTTTATCGCGCATGGTAGTGCTCCTTAAACTTTCTCGCCACGGGCACGGATATCAGACAAAACTGAATCAATACCTTTTTTGTCGATAATACGCATCGCTTTTGGCGTAAGGCGTAATTTAACGAAACGGTTTTCACTTTCAACCCAAAAACGGTGGGTTTGAAGGTTTGGCAAAAAGCGACGACGGGTCGCGTTTTTCGCGTGAGAGCGGTTGTTACCTACCGCTGGACGCTTGCCAGTTACTTGACATACTCTGGACATCGTATTTGTCTCCAAAACAACTTTTAACAATCTGCTTCACTTTCATTAAGCAAAGCTAATAAATCACACTAAACGCATAGCGGTAGTGACAAGAGGGCGCACTTTATACAGTAAATAGCCCCCCCGATCAAGGTTTTTGTCAGAAAAGATCAATATTTCGTCAGTGACTTTTGTCCCAAAAAATGACCCAAATTCGCATACATGCCTTGGCTGATTTACCTGCTTTTTAGCCTAGACTGAGGCAGCATCAAAGTGATGGAAATCTTTTACAACAGCGTTTATTTTCTTAACCTGAGCCCAACTTGGTGTAATTTATCACCTTTCCTAAAGCAGACCCTGCTCTGCAAACGATTCACAATGCCCATCACCTATCACAATATGATCAAGCACAGTGACATCAATTAAATCCATCGTTTGCACAATGCGTTGCGTAATGTATTTGTCTGCCTGACTAGGCTGCGACACACCGGATGGATGATTGTGACTGAGAATAATTGCCCCCGCATTAAGCTCAAGTGCATGCTGAACAATCACCCGGGGATAAACGCTTGCGGCGTTGATCGTGCCAAAAAACAACTTTTTAAACTGGATGAGCCGATGTTGGCTATCCAAAAACAGTACCGCAAAGACTTCGTTGGGTTCGTCGCGCAGTTCACTGATTAAAAACGATTTGGTTTGTTGGGCGCTTTGCAATGCCCTGTCTCGCTTGAGTGGTTCAGCCAGATAGCGTTTGGACATTTCCAGCACGGCTTGTAACTGTGCATATTTTGCCTGTCCCAATCCTCTCGCACTGCAAAACTGTGTTTTTGAGGCGTTGAGTAAATCTCGTAACGAACCAAATTGTGTTAAGAGCCGTTGAGCCAGTTCCACTGCATTGCACCCTGATACTCCGGTTCGTAGAAATATCGCCAACAACTCTGCATCTGAGAGTGCTCCCCCACCCAGCCGCAACAGTTTTTCTCGCGGCCTATCTTGTATTATCCATTGTTGAATTTTCATGCATCCTTGCCTGATTCAGTTGTAAGCAAAATGAAAATCTTGCCTGTGCCTGGAATAAAACCTAGCAAAAACAAGCTTAACACGCCAATATTAAGGCTTTAGATCTATACCAAGGGTGAAGAACTAGACTTTTTGCCCAACAAATTGTTAGAAAATACGGTGATATGACAGTAAATAAACAAAAAATCCTACTTGGTGTAACCGGTGGAATCGCTGCATACAAAGCACCAGACTTGGTGCGCAAGTTAACCGCAACGGGTGCAGACGTGCGAGTTGTGCTGACCGAATCCGCAGAGCATTTTGTTAGCCCTCTTTCATTGCAGGCTGTGTCTGGCAATCCAGTGTCCAATGATCTATTGGACCCAGCAGCCGAAGCCGCGATGGGACATATTGAGTTAGCTAAATGGGCCGACACACTGATCATAGCACCTGCTACCGCAAACTTTGTTGCCAAGCTTGCATTGGGTCTTGCTGACGATTTGTTATCTACACTATGCCTGGCGACAACAGCTAAAACGTATGTCGCACCTGCAATGAATCAACAAATGTGGCAAGCCCCGGCAACTCAAACAAATTTAGCCACACTTTCTAGCCGAGGGATAGAGGTTATTGCTCCAGATTCTGGCGAACAAGCTTGCGGTGACGTGGGTCCGGGAAGAATGCCAGAGCCACAAGCCCTGGCAGATTTGATTACGCAACCAGCGCAGGAAAAAGTGCTGAGTGGCAAACACATCGTTATCACCGCGGGTCCGACTCGAGAGGCTATTGATCCGGTGCGTTACTTGAGCAACCACAGTTCTGGGAAAATGGGTTACGCACTGGCCACAGCGGCTTTAGCATTGGGTGCTGATGTGACCCTGGTCAGTGGGCCAGTTGCTGTATCAGCGCCTTTGGCTGCTAACCTTATTAATGTTGAAAGCGCCCAACAAATGCATGAAGCCGTTATGCAAACGATAGACACCGCAGATATATTTATTGGTTGTGCTGCAGTGGCAGATTACCGTCCGGTAAACGTGGTCGATCAGAAGATTAAAAAGGATAACAATGAGTTAACGCTTACTTTTACTAAAAACCCTGATATTCTTGCTGATGTTGCTAAACTTGAACGAGCGCCTTTTACCGTCGGCTTCGCGGCAGAAACACAAGACGTGAGTTTCTACGCTAAAGGTAAATTGACCCGCAAAAACCTGGATATGATCGCTGCTAACGACGTATCCGACAAAAGCATTGGATTCAATAGTGACAACAATGCATTAACGGTTTTTTGGAAAGAGGGTGAAAAAAAGCTTGAGGTGGCCGATAAGAACCAACTAGCCATGCAGCTGATGCAGCTAATCAACGAACAACTTAGATAAAAACATGCGTAGAACTCAATCAAAACAATTGATGGTCTTGCAGACAGGGAGACATCATTAATGCCTGCTTCAAAACGTCCTAACCGCCGAGCTCAGATCCTTCAAAGCTTGGCAAGCATGCTAGAAACCAACCCAGGACAAAGGATTACCACCGCAAAGTTGGCAGCCGAGGTCGGCGTATCAGAAGCAGCCTTGTATCGCCACTTTCCCAGTAAAGCGCGTATGTTTGAGGGACTCATCGAGTTCATCGAAGAAACCCTGTTTTCTCGAATCAATAAAATTATCACTGAAGAAAAAGATAGTGCAGTAAGAATTCAATTGATCATGCATTTGATTTTGGGCTTCTCTGAGAAAAACCCTGGTATTACACGGATTTTAAATGGCGACGCGCTCATGGGTGAACAAGAACGCCTGCGTGGTCGTGTAGCACAAATTTTTGAAAGATTAGAAACGCAGCTTAAACAGATCCTCAGAGAACGAAAGCTTCGGGAAGGCAAGTCATTACCCGCAGACGAAGGGATCATAGCCAACATGTTGATTTGTTATACCGATGGGCGTATTAACTTATTTATCCGAAGTGAATTCAAGCGCCGACCTACAGAGAATTTTAAAGAAAGCTGGCACTTTATTGCTAAACAGTATTTTTCGTAAATAACCCCAACTAAGAATAAACAGAATTTGTAAGGGCGGTTTTAATCGCCCTTTTTTATTGTCCAGTTAGCTGCTGTTTATTTGCTAAAAACACCACCGAAGAAATCGCCTTCATTCCATTGAGAACGTTTTGGTTGATTGCTAAGTGTTAAGCCTATTTGAAAATTCACTTCAGTGAATTTTTTCGCCGCTTTCCAATTAAACGTTTGGTTAAGGTCATCTGTTGGTTTGTGATAATGGGTAGCTAAGAAGTTGTTAAATTGTTTACTACCATCCACGTCTGGGTCTGCAGATTTGAGCCCAGGCACTAAAAACACCGAAGGAATACCTTGTTGCACAAAACCATAGTGATCCGAGCGAGTGAACAAGGCCAATTGAGGCCAAGGGTCAGGGCTCAACTCAATTCCGACATTTTTGGCTGCTAAAGCAACAGATTCTTGCATATCGCTATGGTTGGCACCAAACGCAATTACGTCACCAAACTCATAGGTTAAGATTGGCATATCCAGATTAACGTTTGCCACAATATTCTCTGCAGGAACTGTAGGATTTTGCGCAAAGTATTTTGAGCCGAGCAAACCTTTTTCTTCTCCAGTTACTGCGAGAAAAATAATAGAGCGCTTAGGTCTTTGAGGTAATTGGCTGAATAATCGAGCGGTTTCAAGCATCACTGAAGTGCCACTAGCATTGTCCATTGCACCATTGTTAATGTTGTCTTTTTTAACTGTTTTGGCAAAACCAATATGGTCGGAGTGCGCGCTGTACACAACATACTCATTTTTAAGTGTTGGATCAGAGCCTTCAAGCATTGCCACAACATTTGGGCTGGTGATTTGTTTGAAAGTACTTTTGCTGCTCAGCTTAATACTTGCGGGCAAATCAAAGCCTTTTGGCGTTCGTCCTTCTTCTAATTCCGCATAAATTGTTTCAAGACTCATAGGTGCATCTTCAAACAATTGTGCTGCAACATCTCTATGAAGCAACGCTC
This sequence comes from Aliiglaciecola sp. M165, assembly GCF_007197995.1. Classification (GTDB taxonomy): domain Bacteria; phylum Pseudomonadota; class Gammaproteobacteria; order Enterobacterales; family Alteromonadaceae; genus Aliiglaciecola. The sequence continues at coordinate 485,801 of NZ_VKKH01000001.1, forward strand.
CGCCACCAAGCTCTTCATATGCACCAACCGGATTGCCGTCGTTGCCAAGAAAACGAACAGTAGGTACATGTAGGTAATTCAGTGAGTTTAGATAAGGACTGACTTTTTCAGAAAGTGGGGTGGGAATAGTAACGTAACCAATAGCACCGTTAGCGATGGCATGTTTTCGCTTTTCTGCCCCTGAACCAAAGTGCGCCCCTTCTTCGCTAGGAAAGGACACTGGTTTGCCCGAAAGCGCAACGATCACCTTTCCTTTTACGTCTAACCCTGCATAGTCGTCGTGGCCAAGTTCAGGTGCAGTAATACCATAGCCGGCAAAAACCAGATTACCTTGCACCAAGGACTCTTCCAGCCCCGCGTTCGCATAAGCAATAAAGTCTTTTGGATAGTCGAAACTTTTTTCACCCTTTGGCGTTTGAATGATAAGTTCGGGAGAGCTTTGATCTATGAATGCTTGTCTAAATGCAATTCGTTGAAAGTAGGTACCCTCATCACCCGCTGGTGATAATCCATACTTTTTGAATTCAGATTCGATATATTTAGAGGCGATTTCGTGACCCGCAGAGCCCGTGTCTCGCCCACCTAACAAATCGTCTGCTAAAAAATAAATGTGAGATTTAATGCGATGCACTTCAGCTTGAGCGTTTAAATCCGCAGTCGTGCCATTATTCGTTTGTGATGATTGGCATGCTGCAATCATTATTGTGCCGATCAAGCCAAGGCTGATTGATTTTATTTTCATAAACTGGAATTCCGTAAATCGTTAGCAAAGTGCGCGTTGGTCTTTGCAGTTAAATCGGATGACGCTAATTAGTGTCGGTAGGTACACTATGCCATCGCTCTTTACTTTTCCAGCTTGACACTAAAAAATCCTCAGCTAGTCTTGTAAAGAATACGTGTTCTTGCAATGCGAATGTATTGTAGAACCTCTCATACTCAAGTTGAAAACGTTATGCCTCGTAAAGCACTATACAATGTTGATGATGTGTTAGAGCAAGCCATTGCGGTATTTTTAGAACATGGTTATTACGGCGCGATCATGGACGAAATTATTGCGCGCACCGACTTCAACCGACGCGGGTTTTATTTGGAATTCGGCTCCAAACAAAAATTCTTGTACATCGTTCTTGCACATTATCAAGAGAAACACCTTTCGATTGCTTTTAAACATTTGGAAAACAATCAAGGCATGATGTCAATTGAAGGTTTTTTTGAAGACTACGTATCGCTTGTGAAAGGTCGCGGCTGTCTACTAATCAACATCATTACTGAGCTGGGTTTCGACGATGAAAAAATTCGCGACATCGGGCGTCACTATATTGACCGTCTGCAAATTGATTTTATCGGTTGTCTGGAAAAAGCACAGCAAAATGGTGAAGTCCGTTCTGACATCAACATTGAAGCCACTGCATTACAATTAAGTAGCTATGTGCAAGGTTTTGCGGTAAATGGGATTTTAGCTGGTGATACCGATGAATTATATCTCGCGACTAAAGCATTATTGGGCCCTCTAACCCGCTAATGTCTGGTGTTTTCGTCGCGTGTTTCTTGTTAGTGGCAAGCCTTATAATCTGCTGCCATGACAGGCAATATTCCCACATTCCAATATAGGAACAATTATTCTTTTTAGTATTTCGAACAGTTAAGTAATTCCCGTCGATAATGATTGCCCTAGGGCAGCAGCAACCTGAATGATAAGTGTAATTCCCTTGGACTTTGTTTGAGTTCTGGGTAGAATTCGCGGCTGTTGTTATGCCTTTTTGAGTCAATAAGCATTGTATGGCCAGTAAAAAACCTTTGTTCCGAGTCCAATTTGTGAGTAATGGCGAGCGTTACGAATTGTATGTGCGTGAAGTTAGCCAAGGTAACATGTTTGGATTTGTCGAGATTGGCGATTTTGTTTGGGATACGCATACAAGCCTGGTGCTTGATCCAAGTCATGAAAAACTTAAAGACGAATTTGCTGATGTTAAGCACACCTATATCCCTATGCACAGCGTTCTGAGAATAGATGAAGTGAACAAACAAGGTACAGCTAAAATCACAGAGCTTTCTGACAAAGTGACTGCTTTCCCCAGCCCAATCTACACAAAACCTGGCAAATAAATACAAAACGACGCTGCGTTTATCATGCTGTTCATACCAAATAAGCTGTGCAAATAACCTAGTTTACTTGTGTTTGTCCCTGCTTTTACCGTAAGCTTTGCGAGTCAAATTTGAACATAAGAAACCCATTATGCGATTGTACATTCGATTGTTTTATCCCTGTCTAATTTTGTTTTTTTCTCAACACAGCTTTGCCTCTGAAGAGCAAAAGTTGTCGGAATTAATGGATGAGATTTGGCAGTATGAATTGTCTGTTTCGCCAATGTCTGCCACTTCGCGAGGTGTACATGATTATGATGATCAGCTAAGTGACATGTCACCCAAAGCTTTGGCCAAACAAAACGTGCAGTTCGAGCGCTTTTTATCACGCTTAAATGCTATTGATAAATCACAGCTTTCCCGCACACAACAGATCAATTTGATGATGCAGCGTTACCGTACTAAGAATACTGTCGATCGTTACCGTTTTAATTATCACTATGTTCCGTTGACGTCCGAATATGGTTTTCACAGCAGTATGGCTGGGTTGCCAAAACTTACCAAATTTAGACATATTGAAGATTACCAAAATTATTTGCGCCGTCTTGAGCAAATACCGACGTTTTTTGACCAACAAATACATTGGATGAAAAAAGGTTTAGAAGTCGGTATGACTCAGCCCAAGGTGGTGATGCAAGGCTTCGAGGAATCTGTTAAAGCCTATTTTTCAGGCAAGGTTGAAGATAATGGTTTTTATCAACCTTTCTTGCAGCTAACTAAAATACAAGGTTCAGAAAAGCAGAAAACCCAGCTCATGGAAGAAGGCAAAGCGGTCGTAGAAAAATCAGTTATGGCAGCTTATCGTGGCTTTTATGACTTTCTGGTTGCGCAATATATTCCCAATGCCAAAGAGGATATTGCCGCTAAGAACTGGCCAAATGGCGAGGCGTTGTATCAAAATCGCACCCGTTATTTCACCACTACCGAGCTTAGTGCTGACGAAATACATGAAATTGGTCTGGAGGAAGTTGCTCGTATCCGCGCAGAAATGCAGACCATCGTTGACGATTTGAAGTTTGATGGCGACATCAATCAGTTCATTGATTTTTTACGCACCGATCCGCAATTTTATGCTAAATCGGCTGAAGAGCTACTCAAGCATGCATCATATTTCGCCAAGAAAATGGATGCCAAGCTTCCTAAACTATTTTATAAGCTGCCTCGCACTCCTTATGGTGTAGAAGCCGTTCCGGCAGAGATCGCTCCCAAATACACAACGGGCCGTTATGTTTCACCGCGCCGTGATGATGAGCCGGGTTACTATTGGGTGAACACTTACGCTTTGGACAAACGTCCTTTATATGCAATTCCCGCTTTAACGCTGCATGAGGCAGTTCCTGGGCATCACTTACAAAACGCTTTAGCTAGTGAAATGACTGATTTGCCTAATGTGCGTCGTTATACTTACATCTCAGCGTTTGGTGAGGGTTGGGGATTGTATTCTGAATTTTTGGGCAAAGAAGTGGGGATTTATGAGTCGCCCTATGATGATTTTGGCCGCTTGAGCTATGAAATGTGGCGCGCGTGTCGTTTAGTGGTTGATACGGGCATGCACCTGAAAGGCTGGTCCCGCCAACAAGCGCTTGACTACATGTTAGAAAATACGGCCCTATCGGAACATAATGTGCGCACCGAAATTGACCGTTATATTTCCTGGCCAGCACAGGCGTTATCATACAAAATTGGTGAAATAGAGATTAAACGATTGCGCCACTATGCAGAGCAATCATTAGGCGATAAGTTCGATATTAGAGCCTTTCATGATGCGATTTTACAGCATGGTTCGATTCCACTTTCTGTGCTAAAAGAAAATATTGAACTATTTGTTAAGGAAAATCAGTAATAATTCGGTTTAAGTTACGGTCTTGAGTATCACACGCGTATGAGTTGTCACGCGTCTACACAGGTAATTGAGGAATAAAATGATTTCGTTTGGTGTAATTGGCTTTTTGGTTTTGGTGTTAATTTATTTTGTGGTGCGCCAGCAGTCTATGCAGGCTGAGCTGAACAAATTACGAAATCAAATGAAGTCACTAGATAGCCAAAGTAAATTTTCGCTCGGTGCTTTGGTGATGCTTTCTGGACAAATGCAAAAGATTTATCAAGCTCGGCTGGATAGTCTTCAAAAACATGCACTGATGAGCAATGATGATCACCGGTTAGCTAGCTTCATTATTGGTCAGGTAGAGTTTGTTATTATGCAGTGCTGTGAAAAGCGTGCAACGGTTGAGGAAGCGCTTCATAAAGGGTTGGCTAATACTGATCTGGACATGGAGCAAATTAACAAGTACATCGCCAAACAGCCGTCAGAAATTCGTATTCCCTGGTGTAAAAATACCGTGGGTGGTTTTGTTGCTGCCTGTCATAACCTGACCTCTGAACGGGTCAAGGCCAAAGATCCCAGAGAGCTAGACGAAACAACACCATCGTCTTAGATTTATACCACTCCATATCAAGAAGTGGTTGGGTATTATATTGCTTCACATGCTGCCAAAAGCTGTTTAAATTCAGGCTCTTGGACTGGCATGATAGACAACCTATGACCCTTTTTAACTAACCCAATTTCGTTGATTTCGGGCATGGTTTTAATGTCTTTGAGACTTAATACAGCATTAAATTTTTTAACGAGTTTAACATCCACCATGTACCATCTCGGGTTGTCTTGCGGTGATTTGGGATCGTAGTACTTTCCTTCTGGGTCAAATTGAGTGTGATCGACATACCCTTCTTTGACGACTTCAGCGAGTCCGGCAATGCCAACGTTTTTGCAGCTTGAATGATAGATAAAAACCTGGTCGCCTAATTTCACATCATCGCGTAAAAAGTTTCGAGCCTGATAGTTACGAATGCCATCCCAGTGTTCAGTTTGATTAGCGCTGTTAGCGAGATCATCAATGCTAAACGCGTCAGGTTCGCTTTTAAATAGCCAATAGTTCATATCGTCTTTCCATTTCATGAATGCCTTTCAAGCATAAACCTTATACCAAAACTTGCATCTGTGAAATTGATCAATATACTGTATATAAATACAGTATATTTTTCTTATGAACAACTTAATCGAACAACTGCAAAACAAGCGCCTGATATGGCGAGCTAACCAGCAAAACGGCTTTGTTAAGGGTAACAGTACCGGCTTTAAGGAGTTGGACCAAGCTCTGCAAGGTGGTTTTCCTGAGCATGGCGTAGTCGATATCGATACGCCAATCGGCATTGGTGAGCTGCGTTTGTTATTGCCCGCATTACGAGCACGGCAGCAGCAACATCAGCGTTTATTAGTATTTATTGGTGCGCCCATGCAAATCAATGGAGAGATGCTTGCTGAATTTGGCATTCCCCTTGAGAAAGTTTTGCTTGTTCAACCACAAAGCGCTGAGCATGCCTTGTGGAGTGCAGAGCAATGTTTAAAAAGTGGTTGCGCCCACAGTGTTTTATTGTGGCACCAGGATCTTGAAATATCACAGGCCAAACGCCTGCAATTAGCCGCTGAACAAGGCGACGCTTTGCATTTTATCTTGCGCCATCAACGCCAGTTGGGTTTATCATTGCCAGTTAACCTGGCCATGAAGCTACGCCCGCACCAACAAGGTATTAGCGTGCAAGTCACCAAACGCAAAGGTGGCTGGCCTGAGGCTGCGTTTAATATCGATATGAGTCCCATCTGGCCACAACTCACTCTTAGCAAAGATAACAATAATATTATTCCTTTCCCGCAATCTAAAGTGAGTTAGCTGTGCAAACGTTGTGGCTATATTTGCATTTCCCGCATTTGCAGTTGGACGGCTTAACCGACGCATCGGAGTCAGCCGAATACCCGCTTATCATACTGCATGATAAATCCAATACAGTGCTACAACTCAACCAGGCAGCAATCGATGCAGGCATACGCCGCGGGATGGGTTTGGGTACGGCGGCAGCCCTAAACGAACACTTACAGGTGCTGGCTTATCGCAAAGATGTAGAGCATAAGAAACTGCTCGAAATCGCCGAACATTTATACTTAGTGACGTCTGATATTTGTCTGTTTCCACCAGATGGCCTGCTACTGCGCATCCATAACATGTTGCGCCTGTATGGGGGGTTAGCTGCTTATTGGCGCACGTTGAAAGCTCAGTTGGCACATTTCCCTGTTTACTATCACTATGCGACCGGCCAGTCGCCTTACGCTGCGCGTATCCTGTCTCGCACAGCATGGAACCAGGTCAGTGACCATCTGCCCATGCACAAGCATCAAATGGGTCTTCGCGCGCTCTCAGAGTCGGAACTTGATGAGAAAACTATCAATAAACTTAAACGCGTGGGGATCCATTCTATTGGCGATTTATTAGGGTTATCTCTAAAAGATATCGCCAAACGGTTTGATATTGATTTGGTGACTTACTTAGGCCGTTTGACTGGAGAGTTTCATCATCCTATCCACTTTTTTCATCCGCAATCCAAGTTTAATCGTTATCTGGAGCTGCTTTATGAAATCAGCAATGCCGACACCTTGTTACGGCCGATACAGCGACTGTTGGGCGGGCTTGAGCAATTTTTGAAACTACGAGATTCTCTCACCCACAAAGTCATTTTTACCTTACACCAGCGAGATGCTGAAGATCTGATCTTGGAAGTCGGCTCGGCCCAAGCAGAATATCAAGCCGCTAAATGGTTATCACTGACAGAACTAAAATTGCAACAGTTACAACTGCAATCGCCAGTGTATGCATTAAATCTTTGCACCGGCAAAATCCAATTACGTAGCCCCGATAGAGGCGATTTGTTTACCGCCAGCAAAGGTACTCTGAGTTGTCTGCAGTTAATTTCTCTGCTGCAAGCCAAGCTAGGTGAACAGGCAATCGGGCAAGTGATCTTGCAGGACGACTTTCGTCCGGATCAAGTGAATCGATACCTGAGCTTCCAAGACGGTGTCGCAGAACAGGCCAAGGCTGCCAATATTGATTTACAAGCCGTTCGTCCCAGCTTTTTGCTCAAAGAAGCGCAGCCGTTAAATGAGAAAGTCACCATTATGCATGGCCCTGAACGCATCAGCACGGGTTGGTGGGATAATAGCGCAATGACTCGGGATTATTTTGTTGCTCACAACCTACATGGTCAGTGGCTTTGGGTATATCGTACCCCCTCTGCACAATGGTATGTGCATGGGCTTTTTAGTTAGATTGTCATTGTCATGGCCTATGCTGAGCTTTTTTGTCAAACCAACTTTAGCTTCTTGTGCGGCGCGTCGCACCCACAAGAAATGGTTCAGCAGGCACACTTCTTGGGTTATGAGGCAATCGCCATTACCGATGAATGTTCCGTCGCTGGCGTCGTCCGAGCTTATACAGAAATCAAAGACCACCAGCTTCCAATTAAGCTAATAGTCGGCAGCTATTTTGAATTAGGTACTACTCTTAAATGTGTGCTGCTGTGCCCAAGTCGCAAAGCTTACGCTGAACTGTGCCGAATTATCACCAATGCCCGTCGCCGCTCACCAAAGGGTGAGTACGAATTAGCCCAGTGGGATTTGAAGACCATTAAACACTGTTATTTGCTGTGGTTGCCTACTGGGAATATCAAAGAAGATGAACACTGGGCATTGTGGTTTCAAAAACATTACTCACATCGTTTATGGATAGCAGTACAGCGACATTTAACCAGCAATGAGCAGGAGCATATCAAGCATTGTCAGAAGCTGAGTGACATGCATCAGATCCCCATCACTGCTTGTGGTGGAGCACTCATGCATAGTCCTAACAGACAAGCTCTGCAACATGTATTAACAGCAATCAAGCAACGTACACCTGTCAGTGATTTGGGCAGAATACTCAGTTCAAATAGCGAACGCTGTTTGCGTAGTCAGGATAAACTCAACAAACTTTTTAAACGTACTTGGCTAGATACTGCAACCCAGATAGCACAGAAATGTACTTTTAGCTTGGCTGAGCTGCGTTATGAATATCCTGCAGAGTTGATCCCTAAAGGCAAAACACCACAAGAGCACCTTCGAGAGTTGGTCGAGATAGGCATTAAGCAGCGCTTTCCGGAAGGCATTAAACCCCATGTTCGCGAGATTATAGAGAAAGAGTTGGTACTCATAGCAGAACAAGAATATGAATTCTTTTTTCTGACTATCTATGATGTTGTGCAATTTGCTAAACAGCAGAAAATCCTTTACCAAGGCCGAGGATCCGCCGCAAACTCGGTGGTGTGTTATTGCCTGGAAATCACCTCCGTTGATCCCCGCCAAATCAATGTGCTGTTTGAACGCTTCATTTCTAAAGAGCGTGATGAGCCCCCCGACATCGATGTTGACTTTGAACATCAACGCCGTGAAGAGGTCATTCAATATATCTATCAGAAATACGGACGGGAGCGTACAGCCATTGCTGCCACCGTATCCAGTTACCGCTTTAAAAGTGCATTACGAGAAGTGGGCAAGGCTCTAGGTATCAATGAGACACAACTCGACTTTTTTATCAAAAACATTAATCGCCGAGACAGCGGTTTAAACTGGCAGGCGCAAATTGCTGAGCTAGGTTTGGATCCTGCATCACAAAAAGGCCAGCAGTTCATTTCCTTAGTGAATGAAATCATGGGCTTTCCCAGGCACTTATCGCAGCATGTGGGGGGCTTTGTGATTTCTTCTGGGCCGTTATATCAACTAGTCCCGGTCGAGAATGCTGCCATGCAGGATAGAAGCGTGATCCAGTGGGACAAAGATGATCTGGAAAGTTTAGGATTATTGAAGGTTGATGTATTGGCTTTAGGTATGCTCACCGCAATCCGCAAATCATTTCAACTTATCGAACAGCACTATCAGCATCACTTGAGTATTGCGCAAATCACCAAAATGGAGGACGACCCTCAGGTATACAAAATGATCCAACAAGCCGATACGGTCGGTGTATTCCAGATTGAATCTAGAGCGCAAATGAGTATGCTACCTCGCCTTAAGCCAAAAAATTATTACGACTTAGTTATCCAAATAGCCATAGTGCGTCCTGGTCCAATCCAAGGTGACATGGTGCATCCGTTTTTGCGTCGTAGGGACGGAAAAGAGCCTATCTCCTACCCCTCAAAAGACGTTGAGAATGTGTTAAGTCGAACAATGGGCGTGCCCATTTTTCAAGAGCAAGTTATACAACTGGCGATGGTCGCGGCAGGCTTTACCGGGGGTGAGGCGGATCAACTGCGCCGCGCCATGGCGAGTTGGAAAAAAAATGGTCAGCTCATGCAGTTTCAGCATAAGTTAATTGATGGCATGTTAAAACGTGGCTACACACAAGACTATGCCGAACGGATATTTAATCAGATTTGTGGCTTTGGAGAGTATGGATTCCCCGAATCCCATTCGGCCTCTTTTGCAGTACTGGCTTATGTCTCTTCCTGGCTAAAATATTATTACCCCGCGACGTTTTATGTTGGCTTGTTAAACAGCTGGCCAATGGGCTTTTATCCGCCAGCACAATTAGTCCAGGATGCAAAGCGACATGGCATTACCGTGTTACCAATTTGCGTGAATCACTCTGACTACGATCACTTACTTGAATGGAACAACAAAGATTATGCGATCCGGTTGGGGTTACGAATGGTCAAAGGTCTATCAGAACAAGCCTCGCATACCTTGGTTTCGCAGCGCCCTGAACAAGGTTATCAAACGATTGTGCAGATCAAACAACTGGGTATTTCACGGGATCAAACTGAAGCCCTGGCCAGTGCCAATGCGTTCGCCAAATTAGCCGACAATCGCTATCACGCCAGATGGGCTCTGATGGAATCCGAATCCGAACTGCCCTTGTTAAAAAATCAGGAACAATCATTCTTATTTGATTCTACACCAAGCAATGTGGAAGAAATGATTGAGGATTATGCCGCAACAAGCCTATCATTGAGTCATCACCCTATTCATTTATTACGCGAAGCCAATGCATTAGGAAAGTACACCCCGGCCAACAAGCTTGTCGACAAGAAGCACAAATCTGTCGTAAGCGTGATAGGTGTGGTAATTGGACGCCAAGCGCCCGGTACAGCTGCTGGAGTCACCTTCATGACATTAGAAGACGATACGGGTTGCAGTAATGTAGTGGTATGGCAAGCCACCGCGCGGGCGCAAAAAAAGGCGTTTCTAAAATCCAGAATTGTAAAAGTCAGCGGGATATTAGAAAGAGGTGATGCAGATGTGACCCACATTATTGCAGGTCGCATCACCGATTTGAGTCACTTACTTGATGAACTTAAGACCGACTCAAGAGATTTTCACTAAACAGTTATGGGCTTGTATAAAACAAGCCCATAACTAAACACTAGTGTTTGCGCGCCGCTAAACCGCGAAATACAGACAATAACAGCATTCCCATTAACACGGAGATAGGCATAGAGCCACCACCACTAGAATCACCGCCATTATTAACCACTGGCGCCTGGGAAATATTTACAGTTAGATTTACTGAAACTTCTCCTCCCATTCCATCAGATGCAGTCACAACAAATGAGTCAGAACCTGAAGTGCCAGTGTTTGCAGTGTAGGTAACAACGCCTGAACTAGAAACAGACACAGCACCTTTTGCCGCTTCGCTTGTTACAGTATAGGTCATAGCATCATCATCCATGTCAGTAATACCCAATTCCATCGTAACGCTTCGCCCTTCTGTCACATCTCCAGACAAGGTCGCAGAAGCTGCCACAGGCATGTCATTTACAGGTGCAACTTCAATTATCACAGTTTGTGTAACAGGATCACTGTTTCCGTCTGTAAATTGCACTTCAAACGTATCAGTACCAAAGAAGTTTTCATTAGGTTGATACGTCAAACTACCATCGGCAAGAAGCTCAATAGTACCGTTCGCTGGTGCAGTGACAACTTCATAGGTCAATGAATCACCGTCAACATCTGTGGCAGCAATAACGCTGGATAACGGAGAATCTTCGTTTACCTCTAGACTAAGTTCAGTCAATTCCGGTGCGTCGTTAACAGGTTCAACAGTGAAAGTCAGTTCAACCTCCACACTATTCTCGTGAACATCTTTAACCAGCACTCTTGCAGAGGTTTCACCAGTGAAATTCTCATTTGGTACAAAGACGAGGTCCAAAGTACCTTCTTCTATGGTTAAAAGGCCTTCTTCGGAAGCCTCTGATAGGTCAACAGAGAGTGAATCCCCTTCTGGATCTGTTGCTACAAGGGAAAATGAAACTAAACTATCTTCCTCAACATTTAACATTACTGAGTCAGAAGATGGTCCTTTATTAATCTGAAAAGCTTCAACCGTTCCAGAATAAATGCTTGTTTCATAGAAGATCCCCTGATTCTCTATAAACCTTGAAGAATTATCCCAATTTACCCCAAAAGATAAGGTAGTCGACGAAATAAATGTCAAATCACCTTCACTCGATACTTCATATAAATATGTGGTGTCATTTTCGTTGTATCTGAGAGTGCCAGCGATTAGATAACCATCAACTATCGTTAAATGACTAACCGAGCCTCTAATTTCAAGCTCAGAAAAGCTGTAGCTATTTACAAGGGCGGATTCATTGTTGACGATTTGCCATATTTGAATCTCATCTGACAAAAGCACGAAAAGAAAATCCTCTGAACCAGCGTATGAATTAATGTAGCTTTCAAAAGGCAGTACTTTTGGTTTGACATCCGAAATTTCAGGCGAGTTTTCAAAATAATACAAATTTTGCCATTCACCGTTGAACTTCAAAACAACATGACCCGACGCTTCAATAAAACGTTCCATCGAATACAAATCTTTTCCAGTGTCTAACTCGATGGACTCTGGAGCCTCAATTGGTGCAAAGTGGGAATTTGCTTTGTAACGATATAGAGTGGAGTCATTGTAGCCCCTAGCAAAAATTGCATCATCAATAACATATTCACTCACTAACTCCCCAGATTCCGGAGGATCAATTTGTATATAAGCATCAGAGTTTAAAATCTGGGATATTTCAGAAGTATAAAAGGTTGAAGAATTGGTACCAATAAACACAGCGTCATTATTGACCAATAGGTTGTTGTATGTGCGGTGATCATCTACAAAAACACTACGCTGATGTGCTAAGTTAGCTGGATCAGACACATCAAGTTCATGAATAGAGTTCTCTTTGACAACATAGATTTTATCGTCAATTAATGCTGGAATTCCCGTAGTGCCTGATTGAAAGTAAAAAGGGGTGGCATCAAGATTTCCTACTTCATCTTTTACCATCTCACCAAAAAACCGGCTATTCCGCAGAAAATACCGACCATTATCGATAAATAAATGGAATATATACAAGGAGTTAGTGCCATTTCTTATCAACTTAGGTTCTTCTATATTTATCGATGTAGGATCACTGACATCAACTTCTAACAAAGAGGGTCTAATTACTGGAATGTAGAGCTTTTGATCTGAATACACCATATCAGCTGAACCAAGAATGAAAGATGTTTCTGCAGAATCGGTGCGAACATAAGAATCTGATAGTAAAGTAAAAGTTGAAAAAGCATAGCGATCAGTAATGGCTGAAAAATTTCCATCTGTCATATAAACGACATTTTCAAAACTTTCTTCGTCTGCATCACGAAATATGAACTCAGAAATTAATTCAGTCCCTGTATAATTCAACTTTTCTATGAAAAACGCTCTTTCAACATCAGTACCATTTCCATAATCTTGTCGATTGTAGGCTACGAATACATCATCCCCAACTACGCCTACTGCTTTTATGTAATGGTATATCCGTTCATCATAGTCATTGTCGTATCCTTGGTATAACCCAACCAGTTCAAATTCCTCTCCTAAGTAGTCTATTAAATATATTTTGTTGCTTGCGTCAGCGTAGACAATACGACCAGAGTCTGCATAAAATGAATTTCCATAACTAAAAGCACCATCAATTGAAATCTCGTAAACGAGCTCCAGTTCGTCAAGACTATCTATATTGTAAAATCCAAGCGACCTTTCCTGAGCAACGACTAATAATTCATCAAACGAGTAGATCCACAATACTCTTTGGTCAAACTTCAATTGCGTAATTAAAGCGTCTTGCTCGTTGATATCTAAACTCTGTACATCTACTACATTGCTGTTTGCTTGTGGATGGAACGCGTAGTCGCCCATAATGACTGTATCACTACTATAGTAATTAGAACCCCATGCATCGATCTCAACAAATTTGGCTTTTTGTGCTGCTGAAAATGAAGCAAATGAGGATAAAATGATCAAGATCGACAAGCGACCGGATATAGATATAAATGAGGGAATATTCATACAACGAATTCCTTGTTAAACTGCTTTCCATAGTGCTCTGACGGCACTTATTAAGTTTTCAAAAGTACCTTTTATGTACCTTTTAGTCAAGTTGTTAGCTTAAACCTCGATTTTCAAACCTTTAAGGCATCTGAAATAGACAATGGGATGGGCACACTCAGACTGCTCTGCTTATCAACAAATACATGCACAAAGTGTCCATTTGCTGCTGCAATCTGTTCACCTTGTTTAAATACAGCGACCTCATAGGTTACTGAGCGATTTCCAAGCGTTCCGATGGTGATGCCAACTTCAATGGCCTCTGGGTATGCTAAAGGGGAATGATATTGGCACTTTGATTCAACCACGTAACCAACTACATTGGCGGTGTGAATGTCTAAACCACCTTCCTCAATGAGAAACCGATTTACCGCAGAATCAAAAAAGCTGTAAAAGCGCACGTTATTGATATGGCCATAAATATCGTTGTCGTCCCATCGTGTTGTGATGGGATAAAAGACTTTGTAGTGTTCGCGTTTTAACTTTTGATCCATTGATTTGTCAGAATGCCTGTTTATATAGCCTGAGAGCATCCGCCTCATTTAATTCTCTAGGATTATTGACTAATAAGCGTTGTTGCAACATGGCTTCACTTGCCAATAGAGGTAAATCTTCTTCGGCAATACCACATTGTCTCAATTGATCAGGCAATGCAACTTCATTGATTAAACCCACTAAATATTCGATAAGGGCATTCGCATTAGATTCTTCGTCGTCTCCAAGTTTATTTTTGGGACATACGATATTTGCCAGTTCAGCATAATGCTTAACTGCATGGCTCAAATTAAACCGCATAACATGAGGTAACATCAAGGCGTTACTCAACCCGTGAGGTATATGAAAGTGCCCACCTAACGGATAGGCTAGTGCATGCACTCCTCCAACGGGCGCATTCGCAAACGCTTGACCAGCCAACATTGATCCCAGCAACATCGCCCCTCTGGCTTCAATGTTTTTCCCGTCGAAAACGACTGTTCTTATATTATTTGATAATAATATTAAGGCTTTGCATGCCAGAACATCTGAAATCGGATTCTTTTTAATCTTACTGGTGTAAGCTTCAATGGCATGCACCATTGCATCGACACCTGTGGCCGCTGTCACGTTTGCTGGCAACCCAGTAGTAAGTTTGGGATCAAGAACTGCATGATCGGGTAACAAGGTAGGAGAAACAATACCCGCTTTAGTTGTTTTACCTGTTGTGACAATCGATATCGGTGTGGCTTCTGAGCCCGTTCCTGCCGTAGTTGGAACTAGGATCAGGTCAATGCGAGGAGATGTAATTTGATCAACACCAAACATTTTATCCAAAGCTTGATTGCAATCCGGATGAATTAAAACTGACACTAACTTAGCGACATCTAAACTACTTCCACCGCCAAAGCCAATAACGAGACCACTTTGCACATGCCTTCCTAAATCCGCTGCCCTTAAAACAGTTTCATAAGAGGGATCAGCCTCTACATCAGAAAAAACATTTACATTGATACCATGGCTTTTTATCTTTGCGACAGATTGATCGAGCAGGCCTAGCTCAACAATTGTGGAGTCGGTCACTATCAAAATAGAGTTTACATTATGTGCAATAGATAAATCACACAGAGCTTCATGAACAGGCCTACCGTACATCACGTTAGGAGTAAAAGTGGCGTTAAAAGAATTCATCCAGCTCCTGTTGAGAAGTAACGGCCCGCAACCGAGTTGCAGGCCTAAGGCCTGTGATTAATCATAAAAGGGTGAACGCACCTCAGTCAAACTTCTAAGTTTGACCGGCCTTTGCAGCATTTGCCCACCATCTCGACCAATTGGCACCCACGGGATACGTCCACGACCTTTTGCTGGTGTAAAGGTAAACAAATCAAACGGAATAGAAATGTAGAAACCTTTAGTGAAACTACCCTCGCCGTATTCTTCCGCTGACACATTGGTAAACGCAGCATATGCACCCACTATAATGCCGCTGTCAAAACGCTTGGCGAAATCGATGTTTACCCCTTTATCTTTAGCCAAGAATTGCCCGGCGCTTATGGAGAGCTGCATGTTAGGCAAAAACTCGGGTTCCCAATATATGCTGGCATGCCCAGTTAGTGCTTTGTAATCAAAAAAATCCGTTTCACTATCAAAGTCACGTTGTTGAACATAGTTAACGTCAAGCCCAAAATAAATATTGCTATCAACTGGACGATACATGACTTCTCCGCCAATACCACCGAACATAGATTCCAGATAACCCGCATATGCTTGTGCATAAGTATTGGTTCCTACTTTATCGAACCAATGCAAATATGTATTCTCCATAGTAACGTTACTTCGCGTAACGTACTCTCTCACCTGTGTCCTGACTCGAGGTAGGGCTGATTCTTCTCTGTCAACGAGAAACCTGAATTTATCGAAGTTCTCAACTACTGTAACTTTGATCCCACTTCGAACTGAAAAGTTTGGATTAAAGGTATAGGTGGCATTAACAAACGCTCCACCTTGATACAGATAAAAATCTTCCGGACTACCGAAGGTCTGGATCCAAAATGCTTCCGCTCCCAGTGAGAAACCTGAAGTTTTGTTGGGATCAAAATGTTCAAATATATCAGCAGAAGGATCTTTTCTCTCGTAGGAATTTTTGATGTCGGTGTCTAATGCTTTATAAGCCGCTGCAATCTTAAATTCATTCGCATCTATTTCAGTTTCTAAAAGAGGGATATTAGAAGACCCTTCAATAATACGATAGGATTCGACAGAATCTGGTAGTTCAGAGGCTAATATCCTGCCAATTCTCTCGATAGACTCATCTTTGTCTTTGAACGCCAATTGTCTACCGTAATAGATCACTTGTTTATCTTCTTCGTGAGCAGAATTAATAAGAAAACCACCGTCATTGATCAAATCATTGTACATCCTGGATCGATCTACGCTCTCCATTGATTCAACTGGTGTTGAATTTACTATAGGTCGAGGAGGTGTTTTTAATTTGACCTGCTCAACAGTATGCAAATTTAAATTATAGGAAACGCCAAAACCTATGGTGTTTCCTCTTTGATAGCTAAGGTTGAAATCCCAATTTTTATAACGATAAACAGCACCATAATTCCATTTACTATCTTGCTCAAGCACACCAGCGCGATCATTAACGTAATCATTTCCATCATATTCTAGTTTTAAGGTTAAACCGTCGATAGGAGTACGATACTCAATCCCCCCGAACACTGACGATGGCCCTTTAAAAAACTCGTTGAAGTCGATTTTCCCGCCTCGACCAGAAAACCCACCTGGACGTTCACAAAATGAGTCTTTGAGTTCGCACAGAGGATTTGTAATATTCCCACCTGCCCCTAAGTAGCCAGTTCCAAAACCCAAATGAAAATCAATAGGACCGACTGCCTTACTAAAGTTGACGAACTCACTACTAAAGAACCCTGTACCACCGATATCCATAAATCCGACAGACACATCAGGTAAGTAGAAATTCTCCTTAATCAGCCGGAACTTTACGTCTATGCCTTTATCTTTTAATGTTTGGTTTCCACTAAAACTCTCAAAAGGACTATATAGTTGGGTTCTTACGTCGGTATAACGGACTGTAGACTCCATCCATGGAAATAACTGAATGCTGGCTGTCCAAAATCGATATTGGTCAATATCATTATAATTTGCAGTAAAAGACCCTTCTTCCCGCATCCTTGCAGTTGGGGTCTGTATGAGACCTACACCACCTCTAATCATTTGTGTGTAAGTAGTTGAATCCTCTATATCTGTAATTTTGTCAGTATCAACTTGATTAGCCATGGCAGAACATGCAGACAGGCATATAATCGTAATGAATGACCTCATGGCATAAACTTCCTGTTAATGGCGAGTCGAGCTACCGCTTCATTGGTTTCTTGAATTGAAGGAAAAAACTGGTTTTCCTGAACTGGAATGTAGATTTGAGACCCAGGCATTACTAAGGTGCACTGACTATTCCAATAAGCAATGGGGGTTCTTGATATCAAGCCATTAGGTGAGATCACATAGACATAGTTGCTGTCGGCAAACGACGCTTTTTGCAAAGATCCAACTGTGTCCTCTATGCATGTGTTCTCTTGATAAGTTAGTGACTCCTCTACTTCTACAGCACCAAATACATATAAAGGTCTATTACGCGTTGATAACATTAACAAGAACTTTCCGTCTTCCATGACGGGGTTATTTTTAAGACTAAATCGTGCAAGATCATAGTCGATATCGATAACTACTCTGTCAGCCAAATCCCACGACTTGACTTGTGTTAAGAGTAAATTTCTCGCAATTTCTGATATGTGTGACTCACCATTGGATAGAGCATTAACCAAATTTTGTTTTTTTGATAAGGCTTTATCACTGTTTAGCTTAAATAGTTTTGAAGTATGCCAATACCATTCTTGTTCCTGTTCGACAATTGACAGCACATCAGAAATTCTAGGATTTTCTTCAAACCTATAGTGTTTATCATTAATTTGTAGCTCTACATTAGCAATAACTATGCTTGGAGCGGCAAACAAAAATAGTATTACGAATTTAATAAAATTCACTTGGAGGGTTCCAACAATCTTAGTGCACGACTCACGTACGTAATGTCAAACACATCACCATCAGGCGTCACTTTTTGGTTTGATTTTAGTAGCTTTTTGGTTTCTGAATGATACCAGAATGTATTTTGCCATTCGTCTTTTCCATGTTTAACACTATCAAACATGACATTTTCGCTCACTACATCGACAGTAAATAGGTGTCCTTGAATTTCGATCTCTTTATTGGACTCGATATTAAATTTCGATCGAGCTACTACACCAAATTGATCGGGTTCGGAATCAATATATCTTTGCCAAACCTCAGATTGTCCAATCCCTGTGAACGATGTTTTTAAAGGATCTGAACTTAAGTTTGTAATCGCCAACAAATCGTTTTTAAATCCCAAGGATCTGACAATACGACCATTTTCAGTAATTAACATAGCGTTGTCAGAAGACAACCACTTGTATCTGCCCCTTTCGATAAATGCCAAAGCCATGGTAGCGACAGGTCTTTGCCCGCTTTTGATGAACAGCAAGTCAACCGGACTATCAACGATTTCTTGATCACTAAGAGACACTCCCACTTGGCCATCAAAATATAGTTTTACGTTTTGAATGTAGGCTTGTTGTGTTGAAGAACAGGCGAAAAGAAAACAACTAGAAAAGATCAGAAATAAAAACTTCATTAAAAAGTCACAAAATAGTAGAACGCTAATAAAAAAGCCGCCCTGAGGCGGCTCTTACAAATTCTTTGCGATTATGCAGTTGGTTCGTAAGTGAACGTAACTGTAATAGTCGTTGGGCCAGCGCCAGTGTCTGTCAATGTATTAGTAGTACCAATACAAACTCCACCTACTAATTCATCATCTCCATCACAAGAAGGAGGAGGAGGAGGAGGTGGTGGTGTAGGACCTGGTCTTGCAGGAGCAGAACCATTGCTGTTAGAGATCGTTGCGCCAACAATTACTGCACCGACAACACCAGCTGTTATAACTCCAGTAGAAACACCACCAAAAGCTGCACCGCCCGCATTAGCGCCGCCAGTTTGCTCTTGTGCTTGTACGTTTGCCGCCATGCAAGATGCTGCTACAGCCAAGCCGATTAACGATTTTTTCATTGTTTATCCTTAAAATAAAGTCACTTAAGCGAGGATGATAATAGATAAAAAAAATGATCTCAATGGTTAATTAGCGATCAAGGCAAATATTTTATCAATATTATTAGCCAAATCTGAATTTTATCTCGTTAGTCACTTTTTTTTACATTGAGTGTTCCTATTTGGAGACGAATACCAGTAAATATTTTCTCTCTAATTAGTTATCAATTTCCGTACTACAAAGCATAAAGGTATTATTACGCAAAGAAGAAATGGAACTTCGGTACCGCACTTGTTTTAGGTGAGTTCTGTGCGGGAGTTCATTTTGGGTTTAATTTGATTTTAAACACAGGCGATTCACTAGTCTCTAAGATTGACCCACAGGGATCCCGGCACTGAGTGCGCCACTGCGTGCGCGACATAAGAGCGTTTCGGGGACGACGTTTATCTCATTTTACTCTAGCATGGGGATGAAGGCGGTTGTTGTTAACTTCGCAGAAGCGTTAACCGACTGAACGGGCAGCATGGATGCGTACGCGCACGGCCAGTGTGAAGACAGCTACAGGGAAGTATGACAACTAATTACTGACTACGAAGTAAAGAATTGCATGATCCGGATGGGTTAGGTTTCACCATCGGTGTTGCGCAGTTTACTGCGCTTATACGAAAAAGGCCTTTTCGTGTAATAGGAGCCTGACACAATTGCGTGCGCCACTAGCGTGCGCCACTAGCGTGCGCCACTAGCGTGCGCCACTAGCGTGCGCGTGTAACTCCTCTCGCATGGGGGTAAGCGAGGATGCTGTTAGTTGCGTAGCAACGTTTGACGAGTGCACGACTCGCAAGGATGCGAGGCTGGATGCAGCCACATGGATGTGTGACACCTAACTATTGACTACGAAGTAAGGTATTGCATGACACTTGATGGGTTAGGTTTCCCCTTTGGAATTGCTCTTGCGCGCAGCGCTTTAGAGTAAGGCCACCTGATTTGATATCAATAAATCGATGAATGTTAATTAACTTACAAGCATAAAAAAAGGCCACCTGATTAGGTGGCCTTACTCTAAATAGGAGCCTGACACACTAGCGTGCGCGTGTAACTACACTCGCATGGGGAAACCCCACACTACCATCGCCGCTAACACGTTTCACTTCTGAGTTTGGGTGAAGGCAGTTGTTTTTAGCTTCGCAGAAGCGTTAACAGAC
>NZ_VKKH01000010.1 GCF_007197995.1 Aliiglaciecola sp. M165
GTCCTATGCCACAAACACGTGAGCACATCTTGTTGGGTCGTCAGGTTGGCGTACCTTACATGATCGTATTCATGAACAAATGTGACATGGTTGATGACGAAGAGTTACTAGAATTGGTAGAAATGGAAGTACGTGAACTTTTAACAGAATACGAATTCCCAGGTGATGATTTGCCAGTAATCCAAGGTTCAGCTTTGAAAGCGCTAGAAGGCGACGAAGAGTGGGAAAAGAAAATTGTAGAGCTAGGCGAAGCACTAGATACTTACATCCCAGAGCCAGAGCGTGCAATCGACAAGCCGTTCATCCTTCCAATTGAAGATGTATTCTCAATTTCAGGCCGTGGTACAGTAGTAACAGGTCGTGTAGAGCAAGGTATCATCAAGGTAGGTGAAGAAGTAGAAATCGTAGGAATCAAAGAGACTACGAAGACGACTTGTACTGGTGTAGAGATGTTCCGTAAGTTGCTTGACGAAGGTCGTGCAGGTGAAAACGTTGGTGTCCTACTACGAGGAACTAAGCGTGACGAAGTAGAGCGTGGTCAAGTATTGGCAGCGCCTGGTTCAATCAACCCACACACACAGTTTGAAGCAGAAGTATACGTATTGTCTAAAGATGAAGGTGGCCGTCATACTCCATTCTTCAAAGGCTATCGTCCACAGTTCTACTTCCGCACAACAGACGTAACAGGTGCGGTAGAGCTTCCAGAAGGCGTAGAAATGGTAATGCCTGGTGACAACTTGAAATTCAAAGTAGAGTTGATTGCTCCGATTGCGATGGACGAAGGTCTACGATTCGCAATCCGTGAAGGTGGAAGAACTGTTGGCGCTGGTGTTGTAGCAAAAATCATTGCATAACAACTAAGCGTTATTGAAAAAAGCTGCCTAGTGCAGCTTTTTTTATGCGTCAAGAGTTCTTCCACCGAAACGGATTTCCGTGACTAATTTGCCTGGAGCAAATTAGAACATGCGAAGCATGGCCCGAAGGGCGAAGGGCAGGATGCCCGGAGTAACGTGGAAGAACTGTTGGCGCTGGTGTTGTAGCAAAAATCATTGCATAACAACTAAGCGTTATTGAAAAAAGCTGCCTAGTGCAGCTTTTTTTATGCCTGCAGAAAAAACGTCGTCCCCGAAAATAGAACAGCGACGCCATCCCCAAAAAAGGCGACGTCGTCCCCGAGGTGCTCTTTGTCGGAGATCTACCCCAATCCTGTTTGTAGTTAAAAAATGGTGGCTTGTTAAAGAGATCCCCGCATTCGCGAGGAAGACGTATGAGTATCGCGAGGATGACGTGAAGTAAGCGCGAAGGTGACTTAGGCAAATGAAGTCAAAAAAATGGTCCGTAATTGATTTCAAGTAGTAACATAGTAAAAGAATTAACAAGGAGAAACATTTGAAAACGGTCTATCTTCTATCAAAACACCAAAAAGCCAAATTTATCGCTCCTATTCTGGCGGACATCTCTATCGATGTAGTAGAAATTGACAGTTTTGATACAGATAAATTAGGCACGTTTTCAGGCGAAGTAGAACGCACTATGACTCCTTCAGAGTGTGCGCTATATAAAGCCAAAAAGGCCTGCCAGAAATCAGGTTCAAATATCGGTATTGGTAGTGAAGGGAGTTTCGGTGGCGGTCCTGCACCTGGTTTTATAAATTGGGATCAAGAGATTCTTTGTTTCTACCAACGAACTCCAGAAGTCGTTGTGTATGCCCATGCTGAAGGTCCATGTTCGGCAAACAATGTAAAAGCAGATTCAAGAGAAGACTTGCTGGCAGCGTTAACTGAGCAAGGAGGACAATTTTGGATCTACCGTGAACAGGATAAAATTCAAAAAGAGCTGTCACAAGATCAAGTACTCGACTTGTTTGAGAAACACAACTCTGAATCAACATTTGAAATTGAACCTGATCTGCGAGCACATCTGTGTCCTCCGCGACAAAAAATGATCCAAAAAGCCGCACAGGATCTTGTTTCAAGATTAGAATCTCTGTGTCCTAAATGTGGCGCGGTCAACTTTGTCGTAAAAGAAGCTAAGCCCGGACTGACTTGCGGATTGTGCGGTTTGCCAACAAAGCAAATTAAAGGATATTTGAGTAAATGTGACCAATGCAATTATGAAGAATACAAAAACGTAGATTCTAGAGCGGGCGACCCAACCTATTGCGATTACTGTAACCCTTAACATTTTAATCCTTTTAAAAACCTAAATTGACCGCTAACATCACAAGCAGTTGGTGTTTAAATATTGGTCAATCAGATTTGTACTTGATTAAGAAAATGATGTTGTATGTCATATTTTGTCTGACAAGTATCAGCGTTTACTCAGACGAAATACAGGAAAGGGAGACGGTTACTCTCGGCACCATTTTGTTTCCTCCAGGGACCAATATCGAAAAAGAATCAGGGAGATGCATTGGAAACAATATCGACAAAACCCGGCAGATATTGCTCCATTTGAACATTGATATAAATATAGTATGCACTTCTCCAATACGTATTTATCGTATGATTGAAAACAATGAACTGGACTTCACTATCAATATCAAATCTACCAGTGCATTGGCGCCACATGTAGAGTTCACCAACAAACCTTTCAGAAAAATAATATTAAATATATATCGATACAAAGAAATACCTGTAATTGGTTCAATAGCTGCGGTTAGAGGCTTTGACTACAACGGCTTTCGTCAAGTTTACCTAAACAAAGACGTTGAGTTTTTGGACCTGCCCAATACAATCTCGGCCATTCAAATGTTTGCCCGAAAACGCAGTGATGCGTTACTTTCTTATCAAACCCCTATGGAGTATTACCTTGCTCTTAAAAACATAGAGCTCGGAGATAGTGTTGTTGTTGAAACATTACTAACCTTAGATACGTTTTACGCCATAAATAAGAATTCGCCATATTTTGAAATGCTAAAATCGTCACTCGATGATTTTGCGCAAAAAGAAAAACTTAATTACTTCATCGAGTTTGGTATAGAGAAATAAACGGGAAAGCACGAATTCAAAGTGGTGAAAATGACCACTTTTTTACTTTATTTCCCATTCAGCTGGGATGTTTTTCGCCAATCTTAAATTCGAGTCCTCTAACCACATGAAATATATATATATTTTATGCTGGCTTAACATTTGCTTTACAACTTCAGCTGAGTTCAATAATAACGGAGTACATACAATGTACACAGATGAAGATCTAGATTATGGAGTAAAGGAAGGCTTTTTTACTCAAAATTCGGTGGAGCAATTTCGCTCTGGTATTGCCACACAAAGACAAACATCTCTTCAGGATGAAGAGAACTTCCGGCTCATAACTGGTTTTAACGACGTATTTGTTGTGATTGCCAGTGGCTTGCTTTTGGCATCCGTAGCTTGGATTGGGTTCCAAATTACTCCTATGTTAGGAACAGCTTGTGTTGCCTTTGTTTCTTGGTTGTTGGCTGAGTTTTTTGTTTATCGCAGAAGAATGGCATTACCTGCCATTGTGCTACTTTTGAGTTTCCTTGGAGGAGTCTTTGCCACGCCAATTGTGTGGAGCGAGCAGCCTAACGAGTATGCCTTTATGATAGCTGGCGCTTTAACTTTGTTTGCAGCTTTGATTCACTGGCGTCGATTTAGAGTGCCGATCACGGTGGCTGCGAGTGTAGTCGCGTTGAGTGTCAGCGTTGGTGCCGCCATTATCACTATTTTTCCCTTTGCATTGGCTTGGGTGAATACCTTAATGCTTACAGCTGGATTGTTCATTTTTGGTTTGGCCATGTACTGGGACGCCTCAGACAAAGAAAGAAAAACACGCTCATCTGATGTTGCGTTTTGGTTGCATCTCGCATCCGCACCCATGATAGTGCATCCAATCTTCTCGTCTATGGGGATCCTCGATGGGGTGGGTGGATTGTATTCGTCTCTAGCGGTCGTTGCTCTTTATATCTTACTCGCTATGGTGTCTATTGCCGTGGATAGACGAGCCATAATGATTTCAGCATTAGTTTATGTTGTGTATGCATTTTCAACACTCTTACAAACTTATGGCATGGTGAGTTACAGCTTTGCAATTACCGGTGTTTGTATCGGTGGCTCTTTGTTGCTGTTATCTGCCTTTTGGCAATCAAGCCGTAAGACAGTGTTGCGGCTACTACCAGCTCATGTGAAGCAAACACTGCCTAGTGTGCAAGCTTAAATTTATTTAATTGTTGATTTAAACCTTTTTGGTAAGCCCTACGACTTATTACAAATAGGTAAAGAAGATGGAGACAATCATGAATCAAAAATTTGCATTAGGGCTACTATTAGCAACCACATTGGTTACAGGCGCTAACGTCATGGCATATGACGATACCTGGAAGACCGAGACCCTTGAATTGGATGCGAGCGACCTGCAAACACTGCAGATAGATGCTGGTGCAGGGGACATCGACGTCACTGGTATTGATGATTTAGACGAAGTGCGAGTTATCGCTCGATTTGGTGGCTCAGAGGTTGAGAAATCTGATTACACCTTAACCTTAGAGTCTCGGCGAAACTCGGCACAGATTTCTGTGTTTGTTGATTCGGGTTGGAACTCCAATACATACATCGACATAGAAGTGCATTTTCCAAAAGAAATGATGCTGGAAATTAATGATCGTTCGGGTGACATTTCTGTTGCCAATGTAAACAACTCGGTAGAGATTGACGATCGCTCTGGAGACGTTTCGGTAGAGAATGTTAACGGCAATTTGACCATCGAGGACAACTCAGGGGATCTGAGCTTACGTAATATTAATGGTGCAGTTAACGTTGAGGATAAGTCTGGTGACGTCGTAATTGTCAAAGTGACGGGAGCGGTAAAGGTAGAAGACAATTCTGGCGACATCACCCTTCGTGACATCGGTGGAAATATCAATGTTAGAGATTCGTCGGGTGATATTGACGTGAGAGATGCTCAAGGTATTGTTGATGTGACGGACACCAGAGGAGATGTAGACGTAGATGGAGCCTTAGACTTCCACATCAATAAAAGTGGAAGTGGCGACGTCGACTCACGAAATATAGGTGGCAAAGGTTAATTTTCATCGGCCTCTGGGGCAGTCTTTTTCGAGTGTACAAGTGCAGCATTTAACTGCTGCATTTCTTCATCGGTAAGATTGCGCCACTGTCCAGGGCGCAATTTTGCTAAGTCAATGTGCATGATACGCGTCCGTTTAAGTTTGGTGACTTCGTAGCCTAAAAATTCACACATGCGCCTAATCTGGCGATTTAGACCTTGGGTAAGCACAATATTAAAACGAAATTTTCCTATTGCATTGATTTTACAAGGTTTAGTTACCGTACCTAGGATTGGCACCCCCGCAGCCATGCGCTTTAAAAACCGCTCACTGATAGGTTGATTGACGGTAACCTCATATTCTTTATCATGCGCATTTTCTGCACGTAATATTTTATTGACGATATCGCCGTCACTGGTCAACAAAATGAGACCTTCGGAAGGTTTGTCTAATCGGCCAATGGGAAAAATTCGTTTTTTATGGCCAATGGCATCGATGATATTGCCCTTAACATGACGCTCGGTCGTACAAGTAATACCAATAGGCTTGTTGTAAGCGATGTAAACTCGGTCAGATTTATTCTTCGCCGCACCGCCAATGACTTTTTTATCGACTTTTACCGTATCTCCCGGCATTACTTTTGTGCCAAGCTCAGGTAGCCTGCCATTGATGGTAACGCGGTTCTGTTCAATTAGTTTGTCGGCCTCTCGACGCGAGCATATGCCGGTTTCGCTTATAAATTTATTGAGCCGTTTACCGTCGATTGTAGTCATCTAATTTACGAATTCTCTAGGTTGTTGTCAGTAGACTTGCAGCAATGCTAGTGTATGCTTTTTGTAATCAAACTGACAGTAGGGTAGTAAATGAAATACGCCAAGTTAGGTAGCAGTGGAGTCGAGGTTTCGAGAGTATGTTTGGGATCGATGACATGGGGCGTGCAAAACACCCAGGCCGAAGCGGACCAACAAATCGAATTTGCCCTCTCTGAAGGTGTTAATTTTATTGATACCGCCGAAATGTATCCCGTTCCGCCATCAGCAGATACCTATGGTGGCACCGAGACCATTATTGGTAACTGGTTAAATAAAAATGCGCATAAGCGCGGTGATATAGTGTTAGCAACCAAGATAGCAGGCCCTGGTCTAAGTTTTATTCGTGAGGGTAAAATCATAGATGGGGAAGCAATAAAACAGTCTATCGATGCATCTTTAAGTAGATTACAGACCGATTACGTCGATTTGTACCAATTGCATTGGCCAAATCGAAATTCTCCACATTTCGGGAAACATTTCCCTAACCAAATCCGTTTTTCAAACGTGGACAAAGCCACGCAGATTGATGGAATGTTAGAGATCCTTCAGGCATTAGATGATTGTGTTAAGGCAGGAAAAATTCGTTTTTGTGGCTTATCAGATGATACTACATGGGGAATCAACCAGTATTTAAAGTTAGCAGAGCAACACAGTCTGCCTAAAATGGTCTCTATCCAAAACGAATTCAATTTGCTGCACAGCAAAGACTGGCCATACCTTATAGAAAATTGCTGGCACGAGGATGTCGCCTATTTACCTTGGTCTCCTTTGGCGGGCGGAATGTTGAGTGGAAAATATTTGAATGGGCAGCGCCCAGAAGGCAGTCGTTGGACAATTACCCAACGGATGGGGTTGTTTAGAGATACGCAAAATTCTGAACAAGCGATTGAACGCTACGTTAGGATCGCCAAACAGTATGATTTGACACCCTCCCAACTTGCGTTGGCTTGGTGTGACAAGGTCGATGGTGTCACCTCTACCATCATAGGGGCAACGTCGATGCAGCAATTGAAAGAGAACATAGAGGTCTTCGACATTTCACTCTCCTCCGAGGCATTTAAAGACATCGATGAGGTAATAAAACAATTTCCAGCGCCTTTTTAGGCGCTGAAAACTCAAATGTTGAAAATCGGTGTCCGGTCCGATACACAATACACACAAAAAAAGTGGGGTTGATAGGTTGACACTTCTGGTTCACACATTTATCTTAGAAAACATCTAATAACCGAGGACAGGTAAATGAACAATTCCAACAGCACTCCCTTTGCTGATATTGCCGCTAGCACCTCGGTTATCTGTTCACGACTCTGTTGTTAATTAGACATATCTCCGAGGCGCAAGCCCGTCAGACTTTCTGACAATTTTATTCGGCGATAACTCTCGCCACCTTAATTTATTACAAAACGCGTTGAATGCATCTAAAAATGCCCTGTCGAGGCGTTGTCGTTGGACATACAAATGACTGAAAATAATCAACATAAAGTTGCCTTGTGGCCACTATTTAAACAAGCCGTATCGGGCAAAGTTCCTCACGATTTTACCAAGGGATCAATCGGTGTCGCAGCCTTTTTGCTTGCGGTGCCTATGGTGTTGGAAATGTCCATGGAAGCTATTTTTGCCCTTGTAGATATCTTTTACGTTTCCTTCTTAGGGTTTGAAGCCGTTACCGTTGTTGGGCTGACTGAGGCAGTGCTGACATTGTTGTATGCGCTTGCTATCGGATTGAGCATGGGGGTAACCGCAATGGTTGCCAGACGGGTCGGCGAAAAAGATATTCAACAAGCGAACGAAATTGCTGGGCAAGCCCTGTGGTTGGGACTAATAGTTGCTTCCATTGTTGGCATGGTTGGACTTTTGTTCGCTGAGGACATTTTGTTGTTCATGGGCGCCGACGCTTCGGTGTTAGCTATCGGAACTAGTTACACAACCATCATGTTGTGTGGGTCAATTACCATATTCTACCTATTTCTGATCAATGCGATTTTTCGCGGTGCCGGTGATGCCTCGGTTGCGATGCGCTCACTTTGGTTAGCAAATGGCATTAATATCGTACTGGATCCAATTTTGATATTTGGCTGGGGCCCGTTTCCTGAAATGGGAGTCACTGGCGCTGCGGTGGCAACCACCATTGGTCGTGGCGTCGGCGTTATTTATCAGCTATATCACCTCAGAGGACATGTGGGCAGGATAAGTATGTCCTTGCATGCACTGACACCAAAGGTTGCTCAAATGTGGAGCTTAGTGAAAGTGTCAACTGGGGGCATTTTGCAATTCTTGGTGGCAACGGCTAGTTGGGTTGTATTGGTGAGAATCGTTGCGACATACGGTAGTGCAGCGGTCGCGGGTTATACCATCGCCATTCGAGTTGTCATGTTCACCCTTTTACCTGCGTGGGGATTGAGCAATGCTGTGGCTACTCTCGTGGGGCAAAACCTGGGAGCAAAACAATCTGAAAGAGCAGAAAAGTCAGTTTGGAAAGTCGCACGCTACAATGTTGGATTTATGCTGATTGTAGCGG
Organism: Aliiglaciecola sp. M165; assembly: GCF_007197995.1. Taxonomy (GTDB): domain Bacteria; phylum Pseudomonadota; class Gammaproteobacteria; order Enterobacterales; family Alteromonadaceae; genus Aliiglaciecola. The sequence goes on from NZ_VKKH01000010.1 coordinate 8,354, forward strand.
CGATACTTTTTGTGTTTGCGCCGTTGATAGTGTCTGCCTTTAGCTCGGATCCCATAGTCGCGGAGTATGGAGTAAGGTGCCTTCGCTGCATCAGTGTGGGGTTTGGCTTTTATGGTTTGGGCATGGTGGTTGTGCAAGCATTTAACGGTGCCGGCGATACGATGACACCAACAAAGATTAATTTGTTGTGCTTCTGGGTCGTTCAAATTCCACTGGCCTATGCGTTAGCTGTCGGAATAAACTGGGGACCCTCTGGGGTGTTTTGGGCTATTGTCTTTGCACAATCACTGATGACTGTCGTTGGTGTTGCAGTGTTTAAGCGAGGCTCGTGGAAACATCGCCAAGTTTAAATCTACATACAGTTAATTTGGTTTAGCTTGGGCCTGAAGCCCAAGCTATTCTTTCTTATCTTACCGATATTGGGTCAAAATGATCCATAAATCGACGGCTCGCTAAATACCAGCTTAGCCTCTCTCCACCTTTTGAGTGCTGTCCTGAATCGTAGCCCCCCGACCAATTTGAAGCTTGGATTTCTTCAATGTGAAATTGGCTTAAACCTTGTCCGCCGCTAACTTGGCTAACGCCGATTTGTGTCATGTGTTTCATATCTTCTCCTTGAATAAATTTACCAACGTCCTGCAGGCTTTTTAACGATAGCTCAAAGGCATTATTTTGTCAGTCTTCATGAGGTCTAGAATTACTTATGGCTTTTAGCAATATGCAATCATTTGACTTATAAGGCTTTTTGAACAAAGCTTAAATTAAGTAGCTAAGATGGAACGGCAACATGGAAAGCAAAGCAATGCACTTTTTCCTAAGAGTATTCCCACATTTTTGTGTCGCGGTACTGTTCTGTTGCGCCTCCGTTAGCCAAACAGTAAATACCCGTGAAGCCTTCAAAGACAACCCTTAATAGCAATTCTTATCTAGACAATAAAGGAAAAGTAAAATGGAAAAAAATCGTACAAACAATCTCTTCAGTAACATCGTTCGCCTAGGTGCAATAATTGGACTTTCTGTTGTCACGTATTCAGCTTCGGCGATTAATACTAGCGAAGCCGATGCTCAGCAAAGCCAGACTGAAAAGGAAATAGAGATTATTACTATTACAGGCTCTCAGCCTTTGCACTTTTTCAGAGAACAGCTGGAATTTGCCGAAGATAACTTCTACGCTGCCCTAAATGAAATGATGGACGATGAGTCATTTAAAATAGACTGTAAAACGAAAAAGAACTCATTCAGCCATATCACGGATAAACGCGTGTGCGAGCCTAAATATGTGAGCGAAATAAAATATTTATTGACGCAAACAGCATTGCGAGGACGAGCGCAACTTGCCAATCGATTCCAGAATCAATTGTACAAATTGCCAACCCGCGCAGCGTTACAGAACCGCTTTGCTAAGGCTCGTAAACAACATCTGGCGGCCGTTCGCAAGCATGTAGAGAACAGTCCAGAATTACAACAAATGCTACTTAACGTAAACAAAGCAAAGTACTCTTTCAACAAGAAGCACCTAGAAACATTTGGTGACTTGTCGGGTGATCAGCACAGCACCGTCGTTGCAGACACTAAAGAGTTTGTTGATACGGTTGAGTAACGCTTAACGTTATTTATGTAAATAAATTTATATCCGCCACCTTGTGTGGCGGATATTTTTTTAGCATATCCAACATGAGCTCGACGGCCTTTGCCTGCGTTGCCCCTTGTGGAAAAACAGCAAACAATTCGAGCTTGGGTAACTGATAGTCACGCATTATTTCGATGAGCTCTCCGTTCGCGAGCACCTGTTCTGCATCGTAAAAAGGTATAACCGCTAGCCCCTGTCCAGCCAATGCAAATTGCAGGCGTGCAGCTGCATCGTTAGTGTTTAGGCTTCCTTTTATTTCAAAAGTAAATGACGCATTTCCCTTGTTTAACGAAAGTTTGTTTGACGTTCTGCTATAAACAATCCATTGGTGGTGTTGCAACTGCTCAATAGTTTGAGGGATAGATCGGGATGTAAAATATTCAGGAGATGCGCAGATATGCCGCGTTAAATCGGTGAGTTTTACCGCATGTAGTTCACTGTCTTGAAGCGGTCCAGAACGCACCGCGATATCTGTTCCGCTTTGGATCAAATCCGTAATATTTTCTGAAAAGTTAATATCCAATTCAATATTGGGGTAGCGCCTTCTGAATGCATTGGCTAAAGGTACAATCCAGCGTAAACCCAAATTAACCGGGCATGCTAAAGACACTCTACCAACCGCTTCTTCGCGTAAATTTTGAATATCACTATGGGCTCGCTCTGCCTGTTCTAAGATGATCTTACAACGCTCATAGTAAGTTCGACCAGCGGTAGTGGTGCTTGTTGTTCTCGTGCTTCGATTTAATAAACGAACGCCTAGGCGCTGTTCTAGCTGTTTAATTTGATAACTCACTACAGCACGGCTGATACCAATACGCTTAGCGGCAGAAGAAAAACTCCCAGCATCAACAACTCTAGCAAACACCAACATTCCACGAATTTCATTTAAAAGTGGGTCATTCATTGTCAAATATAAGCTAACAAAGAGAATGGAAATTACCCACTAGTCTATATTGAAAATGACAATTAGACTATTAATCAATCATAAAACACAAAAAGGAAATGCAAATGCACGTTTTAATAGTCCTCACTTCACATGACCAACTAGGCGATACCGGCCTCAAAACAGGGTTTTGGTTGGAAGAATTTGCCAGCCCATATTATGAGCTAATCGATAATGGCGCTGAGGTCACCTTAGCCTCGCCAAAAGGCGGCCAACCTCCGATTGATCCCAAAAGTGATGAGACTGATTTTCAAACGGCTGCAACAGATCGCTTCAAGCAAGATGAAGACGCACAGAAACAACTTGCAAATACGGTCAAATTAGCGGAAATAAATAGCGCTGACTATGATGCTGTCTTTTATCCAGGCGGCCATGGACCGCTATGGGATCTAACCAATGATGCAGATTCCATCAGACTGATTTCTGAGTTTTTCGACGCAAGCAAACCTGTTGCAGCAGTGTGCCATGCTCCTGGCGTTTTTAAGGATGTGAAAAGGCAAGATGGCTTGTCCTTAGTTAATGGTAAAACAGTGACAGGATTTACTAACTCTGAAGAGGATGCTGTGGAATTGACTGATGTGGTTCCATATTTGGTTGAAGACATGTTGTGCGACGCTAACGCAGATTTTCAATGCGGAGAAGACTGGACGTCATTTGTAGTGCGTGATGGGAACTTAATAACAGGCCAGAATCCCGCATCTTCCGAGGGTGTTGCCTCTGAATTGCTAAGTCTACTTAAATAACGACTGCGGAGATTTACCGTGCTTAATTACAAATTGCTAGGGAAGTCTGGTCTGCGGGTGTCCGAGTTGTGTTTGGGGACAATGAGTTTTGGCCAGGATTGGGGGTTTGGTGCAGACGAGAAAACCAGTCATAACATATTAAGTGCCTATGCCGAAGCGGGTGGAAACTTTATTGATACAGCTGACAAATATCACAATGGGCAGACCGAGGAATATATCGGTAATTGGTTGAAGAGAGATCGTGATCGCATGGTCTTAGCCACCAAGTACACGTTGTCGATGGATCATACCGACCCTAACCGTTCTGGTAATCAACGCAAGCACATGATGCGCGCTGTAGAAGGCAGTTTAAAAAGGCTAAACACCGATTATATCGATATGCTTTGGGTACATGCTTATGATGACGACACGCCTTTTGAAGAAACTATCCGCGCGTTGGATGATTTGGTTCGCCAAGGCAAGATCAACTATATCGGTATCAGTGATACGCCTGCTTGGGTAGTGAGTGCGTCTAACGTCATGGCAGAGCTTAGAGGATGGACACAGTTTATTGGCTTGCAAGCAGAGTATAACTTGCTTCAACGAGACGTAGAACGAGATCTCATTCCGATGGCGCAGCATTTTGATTTGGGTGTGACAGCCTGGGCGCCATTGGCCGGTGGCGTATTAACAGGCAAATATACTCGGGTTGCTGAGTTAGACAGTAAGCGCACAGCTGGCAATGCTGAAAAGGGCAGATCATCTGAAGCAAATCTGGCGGTTGCCCGCCAAGTAGACGCGATTGCCGATAAGTATCAGGTTACTTCTACTCAGGTTGCCTTGGCTTGGATTTGGTCGCAGGGCTACCGTTTTATCCCAGTTGTTGGTGCGCGCAAAGTTGAGCAAATTCAAGACAGCATTGCTGCGGCAACCTTGAGGCTTGGCGAAGAGGATTTACGTGCCTTAAGCAACGCAACGCAGATTAATTTGGGTTTCCCTCACGATTTCCTCGCCTCTGAGCATATTCAGGAAATGGTTAAAGGCGAGGTCGCCAGACATTTAATCAAATCTCGACCACGATATTAATCAACTTTTAGTTTTGTCGAATCAATAAAATTTACGGAGTTCTTTTGAGCTTCATCAACGTTTAGACTAAAAACATCCGGCCGCGCATAGTGGCCTACAACATCAAAGTCATAACGGGCTTTGACAATATCTTTGATATTGATTTGAGCAGTGATAAGACCTTCTTGATTATAAAGAGGCCCGGCAAGTACTTCGCCCATTGGGTCAACAATCACTGAACCACCACGTATCATCGCTCGATCTTCGTCCCAGCCCTCAAGCTGACGACCCGAAGCTTTTGGCGAGGGCTGATACTGACAAGCGCTTATGACAAAATTGCGGCCTTCGTGAGCAATATGCCGCATACTTGCCTGCCATATGTCTCGTTCATCCACTGTGGGAGCGCACCAAATCTCAATGCCCTTTGCATACATGGCAGTTCGTAATAAAGGCATGTGATTTTCCCAGCATATGGCTGCACCTATTTTTCCCAAAGTAGTATCAAAGACGGGTAGAGTAGAGCCGTCTCCCATTCCCCAAATCAGCCGTTCAGTGCCGGTTGGCATTAGCTTTCGGTGTTTTCCAACCAAGCCGTGTTTTGGATCGAAAAATAACGCTGTACAGTATAAGCTGCTGCCACTCTTTTCTATGACGCCAATGACCAAATGAATTTTGCACCTGGCAGAAAATTCAGCTAGAGCAAGGGTTTCTTCTCCCGGCACTTCGATAGCTTGATCAAAATAGTTTAAAAATGTCTCTCTACCAGTAGGTAGTCTATATCCTAGCTGGGTTCCAAAGGATTCTCCTTTTGGGTATCCGCCCAAAATTGCTTCAGGGAGTACAACCAAATCACAGCCTAATTGAATAATTTCTTGCTCGTAGCTCATTATTTTTTGAACTGTACTTGTTGTATCTGTAGAGCCTAATTGTAGTGCTGCAACTGTTGAGATTGTCATCTTGGCATTCCACGGTGATAAGCTAAAACGTTAGTGTTAAACGACCGACGCTACTTTTCAATAGGCAATAAAAAACCCTGACCGAAGCCAGGGTTTTTTTATAACTCAGTAACAGATTTACTTAGCGTTACGCTCTTTAACTTCAGCGATAACTTTTTCTGAAACGCTTGTAGGACAAGGCATATAGTGGCTGAATTCCATAGAGAATTGACCACGGCCTGATGTCATTGTACGAAGCGATCCTATGTAACCGAACATTTCTGATAGTGGTACGTCAGCTTTAATGCGTACGCCAGTTACACCAGCTTCCTGATCCTTGATCATTCCGCGACGACGGTTCAAGTCACCAATTACGTCACCCACGTGATCTTCTGGCGTGAATACATCAACTTTCATGATTGGCTCAATAAGTTGTGCACCTGCCTTTGGAATTGATTGACGGAAAGCGCCTTTTGCAGCGATTTCAAATGCTACAGCAGAAGAATCGACCGCGTGGAATCCACCGTCGTACAATTCAACTTCAACGTCAAGAACAGGGAAACCAGCAAGAACACCGGTATCCATCATACCTTTGAAGCCTTTTTCGATCGCTGGGAAGAATTCTTTAGGAACGTTTCCGCCAACAACCACAGACTTAAAGACAAAACCAGAACCTGGCTCACCAGGGCGAATACGGTAGTCAATTTTACCGAACTGACCAGAACCACCAGACTGTTTCTTATGCGTATAAGAATCTTCAACAGGCTGGGTGATCGTTTCACGATATGCAACCTGTGGCTGACCCACTTCTAGCTCAACGCCGTAAGTACGCTTCAAGATATCAACTTTGATATCTAAGTGAAGTTCACCCATTCCTTTAAGGATGGTTTCACCAGAATCTTCGTCAGTTTCAACTTGGAACGTAGGATCTTCTGCGACCATTTTACCGATAGCAATACCCATTTTTTCAGTTGAACCTTTGTCTTTAGGTGACACGGCAATAGAGATTACAGGCTCAGGGAAGATCATTGGTTCTAGTGTACAAGGGTGCTTAGGATCACAAAGTGTATGACCCGTTTTAACTGCCTTCATACCAACGATTGCAATGATATCGCCAGCTTTAGCTGAACTTAGTTCAGTACGGTCATCGGCGTGCATTTCAACCATACGGCCAACACGCTCAGTTTTACCTGTAAAGCTGTTGAGGATAGTATCGCCTTTGTTTAACTGACCTGAGTAAATACGTACGAAGGTCAAGGCACCAAAGCGGTCATCCATAATTTTAAATGCCAATGCGCGGAAAGGCTCGTCAACAGAAACCGTTGCCACTTCGCCCGTAGGCTCACCAACTTCGTCAGTCAATGGTTGAGCTTCAACTTCAGTTGGGCTAGGCAAATAATCAACTACTGCGTTAAGTACGTTTTGCACACCTTTGTTTTTGAACGCTGAGCCACAAAGTGTAGGGAAGAAATCAAGTGCGATAGTACCCTTGCGGATGCAGCGCTTTAGATCTTCGATAGAAGGCTCTTCGCCATCCATGTAAGCCATCATTAGATCGTCGTCTTGTTCAACTGCCGTTTCGACCAACATTTCGCGGTATTCTGCTACTTTATCTACCATATCAGCAGGAACATCTTGCACTTCAAAATTCTCTGGCAGACCAGAGTCGTCCCATACGTACGCTTTCTGCTCAAGAACGTCAACAACACCCACGAAGTCATCTTCGATACCGATAGGCAATGTCATCACAAGAGGGTTAGCGCCAAGTACGTCTTTCACTTGCTTAACAACGCGGTAGAAATCAGCACCCATACGGTCAAGTTTGTTAACGAAAATGACACGAGCAACTTCTGAGTCGTTCGCATAGCGCCAGTTAGTTTCTGACTGCGGTTCAACACCACCAGATCCACAGAATACACCTACACCACCATCAAGTACTTTCAATGAACGATATACTTCAACTGTGAAGTCAACGTGTCCAGGGGTATCAATGATGTTGAAACGGTGATCTTTCCAAAAACAGGTTGTCGCAGCAGACTGAATAGTAATACCGCGCTCAGCTTCTTGTTCCATGAAATCTGTAGTAGATTCACCATCGTGTACTTCACCGGTTTTATGAATTTTACCAGTAAGCTTCAAAATTCGTTCTGTGGTGGTCGTTTTACCCGCGTCAACGTGGGCAAAAATACCGATATTTCTGTAATGCGATAAGTCTGACATTGGTCCACTCTGTGTCTAATAAAAAATTGCGCGGCATTATACAAGATATTTCGACAGGTTACATTGTTTCATTTGCTTTAAAATTCAGCAACTTAAGTTTTGGAGGTTAAAGCAGCAAGAAAAAACATTGAAATCAAGCTATTAGCTCTGATTTCTTAGGCACATTTCAAGTGATAGCCGTCGGCAAGTCACCGACGGTTTTAGGGAATAAAGAATTCTAGCCAAGCATTTGCCGTCTTGCTGACAATAATCCAGCAAGCCCAAAGCCGAACAGGGCGAATGTACCAGGCTCTGGAATATCTTGATTGGGATCCGGATCATTGACCTGTACCACATCACCATCACGCACGGCCCAAACACCCAAACCAGAGGGGAGACCCAGTAATTGTGATTCGCCTGTTGGGGTGTCAGTAAAATTTCTCAAATTGAAACCCCAAGCCGCATTGTTAATTGGGTTATTTGCAGGGTCCATCCAATAACTCAATCCAACGTTTGTAAAACTAAACAGCTCTCCCGTCTCACCGTCAAAGAAACTACTACTGAAATCCCCTGGTCCAGATTGTGAACCCACACCAAAGCTGTTGAAAAATGAGGTATTGTTTAAGTTGTTGGCGAACATGTAGCCCATTTCATTATTTGTACCGTCGTTATTGAAACCTCTGTCCGTTGAACCATCAAACGAGAATGCGACATTAAAGCTGACGCCATCTCCTGGAGAAATGGTTGGTAAACGCCAGTCGTCGTATCCGCTAAATACCAGATTGTCTACCCAATTTGCAGCTGAATTATAGTTAACTAAACCGTCTGCATCGAAGCCGGAAGTTTGAATGTAACCGGCATCTTGCATCCAGGTAATATTCAATACGTCATCATAAATGAGACCATTTCCGCGATTTATGAGCGCGCTGTGGCTAGCTGCACTGACAATCAAAGTTGACAGGAGAGACAGCCTCAGCACCTTACTAATCACCTTATTGTTCATCTTGTTTTTCCTTTTAATACATTAATTAAAAATTGCTACGTGATAGGTAGCTTTAGAATATGTGTTAAAAGATCAGAGATTCTCTCACTACAGAACAGCAAAAAGTTGCGAGGAGTGAGTAGCTATCGGATTTGGCGGGACGATTATGCTTGACGCGTTTGCCGCTGAGAATTTAGATTTATTGAGATACGCGCAGCCACTGTCGGCCGCGCAATGACCACCAACAGATCTAGGCTAGTTAAATTGGCATCACCCTATTTCTGCCTAACCGTTTAGCTTCATACAATAGTTTGTCTGCGCGCTCGATTAATTCGCTTTGTTGTTCTTTAGATTTCAATTGCGCGACCCCTGCAGAGACTGTGATATCACCTAAGGATTGGCCAGAGCGGCGGTCCTTCACGGTGATTTTTTCAATGCTTCGGCGCATCACATCAGCCATATGTCTGGCGCGTTTTTCGTCAAAACCAGGCATCAATACCGCAAATTCTTCACCGCCATAGCGAAACACCTGAGCATTATCACGACAGCAAGACTGCAATTTCTTAGCAACGGCTTTTAATACCAAGTCACCCATCTGATGCCCGTAATTGTCATTAATCTTCTTAAAATGGTCGATATCGATAAGTCCCAGGCTGACTTTTTCCAGGACCATTTTGCTAGCTATCTCAGAATCAAAATAGCGCCGATTACACAATCCAGTCAACGCATCGTATAAGGCTTCTTGCTGACTAGCTTCTAGTTGCGCTTTTAATCTGGCAATTTCCTTTTCAGCACTTGCTAATGCGCCATTAAAGCTCATGGTGCTTTGCCTAATGGTTTGTGCTTCTTTAACCATATTTCGCACCAACCCAAGAACTTCTTCGACTGACCAGCCCTCTTTCTCTACTTTACTTAAATCATCAATGCATACGTCCATGACTTTTTTGTAATCCTGGGTGTCAGATTTGGTGTCTTTGAGCGATTGAGACAGTTCAATCATCATCCCTTCAAGTGACTGGCGTAAGTCCCAAGCATTTACCTCTTCGGTATCGCTCACATAACTGCGATATAGATCTTTGGCGCGCAATTCCGATATGGGAAGCTCACTTTCAACTGCAGCATCTAATTCTTCGTTCAATTTGGGTGATTCATTACTGACATAGGTGTACCAGAGGGCGTAATTGGAAGGGACGGCCGAAATTTTGTGTTTCACTAACAAAGGTACGGTTTGTTTAAGCGTAACAAAGGATTGTTCGATTTCTTCTTTTGACGACATAACCTAGCCTTTTGGTGAATAAATAATTGTTCGTACTCGAAATGGTAAAGTCCATTAAATGCCATCTCACTGATCTGTGTCAATTCAACTCGTATCGATTCTTACTAAATTGGCTATTTGCACTATCCTGAATGATAGGTCGTGATGGTTGTTGCTGCCAAATCATGTAACTACAACCCACTCGCTCTCGTTTAGGCACTAAAAAACGGAGAATAAAACGTGTTCATTCCCAGTATCCTTTTAAAGCAGCTCTACACCCACGGTAGTTTAGTCAAAACCGATGATGGCGTGTCGTTTAAACTCAAAAATAGACTTAAAGACGCCAAATTGAATGAACTGTTGTGGATTAGTATTGATGGCAATAAAGTCGATCCTAAACAAATTTCATTTCAGGTGGGCGCAGACACTAGATTGTCGTTCGAACAAATGAATGAGCATGGTGAAGTCGATTTTCCCCTAAAAAGTGTAATTACTGTGATGATTGAATTTGATCAGTCATTACACAGTGAAAAGTACAAATTGGGGATCTCATTTAAAGCCTCTCCTTTTGGAACGCTTAAATTTGACGTCGAAGACGTGGTGACTGAAATCAAACATGATCCGAAAAAAATACCTCGCGACGAACACAATGATTATGGTCCAGATATCATTGAATCCAGACAGAAGTTTTTTGAAAACTTTGCCGGTGGCAAAGTTAACCATATTGCTAAATATTCTATTGACCCTTCAGAATTGGCTGGCAACGTCGAAAGCTTTGTTGGTGTCGCCCAGGTACCTATTGGATTGGCTGGGCCGGTATTGATCAATGGAGAGCACGCTAAAGGAGAGTTTATAGTTCCTTTAGCTACGACAGAAGGCACCTTGGTTGCGTCTTACACTCGGGGGATGAAGTTGTTGAACATGAGTGGCGGAATAACTTCCACTGTGGTTGACGATGCGATGCAGCGCGCCCCAGTATTTGTCTTCCAAAATGCCCGGGGAGCGCGTGATTTTGTTGGCTGGGTAAAAAATAATTTTGATACCATCAAGCATGAAGCCGAGGCCACTTCAAGTGTGGCGAATCTGACTTATATCGACCACATTTTGTCGAATAAATTTGCGTTTTTGCGGTTTAATTACAAAACCGGCGATGCCGCAGGGCAGAATATGGTTGGTAGGGCGACCTTTGCCGCCTGCGGCTGGATCCTCGACCACTACCCTGGGATCACTGATTTTTACTTGGAATCAAACTTTGCCACAGACAAAAAGGCCTCACAAATAAACATCATGCGTACCCGTGGCAAACGGGTTGTCGCTGAGGCCACGATAAAACGAGAACATTTATTAAAAGTGATGCGGGTTGAGCCCAAACAAATTGATTATCACGGTCGTGTTGCTGCAGTGGGTTCGTTTTTGTCAGGAGTGAATAATACCGGTCTACATTCGCCCAATGGCATAACAGCCATGTTTATTGCGACCGGTCAAGATGTGGCGAATGTGTCTGAATCCTCCGCTGGGATACTGTACTCTGAATTAACCGACGAGGGCGATTTATATCTTTCCTTGACGATACCTTCGCTAATCGTTGCAACCTATGGCGGTGGAACGGGTATTGGAACTCAAAAAGAGTGTCTACAATTGATGGATTGCTATGGGCGCGATCGCGTATACAAGCTTGCGGAGATAATTGGTGCGGTTGCTTTAGCAGGAGAGATATCCCTAGCTTCAGCGATATCATCCTCTGACTGGGTATCGTCTCACGAAGCTTATGGTCGCAATCGCTAATCTACAGACTTAAAAAAGCGCACACATCAAGGTGCGCGCTTTTTTTATTCTTCTGGTTCGACGTAGAATATTCCTACGGCGTTTTTAACCACCTTTACCATGGTGCCCGCAGGGATACATTTAGAGCTTTTTAATTTCCACTGAATACCTGAATAGTGGTATTCGATGTTAGACGCAGGATTAAGATCTTCATCCAACATAAACGTATGTCCGATTAGATCATTTTGCGCAGGTTGCTTATCGACTTTCGATTGCAGGTTTTTAAGCGGCTTCCACAATAGAGCAGCGTCCATTGCTGTGATAAGCCCAACCGCAAGTGCAGCACTCATCAAGGTTTCTGGGATCACGCCAACAAACATCAACACGCCCGCAAACACTGCCGCTAAGCCGACAAAAAACAGTATGAAGGTTGAAAACCCAAGGATAGCAATTTCAACAGCCAACAAAACCAGTCCAATGACGATCAGACTCTGGGCAAGATTCTGTGTAAACCACTCCATTATGCTTTGCCTTGATTCATCGAATTAATAACAGTCATGGCTTGAGCAACGACAGAAGCGGTCTCTGTGTTGCCGTCGGGTAATAGGACTACCGATGACTCTTTGGCAATAGCCTGTTTGGCTTCGATGGCTTTTGTTGCCAAGTCGAGTTGTATTGCTTTTTGGCCTTCTTCAGTATTTGCTGCAACACCGACTTTGCGGATAGCTTCTGCTTGGGCTTCAGCTACCGCGACTATGGCTTTAGCCTCACCTTCAGCGCGCAACACTTGTTCCGCTTTATCGGCCTCTGCCGCTAATACGACTGCAGCTTTGTCACCTTCTGCTCGGTTAATGGCCGCTTGACGGTCACCTTCTGATTCGAGGATTTGAGCACGCTTAACACGTTCCGCCTTCATTTGTGCTTCCATCGCTTCCATTACCGATTGAGGCGGCACAATATCTTTAATTTCGTAACGAAGAACCTGAATACCCCATGGCCCTGCTGCATCATTGATGGATGACACAATATTTGTATTTAACATGTCTCGTTCTTCAAAGGTTTTATCCAGCTCCATCTTACCCAGTTCTGAACGCATTGTGGTTTGTGCAAGTTGGGTGACAGCGAACACATAATTGTCAACGCCGTAGGTCGCTTTGTAAGGGTCAAGAACTCTGAAATACAGCACCCCATCAACACTCAATGAAATGTTATCTTTGGTAATTGCGCTTTGCTCAGGTACGTCGACAGCTTGTTCTTTCAACGAACGATCTGCTGCGACCGTATCAATAAAAGGAACAATAAAATTCAAACCAGCTTCTTTTGTCGACTGAAACTTGCCAAAACGTTCAATCAAAAATGCACGGTTTTGCGGTACAAATTTCACCGAAGACTTTAAAAGAACAACGACAAAAACCAATATCGCAGTTTGTACTGTTAAAATGTAGTCAAACACAAATTCCATATTATTAATTCTCCGAGTTGTTACAAAGCGTTGAATTCGTTCTAACGCATTTGATGCTATGAATACTTTGCGGATAAGTCCGCTGAGTTGACCACTTTACCACATTATGCCTATCCTCATAGATCATTGCCTATCCAGCGACGAGCAGTAACCATTGCATTGCTCAAACCGACTACGACTGAAGGTGCGAGTGAGCTATGAAGTAGATTTTACTTCGCTTCATTGACAGATTATTTTAAATCTAAGAGGTATCGCAATAAAAATACTAAGGCCATTAAGTAGGTGACTATCGAGATCTGTTTATATTTACCCATTCCTAGGCTCACGCCAACATAGGTTATAAAGCCCAACGCTATGCCCTCGCTGATACTGAAAGTCAAAGGCATAGCAAGCAGGGCAACCGTAGCGGTTGCAACAGAAGGAAGATCATCAAAATCTAATTGGCGAAAAGATTCCATCATGAATATTCCTACCATGACCAGTGCCGGCGTTGTGGCCACAATAGGTATGATTTTCATCACCGGCGTTAAAAATAAAGCCAAAATAAAACACAGACCCACAACAACGGAAGTCATTCCGGTTCGCCCACCTGCAGAGACGCCAGACGCAGATTCCACATAGGACGTAACAGGTGACGTTCCCAATACGGCTCCCGCAACACTTGCTGTAGCATCGGCTGTCATTGCCTGTCCCATCTTGGGTAGTTCGTCGTTCTTATCTAGCAAATTAGCCTTTCGCGAAACACCAATTAACGTACCGATGGTGTCGAACATATTCACGAATAAAAGGGCGAAAATAAGATCCCAGGTTGTCGCAAAATGGGTTAATGGATACATGATATCCATAGCAAAAAAAGTCGTCGAGATACTTTCAGGTGCGCCGAGTATGGCTTCTGGTATGGGCGTAAGGCTGCCGTCTGCGACAGGAATAAAAATGCCAATGACTGTGAGTAGAATAACAGACAACAATATTGCGCCAGTAATATTGCGGGCCACCAATATGATAGTCACGACGATGCCAATCAAAGCTAATAAGGGTACTGGGCTTGATAGATCTCCCAAGGAGACTAATGTGGCAGGGTTATCGATTATAACGCCGGCATTTTTTAGACCAATAAAAGCGATAAACAGGCCAATACCACATTGCACACCGATTTTAAGCGCGTGAGGTATAGATTGGGCGATCTTCTTTCTTATTCCCATGAGCGACAACAGCAAGAACAAAATGCCATTCCAGAACACAATGCCTAAGGCTGCATCCCAGGGAATTTCACGGGTTATACATATTGTAAAAGCAAAAAATGCATTCAATCCCATGCCAGGAGCCAAGGCGATTGGGTAGTTGGTCATAAACGCCATTAGCAGGGTGCCTACGCAAGCCGCTAGGGCAGTGACAGTGATGAGTCCTTCAATCGGCATTCCGCTGGCAGATAATATGCTGGGGTTGACCACCAAGATGTACGACATTGCTGCAAAGGTCGTTAACCCTGCGATGATTTCAGTTTTGGCTGTGGTTTTATGTTCTTGTAGACGAAACAGACGCTCTAAAAAGGCTGCCATAAATCAATCCCTTTTGTTTTTTAAAGCATTATGCAGTTCCAAGGGTTGAATTGACAGGGGCATTTATGGGAGCTGAAAGAAGTAATACCAATCCGCATGATTTTTTGTTCACTGAGAGGGCAAACAAATATGCGGGTTGGTATAAGACCTAAGATTCAATGTCAGGCATAGAATCTTAGGTCATTGATCGTTAAATTAGTGCACCCACTTATGGCGCTTGCCTTTTTCATGGATAGCGGCTTCAGTCTCTTTTGGCATAAAGCTTTGATTGTCCATTTCGAAGAAGAAGGGTTGGCGTTTTTTCTTGCTTCCCACTTCGTTCATTGTGGCCGCTTCAAATACTCGTCCATTGATTACGGTATAATCAACAAATTCACTTCGACGCAGGTCGCTCAATACATCTCCATCAATAACGACTAAATCAGCCACTTTACCGACTTCAATACTACCGATTTGTTTGTCCATGCCTAAGTGAACTGCGCCATCAATTGTGCCACCTCGTATTGCTTCCCAGGCAGTAAAACCACCCTGGTGCATGATCCACAACTCCCAATGGGCAGCTAGACCTTCACGCTGACCGTGTGCGCCGATGTGTACACCAACGCCATTGTCACGCAAGACTTTTGCATATTTGGCCACATCTATATGGTTATATTGATTGTCAGGAGCGGCAGGTCGACGAATCGAGCGACGATCGACCAAGAAATGTGGGGTATAACGCATTAGGCGCTCGTTTTTCCACACTTCAGTGCGATCATACCAATACTCTTCACCCATCAACCCACCATATGACACAACAAAGGTCGGTGTGTAACCGAACTTAGTCGCCGACCACAATTTAGTCAAATCGTTGTAACCGTTAGCAATAGGTAAAGAGTGCTCCAAGCCTGTATGCCCATCTACAAGCATCGACAGGTTTTGCTGGAATTTACCGCCACCTTCAGGCACAACCATCAAGCCTAATTCCTTTGCAGCAGCAAGAACTTGTTGGCGTTGATCTCGACGAGGCTGATTGTAACTTTTTACAGAGATCGCACCGACGTCCTTGAGTCTTTGCAAATGATATTTGGCATCATCAAAGCTCTTGATAATGGCTTTGTAGCCTATCGCTTCGGCACCATAAAGGATGGTTCCTGTTGAATAAATTCGAGGAGCGACAATTTTCCCCGCTTTTTGTAATTCTGCCGCTGAAAAAATCTCAGTGGTGTCATTTGATGGATCGTGAATTGTGGTCACACCAAATGCCAGGTTGGAGTACTGACTCCAGTTTTGTTGAGGGATGATTTCGCTTGTACCTTGTGATCCGTGGGCGTGAGTATCTATCAATCCTGGGATGACAGTCTTGCCTTTTGCGTCGATTACCATGGCATCGTCTGGCACACTAACTTCGTCAGCACTGCCAACGGCTTCAATGCGATTGTCCTTAATCAGCACAACACCATTTTCGATGACTTCCTGTTGGTTATTTGCATCACGCATGGTCACCACATTTCCGCCAACGATTGCTTTATAGCCATTGGGTTTGTAAGAAGCTTGCTTAAACGAAAGGTTGTAACCTTCGGCAACAGGCTCTGGTAACTCTTCTGGCGCACCATCCACAAAAGCAAAAGCATCTTTTAATTCACGTTCAAAATAGAATGGACCGTGATACCAACTAACCGCTTGGTTATCGGCATGCCATGTCAAATATTCTCCTGCACGACTGGACACCTGAGTGACCGGAATTGAGGTCGATTTAGGACCAATGCTTTGGCGTTTACCCATTTGTTTAAATGGTGCTACATACGCATTGTATTGGTGAACAAATGCAATCCATTTACCGTCATGAGACAGGCGATATTCACTTATTTTATCTGCACCGTATAAATGTTCACGCTTATCTTCGCCATTTAGGTCAACACTGACCAACTGTGTTTCGGTAAAGGGAGTGCCACCAACTACAGTAGTGAAATATACGCGCTCGTTGTTGCCAGAAAAGTGTGGCGAAACTCCACGTTTGGCAACGCGAGTGTGTGTTTCATCGTCGAGATTCGTCACATATATACCCGGTTCAACCGACCATTTGGGCGATAAGAGATAACCACCAGTGATTTTACGATAGGTGACTAATTCACCATCAACAGAGAAGCTCGGCTCAACGTAATGACCAGGGTCTTTGCTAATTACTTTTCCTTTACCACCTCTGGCAGAGACTATTCTGATTGAACCTAAAGATTGGTCATTCCAAGTGGTGTAAACAATCTTTTTACCGTCGTTTGAATATCTCGGGTAATACTCATCATGGTCATTTTGTTTGGTTAATCGTTTCATTTTGCCGGTTTTTACGTTTTTCACATAAAGTTTGCCCAGTGCTTGAAACAGGATATTTTTACCATCTGGTGATTTTTGTGCCCAACGGATCATTTTGACGTCAAATTCATCCGGTGCGACATCTACATCAAAGCGGACGGCGTCTGCATACTTGAGTTGAGTAGAAACGGATACAGGGATAGTATCGATTTTGCCATCTGCAACGCTTATTTTATGAAATTTTCCTCCGGTCCAAAAAACGATGTGTTTTGAATCTGGGGTCCAATCAAAATAAGCGAAATAACCTTCTGTACCAAAACCTTCTTGCATATCACGCTCGAGATCCTGATAAAGTGCGTTTTCGCTGCCGTCGCGCAAATTTTTAACGAACAGTGCGGTTTTGTTCTTTATTCGGCGTACAAAAGCGAGGTGTTCACTATTGGGAGATGGTGTTGGAACTATCGCACCACCAGTGCCAGATACAAAACGTTCCTCTTCACCTGTTTCCATCTCATAACGAGTGATAGCAAAAACAGATTTTAACGGATCACGGTTATAGCTAAATGTCGTGCCTGAAGTGATGTCTTGAGTGAAATAGACATATTTGCCATCAGGTGAGAAAGCAGGATCAGCAATGTTCTTTTGGTCGCGTTTACCATTGACTCGTGCTTTTAGCTTAATCCCGTCGCCACCGGATTTGTGGTACATCCACACTTCACCTGCCGGGATACTACGACTCGACATGATGCCCTTGGTCGCAATGATATATTCACCATCTGGACTCCATTTGGGCGAATGCATGATGTTGTTTTTTTCTTTAGAAACCTGTTTCAATTCGCTGCCATCAATATTCATCGTCCAAATATTTGATAGTCCACCGCGATCAGAACTGAAGGCGACTTTTTTACCATCGGGGCTAACGGCAGGATGAATATTCCAGGCAAAATCTTGAGTGAGCGGCTTGGCTTGGCCTCCTTTAGCGTCGACGATAAAAATGTCGCCAAGGGTGTCGAACACCATACTATCGCCATCGGGACTGACGTCTAGACTCGCCCAGGTTACTTCATCTGAATTGATATCAAGGGTAGATAATTCAAAAGGAGGATTGAGTACATCCCACTTTTCTTTTTCTTCACTATTGGTATCGGCTGAGGTTTCGCTTTCTTGCGCTGCCAAATTGGAAGTAAAAAGTATTAAGCTAAAACTAAGCAAGACAGAACGGGCTTGTGACCAAGCCAAGTGTTTTTTCATGATAGGTTCCCGGTAGTCACTATTATTTTTGTGAGAATACTATACGTTAAAAAGCGTCGAATGAGATCCAATTACCCAGTGATTTTCATTTTAATTAAGAGCTCTAAAGGCAACTTTTATGAACACGCTCTAGCATAGACTTTGCCCACATGCTGTATTTTGTTCAATTTATTATTCCAATCAGTTATTTAGCAACGGAATAAAAAGTGGTTTACAGTCATTAAGTCAATCTGGCGAAACTTTCAGGTTGTCTATAGGCCCGAGTTGGGGCAAAAATAGCAAAGGAATAAGGATATATTTATGAAATTATTAGCAGTAAGTGTCAGTGCTCTTCTTCTATTACAAGGTTGTTATTTAACGCCTGATTTTCAGGCCAAGGCAGACAGCACACAACAATCCTCCACGAGTAAAAAGTTTAGTGCTGTTCAATCAACTCAATCCCAGATCGCCATAGTTGAAGTAGATAAGTACATTAATGCAAAATTTGATAAACCAGCTTTTAAAGTTGTCATCGTCAATCAAGACCAACAACCCGTTGCTTTGAATTTAGCTGATATTAAAGTTTTAGCGGATGGACAGGAAGTGACAATTCTGGACCCGAAGTTAGCTAAAGCTGATAGGGAACGAATGGTTAAACTCATGACGTCTAATGCAGGAAATCGGGGGACTCGTTCAGTCAACAGGGGGCCAAACGCAGGCTTTGCTCCTTTAGCAAACAATTCTACTGCGTATTCTGTTGGTTTAAGTAAAGATGTCAATTATAAGGAGTTTATTAGTCAACAGTTAACAGACACTGTTGTAAAGCCCATGCATACTTACTCTGGATATGTCACCCTGGACAGAGAAAACTTGGACGACGTCAAAGAGCTTCAAGTTTCTATGTATGTTGATTCAGAAGAACATGTTTTTAATATCGTACGAAACCATTAATCTAAGTATCTAAATAGAAAACTAAGGTCAGGAGCAGCGCACAGCTCCTGATACTTTATTGACGAGAATTACACATTTTTTAATGTGTTAATAACTTGAGTAAACTCTGAGTTAGCGGATACCCCGTGACGCGCTCAAAATGGATGAACATCGGGCTTGGGTTTGCTTCCAAAAATACGTATTCGCCATCTTCGTTCAAACGCCAATCGATGGCTGTCCATGCCATGCCAAAGCTTCGACAAATTTGTTTTGCTAATGCACACACTGAGTCTGGTAATTGAATAGGTATGTGCTGTGGATCATCTTCAAGTCTAAAATCTACTTTTTCGCTCAAAATTTGTGCACTGAAAATCTCATCACCAATAACGAACGTACGAATGTTGGTGCCCGAGACAAAGGATTGTATGGTAACAGGAGCATACTTTAACACTGCGTTGAGTCGCGTTGTTTCCAACATTTCTGGGCCAACTAAAGTAGCATGTGCGCCGCCATAAACGGGCTTGAAAATACATCTGTCGTGTCGCAGTGTGAAAGCGAGGATATCCTCAGCATTATTACCGATATAGGTGTCTGGGATCTGCGCACCCAAACGTTTTGCATGAGCCAACTGTCTAGGCTTTACTTTATGTTGGTCGAACACTTTCCATGAGTTCACCCAATGTATTTTATCTTCGTCCAAAAAAGTACGTAGAACGCTGCAACTATCACTCATTGCAATTTGGTTGATTGGCGTATGGGTTCCGTTACCCAAAAGAGGTTGAGAAATGCTGCTCCAAAACACACTTTTGATCTCATCAAATCTGATGGCCTGATCATGTAACAGTAGGCTCCCCTGTGAACTAGATGGGTTCCAGGAAATGCTCGATGAGGCAGGATACTGCGATGAATCAAACAGCACAGCCTGCTCACCTTGTTCATGACAGGTGTTAAGCATATGCAATGCGTGACAATCGTTTTTCGCACCAAGAATAATAATCATGCTGTGCTGCCTCCTTGCAACATAACTCTCGCCTTGAAAGGGAATAAATCACGGCTCCTACCTATAAAAGACCATTTTCAATATGACCATAGCTTCTATCTGGTTAATAAAGCGTAAAAATAAGCGATGCCGAGATTTCTTATGCAGGATTCGGGTTAATTAATATTGGCTACTCTCAGAAGAAAGTAGCCAAAACGCCAGTTAGTAGCAAAAACCGCCGCCTTCTTCGCCTATTGCCATGGTTGTGCCCATCGGAGGACGTTTTGTAGGCACGGGGCCGCCTTCTTTGCATTCGATAAGGATGATGTCTACGACTGTTCCTGCGCTAACTTTTTCAACCGTGTTCTCGGTTAATTCCATTTTATGTGTGAACGGATGTTCCATTTCATTCTCCTTTGCATTGCTGCATTTTGTTTACACTACACACCTTGTGTAGTTGACGTAATTATGCGACAAATTGTTAGTTTTTTCCGCTTAAGAACGTCCAGTTTCAGGTCTAGAATTGTATTGTTCTAACACGGGACTATGTTGTTTCGTACAGTTGCGGAAAAAGCGTTCTCAACATTTTCCGATTGTTCACTGATAACTTCTTAAAGATGTTTGTGCAGTGAAACTTAACCGTCCTCTCGCTAATAAATAGCTGATCAGCAATCGAACGATTACTCAAACCCTGACATACTTTATCAGCAACCTGTTTTTCACGTTTCGAAAGTTTGTTTTGATACATTCCAAGTAAATTATCCATAGTATTTTTCCTTAAATATTGGTTTTGGTGGTTTTTATCGACTCAGTAATATCAACTAACTGCCCATGCTCCATATGCAACACTATGTCTGCGTTGCTAATGGTTTGAGGACGGTGAGCAACAATTACTCGGGTCATCGATAACTGTTTAATGTGATTGTTAATAGCCATTTCGTTTTCGACATCTAAATGGCTGGTGGCTTCATCCATAAATAGAATAGAGGGTTCTCTGTATAGAGCCCGTGCTAGCACTATCCGTTGTTTTTGTCCGCCACTTAGAGACGCACCCATGTCTCCGACAAGTGTGTTGTATTGCATTCCCATTTGCATAATATCGTCGTGAATGCAGGCGAGGTTGGCGCAAAATACGATCCTCTGCATATCAATTTTGTTATCAAAGCAGGCGATATTGTCGGCAATGGTGCCATTGAGCAATTGGTCTTCTTGCAACACGCCAGCGATAGACTGCCGATAATTGGGCCGATGATTCAACAACACTTCATCAATCATTATTTGGCCTGTATTGGGTTGTAATAAGCCCATAAGGCATTTAAGTAATGTGGTTTTACCGCATCCGCTAGGGCCTGTGATGGCAATGGTTTTTCCCTGAGGGATGATTAAGTTGAGGTTTGAAAAGACAGGTTCATCGAGTTCACTGTAAGCAAACCCAATACCATTGACATCTATCCGGCCTCGTATTTTTTCATCGCAATTAAATTCTTCATAAGACAGGGATTCAGATTCGACTAGCAAATCTTTAGGTGTATGAACAATGTCGGCAAGCCGGTTGAAATGCAGTTCAAGCATCCGAAATTCAATCCATTTTTCAATCAAGCTATCCATGGAAGAGATGAACCGACCTTTGTAGCTGACATAAGCGTATAACATACCGACACTAAATAGGTTATTGGTCACAGCGATTGCTGCAAAGTAGATGATAAGTATGTTCTCGACTCCAAATAGAAACTTGTTCGCCGTATCAAAACCAATATTCCATTTACTCAATCGAATGTTTTTATTCATCGCGTCGGCAAGTCTGTTTTGCCACTGACTTTGCCGCTCGGATTCTTTACCAAATAACTTTATGGTTTGTATGGCTCTCACAGACTCCATAAAATGGGTATTCTCTTTGGCTTGTGCCATGATGCTTTCTTCGCTCAATCGGCGAAGCGGCACGTAAAAGCTGTATCTAAGAAATGCATACATGGCGACAACCGCCAAAGCAATAAAGGTGAGCTTGACGTCATAATAAAACATCACTAACAACGTCAGAATAGCCATAATCCCATCGACAAACACAGTTACTAAGCCCGTGGTCAGCAAGTCTCTGATGTTTTGTAGAGAACCAAATCGAGAGACAATATCGCCCATATGTCGCTTGGTAAAATAGTCCATGGGTAAGCGGATTAGATGACGATAGACATTGGCAGCCATTTGAATATTGAGCCGACTGGACAGCCCCAATATTACAGTTTGACGCAAAAGGGTCGTTCCGGTATCTAAAATTAGAAGTAGACCAAAGCCCAGAGCCAATACAGTGAGTAGGTTGGTATCAGAGCGTAAAATTACATCGTCGACGACTGTCTGCATGTAATAGGGGTGCACGATCGCGAACACTTGTAAAAAAATGGACAGGACAAATATCAATATTAAACTGCGTTTGATACCAATAATTTTGGACCAAAAATGTTTAAGTTTAAGCTGACTTTTTTGCTCGCCGGGTTCGAATTCTGAGGTTGGAGTTAGTTCTAACGCCACACCAGTAAACAATTTATCTACTTGTTCGAAAGTAAAACTGCGCTCTCCCAACGCAGGATCGTGTACTACGATCTTGTCTTTGAAAACCCGTTTAAGAACAACAAAATGTTTCATTTCCCAGTGTAAAATACAAGGTGTCTGAAGTTGTGATAGTTGGTCAATTTCGAGTCGTAATGCCCTGGATGCTAATGACATTCTCGAGGCAATTTTCATGATTTGCTTGAGCGTTGTGCCATGGGCAGATATCGAAAAGCGTCTCCTTAACGACGACAAGTCGATTTGATAGCCATAGTAGGCGCTTACCATTGCAAGGCAAGCTAATCCGCATTCCGCAGCTTCGGATTGTAAAATAATCGGCAGCGAACTGGCGCGGTCAAATTTAAGTAGTTGTTCGGGATGCGACTCTTTATCTTCAGATTGGATATGGGTTGCACTCATTGCAGTCTACCTCGCAAACTCATCAGTGGTTCTAAAATCCATTCCAATAAACTGCGCTCACTCAATTTGATATTGCCAGTCAGAGTCATCCCCGATTTTAGCTGTAAGGTCTTGCCGTAAGCTTCAACCGATGCGGAGTTGAGATTGGCGTGTACGAGGTAAACAGGTTCGTTGAATTGTATTGGCACAGAATTAACTTCGTTCGGAAGCAACACTGTTGTAGATACCTGAATCACTTCGGCTTGATACAAACCAAACTTCTGATAAGGAAAGGCATCATAGCGAACTTCAATTTCTTGACCCGCCTCAATGAACCCAGCTGCTTTGACCGGGATCAGCAGTTTGGCAATGATTTGGCTGTTGTTAGGCATGATTGACAATAGCGGCATTGAAGCGTTGACTTGCTGCCCTTCTTTGGCATGAAGGTTACTCACTACACCGTCATTGTTGGCTTTTAAAACGTATTCCTTCTGACCGCGCATCTGGGCGATTTGTAACGCCAGATCACTGAGTTTTACTCTCAATTGTGCCTCGTTATCCTTCTGACTGTATGGCAATACTTTTAATCTGCTACTGAGCAAATCTAATTGATTTTGACGATTGATTTGTTCTCGAACTAGGCGTTGTTCATCATTTTCCAAAGCCAATTGTTGTTCTAGCAAATTGTCCATTTCAACATCTGTAATATGACCACGCTGATTCATCAGCTGAAAGTTTTTTAAGCGAGTCACAACCAAATCCTGCCTTGCTTTGAGCGTTGCAATTTGTTCGCTTATCCCTTCAAGTTCGGCCTCTATCGCGTGCAGTTCTTGTTGTGTGTTTGCTATTTCTATGCTGTTTTTGGATTGCATCCTAAGTAATTGCGCGTTAAGAAGTTCATCCTGCTTTTGGTATTCTTCGAGCAAGGTGTTTTCCACGCTATATCCGTTAACCATGGTGCGGCCGCGATTAACAACTACTAGAGGATCTCCAACTTTCACTTCTTGACCTTCAGAAACAAGCAACTTACTCACGTGTCCAGAAGCATCGTGAGCATAGACTTTACTGATACCATTGGTGGGCTCTAACCAGCCCGTTACAGATTCTTGTCGGGCATATTGGCTATTTACCAACCAGGCAAAAACCGCAACCAACCAGAGTAAAACAAAAATCGCAGCCACCACATGCGGGAGTGAGGGAGTTAACAAAACCTCTCCGTGTAGCCGATCTTTTTGATGCTCGATAGCATTTTGTCTAAATAAACTCTGTTGCACGTCACTTCCTATCGATTTTTATACAGAGCCCTTCCTAAAAAGCGGGTTTTGGGCTCATTACTTATGAATAATTCCTTCCATGGATTTACTGCTCCATTTGCAAAAAATACATGTAGACGTCACCTCTTCATGTGAGCGGATCTTCCGTGACGATGCAGAGCAAGTCTGAAAGATTGTCGACATTATGCTTTCTTGCGTAAGCTTCCTTACTTTTTTGCCACATTGGCATTCTTCCGTGTTGCTTCCGTGCGTACCTGTGTCGATATCCTGTGCCGTCCTGGCGAGCAAAATATTTGACATAGCGCGTTAAGCGCAGGAAAAGTTCCTTTTTAATTTCCATTTAGAAACGTTGACTTAACATCCTTGAAAAGTCGGTCGTTTTCCTTAACGACGTAATGAGAATATCTAAGGGTGTGAAAAACGCGTTACAAATTTGGGGCATGAAGATACACATATGGGACACGGGTGCTTAAAACGCAGATTATTGGGGATAAATAACAAAGACTAGCAATTTTGGGGAGATAATTAGCACATTTGGGACATCCGTCCCAAATCGGTGGATAGAGCGACTTAGATCAATTTAAAACTTCAGTTTTCCGGTTAAAATATCCTTGAACATGATCCAGTCGGCAACAAAACTATAGAGCGGGTAGGTAAAGGTTGCAGGCCTATTCTTTTCAAAGAAAAAGTGTCCAACCCAAGCAAACCCATATCCTAAAATTGGAAGAAGCCACAACAACACCCATTGTTGGCTGAATAAAATGTAACCTAGCAAGACTAATATTAGCGAAGAACCTATGAAGTGCAGACGTCTACAGGTAACGTTTTGATGCTCCTGCAAATAAAAAGGGTAAAATTCAGAAAAGCTTTTATATTGTTTTTCACTCATGGGGAACTCACAATTTATTAGTTTGCGTAACTCACTGATTAAGCTAACACATCAAAGCGATAGATATTGTCGCGAAATTGACAATTGGGATTTGCGCCAATATAACAAGCACAAATCGACATTGGTAGTGTTGGGTTTTCTGTGTAGTATCCCCACATCATTGCCATTAAACCGAATTCAAAAAGAGTGATAAATGCACAACACCGTGAATCTGAATATTGAGAATTTTCAGGATGTTATTCTTGAACAGTCAAAACACAAACATATTTTAGTTGATTTTTGGGCTCCCAATTTAGAAATGTGCGAGCAATTATCGCCGATACTGGAGAAATTAGCCGCACAGCATAGCGAGCACCTTATCTACGCCCGCGTTAATTGCGAACAAGAACAACAAATAGCGGGTCAATTTGGTATTCAAAGTTTGCCCACGGTCATTTTAGTCAAAGACGGACAACCGGTAGATGGTTTTGCTGGCCCAATGATGGAAGAGCAAATCCAAGAGTTGTTGGAAAAACATCTGCCCAATGCTGAAGATGGCTTATACGAGAAAGCTGTGGCGTATATTAATCAAGGAGACTACCAAAACGCCTTTACCACTGCGAAACAAGCCCATGACTTAGACGCACAGCGTGTTGATATTAGACTTGTATTGGCCGATTGTTATGTTGAATTAGGGAATGTCAATCAAGCCAAAGAGCTCCTAGAACCCATTACATTGGTGGACCAAAATGGGTACTACCACAGTGTATTAGGTAAGATTGAATTGGCAGAACAGGCTGCGGAATCCCCGGAAATCAAGCAGTTACAAGAGCAGTTAGTACAGAACCCAGATGATTTACAAATTAAAGTCGATTTGGCTATTCAACTACACCAGGCTAACAAAGCGGAAGACGCACTAGATTTGTTATTTAGTGTTTTACGAAAAGACTTGGGTTTTGGCGACGCGCGAAAGTTCACTTTGGACATCATTAATGCAATGCCAGATGGAGACCCTTTAAAATCTGCAGCTCGGCGCAAAATGTACAGTCTACTGTATTAAATTGTTGAATAAGTAAGGTTGTGATTACCAAGGGGTAAGCGCAACCTGAAAACTCTTTAACTTAACTAAAACTAAGTGGCCAACCTACTTTGTGTTGAAGCCATTTTTCATTTGCCAATTCCGCATCAATCAATGGATGCTCGCGCAACCAACCCTCAGGAAAAATAAGCTGCCAATGACTTTCGTGCGTCACTAATTTAATCGGTGGCAACACATTGTCTTTGCGTCGTATAGATAATAAACACGAAAGTCGAATGATTCTGACTAAACCAAATAGCAAGGGCTGTAGATCAGGGTGATATTGGTCAAAAAGCCCCAAGTCTAGTTCTTGGCGGTGACTTTGAACTAAATGGCAGATACTCTTTCGTTGCATCTGAGAATAGCCATTTAACGGAAGGTGTTTGAGAATATAAGCGCCATGCATGTGGTAATGCTTATATTCGATGTGCAAACCTATTTCGTGCAACAGCGCCGCTGCTTCGATAACTGCCATCGCGTCAAAATTGCAAATGTTGGTTTGTGCGCAAAGTTGCGTGTAGAGATCTTGTGCAACATCACACACTCGACGGGCTTGCTGCGCATCGATATGAAACTTTTCTATGGAATCCTTTAACGAATGGCTACGGCGGTCGTTCTTTTCGCAGTCCTCTAACATTCCATAAATTAGACCTTCGCGTAAAGCTCCACCAGAAATCTGCATTTCTGATATTTTTAGTTGTTCAAATAGGGCAATGAGGATGCAAAGTCCGCTGGGGAAGATAGCGCGGCGTGATTCGATTAGCCCGTCGATCTCTAGAGAATCGATGTTAACGCAATCAATACACTGTTGAAGCAAGATATACAAATAGTCAAGCCTTATGGCATCGCTGATCCCTTGTTCGACCAGAATTTCTACAATTGCTTGTGGTGTGCCGGAAGCACCAAGACATTGTTCCCAATCGAAACAAACAAAGTCATCAATAACAGGTAACAAGTTGCGTTTGGCTTGGGCGATGGCTGCTTGAGCATTTTCCTGAGTGAGCTCCCCGTTTACAAAGAACCGCTCTTTAAATGTGACGCATCCCATGTCTAAACTGACGAGATTGATCGGCTGCATGTCATTGCCAATTATTACCTCAGTACTCGCGCCGCCAATATCAATGACAAGCGTATTACCATGATTAGCTGAGGTGTAGGCGACACCAAGATAAATTTGACGCGCTTCTTCTTCACCACTAATAACTTCGAGTTTATGGTTTAAGATTGATTGCGCTTTTTCAATAAAAACGTTTGCGTTTTTGGCCAATCTTAAGGTGGCAGTACCGACGACTTTAATATTTGATAGGGGAATGTCTTGCAGTCTTTCCGCGAAAGTCTCTAAACAACGCCAGCCTCTCTCCATACTCACTTCATCGAGCACCATATTGTCATCAAGACCAGCGGCGAGGCGAACTTTTTGTTTAACTTTGCCAATGATTTGAACGCTGCCCGAGACGACTCGAACAATGACTAAGTGGAAGCTGTTAGAACCAAGATCAACTGCTGCATACAGTTGATCCGTATTGGTGACAGGTGAAACTGCTTGATTATCCATTAACGCCTTTTATGTTTGTTGCCATGCGGTCTTTTTTGATAGTTTTTACCACTTTGCATGCGTTTTTTAAACTGCGGTTTAGGTGGCGTTATATCGTCAAGCAATGCATCAGCATCATAATTACTTACCGGCACTGCTCGCCCGATATAGCTTTCAATAGCTGGCAAGTTCAATGCGTATTTCTCGCAGGCAAAACTGATCGCATGACCACTTTTTCCTGCACGCCCCGTTCTACCGATTCGATGCACATAGTCTTCTGCATCATCAGGTAGATCATAATTAAACACATGGCTGACTTTTTCAATGTGTAATCCACGTGCCGCGACGTCGGTAGCTACCAGTATGTCTAATTTGTCTTTACCGAAATCTTCAAGGATCTTTAATCGTTTTCGTTGTGGAACATCGCCACTTAACAAACCGACCCGGTGGCCGTCTGCGGCCAACCAATCATTGAGTTTTTCGCATACATGTTTGGTATTAGCGAAAACAATGGCTTTTTCAGGCCATTCATCTTCAAGTAGCGTAAGCAATAACAGCATTTTGTCATCATCGGAAGGGTAAAATAGCTCTTCTTGGATGCGACTTGCCGTGACTTTATCATGAGCCACTTCTACGTGCGTCGGGTTATTCATATGCTCATAGGCAAGTTCTTGAACTCGATAAGACAACGTAGCTGAAAATAGCATGCTGAGGCGCTCTGTTGGCTTAGGCATGCGCCTGAACATGTATCGAATATCTTTGATAAAGCCCAAATCGAACATACGATCTGCTTCATCTAATACAGCAACTTGAATGTTTTCAAGCGAAAACACGTTCTGTTTATAATAGTCGATGATGCGGCCTGTGGTTCCAATAATGATATCAACACCAGATTGAAGAGATTCACGTTGACTTTGGTAACCCTCGCCCCCATAGATCAAACCAAGCGATAGCCCTGTATGCTTACTAAGCAATTCAGCGTCGTTATAAATTTGCACTGCAAGTTCACGGGTCGGTGCCATAATAATGGCTCTGGGTTGTGATGTTGCATTTTGTGACTGAGTTAACAGGTGATGGAAAGTTGCTACTAAAAAGGCAATGGTTTTTCCGGTTCCTGTTTGCGCTTGCCCAGCAATGTCTTGGGTCTGCAAAAGGTGTGGAAGACTCAACGCTTGAATTGGTGTGCAATGAATGAAATTCGCTTCTGTCAATGCCTTTAAAACATCCTCATGGATGGGCAAATCAGAAAAATGTGTTTCAGTTAAATGTGTTGTTTGCATAGCTTATAGCTTATCAGTGCTTGCATTAAAAAACAGTTTCTATATAACTCTCATTACGCGCTGAAGTTTGTCAGCGAGAGACCAATTACGGAGAAAAATATGAGCGACAAAATTATCCAGTTGTCTGACGATAGTTTCGAGGCCGATGTTATCAATGCTGCTGGTCCTGTCCTAGTTGATTTTTGGGCGGAATGGTGCGGCCCTTGTAAAATGATTGCGCCAATCTTGGAAGAAGTTGCTGGCGAATTCGACGGCAAGGTAACAGTTGCCAAGTTGAATGTCGATGAAAATAATGAAACACCGCCTAAGTATGGTATCCGTGGGATCCCTACTTTATTGTTGTTTAAGGACGGAAATGTCGCTGCGACCAAAGTCGGTGCATTGTCTAAAACACAATTAACTGAGTTTCTGACTGAAAACGTTTAATCCGTTTTCTGCATTAAAAAACCCGAGCATGCTCGGGTTTTTTTGTTTTATCTAGGACCAATTAAAACACTTGCGCTAGCGCAAATAAACATCGTTTAAGAGAATAAAATAAATAATAACTCACCTTGAACTTGCTTTTTCTCTGGACGAGGCGGTTTTTTGGTGCTAACTTTTGATTGTTCAAGTCTTGAACTCACCAAATTTCGTACTCAATCCAGAGAGTAATATAATTTTTAACACCCGATAATATCAAAACAACCAACATTAAGTGCTTGAAGGCACAATTCAAATCATAAAGACCCACCAATATGAATTTAACAGAATTAAAGAATAAACCGATCAGCGAACTTGTTGCCCTAGCCGAAAAAATGGGCTTGGAAAACATGGCTCGTGCACGTAAACAAGACATCATCTTTGCTATTCTCAAAGCCCATGCAAAAAGTGGCGAAGACATTTTTGGCGATGGTGTATTAGAAATTTTGCAAGACGGCTTTGGCTTTTTGCGTTCTTCGGATTCTTCATATTTGGCGGGGCCTGATGATATTTATGTTTCGCCAAGTCAGATAAGACGTTTCAACTTGCGCACGGGTGACACTATCGCAGGGAAGATAAGGCCACCAAAAGACAGCGAGCGCTATTTTGCGTTGCTAAAAATCAATCAAGTAAACTTTGACAAACCTGAAAACTCCCGTAATAAAATTCTTTTTGAAAACCTCACTCCCTTGCACGCCAACCGCCGTTTCACACTGCAACGGGGTAATGGTAGTACAGAAGATCTGACCGCTCGTATTTTAGACTTGGCATCGCCCATCGGCGCCGGTCAAAGGGGTTTGATTGTTGCACCACCAAAGGCAGGTAAAACATTACTTTTACAAAATATCGCTCAATCTATTGCGGCAAATCACCCAGAAAGTGAATTGATGGTATTGCTGATTGACGAACGGCCTGAAGAAGTCACCGAGATGCAACGATTGGTGCAAGGTGAAGTTGTTGCGTCAACCTTTGACGAACCAGCGAGTCGTCACGTTCAGGTTGCAGAAATGGTTATTGAGAAGGCCAAACGCCTGGTTGAGCATAAAAAAGATGTTGTCATCCTGCTCGATTCGATAACGCGTTTAGCGCGAGCATATAACACTGTTATCCCATCGTCAGGTAAAGTGCTAACCGGTGGTGTTGATGCCAATGCTTTACATAAACCTAAACGCTTTTTCGGCGCAGCGCGTAATGTAGAAGAAGGTGGTAGTTTGACAATCATTGCTACTGCACTCATCGATACCGGTTCAAAAATGGATGAAGTAATCTACGAAGAATTTAAAGGCACAGGTAATATGGAGTTGCACTTGAACCGTAAAATCGCAGAGAAGCGTGTCTTCCCAGCTATAGATTTTAATCGTTCAGGAACACGTAGAGAAGAGTTACTGACCACCCAAGATGAATTACAGAAAATGTGGATACTGCGTAAAATCGTTCACGAAATGTCAGAAATTGATGCAATTGAATTTTTGATTGGGCGTCTTGCTATGACAAAAACCAATGAAGAATTTTTTGATGCGATGAAGCGTCAGAAAAGTTAAGCGCAGTAATATGCATTAACTCACATCTCGTTAACTTTCAAGAGAACCGCCAAAGCAAACGCTTTTGCGGTTTTTTTTTTACTTAGAATGCTTTGCGCAACTGTGATATAACTTTGAGTCTGATTCGATTTCAATCAACCACAAAGCCGAACTCCTATGATCAAAAAAATCCTTCTAGCTCTATCACTAGCGCCAACTATTGCGTTTGCCAATCAAGTTGAAATTTTGGCAGATAATATCGAACAAAAAGTCATTCAATGGCGCCATCATCTGCACCAGTATCCTGAGCTTTCTAATCGCGAATTTAAAACCGCCGCATATGTAGAAAAGCACTTAAGAGCATTGGGTCTTGAAGTTCAAACGGGAGTCGCGATAACGGGCGTAGTGGGTGTTTTAGACAGTGGCAAACCGGGCCCAACAGTTGCGCTTCGCGCCGATATGGATGGCTTACCAGTGTTAGAACAAAATGATTTGCCTTGGAAGTCTACCCAACGGGGTGTTTTTAATGGTAATGATGTTCCTGTCATGCACGCCTGCGGACACGATACGCACGTTGCTATGCTGATGGGCGCGGCAGAAATTTTGGTAGACATGAAGGACCAACTCACAGGGAAAGTTAAATTTATTTTTCAACCTGCAGAAGAAGGCGCACCGGCAGGTGAAAAAGGTGGGGCAGAAGTTATGGTCGAAGAGGGGGTGTTAAAAAACCCTGATGTCGACGCGATTTTTGGCTTACATATCAGTTCCAATACTGATGTCGGCAAAGTCCGTTATCGGGAGGGTGGCGTTATGGCTGCCGTGGATCCATTTAAAATCGTTATAAAGGGCAAACAAGCTCACGGTGCGTATCCATGGTTAAGTGTCGATCCGATAACCACTGCTGCGCAATTGATTATGAGTGTGCAAACTATTGTAAGCCGGGAGCTTCGATTATTGGATGATGCTGCGGTGATTACCTTTGGTAAAATTAACGGTGGCGTTCGCTCAAACATTATTCCAAATGAAGTCGAGCTTGTCGGAACGATCAGAACGCTCAACAAAGAAGCCAGAGAACATATTTACGAAGCTTTACCGCGAAAAATGAAGGGCATTGCTGACAGTATGCGTGCGGAAGCGGAATTGACTTTACCTTTGGATTACAACTATCCGATCACATTCAACGATCACGATTTAATGGCGAAAATGCTGCCAACATTAGTCGAAACCGCAGGGCAGGAAAACGTACTTTATAGCAAACCCGTTACCGGTGCTGAAGACTTTTCGTTTTTCCAGGAAGAAGTACCAGGGGTTTACTTGT
Organism: Aliiglaciecola sp. M165; assembly: GCF_007197995.1. Taxonomy (GTDB): domain Bacteria; phylum Pseudomonadota; class Gammaproteobacteria; order Enterobacterales; family Alteromonadaceae; genus Aliiglaciecola. The sequence continues at coordinate 40,569 of NZ_VKKH01000010.1, forward strand.
GGATTGGCGGTAAGCCGTTAGATGTTGATGAAAAAGATGCGCCTGCTCACCATACTCCAGAGTTTTATGTGGACGACTCTGGAATGAAGCTGGGTGTCAAACTTCTTACCAATCTCACGCTGGATTATATGGAAAAACACGCAAAATAACCGACTCCCATGTTAAGTCGTTCTATTACAACAATGGTGCTGACGTTAGTCGGCATCTTGTTGAATTATGCTCCCTCGCCCTTTGAGAATGGCGCAACCTTCGCTTTTGGATTCTCATTTGCAATATTTTTAGGTTTTTTATACCGGCCCCTCTATGGCCTGGTAAGCAGCTTAATCATGGCGGTAGTACTGCTTCAAAACCAGGCGAGTTTAGCGGTCTTACTGCTCGGTGTACAAGTCTTTGTTGTACTGCTTATGAGCTATCAAAAAGAGCCTAGTCGACCTTTTACTGTTACGTTATTATTTTGGTTATTTGCCGCAGGCCCGGCACTTTACCTTTATCAATTGTTTGTTTTCGGAAGCTTTGAACAGCGCCATATTGGTCCTATCTTAACGGATGTAATTAATGGTATCGCCGTTAGCTTATTTGGTCATTTAGCTTACAGCTTGTTTAGTCTAGTAAACAAAAACGCGACGCCTATCCCATTTAAAATGGGCTTTATGTTTCGCTACTTTTTTAGTGGTTTGTTTTTCTTCTCAACGATGGTTTTGGCATATACATTTATCCATTATTACCAACAAACACAGTTTGAAGAGCTTCAAGACTATCTCTCCCAACGAACCAATGTTGTGACAAATCAACTTGATGCGTTTTTAGAATCGCACAGAAATGCTTTGGTACTAAGTGCCGAAGCTATTGAAGATCAGCCACAAAATATTGCACAAAGACTTAATGATATTTCACAATACTATCCAAACTTTTTGACTTTTCTTGTCGCCGACAAAGACGGCATGATTAGCCATTCATATCCGACAGCACTTTTTCAAAAAGCCAAAGAGACGGGGCAGTTAGATGTCAGTGAACGAAGCTATTTCATTCAGGCAAAACAGACGGGGGATGCTTATTTGTCACCCGCTTTTCGTGGTAAAGGCTTTGGCAATGATCCTATCGTAGCTATTTCGTCACCTATCTATGACGAAGAGGAACAATTTTTCGGAATTGTTGAAGGCTCTCTCAACCTATCAAGTTTCAAGTTGTATGACGACAACGAAATAGACAGCACCGTGAGTATGTTAATTACTGATAATCAACAGACGGTGATTTATGCCAGTGAAACTTTGGACTATAAACCGCTTGATGTCGTTTCTGAGTTGCCTTGCTCTGAGCCGCTTTGTGCGTTTGGCGAATTGAAAACCATTGATTCACAAAAGATGATCGCAGTGAAAGTCACCAGCGAGCTGAGCGGTTGGAGCGTATATAAATTTTATCCACGATCAACGTTTTACCAAGAGATGGCAGACTACATTGTACTCGCCTTGATTGTGACAATTATGTTGAGCATTTTTTCTTATTTTGTGAGCTTCTTTGTGTCAAACGCCTTCTCTCATCCATTGAGTTTGCTGTTACAAAACTTCGCTCGCCTAGATCCAAGTAATCCTGATACCTCCCGAGTCGAATCCTTGGAGGCAAGCCAAGTTATGGAAATTGCAGAGCTGGATAAAGGTTTTGCTGAGTTAGCAACACGCCTGGCAAATTTGTTTGAACAGCTCAACTCATCGAAATTACGCCAAAGCCAACTTAATGTTGAACTAAAATCTTTAAACGCCACTCTTGAACGCCGAGTAGAAGAAAAAACCCACTCGTTGCAACGAGCGGTATTAGAAGCCGAATCTGCAAACGCTGCAAAATCTCAATTTCTGGCCAATTTGTCTCACGAAATTCGCACACCAATGAATGGTATTATTGGCTCTTGTCAGAACTTCAAAGCAGCAGATTTAGACGAATTCAATCGGCGCAAACTCGACGTGATTTATCATTCGGCTTTAAACTTGTTGGAGTTGCTTAATAGTGTTCTTGATTGGTCCAAAATCGAGTCCGGAAAAATGATGATAGAGGAAGTGATTTTTTCGCCTTCCGCATTAGTTGAAAACATCTCTGAACTTAATGCGCCCCTTGCCAAGTCAAAGTCGCTTGATATTCGTTGTAGCAAGTCTAATTTCTTACCCCAGTGGCTCATTGGAGATGAAGTCAAAATTAGCCAAATACTCAATAATCTTATTAATAACGCTATCAAGTTTACCGAAACGGGCTATATCGAGGTGTTAGCCGATTATATTGACAAAAAATTAGTGCTTAGCGTTGTTGATAGTGGAATAGGTATCGCAGATTCGAAACAGAAAAAAGTTTTGGAGCAATTTACCCAGGCCGATTCTTCTACATCGAGACTGTATGGCGGTACTGGGCTAGGTTTGAGTATTTGCCAAGAACTAACCAAATTGATGGGCGGAGAATTAATACTTGAGAGCGAAGAAGGCGTAGGAACCAAAGTCTTGGTTTATTTGCCCTTACTGGAATCGACTGTTGGTCCAGTTTCCAACACTATAAGCAGCACTTCAATACCAAAAAACAGCAGGATTTTGCTTGTCGAGGACAATGAAATAAATGCAGAAGTGGTATTAGATATGCTGGCGAATGAAGATATAAGGATAATAAGAGTCGAAGACGGTCAAAAGGCCATTGATGCTGCTGAGCATCATGACTTCGATTTGATTTTAATGGATTGTCAAATGCCTGGTGTAGATGGTTATCAGGCTACTCAAGCAATTCGAAGTAGCCAAGGTAAAAACAACAAAACGCCAATTATTGCGTTAACAGCCAACGCCTATAAACAAGATCGCCAACGCTGTTTAAGCGCAGGAATGAATGATCATTTAGCAAAGCCAATTGATAAAACTGAATTATTACTGGCGATTGAAAAATGGTTAACGGATTAGAAATTTTAACTCAACACAACCAGCGTTAAGACACCTCGTGGTCGTTATAGGATTCCAAAAAAGACAGGAAGGCTTCGCAAGCCAAGTTTTTGGGACGGTCTATCGCGGTAACAGCATACCAGTGACTGTGTATGGGAAAATCTTCGATTTCAAGGGCTTTTATTCCTTGGTCCCCGCCTTGAGCGAGCGTATGTTCTGAGAGAATAGCCAGACCGAGTCCTGATTTAACCGAGAGTTTGATTGCTTCATTGCTTTCAACCAGCATAGTATTTGTTAGTGTTAGTTGATTTTGTTGGCAATATTGCTCGATCGTCATTCGTGTCCCAGACCCGACCTCACGCATTAAAAAGCGCTTGTCTTTGAGATCATTGAGGGTGCAGTGATCAGGTCCGTCGTAGCTATTTGGTGCTATGACCTGTAAACGGTTACTCATGAATTCTTGTTTATGGTAGGTATCACCTTGCGGCGGATGACTGAATATATAAATATCGTCCTGATTGTTTTCTAATCTTTCAATTACCTGAGCACGGTTTCTGACTTGAAACAGGATGTCTAGTCCTTCATGGAGTTTACAAAATTCGGCGAGTACAGGTGGAATCACGTATTTTGCTGTGGTGACCACAACAATACTCAGCCGCCCTTTTTCGATTCCTTTAATGGCTTCTACCTGAGCATTCAACTTGTGCTGCGCAGCAGCTATCTCTTGGGCACATTGATACACCGCTTTGCCGGCTTCGGTCATATAGAGTCTGCCGTGCTGCGATTCGATTAATTGTGACCCAACCTCAGCGGACAACTTTTTGAGTTGCAACGATACTGTAGGTTGACTCAAACTCAGTGTGTTTGAGGCCGCAGTGATGGAGCCACTGTCAACTACTTGCCTGTAGACTTCTAACAACCTAAACGTAAGCATAAATAGATATTAGTAAACATGTTTAATACTGTTATCTACGATGATAAATGTTTTTAGTTCACATTTATTCGCAAAAAAGCATCTTGATACCGGATTTTTACTTCCCTGATTTGGGCTTCTTGATTATTTACGCTACAATCTGCGGCCCTGAAAAGCGCATCGAACGCTATTGGGAGCGAGATTAGAATTTTTCTTTGAGTTAGGAAGGACTAATCGTTATTGTCTCGGCACAGATGACATGCCGGTAACCATATATTTTGGGAGCGACCATGCCAAAAGTGGCAATCGTAATGGGGTCCAATTCAGATTGGCCAACAATGCAACATGCTGCATTGATGTTAAAAAAATTGGGTGTAGAGTTTGAAGCAAAAGTAGTGTCTGCGCATAGAACTCCTGACTTATTGACCGAATTTTCTAAGACTGCTTCACGAAAAGGTTTTCATGTGATCATTGGTGGTGCTGGCGGTGCCGCGCATCTGCCAGGTATGATCGCCGCTCATACACATCTACCAGTATTTGGTGTTCCCGTAAGATCAAGCCAGCTAAATGGTTTAGATTCGTTGCTGTCAATCGTTCAGATGCCCAAGGGTGTGGCTGTCGGTACAACAGCAATCGGAGAGGCCGGCGCTGCTAACGCGGGGCTTCTAGCGGCTCAGGTTATAGCATTACATGATGAAGATGTTGCTGATGCTATAATCGCTTTTCGTCAGAATCAAACGAATACTGTTCTTGGATTGGAGCCATTGGAGCTGCCTGAATGAAGGTACTGGTATACGGTTCGGGCCAGCTAGCACAAATGATGTGCTTAGCTGCTGTACCCCTTGGCATTCAAGTTCGCGCAGTTGATGTGACCACTCGTAACGTTGTCGACCCAATCAGCAAAGAAGTTTTAGATACCTCGTTAGACGATGCCATCAATGAATCCGATGCGCTGACTGTTGAGTTCGAACACGTACCTGAAGATTTGCTAGAGCAAGCAAGTTCAAGCGGAAAACTTTATCCCGGCATTGACGCCATATTAGCCGGTGCTGACAGAGTGCGCGAGAAGCAAGTACTTGAAGAGCTTGCGGTTAAAAACAGTGATCACCTTATTATTACAGATGTGTCGCAGTTGCATGAAGCCATTGATTCATTGGGTGAAAAACTCATACTCAAAGCCAGCCGAGACGGCTATGATGGTTACGGTCAGTGGCGCCTAAAAAGCAAAAACGAGCTGGCGAGTCTTTGCCAGGAACTTGCATGCCTTGATCTTAGTAAAGTCCCTTTAATTGCGGAGAAAATGGTCCCGTTCGATCGTGAATTATCCTTACTTGGAGCGCGTAATTCTCAAGGTGAATTTGTTTTTTACCCATTAGCTGAAAATCTACATCACCAAGGCCAACTGCACGTGTCTGTAGCACCTGCGCCCCAAGTCACAGGCAGCTTGATTGTTCAGGCACAAAGTGCGTTTAAGTTACTTGCTGACAAATTTGAATATGTTGGGGTGATGGCCGTTGAATTCTTCCAAGTTGGTGATGAATTGCTGGTTAACGAGATTGCACCTCGTGTGCACAACTCTGGTCACTGGAGCATGCAAGGGGCTGATACCAGCCAGTTTGAGAATCACATGCGTGCAATCACTGGGCTACCCCTTGGTAATGCCAATGCAAAGTACAAAAGTGCGATGATTAATATTATTGGTTGTGATGACTATTCAACAGATCTTTTGAGTATTAATCGATGTCATTTGCACCTGTATGGAAAAAGCGTACGCCCAAAACGTAAGATGGGTCATATTAATCTGACCGGGGAGAGCTACGCAGAGATCGCTGAGCTAATGACTACCTTAGCCAAATATTTGCCAATGGCTTATTTCCCCAAATTGCTCGACGAAGCGGATAAGCTAAGCGAATTGAACTAAATTTAATCGAACGTGGATTGAATAATAAGCAGAGTTCAATCGTCAATGGTTAGATCACGGGTTAAATACATTATCAATGCAAACAACTATTGACATGTATAATCTAGTGACTAAAATAGCGCCTCGTTTTTGCTGAAGGTCACCAACCCTTCAACACGCGAAAACGTGTTTCTAAGTGTGCCGACTTAGCTCAGTTGGTAGAGCAACTGACTTGTAATCAGTAGGTCGCCAGTTCGACTCCGGCAGTCGGCACCATTTTTCCCTTCATCGCGAATGCGAACGTCATAAATTCCCTAAACATCTAATACAAGCTGTTTCGACCAATGACCTTTTTAATACTTACTAGGTTTTGCGCTTAGTCTTGACCAAGTGTACTCGCCGCCAATTGCAGTCGTTTGTAAAATGAAATATTGTCCATTTGTTACTTAACAAGAATCGAAATGAAGGTAGCTACATTGAAACATGAGATAACTTTCACTAGATTGTCAGAAATTGAATCAAGCGAAATCATTGCCCATATGTCGGAACCTCGTATTTCTGAGCATATGCCACTTTTGAAATTTAAATGGGACGAAGCTAGTGTTGTTAACTTCATCACGACTAAAGAAAAATGTTGGAGCAGGGATGGTCTGGGACATTGGGCTATACTGTTCGATGACAAATATGTCGGATGGGGTGGTTTTCAAAAAGAAGGAGATGAGTGGGATTTTGGTCTGGTTCTGAAAACAGATTCATTCGGGTTGGGTACACGCATTTCAAAAAAAGCGATTGAATTTGCTGTGCTAGATCCGCGGATTCCGTTTGTTACCTTCTTACTGCCACCTTCTCGAAAGAAACTTAGAGCACTTGAAAGGCTTGGCGCTATTTTTGTAGCAGAGATAGAATACGAAGGTGAAAGATTTCTAAAATATAGACTCGAGACAAAATAGCGTTTTGTCTCTGATAGATTTCAAGCGTCAACTGTGAAGATCTTTCAGGCTGTTTAGCTCTCAAGTTTTCTCTTTAGATTGCCCATTCTTTTCTGGTGGCAACTGTTCACGTGCCGTAGCAATAAGATGTTTATTACGCGTGCGTTCCATGGTGTCGACCTGATTGTGCAATGCTGCTTTGGCAAGAATGTGAGCGGTGACCGGGGCAGTAATCACTAAAAACAGGGTGATAAGTAGTTCGTTAATACTCACATGACCTTGAAGGTGGAACATATAGACCATTGATCCAATCAGTATGCCGCCAAGGCCGAGTGTTGTGGCCTTGGTTGGTGCATGTAATCGCACATAGAGATCTTGTAAACGAAGTAATCCTACAGAGCCTACCAATACGAATAGCCCGCCGATAAGCAATAAAACTGATATCGTCAATTCAACTGCAAAACTCATAAAAACTCCTATTCAATGATATCGCCACGAAGCAGGTATTTGCCAAAGGCGACACTGCTGACAAATCCAAGCATTGCAATAAGTAATGCGGCTTCGAAGTACAAAGGTGTGCGATTATAAATGCCGTAAAGTAAGATCAGCGCAATGCTATTGATGTACATGGTATCGAGCGCAAGAATGCGGTCTACAATGTGTGGGCCAATCAACAGACGCCACAAGTTGAAAACCAATGCAATACACAACATGATTGCCACTAATATGACAGAGATATCTAACATTCGAAAATCTCCTTTATACGAGACTCATAGCGATTTTTAATTAAATCGATTACTTCTTGTTCATTGTCAGGCATGTCTAATACATGCACATAAAGCCATTTTTGATCTTTAGACACATCGGCGCTAACTGTGCCAGGTGTCATGGTCACAGTGCTAGCAAGCACGGTGATGGGTAAGGTGTCCGGTAAATCCAGGGGAACCGCAACAAACCCAGGTTTAATCTTGCGCAAAGGTCCAAGCACCAATAAAGCGACCTGCAAATTGGCAACTACAATGTCTTTCAATACAACAAAGACATAAAGCAGCGCTTTAAGCGGTTTTTTAATACCTGATTGCGGAACCCTTAGCGGCGCACAAAGTAGTGGAATGGCAATGGCGAGCACCGTCCCTAAAAGAATATGCCCAAGACTAACAGTTGAGTTAATCATCAACCACACAATTAACAACATGAGGCTGTGTGAAGGCATGGGAAACGCACGGGAGAAAAAATTCATTAGGGTGCTTCCTCTAAGTTCATTATCTCAACAACACTATTCACATCGTGCAACTGCATGGCAGCTTCGTTTGTATAATGCACCATACCATCACCAAAAATTACGATTGCGGGTGATGCAACGAGTAGCAGAATAGTGCCAGATAGCTGCCAATTGGAAATATTCGTTGTCTCGTCAGGGTCGCTGTTGGGGGCATATCGCCAAAATAAGGTTGTCCCAGCTCTGGATAAAGCAATAATCGTCATCAGACTCGACAGTAAAATTAAAGACCACACCCACACTCTTTCTGCCGGCACCACTGCTGCTTGTAACACCATAAGTTTACCAAGAAAACCGGAAAATGGAGGCAAACCAGCGACTGAGAGCGCCGCGACAAAAAACAGTATACCCAGCACGGATTGTTGTTTAATTTTACGGGCAACAACAAACCTATCGAATGCCTTTCCGCGTTGCTTTCCAATCATATCTGCGATGAGGAACAGTGCGCCAGTAATTAGCGTACTGTGTACAAGGTAAAGCAAACCCGCAGCCGTTGCTTCAGGCGTTCTTAACGCAAAAGCGATCAGTAAGGTCCCGATAGATACGACAACTAGGTTTCCGGCTAGTGTGCGCAAATTGGGGCTCGCCAATGCCCCTATGGTACCTATCGCGATTGAAAGGATAGCCAATGGCCAAACCCAAGGTTCAACCATGTTTGCTAAGTCTCCCGCCTGTTCGCCGAAAATCACGGTGTAAACTCTAAATATGCAATAAACGCCGACTTTTGTCATGATGGCAAAAAGTGCAGCTACTGGTGCGCTTGCCGCTGCATAAGTGCGAGGCAACCAAAAATGCAAAGGTAGCATTGCAGCCTTTAAGCCAAATACCACCAGTAATAACGAACCACCTGCCTGAGCGATGATTGCCTGATCTTCCGGAAGAGTCGTAATACGCTGAGACATGTCAGTTATATTGAGCGTGCCAGTCGTGCCGTACAGTGTTCCAAGTGCAATCAAGAATAAGCTAGAGCCTATTAGGTTTAGGATGACATAGTGAACATTGGCCGCGGTCTTTTGCTTTCCTGGGCCATGAATTAGCAAAGTGTACGACGCGATAAGTAATACTTCGAAGAATACGAAGAGGTTGAATAAATCGTTGGTCAAAAAAGCGCCGTAGATCCCTAATAATTGGAATTGGATAAGTGGCTGGTAATATTTACCTTCCCGGTCTGTTCCGGCAAAGGAATAGAGCGTGACGCCAAGTCCTAAAAAGCTGGTTAATGCAATTAACATTGCTGAAAGCTGATCAGCATAGAGAATGATACCAAATGGCGGTTGCCAGTCCCCCACTGCATACATCAATGGGCCATTTTGGGTAACCGTTTGGATCAACCAAATTGCACAGGCGACTTGGATCAACATAAGGGTCAATGAAGCCACTCTGCGATATTGGTACTTTTCGTTACCATTAAAGGGTGGTAACAACATCAACAGGCCACCCAACATAGGGATCAATAATGGCAATATTGGCAAATGCGCAATCATAGTTTGCTCCTGATCGGCTTAACCAATTTGTCTGTGTCAGGTGGATCTCTGCCATCGACCAGATCGTTACCCAAATCAGCCCTCGCTCGGATAGACAGAATGACCACAAATGCAATCATTGCAAATCCAATGACAATTGCAGTCAGGACGAGGGCCTGAGGTAAGGGATCGGCGTAGGATTCAGACATACCTAGGATTGCAGCGCCATTTAGGTTTAACCGACCGCTTGAAAACAGAAAAAGATTCACAGCATAAGACAGCATGGTTAATCCGACTACAACCGAAAAGGTTCGTCCCCTTAAGCAAAGAAAAACCCCACAGAACGTCATCACCCCGACACACACTACGTATAAAGTTTCCATTATTCCTCCGCTACAGGGCGGTGTACTGAGGTAAGCTTACCCAGGCTCGCCAAAATAAGTAATGTCGCTCCTACCACTGTCAAATAGACCCCCAGGTCGAATACCAGCGCACTTGCTAGTTCTATTTCTCCAATAAATGGGATATCAAAATAATCAAACCATGTGGTCATAAATGGCCGTCCAAAGAACCAGCTACCAATGCCAGTGAAAGTCGCAATCAGCACACCCCAAGCGATGAGAGACTGATAGTTAACTTTTAAACGCGGTTTGATCCAATCAACACCATGAGCAATATATTGTTGGATTAACGCTACCGACGTAATTAACCCGGCTATGAAGCCTCCACCTGGCATGTTATGTCCTCGCAAAAAAATGTAGAACGATACGAGTAATGCTAGAGGCAACAAGCTTTGTGAAATCACCGTCAAAATAGGAGGATGACGATCTTCTGACCAAGGAATACCTTTGTAATTTGCAGTAGGCATCGCCAATTTGACGCCTGTTAGCAGTTTAAAGATACCAAACGCAGCGATACCCAAAACAAGTATCTCGCCTAAGGTGTCTAACCCTCTAAAATCAACCAGGATCACGTTAACGGCATTTGTGCCACCACCACCGGTTTTACTGTTCGCCAGGAAAAATTCGGAAATACTATCTAGCGGCTGGGTGATAAAAGCATAATTGATTGTCGCGACAACTCCACCTACAGCCGCGGCAATACCAAGATCTCTTACAACTCGCGAAGGCGAAGATTCCGCAATCGTTTTTTGCGGGAGGAAGTAAAGTGCTAACATTAGCAAGATGACAGTAACTACTTCGACGGCCAACTGAGTGAGGGCCAAATCAGGCGCAGAAAAACGCGCAAAAGCGACAGATACAATCAAACCCACAACCGATAGAGTAATCAGTGCAATCATACGTTTTCGATGATAGATAACTGTTGCTATTGCACTTAAACATAAAATGACACCAGCGACGATCTCAACAAAAGTCACAGGCTGGTCGGGCAGATGTGCAGCAGCAACATCTAAGTTGATTAGCGGTATCGCAGTAATAACGATAGTGAACAATAGCAATAGCGCCACATATCTTTGCAAGGAGCCGTTGTTTAAACCTTCATCAAATTTTGCTGAGAAAGCGACAATCTTCTGCATCACGCCTTCGAAAACAAGTTTTGCGTCGGTTTCTTTGAATTGTGCCTGGAAGCTGTATAAGTGCCTTCGATAGGTATACACCAAAACTCCGCCCACTATCGCGATGACACTCATGAGCAGTGGTATATTAAACCCATGCCAAATAGCCAAACTGTAATAAGGTAATTCTTTCATTAAGACGGAGGTAGCTGCGGCCTCTAATAGGCTTCCGATCATAAATGCAGGGAAAATTCCAACAAGTAGACATAGGGCTACAAGCACCTCTACTGGGATTTTCATGTAACGCGGTGGCTCATGAGGAATTTTTGGTAGATTTACCGGCTCACCATTAAAAAATACATCATGGATAAAGCGCAAGGAATACGCCACGGCAAAAACTCCCGCTAGAGTTGCTAGAACGGGGATCATCCACGACAAGAAACCTAATGTTTCTTGGTGTAAAGATTCGGCAAAAAACATTTCTTTAGACAAGAAACCGTTGAACAACGGAACTCCAGCCATTGATGCCGCTGCGACCATCGCAAGTGTGGCAGTGTAGGGCATGTAACGCCACAATCCGTTTAGCTTACGCATGTCTCGAGTGCCCGATTCATGGTCGATAATACCCGCTGCCATAAACAGTGACGCCTTGAACACTGCGTGATTCATAATATGGAACAATGCGGCTACAGTGGCTAATTCGGTATCAAGCCCTAAAAGCAGCACTATGAGACCCAAATGACTGACCGTTGAATACGCTAGCAATCCTTTTAGGTCATGTTTAAACAGCGCAACATACGCACCCAATAATAATGTGATTAAGCCGGTCATGGTGACGATTAAAAACCACAACTCTGTTCCGGATAAAATGGGATAAAAACGAGCCAGTAAGAATATTCCTGCTTTAACCATTGTCGCCGAGTGCAAATAGGCACTCACCGGGGTAGGTGCCGCCATCGCATGGGGTAGCCAAAAATGGAAGGGAAATTGGGCTGACTTGGTAAACGCTCCAAGCAATACCAAGATGAGAGCAATTGGATACAAAGCATGATCTCGAATTGCGTCTCCGCTTGCTAAAATAGCGCCTAGTTCATAACTTCCCGCAATGTCGGCAATAATGAGTAACCCGGCAAGCAAGGCCAGACCCCCAGCACCTGTTACCGTGAGGGCCATTCGCGCGCCTTTCCGAGATTCTGATTTTGATGACCAAAAGCTAATCAACAAGAATGAGCTAATACTCGTGACTTCCCAAGCCATCCAAAGTTGCAGTACATTGTTCGAAAGCACGATTGACAACATGGCTGTCATAAACAAAAGCAGATAAGCAAAAAATCGCCCTGCAGCTTCTCGTTCGGACAAGTAATAGCGAGCATAAAGGATGATGAGCAAGCCAATACCCAGTATGAGTATTGCAAACATCAGGGCGAGACCATCTAATCGCATTGACAATGTCAGTCCAACAGCGGGTATCCACTCCAGACTCTCAGTGATGACATTGCCAGCCAATACCGTTGGAATTAAACTCGCTATGTATGCCAAAGCTATTGCGGGTGGGAGCATTGTGAAAACAGTATTCGCTGTGCGGCCAAACCTTTCGGTGACTAGTGGCACTGTGACACCCAATAGCATGATTGCCGTTATCCAAAATAGGCTCATGAATTCAGATAGCTCCATTTTTGTTCTACTGACCTAGTTCAAGGTAGCATAGGTTGGTCAGACTAGGGTTATAATACGCTGTATTTAGTACTTTAATTCTAGGTTTTGGGATCTAGAAATCGACCGAAATATGTATTTGGTTTTAGGTTATATAAAACTTAACCTTTTCCATTTTATTTACGTATTGCTTTACCGAATACTCAAACTACTGTGTATAGTCGGCTAGAAACATTCTGCGTCTGTTTTTCTTTGCTTAGCTGCCAATCAGATGGTACCGCATAGTCCTGATTTTGACGCTCACATTCTATGTAAACTTTGCTACCACTTTTTACCAGATTCATTTTCGCGATAATTTCAATAGACTTTGGTACCAACTGTTGATTAAACGGTGGGTCAACAAAGACAATATCAAAGACACAATTTAGCGTACGGGCAACCTCTAGCGCGTTTCCTTTGTGCAAGCGGGCATGTTCAGCGCCCACATTTAGCGTTTCAAGGTTACGTCGAATTGTTTCAAAAGCCATCTTATCTTTTTCGATGAAGGTGACAGAATCTGCATACCGAGAAAGACATTCTATGCCCAACCCCCCACTGCCTGAAAACATATCCAGGCATTTGCTGCTTTGAACATCAGACATTAACCAATTAAATAAAGTTTCTTTATTTCGATCAGTCGTGGGACGCAATCCTACGGCATCGAGTACCGGAAGCTTTCTTCCTCGCCATTTTCCGCTGATCACTCGAATAGATCCTGTAGAACCAGATTGTTTTTTTACGCCTCGCTTCATGAATCCAAGAAATGCTATGATGGTGAGAATTGCCCGATAGTGTAAACCTTCGCAAAAGATTCTGCACATTCCATCTAGAAATTAACGCAGAAATGGCGAGATAAAATACACGCTAACCAAACATAAGTAAGAGAAAAAATAGCAAGATGTCGAAATTTTTTAAGTGGTTCAACAAAGATAAGAACCAAAATGACGCGCAGTCCACTGAAGATGAGCAATCAAATCGGATTGAAGCCGAAAATCCGCATAAAATTCCTGATGCAGATGATGCCCTAAAACAAGACTCCACGGCAGATATTGCACCACTTGATCAAAATGATACGCCGGAAACCGATTCAATAATTGCCGATCCTCCGCCTGACGATGCGTCTAACGAGCCGGAAAAAATGCACGAACATTTGGATTCGTCTGGCATCGAATTAGAGCATATTGCAGAGCCAGAGCCAGAGCCAGAGCCAGAGCCAGAGCCAGAGCCAGAGCCAGAGCCAGAGCCAGAGCCAGAGCCAGAGCCAGAGCCAGAGCCAGAGCCAGAGCCAGAGCCAGAGCCAGAGCCAGAAGGTTTTTTCAGAAAGCTCAAACGAGGTCTGTCGCGAACCAAAGAAAACCTGGGCAGTGGGTTTGTCAGTCTTTTCAAAGGGAAGGAAATAGACGATGAGTTATTCGAAGAGCTAGAAACGCAGCTCCTTGTTGCTGATTTAGGCATGGACACAACCACTAAGGTCATCAATGAGCTCACAGAAAAGGCTGACCGTTCACAACTAAAAGATGGTGAAGCCTTGTATCAACTGCTCAAAGAGCAAATGTCAGACATTCTAAAAAAAGTAAGCGCTCCCTTGGATCTTAATAAATCCGACGGTCCTTTTGTAATTCTTATGGTTGGTGTCAATGGTGTGGGTAAAACCACTACGATTGGCAAATTGGCAAAGCAATTTCAACAACAAGGCAAAAAGGTCATGCTTGCAGCGGGTGATACATTCAGAGCTGCGGCAGTCGAGCAATTACAGGTTTGGGGTGAGCGCAATGATATCCCTGTTGTGGCCCAACAGACGGGATCAGACAGTGCTTCGGTTATTTTTGATGCGCTAGCGTCAGCGAAAGCTAAAAATGTCGACGTATTGATTGCAGACACAGCTGGTCGGCTGCAAAACAAAGACCACTTGATGGAAGAGTTAAAAAAAGTGGTGCGCGTGATGAAAAAAATTAATCCCGATGCACCTCATGAGATCATGTTGACCTTGGATGCCGGTACAGGACAAAATGCAATAAGCCAGACAAAACTTTTTAATGAAGCTGTGGGGCTTACGGGGATTACGTTAACAAAGCTGGATGGCACGGCCAAAGGTGGAGTCATCTTTGCCATTGCGGACAAATTTGAAATTCCTATTCGTTATATCGGCATCGGGGAGGGCATCGACGATCTTCGCCCATTCCAAAGCGAACAGTTTGTTGAAGCCTTGTTTCAGGACAATGAAACGCCTTAACTAACATTACACTGAGAATGTTTAAGTGATTAAATTTGAGCAGGTAAGTAAAACCTATCCTGGCGGGCAACAAGCCTTACGCAAAGTCAGTTTTCATATTGAACCCGGGGAAATGGCCTTTTTAACTGGGCACTCGGGGGCAGGAAAAAGTACATTGCTCAAGCTGATCAGTATTATGGAGAGGCCTACGGTAGGAAGAGTACTGATTAATGGTCATGACTTAAATACCATTGTACGACGCCAGATTGCCTACATTCGGCGCGATATTGGTATGATCTTTCAGAGCCATCAATTGTTGATGGATAAAACTGTGTTTGACAACGTAGCACTGCCGCTCATCATTGAAGGTTACTCTCACAAAGAAACAACGAAAAGAGTGCACGCTGCATTAGAGATGGTTGGGCTGCGTGACAAAGTGCGGAACCTACCTATCATGCTTTCCGGTGGGGAACAGCAGCGTGTGGGTATCGCTCGTGCGGTGGTGAATAAGCCGCCCCTTTTGCTCGCAGATGAGCCAACAGGAAACCTTGATCCAAAGCTATCTATGGAAATCATTCGATTATTTGAAGATTTTAATCAGGCAGGCGTATCGGTTTTCATCGCAACCCATGACTTAGGCTTGATTGCGCGGATGAAGTATCGCACTTTGACATTGAAGCAGGGACAAATGATTACAGATGGGCTAACCGAGGATTGGGATACATCCCATGGCGAGGAGCTAAACCTGTCATGAGTATTTTGTTTAAAGGCAGAATGCAGGGAGCATCAACAAGTAAAGTTAGTTCATTGCAACGTCTTCAAATGTTCTTTGTTAGTCATATGCGTCAAGCAATCAATAGTTTAGGCGAGCTTTGGCGTGCACCTTTGGCCTCTTTTATGACCATTGGCGTTTTGGGGTTAAGCATTACTTTGCCCAGTACATTTTTTATTTTGGTCAAAAACGCTGAGAATATAGCCGACAACTGGCAGCAAGCATCAGAAATCACTTTATTCTTACGCAAGTCTACTCAATCGAAAGATGCGAATCAGCTGGTGACACGACTGGGGCTATGGGAAGAGATTGATTCAGTTGTATTTATTCCTGCAGAGCAAGGTTTAGTTGAATTTCAGCAACAAAGTGGATTGGGAGAAGCGCTATCTTACCTTGATGAAAACCCGCTTCCTGATGTGGTTTTGGTCAAACCAACTTCACAATACAGTCACCCAACAGCAGCTGCCCAGCTACTCGAAAAACTGCAACGCGAGCGTTTTGTTGAGATAGGAAAACTGGATATTAAGTGGCTTGAGCGGCTTCATGGGTTTCTTAACATCGCCAAAGAGCTTATCTATGCGGTGGCGCTACTCCTCTTCTTGGCGGTTGTATTGATTATCGGTAACACGATTAGACTTAATATTTTGAGCCGCAAAGAGGAAATCTTGGTAATGAAGCTGGTTGGTGCGACCGACGCCTTCATTCATCGTCCCTTTATGTACACGGGAATATGGTACGGGTTGTTAGGTGGCTTAATGGCCTGGTTTGCTGTACTGATTCTTTTGTGGTGGATGGGCGGAAGTATTGAAACGGTTTCTGCGCAATACGATAAACAATTTGACCTGACAGGCATGGACGTTCAGGCGCTGATCATCATGCTCAGCGTGTCAGTATTTCTTGGTTTGACCGGCTCAATGATTTCTGTTCACAAACATGTACGAGGCATTGAACCGAAGTAACGTCAAACCCTTATGAACGATATGGGTATACTCAGTTGGCGATAGCCCGAGGGTAGTGTGGAGAAATGGACTGACGGACACTATTGCCCCAGAGTACCGCTTCATTAAAAATGCTGTGCAGCAGCTTTTGGTCCATATGCAACTCATCAGCAATCTTCTTAACTCTTAACCAAGTCGCACTTTCAAAGGCTCGAGCTAGCATAATATAAAGGAAGAAGTCGTTTTCGCCACCGCACAATGCGTATTTTACTTCATCCACAATAGGGATTTTGGTTATTAGGCTTTTCATCTCTTGGTCAAGCAACGCATCGAGCAACGAAAACAGACCTGCCATGAAACCTGTCGGAGGGTTGTCACCTACCTTGCGATGTTTAGCAATCAGATCACAAAACTTGGCGCGTACCAATGACATATGCAGTAGCTCCATTGGCTTGTCGTCAGCCAAATTTGCCAGTGCGAGCAAGGCGATGAATTTTTTAATTTCGACCTCACCCATGTAATTCAACGCGTGTTTTAGCGACGTAATTTTGTAACGCTTATTGACCATAGGGTTATTGATAAATCGCAATAACATGTATGACAGGCCGACATCGCGTTCAATGATTTCGTTGATCCGCGCTATTCCGAATGACTCATTGGTCGTTTCACCAATCAATTCAACCAGTGAAAGCTTGTTTACGGGTAATGCGGCTTGAGAAAAAGATTCGGGTTTCGCAAAAAAGTACCCTTGGAAATAGTCAAATCCTAAATCGCTATAGGAAATAAAATCTTGCTGGCTATCAACGTTGTCCGCGACCATTTTTACTTTGGCGGTGGAAAAGCGAGGGATCTGTTTAGCAATTGTTCCGTAGGCATGCTGCATGGTGTCAATTTTGACAATATCTACTAAGCCCAGAAGCTCGCTACTTGTGGTTAATTTAGGACCATTTAGGGCGATTTGAAAACCCATATTACGAATGCTTTCACAAGCCGTTACGAGGCTTTGGTCACCTGCTTCGCCGTCACCGATTTCTACAACTACTGTTTTTGGATCCAGACTATTGGGCAGGCCTTTAAGTAAAGATTCGTTAGTAAAATTGATAAACGACATTTTTTGACAGGAAATGTCGTCTAGTTCCAATTTTAATTGGCTCGACACATCCTTATTAGCGGGTTTATCCTCAAGTTCCTTCTCAGGAAAGCAATTTTTTTTGCCATCGCGGAACAGAAGTTCATATGCAAAAACTTCTTTTTCCCTATCCAGTATTGGCTGCCTAGCGACAAAAGCAAACATCAATCAATCCTCAGAATTATTTTTTTACGTTTATTAAAGTTGATTGCAATCAAAAAATTGAATTACCGCCTGATGGAGCCTGTCATCGAAGCTCCCCACTTTATCGACTCATTGTAAAAACTATGCAGCATGCGTTGATCAAGTGCAAGTTTTGCAGCATGTCGTTTAACTCCACTCCAATCACCAAATTCAAACGCTCTGGCCATTGACAGGTAATCACGTAACTGACTTTGCATACCGCACAACGCGCCTTTCAAGTCATCCGATAAGGGTAACTTTTCCATAAGTTGTTCCATGTTTTGGTCTAGTAACGCGTCAAGCAATGAAAATAAACCAACTAAAAATCCTTTTGGTGGATTGTTCGCTTCTTTTTTAGCGATAGCAACTAATTCGCAAAAGCGAGCGCGAACTAAAGATAAATGAACAAGTTCAGGCGGCTTATTGTCACCTAAATTTGCCAAGGCTAGCAAAGCAATGAATTTCTTGATTTCTACTTCTCCCATGTAGGTTAAAGCATGATTCAAGGACGTGATTTTATTACGTTTATTCATTATTGGATTATTTATAAATCGCAATAGCATGTAAGAAAGCGCAACATCTTTTTCGATAATCTGGCTGATGCGTTCAAAGTCAAAATCTGTACTTGCGCTGACTCGCATGAGATCCAGCAAAATTAATTTTGAAGAGGGAATGTTTTTTTGTTTCATCACCTCGGGTTTGGCAAAAAAGTAGCCTTGAAACGAGTCAAAGCCCAATTCAAGACAACGCTCAAATTGCTCTTTGGTTTCAACACGTTCAGCTACAAGCTTGAGTTTCGCATCTTTGAATTTTTGAATGTTTTGTTTGATTTTGTCAAAGTCACAAGCGACTATATCTACCTTCACGGTATGCACAAAAGGGATTAAAACATCCCATTTAGGGTCAAAATCATGATCATCTAAAGCGATTTTGTATCCCAGATTTTTGATATGTTTGCAGGCGCTAACGAGTTGGTCGCTAATATCCACGGTTTCGACAATTTCTATGACAATGCTATGCGGGTCTAGTGATGTAGGAAAACGGTAAAGTAAAGTATCATTGTGGAAATTAATGAATGCAGTTTTTCCACTGGTTATTTCTTCAACACCTAAGGCTAGGTGGCTGCCAGTTATAAGCTTTGAGGTTGCTTCATCAGGTTCAATATCGGGAAAACAATTACTTTTTCCATCTCTGAATAAGAGTTCGTAGGCATGAACATTCTTATCTCGATCAAAAATGGCTTGTCTAGCAACGTATGCAAACATCTAATAACCTTTACGTGCTTTAATTTGTTTATTTATTAATCTTAATATTCTGTAGCATTTTTTTTCAAATTGACACCTTTTAATCTGTAATATGGTCCCCATCTCTTCTGATTGAAGAAAAAAATGAATTTTTTGCTCCTTTTCGCGGTCTAGTCGTATAGACAGAAGTAGCAACACCCATATGAGTTTGTTAAACTAGTGGGCTGAAACGAATTACGAGGTTTTACATGAACACAAATATGCGAGCCATGGCATTGAGCGTTCCTCAAAGTGGCAGTATTGAATCTTACATTCAAGCTGTTAGCAGCATTAATATGTTGTCTGTAGAGGAAGAGCGCGAACTTGCTGAACGTTTGCGACGTGATGAAGACATTGAGGCAGCACGTAAGCTGGTTATGTCGCACCTGCGTTTTGTTGTCCATATTGCTAAATCCTATTCTGGTTATGGACTGCCGCAAGCTGATTTGATTCAAGAAGGTAATATTGGCCTGATGAAAGCCGTTAAGCGTTTTGACCCAACTGTGGGGGTTCGCTTGGTGTCATTTGCTGTACATTGGATCAAAGCTGAAATTCATGAATTTGTACTTAAAAACTGGCGCATCGTAAAAGTTGCGACCACCAAAGCACAACGCAAATTGTTTTTTAATCTTCGCAAGAATAAAAAGCGCCTTGGTTGGTTTACCCATGCTGAAGTGCAAAAAGTTGCAGAAGAGTTAGGTGTCAGTACCAAAGAAGTGCTGCAAATGGAAGCGCGCATGAGTAGTCAGGACCAGGCATTTGATTTGTCTGCGGATGATGACGAAAGTGGCAGCTTTGCACCGGTTCAATATTTAGAAGACAAAACCGCTGATGTAGAAAGTGATGTCATTAACTCAGATTGGGATGCTAACGCTACTAAACGACTACACAGCGCAATTAAAACGCTTGACGAACGTAGCCAGCATATTATTCAAACACGTTGGTTGTCTGATGATAAGTTGACACTGCAAGATCTGGCTGAAAAATATCAGGTTTCCGCTGAACGTGTTCGTCAAATAGAAAAGAACGCGATGAAGAAATTGCAAAACGCGATGGTCGCTTAACGATTTTATTAGCGTTAACCCGAAAGCCCCTGCTAGCAGGGGCTTTTTTGATCGGCTCGCGATAGTTTTCTTCAGCTATCTGTTTTTTCGGACTTCTCAGGTAAAACCCAAAATACTCCTCTAAATTCTGCTACAGGGTTTTCGCCATCTAAAATGTCAACTTGTAGCTTGATGGCGGTTTTTTTGTTGCGTTCAAGGAGTTCAAACTTGCCATCTAGGGTTTCTATGTTGCAAAGAGCACGAGGTTGCATAGTGATCGGTTTGTGGTAATGGATATCACCGTCACCCAAAACGATTTCTCCTGATAAACCTTTTTCCTTTAACTTAAGAAAAATCATTCCCCAACCAGTTAAAGTCGCCAGCGAAAAAATACTTCCGGCAAACATGGTGCCGTGTAGATTAATATTTTTATTTAATGAGGCGCGAGTTTCGAAGGTTTTTCCGCTGTATTGATGTAGCTGTATGCCCATTTGCTCACTGATAGGTATCGTCTCGTGCCAAGTATTTTGGAGCTCTTGACACCATTTAGGATGCAACATGACTTGATTTACATCAGACAGTTTTTTAATCATTTGCGAACGTTTGAGTTTGCCCATTTCGGTCGGGGCTTCTTTTTCAATCTCAAATCCACAAGCAGTAAAAAACTCTACAGATATTCGCCGGCTGTTCGTGACCAGTCGTTTAGCACCTTGTTGACGAGCAACTTCTTCTAATGCTGAGAATATAAGCTTTCCTAACCCTTTACCTTGTTGTTCAGGAGAAACAGCCACATGCCGTATTTGAGCTTCCTCTGACATATTCATATGTACGCGACCGACCGCTACAATATCCCCTCTACCATCGACGACCATTCGATGCTCACTAACTTGCTCATACTCGTCTTTTTCAGAGCCCTGTGGGTGATTCCAGGGCTTTCTGAGCATTTCCCATCGAAACTGAAAATACGCGTTTAATTGCTCTTCAGTTTTTGGCGTGTCAATTCTGTACATACACTTACTTTCTCGTATTTCCCATCTCAATAACCTGATATATGTGCTGACGGTTTCACTAGCCGTTAACAACAAAAATCGTTAAAAAGCGGTAAAAAGGCCGATCATTAAAACCCAATCTAAGGATTGGCACAACTATGAATTAGTTCATTTGGATATGAAACGTGACCGGACCATCGTTGATGAGTGAGACTTGCATATCTGCCCCAAAACGTCCTGTTGCGGTTTTTATTTCCCTGTTTCTACAGTATTCGACGAATGCTTCATACAACTTTTCACTGACTTCAGGCGTTGCGGCAGCGGAAAATCCCGGGCGATTGCCTTTTCGTGTATCTGCAACCAGTGTAAATTGTGATACCACTAATAACTCACCTCCGATTTGAGCGAGGTTAAGATTCATCTTACCCATATCATCATTAAACACTCTAAGTTTCAGTACCTTATCAGCAAGTTTGGCTAATACATCGTCGTTATCATTTTTTTCAACGCCAAGTAGCAATAGCAGGCCTTGACCGATTTCACCCGTAACGCTTCCCTCTACTTCGACTTTGGCACCAGTGACTCGTTGCACTAATGCGATCATTGTTCTCGTTCCTTAAGAAACTTAGCCATCGCATCGGTAGCATGACATATTGCATCACAAATGTTTGGATCAGACGCGCTGTGGGCTGCTTCGGGAACGATGAGTAGTTGGCCTTCGCGCCACTTCTTACTTAACGCGTAAGCATTTTCCAACTTACACACCATGTCATACCGACCATGGATAATTGTTCCAGGGATATTCTTTAGTTTGTGGATATTGTTG
This sequence comes from Aliiglaciecola sp. M165, assembly GCF_007197995.1. GTDB lineage: Bacteria > Pseudomonadota > Gammaproteobacteria > Enterobacterales > Alteromonadaceae > Aliiglaciecola. The sequence goes on from NZ_VKKH01000010.1 coordinate 62,539, forward strand.
AGAATGTAATCTTCTTCAATGAAACATTTATGTTTAATGTAGTGACATTCCAAGGCGGCTAAGCTGGCAGCACGGTTCAGATTCTGACACAGATCTTGTTCTTGGACTGATGAATTCATCAGTGAAATTCGCTCTTCCCACATACACCAGTTTTTTGCTGCATGAGCTCGGGTTAACTCATCTCCGTTAACAAAAATATTATAAAAGCTATCCACTATGGACTTTTCTGGCAACTTATCTTTAATGACATCTATGAATTCCTGATAGTGCTCAGGAAATACTTGGGCGGCTCCGCCATCGCCTTGAATAAACCAGTCCAAATCTTGTTGACGTGCCAGAAATACACCTCGTAGTACAATAGATAGCACCGTTTGCGGCCTTCTAATTGCATTTAACAGTGCCAAAGTCGACCCCCATGAGCCACCAAGCAACATCCACTTATTAATACCTAAATGCTGACGGATTTGTTCAATGTCTTCTAATAAGTCCTCGGTTGTGTTGTTTTGCATCGAAGCAAATGGGGTTGAGCGTCCACAGCCCCGTTGGTCAAAACCTATGATATGAAAAAGATTCGGATCAAAAAATCGCCGATAAAGGGGGGAAAGGCCAGCGCCAGGACCTCCGTGCAGAAACAAAACAGGAATTCCCTTTAGATTACCGGATTGTTCCAAATAGACGTCATGTCCGTTGGAAACGGATATCATCTGCGATGCGAAAGGTTTAATAACCGGGTAAATGTGCCCCATAAAATACTTTTGTTTGTTTATTTAGCTTGTTTGTTTTAATTTAGCATCTAAATACAAGAACATAACATCTGTTTATTAAATAAATTTTTTGGAGGTTACCATGTCTGGTCAAGGGTCTGGCGGAAACGTACTTGCCGCAATCTGTAATGTGTTCTTTCCCGGCTTAGGGCAGTTGGTTCAGGGGCGAATCTTGGCAGCATTACTATTTGCGATATTTTTTTTCGGGGGCGCAGCACTTTGGTTTTTGATTGTTCCTGGCATTATTGCTGGTATCGCCTATATTTGGGCCATAGTCGATGCCGCTACATTTAAAGGGGCCTGATAATGAAAAAGCTCATAGTTGTTGTTTTGACATTCACCTTATTTGCTTGCCAAAGTGCCTACTATGCAGCATGGGAAAAACTTGGTGTCGAAAAACGTGATATCTTGGTCGATAGAGTCGAAGACGCTAAGGATTCTCAAGAAGATGCACAGAAGCAGTTTGCCTCTGCTCTAGATGAGTTCAGCCAATTGATTAATTTCGATGGCGGTGAATTGCAAGCGGTTTATGAAGATTTAAGTAGCCAGTTTGAAGCCAGTCAAGATGCTGCTAGCACGGTAACCAATCGAATTGATAAAGTGGAAAGCGTCGCAGAAGCTTTGTTTGATGAATGGACCGCAGAATTGGATAAATACTCCAATGCAAATTTGCGTCGCGACAGCCAAAAGCAACTTCGAGAGACTCAGCGTCGTTATAACTCTCTGATCAGTGCAATGCGTAAGGCTGAGTCGAAAATGGCTCCTGTGCTGTCAGCACTGCAGGACAATGTTTTGTATTTAAAGCATAATCTAAATGCGAATGCTGTCGGTGCGCTGCAGGGTGAATTCAATGCAATCAAAAAAGATATTGATCAAATGATCAAAGAGATGAACACAGCGATTGCCGAATCCAACGAGTTCATTTCAACCATCAAAAGCTAGCCTGTTTTTTGGTTATAAACGTGATGCAGTGTCAATCAGCATAAATTGATTGGCACCTCGCATCTCTATGTAGCAAAGTCGGGGGGGGGGAAACCGACTAATCCTTTTCCTCATCGTCTTCGGGCATTTTGTTCCGTTCTTCACCCGTATCTTCTTCAGGAACTAATCGCTCAAGCCCTCTAGTGAACTCAGCCCCTACAAGCACTAAAATCCAGCTCAAATACACCCATACAAATAAAATCGGTACGACCGCAATCGCTCCATAGATGACTTGATATGAAGGGAAGTTTTCAACGTACAAAGCAAACATTTTTTTTGATAGTTCAAACAGCGTCGCGGCTAGAACAGCGCCGGATATGGCGTGTTTCGGACTAATTCGTTTATTAGGTACAACCATATACAAAATAAAAAATGCGATAACAGCCGTGACGAAGGGCACAGTCTTTAGCAGCATTGTTGATAGGCCTGGCGTGTATTCATCCGCATAGTTTGCCAAGCCAACCAAATAAGAACTAACCAGTACACTTACACCAATCAACAGCGGTGCAAGCGTTAGTACCATCCAATAAATTGAGAAGGTGTATATGCGAGGCCGCTCACTTTTTGCCTGCCATATGTGGTTGAGTGTTTTGTCTACATTCGAAATCAAGGCCAACGCCACGGCTACTAAGAAAAGGATACTCAGCGCTCCCATTCGCGAAGCGTTATCCACAAAATTTGCCATATGTTGTTGCAGAACATCGCCAGAGGTCGGAATAAAATTATTGAACACGTACAGCTCAAGTTGTTCTCTGACCTCAGAAAACGCAGGAAAAGCAGACATAATGCTGAAGAAAACTACGATAAACGGCACAAGCGAGAGCAGCGAGACATAAGCTAAGTGACCTGCAGTGACGGTGATCCTGTCTTGTTTGCAGTGGTGAGCAACATTGCGTATTAACGACCAACTGTGGCCTAAAAGTTCTAGTGTTTGCTCTTTAAAGCTCATTTTATGTATTGTGCCTCACATCTAACCCATAACTTACAGTCTATCCGTTTTGAGCGCGCACGCCTAGTAGATGACAAATTGCATAACTCAATTCGCTACGATTAAGCGTGTAAAAATGAAAATCTCTAATACCTTCCTTCGCAAGCACTTTTACCATGTCCATCGCGATGCTGGCACCAAGAAGGTTTCTAGTTGTTTGATCTTCACTTTCTAAACCGTCGTACATTTTGTGTAACCAACTGGGTACATGCACATTGGTAAAACCCGCGAATCGTTGCAACGTTTGATAATTGGTTACTGGTAAGATACCCGGCACTATGTCTAAATCAATGCCAGCGGCAGCAGCGCGATCGCGGTAACGTAAAAAGACTTCAGCATCAAAGAAAAATTGACTAATAGCTTCGGTTGCACCGGCCTCTGCTTTGCGTTTTAAATTCAGTAAATCAAATTGTGCGTTGGGTGCTTCGGGGTGTTTTTCTGGGTACGCCGCTACGGCAATGTCAAAATCTGCTACGTCTTTCAACAAAGAAACTAAATCTGCGGCATACATTTCTGTTTTATCCATGCCAGCGGGTAAATCCCCACGCAAGGCTACGATTTTCCGAATGCCACTGTTCCAATAATCTTGCGCAATTTGCACCAGTTCCTCACGCGATGCATCAACACAGGTCAAATGCGGTACAGCAGGCACACCGGTTTCTTGTTGGATGCGCTTCACTACATCATGGGTTCTATCTCGTTCTCCGCTGTTCGCACCATAGGTAACAGACATGTACGCAGGCTTTAGCGGGGCAAGGCGGTTCACCGACTTCCAAAGCGTCTGTTCCATTTGCTCGGTTTTAGGTGGAAAAAACTCAAAAGACACATTGATACCACTCAATTCAGACAATGACTGATTCAGTGATTCAATACCCTGTGCGTAAGACACCATGTTGCACTCCAATTTTTGATAAAACAATTAGCCGTTTAGACGTCTAAACTAAACTGTGTTGTCAAAGCCGTCAAGATGTTTAGACATCTAACTGACTTATAGTTAGACTTTCCACTTATAAGTAAGATAAAACTGAGCATCAGTATGGCAAAGTGGAACGGAAAATACATTCACCCCTACGCTGAACATGGTAAAAAGAGCGAGCTGGTTAAAAAAGTCACCGTCTCTATTCCTTTGAAAGTGTTAAAGGTTTTGACTGACGAGCGTACCCGACGTCAAGTTAATAATTTGCGCCACGCAACAAACTCGGAGTTGTTGTGTGAAGCGTTTTTACATGCGTTTACGGGCCAGCCGTTGCCCAATGATGACGATTTGAAAAAAGATAATCCCAATAAAATCCCAAAAGAGGCAAGAGAGCTGATGGAAGCGATGGGATTAGAAGTCAAGGAAAGCGAAGAGTGACCAACCTGGGCGAGCTTAACGGCTCGTCAGTCCCCCTCACATAATCGGGTATTAAATTGCACCAATAGTCAATTGTTGCACAAATATTGTGCAGTTATGTGCGATCTTTTCTACTAATTCATCATTTCTTAATGATTTCTCTGCATCTTTCTATGGCAGGCTGTTTGCATTCTGTTAAATCAACTACGCAAAACCTAGTGCTGCATGCAACCGAATTTAATCCATAGGATGGCAAAATATGAGCAGAACTCATCGAATACCGCGCAATACATTAAACGATCACAGTCATGAATGGGCGACAAAAAGACGAGAATACCTTACCGAGCAAACCGGCGTATCTATGCCTCACACTGGACATTATTCAATTGACCCAAGTGCCTTGCCAGGCAATATCGAAAACTTTATAGGTGTTGTGCAAATGCCCGTTGGGATTGCGGGACCGATACTGATCCATGGCGAACATGCTGAAGGGTATTTTCACGTTCCCCTGGCTACAACTGAAGGTACCTTGGTAGCCAGTTATAGTCGAGGTATGCGCGTAGTGAATGAATGTGGCGGTGTGCATACTACTGTGGTTGAACAATACATGCAGCGGGCGCCAGCATTTATCTTTGACAATGCGCGCCAAGCGCGAGAGTTTGGCAAGTGGGTTGATGCACATTTTTTCGAAATTAAAGAAGTGGCCGAATCAACCACACGAATTGGCAAGCTCGAACACATCATGCAGTGGTCAGTGTCTAAAACTCGTTACCTGAGGTTCAATTACACGACAGGCGATGCCGCAGGCCAAAATATGGTAGGCAAAGCGACACTCGCTGCCTGTGAGTGGATCAAAGAAAACTACCCTGATGGCTGCGAATATCTTTTGTCTGGCAACATGGATACCGATAAGAAACACTCTCATCTGAATATGCTTCATTCCAGAGGTAAGCGCGTGATCGCGGAGATTGTGTTAAAAAAAGATGTGCTTAGAAAGATCATGAAAGTGGATACCAAGATGCTGGCTCGCGCTACGGTGCTGGCGAATACTGGTGCTTTGATGGCCGGTGCAGCTTACAATGGTCCTCATTCTGCCAATGGTATAGCGTCAATGTTTATTGCGACCGGTCAAGATGAAGCCAATGTTGTGGAATCTCATGCCGGACTTCTTTCTCACGAATTGCTGGAAAATGGCGACTTTTATTTGTCTGTCACTTTACCCTCGTTGATTGTGGCAACTTACGGTGGGGGAACAGGGTTACCGACTCAAAAGGAGTGTTTACAAATTTTAGGGTGCTATGGGCAAGGTAAAGCAAATAAATTAGCCGAAATTGTTGCCGCTACCGTACTCGCCGGTGATATCTCTTTGGCCTGTGCGGTGATTGGTGGCCACTGGGTAAGTAGCCACGATAAACTCGGTCGTAACCGCGATTAGCCAGTATGAAGACTTGTCACTCTGGCCATAAGGTAAACATCTACCATTTGGCCGTCTCTAAAGGCATAGTTTTTTGCTGTGCCTTCTATGCAAAAACCTTGTTTTTTATACAGGGAAATAGCGGTTTCATTGTCAGTGTATACCTCAAGTTCTATTCGGCTAACCGCCAGCCACTTTTCCGCTAAATCAATGGCCGCAAGTAGCAATGCTTTACCTACACCTTTACCAGTATGTTTTGTACTTACTGCCATACCGATATTCGCCACATGCTTGCGACGTGGGCGAGTAAACACTTCCATGCCAATTTGGCCTAAAATATTATCCTCGCTTTCGGCTATTAGACTATAAAAATTGTCGGGTTTATTGCCTAAAAAAGCCTGCCAATTATCGAGTGATGGGTATGGGAGTTGCAGCGTATTACTGTAGTTTGGAGTCTGTTCGTAAATAGCTCTTATTTTGTCGATATCCGCTTTTTCACTATGGCGAATATGAAATGGTGTGTCCATGTGTATGATACTCCGGTAATAAAAATTGCAGGTAGCCAACACTACCTGCAAGGAATTATTTTTCCAAATAGTTTTTAGGAAGCGCTTCTAGACCAGCGACACCCGAAGCAATGGCTGCCTCTGCAACGGCGGTAGCAACTCGTTTGCAAAGTCGTGGATCCATGGGTTTTGGTATGATGTATTCTCGACCAAATTCCAACGCGTCGACATTGCTCGCGTCGAGCACTTCTTGAGGGACTTTTTCCTTAGCAATACTGCGTATCGCATCCACTGCAGCTACTTTCATTTCGTCATTAATCGTTGATGAACGCACGTCTAAAGCGCCCCTGAAAATAAACGGAAAGCAAAGTACGTTGTTGACCTGGTTGGGATAATCAGAACGTCCCGTTGCCATGATCAAGTCACTGCGTACTTTATTCGCAAGCTCGGGTTTAATCTCTGGATCAGGGTTAGAGCAAGCAAACACAACCGGATTGTCAGCCATTAGTTTTAGTGCTTCTGGTGGCAATACATCAGGCCCAGATACGCCAACAAAAACATCCGCACCTTCCATAACATCTTCCAGTGTGCGTTTGTCGGTATTGTTAGCAAAAAGCATTTTATGCGGGGTCAGATCGTCTCGTCTGGTGTGTATAACGCCTTTTCTATCGAGCATATAGATTCTCTCGCGCTGTGCTCCGCATTTGATCAATAACTCCATACAGGCAACCGCAGCAGCGCCAGCTCCCATGCACACGATAGTTACATCGTGTATCGCTTTACCCTGTATTTCTAGAGCGTTAAGCATACCCGCAGCCGTTACAATGGCCGTTCCATGCTGATCGTCATGAAACACTGGCACCTTACAGCGTTTAATAAGCTCTTGCTCTATTTCAAAACATTCAGGGGCTTTAATGTCTTCCAAATTGATGCCGCCAAAAGTATCCGCAATATTGGCAACTGTGTTGATAAACTCTTCCGTTGTACGGTGTTTGACTTCGATATCAATCGAGTCGAGTCCTGCAAAACGTTTGAACAACAAGGCTTTGCCTTCCATAACAGGTTTTGAGGCCAATGGACCAAGATTTCCCAGTCCTAGAATTGCCGTACCGTTTGAAATCACGGCAACCATATTGCCTTTCGCTGTGTATTGATATGCCGCGTTGGGGTCCGCTGCAATTTCTCTTACTGGTTCAGCTACGCCAGGGCTATACGCCAATGCAAGATCAGTTACGCTTTCAGCCGGTTTGGTCAGCTCTACGCTGATTTTTCCAGGTACCGGCTTAGCATGATAATCCAATGCTTTTTGCCGAAAATCAGACATATGTGTCTTCTTCCTTTCTAATTGTAGGGTGAGGTATTTTTATTAATATTATCGGTGATATTATTTTTTTAGACCCGATAGTGGCAAATGTAACATAGGCTTGTGTCGATCACATATCAGACGAGGCTATAAATGCTATTCATAAAATTTATGTAGCTACCAGTAAATATAAAGTGAGGGTGATACTCGTAGGCAAAAATAGAGTGGATCAAACATAAAAAAAGGCGCTTGTTTAAGCGCCTTTTGTGATTCGGTTTGATTGAGCTTATTTTTTGCCCAATGCACCAAAACGTTTCTTGAATTTGTCAACACGACCGCCGGTATCAACGTTACGTTGCTTACCAGTGTAAAAAGGGTGACATGCAGAACATACGTCTAGGTTGATGTCTTTACCAAGCGTTGAACGAACAACAATTTTGTTGCCACATGAACATGTTGCAGTCATTTCAGTGTATTCAGGATGAATATCTTGTTTCATAGGGGTTACCTCATTTCTGGGCCGTATCGCTATACAACCCGAAGTCGCACACCATACGCAAATTAATTTTAAATAGCGGCTTGCCGCAAAGAGGCGCGCATATTAATGTAACAGGGAGGTTTGATCAAGCAGTTTTGCTGGATTAATAACCGCCAAGCGCACTTTTATTACGACCTTCAGCCAGGAATTTTGATTTCAACCCATGCACATTATCCAAGTTGCACTGCCTATTCCCAAGCGGCAATTATTCGATTACCTGTGCCAAAGCGCTGACTTGATGCCAGGCTGCCGTGTGTGGGTGGGTTTTGGTCCGCGAAAATTAGTCGGTATTGTGCTTGGATATACGGACCATTCTGAGCATTTCGACAAGCTCAAATCGGTTTCTGAAATTATCGACACGACTCCGGTATTAGACAGCAGCCTGTTATCCATTTGCGGTTGGTTAGCCAAATACTATCATCATCCCATTGGCGAAGTGCTGCATACCGCGTTGCCCGTTGCATTGCGCAAGGGAGAGTCAGATCAACCAAAGCCTATCGACTATATTCAATTGGTTGATAAAAATTCAGCCGATACGCTTACGGCTCTAGGACGAGCTAAGAAGCAAATCGAACTCTACGGCATGTTAAGTGAAGGTCCAATATCACTGTCGGCGATACGTCAGCATTTCAGTGATGCCGTTATCAATGCACTGCAGAACAAAGGCCTTGCTGAGAAATGCTCAAAAGAGCCTCAATTCTTGCCAGTTAAATGGCCGACTCAAGCTATCTTCGATAAACCTAAAGCCAATGTTGAACAGGCTTTGGCCATTAGCACAATCACAGGCAAGTTAGATCAATATGGCTGCTATTTACTCGACGGTGTAACAGGAAGTGGCAAAACAGAAGTGTATTTGCAAAGTATTGAGGAGGTTTTGATACAAAAAAAACAGATACTCATTCTTGTTCCTGAAATTGGTTTAACACCGCAGACGGTCACTCGTTTTGAACAACGATTTGGGCTTGAAGTAGGCATTCTACATTCTAATTTGACAGACAATGAACGATTGATGGTTTGGCAAAAATGCCGCCGCGGCGAATTAGCTATGGTAATTGGCACTCGCTCTGCCATTTTTACACCGATGAAATCACCTGGAATGATCATTGTTGATGAAGAGCACGATGCGTCCTATAAACAGCAGGATGGTTTGCGTTATCACGCGCGAGACCTGGCAGTCGTCAGAGCTAAAGAGTTAAATATTCCGCTGGTGCTTGGCTCAGCAACACCTTGTTTGGAAACACTCAATAATGCGATCTCTTTAAAGTATCACCATTTGTCGTTATCTCAGCGCGCAGGCGCGGCAACAATGGCCAAGCAAAACGTACTGGATATTACCAACCAACCACTACAAAGCGGTCTGGCACAAGGAATGATCAAGCGCATTGAACAACATTTAAAAGCGGGCAGCCAGGTGATGCTATTTGTTAATCGCCGAGGCTATGCGCCAGCATTGCTATGCCATTACTGTGGTCACATTGAACAATGTCAAAGATGTGATAAACCTTATACCGTGCATAAAAGTCTCAACAAAATGCAATGCCATCATTGTGGGGGAGCTCGACCGATCCCAAATCAGTGTAAAGTGTGTGGGCATCAAGAAATGGTAACCCAAGGAGTTGGCACTGAGCAGTTAGAAGCAACCCTAAACGAACGTTTCCCTCAATATAGTACGATCCGGATTGATAGTGATAGCGTGCGAGGCAAAAGCAAGCTGCACACGGTTTTGGAAGAGATCAATCAATGTAAACATCAACTATTAATTGGAACACAGATTCTCTCTAAGGGGCATCATTTTCCTCATGTTACTTTAGTGGTGATCTTGGATGCTGATGGAGCGCTGTTTAGCGCGGACTACCGAGCACCTGAACATTTGGCACAATTGATTACACAACTGTCTGGTCGTGCTGGAAGAGCCGAAAAACAGGGCGAAATGTGGCTGCAAAGCCATCAACCCGGACACCCATTACTGCAAGATCTCATTCACAATGGTTACGGACACTTTGCTCGATATGCATTGTTGGAACGTAAACAGGCACAGCTGCCGCCTTATTTATTTCACGCATTATTTCGAGCCGAGGCGACTCGTGCGCAAGATGCCTTTGATTTTCTATCTGAAGTTGCCAGTCTCGTTAGACATTCGCAGTTAAAAATAATCGGCCCAATCCCGGCGATAATGGAAAAACGCCAAGGCCGTTTTCGAATGCAGTTGCTAATGCAGTGCTTTAACCGAACCTTGCTCAATCAAATTATCGCTCAACATATTCAGACCATTGAAAATATGCCCTTAGCTCGTAAAGCGCGATGGTCGCTGGACGTGGACCCACAAGATTTTATGTAACCTTAAGCCGCGATAGTAGAACCCCTCGAAGCAGTTGTTGTTGGCCGAATTCTTTTATCTTGGCCTGGGCTAATGTAGATATTGGTTTGTGCGTTCAATCGCGCTACACTTCGTGGTCCGTGCGCAGATGTAAGTCATCAGAAAAATAATAAATCCCTATGGCACAAAAAGATTATGTAAAGCGTGGTCGAGCACCACAAAAAAGCAAAACTCCGCCCCCAGAACCGAAAAAATTGCCTTGGTTGAGACTGGTTGTGACCATTTCATTGGTTTTTGCATTTGCTTATTTTCTGTGGGCAATAAGCCAAGGACCAAGTACCTCTGAAGAGAACCAACCCAATCAAGCTGGAAATAACGCATCTGAATCTTCTCAACAAGCTAGTGAAGACCCTTTACCGGAAATGCCAAAGGAAACCTACGGTTATCCAGATACCTTAAAAGACGGGCAAGTAGAGATTGATCGCAAAGAACAGCAAAAATCTGAGCGTCCTTATTTAATGCAGTGTGGCTCATTCCGCCAACAAGACCGAGCCGACGAAATGCGCGCCCAACTTGCCATGCAAGGCATTGAATCTCAAGTTCGACCAAGCAATGGTAAAAATGGTCTATGGTACCGTGTTGTGCTAGGTCCATACGACTATAAGCGCGATGCAGAAGCAGATCGACATGTCGCCCAGCGAATTGGTATTGGCACCTGCCAGATCTGGTTCTGGGACTTGTAATTCAAAACAGAATCTTTCTCGGTCTTGAAAATCTGCTGGGGCTCCCCACATATACTCCATTGAAGCTGGCAAGGCCTTGCGCTGTTGCCAGTTGTATTGACTAATTCAAGGAGCCGACGTGACTACAATTGTATCTGTACGCCGTAACAATCAAGTTGTCATCGCAGGAGATGGACAAGTTTCATTAGGTAATACCGTAATGAAAGGTAATGCACGGAAAGTGCGCAGATTATACAACAACCAAGTGTTAGCAGGGTTTGCTGGTGGCACTGCCGATGCTTTCACACTTTTTGAACGCTTTGAAAGCAAGTTAGAACAGCATCAGGGACATTTAACCAAAGCGGCGGTCGAACTTGCCAAAGATTGGCGAACGGATCGGATGCTACGCAAACTCGAAGCCTTGTTAGCCGTCGCGGATCATACCGCTTCTTTGATCATCACCGGGAATGGCGACGTAGTTCAACCAGAACAAGACCTTATTGCCATTGGTTCTGGTGGCCCATTTGCACAGGCGGCAGCCACCGCACTGCTTGCCAATACAGAGCTAGGTGCACAAGAGATCGCAGAAAAAAGTCTCACCATTGCTGGTGACATCTGTGTATTCACCAACCATAGCCAGACAGTTGAAACGCTCGATTATTAATTCATTTTCCACATCATGCCTTAAGGCGTGATGTCTCTAATTCATAAGGGTTAAACATGTCAGAAATGACTCCTAGAGAAATTGTCCACGAGCTGGACAGTCACATCATTGGTCAACAAGATGCAAAGCGCGCGGTGTCAATTGCACTGCGCAACCGTTGGCGTCGCATGCAACTGCAACCAGAACTTCGTCAGGAAGTGACGCCTAAAAACATCTTAATGATCGGCCCTACGGGGGTAGGTAAAACTGAAATCGCCCGCCGTTTGGCCAAGCTTGCTAACGCACCTTTTATCAAGGTTGAAGCCACTAAATTTACCGAAGTGGGTTACGTGGGCAAGGAAGTTGAGTCGATCATTCGTGATCTGGCAGACATCTCGGTGAAAATGACCAAAGAACAAGAAACCGAAAAAGTAAAATACCGCGCCGAAGAAGCCGCTGAAGAACGCATTCTTGATGCGCTTTTACCACCTCCAGAGAACGTCTGGGGTGAAAAAGAAGAAGCTGACAACAAAGGCACTCGTCAGGCGTTTCGCAAAAAGCTTCGCGAAGGCCAACTTGATGACAAAGAAATCGAAATTGATGTGGCCTTGCCACAAGTAGGCGTTGAAATCATGGCCCCTCCAGGCATGGAAGAGATGACCAATCAGCTGCAAGGCATGTTTCAAAACTTATCTGGCTCGCAAAAGAAAAAGAAAAAACTGAAAATCAAAGACGCTTTCAAGCTTTTGGTTGAAGAAGAAGCTTCGCGCCTGGTCAATCAAGAAGAGCTAAAAGAAAAAGCACTCTACAACGCAGAACAAAACGGCATTGTGTTTATCGATGAAATTGACAAAATCTGTAAGCGCGAAGGCACAGGTTCTGCTGATGTGTCGCGTGAAGGCGTGCAACGAGACTTACTGCCATTGGTAGAAGGCTCTACCGTTTCGACCAAACACGGCATGATCAAAACCGACCATATTTTGTTTGTGGCATCGGGTGCGTTCCAAATGAGCAAACCATCGGATCTGATCCCTGAATTGCAAGGCCGTTTGCCTATTCGTGTTGAGTTGTCAGCCCTAAGCGTAGAAGACTTTGTGCGCATCTTAACCGAACCCAACGCGTCACTTACAGAGCAATACATTGCTTTGCTAGCCACCGAAGGGGTCAGCGTAAGCTTCACCGAAGATGGCATCCGCCGCATCGCCGAAGCCGCCTGGCAGGTTAACGAAAAAACCGAAAACATTGGCGCACGCCGACTGCACACAGTGATGGAGCGTTTGATGGAAGACATCTCTTTCGATGCATCGGAAAAACACGGCGAAAAAATCCTGATAGACGCGACCTACGTCAACGATCATTTGGAAAAACTCGTCGACAACGAAGATCTTAGCCGATTTATTTTGTAGCTATAAAGCTGTGTAATAGCAAAGCGCGTTTGCCTTGGCTGCGCGCTTTTTTAATTCATGTTACTTTGGATAAATCGAGATTGAATTCGCCCACATCAATTCGTTTTCAACTATCATCCATTGGCCAATAGAGCGTTGCATTTTTAAGTCACGAGTATTCCAGTAATGATATTTATTCCACTATTAAAATTTGAAAATTCATATATAAGACGGGGGGACCGCGCAAGAAAACAACAAAACATAAAAAATACGGCCGTTTTTAGGCTTATTTGAATAATCATTTAAAACGGCAGCTAGATTTTTTGTGACTTGATGCTGTTAAGGGGCGGCGCGCTAACATCTCATGAAACCATGAGTTGACTGAGATATTTTTCTTGCTCCCGTTTGTTGCAGCGCCGAATCGGTTAAAAGGACAATAAAAAAGTTCACCTACCTAAAGGTTTAACTAAAAGCATAGTTTACTATCCGAAAATCTGACAAGACAATATGTAAAGTTGAAGCCCTTATATTGTTAATTGTTTCAGTCTACTAATTTAAATCGATTTTTTAAAGAAGCAATAAACAAAGTGACCCAGCACGTCCGCATAGCAAACATTGTCATTCGGATTTTTGAATTGTTTTACTTTTTAATTTTTGGCTTTCGTTTTATCGGATCAACATAAAATGGAACTACCTCTTCTACGGGGCGAATATCATGCCCTCCAGCTACCAATATGAGGTCATTCTCTAAAAGTACCTTCATTGGTACAGTTTTTTTGTATTTTGCGTTTTTTTCTGCTTTCATAATTTTTCTCAGTGTATTCTTATTATCGCGAACAGGGACGCTTATTTTAACCTCACTCAAGTAAAAAGGATTGTAATAAATGGGTCAAAAAATATTGATATCGGGACTTTTTGAAGGTTTTATCAAAAAAATAGTTGTTATTTTTTTCCTTTTTGTTTGTTGCAACTCAACCTTTTCTGCGACATCGATCAATAAAATTGGAACCAAATCTACGGGCCTAATATATTCCATTTATCAAGGTGAGAGTTCTCTCTGGTTGGCAGGAGAAAATGGGCTTTATCAATTAAGAGGAAATGAGGTTGTAGCTTTCCCTCCTGAATTCTTTACTGCTGAAAAATTAGATATTGAGGGTGTAGTAGAAGATCAATATGGCAGAGTGTGGGTTACTACTTTTGGAAATGGAATTACAGTATTCAATCCACTCTCAATGAAAATTGAACGTATCGGTATCGATACAGGACTATTCTCAGAACATTGCTTTGATATTGCTATAAGACAAAAAACTATAGCGATTAATTGTGCTGACGCAATCTCTAAAATAAATATCGATACTTTTGAAATCTCTAATTTTGAAGACTTTCAAGGTGAAAAATTCAAACACATTTCCCATATCCAAATTGCAGATAATGGTGATATCTGGTTTTTAGACAATTCTCGAGACCTCTTTCAGCTTAAAAATGAGATTATCAATAAGACAGATTTGTTTGGCGATAAATTTTTGTCCTACAGTATTCATACCTTTTTTCTTGATTCCGAAAGCACTATATGGTTTACGACTAATAACGGACTGTATAAAAAGGAGCGTGGTTCGGTAAGCAAGATTGAAAATCCAGAAGGAAGTTCAGTATTTTCAATAATTGCAGAATATAGTCAGCATGACCTTCTAGTATTTTCCGATCGGTTTTATATCTATAAAACTAAATCTGATACTTTTATTCCGCTTAACTCTATTTCTAAAATTCAAAACACTAAGATTGAAGAAGTCTACTCTCTTGTTAAAACTAAAAATAACTCTATAGTTTTCTATGCTCCGCTGGTTGGATTAACAACTTTTAATGCGTTTTCTTTAAATACAGAGGAGTTGCTTTCCAAAAATGCACATTCGCTAAATATTCAAAGTAGTTTTTTAAAAAATAATGGAAAATTATTAATTGCGCACAATCGAAACTTATCCATCGTTGATCTAGAAACAAATACTGTTACCTCATCAATTGATAGTCTTGGAGTCAATACTGCTTTGCATCACGATACAAATTCCAACGAATTGTTAGTTGGAATCGAAAATCAAGGTCTTTACAGATTCAAATTGGATGATTCAAAGATCGATGAGTTATATACATTCAATGAAGGAATCATTTCGGATGTAGTAGGTGATCGTGATACTGAAATCGTTTTTGGAATTGCTGGTGGCAAAGATCCCGGATTGTTTATTGCAGGAGACAATGCAGCAACAAAAATTTTGGCAGATATTCATGTAGATTCTGTTTTAAAAAATAAAGAAAAAAGAATCTTTTTCACCTCGAGGTACAAAGGACTATTCGAACTAAGAGCAACCGAAGCTATAAAGTTAAGTGAAAGTTCAGGGTTTATTCAGAACTGTTTGATAGAAGACTCAAAAGGTGTTTTGTGGATATGCACTGACGGTGGAGGGTTGGGGTACTATGATGAGAACTTGAAAACGACCTTGTTTATTGATCCCAAATATACGGCTGACTCTCGCCATGTTAGGGATCTAGTTGAAGATACTGATGGTTACCTCTGGGTTATGACTAATAACGGATTAGTTCGTTATGATCACTATAGTTCACAGTCTATCCAAGTTGGAGAGGAGGAGGGTATCAGAGATATAGATTTTGAAATTACAGCTTCTATCAAATTAACGAATGATCGAATCCTTGTCGCAGGTGATACTAAAAATTATATAATCAATACCAAACTTGCAAACGCTTTTTTGAACAAGAGGTTAGAACAAACAACAAAAGCTATTTTTGTTGAATTGTCTGTTCGAAGCAGAGATTTCCATGGGTTGCAGCATAGTACAAACAAATTGTTGGATTCAGTAAAGCATGATCGACCTGTGGAGTTTTTAGCTGATGAGTTTTTATTTAATATTACTTTTGCGGCAGACAACTTTGTTGACAGAAAAATTCTTGGTTATCAATACAGGTTGTTAGGCTTAGATGACCAATGGACTGACGCCAAACCACATGAAAATACAGCTACATTTTCTACCCTCCCCACTGGGGACTATCGCTTTCAATTGAGGATTTTTGATCCTAAAAGTAAAGCAGAACAACCAATTTCATCATTAAAGATAAGAGTTATGCCACCTTTTTGGCAGACTTGGCAAGCGTATAGCCTATATATATTGGGAACAGCAATACTATTATTTTTTGGCGCGAAATATAGAACCTACAAACTGAAAAAACTAAATAAACGGTTAGAGAAAACCGTAGCGGATAACACTGTTGATTTAGCCAAAAGTCAAAACAAATTGGCAAGATTATTAAATCAGAAGGAAAAACTGTATGCCAATGCTTCACATGAACTAAAAACACCACTAACGTTAATCTCTGGGCCTATCGATAACTTAGATGAAATGGATCTTCCAGGCAAAGCCAAACAAGAGCTGGTGGTAATAAAAAGAAATTCCCAAAGATTAATGACAATTGTAGAGCAAATATTAGAGCTATCAAGTGCTGATGCCCAAACGCTAAACAAAAAAATACCTTACGACATAAAGCAATCAATTGATGTAATTGTCACTTCATTTCAACCTCTGGTACAAATAAAAAACTTATCGCTCCATTTAAACAATACAATTACGTGCCATGCGGTGCTAGTTTCAGATTCGCTGGAAAAGATTTTGTCAAACCTCCTATTAAATGCTTACAAATATACGCAGGCAAACAAAAGCGTTTATATTAACGCTAGCAATACTCATAGTGAATTTTGTTTAGAAGTAAGGGATGAAGGAATTGGCATAAAAAGCGAATACGTAAAAACGATATTTGATCGTTTTACCCGTTTAGACAATATGCCCGAAAACAACGGCTCTGGTTTAGGTTTAGCGGTAGTGCAAGAGCTAGTAAGATCAAATGGCGGGGAAATTTCTGTAGAAAGTACAGAAGAAGTGGGCACAACGTTTCGCATTGTAATCCCTATCGTAGCTGCATCAGAGGTCGATGATGAAATTGTTAGTGAACCTACCACGAAACTTGCTAATGACATTAATTCGTTTTTTGAAGAAGAGGCCGCTTGTATTCTGAATACTGGCGAGCTGCCAACAGTTTTGTTGGTTGAAGATCATCAGGATATGAGGAGTCTTTTATTCAGAGTGTTAAGTCCAAGTTATAATTGTATCAGTGCAAAGGACGGTTTTGAGGCGTTTGAAAAAGCAATGGAATGTGTGCCCGATCTAATTATAACTGACCTAATGATGCCTAACTGTGATGGATTCGAATTTACAGATAAGATCCGTTCCAATGAAATCACGTCTCATATACCAATCGTTATGTTGACCGCGAAAGGAGATAACAACACAAAATTGATTGGCTGGGAGCATCAGGTTGACGAATTCATGACTAAACCTTTTAATGCCAAAGCGTTGAGAGTTAGGATTGCCAATTTGTTGCTGATAAGGAAAAGTATTGCGCAGAAATTTGGGCAAACAGATACGGACGAAAATACAAATCAAATTTTTCGGTTGAATAGCTCTAACTTTCACTCAGATAGAGACAAACGTTTTTTCCAAAAGTTTATCAGTTGGTTGGAAACTAACTACTCAAAAGAGACGGTCTCTAGGAAAGACGCTTCATCTGCGCTTGCTGTGAGTGAAAGGCAACTTAACCGTAAACTAAATGCATTGACAAATTACAGTTTTAACGAGTTGTTGCGAAAGTTCAGAATGGGTAAAGCGATAACGGAAATTAAGTCAGGTAAAGCAATTTCCGTTGTCGCTTATGAGACAGGCTTTGCTACTCCTTCTTATTTCAGCAATCGATTCAAAGAGGAATACGGAATGTCGCCAAGTCTGTTTTTAGAAAAGTACTCGGACAGTTTAAAACCAAGTAAATAGTCTCTTTTTAAAAGGATTCACTTCTATTTGGTTTAAAGACTGTGTAGTTATTAGTTACAGCGATTTGCTGCGTTCTTATGTCCATCGCTAATTTGTGAAGCTCTGGAAGAGACTTTGTAATTAGGATGTGGTTGCAATTTAGTAAAGTAGGATGGTTTTAATTAAAACCATCCTATAATAAAGCAAAAAAGCTTGACGTTACTCTTCAGTCTTCTCTTTTGCCAATCGGACTTTTAACGTGCGCTCTTGAAACTCGGTATCGTTGAGTTTTTTGATCATTTTGTCCGCACTTTTTCCATCAACTTCAACAAATCCATATCCCTTGCGTTTACCTGTGCGTCTGTCTTTCATCAGCCTTACAGAATCAACTTTTCCATATACTGAAAAATGATCAGATACAGCCTGTTCATTTACCTTATAAGGAAGGTTGCCAACATATAATGTTGTCGTGCCTTTGGAGACGAGTGATTCTTTAGGGGTGTCAGCGATAATTTTGGAGAGTTGTGGAATGACGGCTGCACCAATAAGTAAACCAAAAATAAATGCTAGTTGAACAGGGATAAAGTCGTCGGGTAATGCGAAGTATGCAATAACTGCAATAGCGAGTGCGAATACGACATTTAGAAAAGATAGGGATTTCATGAAACTGCCTTTTGTATAATTGTTGTTATTAAGGAAAAAATTCGCAGCTATGTTACTCATAAAAACCATTTTATCCAACTTTCATAATACATATAGCTGTCGATAAGCAAAAAGTCGCGGCAATTAGCAGCAGTTAGTGTAAATAATAACCACTTAAACAATTTTTTTAATTAAAGTCTTGATCTTAGAAAGAGGGTCTGTAGAATGCGCGCTCGCTTCAGGGAGTTCTTACAAGAACACTCATTCACAAAAAGCTCAGATGAGCATTTTGTGACATTGCTGTAAAGCAAGTGTGAAGCGGGATGCAGCCAGTTGGTGATTTGAAAAAAGTTTCAAATAAACAGCACAAAATGATTGACAACATCCAAGGGGCGTGTAGAATTCGCGTCCCGCTTGAGAGAGGCTTAGGCCAAATCAAGCAAAGGTGAAAACCAAGTTTGTCGCAACCGACGTCATGTTATGACAGTCACCTTGCGCAAACGTCGCCTCAAAAA
>NZ_VKKH01000011.1 GCF_007197995.1 Aliiglaciecola sp. M165
GGGGATGATTAGTTAAGTAGGAGCAAATTGCATCTGGGCCATGAGCCAATGAGCTCAATAAACAGGCCGAATATATGAAGGCAATAACTCACTTATTATCTATCAATAAACCTTGCAAACTGGGTGGGTCCATATATGACATCTACCTTTGCACGTCATTCCGCAAACGCCAATCAAAACGTCATTCCGCAAAGCTCTTGTGCGGAATCTACTAAACAGGCTGTTATTTTAAACACTACGATTGAGGTCAGGAGATCCCCGATAAGAGCATTCGGGGATGAAGCGGAGCTTCACTTAATATGACTTAAAATCCCGTCTAACTCATCAAGGTTAGAAAAGTTAATGACCAGCTTGCCTTTTCCTTTGGCATTGTGAGCGATTGTAACGGGTGCACCCAGGTTGTCTGACAACTCGTTTTGCAGGCGTTGGACATCCGGGTCGATGCTTTGTTCGGCTTTGGGTTTGGCAGGTTCGAGTAACTTTCGTACCAGATTTTCAGTGTCCCTGACGGTAAGTCCTTTGCCAGAAACCGTTTGCGCGGCTTCAGTTTGCACCTCGCCTTCCAACGCCAATAGTGCTCTGGCGTGGCCCATTTCTATGTCACCATATTCGAGTAACAATTTTACGTCTTCGTTTAAATTGTTGAGTCGTAACAAGTTGGTTACAGTTGTGCGAGACTTACCGACAGCTTCAGCGACTTCCTGATGAGTCAGTTCAAATTCGGTCATCAAACGATCAAGAGCTTGGGCTTCTTCCATAGCATTAAGATCTTCGCGCTGAATATTCTCTATTAGTGCAATGGCAACCGCTGCTTCGTCAGGAACATTTTTAATAATACAGGGAACAACATCGAGCTGAGCCAGTTGTGACGCACGCCAACGACGTTCGCCTGCAATAATTTCGTATTTTTCATCTTCAACTTTGCGCACAACAATGGGCTGAATAA
Source organism: Aliiglaciecola sp. M165 (assembly GCF_007197995.1). GTDB lineage: Bacteria > Pseudomonadota > Gammaproteobacteria > Enterobacterales > Alteromonadaceae > Aliiglaciecola. Next base: position 947 of record NZ_VKKH01000011.1, read on the forward strand.
TCCCTTGAGAACGAATTGACGAGGCCAAATCATCCAATGCTTCGGGCGACATATCTTTACGTGGTTGATATTTTCCTGCCTGGAGGAACTCTATGGGGAGTTTTTGTAGTTCGCTGCTACGCTCTGGTACGTTGGTCTCTTGTTTCGCTGAGCTAGTTGCCAGCAAGGCATCGAGTCCTCTTCCTAATCCACGTTTTTTCGACGACATGTCTGAGTTAACCTTTTTTATTTAGCTGGCTTTTTTCAAATTTTTATTGCGACGACGTAATATTTCTCCGGCTAGGGCCAAATAAGCCTTAGCGCCGGTAGAAGATTTGTCGTAATACATTGCTGGCGCGCCAAAGCTAGGCGCTTCGGCGAGACGCACATTGCGCGGTATAACAGTGCGATAAACTTGATCGCCAAAATGACGTTTAAGCTGCTCTGATACATCGTTAGCCAAACGATTACGCGGGTCGTACATGGTGCGCAATACACCTTCAATTTTCAGCTCTGGGTTGACCACAGATGCTAATTTTTTAATCGTGTCCATCAATGCCGTGAGACCTTCCAGCGCATAATATTCACACTGCATGGGCACCAAAACTGAATCGGCCGCCGCCATGGCATTCACTGTGAGCTGGCTTAGTGAAGGAGGACAATCAATGAAGATATAATCGTAGTAATTACGAACCGGTTCCAGTGCATTGCGTAATCTTAATTCACGAGCGAACACTTCCATCAATTTGATTTCTGCAGCGGTGACATCGCTGTTACCCGCAATAAGATGATATTTGCCCGTGGTCTCGGTGATCACCACATCTTGCACTGGCTTTTCTTCGATTAGTAATTCGTAACAGGTGGAATCGACGTCATATTTGTCGACACCGCTTCCCATGGTGGCATTACCTTGAGGATCCAAATCGATCAGCAGCACTTTACGTTTAGTCGCAGCCATGGAGGCCGCCACATTTACCGCCGTAGTCGTTTTACCAACTCCGCCTTTTTGATTTGCTATTGCGATGACTTTCGCCAAGGTATTCTTCCGTTTTCTTGTTACTAATATTTTTAATTAACTAAAATGGTAGTAGGCACTAACTAACTTTTCGAATTTTCAGTAAATGCCGTTGTCCTTCCAACGCCGGTATTGAAAGCTCAATGGATTCTATCATTTCAAAACCATCAGGGAGAAGGGCAATTTCTTGTTCGGGTAACTGGCCTTTCAAAGCGAGAAACTCACCTTGAGAATCTACCAGATGCTGACACCAGTGCAACATATCTTTTATCGACGCAAACGCCCGACTCAATACCCCATCTAGTGGTAAGTCGCTTTGATACTGCTCTACACGGGATTGCACTGGCTCGATATTTTTTAATCCAAGTTCGAATGCCGCTTGTTTCATAAAGCGTACACGCTTACCTAAACTATCCAGCAACACAAAATGTTTGTCAGGATGCATGATGGACAACGGAATTCCCGGCAAGCCAGGTCCAGTACCCACATCAATATAACGCTTTTTTATCAGATGCGGCGCAACCACTATGGAATCAACGATATGTTTAATCAGCATTTCTTGCGGATCGCGCACCGAGGTTAGGTTATAAGCTTTGTTCCATTTGTGGATCATCAATACATAATCCACCAGCTGGTGTTTTTGCTGATCACTCACGATTAATTCAAGAGGCGACAGTGCTTTGTCGAGCGCTGACAAAAGGTCCGTTTTTAAATCACTCATTATGCGCTTTGTCGATCGCCACTGGGTTGTTTGCGGATCAAACCCTGTTTTTTCAGATGCACTAATAACAATGAAATCGCCGCAGGTGTGATCCCCGAAATTCGTGTGGCTTTACCAATGGTTTCTGGGCGTGCATCAGTTAATTTAGCCAGAACCTCATTGGAAAGTCCGGAAATAGTGCTGTAATCAAAATCCATCGGCAATAGCGTATTTTCATGGCGACGGCTTTTTGCGATTTCATCTTTTTGGCGTTCGATATACCCAGCATATTTGATTTGAATTTCAACCTGCTCAGCTGCTTGGCCATTTTCCAAACGAGGGCCTAAGCCTTCAACGTCCATCAATTTGTCGTAAGTCATCTCTGGGCGACGAATTAATTCTTCCAAAGAATGTTCACGACTGACCGGATTTTTTAATAAGGTATTAAGCTGTGCAACAGAGCTATGGTTTGGGTGCACCCATGAAGAACTTAGACGTTGTTTTTCCGCTTCAATTGCTTCCATTTTTTCATTGAAAGCCGCCCAGCGTGCATCGTCAACCAAACCAATTTCTCGGCCTTTTGCGGTCAATCGAATATCTGCGTTATCTTCACGCAACAATAATCGATATTCAGCACGGCTAGTAAACATGCGGTAGGGCTCTTTTGTCCCCATCGTTGCCAAATCGTCTATCAACACACCAGCGTATGCTTCGTCACGACGTAGTGTGAAGGGATCTTTTTCAAGTACTTGCAGAGCAGCGTTTGCACCTGCAAGCAACCCTTGTGCTCCGGCTTCTTCGTAACCTGTGGTGCCGTTAATTTGTCCGGCAAAAAACAGACCGTCGATGAACTTGGTTTCCAAATTCTGTTTCAAATCTCTTGGATCAAAAAAGTCGTATTCAATCGCATAACCAGGACGAATGATATGTGCGTTTTCAAAGCCTTTGATAGAGCGAACCAAATCAAATTGAACGTCAAACGGTAAACTCGTGGAGATACCGTTTGGATAGATTTCAATGCTGTTTAGGCCTTCTGGCTCAACAAATATTTGGTGTGAATTTTTATCAGCAAAGCGATTAATTTTGTCTTCAATCGACGGACAATAGCGAGGCCCAACACCTTCAATCACCCCGGTGTACATGGGTGAGCGATCCAATCCAGAACGAATAATCTCATGAGTACGTTCATTGGTGTGCGTGATATAACAAGATATCTGCTGAGGATGATCTTCTACTTTGCCCATGAATGAAACCACTGGAAGCGGACTATCACCAGGTTGTTCTTGCATCAGATCATAGTTAAGCGTTCGCGCGTCCAATCTCGCTGGTGTACCGGTTTTTAGGCGATCAACTCTAAAGGGTAAGGCTCTTAATCTATCTGCCAAGGCGATTGAAGGTGGATCACCTGCACGTCCGCCCTTATAGTTTTCCATGCCGATATGGATGGTGCCACCCAAGAAGGTGCCTACTGTCAACACCACGGTTTTGGCTTTAAATTTCAAGCCCATCTGTGTCACAACACCGGTGACACGATCCTGTTCAACAATCAGATCGTCACAGGATTGTTGAAAAATCGTCAGATTGGGTTGATGTTCGAGCATATGGCGGATCGCCGTTCGGTACAAAGAGCGGTCGGCTTGTGCCCTAGTTGCTCTAACCGCCGGACCTTTACTGGAATTTAGCGTGCGAAATTGAATACCTGCTTTGTCGGTTGCCAAAGCCATGGCACCACCTAAGGCATCGATTTCTTTAACCAAATGTCCTTTACCAATACCACCGATCGCTGGATTACAGGACATTTGACCTAAGGTTTCGATGTTGTGGGTCAACAAAAGCGTATTAACACCCATTCGCGCAGAGGCAAGCGCGGCTTCGGTTCCTGCATGACCGCCACCGACAACAATTACGTCAAAATCTTGCTGGTAAAACATATTTGCCTCAAAAAATTTGCACTAACTCAATATAAACGATCGGTTTTAACAAATCAGATCGATCACATTTAAAAAAGGGCGCGTATTTTACACTTATTTTTTCAGAATAGAAATGTTTAAAATTCAATCAATCACGCATTTCACAAGGACTTTTACCTATTTTGTTTTGACTTGTAAAACAGTGATCGCCACTGCGATCGCATTTACTAATCTTTATGATCTATTTAGATCTTTAATTTACTTTTACTATTATTAAGCACGCTGATTTCTGTGTGTAAGCCATTTTTTATAATAAATAACAGGAGCTTACGAGCTAGTGATCCATGTGATCAAAGGTTGATCAACTGCGTATAAGATGTGTATAAAACACGATCTTATCCACAGATGATTTTGTGGATAAATGTATTCAGTTGATAACCATAGGATGCTACCGGGTTATTAACCGTTTTATCCACAGGGGGATCGTGTGATTAATGTACGATTTTGTATTGAATTCCAATTAAACGAAAAATGTCGTCCCCAATCACAGATCCACGTCATCCCGATAATAGGTTCACATCTTCCCCTAGTGCTCTTTGTCGCGCACGCAGTGGGAGATCTGGCAAGGTACTAAGGTGAGACCCTTTAACAACTAGTTATCAATGGAATTTGCTTTATATATAAGTGCTCATCCATACTGGATTAACGCTAAATTCGTTGATAGTACTTATGCCCAAAATCCCTCGTAGCAAAGAAAATGATTACACCTGTGAAATGGCAGCTACTCGCCGAAGTTTTATCAGTTCGCAAACCAAAGGCTCTTTAGATAATGTGGGCCAGTATTCTATTAATCCGGATTCTTTACCCGGGAATATTGAGAATTTTATTGGTGCCGCCCAAGTACCCATCGGTGTAGCCGGACCTATGCTGCTTGATGGCGTAGAGGCACGTGGTGAGTTTTATGTACCGATGGCAACAACAGAAGGAACCCTGGTTGCCAGTTATAACCGGGGAATGCGTCTTACCAATGAGGCCGGTGGCATTCAAACTACGGTGATAGAAGATGCAATGCAACGGGCGCCAGTTTTTACCTTTACAGATGCCCGCGCAGCATTAGCGTTCGGAAAATGGGTAACTGAACATTTTTCGAAAATCAAAGCTCAGGCCGAGCAAACAACATCCGTCGGAAAACTTACTAATATTGAACAATATGCAGCCTCTAAACTGCGCTGGTTACGCTTCAATTTTACCTGTGGAGACGCGGCTGGACAAAATATGGTGAGTAAAGCCACCCGCCACGCATGCCAGTGGATATTGGCGCAAAATATTCCAGGATTAGAGCATTTTGCCCTAGCAGCCAATTTGGACACAGATAAAAAACACTCCTTTGTTAATGCGCTTCATACTCGCGGAAAACGTGTTGTTGCAGAAGTAACTATTCCAGCAAAGCTATTGAAATCCATTATGAATTGCACACCTGAGGCACTTTTTAAACAACGTCAATATTCAAATATGGGCGCTTTTATGGCCGGCAGTGTCAGCAACGGTGCCCATTTTGCCAACGGGATAACTGCTGTGTTTATTGCTTGTGGACAAGATGTAGCGAATGTTGCCGAGTCGTCAGCAGGTTATACTTACTCAGAGATCACATCATCAGGTGACTACTATTTTTCAATTACCATTCCTTCACTAATCGTAGCAACCTACGGTGGTGGTACCGGATTAGCAACCCAAAAAGAATGTTTAGACATGCTTAATTGTTATGGCAAGGGTAAAGTGAATAAATTAGCTGAAATCATTGCCGCAACTGTGTTGTGCGGTGAATTGTCGCTCTCTTCGGCGATTGTTGCTGATGAATGGGTGTCAAGCCACGATACCTTTGGCAGAAACCGCCCATAAAAATTTAAAATAATTTTTAAACCTTTGAACTCAATATTGCGACATAAAAACACATCCAAACAAAACACGAGAGATTATTATGTTTGCACTAACCAAAAACAAAGTCGTCACACTGTTATCTGCAGTGGCACTGTTTGCTAGCCTCAATATATCGGCAGAAACCCTTCGCGAAACCTTTAGCGCTCAATCTGGCGGTGAACTGTATTTGCGCACAGACGTTGGGCGATTGACCATCGATACCCATTCTAGCAACGAAGTGATACTGGAAGTTCAAGTCAAAGGTGAAGATGCTGACGACTTTGAATTAACTCATGATGTTAATGGCGACAGGATCAATGTGTACGGAAAAGTAGAAGGCCGCAAAGGCTGGGGCTGGAATAGACAACTTAAAGTTGAATTTCGAGTCACAGTGCCCAAAGAGTTCAATCTGGAAATGCATACATCTGGCGGTTCAATCGATATTGAAGATTTGATTGGAAATGTGGATGCACACACCTCCGGCGGTTCTATTGATGTGGGGAATATCCAAGGGGATGTCACCCTTAAAACGTCAGGTGGTTCGATACAAACTGAAGAGATCCACGGCGAAATTGATGCACATACGTCAGGTGGTAGCATTCGAGTGACTATGACAAAACAGCCAACCAAAGACGCTGAGTTGAGTACCTCAGGAGGCTCAATTACCGCGTATTTAATGGAAGATATTCAGATTGATATTGATGCTTCTACTAGTGGTGGACGTGTGCGTTCTGACTTCGACGTAGATGGACGGGTCAAAAAACAATCAATTCGCGGCGAAATAAACGGTGGTGGTCCACGTTTGGAATTGCACACCAGCGGCGGCAGTGTTTCGATTAAAAAGAATTGAGAAATTCCCGGAGGGAATTTCTCATCCCGCAAGGGCTCTTTTAGGGCGCACGCAGTGGCGGGATCTTTTTTTAAAACACGTCACCCTCCTGGCTGCGTTTTTCCATCACGTCATCCCGCAGTGCTCTTTTGCGGGATCTACTAAACAGCTTGTTGTTTTAAATACTGCGATTGAATTGAAGAGATCCCCCACTGCGTGCGCGACAAAGAGCACTCGGGGAAGACGTCTTTTAGTATCAGGGATTAGGTCTTTTTAGTTCCGGGGACGACGTTGTCGTTTTTCACTTAACCTGATTAGGTTGGTATCCGGAAACGTTTGCCGGTTCAGCGCTTTGTGGAATTACTTCTTTACGTCGACTGGGGCCTGAGAATTTAACTTTGTAGGTGTCATATTCCTTTATCGATTCGAAACAATAACGGCCTAATGCATTTTCCAATTCAGCCAAATTGTGGTTGGTGATCATGATGCAATTTTTGTTATTGACCATGCGCTGGCGTAGCAGATTACCCAGCCAGCTTTGGGTGTTTTTCTTAAGTACCGATTCGTTGACACAGACTTCATCTAAAATCAGTAAATCTACGTCCAACAACTCTTTTTGAATTTCTCGGAATTGCTCAGCAACATTGTCGGTGGCGTTGTAGTCGTATGAAAAGAAACGCATTTCCAAAAGGCTGGAAAGCTGTCGATACAACACTGATATTTCAAACTGCTCGATAAGCTGATGAGCAATGGCGCCGGCTATGTGGGACTTTCCACGGCCGTAATCACCGTAAAAGATCATCATATGGGAACCACTCTTGCGCCAATTAGGGTCATCATGAGCGTGAATAAAGGATTGTGCAATACTCACCGCTTCAATCACATCTTCACTGTCTTCAATAAGCGTATTGAATGTCCATTTTGGATTCAGATCGGAACGACCATGGATATCTTGAATCCGGCGTAATTTGGACTCTTGTTGAAGTTTTCTTACGTCATCATTGGCTTGTCGTTCGTATTCTTTTCGAACGTCTTGGTAGTCGGTGTAAGTATCCGGCACATGTTTTTTACCGAGGGCTTTTGCCAATTGTTCGATTTTATTTTTGATACTGTCCACAAGGATCCACTAGTCACTTTTAGGTTAATTAATCGAAAACCAAACCGGGTTAGTCTGTTTTGGTTTTTCGATATTTTTCTACCAGTTTTTTAGCATTGTCATCAGCTTCAATACCGGCTTTTGGTTCTACCCACTGGTTGCCAACTTTCTGAGCGGTTTTCACCCCTCGGGCAGTGCGCTTCTGTTTTAGTTGAAACACAAATTTTTGTGTCCACTGAAACAAACTAAACTGCATTTCTGGTCGACCCATCCAATAGGCGATAAATTCTCCCAGTTCTTCCGCAGTGTACTGATTATCAATAATACCAATGAGCGCAGATAAATCTTTAAAAAGCGGCGGGTGTGGCGTCCAGCTTGTTGTCATTGCTGACCATTGTAAATGAAGAGCAGGGTAGTCGTCTTGTTTAATATTTAGCAACGGTAATCGCACATTGCGGCCGTTGAAACTTTTATCTAATGAATCATCGGGCTCAATTTCAACTAATTGGTGTTTGACCAATTCTTTGATTAACCCATTAATTTGTCGACCCAGAGTGAATTCCTTTTTTGCTCCATTTAGCAAGGCTAACAAGTGTTTGTAGTTCAGTGGCGCCGTTTGTCCAGAATGATCATCGGCTGTTGGCCGTAATCCCAACAAGTACAATACTCTGGCGTCATTGCTGATACCTTGTGTTAATGCAGCTTGTTCGGAAGAATTCATCGTAAATGATTAACCTTTTAGGATTTTGGGCTGGTTAGCTAACCAGGATTCCAGCCATTCTACCGCGGCATCTTCGGGAATGGGATGGGTTAACACATCTATATGGATGGGTTTGTTGAGCAAGGTCGCACCGGCTTTTTCTAAAAGAGATTGCATGGTCATTGCACCGTTGCAATAAGTGTCATAACTACTGTCCCCTAATCCAACTACCAAAAAGGCCGTAGAAGACAGTTCAGTTTCTTTAAGCTGGTCAGAAAAGGGTTGAATATTGTCGGGCAGATCACCAGCGCCGTGTGTAGAGGTACATACTATCCAGATAGTCGATTTATCAATGCTTTGCAGCTCAGGTTCAAGGTGAATTGTCACGCTGTGCCCCTGGTTATGTAGGGTTTCTTGAAGTGCGTCTGCCACATATTCGCTTGCACCTAACACTGAGCCTACAATGATATTAAAATTTGCCATACCCATTCCTTTAAAGACGCTATTTTCCGATACAAAATGATGAAAATATACGACCTAATAGATCGTCAGAACTAAACTCACCGGTAATTTCGTCTAACGCTTGTTGAGTTAATCTTAACTCTTCTGCCAGCAATTCCCCAGCCAGATGATCATGCAGTTGCTGCTGGCCTATATCTAAATGCTCTGCGGCACGTTCAATGGCATCCAGATGTCTTCTTCGTGCGATAAACTGACCTTCTTGGCTTTGATCAAACCCCATGCAGTCTTTTAAGTGTTCAGTGAGTGCGTCTATACCCTGATTTTTACTCGCAGAGATCCTAAATACTGGCGTATCACCATGTTTGTCACATCCGGGTGCTTCGCCCGATAAATCGACTTTATTGCGCACCAGTGTCAGGCCAATGTTTTTCGGAAGTTTTGCCATGAATTCTGGCCAGATCTTATTTGGATCGGTTTCCTGGCTGTCATTACTATCAAGCATAAACAAAACCCGGTCAGCGTTGTAAATTTCCTGCCAAGCTCGTTCAATACCAATTTGTTCAACTTTATCAGCGCTATCTCTAAGCCCTGCAGTATCGATAACATGCAATGGCATACCATCTAAGTGGATGTGCTCTTTTAATACGTCACGGGTCGTTCCAGCGATGTCTGTCACGATTGCAGCGTCACGACCAGCCAGTGCATTAAGCAAACTTGATTTGCCAGCATTGGGTTTGCCAGCAATAACCACTTGCATACCTTCACGAAGCAGGCTGCCCTGTTTGGCTTGTTTTTGCACTTCTTGTATTTGTGCAATGATCTGCGCCAAATCGCGGGAAATTTTACCGTCGCTGAGAAAATCAATTTCTTCGTCGGGGAAGTCAATGGCTGCTTCAACGTACATTCTTAATTGAATGACTTGCTCTACAAGTTGGTGGATACGATTTGAAAATTCGCCTTGTAAGGAACGCATTGCGCTTTTTGCCGCTTGCTCTGAACTGGCATCAATTAAATCAGCGATGGCCTCAGCTTGTGCAAGATCAAGCTTGTCATTCAAAAAGGCCCGCTCACTGAATTCTCCCGGTCTGGCCATGCGCAATTTGGGGATCAATAAAATACGTTTGATGAGCAAATCTAGAATGATTTGCCCACCATGACCTTGCAGTTCAAGTACATCTTCGCCAGTGAAGGAATGAGGGTTTTTAAAAAACAGCGCGATACCTTGGTCCAGAACTTGGCCGTTTTCATCCAAGAACGGTAAGTACTCTGCTTTTCGTGGTGGGATGGATTTACCAAGTACTATTTGTGCAACCTCATTGGCCAATGGCCCAGACACCCGTACAATCCCCACGCCCCCTCGACCAGGCGCTGTGGCTTGGGCGACTATGGTCTCATTGACAAGCGCCTCGCTGTTAAAATCCATGTATTGCTCGTTTAGTCACGAAAATTGGTAAATTGAAACGGCTGACCTAAATCTTCACCCTTGATCAGTGCCATGGTTGCTTGTAAATCATCACGCTTTTTGCCGTTTACCCGCAACTGGTCGCCTTGAATACTGGCCTGCACTTTCATTTTGTTATCTTTGATTAATTTAACCAACTTTTTCGCAATGGGTTGTTCAATACCTTGTTTGAACTTAATCGTACGACGCCAAGTTTTGCCGCTGCGCACCACATCCTGAGATTCCATCGCAGATGTGTCTAATTTGCGCTTTGAACAGGCGTTTCTGAGCATGTCTTGGAGTTGTTGAAGCTGGAATTCACCCTCAGCGGTGAGCAATACCGATTCGTCTTTGTATTCAATAGAGGCTTCCACACCACGAAAGTCAAAACGTGTACTGAGTTCACGGTTAGCGTTGTCCACCGAGTGGCGAACTTCATTCATATCAATTTCTGACACAATATCAAATGATGGCATTTTATTGGCTCCCAAAATTTTTTAACTATTGTAAACGTGCATTCAACGACAAAAAAGCCCGTATTGACGGGCTTTTATTATCTTTAACTAATTATTTTCTATACCTCAGGACTAACTGGTTTTTAAACCGCGTTTTTCCATTGATGCGTAAATAATTTTTGCTTGTACTAGGGTGATAACGTTACTGATCAACCAGTACAATACCAATCCTGCAGGGAAGATGAAGAAGAATAAGCTCATCGCCACCGGCATCCATTGCATGATTTTTTGTTGCATGGGATCTTGAATGGTCATGGGTTGAAGCTTTTGCAGCAAGTACATACTTAACCCTGTTAAAATCGGCAGTACGAAGTAGGGATCTTTAACAGACAAATCTGTGATCCAGAATACAAAGTCGGCGTGACGTAATTCGACACTTTCTAAAAGTACCCAATAGAGTGCTAGGAATATAGGCATTTGTAACAGTAAAGGGAAACAGCCACCCATCGGGTTTACTTTTTCCTTTTTGTACATTTCCATCATCGCTTGAGACATCTTTTGCCTGTCGTCGCCAAAACGCTCTTTAAGCTGAGCCATTTTGGGTGCTAAGTTACGCATTTTTGCCATCGACTCATATTGCTTTTTGGTCAGTGGGTACATGGCCCCTTTAACAATAATTGTAATGATGATAATGGCTAGACCCCAGTTGGCAACCATGCTTTGGATCCATTGTAATAACGTAAACAAAGGTTGAGATATCCACCACAACGGGCCGTAATCAACGGTTAAATCTAGCTTTTCAGCTATATTGCGAAGCACTTCCTGATCTTTTGGACCTAGATAAAGTGTGCTGCTGATGGTTACTGTTTGTCCGGCAGGTACCTCTACCGTTTCACCTTTATAACCAATGGCGGCGTAGCGACCTTGTAAAGCGGCGCTGTAAAGCTGATTAGTATTTTCTTGCGGCGGTACCCATGCAGCTACAAAGTAATGTTCAATCATGCTCACCCAACCGCCGGGTGTCGTTTCATTCAGGCGCTCATCCTGCATATCGTCAAAATCTAGCTTCTCGTAGCGATCTTCTTGCGTGGAGTACGCAGAACCTCGGTAAGTCGGCATGAACATGCTGCTTTCTTTGCCTTCAATACTTTGTTTCAACTGCGCATACTGCTGAAACTGTTTATTCGTTAACGTTGAGTTATTGATGTCGTAATCAACTTTTATGTCATGTTGACCACGCGTGAAGGTAAAACGCTTAGTCACAACAAGTCCTTCTGCAGAAACCCAACGCAAAGGTACGACTAATTCATCTCCCTCAAGGACATAACTTTCTTGTCCTGTAACGTATGCAGGGCGACCTTTTGGTGTATCGATTGCATCGCGACCAATCAAACCACTCTGTGCGATATAGAGTGAATTTGAATCAGGTCTAAGCAAACTATAGTTCTCGTCACTTCCTTGCGTTAGCGGAAATTGCAGAAGATCTGCGGAAACAACATCGCCACCGCGTGTGTCTATCAGCACGTCCAGCGTATCGGTTTTGACACTAATAAGGTTGGTGGAGCTAGATATTGCATCGACCACAGCTGCCTGTGCTTGTGAAACAGGTACATCTGAATCGGCGTCTGTTGATGGTACGGTTTGCGGCAAATCTGCACTGGGTAATGCAGGTGCAGAGGTGTCAGTTGATTCAACCGGCGCTTGAACAGGCTGCGGACCATAATCCATCTGCCACTGGTTCCATAAAAGAAAACTGACTAAGACTAAGCCAATTAACAGAAAACTACGTTGGGATTCCATAAAATACTCTTTAACTACTTACATTTACTCAGCGAAATAATTTCGCCAAATGATGCTTATCACACCCTTTATTAGTCAGGATGCATGCGAATTTATTACAACGATTTTTGCCAGTGCGGAATATTAAAGGTAAATGCCGCGGATGATAAGCTTAATCGTGCTTTTTTGATGGTTTTTCTGGTACTTGATCCACCCCACCTGGATGAAAAGGGTGGCATTTTCCAATTCTTTTGACAGCGAGATAGCTTCCGACGAAGAATCCGTGGCGCTGAATTGCTTCAATAGCATATTGCGAACAGGTCGGATGGAACCGACAAGACGGCCCTATCAACGGTGATAACCATTTTTGATATAACCTGATTAACCCGATTGGGATTGTGCGCAGCGTCGCGAGAGCTTTTTCCATAATTTCTTCAAAAGCAAGCTTACTTGCTCATTGGTGAGCGTATCCAGCCCCGTTTTACCTACAACGACTATATCAGTATTTGGCAAATCGTGCTGATTGTGCCGGAAGCTCTCTCTGATCAGACGTTTAAGCCTATTGCGCTGATTGGCCTGCTTTACACGTTTTTTAGACAGCGTTATGCCAAGTCTAGGATGATCTAGATTATTAGGGCGAGCTAAAATTGTGAGTTGCGGAGAAACGGAGGGTATAGCGTTTTGAAAAACATTTTCAAAGTGAGTGGGAGTTAAAAGTCTTAGCTCCCGAGAAAACGAATTTTCACTCACTTTGAGAAATTAGGCTGATAAACGAGCACGGCCTTTAGCACGACGATTAGCAAGGACCTTGCGGCCATTCTTTGTCGCCATACGGGCACGAAAACCGTGTGAACGCTTACGCTTTAAGTTACTTGGTTGAAATGTTCTTTTCATGACCTAGTCCCGGATACATAAGGGTTAATACAAAATGAACATCAATAGACAAAAAACTACTGCGCTCAAAAAGGACGCTGAATTCTAGAGATCTAACCTAGCATTGTCAATCAAAGATCAACATAAATCCTAAAATAACTCTAGTTGCGATCGCAGAAGGACTTTTGCGATCAAAATGTTAGTTACTCCCAGCTTGTTGATAACAATGTAGCTATTGAACATTTTATCCACAGATAGCCAAATATAATTAGCTAATGTACTAATTTTTCTTGACGTTTTTATCCACTTGTGAAATGACGATAAACCTAAGTTATAGTGCTGCTATTTTTGAGAAGATAAAAAAATAACTAATAAAAACAACGATATAAGTGATATTTATGGCGTTAAGTAAAATTAAGATAAAATGCAGGTTGCAACTTATACAGAGATCGCGAGATAATTCACAACCCCCTACCGATAGGGGTAAAAAAAGAACAATAATTGGACAACCTCAACGCAATTGAGTGCATCGCAATTATCCAGATTAAAATGTAAGCATTTATTGAAAACGGGCTATAATGGCCGCGTGACGGGTGATTTATTAATGTCATTATGGAACAAATGTCTTGATCGACTTCAGCACGATCTATCTACACAAGAATTTAGTATGTGGATAAGACCGTTAAAAGTGAATGAAAGTCAAGATTCAGTGACATTGCTTGCACCAAATCGTTTTGTATTGGATTGGGTTAGAGACAAATATCATCGTCAAATTACCCAGTTGTTTTTAGAATATTGTGGTTCTGATGCGCCAAGTTTGTCGCTCGATGTGGGCGGACGCTCAACAGTAGCAAATATTTCGGCAGCTAGACCAGCAGGGCAGCAAGCTGTGATGCCCGAAGTTGACTTTAGTCAACCACCTCAAGCCAATCATAATGGAAATAGTGCCCAGGTGATATCGGAACAAGCATCAGATATACATGTTAACAAAAGCGCTAATCCAGACCTTCAAAATCGACATAAAAGCAACATTAATACTACCTACAAATTTGATAATTTTGTTGAGGGTAAATCAAACCAGCTAGCTAGAGCGGCGGCATCTCAAGTCGCCGACAATCCTGGTGGTGCTTATAATCCTTTGTTTATTTATGGCGGAACAGGTTTAGGTAAAACTCACCTATTGCACGCAGTAGGCAATGGCATCATGGCTAAAAAGAAGAACGCTACTGTGGTGTATATGCATTCGGAGCGTTTTGTTCAAGACATGGTAAAAGCGCTACAAAACAATGCCATAGAATCTTTTAAACGCTACTATCGTTCTGTTGATGCGTTATTAATAGATGACATTCAATTCTTTGCAAACAAAGAGCGTTCACAAGAGGAATTCTTTCATACCTTCAATGCGTTATTGGAAGGCAATCAGCAAATCATACTCACGTCAGATCGATATCCCAAAGAAATTGATGGGGTTGAAGATCGATTGAAGTCAAGATTTGGGTGGGGTCTCACCATTGCAATTGAGCCACCAGAGTTGGAAACACGGGTTGCTATTCTTAATCGCAAAGCGCAAGAAAATAATATTCATTTACCTGATGAAGTAGCTTTTTTCATAGCAAAGCGCTTACGCTCAAACGTCAGAGAGTTGGAAGGGGCATTAAATCGTGTAATCGCCAATGCAAACTTTACCGGTCGACCGATCACTATTGATTTTGTTCGTGAAGCCTTACGAGATTTATTAGCGCTGCAAGAGAAACTGGTCACTATCGATAATATTCAAAAGACGGTGGCTGAGTACTACAAGATTAAAATTGCAGATATACTCTCAAAAAGACGCAGTCGTAGCGTTGCAAGGCCCCGTCAAATGGCCATGGCTCTATCTAAAGAACTGACCAATCATAGTCTGCCAGAAATCGGAGATGCCTTTGGTGGTAGAGATCACACCACTGTATTGCATGCATGTCGAAAAATAGTGCAGCTAAGAGACGAAAGTCATGATATAAAAGAAGACTATCAGAACTTAATTCGCACCTTATCTTCTTAAAATAAAAAACGAGTTACTAAATGAAATTTACCATTAGCCGGGAAAATTTTCTGCAACCCCTTCAATTGGTTTCTGGCGCAGTAGAACGCCGTCATACTTTACCCATACTATCCAACGTTTTAATCAAAGTGAGTGAGAATTCACTTTGGCTGACGGGCACGGATTTAGAGGTGGAACTGATCTCCAATGTAACGTTAGCCGGGGAATGTCAAGACGGCGAAATTACCGTTCCAGCTAAGAAATTGTTTGATATTATTCGTGGTCTATCTGACGAATCAGAGATCAAATTTGAAGTTGAAGGTAGTAAAGCACTGATTCGTTCAGGCCGAAGCCGCTACACTCTATCGACCTTGTCTGCCGCAGACTATCCTAATTTGGAAGACTGGGAAGGCGAAGCTGAATTTGAAATTTCACGTGCGGATCTTAAACACCTAATTGAAAGTACTCAGTTTTCAATGGCTCAGCAAGACGTTAGATATTATCTAAACGGCATGAGTTTAGAAATAGAAGAAAACGTTATTCGCACTGTCGCAACAGATGGTCATCGTTTGGCGCTTTGTAGGATGGACTATACGGCAGCATCATTACCAAGCCGCCAGGTTATCATACCTCGTAAAGGCGTGATGGAAATAAGCCGACTCATCGAAGCAGATGATAAATTGGTAAAAATTCAGTTAGGTTCAAATCATATTAGATTATTCTCATCTGATTTCATTTTTACGAGTAAATTGGTAGATGGTCGTTTTCCCGACTACCGTCGAGTTTTACCTAAAGATGGTGATAAAACGATTGAAGCAAGTAAAGACCTACTTAAGAATGCGTTCTCTAGAGCGTCAATTCTGTCTAACGAGAAGTTTAGGGGTGTGCGTTTAAATCTATCTAATGGTGAGTTAAAAATTACTGCGAATAACCCAGAACAAGAAGAAGCGGAAGAAATTGTTGATATCAATTATGAAGGTGAAAACTTAGAGATTGGTTTTAACGTCGCTTATCTGATTGATGTGTTTAATGCACTGGGTTCAGAGAACGTGAAAATATCGCTTGCTGATTCCAATAGTAGTGCACTGATAGAAGATGCCGCTGACGATTCAGCCTTGTATGTAATCATGCCGATGAGACTCTAATAACTAAGGGTCTCTTTTTATGAAACTGGACAAAGTCCAGATACAACATTTTAGAAATTTGCAAGATGTTGTGGTTCTCCCATCACCAAATCTAAATTTTATTTTTGGCCAAAATGGCAGTGGAAAGTCTTCTTTTTTGGAGGCTTTGCACTACCTTGGTTTTGGTCGTTCCTTTCGAACGAGTAAGCAAAAAAATGTTATTAACAACGAAGAGCTGTCCTTCAGTATTTTTTGCCAGTTGAGTGTAGATGCGGAAATTCTCAAACTGGGTATTTCTAGGAATAGAGAAGATTTAGTAACAGTTAGTATTAATGGTGAGAAGTCTAATCGTTTGTCTGAATTTGTAAGTCATGTTCCTGTACAGATTTTTACACCTCAAAGCGCGGATGTGATTTTAGGCTCGCCTTCACTACGGCGACGTTTTATTGATTGGGGATTGTTTCACGTGGAACAATCGTTCTCTAAAACCAGTCAAGAGTACGCAAAGCTGCTCAAGCAAAAGAACGCGTTATTGAAGAAAATAGGTAAAAACTACTCATCTGATGACGCTCATCAAATGCATTTCTGGGACAAACAAATTGTTCGGGTAGGGGAGATCATTACTAATATGAGATATTCCTATCTAGAAGCCATTATGGGGCATATAAATGACAATTTAATGCATTTTCTACCTGAGTTTTCCTTCGAAATCTCGTATCATAGGGGGTGGGAAAAAGATGCGGCGCTACAAGAAGCAATTTTTAGAAAAGAAGAAAAAGATATTAAAAATGGATTTTTAAGTGTGGGCCCTCACAAAGCAGATCTCAAAATAAAGAGTCAGGGAATTGACGTGGCAGAATTATTATCTCGAGGACAACTCAGGATGCTAGTAGCCGCACTGCAATTGGCTCAAGTACAATATCTTAGTTTGAAAACGTCAAAGTCTGTCGTCTTCTTATTAGATGACATAGGCGCCGAATTAGATGAAGTTAAACGGCAGCTTTTTATAGACAGACTATTACTAGAAGATACGCAGCTTTTCATTACGGCAATCGAAAAATCTCAATTGTCGTTCATTGATAAATACAAAAATAAGAAAATGTTTCACGTGGAACATGGCCATATGAGAGAGGAGAACTAATCAAATGGCAGAAGAGAATAACTACGATTCCTCGAGTATTAAAGTCCTAAAAGGACTTGATGCTGTGCGCAAAAGACCAGGAATGTATATAGGTGACACGGATGACGGCACCGGACTTCACCATATGGTGTTCGAGGTAGTTGATAATTCTATTGATGAAGCACTTGCTGGACATTGTTCAGTCATCAACGTCAAAATTCACACAGATGGTTCAGTATCCGTTTCAGATGATGGACGTGGTATCCCCACTGAAATCCACGAAGAAGAGGGCGTGTCTGCAGCAGAAGTTATCATGACAGTCCTGCATGCTGGCGGAAAGTTCGATGATAATTCTTATAAAGTATCCGGTGGATTGCACGGCGTAGGTGTATCTGTGGTGAACGCGTTATCACGTAAACTTCAATTGAAAATACGTCGCGCAGGCAAACTTTACGAACAAGAATACGTGCACGGTGAACCACAAGCACCGCTTGCCCCTGTAGGTGATTCAGAAACTACCGGTACCACCATCCGTTTTTGGCCAAGTGAAGATACCTTCACAAATATCGAATTTCATTACGATATACTTGCCAAACGACTGCGTGAATTAAGTTTCCTAAATTCGGGTGTATCGATTGTTCTAACCGATGATAGAGACGCTAAATCTGATCATTTTATGTATGAAGGTGGTATTCAAGCATTTGTTGAATATTTGAATCGCGCTAAAACTGCTGTGCATTCGAAAATATTCCACTTCCAAAAAGAACGTGAAGACGGCATGTCAGTAGAAGTTGCTATGCAATGGAATGATAGCTTTAATGAAAATGTGTTCTGTTTTACCAATAACATTCCACAACGAGACGGCGGAACTCACTTAGCTGGTTTTAGAGGTGCATTGACACGCACACTCAATAACTACATGGAAAAAGAAGGTCTCAACAAGAAAGCTAAAACCAACGCCAGCGGCGATGATGCTAGAGAAGGGCTTACCGCAGTTGTATCGGTTAAGGTACCCGACCCGAAATTCTCTTCGCAAACAAAAGACAAACTTGTTTCGTCTGAAGTTAAACCGGCTGTCGAAACAGCAATGGGTGAAGAACTAACGGACTTTTTATTAGAAAACCCAGCCGAGAGTAAAATCATCGTCGGTAAAATCATAGATGCAGCCAGAGCCAGAGAAGCAGCTCGTAAAGCTCGCGAGATGACCCGTCGTAAAGGGGCTCTAGACCTAGCTGGCCTACCTGGAAAATTAGCGGATTGCCAGGAGAAAGATCCTGCAATGTCAGAACTGTACATAGTGGAGGGTGATTCTGCTGGCGGCTCTGCTAAGCAAGGTCGTAACCGTAAGAATCAGGCAATATTGCCTCTCAAAGGTAAAATCCTCAACGTTGAAAAAGCACGTTTTGATAAAATGCTTTCTTCTCAAGAAGTTGCCACCTTAATCACAGCATTAGGTTGTGGCATTGGTCGAGACGAATATGATCCAGAAAAGCTGCGTTATCATAAAATTATCATTATGACTGATGCTGATGTTGACGGTAGTCATATTCGTACTTTGTTACTAACATTCTTCTATCGTCAAATGCCTGAAGTGATTGAGCGAGGCTATATTTACATTGCTCAGCCGCCTTTGTACAAAACTAAAAAAGGAAAGCAGGAGCAGTATCTTAAGGATGATGAAGCTCTTACTTCTTATCTGACTTCAATCGCACTTGACGGCGCTTCTATTCATGTAAATGCTGATGCGCCGGGCATTTCTGGTGTTGCACTAGAAAATCTCGTCAATCAATACCATGTTGCATCGAAGATGATCGACAGAATCAGTAGGATTTATCCTAAGGTTCTAGTTAACCAATTGATTTATAGTGATATTTTGGAGCTGGAAGACCAAAATGATAAAGCTAAACTTCAGGCGTTTGGTGAAACTTACATTTCATCACTCATGGAAGATGAAGCAGACGGTGCTACATACAGCTTCAGTGTCGAACAAGATGCTGAACGTAATAATTGGTACATTTCTATCATTTTGCGCCAGCATGGTATCGATACCGAATACAAGTTGGACCATGACTTTATCGATTCTACGGAGTACGAAAAAATCCGTGAATTGAACAAGGCTATAAACGGGATCATGGAAGAAGGTGCTTACGTTAAGCGTGGCGAAAAAACCAAGCCCGTCACGGATTTTGTAAGTGCATTGGAATGGTTAATGGTTGAATCAAAACGTGGTCAATACATACAGCGTTACAAAGGACTGGGAGAAATGAATCCTAGCCAGCTTTGGGAAACAACCATGGATCCTGACAATCGTCGTATGCTTCAGGTAACCATTGAGGATGCCATTGGCGCAGACTTATTGTTTACAACACTTATGGGTGACCAAGTTGAGCCGCGTCGTAACTTCATTGAAGAAAACGCGCTGCGTGTTGCTAACTTGGACGTGTAAACCAAAGATACCAAACTCACTAGCCGACCTTTATGGTCGGCTTTTTTATATCTCATAGATGGTGGTAGGAGGCCAATCATTGAATATACCTAACGCAATAGGCGATCCTAATGCTCGTCTTAAAGTATACATTGGCAATGTACCGACTTTTAATTGGCGACCTACGATGCAAAAAGATGCCGTCTTGCCATTAATTTCAGGGGAGTTGAAGGCGATTGGAGATCACTGTGGCAACGGTTGGCGTAAAGTATTTAACGTTTATGCAAAACTCGTTTTTGCAATGGGTAGAAAGCACTTTAGGTTTCAATGCAACTATAAATCGTGGCAGGAATACCGAGAAGGTGAATTGTTGCAAGACCATAGCTCTACTTTGTTATGCTTTATGCCTCCCACTTTTGATTCATACAAAAACGTAGAAGGCATAAATCATCAACCACTGCATTTTATCATGGGAAGGGGATATGCTAAGTCTCTAAATTTACCCTCTAGCGTGCGATGGCTAAACAATGAGTTTGCAATCGATGAACAACATCGATTGCTAGTTTGTCCGTATTTCGATTATCGCCAACTGTCCAATCAAAAAATCCTGTTTTTAGCCGAGACCATCCAGCTTACTTTTGGCAAAATCCGCTAAATCTTCTAACTCTCTTGGGCATCCTAAAAATTAACCTGCAAACCGATTGACGGAAAAACTCCAATTCCTTCTTCGGATTCAATCTTAAAGTTATCTGGCGTTTCGGAACCATCAGGCAAAAAATAGTAACCTGAAATATTGTCATTACCGGTAGCGTTAATTAATGCTAGTGTTAACTTGCTGTCTAAGCCATACAAATCAAATGCATAGTCTGCCTGCAGATCGAGCCTGACGTAGTTAGGAAGCGTTTCGGAATTTAACCCCCCATATACTGCAACATTATTGTCTGGAAAGTCAGGATTGGGTTTTATCCCGATTATCGGAGTGTATTTTGCTCCACTTCTTAGTGTTAAACGAGCGCCTATCTCCCAACGTTCATTTAATTGATACTGTATGACACTATTGACGATCCAGGGAGTATCTAAAAAGTAGTCACTTGTTACGCCAGTTAAATCATCCGTTCTTTCGCTTTTAGACCAGCTAACAGACAACCAACCGTACCAATCGTTTGACAAGGATTTTTCTAGTAACCATTCAACGCCATATGCTGAGCCTGAGAGATCGTTTGTATATCTGAGTTGCGCATCTTCTGCGTTGATATCAACGGCCCGAGCCAAATTATCGAGTGATTTATGGTATACCTCAACTTTACTTTGCCAATAGTCGTCAATTTCAACTTTGAATCCACCAGCGATATGCTTCGATTCTACCGGGGAAATATCTGGGTTTCCGATGGAAGCTAGCGCGGTATCGATATCGGGGAAGCGACTATAACTTCCGGCACTTAGAAATAGCTCTGTACTGCTATTCATTGACCATTTAAGCGATGCACGAGGGTGAATGAAATCTTTATCTGTATAATCGTCTGTATCGAATCTCAGGCCCAATTCAAGATGTAGGTCATCTGTAATGGAAATGTTGTCAGTAACGTAAAGTCCAATTAGATTTGCAACGATATTATCTCTACCTTGAATTCGTTGACCTTTTTGATCGATACAATTTGTATCATGCTCAGTGCAAAAGTAAGGGATAAGGTCAAAGCTATAAGTAAAATCGTTACGTTGAGCATCTACGCCTACTGATAAAAAATGGTGATCAAATCTTTTACTTTGAATGAGCCCCCGAAAGCTAGTTTGATCGTTATCTACTTTAGAAAATTGATCGTCGCCATAACGCGTGTTGTCCTTTAACTGTTGGTGAGAAAGGACAAAACTTAAGAATTCATGTTCTCCTATATACCACTCCCAATTAACTCCCTGGTTGTTGAAAGAAGAAAGTACCGATGCGTCGCCAATTAAATCCGGATCAATACGCCCTTCTTCAGAAGCTTCGGAAATGTTGATCCCTGCTTCATCACTGGCGCCATTAATACTAAACGTGAGCTTATGGTCACTGCCAAATAGGATCTGATATTTGCCTTGATAGTCATCACTTTTGGGTGCATTAAAGACTCTTATACCATCTTCCTCTTCACCTTCTTTATAAAATAGATGCAATAAACTGTGGCGGTAGGAAATATAATAGGCTTGATCGTCAGTTACTCCCCCCTCTGCCATAACACCAGTCTTAAGAAAGCTTGCATCTAATGTCACTTGCGTTGGTTGGTTTTTAGGATCACGAAGTTGTACATCAAAAACGCCACCGGTAGCATTACCAAATTGTGGCCCAAATGCCGCTGCATGGAGATCAAATGTTCGGACTAAGTTTTTGTTGAAGATACTGTCGCCAAATAGATGAAATATGTAGTCGGTAGGTAGGTTGTCTACGTAAAAAGCATTGTCGTTTGGCGATGAGCCTCTTACTGCGGGCTCTCCACCAAAATCACCTCCCGCATAAACAATGCCTGGTAGACTAAAAACAGCTGCCAAGGGATCGCCGTCGATGCCAGGAACATCTAACAACTTCTGAGTTTCTTCGCTTACCTGCGTTAGAGGTTGATTACGTTGACCCACGATATTCAGTCTTTCAATTGTTAAAACTTCGTCTGCAATTAATTTTGGAGAAAAAAGCGTAAGGGCTGTTATTGCGCTTAGGTATAGGGTTGTTGGCTGCATTGTATTGTTCCGTTAACAAATGAATGAAGCCGAGTTTAGGTATTAAGTTCCGAGCTTTCTGTGATGGATTTGTCAAAGAGTGTACATATCGAAATGACAATTTACAGAAATTAATCGATAAGAATAAAAAAGGGTTACATTTTCATGCAACCCTTACATAAACTCACATTTACTGTCTGTTGAAGACTATTATGTAACTTACGATTTTTTGATGAAGACCTCAGGTGTTTCTTCATTGGTAAAATCAATAAAGAAGTCATAGGTACCAGTTTCGTCCGGTGTGAATTGAAAATTTCCACCAGGAGTTTCACAGGCAGAAAGAGCTGGAGTGTCAATTCTCATCACTTTTCCACCAGTGCCAACTGGACTTCCACAATCGTAACCTGGCGCATAGTTTTCATCAGCAAACTTAAAATCGTAGGGCTGGCCGTCTGCAATTAGCTTAACTGAGGCCTTGTATAGTTTTCCATCGACTAATTTAACCTTATAGTTTTCATCGGCTTCCCACCAAGTAAAAACGCCTCTCAAATAGAAGCTCTCATAATCCTTTTCTAAAATCTGTTCAACAAAAGTTGTAGAGCAACCAGAAAGTAGGGCACTGATGGCAACAAAAATCGTAAGTCTTTTTTTCATTGGATGTTTACCTCATTACCATAGATTAATCGTGCTTTAACAAAGAGATATCTGCGCATTGCAAAAATAAACCGCGAAGTTTGAGCAATAACGCTAAACGATTGTTCTTAACTGCTTGTTCATCAGCCATGACCATAACATTGTCAAAGAATGCATCAATAAATGGCGCCAAACTTGATAGTTCTATAAGAACATTTTCGTAGTCACCACTTCTAATTAAGGGTTCGACTGTCTTGGCGATCCCGTCGATTTGTTCGACTAATGATTTTTCTTGCTCTTCTACCAACAACGACACGTCAATTACATAATCGTCACTGACTTGGTTTTTATCAAGTATATTTGCAACTCGCTTGTTTGCTGCTGCTAATGATTGTGCGCTTGCTAATGATTTAAAGGTCGTTACACCTTTGACTCTAGCGTCAAAATCAGCAGGTGAAGTAGGGCGACGTGCAAGCACTGATTGAATGACATCAACATCAATTCCTTGTTCCTGATACCAGGTTCTAAATCGTCCCAACACAAAGTCGATTACCTGCTCATTCGCCTCAGGCGCATCAACTTTATCGCTTAATAAAGCGTATGCGTCTTCAACCAAATCGAATAAATCAACGGGTAATCTAAGCTCTACACAAATTCGTAACACACCAATAGCCGCGCGGCGCAATGCAAAGGGGTCTTTATCCCCTTTAGGAAGTTGGCCAATAGCAAATATACCGACCAAGGTATCCAGTTTGTCCGCTAATGCAACGGCACAGCTTTCTTTTGATTGAGGGAGTTGGTCACCTGCAAATCTTGGCATATATTGCTCATTAAGCGCATTTGCAACGAGTTCGTTTTCACCGTCATGATTTGCATAGTGCATTCCCATAACGCCCTGCACATCAGGGAATTCCATTACCATTTCGGTCATCAAATCGGTTTTAGACAGCAGGCCAGCTCTTGCTGCATGTTGTTCGTTTGCACCGATAGCCGCTGCAATCTTTCCTGCTAACGCTGAGATACGTCGTGACTTGTCGGCTAATGTGCCAAGCTGCTTTTGGAATAAGACGCTTTCCAGGCTATCGAGGCGACTTTCTAGACTATTCTTTTTGTCTGTTTCAAAGAAAAAGCGTGCATCAGCTAATCTAGGTCGAATAACTTTTTCATTACCACTAATAATCTGAGAAGGATCTTTACTTTCTATGTTCGATACAAACAGAAAACGGGACTTTAATTGTCCTTTTTCATCTAGCATCGGAAAGTACTTCTGATCCCCCTTCATGGTGTAAATAAGTGCTTCTTTTGGCACCTTTAAAAACTCGTCTTCGAAGTTGGCAACCAACACGACTGGCCACTCCACAAGAGCACAAACCTCATCTAACAGGTCTTGTTGAAGCTCTACCTTTGCGCTTTCTTCAGCAGCCTTTTTCGTCAACCCTTCAATGATGCGTTGTTGTCTGACGTGATAATCTGCTAAAACGAAATGTGCTTCGAGCTTCTCCAGATAATTATCTGCATGGTCTAACTCAAACCTAGCTTCGCCATGAAATCTATGGCCTTGTATAGTTCTAGATGATCTCAGTCCTAGCACTTCGCCATTAATCAATTCATCTCCATATAACATGCATAATGTGTGAACAGGACGAATAAATTGGGTCTTTTTGTCCCCCCAGCGCATGGGCTTGGGAATGGGCAGTTTTTTAAGTGCCGAGGTAACGATATCAGCTAATAAATCAGCCAAGGGTTGACCACTGACTTTGGCAATGTGCAGAAGCCATTCACCTTTGTCAGTACTTAAACGTTGGGCCTGATCGACACTAATTCCATTTGAACGTGCCCAGCCTTCTGCAGCGCGAGTTGGCTCTCCATCAGCATCAAATGCTGCAGTGACAGCAGGTCCGCGCTTTTCGACTTCTTTATCGAGCTGTTTTTCGGCCAGCGCAATGACGTTAACCGCTAAGCGGCGTGGAGAAGCAAACCATTCAACGCTTTCAAACGCCAAATCAGCGGTTTGTAAACCTGACTGCAGATTATCACTGAAAGCTTGAGCAAGGGTTTTGAGTGCTTTAGGAGGAAGTTCTTCTGTCCCTAGTTCAACAAGAAGGTTCTCTTTACGCATGGTTTTGGCCTCCTTGGTTTTTAGTTTTGCACATCGGGAATCCTAATTTTTCACGACTTTGGTAATAAGATTCAGCAACGGCTTTGGCAAGGGTTCTCACGCGAAGTATATACCTTTGCCGCTCGGTGACAGATATGGCGTGGCGAGCGTCTAACATGTTAAATGCGTGAGAAGCTTTCATTACCTGTTCGTATGCAGGCAATGGCAGACCGGCCTCGATCATTCTTTGGCTGTCTTTTTCGCACTGATCAAAGTTGGCAAATAACGCCTTAACATCAGCATGTTCAAAGTTATACGTAGACTGTTCGACCTCATTTTGGTGGAATACATCGCCATAAGTGACTTTGCCCATTGGACCATCTGTCCAGGTTAAGTCATAAATGCTATCAACCCCCTGAATATACATTGCTAAACGCTCTAGACCGTAGGTGATCTCTCCTGTAACAGGAGCGCACTCTAAGCCACCCACCTGTTGAAAATAGGTAAATTGTGTCACTTCCATGCCGTTTAACCAGACTTCCCAGCCTAATCCCCAAGCTCCCAAGGTAGGTGACTCCCAATTGTCTTCGACAAAACGGATATCATGCACCAACGGGTCGAATCCTAGCTCACGCAACGAATCTAAATACAACTCCTGAATGTTGTCGGGAGAGGGCTTTAGCATGACCTGAAATTGATAATAATGTTGCAGTCTATTAGGGTTCTCACCATAACGTCCGTCTGTTGGGCGTCTGCAAGGTTGCACGTAGGCGCTGCTAATTGGTTCGGGGCCCAAGGATCGTAAAAAAGTCATTGGGTGGAATGTGCCGGCGCCGACTTCCATATCCAGTGGCTGGATGATCACACATCCTTGACGAGCCCAAAAATCCTGTAAAGCAAGGATAAGGCCCTGAAACGTCTTAATGTCAAACTTTTGCATGTACTGTCGCTACAAAATGGGTTAATAAAAAATGCCCGCCAGTATACCTTTTGTGTCGCTTTGAATGTAGGCTAAATGAACGATTTATTGAATGAAAAGTGCATTTGGGAGGGGATTGTATGGCTGTTGTCCGCTGTGGCTGGGTAGGGAAAGATAAAATTTACCAAGACTACCACGATAATGTATGGGGCCGACCCGTATATGATCCTCAAGAGCTGTTTGCGAAATTGTGTTTAGATGGTCAACAAGCGGGTCTAAGTTGGATTACCATTCTAAAAAAACAACCCAACTATGAAGACGCATTCTGTCATTTTGATCCCTATAAAATTGTCACCTTTACTGACCAAGATGTAGAGGTTTTGATGCAAAATACAGGTATTGTGAGAAACCGCCTAAAAATCAATTCCATTATAAAAAATGCAAAAGCTTATATAAAACTGGAAGATCAAGGGACTAATTTTAGCGAGTTTATCTGGAGTTTTGTCGATCACTCGACGATTAACAATGCTTGGAAAAATCTTGAGGATGTGCCTGTATCGACGCCGAATTCAGATAAAATGGCCAAGGCTTTAAAAAAAGCAGGCTTTAGCTTTGTGGGGACAACTATTTGTTATGCCTTTATGCAAGCTGTCGGCTTGGTCAACGACCATACAACGGATTGCCACTGTTATAATGTCTGCCATGGGTTGGCTAAAACCAGAAAATAAATGAACAAATTTCATACAACAAAAATAAACACGCTCTAACTGCGCAGTTAAACCTTTGGGAATATCGGTCGCTGATAAATCTTATTCGAATTTTAACGCACGAATTTGAGCGATTTCTTTTAAAATGGAAGACTCAAGTTTTGCTTCGTGCTCTTCACGCTTTTTGTCTTGGGATGCACGGATAGATTTGTCGAGGGCTTTGCGCTCTTCGTGAGTGGGTAAATGTCTGACTTCGGTAAACAAAGCGTACAACGAAGGGTAGTCCCTTTGGCAATTAGGTGGAGTCGAAACTGGCAGGCTGTCCAACAGGTTTACTAGCCGGATAGCGCCTTCCGATAAATTACATTGTTGTTGTTCTACAGCCATAGCAATGGTGTGAACGCTTTCCATTATCGTTTTTACGCGCGTCTGCCGCGCATTGTTTTGGCGCTTTTGCTGTTGCTTAAGCTGAAATAATAGCGAACCTGCGTAATATGCCAACCCTGCTACTATGACTAACGCTACCGCTATTAACGCGTATGCAATTCCCGTCAAAACCAATACCTTATTTAAGCTTATTAATGTCTATAGCTTCAAAACGTGAAAAAGGATCGTCTTGGTCAATGTCAGGTTCCTCAGGCTCTTCTGAGATCCCAAGCAATTCACAAAGCACTTTGTGTCTTGCTAACGAGGTGTCGACAAATTGTTGATCGTCACTAGCGAGCTTTTTGCCATCATCAAGCGCGTCAAGTAATTCGTTTAGCCGCGTATTATCTTCTAAGGCCTTGAGTTCTTGTGCAGGGCTGAAATATTTTGGTTTTGCTTCTGATTTTTTTTGTGTCTTTGCTTCTGCAAGCAATGGAATGGGTTTTTTACTACCTATTCTTGGATCCTTTGGCCCTGATTGTGCAGTTCCATTGTTAGTTGTTTGAGCACCACTGTGTCTGCTTCCGCTCGGATTGCCTTTGTGTTTCTTGGGCTTTCCCGCTTGAGATTCTCGGGACTTTCTTGGTTCACGTTGCTCTTTAGGAACACCGATACGACCAATTTTCCGCGATTTTTTAACTCTTGCCATGAATTCTTGCCAGTTATGATATTGGGCGAGATTTTACCGTAGTTTGCCGTGGAATGTTATACCCAAGAGAATATATCTAAAGGTGCTGAGGGGTTTCCCTTTAAATGAGATTAACCAGCAAGATCAGAGTGAGCGAGCAGAGTAGCGAGTGTCGACAATTTTCATTGCCAGAAAAGAAAAAAGGTAACAGTCGCCTGTCACCTTTTAGATATAGAGTGTCGTATGACACTTCTCCCGTTATATGTTCATCCTGAACTTTTGCGCTTTCCATTTCTGAGCTTCACTTATTTTTGTTTTTAACGAAGCCGATTACTTTTTGTTTTAGGTCTTCCTGACGCTTTATGGTTAATCCATTCATTCCCAGGATGGTAACAATGAACAGCTTGTTATTATTTTTAGTCGCTGTTCGAACTTCCATGACAAGTATTAACTTGTGCTTCCTTATTTTTATGTGGGCAAAGAATACACGATAACGTTAAATTTACAACTTTTTTACAAAAAAAATTGAAAAAAAACTGAACTTTTTAATTTGAAAACCGTAATAGCCTGTTGGATCGCTCAATTTGTGCGCAAATTAATGCAAGCCACCAAGATACTTCGACAATATTTCGATATCTTCGTCAGTAAGCTTTTTCGCTATATCACGCATCATACCGTTGAGATCGTTTGCACGCTCCCCGCTTCTAAACATTTCCAATTGGCTTTTAAGGTAAGCAGCGTGTTGGCCACTAATATCTGGAAAACCCGCCGCACTCATGCCATTACCTCTAGGGCCATGACAAGCGATACAAGCGGTAATGCCGCGATCTAAATCACCACCTCGATAAAGTTTTTCGCCTGTCTCCACAACATCTTCAGGAGTCGTGCCTTCTTTTTGTTCTTGGCTTGCAAAGTATGCGGCTAAATCAACAATATCTTGTTCGCTTAACATTGCTGCTTGGCCATTCATAATGGCATTGTTGCGACCTTCTTGGCCACCCGTCTCACTGGCAAGTTTGAATTCATTTAATTGTTTGGCTAGATAACCCGCATGTTGACCTGCTAGCGTCGGATTCATATCTAAAGCAGAGTTTCCATCCACACCGTGACACGCAGCACATGTCAAAGATTTCGCTTTTCCTGCCTCGGCATCACCTTGTGCCATGGCAGCTGAGGAAAACCCTAACGTTAGACAGACTAACAGACCCAATTTTTTCATAGTGACTTCCAAACAAAACTTTCGTATTGGTTAATTAATAGCGTTATTTTACACATTTACGCGGACGATAAAATGATTTCCAGAACAATTGTGTGGATATTTCAGTGTTTTAACTCAATATTTTTGGTTCGATGGTATACTTCGGCTGAATTTTAAAGCGCTATTTATAGAAGAGAGAATTCGTGAGTCATTATAGTCACGCAAAATTTATCATCAGTGCACCAGACATCCGACACTTAAAAGATGATGAAGGTGTTGAAGTTGCTTTTGCTGGTCGTTCAAATGCAGGAAAGTCGAGTGCATTGAATCGACTCACTCGGCAAAAGAATTTGGCTCGCACCAGTAAAACACCTGGGCGTACGCAACTGATTAACGTTTTTGAGATTGAACCTGGTATCCGGCTTGTCGACCTGCCTGGGTATGGTTATGCCAAAGTGCCCTTAGAAATGAAGCAAAAGTGGCAGCGCTCATTAGGTGAGTATTTGCAGGTAAGAAAAAGTCTGACAGGTTTAGTCGTATTAATGGATATCCGTCATCCTTTTAAAGACTTGGATCAACAGTTAATTCATTGGGCCGTAGAGCGAGAGTTGCCTGTTTTAGCGTTGCTTACAAAGGCTGACAAACTTAAATCAGGTAAACGCAAAGGCCAATTATTAATGGCACGAGAGGCGGCGTTGGCATTTTGTGGAGATGTTACAGTGCATGCGTTTTCTTCATTGAATGGATTAGGTTTGGACAATATGCAAAATGTCCTCGATATGTGGCTTGGGTTAAGTAAAAAGCAAGAAGAATAAAAAAAGCCTCTTTGCAAGCAAAGAGGCCCAGAACACAGAGAAAACACATAAAAACCGTATGTTATGAGTCATGCCTTTTTAAAAAGTTCATAAAATATTGAAAATTTCCCATAAAAAAACCCCAGCCAAGTGGCTGGGGTCAAAAAGCAAAGGTTTATCTACCTATAACAAGACTAAATAACCTCTGTACCCTACATTGGTCATATTAGCGTCAATTTGGATAAATGCAACCAAATACTGTAATTTTATTACACTATAAAGATGGTTTATTTTAATGAATAAAACGAACTTGGTAGTGCTTAATGCGCTTCATCCCAGTTTTCACCGCTATCAGCCTCGACAATTAAAGGAACTGAGAGGTCACAGGCATTTTCCATCAGCTCCACTATCTTTTCTTTGTAACCGTCAAGATTATGTTCTTTTATTTCAAAAACTAGCTCATCGTGTACTTGCATGATCATTTTAACATCGTCATTGTTGAGGTTGTCGATCCAATTTGCGACTTCAAGCATTGCCATTTTAATAATATCCGCCGCCGTTCCTTGCATCGGCGCATTGATGGCAGCTCGTTCAGCACCCTGACGTCGCATACCGTTACTGGCGTTAATTTCGGGTAAGTAGAGTCGTCTGCCAAATACAGTTGAAACATACCCTTTTTCTTTTGCCGAAACGCGCGTTTCTTCCATGTATCGCAATACACCGGGATACCGTTCAAAATACAGATTCATGTACTTTTGTGCTTCTTGACGAGGAATGTTTAGTTGTCTCGCCAAGCCAAACGCAGACATGCCATAAATTAATCCAAAATTGATGGCTTTGGCGTTACGGCGTTGATCGGCAGAAACCTGTTCTAGTTCAACGCCAAACACTTCTGCGGCCGTTGCTCTATGAATATCTTTACCGGATGAAAAGGCCTTGAGCAGCCCTTCGTCTCCTGACAGGTGTGCCATTATTCGCAATTCTATTTGAGAATAGTCTGCTGCAACAATTTTATACCCAGGAGATGCAATAAATGCTTTACGCACCTTACGGCCTTCAGCGGTTCGAATCGGAATATTCTGCA
Organism: Aliiglaciecola sp. M165; assembly: GCF_007197995.1. Classification (GTDB taxonomy): domain Bacteria; phylum Pseudomonadota; class Gammaproteobacteria; order Enterobacterales; family Alteromonadaceae; genus Aliiglaciecola. The sequence continues at coordinate 31,967 of NZ_VKKH01000011.1, forward strand.
AATTTGGATCAGTAGAAGATAGCCTGCCCGTTGCGGCGATAGCTTGATGGTAACTGGTGTGAACTCTGCCTGTACGCGGGTTTATCATTTTTGGTAGTTTGTCGGTATAGGTGTTTTTCAGTTTCGTTAAGCCGCGGTATTCCATTAATAATTTGGGCAAAGGGTAGGTTAGAGCTAGCTCTTGCAATACTTCTTCAGCGGTAGAAGGAGCGCCCTTAGGTGTTTTCTTTAAAACAGGTAAATCCATCTTTTCAAATAAAATCTCCTGCAATTGTTTGGTTGAACTAAGATTGAACTCTTGTCCAGCCATGTCATGCACTTCTTTTTCCAGTTCCATAATTCGTTGTGCAAGATCCTGGCTTTGTTGCAACAAGGTCTGACTATCTAATAAAACACCCGTTTGCTCCATGTCAGACAAGACTACACTCAAAGGAATTTCAATGTCTTCGACAACTTTTTTGAGACTTTCATGCTCACAGAGTTGAGGCCAAAGGGTGTTGTGCAGTCGCAACGTGATGTCTGCATCTTCCGCAGCATAGGGAGAGGCCTTTTCTAAAGGTATCTGATTGAAGGTAAGTTGCTTGGCGCCTTTCCCAGCGATTTCCTCAAACTTTGTGGTGCTTTTATCAAGATAATGCAGTGACAAACTGTCCATATCATGGCGCGTTGCAACACTGTTTAACACATATGATTCAAGCATAGTGTCAAATGCAATGCCGTTTAGTTGAATACCGTAATTTGCCAACACATTTCTATCGTATTTTAAGTGTTGCCCTACTTTTTTGTGCTCAGTGCTCTCGAGCAGCGGTTTCATTTTTTCTAAAACGAAATCTCGTTCCAATTGCTCCGGTGCATCCATGTAATCGTGAGCGAAGGGTAAATATGCGGCTTCACCTGCCGTCGTAGAAAACGACATGCCAACTAACTCTGCTTCCATATAGTTCAAGCTAGTGGTTTCTGTGTCAAAGGCAAAAAGTGGCGCATCTTTAAGTTTTTGCAACCACTGTTCGAAGTCTTGCTCAGTCAATATTGTGGAATAGTGCGTTTCGACATCAGCTTTGAATGAAGACGTATCTTGAGAGTCTTCTTTCTTGGCATTGGTCGAGTCTGTTGTAGCGCTTTGAGACGTGTGATTGCCAAGAATGCTATTCCCATTCACCGCTTCTTGATGCCAGCGCTTGAATTCATATTCTTTAAATAAGTCGACCAACGCATTGTTATCAGGGATTGTGGGCTGCAGATCCTCTGGTTTGAATTCGAGTTTGACATCTAACTTGATGGTCGCAAGTTCATAAGACAAACGAGCCTGCTCTTCGAACTCCTGCATCTTCACGGCCATTTTTTTTGCGCCTCGAAACTCTAACTGTGCAATCTTATCAAGATTGTTATAAATATCTTCGATTCCCCCCAATCCTTGCAACATCCCTAAGGCGCTTTTGTCTCCAACGCCCGGAACCCCTGGTATGTTGTCGACTTTATCTCCTTTTAATGCCAAAAAATCGATGATCAGATCTGGCGGAATGCCAAATTTCTCAAGGACACCCTCCTGATCCATGATGTGATTGTTCATGGTGTTGATGAGGGTGACGTGCTCATTAACTAACTGCGCCATGTCTTTATCCCCCGTGCTAATTAACGTCGCACGGCCTTGTTCGGTAGCTTGTTGCGCTAAGGTACCGATCACATCGTCTGCTTCTACACCTTCTTCGACAATCATAGGCAGCCCCATTGCCTTAATGATTGCATGAAGTGGCTCGATTTGACTGCGTAATTCATCTGGCATCGACGGGCGATTAGCTTTGTACGCAGGATAGATATCGTCGCGAAACGTTTTGCCTTTGGCATCAAAAACAACTGCGATATTCGTTGGAGAGTATTGTTTTACCAAACTTCTGAGCATATTTATCACACCATAAATAGCACCCGTATCTTGACCTTTTGAATTGGTCAACGGTGGCATGCCATGAAACGCACGGAATAAATAAGACGACCCGTCAACAAGGACGAATGGGTTTTCTGGAATGTTGGCCATGAGTGATCCGAATGATAATGTCTAGAACTAGAATGCCATATAAAGAAATCGTCATCCAGTTTACGATGCTGTGGATAACTTTGTTGAAAAAAATCACCGGGAACAGTAAAACGCATCAAAGAAATTTTTCTTTAACGTTATGAACACCATATGAGGCTTCGTTTTCATAGATAAGGAGAGAACTATCCCTTATTTTTATTATTGTTCGTTATCCTGTGGATAACCTTGGGGAGATACGAGATATCAGAGTATTTAATTACCTAATTTGGATCGTTTCAATTTGAACAATCCACAACCATTCCCAAGCTTATTTAGTAGCTCATTTAAGTTTGTCTGAAATCACCAACCGATAGGAAAAAGCCAGTTGCAGAATCAAAATTTACTGTTCGCTACATTTCCGCTTGAACTTGCCAATCAGATGTTAAAACTTTGTAAATCTGAGGGTGTAAATTGAAGCAGAGCGGTAATGTATCACATTTGATTTTTTTGGGAAGCGTTACGGTTAAAGTTTTTAGGTCTGTTTTGTATTTGGTTCGTGCAAAAATTGCATAAGCCATGTATTTATTGGTCTGTAGATAGGTTTTAATGTGATGCGATATTCGCCTGTCGACTAAAAAGTTGCAAGTTAGTAAGCGCCTGCTAACAAACACTTGAGTTCCAAGCTCAATCAATATTTTGTTAAGATATTGCTAAAGAACGCTACATTTACATCATTCCCATAAAGTACCATTTCAAAGATTGTGACTAGACGGAATCTTTGTTTAAATGAACTTCCTCTATAGCATGTCTGCAAAGGGGTATATTGAATGAGTCAATTAAATAGAGGCTATCTGTAGTATGAATAGCAAAGCGAAGTATCACCACGGAAATTTGCGCGAAGCGTTGATGGAAGCTGCAGTGCAATGCATTAGAGAAAATGGCGCTGAAAAATTAAGTTTGCGCGCCCTTGCTCGACAAATAGGTGTTTCACAAGCTGCCCCGTACCGACATTTTGAAGACAAAGTTGCTCTGCTGTCTGCCCTAGCAAGTGAAGGTTTTGCGAAACTTGCTGAGCAGATGCGAGACGTAATGGCTGATTATCAATCAGATCCTGTTGGTGCACTGCAAAAAGGTGCGCAAGCGTACATACGATTCGCTTGTCATCATCCTGAAACCTATCGCCTAATGTACAGTATGCCTGTAGAACAGTTTGATGATGAGGAAATGGAAACTTGTCATCACGAAGCGTTCGATTTGCTTGAGCAGACGGTAAACGTTGGATTAGCATCTGGCGCCTTTAAAGCGCATGACAAAGATGCAATTGTCCTAGCATCCTGGTCATTAGTGCATGGTTACGCGCAACTTATCATCGACGGTGTTATCGAGCTTGATGATATTGAGATTGAAAAGTCTTTTCAGTCGGTGGGTGTCATCATTAATGAAGGGATTGTCGCCTAGTCCGTTTTTTTGCTGTTTATCCTAAAAAACCACCTTGCAAAGCAAGATGTTGCAATAATAATGCATCCAATAGTGATAAAGGGACAGAAAACCCAATAAAACAAAGAATTAATTACAAATTTCGCTTTAGATCTGAGCCTTAGCATACAATAATTGGGTAAGACGTTTACAATAATGCGCCGGGCAATAAACCCTGCTAAGAATAATAAAATGACTCAACCCATACGTTGTGGATTGTTGTTACTCATCGAGTGTTCACAGCGATGATGCAGTACCGCACAATTATCCGGATTCTAGGCTTACTGGTGGCCATGTTCAGTACCACCATGTTGTTTCCTGGGATCATCTCTTTGATCTACGAAGATGGTAGTGGTCTGCCTTTTATTCTTGCCTTTTTTCTCATTTTATTTACCGGGCTGGCATTTTGGTACCCCAATCGAAGTTTTAAAAACGACTTAAGGGCCAAAGAGGGATTTTTAATAGTCGTGCTGTTCTGGGTTGTGCTTGCCAGCTTCGGTGCTTTTCCGTTCCTTTTGCTAGATCAACCACAAATGTCGGTTACGGATGCGTTTTTTGAGTCTTTTTCTGGATTAACCACCACCGGCGCCACCGTAATCGAAGGTATCGAGTACCTGCCCAAGTCAGTACAGTTTTATCGCCAGCAGCTACAGTGGTTAGGCGGTATGGGAATTATTGTTTTAGCCGTAGCGATACTTCCCATCTTGGGAGTCGGTGGTATGCAGTTATATCGCGCTGAAACGCCTGGCCCAGTTAAAGACTCAAAAATGACCCCTAGAATTGCCGATACAGCAAAACATTTATGGTACATATACCTCGCGTTGACTACCGCCTGCACAGTAGCTTATTGGTCAGCGGGTATGGATTGGTTTGATGCTATTTGCCATGCGTTTTCGACTATCGCCATTGGCGGATTTTCGACATATGACGCAAGTATTGGTCACTTTGATAGTCCAGTTATCAATTTGATTTGTGTCATTTTCCTTTGGATTGCGGCACTGAACTTTGCATTACACTATGCGGCAGCCAGTGGGCGAACCCTTAAAGGCTACTTCTACGATCCGGAATTCAAAGCCTTTTTCTTTATTCAATTTGTGCTGATTACTGTTTGCTTTTTGGTGTTAGTGAATCACTCACTTTACGACACTGCAGAGGCGGCTTTTGATCAAGCGCTTTTCCAAGCTGTTTCAATCAGTACCACCGCAGGCTTCGCTACGGCTGACTTCGCTAACTGGCCTGTCTTTTTGCCGATTCTGTTAATCTTTGCAAGCTTTATTGGCGGCTGCGCCGGGTCAACAGGCGGTGGATTGAAAGTGATCCGCGTCTTTTTGTTGTATTTGCAAGGGAAACGGGAAGTGGAACGTCTCATCCACCCCAAGGCGGTTTATGCAGTTAAATTGGGTGACAGGATGATGCCAGAGCGGGTTGTTGAAGCCGTTTGGGGGTTCTTTTCCGCGTATGCCATCGTTTTCGTGGTAATTATGATAGGTCTTATTGCAACGGGTATGGACAATATCACTGCTTTTTCAGCAACAGCCGCAACCCTTAACAATTTGGGCCCCGGCTTAGGTAGCGTTGCTGGCACCTTTGCTGATGTGACCGATTCGGGTAAATGGCTGCTCATTACGGCGATGTTGTTCGGTCGATTAGAGATTTTTTCACTGCTTGTATTGTTCTCACCAACATTTTGGCGTAGTTGAGAAATATTCACGGCTATTGAAAGTATATGAATTACACTCAATACAAAAATAACTATGCAACAAAAAACCCGCTAGAAAGCAGGTTTTTTTAACGATTTTAATGGTTAGAAAAATGACGCCATTGCATAGGCAGTTTTTTCAAACATACTAGGCTGTGCTTCTTCTAGTTCAAGGTTGGCTTTGTTGGCGGTTGTCACAACGCGTGTTCGGTACTCTTTTTGATTCGTTGCTTCTGAATAAGTTTGAGTTGTTGCGCCATCGTCTGAGATCTTTGTGTTGATTTTCGAATCTCTGCGCACTAACACACCTTTACGAGCGCGCTCCTTGATTTGAATGTCGGCTACCAACAAATAGGTAACGTCCTTTACAAACGCGTTTGCCGCGGTAGATACCAAACCTCCGATTAAACCCGCGCCTGCAGCTTCACGATACCCGCCACCAGCGGCGTAACCTAATGCTGCACCTCCTGCTACACCTTGATAGCCAGAGCTCAAATAATTTTCAGCCGCAGTCGGTGAAGCTTTTTCGAGGTTTCTAACAAAGACACTCATTGTGTATTGCGCGTCGTCTGGGCTATCAACAAATGAATAACCGTTTCCGCTCGACGCTATTTGCTCTTCTAGTGATTGCCGAAATAAATTGCGGTCAAATTCCTGAACAGCGGAACGCACTTCTAAATAAATTTTACGTTTTTCCGGCGCAACAGGGTCAACAAAAATAGAGGTGCTCAATTTTGTTTGTACGTCCAAATCCTTCTTTGCAATAGAGGTATGTACCGCCGCACAACCCGACAGAACAAGTGCAGCGACAGCAACGATAGCGACTTTAATTTGGTTCCTTTTCAACATAATAAATACCTATATAATTCCTAGTTTCTCAAGTGCTTGAACTGCTTAATCAAGTTAGTTTAGTAATAGTAACGACCGTGATAACGGTAGTAATAGCGACAATTCCTATACTGCGTCCAGTTGTATCTAAGTAAATCACGGCAGGTATAACCTGGGCGCCAATGAGTACCTTTATATTCTTCTGGTTTAATGTTTTTTTCTAGCATACTTTTGATGTATGCATCGACCTCTTCAGGCTTTTCCGCTAAGAAAGGCTTTGACGCAACTTCTGCATTAAGTTGAGCTTGCATTCGAGCCAATTCGTCCTCTTCTGAGGTGTCTTGAAACGCAAACGCACTAAACATGAAGCCTGAGGCTGCAAAGAGCATCAAGATGATTCGACTAATTTTACTGAAAATTGTGAAAATACGGCTATTCATAACTTTCCTCCTTAAAAGTAAATTTCATGTATAAATTTATAACAATCTGCACAATATTCAACCGCTTTGTGCAGTTTGATGCTTAATTATCGAACATTTATACTTAAGGTTAACTTGTTGGAGTAAAAAAGGAGGCAAATGCCTCCTTATTTTTATTCTGACGGTAGAAAAGCGTTTTGTAATTAGCCTAAGAGGTTACCCACTCCTTGCATTAATACTTCTTTGGCTTCTTTACCTTGTTCGGTATCCAAGTATTGTTTAGCCTGCTCAACATACTGCATGATCATTTCAGGCTTCAACCCCAGTGCTTCAAACTGCTTTTTCACGTCATTGAGCGCTTTAAGCGACTCACTACTCTCAGCGGCTTTATCTAACAAGCCACCCAAACCACCAGATTCCTTCAGTTGACTGACATCTGGCGCATATTTAATCAGCTCGCCGACACCCGGCAATGCACTGGTTAATTGCCCATATTTTTCATCGGATAAATTGCCTTTGACATAGTTAAATATTGAACCTAACCCACCTTGTGCTTGCCCTGCATTGACGCCAAGGTTTTCTATTAACATGCTCACCATTCCTGAAACGTTGGGTGCAGCCTCTTCTTGGACTTCTTCGCCAAATCCCAACATGCTTTTGAGTGAATCAAACCACCCCTCTGCTTGCGATTGCGACGAAAACGTTAAACTCAGTACGGCGACGACCATTGCCAAATGTTTCATTTTATTTCTCCTTTGTGAACATTAGTCACGTTTAATAATTGTTAGTTTAGATAAGTCCTTTGAATGCGCAATAATACAGTGCTAATCACTCATCCAAAAAAGAATGCACTGGGCTGGAAGAGTTTCTCGACATCCGATATAAACTTTTTGTCGACCAGAAATAGAATCACGTGATCATTTGATTCGATTACCGTGCTACTGTGCGCAATAATTACTTCATCTTGGCGCACAATTGCACCAATTGTGGTACCCGGTGGTAGTTTGATATTTTTGATTGCTCTTCCAATGACTTTTGATGTGCTTTCATCACCGTGCGCAATAGCTTCAATGGCTTCTGCAGCGCCTCTTCTCAACGAATAAACGTTAACAATATCACCCCGTCGAATATGGGTTAACAACGCTGAAATAGTCGCTTGTTGTGGGGAAAATGCGATATCAATTTCACCACCTTGCACTAAATCAACATATGCACTGCGTTGAATGAGTACCATGGCTTTCTGTGCGCCCAATCGTTTCGCAAGCATAGCAGACATAATATTCGCTTCATCGTCATTGGTGACCGCGATGAAAGCGTCAACTTGCTGAACATTTTCTTCCGTCAACAGCTCGTGATCCGATGCGTCCCCACAAAATACTATGGTTTTATCGAGATGAGCCGACAAATATTTAGCGCGTTCGGGAGAGTATTCAAGTAACTTAACGTTATGATTGTGCTCTAACCGCTTTGCTAGTCCGGCGCCAATCAAACCCCCACCGGCAATCATGATGCGTTTGTAGCTGGACTCAAGTTTTTGCAGCTCACTCATTACCGCGCGGATATGCTTTGTTGCAGCAATAAAGAAAACCTCGTCATCTGCTTCAATGACTGTCGTACCCAACGGACGTATTGGTCTGCCCCGGCGATAAATCGCAGCTACGCGCGTATCAACATTTGGCATGTGCTCTCTTAATGTTGATAACGCATGGCCAACTAATAAGCCACCATAATAGGCTTTCACTGCAACAAGGCTGGCTTTTCCGTCAGCGAACTCAACGACTTGCAAGGCGCCGGGGTAATCGATCAAGCGCTTGATCGCCTTGGTGACTAATTGTTCCGGTGCAATAAGGTGATCAACCGGAATATCTTGATGATGAAAAAGTCTCTCTTGGTAAATAATATACTGCTCGGAGCGGACACGAGCGATTTTGGTAGGCGTGTTAAATAGCGTATGTGCGACCTGGCAGGCCATCATATTGCTTTCATCACTATTGGTCACGGCAATGAGCATGTCGGCATCTTCTGCGCCTGCTTTTTCTAGCACATCAGGGTGCGAGCCGACACCATGGACAACCTGTAGATCAAGTCGATCCTGTAACGAGCGCAAGGTCTCTTGATCGGAATCGATAACGGTGATTTCATTTTTTTCGCCGACTAAGTTCTCAGCGAGTGTTCCACCCACTTGGCCTGCGCCTAAAATTATGATTTTCATGGCTAATGGTTAGCTAACAATTTTCTATGCATATTAGGACTTTAGCAGCCTAGCATAATAGAAACCATCCATTTGTTTTTCTCCAGGGAGAATTTGTCTTCCTGGTTGAGCGATGGTTTCTTTTTCCGAGAGTTTCAGCAGGCTAGCATCCGCATGGGAGGCTAGGAACTTGATAATCTGTTGGCTATTTTCTTCTGGAAGAATAGAGCAGGTAGCATAGACTAACACCCCACCGGGTTTAAGTAATTGCCACATTGTGTCTAACAGTTGCTGCTGAATACCCACAAGTACGTCAATATCGGTATTTTTCCGCAGCCATTTAATATCCGGGTGCCGACGAATAACACCTGTTGCTGAGCAAGGTGCGTCGAGTAAAATGCGATCATATAGAACGCCGTCCCACCATGAGGCGCTATCATTGGCATCGGCAACGATCAGTTTCGCCTGGTGACCGAGTCTTTGCAGGTTTTCTTTGACTCTTACCATGCGGCTCTCATCTACGTCTAGCGCCGTGCAGTCGGCCAGTTTTGGTTGAGACTCAATGATATGACAGGTTTTTCCACCGGGAGCAGCGCAGCAGTCTAAAACGTGCTGCCCAGGTTGAGCATCTAAATATTCGGCAGCAAGTTGAGCCGCGCCATCTTGAACGGCAAATAGTCCATCGTCAAACCCTGGTAACGTCGTCACATCAACACTTTTTGCTAGCCAAAGCCCTTGGCTATGTTCATCACTGAGTGTGAATTCAACCTTTTGTTGCTTTAGTAAGGTCTGGTAGTCAGATAACGATGTTTTAAGTCGATTTATGCGAAGCCAAATAGGAGGGCGTTGATTCATTTGCTCGTATAAGGATTCTTCACTTTCGGGATAGGCACTTTTTAGGAGTTTGTACAGCCACTTGGGTAGCCCAGAGGCTATGTGTGGATCGGTGATAGGTTGCTGCTGTTTTTCTTGGCGAATAAAGTTGCGAAGCAAAGCATTGACTAAGCCTTTTAAGGATTGCGCCTGTAAAGCGGGTGCCGCAGCGACTGTTTCGGATACCGCAGCATGAGTTGAAACTCTACTAAAAGCTAACTGATAAAAACCAAGCAATATGAGGTGTTCAACGACTTTAAAACGCTTCTTTAACGGTTTGTCGAGCATGTCTCGCAGCCAGCTTTGCAATAGCGGCAACTGGCGTAAGACGCCGTAGGTCATCTCTTGCATCCACGCCTTGTCTTTGTCTTGATACCTCGCTTGGAGAGCGGGCAAACATTCTCGCGCAGATTTTCCGTCTTCCAATATGCTGTACAGAACTCTCGCTGTATCTGCTCTTAGATTCGGTTTATGTTTTCCTTTCCCTTGGCTGGCTGGTTGAGATGTCACGATAAGACCTGACCAACGTTGAACCATTCTTTGCGTGCATTTAGCACATCAGCAAAATCCATCGCTTTTTTACCTGGGATTTGAATACGAGTTAATTGTATAGCGCCTTGGACGGTGCTGATCAGTAATCCTTGTTTGTTAGATTCGAGAATTTCTCCGGTATTTACATACTGTTTTTCAAGGTTTACACAGTTTGCCTGCCAAACTTTAATAGCAATAGGCTCGTCTTTAACCTGCAGTTCAAAATAAGCGACCGGCCAAGGGTTAAAGGCACGAATATTTCTTTCCAATTGCTCGGCCCGCAAAGACCAATCCATTTTTGCTTCTTGCTTTGATAGTTTTTTAGCGTAGTTGGCCAGCTCGTCGTTTTGTGCTTCTGGACTCAGGGATTCGATATTTTCTAAGCAAGATAACAAGGCTTCTGGGCCTGTTATGGCCAATTTTGCATACAAGGTTGCGCTATTGTCGTTTTCTGCAATGGGGATGCTTTTTTTCAGCAACATCGCTCCTGTATCCAAGCCTGCGTCCATTTGCATAATCGTCACGCCGGTTTCCTGATCGCCCGCCCAAATTGAGCGTTGGATAGGCGCCGCACCCCGCCATCTGGGCAATAAAGACCCGTGGACATTCCAACACCCTAGTTTTGGCGTGTCCAACACAACCTGCGGCAGTATTAAGCCATAAGCGACAACAATCATTAGGTCTGCAGTGAGGGTTTCTAGTTGCTGTTGGGCAAAATCATCGCGAAAGGATTCTGGTTGATAAACAGGTATTTCGTGTTCTAGTGCTATTTGTTTGACCGGGCTTGCTTGGAGCTTTTTGCCTCTACCTGCAGGTCGATCAGGTTGACTGTAAACGGCAATGACATTGTGAGGTGAATTGAGCAGCGCCTGCAGATGCAGGGCCGCGAATTCGGGTGTTCCTGCAAATACGATATTTAGAGGTGTCGTCAAAGAAAGAGTCCTTAGTTCGTTCAGGAGGCGCGGGCGGCGAGTCGGGCTTCTTTTTCTAGCTTGCTACGAATGCGTTGTCGTTTGAGAGGTGACAAATAGTCGACAAATAACTTACCTTTTAAGTGATCCAATTCGTGTTGGATACAGATTGCCAGTAGACCATCCGCGTCTAAAGTGAATTCTTCACCATTTTTATCTAGCGCTTTGACTTTGACATGCTCAGCACGTTCCACTTTCGCGTAATTGTTTGGCACTGACAAACAGCCTTCTTCACTAATGGTTTTACCATCCATTTCGATGATTTCTGGATTGATAAACACCAAGGGGTTGCTTTGATCTTCCGACACATCCATAACTACCACGCGTTTGTGCACATTAATTTGCGTAGCGGCCAAACCGATACCGTTTTCGTCACGCATGGTGTCGAACATATCCTCAACTAGTTGTTTAACATCCGCATCCACCACATCGACAGCTTTAGCGACTGTGCGCAGGCGTTCATCGGGAAATCTTAATACATTTAAAATGGCCATTTTGTTCTTCAGCTACACTATACTCACATGACAAAGGGCGAACTCGACTAAAAACTCGACCCAAGGTCAGTATTAATTACTATACGGTTCAATAAAATATGCTATTGAATCATTGACGGCGCTATTCTAGCCTAAATAGATATAAAGTTCGATCAAGCTTTATCAAGGGTAGGTCGATACTAAACTACTATGCACGGCGTAAAGAGGAAGGCATGGGCAATAAACTTATTAAATTTTTAGCGATACTAGTACTTGTGCCACTGGTAGCGATTGCTGATGTCATTAATATCAAGCAGACGGCTCCTGAAGTGTATGTCGTTAAAAAAGGCGACACGCTTTGGGATATTTCCACCATGTACCTTGACAAACCTTGGTTATGGCCGGAACTTTGGCGCAACAATGTGCACATCAATAACCCGCATTTGATTTACCCGGGAGACGAACTGCGCCTCAGATATAACGAACAGGGTGAACCTGTACTAGAGGTTGTTCGCGAAGAACCCAAGGCCGAGATAAAACTCTCACCGCAAGGCAGGATGGAACGCAAAGCCAGAGCGCCGATCCCAGCGTTACCTTGGTCTGTCATTCAGCCCTACGTTGAAAACAGTCATATCATGCAGGATGAGGAATATGGGCGATTACCCCGTTTACTAGGCAACCAAAATGGTTCAGTGAGGTTTGCCAGCGGTGACATTGTGCTGAGCAAAGCAAACCGCAGAACACCGGAACATTACAATGTCATTCGCAAACAAAATGAGATTTATGATCAGTATGACAACTTACTTGGTATTCAAATTCGTCATGTTGCAGATGCCCAACCGTTGCCAAGTGAAGTTGAAAATCAACACTTAGTTGAAGTGCAGCAAGCAAACTTCGAAGTCAAACGGGGCGACAAACTGCTGCCTGCAGTATCAACAGAATTCGAAAGCTTAGAGCTGCACCCTGCTACCCGCCAGCGTGGTCAAATTGTTGATAGCCTTGAGCAACACCGACTATTGGGTAAGTACAATGTTGTGGTGTTAGATTTGGGCGAGCGCGAAGTTAAGCCGGGTGCGGTAATGGGAATTTACCTGCAAGGTCCGGTTATTTACGATAGTGAAAATCCTAAATACGACGCGGAAAATAACTTTGTACAAAGTGCGTTTGATGGCGCGGATGAAGTTCAGCAGCCGGCTCTGAAAGTAGGTGAATTGGTTGTGTTTAAAGTGTTTGAAAAAGCGAGCTATGCACTCATTACACAATCCAAACAAGTGATTAAACAAGGCGCTATAGTTGCGAGACCTTAAATTTGGATAACTGACAAAAAAGGAATATGCATGGCACAGGATGTGCTCACCGATTGCAACGACAGTGACAAAGCTAATGAGTCAGATGGATCAAAATTGATTGATTGGCTGAGAATTCAGCTTATTCCTCAACTAGGACCTGCCACATTAACCACGTTGTTAGAAAGCACCTCTATTCCTGCTACAGATTTGCTTTCACTTCCGCCGAGAGAATTGAGATCCCTAGGTTTTAAAGACCACCAAATCAATGCCATTGAACGGCCCAATTGGCAGCTAATTGACACCCAACTTGCATGGCTCACAAAAGGTGAAAATCGCTTTGCCCTGCATCTAAAAAACGAAAACTATCCTTATTTATTGCAACAAATTTCCAGTCCACCTTTTGTAATTTTTGGCATTGGGGACAGGTCAATTCTTAATAGCTTACAACTCGCAATTGTCGGGAGCCGCAATCCGACACAAACAGGAAAACGTATTTGTTCTGAGCTGGCCCATGATGTTGCCGCTCAAGGTATGAGTGTTACTAGCGGTCTGGCGTTGGGCATTGATGCCTGCGCACACAATGCAGCTTTGAGCGCCAATGGTCGTACGATTGCGGTTCTGGGTAGTGGACTGAATAATATCTACCCGAAACGCAATGTCTCACTAGCAGATCATATAGTCGATCAAGGCGGATTGTTAATTTCTGAGTTTTTTGTCAACACACCTCCCAAAGCTGAACATTTTCCCCGAAGAAATAGAATTGTAAGCGGGCTTTCTCATGGAGTGCTGGTGGTTGAAGCTGCTGTGAGAAGCGGTTCGTTGATCACCGCCAAATATGCGCTTGAGCAGAATCGTGAAGTCTTCGCTGTCCCTGGAAGTGCACTGAACCCACTTAGTGCTGGGTGTCATCATTTGATCAAACAAGGGGCTAAGCTCGTAGAAACTTATAACGATATATTAGAGGAATTTCAGAACGTTAGTTCTTTTGACTCTGGGGCATGTGTAAGAAACTTGCAAAAAAGTCCATGTGAAAGCTTGGCAACAGCACAATTGTTAGATAGTGTAGATTATGACGTTACCGCGTTAGACGTCATTATACAGCGCAGCAATCTGCCGATTAAAGAAGTATTGGCGCAATTATTACAATATGAGTTGCGAGGTTTAGTAGCCACTGTTTCCGGTGGTTACGTCAAACTGAGGGGAAAATAATATGTTCGATATCCTCATGTATCTTTTCGAAAATTTCATTCACAGTGAAACAGAAATTCGTGTCGATCAAGATGAATTGACCGACGAGCTCGTGCGTGCCGGATTTCATCACGACGAAATATACAAAGCGCTTTCATGGCTAGAAAAACTCGCCGCATTGCAAGAAACCGATATTAACCCCTATTTTGTTAAATCCGGTAACTCGCTTGTTAACCGTATCTATACCCAAGAGGAAGAAATGCGGTTAGATGTGCAATGCCGTGGGTTTTTGATGTTTTTAGAGCAAATTAATGTGCTGGATTCTGCAACCAGAGAGATGGTCGTGGACAGAGTCATGGAAATTGATTCCAAAGAATTTTGCCTCGAGGATCTTAAGTGGGTGGTTTTAATGGTGCTCTTTAATGTGCCCGGCAAAGAAAACGCTTACGCACAAATGGAAGATCTTTTGTTTGATGAACAAGAAGGCCCGCTGCATTAAACACAAAAAAGATTTGGCGCTAGTGTTCATCTGGCGCCCACATCTATCTTTGGGGCTTAGGCAATGAGCAAAATAGATCATTCACTGTTTGCGGCTCATGAACATGCGTTAGAAGGTAATTTTGGTGAGTGCCCAGAATGTAATGGAAAACTCGCTGTCAGACGAGGTAAAACTGGCGCTTTTCTTGGTTGTGAGCATTACCCATCATGCCACTTCTCTAAACCACTCCATGACAATCATACCGAAGAAATCAAGCAAATAGAGGGATCTGAATGCCCGGATTGCGGAAAAGTTTTGTCGATCAAAAAGGGGCGTTATGGGTTGTTTATAGGATGTTCTGGATTTCCCGACTGCCATCATATTGAAGGGGTAAAACAACAAACAGATGTTCATGTGCACTGCCCTAAGTGTGCCACAGGGAAGCTCATACAACGCACAAACAAATACGGTAAAACATTTTATTCCTGTGACGCTTACCCTAAATGCAAATATTTGCTCAATCACAAACCTGTCGCGAAAAGCTGCCCTAAGTGCCATTGGGCAGTGATGGTAGAAAAACAAAAGGGTGAACAAAGAATTTTTCAATGTCCGCAAAAAAACTGCCTAACGTCGGTTAGTGACGAAGCCCAAAGCTGACTTCCCAGTCCATTCATTATCTATTACACTTGCCTGCCAATTTAACCTCGGAACCAGTTATGATTTTGGATGCAAATTCAGCGCAGCTAGTGGATGCATTTATCCGCGGTCAAGTACTGGCCTATCCCACAGAAGCTGTGTTTGGTTTAGGCTGTGATCCGCTAAATGAAAAAGCGGTCATGCAAATCCTTAATTTAAAAAACAGGCCTTTGGAGAAGGGTGTCATCCTTATTGCGTCCAATATGTCTCAGCTACTTCCGTTTGCCGACTTCAGCCAATTGGATGATAAGGTTAGAGGTATGGTGGATAAATCTTGGCCTGGCCCTAATACCTGGTTAATCCCAAAATCACCGTCGACTCCAGATTTTCTTACAGGAGGGAGTGAACTTATTGCCGTTCGTGTAAGCGCGCACCCCGTCATAAAGACGTTGTGTGAAAATTTTAACAGTGCATTGGTCTCAACCAGTGCTAATCTAAGTGGCGAAGAACCTGCAAGGACACAATCTCAAATAATTGATAAGTTTGGCGATCAAGTTGTTTGTGTTGAAGGGGAAGTCGGACAACAAGCCAATCCAAGCCAAATTCGGCACGGAATAACTGGCGAAATCATTAGAGCGAGCTAATAAATGTCAGAGTTAATATCTGCGGATATTCAACGGGTCAAATCATTCTTACTGAAATTACAGGACGAAATTTGCCACACTTTAGAAATGGTAGATGGTAAAGGTCTTTTTATCGAAGATGAGTGGCAACGTGAAGAGGGCGGTGGTGGCCGCACTAGAGTAATGACCAACGGCAATGTTATTGAGCAAGGCGGGGTAAACTTTTCTCATGTTTTTGGTACGCAATTGCCTACTTCTGCAACAGCTGCAAGGCCTGAGTTGGCTGGCAGAAGCTTTCAGGCAATGGGCGTTTCTCTGGTCATTCACCCTAACAATCCCTATGTCCCTACTTCACATGCCAATGTTCGATTTTTTGTTGCTGAAAAAGAGGGGGAGGAAGCGGTCTGGTGGTTCGGTGGTGGTTTCGATTTAACACCCTTTTATCCCTACCTTGAAGATGTTCAGCATTGGCACAAAATTGCAAGAAACCTGTGTGAGCCTTTTGGCAATAGCGTTTACCCTCAATATAAAAAGTGGTGTGACGACTACTTCTACCTCAAACATCGTGGAGAAACTCGTGGGGTGGGTGGATTATTTTTTGATGATTTAAATGAACAGGGTTTTGAAAGATCGTTCGAGTTTATGCAGGCAGTAGGTAACGGTTATCTGGATGCTTATGTGCCGATTATTGAAAAACGCAAAGCACAAACATTTGGCGAACGTGAAAGACAATTCCAACTTTATCGCCGTGGCCGCTATGTTGAATTCAATTTAGTCTACGATCGAGGGACATTGTTTGGATTGCAAACCGGTGGAAGAACCGAATCTATTCTTATGTCTATGCCTCCTTTGGCTAGGTGGGAATATGCCTATCATGCACAATCCAATACACCAGAAACCAAACTTACAGAGGTTTTTTTAAAGCCAACCGACTGGTTGAGTATGGACGCTAAGAGTGACGCTAATGAATAATCAGTCGCAAGTTGACCGATATGCGGTATTCGGTAATCCAATTGAACAGAGTCGCTCACCAGAAATTCATCAAATGTTTGCCCGTCAATCCGGTCAATCTCTAACCTATGGAAAAATATTAGGTCAGGTTGGAAAGTTTTCTGCCAGTTTAGAGCGATTTTTCAACGATCCTAATGCAAAAGGCTGTAATATCACGTCACCGTTTAAGCAAGATGCAGCGAATTGGGTCAATGATTTGTCAGAAAACGCTAAAGCATGTGGGGCAGTAAATACGATTGTCCGTCATGATGATGGCCGATTTTCAGGCGATAATACCGACGGTAAGGGTCTTATTTATGATTTGACTAAACAAGAAGTATCATTCTTAAATACAAATGTTCTATTGATCGGCGCTGGTGGAGCTGCTCGGGGTGTTGTTTTACCTTTTCTTGAACAACAAGTACAAAGTATCGACATCGTCAATCGCACAAAAACGAAAGCTCAGGATCTCGCTAGCTGGTTTGCTAGAAAAAACGTTGCTGGGTTGTCTTTTGAAGAATTAAATCAAAACAATAAAAACTACCACATTATAATAAACTGCACGTCCGCAAGTTTGGCTAACGAACTTCCAAATGTGGGTGACTACGTTTTATCTAAAGCCGATATGGCTTATGACATGGTGTATTTACCAAAACCTACGGTATTTATGGAACATGCTGCGCGCTTGGGTGTGAAGACCACAAGTGATGGGTTAGGTATGTTGGTCGGCCAAGCTGCTCACAGTTTTAAATTATGGAGAGGGGTGATGCCAGATACCCACGAAGTATTGAATCATTTGAGAGCGAGCCTTTGAATCAACACATTCAAGTAATTGATGGATTCGACTACATTGAAGAGAAATCAGCCTTAAAAATCCAAAGTATCGCAGGCGGCGCATTAATAAATTGCTATGTCATGGGAATCAATTGCGTCGATTCGGAAAAGGTTTATCAAGCGTTGCAATTTGATATTGAAGAAAAGATTACCGAATTAATAGAAAATGAAGATTTCAATTCTCAAGGTGAAATTGAAATCTCCGTTTCGCAGTTATAGTCTTGCGCTACTCTGCGAGATATTCATCTTTGGTCACTAAGTAGTTATCAGCAGAGGTTTTTAAAAAAGCAATTTCTTGTTCATTTAATTTTCTTGCCTGTTTCGCCGGACTTCCTACATATAAGAAACCACTTTTAAGTGTTTTATTGGGTGGAACCAGGCACCCAGCACCAACAAAGACATCATCTTCTACTACCGCACCGTCCATTATAATGGCACCCATACCAACTAAAATACGATTGCCTAATGTGCAGCCATGTAACATGCATTTATGTCCAATGGTCACATCGTCGCCGATAACAAGTGGATAACCATTGGGATTAGACTGGCTACTTCTTGTTACATGTAACATGGTGGCATCTTGAATGTTGGTTCTGTTGCCTATTCTCATCGTGTTAACGTCACCACGAGCAACAACCAGCGGCCATATACTTACATCATTGCCACATTGGATGTCACCAATCCATATTGCACTTTCATCTATGTAACAGTTCGACCCAAATGTGGGATCTATACCTTTAAACGAACGTATCGACATTATTTACTACCCGTCAACTTTTATGTATTCAGACAAATATAACGTTGCTAATGGGCAGATACCAATCAAATTGACCGTTTAATGTTCATTCAAACAATTTTTTTAATTAAAGCCTTGATCTTAGAAAGGGGGTCTGTAGAATGCGCGCTCGCTTCAGGGAGTTCTTACAAGAACACTCGTTCACAAAAAGCTCAGATGAGCATTTTGTGACATTGCTGTAAAGCAAGTGTGAAGCGGGATGCAGCCGGTTGGTGATTTGAAAAAAGTTTCAAATAAACAGCACAAAATGGTTGACAACATCCAAGGGGCGTGTAGAATTCGCGTCCCGCTTGAGAGAGGCTTAGGCCAAATCAAGCAAAGGTGAAAACCAAGTTTGTCGCAACCGACGTCATGTTATGACAGTCACCTTGCGCAAACGTCGCC
>NZ_VKKH01000012.1 GCF_007197995.1 Aliiglaciecola sp. M165
TTTTTTGGTAAGCACTCTTATAATGAGTGCCCACACAGATTGTCTTGTTGCAAATTGTTAAAGAACGTATGGTGCAAACTCGTCGAAACAAAAAACGTGAACGTAGTGAACACTGATTTTTGAGGCGACGTTTGCGCAAGGTGACTGTCATAACATGACGTCGGTTGCGACAAACTTGGTTTTCACCTTTGCTTGATTTGGCCTAAGCCTCTCTCAAGCGGGACGCGAATTCTACACGCCCCTTGGATGTTGTCAACCATTTTATGCTGTTTATTTGAAACTTTTTTCAAATCACCAACCGGCTGCATCCCGCTTCACACTTGCTTTACAGCAATGTCACAAAATGCTCATCTGAGCTTTTTGTGAATGAGTGTTCTTGTAAGAACTCCCTGAAGCGAGCGCGCATTCTACAGATCCAAAATTAAACGTCAAGCATTTATCAAATTTGATGGCAAAAAAATCATAAAAGTAGGCTAATGAGAAATTACCGTATATATAGAACTGTCCTGTTAATTTACACTTTGTTTATAAGGTATCCTTGGTTTCGCTTATTGATGATTGTAAATAAATTATAAATCGCATTCCTGACAGTGGGCATTCATGGCATTATCAAAAAGAGAGACCCAGTAAAGCTTTCATGCCAGCCCCGCACCTATTCTTTTTCGGTAAATATTATTCACCTAAGTAAAAAGCCATTATAGTTTTCTATATTGTGCAACATGCTTGATTAAAAAATACTCGTAAAACTGTCACATTTTTTAACAATTTATGTGTGCATGAATCATGGAAAATATTTTTTACTATAAATATCAATTAGATAAGTTAAAGGAACGCTTTTTGCAGAAGCAGACCGTTAAGTCTGAAGAAACGATAAATAAATAATAGTTTGCAGACTAAAATGGCGTTATAGTCGGTCAACCAAGCCAAAGAAGCTTGAGGACGTATTCTAAACGTCGGCAGTATTATCCTGCTTCATAATTATAATTATATATATATCAACAAAGGAAAATTCTATGTTACGCAAACAGCTAACAGTGCTCGGAACCGGGTGCTTTTTGGCGATGTCTGTGCATAGTGCTTTGGCATTATCCAATCCAGACCGTAGTCTACTCACGTTAGACTCATCGAGCCCTCAAACCGTAAGCTCCAGAACGTCTTACATTGTGCAACTTCGCGGCACCCCCGCAGCAGTGCAGCATAATAACAGTATTGCACCGAAAGCCGGTGGTGTGCTAACAAACGTTAAGTACAACCCTAATTCTCCACAATCCTTGGCGCATCGTCAGGAACTAGCAAATCAACAAAACCGAGTTATGGCCAGTGTTGGTGTAAATGAAGCAACTTATACCTATGAGCATTCGTTTAACGGTTTTTCTGCTACCTTAACGACAGCCCAAGTAAATAAATTAAAAAATGATCCAGACGTACTAAATGTGTGGCCAAATAAGCTATTGCAGCTAGATACAGCAAACACGCCTGCGTTTTTAGGGCTGACCTCACCTGGTGGCCTGCATGATTTAGGCACTAAAGGTGAAGACGTCATTATTGGTATCGTTGATTCGGGTGTATGGCCTGAAAACCCTAGTTTGGTTGACGACGCACCTGGTAATGAATTTGCTCCCATAGCTGCTACTCGCCCCGATTGGGTAGGTGAATGTGTTACCGGAACTGACCCTGATTTTGGCTGTAATAATAAGTTAATTGGTGCGCGTTACTATAACGCCGGTTTTGGACCTGAACGCATATTGCCTGGAGAATTTGATTCACCTCGGGACGCTGACGGCCATGGAACCCATACCATGACGACCGCAGGGGGTAATGAAAACACCGAAGCTACCCTACAAGGCGTTCCTGTAGGTACGGTTTCTGGTATGGCACCTCGCGCCCGTGTTGCTGCCTATAAGGTTTGTTGGAATGGCAGCACACCTGGCAATAGTGGCTGTGCTACCGCTGACTCTGTAGCGGCGATTGATGATGCAACTGCAGATGGTGTGGATGTTATCAACTTCTCAATCAGTGGCAGCCGTACAGCGCAAACAGACCCGGTTCATGTTGCTTTCTTTAACGCTGCACGTGGCGGTGTTTATAGTTCACTTTCAGCAGGTAACTCTGGCCCGGGTGCACAAACTGTTGCACACAATGTGCCTTGGGTAACTACGGTTGGTGCTTCAACTTATAATGGTGATGCAGCCTTAGTGGGTAACGAACTGGAAGTGTCTTATGATGCAGTTTCTCAAGATCCAATCTTCTCAGTGGTTGGCGGCGACGGCATTCCTGCTGAAGGATTGACTGGTGAACTAGCACCAACTTTGCCAGCTAATGCATGTTCTGCGTTAACAAACCCAGGTGATTTGGCTGGTAAAGTTGCGTTGATTGCTCGTGGTCAGTGTAATTTTACTGACAAGCAAGACCAAGCGCTAGCCGCTGGAGCAGTTGGCGTAGTGATGTACACCGATAATCGCACACCTACAACACTACCTGGCGGGTATCCATTCGCAAGCGTAATGATTGAAAACAGCGTAGGTCTAGATCTAGTTAATGAAATCCAGAACAATGGTGTGACAGTAAGTATCGACTTAACTGACACCTTAGTTGCAAAAGGCTTCCCACAACCGGGCAACCAAATGGCTGGCTTCTCGTCACGCGGTGAAAGTCAGGCAACAGGTGATGTGATCAAACCTGATATCACCGCACCTGGTGTGACCATACTTGCTGGTACCTCTGCAGACCAAATCGATGGTGGCGAAGGTGAAAACTATGGCTTCCTAAGTGGTACTTCTATGTCTTCTCCACACATTGCAGGTATTGCTGCACTAGTGAGAGAGACACACCCAACATGGACACCATCAGCGGTTAAATCTGCAATTATGACCACCGCAAGACAAGATGTAACCAAAGAAGACGGCGCCACACCTGCTGACCCGTTTGATTTTGGTGCCGGTCATGTTGTACCAAACTCTGCGGTTGCGCCAGGTATTGTTTACGATGCGAACGAACTTGACTACTGGGCATACCTATGTGGTCAGGGTGAAGCTGCATTTACTGAAGCAACTTCAGGAAATAGCTGTTCTGACTTTGAAGACGCTGGCTACCCAACGGATGCAAGCGATTTAAACATTGCTTCTATTGCGATTGCTGAGTTGTCTGCAGCGCAAACTGTCAGACGTTACGTGACAAATGTCACAGGCAACCCTGCGGCAAACTTTACCGCTAGTGTTGAAGCACCAGCAGGTGTCGACGTAGCAGTAAGCGTATTTGACTTTGGGTCTGGTAGTTTTGTTAACAGCGACACTATGGCCTTCAATGCAGGCGGCCTGGGTGTTTATGAGCTAACCTTTACGCCTAACGAGACGGCAGTTCTTGATGCGTGGGAATTTGGCAGCGTGACCTGGTCTGATGGTGTACACAGTGCACGCAGTCCTATCGCGATGAAGCCGGTATTACCGCCTCGTATCATTGCGCCAGAGGCTGTTGATCTGGTAGTCAATGGTTCTGCTGGACGTCTAACCTTGCCTGTAGAGATTGCTTACAATGGTCGTTTCTTCACTCAAGCCATTGGCCTGGATGCACCTGCTCAGCAGTTTGCACTTGTTGGTCAAGATCCAGACAGTAACTTCTCATTCAACGAAGCTGGATTAGGTTTCTACTTTGTGAATGTACCTGCAGGAACGCGCATTGCTAAGTTTGGTTTGTCTGGTGCGGATCAAGCAGAAGGCGTTGACCTGGACTTGTATGTGTATGCTTGTCCTAACTTCCAATGTTCACAAGTAGGCACTAGCCTAAATGGTGGTTCTGAAGAGTCAGTGTTGTTAGTCGACCCTCAACCTCTTGCTAACCTGGGTAACCGTGACATCTACGTAGTATTTGTTCACGGATATGACTTGGATGGTCAGGAGTCTGTTGTTGCGCCATTGAACGTATGGACAGTTGACGAGTCTCGTTCGACTAATATGTCGGCACGCGCTTCATCTCTTGCTGTTGACGGACGCACTAACCGTGTCTACGTCGGCATGCGTGGATTGCAAAGCGGTGGAGACTATGTTGGCGGTATCATCTACAAAGATGAAAACGGCGACGAAAACGGCATGACTGTGATGGAAGTTAAAGCACAGTAATTCGTTTAATATCCTTAAAAGCCCGCTTAGTGCGGGCTTTTTTATACCTTATGATATCCAAAATTCCGTTTAGACCTTTCAAGTCTTACATTAAGGGATGCAATGCAATCAATATTTGGTCGTGCTTAGCTTGGTTATCACCTCGCTTTCAAATTGTGAGATGTTGACCAATTAGTGAACGAAAGAAGACTTACAAACATGCCCCAGGCCTTTACAGCATTCGACGTAGTTCAAAGCTTTTGTAGATGGTTTCACAAGTTTACTAGACTAAATTGTCAAAGGGTGCACCTGCATTTTTACATTCAGCTATTGGGATAGATAAGCCGATAACCCCTTTTGCTCCGAAACAAAAGATCAATTAGTTTGTAGATACAGTGGTAAATGCTAACTTTTTGATGCTACCGCAATCGTTCTGGGAAAAGGTGGTGACAGGTTGTCCGTAAGACAAACTTGTGCCAAAACCCCATTAGCCGCTAATTTACAGGTAAATTTTGCACCATTAAAACCCCTTAACGACACTTTTTGCTCAGTTAACAATCAATCAGCAATTACATACCAAAAAAGGGTTGACGACCTATTCATGGATGAGCATAATACGCGCCACTCCAAAGCGGAGTGCCCAAAAATACGTGGCTACGTAGCTCAGCTGGTTAGAGCACATCACTCATAATGATGGGGTCGCAGGTTCGAGTCCCGCCGTAGCCACCAATTCTTGCGAAATCAAGAATTACTGCGGAAGTGGTGGAATTGGTAGACACGCTGGATTTAGGTTCCAGTGCTTCACGGCGTGAGAGTTCAAGTCTCTCCTTCCGCACCATTTTTGTTGGGGTATAGCCAAGCGGTAAGGCAGCGGGTTTTGATCCCGCCATTCGTTGGTTCAAATCCAGCTACCCCAGCCATTTTTTTGTAGCAAGTGTTGCTGCACTTGCTGCCCTTTGGGGTATAGCCAAGCGGTAAGGCAGCGGGTTTTGATCCCGCCATTCGTTGGTTCAAATCCAGCTACCCCAGCCATATTGAAGCCCGAGACTCGTCTCGGGCTTTTTATTCCTGAGACACTTTAATCCTCCCTTTACATGCTTAATGCTTCCCTGCAAACTGTATCGATAAATCAACCCCTTAATGGATGTCCGAGTGATACATGATGTTGTAAGTTTTATTAATGACCTGCTGTGGAACAGAGGTCTGAGTGTATTTTGGGAAGACAAAAACAATCCTGATACCATTTACCTGCCCATTTTAGCTGTGATGTTGGTTGTGGCGGGTTTTTGGTTTACCTACCGGCTCGGTTTTTTACAATTCCGTCATTTTGGCCACATGTTCTCGATCATGAAAGGTAGCACTCAAAGTACCAAGTCGGGTATCAGCTCGTTTCAAGCGTTGTGTACCAGCCTTTCTGCACGGGTAGGAACGGGTAATCTTGCTGGTGTAGCCGTGGCAATCTCACTGGGTGGTTCAGGCGCTATTTTTTGGATGTGGGTCATCGCCCTGCTTGGCATGGCCACAGGCTTTGCCGAAAGTGTGTTGGGCCAATTGTATAAAGTACGTGACGTAAACGGTGAATTTAGAGGTGGCCCGGCTTATTACATTCAACAAGGTATTAATAAGCGCTGGTTAGCAATTCTGTTTTCCCTGTGTTTGTTTATGGGGTACGGCTTCATATTCAGTGCTGTACAAGCCAATACTATCACTGACGCACTAAATCATGCTTACCAAATCCCTACCCATTACTCTGGATTGGTTATTATCGTGATGGCAGCGCTAATTGTGGTGGGGGGCTTAAGAGCCATTGCCCGCTTTGCCGAGTGGATAGTGCCCTTTATGGCAGTCACTTATGTCTCAGTGGCGTTGATCATTACGTTGATAAACATCGATTTGGTCCCGGCCATGTTGTACGACATTATTACCTCGGCGTTTGGTTTGCAAGAAGCCGGTGCCGGCGCCTTGGGTGCAGCGATTAAAAACGGTATTCAACGTGGGCTATATTCCAACGAAGCCGGCTCAGGAAGTGTACCTCATGCTGCCGCCAGTGCTGCGCCCCACCCCAACCATCCAGTCTCACAAGGCTATGTGCAAATGCTAGGGGTGTTTATCGACACTATGATCCTGTGTACTTGTACCGCAGTGGTGATTTTGTTGGCGGGAGGTTCAAGCGGCGAGCAAATGGAAGGTATCCGCCTAACACAAACGGCAATGAGTTCGCACTTGGGTGATTATGGTGGCGATTTTGTTGCAGCAGCCATCAGTTTGTTTGCGTTTACCTCGGTTGTTGCTAACTATGCTTACGGCGAAAGTAACCTTCATATGTTTAAGCTCGACAATAAAATGGGTCGTGCCATTTATACCTTGGGGTATCTTGCGATGATTTATTGGGGCTCTAGCGCTTCTCTACCGAAAGTGTGGGCAATGGCTGATATGGCACTTGGCCTAATGACGGTAATCAACATCATCGCCATTGTGATAATGACGCCAACCATAGTGTCAATAAGCCAAGACTATTTCAAAAAACACAAAGCAGGTAAGTTACCGGAATATCAAACGGGCGATTGTGAGATCCAGGGAACCACTGAGAAAGGTATTTGGGACAACGAAAAAAACCAGTCATAATCCATCAGTCTTGAGCCTGGTAAATGCCAGGCTCACAGTTTGTGCTATTCCAACCCCATAGCAAATTTCATTACCTGATGTTTAAGCGGTCCAGCTTTATCGGCCAACGCTAACCCTGCGTTTCTTAGCAGCTTTAATGGCGCAAAGTCATTGCTAAACATCGCGTATATCACGTCCATGGTGCTCATCATCAACAGGTTTTGCTTGCGGCGATTAGCTTCATACTCCGCTAAGCGGTGAATCAAATCTGACCGACATTTATTCCAGCTTTGCAGCGCGTCGAGTAAAGCTGATACGTCTTTAAATCCTAAGTTGACACCCTGCCCCGCCAACGGATTAATGGTGTGAGCCGCGTCACCCACTAAAACCGCGTTGCCTTTTACATATTGGTTTGCGTGCATTCGGGTTAGCGGAAAACTTGCCTTGGCCAGCACAGAAAAATCACCTAACTGCGCGGGAAATGCCTCGACAATCTCGGCCTTAAGCTTGTCATGATTGAGTTTTTTTAGTTGAGCGATGCGCGCTGCACTGTCGTACCAAACCAATGAGGCAAAGCCATTGTAAAGCGGTAAAAATGCTCGGGGGCCAGAGGGATGAAACGCCTGCCAGGTGATATCTTGTTGGCTGTGGTCGGCCATTTCGATGTTAATGCCCATGGCATGCTGTTGATATTGCCAGCCTTGCTGTCCTATGTTTAACCATTGCCTGACGTTAGACATTCCACCATCTGCACCGACGAGTAGTGTGCAGGATAATATTTGATGATTATCGATTGTAACCGTGCAAGAGGATTCAGATTGTTGCAAACGCTCTGGCCGCCCATGGATCAAGTCAATATTGGGGTACGCAGCAAATTGATTAAGTAAGGCCAATTGTATAAGTCGGTTTTCGACAATGTGGCCTAAATGGCTGTGTTGAATATCATCACAATTGAACTGTGTTCGTGCGTTTGCGGCTTCCCACACTGCCATACGTTTAAATGGGCACATTCTCATTGTTTGCAGGTCTTGCCAGGCACCGAGAGTTTCTAATAGCTGTTCAGAATGATGATTAATAGCAGATGCACGCAAATCAGGGCCCTGTTCAGGCGCGTATGACTCGGGAATTTGCGCTTCTAGCACAGCAACACTTAAACCCATTTTGGCTAAGCCTATTGCTGTCGCAGCCCCTACCATGCCGCCCCCCACCACACACACATCATAATTTTTCAATTAACAGCCCTCTTGATCGGTTCGCTTCAATTTTTGTTGTTTGTAACTCGTTGTGGACACAATAGTGAACAGGCTAGAGGTATTTTAGCCTCAAAGCAGGCTAAAGACCCACTGATTCTTTCCATCAGATCTGGTGCTACGTAGTAAAAAGCGTTAAAATCCGCGGTTCGATTGAAGGTCCCTGCGCGATTTACATTGCGCTGTCATTATACGTTATTAGGGTTAGAACAGGCCATATGAGCAAGAAGTTATACATTAAAACCTGGGGTTGTCAGATGAACGAGTACGATTCGGAAAAAATGGCCGATCTGCTCGACTCAACACATGGTTATCAGTTGGCGGATGAAGCGGAAGACGCAGATGTCATTCTTCTCAACACCTGTTCAATTCGAGAAAAGGCACAAGAAAAAGTGTTTCATCAGCTAGGCCGTTGGAAAAACCTCAAAAAAGACAACCCCGAACTTATTATTGGGGTCGGTGGTTGTGTTGCCTCGCAAGAAGGCGATGTAATACGTCAACGTGCACCATTTGTGGATATGATTTTTGGGCCGCAAACTCTGCACCGTTTGCCTGAAATGATTAATCAAATTAAGGATGGTAAAAAAGCGGTGGTAGATGTCAGTTTTCCGGAAATTGAAAAGTTTGACCGCTTGCCCGAACCGCGAGCCGATGGACCAACCGCCTTTGTGTCAATTATGGAAGGGTGCTCTAAATACTGTAGTTTCTGCGTAGTCCCTTATACTCGTGGTGAAGAAGTTAGTCGCCCGGTTGACGACGTACTCTTGGAAGTTGCACAACTGGCTGAACAAGGAGTCCGTGAAGTCAATTTACTTGGCCAGAACGTTAACGCATTTAGAGGTCCGCATTTTGACGGCAGCATCTGTACCTTTGCAGAACTACTTGAAATGGTCGCATCCATCGACGGCATCGATCGCATTCGATACACCACATCTCACCCTGTTGAATTTACAGACGATTTGATCGACGCCTATGCGACTATTCCAGAGTTAGTTGATCATTTGCATTTACCCGTTCAAAGTGGCTCAGATCGCATTCTTAACCTAATGAAGCGAGGTCATACAGCCATAGAATTCAAATCCAAAATTCGTCGCTTGAAAAAAGTGCGTCCTGATTTGTGTATGTCTTCTGATTTCATCATCGGTTTTCCCGGTGAAACTGACGACGATTTTGAAGCAACGATGAATCTTATCCAGGCAATAGACTTCGATTTGAGTTTTAGCTTTATATACAGCGCTCGCCCAGGAACACCAGCAGCAGATTTGCCAGATGACGTCACTGAGCAGACGAAAAAACAGCGATTGCAGTTGCTGCAAAATCGCATTAACCAGCAAGCATTGCGTATCGCACGTAATATGCTCAATACCGAACAACGCATCCTTGTCGAAGGACCTTCGAAGAAGAATCCAATGGAGCTTTCGGGTCGTACTGAAAACAATCGAGTCGTCAATTTTGAAGGAACACCTGACATGATTGGCGAGTTTATCGATGTCAGGATCACCGACGTGTTTGCCAATTCCCTTCGGGGTGACGTGGTAAGGCGTGAGAAAGACATGGGATTGAGGGTTAACGTTGCACCGCAAAGCATCCTGGCAAAACAGAATAATGCGACGAACGAGTTGGGTGTGACGCAATTCGTCCCCACATCAGTCAATTAGTCATAGATAAAAAAGGTAACTGTATATTTTGAGTACCCTGGTTAGTAACGAAGTTTTATTAGAGCCCTCCGACAATCGACGCTTGTCGAGCCTATGCGGTCCACTGGACGATAATATTAAGCAAATTGAACGTCGTTTAGGGGTAGAAATTAGCTACCGTAACAACGAGTTTAAAATCCTTGGTGATGCCTCGCAAACTAATGGCGTGGCAGAGTTACTTAAGTTGTTATACATCGAAACACAACCTGTACGG
This sequence comes from Aliiglaciecola sp. M165, assembly GCF_007197995.1. Lineage (GTDB taxonomy): Bacteria > Pseudomonadota > Gammaproteobacteria > Enterobacterales > Alteromonadaceae > Aliiglaciecola. The sequence goes on from NZ_VKKH01000012.1 coordinate 9,860, forward strand.
GGAAAAATTCCAGAACTTGAACCTGAGCAAGTTCACCTTGCTATTCAAGAAGCCAAGTGTCTAGAGCGCGCCGAGGCTGGACATTACGGCAAAGAAGTACACATTAAAACCCGCCGTGGCGTGATCAAACCGCGTAACCCAAACCAAAGTCAGTACGTAGCCAATATTCTTAATCACGATATTAGCTTTGGTGTTGGCCCAGCAGGTACAGGTAAAACCTATTTGGCCGTTGCTTGTGCGGTGGATGCGCTGGAGCGTCAGGAAATTCGCCGTATCTTATTGACCCGCCCAGCGGTAGAAGCAGGCGAAAAATTAGGTTTCCTGCCAGGTGATTTGTCTCAGAAGGTTGATCCTTATTTGCGCCCCTTGTACGACGCCTTGTTTGAAATGTTGGGTTTTGAAAAGGTTGAAAAGCTGATTGAGCGCAATGTTATCGAGGTTGCGCCGCTGGCCTACATGCGCGGTCGAACTCTTAATGACGCCTTTATTATTCTGGATGAAAGCCAAAATACTACCGTAGAGCAAATGAAAATGTTCCTGACTCGTATTGGCTTTAATTCACGGGCGGTGATTACCGGTGATATCACCCAAATAGACTTGCCTCGTGGCGTTCGCTCTGGACTGCGTCACACTATTGAGGTGCTCAAAGATGTTCAGGATATATCGTTTAACTTTTTTAATGCTAACGATGTGGTCCGCCATCCTGTTGTGGCTCGTATAGTGCAAGCGTATGAAGAGTATGAATCAGAACAAGAAGCGATAAAAAAACAGGCACAGGAAGCTGCCAAGAAAGACAATTCGGTTGCTCAACACGATGAGAAAAAATCTAAGTGAATAACATTGTCGACCTTCAAGTTGCAGTAAAGGGAAAAGACCTGCCAGAATTGGATAGGGTGAGTAAATGGGTCGATACCGTACTGTCGAACCAAGAGCTCGATGAACAGGAGCTTACCGTGCGTATTGTGAGTTCCGAAGAAAGTCAGTCTCTGAATCACCAATACCGACAAAAAGACAAACCCACCAATGTATTGTCATTCCCATTTGAAGCACCACCGGGTATTGAAATAAACTTGTTGGGGGATCTAGTGATCTGTGCGGACATAGTAGAAAGAGAAGCCAATGAACAAAACAAAGCAGTTTTCGACCATTGGGCGCACCTTGTGGTGCATGGAACCCTCCATCTACTGGGGTTTGATCACGAAAACGAACAAGAAGCGCAACAAATGGAACAACTCGAGGTCGAACTGTTAGCAAAATTAGGCATTGACGACCCGTACAAAGATCATTAAAACTAGTTACCCAAGGAACCGAAAATAAACATTATGAGCGAAGACAACCCGCACTCTAGTAGCGGTTCTTCAAGCAAAGGCTGGATAGAAAAAATCGTCCAGACTTTCAACGGAGAACCGAAAAGTAAAGAAGCATTGGTCGAGATAATCACTGATGCCGAGCAACGCGAAGTAATAGACCCTCAAACCAGAGAGATGATCGAAGGTGTGATGGGTGTTAACGAAATGCGTGTTCGAGATATTATGATCCCACGGGCTCAGATGATGACCATCAACGTCGATGAATCAGTAGAAGAATTTCTGCCTGTGATGCTCGAATCTGCTCACTCCCGATTCCCAGTGATCAACGAAGACAAAGACCACATCGAAGGGATCTTACTCGCCAAAGATCTTTTGGCTTACGCCTTTATTCCTGGCAAAGAATTCCATTTAAAAGACGTATTGCGACCAGCGGTTATCGTTCCGGAAAGTAAACGCGTTGACGCCTTGCTTAAAGAATTTCGCCAGCAGCGTTATCACATGGCCATAGTTGTTGACGAATACGGTGGTGTTTCGGGTTTGGTCACCATTGAAGATATTCTGGAGCTCATTGTCGGCGAAATCGAAGACGAGCACGATATAGATGAAAGTGACTCTGAAGACATTCGTCCGCTCAATACCTACACCTATTCGGTTAAAGCGCTGACGCCATTAGAAGATTTCAACGAATTTTTTGAAACTCAATACAGTGAAGAACAGGCCGATACGATCGGTGGTATTGTGCTCAAAGCCTTTGGCCATATGCCTATGACTGAAGACGAAATAGAAATTGATGGTTTGCAATTTAAAATTACCAATTCTGACAAACGTCGTTTACTCCAACTTAAGGTGACGATACCTAACAAGGAAGAGTAAGCTCTGAATACTTTGCTCCATTACCTGGTTACTCTCATTCTGGGCGCGTTGCTCACCTTAGCGTATGCGCCCTTCTCGCTTTGGTTTATCACGCCTATATTGCTTGCCGGGTTCATGTATGCCTTACTCAAGGCAGAATCCCCATTCAAAACAGGGTTTGTGTTTGGCATGGGATGGTTTGGTACAGGAATCTCCTGGGTTCACGTGAGTATTGCAGAGTTCGGTGGCCTACCACTTGTTGGCTCGTTAGGACTAATGGTGATTTTGTGCGCCTATCTTGCGCTGTTTCCCGCCACATTTGCTTGTGTACTGAAGCGATTTGTTCACCAACCCTCCTGGCTATTCGCCGCGCCACTTATATGGTTTGTTATTGAAAACATTCGCAGTTGGTTGCTGACAGGTTTCCCATGGTTGTCAGTGGGTTACAGCCAAATTGATGGCCCGTTATCAGGCTGGATCCCTGTGATTGGCGAAACTGGGCTCAGTGTATTGTTGTTGGGTATCGCGACATCGATTGCGATTGGTTTTCAGCAAAAACGATTCGCGCCCCCTGCTGTAGTATTGATAGTTAGCTTGGTATCGGGTTGGGCGCTTAATCATGTGCAATGGAGTCAGCCGACACAACGCGGTGCGTCGATTGCCATGGTGCAAGGTAACATTAAACAAGAAATGCGTTGGGCACCTGAGCAGGAAGGCCCGACTATGCAAAAATATTTGGATATGACCGACGCGCATTGGAACAATACATTGGTTATTTGGCCAGAAGCCGCCGTTCCGCAGTTGGAATCTATTGCTGAAAATTACCTGTTGGCATTGGACCAAAAAGCTGTTGAAACTGACACAGGCCTCATTACTGGTATTGTTAATTATCATATTGACAGGCGCGAAGCTTACAATCACTTATTAGGTTTGGGTAAGTACCAAACCGCAGACTCGTTAAGCCAATACCATTACATGCACAGCAATAGGTACAATAAACATCATTTGTTGCCCATCGGTGAGTTTATTCCTTTTGAGCAATGGCTTCGCAAGTTAGCGCCGATTTTCGACTTGCCAATGTCGTCGTTTACACGTGGGAATTATTTGCAACCAAACTTACAATCAAATGGATTTCTGCTTGCCCCTGCCATATGTTTTGAAATTGCCTTCCCACGGCAAATAGCTGCAAATTTGAATGATAAAACCGACTATATTATCACCGTTAGCAACGATGCATGGTTTGGCGCATCCCATGGCCCTGATCAGCATTTGGAGATTGCTCAGGTGAGAGCTAAAGAGTTTGGCCTTCCAGTATTGCGGGCTACCAACAATGGAATTACAGCGTTTATTGATCATGAGGGCCAGATAGTTAGCCGCCTTCCGCAATTTGAAGCAGGCGTGTTAAGTGCTCAAATAGCCACGACAGAAGGTTATACCCCTTACAGAACCTTAGGCGATGCACCACTTTGGTTGCTCACTTTGATTGGTTTGGGACAAGTATTACTGCGCAGAAAACCACGTTAATCCTTTGCAAATGCTTGATGAGGTTTTAAGCTAACCCCCTCATCATTATTTGGATAAGTTTAATGAAAGTCTTACTTCTACTGGTTTCCCTTTGCCTTTTTACATTTAACGCATATTCTGAAACCCGCTACATAAGCGCTGACTACCTGGTTGACGTCACAAACGGCAAACTCATTGAATCTCCCGTAGTTGTGGTGATCGATGGCAAAATAGGCCAAGTTTCCCGACAGGATAAAATTGAAATCCCTGCAGACGCACAACATCTTGAGCTGAATGGGCATACCTTGGTTCCGGGTTTAATGGATATGCATGTGCATCTCACCAGTAATGCCAACCTGCATGGTTATAAGCGCTTGGCATCATCGGTTCCACGTACAGCTTTGTATGGTGTTACAAGCGCGAAAGCTACGTTAATGGCTGGTTTTACAACAGTAAGAAACGTCGGTGCGCCGGGCTATGCTGATGTGGCGTTGCGTGATGCGATCAATGATGGTGACATTATCGGCCCAAGAATGTTTGTTGCTGGTCCTTCGTTGGGCATTACCGGTGGTCATTGTGATAACAACTTGTTGCCCTCTGAGTATAAAGCTAAAGGACAAGGCGTTGCCGATGGCCCTTGGCAAGTGCGCGCAAAGGTTAGAGAAAACATCAAATTTGGCGCGGATGTTATTAAATTCTGCGCCACAGGTGGCGTGCTGTCTAAAGGCACTAAAGTTGGCGCTCAGCAGTATTCTCAAGAAGAAATGAATGCCATCGTAGAAGAAGCCAAACTTCGTGGTTTAGTCACAGCAGCACATGCCCACGGCACTGATGGGATTAAAGCGGCAATTAAAGCCGGCGTGACATCCGTTGAGCACGCAAGCTTTTTGGATAAAGAAGCGATCAAATTAGCTAAAAAATATGGCACTTATTTCTCAATGGATATTTACACCACCGAGTACATTTTGGGCGAAGGTGAAAAAGCCGGTATTTTGCAAGAAAGTCTGGATAAAGAGCGGGTTGTGGGCGCACGTCAACGAGAAAGCTTCACTCAAGCGGTAAAAGCAGGTGTAAAGATGGTCTTTGGGTCAGACGCTGGAGTTTACCCTCATGGTGACAATCCCAAGCAGTTATCGCGCATGGTGCGATTTGGTATGACAGAAATGCAGGCACTTCAGGCTGCAACCATTAATCCTGCGACCATGCTTAAAAAATCAGACGAATTAGGCAGTATTGACGTGGGTAAAGTCGCAGATATTATTGCGGTAAAAGGCAACCCTTTAGACGACATCTCAGTCATGGAAGACGTGCAATTTATTATGAAGGACGGTGTAATTTACAAACAATAAATACATCTGGCGGCGTAAGCCGCCTTGAGCGTGCTTTTACGCGCTAGTGTTTTAACGCTTCAACCAGAAAGTCTATTAACGCTCGCACTCTTGATGTTAAGTGCCTGCTTTGTGGGTAGATGGCATACAACGAAAAACCAGGCACTTCCATGTCTTCAAATAGTATCTCCACTTTGTTCGCAGCCAAAAAAGGTTCAACCGTGTAAATGGGGCATCTGCCAATGCCTTCTCCAGCCACAACCATAGAGGCCACGGCTCTTGGAGAGTTTGCGCTAAAATTTCCCGACACCGGTATAGATTCGATTTTGCCCTGAATATCAAATTGCCAGTGGTTTGGGTCAATTGACGACTTCTGGATTAAGCAATTGTGCGTAGAGAGCGCGTGAGGGTCTTTTAAGCGCGAAAAACGAGACAGGTATTGGTGCGACGCAAAAACAACCATACGCATTTCCGTGAGTTTTTTAGCAACTAAATTGGAATCATTTAACTTGCCAAAGCGAAAGGCTAAATCAATTCCCTCTTCGACGATAGCTACACGCTGATCTGACAGGTTCAAGTCTATTTCCACTTCAGGATGCAGCGCAATAAACGGCTGTATCAAGTTAATCAATTCGCTGCTACCGAAGCCCGTGGGGGCAGCTATCCGTATCGGTCCACTTAAGGTTTTTTGTCTATCATGAATATCATTTTCTAGTTCATCTAACTGTTCCAAAATGGGAATGCAACGTTTTAGATAAGCAGCCCCAGTGTCAGTCAAAGAAACGTTTCGAGTGGTACGATTAAACAATTGTGCACCTAATTTGTCCTCTAATTGGGCGATATATTTGCTTGCCAGTTTTGTACTGAGTCCAGCCAATATTGCCCCTTGTGTAAACGAGTTTTTAGACGCAACAGCAACAAAGGTTTTCATTCCGTCAATAGTATCCACGGTCACTCCTCGATAAGTTTGAGCCAATTATGAACATAATGTTCATAGTAATTCAATAATTGAGCATATTATCTTTATCTCTGTCTTGATCTAACCTTCTCCATGTCAAAAAAACACGACTGAATAAATTAACAACCCACCAACAGGAAAAATAAAATGCACAATCAAATTAAAATTTATGGCTTCCCACTTTCAGGTCATTCACATCGCGTAGAGTTATTTGCAAACATTGCCGGCCTTAACCATCAGATGATCATTGTAGATTTAGCCGCAGGTGAGCATAAACAAGCAGAATTTTTATCTCTTAACCCAGTGGGACAAGTGCCGGTAATGGTTGATGGCGACATCGTCATATCTGATTCTAATGCGATCCTGGTTTACCTAGCTCGCAAGTACGCACCCTCATTTTTGCCAAATGACCCTGTGTTGGAAGCCAGAGTTCAAAAGTTTTTAACCCTTGCGGCGGGTGAAATTGCCTTTGGTCCTGCAGCTGCGCGATTAATTACGGTGTTTAATGCCCAACTTGATGTCGGTTATACCCATGATGTTGCAGCCAGAGTGCTTAGAAAGCTGGAAACCCATATGGCAGGTAAAACATTCTTAGTTGATGAACAGCCAACAATCGCAGACATCGCCATTTACAGCTATGTGGCACATGCTCCAGAGGGAAATATTTCTTTAGATGAATACCCGAATGTGCGCCGTCTGTTAAGCAATATCGAATCGTTGGAAGGTTTTGTGTCTATGCCCGAAACAAAAGTAGGGCTACGCGCTTAGTTGGCAGTAACTTGCATATAAACAACAGGTTAAGTGGAATTGTCTAGCTGACAATTCCCTTCTAAATATCCGTAGTTAAATGATGAATGTGAGCAGGAACATGGTTGAAAATGATCAAAAAGATTCGCCTTTTCACGAAGGTGAACTCAGTATACAAAGCCGCGAAGGTAAACGTGAATTCGTCGCCAGTTATGCCAACAAGGTCATCAGAGACTTTATGCCCGAGCAACATCGTGACTTTTATCAGCAGTTGCCCTTTGCTGTTTTTGGTAGTGTCGATGAACAAGGTTTTCCGTGGGCATCGATAATGCCTGGACTGCCCGGATTTATCGGATCACCGAATGCCAACACCTTAACTTTACCAAGCAAGGCCTTACCTGGTGATCCGCTAAATTCCGCTTTATCTCGGCCCGGAGCGGCGATTGGAATGTTAGGCATTGAACTGGCTACGCGTCGCAGAAATCGAGTCAACATGCGTGTAGAGAGCGTCGTGAAAGGCCGTGTGAATTTGAGAGTAGATCAGTCTTTTGGCAATTGTCCGCAATACATTCAATCACGTGACATAGAATTTTCTCGTTCGCCTGAGGAGTTTTCCAATTTTCCACCTCCCTCTGAATTCTCCAAATTTGATCAACAAAGCATTCAACTTATCGACAATGCAGATACTTTTTTTGTCGCGAGCTTTATTCAGGCAAATGAACGCCCTGATATCGAAGGCGTAGACGTTTCCCATCGGGGTGGAATGCCTGGTTTCGTGAAAAGGGATCACAATGTGTTAACCATCCCTGATTATTCCGGAAACAACCACTTCAATACGTTAGGCAATTTTTTGCTTAATCCTAAAGCTGGGATAGTTTTTCCAGATTTCAACTCAGGTGATCTGCTAATGCTGACTGGAGAAGTTGAAATACTTTGGAATGATCATCCCCAAGTCATTGCGTTTGAGGGCGCGCAAAGAGCATGGCGATTTAAATTGAGCAAAGGCATTTGGTTGAAAGATGCTTTGCCTTTTACAACCTCGTTCAATTCCTATTCTCCCAGCACAACGCCAACGGATACCTGGCAAAAGGTAGAGGCTAGACAAGCAGCGTCTAATGAAACGAGACAGTGGCAGTCTATGAAGCTTGAGCGCATCACGCAAGAAAGTGTAGATATTAAGTCGTTCTATTTTAAACATGCTAAAAACAAACCACTTTTATCCTTCAAACCTGGTCAACACCTGACAATCAAAGTCCCTGTGCCTTCTTCTAAAGCGCCCGTGATCAGACATTACACACTTTCTTCGGCACCATCTGATGAGATGTATCGCATCTCCATAAAACAGGAACAAAATGGCGAAGTGTCTAACTATATGCACGAGCATGCAAAAGTGGGTGATCTATTTGATGTAAAGTTTCCCAGCGGTTCTTTTTATATGGATGCAAATGCCCGCCATCCCGCCGTTTTATTAGCGGCTGGCGTGGGAATAACGCCGATGATTTCGATGGCACGTCATGTATTAAACGAAGGAAATAAAACAGGTTACGTTAGGCAATTGAACTTATTTCATGTCAATAAAACCTGGGAACAAACACCGTTTAAGCACGAACTTGAATCAATAATGGAACACTCTCAAGGAGAAATTCGGTATTTTCCTTTTACTAGCCAGGGAGCCGCTACCGACAGTAAGTCACGAATGCCGCCTCCGTCAGGAAGAATGACATTAGATCTGATTAAAGCAAATCTTGGATTTGACAAATACGATTTCTATCTTTGCGGTCCGGCAGCGTTTATGCAAAGCCTATACGAGCAACTCATAGACTATGGCGTTCAAGATGAACGGATCTTCGCGGAGGCATTTGGACCTTCTCGTATTAAACGTAAAGCCTTTAAAGAGAATTTAACAAGTGAAGAGCCTTTAGCTGAAGCAGATAGTGCGATCGTCACATTTAAACAATCCAAACGTGTACACAAATGGAAAGCCAAAGATCCAACCCTGCTCGAAGTAGCGGAACAGCAAGGACTAGCTCCCGAATATAGTTGCCGCATGGGCTCTTGCGGAAGCTGTGCGGTTAAGTTGCATTCTGGCTCTGTGACATATCGACAAACAATTAGTACAGATATTCGCCCCGGTGAAGCCTTGCTTTGTTGTGCCGTCCCCGCTGCTGGCAGCGACAAGATCGTCATTGACTTGTAATTAGTGTGACAAAAAAGCGAGCCACTTTTGAGCGCCTAAATTTTCCTCAAATAGGAGTAATAACTTATGAATACTAAGCCCCCTGTACCACCATTTGATCAACAAAGTGCGAAATTGAAAGTGCGCCTTGCCGAAGACGGTTGGAATTCCCGAAACCCAGAAAAGGTTTCAAAAGCCTATACATTAGACACAAAATGGCGAAATAGGATCCAATTCGTCAACAATCGTCAGCAGGCAAAGGCGTTTTTGCAACAAAAGTGGGAAAAGGAGCACCAATACAGATTGATAAAGGAGCTATGGGCGCATACCGATAACCGGATCGCCGTGCGTTACGCCTACGAATGGCATGATGATGACGGGAACTGGTATCGTTCTTACGGAAATGAAAATTGGGAATTTGATGAAAACGGTTTGATGAAAAATCGGCATGCATCAATTAATGACTTGCCTATCAACAAAAAAGACCGCAAGTTTTTTTGGCCTCTTGGATCCCGTCCAGAAGATCACCCTAGCCTATCTGATCTAGGTATGTAGATTGCGACTGAACATTGCTAAAAGGTTACAGAAAAATTGGTCATTTGCTTTGTGCGGCGCTAAAGCGTTCTAAATTCTTTTTCGCCGTACCTTGCACTTTGTTGCGTATTAACGGTGTCCACCCTAAGCATAATCCGACGGGCCCTAGTGCCATCTGGCTCCACTTCCAAAAATCGAAATCGTCTGTGTGTCGAATAATTAACCCATCTTTAAACTCAAAGCTTGCATGAATTTTATTGTGCACTCGTCGTCCAGTAGCAGAAAAGTCGTAACGGGCTTCCCAATATGCCTTACCTGTTTTATCGTCTGCTTCGATATCACCATAGGTCAGTTTGAAATTTTTAGCCTGACTGCATAGCATTTTCCACATATCACCGGGTTCGTTTCCGCGTAAGTGCGTGAAAACAGGATCGCTGAACTGAACCATAGGATGATAACACGCGGCCATTTGCTCGCCATCGAGTTCTTTAAAACTGGCGTAAAAACGTTCCAAAAGCTGCTGATGAGGATGCATACTTAATCCTTTATAGTGACGGTTCTAGTGCAAGTTAACACGAAATCGTGCTTTTGGGCGAATAATTGCCCACGCTTTGACCGCGTTAAAATATCTATCTTCCCAGTTAACATTGAACTGTGGCTGCTTAAAGTGCCTCCCTACTCCAACAAAAAAGTATGCTCCGACCAACACGCACTTAAACCAATATGTTCGATGCTACCTTAACCGCACCCAAAGATTGAAAATCAGCGCAATCATCAAAACACTGAATTTTTGTAAAACAGGAGGGAATATATGTGCAAATTACAAATTAATCCTATACGAATTTTTGGAATTTGCTAACATCACGATTGCCAGTATTACTTATTTTTTTCAAAAGGTTGGACAATGCCAAAAAACACCAATGGCTTTACACTGATTGAGCTAATCATTGTTATTGTGATATTAGGGATCCTATCAGTTGTTGCGGCCCCAAGATTTCTGGATCTTAGTACCGATGCGCGAATCGCATCATTAGAATCTCTTGAAGGCAGCATGCGCACTGCCACTGAATTGGTCAATATCAAAGCCAGAATAGAAGATAAAACCGACTGTTCAACTGATCCAACCGTACAAGCTGTCGGCGCAACCATAACCTTGCGTTGTGGTTACCCATGCCCTCACCCAAGTGGCATAGCCAATGCCGTTGTTGCCGAAGAACCTTTTAATTGGGTTGGCGGTAACTGTGCGGGTCAATTAGGGGCAATTGAAGTGCAAATCAGTGATGCGCCGGATCCAAGCAATTGCAAGATCCGTTACACCTCTGCACGTTCTACCCAAGAGCCACAAATTACGCCAACAACTAGTGGTTGTTGATCCACTAGGTGTGAGCATTTTTTATCCACATTCTATTTGATTAATTAATACATGAAGACGCTGTGCTCTGATTAAATATTTAGCCGCAATCAACAAAAAATTACTTTAACCTGGTCATACCCATTAATACTGCGATTGCGCCGCCAACCATTCCTATCCAAGCTTCAATCGGGGTGTCTCCGCTAAAAGCTCGAGTAACTTGAGAGCTTGCTGAATCGTAAACATTGTAGCCCCATACAGCGCACGCGACACCGACAATAATCAATGCGATCCCAATAATTTTTCTATTCATTTTTACTCCTGATAAGTCTTAGTATCTAACTTCTTTAATAATATCAAATACATCTCTTCGAGCTAACCGGCAGTGATATGATCACAACGGAGATCCATAAGCGACAGCCCGTGATGTTTAACACATAATTGATCATCCGGATTGCATTATCAATTGGACAACAACATCTGGCTCTAACGGCTCGCCGGGTGTATACCTTCGTAAAGCTTAAGAAATCGTTATCTGTGAATTTTGCTATCTAAAATGTTTCATGGCTGAGCCAATATTGCCATAAACTCGTTTACTTTAGCCTGCGGGAAACGACTCAAAACATGGTAGGTTTCGGCCGAGATATTGGCTTTATGTGTTTTTAGAAAGCTTTCAATACCAGCCTCTGATTTACTTGCTTGTTGCTGATAATGTTTCCATATCTCGAAGGCGTCGGTATTGGATAACTGCTGCCGATACTCAGTCTCTAGCACTTGCCATATAAGGCTACCGCATTGGTACAGAATCGGATAGTAACCATCATTCAACCATTCATTAACTGAACGGTTGTTGGTGTCTTGAATACAAGAGCTGATCTGATGTTTCAATTTCCTTTTAGCAAAGCCCTGTGCAGCGTCACCAAATTCATTCAACGCTAAAAAAGCCATGTATTCTGCTGCCCCTTCGTGGATCCAGTGATTTTCATTGCCGTCAATGTTAGCGGCTTCACCCTGATAAAGGTGTGCAACTTCATGCGCGAAGAACCACAGGATTTCACCCTCTCGAATATTCTTGATAGATTTTTCCCCATACCAATGCATAAAAATCTGATTGGGCAAGGTACCGCCTTGATGCCCAGTTTCATTATCGGGACGATCCTTATGGGAGGCAAATAACATTGGCTTGTCGTCCAAAGGTGAAAGTCTGTCAGCAAAATAAGCCATCATCTTGGGAAGTTGAGTTTGCAATGATGACTTAAGCGAATCCGGCAACCCTGGGTCGATAACCGCATAAACATTTTCGCTTTCTAAAATAGGCAAAGCCCCAACGTATATCTTTTGCCCGCTATTAGAATCTACCCAAAGCGCTTCTTTATTCCACAGTTCACCATTTGCCACTATTTTTTCGTTTTCACTTGCCCTTACCTTTATCAGGAAATGATTGTCTTCCTCGTTACATTGATTGGCACAAACAAAAAAACGGCCCGAATGAAACAACATACTACCGTCAGAAAAAGGGGAAAACGGGGAATAGTCTTTAGGCAGGTTGATATAGGTTGGCGTTAGTTCAAAACTTGCTTGGGTAAACGACGTTGAATTAGTGCTAGTAATTATTTCCACATCGTTTTTTAATATGATCTCAAGGTTTTTACTCATCGGTGTCCAGCGAGTGATCCTTGACGCGTCGGGAGAGCGCATAAAGACAAGTCTGTCGACTGGATATTCGCTTAGATAGGTAACCCGCCATTGGTTCTCAGCGATTTTTTCAATGACAGTCGTTACTTTGTTTTGCTCTGCATTTGCCAGAGTCAAATTGACTAAGAACAAGAGCCCCATCAACACCGTCAATCGTTGTTTTTTATTCATTCCTTTTTTGCGCTCTTGTTAATTTTTAATTAGTAAAGATTTGTTTTACATGAACTTTTAGGTGCACTCAAGCACACAGTCACATCTTTGCGAGGAATTTACATTGTAGATTCAAAATGAGATTAGAGTCTTGCGCTTATGAGCTTGAGTCTTTGCAAGCAAGAGAGAGAATTGCTTAGGTCATTGGCGCCTCATGGGAACAAGGCGCCACTTCGCGTTTTAGATATACTCTACTTCAGAGATTTCGAATTCGACAGTGCCTGCGGGTGTCTGAATATTCACCACATCATCAACTTCTTTACCGATGAGTCCACGGGCGATAGGAGAGTTAACGGATATCATATTGTTTTTGATATCAGCTTCGTCATCACCTACGATTCGGTATGTTGTTTCTTCATCTGACTCAATATTTAGGATGGTTACCGTTGCGCCAAATATCACTTTGCCATTGTTGGTCATTTTGGTGACATCAATGATTTGTGCATTAGACAATTTGCCTTCAATATCCTGAATTCGGCCTTCGCAAAAGCTTTGTTGTTCACGGGCCGCATGATACTCGGCATTTTCCTTTAAATCGCCATGTTCACGGGCTTCGGCGATTGACTGAATGATTTGCGGGCGCTTGACAGATTTAAGTTCGTTTAGCTCTTCGCGCAGCATTTCTGCGCCTTTAGCTGTCATAGGATATTGATTCATGTATGTTTGGCTCACTGTAATTGCTATTGCATCGAATTAAAATTCGATGGTTTATTATTTTAGTATTCTTTACGTTTTGCGCAGAGCAAAATGCGAAAGTGCGCAATGAATGCGCACTTTATACTTGGTTACTCGTTGTATTCTAACACAAGTTTAGCGTTGTTTAACTCTCTGATGCAAAGATTGCACTGAGGTTACACGAGCACGATCGTCGGCTTCCTGTGCGTTTACAGTTGCAAAAGCAGCGTTAAGCGTCGTGGTATAAGCCACTTTATTTAGCAGTGCTTCTCTGCGAATGTAAACCGAGTCGTTAATTGCTTTACGCCCTTCTGTTGTATTCACAATGTAACAATACTCACCGTTTTTAATGGCATCAACAATGTTAGGACGACCTTCTGTTAACTTATTAACCATTGAGCAGGCAATCCCAGCGTCATTTAACTGTTGCGCGGTTCCAGAGGTTGCTTCAAGCTCGAAGCCTTTCGCCACCATTTGCTTGGCAAGTTCAACCGCTCTAACTTTATCGTTTTGACGCACAGAAATCAGGGCTTTACCTTTTTGTGGAATAGGAGCTCCTGCGCCCAAATTGGCTTTAGCATATGCTTCTTCGAAGGTATCTCCCACGCCCATAACTTCACCCGTAGAGCGCATTTCAGGCCCCAAAAGCGGATCAACACCCTGGAATTTGGCAAAAGGCAACACGACTTCTTTGACCGAATAAAACGGTGGAATGATCTCCTCAGTAACGCCTTGACTAGGAAGTGATTGTCCCACCATCGCACGTGCAGCGACCTTAGCTAATGGCAAACCTGTCGCTTTAGATACAAAAGGAACCGTACGCGCAGCCCTAGGGTTAACCTCAATGAGATATACCTCACCGTCTTTGACTGCAAACTGAGTATTCATCAAGCCCACAACGCCAAGCTCTAGCGCCATGTCTTTTACCTGTGTGCGCATCACGTCCTGGATCTCTTTGCTCAACGAGTATGACGGCAAAGAGCAAGCCGAATCACCCGAGTGAACACCCGCTTGTTCAATGTGTTCCATTATGCCGCCAATGACTACATTTTCGCCGTCACACATGGCGTCTAAATCGACCTCGATTGCGTCGTCCAAGAAGCGGTCTAACAATACTGGAGAGTCATTTGACACTTTAACCGCTTCGTTAAGATAGCGCTTAAGATCTTTCATGTCATAGACGATTTCCATGGCCCGACCACCCAGCACGTATGAAGGTCTTACTACCAACGGGAAGCCAATATTTTCCGCTTCCGCAAGTGCCTGTTCCATATTGCTAACTGTTGCGTTGGCAGGCTGCTTGAGATTCAGTTTATTCACCATCTGCTGGAAACGTTCACGATCTTCTGCGCGATCAATCGCATCAGGCGATGTGCCAACAATCGGTACACCTGCTGCCTCTAGTGCTCTTGCGAGTTTCAGCGGAGTTTGACCACCGTATTGAACAATCACACCTTTAGGCTGTTCTACACGAACAATTTCTAAGACATCTTCGAGTGTCACTGGCTCAAAATACAGGCGATCTGAGGTATCATAGTCGGTTGATACGGTTTCAGGATTACAGTTAACCATAATGGTTTCATAACCATCTTCACGCATAGCCAATGCTGCGTGCACGCAGCAATAATCGAACTCAATGCCCTGCCCAATCCGGTTCGGACCGCCACCTAACACCATGATCTTGTCTTTGATAGATGGATTCGCCTCACACTCTTCATCGTAAGTGGAGTACATGTATGCTGTGCTCGTCGCAAATTCTGCCGCACAGGTATCGACGCGTTTATACACAGGAACAATGCCCATACCACGTCTCACGTCTCGGACATCGCTTTCTGCAACGTTGGTTAATTCAGCCAGACGTGCGTCGGCAAATCCTTTGCGTTTGAGGGAACGCATCAACTCTTTATCAATGCCTGGTAGACCTAATTCACTTACCTGATTTTCTAAATTCACTAAGTCTTCAAGTTGCACCAGGTACCAACGATCAATGTTGGTTAGGTTAAACAACTCATCAACACTCATGCCCATCCGCAATGCATCTGCAATGTACCAGATCCGCTCGGCTCCCGGCTCGCGAAGCTCGCGAATGATAGTGGCTTCAGCTTCAGGATCATTAATATCAATAATAGGGTTGAGGCCATTTGCACCGACTTCCAATCCACGTAGTGCTTTTTGCAACGATTCTTGTTGATTACGACCAATTGCCATAACCTCACCCACTGACTTCATTTGAGTCGTCAGTCTATCGTTCGCTCCGGCAAATTTTTCGAAGTTGAAGCGGGGAATTTTAGTTACGACATAATCGATCGCCGGCTCAAAAGATGCTGGTGTTAATCCACCCGTGATGTCATTGGCTAGCTCATCCAGCGTGTAACCTATCGCCAATTTAGCGGCCACTTTGGCAATGGGGAAACCTGTTGCTTTTGATGCTAATGCAGACGATCTGGAAACCCGGGGGTTCATCTCGATGATGACCATGCGACCGGTTTTAGGATCTACACCAAATTGCACATTTGAACCGCCAGTTTCCACACCAATTTCACGCAATACCGCCATTGCCGCATTACGCATAATCTGGAATTCTTTGTCTGTCAATGTTTGTGCTGGAGCAACGGTAATAGAATCACCGGTGTGGACACCCATAGGATCAAAATTTTCGATGGTACAAACAATAATACAATTGTCATTCTTGTCACGTACCACTTCCATTTCATATTCTTTCCAACCAATTAACGACTCATCGATAAGCAATTCACTGGTAGGTGACAAATCTAAACCTCGGCGACAAATTTCATCAAACTCATCAATGTTGTAAGCGATACCGCCGCCGGTGCCTCCCATGGTAAATGAGGGTCGAATGATACATGGGAAACCTATACGGGTTAGCACATCATGGGCTTGTTCAATCGTGTGAGCAATTTCCGCATGAGGACAGGCTAACCCAATTGACTTCATCGCCTTGTCAAACCTTTCACGATCTTCGGCTTTATCAATAGCATCGGCAGTGGCGCCGATCATTTCGACACCAAATTCCTGCAATACACCATGTTTGTTCAAATCTAGCGCACAGTTAAGTGCAGTTTGGCCACCCATCGTCGGCAAAATAGCGTCAGGGCGTTCTTTTTCGATTATTTTTTTGACGACTTCCCAATGGATTGGCTCGATATACGTTGCATCAGCCATTTCAGGGTCAGTCATAATTGTCGCTGGATTGGAGTTAACCAGGATAACTCGATAACCTTCTTCACGCAGGGCTTTACAAGCTTGTGCCCCCGAGTAATCAAATTCACATGCTTGGCCGATAACAATTGGGCCAGCGCCGAGGATCAGAATACTTTTAAGGTCGGTACGTTTTGGCATAATATTCGTCTCTCGTATCAGTTTTGATTCGATGAATTGGATTGCATCAATTCAATAAAATGATCAAACAATGGGGCAGCATCGTGTGGCCCGGGACTCGCTTCGGGATGTCCTTGGAAACTAAACGCTGGCTTGTCCGTGCGATGAATTCCCTGTAGCGATTTATCAAATAGCGACACATGGGTCACCTTGATATTGTCTGGTAACGAGTTTTCATCCACCGCGAATCCATGATTTTGGCTGGTGATCATCACGACATTTCGGTCTAAGTCTTTAACTGGGTGATTCGCACCGTGGTGACCAAATTTCATTTTCAAGGTCTTCGCACCGCTTGCCAAAGCCAATAACTGGTGACCTAAACAAATGCCAAAAATGGGAATATTGGTATCCAAAAAGGTTTTGATTGCATTGATCGCATAATCGCAAGGCTCAGGGTCGCCCGGACCATTAGAAAGAAAAATACCATCTGGTGCTAAAGCCAATACGTCTTCGGCAGGTGTGGTAGCTGGCACAACGGTAAGCTTGCAGCCTCTATCCACCAGCATGCGTAGTATATTGTGTTTTGCACCAAAATCGTAAGCAACGACATGAAAGCGGCTGTTTTTGACATTTTCAGCGTATCCATCGGTCAACGACCAAACGCCATGTTCCCATGGATACGTTTTATCTGTTGTAACAACCTTGGCCAAATCCATGCCTTTTAAGCCAGGAAACGCCTTGGCTTTGGCGAGTGCATCATCGATATGACTCTGATTGTCTTGATCCACCGTCACAATACAGCCTCGTTGCGCACCTTTATCACGTAAAATTCGTGTAAGACGACGAGTATCAATGTCTGCAATGCCTAAAATATTGTTGCTTTTCAAGTAATCCGAAAGCGTTGCCTGGTTTCTAAAATTACTTGCTATAAGGGGGAGGTCTCTGATGATTAGGCCTTTGGCCCAGATTTTATTTGATTCTACGTCTTCGGAATTGGTGCCAGTGTTACCTATATGAGGATAAGTTAAGGTAACAATTTGTTCGGCATATGAGGGATCAGTAAGTATCTCCTGATAACCCGTCATCGACGTATTGAACACCACTTCACCGACAGAAACACCAGAAGCTCCAATTGATGTGCCTTTGAAAACCGAACCGTCTTCTAGCACCAAAAGGGCGGAAATAGCCAAGTCAACCTCCTAAATAAGGACAACCCACAGGTTTTTATCACTCTACGCGTCAAAACCCACAAAAAACGGGCGTAAATTATTGATTTACATCCCGTTTACATTCATCACCGCAAGCATTTTCGGGCACTTAGCAAATACAAGTGCGAAAATTTGGCAAATTCACAAGATGATACACGATGGATAAAAGCAGGTCCAATATTATCTAGAAAAATTATAAAAATGGGCACTTAACAGCAAAATTAACCACTAACCCCCAAAACACAAACTTACCTAAAAAGCTTCGGTACATTAGGTGGCTATTGGCCTGCGCTACATTCCTGACTATTTGGTCAATCCTAATACGTCTTGCATCGAGTACAAACCGGGTGGTTGGGCCTTAAGCCACTTTGCCGCGACAATCGCACCTTTGGCAAAAGTTAATCGACTTGACGCTTTGTGAGTTATTTCCAGTCTCTCACCAATTTCTGCAAATAGCGCGGTGTGTTCTCCTACTACATCCCCCGCTCTAACGGTCGCAAAACCAATAGTGCTCTGGTCGCGCTCGCCGGTATCCCCTTCCCTTCCATACACTGCACAAGTGTTCAAATCTCTGCCTAGTTCATTGGCAATGGCTTCGCCTATGGCAACCGCGGTACCTGAAGGTGCATCCTTTTTAAAACGATGATGGGCTTCCAGAATTTCAATATCCGCGGTTTTTCCCATGACAGATGCTGCTTGGCGCACCAGGTTGAGCATTAAATTGACACCAACGCTGTAATTCGCTGCAAACACAATAGGAATATGTTTGGCGGCAGTTTCCAATAAGGATTTTTGCGATGTATTTAACCCAGTAGTCCCAATCACCACTGCTTTATTATTATCGATACACCACTGCAGGTTTTGTTCAAGCGCCGCGGGTAACGTAAAATCTATTACCACATCAATTCGTGCCTGGTCTGGATCCAAACTTCCAGTAACCGCCAAATTACGTTTGCCAATGCCCGACAATTCTCCAACATCCATACCCACCCATTGGGAGTCACTGCGCACAGACGCTGCGACTAAAGAAACATTTTCATCCAGTTCGGTGGCTTCAATCAGCACACGACCCATTCTGCCATTGGCACCTAATATAGCTATTTTTGTCATGTTGAATTGTCTACTTCGATAATCACTTAGTTTTGGTATTGTGCATGACCTTATGTCAACTTTCAGCAGTAAAGTAGCTATATCTCATTCTGTTACGATTTGTTTGTAGATTGAGACAGGTAATTCTTTGATAAATTGTGCTTTTTCATTACATTAGTGCATGAGTTGGCTTGATAAAGAATTGAAAAATGCCCTTTAGTAACGAATTGCTGTCGGTGTCGGCGCTACCCGAACCATCACAAATTGATTTTGAATTTTTAGATAAAAGGTTTTTGCCAATGCTGTTGGTGAGTAATAGTATTTTGGCCAGTGTATTGCTCGTGGTCATGTCTATAGCGCGTTTTCAACGCTTCTTTGAGTTGCCCGAACCTTTATTAGACGTCTATTTTCCAGCACTAATTGTCGTCACCGTTTATTGGCTATTGACCTGTGCCCATGCAGTCATTGCCACGCCCTTTAAGCAGTATTGTTTACGAGAGCATGATCTGCACTATTCATCTGGTTGGGTTTTTAGAAAAACAGTTAGCCAACCAATTTCACGGATACAGCATATCGAATTAAAACGTGGACCGTTGGAGCGTGGGTTTGGGTTGGCATCTTTGCAAGTTTTTAGTGCTGGGGGTGCTATGCATACCTTTGAGATCCCAGGCTTAGACGCCGATGCCGCCGAAACGTTGAGGACATTTGTGCTTGAGCATAAGGACACCCATGAACACGGGTAGCCAACCTCCAACAGAGGCCGAAACTACGCTTTATTCGGATCGGTGGCAACGTCTATCACCAATCGCGATTATATATTTTGCCGCGTCAGGCATAAAAGGCGCGGCCAACAACTTGATCTATTTGCTCCCCGCTTTTGCCGTAAGTTATTCATCCATTAAAGAAAACCCTGGGACCTGGTTACCAATTCTAGCTGCTGTAATCGCACTTATCTGTATCGCGTCAGTGTTACAATATCTTTTTTATTCTTTCCGCTTGGAAAAATCCAGTGTAGAGATCCGCTATGGCGTCTTTTCTAAAAAGCACGTGAATCTACCCTTTGATCGCATTCAAAATGTCACGATAGAGCAGCCGCTTTATTACCGATTGACCAACACCAGTTGCTTACAATTAGACACGGCAGGTTCGGCTAAACAAGAAGCTAAGATTGTCGCATTACCCCAATTGTTTGCCGAACAGCTTAAGCAACGTATTTTACTGCAGGCTAACGCCCAAAGTGAAGACACACAAACCGATGACACTTTAGGGCAGTCCTTTGAATCAGAAGACATTCTTAATACACGGAGCATGGGTGATCTAGTCATTCATGGCATTACTAACAATCGAGTTTGGATTATATTAGGTGTACTGGCACCACTATACGACGACCTTGCTTCTTTTATCGGCGCCTACATCGAATCAATGGGTTTCGACTATCAACAATATTTTGATACGCAAGCGCAGCCGTTATGGCAGTTTGCACTGGCGATTCTCGCCCTAGCCTTTATGTTTATCGTATCCGTCACCTTACTTTCAATTTTGGGCTCTATCATTTTGTTTTACGACTTCAAGCTAAGTAAAACAAATGGTCGTTACATACGTCGCAGTGGTCTTTTTACTCGCCAAGAAGTCACAATGCGCCTATCTCGTCTTCAGTTGATTGCGTTAAAACAAGATTGGCTCGATGTCATATTGCGTCGGGTTAATTTGGAGCTTAAGCAAAATGACGCCGGAGTTCGAAATACACAAGGCCAATCTACGGCAAACAAAATACTTGTGCCTTCAGTGACGGTTTCTGAAGCACTTGAGATCACAGAAGATGCATTTGATCAGAATCAGTTGGCCAAGGTTGAATTTACGCCTATTAGTTATCGGTTTATTTTCAGGCAATTGCTAACTTGGGTGTTGCCTCTATTCGCCATCTTAAGCACCATAGCCATTAGCCAGCAAAACTATTTAGGCGCAGCGTATGTAGCCGTGGGCGCTTGTGTAGTCATGATTATGGTTTGGTGCCGATGGAAGCGATGGGGTTTTGCATCGGATAACGAATATATATATGTTAGAAAAGGACTTTTTGGCGTGGACAAAATGTGTTTCCCAAAATACAAAGTTCAACAAACCCAATTTATTCAAAGCAAACTCATGAAAGCAAAACAATTGGCTTCGGTGAGGATCATACTTGCCTCTGGTTCAGTATCCATTCCTTTTATCGAGCAAAAACAAGCGGCTCAGCTCTTGCAAAATACATTGCACGAAGTGAGCTTTAGTCAGCGTTCATGGATGTAAAATTCAAGAGTCAGGATAAAATGAAGGAACAACACACACCAAAAGTTCTCATCTGGGATCTGCCACTGCGACTTTTTCATTGGCTTTTAGTCTTCGCCATTGTAGCTCAATGGGTAACCGCGGAATTTGGTTATATGGATTGGCATTTTAAAATCGGCTATGTGACGCTCGGTTTGGTGATTTTCAGACTAGTCTGGGGGGTTGTTGGTCCTAGACATGCACGATTCTCACAGTTTATTCGCCCACCAAAGGACATTTTCAATTACGCAAAGGCACTGTTTTCCAGCCAAAATAAAGAATATGTCGGGCATAACCCGTTGGGTGGTTTAATTGTTCCCATTGTCATTATGATAGTTGGTTTACAAGCCGTTACAGGGTTGTTTTCGACTGACGATGTATTAGCTTCAGGTCCTTATTTGTCTTCGGTTTCCGCAGAAACTCAGGATTTGCTTGACGGCTTGCATCACGACACTTACAACGTCATTTTGGGCATTGCTGGTTTGCATATCATTGCAATATTTTGGTACCAATTTAAGCGAAAAATCTATCTGATTGGTGCAATGTTTCATGGTAAGAAAGCACTAAATCCGGAGAATAAGATCACTTCTTCGAGATGGATTATCGCCTTGATTGTCGCCGTCTTAATTGCTGGTTTTTTGTATTGGTTGATTGTTGTTGCCGCTCCGGTGCCCGAAGAAGAGTTTTATTTCTAACAATAAAAAAGCGAGCATCTGCTCGCTTTTATTAAAATCTTTTCGAATTACTCAGCTTTATAGGTATCGTGACAGCCTTTGCAAGATTTAAATATTGCACCGATTTTGGCTTTATACGACGACTCATCACCTTGCTGTGCCGCCACTTTCAATTCATTCGCAGCTGTAGTCAAAGCAACAATTTTGCTTTGAAAGTCTGCGTAATCTTCCCACACACCTGGCAGAGCGTCAGTTTCTACCGGAAAGTTGCGTGTATCAACAGAAAAATAATCATCCATCATCAATGATAATTGTTCGATGCGCATCGCATTTTTTTCGAGTGTGGCAGCATTCATAGGTATTTGATCTTTCGCCATGCCACCTAATGCACCTACATTGCTTCTCACTAATTGCAACATAGCCTGGCGGAATTGCACAGCTGCAGCGGCATGCTTTTCTGACTTCGCCGGTGCAGCGTTTAATGATGCGCTGATAACAACAGCGCCAATTAGCGCAGTAATGAACCGTATTTTCATATTTAAACCTTTTTTAGTAAGCCGTTAACGCCAATTGACCAGATAACGCATTGATCGCTTTCAAATTAAACGAGATATCGATGCTTAATTCAAGAAATGATTTAGTCGAAATTTAATCAATTCAATATATTTCTCTGTTTCGAAGAAAGAGTTTTATGCTTTTGTTGCTCCAAACCCAAATTAGCAACACAGAAAGTTGAATATAGATTGCAGTCATACGCCAATGATGTTCTATCGCCACAATATTTTGTCGATTTCGGATTAATTTGTGACAGTTTGCCAGCAACGGGCTAAAATCATGCAATCCGATCTAAATAATTGTTTAAGTATTAATGACGCAGTATTGTCCCCGAGAATTTAGTCATAAGGACCGCTTTGGTAGCTATACCATGACATTCGAAAAACGTATTTTATACGCTAGGGTGTCCGGTTCATTTGGAAAGAATTTAGCGCAAAAGTTTTGTGATGATCTTTTAAAAATCGTTTACTCGATAGAAGAAATCCATTGGGGATACCTGGGAGATCTTACTGATTGTGTTGCTGCTACGCCCGAAGCCAGAGATATCCTGGTGGAAGGGATCAAACTTTGCATTACTGCAGGTTGCGAAGTGGATGCCTACGTTATCAATGTCGCCATGGCAGAGCATCAACTCAGTAGCGCACGCAAAATGCTGGGCATCGATAAAACCATGGATGATCAGGTATTTGGTGATACCGAAGGTGCCAAACAGTTTATTCTCAACATACTTGCGAGATTTGAAGGTTAATATTTTGAACGGGGCATTTAGCAAAAAAAAGAGCGTACATGTACGCTCTTTTTGGTTTCAATGACCCGTCCTAAATAACGTTGACACTTTCCAGCCTTAAATTGGAGAGTGTAATGCAATCAATAAGTAAGCGTACCCAGCGCGACTATTCGCTCGCTTTTAAATTGTCAGTTGTTGACCAAGTAGAAAAAGGAGAAATG
>NZ_VKKH01000013.1 GCF_007197995.1 Aliiglaciecola sp. M165
TGTTGGGCCAAAATTAACTTTTCACTTGCACTCAATTCATCTAATTTCATGGTAGTAACCTAAGGGCCTTAAACATGGTTAGTATAATAACATTTAGTCTGAATGTAACATCGGTGTTTTAAGTGCGCCTAACGCCCCTATTAAACGGCCCAGACTTGCTGGCTATACTTTGCGAAGAATGAGCCAAGCCAGCGAGTTTGGGTCCGGTTGAATGGTTTGTTAGCTTTCATTGTCCAGTATAAAATCCAGTTTTACCCGACGGTCTTTTTGAACGACAGGATTGCCGTCAACTAACTCGGGTTTATATTTCCATTTTGAGAGTGCTTTAATTCCTTCGTCATCGAATACACCACTAGGATGTGAATCAACGACCGAAATATTGATCGGATTACCACTTTTATCAATATCAAATGCTAACTCAACCCAACCTTCTGGTTTGGGAGCCAACGAAGTTGATTTGCATCCAGATATAGACAAAAAAATCATTACGATAATTATTCGACTAATCACAATCTTCCTTTTGAAAGCTAACGCCCCTATTAAACGGCCCAGACTTGCTGGCTATACTTTGCGAAGAATGAGCTAAGCCAGCGAGTTTGGGTCCGGTTGAATGGTTTGTTATGTGTAAACATGCTAACTGCACCAGTAATTTTTCATAGAAGAAAGAAAATCATTGTTTACAGGATAACCTGATTGGTCACCAATTACGGTATCAATTGAGCATTTTGGACACATAGCAGTTTGCCCTACATCTTTGTCATTTTTATCTATCCAATGGTCAACTTCAGTTGGTTTGAAAATGTAAAGGCAGTGAAAGCACCCACAAATATGACTATTTGTAATTTCATTTCGATGACGAATAGAGTGCTTATGAGCGGCTTTAACTCGCTGTAAACTAGACATCCTTTTATTCACCAAAACCTCCTTTTACACATAACGCCCCTAATAAACGGCAAATGCTTGCTGGCTATAATTAGCGAGGTACGAGCAAAGCCAGCGAGTATTTGTCCGGTTGATTGGTTTGTTATATGCCACTTTTAATCGCCCATTTTTTATATTTAACCACAAACTCTTTAGCCTCTGTCAGTGTTTTAGGATAAGCGACACTTTCCATTTCCGTTGGGACCAACCTAACTTTTTGAAATTGAAAACCATGCTCAATGAGAAACTCAATTTTTTTCCATTGTGCTTCATTTGATTTTTTTGGCGGTTTAAAATCTCTACCAAGGTTAAAAGTCTTGTTCTTACATACGGGGCATTCGCCAGACAAAGGATATTCTGATGGGGCCAGATCAAAATGACGCATGTTAGAAGTTCTGCAATGTAAACAGGCGAACGCCATGGCATATTCTGGTCCAAGATATTTTTCCACTGGTTCAGGCAATTCCCTAAACCCGTGCTCGCGACGAAGCTCCATTCTCTCAGACTTACTCAACGGTTCTTGTGGCATATAACGCCCCTAATAAACGGCAAATGCTTGCTGGCTAAAATTAGCGAGGTACGAGCATAGCCAGCGAGTATTTGTCCGGTTGATTGGTTTGTTATGTTTTGTCTCTAACCAGCGCACTGTTCAATCCCCTTAGAAATTACCAAACGCTGCAATTCTGATGACATATCCTCAACTGTAGGTTTGAGAATTTTACAATGTCCTAATTCGCTTTCTTCAACAACAACTCTGTAGCCTGAAACATGAGCACATCCACCACCAATTCCTTCACCCTCGCCATGTTTTGTGCACTCTGCTACATCTTTGTAATAGAAATATGCACGCGTGGCCTTAATGCACCCTTTGTATGATTTATTCATTTCTTCCTGCACGTAAGCGCGCATATTTTTGTACTCTTCTGTGAGTTCACAGGAGGCTGCATTAAAGCTAAATAAAAGAAGAAGTATTAAAAGTTTATTCATAGAAACATAACGCCCCTATTAAACGGCCCAGACTTGCTGGCTATACTTTGCGAAGTATGAGCTAAGCCAGCGAGTATGGGTCCGGTTGAATGGTTTGTTATATGCCCTAGAGAGGCACCACATAGCCTTCCTCACCAGTTTTCGACTTGATGTTTCTTAAAACCTCATCAAGAATCTTGTTACATCGTTCTTCGGTAAACGAGATTGACTCAAATGAAACAAGTATTCCGGGGTCTTCATAAGAAAACGATACTTCGCCTTCAGCACACTTTATTCTAAAATCACCTTGGCCATTTATACGCTCCCAAGCAATTGATGAAGGAGTCAAAGTGCTTTCGTAGTTATCAGGACCTAGGCTAAACCAATTCCCATCTTCTCTTTTAATTAAGTATTCCATTTTCGTTAAATTTACCTGGGCATATAACGCCCCTATTAACCTGCAAAAACTTGTTGGCTACAATTGCGAGGAACGAGCCAAAGCCAGCGAGTTTTTGTCAGGTTGAATGGATTGTTAGGTGTAAACACTGAATGCAAAGCCACTTTCCCTGTGCAGATATGATTGATGGAGTTACTTTAACCGATAACACCAAAAAATGGAAAATCGGTGGGCCTTTGAATTTACCTTTTAACAAACAACTAGCAAAACACAAAAGCGAATTACGAAATAGAGCAGGGCGCGTTTTTACTGAACATATGAAAACCAATGAAGGTTAGTGCTGATAAAACCTATGGCGCCTACTGCAAATACAACCTAGCTGCCGCAAGTTTAGGAAGTGCTAAAAACTGAAAGAAAGCTGATACCAAAAACAGTACGAAGTTGAACGACTAAAGATGAAAATCTAAAAGTGCGAACCAACAAAAGCTCTTACACCTAACGCCCCTAATAAACGGCACAAACTTGTTGGCTATAATTGCGAGGCACGAGCCTTAGCCAGCGAGTTTGTGTCCGGTTGATTGGATTGTTATATGTAACTTGGTGATCAAACAAAACTTTTGCACAACCCAATAAATGCTTAAACCTAATTTACCTGACTGCACCCAAAAAAGGAAAAATGACAGGCACCAAAACAACAACTGAACAACATTACCAGAAATACCCAAAAGCGGATTGCTGACTTTTAAACTAACTTCCTAAGCTAGCCAGTTGAAACAACCTTTGACGCTGACTGCTGATAAAAACACTGCAATCAAATTGCCGCTTGGTTTAAATATGCAAAGAATACTTAGGTTAAAAAGACAAAAATATCGGAGCAGTATTACCATTTTGAAAAAGAGCTTAACCAAAGAAGCTCTTACATATAACGCCCCTAATAAACGGCAAATACTTGTTGGCTATACTGGGAGCGGAGCGACCCAAGCCAGCGAGTATTTGTCCGGTTGATTGGATTGTTATATGTCATTTTTTATTTAAAACCGTGTCGGAAAAAACCATTTCCTTGAATCGTTTAATTGCAGCATTAACATCGGTGAAAGTTTGCAAGTCATAACGATTCCCTCTTTCTGAAACATCTACCTCGATTACAGAACGAGCATCATAGATACAGTAACCTTCACCTGCCTCATCAATTGCGTAACAGTATTTGTTGATTCCGGACTCTTCCATTTCTTTTTTTAGAGCTGAAAGTTCTGGTCTCATATTTGAAATATAACGCCCCTATTAAACGGCGCAGACTTGCTGGCTAAAATCGTGAGGCACGAACGCCAGCCAGCGAGTTTGGGTCCGGTTGAATGGATTGTTATGAGTAACCTTCACTTGATTCTGTTTACTACAAAGTTTAACCACAAATCATCTTCACTATTAATTATTTCCGCAGATTTTGTGGCACCTAAGAGATCTGGGAAAAATAGATACTTAAACCCTTTTTCAAAAGTGTGATCCGGCCCACAAATACAACACGGCCATTCCGAACGTCCAGCTTGAGTGAACCAGAATACAGCATCGTTATGGTCGGTGTAAGTCGCTGATTCATGCTTTTCCGTATGGCCAAAGAACTCAAATTCAGTCGCTGGTTCACCTTTTAAAACCTCAATAACTTTAAGATCGTATACAATGAATGGCTCGCCAACTTTTTTTTTCGACAGTTCGACAATCACAATATTGTCTGATTTGTCGATTAAATCCTCTAAAGAATAACCATAACCTGGCTTTGGCACGCTGCATGCCAGCGCATCTCCAACAAAAACCAAGAAAAGAAAACTCAGAAGCTTAAAGTTACTCATAACAACTTATTATCCGGAACAAATCAGTAATTTTGTGAAAATGCGGAAAAGATAGCTGTTTTGATTTGTTCTTTGGTTAACGTTAATTGCCTGTTTTCCCTTAAATTATGATTTTTGTCCAGTTTAACTTTGCGAAAGTACAGAAAAAGTCCGTTTTATTGGCATTAACCCTTCGAGTAATTAACACTGTTTGGTCATACAGTGGGAATTACAAGGAAAGTTTATGTCCCAATCTCCATTTTTGGAATATTTGGCTGAACTAATGTTTCAGCGTCGATATTCGAAGCGCACGATTGAAGCTTATTGTAAGTGGATTAGGGCCTTTATCAATTTTAACAACCATCGCCATCCTAAGCTCATGGGTGAAGAAGAGGTGTTGGCCTTTTTGAATTTTCTTGCAGTAGATAAGAAGCTAGCTGCGAGTTCTCAGGCATTGGCCTTAAATGCGTTGGTGTTTGTTTATAAAGAAATTATCGAAATTCCTCTTGAGTTAGATTTAAAATATATTCGCAGTAGTCGCCAGGCTAAATTGCCGGTTGTGTTGTCACATAAAGAAATTAAGCAGTTCTTTAGCTGTGTCTCTCCTGATTACAAGCTTCCAATTTCCCTGTTATATGGCAGTGGCCTGCGTTTGATGGAGTGTGTGCGCCTGCGAGTTGCAGATATCGATTTCGATTATAAGTCGGTGCGCGTGTGGAATGGTAAAGGCGGCAAACATCGAATTGTTACCCTGGCAGATGAATTGTTACCTTTATTTCGACAACAAATAGTATTGGTACAACGTTATTTGGAGGGCGATTTGGCCAATCCTCATTTTGCTGGTGTTTGGTTACCACATCGTTTACGAGAAAAGTACCCTGGCGCTTGCGATGACTTGAATTGGCAGTATATGTTTCCTTCTGGTCGAACCTCAAAAGATCCCGAAAGTGGAGATCTAAGGCGCCAACATATCAGTGAATCAAATCTGCAACGTCAGGTCAAACGGGCTGCTGAATTGGCGGGTATCGAGAAAAATGTTTCGCCTCACACGTTAAGACATTCCTTCGCCACACACTTGTTGCAGGCGGGGGCAGACATTCGCACAGTGCAAGATCAATTAGGTCACGCAGACTTGCGTACTACACAGATTTACACCCACATTTTGCAGCGCGGAGGAAATTCTGTCATCAGTCCATTGTCCAAATTGTATAAACCTTAGCGAACTCCTCCAGAAACGTTAAGACGACGAATATATGCGCTCAACTCACCCAAAGTGTTCCAATTTTGATCCAGTATTAATAAGCGAATCAGAAAATCAAAGGCATTGGTGTATGAGCGAAATAACCATAAACAATAAAACGGTCAAACTCGAAGGTGACAGCGATATGCCGCTACTTTGGTTTTTGCGAGAAAAAGTCGCACTCACAGGAACCAAGTTTGGTTGCGGTGTAGGTTCTTGTGGCGCCTGCACAGTTCATATTGATGGTCAACCTATACGCTCATGTTCGATGCCTATCGGAAACTTGAATGGCAATAATGTCGTAACCATTGAAGGATTGTCACGGCAAGACAAGTTACATCCGGTCCAACAGGCCTGGATAGACTTTAACGTGGCACAATGTGGTTATTGTCAGGCCGGACAGATCATGGCTATCACTGCCTTTCTTGAGCGTTTTCCTTCTCCTTCAGACGATGACATTGATACGCACCTGACAAATCTATGTCGCTGTGGTACCTACACACGAATGCGTAAAGCTATACATCACGCAGCAGCACAAATTCGCGCTAAGGGAGCTACCAGCCAACAACAAGGAGAATCCTCATGAACGCTGCAATTAATAGCCGTCGTGACTTTCTTCGCTACAGTTTTTATTCGGGCGCTTTGCTAATTGCCGCACCTTTGTCTTTTAGCTCTCGAGCCGAAAATCTCGATTCCGCAGTGGGCGCAATAACGCCTCTTATTCGCATTGCTCAAGACAACAGCGTGGTGTTCTATTCTCCCTCTCCTGAAATGGGGCAAGGGACCAACACAGCCTTGTCGATGCTGTTTGCAGAAGAGCTAGGTGCTGACATGAAAAATGTGTCAGTTGAGCCCTTACCTTACGAGTTAAAGCGTGATGATGAAGGAAAGATTACATGGAAAGTCATCCCACAGTTTGCTGGTGGTTCTACCAGCATTTCTCGAAATTATGAATTATTACGCAATGCCGGAGCCAACGCGAAACAGCTATTTTTAATGGCAGCCGCATCAATGTTTAAGGCCAATATTGATTCTCTAAGTGCTGAAAATGGCTATGTTGTGATGTCAAATGGCCGCAAAGTGTCCTTGGGTTATCTAGCAGAATCGGCTGCCAAGCAAACACTTCCCGAAGGATTCAAACCTACACTTAAAGATAAAGATGACTGGCGCATAATAGGTAAGCCTCACAACACTCAAGAAGCGATAGATATTGTCACCGGCAAGCCACTTTATGGTATGGATATGCAATACCCTGGCGCGAAAGTCGCCATGGTGCAGCGTTCTCCTTATTTCGATGGCGATGTTGAATCCTTTGATGCAAGCGAGGCATTGGCAATGCCAGGTGTGCACCAAGTTGTAAGGTTACCTCGTCCTGATGTAAACAAATATTACACTTACCTTGCTGGCGGAATTGCTGTGATTGCAGACGATTTCTGGACAGCAAAAAAGGCCCGCGAAACACTTAAAATAAAGTGGGATAAAGGGCCATATGCCGAAGCAAGCACTGCTGATTTGCATAAAAAGTGTGATGAACTTCTCAAAGAGCCTGGTCAAGTTGTGCGTAACGATGGTGACATTAAAAAAGCGTTGGCCAACGCCGCTCAGATCATTTCACATACATACAAAATACCCTTAGTTAGTCACGCACAGTTGGAGCCACAAAACTGTATTGCCCATGTTACCGATTCCAAATGTACAATTATTGGTCCAATGCAAAGCCCTGGGAGTGCATCACGACTGGCCGAGGCAATCACCGGTTTTGATCGGGTGAACATGGATATTCGTTACACCCGACTAGGTGGAGGTTTTGGTCGCAGACTCAACAGTGATCACACTGCAGAGGCAGTGATGATATCCAAACTTAGTAAGCTACCGATTAAACTTATTTGGACCAGAGAAGACGACTTACGCAATGACTTTTATCGCCCTATGGGTCATCACCAATTAACAGCGGGCGTTGATGATTCCGGAAACGTTATTGCCTGGTCCCATCATTTGGTAGGCACACCTAAGTATTATCGGCGCAACAATGCCAAGCCAGAAGAGTTGTTTGGCGCCGATATCTACGTTGATGACTTCCCGGCTGGGCGCGTAGAAAACCTGCAATACGAGTATACACCCGTCACTTTTGGCGCCCCGCAAGGCAGCTGGCGAGCACCTGCTCATACCGCCAATGCATTTGTAGTACAGAGCTTTATTGATGAAATCGCCCGAGCAACTAACCAGGATCCATTAGCGTTGCGTATAAAAATGTTAGGCGAACATGAAGAGCTACCCTATGCACAACATGGCGGCCCGACATTTGATACTGGTCGCATGGCTGCCGTGTTAAAAAAAGCAGCACAACTGGCAAATTGGGGTAAGAAGATGCCTAGTGGAAACGCGTTAGGGATCGCTGGACATTTTACCTTTGGTGGATACTGCGCCTGTGTCGCCGAAGTCTCGATCAAGCCAAACAACCGATTTAGAGTGAACAAGGTGTATGCAGCTATCGATGTGGGCACTGTTGTCAATCCCGAAGGGGTCATTGCGCAAGTAGAAGGAGGTATTAATGACGGCCTGAGCACGGCCCTCGGTCAGCAAATTATTGTTGAAAATGGTCAAGTACAAAACGACAATTTTGACCGATATAACATGATGCGTATTGGCGATTCAGTGATAAGCATAGAGGTGGCAGTTGTCGATAGTAATGCGTCACCCGTCGGTGCAGGTGAGATGGGGATACCGCCGTTAGCGCCTGCCGTCGCGAATGCCTTGGCAGCAGCTGGAGATATTCGAATACGTCATCATCCTATGCGGGCATAACCTGGCTTAACGGTGATGCGTATCCGAGATTAGATTTACTAAGGTAAATTTAAAAAATCATGGCTTGGTAGCGAATTGCTTTTGAGCCTGGTTCATCTCGACATAGTTAAACACGTCTCGCCAACTCAATATGCCCAGGGGTTTCATGTGTTCATCGATTACAGGTAAACAAGACACCCGATATCGGTTAAACATTTTTACAGCCGCGAGCAATCCTTTGTCTGGTGCAATAGTCACCAGATCTCTACTCATAATTTGGTGCACACGTTTTTGCAGGCTCGCTGTATCTTTGACGGTTTCAGCAGGGGTCCCAATATTTGGACTCAGTGATTTAAACAAGTCCCGATCAGACACAACGCCAACTAATCGGTTTTTCTCTACCACGAGCAAATGATGAAAGCGATGGGTATCAAATAAGTGTTTCACGTGGGACAGTGGATCATCCATATGAACCGTCACCAGCCTGTCTGTCATGAGTTCTTCTTTCAACATAGTAATTCTTTACCTTAATTTTTTATTACTGAGGATAGTGGGCAAATCTTATCGATCATTACCCTTACACATCGCTTCATTGTTCTTGTGTTTTTTCGATAGTTTTTTCAATAGGTTCTTCGATGGATTGTTGAGTTTGAATATCTGGCGTTTGAGTTTCTGGTGCTTGGACAGCTGGAATTTGCACATCTTGGTATTTTGGAACGCAGGGTAACACCGCAAACTTGAAACCCAATTCAGACTTATCCCGCTCAACGACCAAAATAGAGTTTTCGTCGATAACCAAAGAACGCTGATTTTCAGCTTTAACACAGCCTGAATTTGGATAGGTTTCGAACCAGTAGATAAATGTAGCCACGATGCGATCTAAGTGTCGAACTTTCTTGGCACCAGAGTTTTGTTCTGCATCTTCCGTTGTCGCATTTTTCAATTTAAATTGTTCAAGCATTGCTTCAGCTTTTTCTTCCGAGCTTTCTCTTAGCTGTTGCACTTGTTCATCCGTTAAGTCTTGCACGCTTAGGAAGTTTACCGGGCCGTCGAAGGTTTCTATTTGTTTGGCATAAGGCATGATAATGGTACCCAAGGTCATAATAACGGCGGGAATTAGCACCAATCTCATGATCATTGTGATAAAAACAAACGAGCGGTCTTCCCAATGTACTTGGATTTTAATACGCACCAGACGTAACAAAATTGAAATCAATAACCAAAAATTGAGTGCTACCAGCGCAATGGAAAAGAATAGGGCGGTAGTGATTGTGAGCCAAAACGGCAACATCAATAGGGTGGTAAAACCAAGTGTAAAAACAAATGGTGTGGGCTCAATACCCGCGATGGCATTGATTTTAAGCGCAGAAATGGCCAAAGCAAAGTTGGCAGTTGCTGCATATAAAATTAATATAATGCCTTTTCCAAGCATCTTGTCCCATACCCGCTGAAACAAATGCCAAAGCTCACGAAACAGGCCAATTCCGGCAATGACGCCAACCCATACCAATCCATCGTTTTCATAGTCTCCATCAAAGAGCACTACAAAAAGTAACGACGCCACAACATAGAACCACTGAGACAACGTCAGCTGGGACAGCTTGTATTTAAAACTCTCTCTGTGGCTAAATCGCTCCATAAGTCCAGCCACACTAAATAACTTATTTTTGTACTTAAAATCGGCGTCTTGTGAGCGGCGTGTATCTGTAATTTGATCCATATTCAGATCCGCAAACCTTAGTAGTTTTCGATAATTGTTATAGTTTAAATTTACTATACCAATACTTAGTCAGAGTTGCACAGCTAAGCATTTTGAGTTTTGTGTAGCGGCGAGGGAATTGCGGAAAATAAAAAACCAGAGCCTGAAGAAGAAGACCTTGAATCAATCCATACATTACATGTGGCAAATTTCTGGCATTACTATCCAAAGAGAGAACAAATTTTGTGCCCTTTTCTAGCGGGTAATCATAAGTCTCAGCATTAGCAAAGTGGAGGCACATCAGGGATGATGTGTCAGCGAATTCCGGGACAGGACGTCCCGTAATTCGCGTTCAATTTTGCCTGAGGCTTTTGATTATGTTTCCCGCTACCAAAGGGCTGCGGGGAGTCCAGAGGGCGGCGCACTCCGCCCTTTGGTCGCTGTCGGCGAACCGACAATTAAGAGTACGTTCTCACTTAACTGAAAAATGGTTAAAGAATAAATAAGCATTTTTTACTGGAAATTGTTGCTAGATGCAATATTGAAGCTTGACCGACATGGATGTCGGTGCAGGGCCCCCACGGAAGGGTTTACGACGACTTCAATATTGCGTCTAACAACAGTAAACGCAGAACATAGCCAATAAAAAACCCGGCTAGTGCCGGGCTTTTTTAAGTGACTTATTTGCTTACTGTTACTTACGCATCTTCTGGATAAGGCGAATTTGCGCAATAGCTTCAGCCAACTCAGCGGCTGCTTCTGCGTAGTCAAAGTCAGCACCAGCATTGGCAATATGCTCTTCTGCTCTACGTTTAGCTTCCAAAGCGGATTGTTCATCCAAATCTTCGGCGCGAACGGCGGTGTCTGCAAGAACGGTTACACTACCAGGTTGTACTTCTAACATACCCCCAGCAATGTAGATCACTTCTTCTTCACCGTGCTGTTTAACCATACGAACCATGCCAGGATTGAGCGCAGTAATTAAAGGTGCATGACCAGGGTAAATACCCAACTCACCTTCACTACCGGTAATCTGAATCGTTTCAACCAGACCAGAAAAAATCTTGTCTTCAGCGCTTACTACATCCAGATGTACTGTCATTGCCATGGGACCTCCTAATAAGGTTTAAGTAAAAACTAAGTGAAAGACACAGGTAACTGTGTCTTACATGCCCTTAGCTTTTTCAATGGCTTCGTCAATGGCACCAACCATGTAGAAGGCTTGCTCTGGCAAGTGATCATATTCACCAGCAAGAATGCCTTTAAAGCCGCTGATAGTATCTTTAAGCGATACATATTTACCTGGCGAACCAGTAAATACTTCAGCAACGAAGAATGGTTGAGACAAGAAACGCTGGATCTTACGCGCACGAGATACGGTCTGCTTATCTTCTTCAGATAATTCGTCCATACCCAATATCGCAATAATATCTTTCAACTCTTTATAACGCTGCAACGTGGTTTGAACGCCTTGTGCAGTGTCATAGTGCTCTTTACCCACAACAAGCGGATCAAGCTGACGAGAGGTCGAATCCAACGGGTCAACAGCAGGGTAGATACCCAAAGACGCGATATCACGTGAAAGTACTACCGTTGCGTCCAAGTGAGCAAAGGTGGTTGCTGGACTAGGGTCAGTCAAGTCATCCGCAGGTACATATACCGCTTGGATTGATGTGATTGAACCTGTTTTGGTAGAAGCGATACGCTCTTGAAGTACACCCATTTCTTCAGCAAGTGTAGGCTGATAACCTACCGCTGACGGCATACGACCAAGTAGTGCAGATACCTCAGTACCAGCTAGGGTATAACGGTAGATGTTATCCACGAAGAACAATACATCACGACCTTCGTCACGGAATTTTTCTGCCATTGTCAGGCCCGTCAATGCTACGCGAAGACGGTTTCCAGGTGGCTCGTTCATCTGACCGTAAACCAACGATACTTTGTCTAGTACGTTTGACTCGTTCATTTCATGATAGAAATCGTTACCCTCACGAGTACGCTCTCCAACACCGGCGAATACTGAGTATCCACTGTGCTCGATCGCGATGTTACGGATAAGCTCCATCATGTTTACAGTTTTACCAACACCGGCACCACCGAACAATCCAACTTTACCACCCTTAGCAAATGGGCAGACTAAGTCGATGACTTTAATACCAGTTTCAAGTAGCTCAACAGCACTTGATTGATCTTCGTAGCTAGGCGCTTCACGGTGAATCGCCATACGCTCTTCTTCACCAATTGGGCCTGCTTCATCGATAGGGTTACCTAGTACGTCCATGATACGGCCGAGAGTGGCTGTACCAACTGGAACATTGATAGGTGCGCCTGTATTTTCTACAGCTAGCCCACGACGTAGTCCGTCAGTAGTACCCAATGCGATACTACGTACGACACCGCCACCAAGCTGCTGTTGCACTTCTAAGGTTAGTCCCTGCAAGTCACCTTCGGTAACTCTTAGGGCGTCATAGATAGTAGGTACGGCATCTTGTGGAAACTCAATATCCACAACCGCGCCAATGATTTGGACGACCTTACCTTGACTCATGTTTAGTCCTCATTAATTTTAAAACCTTTGCCTACACCGCAGCTGCGCCGCCAACAATCTCACTAATTTCTTGTGTGATTGCCGCTTGACGTGCTTTGTTGTATACCAATTGCAAATCATCGATGATATCGCCTGCGTTATCGGTAGCAGCTTTCATTGCCACCATTCGCGCAGCTTGCTCAGACGCAGAGTTTTCTACTACGCCCTGGTATACCTGAGATTCGATATAACGGACCATTAACTTTTCCAAAATAGGTTTTGGATCTGGTTCGTAAATGTAATCCCAACGATGCTTCAATTCTTCTTCATCAGACTTAGGCAAAGGCAACAATTGATCGATTCTGGGTTCTTGTGACATGGTATTGATGAAGTCGTTATAAACCAAAAATAGACGGTCTATTTTGCCTTCGTTGTACGCTACTAACATCACACGTACTAAACCAATAATGTCTTGAACACTTGGCGAATCACCAATGCCAGATTCAGCAGCAAGCACGTTGCCACCAAAACGACCGAAAAATGCACATGCTTTTGCGCCGAGTGCCGCAAAATCCACTTCAACGTCTTTTTCTTGCCAAGCTTTGATATCAGCAGTGACTTTTTTGAACTCATTTGAGTTCAAGCCGCCACACAAACCTCGGTCTGTAGAAATGACGATGTATCCCACACGTTTGACTTCACGCTCTTCCAAATAAGGATGGCGATATTCAAGATTACCGTGTGCGACGTGGCCAATAACTTTACGCATACTTTCGGCATATGGACGGCTGGACTCCATACGGTCTTGCGCCTTTTTCATTTTCGACGCTGCAACCATTTCCATAGCACTGGTGATCTTCTGAGTATTCTTGATACTCCCGATCTTACCTTTTATCTCTTTACCGCTGGCCATGACTTATCTCCGATTACTCAACTCACCGGTCACTCATCTTTAAGGATAAGTGACCGAATTGATTACCAAGTTTGTGTCGCTTTGAATTTATCCAAAGCTTCAGTCAACTGGGCTTCAATGTCACCGTTGTAATTACCGGTTTCGTTAAGTGTTTTGATTAGCTCAGCATATTCACTGTTCACGAATGAATGCAGTGCAGATTCAAAATCCAACACCTTGTTCAATTCGATCCCTTTCAAGTAGCCTTTTTCAACAGCGAATAAAGACACACCCATATCTGCAACCGAAAGCGGTGCATATTGGTTTTGCTTCATCAACTCGGTTACCGTTTGACCGTGCTCAAGTTGTTCGCGTGTTGCATCATCAAGGTCAGAAGCAAACTGCGAGAACGCCGCCAATTCACGATACTGAGCTAGGGCTAGACGAATACCGCCACCTAGTTTCTTGATGATTTTAGTTTGTGCTGCACCACCAACACGAGATACCGAAATACCGGCGTTAACCGCTGGGCGAATACCCGCGTTAAACAAATCAGATTCTAGGAAGATCTGACCATCGGTAATCGAGATTACGTTGGTAGGTACGAATGCTGATACGTCACCAGCCTGAGTTTCAATGATAGGCAATGCTGTCAAAGAACCTGTTTGGCCTTTTACTAGACCATTAGTGAACTTCTCTACATACACATCGTTTACACGAGCAGCACGCTCTAGTAGACGGGAGTGAAGATAGAAAACATCACCAGGGTAAGCTTCACGACCTGGCGGACGACGAAGTAGCAATGAAATTTGACGATAAGCAACAGCTTGCTTAGACAAATCATCGTATACGATAAGTGCATCTTCACCACGGTCGCGGAAGAATTCACCCATTGTACAACCCGAGTAAGGTGCTAAGTATTGAAGTGCTGCAGATTCAGACGCAGAAGCGGCAACTACAATGGTGTGATCCATTGCGCCATGCTCTTCTAGTTTGCGTACTACGTTAGCAATAGTAGAAGCCTTTTGGCCTACCGCTACGTACACACATTTAACACCTGTGCCTTTTTGGTTGATGATTGCATCGATTGCCAACGCAGTTTTACCTGTTTGACGGTCACCGATGATCAACTCACGCTGTCCACGACCAACTGGGATCATGGCATCAACAGACTTATAACCTGTTTGGATAGGTTGGTCTACCGATTGACGCTCGATTACGCCCGGTGCGATTTTTTCTACTGGCTCAAAGCCTTCAGCATCTATCGCGCCTTTACCATCGATTGGCTCACCTAGGGTGTTTACAACACGACCTAGAAGATTACGACCAACAGGTACTTCTAAGATACGGCCAGTTGACTGTACTTTCATACCTTCTTGTAGGTCCGCGTAAGGACCCATTACTACCGCACCTACAGAGTCGCGCTCTAGGTTCAATGCGATAGCGTAACGATTGCCAGGAAGCTCAATCATTTCACCTTGCATAACATCTGCAAGGCCATGAACACGAATAATACCGTCGGTAACACCAACGATCGTGCCTTCGTTACGAGCTTCACTAACTACATCAAACTGCTCAATTCGTTTTTTGATCAGTTCTGCAATTTCAGTGGAATTCAGTTGCATGCTCTATTTCCCCGCTATGATTGTAATGCGTCTGATAGACGGTCTAGTTTTGATCTGACCGAACCATCAATCACTGTGTCACCGGCTTTAATAATTACCCCGGCAACAATGGCAGCGTCAACGCTACAATTCAGCTTAACTTTTCGTGCAAGACGTTTCTCAAGAGACGCGCTAATATCTTTAAGTTGTTTATCACTTAGCTCGACAGCAGAGACAACGTCTGCATCAATTTCTTTGTCGAATTCAGCTTTGTATTGATTAAACAACACTGCAATATCAGGAAGCGCTTTTAAGCGTCCGTTCTCAGCCAGAACACCAACAAGGTTCTGACCCGCTTGGTCGAGTTGTTCACCACACACGTTGTTGAACAATTCCGCTAGTTTGTCGGCTGCCATCGCACTCGAAATGATGTCAGACATCTGTTCGTTTTTGGCGACTTCACCTGCAAATACCAGCATTTCTTGCCATTGTGAAACGGCTTGCTTCTCGACCGCATAGTCGAAAGCTGCTTTGGCATAAGGGCGAGCGACAGTTGTCAATTCAGACATAGCTCATGTGCCCCTTATAGCTCAGCGACAAGTTTTTCAACTATGTCACTTTGTGCAGAGGCGTCGATTTCTCGCGCCAAAATCTTTTCAGCACCGGCTACTGCTAACACAGCAACTTGCTTACGAAGATCTTCTTTCACACGGTTACGCTCTGCTTCAATTTCGGTATGACCTTGCGCGATAATCTTCTCGCGTTCGTCATGGCCACGTTGCGTTTCTTCATCAACAATCTGTGATGCACGCTTTTTGGCTTGTTCGATAATTTCAGCCGCTTGTGCCTTTGCGTCTCTCAATTGCTCAGTCGCTTTGTTCTGAGCAAGTTCGAGTTCTTTTTGGCCTCGTTCTGCATTGGCCAAACCGTCAGCAATTTCTTTCTGACGTTTTTCAATCGCTTCCATCAGTGGTGGCCATACGTACTTCATACAGAAGGCGACGAAAACCACGAATGCGATTAATTGACCTATTAGAGTGGCGTTAATATTCACGACCGCTCCTCCTCATTAAATGTTCGCTAAAAACGTTAGGGTTTATGACTAAGCTTAAAGAGCGAACAACATGTAAAGAGCGATACCAACACCGATCATCGCGATAGCATCGATAAGACCCGCTACGATGAACATTTTTACTTGTAGTTGAGGAGCTAGCTCAGGTTGACGAGCAGCTGATTCTAGGAATTTACCACCCAAGATACCGAATCCGATAGCAGTACCTAGGGCACCCATACCGATTAGTAGAGCTGCAGCAATGTAAATGTATTCCATTTATATCTCCGATTTTTAGTTAAGTTTTAAAAGTTAAAGTTAAAAGAAATTGTATCTCTATTAGTGATCTTCACTAGCCAAGCTCAAATACACGATGGTTAACATCATGAAAATGAACGCTTGAAGTGGAAGAACAAGAATATGGAAAACGGCCCACATGAAATGCAACGGCAATTGGAAATAACCAATGGTTGCAATCAAAATGAAGATCAACTCACTTGCGTAAAGGTTACCAAACAGACGAAGCGCTAACGAAAGCGGACGTGCGAGCAAGGTAACTGACTCAAGAATGAAGTTAACGGGAATAAAAACAGGGTGACCAAAAGGTTGCATGGTCAGCTCTTTGGTGAATCCACCAATTCCTTTCATTCGAATTGAATAAAAGATAATGAGAGCAAAGACACCAAGTGCAAGTGCAAAGGTCAAATTCAAATCAGTAGTGGGTACCGCTTTCATGTAAACATCATGCGGGTCCATTCCAAATCCGTACTGGCCAACCATGCCTGCAATAGTAGGTAGCAAATCAACCGGGACCAGGTCCATCAAGTTCATT
The DNA here is from genome assembly GCF_007197995.1 of Aliiglaciecola sp. M165. Lineage (GTDB taxonomy): Bacteria > Pseudomonadota > Gammaproteobacteria > Enterobacterales > Alteromonadaceae > Aliiglaciecola. The sequence continues at coordinate 16,740 of NZ_VKKH01000013.1, forward strand.
AGCAGAACCCAGCAGAAAATAGTCAGTGCCAAAGGCGCTATTAAACTGCTTTTGCCATGGAAGGTAGCGGAAACGTTGTCATTAACAAAATCAACAACCATTTCGACAAATGCTTGGGTTTTGGTTGGAACACCAGTGGACGCTTTTTTCGCGACCGAACGGAAGAACCATAAAAACAAAATACCTAAGCCAATTGACCACGCTAATGTGTCAATGTGCCATGTCCAAAACCCAGCATCAGCGCAGGCTTTGTTGAATGCGATACCGTTTTCAGTATTACACATCGAGGCATTGGTTAAGTGGTGTTTTATGTATTCTGAGGTAGTATATTCAGATGCCATTGATTAACCTAATTGTAGTAATTTAAATTCGTTTCTGGCGATAGTTTCTATCGCGGCAGACGTTATTATTTTTCATTAATTTGTCTGCATTTTTACCATTGCTGCCCATTGGCAGAAGGTAGTCACCATGAATCCGGCAAAAAGTGGTAGAGGTTCAAGTTTTAACCCGTAAAAAGCCACAATTGCGATAATCACCGTGATGATCAATTTTAACTTAGCGCCTTGACTAAAACTCCGAACCACCAATTCATTCTGACTGGCCCCGGAAAATCGAAAAGCAAGTAACGCAAATACACTGTTAGGAATGATGTTCATGAGGCCACCAAAGAAAAACGACAAGGTGGTGATACCATCAAAAACCACGAAAGTCCCAGTACACAAAAGTACTACGGCAACGCTTTGAAAAAAGAGCACTTTGAAGGCCATTTTTTGGCCCTGTCTGGCCAACTTATTTGCCAATTTAACCCTCTGTGCTTCCAAACCTAAACAAAAAGCGCCAAAAGTATACTGTTTTGCCGCAGATTTTCAACCTTTAAGCGTGTTTTGTTGGTGTATTTGTACTAATTCATTTACAGCAACAAAACCCTTAAAAAATATAGGGTCAAATACTGGCGAGTTACTGTAGATTGTTCAGTGATTATTAGGCCTAGATGCAGTCGACTAGTCAATAACCCATAAAGTCATTTTTTAAACAAACCTTAGACCTAAACAGATCCCCCACTGCGTGCGCGACAAAGAGCGCTCGGGGACGACGTTTTTCTTTTCACGTCATTCCGTAAACGCGCTACCAACTCGTCATTCCGTAAACGCTTTTGATGCGGAACCTCCCAAAAAAATCACGACCCAAATCCGTACCTGCATAGTCAATAACATTACTATGCTGAAGATCCGACTAATAAAACTGCAAAGCCATGGAAGAGTCTTACGTTTACATCATGAGCAACAAACCAAAGGGTACATTGTATGTAGGAGTCACTAGTAGACTGATACAGCGTGTTTATCAGCATAGAACCTCACAAATCAGAGGATTCACTAAACGCTACAATCTGACCCAACTGGTTTATTACGAGGTGCATCAAAGCCTCTATGAAGCAATATCAAGGGAAAAGCGACTTAAAAAATGGAATCGAGCATGGAAAATCAGATTGATTGAAAAGAATAATCCGGATTGGGAAGATTTATATGAGAATATAGTTTGAGGGATCCCCGATAAAAGCACTCGGGGATAATGTAATGGACCCACCCTTTTATACGGCTTCGCAATGAGCCATGATGAATTTGTTCAAACATCAAACAAGGGTAGGTCCGATATGAAGATTACAATAGCTGGGTTAGATATTGCAAAAACTGTTTTTCATTTTTACGGTGTGAATCGAGCAGGCAAGCTAGTGAAGAAAAAACTACTAAAGCGAGGGTCGTTATTGTCCTTTTTTGCTCGGCTGGCGCCTTGCACTGTGGTGATGGAAGCGTGTGGAAGCGCTAACCACTGGCACCGCCAACTCAGCCATTTAGGCCATCAGGTCAAACTGATACCTCCTCAACATGTGGTGGCATATCGTCGTAAGAACAA
>NZ_VKKH01000014.1 GCF_007197995.1 Aliiglaciecola sp. M165
TAGGGGCGTTAGGCGCACTTAAAACACCGATGTTACATTCAGACTAAATGTTATTATACTAACCATGTTTAAGGCCCTTAGGTTACTACCATGAAATTAGATGAATTGAGTGCAAGTGAAAAGTTAATTTTGGCCCAACAATTATGGGATTCCGTTGCAAATGATCAAAATGCTATAGAACTCACAGCCGCACAAAAAACTGAATTAGATAATAGACTTTCTAGTTTTGAATCAGATATTAATGTTGGCTTGGATTGGGATACAGTAAAATCCCGAATACTAAACTCTTAATGGCTTTTGAGATAAAGATACGCCCAGAGGCTGAGGATGATCTGAAGGAAGCTTATTCTTATTTCGAGCAATGCAGAGCTGGGCTTGGTGCTGATCTCATTCTTTGTGTTGAAGATTCCCTATCAAAAATAGCTAGAAACCCCGAGCAATACCCCATTGTCTACAAAGCTTTTCATCGAACATTGGTTAGGCGCTTCCCATAAGGAATATTTTATGAAGTGCGCGAAGACGCCGTTATTGTATTTGCAATTATGCACTGTGCAAGAGAGCCCAAAAAATGGAGAGGGCGCGCCTAACAAACCATTCAACCGGACCCAAACTCGCTGGCTTAGCTCATTCTTCGCAAAGTTTAGCCAGCAAGCCTGGGCCGTTTAATAGGGGCGTTAGGTGTAAAGGGTTATGCGATGAACTTAGATGAATTGAGTTTTCTAGTTATCAAATTTGGTCTTATTCTAGTTGGCTTTTTCGCTATCAAAAAGGCGATCAAATATCGTAGAGATAACCCGGAAATAAAACACCCAATAAACACGTTCAATACATATTCTGTGTTGGGAGTACTAATTATTTTAAGTCAACTATATGAGCTTTACAGGTTCTATTAAAATTACACCTAACAAACCATTCAACCGGACCCAAACTCGCTGGCTTAGCTCATTCTTCGCAAAGTATAGCCAGCAAGCTTGGGCCGTTTAATAGGGGCGTTAGGTGTATTCTGAGATGAACCATGAGCAAGTATTGTTTTACAGTTTGTTGTTTGGTGGAGCATGGATGGTGTTTCTGCCAAAGCATTTTGTTTTTATATTGCTCAAATTCCAAAGTGTGTTTTCTGGGTTAGCTTTTGGGAATTCTAATTTAAATAAAGAGAAGCCAATATTTAGTGAGTATCAATTTCGGTTATTGGGTTTAGTAAATTGGGTTGTATTAATAGTTTGGTAATTCAAATGCCGCTAAATCCACCTAACAAACCAATCAACCGGACAAATACTCGCTGGCTGGGTTCGCTTCGCTCTCAGTTTAGCCAGCAAGTATTTGCCGTTTATTAGGGGCGTTAGCTTTCAAAAGGAAGATTGTGATTAGTCGAATAATTATCGTAATGATTTTTTTGTCTATATCTGGATGCAAATCAACTTCGTTGGCTCCCAAACCAGAAGGTTGGGTTGAGTTAGCATTTGATATTGATAAAAGTGGTAATCCGATCAATATTTCGGTCGTTGATTCNAGTAAATTGGGTTGTATTAATAGTTTGGTAATTCAAATGCCGCTAAATCCACCTAACAAACCAATCAACCGGACAAATACTCGCTGGCTGGGTTCGCTTCGCTCTCAGTTTAGCCAGCAAGTATTTGCCGTTTATTAGGGGCGTTATATGCCAATCAATTCAAGGAGTTTTAATATGAAAAAGATAGTACTACTCATAGCACTCGTATTTAGTTTACCAGCTTTTTCCCAAGGAGTTAGCGGTGGGGGTGTCATTGTGCATTTGGGAAGTATTAACGAAATTTTACTTTTTAGGGTTTCTGGCAATACGGAATCAAACAGACCAGCCTGTGCAATCACAAAAAGGTTTGCTGTACACAAAGATAGCGTACATGCCCCCTTAATCATGATGGCTTTTGCTAACGGCAAAAAACTAGGCAGTTTGAGAGGTTTTGGTACATGTTCACAACACTCAAATGCTGAAGATCTTAGGTGGTTTGAAATTTGCCCTGTTACAGGTTGCTAGGCATATAACAAACCAATCAACCGGACAAATACTCGCTGGCTATGCTCGTACCTCGCTAATTTTAGCCAGCAAGTATTTGCCGTTTATTAGGGGCGTTAGATGCTTCTTTGGATTTAAACATCGTGAGATTAAATGAGTTCCCAGTCAGTAACGATATGAATCAGTGTCCATGTTGTGACTATTTTTCGTTAGCGCGCAGAGGGCGGAGTCTAGTTTGCCCAGTGTGCTTTTGGGAAGATGATTGTGAAGACTATAAATTGCCAAATATTGATGCTGTTTCTGACGTTAATAATGACCTAACATTGAAAAAAGCACGTGCAAATTTCAAAGGTTTTGGAGCTTGTTCAAAAAACTTTGTTGAAGTAGTAATTTCCAAAAAAGAAAGGGATACCTTGAAGTATGAACGACGCAGCATCTAACAATCCATTCAACCGGACCCATACTCGCTGGCTATCACTTCGTGATTTTAGCCAACAAGTCTGGGCCGTTTAATAGGGGCGTTATGTTTATTGAGGTTTTAAGGAATAGTTTTGTCCTTTAAATTCAGAAACTTTCAAAAGCGAATCCAATTCAATTACAAGCCTAATTTAGAAGGGCTACTAATTGAGGCTTTTGTTGGGATTGTATTCTCTGTAATGGCTTACTATTGCTACAAGGAAGAGATGATTATTATTGCTGTGCCATTCGCCTTGTTGTCGCTTGGTGGTATTGTTTTAGTTTTGTATTCGTTGTTTACCTTTGCTTTAGATTTTCTCTCAAAAAGAGCAACATCGGATGTATCAAATAAATAAACATAACAAACCAATCAACCGGACAAATACTCGCTGGCTTTGCTCGTGCCTCGCTAATTTTAGCCAGCAAGTATTTGCCGTTTATTAGGGGCGTTAGAGGTCATTAAAAATGAAGGAAATTGAAGGTCTCGAGCACGCGCTAGAAGTTCTTCGTCCAAGGTGGGACGAATTCAATGCGCACTTCGAATCTGAGAACCAAAAATTTATTGAATTGCTTAACCAAGATCATGATGTTCTTGGTAGAGTTCTCAAGGCGCACCTAATTTTAGAGCATTACTTAACGATTTATCTTCAACAAACATTTAAATTAGATGATTTAGCTTCTGCTCGTTTATCTTTTTCACAGAAAGTAACTTTACTTCCTACAAACGGAACTGCTGCCTCCTCCGTCAAGTTGGGATTAAAGAGACTAAATAGAATAAGAAATGAATTTGCTCACAGGTTAAATCAAGATTTAGAACAGTTTGACGTAAACTCTCTGAATGAGGTAATTCAAATATTCAGGCCTGATACTAGATTCGATTCCAATCTAGCAAGAATCGAAGCTTTTGTTACTATAGCCGTGACATTTCTAATTGTCCCACCAGCTAGTTTGCAACAAACTTTCGCAGATGCATTTGTTAATGTTAGAGCATACGATCATGACCTCTAACAAACCAATCAACCGGACAAATACTCGCTGGCTTGGGCTCGTTCCTCGCAAGTTTAGCCAGCAAGCATTTGCCGTTTATTAGGGGCGTTATGTGCATTCGAGGGAGTTTTATTGAATCAATATATTGAGCTTTCCAATATTGCTAATTCGATCGTTTACGAAAAAGCAACTTCAGTAGCTAAGGCTAATGCCGCTGTTGAAAAAATGTATTCCATTGTGCGTGAAGCAGATAGCAAAGAGCTATCAGAATTGTACAATCTATTGGACCACCCATCTGCCGGAACTTGGTTAGCTCATCAGTTAGTTGAATTGCATGCTCTACCCAAAAATATCGAAGTAAGGTGTTTTAAAATAGTGGAGAAGTTGGCGAAAAGTAACTCTGTTGAGGCATTAGGTGAACAAATGTGGTTAAAAGAATGGAGCAATAAACGTGAATGCACATAACAATCCAATCAACCGGACACAAACTCGCTGGCTAAGGCTCGTACCTCGTAATTGTAGCCAACAAGTTTGTGCCGTTTATTAGGGGCGTTAGCTGCCAAAAAGGAAAGGTCAATGGATGAATTAACAATTGGACTTGTAGTAATGATTATAGCTGGTTCCCTGCCTTGCATCTTGGTTGGCTATTTGATTGCAGTGAAGCAAAAGCGAGGTCTAATTGCTGGCTGGGACGAGTCGAAAGTATCTAATCCAGAAGCGTACGCTAAATTGTTGGGGTATAGTGTTTTACTGTTGGGTGTTCTTATCGCCCTGGTCTCATTTATTTGGTATTTCGGGCTAATAGACGAAATGGGAGTGGCGGTTGCGCTGCTATTAGTATCGCTAGTTCCTGTTCCATTTGTCTTCGTAGCAAATAAAAAGTACAAATCGCATGTCAGCTAACAAACCATTCAACCGGACCCATACTCGCTGGCTTAGCTCATTCTTCGCAAAGTATAGCCAGCAAGTCTGGGCCGTTTAATAGGGGCGTTATATGGAAGAGATGACATGATTAATCAGACGGAAAACTCTCTCGAATGGTCAACTCTGTTATTTGAATTAAGTGATGTTGTCGAACACACGCAGGAGTTGATTGATGAAATGAATGCAAATGGAAACATTGGTGAGATTGAATACGGAATTCAGATCGCGCACATCTATGCTCATCTCAATAGAGCATGGAATACCCGAAATTTGTCGGAATCAGTTACTGATTCGAATCGCGAAGCTTTGTCAGGCTTTCCAAAAGATATTGAACCACTATGAAGCTTCCATATAACAAACCAATCAACCGGACAAATACTCGCTGGCTTGGTTCGCTTCGCTCCCAGTATAGCCAACAAGTATTTGCCGTTTATTAGGGGCGTTATATGTAAGGGCTTTAGGGGATAAGCTTTTCTTAAAAATAGCTGTTCAAGCCAGGCTGTTTTCGTTGTTTTAGCCTCGGCGTTTTTTCTGTTTTCACCGCCAAACGTAACGTTCTGAATCGTCACATTTTTACAACAGTTAACTCCTCTAGCTATTTCCGCAATCCAGCATTGGCGGTTGAGTCAAAGCTGGGCAATTCGCTGTTTTACATTTTTAGTTTTATTGTCTTGTGGTTGTTTTGGTGGCGGTCACCTCTTCCTTTTTTGGCCTGTTCAGGTACATTAAAGGCAAGCAATTATTGGTTTGGGCAAGTGTTTACGTTGATCACCAAGTTACATATAACAAACCATTCAACCGGACCCAAACTCGCTGGCTTTGGCTCATTCTTCGCAAAGTATAGCCAGCAAGTCTGGGCCGTTTAATAGGGGCGTTATATGTAAGAGCTTCTTTGGTTAAGCTCTTTTTAAAAACGGTGGTATTGCTGCAATATTTTTGTTGTTTTAGTCTTGGCATTCTTTGCGTTTTTGCCTCAGAAGCTCATTTGATTTCAGTGCTTTTATCAGCAGTCAGCGCCAAAGGTAGTTTCCACTGGCCAGCTTAGGTAGTTAGTTTAAAAGTCAGCAATTCGCTTTTGGGAATTTCTGGTTATGTTGTTCAGTTGTTGTTTTGGCGCCTGTCATCTTTCCTTTTTTGGGTGCAGTCAGGTAAATTAGGTTTAAGCATTTATTGGGTTGTGCAAAAGTTATGTTTGATCACCAAGTTACATATAACAAACCAATCAACCGGACACAAACTCGCTGGCTAAGGCTCGTGCCTCGCAAGTATAGCCAACAAGTTTGTGCCGTTTATTAGGGGCGTTAGGTGTAAAAGCGTTTGTGGGTAAGGTTATATTAACACCAAGCTCCAGCGTTTGAATCAACTTCTCTTTTTTAAAGCAGCTTTCTTTCATTTTTTGTCTTTGTGGCTGGTTCAGTGATCAACTGTTCTAAACAGTCAGCATCACAAGTAATTTCAATTTCTTAACATTAATCGTTGTTTTGGTTTCGCCAGACAAGCGCCCTGCCCAATCCGTGCAATTAGCTTTTGCGTGGTCGTGGTAGTTTGTGCAAAGGTAATTTTAAAGGCCCACCGTTTTTCCCTTTTTTGGTGTTATCGGTTAAAGTAACTTCATCAATCATATCTGCACAGGGAGAGTGGCTTTGCATTCAGTGTTTACACCTAACAAACCATTCAACCTGACAACTACTCGCTGGCTAGGCTCGTGCCTCGCTAATTATAGCCAGCAAGCATTTGCAGGTTAATAGGGGTGTTAGGTGTAAAAGCATTTGTGGGTAAGGTTGTATTAAGGCCAAGCACCAGCGTTTAATTTTGTATTAATTCTTAATAGTCGCTTTCTTTCATTTTTAGTCTGTGTGGCTGGTTCGGTTATCGTCTTTTCTAAACAGTCAGCAGCACAAGTTTTATCAGCACCAACCTTCATTGGTTTTCATGTGTTTGGTGAAAACGCGCCTTTCTCATTTTGGTAATTCGCTTTTGTGTTGCCGAGGTTGTTTGTACAAAGGTAATTTTAAACGCCCACCAGTTTTTGTTTTTTGTGTATTTTCAGTTAAAGTAACTTCATCAATCATATCTGCACAGGGAGAGTGGCTTTGCATTCAGTGTTTACACCTAACAAACCATTCAACCTGACAACTACTCGCTGGCTTGGCTCGTTCCTCGCAAAGTATAGCCAGCAAGCATTTGCAGGTTAATAGGGGCGTTATGTGTTTTAAGGAGGGTTATATGAAAAAGGCGTTGTTTTTACTGCTGTTTAGTTTCAGTGAATATTCAGATGCAGCATGGCTAAATACGACAGGAACAGTTTCCGATGTCATAACATATGCTTCAACAGAGACAGTTTTGGTTGTTCTAAGCTCAAATGGAGCCCCTGTGGAAGAATGTTCCAATACGACCACCTTTGCTATTAGTAAAAGCATTTCTGAAGAAGCTAGAGCAAGAATGTTTTCCATATTGCTCGCGGCAAAAACTACAGGGTCATCAGTGACGTTATCATACAATGACGTTGGTGGCTGCGAACCTTGGGACGCCAATAGTAGTGCGTATAGAAAAATAACTCGATTGAGATAACACATAACAAACCATTCAACCGGACCCAAACTCGCTGGCTTAGCTCATTCTTCGCAAAGTATAGCCAGCAAGTCTGGGCCGTTTAATAGGGGCGTTAGGTGTAAAGATATTCTGGTGATACGTTCTGTTTAAAAACAGTGTTTGGTCGTTCAACAAAAGTTAACTTTTTAGTCCCAGCTTTCGTTCTGTTTTTAGCATTTTTTAAACTTGATACTGCAAGGTATTTTCAGCAGTCGGCGTCGCTAGTTTTCTTAACGCTAGTCATCTTCAGTTTTCAATAAATCAGTAGCAACGCGCTATTCTTTGTTTGCGTAATTCGCTTTTGTATTTTTCTGGTTTTCTTTGCAAAGGTCGTAACCAAGTCCCACCGTTTTTCACTTTCTTGGCTAAATCAGTTAAAGTAACTTCATCAATCATATCTGCACAGGGAGAGTGGCTTTGCATTCAGTGTTTACACCTAACAATCCATTCAACCTGACAAAAACTCGCTGGCTAAGGCTCGTTCCTCGCAAGTGTAGCCAGCAAGCATTTGCCGTTTATTAGGGGCGTTAGGTGTAAAAGCGTTTGTGGGTAAGGTTGTATTAATTCCAAGCGCCAACGTTTAAATTCACTTCTCTTTTTTAAAGCCGCATTCTTTCATTTTTTGTCTTTGTGGCTTGTTCGGTTATCGTCTTTTCTAAGCAGTCAGCAGCGCATGTTTTATCAGCGCCAACCTTCATTGATTTTCATAACGTTAGTAAAAACGCACCCTGCTCTATCCAAGCAATTCGCTTTTGTGCTGTCTTGGTTGTTTGTACAAAGGTAATTTTAAAGGCCCACCAGTTTTTGTTTTTTGTGTATTTTCAGTTAAAGTTACTTCATCAATCATATCTGCACAGGGAAAGTGGCTTTGCATTCAGTGTTTACACCTAACAAACCATTCAACCTGACAACTACTCGCTGGCTAGGCTCGTGCCTCGCTAATTATAGCCAGCAAGCATTTGCAGGTTAATAGGGGCGTTAGGTTTCTTAAGTAGAATTCATGCCATTTACTCCTTTTCACATGGGTCCAGGAATACTGATTAAGTCACTACTTCAAGGTGGTTTCAGTCTCATGGTGTTTGGCTGGTCTCAAATCGTAATGGATATACAGCCGCTTGTTGTTTTGCTGTCAGGTGAAGGTCACTTGCATGGTTTTTCTCATACTTATGTAGGGGCTTCTTTGCTGGCAGTTTTTTCTGGACTAACTGGAAAATATCTTTCTGAATTGGGGTTAAAAATACTAAAAATGGATTTTTCATTTCCAATAAATATTTCGTGGTCAGTAAGTTTTGTTAGCGCCTTTATAGGTTGTTTTAGCCATGTCTTGCTAGATAGCATAATGCACTCAGACGTTGAGCCCTTTTTTCCCTTTTCATTCCACAATGAGTTTCTGGGTCTAATCTCAGTTTCAACTCTTCATAAAGTGTGTTTGTATAGTGGTTTGTTGGGTGCAGCATTGTTTTATGGGGTGGGTTATTTTAAAAGCAAAACCTAACAAACCATTCAACCGGACCCATACTCGCTGGCTTAGCTCATACTTCGCAAAGTTTAGCCAGCAAGTCTGGGCCGTTTAATAGGGGCGTTATATTTACGGAAGCATTGGAGTGAAATTTGAGCCTTAAAGGGTATAAAATTATTGCGGGGATTGTTTCGATTGCAACATTGTTTGTGATGTTACTCGCTCCAATGTTTATATATGCTGCTCTTACCAATATATCTTGGGAAGACAACACCCCAATTCCTGACTGGCTAATTTGGTTTATAATATTAGGCGGTGCAATAGGTGCTGGGCTACTCGTACCTATACATAAATTTATCATTTGTAAAATTGGTGGTTTTCCCACTAGCGCTGCAACAATTAGTTGGTAACAACGTGTACTGTAAATATAACAAACCATTCAACCGGACCCAAACTCGCTGGCTTAGCTCATTCTTCGCAAAGTATAGCCAGCAAGTCTGGGCCGTTTAATAGGGGCGTTATGTTTATTGAGTGGTTATGGAAAAAGTTAACGTAGAATTATCGAAAGATGAAGCACTAGTACTGTTTGAGTTTCTTACCAGGCAATCGGAATCGGAAGATTTGAGAGCGGAGCACAATTCAGAAAAAATTGTACTTAGTAGTGTTGTAGCGCAATTGGAAAAGTCGCTTTCTGAACCTTTTAGCTCTAATTGGTCAGCAATATTAGACTTATCAAGAAAGAGAATTAATGAAACTTGGTCATAAACATAACAAACTGTTCAACCGGACCCAAACTCGCTGGCTGGGGTCGCGTTGCTCCCAGTTTAGCCAGCAAATTTGGGCCGTTTAACAAGGGCGTTAGGCATCTATGATGATTTTGCTTTTTTTGGTTTTCTTATCTGCATTTGTATTACTCGTAATCAACTACGGTAGGAGGCTAAATTTGGTTAGGAGTTATTTGAAAGAGCACCAGTCACATATTTATAAACAATATTCACTTGATGGTATCAGTTTAATGATTGGCCCCAACTCAGTAGATTGGGATTTTCAAAAATATATTCACAAACAAAAGTACAAAGATTTGAATGACCCCATTTTAGACGAAATGTGTAGCACAACCCGAAAGTTTGGGATCTATACCTATAGTTCAGCGCTGGGTATGCTATTGACTGTTATTACGAAGGCGGTATTAGATGCCTAACAAACCAATCAACCGGACAAATACTCGCTGGCTTTGACTCGTACCTCGCTAATTATAGCCAGCAAGTATTTGCCGTTTATTAGGGGCGTTAGGTTTCATGGAGGGAAAATGAAAAACAAGCTGATTTATTTCACCTTTTTCCTGTTGGTAGCGTACTCTATTTCAGGTTATTTTGTGCCAGGGTACTTTGGCTCAGATGTGTTACTTTTAAATCAAATTCGTCATAATTCTGATGCATATACATCTGAACTTAAAGTGGCATTAGAAGAGTCAGAGGAAGAAGTTACAAAAGATATTGTTGTCGCGATGATCGATAGAGCTAACTTGATTGAGCATCAAAGGTTAGACGATACTGAAGATCTTATAGGGTTAATAAAATCTCATTCATTGCTTTTACCAGGACTGTTACTTTTGCATTTCGGCGTTCTGTTAAGCGCTCTTCGAACACGCAATGAAACCTAACAATCCAATCAACCGGACACAAACTCGCTGGCTTTGGCTCGTGCCTCGCAATTTTAGCCAACAAGTTTGTGCCGTTTATTAGGGGCGTTAGGTGTAAAGGGATTTGTGGGTAAGGTTGTATTAACGCCAAGCACCAGCGTTTGAATTCACTTCTGTTTTTTAAAGCAGCTTTCTTTCACTTTTTGTTTGTGTGGCTGGTTCGATTATCGTCTTTTCTAAACGGTCAGCAGCACAAGTTTTATCAGCACCAACTAACCGTGGTATTAAATAAAACGGTGTCAACGCGCTCTGATCTGCCAACGTTGTTCGCTTTTGTATTGCCGTGGTTGTTTGTACAAAGGTAATTTTAAACGCCCACCGACTTTCCATTTTTTGGTGTTATCAGTTAAAGTTACTTCATCAATCTTATCTGCACAGGGAGAGTGGCTTTGAATTCAGAGTTTACACCTAACAAACCATTCAACCTGACAAAAACTCGCTGGCTTTGGCTCGTTCCTCGCAAATGTAGCCAACAAGTTTTTGCAGGTTAATAGGGGCGTTATATGGCTTCACTTCTGAAGGTAAGTTCGTAAATAATGGCTAGAACACCTAAATATCCTATCACTGTACTTTTTGAGGAAGACTTACGGATTGAAACTTTTAATTCCGAAATTGAATTAATCACCACTCTTGAATGGTTCAATAATGAGGAAGAAGAGATAAAGGTGATCGATGTGACCGGTGCTAGAGTTATCTTGAGAATAGAAGCTTTGGAATTGAAAAAGTTTGAGTACAAAAGCTAACCAGTAAAGTCTTTTGGTGGCTAAATTAACTAATATTGTTGAGGTAAAGTTTGAAATGAATGTTGTTTTAAGAACGCCATATAACAAACCAATCAACCGGACAAATACTCGCTGGCTTTGCTCGTACCTCGCTAATTTTAGCCAGCAAGCATTTGCCGTTTATTGGGGGCGTTAGGTGTAAAGATATTCTGGTGATATGTTCTGTTTTAAAACAGTTTTTGGTCGGTCGTCAGCAGTTAACTTTTTAGTCCCAGCTTTCTATCTGTTTTTAGCATTTCTTAAGCTTGAAATATCAAGATTTTCTCAGCAGTTGGCATTACCTGCTTTATCAGCACTAACCTTCATTGGTTTTCATATGTTCAGTAAAAACGCGCCCTGCTCTTTCTGTGGAATTCGCTTTTGTGTTTTGCTAGTTGTTTGGTTCTAGGTAGTTTCAAAGGCCCACCGCTTTTCCATTTTTTGGTGTTATCGGTTACAGTTACTTCATCAATCTTATCTGCACAGGGAAAGTGGTTTTGCATTCAGTGTTTACACCTAACAATCCAATCAACCGGACAAATACTCGCTGGCTAGGGTCGCTTCGCTCCCAGTATAGCCAACAAGTATTTGCCGTTTATTAGGGGCGTTATACGTCACAAGGGAAAAGGGATGAAATTACAGAAATGTCCACATTGCGGCGAGGCTTTAAAAGCTTCAAAACTGGTTTATTTGAGTGGTTTTAATTCTGAAGAGTGCGATTTATGTAAAGGCCGATTTAAACTAGACTCAGCCAAATCAATACCTTACGCGACTTTAATAGCATTACCTACACTTGCGTCAATTTGGATTACAGCACTGCCTAGTTACCTTCACTATATACTGATTTTGAGCTGGCTTTTACTTTCCTCATTTTACTATTTGAAACATGTACCTTTAATTAAAGATGACGTATAACAAACCAATCAACCGGACAAATACTCGCTGGCTTGGGCTCATTCTTCGCCAGTATAGCCAGCAAGCATTTGCCGTTTATTAGGGGCGTTAGGTGTAAAAGCGTTTGTGGGTAAGGTTGTATATACGCCAAGCTCCAACGTTTGAATTCACTTCTCTTTTTAAAGCAGCTTTCTTTCATTTTTAGTCTGTGTGGCTGGTTCGGTTATCGTCTTTTCTAAACAGTCAGCAGCACAAGTTTTATCAGCACCAACCTTTATTGGTTTTCATAACCTTAGTAAAAACGCACTCTGCTCTATTCTTGCAATCCGCTTCTTAGTTGTTGTGGTCATTTGCACAAAGGTAATTTTAAACGCCCACCAGTTTTTGTTTTTTGGGTATTTTCAGTTAAAGTAAGCTCATCAATCATATCTGCACAGGGAAAGTGGCTTTGCATTCAGTGTTTACACCTAACAAACCATTCAACCTGACAAAAACTCGCTGGCTAAGGCTCGTTCCTCGCAAGTGTAGCCAACAAGTTTTTGCAGGTTAATAGGGGCGTTAGGTGCCACTGAAAGCTATGGATACCAAATTTAAAAAACTGATAATAGCTTTCTTAATAATCCCTTCTGGATTGTTTTGGTTTGGCCTTAGTTTGCTTGGAACTCTGATGTTTTCAAATTTAATGTTTAGAGATGTACAGGGGTTTCTAATTTTTTTGTTGCCGACGGTTGGGATGTATTCTTTAGTTTGTGTATTCTTTGCAGTAATTCACTATCCTAAAGTCTCCAGATTTGACGTTATTTCAGTGACACTCGGCTTTTTAGCGAAGTTAATTGGTATTTATTTGGGGCTATTCGGAGACGTTTGGTTATTGGCCTCTGGTTGCTGTCTTTTGTTGGGTTCAACATTCCTAATTTGGGAATACGTAAGTGGCACCTAACAATCCATTCAACCGGACCCAAACTCGCTGGCTTGGCTCATTCTTCGCAAAGTATAGCCAGCAAGTCTGGGCCGTTTAATAGGGGCGTTAGGTGTAAAAGCGTTTGTGGGTAAGGTTGTATTTATTCCAAACACCAACGTTTAAATTCATGCCTATTTTTGAATTCCGCTTTCTTTCATTTTTAATCTGTGTGGCTGGTTCGGTTATCGTCTTTTCTAAACAGTCAGCATTGCAAGCAATTTCAATTTCTAAACACCAGCCGTTGTTTTGGTATCGCCAAATAAGCACCCCGCTCTATCCGTGCGATTCGCTTTTGTGTTGTCTTGGTTGTTTGTGCAAAGGAAGTATTCAAAGCCCACCGTTTTTCACTTTCTTGGCTTAATCAGTTAAAGTAACTGCATCAATCATATCTGCACAGGGAGAGTGGCTTTGCATTCAGTGTTTACACCTAACAATCCATTCAACCTGACAAAAACTCGCTGGCTTTGGCTCGTTCCTCGCAAGTGTAGCCAACGAGCTTTTGCAGGTTAATAGGGGCGTTATACGGCAATGAGGATATTTGAGTGCCAATATATTTGATCGCGTTTTTTATCATTCATTTCGCCCTTGCCCTTATTGTGATCAAGTTGCTTCTTGGAAATGAAAAGCTGGCAGCAAATGACGTTAGACGGTACATCCTAATAGCACTTCTAATTCCTATTGCTGGACCAGTTGTTGGATTTGCTTTCCATCATGGTATTGTAGCTGGCCCTCTTCGAGACAAAGGTGGGATTAGTGATGGCAGTAATACATCAAACTCAAGCTTTGGTGATGGCGGTGATTAAACTAATATTGCCGAATAACAATCTGTTCAACCGGACCCAAACTCGCTGGCTTGGCTCGTTCCTCGCAAATTATAGCCAGCAAATTTGGGCCGTTTAACAAGGGCGTTAGGTGTAAGAGCTTTTGTTGGTTCGCCCTTTTGGTTCTTGTCTTTAGTCGTTTAACTTTACACTGTTTTTGGTATCGGCTTTCTTTCAGTTTTTAGCATTTCCTAAACTTGCGGCAGCTAGGTTGTTTAAACAGTCGGCATCACTAGTTTTTTCATCGCTAACCAACATTTCCTTTCTCTAATTCTGTAACAACGCGCCCTGCTCAATTTTGCAATTCGCTTTTGTGTTGTCTTGGTTGTTTGTGCAAAGGCAGTATCCAACACCCACCATTTTTCACTTTCTTGGCTTAATCAGTTAAAGTAACTTCATCAATCATATCTGCACAGGGAAAGTGGCTTTGCATTCAGTGTTTACACCTAACAATCCATTCAACCTGACAAAAACTCGCTGGCTAAGGCTCGTTCCTCGCAATTGTAGCCAACAAGTTTTTGCAGGTTAATAGGGGCGTTAGGTGTCTAAAGGTGATATATGGATTTAATGATTGCTCTAGCTGTGATGGTTTTCGTAGTTGTTTATATCACGCTAAGGTCCGCTTACATGGCAAGCAGATCTGATTTGCTTAATCTAAAACAAAAAGTGGCTATAACAGTATTTTGTATAGTAATACCATTGCTTGGTCCACTAATTATTCATGCATTACTTCAAGATGAGCTAAGTAGCCGGGAAAACGAATCCAATAACTTATTTGACTATATGTTCTTGTGCAGCGCACTAACGCATTCGAGTAATGTTGGTCATCATCCATCTGATTCAGGAGAGTCTTTTGATGTTTCCAGCAGTGACGACACCTAACAATCCAATCAACCGGACACAAACTCGCTGGCTGGTGCTCGTGCCTCGCCATTATAGCCAACAAGTTTGTGCCGTTTATTAGGGGCGTTATATTGCTTTTAAAAATCAAGGAAAATATGAAATACCTGATCTTCTTATTGGCGCTAACTAGTGCTCCATCATATTCGCAAGATGAATCTTTCAGAAATGAAATTGTTGGTACATGGGTTGTCGGACGCTCAGATGAATATTTCAATAAAGAGTGGTTTACCACACAATACTTTGCTGATGGAACGGCACTGTACAAGCAATTTGAAACTCGTGAATGTATTTCTCCTGTTTTAATTATTAAAGGGGCATGGTCTATTAAGGGTGGCAAATTGATTAATACAGTTTTAAGTAGTTCTGGTGATTATGACGTGCCGGTTGGTATGGTTTTTGTGGATAACATTGTCGAACTTAATAGCGGTAAAATGGTTTTGTTTACGGACACAAATCGAACTGCTTATCGAGAAAAGCATGAAACTTGTATATAGGCAGCAATATAACAAACCATTCAACCGGACCCATACTCGCTGGCTTTGGCTCGTGCCTCGCAAGTATAGCCAGCAAGTTTGGGCCGTTTAATAGGGGCGTTATACGTAATAAATTGTGAGAAAGGAATGAAATGAAAAAGTATATTTTGATGATGTTGTTGTTTGTGTCTAGTTTTTGTAGTGCTTACACGCAAGTGTCAGGCACGATAGAGGAAATTTACGTAAATGAAACAGGAGCGGTTGCGATTAAGCTCGACGAAGGGTTTACCCAACAGGCAATCAATGAATGTGCAACGTTTAATGGCTATGCTGGAAACCGAACAGCTGATCCAGCATTGAAATCCTTGTTGTTAGCTGCTTATTCATCTAAATCTAGAGTTAAACTCGGCGTCAATGGATGTGATGGAAATTGGCTTAAAATAACTGATGTACGGGGTTACTAAATTACGTATAACAAACCATTCAACCGGACCCAAACTCGCTGGCTAAGGCTCGTTCCTCGCAAGTATAGCCAGCAAGCTTGGGCCGTTTAATAGGGGCGTTAGGTGTATTCTGAGATGAACCATGAGCAAGTATTGTTTTACAGTTTGTTGTTTGGTGGAGCATGGATGGTGTTTCTGCCAAAGCATTTTGTTTTTATATT
>NZ_VKKH01000015.1 GCF_007197995.1 Aliiglaciecola sp. M165
GAAAGTTGACTTAAAATATGAATTAACTATTCACATATTGATTCATATTTTAATTTTGTTGTTTCATTATTTAAGTCTATTATCTTGCCGATTTATAAAACTCAATAAATACAATGCGTTACGAGGTTTGTAAAAGTTGGCACACTGTATGCAAAGTAACCAGCAGTTAGTAAAAATTTTCCGTTGTGGAGTAGTGAAATGAGTTTTTTTACAGATAAAAAGACATTATTGGTCGGGGCAATCTCCCTAATGAGTAGTGTTTCAGCAGTGATGCTGACAACCCAAAGCAGTGCACAGAGCACGCCTTTTTTTACTCAGTCAGGTAGCACTCCACAAATTGTGGTGAGCCAATCACACACTCAGGAAGAGCAGTCTTACATTCTGCAGGGCCTTAGCCGTAATGCCCTGGTTACTGCGGTAGAGAAAGTCGGCGGAGCAGTTGCCCGAGAATTTCCAATTATCAATGCCATCAGCGCTTACTTGACGTCACATCAGGCAACTGAGCTGGCCAGCATCAACGGCCTACGCATGACCGCTGACCGCAACGTAATGACCATGAGCACATTGGATAATGCAGTGGCTCAAACGGGTTTGGCGAAGAAGTTTGCCATCGACAATGACATTGCGACCCAGACCGAAGCCGATGAGCTACACGAGATGGGCATTACTGGACGCGGCGTCACCGTAGCGGTACTAGATAGTGGTACCTTGATGGGTGGCGTTGAAGGTAAACCGCTACTTCGTAACACTTACAATCGTTCACGGGCTTTTTATAAATACGACGCGACCCTTGGTCAAAGAACTCGTAAGCTAAACGATGATGAAAACGGTCACGGTAGTCACGTAACCGGGATTATTGCCAGTAGCTTAAAAAGTGAAAACGGTAAGTACAACGGTATGGCCCCAGATGTGTACTTGTTATCCGTTAAAGCGTTTGATGCAAACGGTAGCGGTAGCTACACCGATGTATTGGATGGTTTGAACTACATTTATCAAAACCGTAACAGATATCGTATCCGCGTAGTGAACTTGTCTTTGGGAGCTGAAGTACGTTCTCATTATTGGGACGATCCGGTTAACCAAGCGGTGATGCGTTTATGGGATGCCGGTATTGTAGTGGTCACTTCAGCAGGTAACTCTGGCTCAGAGCACGGTACTATCTCGGTGCCTGGTAACAACCCTTATGTGATTTCTGTAGGTGCGATGACCGACAGCTATACACCAGGCAATCCATTTGATGACCGTATGACAACGTTTTCGTCGAAAGGTCCTACTTACGAAGGTTTTGTGAAGCCAGAAGTGGTGGCCTTTGGTGGACATATCAGCTCGAAGATGAACAAAGCGTTGTTGAAGAATAAAAACCACGTTGAGTCATTAACGGGTGAAGATTACCACATGATTTCAGGGACGTCTCAAGCGGCAGCAGTGGTATCAGGTACTGTTGCCTTGATGCTTCAGTACAGCCCTGGCTTGAGCCCTGATGATGTGAAGTGTCGTTTGATGGATTCTGCCAATCGTGTGAGTGATCCTTCAACAGGCAAAGCTTACGACCCATTTACTCAAGGTGCAGGTTTGATCAACGCTTATGCAGCGGTGATGAGCACGGCAACAGGGTGTGCCAACCTTGGTTTAGATGTGCAAGCAGACTTAAATGGTGTGACCCACTTTGCAGGGCCAGCACGTGTTAACACAGCCGGTGAGTTAGGCATTTTAATAAGTAATGGCGATGTAATTACTGAAGGAACGGATTGGTTCAACGCAGAAGGAACGGACTGGTTCAATGCAGAAGGAACAGATTGGTTCAATGCAGAAGGAACAGATTGGTTCAATGCAGAAGGAACAGATTGGTTCAATGCACAAGGAACAGATTGGTTCAATGCACAAGGAACAGATTGGCTGCGAGTGGAAGGAACGGATTGGTTCAATGCAGAAGGAACGGATTGGTTCAACGCAGAAGGAACGGATTGGTTCAACGCAGAAGGAACGGACTGGTTTAATGCAGAAGGTGCAACAATTTCAACTGAAAGTGT
Source organism: Aliiglaciecola sp. M165 (assembly GCF_007197995.1). Classification (GTDB taxonomy): domain Bacteria; phylum Pseudomonadota; class Gammaproteobacteria; order Enterobacterales; family Alteromonadaceae; genus Aliiglaciecola. The sequence goes on from NZ_VKKH01000015.1 coordinate 2,031, forward strand.
AGAACAAGCACTCCTGGACGAGACAGTGGTTAACAGCACTGAGGAATCAGATGAACTGCTAGACCCAGTATTCTAAACAAGATTAAGTTACTGTAAGTATTGGCCGCACTTAAGTGCGGCCTTTTTATTTTCATTGCTACCATTAGTTTACATAAATTCAAAGTCATTTCGAACTATCATCCAATTTCGTCTTAATTACTTGCTCATTATATTTTTGCCTTTGCCTTTGCCTTTGCCTTTAAATCTCTATATCTATACGTCTGTAAAATCCGAAATTAATAAACGGGGTTTACCTTTTTTTAATATAAGCCCGGTAACTTATTTGCGCTATGAAAGTTGACTTAAAATATGAATTAACTATTCACATATTGATTCATATTTTAATTTTGTTGTTTCATTATTTAAGTCTATTATCTTGCCGATTTATAAAACTCAATAAATACAATGCGTTACGAGGTTTGTAAAAGTTGG
>NZ_VKKH01000016.1 GCF_007197995.1 Aliiglaciecola sp. M165
GTCATATATGGACCCACCCAGTTTGCAAGGTTTATTGATAGATAATAAGTGAGTTATTGCCTTCATATATTCGGCCTGTTTATTGAGCTCATTGGCTCATGGCCCAGATGCAATTTGCTCCTACTTAACTAATCATCCCCGCGGCTTCGTAGTGAGCCAATGACGTTGAACAGTGTTTAAGTAGGCGTCTTTAACTTTTTATCATCTTAATCAATCAACCACGCAATCGTTGGTGAGCAGTATTTCTTGTTATTTCCTAAATGAATGCTTTGTTAAGCGAGTTGTTCTTTTTAGATAGCTTGGTACGTTTGCTCTTTTGCCATGACCACCCAGGCTATCCTCGCCAGCTTGTTTGCCAATGCGACACAGGCTTTGTTGTAGCATGTGCGCGCTTTGAGTGACTCTGCCCAGACACTGAGCCTGTCGGTTTTACCTGGACAATACTGCAAAACCGCTCGTGCTCCATGGATAAGTAGACTACGTAAATAAGGGCTCCCTCGTTTACTGATACCCCGTAATACGGTTTTCCCGCCACTAGAATACTG
>NZ_VKKH01000017.1 GCF_007197995.1 Aliiglaciecola sp. M165
CTAGATCACCGGGTTTCGGGTCTATACCTAGCAACTAAACGGGCAGTTAACCCTCGCTTTCACTACGGCTCCCCTATTCGGTTAACCTTGCTACTAAATATAAGTCGCTGACCCATTATACAAAAGGTACGCAGTCACCCCTCCTCAAATGTCCTGCTGGTCTGTGTGTTGCATCTTGCACGATTTGTGAACTTCCGGTGCTCATGTACCAACTACGTACACTGCGCTCCAGCTTTCAAAAATCGAACAACCTGCTTAACACATCCTGCGCATCACATTGAGGAGCCTTACTCCTACTCAGCGCCAAGGCACTTGAGTGAGGGGCTCCCACTGCTTGTACGTATACGGTTTCAGGTTCTATTTCACTCCCCTCACAGGGGTTCTTTTCGCCTTTCCCTCACGGTACTGGTTCACTATCGGTCAGTTAGGAGTATTTAGCCTTGGAGGATGGTCCCCCCATC
>NZ_VKKH01000018.1 GCF_007197995.1 Aliiglaciecola sp. M165
GCCCAGACACTGAGCCTGTCGGTTTTACCTGGACAATACTGCAAAACCGCTCGTGCTCCATGGATAAGTAGACTACGTAAATAAGGGCTCCCTCGTTTACTGATACCCCGTAATACGGTTTTCCCGCCACTAGAATACTGCTTGGGTACCAGTCCGCACCAAGCGGACAAATGTCGTCCATTGTGAAACTGCTTGGCATCATTAACGGCGGCATATAAGGCCGCTGCGGTCAGCTTGCCAATCCCAATGATACTCTGTAAGCGAATACACACCGGATTGTCTTTGGTGTGCAACGTTATCTTTTTTTCACATGCTGTAATCTGTTTGTCGAGTAAGCAGTATTCGTCATATAACTCATTGAATACCGACCTGGCTATCAGAGTCAGTCCATTGCTGGCATCTTCAATGATATCCGGTAACTGATTGGTCAGAGCCGCTTTACCCTGGGCTATTGTGAGCCCATATTCAGATAACAAACCTCTTATCTGGTTGTTTAGCTTGGTGCGCATGCGAACCTGTCTATCGCGGATACGCAACAACATCTGAATGTCTTGCTGCTCAATGGTCTTGGCTTCAACAAACGTCATATTGTCTCGCTGTGCGGCCTCAGCGATGGCTTGAGCATCATTAAAATCATTTTTGTTCTTACGAC
>NZ_VKKH01000019.1 GCF_007197995.1 Aliiglaciecola sp. M165
AACGATGTGGGAAGGCTAAGACAGCTAGGAGGTTGGCTTAGAAGCAGCCACCCTTTAAAGAAAGCGTAATAGCTCACTAGTCGAGTCGGCCTGCGCGGAAGATGTAACGGGGCTAAGCAATATACCGAAGCTGCGGCAGCAGACATCACTTAAAATCATTTGTTTATTCAAGCTAACAGCAACGTGACATTTTTTGTCACCTGCTGGTAAAGCGTTTTTCGAAACGTCGAGAGATGTGAGGAGATAAAGATAAGTAAGTGGTTTTAAGGATGTCTGCTGGGTAGGGGAGCGTTGTGTAAGTGGCTGAAGGCAAGCTGTGAGGCTTGCTGGACATATCACAAGTGCGAATGCTGACATGAGTAACGATAATGGGGGTGAAAAACCCCCACGCCGGAAGACCAAGGTTTCCTGTCC
>NZ_VKKH01000002.1 GCF_007197995.1 Aliiglaciecola sp. M165
TGCTAAGAAGATGGTGGAAGAATCAATACAGATATATAATCAAAGAAGGCCGCATCTGGCCTTAAAATACAAAACGCCCGATGAAGTTCATCGAGCGCTTTAATGTGAAATAAGTGTCAACCTATTTCAGGACTAGTCACTAACAACTTTAGCTTGAGCCAGCCCATACCAAAATAAATTATAATTGATATTAATCAGCAAAAATTTGCAACTTAATATTTAGCCGACATTTCCTTTTTAATGTAATAAGAACGTCTATATACCAACAAGAAGATAATTAAAATTACATATAAAGGAGCTAATACTCCTCCGCTCTCACTCTGATTTTGAACGGGGGCTTGTGAAGACGCCCTAGAACTATCTAGTGGAAACGCGTCTTGAACGTCTGGAGTTCCATCACCATCGTCATCTTCATCTTTATTATTTCCAATACCATCTCTATCGGTATCTGTTGTTTCAGTTGGATCCAATGGAAAAGCGTCTACTGAATCTTCTGATCCGTCTCCATCATCATCCGTATCCGTGTTATTCCCTGTACCATCCCCATCTGTATCCGTCGTTTCTGTTGGATCTAAAGGAAAAGCGTCGACTGAATCCTCTGCCCCATCACCATCATCGTCTGCATCCGAGTTATTACCTATACCATCACCATCTGTATCCGCTGATTCTCTTGAATCTAATGGATAAGCGTCGACGGAATCCTCAGTACCATCACCATCATCGTCTGCATCCGAATTATTACCAATACCGTCCCCATCCGTATCCGTTGCTTCTGATGGATCATATGGAAAGTCATCTACCAAATCTTCCGTTCCGTCACCATCATCATCAGTATCGTTACGATTATCCATTCCATCATTATCGGTATCTAATGGGAAAAGGTCTTCGGCATCTAAAATGCCATCACTATCGTCGTCAATATCAGCATGGTTGCCTATTCCATCGGCATCAGAATCTAAACTCTCACTAGGGTTAAATGGAAAACTATCTTCTTCGTCTTCAACACCATCGTTATCATCGTCACGGTCAGCATTGTCCCCAACACCATCACCATCAAAGTCGGCGCTTTCCGATGGATCTAGTGGAAACAAATCCGAATCATCGTTAATACCGTCATTATCATCATCATTGTCTGTGTCGTTGTTAAAACCATCGTTGTCAGTATCAAAGGGAAACGCATCTTCTGCATCTAAAACGCCATCGTTGTCGTCGTCAGAATCTGCATTATCGCCTAAACCGTCACGATCAAAGTCTCTACTTTCGTCAGCTAAATAAGGAAAAATATCATTATTGTCATCAACGCCGTCATTGTCGTTGTCATGATCATTGCTATCTAATAAACCATCACCATCTGAATCCAGATCCATAAAATAGGAAGTGTTTGACGTCAAAGTAATGCTACGTTTTTGCCTATATTGAAGACCAACCTCGATACCAATTTCGTAAACTTCACCTTCAAGATCTGCTGGAAGACTACCAAAATTAAATTGAATAGAGCCCTCATTCTCCTGGAGTACAATTTGAATGAAATCGCCAAATGCAACGATGATGTTTCGGTTGGGAGCTTCCCCTTTTATCCATTCGCGTTTCGATGCGTATGAGTCAAGTTTGACTGGAGCAGCATAAATGCGCACCGAATTGAGGTGTTTGTCTACGAATACACTATCGTCATAGTGACTATTTGAATGCTCTACTATCACTGGGTTAGAGTTTGCGAGGTCCTTAGCTGCGTTATTTGTTGCTTCTGGTTGTTTAGTTTGTTGCTTTAACCTAGCGTCTTTCTGTTTTAAAGAATCTACAAGTAAGAAAGGGCTTTCAGATGTCACTAGCCCGTAACGTTGTGTGCCGCTGCTGAAACTGAACGATTTACTGATATCGGTAGTCACCCCACCTAACCTTAATTCAACGGGGCTATTTTCCCACTGACCTAATTGTTCATCTACGTTTCTATCAATAACCACCCATTCAGCTGTTATTTCTGAGACAGGTTGATACTCATTTAAAACAATGAGGTTTAAATCGTAATCAAGAGGATTAGTTAGAGTGATGTCTCTGGGAGTGCTTGAAGAAAAAGTTAGAATTCCCATGCCATCATTCGCGTGTACGTCAAATTCCAAACCGTCGTCGCGCGATTGGAAAGTATCACCAGTTATAGAATCGGTATAGGTGTACTGCTCCCCTGGTTGCTCACAATTTATACTTTTCGTTTTGACTTTAAAAGCCTCGTTCACAACAGCATAGTTAGTATGGTTATTTGATGGCAGTAACCTTCTTTGAATCACTTTATTTTCACAATCAAGGGCGCCCTGATTGTTTCCGGATAGCGTCAAGAGATCCTTCCCGGCTATATTTATTGGATATCTGTAATTTGGGAAAAATTCTTCGTATGATCCACCAGAAGCCAATGCATTGGCAATTTTCCAGGCAGGCCAATCATTGTTGTGTGACTTTATCACCGCAGCCATTGCGGTGAGAATTCCTTCTCCCGGATTACCGGGCGCTACATAATCATAACCATCAACCCAGAGCCCATTGTCCTCTTCCCAAACATGAAATCTATCTACATAGGTCTCGTCGCCTGAAATCACTAATTTTAATTCGATAACTGAGTCACTTAAAATTGGGGGAAAATAATAATTACTTAGATCGAGCTCGGCGGTATATAGGTCCCAAATCCCGCGCGCTTTGGCAAAACCATTAGTAAAAATTTGCCATTCTTCAGTACCAACGACCCGGAATTCCAGATTGACAAAACCTACGCTATCGGTATAAATGGGATGTCTGTTAGGGTTTAGGCTATTCACCCGCTTAATTCGTTTGAGACTGACATCAATGAGTAGCTTAGATGTATTCAGTTCAGCAAGATTAATAGCAGGGAGAACGATTTCAGAGCGCCCTCCGTTATTTGCCAATGGTTCAATGTGCCAAGTCATTGCCTCTGAGTCGTCGGGATGTTCTATTATATTTATCCAATCAGAAACCGTGACATTGGAACTAGCTGGGGTAACTTCTAAAACATAGTCTCCATTAGAAACATACTTTTCAAAAGGTACTGTTGATATCGTGTCTTCAACAACGATGGAAGTCGTAGCAGATCGGCCGTAGTTGCCATATGTAGACAATCCTCTTTTGAGTCTAGATGCTGATACTATGTTAGGGCTATGCAATGAAAAGGGGAAGATAGGCATGAAATCCAAGTGTTCCCCGTCGTAGTCAGGTGTATTTGTCATTCCGCTTATGAATAAAAGGTCATTCGATTCTATTTTGTCCGATAAGCTGAGTAGAAGTTTGACAGCATCTTCTGTTTCTGGCGTGTAAAAGCCTGGCCCAATGGAAAACGAAATTGAGATTGCAAATAAATTGACGCCGTTGTTTTTTAATTGAATGGCATAATCAACGCACTCTTCAATAACAGCGACATTGTCAATTATCGGCTGCGCATTAAAATTATCAGGTACTTTACAGGAAACTATTTTTGTTGCAGGGGAAATACCGCGAATCCCCAAGCCATTATTTGATTGAGCGGCAATAATACCCGCCAAGCTTGTTCCCCAACCATCATTGTCGGTCAAGTCTCCATTTTGATCTGCTATATTAATGCCGCTAACATCATCTATATAGCCATTTGAGTCATTATCAACGCCATCATTTGGTACTTCATTAGCATTGTTCCAAAAGGCTTGCTGTAGGTCTTCGTGACTAGTTTGAGACCCAAAGGATATAATCATTACAACGTTTTCTTCCCCTTGGCCAAGTGCATTCTCTGTTTCCAAAACACCAAACCTGTAACCACCTGGATCTGAGTCAACACTATTTCCTTCGAATTGCCATTGACGAAAATGCAATGGATCGTCCGATGCTACTAGTGAAGCGGAAACAATTGAAAGGGAAAGCACGAATGAGATAAGAGGAAATTTAATACAGCTCAAAATTAAGTCCTTTTAACGATTGTAAACAACAGCTTTAAGCACATCGACTTAAAAGAAGGAAATGGTAACACAAACCGCTTGATTCTGGTAAAAGTAAACAAGCTAAAACAGAGCTAAAATCGACGCTTTGACTGACGTTGTTGCTAAGCTAGCTGCTAAAAAAGCCTAAGTTAACGTTTTAATATTGAAAGGGTGCCCATTGGCACCCTTTTTTGTTGTTATCCCACGAAAACATCAGCTAGTTATCAGTTGCATCGGTAAATCTACAGCGGTAATAACAGGCTGCACATCAGCACCGTAATCGAAGACAACAGCCAGTACTAACACCAAAGACGCGGCCAGCATCAGCTTGATAATTAATGGGAAGCAGAACTTAAACCATAAGTGATAAGGCACCCCTGCCATCCCGATGATCCCCATAAGTACTGCATTGGTCGGAATGATCATGTTTGAGAAGCCGTCACCAAATTGATAGGCAAGTACCGCAATTTGACGATTAACCCCAATCAGATCCCCTACTGGCGCCATCAATGGCATGGTGACATAGGCTTGGCCACTTCCAGATGGAATAAACAGGTTAAGAATGGTTTGCATGATAAACATTCCCACAGCCGCCAATTCTGCACCAAGGTGAGACAGTGGCGCTGACATTCCGTAGACCAGCGTGTGCAGTATTTGTCCATCTTCCATGATTAACGCAATCCCTCGCGCCACACCAATCAAAATCGCGGTAGTAGCGAGATCTTGCACCCCTTCGATAAATTTATTCGCAGCAGTATCTGCTGCAAGTTGACCGACAATGGCAGTAAACATGCCCCACAAAATGAACATCGCTCCCAGCTCATAGAGATACCAACCTTTTTGCGAAATGCCCCAAACCGCAGTAGCAATGGTCGCAACCAGACCAAACAAGATTAATTTATGGCGCGTATTGAGAACAGGATAATCCTCTGTTTCTGCTGTGCCTAACGGACAAGGAAGATTGGCAGTCATTGAATTGGCCGGGTCTTGCTGCACTTTTTTTGCATAACGCCAAACGTGGTGAAAGCCAATCAAGACAAAAGGAACAAATATCGCCAGTCGCAATTCGATGCCTGAATACAAGGGTACGTCAGCGACTTGCTGGGCCACCATCACTGTAAAAGGACTAAATGCCGATACGCCGTATCCAAAGCCATACCCTGTAACAACCATGCCAACGGCTGTCATCGCATCGAGCCGCATGGCTTTGCACAGGCCAACCAAGATCAACACAAAGGGTATGTACTCCCCTGCAGTACCAATCGCACCTGATGCCATTGCAAAGGTAAAAACCACCATAAAGATAAGCAATTGAGGCTTGTGACCAAAACGTTCCAATAAGCTACCAATGAGCGCATCAATGGTTCCGGTTGAACGTGCGATTGCAAGCACGCCGCCTACGATAAATACAAAAAATATCACATCTTGTGCTGCGGCTAATGCTCTTGGTATCGCCACCAAAAAGTCCATGGGTGAGAGGCGGATCTGATCGTCTGAAAGTGCATAGGTACCCGCAACGACCGCCTGGCGGCCATTTTCTAAAGTAACCGTCTCAAAAAAACCTTGTGGAACAAGCCAGGTGGCCAGATAGGCAACTAACATCATCGAAAGTAATAAGATAAGGGTATGGGGAACTTTAAATTTTTCGGTCATTTTTGTGCAGATTCCAAAGAGATTTAAAATATCTTACTCGATAAGACTAAGATATAAAGTGAAATAGAGAGTCGAAAGCTCAGTTGTATAAAGAACATACGAAATTTGCACAAATGCCAGGAAGCCGTAAAAAAGAAAAACGCGGTGCCGTTCAACCGTCCACCGCGTTCGAATATTTGAAGTAAAGGTATTTACCACATGAGCGCTATTAACAATAACAATCCAATCACTAAACCAGTCACACCAAAGAAACTGTATTCAACTTTTTCGCGCATTCCTCCTGCTGGAGAAGGGATAAATCCCATGATGACGCAGCTTACGCCAATAACAAAAGAAAATACGGTCAACCCAAATAAGATCGCTTCTAACATGCTCTTTCCAATACCAATATAATAGACTTGTTATATTATGCACCAAAATCAGTGATTTGGGGAATGATCTAAATCAATCCGTGTAACAATTATCTTTTTCTAATTAGTGGTGAAATTCACTAACTTTTAGTAAAGAGTCGCAATTATGTCACAAGAAGGTTACGTACTTTTTAAAAGTTATTTATATAACTTACTGTTTAATAAATCTTTTTCGATATTGGTCTAAGTATTGCTCAGTTTAACAAGTACATTTAACAAGTGATTAAACCAGACCTTTTAGGTCGTAAAGGAATTCAACATGAAAAAGACTCTGATCGCAGCAAGTATCGCCCTTTGTTCCACCACTGCTTTTGCAGGCAATAACCACGACAGTTGCAATATCAACATTGACGGTCAGGTTTCCTTGATTGATGAAGTACTTACCATAACCACCGAAGATAAAGATGTGATCCGTATCGAAGCTGGCGAAGTGGTTTACGTGAATGGCGATGAGGTTTTGTTAAACGCCGAACAGCAAAACTGGATGTCGAGTTACTATGACGGAATATACAGCGCAGTGCCTGCCGTAGCTGATATTGCATTAGATGGTGTGGCAATTGCCAGCACAGCAGTGACTGAGGTATTTGGTAATTTGTTAGGGACCGATTCAAGTGCAGTGGATAACATCAACGACAAGCTGGACGAAATCAAAGATAAAATTCAATACAACTTTTATGCTGAAGATGGCAGCATCAGACTAGACTCTACACACTTCAGCGATGGCGAAGTATTTGGTCCGCAATGGGAAAACGAATTTGAAGAAGCGATTGAAGAAGTTGTTATGTCTTCAATTGGTCATTTGCTCGTTGCCATTGGCACTAAAATGATGTTTAACGGTGGCGATACAGATAGTTTCGAAGCCAATATGGAAGACTTTGCGGCAGATATCGAACAACGTATCGAATCACAAGCCGAGGAACTTGAAATAAAAGCGGATGCTTTGTGTTCTCAGTTGGCTGGCGTCGATTATGTAGAAAACAACCTTCAGGCCTCAGTAAAAGAACTTTCTGGTTTGAATATTATCTCAATTGATTCTCATGGAAAAAAATTGAAATAAAATGAACATAACGATCATTGGCGGTGGCTGGCTAGGACAGCCACTTGCAAAACGTTTGATAGAAGCTGGCCACGATGTAGTGGCCACAAAGCGTTCAGTCGATGGAGTGAATGCACTGCAAGCGCAAGGCATCGAAAGTCAATGTTATCAATTGGGAGACGATTTAGCTTCTCCAGAGGTAGTTTCGCTATTAAGTAGTGACGTCCTGATCATTAATATTCCCCCAGGCAGAAAATCCTATGAGCCCTTTGTTTTTATTAATAACATGCAGGCGCTAGTTTCTGAGGCACAGATGTGTGGCACGTCTCATGTGATTTTTGTCAGTACCACCGCAGTCTATGGCAACCAATCCCGAACGGTTTATGAGTATTCTGAGACTGACGCTGCAACAACCAGCGCTAAAGCCCACGTTGAAATAGAAAAGCATCTGCGCAAGGTCTTTTCTGATCAAGCTTGCATTTTAAGATTGGCAGGATTGGTTAGTGAAGATAGACACCCTGCGCGCAGTTTATCTGGCAGACAAAACATCGAAAACGGACAACAGGTAGTTAATTTGGTGCATAGGAAAGACGTTATTAACGCAATACAAGCGATTTGTGAAAACGAAATCTATGGACACACATTGCACCTGTGCGCTATTGAACACCCTACTCGGGCCAACTATTACTCTGATGCGGCAGAAAAAATGGGGTTACCCCTTCCTAGCTTCAGACCGACAACCAGTGAAGAAGCAGGTAAGTCAATTAACTGCGAATTTACCTTGAAAACCTTAGGATTGAACCTGGAATTTTCCAGCCCTTACGATATGTTGTAAGCATGAAAATTGCTCACCAATGCACAAGTCATTCGCATTGGCGAGCAGAAATGATTTCGCAGTAAATTAACCTATTATTGCCTCACCAAAATACTTGAGCGCAACCGTGTTAATGAACACCAAAAACAGGATGACTGGGATGAAGGTTCCAACTGAAAAATCTACATATTTTTCAAACAGACTCCCTTCATAACTCGGTGAGCCTTGATCCAGTTCATGATTGAAATTCTGCTTTTTCCAACGGTAAATAACAAACAAACATATCAATAGCCCGTTCAGTGGCAATATGGTGTCGTAGAACACATCTACAATCACATCAAACAGTGATTTCGTTTGACCAGCGTAATTTACGAAGGCAGTTACAGGGTCCCAAATACCAAAAGACATCGAAGCAATTGCTGAGGTAACCACCAACAATAAGCCCATTATACCTAGTGCCTTTTTACGACTGGCCCTTTTAGATTCCATAAAGGCCGAAACCGGTACTTCAAAAATCGAAACCAAAGACGTGATCGCTGCAAAAAACACCAACAAGAAGAATAAGCTCGCCACTACACTCGCACCGATATAACCGATTGATGCTTGCAGTGCTAAAAATATCTTCGGTAAGAAGGTGAAAATCATCCCTACTGATGAATCACTCAAATCAGCAGTATTGGTATTTGGATTAAATGAAAATACGGCAGGAAGTATGAGAAGGCCAGCAATAAAGGCTACCGCAGTGTCAGCCAATGCGACAAATTTAGCAGACCCTGGAACATCAGTTTTACTGTCCAGATAAGAGCCATAAGTGATCATTATGCCCATACCTAGAGACAGTGAGAAGAAGGCCTGAGACAGCGCAGCACTGACCACTGAGGCGTCAATTTTGCTAAAATCTGGCACCAAATAATATTGCACACCAGCAAAGGCGTTATCTAAAGTTAGGACAAAAATTACTAAGCCTATGAGCATAATAAACAATGCTGGCATCATCACTTTAGCGGCTTTTTCAATGCCTTGTTTTACGCCACCTTGCAAAATAAGGTACACCACCGCCAGGACCGCAACCATGTAAATGAACAGTTCAGAGGATTGAATAAAATTGCCAAAGGTTGCTGGATCTGCCAGGGCATCTAGGTTACCGGTAACAGATTGGAATAAGTATCCAAAGATCCACACAGTAATTACCAGGTAAAATACCGCAATCATAAATGGTGTGATGATCGACAACCAGCCGGCCAATCGCCAATGGGGCTCTTTGTCCGTCATCGACACATAGGCGTTTAGCGGATCTTTGCGGCTGTGACGGCCAACTGACATTTCTGCCAACATGACAGGTAAGCAAATCAGTACAACAAACACGGCGTACATTATTAAAAATGCACCGCCACCGTTTTTGGTTGCGGCAACGGGAAATCCCACCATGTTACCAATGCCAACTGCTGAACCTGCAGCGGCAAGAATAAAACCTAAACGAGAACCAAACTGTTCGCGGCTTGCTGCCATAGTATTTTCCTTTTTTTATTATATTTTGATTGCGCAAGATGGTATCAGCGAAAAGTAAAAATGTCTTCGCTTGAGACCATAAAGGTTGTTAATAAGCTGTAAACTTACCACTGTATGGGTTGGTTGTTCCAGTCTATGTAGTGTGGCGATTGCTCTATATTTAGCGTTTGGAGGTGAGTTAATAGCTGCTTGGCAGTAAATTCAGCATTGAATAGTTTTTCTTTGGGTACATTTGCCTGAAATGGCTTGGACAGTTTGGTGTCAACCGTTCCTGGATGGTAGCTGACAAACTCAACGTTTTTTGCCCGTCTTTGGTATTCTACTTGGGCGGTTTTGATCAGCATATTCAATGCTGCTTTGCTGGCACGATAGCCATACCAACCACCCAATTTATTGTCAGAGATACTACCAACCCTTGCGGTAAACAATACGATCTGGCTCTTGCTTGCACCTTTTACTAAAGGCATAAGATGTTTAATCCACAACATGGGGCCAATGGTGTTTGTTAACAAATAACTTTGCAATTGCTCACTAGTGATATCTTCAAGGCGCTTTTCTGGAGACAGTTCGACGCCATTTTGATGGCCTGACAATGCGCCAATACAACAGATCACCAGACCGAAATGGCCAAATGGGAGGACGTGTTGCACTGCCGCTTGAATGCTTTGCTCTGACTGGCTATCGGCGTATAAGTATTCCACGCCAGCCACATCACCTCTATCGGGCGAGCGCGTCACGCCAAAGACCTTTTTATAGCGACCACTGGCGATAAGTTGTTCAAGCAATTGCCTGGCAATCCCTCCTGTTGCACCGATGACTAAAGCATGTGAATGGGTAGTCGATGATTGCATTTAAGCCTCTTTTTTCGCTTGTGATTTTAACGATTCAGTAGTGCAAAGAGAGGGATCTTCCGATAAAGGCTGGCAACTGCTGCAACGCGGTTTGCCAGTCAACCAGAACGATATTCGATACCGGTGCCTGGCAAAGACGTTATAAACCCGATCAGCAAACCATCGAACGAGCGGCCAGCGCAGCGGCGCATAGACCCAACCTTTGCCCACTTGTTTCCACACCTCATGTGTTGCATCCAGGCCAGTTACCATTGTGCCATCTGGCAATTGTGCATGTATTCGGTCGTTTAACCTTTGCCAGTCTAAGTTAGGATAATCCGTGCTAAATTTTGGAGCCTGTATGTCCACAAATTCAATAGTGGAGTGCACATCCAATGACTTTAATTTGCGCATTTCAATCATGCACAAGGGGCAATAGCTGTCATAAAATATTTTGAACTTCAATTCGGTTCTTTCCGTTCTAATTGAAAAGGGTCAATCAAGCGATAAACCATTTGGTAAACACTTTTTTATCTAAGGTTTGCAATGAATACGTAAAAGTTAGCTTGCTGGATGACTTGAACTTTCAACTTTACGCAACCATGTTGTGTAGTAACGATGTGTACGAATCCCTTTGTGGGTAAAAAAGAAAAGGAAAGAAAATGGCTAATATTCAACATGCAACCCTTGCTGGGGGGTGCTTTTGGTGCATTGAGTCTGCGTTTAACAGTGTTGAAGGTGTTGAATCGGCGTTTTCTGGATACGCCGGCGGACACACCAATAACCCGTCCTACGAGCAAGTATGCTCCGGAAACACGGGACATGCGGAAGTAGTACGAGTCAATTTTGACGCAGACAAATTAACTTATCGCGACGTGCTGGAAATCTTTTTTGCGCTGCATAACCCTACGCAGCTCAACAAACAAGGGAATGACGTTGGCACCCAGTACCGAAGCGCAATATTCTACCATGATGATGCTCAAAAGGCGGAAGCTGAGAAAATCATTGCAGAAATTGGAGCAGAAAATATCTGGCCTGAACCTGTCGTAACTGAAGTTGTAGAGATTAACAACTACACCCAAGCGGAAGATTATCATCAGGACTATTTCAGCAACAATCCGCAAAACCAATACTGCAATATGGTTGTGGCACCAAAATTAGCTAAATTTAAAAAGAATTTTGCTAGTCGCTTAAAAAGTTAACCCATTGGCCCGTTAATTATCGGCGGGCATGTTTTCCTAGTTTAACCAGTTTGGTTGAATGGGCATTGAAAACAACAGTGGTGCAAACTTTTCATAACGCGAACGATTCGTTTCACACACCACGTTGTCAAGGTAGTGTCGTTTCCATGGGTCATTCACCATCCAAATCGTATCGCCGTTGATTGCTACACCTTCTAGAGAAGAATTGTCCATAAGCTCATAGTCTGGGCATGTTTTATCTTGGGAATTTGTTGGTGCTAAAAACTGTAATGGAACAACTTTAGTTGAACGTTGTTTTTCTATATCAATGATCCAAAGTTGATTGTCATTGCGTGCAGCGGCAACGAGAAACCCTTTATGATTAGGAACTTGCAAATAGTCCATACCATTAATTGGATGCGTACCTGAATCGAATTGTGGAATATCAAACTTTTCATCTATGACTTGGGCAAAGTCATCCGTCGACCAAAATTGGTCATTGATGGCCAAAGAGAAAATTCTTGCATGATTGGTGATGTCTTTTTCCAGCCCGAGATACAAAGTACCGTCAGGCGAAAAAGCCAATGCTTCCACACCGTCATTAGGGAAGTTACCAATACTATATTCTGAAGCGAACTGAAGCGGCCTTGCGTGAGTCATTAACAGAGTATTGTCATCCTGCAGCTCCAGGCGGATCAATACTGTGGGATAATCCGTTGAGCCGCTGTTGTTAAATCGTAGCTGACATTCTTGTGACATGCCGACACTGCGGGTCGCATCTTCGGTAACGACCAATATCACCCTATCGTCTCTGGGATCCACAGCCAAGGCTTCCAAGTCAGGAGAGTCGTTTAAGTAGGGCCCAAAACAACTTTGCCCCACCCTTGCTGACATCTGCATCGGCAACGATTTTGAGGCCACCCTTGCATCATCTTTAGAAATGACATGCAATTGTAGTTGTTGTGAAACATCGGCACTGGCGTCTGACACACTGAGTAATTTGTCGCGCCAAAGCTTCAATCCAGAAGTTTGAGGGTTAAGCATGACATCGCCGTTGGTCTCCACCAGCCATTGCCCTTTAACACTGATGTAAGTCGACTCAACTTTATTATTTGAACAACCACTAAGGACGGTTAAGGTCAGAACAATCCAACCAAGGTAGTGTTTTTTCATGAGATTCCTATACACATGACAGACAGGATTTATAAAGTGAAGCTCGGGCAAGATCAAGTAATTCAGAAAACTATTTGATCACCTTGCCATGCATAGTGCAGACTTGAACTAAGTTTGAACAAAAACAAATTGATATCTTGGCTGACGAATCTAATAACAAAACTTCTCAATCAACAGAAAAATCCCATGTTCACACCGCCTGTAGTGAAACGCCGATACCTAAAATTATTGCCGGCCCAATTTTACGTGCAGTCAATGAGTCAGGGATCACAGTCTGGATTGTCACCTCTGTCTTATCTCCAATCAAATTGGTATTAAAAGACACCCACGGTGCGTGTTTGTTTGAACAGGAGTTAAACTCAACACAACACCAGTCAGTGCAAGTTGGCGAACGAGCCTTTATTCAAGTTTTACACGTTCAACCTGAATCGAAGTTAATCAACGGAGATCGTTATTTTTATGATGTTATAACCGTCGACCAATCTGGAAAGGAAACCTCTGCCAGTGTTTCTTTGAAAGACATTTTATATGAACAGCATAGTTGTATGAGTTTTGTGTTCAAAAGTGAGATATCGAATTTACTACATGGTTCATGTCGAAAACCACACCATCAAAGTGACGATGGTTTACTCGCGGTTGATGACACACTCAAAAACGCCTTCAATAATCCATCTGACCAACCTGACATGCTGATCTTAAGCGGCGACCAAGTGTATATCGATGACGTCGCTGGGCCGACCCTTTGCGCCATTCATAATGTTATCGACCAGTTAGGTTTGTTCCACGAAGACTTACCGTTAGAAGGGTTGGAAAACAGTGCGAAGCTGACAGAGCACGAGCATGGCTATTATCAACGCCCTATGTTGTTGCCTGATGATGTTGCCAGCGAAACGGTTATGTCATACTTTTTTGCCGCCAAGAAAAAGCCTATTTTCACGTCGGTTAATGCCAACAATCATTTGATTAGTCTGGCAGAAGTGATTGCGATGTACATTCTGGTTTGGTCACCTGAAATGTGGCAAACCGCCATAATGTCTGATAAAAATATTGCCGACGAGTTTAAAGAAAAATTTGCGCAAGAGAAGGCTGACATAGAAGCATTCAGCCAAGGGCTTTATCGCGTTCGACGCGCATTGGCGCACATACCTGTCTACATGATATTCGATGATCATGATGTGACCGACGACTGGAATCTGACTCGTGGCTGGGAAGACGCTGTATACAACCATCCGTTTGCCAAACGAATTGTTGGCAATGCCATACTTGGTTATTGGTTGTGTCAGGGCTGGGGCAATGACGTTGATAAAATCTCTCCTCTGACAGAAAAATTGTCGAGCCATTTCACAGATTCAGGGCTTATTAACCACGATGAAACTATTGATGCCATTCTTCATTGGGATCAATGGCATTACACCCTTGATACAGCGCCAAAGATTGTTGTTCTTGATACACGAACCCAACGCTGGCGTTCAGAGTCCAGTTTAGTTAAACCTTCAGGATTAATGGACTGGGAAGCGTTGTGTGATTTACAACAAGAACTCATCAACCAACCCTCTGTCATCATGGTCTCGGCTGCACCCATTTTTGGCGTAAAACTGATTGAAACTGTGCAACGAATATTTACGTTTTTTGGCAAAGCTCTTGTCGTTGACGCTGAAAATTGGATGGCACATAAAGGCACAGCAAGTGTCATTCTCAACATATTCCGCCATTACAAAACACCACCTAACTTTGTCATTTTATCAGGGGATGTACATTATTCATTCGTATACGACATCACCCTAAAGTTTCGGCGTAATAGTCCACACATTACCCAAATAACCAGTAGCGGGATCAAAAACGAATTCCCTGACACCTTGATACGTTGGTTTGATCGGCTCAATCGCATCCTCTATGGGCCAAGATCGCCGTTAAACTGGTTCACTCAACGCAGAAATATGACAATCAAACACCGTAAACCGGGGAAGCAAAAAATTCGAACGCTCTATAATGGTTCAGCGATTGGTTTACTTAAAGTAGATAAAAATTGTAAAAATGTAGACGCTAGCTTGCTTCGCGCGAACGGTGAAACGGTAAAGTTCCATCAACGTGACTAGGGGAAGCTGTTCAAAAAGGTGACATATGAGCATCAGTCCTTGCGAGATAACGCCTTAAATGACGCATTACAAAATAGGCGCTCACCTTCATTTTACGAATCAACAGACAGTTGACTGTTAGAGGATGTAGAACTCGATTCATTCTCCACTGCATACTTGTAAGCCGTTAGCGACGAAAGCAATATGACAAACAGAAAATGGCTGAATTCCTGGTGACGAAGAATAATATGCTGCATGAGTGTCCAGACAAAATAAACCGTAACGAACAAAAACAGGCATTTAGAGGTTTTTTCCAATCCTGAATAGTTCATCGCGGTAACGACTAGCCTTACCAACTTAAAATAAACAAATAGAGCTATCCCAAAGCCGACCATTCCCAATTGCAGCAGCGTTTCAAACCAACCATTGTGCATGCTCATTGGCCCCCACGTCAGAATGTAGCGAATGTATTCGCCTCCCATACCACCATCGTATTTCCAAAACGAATTGTAACCAAAACCCAATAGCGGTTTCTGCATCACCGAGTCTAAACCCAACGCCCATAGCTCAGTTCTTCCGGTTAAGGTCGGGTCTTTACCTAATAACATCAAGAAGTACTCATAGGTAAACATGATGAACACCGTTACCATCAAAATAATCATGACAACAAAAAAGGAATTAACCATGATTTTATCGCGGTCACCATAAAAAACGGGGGAAAACCGCACGAGTAAGGGCAACAATAAAATGAGCACTAATGCAGTAGCAGACCCATTCCCCAACAATAGAATAGTGGCAATAATCAGAGATAAAATGCTCGTCGCTTTTTTCTCAAAAAACGCAAAGTTTAAACAGAAAAAATAGACCAGAATTTGCCCCAGTCTGTTTTTTTCAGGGAAAACACCTCGAAATGCATTTTCTCCGACGTAAACAGAAATGCCGTATTCTGGCAGTAAAATGACAAACAGAAAGGACAATATAATGATTAGCCGAAAGACATAAAAAATTTGCTTGAGAATAAATTCGATAGAATAGGTGTATCCCACAACGATGGCAAAACAGCTCAACAAAACAAGTTGCAAAGAACTATACAGCGACAAGCTTGGGAGTGCCGACCAGCTGAAAGATATTACAGCTAGCCCTAAGAGCGTCAAAAATGCTAAATTTTGTTCAAAAAAATGTCGGATTTTTCGAAAGTATACAACCGTGATCACCGCGCAAGATAAATATATGGGTAACCACAGTATCATGCGCAGTTGGCTGTTCCCCTCTTCGAGCTGTTCCCTTACAGAGGCTCCAGATATTAAGAAATCCACAACAGCGCCGGTCGACAAAAAAAGCGACACGACAAAGGTTAAATATATCAGTTTCCTAAAACTACTGGATAAATCGAGCATATATTACTTTAATAAAAAATATTGGAATTCCTAACACATACCTCTGAAACAAACGTCTAGGTTCATTTATAAGTCGATAAAACCATTCTAACCCGTTATCACGGAAAAACGCTGGAGCACGATTAAAACGCCCTGCCAAAAAATCGAAAATAGCTCCGCCATTAACGATTAAGAGATCTTGTTGAAAATTGTCTTTTAAATACATAGCAAACAATTCCTGTTTGGGCATGCCCATCCCAAGAATAACAATATCCGGCGCATGTTTCTCAACAAATCTTAACATTGTTGGATTGCTGCCAAACCCATCCATATAACCGATAACGTTGATATTTTGATTCTTACACACCTCTACACTTTCAGAAATGTAAGGCTCTTGGGTACCGATAAATACCACTCGCTTATTTGACAGCCTGGCAAGAATTAGTGGGATTAGGTCTGTGCCATTCAAGTTAGCGCCTGCGGCTCTAGAAAAACACTTGAGTAAAATTTTTGTACCGATCCCATCTCTCAAAAGTAGATCTGAATTCAACAGCGCATGCTCAAAATCCGGAGACTTGGTTGACATATTGCAGGCATGGGCATTGACGAATGACACAATGTTAACGCCGGCGTTTTTAGCCATAGCCTCAATTTCATCAAGTGCCTGAGTCGACGTATCAAATACATGAATATTTTGCGCCAAGTCTTTCATCTCTTCACCGCGCCTCGTATTGCAGTTATAACTTTGTCCCCAATTACACCTTTAAATGTCATCCACAAAATAGCTTTTTTAGACATTTCACTTTGAATCAATGCGCGATAAACGCAGGCAAGCGCATAACGGATGTCTTGGTAAAAGTAATAAGGTATAACATAGCGTAAATAGAAGCAGGCCATATCCTTGCGAGCTAAATCAGATGAAACCAGGTCAATAAAAGTAGTAGCTTGGTTGTATGCTTTATTTTGACTCAATCTTCCCTGACTCGACTCATCATTCCAAACGACTAGCGTCTCATCCACGAACACGATTTGCTCAGCGCTATTAAACCCATGGATAAAATACAGAAAATCTTCGTATTGACTTAATGATTCATCAAATTTAATTGATTTGGCCAAGTCGCTGCTTAGAAAAAACGCACTGACCTGAGCAAAATGCCCATGTACAAACAAATAGTTCTCGCCAGAAGCAAATTGCTCAATATTTGCTTTAGGCACAATTTCTTCATAACCATCTCTCAAAACTCGCGTTTTGCTCATGCAGAAAGTAGATTTTTGCTGAACTAAACACGCGTCAACACAACGTTCCAGCTTAGTGTCATACCACTGATCATCTGAGTCGAGAAAGGCTATGAATTGCCCCTTTGCTGCTCGCACGCCTTGATTTCGTGAATAGGAAACGCCGCTATTTTCTTTGTTGCGTAAAACTTCAAAAGGAAAATTTATAAACAAATCTAATTGGGATAAGGTGTTTGATAAAGGTACGGTAGAATAATCATCGACAAATATCACCTCAAAGTGCCGATAAGTCTGCTGATTAAGGCTTTTAATCGCACCTGTAATTTCTTCTTCTCGGTTGTATACAGGAATAACAACTGATACTAATGGTAGTTGCTCAGCGTCGGCAGTTACGTGAGAATGCATAGTGTTTTTCCATTTCTTTAAACCAAACTGATGCCATTTTATTCTGACCTCGTATGTTAGGATGGACCCAATCAAGGGTGTCAGAATTTTCCAAATTAGGGCGCTCTGTCCATCCAATATTGTGTTGCACTGGAAAGACTCGCATACCTCGCCCTTGTGCCCAGGTGATTGCTTGTTGCAACGCGCTTCTTACACCATCAATGTTCCCATAGTTTTGGTTAAGTAAAGATACAAATATCAGAATGTTAGGGTTAAGTGTTCGCAGTTCTTCCATTATCTGTTTCAACGGCGCCACAACGTCAACCTGAAAAGTATCCGATTTTCGATCATTTGTGCCAATATGCAGTAAAACAATATCTGCAGCTTTCCATTGATTTTGCTTGTGCTTTATTTTGGTTAACAACCCTTTGGTTGTAATCCCGTAATATCCCTCATGATCTCGATCAAATTTCAAACCTTTGTATTTGGGCCATATAAACCCAGCTTTATGTGGGTGATTTCGTGTTCCGACAAAATCGAAACAGATATGCTCATCAACTAACAATTGGAACAAAGAATATCGATAACTGAATTCATTTGGCTTCTTACCTCCTTGAGTGATCGAGTCACCTAGCATCAAGATATTAACGTTATCAGCCCATGCAGGATTGACAAAACACAAACAAATGACGCCTAGACCTACAATTTTTGGTAAATGTTTTCTAAACATGACATGTAGTTTTCAATTGAGAATTGACGCTCATAGGTCTGGGTGGCGTTGTCCACAAGTTGCTGCTGCAACTCGCTATCAGACAACAAACGAAGTATTGCTTCAGCAAGAGAATCGGCACTGCCAACATCGACAAACAGGCATTCTTTTTCATGAGTAAAAACTTCGCCGATAGAGCCAACAGGAGTGCAAATCACTGGCACACCTTGCGCCATTGCCTCGAGAATGACCATTGGCAACCCCTCATCATAAGAGGGAAGGACAAGTGCATGAGACTGGTACATGATTGATAGGGCTTTGTCACGGGCCAACCAGCCGTGAAAATGGCACAAGTGGTCAACACCGAGAGCCTTAGCCTTCAGGGCATACTTCTCGGTGTCACCGCCACCGAGAAAATCAACACGCACATCCAAGGAGTTCTTAACCTTGGCAATGGCTTCAAGCATGATCACAACGCCTTTGCGTTCAGACAGGTTAGCAATCATAGACAGCGACATCGCCGAACTTTTTCCGTCGGCCACAACCTTTCGTGGCACGGCGTTATACAGAATTTCTATAGGCGCATGATTTGGCACCGACTCAATAATAAATCTACGCCATTTTTCTCCCAACACGAGGTTACAATCAGTACGAGTGATGCAATATTCCGTGATGCGGCGCTTTAGAGGACTAGCGCCTTCGTAAAACGGAATTAACTCAGCCCCATGGTGATGCAGAATAGTCTTTACCTTAAAACCTCTCGCTAATGCAATAAAAGCAGCCTTGCGCACAAAACTGAATCGCTCAGACACGTTGATATGCAGTAAAGTGGGCTGTTTAGAAAATAATAACTCACTGAATACACCCACCAGTGCTTTAAAGAAGAATAAAAATGACAAAGCGAAGCCCACTTCTCCTCTGGAATCAAATACTCTTACCTCATCGGAACTGCTGTTTTCAATGTAATCTTTAATGTTTTTGGTGACCGTACCCATGCCACCACCAAATTTGTCGCCACCTGGTGAGACTAATAGAATTTTCACTTTACGTACTCCCTAAACACACTATGACTTAGGCGAGAATTGATTTCGTCAAAATTCTTGATCGCACTGTACTTATTAGACCGACTTGTCTTTTTCCATTTGGTAGATTTTGCATCAAAGATGACTAGCGAACGTGAAAAATACTGAGTCAGTGCATCTTGAATCAAAGAGATATTGCTCACTAATTCCTCATAACTGAAATAGTAATAGTGTTTGGAATACCATTTTACCAACGGTGGGCAAATGATTTGTTTTATCTTCTCTTGCATCATTAAGCGATAGACGGTTTGGTAAGGAAGAGAAAACTCTTTTACCTGACTGTCTCCTGTGGAGTGGTAAACCCCTGTATAGCGGGCAATTGATTTGGAAAGCGCGATTTCAAAAATGTTGATTCGTTCAACATTGACGACCAATACGTTTGGGGCACTCAACAATTTACGTAAACGAGGCGCCCTCCTAACTTGATCATACATAAGTTTCAATACGGTCGTTTTATTTGGTTCAGCTAACACCTCGCTAACATAAGACATGGGCGACTTGTCTTGCTTGGCTTCGCAATACTCTAAATAAAACATATTAGGCCGTAGTGCGGGGTCGCCCTTAAACTGATCTGACCGAATCTCTCTAAACACCTCGCCGTAGACTCGAAAAGTTGGTTCTTGCGACAACACCTGCATTAACCACGTCGTACCGCTGCGCTGAGTTCCGATTATCACGATCGTATCAATGATATCCTTCATTTTAATTCGGTTTCCTTCTCCCAAGGCAGTGCATCGATATTGAGCAAGGCTTTTAGCTCATCCATTTGAGGTGCTAGCGACGCTTGTAAATGTGTTCTAGTTTCCTCTTTCATGGGTGCCACAAGTTCACTGATATGTACTTTATTTTTGTTGTACACTGTGCCGACTAGCTTTGATTCCTTGAGTTGATTAAGTGCTCCTTTTAGTTCCAGTTTTCTCAACACATCACCACCTAATTCAAACGCCTTACCAACCACTTTATTTTTATTCTGTACGCTTGCGTTGACCGCATTAACCTCGACTAAATCAAGTGGTTCGATTTCAAAAAATTGGCACATCTCATCACTTACCTTTTGCGGGTCGCGTTTCACATCTTCCTGGAAGACAATGTGCATTTTTTCTTTCGGAAAATATTGCTGCCATTTTTTAATATGGACTGCGTACTGAGACTGTTGCAAGTACAATGGGTTGTTCTCAAACGCGTTTTCAAACACAGTATTTTTGCCACTTATATTGCCTGCACGTACTTCATGTAAATGATTTGAGTACATTCGCTTAATAGGGTCGCGTAATGACAAGATAATTTTAGTTTCAGGGTTATAGGTGTGGACTCGTTCAGGAACATCAGAATTATAAAAATAAGAAGGAGAGATTTCACCTGTCAACGCTCTACTATGATCACTGAAATTCGATTCGTACCACTGATATCCTCTGTCATAATAGTAAGAGAAGAAATCAAGCTCTTTGGTCTGAGATACGCATACTTGCTCACTGTTTTTTAGTACTTCATAAATCCATGAAGACGCGCACTTTTGAGCGCCTATTCCGATAAAATTAATCATAATGCGTAATCCCATTTCCTACGAAACAATATCATTCCAATTACGGTAGCTAGAGCACTTACAAATGCACTACTCGCCACCATTAAAAAAGCGTTTTGGGTTGCGCCAAAATAACCGTATGCGACGATCAAAAGCACCAACAAGGCTAAACTGATGAACAAAATCAAAGTTTGCTCACCGATGGCACCTACAAACCTAAAAATGGGTTGATAAACAGCCATCATTAGCTGTCCAAGCCCGAGAACATAAATGAAATCAAACACAACAGGATCAAGTTTTTCATCAAACCATCCTAACAACGTAGCTTCGAGCAATCTCAAAGATAACAGAATCATCAGAACCGGAACCGTTCCCAGCAACATACAACGAAACAACAAAGCCTGATTAAGCCTTTGATGTTGGCTAAATTGGGTAATTAATCGAGGTAAATAAAGTGAAATACTCACCTCTTTAAACATAGCCAAATTAGAAACAACTAAGATCGCCATACCTAAATATCCAAGTAATTGTTGCTCGAAATAAAAGCCAAAAATGATCACAAGCCCTTGTAACAAAAAAATCGGCAAAAAGCCTGACAGCCACATTGATGATGAAACAGATAACCAATGCCGCACTGGCCACTTCTGCTTAGATGGCCTGGCATTGCCTGCGTAAGCAATTAGTATCGCCACGGCAGAAGCAAAAGCGATGCCGTTCACCCACATAAACTGAGTCAAAGACGAAGTTAATGTAATCTCGAAAAATAGGTAGGTGACCCCAACGCTGACAGAAAATCCAAAGACAATAAAGAACGCAAACAGGAACCCTAATAAAGGCTTGCCGATGGCTTTACAATAGACGGTAAAAAACACATTCATCAAACCAAAAGCCACCAGATATTGGATAAAGTCCCCTATGGGATGCGTAAACTTTTGTAAGAATGCGGTTCCGAAGAATCCAAACAATGCATAGAAAACTGCACCACCTATAAGAATAAAAACCACACAAAACCTAGTGTAATGGGATTTAAGCGCATAGGATTGATTGGCGAATTTAAACGCAGAGGTTTGTAACCCAAATAACAACAGGGTACTGGCAACCAACACAAAACTTCTAACGAAGGTGTACTCACCAAAATCTGCAACAACTAAAGTGGAGGCCAATAAAATGGACGTAACAAACGCCAACGCCTTAGTGCTCAGTTCAATTAGGTAGGGAGCTGATTTCTTCATAAGCTCGCCGATATACCTTCATAAGCAGGACAATTATTCAACGCTGAAACGATAGCATGACCCAAAATATCGTGCGAATAGTCGCTCGCAAATGGTGCAGATCCAAAATTTACCTGCTCCCACAAATCATCAGACATTGAATAAGAGTACGCGTCAACCAGTCCCCAGCAAACGAGGCTGTTCACATTGGCAAACGACAAGGTATCTTCTAGATACCGCTGCAAGTTTTTCGCAACATAAGAGGCATCATTATTTAGTTGCTTTTTAGCGCCGTGGGAAACATCCAACTCAGTAATCTTGACTTGAAAACCTAAATCTTTGCAGTTTTTACAAAACGCTAACCAATCTTTTTGATCATAGTCTTCTTGACTGAATTTTAAGTGACTTTGGATACCGAGAGTCGGTATTGCGATATCTTTTTCGCGCATGTGCTCCAACATATTAAGCACAGCCTTTCGTTTTTTCCTAAAAAATCTATCTTTGTACGGGCCTACCCATTCGTTGACCACCCACTCTTTACCAGCACCGATACGGTTAGCCATTTCGGTAAAACCTTTAACATAATTGATGCCCATACGTTGACTCAAAGCATCTTTACGCAACCACCCACCTACCCCATCGTCTTCACTAATCTCATTAAACAAATCCCAAGATGTTACGTTTTCATAACGAGCAACGAGAGTTTTAATATGCTTATGAATTTGTTTTTCAACATCGCATCCACAAGAAGCGATCCAGTTAGTCATACTTTTCTCGAATATGAGTGCATGACCTCGCATTTCCAGATGATTAAATCGACAAAAATCGTAAAGTCGATCTGCCGCACGGAAATTGTAAGACTGATTTGCTTGTACAATGGCCTTCCATTTAAGTTGATTTTCGGGAGTCAATACCTTGCAGTGGTGCAATACAAACCGACGAAACTTAGCGTTTCGATACAATTCGTTCCCAACAGATGAGCCAAATGAAATTCCCTTTTTTTCTGCCAGTGCTTTTATCCCTTGAGATTCAAAAAGATCTAGGAACGGCGTGGCCATGAGCCCACCCATCATTTTTAACATCGTTCGGCGATCAATATTCATCTCTGCTTAATCTGCCCTTGAGAACCTACTATAAGCACATCTTGTTCCTCGAATACCTTAGTTATCACAGTACCTGCACCCACTAAGGTTTTGTCAGCAATCTGAGCGCCTGGACAAAAAATTGATGATGTTCCTACGTAGCAATTGTTTCCAATCGCGATGTCATGATCTTGAACACCATTTCCATGGGTCCAAAATTGGCTACTGATTCCCGCGATTACAGAGTCTTTGCCGATTTGAATTTTCCCTGCAACGTCAAAATGATGGCCATTTGTGATCAGCACGCCTTGTTCGACGACCAACTCGCGTTTGTAGCCTTCTCGCTTGGCTACCCATTTGCCACAATTAAATTTATTTCGAAAGCCAATCTTCACTCCTTTGCCTATCTTCACCTTCATTGGGCCGGTAAAGTAATTAAATTTTCCTAGACGACTGTCTGTGATTTCAAATTTGTTAATATTTATAATTGCAAGAAATCCTACATGGGAATTTTTAATCTGATACCCCAGAAGGGTGTTGTAAAAAAAACAACGTAACTTATTAAGTGGTAAAACAGATATTAAACATGCCAAAACCAGTCTCATAATCATCCCAAATACTTTTCAAACGGTGTGTTTTTCAAAGCCAGTACTAACTCTTTATGGTTATCTATCCGGTCAGACAGATCGTTAGATAGGATCTTTTTATGTCGATCTGTAACTTTTATGGTGCCCAAACCTAGAAATTCGAACATACCATCTATCAGCGCTTGCTTTTGATTGGTCATGAACAAGTCCTCATAGGCGATTGAGTAAACGCGTTCAGCATTTAACTGTGATGCTAGCTGAGTTTGATAGGCCATTTCTTCTTCGTATACAGATAATGTTCGCAACAAGTCTATACAATCAATTGATAATTTGTTTTTTTGCGCGCCATCTTTTGACATTACCGTTCCAGATTTTTGCATTGCACACAATGAGATATAGCGATCAAGTTGATTTCGTCTGTACAAATGAATAACGGCGACGTCGGTGTTGTCTTTGAGCCAACTGCCAAGATTCAAGCGTTGAAAATTGATTCCAAAGTCTTTGATACCAATGTGGGTAACGTATCGACGTTTTTTTGGTGAGAATGATGCTCTATCTTTAGTTAGATAAAATAGTTGTGAGATGTAGAAAAAAAAGCGACTTGTGTAAATGAAGTCAAGATAGTTTTCTTCAGTACTGATGTTAAATAGCGTTTTAAATTTGCGTTTTTTACTCCAAGGCCCAAGCACTTCACCAAAATTGTATACACTTTGATGTTGATTGAGGACATCAACCAAATAATTACTGCCACTTCTTCCATTGGTTAGCACAATAAATTTTTTCACAAATTACCCTATTAATGGTTAGATCCAATAGACGAGCAAAGAAACATATTTACCGTCCTCGACCTGCAATCAAGGTATGAATCAGCGAATCCAATTCTCTCCCAATTACTAAGCAAACATCAAACCAAAGTTTTATTTGATTATAGAAAAAAGATTATTTCGTCAAGATTAGGTCAATCCCAACAATTCGTTTTGTTTTTAAGTCGCTAGTTGATGGAATTGGTATAACAGGTTGTTGTTCAAAAAAACTAAATTAAGTAACACAGAAGTCAATTCGAGGGGTTCACAAGTTCTCTGTGCGGCAGTTAGAGATATTATTTTTAATCAGTGAAGTTTCTATCACCAAGTAGCCAAGGCGTTATTTTTATGCACCGTTTTATGCCAAGTGCGCACCAACATTGCTCAAATCTTTGTAGCAGGGTAAAACGTTATAAAAAAGCCCGGTAACTCACCGGGCTTTTGCAAAAAAAGTGACTTACCTAATTTTATCGAGCGCGACGTCTCATCGCTGCGAATAAACCTAACCCCATAAGCATTAATATGCTTGGCTCAGGGATCGCTCTAGCGAATGATCCGCCAGTAATGTCGAATTGGCCACTTAATGGCAACAAATCTGTGTAGCTCTGTGAATCAAACGTGCCGTCTGCGAAATCAACAAAGTATGCGCCTTGAACAGTTTGGCGAGAGCTCATCTGTGCAGAAAGAGAGAAATCAGGAGCAAAACCGCTGAAAATCAAGCCGTCTGTCAAGTTCCCGCCCCAGGCAAAACTGAACGCAGTTCCACCAAAATCCTCTTTAGGATCATCAACAAACAATACTGAACCGCTAGTAGCGTTTAAGGCAATATCTAGTTTCCCATTAGCTCCACCCGAACGGTATTTGTTGGCGATAGTATATAACGCATATTCGCCGTTTAACTCGGCCAGGAACATAACAACCGCGTCAACGACCTCTAGTCCGGTGTGTGCAGATGAGATATTATAATTGTAAAATTCCTCAAAGCTTGCGCTGACCCCGTTTAGGTCAAGTGCATTAACTTCCGTTCCGTTGAACTTGAGCAATGTCGCATTTGCAACAGATGAAAAGACTAGCGCAGCTAGAATGCTCGAAACATATAATGCAAATTTAGATTTCATTTATACTACCTTAAAAAAATGGTTACCTACCCAAAATAAGCAACATCCATGCCAATCACTGGACATTGAATTTCCCCATATATTTCAACAACTTGAGATGTAAATTAGTTGTTAACAGACATTCACAGTTTGCGATCGTAAAAGAATCCGACAGATCTTTTTGCTCAATTATCAGTCAACATCTATAAAACAAGTACACAAAACGAAGCACTAACCGTGCCAGTATATTCATTTGTGACATATCCAGCAAAGCCAAAAACGCTCGATAAATAAGTCACGAAAACTCAAAGCAACTAGAAAAGACGCAGACCAGCAGACACAAAATGAATACTCAATTCTGACGTAAATACAGCTCTGATTCAAACTTGTTTGATTATGCTTATTTTTTTGAGGTTTGGCAAAGAAGATAATGATCTGATAGTCTCACGAGCAATCTGGTTTAGCGTTTCACAGCTTCACACATACCAATTTAGGTTCGAGCACAAGCTTTGATGGTACGACATTTAACTTTTATTAGCGTTTTATTAGTGGTTATGCTGATTTGTTTTGACTTGTTAGCTGATATCCCATTTCAAATAAGTGCAAAACAGTATGCAAGAATCGCCGAAGAATATGGCGATTCAGCCGTAGATAGAGTTAAAAGTTGGCAGGAGATTATTGCAGAATCAAGTAATCTAGATGAAGATGAAAAGCTCTACGAAATCAATAGATTTTTTAACCAATTAGCATTCGTGGACGATATTGAGCACTGGGGAAAAGAGGATTATTGGGCGACCCCTATCGAATTTCTTGCTACCGATGCCGGTGACTGCGAAGATTTCACCATCGCAAAGTACTACAGCTTAAGAGCACTGGGTATACCAGAAGAAAAAATGCGCTTGATGTACGTTAAAGCACTCAGACTTAACCAAGCGCATATGGTCCTAGCTTACTTCTCTTCACCAGATGCCGTGCCTTTAATACTCGATAACTTAAACCCCAGAATTATGCCCGCCCATCGTCGCACAGATTTATTGCCCGTCTATAGTTTCAATGGTGAGGGCTTGTGGCTTGCTAAAGCGCAGGGAAGAGGCAGGCAAGTGCAATCGGGCGGAAACAATAGCTTGTGGGCCGACTTAACAGAACGCATTGAACAAGGCAGATAATATTTTGGAGCGAATCACTATGCCACTCTCTCGACAACTTGGATTAAGTTTATTTTTCGTCTTGTTAGTCGTTTTCATAGGAGTGCTATGGCTAAACGTCAGCAGCACTCGGGATTATACGCAACAACAACTTGCCTCTCATGCTCAAGACACGGCTACTTCACTCGGTCTGTCAATTACTCCATATATTGGAAATAATGAGGACTTGCCAATTATTGAAACTATGGTTAATGCAATTTTCGACCGCGGTTATTATTTGACTATTTCCTTGGTAAATAATGAAGGCAAAGTTCTGTTGGAAAAACATAACCCGAGCAAGCCTCAAAACATTCCCCAGTGGTTTATTGATATTTTCCCCCTTGAACCACCTAAGTCGACTACTGAAATTAACTCCGGCTGGACCATCGCAGGCGTATTGGAAGTGACTAGCCATCCAGGCTTTGGGTACCAGCAATTGTGGCAAAACGCGTTGAGAGCTTTAACCATTATCTCGGCAGTGTTTTTTATCGCATTGTTAGGCGTATTGCTCGCAGTCAGAGTGATAACTCAGCCGCTGCTGCAAGTTGCACAAAATGCCAAGAGTATTAGTGAAAGAAACTTTGTGACGATTACCGACATACCTAAGACACCTGAGCTCAACGTACTCGTTAAGGCCTTCAATAGCATGTCTAGTCGATTAAAACGTTCATTCGACAGTTTAACCGAGCAGGCCGAGCGTTATGGCGTATACGCCTATCAGGATTCATTAACAGGCGTTGGCAATCGACGTTCATTTTTAATGACCCTGGAAAAGTATTTAGCTGACAAAGAAAATCATCCTGATGGTTATCTAATATTGATCAGACTCTCAAGTTTGGGACAAGTTAATAGCGAATTTGGCGCAAGTATCGCAGACCAGTACATCAAAACCACGCTTCAGGAAATCCAACAACACGTAACCCAATCGGACTTCTCTTTTGACATATTTAGAATAAACGGCGCCGATTTTGTGCTCCTGATAGAAGACATGGATGCAGAGTGTTGTAAAACCTTTACAAAACAACTCAGTGAAGGATTTGAGGGACAAACTAAGTCGGAATATCAATCGGGTACAGCACATATAGGTGTGTGTCACTATTTAGCGTCTGACAACATTGGCGAAATACTCGAACGAGCTGACAGCGCACTTGCCAGCGCACAAGGTAATTCTTCGCGATGGGAGATCGCCAGCAATCTTGATTTAATTAAAAGCAACTCTGCATGGCGGGCTCAACTGCAGGACATTGTTCAAAAAGGCGACGTTGACTTCGTTGTGCAACCTTTGATGAATTGGCAGCAAAATGTCGTTTATCAGGAGCTATTTGCCCGATTCAAAGATTCCGATACTCAATCACATATACCCATGGGACAGTTAGTCCCTGCTGCGTTCAGACTAAATTTTGTGACACAAATCGACAAGTTGGTTATTACATCCGCATTGAGCAGATTAGTAGAATTTGAACACTCAATCGGAATCAATATTTCAAGAAATTCACTCAGGGATATTCAGTTTCAAAATTGGTTAGAGTCAGAGCTCCCGAAATCCCCTCAACAATCCGGCAAAATAGTTTTGGAGATCCCGGAGCGCGCCCTAGTCGACGAAGTGTCTCAAATTAGTGACTTTTTACACAGGCTTCAGCAACGTGGCATTCGAATCACCGTGGAACGTTTTGGTGCACAAATTATAGGCTTTCGGCATTTACGAGCAATCAAGCCAAACTTCTTGAAGATTGATGGACAATTTGTGCGCAACATTCATAAGGAGCCTGATAATCAGTTGTTCGTTCGCTCTTTGATTGGTATCGCTGATGGACTGAATATATCTGTGATTGCAGAAATGGTTGAATCAGAAGAAGAGGCGCAATTTTTGCATAATTTAGGAATTACAATCGTACAAGGTTTTCATTTAGCTAAACCAAAAGCGATATAATCAGCAAGTAACCAATACCTGTGTATAATCACCGATACGTTAGTTTATTTGTGTATGCATGCAGACCTTTTTACAATAGGGCATAACTGATTTTTTTGGAGGCGTTTACCATGCGCAATGTAGCATTAATATCCCTACTCGTGGCTAGCGGGGTGGTAGTTGGCTGCAGCAAACAACCGTCCACGGTGCAGAATGGACAATCGACGCCTGAGAAAGAAGAGGTTGAAATCGTTGAAGAAAAGACTGAACAAGACCAAGTGTTGCTTACTGCAAATACGCTAGAGGTTGCTGAAAACCTGCCTGAAGAGGAGGTTGTTAGCGATGTAGTGGCCCCACCGAGCGCAGTCGCTGAAAAAGCAACTCGTACAGCCTCTTTAGGCTCTTTGGCAAATGTGCAAGTAACTGAATCATCTGATAACGCTGAAAACGCAGCTCAGATAAGTCCAGCAAACCAAGCCAAAAGCCAAGCACTCGTTGCAGAACACAGCACTCTAAACGATGTCAATGAACAAGCTGAGCAAAAGCAACCTGTCAAATTATCAGACACTCATATTGCGGCTTCTAACACTAATACCCAGGATCTCAACGATGCGGTGTCTCAACCTACAGACATTGCTAAGCAAACTGACGTTGATTTAAGTGAATACGGATTTTATGGTGACCCAACACAACCTGGCTATCAAATTCAACAGCAGATATTCACTTTGGTAGAGCAAGGTATGTCTATCGTTGACGCGTCTAAAGTTGTAATGAACGAGATTAAAAGTGATGACAACTCCATCATCGGCGGAGAATCCAGACGTTTACTAATAGAAGTAGGTTCACTATCAGACGCATTTATTGAAGACATAGCTTTAGTCACCAACTTATCTGACGCAACCCGTGTCGCCATTGCAGAATTTCCCGACAGCGTAGAAAACATAGTAACGATGGGTGTTACACTTTATCCGGATTATGCTCAAGATGTGATCAATGCGGCGGCGTTGAGTGGTGAAATTTCTGATGCGGATGCGCTATTACTAGCAATCGCTGCTGGCGCTGATCCTACAACGGTTTCAACTGCAACGGCATCAGGAGCTGCAGCAGGGGCGATCGTAGCGACGCCTACACCATTGGGTCCCGGGATAGGAGCAGGTGGTTCAGGTGGCGGAGACACCACTGCATCGACGAATTAATAGTGTAAACGCCGCTCTAAACGAATGAAAAGCCAAGCATCTGCTTGGCTTTATTGTTTTCAACTCTTGAAGCCCTCTAACGAACCATCTATGATTCGTCCATTCAAAACGTGTTATTCCTTTGGCAGTGCATAATGGGTAGAAGGTTTATTATTTGGCTCGCAATGGGCTTGATCAATATGGCAGTGATTGCTAACGCTCAACAGTCAGACTCCGCCGCTGTACGCAAAGATGCAATGGTTCCGTTATTCACTTGGCTTAGCGACAACAATGTACAGGTAAGCGATATTGATATGTTGCTCAAAACGATATCAAACGCTCCTGAGCAAACTGAATTTGTTTTCGATGATAACCGAGTGTTTGTCTCAGCCATGCAACGGGAAATACTTGTGTCTCATCATGAACCATCACACTATGTACTCACTAGCTTGCAGTCAAATGCGATGACTCAAGATGTAATAAAGAACGCAATTGCGAAGTTCCCGCACTACGCAGCACCCATTATTCAATTAACACTTTCTATGGCTCCTTCTGACGCACGTAACTTACTAGTCGCTTCAAGTATGACCGGAGTAGTTAGTTATGAAGAAGCATTAGAACAAGCCATCTTAGCCGGCGTCGACCCTAGCGAAGTTTCTGAGGCAACCGCTTCTGGGAAAAATGATGTAGAGGTATCAGTATTACCCTTAGGTGCTCAGATCACTAGAGAAGAACTTAAAGACACGTTGTTAAGCAATTAATAGCAGGTCAAAACATTTCAGGCTGTCAAATAGAATGTCAAAACCAAGACATATGCATCCCGCATTTTTTTATATATTGCTGTTTATAATCGTTTGGGTACCACTTCCGTTAGGCTCAAATCGCCCCTGGGCCTGGAGCGTGATGGAGTTCTTCATCTTTGGCTTAGGTGCTTCTCTTTTGGTCATCGGACGGGAACAAATCTGGCATTCGCTCGCTGGTTATAAGCAAATTCTGCTGATTTGGCTCGCCTTACTTATTGTTTTGACCGTCCAAGTGTTGCCTGTCCCAGGCTCTATTGTTTCATTGCTTTCACCGCACGCCTACGAATTGCAAAATACAACACAAACTACAACCTATTATTTTTCCATCGATATAGGACAAAGTCGCATCGCACTGCTAAAAAGTACCAGTTACTTTGTATTTTTTATTTGCTTGTTGCTGCTAATACACAACACGCAGCGGTTAAAGGTGTTACTAACCACACTTTTTGCCAGTGCCGTATTCCAAGCATTGTATGGCACATCGGAGCTGCTTTTTGGACTTGACTATAGCCTAATATTCAATCTCAAAGTCGGCGACGCGGTTACAGGTAGTTTTGTATACAAGAATCACTATGCAAATTTCATCATGCTCGGGTTGGCTGCCGGTATTGGTTTAATGGTAGCCAATTTGCAAGAATCAAAACCATATAATTCCCGAGATTTTTTGCGCTCTTTTGTCAATGCATTGCTCGGAAACAAGGCCTTGATTCGCATCTCAATTGCAATTTTGGTCATTGCTCTGGTGATGTCTAAGTCTCGAATGGGCAATGTTGCCTTCTTTGTTGCCATGACCACTTGCGGAATTTTGGCACTAATTCTAATTAAGAATCGCACCAAAGGATTGACAATTTTAATCATAAGTATGTTTGTCATTGATCTGTTCATTGTCAGCGCCTACTTTGGATTGGGGAAAGTGCAAGAAAGATTGACCCAGACTAGCTTGGCACAAGAAAGTCGCGATGAAGTAGTAAGTGATAGCCTGCCAATTATTACCGACTTTCCTGTAATTGGATCAGGCGCGGGTAGCTACTACAGTATTTTTCCCGGTTACAAGCAAGCAGAGGTGCACTCTTTTTATGATCATGCGCATAACGACTATTTGCAAAGTCTGATTGAAAATGGAGTGGTAGCGACTTTATTACTTGCCTCAATTGTCTTGTTAACACTGCGTAAAGCCATCTTCGCCATGCGTGATCGTAAAATGTCGATCATGAAAGGGGGAGCTTTTTCGTCTGCCATGGCAATCGTTGGAATGTTGATCCATATGCTTGTCGACTTCCCCACACAATCACCCGCAAATGCGTTGTATTTTATCAGCTTTTTGGCACTAGGGCTGATAGTCAGCCATATCCGGGCGATACCTATTCCAAAACAGGACTGAACTCAAACAAGCTATCAGAAAACAGGTCGATCAACTTGGCAGAAGAATATAGAGACGATTTTGAGTGTTAACTCTTTTCTGCTGCAGACACTCTGCAACCTTTGATAAAGTTCAGTGTTTCATCAGGTTCATCTTTTAACCAACGACATATCAGGCTGCCTACACCACTTTGTTGAATTTGCTGCAACGTTGCAAAGCGAGTGCTTGGATTTCGCAGGCCTAAGGCGATTCTGTTCATAAATGTTTGTCGGATATCAAGCAGCATGGGGTGGTTATGCTTATATAAAGCAAAGCCTAGGTTGACAAACAAAATGTGGACCTCGGGTTTCATTGGGCCATATTTGTCCGCTTGGGACAAATAAAACTGCATTTCCGTATCAAACTCTTGCAAGCGCCACTTAATCATTGCCATTGAAGCCCAAGTGACGGGCCACGTAGGACGCAAATGTGTTGCTTGCTGGTAAAACCCCTTGGCTTCCATTAAAGAAACGTTCTCGTTGTCTTCGTATCCTGCCAGCGCCCCCCACTCAAGTATTTGTCCCATCGTATCAATATATAGAGGATTGAAAGGATGTTTGTTTACTGCTCTGGTGACGGCACTCTTAGCGGAAGCGTACTGACGCTTAGTTTGTTGATTGCCCTCGTTTTGCCACTCTTCAACAATATTCTTAACGCGGTAATAATCTAAACTAGCAGAACCATATTTAAGGGATATAAAAGCAAGCCAAATAAGTAAAAGACAAGGAGCAACCCACAACCACTTTTTAATAACTTGTGTATTCAATGCCATTCCATCAACTGAGTAATTTCTTTAGGTGTCAATAGAGTCAGCTCATCTGCAACATTTTCACCTTTTAATTCAATAAGTCGCTTTTTACACAACAACATATCATTAGGCCGTCTTTCAATGTCATGAGTATCAGACGCAACAAAACTTATTAATGATTCATCTAACATACGTTCAGCAATTTGTTGAGCCACTTCAGAAAATCGCCCGATGAAAGCTCCTGCTGTAACCTGAAAGATAGCGCCTGCGCGTCGCAGAAACATTATTTTTGAATAGTCTTTCCAAATATCTCGATTCCGTTCAGGGTGCACCACTATCGGTTGAACCTTGTTGGCGATCATCCATTTGATCAAATTATCTGTCCCAGCCGGAATGTGGCTATGTGGAAGCTCGAGCATAACTGCCTGTCGAGATTGATAATGTCCGATATATAGAATTTGCTGCTGCTTTATCCAAACTGGAATGTCAGCACTTAATCTAATTTCAGCTGCAAATGTCACAGATAAAGGAATTTTATTTGTCGCAAGTGCCAGCCGAAATTCGTTGAAAACTGGGTTGATTGTCTCATAACTATTATCAAAATAATTGGGATGTATATGAGGCGTACAGACCATATGGGTGACGCCAGCCACAACAGCTTGCCTAGCCATTTCGAGCGATTGTTGCATAGACCGAGCGCCGTCGTCGATTCCCGGCAGTATGTGGCTGTGTAAATCAATCAAGCTTCTTTGCTTTCCTTACTGTAACTGTTGTAACCATATTGGTCGTAAAACCCAGCATAGTCCCCACTCTTCTTCGCACGTCGCAAATCAACCTGATTAAGCACGATCCCATCAACCCTGTGCCCAATTTCCATGAATCGACTCAGGCCATTATTGATAACTTTATAGCTCGTACTATCTGCTTTGACTACATAAACCAGTGAATCACAGGTACTTGAGACGACAACCGCATCGCTCACCGCTTGAGTAGGTGCACTATCGACAATAATGTGATCGTATTTATCTTCAAAACTTTTCATCAGATCTTTAAATTTATTCGATGCCAGCAATTCCTGCGGGTTGGGCGGAATTGTACCTGCACAAATAACGTCAACGCCAGACTGCTCGTCAGTTACAATACATTCTTCGATAGCGTGTGTACCTGCCAGTACGTTTGATATACCTGGCTGAAAACCAGGTAAATCAAACAATTTCGCAATCGCCGGTCGCCTCAAGTCGGTGTCTATCAGTAACACTTTATTGAGCTGACCAATCGCAAAGGCAAGATTCACGGCTACAGTACTCTTTCCTTCTTTTGGCACACTTGAGGTAACCAGAATCGTTTTACTTGGTTTATCAATGTTCAGTAGCTGTAAACTTGTTCTTAGGGTTCGTACAGCCTCGCTGAACATATGGTGACTGGTATCAAAAAAGTGTCTAACATCTAAATTGTCCTTTTTCTTGTGGGGCTGCCACGGAATAATTCCCAACAGACGCTGCCCCAACTTACGTTCAACATCATCTACTGAACGAATTCCGCTATCCAATGCATCAAGCACTAACGCTAAAAACGTCCCAAACCCTAAACTAAGTACGAATGCCGCAACCACAATGATGGTTTTGTTTGGTTTCGCTGGCACAGTTGGTATCTCAGCAGCGTCCAACAAACGGGCATTAGCCGACTCAAAACCACCTATTTCACTTGTTTCTTTCAAGCGAGTGAAGAACGAGTTATACATTTGTTGGTTAATGTCGACTTCTCGTTGCAACGATTTTCGTTGATTTTCCAAACTCGACAAACGGCGAAAGTCATCCTTAGCTGTATTCATAGAGCGCTCAAGAATCTTTACTTTATTTTGAGCAGAAAGATACTCAGTATTAATGCCAGCTATAAGCGAACGTATTTGATTGTTCAAACTTTCTCGTACGGAGCGCAACTCAGCATTGGCTGCGATCATTCTAGGATGTTTGGGGCCGTACACTTCTCCTAACTCAGATACTTTACTCTCGGCCGTTACTTCTTCGCGTTTCACATTTTGTATCGATGGATGATTAAGCACTTCTGGCAAGCTTGCTAACTCTTCCAGACTGGCATTACCACTGTTGATTTGCTCGTACACAGACTCGCTGCGTTTTAATGCATTCTGTGCATTGAGAAGTTGTCCCGTAAGTTGTTGTAATTCGTCAGAAGCGAGTCCCAATACACCATCAATATTGACTACTTGCTCTCGCTCGTAGAACTCAGTCAAGCGCTGCTCCGCTTGCACCAAATTTGTTCTTAACCCTTGCAATCTATCCGTCAACCAAGTTGTCGCTTTGGCAGTCATATCGAGTTTTGCTTCGAGATAATTTTCTATGTATATCTCACCGACTGTATTGGCGATTAACGCAGCTAGCTCGGGATCTGCAATTTCAACGGAGATGGTCACTACCTGAGTATTCCGAACCGGTGTAATCGTTACAGCGCGTCTCAATTGGGTAACCGCAAATCCAAATAATCGCGCTTCTCGCTCAATTTCAGTTTCTAAGACCTGCTCGTTTTGAGGTAAAAAGGGAAACTGTTCCTTTGCCCACGTTGAAACGTTTTCTTTGATCTGTTGAAGCGGACTTTTTTGTGCTTCTATCATATCCTGATTGAACAATTGATGCTTTTGTAGTGCCATTTTACGCACTACTTTTTCTGCGATTTTACGAGAACGAAGAATTTCATATTGAGTTTCATAGTACTCTTTTTTGCTAGCATCCAACCCGTAAACTTCTTCAATTGATAGTACGTTGGCCTGATCAGATTCAATCAATAGTGAAGCTTTGGCAATGTATTTAGGAGTCATTGATAAAACGATTAATGTCACCAAAATGGTGATCAGGATTGCCAGACTTAAAATTTTCAGTGCATAACGTTTAATGGTGTGTATGTATTGTGAAAAGTCTACAAACTCCGAACTGCTAGCGATCTTCGCGCCTAGTTCGCTATTTAACGAAGTGGACATAGTAATTCCTTGTATTCGAGGCCTGTCAGAAGAAACTCTGTTGAATGGTAATAATGTCGCCAGGTCTTACAGTATCGGTGCTTTTACCCGCGATCGTTACTCGCTCTTCGCCTACCTCACGAACCACAGTAATTTTTGATTTAGACGCTCGCTCGGTATAGCCTCCCGCCAAAGCTGCAGCTTTGTCTATAGACAACCCAGGTTGATAAGGGTACCCACCCGGTTTTTTGACTTCTCCATCGATAAAAAATGGACGATATTCGACGACAGACACGGAAACTGACGGAGATATAAGATAATCCCCTTTCAAACCGTCATAAATAAAAGTTTCAAGTTCAGACACGGTTAAACTGACAACTTGAATATCACCTAAGAACGGATAATTAATTTTACCTGTTTGCGATAAACGGGTTTCAATTGACAAATCGTCTTCGCCAAATACCGAGATTTTGATGACATCTCCTGAGCCCAATCGATATTGAGACTCATCAAGCTCTTGGGCTGACAAGCCAAAGCAGCTTAACCCCAACCAGATCAAAAGCACTACACGGTTAATCATTTCAATCTCCACTCATTACAACGTAAATCTCGCATTCAATCCAAATACGTTGCGGTCGTATTGTAAATCAATAAGTGCGTTCACACTTTCACTTTCGCGCTCATCATATTGATAATAGAGCTCAAACGAAAGCCATCGCCTAAATTCGTATTCAGTAGTAAAGCGCACAATCGTTAAATCATCTTCCCGACTGTTAGCACTGCCTTCGTAAATATCATCAAAAGTCGAATACTGTAGTCTGGTTGAGAGTCTTTCCAACCAATCATGTTGCCAGGTAACACTGTACGACCGACGATTAATAAAATTACCCTCACCATTAGTTTCATCCGTATCGTTGGAAGTTGCAAAGGTTAACGTTGTTCGATCCAATGGCTGCCAAACCACACCTGCCGACCAATCGAAACCACTAAACTTTTCCCTTTCCTGTGCGTCAAAACTTTTTTCTTGGTAACCCACTTTAAAATAGCTAGTTGTGGCGGCGGTTGTTTCCCATTGTATACCCAACAAAGCGCCACGATTCGTGCTGTCAAAGCTAGCTCCGCCGTCGACTGTAAAATCATAGGAAACTTCGGTGTTATAGGCCTCAATCACTAAATCAGTTAATGCACCAAGGCGATAAAAAAAGGATGCGCCGAGCGTAATGAAACTTCTATCTCGAACTAAGAAGATTTCTTCTTCTCCATCATAGTCCAATTCTCTATAACCCAAATTAACGTCAATTCGCCCGTCGGAGGTAAGTGCGCCATAAGAATAGACAACCTCTCCTTGCAACGCTTTGTAAGTATCAACCGTACCAAGTGTTTCACCTAATCCGATTGAAAAAGCTGTACCTCTTGCATCATGTCCATCTTCGTATTCCAAAGATGACTTTGTTCTATGACGACTATTCAATTCATAATCTAACTGAACGGATACAAAATGATCGGTGTAGTTGTCTTCCTCGCTTGACATATAATCGCCACGCTCGATGCGATAGCCAACTTGGAATTGATTTGCACCAAAACTGTTCAATAATATTACCTCTGGAGCGATGGTTCGTTTCCAAGATTCAATTTGATCAGTACTTGAGCGGGTGACGTTGTCGTCTTTTTCCATTCCAATCTCTATTGCTGGGATCAACTGAAATCCACCGAGACGGATACCTCCAGGTTCTTGTGAATACACCCCTGTACTCATAGAAATCGCAACTGTCGCTACTGCAAAACGTTTAATTTGCATTCCGTATTCCTCATTTATTTCCTACGACGAATTTGATAAAACAGTCAATCTAAACCAGCGAGATGACGATAATGCGTGCCATTCTTAGCTTATTTGTACCTCAAGGACCATTTTAAATATTAACGTGATCAAGCAACCTATGCGATATATGTGCCACTCAAAATCTTTCGAAAGTTTATCGTTATTCATGAATTTGTACCAGCATCAATGATGATGCCTGCAACATCGTTTATATTAGAGAAAATCAACACCTGAAATTATCCCAACGAATAAATACTCATACCTTAATTGTCTTATTTCTTTCATGCAGTAGCGGTAAAATCACCGTAGTTTGATAGTGTTCTGATAGTTCGGTTTGCTTCCGATGATGTCATCAATCACCTCAGTTACATGCTTTTTGGGTTCAATTTTCTTGTAATTAGATTAAACACGAACTGGCATGTTTCATGCTTTGTATTATGTGAACACCCTGGTGTTCACCCAATGCAGGCATATTTGCTATCAATCCGTGTGTTAATGGACCTTTTGTGACCATTTGAACAGCTCTTGAAGGCAATTTTGGTGCAACCTTGGGCAGTTCTAAGCAAAACCGTGTTCGTCAGCATCCAGTTGATTGTATGTAATTAGAGATACCTAGTAAGTGAGAAAGTGAAACTTTCTGACCGAGGGTGTAGATGGGGAATCAAAGGATGGCAAAATTCAGAATAAACAACAATCGAAAAGGCGGCATAGTCCAGTCATACACAAGTAGTTTTTCGACCCTGTATCGATTAGTCGATCTTACTTGTATTACTGTAATTTACTTCGCCTTGATGTATGTACAGAGCATTCAAATTGGTCCAGATGCGATAGCTATGCTGTTTCTGGCGATTACTTCGTTTCTACTTTTGGCCGAAGCTGCTGATTTATATCGCTCATGGCGTCTCGAATCGACGACACTTCTAATCCGTCACGCTTTAATATGTTGGGTCATTACCAGCTTTATTGTTGGTACATTTGCATATTTCGCACCTTCTTTTGTTTTGCACAACGAAACTAACTTCTTTATTTGGTTATTTTCAACTGGCCCTGCGCTCGCTATTTGGAGAGTAGCATTTAGAGAGCTACTCTTCTGGCAACGGAAAAAGGGATTCAACACCAGGTCAGCAATTGTAATTGGTGCAACGCAATCTGGTTATAACCTTGCTCATCAAATATTGAATAATGAGCAGCTCGGTATTCGCTTTAAAGGGATCTACGATGACCGAACTGAAGACCGCCTACCTTTTGAGTTTACCAATCAAATAGCAGGGAAAATAAATGACGCCATTGAGCTGGCCAAACGCAATGAAGTTGACTTTATCTATATTGCACTGCCGATGAGTGCAGAAAAACGCATTATGCAAATACTCAACATGTGCTCTGATACGACCTGTACCGTGTCGATTATTCCGAATTTCTTTATTTATAATTTGCTTAATGCTCGCTGGCAAACCTTGGGTTCTATCCAAACACTTAGCGTTTTTGATACGCCATTTCAAGGTGCAAACAATGTGCTTAAACGCTTAGAAGACATTGTTTTCTCAATGGGTATTTTGAGCTTAATCGCTATCCCCATGCTATTTATTGCCCTGGCGGTAAAGTTGACGTCAAAGGGTCCTGCCATATTTAAACAAAAACGTTACGGTTTGGACGGCAAGCAAATTATGGTTTATAAATTTCGCTCAATGAAAACCATGGATAACGGCCCAGACGTTAAACAGGCGACGAAGGATGATGATAGGTTTACGCCAATAGGTTCCTTCTTGCGACGCACCTCTCTTGATGAATTGCCACAATTCATCAACGTTTTACAAGGACGTATGTCGATAGTTGGGCCGAGGCCCCATGCAATTGCGCATAATGAGCAGTATCGACAACTTATAGAGGGCTATATGCTCAGGCACAAAGTCAGACCTGGCATTACCGGGTGGGCACAGGTTAATGGCTTCAGAGGTGAAACCGAAACGGTTAATAAAATGGTAAAGCGTGTTGAATACGACCTAGATTACATTCATCGCTGGTCTGTGTGGTTAGATGTTAAAATCATTCTTGCTACAGTGTTCAAGGGATTTATTAATAAAAACGCATACTAAAAAATCAGGCGTCATATCGACGCCTTTCGGCGCTATTGTTTTTAGCTGAGTTAGTGCCCAATCTAAGTCATTTGCCGCTTGAGCGTTTGTTTTTTACAACTAGGTCGTTAAGGTTCGATTAGAAAGTAAAGGGTCCTTGTTATCATTAACAGGGCCAATGCCGTCAATAACCATTTGAGAATGATCAGGAATCGCTGCGGTGAAATCATGCCTCGCAGCTGCTTGCCGAGATAAGAGCCAGCAATTGCTCCGACCACCAGCGCAATGATCTCGTGCAAAAAGGTGGCAAATGTAAAGCCAGCAAAACCAAATACAACGCACTTGGCAACATGTGATATCAACATAAACAACGCGTTTGTTGCTACGATCTTATCTTTGTCATCACTACGTTTTTTCAATAAAGTCGTCGTCAATGGGCCGGTAGCACCTACAATCAATCCCAACCCGGTTTGTAAAAATCCTATCAAAGCAAAGGACTCAAAACGTCTAAGTAGCCGATTAAAGGTTTCACTCCATTGAGAGGCGATGATGTACAGCCCAATCGCAATCGGAAAGATATCTGCTGGTACCGTAAAAACCATGCTGCCAACCAATACAATGCCAACGACTGAGCCGACGATAAACCAAGGGAAAAATCGCCACAGAATATCACTCAGTGAGAACAACGCGCGCGAACCATTACTGGCAATCTGAGTCACAGCATGAACAGGAATAATTGCTGGTGCGGGTAACATAAAGGGTAAAATAGCAATCAGCAACATGCCTCCGCCAAGCCCAAATACGCCCGCAACCGTTGAGGTAAAAAGACTGACAAGAGCAAGAGAAACAATATCCAATACTCTACCTGTTTAAGAAACCTTGGGGCTAATCCGGATTGACAACAAATCACCAGGGTTAATTTGCACCTTTTGGCAAATGACTTTGGTGATATCGATAAACCAGCAATCTCTGCCCTGCCCCCAGAATTTTAGGTTTCGACTTCCCACGTTAACGCCATTAATTACTAACGTGACAGGTGTTTTACCCGAAATATCCCAGTGCTTGAGCAAGGTAGATGGTACTTCAATAAAACAAGGAAGCGCAGGATCTTTCTGCTTTAATACGGCTTGTAGCGTTGTAACATGAGCCATGATATTTTAACCAGCTAGTAGATCGTAATTTCACTAGAAAACAAACGCATCTGATTGTTGTCTTCATAAAAATAAAGTTGCTGGCTAAATGCGTCACCGCTAAATTCAATGAGATCATCAAAGCCAAACGCATCGTCACCCAAAATTTCGATAACTTCATCGAAACTTTGACCTTGTTTGACACCATTGAATTGCCAACGTAGCGAATTTGACCCGCCTTCGTATACATTTTCGACAAAGGTAAGCTTATTCAATGAGTTCCCTTTTTCTTGCAGCACCAGTTGATGACCATACAAATACAAGTTCGACTTGGAGTCTAACCAACCTTTAGCAATCGGCGTGGCTGGCAGCATTTCTAAGGTTAATTGGTTGCGATCAGAATCCTCTAAATAGTCAGTTATTGCCGTCAACACTTCCGGAGCGCTATCGGTGCGTGGTACTGGCAGTGTTTGATGATGCTGTGATTGTAGGCTGAATCCGGTTATCACCTGATTAGCATACTCTTCACTTTTGCCATAATAACTGTCTGAAAATAGTGTGATTTGATTGTCACCTGATGTCAGGATTAAAACCGATTTAGAGGGCTTTGCATTGGGCAATATTTTTTGTGCCTGTTTGAACGAATCACCATTACCGATCAATCCATTGACTTGCCACTTGGCTTCTTCGAACCTTTCGTCGAACGCCAATAAGTTAGTAAATTCTTTAGTAAACCAAGGGCTGCGCGAGCTAACTTTGGTCAAATTTCCGGCGACAAAAGATAACCAATGTTTTCTGCCATAGGCAATGAGTGCGGTCTCGTTGCTGGGCTGCATAACGAAGGTAGGCGTACCAAATTTCGCGATGACATCCTTATAAGTCATACCTAATGTCACACCATAGATACCATTTTCAAAGGATACGTTGGCATTGGCAAGAGGAGGTGTGTGACGTTTCTCATTTTGTGGCAACGTTAAGATAATTTCTTGCTGCCAGCCGCCAATACTGCCTAACTGCAATTGTTTTTGTGGTCGACCTGACTCATCAAAGGGCGTGGCTTTCTTAGCTATGGATGGATCGGGTTGGCACTGGTTGATGATTTCAGCAGTCAATCTCACAATAGTGTGTTTGTCTCGATTTTTTGTCCAACTTTCTTTATCCCTTCCCTCAATTCTACGATCGACTAACAATATCCCATCAGCGTTCAAGTCTTTTGCTTTGTTCAACAACTTTTTAATGATTCGGGCTGACGTATCTTGCATGCGAGCTTCGGTCAAAATGCCCTTTTCCTGTTCGACTTTTTGCGAAA
Source organism: Aliiglaciecola sp. M165 (assembly GCF_007197995.1). Taxonomy (GTDB): domain Bacteria; phylum Pseudomonadota; class Gammaproteobacteria; order Enterobacterales; family Alteromonadaceae; genus Aliiglaciecola. The sequence goes on from NZ_VKKH01000002.1 coordinate 42,240, forward strand.
ACCTCACAGTATCGAGTAGCTCATAATCACACTGAGGAAAATACTTATAAACCTTGGGTTGAGCGAGAGTTGTCGCGGAAAACAAACTGATAAAGACAAAAAAACTGCCTGTCTTTGATAGCATACTGACCTTCAAAATGTGTATTGATTGAAGGCACACCTTAACGCAAGGCCTAGGCAGTTTGCAAAACTAGAATTGGTAGGCTAGTTTTGCACCGGCTTAAGGGTTATTTGGTAGCGATAGTCGCGCCAGGGCAAGCGATACTTGGGCAAAGGCGGTGTCCCCCAGGAGTCTGTGCCACCAACACCTCGTTGTTTGTAATCCAGATTGATAAAAATGCGATCTTGCTCGGTGAGATCATGAGGATGTTTACCGGACTTTTCAAATTGATCATAATCGTGAACATCAAATCGTTGTGCACCAAATTCAAACAAGGGTTCACCAATCACTTCAATGCCTAACCCCTGTTTATTGGTAAATCTCGCATGACGCACGTCTGTTCTGAAACCGTTTTCTTGTGGGCGCACATAACCAAAATACATGTCATCCACAGTAGATTGATACTGGCCGACTAACGCTGAGGTTTTTCGGTCCCAATAACTCTCGTGAGGTCCACGACCATACCAGCTCACTTGATCAAACTCAGAAGGTAGTTGCAACAACGAGCCCAAGCGCGGCAGTTCACTTTGAAACTTGTGAGGCGCAGCGTAAAACCAGATATCCATAGTCAATGTGCCTGTTGGCGAAATGGTATATTCAACAAGATATCGACTTTCAACGTCAGTTAAATAATGCTCGGTGGCGATCACCATGTTGCCGTCTTCATTAGTTGTGCTATTGAATTTGGTCAATCGCGTATTTTTCCCAGCATGTTTCCACGCTTTGGCCTTCTCAGAGAATTTTTCACCAAAATCATTGTCTGTTGGTGCGCGCCAAAATTCAGGCCGCAAAGGTGCCTTAAGCAAGTCGATTTCATCAACGGATACTTGCGTTAACCAACCACTTTGACTGTCAAAGGAATAAGTTGCACCAGCTACGCTCACACTTATGCTGTCGGGTGATTCCTCGAATTGAATCGCTGCGCTATTTGGTTTGTCTTGGGTGGCTTTTCCACCAAAATGATTTTTCCAAGAAAGTTGCTGAGCCGCGAAAACATGTCCAACAGCTAGCCCTGGACGCTGAACCTTGTTCACAAATTCTAAATTAACGAAATATTCTTTGTCGGTGTGCGGCGTTATTCCATAACCTAGTGCAACTATCTGACTAGACTGGGGTCCCAGGTTAAGGTCGCTTATTGACCCTGTCTCAACAATTTGCCCATCAGCCAATACAGACCAATTCAGTTGCACGTCACTCAAATCAGTAAAAAATCGTTTATTTTTAATGCGCACTTCACCAGCATCTAAGTCTACAGTAACGGCTTCAATATTCTGATAAACCGCTTTAACTTCATACGCATGGGGATTAGGAGTGCGGTCTGCTGCCAACACACCATTGGCACTAAAATTACCATCGTGGTACATGCCTGGCAGCTCCAAATCGCCACCATAAGCCCAAAACGCTTCGCCATCCTGAGTGTGGCGCAAAAACGTTTGGTCTACCCAATCCCATATAAACCCGCCTTGCAGGATTGGGTACTCTTCGATGACTTGCCAATAATCGGCAAGATTGCCCATAGAATTGCCCATGGCGTGCTCATATTCGCAAAGGATCAGAGGGCGGCTCTCGCCCAGTTCTGCATAATGAATGAGAGTGTCGATGCTGGCATACATTTGACTGTACATATCGGTATGGCGTCGCAATTGTGCCTGCTCTGACATCACAGGAAATGTACTTTTTGACTTCAACCAGTCGTACAGCACCTCCAAATTAGGACCGTCACCACTTTCATTACCGATCGACCAAATCACAACCGACGCATGATTTTTATCTCGTTCATACATGTTTTCGACACGATTCAAGTACGCCGCTTGCCATTGCGGCATATTGACCATGTGTTTGTCCGGGTCATAAGTGTGACCCTGGTTTGCAGCACCTATTCCGTGGGATTCAATATTGGCTTCATCAACTACATACATGCCATATTCGTCAGCCAATTCATACCAGTAGGGGTCATTCGGGTAGTGAGAGGTCCGCACCGCATTAATATTATATTGCTTGAGAAGGGCCATATCTTGGCGCATGGATTCCCTCGACAAAGTTTGTCCACTGATAGGGTCGTGCTCGTGGCGATTGACGCCTTTAAACAAAACGGGTTGGCCATTGATCAATACATTGCCATTTTTCAATTCGCTGGTTCTAAATCCCAGTCTTTGGCGGACTACTTGAATTTCTGCTTGCTGGGCGTCCAACAAAGCCAGTTTTAGTTGGTACAAGTTAGGAGATTCTGCACTCCAAGGTGCTACATCAGGTATTTCTTGTGAAAACGATAATGTTTGAGTGCCAGTTTCTGAGGGCACTGCAGACTCACCTTTTGCGATGGAATTGCCTTGCATATCAAACAACTCATAAGAAATGGCGTATTTGTCAGAAATATGATGATTTTCAATATCAACCTCTAAGGCTAAATGGCCATCTTGATAGTGTTTATCCAATCCAGATTTTGCATGGAAATCCTGAATACGCGATTGGGGAGTTGAATAAAGATACACATCACGGGTGATACCACTTAATCGCCACATGTCTTGTAGCTCTAAAAAGGTGCCGTCAGACCATCGATACACCTCAATCGCAATTTGATTAATGCCAGGTTTTACCAAATCGGTCAGGTCAAACTCCGAGGGACTTTTTGAATCCTGAGCGTAACCGACATATTGCCCATTGACCCAAACATAATAAGCAGACTTGATCGCGCCTAAATATAGATAAACACGCTGTGATTGCCAGTCATCGGGCAGTTCAAACTCGCGCTTGTAAGACCCAACCGGGTTGTTATCCGCAGGAATTTCACCAGCAACGGGTTTATCAGTAAAGTCGACACGCATGTTGATGTAGTTGGGCACACCATAACCATGCAATTGCCAGTTTGCAGGCACGGCGAGATTATCCCAATCACTGACATCATAGTCCTGTTTATAAAAATCAACGGGGCGAGATTGTGGAGACGTGCTGTAGTGAAACTTCCATTGACCATTTAACAACAAATGATTTGGCTGCTGCCAGGGCTCACTAATAAAGTGTCCAGGATCAGAGTTGAGTGTTAAGAAGGAGGCCCGCATGGGCAATTTGTTGACGGCGAAGATCTGCGGATTTTGCCACTCTTTGATCATTGTCTTATCACTCGATTGTTGTTGTTCGATACCAGCTTCTTTTGTCTCGCTGCATGCTGTCAGTGCCAACCCAAACCATAAGATAAGGACTCCCACTGTTAATTTTTGTGTCATCAAACTTTCTCGGTTCACTCACCATGTTTTAAACTTATACTATTTGTAATATTTTTTACAAGGTTGCTTTAAATAATGCGGTACATTTTTCTTTTAAGTCATAGGAAAGCCTTTACAATATGTCCGCTTGGGTGATTAACACAAAAAGATTTTCTGATCTTTGTTAGCACTGAAGCAGTTTAAACTGCAAATTTTATTTGAGGAACTCAATGTCTCAACCCGACTTTTCTATTGGCTTGTTTTACGGATCGACGACCTGCTACACCGAAATGGCCGCAGAAAAGATCCAGGAAGCGCTAAACACTCTATTTGATTTCCCCATTGTTGAACTGTTCAACATAAAAGATGTGAGTTTACACAAGGCTGAAAAATATGACTTGCTCATATTTGGTATCTCCACTTGGGATTTTGGCGAATTGCAAGAAGACTGGGAGTCAAGCTGGGACGATATCAAGCAGCTAAATCTTCAAGGAAAAACCGTCGCATTGTTTGGTCTGGGTGATCAAATGGGTTACGCCGACTGGTTTCAAGATGCGCTAGGTATGCTGCATGACGAATTAGCGACTTTGAAATGTGATTTTATCGGCTATTGGCCAAACCAAGGATATGAATTCACCCACTCCAGAGGCCTTACTGCAGACAAAAGTCACTTTGTGGGTTTGTCCTTAGACGATGAAAATCAATACGATTTGACCGAAGAACGCGTGCAAACCTGGTGTGAACAGCTTTTAGCTGAAATAAGCGATTTGTAGAACCCCAAGTGGATGCAGATAGACTTCCCCGAATTCAGCGCCCCTACTATAGAAATGGGATACAACACAGAGGCGGTGCTGATGTCAGTTTCAACGACATCAATAAGGTGTTTGGTTTTAAGACGGTCCAAATTGGCAAGTGGGTAACTAAGCACGAGCAACAACTAGCCGCCAATCTGTTTTTTGACGCGTTGTGCGATTTGATGGATATCCTTCACGTTCCAGAGCAGGTTATTTCACTCAATGGAAGCCTTTCTTTGGCCTTTGGTGTGGGCGGTCAAAAACATAGCAGTGCCCATTACCATGTGCAAAAACGCCAGTTGGCGTTAGCTAAAAACGCTGGAGGTGGTGCCCTGGCTCACGAATGGTTCCATGCATTTGATCACTATATTTGCAACAAGGTTTTTGTTAACCCTGCCCCGTTGTCATTCGCATCTAACAATTGGTTAGAAAACGATGAAGATGTCGTTCACCCTTTAAATGAGCTGTTGTTTGACTGGTTCAAGTGTCTGTTTTTGGATGAGCGCGGGAGCGAGCCAAGCGATTATGTGCAGCGCTGCGCATTGGCCGACAAATCGATGCAATTTTACTACTATGCGCAACCTCAAGAATTGGCCGCAAGGGCATTTGAAGCTTGTATTCAGGACCATTCGATAAAAAACACCTTTTTGGTACAGGGAACTAAACAGACTGTTGAAGCAAAAGTGGGTATCTATCCCACTGATCAACACAGAGATCAGAGCAGTCAGCGAATATTAGAATATTTTAGGCACTTAGGGCGGGCACTTAGTTCAGCTTAACCAGTACCAGCGCAAGATCGAGAGCAATCTTAACTGATCCGAAGAACGATCACTGCGCCAACCTAGCCGCAAAAAATGCGAATTTTGTTAACGAATTCAACATAACTCATTTACTCAGGCCCCAAAGTAATTCTATACTAGGGTAATTGACGATTAATCACTGTGGTTTACTATCTATGAGAAAAAAGAAACACGGCTCTGCTGACGACGAAGCGCAAATTGACATGACTCCCATGCTCGACATTGTATTCATCATGTTGATCTTCTTCATTGTGACGACGTCTTTCGTAAAAGAGCAAGGCTTAATGGCAAATCGTCCCAAAACACCCGATGCGCCGCCTCCACCAAGCAATGCAAAAACATTGGCCATACGTATTGACCAGAACGGTACTATCGTTATGGACAACCGTGAGGTGGATATTCGCCGTGTTGTTGCCAACATTCAGAGCTTCCTGGCTGAAAACAATACAGATTCAGCTGCGATTCAAGCACATCCCAAAACCAAGCACGGTGTTGTGGTTGAAGTGATGAACCAGGCAAAAGAAGCAGGGATAGACAAAGTTTCGATTCTGGTTAAAGACAGTTAACCACTGCTAACTTTCAGATACTGAAAAGCCCCTTTAAAGGGGCTTTTTTATTTCTGTAACCAGTAACTCGATAAGCTTATTCAAACAAAATCTTTAACGATCCGTTTCACTGACCTGTGATGGATAGGTATATGCACATCATCTGCAACGTGGTCAGCTGGGTAGCCGTATAATCCAAAACGATTGTCTTTGCTGTGAGAAATAATGACGAGATTCTCAGGGGGCTGGTCGATATTGCCGCGGAAGGGATCGATAACAGGCACTTCATATCTTCCCAAACGAACTATCCCAATGCGCCTACCGCTGCGATAAATGTAACGATCAAACACTGGTGACTTTAAAATGCAATACACAGCAAATTTAGGTAACTGCAATGGGATACCTTGCCAAACTAGCTGCACAACCTGTAATTCGTCCACTAAGTGGGTAATAGACTCAGGAAGTTCTATATCACTCATAAGTCACCTTATTTCTTCGTCTTCTGTTTAACTATAGCAACTAAACAGGATATCGGAGAATTTTCAGCAAATCAGCATTTCAGCAATGCAGGCTGACACAACGTTTCCGTACCCCAGTATAGCGTTGTGTATAGTCAAAAATTAAGATAATAATCAGCGCATAAATTGCGATACGCCTCAGTATATTGCCCATTTGCAGTCTGAATAACCAGAGTTTCCCTTTGAATCTCTTTGATCTGCTTGCCTAAGCATAAAAGCTGACGTTTGGCTGGTTTGTGCGCCACAGAATGTATAGTGGTCTGTTTGTGTATGAACAATTTCGCGGCGTCAACCAGGTCATAAGTATGCTGAAGATCAGCTGCCAAGACACAATAGAACAGACCATCGATGGTTAATAAACGATGCACATTGGCTAACAACTCTTCTAAAGTTAACGCGGTGTCATGTCTAGCCAATCGTCGTTGTGGTGTCATCGGATTTGCGTCGAATTCATGGTCTGAAGAAAACGACTTGTTTGAGCTGAAAAAAGGCGGGTTGCTTACAATCACATCAAACAGGCAATTACCCTTTAGTGCTTGCAATGCACAGTGTTGAAAATCGAGCTTTTCTGGCCAAGGACATTGTTTTCCATTTTCAATCGCCTGCTCAACGGCGTTACTTTCTATATCAATACCGAGGATTCGACTGCTACCTAAGGTTTTTTGCGCCATCATAATGGCCAATAAGCCACTACCAGTCCCAATATCTAACACACGTTTGTGAGCGCCTTTTGGCACCCAACTGCCCAACAAAATTCCATCGGTTCCGACTTTCATGGCACATCGACGATGCTCGATTGAGAATTGTTTGAAGCGGAATCCATCGAGCGACACTGGTTTCAAAAGCGCTGCATTCCAATCATTTGTTTGGCGACTCGCGCTGCTTCAATAGGACGATATTTTTCCAAGGGGCCGATCATCAAAGGCGCTACTAATCCCCCTAAAACAATGCCAAGTTTTTCCGTAGGACGACTTTCTTTTCTATCTCCTAAGAGTAACGAAGGTTGTATGGCTGAGGCGTCTAAATCGGGAATTTGCAAAATTGCATCTTCCAGCTGCCCTTTCACCTGCAAATAAAAGTTGCTCGAACGGGCATCTGCACCAACAGAAGAAACCCAAACAAAGCTTTTTGCTCCTTGTTGTTTGGCTAACAATGCCGCTTGATAAACCAGATCGAAGTCAATATGTCGAAAGGCTTTTTGGCTACCGGCTTTTTTAATCGTGGTACCCAAACAAACATAGATATGATCGGCAGCGAAAGCCTCTTCAGCGCCCACATAAGGCTGTTTGAAATCCTTGAACGGCAATACCTCCTCCACCAGTTTTTTCGAATGAGCCAACATAGGTAGGGCCTTTCTGGTTAAACAGGTCACTTTTTCATATCGGGGATCTTCGAGTAACAAGGGCAGAAGCTCACTACCAACCAGTCCTGTTGCGCCAAGCAGTAAAGCGGTTTTTTTTGTCATGATTGTCGCGATTTCCGTAATAATTTAAGCTAATTATACCGTAACTATTCCCGCAAACTTATACGATAAATCGCTTTGACTGGCTTTTATCAACCGATTGATATATTTCAAAAATATGTTTGACCTCGAAGTGGTCAACTGGATAAAGAGCCGCAGATTTAATGGCTTTAGGGCCAGCAGAATGACGAATAAGGTCATACTCTGATAATCCTATACTGAACCATCAGATATCACTTGAGTAGTGTGTGGTCTATCACACTCGCCAAAAGCAGAAGAAAAGGACGGCGCAAAAGATAAAGAATTTGTCGACAATCAGGGTGTGCAGGTTAATGAAGAGTATCTTTTGTGAAGACAAAAAAAGCGCCAGTGCAAAACTAACATTGGCGCTCCTTACAAAAAATATTGACTACGTGGTGCTATGACATTGTCTGCTGTAGAGATTTCATTTGACTATGAGTCTCATTAGCAGTGTTGAGTGTGTACATCAAGGCCATTTTACACTCTTCTGGTTGATCGACTTCGAGTGCTTCTCTGATTACATCGAGCGTCTTATCTTCAACTTCCTCCAACTGTTTGACATACGTCAGATCTGAGTCGGTAGAAATTAGAGCCAGGGCTTTGGTAAAATAGTTGCGCGCGTCGACGACAAAGTCAGAGTCCTTTTCATATTCACCGGATTCGGCAATTGCAAAAGGCTGGAGCTTTTCAACGGTCTGTTGTTTGGCCGAAACCACTCTACCGAACACCGTTTTGGCACCGTGAGAATCAACCTTTTCCATCGCATCTTGATAAAATTCTATACCACCGTTTAGTACTTTAACAATGTCTGTAATGCGTTCTACTTTTCTTACTTTGTTACTCATTACGATCTCCTTTAATGTATTGATTCAAAGTCTATACAGCAACTTGTAGGCCAGAAAAGTTTTGGCCACCACAATTCACTCAAAACCAATGTGAGATAAGGGGTGCAGAGCAAACGAGCATATTCAGAAAATGAGTACAATGAGATTTAGAAGCGGGTCGTTGTGTAAAAACGAAATGATTTATGCATATTTTTCACATTTCGCTAATTGAGTGCGAAGCGTTTTCATTCTTGGCGTACGATAAAGGTCGTGATAGACCCCGCCAGCGCGAGGTCAACAAACCAAACGGAGCAATCTCCTTTTGGGCATTCTAAAACATCGAATCTGCTAACGTCTTTTGAATCCCAACAACGACATCTTTATTTAACTCTTTTTCAATCGGCTCACTTTGTCCCGAGACCCAAATTTTTATTTCTGAGTCCATATCAAAACGGCCAGCACTTTCTATTTTAAATTGCGTGATCGCGCGATAAGGAATGGAATGGTATTCGACTTTTTTCCCAGTTAATCCCTGTTTGTCTATCAGCAAGAGTCTTTTGTTTGTAAATACATACATATCACGTATTTCTTTAAAAACCCGTTCGATCGACTCGTTGGCACCAATAATAGGGTCAAGCTCGTCTTGCACATCGCTGACATCGATTTCAGAGGCGTTGCCCAACATTTTGTCTAAAAATCCCATGAATATTCCTTCTTTGTGTTTGAATTGAGATCGTGTTTGTTAAGAATAGGATAGACAGACAAGATATCCAACAGCTAAAAAATATGATTCACTAAGACCAACTATTCTTAAGACACGGCACTATGGTTAAGTTCTCTGATATTGTTTCTGCAAAAAAGCGCATTGCTTCAATGATCCATCAAACACCGATCTTCGAGTCTAGCTTGCTCAATGAATGGTTGGGGAGTCGGGTACTCTTCAAAGCCGAATGTTTGCAGCGCACCGGGGCGTTTAAGGTGAGAGGCGCGTTAAACACGGTGTCTAAATTAGCTGAACATAAGAGTTTGCCTAAACAAATAGTCGCTAACAGCTCTGGCAACCATGCCCAGGCAGTTGCTTATGCGGCAAACTTATATCAAGTACCTGCCAAAATCTTCAGCACCAAGAATGTGTCCGCTGTCAAAGCCGCCGCTACACGACATTATGGTGCAAAGCTGGCACTATTTGACACCAGAGTGGAAGCAGATGAAGCCGTGGCACGAGCAGCAGAAGAACCCGACACAGTTTGGATCCCGCCATTTAACCACCCAGATATCATAGCGGGTCAAGGCACTTTGATGCTCGATACCGTTGATCAAACCGGCGACGTGGACGCCGTTTTTACCCCTTGTGGAGGAGGTGGTCTGTTGTCTGGCACTTTGATTGCGACGCGGGAAATTTGCCCAAAAGCAAAAGTTATCGGTGCAGAGCCTTTGGCCGCCAATGATGCAGCTGAATCCCTGCGACAAGGAAAGATTGTTCCTCTTTCCGGCCCTCCTGTCACACTAGCCGATGGCGCGGCGACCCCTTCTGTAGGTGAACATACATTTCCTATTTTACAGCAGGTGGATGGATTTTATGAGGTGGATGAAATCCGTATTGCCTATTGGACACAATGGCTACATCACTTGCTCAAATTGCATATGGAGCCCACATGCGCAATGACCATGGAGGCTGTGTTTCAGTGGCTGAAAACTGTGTCCAGAGGCCAGAAGGTCGTGGTGTTATTGTCAGGCGGTAATATTGACCAACACAAGATGAGCCAAATTTGGGCTAAAGACTACCTAACAGAGTTGCCCCGTTTATAGTTGCATTTTGAAGCTATTTGGTTCAGTTTTAGTGGCAGGATAAAACAACAACAACGAGAACGTTATGACACCCTTGGTTAAGTTGCTACAGGCGGGGATATTGGCCTGTTTTAGTGTTACCTGTTTGGCGAAACCTACTATTATCAGTAATGCAAAGGGCTATACGCTCACTAATTCAGGCGCTTTGATTCAGTTTAGCCATATTGCCTTCGACAATGGCAAGATACTCGATATCGGTGATCAATCTCTCATCAATCAATTTCCAAATAGTCGAATCATCGATGCCAATCAAAAAACACTGATTCCAGGATTAATAGATGCTCATGGACATTTGTTAGGTCTTGGCGCAACCCTTCTTCAGGTAGATGTTCGGGAAGACAAATCGGCCATTGAAACGGCAAAGCATGTTAGCGATTATGCTAAACAAAACCCGCAGTTAGCCTGGGTTACGGGCCGTGGTTGGAATCAAGTGTTATGGCCGGGTAAAGCCTTCCCAACAGCACAACAAATTGACGAATACATCAACGAAACCCCTGTGTGGCTAGAACGGGTTGACGGGCACGCAGGTTGGGCGAATAGTAAAGCCTTAGAAATTGCCAACATCACCAAAGACACCATTGATCCTCCTGGCGGAAAAATCCTTCGCGACGAGCAAGGTAATCCAACGGGGGTACTCATCGATACCGCTATGTATATGCTTGAAAAACATTTACCTAAAGCTGACAAAGTTTTCTATCAGGCAAGTTTGGATGCCGCGACCGAGCACTTGTTATCCTTGGGTATCACTAGCATGCATGACGCTGGGATTAGCCAATCTGTTTACGATTTTTATCAACAAAAAGCCTCAGCCAATGAATTGAAGGTGCGCATATATGCAATGTTGGCGGCTACAGACCCTCAATTGTCCAGCATGCTGGAAAAAGGCTATGTTACCGACCCAAGTGATTTTTTGTCCATTCGAAGCGTAAAAGTCTACGGTGATGGGGCGTTGGGGAGCAGAGGAGCGGCATTGTTCGAGGGCTACGCTGATGCACCGGGAAATAAAGGTCTACTGGTCACTCAAGAGTCGCAACTCAAGTCGTTATTTGAGTTGATTTTGGGTCATAAATTTCAATTAAATTATCATGCTATTGGTGATCGCGCTAACCGCCTTGCTCTTGACCAGTTTGCACAAACGTTCAAATCTATTGGCGGTAAAAACCTACGCAACCGTGTCGAACATGCCCAAGTCATTAGTCTGGACGATATTCCTCGTTTTAAGCAATTGAGCATTATCCCTGCGATGCAACCCACCCATGCCACTAGCGACATGAACATGGCCGAGGATCGAGTAGGCAAAGAACGATTACGGGGGGCCTATGCTTGGCGACGTTTTGTTGAACAGGGCACACCGATTGCGCTGGGATCAGATTTTCCCGTTGAATTAGCCAACCCATTTTATGGCATTCATGCGGCCGTGACCCGACAAGATCGCAATAATATGCCACAGAATGGCTGGATTCCCAGTCAAGCATTGACTATCGTCGAAACAATTAAAGGGTTTACCATTGATGCGGCATATGCAGCTCATCAGGAAGATGTTTTAGGTGGATTAACGCCAGGAAAATGGGCGGACTTTATCATTGTGGATCAGGACATTTTCAACGTTTCCCCTCAAGACCTGTGGAAAACGCAAGTACTTGAAACCTGGGTCGCTGGCGAGCCTGTATTTAAGTAGTTCATCAAATAGCCTGGCATAGCTAGGCTATTTTGTATGTCTCCTGTTGCTATTATCGTTTTATGCAGCATCGCTATTCGGTGACGCTTTTCCAGCTACTTTCCTATTTTTGTGTGCACTAACCGGCTCGACTTTACGTTGTTTTTCATACAAGAAACTGAGCACTTCATGACGGTAATGGTTGTATTGATTATCGTCTGCCAGTTCAATACGATTTCTCGGACGGTTTAGCTCTACCTCTAGGATTTCACCAATCGTAGCCGACGGGCCATTGGTCATCATCACAATTCGGTCAGACAATAAAACCGCTTCGTCCACATCGTGAGTGATCATGATCACGGTATTACCCAGCTCAGAATGAATTTCCATCAACGAATCTTGCAAATGAGCACGGGTTAGCGCATCAAGTGCGCCAAAGGGTTCATCCATTAATAGTACTTTAGGCTCCATAGACAAAGCGCGGGCTATTCCTACGCGTTGTTTCATTCCACCGGAAATCTCAGACGGTAATTTGTCTTTAGCATGGGTCATATGTACAAGGGCGAGATTGTGCTCAACCCAGTCTTTTATTTCCTTTTTGTTTCTGCCATTTCGAGTTTGTTTAACAGCTAATTCAACGTTTTTGTAAACACTCAGCCAAGGCAATAAGGAATGATTTTGAAACACCACTGCACGCTCTGGTCCAGGCTCATTGACCTCGGCACCATCGAGTATCACGCCGCCTGTGGTTGCTTGATGCAAACCCGCAACAATATTAAGAACTGTTGATTTACCGCATCCGGAATGCCCGATAAGTGAGATAAACTCGCCTTCACTAATTTTGAGATTGACGTCAGTTAATGCATTAAACGGTCCTTTGGGAGTAGGAAAATCGATACCAACTTGGGTCAACTCTAGGTGATGTTTGCGTGACATAATGTGCACTCCTTAAGAAATAATTGATCGCCCTAGCGAGTGACCGCGTTTTTGTCCCAGCTAACCTGCTTTTGCAAAAGCAACATCAGGCGATCTAAAACAAAACCTATTAAGCCGATAGTCAATACCGCTACCATTATCCGAGCCAATGACTCTGAGCTACCGTTTTGGAATTCATCCCAAACAAATTTCCCTAATCCGGGATTTTGCGCCAGCATTTCTGCTGCGATCAACACCATCCAGCCGATACCAAGAGACAGCCGTAGACCCGTAAAAATCATCGGGATCGAAGATGGCAAAACAATTTTGATAATGTGTGTAACAGCATTGAGTCGCAGCACACGACTAACGTTTACCAAATCTTTGTCAATGGAAGATACACCTACCGCAGTATTGATAAGTGTTGGCCACAAACAGCACAAGGAAACAGTAAAGGCTGAGGTAACAAATGACTTGGAAAACATTGGATCGTCGCTGACATAGGCCGCACTGACTACCATTGTCACCAGGGGCAACCAAGCTAATGGTGAAACAGGTTTAAAAAGTTGAATTAATGGATTGATAGCCGCATAAGCCGATTTACTTAACCCACAAATAATTCCAACAGGAACGGCTATCACCGATGCAATGAGAAAACCCACCATTACCGTGTATAAACTAGTCCAGATCTGTTCGAAGAATGTAGGCGCGCCAGTAAACCCGCGTATTTTGGGAACATAGGTAGGATCTTTTGCTACCCGTGCGGCGTTTCGCTCTTCCTGGCGTTGATAAAAGGCTTCTGCTTTTTGTTGCTGGGCGTAATGTTCATCAACCAAAGTGATTGCCTGTTCCCACACTTGAGTTGGACCAGGAAACTGTCCTAAAGAAGTGTCGATGTTTTTTGCTACCATGCTCCAGATCGACAAGAACAGCATAAAACCCAGAATCGGTAGTACTAGGCTTGCGGCAATATTACCTACGACCGTTTTTTCAACGTTGTTTTTAACATTGTTAAAAACGGTAGGAATTGTGGTTGATTTAAACATAAACTTTTCCATTTAGTGTATATGACGCAAGAACATTTGCAGAACCCGCGTCATACGGCCTTTGTCGCGCTAAATTTTGGTATCGCCTTTGAGACCAATCTTCAATTTTTCTAAATAGGCATTGGGCTTCGTGCCGTCATAGGTAACATTGTCGATAAACTCAGTTTGCGGCGGTTTAAAGCCCGATTCTGTAGCAAAATCCGGGAAATCTGCTGCATTGGCTTTACCCTCTGCAATCAATGATTTAGCCGCAAGCGCATATATATCTGGACGATAAACATTTTTCGCAGTCTGCATAAACCATTCGTCAGATTTTGCTTCAGAGATTTGTCCCCAACGACGCATTTGAGTTAGATACCAAATTGCATCACTGTAATACGGATAGGTTGCGTTGTAGCGGAAGAACACGTTGAAATCTGGGACAGAACGTTTGTCACCTTTTTCGTACTCAAAAGTACCTGTCATACTGTTGGCGATAACTTCTTCATCTGCGCCAACATATTGAGATTTGGCCAGAATTTTCACCGCCTCAGCACGGTTAGCATTGTTGTTCGCATCTAACCACATCGCCGCGCGGATCATTGCTTTCACCACTCGAATATGGGTATTGGGGTTTTTCTTCGCCCACTCACTGCTAACACCAAACACTTTTTCAGGATTGTTTTTCCATATTTCGTAGTCGGTTATTACTGGTACACCAATTCCTTTAAATACGGCTTGTTGATTCCAGGGTTCACCTACGCAATACCCGTAAATGGTGCCAGCTTCCATGGTCGCTGGCATTTGCGGTGGAGGTGTTACAGACAGCAGCGCGTCTGCTTGCAGTTGACCACTGGTATCGCCTTTGTGTGGCGCGTAATAGCCCGGGTGAATGCCGCCCGCGGCCAACCAATAACGCAATTCATAATTGTGGGTCGAAACAGGAAACACCATGCCCATGTTGAACGGCTTGCCTTCGCTACGATATTTTTCAACCACAGGTTTTAATGCATCCGCTTTTATGGGATGAACAGGCTTTCCATTTTCATGAGGAATATTCGCTTTCATCTGTTCCCAGATTTCATTTGATACGGTAATGCCATTGCCGTTTAGGTCCATGCTGAACGCAGTGATGATGTGCGCTTGGGTACCAAACCCAATGGTGGCGCCAAGGGGTTGGCCGGCGAGCATGTGAGCACCATCCAACTGACCATCAATAACGCGGTCAAGTAGCACTTTCCAGTTTGCTTGCGCTTCCAACGTAACGTACAAGCCTTCGTCTTCGAAGTAACCTTTTTCATAGGCTACTGCCAGCGGTGCCATATCTGTTAGTTTGATAAATCCAAACTTTAACTCTTCTTTTTCTGGCCACCCTAGCTCTTGTGCCTGGGCGTTTATAGTGGTGATTGTGAGTGTCGCTGCCATAGCAACTTTTCCGCTTAAAAGTCGGACTGTTTTGATAAGCTTGTTTAAGCCACCCTGTCTCATGATTTATGCTCCTCGTTGCCAAAAAAAAACCCGTACAAACCACAGGACACGAAGGTTTGTACGGGCTACTTTGCCTTTGGGCAACAGATACCGGAGTGTCTGTTACCGTTTTTTAACTTTTAATATTGTTATTATTATAAGTGTTACACATGATAACTTTCTATCGTTGATGCGTAATCGGTGATGATTTTGCATCTTTGGTGCCAACTTTATTATTTAATAAATTCATACACTTAACATTTAATTTACATGGTAATTCTCGACTAAATAGACCACCTTGGTGCGCTTTGCACAAGCTTGGGGCGAAGGATTGAAGTGAATTGAAAAAGGAGTGCTAAATTGGCTAATACTGATCAGCTAAATCGGTTCTGGAGCGTAACCAATGCAGTGAGGGAAATAATAAATTTTTTACTTCACGCCGTAAACCCGTCCATGGGGGCTCGGCTTCGGCATCCATGCCTTAGACGGAAGTAAAAAACATAAAATTTCCCTTTTTCAACCCAACGAATTTCTTAACTGATTGGCATAAGTTTTAAATTGGCAGCGTTTTAGACTTCAGTGGCGATAAAGCATGTAATCGCAGTTCGCTAACATACCATTCATGGGTTCTGGATAGGCAGCCACCTCAAAACCTAATGATTGATATAGCATTTTAGCGGCCAAATTGTCACGCATGACAAAAAGCGAACATTCACGTTGACCAAATTCTTTGCGGCCTTGCACGATTAGTCTTTGCATGAGATCACGGCCGAAACCTTTACCTCGATGTAAAGGAGACACGGCTATACGACCAAAATGGATACGTTCGAGACGCAAATAATACTGACCAAAGCCTAAAATGGAAAAACAGCTATCAGTTAATTTAAAGGAGGGGATATGGTTGATACGTGTCACGTCAACCAATTCTTCTGAGGTCATAGGGAATTCCATACCAGGCCCTCCCCAATCTGTAATCGATTTAAGCGAGTCAAACCAACGATAGATTGTTGCTAAATCTAACTCGCTCGCATTGACTAATTCTATCGATAAAGGGTTTTGATCCATCGTTCTTCATTAATAAACTGCCAAGACCAGGATTGCCATTCTTCGCCTAACCCTGCCTCAACGATATCTTCGACAGGCATACCATTAATTTTTAACTCTTTGACCTGTGCAGAAGTCGCTTTGATCATATCCACAAATCGCTGTAGGTCCGCTTTATTTGCAAGAGTACCATGACCAGGAATGACTTTGGTCTCATCGTCTATCATCGCTATTAGCGTTTCAACTGCGGCAATATACCCTGCCACTGAGCCCCCAGCGTCAATATCAATATACGGGAACCAGTCTTTAAAGAACAAGTCTCCAGTATGCAGCACATTCACGTCACTAAAAAACACCGCGCTATCACCATCAGTGTGTGCGTTAGCTAGGTGCATCACTTTCATGGTTTCACCATTAAAGTGGAAAGTTACACCCTGCTCATAGGTCACAACAGGTAATTCTGCATGTTTGTGATCATCTTTGGCTGCCAAGCGAACTCGTACATTGTCGTGAGCAAACACAGTCGCGTCACGCACTTCACGCATGTAAGCATTACTACCTGTGTGATCGCCGTGATAGTGGGTATTAATAACGTAACGTAATTTTCCTTTTAGAATTTCGTCCAAAGCTGCGGAGATTTTTTCTGCCAGAGGTTCAAATTGATCATCGATGATCAATAGTCCTTCCTCGCCGGCAGAAACACCAATATTTCCACCTGCACCTGTCATCATGTATACAGAGCCGCCTAAGTGCTCAGACTTCATTTCAACATTTGCAAAGCGGTCTTGAGCAAATAAATTAGATGTAAATAAGCCACATGAAACGACGATGGCAGCAATCGTACTTTTACGCATTTTCCTATCCTATTATTTTTAGGGGTAATGCTAAGTACCCCAATATTGAGATTTACAGATTATAAAGAGCCGCATCTGTGATAGTTTATTTCAACAATAACAATATAGAGTGTTTGCGCAATGATTAAAATGCAAAATTTGTTGACCATTTTGTGCATTATTTTTGGTTTGGGTGGCGCATTATATGTAAATTATTCCGTACCCGAAACCTGGGTAGAGTCGCAACTTCAGTATCAAACCTTCATCAATGATCAGGGAGAACTGGTTTACGTTAGCCGGGGGCAGGAGCAAATTGTGCCTGAACAGACGCCTTATGAACTATCTCCTTTAAATCAAAAAAACTTGGACAACAGCGCGGCAGCACCAAAAATCAAACAACAATGGGTGCACTTCACAGGAACAGATTCCGGTCCGATACTGCTTAAAGCTGATTTCCACTATGGGGTCTGGTCGTTGTTACCCGCTTTTATTGCCATTGCATTGTGTTTGATTACCCGCGAACCTTTACTGGCACTGTTCAGTGGCATCGTAGTTGGCGCCTTTATGCTTGGTAAATTTGATATCAGCTCCGATGTGCTCATTCCAAACATGGCCACCGCTGATGCTGCATCAATACTTATTCTTTATCTTTGGTTACTAGGCGGGCTCATGGGTATTTGGGCAAAAACCGGTGCCGCACAAGCATTTGCCCAAATGATGAGCACACATTTTGTCAAAGGCCCGAGATCCGCCAAATTAATCACTTGGATGCTAGGTGTGTTGTTTTTTCAAGGCGGGACAATGAGCACGGTGTTAGTGGGCACAACCGTGAAGCCCATGGCTGATAAGGCCAATGTTAGTCATGAAGAGTTGAGTTACGTGGTTGACTCAACCGCCTCTCCTATCGCCTCAGTAATTGCTTTTAATGCCTGGCCAGCGTACGTTCAGGCTTTTTTGTTTGTGCCAGGAGTGGCATTTCTCGCCACTGAAGCGGATCGCTTAGCATTTTTCTTTTCCAGTATTCCTTTTAGTTTTTACGGTATTTTTGCGGTCATAGGCACCCTGCTTTTGAGCTTAGAAATCACACGATTTTCTGGTGGACCGATGAAAAAAGCCATAAACCGCGCTAGGTTGACCGGACAGCTGGATGCACCTGATGCATCGCCAATCAGTGCAAAAGAAATGCATGAAGTTACCGTACCCAAGCACTACTCATCCCATTGGTTAGAGTTTGTCTTACCGCTTATCGCGCTAATTGTTATTGCCGTGATCACCTTCGTTACCAGCGGGTCACCACAAATTCATTGGGCCTTTGGTGGTGCTTTGTTGTTAGCAATCACCATTGCATTGGGCAAAGGTATGCAAGTAAGAGACATGCTCGAAGGTTTAGGGACAGGTTGGAAAGGTGTGGTTGTTGCGTCGGTGATCCTCATGCTGGCAATTACTATTGGTGCGATTAGCAAACAATTGGGTGGCGGTATTTATTTAGTTGAGCTTTTAGGCGCTCAATTACCATTTTGGGCAATGCCAGTCATTTTGCAATTGATGACCATGGTCATTGCGTTTTCAACGGGAACAAGCTGGGGTACTTATGCTATAGCCTTCCCGTTAGCAATGCCTTTAGTTTGGGTAATCGCACAAAATGAAATGCTTGCGAACCCTGAGGTTTTCATGATGATTTGTTTTGCCGCAGTGTTAAATGGCAGCGTTTTTGGTGATCAGTGTTCACCAATTTCAGATACCACCATCCTCAGTTCAATGACCACGGGTTGTGACCTCATGGACCATGTTAAAACACAGATAGTACCCGCCAGCTACGCAGCGTCGTTGGCCGGGATACTTTGGACACTATGCGCAATACTGTTGAGCTGAGCGCACCCATTTGGATCAGCTCGTTAGTTCATCCAATTTGGCACGGTTGCGCCTTGAAAGCGTAAGCGTTTCTCCGCTTTGCAGCACAACAGTGTAATCGCCTTTATCATTAGGTCGTAATTCGCTTATTGAACTGCGCCGCACAATGGAAGAGCGGTGGATCCTGACAAAGTGATGAGGGTCGAGTTGCTCCTCTAACGCTGACAGAGTTTCTCGATGCAATACCTGTTTACCGTCAATAAGGTGAATTTCAGCATAATTCCCTGCGCCTGTGATGAAATTGATTTGTTCAACATCAATCAACCTAATTCGACCAGGATCACGGATCACCAATCGTTCACGATAACTTTTTGGTTGATCACCCATCATCTTCTGAATGATATCGCCTAACTTGGAATAATCATCGTGCTGTTTGTCGTTTATTTTTTCCCTGACTTTAGAAATGGCTTTAGCGAATCGCTCATCGTCAAAGGGTTTAAGAATGTAATCAATGGCATTTAATTCAAATGCTTCAACGGCATGTTCATTGTAAGCGGTAGCAAAGATAATAATGCACTCTTTAGGAATGTGCTTTGCAACTTGAATACCTGAGATTCCAGGCATTTCAATATCTAAAAAAATCACATCAGGTTTGTATTCCGTTGCCATCGTGAGCGCCTGATTACCGTCTTCAGCTTCACGAATTTCGCCAATATCGTCCTGTTCGCGCAACAACAATTTGATGGTTTCGCGAGCCAAATGCTCATCATCAGCGATCAAAACTTTAAGCATCCTTTTCTCCTATTGGTATTGCTAACAGGGTTTCAAATAGATCATCTTGCAAAGGGTGTAGCTCTAGCCTGAAATGTCCATAAATACGGCTTAAGCGTTCCCGCGTATTGGTCAAACCAATTCCAAAGCCACTGTGCTGGTCATTTTTCGCGATCTTGTTAGTCAATACAACTTTTAGTTCATCCTTGTCACGGGTGATTTTTAAATTAAGTAGATTTTTATTCGATTCCAGTTGCGAGCCGTGCTGAACGGCATTTTCTACCAAAGGGTGCAATAACATATTTGGAATGGCCAATTCTAAACATTCAGGCTGAACAAATATGGTGGTATCTAGTTTATCTGCAAAACGCATTTTCTGAATAGCCAAATAACTGTTTATAAAAGCAATTTCATCCCTAATTTTGATGTCGTTATGATTTTTATTTTCAAGAATCTTGCGTAACATTAAGCTTAATTCAGACAACGCCGAAACCGCATCTTTTTCACGTTTTAGCCTGACAAGGCTTGCGATGGTATTTAGTGCATTGAATAAAAAATGCGGATTCAGCTGTGAACGAAGGGTTTTGAGTTGTTCCTGGGTCAGTGCATGATGCATGCGTTTAAGTTCAATGCCTTCTTGAATTGCATTATGATAGAAACGAATTCCCATTCCACTAGCCAGTACACCCAAGTAGATGAAAATATCCAATTGTGAGCTTGTGGTTAACGTTCTAAGGACTGCGGAACCATATTCATCTAAGCTATTTCCACTGAGTAGCAAGCGAATAAAAGTAGCTATAAACCAGTAGGATAGCAACAATACGACCATCCAGAAAAGATGACTTAACACTTTGTTTGTCAATGGTTTTTCAGGTCGATCATTATGTTTTACTACAGCAAATATTGCCCCTGTAATAGGGATCCAGTTCAAAAACCAAGGGCTTAATAGCACCCAGGTCCAAATCCAACTCAACTCCTTAGGCGTTCCTAATGCAGCACCATGCTGAATATGCGTAAAAAAGGCGTGCACAGCCAACCAAAAGAAAATGTTGGCAAACCAGAAATAGCGATTTAAAAACTCGCTGTGTAGTCCCATTACGATTTTAATGTGTCCTAATGTGTTGTCGTTTTTTTAACATATCGGTGTTTTACAGAATAATCCACTGTTTAACCTTGCCATTTAAATAATCGCATTTCATCCCTGCATTTCCCCGTTCAACCCAGGATTTAAAGGTGTCATTTATTTACCGCATTTAACCTGAAAATGAATAATATTAATATTTTTCAGTTAGTTAGCATTATTCTGAGTAACCCTGTGCATCATACCACTGTAATTTTGATAATTAACCCGCAAAAAGTTCCCCCGATTGGCCCCCATTTTTCAGCCGTTGGTCACACAGACGAGGCAACTGGTGTATAGCGTCTAGAGCAATCTCTGAAATGGCCTTAGCTTAGGCTCAGGCAAGTGTATTGCCGAATAATAAAATCACATTGAAGCGGAGTGCGAGGTTCTGCACACCGCACAGGGGAGAAAATAATGTTTACTAACTCCAAACTGTCATTTGCAATTCGTTGCGCACTTTGTGCAAGTGCTTTGACAGCAACAAGTGTTACTCATGTTGTTGCACAAGAGGCAGCTGCCGACAATGAGGTCGAAAAGATTTCAGTGACTGGTAGCCGTATTCGTGCGCCAGGTGTCGAATCTTCAAGTCCAATCTTTTCGTTAGACGCTGAAGAGATCGCCTATCTAAAACAACCAGAATTTGAAAAAATCGTACGTTCTTTGCCTTCAACGATCCCGGCAGATGGTGGCAACGTGAATAATGGTACAGCTGGTGCTGCAACCATCGATTTAAGAGGTTTGGGCGCACAGCGTAACTTAGTGCTCCTCAATGGCAAACGCATGGTGCCATTTAACTTCAATGGTCAGGTGGATACGGCGAACATACCAACCGCACTCATTGACCGAATTGATGTAGTGACAGGTGGTGCGTCTGCAGTATATGGTTCAGACGCAATCTCTGGTGCAGTGAACGTCATCTTGAAGAATAACTTCCAAGGTGTTGCACTGGATTTCAATCACCAGGAGAGCAGCGAAAGTGACGGCGACCAAGACAATATCGCCTTAACCATTGGTGCAAACTTTGACGAAGATCGCGGTAATGCTGTCGTTTCCGTCAGTTGGATGGAACGAGATCCTGTGCTTTTAGGCGATAGAGCCTTAGGTTTATTTGGTATCGATTCCAACTCAGGTTCAGGTTATCAAGAGTTTTTAAACGGTGATGTCGCCACACCCCCACCAGCAGGTTGCGGTGGCCCGAATGTTGTAGACATTTCAGGTAGTGGATCAACAACAGCTATCCCCACTCGTTTTGAGTTGATTGGTACCGGCGTTAGCGGTCAGTTCCGCGAAGATAGAACACTTGGTGAAAACTGTAGTCGTTTTAACTTCAACCCTTTTAACTATTATCAAACACCGTCGATTCGCTACGGCGCGACCGCATTGGCTAACTATGAAGTGAATGATCATCTGGAGTTTTATACTTCGTTCAATTTCACTAATACTACTGTAGAGCAACAAGTGGCGCCTTCTGGTACCTTTGGTAACAGTTTTACGCTCCCTCTTTACAACCCATTGATTGGTGACCAAGCACTAAACTTCATTATTGACGGCGCAAATGCTGCTGTTGCTGATGGAACATTGTTAGACGGCGGAAGTTGGTCGGATGCCAATGGCAATGGTGTAGTTGATACAGAAGATTCATTGACCGTTCGCCTACGCAGACGGACACTGGAATTAGGCCCAAGAACAGAGCGATATGATTCTGAGCTTTGGCAAATCAACGCAGGTATCCGTGGCCAATTATATGAAGATTGGGACTATGATTTCTCTTATCAATACGGCGAAGCAAACCGTACAACAGTGAGAGACGGCTACACCAACGTTGGCAATATCAACAACGCACTCGATACCCGTGATGGAGTGACTTGTGCTGCAGGTGGTACCTGTGTGCCGATTGATTTGTTTGGTGGTTTTGGCACCATTACTGAAGCAGCGGCGGCTTATTCAAGAGCGATTGCTTTGCAGCAACAAAAATACGAACAAGAAATTATTTCCTTGTTTGTAACGGGTCCAGTTGATTTTATTGAACTACCCACTGCTGATATGCCTCTGTCTATGAGCTTCGGTTATGAACATCGTACAGAGACTGGTTTGCTTGAACCGGACGAATGTTTGAAAGAAACTCCTGCTTCATGTCAAGGTGGTGCTGGGGGCAACTTGCTACCTATCAGAGGTGGCTTCAAAGTCGACGAGTTCTATTTCGAAGGTATTCTACCGGTACTTGAGGGCATGTCATTTGCTCAGTCAATGGACATCGAATTTGGTTTCCGGTCTTCAGACTATGACACTATCGGTACAGCGGATTCTTGGAAAATCGGTTTTAACTGGCGTCCTGTAGATGAGTTACTGTTCCGTGTCATGCAACAGCGAGCTAACCGTGCTCCTAACGTTGGTGAAATCGCTTCGCCAGTTACGTCTGGGCTGGATAATGCGGTTATCGATCCGTGTTCAGTTGCTAACGCAGCAAACATCGATGCAGCCCTGACTGCACTGTGTGTGTCAACAGGTATGACGGAAGCTCAGGTAGGCGTTATTCCTGATATTATTTCAGGTCAAATCAACGTCTTTAACGGTAGCGATCCTAATAACCCTCCAGGTCCTGAAGAAGCAGATACAACAACTGCAGGATTTGTCTGGACGCCGGATTTCCAATGGTCAAATGACTTTACTTTGTCAGTGGATTATTACGATATTGATATCTCAGACATCATCGGCAACTTCTCTGCTCAAGAGATTTTGGATTCCTGTTATATCAATGGTGATGCCAATGAGTGTGCCAAAATTGGCCGTGTCGGTGGGGACCTGACAGGTTCTGCTGCAGGGGTTAATCAATTCACTACTAACCTGAAGTTCTTGCGAGCTGAAGGGGTGGAAATTGGCTTTAACTTCAATCTTGATATTGGAGATATGGGTAACCTAGCGTTCTCTGGTAATATCAACAAATACCTAACTCAGGAGTCACAAAGCTCAGATACCGTGCCGGTACTTGACTGTAAAGGTTTCTATGGAACCAGCTGTGACCCGCTATCTGACTTACGTTGGATCCAGCGCACAACCTGGACATATGAAGACTTTACCGTTTCATTACTATGGAGACATATCGACTCGGTCGATGTTGAACCAGGCGAGAGAGATTTACGCTTCGAAGCATTTAGACAAATTGATGCCTATGATTACTTTGATCTATTTGCTAGTTATGCAGTGAATGACTACACAACCATTACCGTAGGTATTGATAACTTACTTGACGAAGATCCACCAGTACTGGGTAATGATATTGGCGATACCAGTTCAAACTCTGGTAACACTTTCCCAAGTAACTATGATCCGCTGGGTCGATTCTACAAAGTCGGTTTGAACTTTAAGTTCTAAATCACCGATGGGAATAAAAAACAAACGGGGCTTCGGCCCCGTTTTTTACTTTTGTCTTTTAGAATTTTGACGACTACATTTACACAATGGTCCAGTTAATCTACACCAGCGTTGCAACTAAACATATGGACACAGAGCAGCTCTTCGATATGCTGATTCAGTGCCGCCTCAATAATCGGCGAAAAAATCTGACGGGGATTCTGTTGTATTGCAATAAACGATTTATTCAAGTGCTAGAAGGCCCAGAAGAAAATGTCGAAGCACTGTACGAAAAAATTCTACGAGATCCACTCCACAAACATTGTCGAGTTTTGTGTAAAAACACTGTAGCAGAACGCGCTTTTAAAGAATGGGAAATGGGCTTTAAACGACTTTCAAGCTTAGACTTTGGTGCCTTTCGAGGATATTCAAAGTTTTTTGAACAAGAGGATGCAAGTCTCAATGAAACTGAATTCCATGACAAAGTGTTGGCTTATCTCACTCAGTTCAAAGATGTGAATGTGACTAGTTAAATAACCCCAATCGTGGATAAGCAACGCTCATAGGCGCCGTGATCACTTATCCCAGATTAAATAAAAAATTTTAGTCCTCACTTACCAACGCAAATCTAGGCACTTGGTTACCTTCAACTTCGACCATTTCAGTGAACATTTCAACAGGCCTCACCCACAAGCCTTGTTCCCCGTACATAGGTTGATAAACGACTAGTTTCGATTCATCTTCTGAGTGTGTTGCCACACCAATCACGCGGTAATGGTTACCCTTGTAGTGACGGTATAGTCCTTGTTTGATCATTTCTCCCCACCGACTTCAACTGCAATTTGACTCGCAAGTCTAACCCGGTAAGCCTGCCACGCCAACAGCAATATATGACTGCAAATGATGATGAAACTTGTCACCATTAATCCTTGCCACCCCAGAGCAAATAGCAAGGCACCCGCGCCCAACGCAGCCATTCCTTGAGCGCTAAACACAGCGAATTCATTGATACTTTGCACCCTAAATTTTTGTGCTGTGTTGTGTGTTTGCGGCAACAAAACGGTCCCACCTAAGAACAAGAAATTCCAGCCGATACCCAGCAGGATAAGCGCAACCCAGTAGTTAGCCAGATGATTTCCAGAACTGGCGACGGCAATGGTAATTAAATAAATAAGCAATCCACCCGCGATCACTTTGTTGACTCCTAATTTGGCAATGAGCCAACCACTCACTAGAGAAGGCAAGTACATTGCAAGAATATGACTTTGGATCACCCATTTAGCGTGCTCAAGGGAATGTTGTTCCGTGACATGCATATGCATATGCATATGCATATGCATATGCACAGGTGTTGCAGTCATAATAAAACTCATCAAGGCATAACCCACCACTGACGCAGAAACAGCAATGATAAAAGTGGGTTTTACTAGCACGTCAGCAATATCCGCTTTATGGTGACTTACCTTATCATTTCTAATATGCGTTTCGGTCATTATTGCAAACAGCCCAACACAACCAAGGCATAGAATCGCCATAAGTACAAAAGAGCCTGCAAATTGTGTTTCAAGCAGGTTGTTTCCCTGTGTCACCAATTCAGGCCCCAAAACAGCGGCAACCAAACCTCCTAACATCACTGTAGATGCCGCTTTAGGTGCGCGTTCTAAATCGACAGATTCCATCGCGGCGAAACGGATTTGCTGGAATCCAGAAATGGCAATTCCCAAAACAAATGATGCAAATAAAAACAACTCAAACTGCTCTATCACAACGCTCATTGCGCCTAGCAATGACGACAGACAGGCCAACATAGCGACCCCGACAAAAATAGGCTTTCTGCCATACTTACCCATTGCCCGTGTAACAGGTACAACACCGATAGCCGTGCCGACAATCATGAGGGCGACAGGCAAGGTGGACAACTTAGGTGAAGGGGCCATTTGCGCACCTATCAACCCTCCTACCATAACCATCATTGCCCCTGCACTCATGGCCAATGACAAAACAAGGGTGAGGAGCCAAACGTTTCTGGGCAGGGCTAACATACTAAATATTCATTCTTGAAAGTGACAGAGAACCGTGCGCTTACTGTAGCACACAAGTAGAAATTCTTAGGGGCATTTTAATCCTTTTCCAATGAGTAACTGGTCGTAACAATACACATCTATTGAGTCGAATCGAAAGGTAAAGCTAACTGCTGAAACTTGGTTTTGGAGGGCAAACCCACGTGCAGACCAACTAAGCGGATCCCTCTTTGTGCTTTTCGGCTGTAAGCTTCTTCGAGTAATTCAACAAAGTAATCTTTGGTTAACTCTGCACAACGATGTTCGACGGTGGTTTGCTGGAAATCACTGAATTTGAGTTTCACCCCCTGACTTTGAATCCTCATGTTCCCTCGCGCTGATTGCAAACGTTCCTCTAACTTTGGATAAAGTGTCTCCATGACCTCCAAGCACGCTTCTTTGCTGTCGATATCCTCAGAAAGGGTTCGTTCAACCCCCACAGATTTACGTTCTCTGGATAAACTCAAATCTCTATCATCGATAGCGTGGCTGCGGTTCCAAATGACAGGGCCAAACTTTCCAAAACGCTTAACCAGTTGCTCCAATGGGTAGGCACGCACATCTTCACAGGTATAGAGGCCCAGGTTGTGCAACTTTTGCACCGTTACTTTCCCTACTCCTGGGATCTTGCCTAAAGGTAGAGCTTTAACAAATTCATCCAATTTGTCAGGAGTGATCACGCAGATGCCATTGGGCTTATTTTCATCACTGGCTATTTTAGCGACGAACTTGCAGGGTGCGACTCCGGCAGAAGCGGTTAAGCCGGTTTCTTCAACGATAGATTTACGGATATCTTGGGCAATAAGCGTCGCACTGCCACTGAAAAGCGTGCAATCAGACACATCCAAATAGGCTTCATCCAACGACAGGGGCTCGATTTTATCAGTATAACGAGAGAAGATTTCGCGAATTTGCCGAGACACTTCCACGTATAAGCTCATTCGACCTGGCACCATGACCAAATCAGGGCATAGTTTTAAAGCATGTGCAGTCGCCATTGCTGAGCGTACACCAAACTTCCTGGCGGGGTAATTGCAGGTTGAAATAACACCCCTACGGTCTTTGCTACCGCCAATTGCAATGGGCAGGTTGCGCAAATGGGGGTTGTCGCGCATTTCAACTGCGGCGTAAAAACAATCCATATCAATATGAATAATTTTGCGCAAAACCGAGCCTCTAATACCAATTACACCTTACAATAACTGGTATTATATACAGTAGCATCCATATTGCATCGTTTAAATTTTAAATATCCGGGTAGTGTTGTTCCGGCGCTATAAAAATTAAGTAAATTGAAGCGCGAAATAGTGAGGTTGAAGGCAGGTTTTAGTGCGGCGTATTTTATTGTGAATCGGTTGGCCGCTAATCGGCCAACCTGATTTATGCTGTACAACCGTGTTTAGAACGAACCAACTACTGACAGCATTGCGTTAATTGGCTCA
Organism: Aliiglaciecola sp. M165; assembly: GCF_007197995.1. GTDB lineage: Bacteria > Pseudomonadota > Gammaproteobacteria > Enterobacterales > Alteromonadaceae > Aliiglaciecola. The sequence continues at coordinate 69,954 of NZ_VKKH01000002.1, forward strand.
CCTACAGTAACTTGATGAGTAGAATGTGAATTTGGGAAATACAGCTCGTCCGTCAAGTTTTCAATATTTAACTGCAAGCGCAAATCTTCCGAAACGTCATAATATGCTGAAGCATCTACTCGCGTGTAGCTAGGAAGCGTTGCAGAATTGCTGTTATTGACAAAACTGTCGTCTTGATAGGTCACGCCTAAGCCCACACCAAAAACATTGTTAATCTCATAAGCGGTCCATATAGAGAATGTCGTCTCAGGTAATTCCCGGGGCGTGAAACCTGTCGGTCCACTGCGATCAACAATCTCACCATCAAGATTGCTGTAATTGGCAGAGATTGTCCATGCATCGGTCAGATGACCACGAATTTGCAATTCATAACCTGAGATTTCAGAATCAATCACATCCAAAGTGGACGGATCATTGTCAGCAACTTGAGGCGAGCTTTGCTCATTTTCAAAAATTGCTGCGGTGAAGCTTAACCCTTCAGCGAAATCCCATTTAAGTCCGATTTCCTGATTGGTAAAGGTGTTTGGATCAAGTTGATCGTCACTGCCGTTAATATCAGTGTATTGCTCACCGCTCCTTGGTAAAAATGATTCACTATAGCTGATATACAAAGAGATATTTTCTTGTGGTTTATAAACTAAACCCGCTCTAGGAGACACTTCTTCATCTTCACGAGTGCGCGTTTCTAATACATCGGGGTCGGCATTAAATACTTCGATATCAAAGCTGTCAAAACGTGCGCCAATGATAAGGTCGAGTTTTTCTGAAATCTCAATCTCGTCCTGGATGTAGAACGAAAATACATCCAACTCAACGCGAGTATCATCGTTCAAATCGGAGAAGCTAGTAGTAATCGTCTCACCATTTGCATTCACACCGGCAAATCCATTGAAATTCAATGGGCGAGTCGCAACGAAGGTTTCTCTGTCATCCATGGTTGAGTCAAAAACCGGATTAAAGCGATTTTGATCAGAGCTGGTTTGAATGAATTCTGCGCCGGTAATTATCGTGTGCCCAATACTACCTGTTCGATATTCTCCTACTAAGTTACCCGTCAATGTAAGACTGTCACGCACAGTGGTGTCAATGTAACCGTCTAACTCAACAATGTTCGAGCTTTGATCATAATCACTTGCATAAAAGTTGGCATAAACTTTATCAAAGTCGCCATAATTTGCAGTAAAATTGCCTTTCAAGTTTCCGGTAAATTGATGCTCAATAGTCGCTCTAAAGACATGGGCTTCAACTTCATGATAATTGTTCTCTGGATCCGCAAACACCGTATCTTCAAACACTTCGACCGGGCGCCCATCGTCGCCGGTTGGAATGCCTCGGTCAATAAAACGCTCGTGATCAATGTACTCATAGGAAAGGTCAACGATAGTGTCATCACTCAATTCAATACGAGCTGTAGGATTGAACCCAATGCGATCACCGTCATAGAAATCACGATGATTGTCCAATGACTCAACCATAGCATTGATACGAATGGCTGAACGATCACCTGTTGAGAAGTTAGTATCGATTTGACCACTGAATCCACCAAAGGTGTTTAGCGATGCTTGGTAATTTGAAACAGATTGGTCAAGTTGAGCTTTTTTGGTCACACGGTTTAATACTCCACCCGTTCCACCGCGACCAAATAGCAACGCGTTCGGTCCGCGCAAAATTTCAACCTGTTCAATGTTATACAAAGCGCGATAATATTGAACATCATCACGATTTCCGTCGATAAAAAAGTCTGCAGTTGAGCGCACACCGCGAAAAACCACAGAGTCTCGGTGCCCTTCGCCTTGAGATGTATTCACTCCTGGTGTGTAGTCAATAATGTCACTAATGCTATTGATACCGCGAGCGGTAATTTCTGCAGCGGTGAGAATGGACAAACTCTGCGGCACATCAATAATAGGTGTAGGTGATTTAATCGAGTTTGATTCATTGCTCGAAAGGTATTGACCTTCAACGACAACTTTTTCTATTCCTGCGAAGCTTTCAAGACTTTCAAGACTTTCAGCCACCGCTGGATTACTCAAGATTAATGCTGTCGCAATACTCGTTAGTTTAAATTTCAATTTTTTCGTTCCCAGATAAAAAATGTGTTCTTTTCGATTCAGATATTCGTGAGAAAAAGTCGACTTTTCTGCTTTTGTGAAGTGCTGAACTACCAATACGCAAATCTTAATACGAATAATTCTTATTTGCGAGTGTTTTTTCACTTAGTCTTTTGGTTTTTATTGCTAAACGCAATAAATCAGTTATTCATCATACTTATAAGCAGACTTGTCGTGTTTGAGTGAAGTCATGACCATCGCGTGCTTTACTGGGTTTAATGTCCTAAACGCAAAACATCATATGAAAAATCAATTTATTGCTTTTATTGTCGTGTTTACTGCACTTACTTTGCATGCTCACGCCACGCCAAATCCTGAGGCGCCCAAACAACTGCACCACTGGTCACCTTTGATTGGAAAGTGGCGTACGACAGAGGAAGGTCTAAAGCCCGACGGTTCGGCATGGCAACCTTCCAAAAGCGCTCAATGGAATTTTTATTGGGCAATGGATGGCTGGGCAGTTAGAGATGAGTATTTTTCACCGCCACTAGATGACGTTCAAGCCGATCCATTGAAGCGTCAAATCGGCACTAACTTGCGGATCTTCAACGCTGGTAAAAATGAATGGATCATGGCTTGGCTTACAAAAGATGGGAAACGTGTTGATGTCTACCAGGCGAATTCCGACGGCAACACCATTGTTATGCGCACCCCTCCATTGACCGAAGGAGGAAAACACAGACGCATCACGTTTTTTGACATCAAAAAAGACAGCTTCGAGTGGAAGCTAGAATTTTCCAATGACGGGCAAAGCAATTGGTTGGAAGTTTATCGCATTCATGGAAAACGCGAATAGTTTTATATGAAACCCTATCATACGTCTGCATAGGGTCAGTGATACATGGTTTTCAAATAATCTGATTTTGTTTCCATTCGGCTAGTTTCTTTTCGCGTTGGGCTTCACGCTCCATACGTGCTTTTTTGCGGTCGCAAGGTTCAGGGCAATCACAGGCCTTTTCAATACCTAATGCACCAAGACCACCACAACTACCCGAAATGGTTTTTTGTTGAACAATGTAGCCCACAGCCATCGCAGAAACGACAACAATGAAAAAACCAAATGCTAAAACGAAAGTACTCACTATAAATTCCTAACTCTATTTTATTACCGCGACCGAGCCGCTTCGATATATTGTTCAAACTTGCCCGTAGTATACGTGTTAAATTCGCCATTTTCCCGTGTGATCAACATGACATCCAAATTATTTTCCGATGCAATGCGTAATGCATCATCTTTCCCCATCACATTCAGCGCCGTTGCGAGCCCGTCTGCTGTCATGGAAGACGGATGAACAACTGTTACGGCCACCAGATTGTGTTGGATCGGAAAACCGGTTCGAGGATCGATTAGATGTGAATATCTGACCCCGTTTTCCTCAAAATAATTTCGATAGTCACCCGACGAGGCAACCGCGTTATCGCCCACAGCAATCACATTTTGCACATCACGCTCGGTAGTGAGCGGTTTTTCTATGGCAATGCGCCAGCCAATATCGTTAGCGCTCACGCCTTTAACGCGCATCTCTCCGCCAATTTCTACCAAGTAATTTTGATGTCCATAAGCGCTTAAAAGTTCCGCAACCGCGTCCACTGCATATCCTTTAGCGATAGTAGACAGGTCCACATACAAGTCTGGATGACTTTTTGTAATTTGATTTTGCGAAACGTTAAGTTTGTCTAAGCCTACTTTTTGTCGAATGCTTGCAATAGTTTGTTCATCGGGAATCACCTCTGGACGAGCCTGAGGACCAAACCCCCATAGATTCACTAGAGGCCCAACGGTTACGTCCAAAACACCTTCACTTAGTTGACCAAGGCGAATCGCTTCATTTAAAACGACAATGGTTTGCTCAGACAACACAAAGGGTTCTGCACTGCGCCACTGATTGAATCTAGATAATTCTGACGAGGTGTCATAGGTTGACATCAGACTATTAATCTCAGCTAACATGTTATCAACAGCCTCTTGGGTTTCTGCGGCTTCAGGGCCGACGTCGCTGCGTACCTTAATGTTGTAAACCGTTCCCATTGTTGGGCCGCTAAAATGGATATAGTCGACGGTATTGGCTTTATTCCATAACAACAGAGCAAGCATCAAAAGTGTTAATGGAATAAGGATTATTCTTGGGTTTATCATGGAAAGTAAATTACATCCAAAAAAAGAGGGACATCAGTGCCCCTCTTGTTATAAATCAGATTTGAGCTTAGCCGCCGAAATCATCAAGCATGATGTTTTCGTCTTCAACACCCAGTTCTTTTAGCATATTGATGACGGCCGCGTTCATCATAGGCGGTCCACACATGTAGAACTCACAATCTTCAGGGGCAGGATGATCCTTCAAGTAGTTCTCCAACAATACGTTGTGGATGAACCCGGTGTCGCCTTCCCAATTGTCTTCTGGTTGCGGATCTGACAACGCTACATACCAGTTAAAATTCTCATTTTCTTTCTGCAGCATATCGAAATCTTCAACGTAGAACATTTCGCGCAATGAACGAGCGCCGTACCAGAAAGTGATCTTACGGTCAGTTTTAATTCGACGTAATTGATCAAAGATATGCGAACGCATTGGTGCCATTCCTGCTCCGCCGCCAACAAATACCATTTCGGCTTCAGTTTCTTTTGCGAAGAACTCACCAAATGGACCTGAGATGGTGGCTTTGTCACCTTCTTTGAGGTTCCATATGAACGATGACATCTTACCTGCAGGTAAGCTTAGGTTATTTGGCGGAGGTGTTGCGATACGCACGTTAAGCATAATAATACCCTCTTCTTCGGGGTAGTTAGCCATCGAGTACGCACGGATAGTTTCTTCATCTACTTTCGATTCAATATCGAAAAATCCGAATCTTTCCCAATCACCACGATACTCTTCAGGAATATCAAAATCACTGTACTTGACGTGATGTGCAGGTGCTTCAATTTGAATATAACCACCCGCGCGGAAAGGAACACTTTCGCCATTAGGAATGCGTAAAACCAGTTCTTTAATGAACGTCGCTTTGTTGTCATTAGAAATGACTTCACAATCCCATTTTTTGATACCGAAGACTTCTTCAGGAAGTTCAATATCCATATCTTGTTTGATTGCCACCTGACAAGATAGGCGACACCCTTCTTTTGCTTCACGCTTGCTTACGTGGTCAAGTTCAGTTGGTAAGATTTCTCCACCACCAGATTTGATATCCACACGACACTGACCGCAAGAGCCACCGCCACCGCAGGCAGATGACACAAAGATCCCAGAATCTGCTAAAGCACCAAGTAGTTTGCCCCCCGGTGAGGCTGTGATGGCTTTTTCTGGATCGCCATTAATGGTAATAGTCACATCGCCTGACGGAACAAGCTTTGACTTTGCAAACATGATGATAAACACGAGCGCCAATACAATGGCGATAAACATGCCTACACCAAGGTAAATTTCTGATTGATTCATTTACAAATACTCCTCAGTGCTGCGCTTACAAGGCGACGCCGGTGAACGATTGGAAACCTAATGCCATTAGGCCAGCAATCATAAACACCGAGCCAAGACCACGAATGCCGTCAGGCATATCAGCATATTTTAACTTTTCCCGAACAGCGGCTAACAAGGTAATGGCTATCGCCCAACCCAGACCGCTACCAATTCCGTATACAACGCTTTCGCTCAAGTTGTATTCACGTTGAACCGCAAACGCTACCCCACCAAAAATTGCACAGTTAACCGTAATAAGTGGTAGGAATATACCTAATGCATTGTAAAGAGCAGGGAAAAACTTATCCAAACTCATTTCCAAAATTTGCACTAGTGCAGCGATTACGCCGATAAAGGTCAAAAAGTTCAAAAAACTCAGATCAGCATCTGGGAAACCAGCCCAAGCTAAAGCGCCAGGAGCTAGAATATTGACGTAAATGATTTGGTTTACCGGCACGGAAATACCCAGCACAACAATAACTGCCACACCCAGTCCCATAGCGGTTTTAACTTTCTTGGATACTGCCAAAAATGTACACATTCCCAAGAACAGAGACAACGCCATGTTTTCAATGAAAACGGAGCGTACAAACAAACTCAAATAATGTTCCATGTTTTACTCCTTAGGCTCAACTTGTTCAGGGCGAATAGTTCGAATAAACCAGATTAAACCACCAATCAAGAAGAACGAACTGAATGGCAAAATAAGTAGGCCATTACCCTGATACCAACCACCGTTTTGAACCAGCGGAAGAATTTCAAAACCTAACAAGGTACCAAAACCAAATAACTCTTTAATCACGCCTACAACAATCAAAACAAAAGCGTAACCCAAGCCATTTCCGATCCCGTCAAGGAAACTCATAAATGGTGGGCTCTTCATTGCATAAGCTTCTGCCCGACCCATTACGATACAGTTGGTAATAATCAAACCAACGAATACCGAGAGCTCTTTGGCAATTTGGTAGGAGTAAGCTTTGAGTATCTGGTCCACAACAATTACCAACGAAGCGATAATCGTCATTTGAATGATGATCCTCACGCTTGAAGGTATATGGTTGCGGATAATAGAGATAAACAAATTAGAGAATGCCAAAACAGAGATAACTGCCATAGACATTACTAGGGCGGTTTCAAGTTTGGTAGTAATTGCAAGCGCTGAGCAAACCCCTAACACTTGCAGTGCGATAGGGTTGCTGCTTAATATCGGTCCGAACAAGACCTGTTTCATTTCTTTAGCTTCAGCCATTGTTCTTACCCTTATGATTTCCAAGTCTTATTTTTCAGATACGGACCGAAGCCGTTTTCACCTGCCCAGTACTTAAGTGTATTTTCTACACCGTTACTGGTCAGTGTGGCACCTGACAAAGCATCAATTGCATATTCGTTTTCTGGGTTAGCATTTTTCTTGACATCAATGACCACTTCACCATCTTTGAAAAGCTTCTTACCGTCCCATTTTGCTTGCCACGATGGGTTCAGAATCTCAGCACCCAATCCTGGCGTTTCTTTGTGTTGGTAATACACTAATTCACGAACAGTGTTGCCATCAGCGTCCAAGGCCAGGAACCCATACATTAAGTCCCAAAGACCACTTCCATGCACGGGCAATACGACTCGGGTTACAGTGCCCGTTTCGTCTTTAACCAAGTATACACTTGCAACGCTAGAGCGACGTTGGAACCCTACATTGCTGCCCTTTACAGGTACAGTGTAGTCAGGATCATTGGCCGCTTTGTACATGTCAAAGCCATCTGGAACCTCAGCATAAGCACCGGTTTCTAGATTAACATGACGTGTTTCAACGAACTTATCGAAGGTACAACTAACGTTACATTCTGCTGAAGATTCGATGCCTGCAGCAGTCAGAATATTAGATTGTTTATCCTTGGCAGCATTGGATTGCTGTAAAGAACGCAAGCCAACCGCTGCTCCGGAAACAATAATTGAACAGACCAAACAAACGGCGACTACGACGCCGACGGTTTTTCCAAAAGTTTCTTTTTTAGCCGACACGAGCCATCCTCCGCTTAATGTTGCTTTGCGCCACAAAGTAATCGAACAAAGGCGCCCATAAGTTAGCAAATAAGATGGCAAGCATGATGCCCTCTGGGAATGCAGGGTTCAGCACTCGAATCATGACAGTCATGAAGCCAATCAAGAACCCGTAGGCCCATTTTGCCTGATTGGTAAATGATGCAGAAACCGGATCCGTTGCCATGAAGAACATACCAAAAGCCATGCCGCCAATCACCATGTGCCAGTACCAAGGCATCGCGAACATAGGGTTGGTGTCACTACCAATGAAATTCAGTAATGAAGCAAAGAACGCCACACCCAAAGCCACACCTGCAACAATTCGCCAAGATGCGATTCGCATGTAAATAATAAACAGCCCACCAATTAGGATGGCCAGTGCAGAAACTTCACCGGCTGAACCAGGGATGTTGCCGATAAAGGAATCCCACCAAAGGTTCATATTGGCGTAATCCATATTGCCGGAAGCAGCTTTGCTTAACCAGGTCGCACCTGAGTAACCATCTGCAGCCACCCAGATTTGATCGCCAGAGATTTGAGCCGGATAGGCAAAGTACAAAAATGCACGACCAGATAACGCAGGGTTTAGGAAGTTACGCCCTGTCCCACCAAAGATTTCTTTAGCAATTACAACACCAAAGGTAATACCTAACGCTGCTTGCCATAATGGAATGGTCGCGGGTAGCGTCAAAGAAAATAACACAGAGGTTACGAAGAACCCTTCGTTGATTTCGTGTTTACGTATAGATGCAAACAAGACTTCCCAGAATCCACCTACGATAAATACCGTTGCGTAAACAGGTACAAAGAAACAGGCTCCGTAGCCCATCATACCCATCCAACCAACGCCCTCGACGCCGAGTTGGCCGCCTAGAGAGGTGAACAGTCCGGCTTGCCAGATGTCGGGTAAAGTACCTGCACCTGTCAAAATAGCTTCATGCGCCTGAGCACCAATGTTGTACATGCCGTAGAACATAGCAGGGAAGGTTGCCATCCACACCATGATCATAATGCGTTTCAAATCGATACTATCACGCACGTGAGTGCCTGATTTGTTAACTGTTCCAGGGGTATAGAAAATTGTTGCTGCCGCTTCATACAAAGCATAGAACTTTTCGTACTTACCGCCGGGCTCGAAATTCGGTTCGATATCTTCTAAAAATGTTTTTAAGCCCATGTCTTAACCCTCTTTTTCGATGGTAGCGAGACATTCACGTAATACTGGCCCGTAATTGTACTTGCCTGGGCATACGTATGTGCACAACGCCAAATCTTCTTCGTCTAGCTCTAAACAACCCAATGTCTGAGCACTGTCGGTGTCACCTGACAGCAGATCACGAAGCAGTAAGGTTGGTAAAATGTCCAGCGGCATGATCCGTTCATAGTTTCCAATTGGCACCATAGAACGATCTGAACCGTTGGTTGAAGTTGTCATATTGTAAAGCTTCTTAGGCGCGAGATGTCCTAAGTAAGCACGGGTAATGGAGTGCATCTTACTACCCGGCGCCAACCATCCAAAAAGAACCTTTTCACGGCCTTCTTCTAGCACAGAAACTTGGTTGTGATAGCGACCAAGGAATCCATGCACGCCATGAGCATGTGTACCCATTAGCACTGAACCCGATACCACGCGCACATCATCGCCTGTCGTTTCGCCCTCAGTAAGCTGATCAGTATCAGCACCCATGAGAGTTTTAACTAAACGAGGATTCTTAATCGCAGGTCCGGCCAATGACACAACACGTTCATTGTTTAGCTCGCCTGTTGTAAAGAGCGCGCCAAAGGCCATAACGTCTTGATAATTAATCGTCCAAACCGTTTTTCCGGCTCCTACGGCATCAAGGTGATGAATATGAGTACCTGCAAGACCAGCTGGATGTGGGCCTGTAAACTCCTCGACGTCAACTTTCGCCGAGCCAGTAGGAATATCACTGCCCGGTGCTTTACAAACGTAAACTTTACCTTTGGTCAACGCATTCAAAACCAGAAGTCCACTTTCAAAGTCTGGTTTACGCTGGGCAATAATAACTTCGGGGTCCGCAGCTAGTGGGTTGGTGTCCATGGCGTTAACAAAAATTGAATTTGCATCACTACCAAGGGCCGGTACTTTGCTGTAAGGACGAGTGCGAAGGGCTATCCAAAGACCAGATTTAACCAGATTTTGTTCAGCCTGCTCTCGCGTTAACGAAGATAGCTGATTTGCATCAAGTTTATCGAAGGTCTCTTGTTCTTCGCCATTAAGTTCAATGACAACAGATTGCAAAACACGTTTTGCGCCCCGATTGATTTCAACGACTTTGCCCGCTGCCGGCGCAGTAAAAATAACACCTGGATTCTTTTTGTCTTCAAAAAGAGCCTGGCCTTTTTTCACTACATCATCCACCTGAACAAACATGGTGGGACGCATGCCGACATATTCTTCTCCCAAGACAGCTACGCGTGTAACACTCGCACCTTCTTGGATTGTTTGGTTAGGAGCTCCTTCGATAGGAAGGTCTAACCCTTTTTTGATTTTTATCATATGCAACCGCAGTCTTGTAAAAATAAAATTTAAAGTTAAAGAAATATCAATTTTGGATTCTGTTAACCACGCAACTGCGCCCGAAAACCCAAAGGTGATCGCTCTCAATACATTTTAATAATTCTTATTCCGATTGTGACTTCTTAACCCGGTGAACACAGATAGTCGCTGCATTGGTTCCCCACCTCGCTAGAAAAATGAATGTGCAAAAGGACTTCAGTCAAAACTGTTTTTTAAATCCTATGCCACTTAACTATGGAATTTTAGCATCATTGTAGCGCTTTGCGCTACGCAAATTGTTGCTAAATAGGGTTTTTTAACCTGAAAGACTAGTTTAACGACTAATTTTTAATCAGCAAATTATTTCGTACGGGACAAAAACAAAACAACCGCCAGATGGCGGTTGTTTTTCAAAATGCCCAATTTACCAATCCACTAATGGGTCAACATCGGCTTCATAATCAACCTGCTCAATATCAAAACCAAACAGTTTTAAAAACTCATGATGGTAACCGGCGTAATCGCTCAGCTCGTGAAAATTATCCTGAGTGACCTGATCCCACAGCACTTTAATTTTGGCTTGCGTTGCATCATTTGTTTCCTTGCCATCCATACGCAATCGATTGGCATCGTCGGTGTCGGGTTCATCTTGCAGAAGCTTTTCTTTAAACAAGCCATAGATCTGCTCTATACAGCCCTCATGGGTGCCTTCTTCTTTCATCACTTTGTATATCAGAGAAATATAAAGTGGCATCACCGGAATCGCTGAACTCGCTTGGGTAACCAGCGCTTTCAGCGACGATACGTAAGCCTTAACGTTTAGATCTGACATTTTGTTATTGATTGCACTAGCAGCACGATCAAGGTCTTCCTTTGCTTTGCCGATTGTCGCTTGACCATAAATAGGCCAGGTTAACTCCTTACCAATGTATGTGTATGCTGTGGTTTTGCAATTTTCAGACAATAAGTCAGCATCGGCCAAAGCATTAAGCCAAAGCTCCCAATCTTCGCCACCCATCACCTTAATGGTGTTGGCAATTTCTTCCTCATTCGCCGCTTCCAGAGCGACTTCATGAATCAAATCTTTGTCGGTGTCGTAAGTTTTTGTCTTGTAGTCTTGGCCTACGGGTTTCAATGTAGACTTGTACACTTCACCCGTTTCAGGATCGGTGCGGCGAGGCGACGCCAAACTGTAAATCACTAAATCTACTTTGCCTAAATCCGCTTTTAACGTATCAATGACTTGCTGTTTCATTTCGTTAGAAAAAGCGTCACCGTTTAACGTTTTAGCATAGATATTTTCTTTCGAAGCAAATTGATGAAAGGCTGCGGTGTTATACCAACCTGCAGTACCTGTTTTGCGCTCGGATGGGGCTTTTTCAAAACACACACCAAGGGTTTTAGCACCATACCCGAAGGTCGACACAATACGTGACGCTAGACCGTAGCCCGTTGAACAGCCCAAGATCAGCACATTTTTAGGCCCTTCACCTAAATCACCCTGACTTCTCACATAATCAATTTGTTCTTCAACGCTTGCAGCGCAGCCCACTGGATGAGCATTGGTACAGATAAAGCCACGTACTTTTGGCTTGATAACCATAATAACGATTCCTTACTTTCAATTTGCGCGTATTCTAAAGGGCATTCGCTCATTAACACATCTGAGCAGATAAAATGTTTATTGAAAACCCATGATCACTCTTCTTCCAATGCATCAAGTCTTTGCTGAACAAACTTAGCCATATGGGCATTCAATGCCTCTTTGATTTCTGGATATTCATAGGCAACTCTTCGTAAAGCAGACCTTGTTGCCCTGAAATAAATACTGTCTTGCATATTAAATGTATGAATAAATACGGCAGTGAATCCCGGCAATGACTGACGTCTTTGATTTATTGTATAATTCGCCCGCTCGCTAATCGCAGCAAACAGTTCCTCATAGAGAGTCTGCTTGAAACCTAGCGTTACCAACTTATCCTCCGCTTCTCTATTGTCTAACAAATCGCTATAAATGATTGCATCAAGGTTTTTACGTCTTTCATTTGTCACTTCATAAAACGCTGAGCTACCAAACTTATATTTCAGTTTTATCGCTACTTGCAGCGGTTGAATCATTTCGTGTGAAGCAAGGTCATTAGAATTGAGTGCAGGCAAAACTTGATTAGGAAAAACTTGTTGAATATGACTGGCGTTTTCTAGCGCTTTCTCGCAAAAAGGTTCTTTTATCTGTTCGTAATAGTGAAAAAGTATTTTAAGACGTTGCACATACGCTTGCTGATAAGTTTGGCTAATCACCAGATAGTGTGAGTATGCAAAATCGTGTACGAGTCTTTGCAGAGTCATTGTGTCTAAACCGTCAATAACACTATGAAACTCCACTCGCGCTAATATTGCCTGCAAAAAGGTTTCAAAGCCGTTTTTTTGGGTTCGAATAAGACTTTGCGCTTTTTCTGCCGTTTCATCACAGGCCAAGCTCTGCATATGAAAGCGCCAGGCTTCGACATCAGACTCCCACACTTCGGCCAATGCATCATCTGAGAAAGAACTAATTATGGCGAACAGCATCGCCACATCATGTTCCATTTGAACTTCTAAAACTTGCTCACTAGCTCTACTGGGTGTTCCCGTTAAGCATGCGAAAACAGCGACAAAGGCTATCAATCTTTTAAGTCTAGATCCCACAATTTAAATTCCTTTTATTCAGATATTGTTCAGCGCACGGGTCTTTGTGTTGCCCTAGTCTTTTGCTTTTCTATTATTGTAATATTCAAGCTCTGAAATCTTATGATAGTTGCTCACGCCATCTTGAAATACTTTGTAGGAGGCATAAATTTTAGCAAAGGTCGGGTCTGCCTCAGCCTGTTCGTTCATCACTTCAGCTGTTGCTTCACGTAGGGCTGCAATGACGTCATCTGGTAGAGGTCGCATATCAACACCATGGGTTTCAACCAAGGCTTTCATTGCATCATTGTTCGCCGCTGTATATTCATCTAACATATCCTGATTCGCCGCGCGCGTGGCCACTTCAATGATAGCTTGCAGATCACTAGGTAAGGCTTCAAAAGCCGTTTTATTAACGATGAATTCTAAGCTTGCTCCAGGTTCATGCCAGCCAGAGTAATAGTAGTAATTAGCCGCTTTATGCAGCCCAAACGCCAGATCGTTGTAAGGCCCTACCCACTCTGTCGCGTCAATGGCACCTGATTGTAACGAGGTAAATAGTTCACCACCGGTTAAAGCGATTGGGATCCCACCGACTTTTTTCAGTACCTCGCCGCCCAGCCCTGGAATGCGCATTTTGAGACCTTTCAGGTCATCTACGCTGTTTATTTCTTTCTTAAACCACCCCGCCATTTGTACGCCAGTATTGCCGCCAACAAAGGGAACTAAGTCGAAGGGAGCATATAGTTCACGCCACATTTCAAGACCGCCACCATAATGCATCCAAGCGTTGAATTCCGTAGCATTCATGCCAAAAGGTATGGCCGTGAAAATCTGTGAAGCGGGGGCTTTTCCTTTCCAATAATATGAGCCGGCGTGACCCATTTGCGCTGCACCACTGGACACAGTGTCAAACACTTCGAAGCCTGGCACCATTTGTCCCGCCCCGTAGACTTTAATCTTTAAACGTCCATTGGACATGCGTTCAACGTATTTTGCGAAGGTTTCTGGCGCTTTTCCCAGCCCTGGAAAGTTCTTTGGCCAAGACGTGACTAATTTCCACTCATATGTTTGCTGAGGCTGTGCAACTTGAGGGTCAGATGAGGTTGAGCCTCCACAAGAGGCCAAAGTGAACGCGAAGCAGAGCAGCAAAAAATGCTTGAGGTCTTTCATACAAAATGGGTCCATTTAAATTACAACACCGATGGTAACCACGTTACCAGATTTGGCCAGATTGCCAAGCCAACCAGTAACAATAGTTGAATAACAATAAAGGGTGCTACGCCTCGATATATATCGCCCGTTTTCACCTCGGGTGGCGCGACACCGCGCAAATAAAACAAGGCAAAACCAAATGGGGGCGTTAAAAAAGACGTCTGCAAATTCACCGCAATCATTATCCCTAACCAGATGGGGTCAACCCCCATTGCCAACAATACAGGCGCAACGATTGGCACAACAACAAAGGTTATCTCAATAAAATCCAAAATAAAGCCAAGCAGAAATATCACCACCATGACCAGTAAAACCGCACCAAAAACACCACCAGGCAAAGATGCAAACAGGTTTTCGATCAATTCTTCACCACCAAATCCACGAAACACCAAAGAAAATATGGATGCTCCAATAAGGATCAGAAAGACCATCGACGTGACGCGAATCGTCGACATCATTACTTCTTTTAATTTATCTAAGGATAGCTGCCGTTTACTCAAAGCGAGAATAAGTGCACCTGCTGCCCCCACGCCTGCAGCTTCAGTTGGCGTGGCAAACCCACCTAAAATTGACCCAAGCACAACGAGGATCAGCAAAAGAGGAGGGATTAATGCAGAAAGTAAACTGACGTTACTTTGTTCAACAGGTAGCTCCTGTGACTCATCGACCGTGATGTTGCCTTTCGCAAACACCAAGACATACAGAAGATATAAACCGACCAAAATCATGCCTGGCACCAATGCGCCAACAAATAAATCGCCCACGGACACCGATTCAGGTGAGAAGATGCCCATATTCAATTGAGCCTGCTGGAACGAGCTCGACAGCACGTCACCTAACAAAACCAAAGCAATTGAAGGTGGAATAATTTGTCCAAGGGTTCCCGTGGCACATATTGCACCGCTGGCAAAGGACGGAGAATATCCTTGCTTTAACATAGTCGGCAGTGAGAGTAGCCCCATTGTAACGACCGTTGCGCCAACAATACCTGTGCTGGCAGCCAATAACATTCCCACCAATACAACGGAAACCGCAAGTCCAGCATGCAAACGACCAAAGACCTGTCCCATTGCAGTCAGTAAATTTTCTGCCACTTTTGATTTTTCTAACATCACGCCCATAAAAACGAACAATGGCACTGCGATAAGAGTTTGGTTAGTAATAATGCCGTACAGTCGGCTAGGGACAGCCTGTAAATAGGCCATATCAAACACGCCAAACAGCGCTCCCCCAGCAGCAAACAAAATTGATGTGCCAGCTAAGGTGTAAGCGACTGGATATCCAAGCAAAAGTGCCAAGCAGACAACAGCAAACATGACGAGCGATAAATATTCCATTATGACTTGCTCCCTGCTTCAGAAGCTGTTTTGTCCGTCAATTTAATCAAGTTTTTTAAGATCTCACTGAGCCCTTGCAACACCATGGTCGCGGCAAATAAGAGAATGAATGATTTTAAGATGAAAACACCTGGTATACCGCCAGCCTCCTGAGAAGATTCCATAATCTTCCAAGATACGCTTACGTAGTCGAGACTGACAACAAAGATGAAAACATTGACAGGCATTAAGAAAAATAGACCACCAAAAATATCCACTTTAGCTTGCTTTGCTGGTGTGAAGCGTCGATAAAACACATCGACTCTTACATGTTCATTAGATCTCAAAGTGTGAGCGCAACCAAGTAGGAAAACCGCAGCATGCAGATACATCACTGATTCTTGCATTGCTATCCAGCCCAAATCGAATCCATATCGCAAAACAACAATTAACAGCATGACTACGACCATAAATAAGGTAAACCAGCTGATAAGCTTTGCTAGACCGTCATTGAAAGCATCAACAAATTGAACAAGTGGTGCTGCACTTTGCATTCCCAAAACCTTCTTTATTGTTTTTGTTTGTGGTGAGTTTAATATCTTTTTGGAGTCGTATTAAACGTGTTTTTGCGAAATAACGCTAGGGGACTATGGCAAAGATTGTTATATTTCCTAGCGAATTTGGTTTTCTTGTCATAAATGTCAATAAACATTGACGAGCATAAGAAATTAAATGGGAATTTGGTGGAATACCAAAACTGTACCCGCAACTGTAAGAGCAAGATACTACGCCATAGTGTTGTAGCTTAAGTCAGATACCAGCCTTGTTCTCAACATAGATTGTCTCGTGCGGGAAAACGCGAAAGGCACAAGATGAATTGCGATCAATTACTCGTCAAAAAATCTCTTGTCCCCACTTTATTGCACCCGTTTTTTCCACGACAGACATGCACTAACGCACATTCTTTATTGGTTGAACATGCTTAGAGTCAAAGATCTTAGTTACCGCGTTGCTGAAAAAGTGATTTTGAACAAGGTAAACATGCACGTTGAGCATGGGGAAATTCTCGCCGTGCTTGGGCCCAACGGTGCAGGAAAAACGACGTTACTTAAACATATGTCGGCACAAATAAGCAGTCAACAAAGTGTATTTATCGACGCCCAGGCAATCGAAGGACTTAGCCAAAACCAACTTGCCAAAAAGATCTCAGTGGTGAATCAATTCAATACAAATGTCTTTGCACTTACACTACATAATATTGTCAGCATGGGATTACTCCCTCATCAAAACCTTCTTTCAAGAAAAACTAACGTTCATGAGGAACAAATTCAGGCTTCGCTATCGCAAGTAGGGTTAGAAGATAAACAACATCAAACGTTTAATGTTTTATCTGGGGGCGAGCAGCAAAGAGGATTGATTGCTAGGGCTTTAGTACAGCAAACACCAGTTATGATACTCGATGAACCTGTCAATCACTTAGATGTGTATTATCAGCATCAGATCTTGTCGCTTATTCAATCACTGGCAAAACGTCATAAACTTACAGTTGTCATGAGCCTGCATGATTTAAATCTCGCTTCAGCATACTGCGATAAAGTCTGTCTTTTACAACAGGGTGAGGTATACGATTCAGGAACACCTACAAAGGTGTTTGTTGAATCATCTCTGCAAACTGTTTTTAGGACACCGTGCAAAGTCACTAACAAATCCTCGGCTAGTTACCCCAGTGTTGAGTTTTTCCCTCATCATTTTCATGATGAACTCAAATTACTAAAGGAATATCATGAAGTATAAATGGACTGTGATGACGGCAATTTCTGTCGTAAGTGTCCTGGGCGGCATGATGTTCGGCTCTGCCGATCTCAGTGGCGAAGAAGTTTTACAGTGTATCGTCAGCAACTGTTCAAATGAGGTGAATCAGCTGATCTTTTGGGAAATTCGCTTTCCTAGAGTCATCGTCGGTTTTTTGGTAGGCGCAGGACTGGCAGTTGCAGGGGCCACTTTACAAAATGTGTATCGAAATGGCCTTGCCGATCCCTATCTTTTTGGTGTGGTCTCTGGAGCAGGTTTAGGTGCAAGTATTGCAACGCTGATATTCAATGGCTCGCACACAATGCCACTTTTCGATGCATCCTGGTTTAACTGGATCCCCTTTTCCTACGCTTTGCCCATGTCAGCCTTTTTAGGTGCGTTGTTTGCCGTTGCAATCGTTCAAGTGTTATCAATGCGCCTTTTTGGAAATCGCACAGAACACCTTTTGCTGGCTGGGGTAGCCGTATCTTTTATTCTCAGTGCATTGAGTCACTTCCTATTATTCTTAGCCGAACCCTTTGCGGCAAACAAAGTAATATTTTGGCTGCTGGGCAGTTTGGCGCGAGCAGAAATGTGGTTTGTGTGGATCATGTTGCCGGTTGTCACCATCAGCGTGGGTGTTTTATGGTTATATGGCCGTCACATGGATGCCATGTTACTTGGAGATGACAGCGCCAAGAATTTAGGAGTGCCGGTTGACCGTCTGCGCCTTGGGATCTTGATGATTTGTGCCGCATTAACGGCTTGCATCGTCGCTTATTGTGGAGGGATCGGATTTGTCGGCTTAATGATCCCACATATTGTTAGATCATGGTTAGGTGTCACTAGCAGGCCTTTGATTTTGGGTTGTGTATTAATTGGCGGGTGCTTTTTAGTTTGGGTAGATGTTGTGGCTAGAGTTGTTCTTGAAAATCAGGAAATTCCTATCGGTATCATCACGTCTGCAATAGGTAGCATATTCTTTATTTTTGTACTTAGTAAGAGTAGAAGTTAGTACTTACTTATTCCTGGAGATATAAAAATGGGGAGTAGAAAATTTGCACTTTGTTTTTTGATTGTAATACTGTTGGGCGAAACATTCGGATCTTTGCGTGCAAAAGAGGCTCAAAAGAAAACGATTATTGCCTTAGCACCACATATCGTTGAACTGCTATATGATATTGGCGCAGGTCAACAAATTATCGCCACCAGCACTTTTGCAGACTATCCAGAAGCAGCAAAATCTTTACTCATTGTGGGCGATCACAACCGGTTGCAAATTGAAAAGATCGTGCAATTAAACCCTGATTTGATCATTGCTTGGCGTGGCGGAAATCCAACAGGGGATCTTGCAAGGCTTGAAAATTACGGTTTAAAAGTAGTGTTTTCAGAACCGAAAACCCTTGAGGATATTGCCGACGAAATACAATGGTTTGGAGAACTCACCGGACGCAAACAACAAGCGGATCTTAAAGCGCAAGGGTTTCGAAATAGATTATCGAGTCTGGCGAGTACCTACAAAAACAAAGCACCGGTCAGTGTCTTTTATGAAATTTGGTCTTCTCCATTACAAACTATCAGCGCTAACGCATGGCCACAAAAGCATTTGGAATTATGTGGTGCCAGTAACATTTTTTCCATTGAGAATAATGACTACCCGAGCGTATCGAGTGAGCAAGTACTTACACTCAAGCCACAAGTGATTATCCAACCTAGCGCCAAAACAAGTAATAACAGTACCCTATACGACTGGTCTAAATACGGTTTTTTACCTGCAGTAAAAAACGGATTCATCTATCATCCCAATGCAGATAAAGTGTTTAGAATGACAACACGAGTGCTAGATGAAGTGGAATTAATGTGCACTGAGATTGAACGTGCTCGACATTATTATCAAACACGTTAGTAGTTAACCTGAACTCGGGATAAGAGAATCTGCAACTTATTGATTTTAATGAAAAGACTAAAACATATGACCCGGTAGTGGTCTAAAGTTCGAGTTCAGGTTAGTTACAAACCCTTAATAGATATTCTTATTGTAACGATTGCTAGCCTTTATTTTTAAGGGGCTATTTCAAAATATTAAGATGCTTGACGCTTCATTCCACCCAAACAATTGGGTGAGTCGGGCGAGTTTCCGTAGAGGTTCTGCCATTCATCGTCGGTATATGTATGCAATGCCAATGCGTGGATATGATCAGCCAATTCTTCTTTAAGCACGGCATTGACAGCTCGATGTCGATTAATCAATCGTTCGCCAGAAAACTTAGGGGTCACTAAGACAACCTTAAAGTGTGTCTCCGACCCTGTAGGGACATTGTGCATAAAGCTTTCATTTACTACCTCGAGATGGGCAGGGTCAAAATGAGCAAGCAGTTTTTGCTCAATATTATTATGTATATTCATGTGTGGTCCCTCGTATTTTCATCATTAACCCGAGCTAGGGTTAGGTTAATATTAAGAGTAATCTGTCACTTTAAAAACGATTTTTTTTGTGAACTTGTCTAAGCCTTTGAGGTACCTAGATATTATTTTTCAATTGAAATTTTAGGTTTTTATAACTCCCCTTTCACTGCAAAATATTGCGAAAAGTCAAATTTATTCTTCCACAATTTGCTCTCATTCGTTTTGGCAAAGCATGTTGCCAATAACGTTGTGTTGAGCCTTTCATCAATAACAAACTACCATTTTGCAGTGTAAAACGGACTTTCTCACCCGTGACATTGTGACGGAAATCAAAATCCCTAGCTTGCCCCAATGTCACCGACGCAATGACTGGCTTTTCTCCTAATTCAGGCTCATTGTCGGCATGCCAGCCCATACTGTCCTGTCCATCTCGATAATAGTTGGCTAGCACTGAGTTGAAGCGGGTATCGCATAACTCTTCAAGGTCATATTTAATGTTCATCAGCGCATCATTCCAAGGCATAGGCGTCATGTCTAAACCTGAGTAGGTATATTTTGCTTCAGGGTCCCCGTACCATGCCTGTAGTCGTGGGATTTTGACGGATTTGCCATACATTTTGATTGAATCTTGGCGCCAAGACAGATTTTGTCGTAGATTCTGATACAATTCTGTCGCTTGTGGATCATCGATAAAATTCACCATATACAGCACATTGGCATCAACCATTGGCTGCAGCACTAGTCGTTTTGAATGTGTAGAAAACATATCTTGTTGCATGCTAAATATACGCAAAAGTACCCATTTTAGATGAATACGAGTTTCGATTTATTAGGTAAGTCATTAACACTTTATCGCTACCCTAAGCGGTTTGCCCACCCAAGTTGGCAAGCCTGGGATGCCGCAGACGAATTGCTAATTGAACATATCAGTTCGCATCCTAACTTTTCTCAAGACAATTCTTTATTGGTAGTAAATGATGATTTTGGCGCCCTGACAACCTGGTTTGCTGACCACCCCGTCGTTCATGTCAGTGACTCTTACGTCGCCCAACGTGCCTGTCAGCTCAATGTTATTGGCAATCAGCTAGATGATAATAACATTCGCTATCTCGATAGTCTCTCAGCCTTACCCAAATGTGATTGGGTAGTGATTAAAATTCCCAAAACTTTGGCATTGCTTGAGCAACAGTTAATCAATATAAGAGCGGTTATTGACGACAGCACGCAAATCGTCGCAGCAGCAAAGGCCAAATCGATTCAAAAATCGACACTAGCGCTGTTTGAAAAATATATTGGCGACCCTCGCACATCACTGGCGAGAAAAAAATCCAGATTAATTTTTTGCGATAAAAATTTAAATAACGGTTCTCCCGTATCGCCTTTCCCGACTCTCTGGAAAACTGATGATGGACTGTTTGAAATAGCCAATCACGCCAATGTATTTGCTCGCCAGCAGATGGATATAGGCGCGCGTTTTTTGTTGCAACATTTGCCACCAGCGTCATCAAAAAAAGTGGTAGATTTGGGTTGTGGTAATGGGGTAATCGGCCTGTATATGTTAAAAAACAATCCGGATTGCCAGGTGACTTTTGTAGACGAGTCGTACATGGCCATTGCTTCAGCAAAACAAAATATTGAGCACAACATGCCAAAAAAATTAGCTCAGTGTGAATTTTTGGTCAGTAATTGCCTCGAACAGACAACGGAAAACGCGTTCGACATTGTAATATGCAATCCGCCGTTTCATCAGCAAAACACAATAACGGATCATATCGCCAACCAGATGTTTGAAGATGCAAAATCTCGATTGAAAAAAGGTGGAGAGCTTCGGATCATTGGAAATCGGCATCTTGACTATCCACAAAAGTTAAAACGACTCTTTGGTGGGTTCAAAGTAGTGGCAAGTGATCGCAAATTCAGTATTCTGTCTTCATTCGTTTGAATTAATTACCAAGTAAAAGGCCCTTTTAATGTTCAGCAAACTCTCAAAACCAATTGCCTTATTTTTACTATTTTTCATCACTACATCGTCGATTGTCGAAGCGAAGAATAAAGATGATGGCTCACAGATCCAGCCAGACAATTATTACCCTAGAGTGTTATTAGAGACCACTATGGGAAATATAACCGTCGAGCTTGATCGCACCAGAGCACCGATCACAGCAAATAATTTTCTGCGTTACGTAGATAAGAGAAGCTTTGAAGACACCGTTTTCCATCGAATCGTTCCGGGCTTTGTTGTACAGGGCGGGGGGTATGACAAAGATTTTAAAGAAAAACCCAAATTCCCGAAAATTTATAATGAATCCGGTAACGGATTAAAGAATAACCTTTATTCAATTGCCATGGCGCGCTCAAACGACCCACATTCAGCAAATAGGCAGTTTTATTTCAATATGAATGATAATGAAAGTCTGGATCCGGGTAGAAACTGGGGATACGCTGTGTTTGGTTATGTTACCGAAGGAACAGAAGTATTGGACAAAATGGCAGAAGTTGAGACCCATTACGATGCTATTCTAGGTTGGGCCGACGTACCTGTTGAGCCCATTTTACTGATCAAAGCTACTGTGCTTCCACCACTTTAAATTCGCAGTATAAGGAAAAACCATTGCAACAATCCTCACGTTACAGACTGTCCAACAAAACTGCCATCGTCACTGGCGGTGGAAAAGGGTTGGGAAAAACTCTCACTTACAATCTGCTAAAACAAGGTATGCAAGTGGCCATATGTGGTCGCAGTCAAAAGGATATCGATAGCACTGTTAATGAGTTTGATACTGAATTCAATGGAAAAATTTTCGGCCAGGCCTGCAACGTCAAATATGCCGAACAAGTTAAAAGCTTTGTTGAAGCTGTCGCGGACAAATTTGGCGACGTACATGTATTAGTCAATAACAGTGGTTTTGGTAAAGACACGCTTGTTTGGGAGACGTCGGAAGAAGATTGGGACGACGTGATGAACACCAATGTTAAAGGAGCTTTTTTAATGAGCAAGGCAGTGCTGCCAAAGATGATAGAAAATAGTGAAGGATTTATTATCAATATTGCGTCACAGGCTGCGCTAAATGGTTATGCTAATGCTGGAGTGTACTGTGCTTCTAAGTTCGCGATGGTTGGCTTAGGTAAAGCGCTACAAGAGGAAGTAAAACCATATGGAATTCATGTGCACTCCCTCAACCCGGCATTAATACAGTCACAAAAAACAGAAGAAGAAGCCATTGATTCGGGGTTAATCCAAAATCAGGATCTGGCTTATACCCTATTGTTTTTACTCACTCAACCACGGCGACTAAAAATAGACAATATTGGTATGTGGGGCTTTTAAGTGCAAGAAACCCCAATCCCTGATTAGTAGTGGATCAATCATCCGACATTAGAATTCACGATTAACTTATAACCTTACCTCAAACAGTCTTGATTTGGTTCCGTCATTGTCGATCATCTGTTTTTCTATAAATCCTAGTTTTTTCAATACACCTACTGATGCATGATTGTCTGGAGAGACCATCGCATAGACACTATCAATCTCCATTCGTCTGGACTCAAAGTCTAGTAGCAATGCACATGCTTGGTAAGTTAAGCCTTTGTTTCGAAATTCGGGTAAGATGGCATAGCCCAAATCAGGCTTGCAAAGATAGTCTCTTTGTAGCAATCCGACCATTCCGGCAGGCGTATTTTGCGTACCAAACACGTATAAACCGAAGCCTTTTTCTTGATAGGTGCTAAGCGGCCCATTTTCAATGAACTTGCGAGCCTGCGAAAGATCATGGACGTCGCGGTCACCTATATTCTTTAGCCAATCGGGATCGTTAACCAAGGCTAAAACAAAAGCAGCGTCATTCAAAGAAAATTTGCGGATCCACAACACATCATTGGTGATGAGAAGCGGCTCAGGAGGCATCATTTGGGGTATCAAAATGGCGATATATAGAACGAACCTTGTTTTTACCAGCATTTTTTGCCAAATAAAGCGCTTTATCGGCTTTTTCAATCAGGGCGATGTGACTTTCACCATCACTAGATGCATGACCGATACTAATAGAAATCTTTGAATTTTGATGTTTTTGCTGGAGCTGTAATACTTCACCACGCATTCGGTCGGCAATTTGAATGGCGTTTTCTTGGTTGGTTTCAACGAGAATAACTATAAATTCGTCTCCTCCTATTCGGCCCACGTAATCTACGTCTCGCACATGCAGTTTAATACACTCGGCGATATCTACGAGTATCCGATCTCCAAAGACATGCCCAAAGGCGTCATTCAAGTATTTGAAGTCATCAACATCAATAATGAGTAAAGAGAGTTGGTGATTAAATCTTTCACTGCGAGCAAGTTCGCGCTCCAGTGCTTGATCGACAGCACGTCGGTTCAATAGTTGGGTTAAATGGTCTTGCTGAGACAGCAGCCGCAATTGCCGATTGTTGGCGTTAAGTTCTGTCAAAACTTCAAACTGCCTAATGCGCATATGCTCAGTAACATTCGCAATGATGATACACGCCAAAGTAGTGGTAAAGCTAATAGCGATAAGTGGAGAGTAAATATTTGGCTCAGTGTACATAAGCAATACTATTGACAGCACCCAAAAGCCAAGCCCTACCACACTCGAAAGCAATATGAATTGACCCTGCAAGGTAAAACAAATTACCATCATAATGATTGCAAAAGGCGTGACACCAAGTCCATAAAGAGAACTAAGCGCAGACAAAATGACCGCGATGGAACCCATAAAAAATGGAAATAACGTTTCGATAAAACGGGCAACGGGTGTTAATGCAGGAATATCTTTTAACTTGTGTAGAAAGAGGATATTAAACAGTGGATAAATTATCGCAAACGAATACAAAAGCGTATAGGGCATCATTTCGGCACTAATCGCCCCTATCCCAAGGCGAAAATGATGAATGAGATGAAAGCCAAATACGAGAACAGACAACATCGAAAAATACGTAACGTATTTCAAATTGTTGGTATTACAATGTACCGTATATTCGGCCTCATAAGCAGGCTTTGGCTTGGGAAACAATCGAGACATTTAATCTCTCACTTGATCAACACTAGCGATCATCCTTGTGACAATGCATTAAGATGTATACTAACTACGACGCTTTCTTTGAGTGTAGCAAAAATCCTTTTGCATACAATTACTTTATTAGTGCACGACAAGCGTTAATTTTTGTTAGGCATTTCGAATTGGGAACGCGGTAATTTGATTGATATGTTCAGCACCTAACGCCAACATGCATAGCCGGTCAAATCCTAATGCTACGCCAGCACATTCAGGCATACCGTGCTGTAAAGCATTAACAAAATATTCATCAATAGTCATACAAGGTAATCCCAATGATTTTCGTTGAATGTTGTCTTGGTTAAAGCGCTGAATTTGCTCTTCAGGTTCAGTCAATTCGTGATAACCATTTGCAAGTTCAATACCTTTGAAATAAATCTCAAATCGACAGGAAACTCGCGGGTCGGTGTCATCGATTCTCGCCAATGCAGCCTGAGAAGCGGGAAAGCCTACCAGAGCAACCGGTCGACGCTGGCCAATTTGTTTTTCGACTACTTCGCTGCACAAAAGCTGCAGAAGGATGTCTGGATCTTGCTCATTCTCAGCTATGTTAGCAAAACCTAATTCAGATGATCGCGTTTGCAATTCAGATATTGAACAAGTCAAAGGGTCTAATTGACAAAATTTGATAAAGGCTTGCTGATAGGTGATGATATCGAGGGGTTCGGAATTGAGGGTGACCTGCAACAAAGCATCTATTTCTTCAATAAGCTGAAAATGGTTGTAACCAACCCTGTACCACTCAAGGAGCGTGAATTCCGGATTATGAAAGCGACCCGATTCTTCATTGCGAAACGCTTTACATATCTGATAGATGGAACCGCTGCCCGCGCAAAGTAGACGTTTCATGGCAAATTCTGGCGAGGTTTGCAAATACAGTGTTTTGTGTTCGTTTGAACCTGGGTAATTAAATTGACTACTGAATGCACGTAAGTGCACGTCTGTAACAGAGGCATGGCTCAAAACGGGTGTTTCAA
The DNA here is from genome assembly GCF_007197995.1 of Aliiglaciecola sp. M165. Lineage (GTDB taxonomy): Bacteria > Pseudomonadota > Gammaproteobacteria > Enterobacterales > Alteromonadaceae > Aliiglaciecola. Next base: position 95,519 of record NZ_VKKH01000002.1, read on the forward strand.
TTTCCAACACCCCTCTGTCTGCAAAAAATTTTCTCACGACAGCCAACAAAGCTGCACGTTTTCTCAATGACTCAATTGTTGCAACGGGTCGCCAAAACGAAGAATGATCCATAGTTAAACGTAAAATGAGCCCGATGGGCGGGCTCAATAATTCGCGCTACTTCTGCGCTCGTGATACGTATTCACCATTGCGCGTATCAACTTTAATCACTTCACCGGTTTGCACAAATAATGGTACACGCACAACCGCTCCGGTTGCTAATGTAGCGGGTTTTCCACCTGTTCCTGCGGTATCACCTTTGAGCCCTGGATCCGTTTCAGTAATTTCCAACTCCACGAAATTAGGAGGTGTTACTGCGATGGGGCTGCCGTTCCACAAGGTAATTGTACAGTTGTCGTTCTCTACCAACCATTTGACATTTTCACCTACGGCTTTTTCATCGGCGGCGATTTGTTCAAACGTCTCATTGTTCATAAAGTGCCAGAACTCACCATCAGTGTATAAGTAGGACAAATCAGTATCCATCACGTCAGCGCCTTCTACTGAATCACCAGATTTAAAGGTTTTTTCCAACACTTTTCCAGAAATCAGTTTACGGATTTTTACCCGATTGAACGCCTGCCCTTTGCCGGGTTTTACATATTCGTTCTCAAGAACATTGCAAGGCTCGCCATCAAGCATTATCTTTAAGCCCGCTTTGAATTCGTTTGTGCTGAAATTAGCCATAATTCCTCTAATTAATCGATTGAGTACACCATTGGCGCAGATCATACCTAAAAATCTTATCGCTGTAGAGAGCAACTGGCAAAAAGAGCTTGCTCTATCGTTTACGGACCCTGAGAAGTTGCTGTCTTTCTTGCAAATTCCTAGTGATTCTTATCAACAAGATATTGCGGCACGTCGATTGTTTCCCATGCGCGTGCCCCGTCCATTTGCGCAAAAAATGGCTAAACACGACCCAGTTGATCCTTTATTCAGACAAGTATTTCCGTTGTCAGATGAATTTTTGGAAACGCCCGGTTTTATTAGCGATCCTTTAGAGGAGCAACAAAACTCTCGGCAGGGAATTCTGCACAAATATCAATCACGAGCGTTACTGATGGTACGCGGAGGGTGCGCAGTGAATTGCCGATATTGTTTCAGGCGGCATTTTCCCTATGCAGATAATTCCCTTAACAAAAGACAATGGCAGGAAGCGCTGTCTTACATTGAGCAAGACACCCAGCTCAATGAAATTATCTATTCAGGCGGCGACCCACTTATGGCAAAAGATGATTTTTTAGCTTGGTTGACTCAGAAAATAGATCAAATTGGCCATATCAAGCGCTTGCGTATCCACACCCGCCTCCCGGTGGTGATCCCAAACCGAATTGACCACCAGATGTTAGATTGGATACGCGCCTCACGACTCAAAGTTGTCATGGTTTTGCACATTAATCATGGCAATGAAATTGATCAGCAACTTGCCCTTAGACTCGCTGAATTGAAACAGGCGGGAGTAACCTTGCTTAATCAGTCTGTTCTGCTCAAAGGCATCAATGACAACGCAGATACATTGGTTGAGTTAAGTGAAAAGCTGTTTGAAGCCGACGTTTTACCCTATTACCTGCACATGTTGGACAAAGTCAAAGGTGCAGCACATTATGATGTGGGAGATCAGCAAGCCAGAAATTTGATGTCGGAGTTGATAAAACGCTTGCCAGGCTTTCTAGTTCCCAAACTCGTTAGGGAAATAGGTGGACAGCCTGGCAAAACGCCACTTGATTTACATCTTCATCCGTAAGTTAGGCAAATGTGTCTATATTTGACCCAATCGCCGGATTAGACGAAACTTTTGGTACGTCAGCTGCTGATTCCAACAACTGAAGCGTCGCAGCGCCTTCAATCTCTTGATTTGATTTCGCAAGTTGCAAGGCTTTAACTTCTAACGACGCACCGGTAGTTCCAGATGCATTGACACCTTGAATTTCCATACCAATAACCTCATTGCTTGTCGCAATATTAAAAAACAGGCAGAATTACCCGTCTACGGAAGATATCGGCACAACTTTAACTTTCTTTATTCTTTTTTATCCATTATTGAGAACTTTTTTCCATGCCCACTGATCAAGAGCCAAAATTCAGCACATTATTTGAAAAACTTACCCAGAACATGCAAGTGATTTATCGCAAAGCAATAGATGCTGATGATTCACTAGCGAAACTGCAACAATCTGGAAAAGGAAAGTTCAATCATATTTTTACCCAAGACGCTGGCTTCAGTGTGCAAAGCAAACGCTTCATGCCTTATGTCAAAGAACTTGCCCAACAAGTCGCGGACCTGGAAAATACTGATGAAGAAAAAATGCAGGCGAAGTTGCCTGAAATTGTCAAGAAAATGGAAATGTTGCTTACTACATTAAGTCAATTTAAGGTGACACTCTAAACATTGCCAGATCACACCGCAGGTTGTTTTTTGAGCAAAACACACCATAATTAAAGAAGAAAGGCGGCGTTTTTATTAACATAGGTGAAAGATGGAAATTGGTGTTCTCAACAACATTAACAACATCAATATCGGTGGTTCTTCTGCCACTGACAGCCCGCCTCGCCCGCTAAACGCGTTTGGAATTGGTACCGCAAACCGACCTGAGGTAGAGATTTCTGCTCAAGCGCGCATCCTGCAACAAAATGAGCAAACTCAGCAACAACGAAGTGAAGCCTTAAACCAGACCGGAGACCAACCGTCTGAAGAAACCCAAGCAGCCATCTCTGGTACAGAGTTTATTCGTGTATCTAGCAGCGTTGGTTCGGCGGCTCGCAACAATCTCTCGACTGAACAAGCAACAGAAGTTTACCGATCTATCCAAGACCTTTTGTAGTCTTTGGTAAAACTATTGTTTTAGTTTAACAATAGGTAACCGATTTAACCGTTGATATATCTCACTCAACTTTTTCAAATAGGCATCACTTTCAACCGTGTCAAACTGTTGCGCAAACTCATCTTTGCTGAGCCCTTCAGGCAAGTCATCAATCGAAGGAAAGAACACACTTTCATCGTTAGTTTTGGCCAACATCATTTGAACCTGCTCAGCATACCGAGGATCAATGGCAACCAGTGCCAATTCAATTCCAGCCAGATCAGCGGCCAGATCGGCGAAACTAAACCCACTGCCACCAGGTGCCCTGTCCATTAACTCTTTAAACTCACCGATCGCAGTACTTATGCCTTGTTCCGACAATATTTTAATCGCCGCTGAGATAACAAAATGTTGAGTCAAATCTGAGCGGCCCGCTAGCATAGGTCGATATCTAGGTGCACTAACTCGCCCTTCATAAGGCTGAACATCACCAATGAAGTTTGCCATTCTGTGATGTCCTGTGTACACCGCCAAAGCTAGTAGCGCAGCCTCATTTTCTTGAACTGGTGTGGATAAAACGTTGCGATTCTGAGCGTGTTCGAACAGCGGTTTAAGAAAATCAGCAAGAGATAAACCTGGCCTGTGTTGGGGTATTTTAAGCTCACTTAGGTATGCCAAATAATGGGTTACACGCAGCCTCAACTCTTCATCATCTGCACCGGCCAAGCCATTTTGTATTTCATTCAGTCTCATTAAAAAGTTATGAATTGGATAAAGGACAATAGTTATTCCTTCAGGCTCGGTCCTGACGACTTTCACCAAAGAGAGGGCTTCATCTCCGATATGACTATTGGTATGTTGATTAACGACGGCTGACATTAGCCATAGCGCCAGATTTCCTGAAACAGGAATATTTCCAAGCGAGACATTTTCAAGGGATATCCCCTCCGCACTGACCAATTCTGCATTTAAGTTGATATAGCGTTTAATTAACGGTACATGATAACTAAACTGGATTGAAGCACGTTTCAAATCAGAATCAAAATGGCCAGAAAACTCTGGAATGGCACGTTGCATAAACCCCAAAAGGCTATTGACCTGAGGCTTGGTAAAGGTGACATTTTGCTCGACAAAACGTCGCCGCGTAACTTGTTTTAGTTGAGTTAATAATTGGTTTACGGTGTCAGCATCGTCAACCTGCTGATGCGCCGACACGATGACATTGGGCTGAGATTCTAAAATAATAGCCCCGATCAATGTCATAAACAAAGCAAGACAGACAAAAACACCAATGAAAATCTTGAGCGCTTTTTTCATCAGCTATTAAACCATTCAAAATTAGTCACTAAACTTCGCTTAATCTCATCAGGATAGTTCGCTTCTACGTGCTGTATACAACAGAAAAGAAACTCAATTAAAAATTCGGTTTATAGTCGAAACCTGCCGATGCCTCATCGTCAGAAAAGACGGCTATCAATTGTTCTTTGTTCAACATGCTATTGACCAAGTTGTTTGGAAATACTTCAATGCCGCTGTTAAATGCCTCAACATTTTGGTTAAAAATCCGCAACGCTGCCCCTATATTTTCTTGCTGTTCTGCAATCTCTTTCATCAAGTTAGTCATAGGAGTAACTGTTTTTAGATCCGGATAGGCTTCCATAGTAACTTGAATTCCAGAAGATACGGATTTCATTAATTTTTCGATATCTCCCAAACCTTGTGGGTTAATGTCACCGTCACTCAATTGGGTTAATCCACTACGAAGTTTCGTAATGTCACTGAGTACCTGAGTTTCAAACTCTTTATGTTCGCTAACTATTCTCTCTAATTCAGGAAGGATTTTGTTTTTCTGTCGTTCCTGAGTCACAACGCCAGCCCAGGCCCTTTGCACTGCATTCTTGCGAGTAATAATGCCGTTGTAAATCATGATGACCGCTAACGCGACCAACGCTAAAATAACCAAAAGTACAATGATTGAAGTATCCATCTTCCCTCCTAAAAATTACTATCTGAATGGCGCATGAGTTGATGAACAAACGATAACATACTATTTAAACGCACCATTTGTGTTTCGCCTTTAAGCTCTTTTAAAAATGCTTGTGGATGCTCTAGATCGTAGGATTGTTCTGCACCCAATAAATCTGCGTTGTCAAAGGCAATGCACATTTGCCCATCAACGTTGATTTCGATATTCAGTTGCTTAAACAGTCCTGCAATATCTTCTATCGCAACAATCACTGCAGGTTTTAGAAATTTTGCTGCGCTAAATTGGTCACGGCAATAGACGTTGAATCGTTTTCGAAATACTAGGGACTCAGCGCTGTATTGATGTTGGTAATGCTGCCCCGCCGATGACTCAAATATTTGAATACCTCGCACATAAGTAAAAGGCAAGATGATGCCGTATCGATCGAAATGATCGTAGACGGTCTTGGTGCTGACCTGAGTTCGACCTTTGGAATCAGTGGTGGTGTAGGTTACTGTGCGTTTATTGACGTAGTGAAAGTGATAGTAGTTAAAATCAAAATCATGCTCTTCACCGTCGTAGTGACTATGATAATAACTTCGAATTTCTCGGCTATAATTACCACGATCAAAATCTGAAAAGCGTGTTTGCAAACTTTTTGTGCCGGGACTAGGTGCTACAACAAAATGATTGTCCAGCATTGCGTCCATCTTAAAAATACGCGCCGACAAGTCGCCTATTTTTTTATTTTGAAACACAACGTAGCCTAAAACCCCTACTCCCATCAGCATTAATATTGCGCTTGCAACTAAGCTTTCATTAACGTAATCATAAATGCCGGTAGTAGCGGGAAGAAAACGCCAAAAGATTCCCGCAATAAGTAGCGCCGAAATACAGATGCACAATACAGCAATAACAATATGTCGCGTGTAATTGAACGCAACAGGCTGGCCAAAATCTATTGCTTTTTGCACGGTATCTAACAAATCCGGCTTGCTATCTGCGAGATCAACACTCCGTTTGATGTCTTTGAGTAATGCTTTGACTTGACGATTAGACACACCTTCTCCTTGTGACGCGATCCAAAATGCTCATCCTTTTAACATCTTACCACACAACTCTTTATACAGTTTAATGGCGACCATTGCCGTCATATTGTTAATGTCTCTGGTAGGATTATATTCAACTATGTCTGCGCCAATAATTGGAATATTTATATGGTGCAGTACATCGAGTATTTGTCGAACTGTCATCCCGCCAGGTTCAAGGTGAGACACTCCAGGTGCATAGGCTGGATCCAGGGCATCAATATCAATGCTGACATACAAAGGTCCTTTAATATCAAGCTGTTCTGGCCCTTGCCAGTGGCGCATTTCATGTACAGTAACCGAGAACTTTTTTACTTGCTCTAATTGATGCGCATTGAGCGTGCGGATCCCAACCTGAGTTAAACTGTTCGCCAGGCCGTTTTCCATAATCCGTGCAAATGGACAGGCATGAGACAATGGATTTCCTTTGAACTCATTGTACAAGTCTGGGTGAGCATCAAAATGCAGTATGTGGATGTGTTGGTGGTGTTGCGCTAAGCCTTGTAAGATGGGAAAGGTTATTGAATGGTCTCCGCCAAACACCAAAGGTTTGGCCCCTACACTTGCAATGTCACTTATTGCCTTGCGCACCTTATCAAAGGTTTGGTTATGGTCTTCACCAAGCAAATCACCCACATCTTGAATGTCAGGATGATTAGTCAAATCGACTCCCAGCTCAGTGCTTTTATTGGCTGAACCTGAGACCAATAATTCACGTATTTTTGCTGGTGCTTTCGCCGGCCCCTTTAGAAAAGATGAATATTCATCAAAGGGCACACCCAGCACCGCGATATCATTGCTCTTAAGATGAGAAAGATTAAGGGAGCCGGCCGACATTAGACTTCGGCCATATTTCCTTTCGACTCCAGCCAAACTTTGCGATCTGGAGCGCGTTTTTTCGACAACAACATGTCCATCAGTTCCATCATTTGTTCAGCATCACCTTCGGTCAATTGAACCAATCGACGGGTATTGGGATCCATGGTGGTTTCTCGCAGTTGCATTGGGTTCATTTCACCCAGTCCTTTGAAGCGCTGAACATTCACCTTGCCGCGTTTTTTCTCAGCTTCAATGCGGTCCAAAATGCCTTGTTTTTCACCCTCGTCCAAGGCGTAATAAACCTCTTTGCCCACGTCTATTCTGAATAGAGGTGGCATAGCAACGTAGACATGCCCGCGATTGACAAGGGTTCTAAAGTGCCTGACAAACAAGGCGCAAAGTAAGGTTGCAATGTGCAAACCATCAGAGTCGGCATCTGCCAGGATACAGATTTTACCGTATCGTAACCCACTCAAATCATCTGAATCTGGATCAATGCCCAACGCAACCGAAATGTCATGAATTTCCTGCGAAGCCAACACCTGGGACGATTCGACTTCCCAACTGTTAAGAATTTTTCCTCGCAGTGGCATGATTGCTTGAAAAACGCGATCTCGGGCTTGCTTCGCCGAGCCTCCAGCTGAGTCCCCCTCAACAAGAAACAGTTCAGAGCGTTCAATATCTTGATTGGTGCAATCTGTTAGTTTGCCTGGTAACGCTGGTCCTTGGGTAACTTTCTTGCGAGCGACTTTTTTACTTTGACGTAATCTTCGCTGAGCATTGTTAATACACATTTCAGCAAGTGATTCTGCCACGTCGGTGTGCTGATTCAGCCATAAGCTAAATGCATCTTTAACAACACCTGAAACAAAGGCGGCAGCCTGGCGAGAAGAAAGCTTTTCTTTGGTTTGTCCAGCAAATTGCGGGTCTTGCATTTTGGTCGACAAAATATAAGAACAGCGGTCCCAGATATCTTCTGGCGATAATTTAACACCACGGGGCAGCAAATTTCTGAACTCACAAAATTCACGCATGGATTCCAACAGTCCTTGACGTAAACCGTTGACGTGGGTACCACCTTGAGCCGTTGGGATCAGGTTGACGTAACTTTCAGTGACCATCTCACCGCCTTCTGGCAACCACATTACCGCCCAATCAGCGGCTTCATGGTTACCTGCCAACTTGCCTACGAAGGGCGCATCATCAGGCAGTGTGATAAAATCTTTAACCGACTGGTACAAATAATCACGTAAGCCGTCTTCGTAGTACCATTCGTGTGTTTCTTTGGCAATTTTGTTGTCAAACTTGATACGAAGGCCGGGGCAAAGTACTGCTTTAGCACGCAGAACATGCAATAGCTTGGTGACTGAAAACTTTGCAGAATCGAAATACACCGGGTCAGGCCAGAAGTGCACACTGGTGCCGGTATTGCGTTTGCCACAGCTATCAACAATGGCCAATTCTTCAACTTTATCGCCATTTTCAAATGCCATACGATAAACGTTGCTGTCTCGTCTAATGCCGACTTCGACGCGTGTTGATAAGGCATTAACTACCGATATACCAACCCCATGCAAACCACCGGAAAATTGGTAGTTTTTATTCGAAAACTTACCTCCCGCATGCAATTTAGTCATGATCAGTTCAACGCCTGACATCCCTTCTTCCGGATGAATATCAACTGGCATGCCTCGTCCGTCGTCAACCACCTCTAAAGATTGGTCCTCAAACAAAGTGACTTTAATATTTGATGCAAAGCCCGCTAGTGCCTCATCCACACTATTGTCGATGACTTCTTGAGATAAGTGATTAGGTCGGGTTGTATCGGTATACATCCCCGGTCGACGCTTTACCGGCTCAAGTCCATTGAGAACTTCAATTGCTTCAGAATTATATTGATTTGACATGTTTGTTATTCGATTTTTGTTGCCACTGAAAGACGATGTTTTTCGTCTGATTGTATTTGATGGTATCAACTCATGATGCGCTGGGCAACGCACAAAAGATAGTACTTTTGCATCCTAAACAGACAATATTGACCCTTTATAGGCTTCAGCGCTATGCTGTGCGAGCACCCAAGTAACCGATAATGTAGAAATATTGAAATTTAAACCTCTCGTTGCACTTGTATTCAGCATCTACGCATTTTCCACCAGTGTGGCAAATAGCCAAACATCTGGATTACAACCCCCCTTACTGTCAGATGCTCAGTCTGCAATTAAAAGTGCGCCAGACGAAAGTTTAAAAATGTTTGAGCAGATTAGGCCAAACTTGGCACAATATTCAACAGAATCACAAATTGCCTGGTACAAAGTCGCGATTGAATCAGCAAATGCTCTATTAAAAATGGAAGACAGTTATGCCTTAACAAAGGAGATGTATCATTCCTTCTGGCAGACTGCTTCCAATCAGACAAAACAGTTTATAGGTGCACAATTTGGTCGTTATGGTTCTATTAACGGAGATTTGGCCAACGCCTCAACACTGTTTATCTGCGCTCTGAACTACAGCGACGATGAAAGTAGCCGACTACGTTCACTGAACAATCTGGCTATTGTTTACATTCAAAGTGGAGAATGGGAAAAGGCTAAAGAGACCTATTTGACCGGAATTGAACTGGCAAAGACAACAAACAATCAACGGGTTCTTGCCGCTATGAACAATAACTTGGGTCATATCTGGTTTGAGAAAAAAGATACGGTAAAAGCGCAGGAGGCGTTTAAAACGGCTTACGTGATCAAAACCAGGCTCGGCCAACATAGCAGCCGACTGCTTTCGCTGCACAATTTAATGCAAAGCATTTTGTTACTGAAAGATTGGGCTCAGTGGGACTTGTACTTTCCACTATATCAGCGGCTTGCAAACGAATACCAAATTGCAGAAGTCATCGCTCAAAAGCAATGGATGGAGGCCTACCGTTTATGGGCCACTGAACAAAACCTCCCTGACGAACAGTCACAACAAGATCTTATTAGAAAAGCGCAAGAGATAGAGAACCCTTCTTCGATTGACTTTGTGAATGACCTTGCGAGCAAAATGAATCTGCCAAACCCAGTCGACACTCAGCCACAGCAAGCCAAAGCGAGCGCCAGTATTGAGTTTTTAAAAGAAGTGTCTACGGTTTGCAGCAGTGAAACGACAGGCGAATAAGCCACCCATTATTCAGTAGCAGTAATTGACGCTAGGATTCAAACAAAAACTTGCCAATAGCAGGAAGGTGCTTATCAAAGTCGACAAAACTGTGGTCGCCGCCCTCTTCAATGGTCAACTTGCTGGCCGCATACTTTTGCTCGGCCTGACGATAATCCAAGGTTTCATCACCTGTTTGCAACAACACCCAATAGCATTGGGGATCAGTTAACTTTGGCGTGTTTAAGTTGAGCAATTCCTGAATATGGGACTCTGTTAGGGTAAAGGCTTTTTGTGTGTTTGGATTAACATGGTCGCCTAAATAATCCTGTAACAATTCAAAGGGCTTAACCGCTGGGTTGATCAAAACGGCTTTGCCACCAAATTTTTCAAGTAAATGGGTAGACATAAACCCGCCCATCGAGCTGCCAATAAATCGCAGCTGTTTGCCCTGATGTTTCTTCGCAAGGCCTTCAAGCAAGGTAGTTGCCTGCTGAGGATAGTTGGGTACCTCTGGCACTTCCATGGGAATATCTGGATAATGTGTTTCCATGTATTTGATGGCCTGCTGAGCTTTGACTGATAGTGGCGAGCTCAAAAATCCATGAATGTAAATAAGTACGTAGTGCATTTAAACCTTCTTTAAGTCACTCTGAATGTTGTGGATTGAAAGGATAAGTCGTCAAACAATTCGAATACTTTGTAACCTGGCGGATCTTTTGTCACGCCAAACTCTTCGGTCATGGCCCACTGCCAGCAAGTTGACGGGCAGCTCTCAAATTTGACGTTATCGATGATGCGGGTGGAATCTGTGTGGATATGTCCATAAATAACCAGTTGCAATGATTCGAGGCTGGAAATTTGCGACAAGAATTGTTCACGGTTAAGCCATTCGTGTTTGTCCATCCAGCTATTTGTATCAATCGGGTGATGATGACTAATCAATACATGACCCAATTTACGTGCGCGACGGATATTCTGCACAATCCTTTGCAGCGATTGCTGATCGTGCCGACCTTTTGTGCCTTGAAAACGGGTATCCAAGCCATGAATCATCCAATTTCCCAGTTGTCTAGGGGGTGAATTAGCCAAATCAAAACGGCCCAACACCTCTCCGAAGTATGGGTTCAGGTCATGATTACCAGGCAATGTTATTAGATTGTCTACGAGGTCATAGTGCTTGAGTATTTCAATGAAGTGCAGATAACTTAGTCGACTGTGATCACCAGAGATATCTCCGCTGGCAATAATCAATTCAGCATCAATGTCGGCTATTTCTTCAACGACGTTTTGCAATGAAATCGCCGGGTTGATTTGCTTGTAACCGAGTTTTTGGCGATCTGCGAACAAATGGCAATCGCTAATTTGGACAATTTTTCTACTCAAAACGGTTTCAAAGCCTGGGCATACCTAACATGCACGAATAGACTCTGCATGTTTAAGACAGAAAGCTAGCCATTCGGACAAAAACCGATTGGTCATTTCTTTTTCATTAGGCTGATGCATGTTGGTGTTGGGGTAGGCGTAACTAGGCTTTATTGATCCGATATGTTGTGCACTGAGCACTTCGGCCACCTTTGCATCATGATACAAACGGATTAACATAACCGGGCGCAAATAATTGGGCACGCCATCGGCTAATTGAGCGAGCTCAACAGTACTGGTGTAGCGGCTACTGTCGACAATTTTTACCCGATAATACAAGCCATCGTTAATCTCAAACGCATAACTCAGGGTGACCGTATCGCAATCCGGCAAAAGACGTAGAATTCGCGCATAGTTGACCTCACAAACCGCTAGTAAGTTCGGTAAGTCTGGTACATATTTGCGTTGTCTACGGATTGTGTTCATACCACTCATTTAATATCGTTTTTTCATTTAACAAGAACCATTGTAGCGCGATCACCGCCGCTGCGTTATCTATTTTGCCCTCGTTTAACCAGTTGATTGCCTGACTTTTTTCTACCCGACGCACCAAAATGTCTTCACTTTCGTCATCAAGTCCATGAACGCCATACGCCTCATTAGCGTCGATTTCGCCTATGTAAATGTGTAACCGTTCTGTTGTCCCACCTGGGCTGGACAAATAAGATAGCGCTTTATGCAAACGCTTGATTTCTACTCCAGCCTCTTCTTTCGCTTCACGACGGCAAACCCCATCTGGCTCTTCACCTGGCTCAATCATGCCAGCAACGATTTCAATCAGCCAGGGAGAATGGCTGGTTGGAAGTGCACCTACACGAAATTGCTCAATAAATACGAATTCGTGGCGTTTAGGATCGAACAATAACACCGCAACGGCATGACCGCGTTCGAGAATTTCCCGTTTTATCTCCGGACTCCATCCCCCTTCAAACAATTTATGGCTGAATTGGTAGCTAAGCAACTTAAAAAAGCCCGAATATAAAGGTCGCGTTTCAGTGATTTTTACATCACTTTTGCCAAAAACCGGATAGTCTTTCAATCTTTACTCCCGTAAATTCAGTATCAATGTGCAAGTTATCAGGATAAACAACCTTGATTAATAATTTTTTTCGCCCATTAATCAGTTTAAACACTAAAGAAAAAATATTCTGTTACACTTGAGCAGACGTTGTTACCACATTGTGTTTTAGGTTAGCGGTTGATTTTATTAGACTTTGGGTTGTCAAAAATAATAAATGTAAACGCATAGAAACAACACGAAACAATACGGAACATAAATAGGAATTCTAATGAAAAAATCAATTCTGTCTTTGCTTGTAGGCTTTAGCGTGGCCTCCCAAGCCTTCGCAGATGATCTTTATCAAGTATACCAGCGAGCCCTTGAACAAGATCCGACTATCAACCGCGCCAAAGCTGATCGTGATGCAGCCTTCGAAGGTATTTCGATTAGTCGCGCTAACCTGCTTCCACAGGTATCCGCTACTGTAAGCTACAGTGACGGCTCTCAGGATCAGTTCGATTTCACTGCTAGTGAAGATCCTAATGCGCCCCCTAATGTCTCGGTTATCAGTAATGACACAACAAATTTGGGTTGGGATATTACTCTTGATTTATCTATTTACGATCATCGCAACTGGGTAGGCCTAAACCGTGCTGAGAAAGTCGCACAACAAAGCGATACCAACTTTGCCGTATCTAAACAAGATTTGATTGTACGCACCACGACAGCTTATTTGTCTGTATTAAGAGCGAAAGACGGGCTGGAATTTGTGCAAGCTGAGAAAAGAGCGATCGAACGCCAACTGGAACAAACCAAACAGCGTTTTGAAGTCGGATTGACAGCAATTACTGATGTACATGAAGCACAAGCGAACTTTGATAATACCGTGGCACAAGAAATTGTGGCTGAAAACCTGGTTGAACTTCGATTGGAAGAACTGAGAGAAATAACGGGTAAATATCACGACAATCTTTCTGTGCTGAATACACAAACATTTAGTGCGTCTCGCCCAACTCCTGAGAGAGTCGATGGTTGGTTAAGTATTGCCGAAGAAAAAAACTTGGATTTAATGTTCCGTAAACTGGGTATGGAAATCGCCAAAGACGATATTTCCAATGCTAAAGCGGGTCACTACCCTACGCTGTCCCTCCGCGCTTCAAAGGGCCGTGATGATACTGAGATTAATGGTAATTCAGGCTTTCCAAAACGTGACAATGACTCCATAGGCCTCTCCCTCAACATTCCCATTTATCAAGGCGGTTCTGTCAGTGCATCCACCGCACAAGCTCGCTATCGTTATGTTGCGGCCAGCGAAGATTTTGAGCTGGCTCACCGCTCGACAATACGTTCAGTAAGAAGCTCTTACAATGACGTTGTGGCCGCTACCTCGACGATTCGAGCTTTGGAGCAAGCAGTTGTCTCTGCACAAAGTGCATTGCAAGCCACTGAAGCTGGTTTTGACGTGGGTACACGTACTATTGTTGACGTATTAAACAGTACTAGAAACCTATTTGATGCCAGACGAAACCTGGCAGGTGCGCGCTACGATTTTATCTCAGCAGTACTGCAGCTTAAGCGAGCAGCCGGGAACTTGACTGAGCAAGATGTTGTGGATATCAACCGAGGTTTAGTAGCGATTCAAGCTACGTCATAATCTGTAATAATTGATAAAAATAAAAATCTGCTACGTTCACTCGTAAGCAGATTTTTTTTATCTGCATTTCAGGTAAAATCCATCCCGAACATAGCCCCTAGCCATTATTGGAACCGATTTTCATGCAAGCCTCATCGATTCAAGCCAAATTTATCAAGATTCGATCTAATAAAATTTTTGAATTGATCGTTATCACGGTCATTATATTTTCCGCTTTACTCGTTGGTGCCAAAACTTACGATATGTCGCCAACATTGATCACCGTTGCCAAAGTACTTGATTGGGCCATCACGGTTTTCTTTTTAACCGAGATCACCATTCGTTTTATTGCAGAACCACGCAAACGAGATTTCTTTAAAAATTTCTGGAATGTTTTTGACACACTCATTGTATTTATCAGCTTGATCCCTGCAGATGACACAGACATGGCTATCATCGCCCGTCTCGTGCGTGTATTTAGAGTTTTAAGAATGATCTCTATCATTCCTGAACTAAGATTGTTGTTAACCTCGTTGGTCAAGGCTATGCCGCAATTGGGTTACGTAATGCTTTTGATGTTCATTATTTTCTACATCTACGCAGCAATTGGCAGTACTTTGTTCGAGACAATTAATCCTGTTTTATGGGGTGACATTACGGTTTCAATGCTGACACTGTTCAGAGTAATGACATTTGAAGATTGGACTGATGTCATGTATGAAACCATGGAAGTTTACCCTCTTAGCTGGATTTTCTATCTGACCTTCATTTTCTTAAGTGCCTTTGCTTTTTTAAATATGGTGATAGGCATTGTGGTCAATGTGATGGAGCAAGAAAACGCCAATGCCAGAAAAGAACTAGAAATCGAATCTGGTGAGCCAACCCTAACTGACCTGGCCAATCAGATGAGCCAAATTCAAGCGCAAATTAATCAATTACTCGACGCAAAAAACAAATCCAGCTGATACCAATACAGCCCCGCTTAAGCGGGGCTTTTTCGACTTAATACTATCCCCAAAACGATAACCGGGTCAGGAAGGAATAGTATAATACCAATCTACATAAAGAAGTGATCAGTCTGAATGTGCTCAGCGTTGCTTGAACTTAAAAGAGCCCCACTCTTCCTTCATTCAAGCGCCTTGATTACGCCCATTTACTTTTTCGCTGCCTGATCACTTCTTTGTGTGGATTGGTATTAATCACCATACATCATTACCATTTCACATTATTCCCTTGTTGGCATTCAAATCGCATAGTGGTCGTACGGAACCGAAAAACGTCAAAAACACGGCGACACGTATCATGCGAATTACTAGAGTAAAAGAACCTTTTAAGCACCTTAGCGGCGAGTCGCCTAAAACAATAACCGTTAGGCCTCGCAGCAATCTGAATAGCAAAGTCCACCAGCAGATAGTAGACAATGTCCTGGCATTCCCAAGCCCTGCCAAAACGAAAAACGTGCAATCAAATTAATCTAAGATTTGGATAAGCCACATCAGGTTAACCAACAAAAAAGGCGGCTACTTGAAAGCAGACCGCCTTTTACATTCAATAACCCCGTTTAGAACAACACTATCGGTTAGATTCCATATTGGGATTTCATATCCTGTATACGCTGAACTAGCTCAGCATCGTCGAACCTACGTTCAGTAAGTTTACGTCTGGCCAAACTTGTGTTTCCGCTGGCAAATAAAACTTCAACGTAATTTAGATAAATAATGTTGTTTTGCATATCATCATTGATGACTCGGTCGTAAAAGCGCAGTGCCTCGTCGTATTTTTCTTGTTTCATTAACGCCTGAGCCAATGTATCAACGGCGTCAGCATTGTTTGGACGTTGATCGACAGCTTGCCTTGCGTAGTTTTCTGCTTCCTCTAAGCGACCAACTTCTGTATACAAATACGCCAGATTATTCAACACAATAAAATTATTCGGATTTAGCTGCAGTGACCGCTCATAGGTAGCAATGGCCTGTGACTGGTCATCACTGATTTGGCGCTCTGCCAACATCATCTTAGCAGCCAAATCATTCGGGAATTGTTGAGTATGTGCTTCTAGCAGAGCAAGGGCAGCCGGCGCTCTATTCACTCTCTCCAAGTTGATGGCCAACAACACTACATTGCGACTATTAGGAATATTTTCGTAAGCCTTTTGAGCCTTGGGTAAGGCTTCATCATATTTCTGTTCAGAAATTAAAATACGCGCATGTAACCCTTCAACCATGGGTAACTCTTTGGCTTTTTCAGGTAACAGTTGCAACGCTGCTTTAGCATTTTCAAATTGACCTGCCATCGTCATAAAATGCACATTCAAGATTTGAACAGCTGCATCATCCCTAGCATCAAGAAATGCTCGACTTAACTCGATCCCGTCGTCAAACTCTCCTTTTGCGTCAAGTAATAACATTTTTCCAATGTTTGCTTCTTTGTTGTTCGGCAAACGCGCTAGCCAAGCATCGTGATGGGCTTCGGCATCTGCTACACCACCCAGTGCAAGTAAGGCTTTGCCTTTGACACTCCAATAGGCAGGAGGCGTTTGATCATTGATTTCGATTCCGTCTAGCGAATCTATAACCTCAACCCATTTGCTATCGGCGAGTTGCATGCGTGCAACAAGTAAACTTAAATCGGATCTGTCATTATTGGCCCGATAAGCATCAAGGGCTGGTTGCATTCCTTTTTCGGATTCTCCTTGGCGTTTATTTACCAAATAATAAGATGCCAGTGCAGGCACAAAATCGGGTTTCTTCTTGATAATCGCCAGCAGCTTTTCCTCGCCCTGTTCCAAATCTCCTTTTTGCACATCAAGATTGGCAATGGCCAGCTCAATTAATGCGTTTTCAGGGCTAACTGAACGTGCCTTCTCAAAATTTGTTAGTGCAGCATCAAAATCACCGCGCTTAATGTCTACTTCGCCAGCAAGAACGTACCCCTTAAAATCTTCAGGAGAGGTGCTGATCCATTCGGCAGCAAGCTCTTGTGCTTTATCTAATTGATTAGTCGCCAGGTAGGCGTTAGCAAGGGTTGCTTTAGTCACCTCTAAATCTGGGCTTTGCTCAAGGGCTTTTTCCAAATCGATAATGCCACTGACATCATTCAAAGACAGACGCAATATCCCTAAGCGAGTAAAGTCTTCTGCGGTACGGCTTAATTTCGCCGAACGTTCAACAACATCTTTTGCTTCGTTTATATTACCGGAGCGGATCAATTCGTAACCAGCTTTTGAAAATAGCTTAGCGTCCTGCTCTGACTCGCCTTCGAATTTACTCAAAACATCATTGGCTTCATCAGACATACCTAACTCAAGTTGGCTGGCCGCTAACATTTTTAAAGCAGGATGATCCGTTGGCATCGAACTCGCGATGAACGACAGGTGTCTATTGGTTGACTCATAATCTTTTAATGCATAGGCGGCATAGCCGGCGATGAGGCGAAGTACAGGATCGCCTCTGCCACTATTAATTGCTTTCTCTGCATATTTGAAAGCGTTGTCATGATCGTTATCTGCCGCCCGTGCCACACTTTTTAGCTGGTTAAGCAACGGGTTTTCCGTGTTTATTTTTAACAGTTCGTCAATATATGGTTCTGCTTCAGATACGTTCCCCGAATCTACCAACAGGTTTGCAAGTACGAAGGTAATTTGGGTATCTTCAGGATAGAGTGCCAAATACTTTTTATACACATCCGCCGCTGCATCTGCATTTTGCACGCGTAAGTAAAGCTGCCCTTGTAGCTTGAGTAAATCTTCATTCTCACCATCGTTTACAGCAAGAGCTTCGGTCTTTTCAATCGCTTCTTCGATATTACCGTTCAGCAAACTAGAATAGGCACCAATCATACCTTTATAAACCGTGTCGGCTTGAATGCCTGAAAGCTCTTCGATGAGTGCTTTAGCTTCTTCATTTTTAGCAAGTTGGATCAATGATTGAATTTTATAAAAACCGACTTCCAGCTCTTGCTCAGGCTCCATGCCCGCATCGGAATGATCTATTTCACTTAACTCAGCATAAGCGCCAGTATTTTGGTAGGCAACAGAAAGCAATGGAATAACATCTGAGGCGGGTTTTCCATACTCAAGCGCTCGATTCAATTCTTTCTCTGCACTTTCGTAATCTTTTTTGAGCAAATAAACTTTTCCTAACTCGAAACGCGCCGCTGGATTTCGCGGCTGCAATTGAATAGCATTTTTTAGTTCAATTACCGCAGAATCCAGTCTTTTTTGTTCAATAAATTCCTGAGCAGTTTTCATGTGCTCTTCGCTGGTCTTTTGGCCACACCCCAAAATTACACTTAAGCCAAGTGCTAACAATAAAATTCTCATTTGTTAATGCTTCCTTATATTTCGTTAAGCCTATGCTACAAGGCTTAACAATTTTTTAATAGTAGTAGTCAAGCAATTTTCCATTTCTTAAAATGTTCCAAACAAAATCCCATGCAAAGTCTAAGTTTTGCGTGTTTTTTCAACAAATATTGGTTTTGCAGTGGTCGATCATTGGTATAAAACTCGGTTATCTAATATAATACCGGTTTTAAACCATACCGGCCTTGGGGCGCTCTCTTGTGACCCACTCAATGCAATTTTGCTGATGTCAGCCTGCTTCGCATCCGGTTACCAGAGATCATTAATGACCACCACTGTAGATATTACTTTTAAAGACTTAAACTTACCCGATGCATTGTTACAAGCAATCGAGAAAGTTGGCTATGAAAAGCCATCTCCGATCCAGGCGGAGAGCATCCCGTTGATACTAGGAGGACATGACCTTCTGGGTCAAGCTCAAACCGGTACAGGAAAAACAGGTGCTTTTGCTTTACCCATGTTGGCGAACCTGGACATTGAGCAAAACTATACACAACTACTCGTACTTGCACCGACCCGCGAACTTGCCATTCAGGTTGCTGAAGCATTTCAGGTTTATGCAAGTTTTTCCAAAAAAATCCGTGTTCTGCCAATCTATGGCGGTCAATCCTATGACAACCAAATCCGCCAACTAAAAAGAGGTGTGCAGGTTGTTGTGGGGACACCAGGTCGTGTTATCGACCACATCAAACGCGGTACATTGAAACTCGACCAATTGCGATTCTTAGTACTCGATGAAGCAGACGAAATGTTACGTATGGGATTCATCGACGATGTCGAATGGATTTTAAGTCACGCCCCCGAGACGCGTCAAACGGCGTTGTTCTCAGCGACGATGCCAGATCCAATCAAGAAGATCACCAAACGTTACCTTACTGATCCCAAGCACGTAAAAATAGCATCCAAAGTCAGCACTGCCAGCACGATCAGACAACGCTTTTGTCAAGTTGCAGGGCACCATAAGTTGGAAGCCCTCACGCGCATTATGGAAGTGGAAGAATTCGACGGCGTAATTATCTTTGTGCGGACCAAGACCGCTACGGTAGAACTGGCTGACAAATTATCAGCTCGTGGTTACGATGTTGAACCCCTTAATGGCGACATTGCGCAAGCCGCTCGAGAGCGTACCGTTGACAAGCTCAAACAAGGCAAAATTGATATCTTGGTCGCTACCGATGTTGTTGCTCGTGGACTGGATGTTGAACGTGTCAGTCACGTTATAAACTTTGATGTACCTTATGACACAGAGTCATATGTTCACCGAATTGGTCGAACTGGCCGTGCGGGACGCCAAGGTGACGCAATATTGTTTATTTCACATCGTGAAAAACGTATGTTGTTTGCAATTGAGAAAGCCACTAAACAAAGCATTGAACAAATGCCAATACCGTCGATTTCAGAGCTGAATGAAACACGCTTGACCCGTTTCAAATCTAGCGTCATTGAGGCGATGGAAGATGATTCAATCGAGAGCTTAATCCCGATTGTTGAGTCTATTCAAAAGCAGACGGAAGCGTCGCCAGAAAAAATCATGGCAGCCTTAGCGAAAATTGCCCAAGGTGATGAGCCATTGATTTTACGTGAAGGTGATCGACCTGATCTCAACGCCAAACCTACTTACAAGGAAAGAGACGGCGGAGATCGTAAAGGGCGTGACCGTGGACCTCGTGATGATCGACGTGGCGGAAAAGGGCGCACTCGTAGCAGCAAGCCAGATGAAGGTAAACGACGTTACCGTCTGGATGTTGGTCATACGCATGGTGCCAAACCAGGAAATATCGTTGGGGCGATAGCCAATGAAGCCAACATCAGTAGCAAACATATTGGGGCAATCGAAATCTACGATAATTACAGTACAGTAGATTTGCCTGATGGTATGCCGCCGGAAACCTTCGGCGTGCTACAAAAAACTCGAGTGGCTGGACAACGGCTAGCCATTCGAGAATGGCGGGATGAACCGCCAAAACGTAAACCTAAGAAAGCAGACAAATCTTAATTCTAAACCCGCCATCACCATTGGCGGGTTTTTTAATTGTAGAAACTTTCAAAAAAATTAAGAACTAGAATGCATATAATTTAAGTTTTAATACTTTTATTTTATAAACAGCATGAAGCAAAATTAGTTTTTAGTTAGGGTAATATCGAGGTTAAATAGCCATGCGCTACTTCCCAATATTTATTGATACCAAAGAACTACACTGCCTTGTTGTAGGTGCTGGGGAAGTTGCTGCGCGTAAAATAGAGTTACTGTTGAAATCAGATGCGCGAATAACAGTGGTTGCCCCCTGGGCCTGCGATACGGTGCTCGGATTTGTACAGCAACAACAAATCACACTAATCAATCGTAAATTCCAAGACAGCGATCTGAACAATAAAGACATGGTATTTGTCGCCACCGACGATGGACACATCAATGCTGAGATCCATGCCCTGGCAACTCAACAAAAGATATTAGTGAATGTCGTAGACAATACGCCACTGTGCAAATTTATCACCCCTTCAATTATTGACCGCTCCCCCATTGTGATTGCTATGAGCAGCGGAGGGGTAGCGCCTGTTTTACTGCGCTATCTGCGACAAAAATTAGAATCTGTCATCCCAAAAAAGGTAGCACGTCTGGGTAAATTCTCTGAGAAATTCCGCGAAACGGTTAAACAACGATTATCCTCCGTTACTGCCAGGCGTTATTTCTGGGAGGACGTTTTAGATGGTCCGGTGGCAGAACAAATATACAATGACAATCCAGACCAAGCTGAAGCGATGTTCGAGACATTGTTGGACAGCCATGGCGAACAAAAAACTCAAGGAGAGGTGTACCTTGTCGGGGCAGGCCCTGGTGATCCTGACCTACTGACTTTCAAAGCGCTTCGCCTAATGCAAAAAGCAGACGTGGTGGTGTATGACCGCTTGGTCTCCAAAGACATCCTTGAGTTAGTGCGCAGAGATGCTGAAAAAATATACGTTGGCAAGGCAAAAAGTAAACATACTCTGCCGCAACATGAAATCAATGACTTATTGGCAAGAGAGGCATTGAAAGGCAATCGAGTAGTGCGCTTAAAAGGCGGTGATCCCTTTATTTTTGGGCGCGGCGGTGAAGAGATTGAAACATTGGTCAAACACAATGTTCGCTTTCAAGTTGTACCAGGTGTCACGGCTGCAGCGGGTGCTGCCAGCTACGCAGGTATTCCGTTGACGCATAGAGACCACGCCCAGTCCGTCGTTTTCGCTACGGGTCACCTAAAGGATGAGAGTATCGATTTGGATTGGCCTGCGCTGGTGCAAAACAACCAAACTATCGTGTTTTATATGGGGTTAACGGGTTTGCCCATTATTTGTAAAAAGCTGATTGAACACGGTATGCCTTCGGACATGCCAATCGCTATGGTCGAGTCGGCCACAATGGAACACCAACGTGTGGTAACAGGCACATTGTCAACGATTGAAAGCATTGCCAGCGCGGCGAATATTAAGCCACCTGCGTTGATCATTGTTGGCACGGTGGTATCGCTGCGAGACACCTTAAATTGGTACCAACAAGAGCACTCGCCTTCGGTGTAAGGAGTCCTTAGGCTGCCTGCATTAATAGGTTATGACGGCAAAATTTAACAAATTCGCCAATAATCGTTAATATAGTATTAACACAATAAGTGTTGCAGGTTTTTGGCGGACCCTTTGCGCTATCTTTACTTTACAACTTTATGGTTATTTGGCGTCATACTCACTACCAACGTATTGGCGCAGCAAACACGTTTTCAAAAAAATGACGCTGCTGATTTTATTGGGCTCAGATACGAATGGCTTGATCACCAAGAACAAACACGTGAGCTGACATTTTCGTTAAGTAAAGAAATTACCCAAAATCAGTACCGTAACCAAACCGACTATAAGCCAGAAATCGCTCAGCGCTATGTCTATGTTGAGCTGATGAGGCAAGTTCAACAAATTAACCCCATGGAAGCTAGAGTAAAACTTGTTCATCGTGGGGAGAGGATTGAAGTTAGTGTTACAAGCCGATCACGCGATATGATCTCAAAATGGCAAAACCTCATGGCAGAAAAGCAGGAATCCGCCTTTGACCAATATTTAGACGACAATCACTATGCTCGATTCACCAACCACGCCGGTCAAGAAGGGGTGTTACCCGACCATATACGCTACGTTCGCGAAAGCAGAGATATCGTATTACCCGTCGCACAAGCCATTTATGATGAGCTACAAGAAGGCAGTGACACCCGCGATTACATAAACCTGTTATTGAGTTGGCTCCAGAGCATTCCTTATGACACTTTGGAGAATCGCATTGGTACCAGTGGTTCGGGGTTCTTTTCACCGGTCGAAGTGCTAGTGAATAACAAAGGCGATTGTGATAGTAAAGCGACCTTAGCGGCAGCGCTAATGCGTGCCCTGCTGCCTAATCTAAGTATGGCTATTGTATATTTACCCAATCATGCACTATTAGCTGTCAATTTAGGCTACAGAAATGACGAGCAATGGCTTGATATTCGCGGTGCACCTCATGTGCTAATCGAACCTACAGGCCCTGCTAAAATGACCATCGGCAAAACATCAGATGAAACCGCCCGACACCTTGCCAATGGTTCTTATACTTATGTGTTGGTGCCTTAAGCTAAAGGTATTTGTATAGTTTTAATCTCCGGTTTCTTCTCTGCCCCATATTTTAAGCAGCCAACGGTTAAAAACGAGTTACCCATTGTTACCATAAAGTGATTTCCAGAAAGTGTGATTCTTAGCTATTTAGTCCTGCCAATGATAGCGAAGAATAATGTGGTATTTTTAGCGGAAAATTATTCACTACTATCCTGTAAATGTTTCACAAAAAGAGTTACTCAGAAAATTTCAAAATAATAAAAAACCAATTTATTTCAATAATTTCAATAACATACGAAATAAATTTAGCTTTGGCACATTTAAAGCATTGATACTCGTGAAAAAAATTAAACGGGAGAAGAATATGTTAAGTTGGGCATTGTTGTTTTTAATCATTGCAGTTATAGCAGCTGTTTTAGGTTTCGGCGGTATTGCCGGAGCAGCGACGGGAATAGCGAAAATTATATTTTTTGTTTTTCTAGTATTGTTAGTAGTTTCGCTTATCGCAAATGCAGTTCGCGGAAAATCACCGAAAGTTTAGGAGATAAACATGACTACCACTAAAAAACTTTGCACTACACT
The DNA here is from genome assembly GCF_007197995.1 of Aliiglaciecola sp. M165. Classification (GTDB taxonomy): domain Bacteria; phylum Pseudomonadota; class Gammaproteobacteria; order Enterobacterales; family Alteromonadaceae; genus Aliiglaciecola. The sequence continues at coordinate 118,970 of NZ_VKKH01000002.1, forward strand.
TATTGCTCTGGTCGCTATATTTGGACTTTCCGCTTGCGGAGACGATAAGGCTGAAGAAGTCGGTGAGAACATAGACGAAGTTGTTACCGATGCAGGTAACGCAATAGAAGATGCATGCGAAGAAGTAAAAGAGGGTGTTAAAGCTGAGGACAAAGACTGCTAACCCTTGAGCTTACCGATACCGAAAAGGCCGTATTAGGCCTTTTTTGGTTTATGACCTTCTAAACACTTTTTATTAAAAGTGATAGAACAATCGGAGACACATTATGAAATGGCAAATTATTGTACTTGTTTTGGTTGTATCCATGGGCGTGATCTTCGCGGCAACGGATTTAGGATCTGGTGGATTTTTAAGCTCGTTTTTAGGCGCTTTTGGGTTGATCACCATTTTCATCGTCGTTGCACTAGTAATGTATGCGAGCAAAGTAAGAAAGCGAAATGATGACTAACAAAGGAACATTTGAAGAAGTTGGCTTACTTTGCTTGGGTCGTAACGGACCCGCAGACGCAGCTTGGCAGTTGAACATTAGCTTAGACCTTAAACTTCGTCTACGTTGACCGATTCATTGTCAATCGACATTTGGATTATGATCGTTTGTTGTAGACTGCGAGCAAACCGAAGAAGATTCTGGCTGACGACTTTAGTGGCTAAACTTAAAAGCTTAATGACCTAAATTCAGTGTGATAGCCTTTTTCCTTTAGCCACTTAATGCTTTTGCTTATATGAGTCAAAAAACGCCAGTTCTACGTTGATTGGTACGATTTAGTGTATCATCCATTTCGAAACTGAATATTCGCTCCCAAAAACAGCAATGTGCTGCAACCCCCTTGTTACCAATTTTTCAACAACCTCAGTGCGCATTTTAATTTCGTCGGGTGGCTTAATCGGCCAGTTGGAAATGTCATCGATAATCGTCCATGGCTTATCACAAAACTGTTCGGTGTAAGCAAGGATAGACTTGCCGAACCGCTCGATGTAAAGCTGGTGATCCCACTTTCCATCGTAGCTAAGAAGCAAAGCGTCATTAGACTGCGTGATGTTGTAGCCTTTGTTATACATGCTGTTTTTCCGTTCATAGCAGATGAGCGAAGCGTGGCTCGTAAACTATCGTGCATAAAAAATATTTATATTAGCCTTCATTAGAATGGAATAATTTTTTGACTTGTTTTTGATTACGATATTCACACATTGGCAAACACGATTGCATAGATAAGCGTCGAAATTTATACCGCAAACATAATCAAACCTCCTCCAATGCTAATAAACATAATAAGTATCTAATCAGTGGGAAAAAATTACATACTGCCATGTAAATTGAGCAAAAAAAGGTGACTCCAGACCTCATAAAAATTTAATTTCCATAACAATATCAACAACATAAGCTTTGGCATTAAAATGGCAACGAGGTAAGTGACTTTTTAAAAGGAGATAATTATGAAACGTTCTATTTGTTCTTTATTTGTAATTGCAGCTTTGGGTAGTGTGTCGACTTCAGCTTTAGCAAACAATACATGGCAAGACTCTGCTAAAGACGCTTGGATAGACGGCAAAGCAGAAACAACGTTGTTATTAAATGGAAACTTGAACTCTTTCGACATCAATACAGATGTTAGTGATGGCACTATAACCTTAACAGGTAAAGTTGACAGCGAAGTCGACAAAGCCCTAGCTGAAGAGCTACTTGCTAGTCTGGATGGTGTTAAAGGTGTAGAAAATGAGCTGACTGTCGTGAACAACGATAAGAAGTCAGACAGCGAAATGATGCAATCGTTAACGGATACCAAGGTAGAAACCGTAGTGAAGACGAGATTGCTTCTAGAATCTGAAGTTCGTGGCACAGCCATAGAGGTTGAAGTAGACAAAGGGGTTGTGACGTTGAGCGGAAAAGTCGATTCAGATGCAGCAAAAGATTTGGCCATTGCAATCGCGAGAAACACTGACGATGTTGATAGTGTGGTCGACAAACTGACCATAGCCGAAAGCTAAAAGTCGACACATCAATGATTATAAAAAAAGCACCCTTTTCGGGTGCTTTTGCAGTTTAACTTTTAATCAATAATACAAAACGCGAAGCTGGGAACTATTATGTCCAAAATATCAGACTACAACCTTGACCAGAATCAGGCAGCCACTGAGATTATACATTTTAATTGGTTTGACCGATTTAACTCGAAAGACCAAGATACTAGCCAATTTGACTCTGCAAAAGCAGACTCTGCATTTAGCGAAGACGAACAGATCGCCAACAGCAATTTCAAAAATTAACCCTAGTCTGGCGATCGTCGCTACAAGATCTGTATCTGATAGTCAGACCATATTGCATAACAACAATGCGAAGCAATTTTGAACCTATTTGCGGTTTGATCAATTTCCAACACGAAATTGACGATCATTCAACAGGTATGGGTAGTTTAAGGCGCTACTCCTAGACGGTACATTGTCTAAAGAGTAAGGCGAACGCCGTGAGCTTGTCATCAGATTCAGAAATTAAATCTTATCATAGGGTAGGAAAGCATCTGAAACGACTGACCGTTAAACCACTTATATAGACCCCTTACTACTTTCAAAGTCCCCACTAATAAACAAGCATGAAGCAGGTTTCATACTAATGCTTCTCTGATAATAATAATCTTAACAGTTCACACTGATTGAAATCGGATGTTCCATACATTTAGACAATACAACGCCAGTGGGCACCATCTGGATTGCCTCAGTCCAGGAAAGGACGTCGCTTGACACATCGGTTTTGATATAGAAAAAATAAGAAGAGGGGAAGATTTAAGATTAATTCGGGGTAAAGATACAAGAAAACTTGGGTGACTCAATAGACAGCGTAAAACGCGTACATTGTTGACGAGGCACTCCAAGCTTTCCAACGTTTCAGTGGGTAATTAAAAGGTAAAGACTTCTAACCATCGGCGGCGTCTTGAACCGCTTCTCCAGCGCTTTCTATGTCCTCACCAGCACCCTCTAGAGTTGCACAGCCACCGAGTGCTGCAGATAACACCAGTAACAATAAGACTAATTTAGCGTGCTTAAAATGTGTTTTTAATTGCATAGCTTCTTCCTCTTTTTGATAGATTAATGGTCGACATAGACCGTACACTCTCTTGCTAACGCCATTTCCGTGCCAAAGCGTAACTAATTGAAATAATAAAACTTATTAGTTAGCTGATTTATTCTGATTGGGTAAGTTAGTAGTATTTGCTTAACGATGTGAAATATTTACTCGATTTTTTTCACATAGTAACGTCAAATTACTCCTGCCCATTGTCGTCCAATTCTCCATTATCATCACTATTATTTCCCTTCTTCCCTTCCTGACTAGTTTGATCAGACTCAGATGGTGATTTTTTACTTAACATGGTGTTGAGTTTCTCACCTCCCTTTGCGCCGAAGTCCAGGGTGCGTATTGGGAACGGTATCAAGATATCTGCGTTTTCGAGAGACTGCTTGATTTTTACCACAGCCTCATGCCTGGCTTGCATGAAACCGGTTTCGCCGGGATATTTAATCCAAAACCAGACAAGAAGATTAATGCTGCTATCGCCAAAGCTTTCAGCGAATACTGCGGTCTCGTCTTGCTTGATAACAAACTCACAGCGATTGATTTCTTCCACTATGACACTTGCTGCCTTTTCGGGATCATCTGCATAGGAGATGCCTACAGGCACTTCTATTCTTCTAACTCCAGTGCTACTGAAGTTAGTGAGAATGTTTCGAAACAAAATTTTATTAGGAACAATTTCAAGCTGACCAAAAAAGGTTTCTACAAGAGTATTACGAAGGTTTATTGTCTTGACGGTGCCAAATACACCATCAGCTTCTATTACATCTCCTATTTGAAACGGCTTCCTTATACCCATTGCGATTCCCGCAATCAGGTTTTCCGTCATATCTTGGAAAGCGAAACCAATAGCAAGACCTATAATCCCTGCACCAGCAAGCAGGGAGGTAACCGTTCCTTTGAGGCCCAGAAAATCCAAGGCCACAAAAATGCCTGCAAGCATCACGCATACTTTAAAAATTGATGCTAATAGATCGGCTATTTGTGTTGATTCTAGTGCCCGTCGCAAAACTTTCTTAATTGCCTTACCCGCGAATCGAGCGGCAAGTGAAAACGCGATGGTTATTAAAATAGCGACAACAAGGTTTGGTAGATGCTTAATACCTGTCTCTAACCAAGACTGGAGCTTTTCGTTAATCAAGCTCCAAAATTTTTCTAGTTCAATCAATTCCATCTCTATGTAAGCTCGTGGTTTTGGTTAAAAAAGCGAGGAGTGGAAAAGTCACACTCCTACAAAGTTTTACTTCTTCAGTTTGTCAAACTCCTTCTTGGCCTCGTCTTTCCCCATTCCGTATTTTTCCTGCATTAAGCCTTGAAATTTCTCAAGCTTTCCTTCGACTTGTTGAATATCATCGTCGGTCAATTTACCCCAATTTTCTTTGACAGAGCCAGTCATTTTTTTCCAGTTGCCTTCGATAATGTCTTTGTTCATTTGATCTTCCTTTTAGTTAATATTACTTTGCGATTTGTTGCCACAACCAAGAGGTATTGGCTCTATTTTAAGTAGCGCTTTGCATATGCTGACCACAATAATTGTGACCGAGCTTGGACCCCCGAAGAGATATCAGCAACAATTTTTAGAATGCTAGAGTCGGAGATAGTATCAGCAAATCGATTTATTGAGCGTGATACCTTGTTCTCGTGTTGGTTAAGTTTACTGAGCAACAATTGAGGAGATTCATGATGCAACCCTGATAGCAATGTGTAAGACCATTGTGCTAATGGGTGAACTTGAACAAATTCGAAATCCTCGATATCCGTACTTTCAAAAACAACGGGATGTGTTGCGATGCCTATGTCTGATTTCGAAATTTCCTGAAACAAGCTTTTGAGCTCAATGTCAATGCATGTAGCAGCCGCTTTCGTATAAAAAGCACGGCTTGCTTGACAGATTTCGCACACTTCCGAAATCGATGCTATCTCTATAGCCGAATTGTCTAACTCTTGTGGATGAGGACGGTCGTTACCGTTCATCACTCCTCCCATTGGCTGCTTTGTATTTCTACGACTTCTAAGATGTACTCAAGAGCTGTGCCAACAACGTATACATTTGATTGTTATAGATTTTAATCGTCATGCCGGAAAGAAGAGAGTATAAACATGTAACTATTACACGGTTTAATGTCAGCCTTTCCCAATGGAAAAGGCAAGGGGAAATCAATTAGTCAGTGTGAAAGGAAAATAGGAATTTTGGCCTCTTGCATCAACGCCCTAGTGACACTGCCTAACATAGTTTCTTTTACATTTGTGTGGTCATACGCACCTATCACGGCTAAATCGTGTTCTGCTTCACTAATTCGCTTCAAGAGGTGTGCGCTATAGTTGTCTTCTCTCAACTCAGTAGTAATGATTTCGTGCGAGACATCGTGACGGGTTAAATATTCGCTCAATTTTAACAATCCGCTGCGCCGTCTCTCTGAATCATTACTACTGCTAGAATCGCAATAAACCGTGACCTTTTTAGCCTCCTTCAAAAAAGGTAGTCCGTCACTGATTGCTCGAGCGACAGCGCGACCTGAATTCCAGACAATTACTGGATTGCAAAACGAGGGTAAAGTGCAAAATTCTGATGGGATGACGAAAATTGGACATCCCGACTCTGAAGCCACTGACGCGATTGTGCTATTCAATCGTTCAAGCAAACTGCCGAGGTTCAAAGTGCTACTTAAAATCATCAAATCGTGATATCGACAGTTAGCAATAAGTCTATGTCCATCGTCCCCGATGAAGGTTTCCCAACTAGGCAGGAAATCTGTGCTAAAGATTTTATCTAGCTTCCTTTGTACCGCTGCTTTTTCGCTCAAAACTTTTTTTTGCCTGGTGTTCAATACCAAGGCGTTTATATCTGTCACATTGTTAACATCTAGGTTTTGTGGAACAGATTGATTTTCTAAGGCGAAAGTTGTTGCTGAAAAATGAATTCCTGAAATCTTTGCATTAAACTTTTCAGACAGATGTTTCGCTAGTCGCAATCTGGTCTCGCAAGAAGCACTGTCATTGAGGTGAACCAAAATGCTTTTCATCAAGAAATTTTTTACTCCGCTCGATAAGTAAGGTTGTAAAATAAATTCACGTTAACTTCTATTGAGCACGATACATGCCAGTATTCGCATTTAACTCAATTAACCTTATTCCCAGAATAACTAGGCCCGCACCACTACCATTGCCTCCTGTAAATGCATTATTCCTTGAGCATTTAGAACAACTAAATAACATTACTATCGCCTTGATAGGGAAATAATTCCCTTCACGTCCCTATCAAAAAAATATCAAAACGACAGGAACTCCTATCTTTTTGATAAAGCTTTAAAAACTAAGCTATGTCGACATTTCTTATCTAGGATTAAGGTTTTGGGGTGAAGTGGGTGCTGATGGTTCGTTTGTATTAGTTTATTCAAGCGAAAATCGAGTGTGAACAGTATATTGAGCTAAACTTTCAATCCCATGACATTGCGATCACCTGATAGATAATACATAAACAATAAAAGTACACTTCAGCCAAGGTAAGTTTAAACGAACGTTTTTCCTGAAGAGATCAGTGCAGGCAAGTTTTTCCTACAAATTGTAAATTGTACTAGAAATTTCTATGCTCAGGCTGCTTTTAGGATGGCGCATTGTGGTCAGGAATGCCCCAGACTGCCACAAAGTAGGATGCCTGGACCAGGTGTTAACATACAACCTGCCTGCGCACAGATTTGAATGAGATGATTCATCCTCTAGGCCGTCGTTTTTAAAGAATACTTTTGTATTCGATAACGAATAGTTTCTCGTGTTGTCTTGAGTGCTCTGGCGGTCTCAGCAATATTGAAACCATTTTTTTCTAAGGCGGTTTGAATGATTTGTCCGTCCATTTCATCAAGAGCCATGCTACCGTCCAAGGGCAGAGTGACACGATTGGAACGGCTACTAATATCCTCGACAGACGCACTAGGAGAACACGCAGTAGACAACTGAAGCCATTCGATGGGAAATTCTTCATCTTTAGACATCAACACACAACGCTCGATAACATTTCTCAATTCTCGGACGTTTCCGGGCCAATCGTAGTCCAATAGCTCTTTCCACACCTTGTCACTTACAGTTTCCACATGACGCCCCGCAATTGCATTGAATTCAGCGATAATTCGTGGGACCAGATCAACTAAGTCTGACTTGCGAGATCGTAGTGGGGGTAAAGAAACACAAAAAACACTGAGTCGATGGTATAGATCTTCCCTAAATAATTTTTGTTTGTACGCCTTTTCCAAATCTTTGGCTGTCGCAGTAATAATTTGCACATCAATTTCAATTTCTCTCTGGCCACCAAGTCGACGGACTTTTTTATCTTCGATGGCTTTGAGTACTTTGGCTTGTAAATCGATATCCATGTCACCGATTTCATCTAGGAACAAAGTGCCATTGTCCGCTTGTTCAAATAAACCTCTATACCTTCCTTTCGCACCAGTAAAGGCTCCAGCTTCGTGCCCAAAAAGCTGGGACTCAAGTAGGTCTCTGGGCAGCGCAGCACAGTTTAGTTCTACCATAGGGCCGTCTTTTCTAGTGCCGGTATGGTGTAATATCCGTGCGACAAGTCCCTTTCCAGTACCCGTTTCGCCGGTGATTATCATTGTACTAATAGGTACTTCAGTCAGCTTTGCGAGCATCTCTTTGAGCTCAGTAACGGACTCACTTTGCCCAACAAATGCGTCAAGACGATTTTGATCAAATTGTTGTGAGGAGTATGCGTCGAGTCTTCTTGCGGTCAGAGATGAGCGCAATGCTCGTTTAATCGCAATGTCTATCTGTTTATTTTTGAATGGTTTTTCAACCGAGTGGTACGGAATGTCATCAAGTAACTCTGTTTCCAGCCGTTCTTCTTTATCCACTAAAAATACCCATTCAGAATGGGCCAACTCATCTATTGTCTCGTTGACAAACGAAAAAATCGCTTCTGCATTATTGTGCGCTGCCGCGCAAATAACATGGGGGTTAAAGTCGCTTTTTGCGATCATCTTCTTCGCACCCTCTAACGATGATGCGATATCTACTTGCCAGTGATTCTTTTTGAAACGACTCGCTATCTCGTCACACTCGACCAGGTCATTTTCAATTATTAGTAGCCTATTAGCCATAATGGTGCCTCGGAAAAAATTCATTAAAGACATGCCACATTGAAACTAATGACAGGGCAAAAAGCGCTTTGTGAAGTAGTTAAAGACCATACTACATTAAGTTTGATAATCACAACAAATTGCAATCCATTGGGGTGATTATGGAATAGTTTTTTTTAGTGTTTGAATGCATACAGCGTCGACAAATCTCTCGATGATTCCATTAAATGAAGATAAATTAGCGCTTCCAATCTGATTTTAAAGGTTTGGGTATTTCGCAGGAAACGCTCTTAGCAAAGCGAAAAAATGATTGGTAAGCAGATTTAGTGCCACAATATTTGTCGCGGTTTTACGTGATATCCGAGCCACTTTAGAATCAAATTGCGTGTAATCCACCTTTCACCATTGTTGATATAACCCAAACAACTCTCCCAATATGAATAAATCAAAAATTATCTTCAAAAATTGAAACCTTAGATTGAAATTCAGTCACTACAACATAAAAGGATAAAAATAGATTCTGACCTACAGCGCGCGGAAACCCTAGGTTTTCTGCATATCGGTGTGGAAAACCTGAGTTTACTACTGATGAGTTACAACATTAGGCGCAGTTCTTGCTCTCTATTGGTGATTACACTGTTCGACAAGATTCTTTGTCAGATGCTTCTTATTGGTTTTATTGCAATAAACTTTATTTGATTTGCTTACTTTAACCTGGAGTGCTTTATGCCTCACCCAAGCATTTTTACTTATCTACCTGAACACCTGGAACATGAAATTTTAAGCTTGAGTGAAACTGCTGAAGCCTTTCGCTTCATTGAAAGTAGCGCGCAAGACTGCTGGATGAAACAGCTTGCAAAATCTGGCTGCAACATTGCGATAATTTATATTAGCCAATTTAAACAAGATGAATTGGACACTTTTAATTCTCTGTCTTTTAACAAAACAACGATGTTCATTTTGCTCGATGACGGCGAGCCAAACGAATACCTTGATAGGCTAAAATTGACCTATCACTGCTATCATTTCCGCCCCCCAATTGACTACGATATGCTTCGGGAAGCAATTTTAGAACTCAGTACTAGTTTTTCTTTATACTCAAAGAAACACAAGGTTTCAGCACGATTGGGCATCAATCAATTTGGTCTTTTGCTCGGCTCATCGAACGTTATGAAGACGATGTACAGGACCATCCGTAAAGTTGCGGCCACAGAATCGAGTGTTTTGATTGACGGCGAGAGCGGAACAGGCAAAGAGTTGGTTGCAAACACGATCCACTTAGCCAGCGGTCGAACTGGACCAATGGTTTCAATAAACTGCGCGGCTTTATCTTCGGAGCTTGTCGAAAGTGAGTTGTTTGGTCATGCAAAAGGTGCATTCACTGGTGCCGTAAAATATCATGAAGGCGTTTTTGAACAAGCTCGCGAAGGCACACTGTTTCTTGATGAGATTGGGGAGATGCCCCTTACAACACAAGCCAAGCTGTTGAGAGTACTGGAGAGTGGTGAATTTCGTCCTGTTGGAAGTTCGACCTCAAAAAGCGCAGATGTCAGAATTATCACTGCTACCAATCGCTGTCTATTGTCCGCGATTAAAGAGAAGTTATTTAGAGAAGATTTGTATTTCAGACTTGCTCACTTCCCAATATCAGTGCCCCCACTGCGTCAGCGAGAAGACGATATATTGGATCTAGCCAAATATTTTTTGGCCTACAGAAACGCTAAAAACGCGACAAATAAGATTTTGTCGGTTGCTGCGCAAACCGTTCTTCAAAATTATGAATGGCCGGGTAACGTGAGGCAATTGAGACATGCGATAGAGCGAGCGTTCATCCTGTCAGATATCGTGATTAAACCTGAACATTTCAAGTTAGAGCAGCCTAAGTTTGATGATGAAGAAAGCAATTCAGTGCCAGAGCTGATGACGCTCGGTCACATAGAGAGACTAGCAATCGAACAATCAATGCGCTATCACAATGGCAATAAATTGGAAGTGGCTAAACAGCTGGGGATCAGTGTTAAAACACTGTACAACAAACTGGAAAAATACCAATCAACTAACGAGTTAACAGATGACAACCGGTTTGCCGGAAAAGCATGATTAAGTAATGGTACACGAAGCAATTTTACACGTTTAATCCGTCAACTAAATCTACCCCCCATGAGTATAGCTATCAAGAGGGCTTTCGGTAATAAGCGAGTTTGCTATACAAAGGAAAGTGGTCAGAGTCTATGGATGATAGTCTTTTTAGCTCGACCAAGGAAAAGTGTGAAGAATGAAAAATATGGTCTAAAGGCCATCGCATAAAAGGATACTTTGTGTGGAACGTGTTAAAAAATCCTCGCCCTAACCTAGGGTCCATCAACCCACTCGTTTCTAAAAATGCTTTAGTTGTTGGAGACCATGCTACATCGTTGAGATCGCCGGTAACAATTGTGGGTTCATTTTGTTCTTTTCGTTGCTGTATTTGTTTGGCAACAAGTAATAACTCTTTGTCACGAGCCTTGGCTTTTGTGTTCTCTGTCGGGCTAGGTGGCGCTGGGTGCAAAAAGTGGCACCTAATTTTAAGACTTTCGTTTATTTTCAAATAACAATGTACTGAAGGTACATTGCTTTCAATCAAATCCAATACCTGTGCATCAATCATCTCAAATTTGCTAAACACATGCATGCCATAGAGATTGTCCAGAGGTTTACTAACCCTGAATGGGTATTCGTTATGTATTGGCCTCAGTGCTTCTTCCCACCATGTATCGGTTTCGAGGGTTACTAACACATCAGGCTGATATTCTTCTACTCGCTCAATCAGTTTGTGAGCAGAGTGATTGGTCATTAAAACATTGCACGTCAGAACCGTAATTGTAGTATTGGTTTCCTGATCGGCTACCGTTTTAACCTGCTTTTTGCATAGAATCGTGTAGGGCAATATCCACCACATTTGATACAAGGTCGCGAGACTCGTTAAAATAGCTAGCAGAAACAACGTATAGCCATTTAACAGGCTGATGGTAAAAAGAAGATTAATTGCTAGTAGGCACCCTATCTGTACGCGAGGAAATTCCCAGACACGACATACCCAGTGATCACTAGGAAAAAGTGGGAGTATGGTAAGCAGGGCCAGCAACAATGTTGTAACTGTTAGAGTTAATTCAATCATTTTTTAAAGGAGCCAAACATTATTAGCAGTAAAAGTACAATGCACTAGCGTCCATCTCCTGTCATCATTTAAAATTTGTTGTGAAACCGCCATAACGCAATAACGCAATAACGCAATAACCACACCACTTGAACAATATGCTCGCAAATTTTCAACTAAAGAGCGAGCAACAATCAAGTCTAGTATTTTCAATGGCGACAGGCACTGAACTTGCAATCATCGGTTAGCAATGAGAAGTTTCTGAATAAAGTACATGAGGCCAAAAGCGATGACAAACACACAATTCGTAGACGATTTAACCTCTCTGATGGAACTTATCATGGCAAAGTTACCCGTCCTGGCAGTTGGATTAGCGCTATTTGCTCTGCTTTTTTGGCTTGCAAAGCCAATAGCAAGACTGGTTATCCGTCCATTGGAGCGAACCTCTACGAGCGTTTTGATTCAGCTGGTTCTGCGTCGCACCGTCACTTTATTATTGATTTTGATCGGATTTTATATTTTTTTACGTCTGGCGGGATTAACCCAATTTGCTGTAGCACTAATTAGCGGGACAGGTGTTCTGGGGCTGATTGTAGGTTTTGCGTTTAAAGACATTGCTGAAAACTTCTTGTCTAGTCTGCTATTAAGTATGCAAAGACCTTTTAAATTGGGTGACATAATTGAGGTGAGCGGTTTTCTGGGAGTAGTGAAGAAAATGACGTCCAGAGCAACAACTTTAGTCGACTTCAACGGAGACCATATTCAGATCCCCAACGCGACAATATACAAAAACGCTATACGTAATTTAACCGCAAACCCAAACATGAGGGGCTTTTTCAACCTTGGTATAGGTTATGACGCTGATGCCGATCATGCGCAAGCCTTGGCACTAAATATTGTTCGAGACTTAGATGCAGTGCTCTTTGAACCTGAGCCCCAAGTGTTGATTGAATCTTTAGGTGCATCCAGCCTAAATTTGAAGATATATTTTTGGGTTAATAATGAAAAAAATAGCAAATTAAAAGTCGCGTCTGTATTGATGAAAAGAATAGTGAATACCTTCATTGATGAAAACATTTCTATGCCAGATGATGCTAGAGAGCGGATTATTATTGACCAAAGCCAATCTGAACGCCCGCCAAAGAAAGAGGCGGTTTCAGATGTTGCAACGCACAAAAAAGGAAATAGAGACTTTAAAGAGGGTGAAGATGTCTCCAGCGACAACGATGAAATACGAAAACAAGCAGCGGAAGCCAGAGATCCCGAAGAAGGTGAAAATATTTTGTGACGAATTTAACTAAATAATGCCTGTTTGCTACGCAAATTTTTCACCTAAATATGAAAAAATTACAGTAATAACGACATTATAATTCACCCACGAATAGCTTGTGGTCACGTAGTTAAATTTGAAATGCATGAAAACAGCACAATGAGGGCATAAGTTATTTGAGTTTCGAGAATTCGTTTTCTGAGGTTTTAACATAGAAACTTGACACTCGACCAAAACTCAGTCGTTAAGAAAATCACAATCCAGCGATCGATAATTTAGGTTTTCTAAACCAACGATTTTAATATCGCCAAATTGACAGGTTTCATAATCGACCTGCTAATCCCTGATTTGTCTAGTGCAGTCTGATCCATTTCAGCGCCACTGATCAGAATAATTTCCATGTCAGGGAATTCTTCTTTGATATCCCGAGACAACAATAATCCATTTTGATCGGGGAGATGAAAATCCAGTAAAATTTTATGCCAATGAGAATCTTCTTTTAGTATTTCAATACACTGTTGAGCTGAAGCCGCGATCTTCACCTCTACCCCTAAAGATTCCATAAGTAGCTTGGTCACTTCAGCAGCATCGTTATCATCCTCGACAAGCAAAATCCGTCTTAATTGATTGGGAGACTCTGCCTTGCTGTTTATCTTGGCTGGGGTATTAAGCTGTGTGGCTAATTTCGCATACAGGATGTTTCTATCAATTGGCTTATCAATCACATCGCTAAAGCCAATATTCTTGAGTTCTTCCTTCACGCCCTTCATTGTAGCAGCGGTAATAGCGAAGATTGGGTTGCTAAAACCCAGATTACGCAATTCGACAATCGCTTTTCTACCGTCAAGTTTTGGCATGTGGATGTCCATCAAAATAACGTCGAAAGGCTGGTTTTCCATGTGCGCAAGTTTTTGTCGCTCTATAGCCTCCAAACCATTTTCTGCATACTCCACTTGCAGACCAAAACTAAGACAAAAGTGCCCAATAAGTGTTCTAATGTCTTCGATATCATCAACAACTAACGCCCGTCCAGTTAACGATGCGAGGCCATTCGAGTCTTTGCTATCCAATTGCTGATTTAGATCCAACATACTTCGTTGTTGTTTTTTCAGATCGCCGGGATCAACGTAAAATGAAAAGCGGCTTCCGCTGTTAAGTTTTGATTCAACGCAAACGTCGCCGCCCATTCGTTTAACCAGTTCCGAACAGATAGCTAGCCCCAAGCCAGCCCCTTCTTCTTTTCGGGATACAATGTCTTCAACCTGCTCAAAAGGTTTAAATATGTTATCCAGCATATCTGCTGGGATCCCCTGCCCTGTGTCAGTCACATCGAAACTCAGCATCTCTTTGCCGTTGACGAAATCGGTACTCACATTAATTGAAATTATGCCTTTGTCGGTAAATTTTACGGCATTGTAGACAAGGTTTATTAGTATCTGGCGCAATTTGGTTGCGTCAACAAATACCCACTCGGGGAGAGCCTCTGTACTTTCGACTTTGAGCTGCAGTCCTTTGTTGTCTGCATGCACATGCATTAGGCTAAAAATCTCTGCCACTAAACTATTCAATTTGACTTTGGTAATATTAAAATCAAGTTTCCCGACAGCGATTTTTGACAAATCTAGTACATTATTAAGCAGCCCCAGCAAGTGTTGACCATTATTTAGGATAACGTTCAGCTCAGTCTTTGCCAGAGCCCCTTTTTCACTACTTAGAAGAACTTCTGTGTAGCCCAAGATTGAAGTGAGAGGGGTGCGCAGTTCGTGACTCAGATGGGCAAGGAATCGATCTTTAGATCGGTTCCTGGTTTCGGCTTTAACTCTTTCAAATCGTTCATTCTCTATCTCTTTTCTCGCCAGCGCGTAGCGTATCGCTCGGTCAAATCTTGAAGTACTAATGTCAGATTTTACTATGTAATCAACCGCGCCAGCTGAAAGGGCTAGTTGGTCAAGTTGCTCATCGGATTGTCCAGTCAACATAATGATTGGGATAAGACTTCCTTGTTCAGAAGCTTTTTCCAATACGGTCAGGCCATTGTACGCGCCTAATTGATAATCGAGCAGGCATATGTCATGCACATTGTGCTTCAAGTGTTCAAGTGCTTCGGTGGGGGTTGTCACCCAATCCACTTTAAACTTGTATGAAGTAAGTTGATGAAGATAATCGCTAGTAAGGATGTAATCGTCTTCGTCATCTTCAACAAGCAATACTCTGGCGATTTTTTCAGACATATTATTCCCAAAAAGTGTCTTTGTCGTTAAGACTCAAAAGGCAATTCAACAAACTCCACCCAGTATTTCCCTAATGTTTTCATTAATTCCACCAATCCTTCAAAATTTACGGGCTTGGCAATGTATGAAGCAGCGCCAAGATTATAACCTTTGAGCATATCCTCTTCTTGTACCGAGGTTGTGAGTATCACAACAGGAATATTACGTAGTTCTGGGTCTGCTTTTATTTCCTCAAGGGCTTCTCTTCCATCTTTTCTCGGCATATTCAAATCGAGTAATATTAAACCCGGCCTCGGAGATAGACTTTTATCTTGATACTTGCCCTCTCTGCGAAGATACTCGAGTAATTCAACACCATCCTCTACACAATTCAACGTGTTTCTGACCCGACTTTCTTTCAATGCATCTTCGGTAAGTAATCGGTCATCCTCATCATCATCTGCCATAAGAATAGTGAAAGGTCTTGCGCTATTTCGAGTCATTTGTATTCGCTCCATTACCATGTAAAAGAATATTTTCAAAAGGCAGTTCAATCTTAAAAACTGTGCCGTTGCCCGGATTACTTACCGCAGATATACGTCCACCATGTCTTTCCACTATTCGTCTGCAAACTGCCAAGCCAATCCCGGTCCCCTTGTATTCAGTCCTGCTGTGGAGGCGTTGAAAAGGAATAAATATTTTGTCTGCAAATTCTTGTTCAAACCCTATGCCGTTGTCTTCGACGCTAATGACATGCCATTTTTCATTTTCGATTACTTGTTCCAAGTAAGCTAATTTTATAATTGGTAATACATCTGTTTTTCTGAATTTAATCGCATTGGAAATAAGATTCAGAAACAATTGGTGCATTTGACTCTCATCAGCCTTGATTTTAGGTAGTGCGCTGATCTCTAGCTTTGCCTCGCTCTCCTGTATGCTAATTTCAAGATCATCAATAATCTCAGCCAGCAGTTTATCAAGAGAGACCTCAAGAAATTCTTTTCCCCGAGTCGTAATCCGAGAGAACTCCAATAAATCGTTGATAAGATTAGACATACGTTCAGCAGCATTGCGCATTCGTTTCACATAATCGGCACCCGTATCATCAAGTGATTTTGAGTAGCTCGTTTCCAATCTATCGCCGAACGCGCGAATTTTACGTAAGGGCTCTTGCAAGTCATGGGATGCTACAAATGCGAAGTCTTCCAGCTCCCTATTACTTCGAGCCAATTCGTCAGAATAAAGAGTTAATTCTTTGGTCCGTAAGGTAACTTTGTCGGCAAGCTCATTGTTCTGTTTTTCAAGCTCAAGTCGGTAACTCAACTCATTTCGAGTATTCAAACGAGCCACTGTAAATAAGCCTATAAGCAACAAAATACTCGTCACACCGGAGATGGCGAAGGTCACTTTAGCTTCATTTTCTGCCTCTGAAAGAGCATCATATAGTGCCTGCCGATGCTGAACTTCCGCGGATTTTATCGTTGCAAATTCGGTTTGAATTTCTTTGTACAGATCCCGCCCGGTTCCTGACATGACTAATCTTAACGCTTGCTTCTCTTTATCAGCCTGAGCAAGCCCAACCGTTTGCTTTAGCTCACTCAACTTTTGGTCAACTAACAGCAGCAATTCATTGATCCTGATCGCTTGCTCCGGTAAATCAGACTGCAAGTTTTGCAATCTATCGCGTTGCTCAGTCACTCTTTGCAGTGCTCTTTCATAAGGAGTCAGATACTCTTCAATCTCCGTAAGTAAATAGCCACGCTGTCCAGACTCCGCTGATAACACGACAAGATGCAGATTATCTAAAGCGACTATGACCTCGCCTGTATTGTAGAGTCCTTTTTGAACCGCAGACAAATCACTGATGGTTTTGATGGCCAGAAATCCATTGCCTATAATTACCACACCCGCAATGCTGGCAATCAGATTCCAGCTAAATATGGCATCTCCAAATAGCTTTTTAATTTTCATAGGCTCTTATTCATCACTTGGGAATTTCAACTTGAGCTAACACATTGTGTGAACCATTCTGCGTTTTAACGCGATCTTCTACTTCTGGCTTTTTACAAAATCAGAAATGTGTTGGAGATCTCTGCTGCAATCCTGGCAAGCTGCTATGATCTTGTTCACAGCCTCAATTGCTTTTTCTTTTGGCATATCAGCTTCAAGTGCAAGTTTAACCATTTCTGCTTGCATTGATATCCTATTGAGCGGCCCACGGGCATCATGAATCAACTTATTTAAATCAGCCAAACTCTGCTGTGGTTGAGAAATGTCATTGCCCATAAGTGTCCTCATCAAGATATATTGTTAAACGGAAGCCGTTACTAAGAATCAAATACTTCACCGTAAGCATGCAAACGGTTATACAAAGTCTTGGTACTGATCCCTAACATCTCTGCTGCTAGTGTTTTGTTACCATCAACTTTCGCAAGCGTAATTTGGATAAGTTCCCGCTCGACATCATCAATGGTTTGACCCGCTGTTAAACTATTCGTTTTTTTAGAAACTGAAGAAAAAGGCGACAAAAATGTTTTTGGTAATTCAATCGTCGTTTGTGTCGGGTCACTCATGATTACAGCTCGATGAATAGCGTGCCTGAGCTCCCTTACATTGCCCGGCCAATCGTGTTGTTTCAGCTTTTCTAACTGCTCCGGTTGAAAAACAAATGCACTGGCGTTTTCGTTGTTTAGTTCTTCCAGAAATGCCTGCGCAAGAAGTGGTATATCGCTTCTCCGCTCACGCAATGCTGGTATATCAATAGGGAAAACAGCTAGCCTGAAATAGATATCTTCTCTGAGTACATTACCCTCTGCAAGTTCTTCTACACTACGATTGGTCGCTGATACGACACGACAGTTCACCGCAATCTCTCGAGTACCTCCGACGGGTACAACACGTTTACTTTCTAATACCCGCAACAGATTGGGTTGCATATCAAGCGGCATTTCAGTGACTTCATCTAAAAACAGCGTACCGTTACCCGCTTGCTCAAACACACCTTGTTTACGTGCAACAGCACCAGTAAATGCACCTTTTTCATGGCCAAATAACTCGCTGCCAATCAACTCTTTTGACAAAGCACCACAATTCGTTGCGACGATTGGTTCTTCTGAATTTGTTGCATGATGGATTGCACGTGCAACGACTTCTTTACCTACACCACTCTCCCCCATTAACATGACGTTAGCTGAGGTTTTCGCTACACGCTCAATCATTGTATATAGCTCTTGCATCTGTTCGGACTCACCTACTAAGCAACCAAAATAGCGTTTTGGTGAGGTCGCTGATACTTTTCTTGCAGATTTTGGCTTGCGATTAAGAGCGTTTTCTAAATCCTCACGCTGCAATGGTTTAACGATATAGTCTATTTTTGGCCCACAAAGACCTGCTAACATGCCCTTAACGGCCGGATGACCGGTTATCATTGTTACAAATGGAGTTAAGTCATTTTTGCTGATGTAATCAATCAAGTGCAAACCACTACCGTCTGGCAACATAAAATCTAGAAACACATGGTCAAATTTCTGTTGCTGCAACCATTCAGTCGCCTCTTTGAGATTGGCGGCTATGGATACCTGATGTCCAAGAAACTCAATGATTTGGCAGGCGACGTTTGTGAACTCTTCATCATCATCTACCAATAGAACCTCTAACATATCAACTCTCCATAAATTTTAATTGAATCTTGTGCTTATTCAGCGATGCTCAAACATAGGTTAGCATTATAAAGTAAGCGATTTAGTACTAACTATCTAGATTACCAAACATGACATTGTTTCAGCGATTTTCCAATCGGTTGAAATCGAGATAGCCAAAATCTCTTGGGTATTTCTGTCTAAAGTCGTTGTGCATGCTATCGGCAAATTGCCAAAAATCTTGGTGAGTTCGGCGCACACCGTAATCGTCCATAAGGTTCTCGTAATCTTTCGCAGATGAGAGGTTATTGATTGCGTTTGCAAACGCAGGGGCCTCTCGCGTTGATAGCTGCATAAAGGTATTTGGGTGAGAAGTCATGAATCCACTTGCCACCGTCACAGTGTCTTCGCCCGGTAATCTTCTATCGTCCTCGCCAAACAAATGCGAGATATTGGTGTGTGCGCTGTGTCGAAGCATGGTGTAAAAATGTGCTTTGCCGTTTTCTTCGTTAACGACTCTAATAATTGCAGATTCAGGTAAAAAACTTACATTGGCGCCTTGCATTGCATTGATCTGGTGAAAAGAAGAAAGAACTTCTTTGGAGGAGGAGCCATTTTCTAGGTTGTGGACTTGGCTCAACGCACTACCAAGATAACCTTCCATTGCTTGGAAAAGCTCTGAGAGGTGATCGTCAGTGTCGAATTCGATAGCCGTTTTGACTGTCGCTTCGTTCGCTTCGTACACATATTTCTCCACTTCACTAACAGAGCCTCGATACCATTTTTGTCTGACTTGCTCGCGGGTGGCTTCAGGTAAAAAAGATAAAAAATTAAACTCGCCTTCCATGCGCAAAAAATCCATGTACATTCTGCTATTGAGCTGATGACCGATATTGCCGAATACATCGTATCCCGCCACCAGCAAATAGTGTATTCGTTCGAAAAGAGGGTAAGTTAGAACCCATGCAGTTTGTGGTGAATTTCCCACTAACCCTTTGACGACAGATGCGGCGTCTTTGTGGCGAAAAACGGTCAACGCTGCATTAGTATTATTACCATCTCCGTCCCATAAAAGATCCAGTGTGATGGGTATTTTGTTGGCGATATTCTGCTCAATAAATTCTGATTTTGCCTTGAGATATTCTCGCTCCATCGATGCATAAGTCAGCCAAGAAGTTGGCAGTGCATTACTTTGTTTTTCAGCAGGCAATGCAATTTTTTGACGAGCTCTTTGCATAAACCCTTCATCGTTTTCTAAAAAATCCAACTCTGGCTCAGCAAACAATACCCAAAAATGGTCGTTGATCACATTGAGCGCCATTTGACCTCTACAAACTGGTCCCTTAATAAACTGCATAATGGTATTTTGTGATTCATCGAGCATATATTTGTATCGGGATTGAACAGGTATTTGAGCAAAGGTGACAAATGGATTGGATGCTTCCTTGGGCTCAAAAGAAGGCAGTGAGGTCACTTGATAATCAGCTTCAATAAATAGTTTCTTCCAACGTGCCATTCTGTCATCTGACAAGCCCATTGGCATATGAGACTTATGTACGATAGTTTCTTTTACCTGTTGTATTCGATAGTAGACTCTCTCAACATTGGGATCATCAAAAGGTCTGCGGGTAAAAATTCCTTGTATAGATTCGCCCGGAGGAGTCGACGAGCGCACCAATCTAAAATACTGTGTTGGTTTGTTTTGTGAAAAATGAAGATTAACCAAAAACAAATGTTCAAAGAGATACCGGCTCATTAGCTGTGCTTTTAAGCTATTTTGATTAAAAAACACCTCCCATTTTTCAATTTCGTTTTTGACATCAGCGTCGATAGCCACTTCATCTGTACCAACAGCGCCTTTTTCTATCCACTTAATAAGTATGTCATGCTCTTTGTTACTAATAGCAGGTAAACCATAGGGCATTCCCCACAGTGCATAGTCTTGTTTGTAAGACTCAAAATTATCGATAGTTTCGCATTGATGTTGACGGTTTAAGTCAAGATCAAACTCCTCAGTTAATAGCTTGTTCTGAGGCAGTGGATTTTGCTTTTTTAAAGTAAGCATTTGCGCAAATAAACTGCTTTCTAAGTTCTCACTTGCTGTACCTTGCTTCTCATTTAAGACTGGGAAAAAGCCTTTTTCACGCCAAGCTTCCGTAGAGTGTGCATCTTCGAACAACCGAGTTAAATTTGCTTCTAACAATCTCTCTCCATCATAGACTCTCTCTTCACTGGCGCCTCTAGAAAGTCCCTCGAAAGAACCTAACTTCAATTGGCAAGGTGCGTCGTAACAGGCGTGACAAACGACACATCGTGTTTCGATGATGGGCTTAATGGATGATTGATAATCAAGTTCACCTTGGTTGCTAGATGCAGATTGTTCAGTCACTACTGACGTCTCTGGCGTTGTATAGGTGAAATAAATCATTCCACCAACAGCAGTGACTAAAATAAAAATAACGATGCTTGAGACTCGATTGTTCATACTTGCTCTATTGCGTGAAGGGTTATTTGCGGATGTAATCTAACGTAGTTCATTCATTTCAGAATAATTTTCCATTCTTCGGCCTTTGAAACGTGTCTATTCTAATTATTCTTTATCCAATCCATCGACGATTATTGCCCCTAAAGAAGCAGGCATAGCAACGATGACAAGTCGTTTTAAACTTAGTAAAGGTTCTGCCAAAATTGGCAGCTTATCAATAGCAAACAATACGCAGGCAACAACTACCAACGTAATACAATAAGCCATAATGATTCGAACAATATAACTAGCAAGCCTGCGTTCAACGTCACCTTGAAACAAACTGTAATAGGTATATAACGTTAAAAATGCCAACGACAGGAAAAATAAGAACGTCAAATTAATCAATGGTATGGATTCGGCCATTCTCCATGCTTCTTGAGTAAAAGCAATAGGCATTGCCATGGCAAACGCACCAACCGCGATTTGGCATGCGTCTTCGTAGTTAAAATACAATTTCATTTAATTCATTGTTTCCATACTGACCCTACGCTCAGAATAAGTCTTTTAGTGTGTTTAACAAAGAAATGCTTTTCTAACTAGGGAAGACAATTTCGACCTGATTTCTGACACGCCGCATCAATAGATTGAACTCACCGGGACAACAAACGTCATCTTCAGTAAACCATCGGATGCAACTGCCCTATTCCACGCCAAGGTTCTAATGCTTATGCAATAGAACCTTAATTATGTGCAGTTAGCAGTCTTAGCTCGCCTCACAACTCTTTTTCAGCAAACTCCGCGAGTCGGCTTCGCACCACGCCATCTAAATTTAAGGTTGCGCTACCAGAGAAGTTTTTGAATTTCTCAACCAAATAAGTTAGCCCTGACGTTACGGCACTTAGATAGTTGCTGTCGATTTGTGCCAAGTTACCCCCGCAAATCAATTTAGTACCTTCACCACAGCGGGTGATGATGGTTTTGAGTTGAGAGGCCGTTAAATTTTGTGATTCATCAAGAATAACGATGGCGTTTTGAATGCTTCGGCCACGCATAAAGTTTACTGATTTAAACTGAATGTTAGCTTTTTCCATAATGTAATTCATCGAGCCTTTTACATTCTCGTCATTTTTATGCAGCACTTCTAGTGAGTCAGTGATCGCTGCTAACCATGGGGCCATCTTTTCTTCTTCGGTTCCTGGCAAGAAACCTATGGATTCGGCAATTTCTGGGGTACTGCGGGTGACAATGATTTTATCGTACATGTTTTTCTCGACCACCATCTCCAATGCTGCAGCAAGCGCTAAAAGCGTTTTACCGCTGCCTGCAGGGCCGGTGAGAATAACTAAATCAATATGCGGGTCGAGCAGAGAATGCAACGCCATGCCCTGACCAATGTTTTTTGGCGTAATTCCCCAAGCACTGCGTCCCATCAGTCTGTCATAGCCTAAATCCAGCACTTCAATGGTGTCATTGGTCATCGATTCAACTAAACCTGCGAAGCTACCCTCTTCATCAATCAAAAACTCATTAATATACGCCTCAGGAAGCACTTTTTTATCAATAGTGTGAATGGTGTCTCGCCCTTCGCTACGACTATCAACTGTCTTTACGTTTTGCCAAAACTCTCCGTCAAAGGTGTGGTATCCCTTGGATAAGTATTTGATGTCGCTAATCAATTGGTCAGTGCGATAATCTTCTACATGGGCCAGACCAGCACCTTTGGCTTTAAGCCGCATGTTGATATCTTTGGTAACTAAAACAACTTGTCGTGGATGTTTGATTTTTTGCAAGTGCAACGCTGCATTAATAATACGATTGTCATTTTCATTGCTAGTAAACACTTGTTGGTCAATGCTTAGTCCATGGTCGGCAAATATTGACAATGCACCTGAAGGCGCGGCAAAACCCGAGCCCATTCCGTTCATAGTAACACCTTCAATCATTTCTTCTGGTGTTGCTTCGTGCAATAAATCTTCCATTGCGCGTATCGATACTCGCGCATCGCGGGCGACATCTTTTTTGCTGTCTTTAATGTAATCAAGTTCTTCTAGAACCGTCATGGGGACCACGACATCATGTTCTTTGAAAGATAAAAAGGCTAGAGGTTCGTGAAGCAGGATATTGGTATCTAAAACATAAAGTTTGGTTGGCTCTGCTTTTTTTTTCGGCATCCGTTACTCCGTTGTGACTACCCATAGAAATCAGTCAATTTTGACTGGAGCTCAAGACTACCTTAAACCACTTTAATGGCAGTTTCACCTACTTTTCTCAGCCTTTTAATAACGTCTTTTTTTACAGTCTGTTAACTGCATATCCTTGAGAATCAGTTTATAATTAAGGATTACTTATTCATCGCGACTGTCAGATTTGGACATCACTTTCCATTGACAAAAAGCGCGCTTCTTGGACCATTTTATGTCACAACCTCACGACTTTGCCGTTGGGCAACGTTGGTTAAGCAACACAGAATCAGAACTAGGTTTAGGTACGATCATTACTGTTAATCAAAGGACAGTTGAAATTCTTTTTCCCGCGATCGGCGAAACCCGAACTTACGCTCCAGCTAGCGCACCGCTTACCCGAGTCACCTTTGACGTAGGTGAAACCGTTAGCTGCCATGCTGGGTGGAAAATGCTGGTTGAGCGCACAAGTCATCATCAAGGAATGCTAACTTATCACGGCAAGCGCGAAGATAATGGTGAATCTGTCGAGTTAAAAGAAACCTTTGTTGATCACCACTTTCAACTCAATCAACCTCAGCAAAGGCTACTTGCTGGCCAAGTTGATGAGCCCAAATGGTTTGAAATACGTGAAAAGTGCATCAATCACCAATATCAGCATGCAACCTCTGATTTATTAGGCTTTGTGGGCGCCCGAGTCGACATCATTCCGCATCAGTTGCATATAGCCTCAGAGGTGGGCAGACGCCATGCTCCACGGGTGTTACTTGCAGACGAAGTGGGGCTGGGGAAAACCATCGAAGCGGCGTTAATCATTCATCAACAACTCCTGACAAACCGCGCTCAACGTGTCTTGGTTGTTGTACCAAACAGCTTAGTTCACCAATGGTTGGTTGAGATGTTGCGTCGCGTAAATTTAGCTTTCTCAATTTTTGATGAAGAACGCTGTCAAGCTATGGCAGAAGAGGCCAGCAATCCGTTTGAAGCCGAACAATTAGTGCTTTGCAGCCTGGATTTTCTCACCCATAACAGCCGCTATTTTCAGCTTGCGTGCGAAGCTCCCTGGGATTTGCTGGTTGTCGATGAGGCTCATCATCTGACCTGGTCTCCTGGACAACCCTCTCAAGAGTATGAGGTAGTGGAGCAATTGGCTGAAGTGACCAAAGGCGTATTGTTGCTCACTGCGACGCCTGAACAATTAGGTCATGAAAGTCACTTTGCCCGTTTGAGGTTGCTTGATCCGGCGCGTTTTCATGATTACCACAGTTTTGTTGAAGAAGAGCAGGCTTATAGTGAGCTAGCTAAAGCTATTGCACCATTATTATCGGAGAATAAAAATAGTGAACTAGATGACGTGGCACTCAGTGCCATAGCGAATTTCGCTGGTGAAGAAACCGTTAAACATGTTGATTTTAAAAAACCAGAACAGCGGAACAGGCTGTTAAAAGAATTGTTAGATCGACATGGTACGGGCAGGTTATTGTTTAGAAACAGTCGTTCAGGTGTCAGTGGTTTCCCATCCCGAGAACTGTTGTCTTATCCACTGGCGATGCCCTCACAATATGAGCAAGCGCTAAAAAAGGAGCTTGACCCGTCTAAACTGCTTAGTCCTGATCGGATACCCGAGTGTGTTGATGACTGGTTCAACTTTGACCCAAGAGTCGACTGGTTTATATCCCACTTGCAAGCGCTTAAAGGCGAAAAGGTTCTGACCATATGCGCAAAGGCTTCAACTGCATTAATGTTGGCAGAGGCCATTCGGCGAAAAAGCGGTATCCGTGCAGGCGTGTTTCACGAGGGCTTGAGTATTGTCGAGCGAGATCGTATCGCCAATTATTTTGCGCAGTCTGAAGACGGCGCACAAGTGTTGATTTGCAGTGAAATTGGCAGTGAAGGACGAAATTTTCAGTTTGCTCATCACCTAGTGTTGTTCGATCTGCCCTGTGTACCCGATTTATTGGAACAGCGAATTGGTCGTCTGGACCGAATAGGTCAGAAACACGACGTGAAGATCCATGTGCCTTTTTTCATTCATTCAGCACGGCACACCATGCTCGATTGGTATCATGACGGCCTGAATGCATTTGAACTGACCTGTCCTGCCGGTACCAGCGTTTATGAAGAAGTAGAAGAAAGTTTACTTAACGCATTGCAAAACCCGCACGATGAGCCAGCAAAGCGCAGCTTAATTGACACGACGCATACGATTTATCAAACCTTAAAAAGCCGGTTAGAACAAGGGCGCGACAAATTACTTGAAATTAACTCTTCAGGCAAAGGTCAAATCGAACCATTGTTGACTGCTATCCAAGATGCAGAAGATTCTCCGGTGCTTGAACGATTCATGACACAACTGTTTGATACCATTGGCGTGTTGCAAGAAGAAAAAGATGATAATTGTTATTTGCTGCGCCAAACCGAATCCATGCATACCCAATTGCCTGGTCTTGAAGAAGACGGCATGACCATCACCTACGAAAGGCCAACGGCTACGGCCATGGAACATGTGCATTTCTTTAGCTGGGATCATCCAATGGTGCAACATGCCATGGATACAATCATTACCGATGTCCAGGGAAAAAGCGCAATAGGCATGCATCGAGATAAAAGCCTGCCTGCCGGATTCTATTGGTTGGAATGTCTATTTGTCTTATCTACGATGGCTGAAAAGCATCTCCAGGTCGAACGTTTCCTTCCGGCAACCCCAATCAAAGTCATCATTGATGCTAAAGGGCAGCAGGCGGATAAAGCCTTTTATCAATTGGAAAGCGTCAACAGCAAGATGTCTAATCAACTTGTCAGTGCGCTGCAATCACATATCGAAAAAGCCCTGGATTCAGCCACCACCTTAGCAGTAAGTGCCGCACACCAACTGCGCTTGGACTGCTCTGAAAAAATGACTCAATTGTTGACTGGTGAACTGCATCGTTTAGCAAGCTTAAAGCAGGTAAACCCTTCTATACGCCAAGATGAACTAGATTTTTTACGCAATCAAATTGCTGCTTTAGATGAGGCCATTGGCAATGCGGATGTTCATCTTGAAGCGGTAAGACTCATTGTGAACAATCATTAAGTAGGGAAACACATTGGCCATATTGAACTACGCTCCAGCATTAAACCCAAGCTTTGATATCCTCTACCAGGATGAAGACATGTTAGTTTTGAATAAACCCAGTGGTTTGTTGAGTGTACCGGGCAAAGCATTGGAACATAAAGACAGCTTGCAACTGCGTGTGCAACGGGTTTTTCCCACCGCAACCATCGTGCATCGACTGGATATGGCCACATCGGGAATAATGGTGATGGCCCTCAATATTGATAGCCACCGAGCGATATCCAAAGCTTTTGAATTGCGGCAAACCAGCAAAACTTACCTTGCCAGAGTCTATGGAAGAATGAAAACAAACTCTGGTGTTGTCGATCTACCACTTATTTGTGATTGGCCTAATCGGCCTAAACAAATGGTTGATCATCAACGGGGAAAACATGCTCTAACACATTACCGCTGTCTTGGTGCCGACGAGGATGAAAGCTTGGTTGAATTAAAGCCTGTTACAGGGCGCTCTCACCAGCTCAGAGTGCATATGCTCAGCCTTGGACATCCAATTTTAGGTGATCGCTTGTACGCACACAATAAAGCTCTTAACGCCGCGGATCGATTGCAATTGCACGCGCAATCTTTACATTTTCTGCACCCCACAACACAAAAGCCGCTAGCATTTGAATGTCCGGCACCATTTTCATTCAAGAGTACGGGCAATTAAACCGATAACCTTAGTTGTGAATAAACTAATCGCCATTTCCTTGCCAATTCTGTTATGCGTCCACGTGTTCTATTGTGACGTAGCATTGGCAATGCAGGATCCTGACACCCAACTCAGTGATATCCGTCAGCGAGAGTTCAATGATAGTTTTGATGTGTTATTAGCAGGTGAACAAGAAATTCCCATCGTTATACAAGAATCCAACACCCCCATCACTCGTGGTGTAGCCGTATTGATAAGTGAAGCTGGCCATAATCCCTTTAGCCATCATGGGCTGTTGCAACTTAGCACGTCACTCAATAGTGTGGGTTGGGTCACTATGATCATGCCCGCACCGGTTACGGGTTTTACTGTGGAATCGGAACCTCTGACTGATTCTCCTGCCGAGTCTAATGCTTCTCAGGACCTAGCGACCTCAGAAACAGACAATCAAGAGATGCATGCCCGAACAGGTCTTTCGAGGATCGCGCAAGATGCATTTGACACACATCAGCAGGATTTAATATTACGCATGCAAGCGATAACCAGCAGAACCAGTCAATATCCGGGATTCTTTTTAGTGATTGCACAAGGAACCTCTGCCGCTTGGTTAACTAAAATTTATGCTGAGAACTTACTCGGTTCGCCAGATGGCATGGTGGCGCTGAGCCCTCATTGGCCCGCACGAGAGTACAACAATCAACTTCCAATGTGGGTGTCACAAACTGAAATGCCTTATCTAGATATCTACACTCCATGGGATAATAAATGGGCGCAAGACACCGTTGCTCAGCGACACATCCAATCGGTCAAGGCACTAAAAATGATTTACCGACAACGAGAATTAATTGGCCAACAACTCGATCAACAACAATTTGCTCGACTTGGTAAAGAGATCTATGGCTGGCTAACCCATATGGGCTGGTAGCAAGACTTTAATTTCCTCAGTTTTCAAACGATTATTAATTTTGTCTTCTGCCAACGCTGCAAGGACGCAATTGGCGTCTATACTTTGATTACGTTTAAGTAATATGCAGCCTAGATTTGATAGTGGATATTCCGAATTTTATTGATTTAAAAGCCAAACAACTGGCGTATTTCGTTAGAGGCTTTTGGTCGTATAAAATCCCGTATTTAGAAGTGGATCTGTACTTTTGGGATACGCTTGAAGAGTGGTCGCAGATTAAAAAGCGCGAAGACGAACCCTACTCTCAAAAAGAACGAGTGTTTTGGCATATGTTGCATCAATTGCATTTTTGGCCTGAACAAAAACTCATGCAAGATCCTTATCTTCGTTCTGAATTGGAAACCTGTCTGAATTATCTTGAAGGGGCAGGACAATATCCTCTCGATTGCATCGGAATTCGTCCTTAAACTCAAAATATTTGCCCTTCATACAATTAGTCGTTGCACCCTTTTGCTATACATGATCCAATGGTTTTTTTTAGTTGTTGTATTGAGTTCTGGTGAAGCAAACCTTTAAATCAACCTTACTAACCTACAAAGATAAACGTTTGCTATTCGTTTTTTTATTTGGCATTGCAAGCGGTTTTCCTTGGGTGATGATCAGCTCAGGTTTGTCTGCCTGGTTACAGGAATCCGGTGTCAGCCGAACTTCAATTGGACTGCTGGGTTCAATTTACGTGGCCTACTCAATTAAT
Source organism: Aliiglaciecola sp. M165 (assembly GCF_007197995.1). Taxonomy (GTDB): domain Bacteria; phylum Pseudomonadota; class Gammaproteobacteria; order Enterobacterales; family Alteromonadaceae; genus Aliiglaciecola. The sequence continues at coordinate 147,433 of NZ_VKKH01000002.1, forward strand.
TTTTTGTGGTCACCGCTACTAGACAGAGTTCGTCCCCCATTTTTGGGTCAGCGTCGCGGCTGGATAGTTATGGCACAGGCAATGATCATATTGTCCTGTATTGGAATGGCTATTGTTCCGGTGCAACAGCAATTATTTTTAGCGGGTCTGATTGGATTGTCTATCGCAATATTCTCAGCCACACAAGACATTGCCATTGATGCCTACCGAATCGATATCATCAAACCTCATGAAAAAGAAAAGCTAGCTGCGGCTTCGGCGATGGCTACCGCTGGGTGGTGGACTGGTTTTGGTGGTTTAGGCGCTATTCCGTTTTTTATCGCTGACATACCAGGTTGGCAATGGTCTGAAATTTATTTTGTATTGGCAGGCATAATGGCAGTCTTGATGATTGTGGTGGTGCTGAGCAAGGAACCCGTCACCAATCGAGCTGAAATGCAAGCGGCTGCCAGTGCAAGATATGCCAGTATGCTGTCGGGTGATCAGCCAATGACATTTATTCAAAAAATACTGAATTGGCTTTTGGTTACTGTTGTTGAACCATTCAGAGACTTCTTTAGTCGCAATACCTTCAAATTGGCTTTGTCTATTCTCCTGTTTATTTTTCTATTTAAGATTGGCGAAGCGTTTTTAGGCAGAATGAGTATTGTTTTCTACAAAGAGCTCGGATTCACCAATAGTGATATTGGTAGCTATTCAAAATTGTTGAATTGGTGGGTAACGATTGTTTTTGCTGTGATCGGTGGCATGGTAAATATTCGATATGGCATTTATCGCGGATTAATGACAGGCGGCATCGCTATGGCCGCCAGCAATTTGATGTTTGCTTTGATGGCAGAAGTAGGTCCAGATAAAACGCTTTTTGCCGCAACAATTTTTGTTGACGGGTTTACCGCAGCCTGGAGTTCTGTTGCCTTGGTCGCATTTATCTCTTTGTTGTGCAACCAAGCATTTTCTGCATCTCAGTACGCATTAATGGCTTCTTTGGGCGTATTAGGCCGCACAGCAATGGCATCTGGTAGTGGCTTTCTCGTAGATTGGATGGATGGAAATTGGTCTGTATTCTTTATACTGACCGCGGTGATGGTATTGCCTAGCTTAGTGTTTTTATGGTCGATTCGAGAGCATATTCACAGATTGGAGGCAAGGGCGTCAAACACGCTGGAATAGTCATTTTGAATCAATAACAAGTAACGCGGTTTCGGCCACCTTCTTTGGATTTGTAAAGCGCCTGGTCGGCTTTTTCTAGCCACACCATGTGATCTTTGTATTTTTTGTCGAAGTCGGCAATGCCAAGACTGACAGTGAACCTAATCTCGGTGCCTTCATAAACTGGCACCATCTTTTCACAAACAGTTCTAATACGTTCAGCAACCACCATGGCATTTTCTGCTGTGGTCTCGGGTAATAAAATCGCAAACTCTTCACCACCATAGCGGCCACAAACGTCTGTCTCTCGAACCGATTTTTTGACAATTTCTGCGAGGGTCTTGATGATGTAATCGCCTGCGGGATGGCCGTAGGTATCATTGACCTTTTTAAAGTGGTCGATGTCCAACATGATGACCGCTCCAGGTTGGCCATTTCTTATAATACGCTTGTGTTCCAGCGCAAAGGTTTCTTCCCAATACCTACGGTTAAATACGCCGGTTAATCCATCGACACGACTTATTTGCTGGAGCTGTTTATTAAGCGACTGTATACCTTTTTTATTTAAGGCTTCATCAGTCACATCGTAGACCACGATACAAATTTGCTCGACGTCGCCTTTAAGTGAAGCCAATGGAAACAAGGTGACGTTTTGATACATAAAGTCCGAAGCTGAGGTGATTGGTCGACTTGTATCGAATTTGAACAAGAAAGGACGTTGCTCCCAGATAATAAATGCTGGGCTTTTTAAATTAAAAACCGGTTCAGTTTTAACTAAAAACCATTCTTTGTCGATTTCTGGAAAATACTCGAAAATATTTTTGTTCTTAATTTTGCTTGGTAATATACCACTGTTGTTTTCCATGAATTGGTTCCAAACCAATACATTGAAATTCTTATCCAGCACCGCCAAACCAATTTCAATGGAACCTAGCAAATCAAACTGCCAGTGCATTGAATTTATGTCAGTAAATTCATCGCTCATGATTTATCCATCCACCTTAGTCAATTTTTCAAACATCAAATCGATAGATTTGTCGGGAAACAATAGCAATAAATCAAAGGCAATAGATTCACTCTTTATGGCATAACCTATTTCAATCGCTAATACACGATTCCAACGTGACAAATTGTCATTAAGTAACTCGTCCAACCCACAATGTTGTCCCAATACGATAGGATGATTATGGGTAAACTTCACATTTAGCTGATCAGACAGTGCCGTTAAACATGCACTAACCATGATGTTAGTGACGTCCATCAGCGCTTCAAGTTCAAGCTGAGCACTAAGTTTTGTTTGTTTATAATTGAGCAGCTTAACCATATTGGCGAAGTTGGAGTCATTAAAAATCAATAGTGCTTCACCACTGATCCCGGCACTGATAAACCCCTGAGAAATCGCTGAAACGCTTTCATTATGACTGATTTCTGCAATAGCCATATGCAATTCGGTGGTTTCAATAAGGTTCACATTAGGTATGGGTAAATCAATGAATTGATTAAGCATCTGCGCCAATTTTTCCCCAGCTTGCCCCATGGCAACATTTGCCATTTCTCGATAGGCATCTAGCTTTTCACTGAGAGGATCGGCTTTTGTGCTCTTTTGCTCTTGTTGCACGGCGGCAGATCGTTGAGTTGCCGCTTTGTCGCCGCTATACAGACCGAACTGGCTTAAAATAGTGCTGAGTTTATCGTTGTCGACAGGTTTTCGAATGAAATCAATAGCACCGAGTTTTAACATTCGGGTACGCGCTTCTGGTTGCACGTCGCCCGATACGACAATCACCAATGTCGGTAGATCTTCGTTTTTGATCACCTCCATCGTTTGATAGCCGTCCATAACCGGCATGTTCAAGTCGAGAAACATGACATCGGCTTTGCCTCGCTTTATTTGCTCAATTGCAAGCTGCCCATTTTCAGCGAAACTGATTTCCACATCCCAACCATCGGGAATCGATCTTGCCATTTGTTTTCTGGCAAATCCCGAATCGTCACAAATGAGCACTTTTGTTGGCATGTTCTAATCTCGTTTATCAGTCACTAAATCGCTACAGGCGCCTTTATATGCGGATGAGCCTGATAATTGACAAGTTCAAAGTCGTCAATGTTAAAATCAAATAGGTTTTTAATCTCTGGGTTTAACTTCATCTGAGGCAAGGGGAAAGGCTTTCTGCTTAACTGCAATTTAGTCTGTTCCAAATGATTTGTATACAAATGCGCATCACCAAAAGTATGCACAAAATCGCCTAGCTCTAGATCACAGACTTGAGCAATCATCATAGTTAATAAGGCATAACTGGCAATATTAAATGGAACACCAAGGAAAATGTCGCCGCTGCGCTGATAAAGCTGACAGGATAATTTATTGTCGATGACATAAAACTGAAACATGGTGTGGCAGGGAGGTAACGCTTGTCGGCCATTTTGGGCGTTTTCTTTAGGTGAGACAGAAGTATCTGGCAAGACAGTAGGGTTCCAGGCGCTCAATAGCAGTCTGCGGGAATCGGGATTATGTTTGATTTGCTCAAGCAAATCACTCAACTGATCGACCACTTCACCATTGGCCCCTTCCCAGCTGCGCCATTGTTTGCCATAAACCGGTCCAAGTTCACCGTCATCGGTCGCCCATTCGTCCCAAATACTCACACCATTGTCTTTTAAGTAAGCGATATTCGTCTCGCCTTTGATAAACCAAAGCAATTCGTGAATGATTGAGCGTAAGTGGCACTTTTTGGTGGTCACCAGTGGAAAGCCTTTAGCTAAATCAAAGCGCATCTGATAACCAAAAATGCTTAGGGTACCCGTTCCGGTTCTGTCTTCTTTTTTACAGCCATTTTCCAGTACATGGCGCATTAAATCTAAGTATTGCTGCATTTAGGCTTTTTTACCCTTTTTACCATTTGTCGGTTTTGGTTGATGAATTTGCTTGTGTCGCATTGCCCATACAATTAAGCCGATACCGCCAATAATCATCGGCAATGACAACATTTGTCCACGACTGAAGAGTCCAAGATAGAGATCTAAATGACCGTCCCATTGTCGGAAGAACTCCACAAAAAATCGGAAACTGCCATAACCTAACAAAAATGCACCGCTAATTGCACCTATCGGTCGAGGTTTTTTCGAGTATATCCATAAAATAAAGAACAGAACTACGCCTTCCAAGGCAAATTCATACAGCTGCGAAGGATGTCGAGGCTCTGGTCCGGCATTGGGAAATATAATCGCCCAAGGCACATCAGTGGGTCGCCCCCATAGTTCTGAGTTGATAAAATTACCGATTCTGCCAGCGCCCAAGCCTATGGGCACTAGTGGCGCGATAAAATCACCTACCACCAAAAATGGAACCTTAAGACGACGAGCGCTCAACCATAACGCAAACACTACGCCTAGCAAACCACCATGGAATGACATTCCCCCTTCATTAATTCGGAACAAATAAATGGGATCAGCTAAAAACTGCTCAAACTGGTAAAAGAAAACGTAACCGATACGGCCACCTAAAATGACACCCAAAAATCCCCAAAACAACATGTCACTAAGTTGATCTTTGCTCCAGCCGGTACGTGACAGGCGTTTGTTCGCCAACCACCAGGCGGCAACAAACCCAACCAGATACATCATCCCGTACCATTTGGGGCTAAGCACGCCCAAATTAAAAATAGCCGGGTCAATCTCCGGTAATGTGTAGTAATGATTAGACATAGTCGCTTTTATCCTAACAGCATGCGAAAACTGACTATCAATAGAAAGACAGCAAATATTTGTTTTAAACGTTGCGTATTTAATCGGTGGCTTATTTTAGCGCCTAGTCTTGCAGTAAATACAGAAGTAATCACAATTCCAATGGCTGCCGGTAAGTATACGTACCCAAATGCACCCGTTGGAAGATTTTCTAGCTGCCAACCAGCATGAATAAAACTCGCCGTGCCAAACAATGCGATAATCAATCCGCAAAATGCGGCGCAACCAATCGCCTGTTTAATATCAATCCTAAACCAAACCAAAGCCGGGACCATTAGTGCTCCGCCGCCTATTCCCATAAATGACGAAACAATGCCCGTTACAATACCGATGAGAAATAACACAGGCATAGAAATCGGATTGTCTGATTTTTTTGGCCTGATAAAGACCATTTGCGCTGCAATAGCCAATACCAGCACAGCAAAGACGGTTTTCAATTGATTCACATCGATGCTAGTCGCGATTTGAGGCCCGATTATAGCACCTACGGCGATCCCTAGTGCGCAATACAAAACAACGTCGAAATGAATATGGCCTAATTTGAAATGAGCTCGAGCCGAAGAATACCCGGTCAATATGATGGTCGACAATGAGGTGGCAATTGCCATGGGCATAGCCAATTCCAAAGGGATGGCAAGAGATGTTGTAAAAACATATAGCAATGCAGGAACAATGATCAACCCACCGCCGATCCCCAACATTCCTGCTAAAACACCAACGACCGCCCCGAGCAACAGGTAAACCACCAATAGGAAAGATAGCTCAAACAAATTAGCTACCTGCCCTTACCAGACCGCCAAGACCAATTGATTCCAGGTAGATATTGATATTTTCTTTAACCTGCGAAGGGTGGCTGCAATCAAGAATCGTCTCCAACAATTCTTCGACACGGTCTTTTGTGACGCTTCTTATCACCCATTTGACTTTGAGTAAGTTATGACTGTTCATGCTCAGTTTACTGTAACCCATTGCCATGAGCAAAATCGCCCCGCCGGGTTCACCCGCCATTTCACCGCATACAGTAATAGGGACTTTATGTTCATCGGCCTGATGCACAATCGCTTGCAGGGCGCGCAGCACAGCAGGGTGATAACTATCGTATAGTTCTGAAACTCGCGCATTGTTGCGATCCACCGCGAGTAAATACTGAGTTAAATCGTTGCTTCCAACCGAAAAGAAATCGACTTTTTTCGCGAGTTGGGGAATTTGGTATATCACTGCTGGAACTTCGAGCATCACGCCAACTTTGGGCATTTTAAGCACGTGGTCAGAATCTTCAATTTCCTCGGATATTTCGTGAAACGCTTGTCTGATAAGACGCTTACTTTCATCAACTTCCGACACTGAGGTGATCATAGGAAGCATTATTTGCAGATTTCCCAAGCCCACATTAGCCCGCAACATTGCACGGATCTGTACCAGGAATATTTCCGGATGATCCAAGGTCAATCGGATCCCTCGCCAACCCAAAAAAGGATTTTCTTCCGAGATTGGGAAATAAGGCAAAGGTTTGTCTCCGCCAACATCCAAAGTACGCATTGTGATGGGTTTATTTGGCGCGGTTTCGAGCATCTGTCGATACAATTTTGACTGTTCATGTTCAGACGGAAATCGTTCGCGCAACATAAACGGTACTTCGGTTCTGTACAATCCAACGCCTTCACCATGGGTGAAATGGCTATTTTCCATTTCAGCTGACAACCCTGCATTAATCATCAGTGAAATCGGATGTTTGTCTTTTGTCACACTGGGTAAATGGGCTTGTTCAAGGATCCGGTCGGATAGTTCTTGTTCTTCATTAACCAGAATTTGAAATTCTTTGCGCACAGATTGCGAAGGAGAAACGATGACCTCGCCAGAATAACCATCAACAAGAATTTCTTTGCCGTCTAGCAAAGACAAAGGAGCATCAGACAACCCCATGACTGCCGGCAAACCCATTGCCCTGGCCAAAATCGCGGCATGAGAATTATTCGAGCCTCGAACAGAAATAATTCCACGCAGTTTAGTCGTTGCGTATTCTGCCAACATGGATGCGGTGACTTCTTCGGCAACCAAAATCGCCGCTTTACCCGGATCCACAACTCGCATCGAAGGGCTTTGCGCACCTAAAATATTGGCCAAGATACGACTCGAGAGATCTTCAATATCAACAGCCCTTTCTTGCATGTAAGGGTCGCTCATATTTCGAAATTGCTGAATGTAGTTTTCGACCACGAACTTCAAACTACTGGCAGCATCCCATCCTTCTTTGATGCGTGCTTCCACTTCATGGCCAAGACTATTGGCGTCTAGTAGATGACTGTAAATTTGAAAGATGGCTTGAACATCTGAAGGTACCTGACCTTCAATTCGGTGAGACAGCTCGTCTACTTGAGAACGGGTGACACCAACTGCTTCGCGATAACGACTAATTTCCTCTGAAACGTTGCTGGAACGTCGTGCAACATGTCCCGCCAAAGTCACTTTATAATCAGGAATAAAACCAATGCCAATTCCCAGCCCAGGAGAACCCGGTACACCCGAAATTTTAGACTGCCATTTGCTTCGACTAGTCTCGTCATTAAACGACAGATATCCGCGGGTCTCAGCATGGACAATTTCAAGTGCCATCTGAGTGGATAGAGTCACTAAAAAAGCTTCCTCATCCTCACTAAACCGGCGCTTTTTCTTTTGTTGCAAAGTCAAAACGCCAAGCACTTTACGCTGATGAATAATAGGCGCACCAAGAAACGCGTGATACTTCTCTTCTTTAACTTCTGGGTATTGCTTAAAACGGGGATGAGACTGCGCATCAACGATGTTTAGAGGTTCTTCTCGCTGACCAATAAGTCCAATTAACCCCTCTGAAAAGCCGATGGAAACACTCCCCACAGCACTGGATTCAAGCCCGTGGGTAGCGCTTAGTAAAAAGTGTTGTTTTTCGTGATCAGCAAGATAAATAGAACAAGAATCCACCTTCAATGCACTGGTTAATCGTTTAGTCAGGTGCGCCAACGCCTCCTCCAAAACGGGGATTTTACTGACCTCCTGAACAATACCTTTAAGGGTTGTAAGCATGGACTATTGAGATTGCCTTTTACGCTTTCGATTACGTTGTGGCTGTGAATGTTTGTTGTAAGCTGGCATAGCAAATGACACAAACTCTTTCATCACTCTGCGGTAAACATCGCGTTTAAATGACACAACATTCCGAACCGGATACCAATAACTCACCCAGCGCCAATCGTCGAATTCCGGGTGACCAGAATTCAAAACATCGACGTCAGCCTCATTACATTCGAGTTGTAACAAAAACCATTTTTGCTTTTGACCGATACAGACAGGGTTGCTACCTTGACGGATGAGCCGTTTAGGTAACTTGTATCGCATCCAATTTTTGGTCACACCAATGACTTTAACTTGTTCTGGTTTTAATCCAACTTCCTCATGTAATTCTCTAAACATTGCCTGTTCAGCAGTTTCACCTTGATCTATTCCGCCTTGTGGAAACTGCCATGAATGTTGCCCATAGCGTTTTGCCCAAAATACCTGCCCCATCCTATTGCAAATCACTATACCGACATTCGCGCGGAAACCTTCGGCATCAATCACTTTGACTCCTGGGGGATTGATTTCTTTAATATTTTGCCATTCTTCCATAAACTAGGGGGCAATCAAAGCAATAATATTTTTAACGCAACAGCTTGTTTTCCTTTTGTTGCCAGAGAAAAGAACATGAACCCCACTAGCCCCTCACGCAGCCTAGCCTTGCTGCCCTTTTTATTTTGGGTATTGGCCCTAAGTTATTTGGCAATGATGCATTTAGAGCAATATCCATTGCATTACATCCACAAAGCTTCGCCTATACTGCTTTTGCTTTTTTTCGCCAGCAAACATGTGTTGTTTAATTATCAACTGGTTGGCTTGGCAATTGTTTTTTCGGTCTTTGGTGACATCTTGCTAGCGCTGCAGATAGAACAAGGGTTCGTTATGGGCTTAAGTGCCTTTCTCATCGCCCAATGCTGTTACGGCTTGGCATTCCAACGTTGGCGACATTGGCAAAAGCACAAAGCGTTTATGATTGCGGCATTGCTGTTATCAATCATTGTAGTAGCACTATTTGTTGTTCCTGCCTCTGACAACCTATATGTGCCAGTTGTCGTCTACATGCTGGCTATATGTTTTATGGCATGCAGCGCTATTCTGGTCAAAACAGATGATTATTTGATTTTAATCGGAGCGATATTTTTTGTGATTTCCGACGCTTTGATAGCCGTAAACAAGTTTGTTGTACCGCTGCCTTTTGAAGGGTATTGGGTGATGTCTACGTACTACTTGGCCCAATACCTAATTGTTTTAGGTTGTTTAAAAAGGATAAACGATGCCCAGCGTAGCTACTAGCGAGCCTGTCAATATTGAACAGCTTTTTCAACGAGCCTCGGCATTAGCAGGTCTGTCTTTGGGTGAATTAGCAAAAGCGGCTAAAATCAAAGTCCCGCAAAATTTCAAACGGGAAAAAGGCTGGACCGGACAGCTTCTGGAAACCTATCTTGGTGCAGTGGCAGGATCAAAACCAACTCAAGACTTTCCGGAGTTAGGTGTTGAATTGAAGACAATCCCCATTGATCCAACTGGTATGCCTTTGGAAACCACATACGTATGCTACGCACCACTGACGGGCATTGCCGGCATTACGTGGGAAACCAGCAATGTGCGCAACAAACTCAATTGCGTGTTGTGGGTGCCTGTGGAAGGAAGTCGAGACATTCCGCCTAAAGATAGACGAGTGGCATCACCTGTATTGTGGCAACCAGATCCAACTCAACTCGACCTGCTCAAACAAGACTGGGAAGAGCTAATGGATATCATAGCGCTAGGGGAAATAGAAAATGTCACTGCGCGCCATGGCCAAGTCTTGCAACTGCGCCCGAAAGCCGCTGATGGTAGCGCGCTAACCGAAGCCATAGGCAGCGACGGAATGATCGTTAAAACCCGACCTAGAGGTTTTTATTTGCGCAAAACCTTTACTGCGTCCATATTGCGCAATGCGTTTTGGGATGAGTAACAAAAAAGGAAGCGACTTACGCTTCCTTCATAAACTACCTGTTTGTAGGTTGTGACAATAGACTACTTTTGACGTCTAAATGCTGCCAAACCGCCTACTAAAAGCAATGCGAGCACGCCAGGTTCAGAAACTTGAGTCAAGGTTAGGTTACCTGTGTTATTGGCAATACCTGCTGAACCTTGTCCACCATTAACAGTGCGCGTGGTCTCAAGTCTCACCAAGTAATCGTCACCACTTCCGCCCATACCCATAACATTGAAACCGTTAAAGGCAATATTAACTAGGGCATCTCCTGCAGAAATCATAAAATCGCCAATTTCAATACCGTTTAGCATCACTGACATGTCCTGCGTATCGCCGCTAAGCACGTTTGAAACGATACTTAGATCTAATGTAAATTCATTGACTTCTGACAAACCGGTACCACTAAATAGCTGCTCGATAAAATCACCGTCATTCCAAAAATTGCTACCAATTTGATTAAAACGAGTAGAGGAATCAGTGGGAAAATCTGTTGTAAAGATAGCAGTAGCGCTCGCTTTTCCAACTAACGCAAAGGTAGATACTAAGAAACATAGTATCGTGATACGACTAAATACTTTCATTTGATGTACTCCATAAACCGAAAAGTGCTTTGTTTAAGCAATGTTTTGTTTTAGCTTTATTTTATTAGATGAAGTGATTTCAGCAAAAAGCATACCAGAGATTTAATCTATTGATTTTATTGCATTTATTTACTGTATTAGCTTTTCAAACCCAAACAATGTAAGAAATCTCGACAATTAAACGACCATACGAATATCGTTTAGCAGTGCGACTCGTCAATTCAAACCATGCTTATCCAAACGATACAAAAACGCTTTGTAACTGAGGTTTAAAAACTTGGCTGCCTTGGTACGGTTACCGTGATGACGCGCCAGCGCTTGATCAAGACAGTCTCTTTCAAACGCTTCCCAATCAAGTCCCTCATCAGGAAGTTGAAATGTGTCGGATTTAGCGATGGCGATGGATTCTGGCTGTTCCTCCAACTCTTTCTCATCGCCTAATAACACAAAGCGTTCAATTCGATTAGCCAACTCTCTGACATTGCCAGGCCATGTGTGATTCAACAAAGCTTTCATAGCCTCTCGACTGACTTTAGGTTGTTCAATCTTGTAGCGATGGCAGCTCTTGTGCAGAAAAAAGGAGATTAGTGGGCCTATGTCTTCCTGTCTTTCTCTTAACGCAGGCATTTCGATGGGGACGATGTTGAGACGATAAAATAAATCTTCTCGGAATGTTCCATCCGAAACCATTTGAGCGAGATTTCTGTGGGTGGCGGCAATGACCCGCACATCCAGCTCAATATCCTGGCTGCTTCCTAGTGGGGTTACGCTACCTTCTTGTAAAAAACGTAGCAGCTTGGCTTGCAAGGATAATGGTAATTCACCTATTTCATCCAGGAACAAGGTGCCATGGTGAGCACTTTCCAACTTGCCTATTTTGTCTTCATTCGCCCCCGTGTAGGCACCTTTTCGCGCACCAAACAATTCTGCTTCTGCCAGCGATTCTGGGATCGCACCGCAATTCACTGCAACAAATGCGTTGTTCTGGCGAGACGAGAGTTTATGCAACGCCCTTGCGGCGAGCTCTTTGCCCGTGCCGCTTTCACCGGTAACCAAAACCGTGGCGTCAGTATTGGAAACGCGCTTAATTCGTTCATACACTTTTTGCATACAAGGCGCGTTACCTACCAACTCGACTAATTGCTGTTGCTCACCCAAGGCCTCGTTGAGCTGCTTATTTTGTGACCTTAGGCGGGTTGCTTTAAGGATTTTTTCAACGCATAACAACAGCTCCTGACGCTGGAAGGGTTTGGCCAGGTAATCATCAGCCCCAGCATTCATGGCTTCAACTGCGTGATTAATCGTGCCGTAAGCAGTGGCAATAGCGAAGCCCAATTCAGGCTGATTTCGACGAACGTAGTTAAGCAGTTCGATACCACTTAATTCACCAAGTTTCCAATCACTGAAAACCGCGTCAAACTGGTTTACTTTTACTGCCAGCACAGCCTCTTCGACGCTAGCGGCTGTGATCACATCAAATCCTTCTGTACAAAGAATATCGTTGATAAGTTGTTGCTGGCGTAAATCGTCTTCCACTAACAATATTTTTTGACCACTGCTCATTAAATACTTCCTGACTCTGGTGAACCTAGTGTGAGTGTCGCGATGCAGCCTCCCTCAGGGGTATTTTGCAAGGTGACATCTCCTTGATAATGAGATTGGGCAATACGCTTGGTAATGTACAATCCCATTCCAGCACCTTCTGATTTGCTGCTCACATGTGGCTTAAAAAGATTTTCCTGGATTGTTTTGGACAGTCCTGGGCCTTGATCAATCACGCGCACGACAACGTTTTGGACTGATCTTTCAGCAAAAACACTGACTTGATCATTTGCGCCAGATGCATCGCATGCATTGACCAACAAGGTATGTAACATAGAACGTATTTCTATATCAGAACCAATGAGTTGAATATCCTGAGATGGTGTGTAAATAACAGGAGGCGACCCAGCCATACTTAATTCCATAATAATGTCTTGGATCACTGTGTTTAATCGAACTGACTGATTGCGATCCACGCCAGTTGCGGTGAGGCTCAAAAGCGCTTTGATAGTATTGTCGATATGATTGATTTTTTGTCTGGCTTGATGAGCCAAGTCAATACGCTGATGTTCTGTCAAATCAGGCTGACTAATTTGTTCGATTGCTAAACCAATGGTATTGATAGGATTTCGCAAGGTGTGCGCTAACCCACGGGATATATCGCCTAGTTCGGCAAGTTGATGTTGCTGCTGGAAACGTTTTTCCATTTGATTGAGTTTTTCCAACCGCGAACTCATATGATTAAAACGCTCAAGTGTCGCTTTAACTTCCTGAACACCAGACGCCTCGATTTGTTTGCCCAACTTCCCTCTTTCCAAATCTAAGAAGCCGCTGGATAAGTCGGCCAATGGACGACTTATATGATTTGCCAACCAGTAGGCAAACAGCAATCCCGCTGAGCAAATTCCAATAGTCAGCCAAATCAGATAATCCAAATATTGATCGACAGCAGAACCCTGCTCATTAAACTGAACAACTTGTTGATGAATTTCATCATCGTTATTAAACCCTACCGAAAACGCATAATTGTTGCTAAAGGTGCCAAATTCCATTTGATCTAGTCGACGTCTTAATTGCTGTCTAACCATTCCCGTGTGCGCCGCTGAAACTCGCTGGACAGTCACTGTTTGGCTTTGGTCACCGGTGACAAATTGATAACCATCACCTAAATCTACTACTTCAGCAGGCGTTTTCTTGATATTTATCACGACACTTGAGTTATTCTCCCAAACAATAGGTTCGTCGGGTTGCAACGGCAGCGTCTTAACTAATAAATCCACCGCCTGCTCAGACAGCGTGCGGCTCTTGCTCTCTACCTCAGACGCCATTTGCTCCTGAACATAAGAGATCATAAATAGCTGCAACCCCGCGAGAAGCACCACAAATAAAGCGATGAGAATAAACAAATAACGCTGCAATGACATGGAATAAATAGACTGATTCATAAATAATGGACTAACAAATTAATATCAAGAATTGAGCCATTCTGCTTAGTTTCTAAGCGCATGATTTTATTGGAAATATGATATTAAGCTTAGCGTACTTTTGGCATTTATTCCCCATATGGGGATATTTGATCCCCATATGCAGAAATTAAACTAGGAGATTCGTTGTCATTCACCCAAAAAAACAAGTAACCAACTGTAATATATAGATAATTTAATACTGGCATAAGGATTGTTTATCACTTTATTGAGTGAATGATTGTGGTGGCCTAAATCCACGCAATCCAATAAAACAATTTTTTGGAGAAATAATATGAACCTTTTAGTGAAAAATCTGATTGCAGGAATGGTCGTGGGCTCGCTGACCTTGGCAGGTGCGGTAATTGCTCAAGACAACGAAAAGGCGCTACACAAATTTGTCGAAGTTAAAGCTAAAAAAGATGAAAATGTGGTTATCAAAGTGGACAACGATGGCAATACTGAATCGGTAATCTTTACTGCTGATGAGTTAAGTAATGATGATCTTATTGATACAAAATTAGCTCACCTTGACGAAGACACGAAAGAAACGGTTCTACAAGCACTGAATAGTGTTAAACAGGTAGTCTCAGAAGGATTTGATGTTGACGATTTAGCATCAGGTATGGAGAGAAAAGTGGTTGTCATGCACAAAGGTGACGGCGCGCTTGTAAATGTCACCGGTGACGTTGACTATGATTTTGACGTCGTTCATGAAGACGGACACAAGTCTATTCGCAAGCATATTATTATTGGTGATGAAACCAAGGTACTCAAAGGTCACACAGACGCCATCGTTAAACTGATCGAGCGCGGTGAGTTTAGTTATGAAGAGCTAGATAAAATTCAGGTGGCTTTGGATGCAAAACGATAGTCTGCGTCCGACCAGCGTCTCATCTGGCGAAACGTTCGACTTCGCTCGAAGCGCTCTGTGATTTATTCCCCTATCAAGGCGAGAATTATACCAATCCACATAATGAACAGCGAAGAGAGGGGGATAAATAGCGGTGTTTACGGGCGTTGTTTATCCGGGATTGGAGTTATTTAGCCTCAGGTATTGTTAACCTGGGGCGAATTTGAATAACGATCACAAAGCGCTTTTTCAATTGCAAAAACATGTTCGTCTACTTCATTGTTCGCCCTGAGTGCATCAGCCAATTGAAACAGGTAGTCTTTATTCTCTCCACTTGGTCCCGACGAGTTGAGAATTTGTTTGGCGATATCTTCGATGCTTGCATGTCCAAGATAGGCAGCATTGTCCGGACTGGCGATATAAACCAACCCCTGAACGATACGATTACTGGATAAGTGAATATCAATAGAGTGCCGAAGATAGCCGTTTTTTTCACGATGATCCAAATGATCAAATACCTGGTGTTCCACCTTGAAGGCTTTACCAAAACATGTTGCTCCCTCAACTGGCGTTAGGGTTAATACTCGACCTGGCTTTTCAGGTGTACCACGGTGATCATGACTGCCCTGCCAAAAGCGTCGCTCAAAGCCATGAATATGGGCGTTCTCACAAGCAATGTGGTCAAAGTCCACTTTGTAAATCAAGGACCCATAACCGAATACCCAAGTATCATCAAAATCAGTCAGGTTTTGCCTTTGTTTATTTAATGCTTGGGTGTCAAAAACCACGCCTGTTGTTCTCCGCAATTTAATGTTAATTAAAAAGGCCGCAATACAATGCGGCCTGTTACTACATGGATAAACTGCTGGAGCTATTTTTTCTTAAACAACAAGGTCATGCGATCCGATTCACCTATAGCCGTCATCGCCGCACGTTTCGCTTCGTCTTCTCCCACACCGTTGTATGAAGGAGGCAAGCGCCAAACTATATCACTGTCGCTTGGCTTGTCCTTTGGGTTGGCATTAATTTCAGACGTTGCAACCAGTTCAAAACCCGCGTTTTCAAACGATGTAATCACTTCTGACTGTTTAAGATAACCTCTTTGCCCTTGTGTCGCGGTAGTAGATGCTTCAGGTAATCTATGCTGTACAACGCCTACCATGCCGCCTTTTTTGAGTAGTTTATGCATGACCTGTAGTGCTTGTGTCATGGTGCCCGCGTCTTCTTCGAAGCGATTCAAATTGTGAAGCGCTCGAATCGCTAGAACTCGATCGACCGTTCCTTCTAACTCTTCGGGCATGGTAGCAAACGTAAAACCTTTGGTCGCAATGCCATTGTCGGTAAATTCAGCCACCATGGATGGAAATTTGTCTGTTCTGGATACAAAATCATCGATGCGTTCCTGGCTAAAAAAGCCAAATCTCGGCCACATGTCGTCCGCATAATTTATCCCATAAAGCTTACCTTCTGAGCCAAGGTAGTTCGCCACAATATTGGAGTACCAGCCGCCGCCGGGTAGTGCTTCAGCCACTGTCATACCGGGCTCTACTCTAAAAAACGCTAATGTTTTAGCAGGGTTTCGATAGACGTCCCGTTCCTTAGCTTCGGCACTACGCGCATCTACGGCGGCTTTAATTTCTTGCACGTAAGAGCTTTTTTTCTCAGCTGTGGCACAACCAGATAGCGCAATAGCCGATGCGATAAGCGCGACTTTAAAAATAGATTTCTTCATCGTAGATCCCTGTAACTGTTATTAGGTTTAGCTCAATCAGATTAGGGTACCCTAAACCCAGTCCGAGTATTTTCGATTAAGCCTAAAAAACCAACCATTCATCGTCTTATAAGAATTTATGGGCATACTATGCCCACATTGTTTTCTATTTTGGTGTTCTTATTACCATGAGACGAATTTCGGTCATGTCTTCAATGGCAAAACGAATACCTTCTCGACCTAAACCCGACTCCTTGACACCACCGTAGGGCATATTGTCAACGCGCCAGCTTGGCACGTCACCAATCACAACGCCCCCTACATCCAACACATCCCAAGCTTTGTGTGCTTTGTAAAGGTCGCGAGTAAATACTCCTGCCTGCAAACCAAACTGGCTGTTGTTAACCTCTTCCAACGCTTGATCAAAATCTGCAAAGGGCGCGATTGTCGATACTGGCCCAAAGGCCTCTTCAGTATTTATATTGGCATCACTGGGTACATTCTCCAAAATAGTCGCCCGGAGCATTGCGCCATCACGTTTGCCACCGCACAGCACGTCAGCCCCTACTTGCCGAGCTTCGTCAATCCATTTATCCAGTCGGGTCGCTTCGGATTCGGAGATCATCGGCCCTATAAAGGTTTTTTCGTCAAGCGGGTCGCCGTGAACTAGGTTTGCAACTTTTTCAACGTAGCGCTGTTTAAAATCGTCATAAATAGATTGATGAATCAAAATGCGCTGAACACTGATACAGCTTTGTCCAGATTGATAATAGGCGCCGAACACAATTCGCTCAACGGCATCATCCAAGTCGGTGTCTTCGTCAACAATACAACCCGCGTTACCACCTAACTCAAGGATCACGGGCTTTTTGCCTGCACGAGCCTTGAGGTCCCAACCGACATCAGGCGACCCGGTAAAGCTCAACAACTTGAATCGGTCATCGGTTGTGAATAAATCCGCGCCATCACGAGAACAAGGTAAAATAGAAAATGCCCCTTCCGGTAAATCTGTTTCCGCAAGCACCTCGCCCATAATTAGAGCGCCAAGAGGTGTGCGGCTTGCTGGTTTTAATACAAAGGCACAACCTACTGCCAGCGCCGGTGCAACTTTGTGCGCTGCCAGATTAAGCGGGAAATTAAACGGTGAAATAAATGAACAAGGCCCAATAGGAACCTTTTTATACATGCCTTGATAACCATCAGCACGAGGGGTCACTTCGAGATTCATCACTTCCCCACTAATACGCACCGACTCTTCAGCAGCAATTCTGAACGTATCAATCAGTCGAGTCACTTCGCCTCTCGCATCCTTGATGGGTTTACCCGCCTCAATACACAACGCGTAGGCCAATTCTTCAAAGCGTTCTTCGAACCGTTTGACGCAATGATTCAACACGTTTTGCCTTTCGTAAGGCTTCATTGCATTAAGCGCTTCCTGGCTTTTTTCTGCCGCGGCAATCGCTTTGTCGATGACGTCGGCCTGAGCCATGGCCACTGTTGTTGCAGCGTCACCAGTGTATTTGTTGGTCACTACCAAATCTTGATTCGCGTAAACCGCTTTGTTGGCTAAGTAATATGGATAGGCTTTTTTTAACATGTTAGTCAGCTCCTACAATTTCTGGCTTAGTTCGCGGATCGTTTTGTTTAAGGTTTCGTCGTTTAACGAATAATCAACGGGAACGTCAATCAGGTGCACAGCCGGTTCATTTAAACATGCCTGTACTCTAGGCAACAATTCTTCTGCAGAGTGTATTCTCCAGCCTTTTGCACCGTAACTTTCTGCATATTTAACGAAATCTGGATTGCCATAATCCAGACCAAAATTCTCAAATTCCATGTTGGCTTGTTTCCACTTGATCATGCCGTATGCGTCGTCTCGCAAAATTATCACAACAATATGCAGATTCAGTCTTACAGAGGTTTCCATTTCCTGACTGTTCATCATAAAACCACCGTCTCCGCACACCGTTATCACCGCTTTTTCTGGATAAACGATTTTGGCTGCCATCGCCGATGGCAAGCCAGCGCCCATCGTGGCCAAGGCATTGTCGAGTAACAGGGTGTTGGGCAAGTACGCCGGATAGTTGCGCGCAAACCAAATCTTGTAGACACCGTTGTCTAAGGTAACAATGCCGTCTTTGGGCATCGCTTTGCGAATGTCTCGCACAAAACGTTCAGGAAGAATCGGAAATCTGTCGTCATTTTCTGATGCACTGCGATGGGCGATGTACGCGTCGTGCACATCACAATAAAAATCTAACTTCCAGTGGGATTGAGGTTTGATGTCTTGCTTCATGCGCCAAATACTGTTGGCAATATCTCCTACTACCTCAAGTTGCGGGAAGTAAACGGGATCAACCGCAGCGGAATCAAAATTCACATGAATCACTTGCTTACCATCGTCGCTCATGAAAAAGGGTGGTTTTTCCACGACATCATGGCCAACATTTATGATCAGATCGGCTCTGGAAATAACTCTATGCACAAAATCGCCGTCAGACAGCGCAGTGTTGCCCATAAATAAATCGCCACTTTCGTCCAAAACACCTTTACCCATTTGTGTGGTGATATAAGGAATACCGGTTTTCTCGACAAACTCTTTGAGCATTTTAGCTGTCAGTTTTCGGTTCGCACCTGCGCCAATCACCAACACTGGTGATGTGGCATTTTCGACCATGTCGATGGCTCGAGCGATGGATTTGTCTTCTGCAATGGGTCTGCGTACTGTACTGGCTTCAAGTAGCTTGGTGGTTGTTTGTTCCGCCGCAATATCTTCAGGAAGTTCGATGTGTACGGCACCTGGACGTTCTTCATGAGCCAAACGAAATGCTTCTCTTACCACTGAGGGTATTCTGTCGCCACTGACCACTTGTGCAGTGTATTTTGTGATAGGACGCATCATGTCTACGGCATCAATCACCTGGAAGCGCCCTTGTTTGCTGGTCTTAATTGGCTTCTGACCGGTTATCATCAACATTGGCATTGCTCCAAGCTGAGCATATGCTGCTGGGGTAACCAAGTTGGTTGCACCGGGCCCTAACGTTGATAAACAAACCCCCACTTTTCCGGTCAATCTACCGTAGGTAGCGGCCATAAACCCTGCGCCTTGTTCGTGTCGGGTTAAGATCAGCTTGATAGACGAGTTACGAAGTGATTCCAGTAAATCGAGGTTTTCCTCGCCGGGGATACCAAATACATATTCTACCCCTTCTGCTTCTAACGCTTTTACAAATAGATCTGATGCCTTCATGTCTTCCCCTAAACCGTTGTCTCGACCAGTGCGAAGTCTTTCTGCACTGATGACTGCTTGCGCATTAAATAACTGATGTATGACTAAAAAATGGGTCTGTTATTCTTCGTTAGTAAAGATAGACCAATTCGACACAAACGTGATGAATTGTAAGTAGTTAGCCACGATTACTTTTACAAAGAACAGTCTATCGACAAATAAAATTCAAATTAAGTGATTAAATTTGATTGATTTAATCGGTTATAAGAATTAGAAACTCATTTTTGTTCAATCTTTTCACGATAAAAACTTTGCCTGAGCGGCTTGATAGTACTGTCCAAACTTGCGACTTAACTTAGCCATTTGGGATTTGGGTAGCGTGTAACTTGAAAATAGATGAAATTGATTGGGAAAATACTCCACGCCAAATCGGATATCTCTAGCATGGTTTTTTGACACTAATTTTTCAAGTAGGTAAAACGCCATATCAATGCCCGCAGACACACCTGAAGCTGTCACGTACTTACCACTTTGCACAAAGCGTTTGCGCTGCGGTTTAACACCCAGTTCAGCGAGTTGTTTCAAGCAAGCCCAATGGGTACAGGCTCTATGTCCATTTAGGATTTGCGCTTTGGCTAAAATTAGCGACCCTGTGCATACCGACGTCGTCAGCAAAGTGCTACGGTCAAGTTCTTTAATCCAATCCAGAATCGCTTGATTTTCCATTACAGCTTTGTCGCCGGGTCCCCCTGGAATTAACAAAATATCCGTTGTTTTCACGCTGTCATATATAGGCAAACTGTGCAAATCAAAACTACTTAAGTCGTTGGTTATTGGTGAAGCTTGTGTAGCAACCCAAGTCACGTCAAAATTCGGGCTATTGGCAAGCACTTCGTTTGGCCCTACTGCGTCAAGCATTGTCATACCTGGGTATGCAAGAATTGTAACGGAGAGCTTAGTTTTGCCTTGCATAGATTATTCCTCCGCAAGTGAATATTGGATAAGTGTGCTGATTTGAGTCATGAAGATCTTGTCTGCATTTTCAGAACCAATGAGGTTCCTATTGATATTGTGTGAGAGGTAATAGCCGTAGCTTGTCAGGCTAAAGTGTTGTGGATCAACGTCTGCAGAAAATATTCCAGCATCTATGTTTTTTTGCACTAAAGAGGCAATAAACTTCAAGTTCCGTTTTTGCTGATCAACAATACACCGCCTTACCTTACAATCATCACGATCTTGAAACTCTGAAATGGCTTTAACAAATGGACAGGTCATTTTCGGCTGATTTTTGTATTTGAACACCCAATTCTTCCAGTTTTGAAAGTAGTTTAATAAATGTTGCAACGGATCAGATGACACAGACGGCATTATCACCTGCGATTTAAATACCTGCTCACAATGTCTCAAAATGGCGATTTGCATATCAGCTTTATTGGCAAAATGCGATATAACACCTGTACGCGACATCGACATACGGCTTGCGATTTTGCCGATAGATATTTGCGCAAAGCCATGCTGTGCAACAAACCCCATCGCTTCTTCTAGTATACGTAGCTTAGTGTTTGAGCCTTTATCCACGCACGCACCCAAAAATAAATAAGAACAATTGTACTATTTTAACCTGAATAAAAAATAGTACAATTGTTCTTTTAATGAAAGCTGATTTTATATTCGAAATAATGTACACAAAAGAAACAATATAATGCGGGGAAAAGAAAACACTTAGTTTGTGTTTCGAGTAGTCTATGAGCATAATCAAGGAGTTATTGAACAAAGCAAAAGAAGTTGTGTCCTTAAGCCCCGGCTTCATATCAAAACGAATGAAGCGAAACAGGCACAATTTAAAATCGGCCAATTGGCCACACAATCGGTTAGGTTTTTATTGATGATTTTCACTCGGTTTAACACAAATATGCGCCACTTTGCCCTGCTATTCGCTGCCGCCAACATAGTCGCTTGTCAGACTACGGGAACCGCGACACAACAACAAACGCTCGACACCATAACCCAATCTGAGCAAAGGATTATCGAACGACTTGCTCAATTGGATGCCCGAGGAGAACAGAACGATGGCAATATCCAATCTTTACGAGATGAATTAAGTGCTTTAAAGCAACAAGTCGCCAAAAGTCAGGTAATGCTGGCTGACTACCTTTCCAAGAAAGAAAATAATGCGCCTACCCAAGCAGAATCTGCCAATCAAACTGTGGTGAACAATAACGGTGATTTTGTATTGGGCGCGCTCGAACACATCACCATTGAAGCGGTCAATCTTAGCTTTGATGCCCGAATTGATACCGGCGCTGCGACGTCCTCGATCAATGCTGTTGATATCGAAGTCTTCGAGAGAAACGGTGACGATTGGGTACGATTTCATGTACTAGACGATTCGAAAAAAGCCACAGATGAAAATTGGATAGAAGCGCCCGTGGTGCGCTTTGTCAATATCCGTCAAGCATCCAGTGAAGAGCCTGAACGACGCGCAGTAGTGAAACTTTGGACGCGATTAGGGGAGATGCGTGACAACAGCGAATTTACGCTTGCTGATCGCTCACATATGACACACCCCGTATTGTTGGGCCGTGAGTTTATTCGCGACGTTGCTGTTGTCGATGTGAGTAAAGAGTTTGTGCAATCAGACCCAAAATAATAATGATTAGCAAAGGATTTTTATGACCTCGAAAGTGCCCTTTTACATTGCTGTGATCGCGCTGGTGATCATAGGTATCGCAATGAGTATCATTCGACATCAAACCTACAATGTGCCCTGGGTGCCAGGTGAAACGCGTCAAATATGGGACATTGAAGCACGGATTGAATTTACTGCTAGAGGAAAAGAAGTCAAAGCCTCTCTGGCGGCGCCAAGCACCCAATCTGGATATACGTTAATTAACGAGTCGGCATCTTCACCTGGCTATGGGATATCTTACAACAGTACCAGCTCAGGGCGGCGTATAGAGTGGACGATCAGGGAAGCCAGCGGCCCACAAACCATTTACTACCGCTCACAATTTTTGGTTGATGAAAATACCAAACGCGATGTGACACCTCCCTCGCAGCCCATGCCTGAACCGAAACTCCCTAGCCTTGAATTATCAGCTGGAAAAGCCTTAGTTGAACTGGCGCGACAACGTTCAGCAGATAACTCGTCATTTACCAGAGAATTAATCAAAGCATTAAATGAACCCGAGAGCCAAAATGCCTCATTGTTGTTGCACACTAATAATAAAACGAATGCTTTGTATGCGCTGTTATCGATTGCCGAAATTCCGAGTAGAATTGTCGGAGTCATTGAGCTTGAAGACGGTCGCAGGCGACAGAATGTGCAGCAAATGATAGAGGTTTGGACCGGGGAAGATTGGCAATTGTTTTCGATCTCTGCGACACAAGACGGCAAGCAGCATCCGCTATTGATCTGGGACCAATCAAACGTATCTTTGCTCGATTTAATGGGCGGTAGTAATAGCAGAGTGGCATTCTCAATGATTGCCAGAAATATTTCTCCTACCGAGGCCACTGAAAGCAAGGCGGAAGCCGACGGGCTGCTCAACTTTTCTATTCATAGCCTGCCGCTTGAAGAACAGGCGATGTTCAAAACCATCATGATGATCCCGATTGGCGCCTTGATTGTCGTATTTTTACGGATCATTGTCGGGCTGAAAACCTCAGGAACCTTCATGCCCGTGCTGATAGCCGTAGCATTCGTGCAAACTCAATTGGTCACTGGTATCGTTGGATTTTTGCTGATTGTTGGCGTTGGACTGATTATTCGCAGCTACTTATCACGCCTAAATTTGCTGCTGGTAGCAAGGATTTCTGCAGTCATTATCACCGTCATTTTGATCATTTCGATTTTTACTGTCGTCGCGTTTAAAGTGGGTCTTACCGAAGGGCTTTCTATCACTTTTTTCCCTATGATCATTTTGTCATGGACAATCGAACGCATGTCAATTCTATGGGAAGAAGAAGGCGGTAAAGAAGTCATGTTACAAGGTGGAGGTTCCTTGATCACTGCGATTCTTGTTTACATCGCCATGACCAACGAATATTTGCAGCACCTGACTTTCAATTTTGTTGGATTGCAACTCATTGTTTTAGCAGGGATTCTCGTGCTGGGTACTTACACAGGTTATCGCCTGACCGAGCTACGAAGATTTAAACCACTGGTAAAGGACTGATCAATGTTGTCGACCCTGATAGATTTGGCAAAAATCCCATCACGTCTGAAAAGTAAAGGTGTGTTGGGCATGAATCAGCGCAACCATGCTTTCATAGGTCGCTACAATGACAGGGCCAAATATCCGTTGGTTGATGACAAACTCAAAACTAAGATTATCGCCCAACGTCATGGCGCCACAACGCCAGAAATGATTGGTGTGATACGTAATCAAGCCGAAGTAAAGTTGATCCATGACATGGTCAAAGACTGGCCGGGTTTTGTTATCAAACCAGCACAGGGAAGCGGTGGTAAAGGGATTTTAGTGATTGTTGATCATGATCAGCAGCGCTATAAAAAACCCTCGGGTAACGAAACCAGCCGACAAGAAGTGGAAAGACATGTTAGCAACGTATTATCCGGGCTATTTTCGTTAGGTGGTAAAACAGACGTAGCGATCGTTGAAAACTTAATATTGTTTGACGATTGCTTTGACGGTTTTACCTACGAAGGGGTACCAGATGTGCGGATTATCGTTTTCAAAGGTTATCCGGTTATGGCAATGATGCGCTGTTCAACTGCCGCATCAGATGGCAAAGCGAATTTGCACCAAGGTGCCGTAGGGGTAGGCTTGGATATCGCCAGTGGTAAAGCTATCAGAGCCGTTCAGTTTGAAAAGCCACTTACCCACCACCCTGATACTAAGGTTGACTTATCAACATTGGTGGTTCCCGACTGGCGGCGCCTACTTGAATTAGCCTGTAGCGCATGGGAAATGACAGGGCTAGGCTATATGGGCACCGACATGGTGCTAGACAGAACCAAAGGCCCCATGGTTTTAGAATTAAATGCACGTCCGGGACTGTCGATTCAAATTGCCAATGGAACAGGATTGATCCCTAGATTACGACATATCGAAAACCTTGAGGTCCCCATCAAATACCCAACACCTGAGCAACGGGTTGAATATTGCGTGCAACAATTTAGCACTGAAACTAAATTCAACTACATGTAATACCAATCCACACAAGCAGTATGTTGTCTACGCGATCTCAGTTTGAATTGTTTTCTTCTGGGTCTTGTTTGCCCATGATTTGGATGTATTTAATAAACATATTGCTCAAATATTTTTCTGAATTAAACCCGAGTCTCTTAGCGACACTGGTGACCTTTTGGTCGGTACGCATCAGGACTTTTTTGGCATATTCCAAGCGATAATGATAAATAAATGCGCGAAAGTTGCGTTTGAGGATCTTTCGTGTTGCCAGTGCAAGTGCGGCAGGTTCTACATCAGCAGCGTCAGCAAGTATCCTTAATCTTAGCCCCTTTCGCTTGTAGGCTTTGTGTTCAATAATCGCTAACTCGGCTTGTTTCAAAGCATAACTAAGATAATCTTCTGAATAGCCTTTACCGCTGAACTGGTTGTCTGTAAAAGGTGTCGGGGAATATCGCTGTTTCTGCAATAACAGTAAGAGTACAAACAATAAACTTGCCGCATTTAACATATTGAGGAACGTCTGCCATTGTGTAAATGGAAGTAAATCAAACACCACAATACCTATCATCGCGATATTGATAAATGCGACAGACATCATTACCAAGCAGCCGTTTGCGGTAATTTTCATCTCAAACATATCAACATCGACAACCTGGTCCGACAAATAAAAATGATAATTGCTGAAATACTCTGCTGCGTGAACAGCATAACTGAGTATGACAAAGGCACTGAATAAATATGTAGCGTAATATGGCCAATGATTAAGTACGTCGCCCATTGGCGGCGAAAACAACATGAGCTCTTTGGCTTCCACAGGTAACAACATAAATGGGATCTGCCCAGCGATCATGAGGATTGCAGGTATAAAAAACAGAATATGATTTTTAGCTATATGTTCGCTAGTGATTTTACGCACACTTAGCACAATTGTGGCGGCGATAACTGCAGGAACAAATTGAAATGCGCCTGCGATAAAGTGAAATACTTGAGAATAACCCGCTAACTTTAGCCACTCATCAGTTAAAATGAAGGGCCATAGAACGATTCCTGTCAGTACAAAGTTACCGTGAGGCAAGCGTTCGTACCTGACCCAAACGAGCATTAAAGCCACAAACCAACCCACCAGCATTGCACTGATTGAAAGTTGATAAAGGCTCATATCGTTCATTGTTGGTTTACCAAAAGTTTTCGACGTTCGACGCAAACGCTCTGCTTTGTTCTATAACGGTCAAAAGGTTGTTTTTCTTAACTTCACTCCAGGATAGCAATTCAGATTTGTCCTCAACATCGGTGCCCTGAAGTTTATTCTGTAACACATTGAGGGTTTTCAGTTCTTTGATCCCGAGAAAGATATCCTTCCACGGCGCAGTAAACTCTTCCCTTCGTGAAGCGGAGAAGCATTGCCCTAACAACACGTTGTAATTCAACGCGGTTTTTAAACGGCGGTACATCGCCATATAATCTGATTCACTAAAAGATATTTCCGATAATTTATCAATTAGGTTATACCACTGATTTTCAAGCTTTTTTTCTGCAAAGGCGCGAATATCCTTTTGAAAACGGCCTTTCTCGTTTCGCCATGGTTTATCCGTTAACATTTTTGAAAGTTTAATTTGCAGTATGGTGTTATCTTTTTCAGTGATCAAAAATTGCGGGCGAGACAAATTAAGGGTGCCGTCCTTGAGGCCACGAAGATAATTAAACAATGCGTCATGCTGAGCCAATTTTTTGCTGAACATTCCACGCTTAGAACTCAGTGCCTTAATACTTTCTAGTTGCTCAACCCATGCCCACTTGCGTAAACGAATAGACAAAGCGTTCTTCACGTCTAGCAACTCATCAGCATGGATCACGTCAGAGAATAACCGAAGACATTCTGACAATAAGTTCATGCCAGTATACACATCAACCAAATCGCTGATCTTTTGTGTTCGCATGTAACGATATTCAGCTTCCTGCCAGTATTTCATGCTATATTCCAAGCCTTTAACAAAAGCATCTTCGCAGCTGTCACCTCGCGTCAAGTCTACAGCTTTAAGAGAACGACGCTTTGGTGCGACTTGATGTTTAGCCAGCAAATAACCTCTAGCGGCTTTACTCAAATTGCCCAATTGACTGGGACAAACCTTGGCGATTTTTTCCGCCAGCTCAAAGAGTATTTTGACATTTCCACGCTTCAGCTCCAATTCGATTTCGGAAATGGAATCTTTACTTTCAGCTGTGCTAATGGTGCCTTGATCAAATGCAATCTCAACGTCAGTGTCGTTTGCCAAGCGCATTAAGAAAGTTTTTCTTTTAAAATCCGTATGAAAAACCTGAATAACAGAATCTTGCAACTCCTCGATATCGACTTTTTCAGGCCAGATGCTCGAGTCAAACAATGCCAAGTTGGGCTCAAGTGAGTCAATGGCCACATTGTACTCCGGCCTTTGATGCAGCCCGGCAACACTTTTTCCTGAGGTTTTAACCGTTTGCTCAATCCCTCTTTCACTACTACGCACCCGCAGCCCCATTTTTTGTTTACTCAGCAGCCAATCGGGGGTGTCAAAGTACTGATTGAACAATGTGTATTCTGATATCTCAATATTTGCCGAAAACTGACTTAACACCGTTGTCAGTTCCGAATCATCTATGCCTTCGGGTAACAGCAATTTTAACTCTATCTCATGTTCCATTAATGTAAGTAATTTCAGCCAATTAAGTGATGAGAACACGATACTCTTAAGCGCCGCGCAAGGCAATCCATCAAACACTGACTTGCCTTTGCACATCTGAAGCCATACCATTCGTGTATATTTTTATTCCGAACAGATGAGTTATGGGCAAGCTACAAATACTAGGTTTTATTATTTTATGTTGTTTAACGGCAAACACGACCGCACAGCAAGAGCCCAACGATGCGACGGGCGACATTCGTTATATCTCTGATGACTTGCAAACCTTTATGCATTCTGGCCCAGGGAGAAACTATCGCATTTTAGGCTCTGTGGTGGCAGGTACTCGAGTTACCGTTTTACAAGAAGACCAGGAAAAAGGTTTCATCGAAATCATCGACAACAACCAACGTACCGGTTGGGTTGAGACCCAATACATAATGAATCAACCGAGTATTCGCGCAGTGCTTCCGGGGTTGCAACAAGACTTAAGTGAAGTAAAACAAGAGCTGGTAGAAGAGCAACAAAGCAATGAGTTGCTCAATCAACAAGTTATGGATTTGACGAATCGAAACGAGCGTTTGATCAAAGATTTTGAAGCAGTAAAAAAAGACAACGAACGTCTGCAGAGAACTTTGGATACGCAAGATCAAACTGCGCAGATGCAATGGTTAACCCGAGGCGGCATCATTGCGCTGGTCAGCATTATCTTGGGTGTCATTATCGCCTACCTTCCGAAAAAACGTCGTCGCAACGACCAGTGGATGTAATGCCCATTCGTTAAGACTAGAGACTCGCGCAGTAAGTGCAGTGGGGGAATGATTAGAGCGTGTTTACCTTCACTGCACCATAGCGTAAATAATTCCTAACACATTTGCTAGTTACCCTGATTAACTAAATCCTGTTTTTTGATTGGTTCCGATGGATTTTTATTGTCGGATTAGCGATCGACTATTACACTCGCGCTGCATTAATAAAGTTCCTGTGCTAACGGAGGATGTCCATGCTATTTGAAGGTAATTTGGTTTCTGTTTGTCCTATTCGACAAAAAATTCGCGATTTCTATCGTATCGACGAAAACCTTGCTGTCGACCACATTTTGCCCGAAGCAGAAGTGTCCGTTAGCGCGAGAAGCCGAGCATGGGAAAGAGCACGAAAAATGGTGTTGCGCATTCGCCGTGAACAAGAAGGTCATGGAGGAGTAGACGCGCTACTTAACGAATACTCTCTATCTTCTGCCGAAGGTGTCGTGTTGATGTGTTTGGCTGAAGCATTATTGCGCATCCCTGACAAGAAAACCCAAGACGCCCTGATCCGCGACAAATTATCCAAAGGCGTTTGGACATCTCATTTAGGCAACAGTGATTCGCTATTTGTTAACGCTTCATCCTGGGGCTTATTGCTCACCGGTAACATGGTGTCGTACACCGATCATCGCAAGCGCGACAGCATTGGTTTATTGAAAAAAACCCTAGGAAAAATGGGTGAGCCGGTTATCCGAAAGGCGATGAATATCGCCATGAAAGTCATGGGTAAACAGTTTGTCATGGGCGAAAACATTAACGATGCATTAAATCGTGCTGAGGAAAAAGAACAACAGGGCTACGTTTATTCCTATGACATGTTGGGTGAAGGCGCACGGACTGCCAATGATGCACAACGTTATTTTGATGCCTATGTGGACGCTATTCATGCGATTGGTAAAGCCGCCAATGGAAAAGGTCCAAAACGCAGCCCAGGAATTTCCGTCAAATTATCTGCTATTCATCCGCGATATGAGTTTCTCAATCGTGACGAAGTGCTCAATGACATTCCCGCCAAACTGATGGAGCTGTGTTTGCTGTGCAAGCAGTATGATATTGGCCTCACCGTTGACGCTGAGGAAGCCGATCGGTTGGATATCTCTTTGGATATCATCGAAATCGTATTCAGTGATGAGCGATTGGGTGACTGGACGGGGTTCGGCTTAGCTGTACAAGCCTATCAAAAACGTGCGCTGTATGTGGTGGATTGGTTGCGTGATTTAACCCTAAAAACCAACCGCAAAATGATGACGCGTTTGGTCAAAGGTGCTTATTGGGATACCGAGATTAAAAACGCGCAAAAAGATGGTATGGAACATTTCCCAGTGTTCACACGCAAGTCATCAACGGACGTTTCTTATCATGCCTGCGCAAATCGTTTACTAGCCTACCGTGATACAATTTATCCGCAATTTGCTACCCACAACGCCTACACCGCTTCGGTTATTCTGGAATTGGCAGGGTCAGACAAAGAAGGTTTCGAGTTCCAATGTCTGCACGGCATGGGAGACAGTTTATACGACCAAATAGTAACCGAAGAAAGAGTGCAGTGCCGTGTTTATGCGCCTGTTGGTGAACATGAAGACCTGTTGGCGTATTTGGTTAGAAGACTGTTAGAAAACGGTGCAAACTCTTCGTTTGTTAATGCCATTGTTGATGACTCCAAACCAGTAGAGGATCTGCTTGAGGATCCTGTTGAAAAAACCCAACGATTGCAATTCAAATATAACGCACAAATCACCAAGCCTATCGATCTTTATGGTGATGAAAGGCCCAACTCTAAGGGATTGGACTTAACTGATATTAACAAAATCTCACCGCTTAAAATGGCCTTAGACAGATGGCAACAGAGTAATATCATTGAAGAAAATGCGGCAACAAGCAGCCACCTAACCAGGAACCCTGCAAATTTAGAAGAGATTGTCGGTCAGCTCGAATTTGATCAGCCGCAGAACATGCTACAAAAACTTACACAGGCTGAAACTGCTTTTGAAAGCTGGTCTGCTCTTCCGGTTAAAGAGCGCGCAGATATACTTAGACGTTCTGCGGACAGTCTGGAGCGACACTCTGATGAGCTGATCGCACTATGTATCAAAGAAGCCGGAAAAATAGCCCAAGATGCAGTCGACGAAATCCGAGAAGCTGTCGATTTTTGTCGATATTACGCAGCCAAGGCAGAAGAACTTGTGCAAGACGAACGTCTTTCTCCCCGCGGCGTGGTGTTGTGTATTAGCCCTTGGAATTTCCCTCTGGCTATTTTCCTTGGTCAAGTTGTCGCCGCACTGGTAACAGGAAATACCGTATTAGCCAAACCTGCTGAACAAACCAGTCTAATTGCCCTTCGCGCCGTGCAATTGATGGAGAATGTCGGGCTCCCCAAACACGTATTGCAGACACTGATCAATGTTGGGTCCGTAGTTGGCGACACGCTACTTTCTGATGAAAGAATCAAAGCGATAATCTTTACTGGTTCAACTCAGACAGGCAGTTTAATTTCTCGAGAACTTGCTAAACGAGGCACTGAACAAGTGCCACTGATTGCAGAAACCGGTGGCCAAAATTGTATGATCGTTGACTCTACAGCACTTCCAGAGCAAGTGATTGACGATGTGATTGCTTCCGGGTTCCAAAGCGCAGGACAACGGTGTTCCGCGCTGAGAGTGTTATTTTTGCAAGAAGATATTGCCGATACCATCATTGAGATGCTAATCGGTGCTATGCAAGAACTACGTATTGGTGACCCTGCATTGTTGTCAACCGATATTGGCCCCGTTATCGACACTAAGGCATTAACAAATCTCAATGCACATGCTGAGCAAATGAAATCATCAGCTAAACTCTTGTATCAATGTCCATTGTCCAAGGAAACAGAAAACGGCCACTTTTTTGCACCGAGACTATATGAAATTGATGACATAAGTGTATTGCAACGGGAAGTGTTTGGTCCTTGTGTTCATGTAGTGCGATTCAAAGAGAAGCACGTACTTGAAGTGATGGAACAAATCAACTCAACAGGCTTTGGCCTGACAATGGGTATCCACACACGGATCGACGAGAAGGCTGAAGAGCTGGCTCGTTTGTCAAAAGCCGGTAATGTTTACATAAACCGTAATATGATTGGTGCCATTGTTGGTGTTCAACCTTTTGGTGGAAGAGGCTTGTCAGGCACTGGCCCAAAAGCTGGCGGCCCTCACTATCTGTCTCGCTTGATGCTCGAAAAAGCCACACCAAAATTCGAAGAGGTTGTCATTCAGGATAATTTTGTGGAGGCTTTGGATGACTCACAAGAATATGATGCTGAAGCTGAGAAAATCGTTAACTGCGCCATGCATGTTGAACAACAATGGCGCTTAACAAATCTCACCTCTAGAATTTCGTGGGTACGACAACTTTTGGCCAAAATCGCCACCGTAGACATGATAGACGAGCTCGCAGACAACTTGGATCAAACCCTTGCAGAATCGAGAAATCAGCTGATCAAAATTGAAAAAATGCTGAAAAAGCCTACCTATCTGCCGGGCCCTACAGGGGAGTCGAACATCCTGTTTCTGGAACCACGGGGGATTTTACTCTGCTATGCAGATGAACAAGTAACCTTTGAATATTGGACTTTGTCATTGGTAACTGCCTTGGCAACAGGCAATGTAGCAATAGCCGTAGTGTCCGATCTGTTTTTTGATGAAGCAGTGGCCTTTGCTGAAAAATGGCGTTCTTTAGGCGCGCCAGACTCAGTCTTACAAGTTGCCAAGCAATCACAGTTGGAAACTTTGCTTAAAAACAAACATTTAGCCGGTGTTGTGCTGGACAGTCAAAGTCAGAGCAAGGCTTATATGACTCAAAAACTTGCTCAACGAGAGGGAGCAATTTTGCCCGTCATTACCGCTGAATATGCCGATAATTTGATTCAACGTCTTTTAACTGAGAAGACTGTGAGCATCGATACAACCGCCTCTGGTGGCAACACTCAGTTGATGACACTTGAAGAAAGTGAAGAATAAAAATGGGGTTGAATTAGAAGTTATCAGACGACACTCTCAGTAATTTGGTCTACGCTTTTTAGTAGAATAAAAATAACAATGAGTGTGCTAGTTTGAGCTACAGGATTACGGTAAAAGACAATCTGCTTCACTTGCAGTACATAGGTTATGTAAATGGCTTGCAGGTCATGCAAGTCATTAACGACCCAGGTTTTTTACCAAATTTAAAAAAGGTCGACAGAGCCATTTTTGATTTTTCTAACACTGACGAAGTAGATTTGTCTTTTGAAGAAGTCAAAAGCTTTGGCACCTTAGGTATGGTCGAATCTAACTTTATAGATTCATTGCATATCATCATTATTTTGAGCTCAGAAGCGGGCAGAGCCCGAGCACAGCATTACGTTGATGCCACAGGAACCGGAAAATGGAAATTTGATTTGGTGCTCACCATGCAAGAAGCCATGCAATGCTTCGAAAAATAAATATCTGCTAGCATTGCAACTTTTAGTCTAAACAATAACTCTATATTGCAACACAAACGAGTTACTTTCTTCAGAACGCCATCGATAGTCAACACATTAGATTACAAGGAGTTACAAAATGATTGTGCTAGCAAAACTGCTAAAGGCGCTGCATTCTGATGCAGGCCCCTGGTCGTTAGCCTTTGGGATTATGTTGGGAATGATTTTTGGTCTTACCCCGCTTATCAAATTTCATAATCTGATAATTCTTTTTGTCGTGCTAGTCTTTCGAGTAAATTTGTCGACCTTTCTATTATCGTGGGGTGTTTTTTCTGTTATAGCGCTGATGCTGGATCCTTTAATGATGAACATCGGCGAAGCCATTTTGACAAGTCAGAGTTTACAGGGCTCGTTCACCGCATTTTACAACACAGGATTAGGTCGGATTAGTCAGTTTTACAATACATTAACGATGGGGAGTTTAGCAGTAAGTCTCGTCTTAGCGCCAGTTGTCTTGTTGCTAAGTAAAGTACTGGTCATTAAATATCGGATTCATATCATGGAATGGGTTGACCAATGGAACATCGTTCAGCTCATTAAAGGTAGTAAGGTGTATCAGATTTACCAAGGGATGGGAGAATAAAGAATGCAAAAGATAATACGCTGGCCTGGTTTAGTTGGATTT
Source organism: Aliiglaciecola sp. M165 (assembly GCF_007197995.1). Taxonomy (GTDB): domain Bacteria; phylum Pseudomonadota; class Gammaproteobacteria; order Enterobacterales; family Alteromonadaceae; genus Aliiglaciecola. The sequence continues at coordinate 180,509 of NZ_VKKH01000002.1, forward strand.
GTTGCAATTGTCGGTCTGATAGCGGCTGTTTTGATCCTTTTTCTCGATACCTGGATAAAGCTCGCTGCAACAAATGGCCTAGAGCAAGCCACGGGTGCTGAAGTCAATATTGCTTCGGTATCTCACACCTTCTCACCATTTGGTGTTACCTTTAATCAGGTGCAGCTAACTGATCCCAAAAAACCAACCCACAATCAGGCTCAAGCCAATATAATTACCGCGCAAATCGAGTTAGCACCTTTGTTCCTCAACAAAATAATCGTCGATCAACTAACCATTGATGGCGTGGCGTTTAGCCAGTTGAGAGAATCTGAAGGAAAGGTATATAGAAAACCCGGGCTAGAAAGCAAGTTAGAGCAAGCCCTTGATCCAAAAAACCTTCCCTCGGTGGATGAAATTATTGCTCGGACACCACTGAAAACTACCAAGGCCATCCAAGACGCACAATCAGCTTATGAACGCCATAGCGAATCCCTAAAAGCTCAATATGAGACGCTACCGAATAAGGCTAAACTTGAAGAATATAAAACGCGAATTAAAGCGCTAACCGAAACGGACTATAAAAACCCTGTTGAGCTAGCGGCCGCCAAAAAAGAGTTTGAGCAACTCCGCGAATCACTCAAAAAAGATAAGTTAGCCATTGAAACCTTTAAGCAGTCGGCGTCCGAGGCACGCGACGATTTATCACCCAAACTTGCTGCACTTCGCAGTGCCCCAGGACAAGATTATGATCAAATACAAGGCCTGATTGCAGGTGATCAGGCGGCAATAAAAGACGTCACGCGTATGGTGCTTGGCGATAAAGCCGCAGTATGGAGCGATTACCTGCTCAGTGCATACAAAATCGCAGCACCATTAATGACCGGCGACAAAAAATCAGAAGCAGCCAGGGAAGAAGGGCAATGGATCGCATTTTCAGATGACGTCTCTTTGCCTGACATCTGGATAAAAAATGCGGATATTTCTCTGCGTTGGCAACAAGAGGATATTGCATCCTCTTGGCAAGACATTACTCACCAGCATGAAAAAATCGGAAAACCGACCACATTCAAAATAGATTCATCGGCAAGCGCACTTTGGCAATCGTTAAAGGTAGATGGCAACTTTTCCATTTTAGATTCAGGGATTGAAGCGATACAAAGCTGGGATCTTAAAGGGGTTAAACTTAACGAATTAGCGTTGATCAACGAGCAAAAACTATCTACATCAATCACCTCTGCTTTGTTGGCGAGCAGTGGTCAATTGGGCATCAAACAAGGACAGATGGATGGTACTGGCGCAATCGATTTTAGCCAGTTGGTTATGCAAGCCAGTGGCACCAACAATTTTACAAAGATCGTTGCAGAAACGCTTAATAATTTGAATGCGCTGAAAATCAATACTCAGCTTGCCGGTAGTATTGAAGACCCAAAACTGTCATTTAGTTCAGATTTGGATAAACGCTTAGCACAATCGGTTGTCGCAAATTTAACTGGCGATCAACAAAGTAAACTCAAGTCACTAAAACAGAAGTTAGACTCTCAAGTGCAAAGTGTCTTGGGCGAAAAAAACGCTCAACTCAGTCAATGGATAAATTGGCAAGATCTTGCTGAAGGTGACTTAGGTAGCGTCGAAGACATGCTTAGCGCGCAATTTAATGATGTGCTTGATGACAAAAAAGATAAGTTAAAAGACAAGCTAAAAGATAAATTGAAAGACAAATTGTTTGGCAATTAATCTCACTGTCGTCCTTTGAGACTAGCGAATTCACCAAGTTGTCGGCATAATGCATGGCATGAGAGGTAAGCCCGGAGCAGAAATACTATGAAGTGGATCACGTTGATCTTGGTCAGCTTGTGTTTAATGCTGCAATATCGGCTATGGTTTGGCAAAAATAGTATTCCGGACTACGTAGAAATTAAACAGCAAGTTGCCGACCAAGCACAATCAAATGCCAACCTCAAACAAAGAAATAGTCTGCTCATAGCAGATATCGAAGATCTCGAAACGGGTGTGGAAGCTATGGAAGAACGCGCCCGCAATGAACTGGGTTTAATAAAAGAAGGTGAAACCTTCTACCGAATCCTACCATCTCAAGAGTAAATTAAACCATGTCGTTCTCTTCTTCCTTTAGTGCAGTCGTGCCCGCAGCCGGTGTTGGTAAAAGAATGCAAGCCGACCGTCCTAAACAATACCTGCTCATTCAAGGCAAAACTGTCTTGGAGCACACCTTGGAAAAGCTTATCAGCCATCCACACATTCAACATATTGTTGTGGCAGTGCACCCACAGGATCCTTATTTTGACGAACTGGAGTGCAGTCAAGCACCTTGGTTATCTCGCGTGGAAGGTGGTAAAGAGCGGGCAGATTCGGTGTTAAACGGACTCAATTATCTTGCGTCTACCTCTCCTGACTCTGATTGGGTGTTAGTCCACGACGCCGCTAGGCCCTGCATTGGTTATCAGGACTTGGATAAGCTGATCGCCTTGCACTCCTCTGGACAAGGTGGAATTCTTGCCGCCCCTGTTCGAGACACCATGAAACGTAGTACTCAAAACGACCCATCGGTTGTCTTGCAAACTGTCGACAGAGCGGGTTTATGGCATGCCTTAACGCCGCAGTTTTTCCCGTTAAAAGCCCTGCAAAAATCGCTACATGAAGCGCTCGCGGAAAATGTTGCTATCACTGATGAAGCCTCGGCAATGGAATGGGCTGGCCATAAAGTACAACTTGTTGAAGGTAGCGATAGAAACATCAAGATAACCCGTCCTGACGACTTATCGTTGGCCTCTTTTTATCTTTCACAGGAAATCTAAACTATGCGTATAGGTCATGGATACGATGTTCACAAATTTGGCGGAGACGGTCCGATTACACTATGCGGAGAGCAAATTGAATATGAACAAGGGTTGCTTGCTCATTCTGATGGTGATGTCGGTCTTCATGCACTTTGCGATGCCCTGTTAGGTGCGGTAGCACTGGGTGACATCGGCAAACACTTTCCCGATACTGACGCACAATACCAAGGTGCTAACAGCCGAGAATTGCTCAAGCACGTTTATGCTTTAGTACGTCAAAAGGGGTTTGTATTGAGCAACCTGGATCTCACAATCGTTGCGCAGGCACCCAAAATGGCGCCCCATATCGACGCCATGCGCAAGAACATAGCAGAAGATTTGTCGGTGGACATCAATCAAGTCAATGTCAAAGCAACGACCACTGAAAAACTCGGATTTGCTGGCAGAAAAGAAGGCATCGCTTGCCATGCCGTGGTGCTGATTGTTGCAGAAAATAATGTCTGAACTTCGCACCGACCAATGGCAGTTTTTATATGGTCAACCTTCTGTCTCAGGTTCAGTTAAAAGCCAGCCGTCGGATTTTATTGTTATCGAGGAGCTGGGTTACGAGCTCACGGGTGACGGCGAACACATTTACCTTTGGGTAGAAAAGACAGGACTCAACACTGCATTTGTTGCGGAGCAGATAGCTTCGTTTTGCCAATTGCCATTGCGAGCCATTAGCTATGCCGGACGTAAAGACAAACATGCCGTGACGCGACAATGGTTTGGTGTCCACCAGCCGGGTAAAAAGGAATTTGATTGGTCCCAAATGAAGCTTGATGGTTTAAAAATCCTCAACAATCAACGTCACAATAAAAAGTTAAAAATTGGCCACCTCAAAGGCAATCGTTTTGAGTTAACAGTGCGCGATTTGTCCGCTACTGAGGGGCTAGAAGAGCGTTTACAAGAAATCATTACCTCTGGTGTCCCCAATTATTATGGCTCACAACGATTTGGTGATACTCGCCACCACGTTATGGGCGGAAACTTAGCTTTGGCGCAAAATATGATTGCCGGTGAAGCGATTAGAAACCGTAATAAACGCTCGATGGCTATTTCTGCGCTACGTTCATGGTTGTTTAATCAATATGTGAGTCAAAGACTTGCATTAAAACATTACGAAGTGCCTTTGACTGGCGATATTTGCATGCTCGCTGGGAGCAACAGCTTCTTTCGCGCAGAGCAAATTGATGATGAAATTAGTCAAAGGTTATCAAAACAAGATATACATTTGTCAGCGCCATTATGGGGTAAAGGTGAACTTGCCAGCAGTGATGATGCTTTGCGTTTTGAATCTGAGCTAGGCATAGCATACTCTGACGTGTGCAATACACTTGAATCCGTTGGCTTGAGGCAGGAAAGACGCGCGATTTCATTATTTCCTAAGCAGTTGCAATGGCAGATTCAGTCCAATATCCTTAACCTTCAATTTAGTCTCCCTTCAGGTTGTTTTGCTACGTCAGTGCTACGTGAAGTGGTCTGTGAGAAGGATTGATCCATGCATATTTTATTGAGTAACGATGATGGCGTATTCGCTGAAGGCCTTGGTGCTTTGTACGCTCGACTCAGTGAAGTTTATGAGATCACAGTTGTCGCACCACAGAGCAATTGCAGCGCGCTAAGCAATGCGCTGTCAATTCGTAAACCACTACGCATAGAAAAAAAAGACAATGGCTTCTACGCCGTAGACGGTACTCCATCAGATTGTGTCCATTTAGCGATTAATCAATTCTTACAAACCGACCCAGCACTGGTGATATCCGGCATTAATCATGGACCCAATCTTGGTGACGATGTAATTTATTCAGGCACAGTCGCCGCGGCGACAGAAGGCCGATATATGGGACTACCAGCGATAGCTGTCTCTCTGGCTGGTGAAAAGTGTGTGAATTTTGATACCGCCGCTAGAGTGGTGGTTGAAATTGTGCAACATTTGCAGTCACATCCTTTACCTGCAGACCAGATCTTGAATATCAACGTGCCTGATGTGCCCTATGAACAGCTAAAGGGCATTGAGGCAACGCGTCAGGGCCGTAGACATCGTGCCGAAACCATGATTAAAGATACCGATTCTGATGGGAACCCAGTATATTTGTATGGCCCTGTCGGACAAGAACAAGATGCAGGCCCCGGCACCGATTTCTATGCGATTGCGAATAATCGTTGCTCGGTCACGCCGCTAAGCGTGGATATGACAGCGTATCGAAGCCTGGAAGAGATGCACTCCTGGTTAGACAAGAAAAAATAATAACGATAACGCCAAAGGTTTTAACATGAAGTACAAGGAACTCTATGACACGCTCAACTAGAAAAGGAGATGCGCTGGCGCAATTGCTGCATTCTGAGGGTATTGCCAACCAAAACGTGTTAAATGCAATAGCAGCAACACCTAGAGAGCTATTTTTACCCGATGCATTGCATCACAAAGCCTACCAAAACACTGCACTGCCAATTGGTCAGGGGCAAACCATTTCTCAGCCCTACATCGTAGCCCGAATGACCGAGCTACTGCTAGATTCGGCTGCGCCGAATAATAAAGTGCTGGAAATTGGTACGGGATCTGGCTATCAAACTGCGATTTTAGCGCAATTGTTTGAAAAGGTGTTTAGTGTCGAAAGAATTAAAGCACTGCAATTCCAAGCAAAAAGACGAATGAATCAATTAGACCTGCACAACGTTGCCATGAAACACGGTGATGGCTGGAAAGGCTGGGCCAACAAAGGCCCTTTTGATGGCATTATTGTCACTGCTGCGGCCGCGCATATGCCAACAGATTTATACCAACAGTTAAACGACGGTGGCATGTTGGTCATCCCTGTAGGTACTGAAGAGCAAAAGCTCCATTGCGTGGTCCGCGATGGTGAGGAATTTCATTCCAGTATCGTTGAGTCGGTACGTTTTGTGCCGTTAGTTGCTGGCGATATTATTTAATAAGGAAAAACATGGAACCTGTGGTAAGAGACACCAAAGGATACATTGGATTAGGCTTAAGAGGCATGTTGATGGGCGCCGCAGACGCGGTGCCTGGTGTATCTGGTGGCACTATTGCGTTCATGACCGGGATTTACGAAGAACTTATTTATTCGCTAAAACAATGTGGTCCATTGGCACTTAGTATCCTGTTCAAGCGAGGAATTGGCGCGGCCTGGCAACATATTAACGGCACCTTTTTACTTTGCGTGTTTGGTGGAATTATTGCGAGTATTATTTCCATTTCACATGTCATGGTTTTCTTACTGGACAATTACCCAGACTTATTGTGGTCATTTTTCTTTGGACTGATATTGGCGGCCGTATGGAGCGTGGTTCAACATATTCCAAAATGGCACGCGGGAGTGGTCGTCTCATTTGTTTTGGGTGCCGCCATCGCATTTTACATTACGACCATCACGCCAACTAGCATTGAATCAACACCGCTTATCGTGTTGCTGTCGGGCATGATTGCCATCACAGCGATGATATTACCTGGTATTTCGGGTAGCTTTATACTGTTGCTATTAGGTATGTACGCGCCAATGCTTAATGCTGTTAAGTCACTGCAATTTGGTACTTTGGCAATATTTGCTGGAGGCTGTGCATTAGGATTATTGCTGTTTTCTCGTGTTTTGAACTGGATGTTCGAAAAACATAAGATCCTAACCTTGGCGTTATTAGGTGGATTTATGTTGGGGTCCTTGAACAAAGTATGGCCCTGGAAACTGACACTGGAATCTATTGTTGACCGGCATGGCAAAGTCATTCCACTAGTGGAGCAAAATGTTTTGCCCAGTACCTTTGAAGCAGCTACCAATCAGTCTTCGCACCTAACCTTGTCAATCTCATTGATGCTTGTCGGGGTATTCATGGTTTTTCTGTTAGAAAAGCTCGGTAATAAAACCGGTAACTAACCCCGAATATGTTTTAAAGCGAGAATAGATTTGCACAAAAATACACTGATAAAATGCAAACTTCTCGCCGCATCAATCGTAGCCATACTATTGCTGGCTTCCTGCTCATCTAGGGATACACCTGCCCCTGTTATTGAATTGTATCAAGGCAAAGATTTTAGAGACTTTGAGCAGGATAGTTTTTCCGGTGACAAATATCTCGTTCAGAAGGGAGATACGCTGTTCTCGATTGCCTGGTATTCGGGTAATGATTATCGTGATTTAGCCCGTGCAAACAACATCTCGGCACCTTATCCTATATACCCTGGGCAAGAAATAGTGCTGAATTTTTCGCCACTTAGTGAAAAGCCTCGTGAAAAAGATACTCCTGGTCAGACCACAAAAACAAATGCAAATAGGACAGTTGACCGACCCGCAAAGCAGGCGTATGGTGAAAGTAACAAAGATGTTAACAAACGAAACAATCGTTCAAAAAGCGAAGCATTTCCAAGTAAAGTAGAACGTTGGTTGTGGCCCTCTAAAGGCCAATTAATATCAAAATTTTCACTCTCAGAACAAGGCAGTAAAGGAATTGAAATCAAAGGTAAGCGAGGCGATAACGTCCTAGCTGCTGCTGATGGCAAGGTTGTATACACTGGCAACGCGCTGAGAGGTTATGGTCAATTGATCATAATAAAGCACTCTGAATCGTATTTGAGTGCTTATGCACACAACGATAGTGTTCTTGTTAAAGAACAACAATGGATTAAAGCGGGGCAAAAAATCGCCTCGATGGGAAGTACAGGTACCGACCAGATAAAGCTTCGTTTTGAAGTTAGGTACAGGGGCAAGTCTGTTGACCCACTGAAGTACTTACCCAGCAGATAATAACAATAAACAATAATTATAAATCTGAGGAGAATTAGGCACGTAACAAATCCATGCAGGAGAAGCAGTTATGGGTGATACAAATACAGTTGTGGTTGATCTAGCGGATCCAGCCGTTAACGAAAAAAATATCGAAGCAGAGCTTTCTGAAATTGAAGCTGACGCTGAGGTAGATCCCATGGAAGAAATTCTGGCAGGTCAAGAAGAGCTGCATAAAAACCTTGATGCAACCCAACTTTATCTAGGGGAAATTGGTTTCTCCCCGCTCTTATCAGCCGAAGAAGAAGTTTATTTTGCTCGTCGAGCCCTCAAGGGTGACGAAGCATCCCGCAAACGCATGATCGTCAGTAATCTGCGCTTAGTTGTAAAAATCGCCAGACGTTATAACAACCGAGGATTAGCACTTCTAGATTTGATAGAAGAAGGTAATCTTGGTCTTATTCGAGCGGTTGAAAAATTTGATCCCGAACGCGGCTTCCGTTTTTCGACCTATGCCACCTGGTGGATAAGACAAACCATTGAACGCGCTATCATGAACCAGACTCGCACTATTCGATTGCCTATTCATGTTGTCAAAGAGCTCAACGTATATTTACGTGCATCCCGAGAGTTAGCGCAAAAACTCGATCACGAACCCACCGCTGAAGAAATTGCAGAGTCACTTGATCGTCCCGTCGAAGATGTAACCAAGATGCTGCGCCTAAATGAACGGATCACCTCAGTTGACACGCCTATTGGCAGTGAAAACGACAAGGCCTTGTTAGATATCATTGCAGACGAAAAAGGCCATGGCCCTGAGGAAGATCTGCAAGACAAAGACATCAAGTGCAGCATTGTTAAGTGGCTTGAAGAGCTCAACCCAAAACAACGAGAAGTGCTTGCAAGACGCTTTGGATTAATGGGTTACGAACCGTCTACCCTAGAAGATGTAGGTGCAGAGATTGGACTTACTCGCGAAAGAGTCAGACAAATTCAAGTAGAAGCACTACGACGCCTCAGAGACATGTTAGGCCATCAAGGATTGAATCTTGAAGCCCTGTTTAATAAAGCGCTCTAAAGTCAAAAATAGCAGACTTTCCGGCTTTAAATTAGCATATTGAAAGCGCCTCCAAATGGAGGCGCATTTTGTTGTTATGTTTCACAAAAAATTTAAACATAGGCTTTTGTGTAGAGTTTAATTTGTATTTGTAATTGCATCGTTCTGTCGAACTCACAACGTGGCATTGCCAGAGCTAAGGCGCTTGTTTGAAATTCTGAATTATGTAAAACAGTGAATTTGGATTGGTGATTTGGATTGGTCACCATTTAATCTGACATGTTCAATAACAGAGCGTAATCAATCCTGACAGTCTCTTGTGTACGTAAAGCGGCCGTTCAAAAATTCTATCCATATAAGTTTACAAACAAAAAAATAATTTAGACTAAAACAAATTAACATTATCGAAGCAAAGGTTTCTTAAGCTTTGGATCCATTGAACGAAAGTAATTCCCAAGCCCCTTCACAAGCTAACCTGATCATCTCTTCATTTTGGGATACTCTCGTCAATACATACCCTCCCTGAATAGCCGAAACTATTAAAGTAGCAATTTTTGATATATTTACTGAACTTGATATTTCATCCATTTCAATGGCTTTGTTAAGACACTTTTCGATCAATGCAAGCATTCTCTCGAAATATTTTTGTAGCGGTGCAATGAGCCGCTCATCAGTTAAAATGGAGTGCTCATTTGCGAGTCGTCCTAATTTACAACCTTTCAATGCTTGCCTGTCTTTTAACAGAAAGCTTTTGATTTCAAATAGAGATGCTTCAGGCTCACCAAGATAAGATTCAGCATCTAAAATTAAATCTTCAGAAATTTGTTCAAGAACACTTACACCTAGCTCAACCTTGCCGTCGAAATGATGGTACAAGCTGCCTTTACCCGCCCCACTTCGTTTTAGAACATCGTTAGGGCTAGTTGATTCATATCCTTTTTCCCAAAACAATTTGCTTGCAGCAGAGATAATCGCATCTCTCTTAGATTCATTTTTTTTCATAATTAGTTTGCAATTGTACCTACTGGTATGTATCTTTTTTGTTGTACCTACTAGTACGCATTTTGCTCAGAATGAACAAATTTGTAAATGACAAAATTTACTCTGACGTCTAGATGTGAAAATTGAACTCAGCAATTGAAATAATTGTGCAAACTATTTGATGAGAGAGAACTAGAATGAAACTGATTTATTCACCCACTTCACCTTATGCTAGAAAAACTCGCATCGTATCGCGGCTTCAATCTTTAGATAATCAAATTACAGAAGTTGCAATGTGCCCCTTCAATGATAAAGACACTTTGAGTAAGACCAACCCGCTGGGCAAGTTGCCAGCATTGGTTATCAGTGATAATCAGGTGCTTTACGACAGTAATGTTATTTGTGATTATTTGGATGAAATAGGCAGCCAACCCTCTCTGTGGCCCCACCATGAAATTCGTGGTACCGAAAGCAATCAGTTTTGGAAAGTCAGAACGTTAGTCGAAATGGCAAATGGAATCATGGATGCTGCTTTTGCATTAGTAATGGAAAAAAAGCGTTCAGACAATGAACAGTCTGCAAGTTGGATACAAAATTATACTAATGGGATAATGAGGGCGACTGTTGCGGCTAATACTGAAGTAGATTTCTTCGTCAATAAAACTCGAATGGATAACATAGCGTTAGGCTGCGCCTTAGGATATTTAGACTTTCGCCTTTCAGAGCTAGATTGGCGAAAAGATAATGAAAAACTCGCCGAGTGGTATATGGAATTTGCTTCCCAGCAAGTTATGTTAGTTACTGCTCCACCTCAAGCTTAGCCTTAAGAATGGCTGATAAAAGGAGAGCGATGATGCCCCAATCTTGGCTGTTTATCTTAATGCTGTTCGCTGGAGTGGGTATTCCAATAATGGCCGCATTAAATGCTGGACTTGGCGAACACATAAATAACCCGATTGCTGCTGTGACTCTATTGGCAACAGTTGCTTTGGTCAGTTCAATAACTATATTAGTTGTTGCTGGAAAACCGATAGATTGGAAGCAATTCATATCAGCTCCCCCATTATTTTTCGTTGCTGGCATTTTGTTTGTATTCTACATTGGAAGCATTACTCACAGCGCACCTAAAATAGGTTTAGGGAATGCCGTATTGATGGTCTTAATTGGTCAATTGGTGTGCTCGGTCATTATTGATCATTATGGTTTATTAGGTGTTCAGCAACTTTCCATAACACTGCGTAGATTGGCTGGATTAGGTTCCTTGGCGATTGGTTTTTGGCTGGTAGTCATCAAATGATTCCACATCTTTGTTTTCTTTTTTATTTAATGAGAACTAACGTATCAATTCTCTAAGGAATTAAATTGCGTTCATGTATAGCTTTCGACAGTTACTTAAATTGATGTCTAACGTCTCTTATTTGTCTAATGCCGCCTGTCAGCTTAAGTAGAAACCTTCTGCTAAAAGTGTCAGATTAGATTTGAGCCACTACAGTGAATTTACGAATAAACAACCAACCTCATTCCCTCAAGAAATTAAAAGAAAGGTCAGTATTGAATTAGTGAAGCATCATGTATTTTAATTTATCTATGCTTTTAAGATACCAAAAGCTCTCTAGGTTGTTTTTTAATGTTCGCCAATCTGCTTCTGCCAAGCCATTGCTGCGCGATACTTGTATAACGGTTTGGCCCACGTAATATCACTTCTTTATTTTTAGTCGCTCCTGAAAAATCGCTCCAGCCCATGTAAAGTTTAGTTAGGTTTCTTGTGGTTGCTACTATTTGCACATCCACTTCAAAATTATGGTCAATAATACACAGATCTACCTCATCATCCTTGAACACTAACCATGCATTTTGATTCTCTTTAGATTGCTCTGAAAGATAAATATGCACCACAAATGGGTTGGGTAATGCTGGATGTGGTTTTGCACTTCTGCGCAAGCTCCAAAAAAGATGGTCCGCATCGATGTTATCAAGTGAAGGTTCAATTTGCAGCCACTCTTGACTCCAATCAGCCATACCGAATACAACACTCCTTAGTGCCTCCCCAGCTTTGGTAAGTTGGTACTGTGGGTGACGACTTTTGCCTGTCAGTTGTTTAGTTATCAAACCTCTATCAGTCAACTCCTTAAGACGATCAGACAATAAGGTTCTAGACATTCTAGCGACCCCTTTACTGATATCGTTGAATGAGCGGGAGCCAAGCAATAACTCCCTAAAAATAAGAATTGTCCAACGGCTACATAAAAATTCTGCGGCCATAGCGAGTGGGCAAAACTGACCATAAATTGTTTTAGAACTCATGCGTTTTCTCTAAGCTGGCTGTAAATAATCCTAAACCTAGCATAAGCAAGAGCAACCATTTAGTACAGATTTTGTACTACATAAGCCTTAGTAAGTTGTGTTCAGGTAGTACAGAATGTGGACTATCAAGGACGATATGAAAGTGAAATACTCGAAGACGTAAACAAATACCCATAAGGATAAACGGTTATGAACGTGCTTACTAAATTTCTAAGAGTGCAATTTTGGATCTTTTCATCGGTCGTATTTTCGATTGGTCATCCAGCTCAAGCAGATGTCATTACAGACTGGAATATTACTGCTCGTAATATTGTTGTCGAATCAAAGTTATACGCGCCGCCGGCGAATCGCGTTATGGCGATAGTGCATACCGCTGTATATAAGTCAGTCAATTCAATTACCCAGGAATTCCCAAAAAAAAATTCCGCCCTGCAAGCAAACCAAGAAGCATCGGTGGAAGCGGCTGTTGCCGCTGCGAATTATACTAGTTTAATAAAACTACTTCCCGACCAACACCTGAAAATTAAAGAAGCCTATGTAACCGCACTGGAATTGATCCCAGATGGAGCGGCTAAAGAATCTGGGATTTCAATAGGTGTAATCGCAGCTGAAACAGTGTTGGCCGAACGTTCAAAGGATGGTAGTGAACTTGCTGAAGTTTACCGGCCACATTCAGCTGCAGGGAAATATGTACCTACTGTCATTCCAGCCGTTCCACAATGGCCCAACCGTCGACCTTGGTTATTAAGCAGTGCGTCACAATTTAGGCCAATTCCACCACCTACGTTAGACAGTCAAGAGTGGGCTAAAGACTTCAATGAAGTAAAGGAGATTGGCGAAGCTGAAAGTACAGTTAGAAACCAGCAACAAACTGAAATAGCCAAATTTTGGGAGGCAACATCGCCGGCCATTTATCATGGAATAGTGCATTCAGTGGCAAAACAAACAGGGCGAACGGCTACGCAAAACGCTCGACTTTTTGCCATCGTGACTCAAGCAATAGACGATGCCATGATTGCCGTATTTGAAGCCAAGTATTATTACGCGTTTTGGCGACCCATTACGGCGATTAGAAATGCCGACATTGATAACAACGACGCCACCGAGAGAGATGCAAGTTGGAAGTCTTATATTCCTACGCCTATGCACCCAGAATACCCGTGTGCACACTGCGTAGTAGCTGGCACTGTTGGCGCCATTCTAAAAGCAGAAGTGGGCGAAAACCCTATGCCATTACTGACCACTCGCAGCGATACCGCAAACAATGCGATGCGCAGTTGGCCTGACATTGAAAGTTTTGTACAAGAGGTATCTGAAGCCCGTATTTATGATGGCGTGCATTACCGCTCTTCAACTGTGGTGGGTAGTCTTATGGGGGAAAAGATAGGTGAACTTGCTGTCAGAAAACACCAAGGGAATTAGATTTGTAGGAGGAAGTAGCCTTTGATGAGGGCCGGAATTATTTAGAGTGAAAATAACTCCGACCTCTTTAAACCGGAACTCTTCAAACCGAATAGTTTGTTTAGCCCTATATTGTCTGAATATAACGATTTAATCGCTCAAAATGGCAAAGCCCACCCCAATCATCTTTTAGTCAAACTTTCAAAACAAAATAATTGTTTGCTCCGATATATTTATCCTCGATAAGCAACTTGTTTTGATTCGTTAATTGTGTGCCTATCTATGTTATTGTAGTTAATAGAAAAAGGAAAAAAGGAGTATTGTTTGTTTAAATTCAATTTGTGCATTCTCGCTTTGGTTTTGGCATTTCCTATTCATGCCGTAACAAATTCAAAAACTTTGGAAAAAGAGGTTTTAGAATCCTTCCGTAGTCTTACCGATGCATCGCAAGCGTTGGATGCAAGGAGCTACTTTCAGCACTTCGACCAGGATAAATTTGTCGGCTTAAACAGTGATGGCACAAACTGGAATTCAATTGATGATTTGGCTCCGCTCATCAATATCGCCTTTGATTCTATACAAGAAGTTATTTCACTCGAATTCCTAAATGTGAAAGTGTCCATAATTGATAGTTACACGGCAATACTGGTAAATGAGTTTTCACAATCAATGCTGTTAAAAAATGGCGAGACAATAAATGTCTCTGGTGGCGGAACACAAGTATGGTCAAAACGAAGCGGTAAATGGAAGTTAGTCAGTGTGTCCGCAAGCAATAAACCTTAAACATCTTTTTGCAGTGGTGGCATATAAAAACGGTCGAGGGTACCGACTTTTTGATATCTCTGGAAAGCAAACTTATTACTAATTGAGCCTCTCGATGCAAGAAATCGGTTTGCCTGCACTCGCAGCAGTCCCTTGACCTCGGTTACAACAAGGACTAACGAGCGGATAGCAGACCTAACTCCACACGCGTCGAACAATTGAATTAAAGGCTTCATAGCGAGCAGGAAGCTCTCTATTTTTCTTGCGCACCAGATATAGGTTTTCAACCACTGGCTGTCGAGGCGTCAAAACGTTTAAAAGCTCAGGGGTGTGAAAACTCTCAACTGCGCTTTTAGGTAAAACTGTGAATCCTATCCCGTGAGCTACAGGCTCTAAGATTTGACTGATTTGATTAATTGACCCTATGGTTGGGAATTTGTCTATATCTATTAGCTTGAATTCTTGTTCTTCACTTTGCCTAAAATATAATGATAGATAGTGTTCTGCATCGGGATGAGAAATCAGCCCTAAGGCTGAGAGCGTGTGCTTCCAGCCTTTATCCACATTCGTATTTCGAGGCGTTACTAGGCAAAGTTCTTCTTGCCCCAGTTCTTCAAAATCAAAGAAGCTTTCATTTGGTTCGTCTGTCACTATCCCTTGATCAACCTTTCCATTTTTAACATCTGTCAAAATTTGATGATTTGGCGCTGCTTCAATATTTAAATGAATTTTTGGATACTTGTTCTGGAGTTTCAACAACTTTGGATAAAGTAGTAACGCAACTGAGCCTGAACATGAGAGGGAACATTTACCTGACAATGGGTCATCAAAGTTCAGTTGCTCAAAGAGACGTTTTTCACTTTTAATAAAGTCTTTTGTGTAGTGATAAACTAAATGACCACGTTCAGTAATGACAAATGACTTCTTGTTTCTTTTGATTAAAATATGACCACAAGCATCTTCAAGTTTGTTTATATGCTGACTAACACCGGGTTGAGTCATAAACAACTTCTC
Organism: Aliiglaciecola sp. M165; assembly: GCF_007197995.1. Taxonomy (GTDB): domain Bacteria; phylum Pseudomonadota; class Gammaproteobacteria; order Enterobacterales; family Alteromonadaceae; genus Aliiglaciecola. The sequence goes on from NZ_VKKH01000002.1 coordinate 195,580, forward strand.
TGCTGTTTGTGTAAAGTGCCCCGTATCAACGAGCGTAATGAAAGTTTTTAACCAAACCGGATTCAGCATAAGCGTAAATAATAATTTTATGTTATCAATTCAATAATATTTGATAATTTTAATTAATCAATAGATCTGCCTATAATTTACTCATCAATTAAATTTAAAGCTTTAAACGAAGCGAGGAGTAAATGATGAAGATGAATCATGTTGGTATTATGGTAGGGGACATGGACAAAGCCGTTGAGTTCTACACCAAAGCTTTAGGTCTTCGCGTTGTAATGAACAATACAAAAGTTTTAGAAGAGCGCGAATCTGCCATAGGACGCATGTGTATAGCCGTATTTGGAGAGGGCTTTAAAGGGTTCAATATTGCTCACCTTGTAACGACTGATGGTATTGGCGTAGAGCTATTTGAAATGAATGACCGCGAAGAGCGTCATAAAGTTGACTTCGCTCGTCTTGGTATCTTTCATTTCTGTTTACAGCTACCAAAAGAGCAGTTTGATACTGCAATTAAACGTGTTGAAGAGTTTGGTGGAAAAGTAAGAATGGATATTCACCGTTATCATCCAGAAGATGATCTAAAACAAGCGCAAATGGTGTATTTAGAAGACCCATTCGGGAACCTTTTTGAGTTTTATTCACACTCTTATGAGGATACTTACGCTTCAAACTATGAATAAACCAAAAGGGTAGAATAATCTTCGACTTATTTAAGACAGCCTATGAATTAAAGGTGAACGTGGACTTTTTATCGCTCTTTAATGTTAAGCAAAATAAGTAACTGGCTGGGTGTTATCTACCCAGCCCAGCATGACGCGCTAACTTGTCAGCGCCACACTATTATTTGGCTTCAACCGTCTCTGCGACCTTCTATAAAAAGGGGACTAAGACTTTTTCCGTTAATTTTCTGATGGCGATCCAGATATAAGCTTAAGCGGCTCTTTAAACGTCATTGTCCTGTACGGAAAGGGTATTTCTATGCCAGCATCATCCAAGGCTCGTTTCACCTTGCTGACAACTTCACCTCTTGACCGACGGTGATCTAAAGGCGTGGGTTTTGTCCACCAAGTCATCTCAATATCAATGCTGCTATCTCCAAATCCGGAAGGAAAAACTTCTACATTTTTGTTGATATCGACAGTTTCGCAAGATTTCAATGTTTTCTGAATAAGGGACACTGCTTCGTCTACGTCTTCGTCATAGGCGACACCAGTCATGACGGTAATTCGTCTCAAATCCAGATCCGTCAGGACCTTCACCGGGTTTTTGAACAAAAAGGCATTAGGCGTGGCGACGAGCTCTCCATTCGTTTTTCGAATTGTTGTCATTCTAACGGAGATATTCTCAACCTTTCCCATTATTGACTCACATTCAATAAAATCACCACTTTCAAACGGGTACTTCCAAAGAAGTAAAATACCAGCAAAAAAGTTTTCAAAAATTTCCTTGAATGCAAAGCCTATCGCCACGGAAACCAGTCCTAGTCCCCCAAGAGCCTTAGCTGGGGTCAAACCAGGGAACAAAATAAGTGCTGCGAGTAAAGTGCCAATTGTCCACACCACGATTTTTGTTAGCCTTACAAATAAATCAACCAGACTTTGACGAGTATGTCTCGAATGACTTACTTTTCTTACTGCTTTACTCAACAAAGTTGACGCGAACCATGTTAAAAAAAGCACCACCAGCGCAACACCAATATAAGGTAAGTGAGCGATAAAATTCTGAATTAATTCAATAACTGTTTGTTTGATCGTTTCTATAGGCGAGATTGAAGCGAAATCAGTAGTTGATTGAATGTTGCTTTCTGAGTCCGTTTGAATTAGGTCCCAAAGCGGAAATTTGAAAATAGAGAGAGCTTGCATAAACGTGCTTCCTAACTGCATATGACGTAGTAAATCAAAAGTAATGATTTAGAGCTGCAATTTTCTTGCCGCAAAAAATCCTCTTTAAATTCAATATATTAATTTTTTTTCGTATCAATTCGTGCAATTAAAATACGGACAAGTTGTAAAATATTCCTATACTTGTCGCTATTACCGAGCAATCGAATATAACACTCTCCTGATTTTAGTTGTAAGGCATGACATGAGTATTCCATTTATTAACGATAGCGATTTGCTTTCGAAAGAAAGCCTGCGAGATGCTCTTCGCTTAGGCCTTCAGTCGTCCATTGCAGCCGCTGCAACATACGCAATAATGCAAACCCTTTCGTTAAGTGAATTGTTTGTCGGTGTTTTATCTGCGGTATTAGTTATAGAGAAGAGCATGGGAGAATCTCTTGGCGCATCAGGTCAACGTTTTTTAGCAACAATTGCCGGATGTGTCATTGGGGGAGTCTGTCTGTATTTGGTCCCGGGCGGTTACAGTGTTGTTGCCGGACTAACAATCTCTATGTTTGTTATGAACTTTGTGGCTGGATTGAAACCTGCTTGGCGTTACGGTGTGGTCGCAACTGTAGCTATGTCTATTAATACCTCTGAGAATATCTGGGATGTTGCGACGCAACGGACAATTGCGATTGGGTTAGGTGTAGTAATTGGTTCTTTAGTAACTGTTGTCGTTTGGCCAGACAAGGCCTCCACTAGAGCGCAAAGACATGTCAATATAGTGCTGTCGCTGATCGCAGAGTACATTAATGAGTCTGTCTCTCATTCTGTAGATGAAAACGATAGTAACGACGACAGCACAACTGAGAAGCTTGAAGAGCTATCAAATGACTACACCACCCATATTTCTGCGGCAAGAACCTTAGCCTCCAACATGAAATTTGGAGATGATAAGTCATCTATTATCTGCAACATAGAAGCGGCCGAACGGATTGAAAATTGTGGCAGAGTCATGCGTTCTTTATCAGATACAACGAGTGATATGCACGGTGGCAGCGAGGCCGTGAAGGAGGCTTTATCAAACGTTAAGGAGAAACTGACTGATGTTTTGCACAAAGCATCGAAGCAAGAGAAAATTGATAAATACACGTTCGAAGACTTACAAACAAATCTAGATATAATCAGCGACAAGCTTGCCACCGATCACGAAGACGAAAAATATAGAATGCTCGTTGGCGCTTTTACATTTGCCGTGACGCAAGCTTTGAAAAGCTTACAAACGATAAACGATAAGTTGGACGAACAGTAATCACTCAATCAGTGCGTTAGCTGAACCCAGTTTAGAGTCTAGGCCGTTGATTAAGTATGCAAATTATCCCACCGAAGTTTACGCGTCTGTATCACTGCTTGAATCAACCAAATGAGATCCTATTCACCTCGCCATTGGTCAGCAACCGTGGCACCGCGTTCCCCCATAGGTTCACTAGGTCCTGTTGTAGAGTCTGTTCGTGTTTGCAGTTCACAGCACGCATTTAACTCTGCACCCAGCAAAACTGTGTAGGCTGTAATATAAAACCACATTAGAAGCGCGATAACGCCGCCAATAGAACCATATGTTTCGTTGTAGGAAGCAAACTTTTCTAGGTATAGTGAGAACCCAATTGACGCAGCAATCCAAAGCATCGCGGCAAGTAAAGCCCCTGGCATCACCCATCTAAAGTTGGGCGGTTCTCGATGAGGAGCATAGCGGTAAAGCAGCGCAAGACTGCCGATAAAAAAAAGAATTAGCACCGGCCAACGTATAAAACCGACCAGAGATTGTCTACCTGACGAACCAATAGTTGCGTCTAATGCTAAAGGCAGCAGTGTCATAATAGACATGAATAAACATATGATAATAACCACAGATAACGTAAGCGCTATGCGAGCAATTGTGGCACTGATAAAACCTCGACTTTTGTCTTCCTTATAAGTGACATTTGAAGCGGTAATTAGCGCTTTGGCTCCTTTGCTACCACTCCAAATTGAAAGTAGAAAACCAACTACCATACCAACACCTAATGTGCCTTGATTTTGACTTGCAATATCTGTAATCCGATCCAGCAACTCTTCTTGGCCACTCTGTGGCATAGACTGCAGAAGTGATTGTAATTGCATGGCAGCAGTTTCTGGGCTCACGATAAGCCCATATAATGAAACTAAGCTGGCAAGCAAAGGAAAAACAGCAAGCAAAAAATAAAACGCTACTCCGGCAGAAATTAGCGAGAGTTTTTCTCCTCCAATATTCTTATACGTTCGCAAAACAATTTGCTTCCAATCTGATATTGAAAAATCTGCAGGACTTTTTTTGTATTGAGAAGCTTTGCTCATACTGTAATCTCTATGGCGGTGGTTATTTGGAGTGAGGTCGCTCAATTAATGCTACCAAGAAAATGTCTGCACAGCTTGTAGACAAGCTAGGAATGTTGTCTGAATATCTGCAATCTAAAGAAAGCCCTACGCTACCTGCTTGTCGATAAGGAAACTTTATTAACTAGACTTTGGACTGGACGTATGTTCCAGCCCAAGTGCATTTACCGGGTGAACTATAGAACAGCTAACGCCGCATCATAATCGGGTTCATCGGCGGTTTCGGCAACTTGCTCCGTATAAACAACCTTGCCATTTTCGTCTATCACCACAACGCTCCGTGACAACAACCCTGTGAGCGGTCCCGTACTAAAAGAAACGCTATAGTCGTCGCCGAAGCTTGAACGAAAACTCGAACCGGTCTCGACGTTGTCAATCCCCTCAGCACCACAAAATCTTGCCGCGGCGAAAGGCAGATCGGCCGACACGCAAAGCACTTTGGTATTCTCAAGAGAGCTGGCCTTTTCGTTGAACTTTCTTACCGACGTTGCACATGTACCTGTGTCTACCGAAGGGAATATATTCAGCACTAATTTGCTCCCTGAGTAATCACTCAATGATGTCGTAGATAAGTCAACTTTAACCAGTGAAAAGTCTGGAGCAGTAGAGCCCACCGCTGGAAGTTCGCCAACGGTTTCGATTGGATTGCCTTGTAATGTGACTGTTGCCATGTTCCTCGCCTAAATTGATGAATGAATTAACTTAAAAATACAGTATAGTCATTAATGGCGACAAAAGATCAGCAAAACTGAAAGGGATCTCAGACCATACTGGTCTAAGAGTCTGTTGCTCTAATTATCTCTGCGCATTATTTGTATAAGGAACCAGCATGTCATCACATCTACGTTTGTTTATGTCAGCGGCGGTGTCGTTTGCGTTTTATTTTGCCTGGACATACTGGGCGAACAATATGGTATCGGATGATATGGATTTGGTGCTTCGTTCTGCCATAGTGCAAGGAACACTTAGCGCAACCATCACTTTACTGTTTACCTTCGCCTTGGAAAAAGTCGTCGCGCGATTTGGCCAGAATTGTTATTCCCTGGTGTTTGTTGTGCCGATACTCTGTTCGGTGCATTCTAAAACTCTACAAAACATTGCGATCTTTCGTACTTTCAATTCGGCGTTAGATCTTTCTGCACAAAAAGCAGGGGGGACTTTTGTTCCAGGAACAGTTTTCGCTCCCCTTCTACCGTTGCTCGTTCAAGCGTCAATTGCAATTATAGTGAATGTCATCAACCAGACACCCAACTTATGGTTAACCGTAGCACCTAGTATCTTTTTCACTGGAATTTATGGTTATGTGTATACCTTTACATTGTTAAAGCAAAGAGATGCAAATGCGTAATTTAGACAAATTTTGGCGAATCATTGGGGCTTATAACAATGAATCGTAATATTAATTGTTGCATTTTTATACAACCTGACGTAAGGTAGGCCAATGCAAACGATGAACCCCACAAAAATAGCCTTATTGGATCTGGCAGAAGATATATTGCAGACCAAGTCTTTTGCCAATGTTTCATTTCAAACATTAGCAAAGGGTGTGGGGATCAAAAAAGGTAGTGTTTATTACCATTTTGAAAGCAAAGAAGAGTTAGGTGAAGCGATTTTAGATAGAGCAATGGCACTTCTTAAACAAAGTCTCAAAGACATAGAAAGTGAACCTATTGCTAAGCAATTACACGTTTACACAAACTGGTTCGCTAAGCATATTGGTGCTGCCGAGAAACTCTGCCCAGGCGCCAGTTTTGCAGCAAGTTGGGATGCAGTTACGCCTTCAACGCGCAAAAAAGTGGAACAACTATACGAACTACACAAAATGTCTCTTTCAAAAATCATTCAACGTGGTCGAAATGAAGGGGCTTTTGCTGTGACAGACAAATCACCAGAAAGTTTATCAACACTGGTATTTGCGTTGTTACAAGGGGGCTTATTAGCCTCAAGAGTTTCACAAGACAAAGAAGAATTTGCTCAATGTAAAGCATTGGCGTTGCAGCTGGTCAAAACAGGTTAAAAAGTTAATATTTTTTAAGCACCCAGCCTACCTTACGTAAGGTTGCTAAAAGCAATAGGCTGATGAAAATCTAATTGGAGAAAACAATGAATATTGGTTTACAACTATTTCGTGCACAAAATCGGCTGTTGAGTATGATCAACCCAAGCGAGGCAATCGAACGAGCCAACGCACTCTTTTTTACTCCGAAGCGCCATGATCCAAAATCTTGGGAAGAACAGGCAGAATCAGCAGGGCAACGCGTCCGATTAAAAAATGGTGTTAGTGCCATTGTATGGGGGCAAGGCACACCGATATTGTTGATGCATGGCTGGGAAGGCAGAGCAACACAAATGGCCGGATTTATTGAACCTTTGACCCGGCAGGGATTTCAATTGATTGCGCTAGATGCTCCTGCACACGGTCGCTCTCTGGGAAACCAATCTCACCCCATGCGATTTGTTGAATCAATGCGTCTGGCCGAAGAAACTTATGGACCATTTTATGCGGTCATTGGACATTCAATGGGAGGAGGCTGCAGCATCTATTGTGCATTAGAGGGTATGCAGGTTGAGAAGGTCATTTCCATCGCTGGGCCAGCAAACTTTAAACGGGTATCTCGACGGTTCGCCAATTTTATTGGTATGTCACAAAGTGTCATTAAACGCTTTGTCGAGGGTGTTGAAAAAACCGTAGGTATCCCATTTGCTCAAATTGATCTGGTCGCTCGGGCGGCTGAATTAAAACAGCCACTGCTATTGGTGCATGATTCTGATGACAAAGAAATTCCGATTTCCGACGCTCAACAGCTCGCCCACGCGGTGGAAAATTCTACATTGGTTTGCATGCAAGGACTTGGACACCGGAAGATCATGCGTGATAGTGTCATGATCGATACCGTCGTTAATTTTATTGTTCATGACACAGATCGGTTTTTAATTGAGGCGATATAAAAGATGTATTGTTCGTCTTTTATGGTGAAAAACTAAACACACACGATCGGCCATATACGATTCGACTTGCGATCTAGGCACAAGGGAGTAATCTAGAGCGTGTTTACCTTTGCTGGATGATTTTGCAGCAAAGGTAAACACGCTCTAGATCTAAGCACAAAGTTTTTGGTGGATCATGGTGTTGACGGCAAAATGCGCTTAAGTATTAATAGTTTACTACTCATTTCTAGTTGCCTGTTAGGTATTTCAACTGCAACTCAATCTGAAGAGCGTCTAACAATCTATATCGAAGAGTTTCCACCCTATAACTACACCGAGGGTGAAAGCAAAGTAGGGATCAATACTGACATTGTCAGACTGATCTGTTTCGCAAGTAAAATTCAATGCACCTTTGTTTCTGCTCCATGGAATAGAGCTTTTCAAAACACACTTAATGGTGTCAATACCGGACTCATTTCCACTTCACGTAACGACGAGAGAGAAAACCAGTTCCAGTGGGTGGGTCCATTGGTTTTCGCAACGACTTATCTGTATAAATTAAGTTCTAGAGACGATATTCATGTCAGCTCACTTGAAGAAGCCTTAAAGTATTCGGTCGGCGTACCTAGGAACGATATTTACGAAAAAGTACTAATAGACAAAGGATTCAGAAAGGGACATAACTTATTAGGTTTTTCATATAAGGAAGATACCGATGATGTCTTTTTTAAAGGAAAGTTAGATCTAATTCTTGCCTCTGATATTACCCTTCCCTATCAATTGCATAAATCCAACCACCCATCTTGGTCGGTTGAAAAAGTATTGCAACTCCCTTTACCTGAGCTCAAAGGTAACTATCTTGCACTGAATAAAAATGTGGATCGTTCTATCGTTGCCACTCTCCAAAGTAAACTAGACGAATTACTTACGGAGAATCGAAAACAAAATATCATCAACAAATATATCGAGCAGATTAAATGACAGTCATGCTCGGCTGGTAAATTTCTGCTCGGCAGTATTTATCTTTATTTTTTCGCCAGTAGATATATATTCAGGAACTTGTACAACCAGCCCCGTCGACAAGGTTGCAGGTTTGGTTCTGGCACTGGCCGATGCACCTTTAATAGACGGGTCAGTTTCGGTAATGACCAGTTCTACCGATGGCGGTAATTCAATCCCCACAGGCTTCCCATCAACAATAAGCACTTGCAAGCCTTGGGTTTCTTCGTCGATAAACAACAGCTCTTCTGCAATGGATTCTTTGTCTAACGAATAGGGTGTGTAATCTTCATTGTCCATAAACACGTATTCAGTGCCATCAACGTAAGAAAACGTCACCTTACGTCGGTAAAATTCTGCCAGATTGATCACCTCATCTGCTTTGAAGCTTTCGTCAGCTTTTACACCTGTTGCGACTTCGTAGAGGCGCATTCGATAAAGACTTGCACCTGCTCGGCCGCTAGGAGTCAACTTGTTAATGTCCTTTACCAGATACACTTTTGAATTGTGTTCGATAGCTGCATTCTTTTTTATTTCACTGGCTTTAGGCATTGTTTGGCTCTTTGTTACAGATGATTTAGGAAAGCTAGCGTATCACGCTCGCCAATTCGAAAGAAAGTGTATTGTTGGCTAAGCAACACTTCAAATATCACGCGTTAAAAACATTCAGTTGTTGAGTTGCTGTGGTTTCAACGCGTAGCTCTACCAAGCCTATTTTTAACTAGTCTTTTCTAAGGTAATAAACTGATAATTATAACGATTTTTCTGATCAGCAACGTGAGACTCTGTAGCTAAAACATGCCACTGAGCCTCCGCCGTATAATCTGGAAAATAGGTGTCGCCTTCAACATTCAAATCAATTTCTGTTAGGTATAGTCGGTGACACAAAGGTAAAAAGAACTCGTAAATCGTTCCGCCACCAATGACCATTAACTCCCCAACATCCCCCGCTGCCTGAATTGCTTTCTCGCAATTCTCGACCACGATAGCATCGGCTAACTTTAATTGTGGGTCGCGACTAATCACAATATTTACCCGACCAGGAAGGGCTTTACCTATCGATTGATAGGTCTTTCTTCCCATTACAACCGGTTTGCCCAAAGTAATGCGCTTAAAGTGGGCCAAATCAGCGGGCAAATGCCAAGGCATGCTGTTGTCGGCACCAATAACACGGTTTTTCGCCATAGCGGCGATCATAGAGATTTGCATAGTATTCTTTTTTGTTTGTGCTTAATTAGCAGTGGCGCAGCAAAAATTACTCGCGGGTATAAACGACTTCTACATCATAGTCGTCATCATCGTCGTCTTCATCATCCCAATCGTCAACCTGATCGTTCTGAGTACTGCTATGATAAGTGTCCCATTTGAAATCTACTTCTTCTGTGGAATCACCCGCTTCATCCATTTCATTTGGTAATGTTTCAATAAAGTCCATTACCTCTCGGCAAAGCTCATCAGTATTTTGCTTTTGAAATGCCGAAATCTGGAAGTGTGGGCCCTGCCAATCAAGAGCTTCAAGGATACGTTGACAAACTTCTTCAGCTTCATCCTCAAGCAATAAATCCATTTTATTGAAAACTAACCAACGAGGCTTTTCTGCAAGTTTAGGGCTGTATTTTTCAAGCTCTGAAATAATCGCTTTTGCATTCTCAACAGGATCGGATTCGTCAACAGGTAATAAATCGATCATGTGCAAAAGAATACGACAGCGCTCCAAATGCTTGAGGAATTGAATCCCTAGCCCTGCGCCTTCGGCTGCACCTTCAATCAAGCCCGGAATATCGGCAATTACAAAGCTTCGCTGAGAATCCTGCCTAACAACGCCAAGATTAGGGACAAGCGTGGTAAAAGGATAATCTGCCACTTTAGGTTTTGCTGAGGAAACGCTGCGAATAAAGGTCGATTTACCGGCATTGGGAAGGCCCAACAAACCCACATCAGCAAGGAGCATCAGTTCCAGATGTAACCAGCGAATTTCACCTGGTGTACCATCAGACTTTTGTCGAGGCGCGCGATTGGTGCTGCTCTTAAAACGTGCATTGCCCAAGCCGTGGAATCCACCCTGCGCAACTTTTAATCGCTCACCATGCTTGGTTAGATCACCTAGCACTTCCCCGGTATCCTTGTCGGTAGCGCGCGTCCCAACTGGCACCTTCACGTCTAAATCTTCACCAGCTCGACCAGTTCTGTCACTACCTTGACCATTTTTACCACGTTCGGCTCGATGAAAACGCTCAAAGCGGTAGTCAATGAGGGTATTCAGATTTTCATCCGCTACCAGATAAACGCTACCGCCATCGCCGCCATCACCGCCATCAGGTCCACCCCTAGGTACGTATTTTTCGCGGCGAAAGCCAACTACGCCATTACCGCCGTCACCAGCTTCAACGCGTATTTCAGCTTCATCTACAAATTTCATTTTCTACCCCATCGCAACTCGACTGTAACAGTCGTGGAATCAGATTTGATTTTACTCTGACCCAGATAATTTCTCTAGCAATAAAAAACCCCGCAAGAGCGGGGTTTTTTGAATGCGTTCTAAGCTCTTATTACTCAGCAACGATGCTCACGTATTTGCGGTTTTTAGGACCTTTCACGTCAAATTGTACTTTTCCATCGGAAAGTGCAAAAAGAGTGTGGTCTTTACCAATACCCATGTTGTCTCCAGGGTGGAAACGCGTTCCACGCTGACGAACAATGATATTACCAGCTAATACAGACTCACCACCAAAACGCTTAACACCTAAACGTTTGCTTTCTGAGTCACGACCGTTACGAGTACTACCACCCGCCTTTTTATGTGCCATTAGTTCGTACTCCTATTAAGCGCTGATACCAGTGATTTTCACTTCTGTGAACCACTGACGGTGACCTTGCGTTTTACGAGAATGCTTACGACGACGGAACTTGACGATTTTAATTTTTTCGCCACGGCCATGAGTCACTACTTCTGCAGTTACTTTGCCGCCATCAACATAAGGCATACCGATTTTAACATCATCACCATTACTAACCATCAAGACGTTATCGAATTCAACTGCATCACCAGGTGCAACTTCGATTTTTTCTAGACGAACGGTTTGGCCTTCGGCCACACGGTGTTGTTTACCACCACTTTGGAAAACCGCGTACATATTTAACTCCGCTCTGCGCTCATTAGCGCTACAATTCAAAAACAGGGCGCGAATTGTACGTGAACTGACCTGTTCTAGCAACCCCAAAAAGCGATTTTTTCATGTTAAATTGCAAACTTAAAAAAGCGCCTTTATTTTATCGGGTGTTGATTGGCACCTACTCGTGTTTTATGTAGAATCTGCGGCATGATAATTACCCGTATACGAGTCTGTATCTTAACATGGAATTAGACCAAATCCGCCAGCTTGCTGAAAATGATATGCAAGCCGTGAACGCTTTGATTCAACAACAGGTTAATTCCGATGTCGCGCTAATCAACCAGCTTGGTTTTTATATTGTAAACAGTGGGGGCAAACGCATTCGCCCACTAATTACTGTATTAGCAGCTAGGGCTGTTGGCATTAATAGCCAAGAACACCATACGCTGGCAGCCATTATCGAATTTATTCACACGGCTACATTGTTGCATGATGATGTGGTTGATGAATCAACCATGAGACGTGGGCGGGAAACCGCTAATGCGGTTTTTGGAAATCAAGCCAGTGTTTTGGTTGGTGACTTTTTATATACGCGCTCGTTTCAGATGATGGTTAGCTTAAAGCGAATGCGGGTCATGGAAATTTTGTCCGATGCAACCAATGTTATCGCTGAAGGTGAAGTATTGCAGCTGATGAACTGCAACGACCCAGACACCTCTGAAGAAAGTTACATGGAAGTTATTTATAGTAAAACGGCCCGTTTATTTGAAGCCGCAACCTTGCTAGCCGCAGTATTAACTGACCAAACACCTGACATTGAATTGGCAATGCAAGACTATGGACGTTATTTAGGCACTGCATTCCAATTGGTGGATGATATAATGGATTATGCTGCTGACAGCGATGAAATGGGTAAGAATGTCGGCGATGATTTGGCCGAAGGGAAACCCACATTACCGCTATTGTATGCGATGTGGCATGGTAATGAGCAGCAACAAGTTTTAATAAAGGACGCCATTGAGCATAACAATGGCATGGACAATCTAGACGCTATTCTTGAAGCAATGATGCAAACCGGATCGCTGACTTATACCAAAAAGCAAGCACTGAAAGCCGCAGACCAAGCCATTGAGGCGCTTTCTCCATTGCCTGAATCTGAGTTCAAACAGGCATTGATAGGATTAGCACACATCTCTGTGGAGCGTGCAGCTTAAAATATTGTGGATCTCAGTCCACTATAAGTTCATGCAACTCCATGACAACCCAACCGTTAACAAATATATTCTCAGGGCGCGCAATGTCATAAATGATGTCCTGTTCGGCCATGGATTGCAGTTGTTGTCTGCTAAGCTGAAGCTTCTCAAGTCGATAAAAATTACGATGCATCGCTGCATCCAATTTTACATGTTTTGTAATCGACACTTTTTCCGAATGACCGATATTGCCAACTTTAAATGTTACTTGTTGCCCTTCAATCGACATTACCCGAATCGGCAAGTAACGAAACTGATGATCGGACTTAGGATCGATTTGATAGTAATCAACAAAATAAAAATCATTAACAGCCGGTTCACTAATCAAAGCCATGCGCTGATCATGTTGATAGTCGATATAAACGGTATAAATAAAAACAAAGGCTATGGTGAGAAGGAGCTCGTAGAAGTTTCTAAAAAAAACTTTTGCACTGGATAACCAGCCCGGCATATCTAGATTTGTAAAACCATGGGAATGAGTAAAACTTGCAACCATCTGACCTTTCCTTTTGTTAACAGTTACTAATAAGTCTAGCTCAATAGGGTCTAGTGGAAAAGGTCTCTTATCAATTCATATTTCGCAGTATTTTCAAGTCACTTTCACTGATATCTAACCTTAGACTCGAGTTTTCGGCATCTTTCATACCTGATAATACTGGCAGTTCACTCGATAATTTAGCTGGTGATGTGTCATTACTATCAGAATTTGCTGGCTTGGAATGGAAACCAAATGATTGTTCAAGCATAGAACCCCCTTAAAACCTCGTCAGGGTATCGGCCAGCAATGAATTTACTTGAACAAAATTCAAACGATTTTTAACAGAAGAACTATTGCGTTCATATATCTAACCCAAATCAGTCACGAAATAACCCCAATCTTAGATTTAGGTCAACTATGGATCACAACTTTATTTCGTCCGCTTCTTTTTGCTTTGTACAAAGCTCTATCTGCGGATCTAAATGCGGATTCAGTGTCTAAGCCATCGTTCAAATCGGCTACGCCCATACTGATTGTGACATCTTGTACATGAGGAAATGTTTCATGCTCAACGGCCCGGCGGACCCTTTCTGCTAAAATTGTGACGTCTTCGCCTAGCGCATCTTGGGTTAAGATCATGAATTCTTCGCCCCCCCATCGACCGATTACATCTGAGGGCCTGAGGTTCTTCTTGATACACTCAACCAAGGTTAACAGCACTTCATCGCCAGCTTGATGACCATAGGTATCGTTAATTTGTTTAAAATTATCAATATCTATTAATAACAGAGTGACCGCTTGTTGATTCGACTCATAGCTATCCATAAGTTGCTGAAGATGTCGCCTATTGGCAATTTTCAACATCGAATCGAAATTAACGGCTTTTTCGAGATCCCTGGCGATGACGGTCTGTTTTTTGGAATCTCGTTTTAATCTAACCACCGCAAACATACATACGATGTATAAACCATGCGAAAGACTCATGTTGACCATCAGTAAACGCAGCTCGTGGTTTTGAACCGGAAATAACCCAGAAAAGGTGAGCAGTAACATAGCGACCAAGATCAAATAGACCGATATCGCAGCTATGATGGCCAAGCGTTTACTTAGAAATAAGAATGCCAAAATGTAAATAATAGGGATCCATTGCAATGACGTCGCAATAGAGTAGAGGTTGCCGTCTTCTGCTGCACTGAGAAAACCTAGCACCGCTAACATTAATAAATAAATGGCGGCGTGAACAAATACTAATGTTTTGGCAAGGGTGTTTCGATTGAAAATGCGACTCAAAGCATATGAGATCAGGATCACAATAATTGTGAGTCCGTAGCCAAAGCTATCGAAATAACGAACTAAGCCTGCTTGGTATTCAATAATCCAAACGGCAAACACAACCAAGATCCCAACTCGAAGAACGTTGAGAAAAATGACATCCTTCTCAGGCTTGGGTTTTCCATTCGTCGCTTTATCTTGGTGGTTATTCAAAATAGAACAGGAATTAAACTACATTAATCTTATCGTTTCATTCTAGCCGTAAATACGAAAAACGCCGTAATAATTGTGTTTCAAAAAAAACCTGTTCGAATTTAATTATTTTAACCCTAATTCTCGCGACATATTCTCATTACGCTCTCGATGAACAATGATATTGTCCTCAATGCGAATGCCACCAAAAGATGCAAGGGCTTGGATCTCATTCCAATTAATATATTTAGATTGTGGCGAACTTCTTAATTCTTCAAGCAGACTTGGGATGAAGTAAAGGCCAGGTTCAATGGTAAAGACTTGCTTGGCTTCGACAGTTCGAGTCAAACGTAAAAACGGGTGTGCCTCAGGGGGAGGGTTTGGTGTACCTCGGTCGTCTGCAACATGCCCACCTACATCATGGACTTGTAAACCCAGGAAATGTCCTATCCCGTGGGGAAAGAAAGTTTTGGTGATCCCTTCTTTTACGATATCTTCAGCGTGTAAATTAACAATCCCAAACTCATTGAGTAATCGACCAATGTGCTGGTGTGCCGCCAAATGAATATCAGCATAAGGTACACCTGGTTTCAATTGATCAACCAAGCTAAGTGTTACCTGATCCATTGCGGCGATCATTTCAGCAAACTTGTTTTCGGTATGACAATAAGTGCGTGTGATATCTGCTGCATAGCCGTGAAAACTCGCCCCAGCATCGATTAAAAACGAGCGATGCTCCTCAGGCGTGGCGGTATCAGTCACCATATAGTGCAGTATGGCTGCGTTTTGGTTGAGTGCCACAATATTGGTATAAGGCACTTGATTGTCACCTTGGCGTACGGCTTTCAAATACGCCTGATTGATATCAAATTCACTTTGTTTGTTACGAAACGCCTCTGCTGCGGATTTATGACCGGCTACTGCCAAAGTGTTGGCTTCGCGCATGCAGGCCATTTCGTAGTCGGTTTTATAGGCTCGATAATAATGTAAAAAGTGTAGCGCCCTGTCTGGATTCACAAGTTCAAATCCAAGTGCTTTGGCAACTTCGACATACTCTCCAACGTAGGCAAAATTCGCCTTATCATAGGGTAGATGCTTTTCTACTGCATCGGCTTGGGTCAGCAACACGATATCAAATTGCTCTACCCAAAAGTCATTTGGCTCTGGCGGGACTTTGTGCCAAAAATCTTTAGGTCGATAAAAAATCAGTTTAGGTTTATCCACACCGTTAACTACTAGCCAGCAGTTGGGATTATCAATAACCGGCACCCAGGCTTTAAACTGAGGATTAACATGAAAAGGATAATGGTTGTCATCAAGAAACATTCTTTTACTCTGACCTGAGTGGATGACAAGCCCTTCAAGTCCGTCACGTAGAAGTGCTTCCTTAGTACGTTTTTGCATTTCCTGAATATGTTGTGGATATAATTTGGAAATTTGGGACATGATGTGTGGTTAACCTAAACAATGACCTTTGATTGGCCGCTACACTAACATAGAAGATAGGGGCTGGGTCAATATCCAGCTGCCCAGTTCAAACTACTTTTGAACCCGAAAATTTGTTGAAACTTGGCTCAATTCAGCTCTATAAGTTGCTCATTGCCACCCAATTGCATTTTTGCCAACTCTGTAAACAACGTACTGGGCTGGCCAAGCTGCTGTGCATAGATCTGACGATAGGCCAATACTGCCTTAACGTAATTTCTGGTTTCTTTGAAAGGGATCGTTTCGATCCATACATCCATTGGCATTGCGTTATCTTTGGGTATCCACTTTTGTACTCTGCGCCACCCAGCGTTGTATGAAGCTGTTGCCAAAACCGGGTTGTTATCCATTTTATCAAGCAAATAACGCAAATACTGTGTACCAAACTCTGCATTCGTGTCGGGATTGTACAACACGTTTGAGCGGATCCTTTTCTTTGCAAGATATCGTGCTGTACCAGGTAACAATTGCATTAAACCACGAGCGCCAGCACTACTGTTGGCATCCGTCATAAACGAACTTTCTCGGCGGGCGATAGCGAATGCCCATGCTGGATCCACTTGATTTGCTTCAGAATGGTTTTGCAATTCAGTTCGGTATGCCATAGGAAAGCGGCGCTTGATATCATCCAGGTATCCGGTAGTTGAAAATCCGTATATCGCCCTGTCATGCCATTGCCAACTATCGGCAAGCACCGCAGAAGCCAGCTTTTGCTCTTCAGTCAATTGTGATTGTAAATAGAACCACTCTCGTCTTGCTTGGGTAAATCGTTCGAGTTGAAGAAACTCATAAGCACGTTTTGCCGCTGGCATATTGGCAATTTGTGCAAGAGTTTGGGGATCAAACTCCAGCGGTCTATCAACAATGGTTGGCGATTTAGACAACTTGCCGCTTGCTAAAAAACCATAGTAGTGGCGTTGTTTAGAGAGCAAATCATAACCTGCCTGAGCATTGTCAACTGCATTCAACTGTTCAAAAGCTCTGGCCTGCCAATAACGAAAACTCAAATCTTGCGAGGCTTTTTTAGGTATCGCGTCAATTACATCTAACGCATGTTGCCAGTCGCCAGATTTTAAAACATGAGCTAGGTGCCAGCGGAATATTTGATCGTCTGCCTGTTGATGATTGGCCTTTTCGAGCCATTCTTCAGCTTTAGGATGCTCATCAATGGTAAGTGCAATGGCAAACTTGGATGCCATTTCTCGCTGTCGAAGCGGATTCACTTGATAACGCTTTAGTACGCCTTGCCAAGTTTTCAGTGCTAACTCTTCATCACGCCAAACAAGCCTGCCCAGGCCATACTGGAGAATATCCATTTCGTGTTCTGGGTATTTTTGTGGAAACCGCGACAAACGACTGACAAAGCTCGGAGAGCGCCTTACGCTCAGCCACAAATCAGCTAAGTATTGCTTAGATTTTGGCAGCAAGGTTTTGAGATAAGGAAGTAACGTCTGATTGCCACCGTTTCCCGCTAATTGCATGCGCGCGAGAACTTTATCTTCAGTGCGATAACCCGCTTTTTGCCATGCATCAAAGACTGGATCACATTCATTTGGTTGAGAACGGCCGACTACCCACAACTTACTTGCCTGCTCAAATACTTGTTGTTGATTACTCTCACCTTGTAATTGATAAGCCAGATACTGACAGGTTAATTCCACGTTAGCCGTAGGGGAAAAGTATTCAAGGTATAACTCAGGTAAATCTTTTTTCTTTAGGTATTCCAACCATTTGTGGCGCAATGGCCGATCCAAAGGTGTACCTTCGTACTTGGTTAGGAAATCATCGATTTTCTGTTGATTAGCCAGATACGGGTAGCGTTTCAGTGTGATTTGTTCGATGTAAGGCTCAAGAGCATAGCCATGCAATTGCTCCCTGAGTCTGCGGTATTCGGCAGAATTTGGCTTTGCGACCATGTTCTCCAATGCTTTATACACGTTGCGTTGGTGGGCCAATTCGTCACTGTTTCCATCAGGCATGACGGCCAATGTCGCAAAAGAGTGTGCAACGAAAGTAAAGGTGATAAATACCACTTTGGAGAATCTTAACAAGAGTAGATGCTTCCAGTAACAAAACACATTGGCCTTAGGCTTAAACCTAAAGTTATCCGGCTAAATTTGCAAGAGAATACGGCTTGATATTGCAGAATTTAGCCTTATGTAAATGGAACGTTGAAATTAGGTTGCGCTTTCAAATCTGTTCAACAATATTTGTACGAATGCATGAATAAACCTCGTGCACACAAAAACCCTACACTAAGCTGCGCATAACACGAAAAAATGATTTTTTGATCTGTTTTCGAATGCAGCGAAATCCTTACTAAGATGAAGGAGACAACAATGATTTTTGAAGGCAAAAGCCTTTGTGCAAAATTGCTAGACAACGGCATTGCAGAGTTGGTGTTTGACGCCCAAGGCTCTGTCAATAAGTTCGACCAGCAAACCGTTTCAGAATTAGATCAGGCTACCCAAGCATTGGCTAGCAACGATCAAGTCAAAGGCGTTTTCGTCCGTTCCGCGAAGTCAACCTTCATAGTAGGTGCAGACATCACAGAGTTTACCGGTTTGTTTGCCTTAGCTGAAGAAGAGGTATTAAGCTGGGTAGCAAAAACATCTCATGTATTTGACCGATTCGAAGACTTACCTTTTCCAACCGTTGCAGCAGTGAATGGTTTTGCTCTTGGCGGTGGTTGTGAAATGACCTTAGCCTGTGACATGCGTGTTGCAGACACGACCGCAAGTATTGGGTTGCCAGAAGTTAAATTGGGTTTGATGCCAGGTTTTGGTGGTACAGTTCGCTTACCTCGTTTGATTGGTTCTGATAATGCACTTGAGTGGATGACGACTGGCAGAGATCGCAAAGCTGCTAAGGCACTAGCTGAAGGTGCAGTAGACAGCGTGGTAGCACCAGAGAACTTAATCGAAGCTGCTATCAGTGTTTTAACTGATGCTATCGATGGCAAATTTGATTGGCAAAGCCGCCGAGCCCAGAAGAAAGCACCGCTTTCATTGAGCCCAAATGAAGCGATGATGAGCTTCTCCACCGCTAAGGCCATGGTCGCTGCGCAGGCAGGCAAGCATTATCCTGCACCTCATATGATGGTAGACACTGTATCAAAAGCTGCCGGAATGGATCGTGACGGTGCATTGGCATTAGAAAACCAAGGTTTTGTCACTTTAGCAAAATCTGATGCAGCTAAAGCACAAGTAGGCATCTTCCTTGCTGATCAACTAGTAAAAAGTAAAGGTAAAAAACAAACTAAAGTCGCAACCAAAGCCGTTAAACAAACAGCAGTGCTTGGCGCAGGTATCATGGGTGGCGGAATTGCTTACCAATCTGCGGTGAAAGGTACGCCAGTCATCATGAAAGATATCGCGCAACCTGCGTTGGATTTAGGGCTCAATGAAGCTGCCAAGATCCTGGGTAAAGGTATGAAGCGCGGCAAAGTTGACCCCGCTAAAATGGCTGCAACACTTAATAGTATCGTGCCTACTTTGGAATACTCGGCAATGAAAGATGCCGACTTGGTGATTGAAGCAGTAGTTGAAAATCCAAAAGTAAAAGGCATTGTATTGAAAGAAACGGAACAAACGGTTGCTGACGATGCCATTATTTGTTCCAACACTTCGACGATTTCCATCAATCAACTTGCGGAAAATCTAGACAAACCAGAGCGGTTCTGCGGAATGCACTTCTTCAACCCAGTGCATAAAATGCCGTTAGTAGAAATTATTCGTGGCGAAAAAACCACTGACGAAACAATTTCTGCAGTAGTCGCCGCTACGTTGAAAATGGGTAAGACCCCTATTGTTGTTAACGACTGCCCAGGCTTTTTGGTGAATCGCGTATTGTTCCCTTATTTTGCTGGATTCAGCAAATTGGTGCTTGATGGGGCAGATTTTGTTGCTGTCGACAAAGTCATGGAAAAAGTATTTGGCTGGCCTATGGGTCCGGCTTACTTGCTCGACGTTGTAGGTATGGACACGGCTGATCACGCTTCAGGTGTAATGGCTGATGGCATTCCAGAGCGCATGCAAAAAATCGATAATGACCCGGTGACTTGTCTGTATCGTGCGGAACGCTTAGGTCAGAAAAACGGCAAAGGCTTCTATAACTTTGGTTTAGACAAACGTGGACGCCCAACAAAAGTTGCTGCGGACGAAGCATACGCATTATTTAAACCACACTGCGCTGATTCGAAAGACTTTGATGCAGAGGAAATTATTGCCCGAGTTATGGTGCCTATGGCCAACGAAGCAATTCGTTGTCTTGAAGAAGGAATTGTAGGCAGTGCAGCTGAAGCTGACATGGCACTACTTTACGGATTAGGCTTCCCTCCATTTAGAGGCGGTATTTTCCGTTACATCGAAACCATGGGTTTAAGCAATTTTGTCGCACTGGCTGACAAATACGCGCACCTTGGACCGATTTACCAAATTTCAGACGGTGTTCGCGAAATGGCGGCATCAGGTAAATCTTACTTTGCACAAACCGCTTAATCGACCCAAGGAGAATAAACATGAAAGACGTAGTCGTTATTGATTGCATTCGTACCCCAATGGGTCGTTCAAAAGGCGGTGTATTCCGCAACGTCAGAGCTGAAACCCTTTCAGCACATTTGATGAGCAAGTTGCTTGAACGTAATCCAAACGTTGATCCCGCTGAAATCGAAGACATTATCTGGGGTTGTGTACAACAAACCAAAGAACAAGGTTTCAACGTTGCTCGCAACGCACAATTGCTAACCAGCATTCCGCGCACCACAGCAGCAGTAACCGTCAATCGCTTATGTGGCTCGTCCATGCAAGCGCTGCACGATGCGGCCAAAGGCATCATGCTCGGACAAGGTGATGTGTACATGATCGGTGGTGTTGAGCACATGGGCCATGTACCCATGAACTTCAACTTGGATTTCCACCCTGGCTTGGCCAAGTACACAGCCAAGGCATCAGGCAACATGGGCATGACAGCAGAATTGCTTGGTCGTCAAAACGGTATTACCCGTGAGATGCAAGACGCCTTTGGCGCACGCTCACATCAAAAAGCTCATCAAGCGCACCTTGACGGTCGTTGGAATAACGAAATCGTGCCTGTTGAAGGCCATGATGCTAAGGGTGTACTTAAGTTAATTGATGCTGACGAAGTGATCCGCCCTGATTCAACCGTTGAAACCATGGCCGCTTTGCGTCCGGTATTTGATCCGGTCAATGGCACCGTCACCGCGGGAACATCGTCTGCGATATCTGACGGTGCTGCTGCTATGTTATTAATGTCTGCAGAGCGTGCAAAAGCACTAGGCTTGACGCCGAGAGCGAAAATCCGCTCTATGGCCGTAGCAGGGTGTGACGCAGCAATTATGGGCTTTGGCCCAGTTCCGGCAACCAAAAAAGCCTTGCAGCGTGCGGGCATGACCATGGACGATATTGAATTGGCAGAGTTTAACGAAGCCTTTGCCGCGCAAGCATTGTCTTGTATCAAACAACTTGGCTGGATTGATAGCTATGAAGATAAAGTGAACTTAAACGGTGGTGCCATTGCCCTTGGACATCCATTAGGTTGTTCAGGTGCACGTATCTCTACGACCTTGCTTAATTTGATGGAAGCGAATGACAAGTCTATTGGCTTAGCCACCATGTGTATTGGTTTGGGTCAGGGGATCGCTACGGTATTTGAGCGCGTGTAGTTTCTCGCACTCATTCACAAAAGCATTTTAATAAGACGCGCAATAGCGCGTCTTTTTTTGTTTAATTGATTAAATTGTATTGTTGAGTTGCAGTATCGCTCTGCAGACCAAAATGACCTAATGTATAAGTATAGCTCGCTGACTCATTCCAAATGCGACTGCTGTGAACACCACCAACAGAGCAGACTCCTGTTGCACAGACCACTTGATCAATGTTGCTCTTTATTGAGTAGACTTTGTCTCCCAAAGGTTCGCCAAATAGACTATCCAGAAATGGACTTTGAATGGACAGCCCATAATACCCACAAGTCGAACTCCATACGTTAAATGGGTACGCACCACAAGTCCACAAACCACGAAAAGCACCAGCGATGCCTACAAAAGTATCGACACTAGAAGCGACACCCAATTTAGAAATTTGCTGTGCAGCCAAGGTTGCCCCCATTGAGTGACCGATGACGTCTATTTTACCCGTACATGAGTTGGCTAATGCGCTAACAATTGCCTGTCTGACAGGCGTTTCTTCGCTGCCATTGTGGTTGTTGCACGCCGCACAGGATTTCGATCCCCAATTAGGCCGGTAGATCTCAGAACTTGAATAGCCATTGCTCAGTAAAAGGTTATAAGTGTTATTCCAACTACTTGGTGATGCTGTATTCCCATGTACAAGTACAACGACATCTCGACAAACGTTTGCAAATGTATTGTACGACACAAGTACACACGCGATTAAACAGAGCATTGAACGTTTTTTCATTTTATTTTTCTCTCGATGATAGGTTCTGAATAGGTTTAGTAGACAACCAATGAAATCAACATAGAACTTTAGTGCTACGGGATTTAGGAACCCTGGGTAACGCAATGATTCAAACTCAACTACCCAAGAGAAAATATCTAGTAAACCAAACTTTATGTAAAACAGACTTGACATTGAATATTTTGTCGCTTAACCTTCACATTAAGTAAAGTATTATTTACTTTTTATCAAAGGAGATAGACAAATGAATGCAATGTCAACAAAACCTGAAAAACTGGCCCAGCGGATGAAACGTTCATCAAAACAATTGATGATTTGGACCTTTGGCTGGGTGTTCAGCCTCGCCATTGTTGCGTTTGGTCCAAAGTTTATATGGGACTTCGGCTCAACCTTTACCTTGATAGCCGTCACAGTCAACCTGATCATGGGATACAAAATGATCATCGCTAACAAAAATCACTTGGAAGATATGGATGAAATGCAGCGCAAAATACAGTTTAACGCTATGGCGATTTCTTTAGGTGTAAGCATGGTCTTTGGCGCCCTGTACGGACTGGTTGAGGCGGTCAAGCTATTTGAGCACGAACCGAACCCTTCAAACATCTTGTTTGTCATGGGTATCAGCTATGGTATCGCGATTTTCTTCGGATACCGGAGATATGCATGAAAAATCGTTTAAAAGTATTGCGCGCTGAACGGGACTGGACCCAAGCTGATCTAGCCGAAGCCCTAGACGTCAGTCGTCAAACCATCAACGCCATCGAAAAAGGTAAATTCGACCCTAGTTTACCCCTGGCCTTCAAAGCCGCACGGTTGTTTGCCATGCCCATTGAAGAGATATTTGATGATGAGTATGAAGAGGGGTGAATACTTAAGCGAGTAAAAGAGAGGCCTATGCCTCTTTTTTGGCTACGAAAGCCGTTGTATTTTGTTTTTCACTGTGTAATCTGGGCCTTCAGATAAATATATCAAGAATAAACAAATTTAATGAATTCAATTTACCGTTTCGTTGGAAACATCATAATCTTCGTTTTACTATTGTCGAATAGCCTCATCCAATCACTGCAAGCGAGCCAACTTCATCACGTAAAGACTCCTGGCTCTCAATATATAGAATCATTGTTTCAAGATAGCCGCGGTTTTTTTTGGATCGGCACGCAAGATGGAGTATTCAAATATGATGGTGTCAATTTCGAAGATTATTCGACAAATGAAAACCCTAACAAGCGCTTACCAGGAAAATGGATTTTTGACATTGCAGAAGACAAAATGGGAAATGTTTGGATTGCAACGAATGCAAGCTTGGGCAAATATGATTTCAAAACCGATAAATTCAAAATCTTTTCCAGTAATAAATTGTTCAAAGCTAAAGGAACTACTGGTTACCCAAAAACCCTATTCCTTGATAAAGAATTTACGTTTTGGGTTGGTACTACACATGGCCTATTTGAATACCTTCCAGATGAAGATGATTTTTCCTTAAAGGAGCATGATGGTTTTGAGACGACACCAGAGATTTTGTCGATTGAGGATGGAACCGAAGAAACTTTATGGGTAGGCACACGAAGAGATAAACTCGCTAAATACGATAAAAAGACTGGGCTGCTTCAAAATCACAGTATACGAGTTATTGGCAATTCAGAACCTCTATCGATCGGTACAAATAAACAAATTTTAGTAAAAAACGTCCTATTCTCGAGATTCGCAGGGCATATAGCTTATCAGCAAGAAGGCGAGAGCGAATTAACAGTGCTATTGGAAAGCAAAGATGCGCCTGATATGTATTACCTGGGTGACAATCGTTTATTGGTGGTTGCGAATGGGACAGAGTTTGAATACCAATTGTTTTTTTCTACCAGCGGAAATTTAGAGGATATCAAACTCATCAGGCAAAAAAACTTGAGGCTGATACGTTATGTATCAACACTGGCAAAAACTGCTGACAACACGCTTTGGTATGGTTCCAATGATGGTCTTTACAAGCGTAATTTGAGCTACGAGGGGTTGTTGACTGTCAATATAGATCATGACATTCGTGACTTCGAGGTTATAAATGCTATAGCTTATGCAAACGAATCGAGTATTTATGTTGCATCAAGGCACAAGCTTTACAAATACAGTATTGAAACAGATCAATTAACTGCCTTGGAGGGCTTGAATTGCTTTGAGAATGATACGCCTTTTCTCACCGCTTTGCTTTTTGAAAATCAAAATAGGCTATGGATTGGCACACAACAAGATGGTCTTTGTTTACATGACCCAATTAACAAATCATCAAGACTTTTCACAAAGCAAACGGGCCTTTTTTCTAATGCAGTGGCAAAACTAGTTTTAAACGAAAACAATCAATTACTTATAGGATCTATGTTTGCCGGAATAAGCGTTTATGATTCGCATAATGATTCTTTTCACTTAATTTCAGGTATTTCAGGTGACTCTCAAGTTCTTACCTCCAAATTCCCAGTAGGTATTGCTTTAGATTCAAGCGGCATCATGTGGGTTGCACACTATCAAAAAGGCGCAGACCGGGTTGACATAGAATCGATGCAAGTCACCAATTTCATTCACAGTGATGAAGATAAAGATTCACTCAGTGGAAACAAAACCTCCTTTACGAAAATAGATAGCCGCGGCAATCTTTGGATCGGAACGTTTGGCTCGGGGCTTAACTATTTGAATGAGGAGGAAAAACGCAACAAAAATTTTAAATTTAAACATATCAATACAAGTACAGGTTTGAGTAGCGATTCAATATATGACCTGCAAGAAGATCAAAGTGGAGTTATTTGGGTAAGCACGGCGAACGGGATATCGAAATTATCCCAAAATGGTGAGGTGCTCGATATATTTGGAAAAGAACATGGGTTGCAAGGGACAGAATTTCAGCATAATTCATCGTATATTGATCCGACGGGTAGACTCTATTTTGGCGGTGTTAATGGATTTAACGCGTTTTACCCTGAAGACCTCAAAAAGAACAACTACATCCCGCCGATTCAACTGACAAACTTCTTAAGACTCAATCAAACAACACCATTATCTGACGTTGAAAATGCAAATGGCGCCATCCAACTAAACCACAAAGACTATTTCTTCGCTTTTGAATATGCCGCCATGGATTTTACTGCACCTGAGAAAAACCAATACCGCTACAAGTTGGAAGGTTTTGACGAGAACTGGATTGAAGCGGGGAATGATAATCGTGCGACCTACACTAATGTACCTGCAGGCAATTACCAGTTTAGGGTGCAAGGCTCTAACAATGATGGGGTTTGGAATCGTGAGGGCTTAACGGTTCCCATGACTATTTTACCACCGTTATGGAAAACCTGGTGGGCGTATACAATTTATCTAATTTTATCCATTACACTTCTTGCCTGGATCTTAACCTTCCGTACCCGACAGTTGCAGAAAGTCAATGTAACATTAGAAAAGGCCGTTTATGAACGCACAACCGAGTTGCAACGACAAACCGAAGCATTAAACAAAAGCAATCAACAAATTCGTGGTTTGCTAGAACAACAAAAAACCCTCTTTGCCAATGTCTCCCATGAATTCCGTACGCCATTGACTCTGATCATTTCACCTTTACAAAAACTGGCTACAGAAATCAAAGATCCCAAATCTGGACGCATGATGGAGTTAATTTATCGCAATGCTAAACGACTGAATCGAATGGTCGATCAGATACTGGAACTGGCCAAGCTCGAGACCGATCAAGAAATCCAATACAAGTCTTATGATGCAAGAAAATCTCTGCAAGAAATTGTGGAATCCTTTAAACCTCTGGTCGACTTGCGCTCTCAAACCCTCACCCTCGATGTAAAAGGTGATGCATCAATGGAGCTGATCAAAGATTCGTTTGAAAAAATCTTGTCGAACCTTATTTCCAATGCCGTTAAATATTGTCCATTTGGCGCCAATATCGACATTACATGCAAAATTAAAAATCAGCAGGTTGAGATTAATGTCATCGACAATGGGCCTGGCATTAGTTCTGAATTGTTGCCCAGAATATTCGAGCGATTTGTGAGAGTGGAAAACGATGACAATATTGTCGGTTCGGGGCTAGGGTTAGCCTATGTGAAGGAATTGGTTGAAGCAAATAATGGCGGTATTGCCGTTGCCAGTGAAATAGGACATGGCACGCAGTTTACACTTAAACTCCCTGCAAGTTTGACCGCAGCCAATACGCTATCCGATGGCATCTCTACGCCTATTCTCTACCAATTTTCACCGTTAACCGATGCGAAATTTAATCCCACAGAAATTCCGGAAGACTCAACAGCAGAAAATACAATTCTCGTTGTAGAGGATAACCCAGAAATGCGCGAATTTATCGTTGAATGTCTTGCATCAGTAGGCCAGTGTTTAGTCGCTCCAGATGGTGCTAAAGGGCTGGAAATTGCCACTGAGATGTTGCCAGACTTAATTATTACCGATTTGATGATGCCAAAGCTCAACGGTCACGAACTGGTTGCAGCGATTCGTGAAAACGATATTACTGCACATATCCCGGTGGTGATGCTGACCGCCAAAGGTGATGATCAAAGCCGCATTCAAGGCTTGAAACTGAATGTGGATGATTACATGAGCAAGCCTTTTTCAACAGAAGAGCTACAAATTCGTGTTACCCGCTTGCTATCAATCCGTAAAATGATCCAACGAAGATTCGGGCGCAACGCTTTAGATGCCTTGGTCCTAGCAACGAACGAAGAAGGCAAGGACACGCAGAAAATCAATGTCGAATTTGATAATGAACGAGACAGGGTATTCTATGACAACTTTGTTCAAGTTGTTGAAGAGCATTATCAAGATGATGATTTTAGTCGGGCGTTGGCGGCACAAAAGTTGTTTGTTAGCGAACGGCAATTAAATCGCAAACTCTCGGCATTGATCGACTACAACTTCACCGATTATTTGCGCAAATATCGTTTAGAGAAAGCCAAAAAACTCTTATCAAAAGGTATTGCGGTTGGAGATGTGTCTTATCAGGTAGGGTTTTCTTCCCAATCTTATTTTAGCACCTGCTTCAAAGCAGAATTTGGCGTAACACCCAGTGCGTTTATTGAGCACTAAAAACTAAGCAATTCCGACATTGCTTTTCCAAGATTGGGGTTAAATATCTAGCTGCCCTTCAAAGCTAAACTCTGAAGGGCAATTAGACTATCATCCGTGATACAACTACATCCTTTTGCTATCTCAATCGAACAACGTGTCAGCGTAATCTACTCTTCCATTGAGCAAAGAATATTCGATTGATTTTGCAATTAGCTTCCTTTCAGCTTTTCGCTGGATACTCTCCAGTGGTTTTCCTTAATTCAAACAGCATTTCATACAACTTATAACTGAAATCTGTCTGTTTCCTCTAAAGTGCCTTTTCAATTCCCTGACCTCTGTCTTTTCCTTGAAGTCTCCGTATCCTTTGGCTGAGTTAAATGCGTCCTTGCCCATGCCACATCAAATCGGTTTTATGCATTGAACTTGAAAAAGTCTTCATATGCTTACCTTTGTTAAAACCGCTGTGTTCAGCTGGTGACAAGTATGTGAGAAAAGACCGAACAGTGGTTACTAAAAATGAGACGGTTTTTTTTAAAATTGAGACAACATGCTACAAAGGCCATTAAAACTGCGGGTAGCAGAGGCTGAGTTATTAAAATCGGGACATCGATTTATAAAAATGGGACATTAAATAACTTGGACTAAACAATCTACAACCTATTTCGCAAACAATTGCTCTAGATCTTTAAAAGCTTTGAATTCTAGCGCATTGCCACTGGGATCAAGGAAAAACAGAGTCGCCTGTTCGCCAGGTTGGCCGGCAAAACGCACATAGGGGTCGATGATAAAGTTGGTATGATTGGCCTGCAGCCTTTCTGACAAGGCCTGCCAATCTGACATACTCAATACCACACCAAAATGTGGCACAGGTACCGCTTTGTTGTCGACGTCATTGGGCTCTGGCTGATTGGGCATATTTGCCACCAAGTGCGTTACCAACTGATGGCCAAAAAAGTCCCAATCGATCCAGTGATCAGACTGGCGCCCTTTTTCACAACCCAGTAAGCCGCCATAAAAAGCTTCGGCCTCTTTTAAACAAGTAACCGGAATGGCTAGATGAAATGGACGAAGCGCACTGGAATTCATTATAGAAGCTTCTTCAGGATCGCCAATTTCATGGTGCTAAAGGGCGGATAACGAAGACTTACATCAAATTTGAAACTTCGTTTCATTACCGTTTTGAGATGGCTGAAGGTATCAAAGCCGAACTTTCCGTGATAGTTACCCATTCCACTGTTACCTACCCCGCCAAAGGGCAAATCTGGGTTGACCATAAACATAAACCCATCGTTAACACAGGTGTTTCCAGCGGACGTTTGGGTAAGAACCTTCTCTTCATAATTTGAATCATTGGTATACACATAAAGAGCAAGTGGTTTGGGTCGTTTATTCACAAAAGGAATCGCTTCTTTGATGGAATCCAAAGTGATGACGGGCAAAATCGGACCAAAAATTTCCTGCTGCATAAGCGGGCTTTGCAAATCTGGGTCTAAAACAATAGTCGGTGACAGGAAGCGACTCTCTTTATCTTTTTCTCCACCGACAATCACGTTTTGATCTTCAAGGTAACTCACTAACCGATCGAAATGTCGGCCATTAATAATTCGCCCATAATCCGGATTAGCCTGAATATTTTCACCATAGAATGTCTTAAGCTTGGCTTGAATGGCGGCAATCAATTCACTCGACATTGATTTTTCAACCAAGATGTAATCCGGAGCGACACAGGTTTGACCGGCATTCATCCATTTGCTCCACACTATCCTTGCGGCGGTTACGTCAATGTCCGCACTGTTCTCAACGATACAGGGGCTTTTTCCACCGAGTTCAAGGGTGACAGGAGTCAAATGCTCAGATGCGGCACGCATAACAATTTTGCCCACAACCTCGCCACCGGTATAAAAAATATGATCAAACTGCTGATTTAATAATTCTGTTGTTTCATCCACCGCACCTTCGACCACGGCAATTGCATTGCTGTCTAAATATTGCGGAACAATGTCAGCAATAAGTTTAGAAACTTCAGGTGCTAACTCAGAGGGTTTTAATACGGCACAATTTCCCGCAGCCACCGCGGCAATAAGAGGAGCAAAAACAAGTTGAAAGGGATAATTCCAGGCGCCAATGATCAAAGCTGTACCTAGAGGCTCGGGGAGCTGATAGCTTTTACCTGGTTGTGCTGCGACAGGTGTTGAAACCTTACGTGGCTTCATCCATTTTTTCAGGTACTTTAGTGTGTGTTTGGCATCGCCAATAATAAACCCAATTTCGGATGTCCAAGACTCTGATTTGCATTTTCCCAAATCGGCTTTTAACGCAGCAATGATCTTATCCTGCTGCTCCTCGGTCATTTGAATGATCTTTTTTAGCTGCTCAACCCGCCAACCATAGTCTTTGGTATAACCGGTTGAAAAAGAATCTCTTAAGTCATTAACAATGACGGCAATTGGTGATGCTGTTTGTGATTCGGAAACGGGTATACTGACAACGCTCATAAACACCTCTCAAACTGGTACTACCTGTATTATTACACAGGTTGGCTGTATCCAGCCACTTCTGTCTGTTTTGACAGATATGGGGGCAAAACGCGCAAAAAAAAGCCGCACAATGACGCGCGGCTTTCATTCATTTTTTGAGCTTATCAGGCATCAAATGGGTGACGCAGCACGATAGTTTCGTTGCGGTCTGGCCCAGTAGAAATAATATCAATAGGCACACCAGTAAGTTCTTCCAAACGCTTGATATAGTTTTTTGCCGCTTGAGGAAGTCCATCAAAGGTTGTTACACCAAATGTTGTGTCACTCCACCCTGGCATCGACTCATACACAGGCTCGACTAAATCGTAACCATCGGCCGCCATAGGTGGAACATCTTTCACTGTGCCGTCTTGGTGCTTATATCCGGTGCAAATGCGCAATTCTTTCAAACCGTCGAGCACGTCTAACTTCGTTAGGCAGAATCCGGTGATAGAGTTGATCTGAACGGCGCGCTTCATAGCAACGGCGTCAAACCAACCTGTGCGGCGTTTGCGGCCCGTTGTTGCACCAAACTCGTGTCCTTTAACACCCAAGTGTTGACCCACTTCACATTCCAACTCTGTCGGGAATGGACCTGAGCCAACGCGGGTCGTGTAAGCTTTTACAATACCCAATACATAATCTAAATTAAGTGGACCGAATCCTGCACCTGTTGCGACTCCACCAACGGTGGTATTAGACGAGGTGACATAAGGATAAGTACCATGATCAATATCCAAAAGTGTACCCTGAGCACCTTCAAACATTATTGCGTCACCGCGCTTACGGGCTTGATCCAGCTCGTCAGTCACATCAACTACCATGGCTTTAAGCATGTCTGCCACCGCAAGGGCTTCTTTCAACACCTTGTCAAAATCTACGGGCGCAGCTTTATAGTAATTAGTTAACACAAAATTGTGATATTCAAGAATTTCTTTCAGCTTGACGGCAAAGTCTTCAGCATTGAACAGGTCGCCCACACGCAAACCACGACGGGAAACTTTGTCTTCATACGCTGGACCAATACCACGTCCAGTCGTACCTATTGCCTTCGCGCCTCTCGCTTCTTCGCGTGCGACATCTAGTGCGATATGGTAAGGCAAAATTAGCGGGCAAGCTTCGCTGATAACCAGACGTTCTTTAACTGGCACACCACGCTCTTCGAGCATTTTCATTTCTTTGATAAGTGCTTCTGGACTCAATACCACACCGTTACCAATAACACAGGTAACGTTGTCGCGAAGAATGCCTGAAGGAATGAGATGAAGTACGGTTTTTTCGCCGTCAATTACCAGTGTATGACCTGCATTGTGGCCGCCTTGATAACGAACAACATAGGTTGCTTGGTCTGTGAGAAGGTCAACGACCTTACCTTTTCCCTCGTCACCCCATTGGGTTCCGAGTACTACTACATTTTTAGCCATGAAAGAAAACTGTCAGAAAATTAGGCGGGGATTCTATCAAAAATATGTTGTCTAGATCATCCGTTTTTTGAACGGATTTTACACTTTTGAAGATATTTGCGTTTTTTTGGAGAGACTCACCGTTTCGAAAACGTCGTTTTATAACATAAGGGTAATTATTCTGCGCTAGTTTTGCACAAAGTTAATTAACCCCAATTCTGGATAAGAAATGTCGATATAGCTTAGTTTTTAAAGCTTTATCAATGATATAGAAGCTATCGTCATTTTGATATTGGTTATTAATAGGTAAGTGCCGTGATTTATTCCCTTATCAAGGCGAGAATTATGTTGTCTAGTCGCTCTAAACGCATAATGAACAACGAAGATAGGGGGATAAATAGCGATG
Source organism: Aliiglaciecola sp. M165 (assembly GCF_007197995.1). Classification (GTDB taxonomy): domain Bacteria; phylum Pseudomonadota; class Gammaproteobacteria; order Enterobacterales; family Alteromonadaceae; genus Aliiglaciecola. Next base: position 227,367 of record NZ_VKKH01000002.1, read on the forward strand.
CTTACAGGCGTTGCTTATCCGGGATTGGGGTTAATTAACCAGAAATATTAACGATACTAGACCAATCGTCACCATCACACCGCCGATGGTGCGCAATTGCTCAGTGGGCTGCGATGAAATTTGCAGAATATAATTTTTCCATCGCTTCGGAAAAAGCATTGGCCCCAAACCTTCTATGACCAAAACGATAGCAAATGCAATCAGTAGTGCTCCACTCACCCTTCCATTCCTCTGCGCAAATAAGAAACAATGTTACGAATTAGCGACAGAGTATGACGGATCTCGAGGCAAAATAAATTCTTTATCTGCCTGTGAAAAAGAACAAAAACGCATTAAAACAGCGGTTAATATAATTCTCATGCTTAAACGTTTAATTATTAAGCGTTTTAAGAAAACTGACTTGCTTTAACTTCACCCAGAAACACCAGCTGGATTGAATTTGTAACCAACACCCCAAACCGTCTGAACAATACTGGGAGACGTAGCGTCGTGCTCAATTTTGGCGCGCAGCCGATTAATGTGTGAGTTTACTGTGTGTTCGTAGCCACTATGGTGATAGCCCCAAACAGATTCCAATAATTGACTGCGGCTAAATACCTGATTAGGGTGGCTGGCCAAATGCAGCAACAACTCGAATTCAGTTGCCGTTAAATCTAGCGTATTGTTCTCAAAAATAACGTTGTGATTTTTTTGATTGATCACTAAGGAACCAATGGTCAGCGGCTTTTCACTCTCTTCAGGTTTAGATTGAATGGCCTGCTTAAGTATTTCCACTTTACGCAGTTGTGATCGCACTCTAGCTTGGAGTTCTCGGACACTGAATGGTTTGGTCATGTAATCATCAGCTCCAAGCTCCAACCCGAGTACACGGTCTGTCTCAGAGTTTTTTGCCGTTAACATAATAATTGCCTGCTGGGGCTTTTTATCTCTCACTTGTCGGCAAATATCTAAGCCACTGACATGAGGAAGCATGACGTCCAAGATCATTAATGAGTAGTCATTTTCCAACGCCAACTGCATGGCTTGTTCACCGTCATCACAATGGGTGATGTCGATACCTAATTCAGACAAATTCACACGAATCAGCTGTGCAATGTCTAAATCATCTTCAACTACGAGTACTTTTTCTGTCATTTTCTTGCCTCAAAACCAAAATTGCCGGTTCAAAGTTTGCAGTCCCATATAAGGATTGTCTCTGAACCGGCCCATGTCAGTCTGCCCGTTACTCTGTGCGAGTAACGCTAATACTGATCACTGGGTTGTCAAACTTATGTTGAGAATCCAATATCGAAGTGGGTAAATTATCCGAAGACGTTACCACACCTGGATGCGCAGCCACAAAGTCCACATCATCCCTAGCCATAGCGAATCCTGTTCCACCATCAGCAGGCCCTGGTATGGTGCCAGCTGCTTCAGAATTTTGTTCGGTACCCGAATCATAAGCCCTAGCGCGGGTTGACCAGGTGTCTCCAACTTCTAGTTGACCGAGATCCCAAGCATTAAGACCGGTAAAGGCGTCATTTGTATTCACCAACATCGTTGCGACAGACAAACGAGCGTTTGTAACGTCCTGAATGGTCACACTAATCGTCTCGCTAGCACCTGGGCCTATTGGCGCCGCTCCAGAAGCGGACGCTTCAACAACAGACAAACCAAGAAGTGCTGAGTTGTCGCCGCCTTCTGCCATGGTTTCCAATTCAACCGATGCTGATTCACCAATCATCCACAAGTTACCTTGTTGATGAAGGATCACCGCAACGGGTGACAAAGGTTGAGCATTAGTTAGATTTGTAACCGTCACTTCATAACTCACATCCACTGGAGGTGGAGGTGGCGGCGGGGTTGGTGGAGTAGGAAGATCATTGTTGTCGCTGCCACAGGCAGTTAACAACAAAGTCAGAGCACTTATTGTTGCTAGGTGCAAAGGTTTTAAATTTGATTTAAGCATGCTAACAGTCTCCTAGTTTACGGTTACTGTTACTTTCGCCACAGGGTTCAACCAACGATGTACGCTGTTTACCATGTCACTTGTACCCGCCGCGGCATCTGCATCACCAATATTACCGCGGTGAATATGCACGGTCGCATTAGTTTCAGTAGTTGTCACACCTGAACCACCTGCCCCCAACACTGGATCTAATGGCGGAGGAACTGGCATGCTCGTACGCAACTCATCATTAGCTTCTGTACCAGCATCATAGGCATTAAGATAAATAGTATAAGTGCCTGCTTCGGTAGGGATAGTCCAATTATCGAGTCCCACAAATCCATCGTTTGAAGGCAGTATCATGCCGACAATCGATAACACCGTATTGGTATCATCATTTGTAAGCATCGCGGTTGTAGAAGCCGAAGGTGCAAGTAGCCCACCAGCGGGGTTAGCAACCGCGTTTGCGTTAATGGAAGTCCCTATGGTTATCAATCCATCCAACGCACCGCCCTCGGCCATTGCTTCAATTTCAGCTGAAGCGGCCTCACCCACACCAAATAAACTCGCATCAGGAACGTGCGCTGCAACGAGAAGAGGCGTGAAATAAATGCCTTGAGTAAGATTCTGAATTTCAATTGTCAGATCTGCAGCAGAAGCCTGGCCAGAAGCGGCAGCTAACACACTTGCCGAGACGATTTTAGATAGTTTTTTCATTTTGTTCCTCGCTTGGAATATTTGTTGTGACCTTCAGTTAAATCTGAAGAAGTTAGACAGCGAGGTTAAGTTTGCGAGGTAAATGTCTCAAAAGTATCACAGAAGATAGACGAATTTATCAATCTATTAAGATAACCCCAATCCCGGATAAGCACCGCTATTTATCCCCCTGTCTTCGTTGTTCATTATGCGTTTAGAGCGACTAGACAACATAATTCTCGCCTCTATAAGGGAATAAATCACGGCACTTACCTATTGAAAACCAATATATAAATGACAATAGCTTCTATGTCATTGATAAAGCTTTAAAAACTAAGCAGTTCCGACATTTCTTATCCAGAATTGGGGTTAAGATAAACAGGCACCAATATGGTGAATAGAATTGAACCATTTACCGATACAACATTTCTTTTCTAGTAGGAGCAAGAACTTTGAGTAATTTATTTTGAGATCTATGAGGTATGTCAGCGGCATCCATTGCACGAATAAGCAAATCAACCGTGCGATTAAAATCAGCCTCAGTAATATTCATTCCAGCATGAACGTGTTCCATTGTGTCACCCGAATAAACACATCCTCCTCCCGTCAGTGCACAAATTTGTTCACTCAATTTCTCAACAAATCTGTCTATATCAGAACCTTCGAAATAGGGCAGAATGGTCGGATCTGTTTCAATTTGAATCACGAAATTTTCAACAATTTGATTGACTTTTTCAGCCCCTCCTAATTCCTCATAAAGAGATTGTTGCTGAGTTGCGCAACCACTGATAAACAAGGTAGTTGCCATAAACACGAAAAAAGTCCTAAACATGATTTTCACCACAATTGGCCGTTAACCGATAGATATAAACCTGATTGATCGGGCGCTCCGGCAATAGATCCCAGATTTGCGTAAGCAAGAGTAAAATTAAAGTTCTTACTTGGTATATAGCTAATGAAAAAGTCCATCCAATCATCTTCACCCAATCCTAAGTTATCAGGTTTTTGTCTGTACTCAGCGCCAACAGCGAGATGTCTTGATAAAAGTATTCCAAAACTCGCTTCAAGCATAAGCTCATAATCTTGCTGAACTGGACCTCCAAATCCTAATAAACCTAACTCGTTGGCCTTTGTGGCTCTTGCAGTGAGATTCCAAACGGCATTGAAACCGGCAATAGCACCAAGATGTACCTTAGTTGCAGCGATATAAAAATCAGTGCCACTTGAGCTTGATCCTGCTCCTAATGCACTAGCAATCGTGCCATCTTCGAGTTTTTTGTGTTGAATTCCCAGACTAATCTGAGGTAATTGAGAGAAAACTACATCTCCATAAAGCTTGAATTTTGCTCCGACAACATTCTGCTTTATCTCTCCCCCTAAACTTTTTAAATCAAATCGCTGGTGAGCAATGCTAAGTTCAACCCTGTCATATAAAGAAAATGCCCCAGCTAAAACGTTTAACCGGTAATCATCAACATCTACTTGAGTTGTCGCAACTGAAAATGAGGTTTGATCTTGACTGTCATACCCTGCAAGTGTTGCCCAAGGAACAATACCACCGCCACCACTGCCCTCTACTTGCATCAGGCCAGCGGTACCTATTAATTTTCCTTCGGCAGCAAACAGGTCAAATGACAAAAGCAAAAACGTGACCAGGCTGATGACACATTTAATTTGTCTCATATTTCAAACCAATTTTTATCTTTGTTTTCTTTGCACCACGGCAAAAGCTTATCCAACGGCATTGGACGCGCAACATGATAACCTTGCACATAGTCACACTTCCAAGTTTTGAGCATCATTAACGCCGATTGATTCTCTACCCCTTCGGCGATAATACCTAAATCAAAATTATGCGCCAAATCTATGATAGTTTTAACAATTTGCTGATCACTATCATTGCTATCCAAAGCTAATACAAAACTCTTGTCAATCTTAAGGTGCGAAACCGGTAAGGATTTAAGATAAGCCAAAGATGAATAACCGGTGCCAAAGTCATCAATAGCCAGTGTAAACTTTGCATCTCTGAATTTTTGCAATACTTCCACAGCTTTTTGTGGATCCGAGACAAGATCACTCTCTGTAATTTCAAATGACAGCTGAGCGGCATTGACACCAATATCAACCAAATATTTGTTGATAATCGACAACAAATTTTCATTCAATATATCTTTAGCTGACAAATTTATCGCTATACATATATCTAACCCATTATCTTGAAGACGTTTGGCATCAAATATGGTGTTGCGAATGACGTAATCGGTGACACTTCCAATAAGCCCGGCTTGTTCTGCAATCAAAATAAATTCATCGGGAGGAACAAAACCCAGTTTACTGCTGTGCCAACGAATTAATGCTTCTACATGCGAAATATCACCGATTTCCAAGTCAAGCTTGGGTTGATACGCCAAGCTTAACTCTCCGTTGTTCTCAACCAGGGCTTTCTTGAGTTCAGATATGATTGATAGCCGTCTCGTATACCTGGCCTCAAATTCTTGTTGATATTTAGCCAACCTTCCTCGAGTTTGGCGCGCTTCATCCAAACAAATATTTAACCGTTTTAATAGGCTTTCGGTATCGCTGCAATCTTGGGGGCAGTTTAAGACAGCTAGACTAATTTTAATATTCATCACCACGTCATCGACATGAATTGGGCGCTCAAGCTCTGTTTGAATATCCCGTAATGTAGAAAGTGAAACTGGTTCTTTGGGTAGCCATATAAATTCCCCGCCGTTGAGGCGAGCGGCTTCTCCACCTAACGTTTTAAAACGTTTAGCCACTTCAATTAAACACAGGTCGCCATTGCCATAACCAAAAACATCATTAACGCCTCGAAATCCGAGAATATTGGCGCCCACCGCCTGAAAACGATGATTTTGCGAAAACCGTTCGTCAATAAGCTCACTAATACGATAGCGATTTTGTAAGTCGGTCAGTAGATCATGACGAGCTTGATAACGGATGCGTTTTTCCCTTTCCTGCACATTGTTGTGCATAGATTCGAAGGATTCAGCAAGCTCCTTGACCTCAGTCGTTTTGGACTTCACGACGATTTCCTTATCATAACTACCACGGCTGATTGTATTGGCAATGGCTGCCAGTTTTTTCAAAGGGTCAGCTAGATTTTTTGAAAAAACAGCACCTACTAAAATAGATAAAATGACACTTAAAAATGCAATCAAAGTAATTTTTATTTGTAGTTGGTTAAAGTCGCCCAGAATCGAATTGATGTCTTCGAAAAGCACAACCTCAACGACTTCTTCGCCATATTTGTTTAATAAAAATGACCGAGAAATAAATCCTTTTTGAGTAAAAAGTGACAATTGTAACCACGAAACGTCTTCATTTAGGTCGATTGCATTTTGCTGTTCCAGGGGATTCAAGGACGATGCGGAAAAAACAAGTTGGTTGCCGACAGACGCTTTTACAGTGGTATCGAGAAGCGTGATATTTTTACTGCGCTCAAGCAAGTCTCTGTTCATTTCGAAGCCAATGACAGCAATAGTCGGTGCACCGGGCACGTCAACGGCGACTAATATTGTTTGATAAAGCTTACCGTTCAACAAGATAATCTCACTTGCTCCTCCCTCAAGCAAAGTTCGCTCGATCAAGGCTTGATGGGGAAAGGATTGTGCTGGTGATAAATCTTCTGTTGTAGAATTTAAAACCAAGCCATCTGGGGCAAGCAAGATCATTAAATCTGCGTCGATACGGTCTGACTGGTTTAACAACGCGCTGTCAATCGTCGGTGCGTCTTGACTGCCTATTGCCGCTTTAAACCCAAAGTCAGCCGTGAGAACTTCTGCTGAGTTAAACAGCTCGGCCTCTCGGGAAGCCAATACTTGAATAAATACCGACTGTGCAATCCTTAAGGTTTGTTCTAGTTGCTTTTTCGCATGGTTGGTGGTTGACGTCCACACGTTCAAAATGATTACGGAAGAGCAAAGTAAAATCAGGCTCGTTGTTAGCCAAAAAATATTTTTATTTAATGTGCGTACCGACAATTTTTAACCTTTACTGCCAAATTTTCGCGAGCCAAAGGACCGACTCTTAGCCTCGACACGACGAACTAACTCTACGGTCACCACAGCTTCACTATCAACCCAGCTTACTGGCACCGAAACCCTTTTGGTTTGTTCAAAAGACAGGTCTTCATGCCAAATTTGAATGGTCTTCGGCAATGTCTCATCAAACATAATTTGCCCTGACGCATTAGTCACTTTTGCGATTTCATTGTCCGTAACGTAAATATAACCCACCATACCATCATGAATGTTGCATCCCAATACACCAATACCGGCTTTATCATAGAGAACCGGGGGCTCATCTGATCCTTTATAGAGTTTTATTTCAAAGGGCTTGATGCTAGAAAAGCTATAAACATGGTGGCGAATGTCGTCACTATTTGGAAACGAGACATACTGTCCTTTGTCAACAACGAGTACCCTTGGAAGAAACTGTTTATTGACCTGATCCATGATGGCAATTCCCTTGCTCTTGGGTAAAGCATCGTTCGACATTGGAAAGCTGACAACAGCGTTTTCAACAGGTTTACCATGTTGATCGACAACAGTTAGTGATTGTGCGAACGCTGGGCAGCACAAGAACAATATCAGCAAAGAACTTACAAGCTTTCGCACTAAATATTGCAAACCAAAGACATTCTTTACAATAAAATAACGACGCACTACGGGATATCTCAAAACTTCTCCTAGTTGCCTTTACCCAATAGGTACTCATGTTCTGGATCAACAACAAATTTGCCATTCATAGCTTCACGGCCAAGTAACATTAAATAAGTCATCTCTGATCGGTCGGTTAAGGTTATGTGAATGTCCCAAGTCATGCCCGCTATACTTATTGGCGTTTTAATAACATAACGACGCTCACGAGTTGCAGTCGAGCTTTTTACTTTTTTTACCGCTTCGACTTTGGCGTCACGACGGACAATTTCAGAAACATCGTGTATATCTGGATGAATGTCAAAACTCACCCAGGCAGCCCCATCTTTTTCATATTCTTCTATGTTGTCTACATGCAACGAAGAGGTAGTGGCTCCGGTGTCTACGCGTATGTTTAAGTTCTCAATCTCCAAGTCCGGCAAATCGCAAAGCTCCAAAGCTCCCACAACCGGTTTATCCTCAAATTTAATCATCGAATTTACTCAGGTTTTACAGTGGCGTTGTTTTCTTCCGAAACCAGATTGTCTTGAAGCAATTCAACATGCTCCGCGACTGAATTAGGCGTCTTAAAATAAGCAAGGTGGTACATTGCCTCACCTTCTTGTGCAAGAGGAATATTTTGTTTGCCGATCACCACACTTTCCGCTGGGCAAAGGACTTTGCCCAGCTCCGTTCCATAGGGGTCTGAAATAGTGGCCAACACATCGCCTTTCATTACATGATCACCCAATTGCGCTTGATGATGCACAAAGCCGCTCTCGTGGGCGCGGATCCAACCACTTTGATTGGCAATAAATGGTTCGATGGCATGCCCCTTTTTGCTATTTCGCTTGTTCAACATACCGACTTCGCGCATGACGTTAATGATGCCTTTGAGGCCAGCGCGAATTGAAAATTCGTCATAACGCAGTGCCTGACCCGCTTCGTATAAAATAACTTTTACACCCAAGTCCGCTGCAGCCTGGCGTAACGAACCATCGCGAATGTCCGAGTTTAAGATCACGGGTAATCCAAACGCTTTACACAATGAAAGAGTTTGTTCATCGTTTAGATTGGCGCGCAATTGTGGCAAATTACTGCGGTGAATTGCACCTGTGTGCAAATCAATTCCGACATCACATTTGGCAACGATTTCGTTTAAAAAAGAATGCGCCAACCTACCTGCTAGCGACCCTTTTTTGCTGCCTGGGAAGCTACGATTTAGGTCTCTGCGATCGGGAAGATAACGACTTTGATTGAGCACACCATAAACGTTAACCATAGGCACCGCAATCAAGGTTCCGCGCAAGTTTTTAATAGATTTGCTATTGAGTAAGCGCCCGACTATCTCTATCCCGTTTAACTCATCTCCGTGAATGGCTGCACTTACAAATAGCGTAGGGCCAGGCCGTTTACCTCTTTGCACATGCACAGGAATTGACATGTGCGTGTCTGTGTACAGCGGAGGCATGGCAATTTCTAAGCGTTTGGTCTCACCAGGTTTAATACTTTCGCCTGCGATAATTAATTCTTCCATTAGCCTTTACCCTTGGTACGCGTTCGATTCGGCTTAGCATTTTTCTCAATAAATTCGAATATCATGCCCGCGACGTCCTTTCCTGTTGCAGTTTCGATTCCTTCCAGCCCAGGAGACGAATTAACTTCCATTACCATCGGGCCATTTTTTGAGCGTAACAAATCAACACCACACATATTCAGCCCCATGGTTTTTGCTGCATCGACGGCTGTTTTTCGTTCTTGCGGAGAGAGTCTTACAATTTTTGCTACGCCACCGCGATGCAGATTAGACCTGAACTCTCCCTCTGCGGCTTGTCGTTTCATTGCAGCAATAACTTTGCCTCCAACAACTAGACAACGAATATCCGCACCACCAGCCTCTTCAATAAATTCCTGCACTAGTATGCTGGCATTCAACCCCATAAAGGCTTCAATAATTGCCTCAGCGGCTTTTTGAGTATCAGCTAATACCACACCTATCCCCTGTGTCCCCTCCAACAATTTAATGACAACGGGTGCCCCGCCAACATTTTTAATCAAGTCGTCTATTCTGTCAGGATGGTTTGCAAAACCTGTCCTTGGCATACCAATCCCTTTTCTCGACAAAAGCTGCAAAGAGCGCAATTTGTCACGAGAGCGACTGATGGCAACAGACTCATTAATGGAAAAAGTCCCGGTCATTTCAAATTGCCTGACAACTGAAGTGCCATAAAATGTAACCGACGCTCCAATACGCGGGATCACTGCGTCATATTTAGGAAGCGCTTTACCTTTGTAGCGTACAGAGGGTCGACTGCTTGTAATGTCCATGTAACAATGCATGGTATCGACAACATCGACGGTATGCCCTCTCGCCATTCCGGCCTCTACCAGACGTTTTGTTGAATATAAATTGGGGTTTCTTGACAATATAGCTATACGCATGATGTTCTTAAATATCCTATGTTGAATGACAGTATTGCTCCGCAAAAAGAAAACTACAATCTGAATCCATATAAAATATTGCTAAGGCCAAGACTATGATCGAACTGATCTATCAACATCGCTTGATCGCGACCCTTTCGATTTCGACGTTGATTATCTCGTTCAAATACTTGCTGGTAACGTTAATCCGGTCACGAGCTAAAAAGAAAAGGCAGGACAAACGTTACTTAGTTAGCAATGTAAAAAATTTGCTGAATTTTATATTGATCGTGCTTCTGCTAAGCATCTGGATAAACGAAATACAAAATTTTGCGTTATCTATTGCCGCTTTTGCTGTAGCAATCGTGCTGGCCACCAGAGAATTCATACAATGCATTATTGGATTTTTTTATTTGATGTCGAGTCGACCTTTTAGAATAGGAGACTGGATTCAAGTGGATGGCTTTGCAGGCGAAGTATCGGCGACAGACTGGATTAAAACAACACTTTTGGAGGTCGATATTTCCCGCTACGAGTACACGGGAAAAACCTTGTTTTTACCTAACAATAAATTAATAAACAGTCCAATTAAAAATCTTAATTTTCTTAAGCGCTACGTTACTCATCACTTCAGTATTACTCGAGATGAAGACGTCAATCCGTATCTGATTATAGAAAAGCTTAGGCAAACGGCAAAAGAGCATTGTGCCGACTTTTATGACGTCGCAACCCGTTACAATCAGATCATAGAACGTAGGTTGGACGTGAAAATTTCTGGGCCGGAACCTCATATTGAAGTAACAACCAGTGAAATTGGTCACACCGTAATTAAATGCACAATTTTTTGTCCAACGGAACGCGCCATTGAAATTGAGCAGAGCATTATGGCGGCTTTTATGGAACTGTGGTTCACGGAGTTCAATAAACCTTCCCGCGTCGATTAGAGTAAATACGAAGTAAAACCTTTTATGAAAAACAACCGTTTTAATCTTCAAGTAAGTTATTATACCAATCCACACAAAGAAGTGATCAGTCAGAATGCGCCCAGCGGTTTTTGACTGATCACTTCTTTGTGTGGATTGGTATTATATTGCAAACAAAAGAGCTTACGCCTGTTGTAACTTTTAACTGGGATTGAATATGGAATCTTTGTGGACGTTTTTAAATTCGGACGCGTTCTCTATTGCTGGCCAAGCGTTCACGTATGGTGAATTAGTTTATGTTCCGATCATTGTTCTTTTTGGGATATGGCTGATCCGCAAACTTGCGAATATTGTAACCACCAAACTTATTTCGCAAGGTACCAATCCAGATGTTGTGCATCTGATAAAGCGCGTCTTATACATTCTTGGTTTAGTCGTTCTCATCATTACTACCCTTGACTTTCTTAGTGTGCCGATTACCGCTTTCGCGTTTCTTTCTGGTGCAATTGCGATTGGTTTTGGCTTTGGCGCGCAAAACATCATCAATAACTTTATTAGTGGCTGGATTTTGATGTGGGAGCGACCTATACGTATTGGGGATTTTCTCGAGGTTGATGGGGCCAGAGGTCGGGTTGAAGCCATCAATACTCGCTCCACCCGGATCCGGCGGGTAGATGGCGTGCATATGCTAATTCCCAATAGCAAGCTATTAGAGAACACAGTGGTCAATTGGACGTTGGTAGACCGTCTAACCCGCACATCAGTGCGAGTTGGTGTCGCCTATGGCTCTGATTGTAAAAAGGTTGCCGAGCTGATTTACCAAGCAGTTAAAGAACAAGAGGAGGTGTTGCCCGACCCCGATCCTTTAGTAGTATTTGACGATTTTGGCGACAATGCTCTGATGTTCGAGGTTTTTTTCTGGATTAACGCCACCATTGAACGAGATCTGCGTAAAATACGCAGCAATATCCGTTTTAGAGTTGACGAATTATTCGCCCAAGATAGTGTAGTGATCGCCTTCCCACAGCGCGATGTACATATTGATGGCGCGATTACACTTAACCGCAAAGCGCCAAATGGGTAAATTGCATGCAAACAGATACTACGAATACGCTACCACGTAGCCTTCTCTGGTCAATAAAAGTAGATGACTCAGGAGAGGCAGAAACTATTTCACACCAAGACTTTAGTGATACGGATTTTGCATCGGGCTACAAATGGGTACACATGCAATCCGACATGGCTGACTCTTGGGATACTATGACGTCAATGGGTTTGAGCGACTCTATCTGCGATGCAATGTGCGCGCTGGAAACTCGTCCAAGAGCTTTACAAGTGGATAATGGCACTTTGATCTATTTGAGGGGGATCAATCTCAATCCTGATGCCGACCCCGAAGACATGGTCTCGTTGAGGATCTGGTTTAACGAAAGCAAAGTGATTTCGGCACGTCGTAAAGATCGCAAGCTGCTCTCCATTCAAGATACAAAAGCGTTAGTGGATGAAGGCAAAGGTCCACTAACAACGGCCGATTTTGTCTTGCAATTAATTGACAAGGTCGCACATCGCATTAGTGAAGTGGTTGATGCGCTAGATGATGAGTTAACTGAATTTGAAGCTGCTGGTGCCACACAAGAAGATGCAAGATTAACGTTGAGTTTGATTCGTCGCAAAGCTGCAGCCGTTAGGCGTTATTTGGCTCCGCAACGTGACGCATTAGATACACTTTACAGGTTCACAAAGATATTCGACCAAAACCAAGCATTCGAATTGCGCGATTTGACTGACCGAATGACGCGATATGTCGAAGATTTAGATCTCGCTAAAGAGCGCGCCATGGTTCTTCAAGACGAATTACGCAACCGAATCGCTGAGCAACAAGGGATGCGGATGTATGTATTATCTCTAGTCACCGCAATCTTTTTACCCTTGTCGTTTCTAACTGGCGTTTTTGGCATGAATGTCGCAGGGTTACCAGGCACAGAAAATCCTGACGCTTTTAGTTACCTTGCAACAGGAATGGTTGGTTTAGCCGTCGCTATGTTCATAGCAATGCTTTGGAAAAAGTGGTTTTGATTTTTTAACTAAACGCGGCATGGCAAGGCAGTATTTGGAACGTATTCGAATAAATCTCTGGCATAAAATAAATAGCATCAGCACCCCGACACTTCAATGCGGAGTATCGGATAAAGCAAACAATTTAGAGCTGGGTACTAGCTCAAGGCATTTTAAGACGTGATTAGGATAATATTTTTTATCGGCATATTTACTTTCCAAGGATTGGGGGCATTATTTTTACTTTGAATTCGACTGCTATTGTCAGTTGCAGCCTTCGTTATTTGAAAAACACCCTCAAAGTTACGTCAATTGTGATGATATTGTGCGGGGTTTCATCTGCTTATGCTGCTATCGATGTTGAAATTCTTGGCGTCAGTGACACACAAGTTAAAGACAACATCAAAATCCACTTAAGTAATTTAAGTCTTCCTAAAAATTGTCGAATGAACAATGATCTGAGTTCAACTCTCGATGAAAAAATCTCTGAAGCATCTCGCGCATTTGGTTATTACAACGTCGATGTGCTATCAACACAAATCGCAACGATGGAAAAATGTAAAAAGTTACGTGTCTCACTGAACATGGGGCCCAGAGCCACTATTGCTAAATTAAACCTCAAGGTTGAAGGAGACGGTGCTTCCGACCCTGATTTTATCAAGGCATTGAACGCAACTTCATTACGACTCGGCGCGCCACTTGAGCACAGCAATTACGAACGTTTAAAAAGCACTTTGCGATCGATTGCGCTAAACAAAGGCTATTTCGATAGCGCCTTTACAAAAAACGAAATGTTGGTTGATGTCAGCTCGAATCAAGCGACGGTCAATTTATTGTTTGATAGCAAAAAGCGATACCAATTTGGCGAGCTAAAGATCCCCGATGACTTAATTGCTGCTGAGCTCGTCAAAGATGTTGTGCCTTTCAAATTTGCCGAACCATATCGTGCCAGTAAGCTGGGTGAGTTCAATCAAAATTTAGGACAGACCGGCTATTTCCAACAAGTCGTTGCGCGCCCCTTGGTAGTTGAATCGGAAGATTTAAAAGTTCCCATAGAAATTGTTGCGGTGCCAAAACCACGAGATATATTTGATGTCGGTGGTGGTGCCTCCACTGATACAGGTCCTAGATTTCGCTTTGGCTGGCATCGGCCATGGGTAAATCGCCATGGGCACAGTATGCAAGCCGATGCTTACGTCTCGGCGCCCAGACAAACGGCCAGTCTCGAATACAAAATACCTGTTGAGGATCCGCTAAAAAACTATATCAATATGCAATTGGGCTACGAAGCCATCGACGATAATGATTCGAATATCGACACCGTCTCGTTGGCGATACAACGGCATTGGGCAAACCCCGAAAGCCCATGGAACAAAATTGGTTCTCTACAGTACCGCCAATCAACCTTTGTTCAAGCCAGCGAACCTGAAGTCACTACCCGTTTGTTGATGCCAGGCTTCACCCTATCGCGATTGCGTTCTAGAGGTGGGCTTGACATCAATTGGGGCGATTTACAACAAGTGACCATCGAAGGTGCCTCGAAAGATTTGTTGTCTGATATTGATTTAGCGCGTATCACATACCAAACCAAGTGGCTTCGCAGTTTTGGCGAGCACCGATTTTTGGCTCGCGCCGAGTTTGGCGCGTTGATCACTAACGAATTTGACAGTGTTCCTTCAGATTTGCGTTACTTTGCAGGCGGCGATCAAAGTGTTAGAGGACATAAGTACCGAACTCTGGCCCCAAAAGAGCAAACTGGAGACATGGAATTGTTGGGTGGTAAATACTTAAATGTCGCTAGCCTTGAATATTCATACCCGGTTGCCGATGAATGGCGTGCTATCGTCTTTTCAGATGTTGGTGGTGCGAGTAACGAGCCATTTGAACGTCTGGCTTACGGATTTGGCATAGGTGCCAGTTGGTTATCCCCTGTTGGCCCCATCAGATTTTACTTAGCAAGAGGCACAGGCGATTTTGGCAATGACACGCAATTTCACTTTTCGATGGGGCCGGCATTATGAGTTGGCTAAAACGTATAGGCATAGTACTAGCAGGACTGCTTGTCTGTTTTGCACTGATGCTGACCCCTTGGGGAACCGCGTTTTTGCTCACGATTGCCGATGGAGTGTCTGACGAATTATCCATTGAGCATGAGAGCGGTGGGCTGTTAGGTACACTAAAATTGGCTGCGCTGCAGTGGCACTCAGATGATATAGCCATAGATGCTACTGACGTGGTGCTCGACATTGATTGGACGTGTTCCCTATCGTTTAATGTCTGTGTAGAGCGCGTTGATACCCAGAAATTAACGGTCAATGTATTGTCTAAACCGCAGGCAGACAATCCGCCGGCTGACCCAATCGCAAAAATCACTTTGCCAATCAGTGTCAATGTTCAGCAAATTAACATCGAAGATTTTAATTTAAACATCGACAAACAAATATCGGTCAGTTGGGGATCGTTAAATACGGGTTTCACTTTTTATGAGTCTCTGGTGATTGACCACTTTGACTTGACCCAATTACAGGTCAAGTTGCCGGATGGACCTGAAAATGAGCCGCAAGCCGAACTCGATATCGCGGCAATTTCAGGGTGGCAATATCAGGTTCCAGAGCTTCCTCGATTTGTTATCCCTATTGATGTCAGAGCCAAACAGTTGAGTTTCACTGAAGTATTTGTTTTTCAAGGAGACGCTGAGACTTTTAGCTTTAATAAGCTTAACTTAGATTTAAGCATATTTGACAACCAAATCGACATCACAGACATGCAATTGCAACACGAGCTGGCGAGCGTGCAACTTAAGGCCCGGGTAGATAACAATTACCAAGTTGATCTCCAGTTGCAAGCGCAAAGTTCCCAAACGCAAACTCGTGCGTTTTCACTTTCTAGCAATATCATTGGCTCACCGGAACAATATGAATTTAGTTTGACCTCAACTGGCATTTTAGAAGCTACCGGTGATGGGAAAATTGGGATTAACTCTACAAATTTACCCATGCAAATGAATTTGTCTTGGTCGGAATTTGAGGTTCCCACGGACCAAACTATATTCATACAGCAAGGAAAACTGTCCTTAGCAGGAAACCTGGAAGAATATCGGCTTAAGATGGAATCAGGTGTTTCGTCTAATGAATTGCCCGACGCCGAGATAAATATCGATGCAAGGGGCAACAATAAAGCGGTGATGTTAGACAGGGCATTGCTCTCGTTGCTCGGGGGCGAAATAGATATCAATGGGCGGCTGGCACTCACCGACCAGGCATCGTGGAATGGGCAAATCACCGCAAAAGACATCCAACCTAATATGCAATGGCCACAACTTAATGCATTACTTAATGGTAGAAGTACCCATTCTGCCATATACAGCAAAGACCGGATAACGGCTGAGCTAACGCAATTGAAGGTTCAAGGAACTTGGCAGTCTTTCCCCGTGCAGGTTGACGCATCGGCGAAATATGACTCAAGCAAGGGGTTTACTCTATCGCGGTCTGTAATGACAACCGGTGACAATCAGCTTTCGGTAAGCGGAACCTTAAATGAACAACACGAAATTAGTGCAAAAGCTGACCTCAAGGCAAACGACTTTTCGCAACTCTACGCTACGTTGCAAGGCTCTGCTTTGGGCAATGCGCAGCTGTCCGGCACACTATCTCAGCCACTTGCCTCGTATCAATTGCAGGCGCAGCAGCTCAAGTTTGAAAATCTTGCTCTAAATGCTTTAACCTCTGATGGTACAGTCAATTGGGACGAAAACAAAACCGTTGAAATCATCACAACATTTGAGCAGCTTGATATCAACGAACAAACTATTGAATCTGCGCGCATAGAATTGTCAGGGACTCAGGACAACCACAAACTGGTGACTAAAATCTTCTCTGACGCAGTCAATCTGGACTCATTGTTGGTGGGTAAATTATCCGAACATTCATGGCAGGGAGAATGGCAAAGCGCTGAGTTTCAAAGTGCATACGGCGATTACGAATTATCAAAACCCAATACCGAGATGTTAGTTGATTGGCAAAATCAGCGCTATCAAATCTCACCTCACTGTTGGCAAGAAGACATTTCAAAACTTTGTATTAATCGCGCGCAACTCGTTGAAGAGCAAATCGACGTGGATATAGAAGGAAACGACCTTGCCTTGTTGCAATGGATCAACCAGTTTGCGCCACAAACCCAACGTATTGAATCGGATACGAATTTATTTTTCAATATTAAAGGCCAATGGCATAAAGACGCCCTACCAGTAGCGCAAATTAACGGCTATTTAACTCCTGCTTTGATCAATATGGAGAAATTCGCCAGCCCGATCGATATGCAAAAATTAGTGTTTAGTGGGCAGGTAGACGGCTCAACTGTAAACACTCGTTTTGAGTTAGTTACTCGAAACACTGGCAACGTAGAATTGGAATTGGCCATATTAGATATCGCTGAAAATCGAAATCTTCAAGGTCAACTTAGCATCGAGAAATTTTTGCTCGCTCCATTTGCCCCTTTTGTCGCAGAGTTGTCTGAACTGTCTGGCGAGATCAACGGTAAATTAGAGCTGCATGGCACTATCAAAGAACCTCTTCTTGCAGGAAGTTTAGCGCTCAATCAAGTGGCTATTGCCGGAGATGCAATCCCAGGTAAGTTGGAACAATGGGATCAGAAGATTGAATTCAAGAACCAATCTGCCCGCATGGCAGGACAATTTAAATTCGGCGGTGGAGTTGGGCAAAGCGACGGTGAATTTGATTGGTCTAATGATGTTATTGGTCACTTGAATTTGTCTGGTGAAAAAGTTGAAATCGAATATCGCGATACGGTTAGAGCGAGGTTTTCGCCTAAAATTCGTTTGAATTTGCTGGCTGACGCGATTGAGCTAGGTGGTAACGTCGATGTTCTGTACGCACGAGTAAAGGTCAAGGAACTACCGCCTAGCGCCCAATCTCCGTCCGACGACGAAATCATTGTTAACCAGCCAAAGCAAGATAAACAATCCTCGAGTAGACCATTACGAATGGCAATTCAGGTCAACATTGACCCGAATCAAATGAACGATGTAAAGCTGGATGCATTTGGGCTAAAAGCAGATCTTAGAGGCTCATTAGAACTGAGGAAACAAAAATCCCTGGAGGGCTTTGGTGACTTGCAACTGGTAAATGGCACCTACCAAGCCTACGGACAAGATCTGGTGATCCGAACAGGCGACATTTTGTTTTCAGGCCCTATGGATAATCCACAGCTAAATATCGAAGCTATTCGTTCCCCAGAGAAAACTAAAGATGATGTCATTGCAGGGATCCGCGTATCTGGTCCGGCGGAAATACCTCAAATCGTAGTCTTTTCTGAACCCGCTTTCAATCAGTCGCAAACCTTATCTTATTTGATTAGAGGTCAGGCCTTAGAAGATCAAAGCGCACAGAATTCAAACGGGCAACTGCTGGCAAATGCTCTGATCAGCGCTGGATTGGAACGTGGTGAAAATCGTGTTGATCGGCTCGGACGCAAGTTAGGGATAGAAGATTTGACACTCGGCACGGCAAGTTCAGACGACGGTACTCAGGTCTCTGTATCCGGTTATATTGCCCCTGGCGTACAACTTATTTATGGCGTAAATGTTTTCGATTCTACGTCGGAAATATCGTTACGTTATCAGTTACTTCCTAAGCTATATTTTGAGGCCACCAGCGGGGTAGAAAGTGCCCTTGATCTGTATTATCAGTTTACCTCGGGCACAGTCGAAGGGACTGCTAATTCAGACTGAGCGGTCGTTACTTACAAATTTTTTCACCACTAAAGCCCCTACCCCGGCGGTTGTTGCGGTTAAGCAGGTTCCCCAAATCCAATCTATTAACGTGATTGGCAAAGGCCATCCAGCGAGTATTGCATAGTTGGTAAGATTGTAGGCGCCATATGAGGCGAGTCCAAGCAGTGCGCCGTCACGAATACTCGCCCCTACTCCCTTATTGAGGTTAGACATTACAACGAGGTGGGTAATGACAAAACTATACATGATGTAAAAGGTAACCCAGGGTGCTACCGGATATTCATCGCGCAACATTCCTTGCATTGATTGGATATAAGTATCTTTTGCAACAAGTCCGAGCCAGATGCCGTCCAGGATAAGATATGCGATCATTACCGAGGCCATCGCGACAATGTATAGGTTAACTTTTTTCATGTTAAGGTCCTTATAAGGTCACTCCATTTCGATATGCGATTGATGGAATGGTTTTACCTATCCGCCTGAAATTGATTGAAAAAGTGCGTAAAAAATAATTTTGAGCGAATACTAATAGAAAACAAATCGGTATACTAATAACGCCCATTTTGCCAACCGGATCAGAATATTATGGATATTGTGAGAAAATTAGCCGTATGTTTTTTATTGTTAAGTGTCCCTCAATTTGCCGTTGCAAAGGTTCAAGAACAAGAGACGACCGAGCAGGAAGAACAATCAGCCTCTTCTCAGCAGACAACAGCAACGGATAGCGTTTTAGAGGAACGAGAAAAAGCCGAAACAAAAGCGCTACAAAATCCGTTTTCTATTTCCCAGTATCGTCCAAACTATATACTGCCCATTTCGTACATAAAAAATCCTAACCCCATTGGTGTTACCGAGCTGGACTTTGAAAATGTCGATAACAAAGAAGCCAAATACCAAATCAGTATGAAGTTACCCGTGTATTTGAACGACGATCACGATTCGGGTTTATATGTTGGCTTCACTGCCGTATCATTTTGGCAGGTCTACAACAGTGAGGTATCTAAACCTTTTAGGGAGACCAATTACGAACCTGAAATATTTTATTCCTGGCAAACTGATTATCGTTTTATAGGTATCAAGTTTAATCAGGTAAATCTAGGATTCAATCACCAATCTAATGGGCAAAGCGGGCTGAAATCGCGAAGTTGGAACCGTTTATTTGCCTCCGCCGTTTTTAGTGATGAAGACTCCGTTTATTATCTAAAAACGTGGTACAGAATTAAAGAAGACGAAAAAGAAACACCGACCAGCCCAACCGGAGATGACAACCCTGATATCACCAACTTTTTGGGTCACTTTGAAATTGGTTATGGTAAGAAGGTAGGTAATTTCAATGTTATGACTTTGGTGCGGAACAACTTAAAGTCCGACAACAAAGGGAGCTTTGAGCTTAATCTGACCTACCCCGTTACAGATAGGTATGATATCACCTTGCAGTATTTCAATGGCTATGGGGACTCACTAATTGACTACAATCGACATCAGCAGAGAGTGGGTTTGGGCATACAGTTAAAATTCTTGTAACGCTGTTACCAATTCAATGGATAAGCGCCTAATTCACTGGCTGGTCGTTTCCAATGCAGCTTCACGTTAGACATCTTTAGTGGACTTTTGAGTCGATTAGCCCTTCCCCACGGCGTGTGTTCAACGACTTCATTGGCATCATCTGGAGTAAAAGTTGGGTCAAGCTGCTCACACTCGCACTGAGCAAAAGCTTTTAGCAGTTCAGCTGTTTTAGCTAATGACAAACGTGCTCGATTGTATTCGCCATGAGTAATGGCTAACTCAAGCGCTTTGATGACAGCTGCTGCCATCAAATAACCCGTTGCATGATCTAATGCTTGAACAGGTAAGGGGGTGGGATGCTGTGATTTGGCCCACTGCATCCCTGCTTCAGCAATGCCACTGCTCATTTGAACTAGGCTATCGAACCCCCTTCGATTTGCCCAAGGACCAGACCAGCCGTAAGCATTCAAACTGACTTCGACCAATTCAGGATTCAATAACTCCCTGTACTCCTTTGTAAAACCCAATCCATCCAAGGCATCTGCACGATACCCATGAACAAAAACATCGGCTTCAGTGATAAGATCTGACAATATTTTCATTCCATGCGGTTTGCCAAGATCCAAAAATCCCGAGCGTTTGCCCAGCATAATGTCGGGAACCACATTATCTTCCTGCCAGTTTGGTGGATCGATACGCAGTACGTTTGCGCCTAAGCCAGCCAACGTTCGGGTAGCAACCGGCCCTGCCAAAACCCGCGTCATATCCAATACTTTTAATCCTTTGAGCGGCCTTTGTGGGGTTCCTTTCCAAGCTTTAGAACGCCCACTTGT
This sequence comes from Aliiglaciecola sp. M165, assembly GCF_007197995.1. Lineage (GTDB taxonomy): Bacteria > Pseudomonadota > Gammaproteobacteria > Enterobacterales > Alteromonadaceae > Aliiglaciecola. The sequence goes on from NZ_VKKH01000002.1 coordinate 248,141, forward strand.
GCCGTGCCAATCAACTAAAGGTTCGTCTTTGAGACAACTTCCATGAGGATGATTCTGCCATTGAGCATTGCTGCGCATAGCTGCGGCAACGCCGCCTTTTTCAACAATGGCAGATTCCAGCGCGTCTTTCTTCCAGTTTAACAAAGCCTGCTGGACATCATCTCGAACGGCTTTTGTGCCAATCACCTGAAGCGCCGCTTGTCGATGATGAGCCAAATTGGTGTGCAGCCTTATCCAGCCATCGCTACATTGATAAATTCCTGCGATTGCATCCCATACCGGTGGTAGTGGCCAACCGATTGGATACAAGGATTGAGCAAACCACATAGATGCTAATCGACGGTCGACCCCGGGTGGTCCTGAATCAATTTGTGCAACAGATTGCAGTAAATCGCCCAAGGCACAACCCACTGCCGCAATTGAAGCGACGGCCAAATCAGTGACGGCAAAACAAGAGTGTAATGACGGTCCAGGCGAGAGCTGAAAATCTTGTTTGATACCCAGCGCAGAAAAAATCGCTTGCTCGATTTTTACAGTGCTCATCAATCACAAATCGCCAGAAAATGACGTGAGGTTTAAGGCTTGGCGAAGTTTAACAATATGCTCAGGACTACCAAGTTGATCATAACTGCTGTGCCACTTCCAGTAATTCGTATGAGTGAAAAAACCAGGCATGGAGCCAGGTTTGTTAGCCTCTACCGCAATATCTAATACTGGCGTGACCGGTTGGGACTCGGCTTTTTGTTCAGCTTTGGTAATTTGAGGATTGGCAAACGCCCGACTAACTGGGCCAGAAATGATATCCCCGCAAAATATCTTGCTTGATGGTGAATAAATATTGGTCCACCGCACAGGTGCAAACACTGCGCCGTGATGAAGGAACTGTTTGTTATCCGTCTGATAATAATAGTGCTGGTTTTCTTTTACCGGTGGCGCGGTTGGATATTCTCTGTCTAACTTGCGTTCTACAAAATGTTTTTTGTCTTTAAACAACATAAAGTCGGCATAGGTCAAAGGACTGCCCAGAGTCACTAAGTCGGAAATTAACCAGGGACTGTGTTTTACCCTCGTTGAAGCCGCTTGTGCTACATCTTGTTGCAGCAGCAAAAATAGCTGGTGTTGAAGCTCGCGATAGCGCGCCATGTTTGCTGACCCATCAATAGATTCCATTTCGTGGATCAGGGCCAACGCCTCTTTCGACAAAGGGAGCGACTTGCCAGTATTACTTTTAAACTTATTACTTCGTGCCCAATATTGGGTCAAAACGTCATAGGCAATGACTGAACCTAAACTGTGCCCAACCAGCACGATACGGTCATATTTCCCTGTAGCGACTATGCTTTCAAGTAATTTCACTCCACCATCACGTATGGCTTGTCGTACTTTTATATTCGATGGGGAGGCTGTGATATATCGCGCTACATCACCCAGATAATTGACGATAATGCCTAGCAGTGCACCTAAACCTAGAATGAGTACAGGTTTTAATATCGTGAAATAGAACCAAGACAACTGATTAACAGACTCGGATGTCGCCGTTGGGTCGGCAACATCATCGTTACCAGACGTAAACCAAAACAACATGGCGATAGCAAAAATTAGCGTCCATACAAGGTAGATAATAGGCCGTAGCGCAGAAGGAAAATCAGAAGGTTTACGCAGCAACATCGACACCAGCCAGGATTTAACTTGATCGATGGTTGTGCCAACGGTGTGATGGGCCCAATAGTATTCGTAAAAATCCACCCGTGAGGTCTTTTGAGCTGATTCAGAGCTTTTAATGACCGCGTAATCGGTGGTCAGACGGCGGTGTTCAAAAGACTCAGATACCTCGCTAGGTTTGTTCCAAAATCGCGTGTTCTGCAAACTCTCGTCTTTAACCCAAACGGATTTGACAAATTCCCTTACCGTTTCCATGGGCCGCTGTTCGCCAATTCCATGCACTAAGATTACAGCTTGCTTTTTTGGGCTATTCATTGGCACCTCAATGTTTTTATCTGAACATCAGCAATTGGACTGCACAGCTCTCGCCAAACCATTTAACGTTATTGTTACCCATGCTACTGCAGCTGACAACAATAGTTATCCTGGTCGTATCAGACTTATACCAATCCACATAAAGAAGTGGTCAGGTTTCGTTTACCAGTGAGCTTTAATGGAGTTTTACTCAGGTTTGGCGTTCAATTGATGTAACGATAACTCGAGGGACTCTACGCAACATTGAAAATCGTTTAGATCGACGCCTTGGTATGGCTGGAGTGCATGAAGGCGCTTAATTGCATCAAGTTGTTCTTGGGCAAATTGCCGGGTAGCAGATCCACTTCTAAGTTCAACCAGATGAGTCAAACCCTCTATTAGTCTAATTGTTACCGCTACTGAGGAAATTCCATATTGACGAATCTGATCATAGGCAGTACTCGCCAACCCTGCGAAGGAGTGTGGGCACCCCTCTAAACGACGTACTCCGTTGTCATCACAACTAATCTGTTGGTCTATGTCAATTTGGGCAATTTGGCATAGGATTGTCGTCAATTTGTCTACACAAGTTATTGCGGTATAAGGATCATTAACCCCAGGAGATAATGCCCTCACCGCAACTTCTACCAACTGGTGGATGGCATATTCTGGATCTTGAATAGGGGTACGTTGGCTGCCGATGACCATGCTTTCAGTCAAATCGTGCTCATCTTGAGATGAAAGGCTATGGTTTGATCGTATTTCGGCCAAAATCATTCCCTCGATAATCAAATTTCCAGGTCGCTTTTTAAGTTTAACGAATAAGCCTTGTTCAACAGCTTGTTTAAATAGGCTGTCTCGGTTCACCACCTGAAGATAACCATTTTTAGTTGCCGAAATGAATGACAGCTCAGTAAAGGCAGGTTGTACTTTAGCTGGTGTTCTTTCACTTTCTTGCAATGCTGTTTTATTGCCAGTTGAATCTTCGCCTTTAAGCTGGCCAATTGTGTGATCAATTTCACAATAAACGTCATTGACCACATGATCTGCACGAATAGACAACGCTACGTGATGGATAAAAAATATTAATACTAGGACACAAAACGCGGTTGACGCTAAGCACCAAAGTACACCAAGGCGAAAACCGATGTCTTGGTTTGATGCCAAACTCATAGCGTAGAGTAAAATAACGCAGTATGAGAAATTGGAAATAAAAGTGCCAAGGACAAACTGGGTGCCGGGATCGTTCATAAAATTTCGGATGAGGCGCGGTCCGAATTGTGAAGACGCTAAGGTCAACACAACGATCGTGATCGAGAATGCAATACTAGTGACAGTAATCATAGATGCCGCCACCGTGGATAAAAGGGTTTGCACGGTTTCGTGATCTAACGCGGACAGTGCATTGTACCAGCTAGCGTTTTTGCTATGCATCACCCCATCGACATGAACAAGAACCCACGCAACAAAAACTGACAGAATGACCATTAACACAGGTATAAACCAAAAGCTGGTTTTAACTGCATCGATCGTTTTGATTAGTCGATTGGATAGCTTCAAATCGAGTCCACGAGTATTAACATTAGATTGCTTCCGATAGAAACGATAAATAAACAGTAGCGCACAAATCTTTTTTCAGCATGTATTTTTAGAATCTAGATTATGAAGAAAGAGGAGAAAAGCGCTGCTTCGGTGTGCCTTAGAGAGTTTTGCCCAATACGCCCGCAGCGCAAAAAGAGAGCCGAAGCTCTCTTTGCAACGAGACTTAACAGTCTTTATCTTTAGCGTCTACGCCTTCTTTGACCTCTTCACAAGCATCTTCGACAGCATTCCCGGCGTCAGTCACGAGTTCATCTACAGTTTCTCCCGCCTCCTCTGCGCTGTCGTCTCCGCAAGCAGCTAAAGATAAAGTGAAAAAAGCGACTAGTGATAACTTTGATAATAAATTTAGATTTTTCATGACGATTTCCTTATTTAGTAGAAATTTACTTATATAGAGTTTTTACTGCATTTAAATTCTAGGCGATTTTCCGCGAATAGCCTGCGCAATGAGTGAAACAACCAGCAGGACAACAAACAAAAAGAATACAAACTTTGCAATTCCTGCGGCGGCACCTGCGATACCACCAAATCCAAAGACTGCAGCGACGATTGCGATAATGAAAAAAGTTAAAGCCCAACCCAACATTGTTTTTTCCTCCAGTTTAAAAAGCGAGAACACTAACAATCACTTGCAAATTTACGTGATACTTCTGGAAGTGCAGTTTCAACGATTAGGTTGCGAATTATGCGCCAATCTTTCAGACTTATTTAACTATATGTTTTTAATCACTTTTAATAAACATTTTAAAAAAATCTCAGAATGAACTTTTGATTAGAATTGCAAGTATTACACTTAACGGCGTAATAATTTCATAGCCGTTGGCAATTTTGAGAGAGTAATAATGAGCAGTGAAGGAAATTCAAACAGTCGCGTTTACAGATTATTGTTAGGCATTTCCAGCTCGACTAAAATTGCAGACCTACTTGTCTCTCCCAAAACCACATTGCCCTACATCCTAACCGCGAGCGGTGCACCAGGTTGGCTAATTCCACTTCTGGTGCCCATAAAGGAATCTGGTTCACTTATTCCTCAGTGGTTATTAAAAACGACCGTTTCAAAAAGATTTGGTAATCGCACTAGCCTGTGGCGTATAGGGGCACTCACTCAAGGTTTGGGGATCCTTTTTCTTGTCGCAAGTATTGCATTGTTTACCGAGCAGTTACTCGCAGCAAGTGTGCTTGGACTCTTGATTTTGATAAGTTTTGGCCGATCGATTTGTTCGTTAAGTATGAAAGATATACAAGCTGAAAGCATTGCTAAAGGCGAGAGAGGGAAATTGATTGGCCTCGCCTCCTCCATTTCAGGTGGGCTGACAATGGTCTCATCAGCGGTTTTTTTATTGTCTGACCAACCCCTAACGCAGGGCATAAGCTACGGGCTACTAATCGTTGGTGGGTTATTATTTTTGTTATCCATGTTATTTTCGTTGCCACTTTCTGTTCGTTATTCTCCAGAGTCCTCTGAACAGGAAAACATGCAACATTTCTGGCGGACAATTACAGAAGAAAAGAATTTACGCCATATCATTCTTAGTCGAATTCTAATGCTGCACAGTGCCTTGATTGTACCTTACATCGTCGCATCTGCTGTCGACAGTACCTCGACTACCTCTCAACTTCCTTTCTTTGTTGGCTTGTCGGCATTTGCATCACTCATCTCTTCATACATTTGGGGGATGTATGCAGACAAGGGAGCCATTACCACTTTGCGTATAGCCGCTACTGTTTGCATCTTAAGCGCATTAACCTTTGCAATAGGTCTCGATGAGTTAACCAATACAATGAAACTGATGCTGTTCTTTTTGTTAACCTTAGGCCATGCAGGGATTAGGACAGGAAGAAAGACCTATTTATTGGATATAACCGAACGTTCAAACCGAACCGGCTATGTCGCTGCGGGCAATACATGTGTCGGCATTGGGCTATTGTTATTGGGTGGTTTCTACGCACTGTTATCAAACTATATTGATGCAAATGTTGTGATGGTGATGACCATCGTTATGATTTTAGGGCTTGCTCATACTGTGAAGTTGAAAAGCGTCAAATCCTAGTCAGCTGCCCCTGTCAGGCAGCGTTGGGCTTCCAAGACATCTAGTAATAGTCATTTCCGATTTAAAATCTGCGCGGCCTGTTTGGCAAAGTATGTCAAGATACCATCGGCCCCTGCTCGTTTAAACGATAGCAGCGATTCCATAATGACGCTTTCTTCTTCTAACCAGCCATTCGCAAATGCAGCTTGATGCATCGCATACTCACCGCTCACCTGATAAGCAAATGTCGGCACCTGAAAACTGTCTTTACAGCGCCTGACGATATCCAGGTAGGGCATTCCTGGTTTCACCATAACCATGTCTGCACCTTCTTGAATATCCATAGCGATTTCATGCATGGCTTCATCAGAGTTTGCAGGATCCATTTGATAGGTTTTTTTATTGCCACCTTTTATATTTGCTGCAGAGCCGACGGCATCACGAAAAGGACCATAATAATGCGACGCATACTTAGCCGAATAAGCCATAATGCAGGTGTTAATATGACCGGCTTGCTCCAGCGCTTGGCGGATCAAACCTACTCGACCGTCCATCATATCTGATGGGGCAATAACGTCCGCCCCAGCGTCTGCTAAGGACAAGGCCTGTTTAACCAATACTTCACAGGTTTCATCATTCATTACGTATCCCTCGGTATTGATCAGTCCATCTTGTCCATGGGAAGTGAAAGGATCAAGTGCCACATCAGTAATGATGGCAATGTCTGGTACCGCTTCTTTGACCGCTCGAACAGTCTTTTGTGCTAATCCACTTGGATTAAACGCTTCGCTGGCACAATCTGATTTCAATTCCATCGGCGTAACAGGAAAAATAGCGATAGCAGGTACGCCAAGCTCAACTAACTCCTCAGCTTCTTTGATAATTAAATCGATGGAAAGTCTTTCGATTCCAGGCATCGAAGGTATCGCCTCTTTGCGATTGATACCTTCAACAACAAACATTGGATAAATTAGATCACTGACCGTCAGCCTATGCTCCGTCATCATATCTCGGGTAAATTTATGTTGACGCATTCGACGCATGCGCGTGGCGGGGAATTGTTGGTTAAGCATCTGTCACAACCTTCATTAGTTAAACGCTATCACGAGCATGAACATGATCGGCGACCACTTTGTTTCTTCCACCTCGTTTTGCCTCGTAGAGAAACTTATCTGCGGTTTCAAGCAAGTTTTTCTCGTCTTCAGCCGATGTCACGACTGTGGTCGCCACTCCAGCACTAATTGTAATATTCATCACGATGTCATCGACTTGAATAGGCTTATCTTCGATCTGTTTTCGCACTGTTTCAGCGACTAACGTGGCCCCGGGCAAATCAGTATTGGGCAGGATCAATGCAAATTCTTCGCCACCGTATCGACACGCATCATCAGTTGTCCGCTTAAGGTTTTCTTTTAACGTTTTTGCTACGTTAATGATCACTTCGTCTCCCACTACATGACCGTGGGTATCATTGATTTGCTTAAAGTTGTCTATGTCTAACATCACCACAGACAACTCCGTTTGTTCTCGCCGGCAACGTCGCACTTCGGCCTGATATTTTTTATCAAAGTGCTTGCGGTTGCGGATACCTGTCAGACTATCGGTCAAGGTTTGTTGCTCAAGCTCATTGTTAGTATCGGATAATTCCCGCAACGCTATCTCCAACTCCAACGTGCGTTCTTGTACTTTGTATTCCAAGTCCTCTTGGGCTTCTTCTTGCAAACGTAATGTTTTTTCTTGTGACTCACGCGCCATCCGCTCTTCAAGCAATGCCAGTTCCTGAACTTTAAATTGCTCATCCCGTTGTTGCCCATAAGCTATCGCCAGAGCAAACGCCAGCATGAAGGTTTCAATGGCAGCACCAAACATTAAAAGGTAATGTGCAGGGAGTTCGACCTTAAGAATATCCGCACTTTCAATGCTCGATAAAAATCCGCTCACTAACAATGCCGACCAGGCAAGTAAATAAAAACGCGCTAACTTAACACCCTTGATCCACAGCAGCGCTCCCGTGGCAAAAACCAGAGTCACACTCAGGCACAATAAAACCAGGTATAGCATGATGTAATAGTGATATGGAACGATAAAGCTGGCGACTAACGCGATACTCAGGACAACTTTGGAAATATTTAGCAGCCGCTCCATGATGCGACTATGAGCTTTAACATTGAGTAGCTGTTGACTAAAAATCATCACAAACAAGATGGTACAGGTTGCAAAAATACCGATACTACGACTTTGCAGCCAAATCCAATCTGGCCATAAATATTTGAAGCCCAACCCGTGCATTGTGAGCAAGGTTAACGTCATCGAAACGACGTAAATACTATAGGTTAAAAACGTATTTGAACCGGTTGTTACGTAAAAAAACAAATTGCTTAAGGTCATAGCGGCCATAAAACCAAAAAACAATCCTAAGACCAGGTTGTGTTCGCCGTTGTAGATCAAATAATCACTTTCATGCCAAATTCTGATTGGCAGCTTAACGGTGCCAGCCGTTTGAATCTTCACGATCACATCAAGTTGAGTAAGCGATTGCGGCACCGGAAACAACAATTTCTCGCTTTTAATTGCACGTTCTTCAAATGGCTTCTTGTCACCGCCATGATATTCCGCAACCAGTTCACCGTTTTGGAAATACCAGATTTCAACCACGTCCAACACTGCGTAATCAACTTCAAGCAAACGGGGTTCTGGGTTGATCGGCGGGGGGATGATGAATTTAAACCAATACGGATTTGGGTTCATGCCATAGGATAAAAGCTCATTCGACTCTTTTTCCCACTCTAAATCTGGCAATGCCCGCATGTTTTCGATGGTCAGATCGTCATTCTTATCCTCGATAAAAAGCGTGCCTTTTCCTACCTCAAAAAGATAGTCGGTGGCTTTTCCCATTTGCGCAACACTTATGATGCAAAACAGCGCCAAGACACACACCAAGCCAACTGACCAAGTCTGGTTAAAGCGAACTGTTTGGCTATTCAGAAGCAAAATCAGGCTCCAAGTTCAAAACACTGAGTGTATTTCGCCAACAATGATGCTTCAAGTACTGAACGTCCACATCGAGTAATTCAGCAACAAATTGGGCAATGTGAGGAATAGTTGCCGGCTCATTGTTGCGGGATTTGGTTTTTAGTGTTTTAGGCTTTAAATACGGTGCGTCGGTTTCTAGCAAGAGTTTATCGATGGAGATATGCGGCAGTGCTGTCCGAAGATCTTCACCTCTTTTTGGATCGCACACCCATCCTGTAATCCCAAAATAACATCCCAATGAGGCGTAAGCTTGCATCTGTTCTAGGTTACCAGTAAAACAATGCACGATGGCTGCTGGAAGGTCTTTGTGATATTTCTCCAGCAGCGCGAATTGTTGCTCAAAAGCGTCTCGTTCATGCAAATATACTGGCAATTGAATTTCGCATGCCAACTGTAATTGTTGCTCAAAAACGCTTAATTGCTGGTCAGCGGGTGAAAAGTTTCGATTAAAATCCAGACCACACTCACCGATTGCCACGACTTTGGGATTCGTCGCCAAATGCCTGAGTTCATCGATGAAATGACTCGACACATCTTTAGCATTGTGTGGATGCACGCCCGCAGTACTTAACATGTTTATCGGGTATTGCTCGGCAAGTTTAGCTGCTTCAGCACTGTGCGGATACGAGGTACCTATCAACAGCATATGATGCACGCCCTTTTCAAGGGCATGCTGAAGGGTAGTTTCTGGATCTAGACGCTTATCGGGCATGTTTACCCCTACGTCAAACCAAGCTTCCAAATTATTTGACTCGACTAACCCGGATACGTCGATTAACAGAATCTTTGCTCATATGAAAAGAACCAATAGCCCCGCGCTCGACATAAATCACATCATTTTCTTTAATTGACAATGAACTTCCATCTGCTTCTCGCCATACATGTCCGTTATCGAGAGTAAACAGGCGTTTTTTTCGGGCGTCTTTTTTAATACTGACAACAGTCGCGTAAATTTTATCTTCTGTGTCATCACGAAGATTACGCTGCTCCATGCCAAAATCCTGGTTCCTCGATGGTGACGCACTGACCGCAGGTTGCTGAGGCGCCGAGGTTTGAGGAACCGATGCAGATGGAGTATTTGCCGAAGTGGCTGGCAGAGGCGCTGGCACACTCATTAATTCATCGAGGCCGCCATATTTGTTTAAGTCGTTTACGATGCCGTCATAGCACACCAGTCTTTTTAGACTGTTCTGAACTTGACCACATTTTTTTAGAGCTTGAGAGATACTTTCAGCTTGCGCAGGCAAAGATAGCGAAGCGCTAACTACAACAAGGGACATTAACGCACTTTTTATATTTTTCATGAAACTTCCTGATGTTCTTCTTTTTCTTCAGTTTTACGGGAATATAGACTTCCAATGATCACCCCTACCTCAAATAGGAACCACATCGGGATAGCCAGTAAAGATTGTGATATGACGTCTGGTGGAGTCAACAACATGCCGACTACAAAAACACCAACAATGACAAAGGGACGTTTGGCCCTGAGTGTGGCTGCATCAGTAATACCTGCCCAGCACATCAGAATAATCGCTACGGGGATTTCAAACGCCAATCCAAAAGCAAAAAACAGTTTTAATACGAAATTTAGATAACTACTAATATCGGTAGTAAAAGCGACACCGGTAATTTCAATTCCTGCGAAAAACGCAAAAATAACCGGAAAAACAACAAAGTAAGCAAATGCGATACCCGCATAAAAGAGTAAGGTACTCGACAACAGCAGCGGCGCAATAAGTTTTTTTTCATTGCGATAGAGGCCCGGCGCAATAAATCCCCAGATTTGATACAACACAAACGGAATAGCAAGGAAAAAAGCCAGCACCAAGGTTAGTTTAAACGGGGCAAAAAAGGGTGCCGCAACGTCGGTCGCAATCATTTGCGAATTATCTGGCATAGCATTAAGTAGAGGCGTTGCCAGAAGGTGATAGAGATCCTGAGCAAAGAAAGCCAGCGGAACAAATACCACCAAGACACTAAGCAATGCTTTGAGAATTCTGCTGCGCAGCTCGATAAGATGCGAAATAAAGCTATTCGGTTCAGACATCTTTGTGCCCATCTTTTTTGTCGAGCTCAGGTTTTTTATAGGGTTGATTAACTGAATCTGCGGCAGACTTTAATTCTTCTACCGTTTTTTGCAAATCAGGAGACAGGTTATGCATGCCCTGTTGTTCGGCTTTTTTCAGATTTTCATGCAGTTCGTGAACACGCAACTGCTCTTCCACTTCGTTTTTGAAGCCAGAAGCCATGCTTCTGACGCTCCGGAAGGTTTTGGCCAAACTTCGCATAGCTCCGGGCAGCCGCTCTGGACCCAACACTAAAAGTGCTAGGACCCCGACGACAAGAATTTCCAAAAAGCCAATATCAAACATACTGATTCAAGTACGCAAAGTTATTCGGTTTTTTCAGACTGTTTAACAGACTCACTTTTTTGTGCTGTCTGTTCGGTTTTGTCTTCAACTTTTTTGCTTTCTTCTTCAAACTCAGCATCTTTGTCAGATACTGCTTTTTTGAATCCTTTAACAGCAGACCCCAAATCTCCGCCAAGTGAGCGAAGTTTCTTTGTTCCAAACAACAACAATACAATTACTAATACTATGAGCAGTTGCGCCCAACCGATGTTTCCCATCTCATTACTCCAGTCTAAATACTTGGGCTATTATACGTAGCAAATCGTAAACGTCACTGGATTTGATACGCAGAAAAAAAAAGAGCATGATTTATTGACCTAAATTGGAGTGTTTAGTTTGCAAAAAATTGGATTTATTGCACTTTTTTCTGTCCTAAGTGGGCTAATTCCTTATGCTGAGGCAAATCAGCAGGACGATGTGTGGCTTGATACCATGCATAAAAGCATCTCAGAATCTGTCATGGACTCTGCGCAGTGGTTTGACGACTTTTTTGCAAATCAGAATGTAACAGAAGATCAACAGGCCAAAGGAGAAGTAAGGCTCAGGCTTGGCTGGGAACCACGCTCAAGAGAATTAGACGAGTTTGAAGCAAGGCTCAGAGTCAGGGTGAAGCTACCAAAACTTAAAAATCGCGTTGACCTAATTCTATCTGACTCAGACGAAAATATTGACGATAAAGTCCGTGCTGGCCGCCAAGAAGACATAAATCGGCAAGACGACTTAACCATTGCGCTGCGCTATAAAATCAAACCAGACAGCGGCTTGTCACATAGAATTGGTTTTGGACGACGTTTCCAATATTTCGCCAAATCCCGCTATCGTGACAAGCACGACATAACTGATAAGCTCGAAATGCGCTATGACGCTTCAGTTTACTATTACAATCGCGACAAATTTGGCACAGATGCAGGATTGGGGTTTGATTATGAACAATCCAGTAGCACCTTATTGCGTTTCGAAAACCGTTTCTATTATCGTGATAAAACCGATGATTGGTTGTGGCAACACAGCTGGCAAGCCCTGCATCAACTCGATGAAAAAAGTGCCATTGTTTTTGGTTATTTTATTGAAGGTCTTAGCCGTCCCAATTACCGGCTAGAGGAATATCTATTGAGCGTTAAACTGCGCAGAAACACACTTCGAGAATGGCTGTATTACGACATAGAACCTTTTATTTTATGGCGCAGAGACGAGGGGTTTTCTGCATCCTATGGCATAGCATTAAGATTAGAAGGATTCTTTGGAGAGCGTTAAGGATATCAACTAAAATATTAGGACAAAATTCCTCAATCGATACCCTGAATACATTCAAATTGGCAAATTTGAGTATTCGAAAGTCTGGAGCGATGTTTATGATTTCAATCATCCGAAATCTTCTTATGTTTACAGCGTCGGCTGTAGTCATAGGTTACATAGCAGTTTGGGCACTGAGTGAATACAAACTAAGTAACGTAGACGTGCCTGCTCCTTGGTCCTACTCTATTGTCAGAGACGATACTGCGCTTGACCATGGCCGACATATTGCCAGAACCCGAGGGTGTTTCGGCTGCCATGGCCAACAATTGGAAGGCAGGGTATTTACTGATCAGTGGCCATGGGTAAAGCGCGCTGTTGCACCAAACTTAGCGGCTTTTGCCAAACAACATTCCTCTGAGGTGCTCGAAGCCTCGATCCGTCATGGCGTCGGCTATTCAGGAAAGGCTCTATGGTCTATGCCGTCGTATAATTGGGTGCATTTACGCGACATAGATCTCGCATCATTGATTGCTTTTTTACAAGCGGCACCAATTGTTGAAAAATCCTTACCCGATCCCGAATTAGGTTTTCAGGCAAGATGGGACATGCTTTTAGGGCGCGAACAAAACATGGTTGAATGGGTTGCCAAGGAGTCGTCACTAAAATACGAAACCAGTGCAAATTCATTGTTGAAAAATGGAGAGTATCTGGCAAAGACCACATGCAACGAATGTCATGGAACAGATTTAACAGGAATGTATCAGGCACCTAGTCTTGCCATTATCGCAGCGTACAACAAAACGCAATTTAGACAATTAATGAAAACAGGTACGTCTCAAGATGGTAGAACGGATTTGGGTTTAATGACAATGGTTGCCAAAGACAGGTTTGCCCACTTTAGTGACACTGAAATTGATCAATTGTATGCGTATTTAAATCAAGTTATCGCAGCCCAATAGCTCAAAAATATTGGTCCAACTGCACTTATCGACAATACACACAGCTGTCGTTTTACCTCTTTGATATCCTATTTGAATACAACTTCCCGAGCGGTATCGAGTATCGATGCGATTGCCGGATGTTTGATTTTCCGTTCTGCAGATATTGCGTAAAATCGCTGTTTGATTTCCTCCACCCTGCCGATGCATTTAACGTTAAAGGTCGTGCATATATCGTGTTCTATCGTTGATGGCATGAAAAAGACACCCAACCCAGATTGACCAAAACTCTTCATCAATGCGCTATCGTCAAATTCGCCGGTAATTCTTGGGAACAAATTGGATTTTTCTGCCCAGGCATCAAATTGTTGACGCACGGCGTATTGTTTTGTGGGCAACAGCATCGCAGTGCCATTTAAATTCGCAGGAAATTCCCCTGATAAGGTATTCGCTAATTCATCACTTGCAAAAAAACTTAATGGCGACTCTCCTAGATAGTGATTGTGTGCCTTAATACTAAATGCAGAAGTTATAGGGGTATCGCTAAGAACCAGGTCTACTTCGTGGATAGCCAGCTCAGCCAAAATACTCTCTACCGGCCCTTCTTTGCATCGCAGCCGCAAATCTTTTGCAACGCCTAAACAAGGCTCAATAATTTTGTGCACGATGGTCTTCGGCAAGGCACTGGCTGCGCTAACTATAAATTCGCTGGAACCACTTAATATTGAGCCTCGAAGCACATCATTCAGCTCTTTACCTAAACTAAAAATCTCTTCAGCATAACGCATAACAAGATGTCCGGTTTCGGTAAGCTCCAGAGAGCGCCCCACTTTGCTAAATAGATCATGCCCAAGCCTGTCCTCTAACAGACTGACTTGACCGCTAATGGTTTGCGGCGTGATATTGAGTGCTTGGCTAGCTTTGGAAATTCCACCCTCTTTAGCGACCCGCCAAAAATAATAGAGATGTTTGTAATTAATTTGCATGGAATTCACATTTAATTGCTGATGATATTAGTTCGAAAAATTCGAGCTTTTGGCTCACTATTTTCGATTTTTTTTAAGTTATTTTACTTGTTAAGGTTCATACAGTTTTGAAAAGAGGGTGTTTACGATGAATATTGATCTGCAAGCAAGAGACTTCAATTTGACCAATGCACATGAACTGCAAATACGGCAGAAGCTTAAGGTTGTTCTCAGTCGTTTTAGCCACAAAATACGACTCGCTCGAGTTGTTTTGTCGGATATCAACGGACCTAAAGGAGGGAAAGACAAGCGCTGCGCCATTTGTGTTGAGGTAAATAACCACAAAACAGTAGTAGTAGAAGAAGTCTCGGAAAACATGTTCGAGTCGATAAACCGCTGTTCACAGCGAGTCAAACGAACATTGACACGGATGTTAAATAAACGCCGAGTCAATACACGAGAAGACATTTTTATTGCGACAACCTGGACAAGTGATGGAAAGCAACATCGCGAAGTCGATGAAAGTTTTGACGAACGAAGAGAGCACCGCCGAGACTACGAGGCGATGAACGACTCGGAAGAATTTTACGGGGAGTATCCTTCGTTAAGAGCCTAAAAATGATGACTAAATATTGAAAGTAACTCCAACGCCGGATAGGGCTTATTAACCTCACCTATCTAGCGTTGGTACTGGCGCCTCATATGGAAAACAATGACTAATTTGTGAGACTAAGCTAGGCTACTATGCGATATAAAAAAGTATCAAATAGAATTATTTGGAGGTGAAGATGGGGTTATTGCAAAACGGTGAGTGGGTAGACCAGTGGTACGACACCAAATCAAGTGGTGGTAAATTTGAACGTCAAGCTTCACAATTTAGAGACACCATTTCTCTAGACGCATCAGCAAAATTTAAACCTACATCTCAGCGCTATCATCTCTATGTCTCACTTGCTTGCCCTTGGGCACACCGCGCTCTGATCTACAGAAAACTAAAAGGACTTGAAGCTCACATTGATGTTTCTGTGGTAGCACCTGACATGCTAGAAAATGGTTGGGAGTTTGCTGACTTTCCAGATGCTACAGGTGACAAATTATTTGGTTTTGACTATATGCACCAGGTGTATACCAAAGCTGACCCCAAAATTACTACCCGGGTGACGGTTCCAGTTCTATGGGACAAAGAAACTGAAACAATTGTTAATAATGAATCTGCTGAAATCATCCGTATCTTCAATACTGCATTCGACGAGTTAACCGGAAACACCCATAATTATTACCCTGAGGAGCTACAGGCGCAAATAGACGAAGTGAATGATCGGGTCTATCACAATGTTAACAACGGCGTCTATAAATCCGGCTTTGCTACTAATCAGATGGCCTACGAAGACGCGGTAATTCCATTGTTTGAAACCTTGGATTGGTTGGATCAACGCTTAAGTCAACAACGCTATTTAGTCGGTGATAAAATCACCGAAGCAGACTGGCGCTTATTCACCACTTTGGTTAGGTTTGATGCAGTGTATGTCGGGCATTTCAAATGCAATATACGGCGTATTGCAGACTACCCCAACTTATCGGGTTATTTGCGAGAATTGTATCAATATCCTGGTATTAAGGAGACGGTCAACTTCGTGCACATTAAACGACACTACTATTTCAGCCATGGGCACATCAATCCAACTCAGGTGATACCTGCAGGGCCAGTTTTAGATTTGGAAAAACCCCATGGACGAAAAGAAATGGAGTATTCGATTTAAAAGCAGTTTTTTTGTTACTTGGGCGAACGTAAACCTATCATATTGCCCTCAGTATCAATTACCAAGGCTACGAAACCGTATTCACCTATTTGCATTTTTGGTCGTTGGAGTGTTCCTCCGGCGGCTTCAACTCTGGAAGCTTCAAGAGCACAATCATCACAAGAAAAGTATATCAAGGTGCCGTTTCCTTCAGGTTTATAACCTTCCACACAAACTAAAGCACCGAATCCCTGGCGATTCTCATCGTTTGACGGAAATGCCCACATTTGCACTTGAGGAGATGGGATTTTATCCAAGGTGATATCAAGCATTTGCTCATAAAATGCCTTTGCTCTGGGCATATCTTCTACATAAATTTCAAACCAGCCAATCGGATTCATCTTTCCCCCTTTTTTCGCTATGGCGTTTTAAGCCAGGCTACAAACCAGGACACCAGGCCTGCGCCCGCTAAGCCCGCGCTCGGCCAAACACTACCAACATAAAGCGGCAAAATGCTAGCTAAAACCAGAAAGGTCGAACCGGTCAATATATAAAAAAGGTTCTTTTGTGAGCGCTGCTGTTGTAGCTGTTGCTGTTCAAAATGCTTTTGTTGCAACGCTGGCAGTTGTTTCACCTGACGCAAACTGTCGTAGATAAGATCAGGCATCTCTGGCAGCTTTTCTGACCAAAATGGTAGATTGGCGTTGATTTTTTTAATCATGGCAGTAAAGCCAATTTGTTCTTTCATCCAGCGCTCCAAAAAGGGTTTTGCAGTCTGCCAAAGGTCTAGCTGTGGGTACAACTGTCGGCCCAAACCTTCAATGTATAACAAGGTTTTTTGCAACAAAACCAGTTGAGGTTGCACCACCATATTAAAACGTCTAGCGGTGTTGAACAGCTGCATCAACACATTACTGAAGGAAATTTCTGCCAGTGGTTTTTGAAAAATGGGTTCGCAAACGGTGCGAATCGCAACTTCAAAGGCCTCTATGTCTGTGTCGGCAGGGACCCAACCAGAATCCACATGCAGTTCAGCAACTTTTCTGTAGTCGCGATTGAAAAAGGCGATAAAATTTTCCGCCAAATAGCGTTTATCATCACGATTTAGTGTGCCGACGATACCAAAATCGATGGCAATGTATTTCGGATTTTGCGGGTCCTGTTTGGACACAAAAATATTACCAGGATGCATGTCAGCATGAAAAAAGCTGTCACGAAAAACTTGGGTAAAAAACACTTCTACGCCGCGCTCGGCGAGTAATTTCATGTTGGTATTTTGTGCTTCTAATGATTCTACATCGGAAATGTGGATCCCATAAATACGTTCCATCACCATGACATCTTTAGCACAATGGTCACTGTATATTTTGGGTACATACAATGAATCAGAATTATCAAAGTTTCGTCTAAGTTGGATACCGTTTGCCGCTTCTCGAAGCAAATCCAATTCTTCGACAATGGTCTTTTTATATTCCTCAACCACTTCCACAGGGCGTAAACGTTTGCCATCGGGTAATAGCTTTTGCACCACAAACGCAAAGGCCAGCATAAGTTCAAGATCAGCATGTATCGTATGGGCGATATCAGGGCGGATAACTTTAACAATCACTTCTTTTTGATTGTGTTTTAAAATCGCACTGTGAACCTGGGCGATAGACGCAGAAGCAAGAGGCTCTGTTTGGAACTCCTCAAACAGATCTTCCAAATCATTGAGCTGCAATGATGATTTGATGATATCGATTGCTACCTGGCTATCAAATGGCTCAACCTTGTCTTGCAACTTGGCCAATTCATTCGCCACATCGGGTGTTAACAAGTCCCTTCTTGTTGAAAGCATTTGGCCGAACTTAACGAATACCGGTCCTAACGTCTGTAAAGCAAGTCGAATACGGCTACCTAGTGATTTATCAGGGTGTTTGTTGCGTAACCAAAACTGGCATTTTCTACCAACCTTTGCATACCAAGGCAACCACTTATCTGGAATGAGTTCATCCAGGCCATGTTGCAACATAACCTTATTGATTTTATACAGTCGCAATGCCCGCATGCTGAGTTAATCCTGCCCTAATTGTCGTTCGAGACGTTGGATCCTGGCTTCCAATCTCGCGGTGTCGCTGCGCAACACATTGATCTTATCGCAATAATCTACAACTAATATTTTATGCGCTGCAATTTGCTTTTCTTCGATAGCACCTTCAGCTAATACTGTTGTCAGTGTCGATATTCGATGATTCATTCGAGCAATGACAGACTTGCCCGTTTGCATCAGTGTGTGCGCGGCAACATCTCCAGTAACCTGAGACAAATGCTCTTCCCAATCGATATCCATTTCTGTGATCAACTGACTGAACGCCTGTGCCACATGAATATCACCGTCTAACACCAGATCATTGTTTTGAATCAATCGGGTAATTTGACTACTATCTTTTAAAACGCCAAGGGTGTTGATAGACAACTTCATTTGGCAATCTGCTTGGCTTTCTTCATCTCGATTGGCGATCAACACGTCTACCCTATCTGAAAAGCTAAAAACGAAGGGCCAGGGCGACTCAGTAATGTCGACCAGCATTTGCTTTCCTGACAATTTAGCCAGTTTGTGCTCCGATGTAGGATCCATATCAAGCAACTTATTCAGAGTTACTTCAAGCGCAGCACTGACGAGTTGGGCGGCTGGCATTAAAATTTAAATCCTCGATGCAGAGCAACAATGCCACCGGTCAGATTGTAATAACTTGTCTGCTCGAAACCCACAGCATCCATCATACCTTTGAGGGTTTCTTGATCTGGATGCATGCGAATGGATTCTGCTAAGTATTGATAGCTCTCGCTGTCGTTAGCAACCAGTTGGCCCATTTTTGGCAACAAATGGAAGGAATACACATCATAGGCTTTGCTCAGGAGTTCGTTTTCCGGTTTAGAAAACTCCAACACCAGTAGCCGCCCCCCTGGTTTTAGTACTCGATACATTGACGCTAGGGCTTTGTCTTTGTCGGTGACGTTTCGCAAACCAAATGCAATGGTGATGATATCGAATGTATTGTCTGGAAAGGGCAGCATTTCAGCATTTGCCTGGACGTAATCGATGTTGCCGACAATGCCCAAATTGCGCAATTTGTCGCGACCGACGTTGAGCATCGCGTTATTAATATCTGCCAATATCACTTGACCATTTTCACCAACAATTTTGGAGAATTTGGCTGCAAGATCACCGGTACCGCCGGCTAAATCGAGCACTTTATGTCCAGCTCGTGCACCAGAACAATCAATGGTAAATCGTTTCCACAGGCGATGGATCCCCATCGACATTAGATCATTCATTACGTCATATTTTGCTGCGACTGAATGAAATACCTCGGCCACCATTGAAGCCTTTTGGTTTTTTTCAACCTGCTTGAAACCAAAATGGGTCTGCGCTTCTGCGTCGCTTTGCTTATCACCTGCGACGACTTCCGCTCCTTCAGTTACTGCGGTGTCATTGGAATCGGAAACTTGGCTGTTGCTCATGCTTAATCCTTGTAAATTTCTGCGCCAAGTTTAACTAAATAACGCGCTGATGCCTAATAATACCAATCCACACAAAGAAGTGGTCATGCAGCGAGAAAGTAAATGGGCGTAATCAAGGCGCTTGAATGAATCAAGAGTGGGGCTCTTTTAAGTTCAAGCAACGCTGAGTACGCCCATTTAAATCTCGCCCGAAGGGAATGTCCCAGCGGCTTTTAACCGGCATTGTCGCTATTTGAAAGGGAACCACCCTTCGGGCATAGCGCCGCTTTGTTCAAAAACCGCTGGGCGCATTCTGACTGATCACTTCTTTATATGGATTGGTATAACAATCATAGAGTTCTAATTGTCAGCTTGAATATGATTGTCACCGACACTAAAAGAAATGATTTGGCTTATTTCCTGAAATGAACGATCACTTTGTTGGTGGAAATGATTAAACGCAGCCTGAATTGCATTGAGACTACGTTTTGATGTCGCTGAGCCGCTGATCACGTCTCGCTTGGTAAAATACCCGACGACATCCTGACTAAGTAAAAACGTATCTTTCCCCACAGCTCTAAGACCGTAGGCTCCGGTATTGCCACCAAGTCGGGAACCGTGCTTTTTAAGGTATGCCCATAATCCAACAATGTCATGACTTGGCCACTGGGCGACAAATTTTGCAAAGCTGCCATGCTCTCTGCGCACCGCATCGATCATTAACGCATTGTCTCGAATGGTTTTGACTTTGTTGTAGTTACGGATAATCGACGGATCAGTCGCTTTGCTTTCGAGCATCTCATCAGGCATTAGCAATATTTTGTCAATATCAAACTGAAAAAAGACGCGTTCAAAATCAGGCCATTTGTCTCGCACGACACGCCAAACAAAGCCCGATTGAAAGACCTTCTTAGTAAACTCTGCTAAAAATCGGTCGTCAGTGATTTTTTCCAGTTGCCTTGGAGATTTAGGTTTGCCCAACAACACCTCAAGCTTGCCCGGTCCACCTTTGCGTTCACATGCGCGCTGAAATAAATGCTCAAAACTTTCTAAATGAGCCATGAATTGCCTCTTGTGTCTAAATTTAGGCTGCTATGCCTGAATGCCTTAGCAATGCGTCGACCTGGGGTTCGCGTCCTCTAAATGCCACGAACAAGTCCATAGGCTCTTTACTTCCACCCATCTCAAGAACGTTATGCAAGAAATCTGCACCAACATCTGGGTTAAAAATACCTTCTTCTTCAAAGCGGCTGAAGGCATCAGAGCTTAACACTTCCGCCCATTTATAGCTGTAATAGCCCGCAGCATATCCACCAGCAAATATATGTCCAAAGCTGTTTTGGAAGCGATTAAATTCTGGCGGCACGACAACTGCGACTTGTTCTCGAACTGAATTCAATACGCTCTGAACCGAAGCGGGCTGCGACGGTTGGTAGTGCTCGTGCAAAGTAAAATCGAATAAGCTGAATTCCAGCTGTCGTACCATTTGCATGGCAGACTGAAAATTACGTGCAGCAAGCATCTTGTCGAGCAGGTCCTGAGGCAAAGGTTCATTAGTCTGGTAGTGACCAGAGATAAAAGCCAGAGCTTCGGGCTGCCAGCACCAATTTTCCAAAAATTGGCTAGGCAACTCTACCGCATCCCAAGGGACGCCATTTATGCCTGACACGCCAGACACATCAATCTTGGTTAGCATGTGATGAATGCCATGTCCAAACTCGTGGAACAATGTGATCACTTCATCATGGGTGAACAATGCCGGATTGTCGCCCACTGGACCATTGAAGTTACAGGTCAGATAGGCCACTGGGAATTGCTCACTCTGATCAATTCGCGTGCGCTTCACCTGGCATTCATCCATCCATGCTCCCCCACGCTTTTTCGGCCTGGCGTATAAATCGAGGTAGAAACTACCTCTTAAGGCACCTGTGTTGTCGATAATGTCGTAATAATTGACATCTGCATGCCAGGTATCCACATTTTCGCGCTTAACAATATTTACGTTGTATAGACGATTGACCACTGCAAACAACCCAGCCACGACTTTAGGCTCTGGGAAGTATGGGCGTAGCTGTTCATCGGAAATGGCATATTGTTGATGTTTGAGCTTTTCACTGTAGTAGGCCAAATCCCAAGCTTCTAGGGTGTCGACTTGATACGCATTGGCCGCAAAACGACTGACTTCTTGCAAATCTTGCTCGGCTTGAGGTTTAGAACGTTTTGCCAAGTCGGTCAAAAAGCTGGTGACCTGTTCGGTTGTTTTCGCCATTTTGGTCGCCAACGAGCGCTGAGCATAATTATCAAAACTGAGTAAATTTGCCAGTTCGTGACGCAGAGCTAAGGTTTCTTCAATAATTGCTGTGTTGTCAAACTCACCACCGTTTGGCCCCTGCTCTGATGCGCGAGTAGTATAAGCGATATACATTTCTTCACGAAGTTCGCGGTTGTCTGCATAAGTCATTACCGGCAAGTAGCTTGGAATGTCCAGGGTAAATAACCATCCGTCTAGGTCTTTACTTTTGGCTAATTGCGCTGCCGCCGCGAGTGCAGAATCAGGCAATCCAGATAATAGTGATTTGTCGTTGACATGCTTTTGCCATGCAAGTGTGGCGTCCATCACATTATTGCTGAAGGTTGAGGACAACTCAGAAAGTCGGCTCTTAATTTCACCATAACGACGCTTTTTCTCACCTGTTAGTGCAATTCCGGATAATTTAAAATCGCGGATACCGTTTTCTATCACTTTTTGCTGAGCTTCGCTCAAACTAGAGAATTGCTCTGAAGATTTGATGTGTTGATAAGCTTCAAACAGACCCTGATGCTGTCCAACCCAGGTGCCATAGTCTGATAGCAAAGGTAGGCAGGCGTCGTGTGCCTCTCGCAGCTCATCAGAACTGACTACAGAATTCATATGGGATACTGGTGACCACAGACGACTTAGCGCATCATCAACTTCATCAATAGGAGCCACGACATTCTGCCAATTTGGTGGCGAAACGGATACCGCCTGATCGATAGTGTTTTTACATTGTTCAATTGCCTTTTTAACCTGCTCTACAACAGCACTGACATCGATTTTCGAAAACTGAGGCAAGGCACTGATATCGGATTGCGTTACCTTCGCAATGTCTGTATTCATAATTTTCCCAATGGCTACTTTACATGGTGATGTAGTGTAGGTGTGGTCAAATCCTCAGAATTACAAGGTTGCTTTTCACAAAACTGCACATAGATTGTTAGCCCTATTGAAAGATTTTCGTTACTCCTGAGTTCTTTTGAATTTAATGGAGAAGAGCGTAATGCAGTTCAAATTGTTCTGATGCGGGTTAGTCTTGTTTCTAGATAAACATCGAGTTCAGGTTAATATTTCACTGGCACGGATTTGTGCTAGTGTTAGTTTTGTCGTCAACAATGGGATAAACAATGGCAGATTTTGATTATATATGTATCGGTGCGGGTAGTGGTGGTATAGCATCGGCAAACCGAGCGGCAAAATACGGTAAAAAAGTCGCAATTATTGAAGCGAAAGACATTGGTGGCACCTGCGTAAATGTTGGGTGTGTACCGAAGAAAGCCATGTGGTACGGGGCACAAGTTGCCGAAGCTATCAATTTGTATGCACCGGATTATGGCTTTGATGTCACGGTCAATAATTTTGACTGGAAAAAGCTGATCGAAAGCCGTGACGCCTATATCGAGCGTATCCATGCATCTTATGATCGCGTACTAGGCAACAACAATATTACCGTTATTCAAGGATTTGCCACCTTTGTTGATAAAAACACAGTTGACGTCAACGGCACACAATACACCGCCGATCATATTTTGATTGCCACCGGTGGTCATCCGAATATCGACAATGTACCCGGCGCTGAATACGGTATTACGTCTGATGGATTTTTTGCCCTGCAAGAGCAGCCCAAGCGCGTAGTGGTGGCAGGCGCAGGATACATTGCTGTCGAACTGGCCGGTGTGATGCATAGCCTTGGCAGTGAAACCCATTTGTTAGTTAGAAAAAATGCGCCATTACGAGATTTTGACCCCATGCTCAGTGAAACGTTAACTGAGATAATTCGTGATGACGGCCCAACGCTTCATACACATCACATTATCGAGGAAGTAGAAAAACACGACGACGGAAGTTTAACGGTTGTCATGACTAGTGGAGAGCGCATTGATACCGACTGCCTGGTTTGGGCAATTGGTCGCAGCCCTTCAAACGACAATATTGGATTGGACAAAATCGGCGTTGAGCTGGATGAAAAAGGCTACATCAAAGTCGATAAGTACCAAAATACCAATGTCGATAATATTTATGCCGTAGGTGATTGCATTGGCAAAGTCGAATTGACCCCAGTCGCGGTAAAAGCAGGACGACTGCTTTCCGAGCGCTTGTTCAATGGCCAGTCCGATGCACATATGGACTATGATTTGATCCCGACCGTAGTATTTAGCCATCCGCCAATTGGCACCATGGGCTTAACCGAACCTCAAGCCATTGCAAAATACGGCGAAGAAAATATCAGAGTCTACAACTCCAGTTTTGCCGCCATGTACACAGCGGTAACTTCACATCGTCAGATGACCAAAATGAAATTGGTTTGTGCGGGTAAGGAAGAGAAAGTTGTTGGTTTGCATGGCATTGGATTTGCGATGGATGAAATCCTTCAAGGCTTTGCCGTCGCCATTAAAATGGGTGCAACCAAAGCGGATTTCGATGCTTGTGTGGCGATCCATCCTACATCGGGTGAAGAATACGTTACGATGTAATTTTTTTAGCAAATTAACTAGCTCCAATATTGCTGCTTAGTAAAAATTGGAGCTAGTTTGTTTTTAGTTGTTCTACCCTGCACATTTAAAAGATTTTTCTGCCTGTTTTCCAAATCGAAAAAAATCCTGTAAATATTCAATTTTTTGTGTAACGAAATTGTAGTGGATTAGATCCTAAATCAATAAAATCTTGTCCGTCTAAAACGAAAAGGACAAGTTGTTCTGCTGCTGCTGTCATATTGAAGCCTCATTTTAATTGAGGAAATGACTATGCATATAAAAAAATCTCTGAGTACATTCGCACTCTTATTCACAACTTTTTTCATGATCAATCACGCAAGTGCGAAAGACGTATTTCATGGAAAAACGCTAGTGCTGGTAGTTGAAGCCGTGGCGGAAAATTCAACCTTGCACCCATCTCAAGGAGCCATTGTCCAGAAGTATGATAGGAAGAAAGTGCTAATTCAAAGCTTTGGCGACGATATTGAGTTAACAGCAAACAGTCGTTATCGTATTACGCGTAATAGAGCGCGCGTTTTGAAAGAAAGATTTGAAGACAACAATGGCAACGAACTGATAACCAAATATGTCTTCACATCTAAATACAAAGGAGACTGGACACGATTCACCGACGACAACGAATATTTGTCTAGCGGTCACTTTTACAGCATACCAGCCAATGCAACTGATTTTGCTCCGGAATCCCACGACGAAAAAACTGTAGTGCTCAGTTTACTGCTCGCGAAAAGTGATGTCTTAGAAGAAGGCACATATCCAAATCAAGGAACTGTTGTATTGCAAAGTTACCAAAATGATTTAACTTACACTGGTCAAGGATTCGGGCCGGGTACAGTATCCCACGAAGGGACTTTTAGTTTGAAAAAAATAGCACCAAACACGTTTATTGAGGAAACCATTCAAACCATCCCCGATTTTAACTATACCGCACCTTATGTCATGGTTTACCACTACGACAACTCATTTTCAGGGACTTGGTATCAAATGTTTGTAGACGGTTTAATACGCTTTGGTGGGAACTTTACCACTTATACAACAGCGCCTTAGAAGGAAAATATGAATAAATCAAAACAACCGTTTTCTTTATTCTCATGATCGAACTCTACAAACTTATATTTGTTTTTTGCGCAGGCTTCACCGCTTGCGCGCTCGCGAACCTTGTGTTTGTAAGACGCGGGGACAAAAAACTTAAATTACTTCAATGCACCCTAATTGTTTTGCTTTGCCTTCCTTCAATAAGCGCTTATTTCAAGCTGTTGGGGTTGCACGAATTGTCTGCTTTGCAGAGGATCAGCCAATCTCTCACTTGGACCTATGGCCCATTATTATATCTAAGCGCGCGACTAATTGTCGGAAATGCCGTGTCATGGGAACTACTGGGAATTCACTTATTTTTTCCGCTTTTTACACTTTTTTGCATTGGGATGGGGATCTCAATTCTTCCTACTGGTTTAATTCACGTTGTGGTGATGTTGCTTTTTCTGGTCGCTTACGTCAGTGCCACTATACGCCTGTTTACACAACACAAGGCCAGGATCCAAAAGCTGATAAGCGGACACCGCTATAACACATATTACTGGCATTTGTTTCTGATAGCAGGGTTGGTATTTTTAATCGTGTATGATTTGGTATTAATAACGATGTTTTACCAAAATTTATTAAAAGAATCGTTGTTTATCACCCTTATTTCTTCAGGACTTTGTTTGTTGGCCAGCATTTCGGCGCTTTTGTCCTTATTTCAACCAGGTTCAGAAAGTATTGCCACTATTAATAACAACCATAACGATTTGAAGTCAGAGATCGAGCCTGAACATCGTGTGCATCAACTTACTGCACAAGCAGCCAATTCTCTTAAAGCCCAATTGCAAGAATTAATGGAAAATGAAAAACTGTTTTTAGATGAAACACTAACCCTGGAATCACTGGCGAATTCGCTAGTGATATCTCGATATTGGTTGTCTGAGCTACTCAATATCCACATGAAAACATCATTTTATGAATACCTGAATGAAAAGCGATATGAAGAGGCTGTCAAGATGCTGCGCGATCCAAATTTACAGTTGAGTATTTCAGATATTGCTTACAGCTCAGGGTTTAACAACCGAAATAGCTTTTATCAAACGTTTAAATTAAAAACCGCAATGACACCCACTGAATTTAGGAAACAAGCGGCCAAGCAAAGTTGATCTTACGCTTATACCATCCTAGTTATTAAACTTGCTTTCACCAATAAAGGATGTCCAATCCATGTTTGTTCGATACTGGTACTCTCTCCAGCGACTGATTTTCTGGTTCTCGATTTGAACAATAACAATACCGTGAGTCAGTTTACCTTTATACCCGTTGTGGAACAGAGCCGACATTACAAGGCTTTGTATCGCGCGGTTTGTTACCGGCACGTGCGCAAGATTTTGGTGACAAGATGTCCGAATTTTTGCTTGCAATGGATTCTGGAACCTCACCTTTAGTTGGTCATCAGGTCATGCTTAATAGCAATATTCAGGCTGACGAATCATTGTTGATCAATGCAGCTGAAGCTGGACGAATTGAGTTGATCGCTTTTGTTTATGCTGAAATTAACCTTATGAGCTTCAAGTACCAGCCCGGCGATCAACTTTGGCAACCTAATAGTGGTCAGGAACAAGCTATATCACTAGACAGTTTGCGCCAACAAGCAACAAACGCATCAGTCCTGTTAATGGGAGTGTACCCCGGCACTGCAAGACGTTTGGCACTGGACTATGACCAAGACGATTGGATGAACCGATCACAGTAGTGAGAAATAGGCCATTTCCGTCAATGGCCTTTGTCAATCTGTGCTTTGTATTCTTTGAGTTTGTCATTGGGTCGGCAACGAACTCTAAGTCGTTGCCAACCACCAAGAAATGAAATTTTAACACTCAATTAATCGAGGCCAACCAATTCCTCAATTGCTCTCCAATATTGCTGGGCTGGGTTTCTTGTATATAGTGGATCCCACTGCCAACATGACCGACTTTTAGATCTGGAATATCAGCCTGTAATTGCATAACGAAGTCTTCGGTGAATATGAGGCCCGGAGAAGCATGTAGTGCCAATTTAGGAGTAGAAGTTGACTTCAACCATTGATAATTCGCACCGACCCGACCGGCATTGTCTTTTGGCGTGTTGTCAATTGGGATTTCTTTTGGCCATTGTGCCACGGGTTTTCTGCTCTCAATCGTTGGGTACGGCGCTTTGTAGTAGGCCATTTCATTTTCGTTCAAGTCACGACCTGACATCATAGGCAGCATTTTTTCCACAAAGAAATTGTCTACAGCAACAATATTGTGACCGTCTTGATCGTCTCTCAAACGTTTGAACAAGTAGGTGGTAACCATATCAGCTTCATCCCAACTCATGGGTCTGACTACGGCTTCCATTACAGCAACGCCAGTGACGTTATTTTCATGATTTGCGGCATAGTCCAAGCCAATGGCACCTCCCCAGTCGTGCATGACCAAAGCGATATCTTCAAGCGCCAGCGCCTCCACAAAGCCCTCAAAATATAGAATGTGATCGCTTAGGCGATAATCAATATCGGGTTTATCGCTTTTACCCATTCCAATAAGATCAAGCGCGATTACACGGTAGTTTTGCTCCAGCGCAGGGATAATATTGCGCCATAAATAACTGCTCGTGGGATTGCCATGGAGCAAAACAACAACAGGCCCACGGCCTGATTCTACGTAGTGTATTTTGCTGCCAAGCACATCGATATATTTGCTTTCGAATGGAAACGCATCACTGATATTGGCTTCAGCATCATCGACTTTAGGTGCAATGTAAGGCATCACCGACAAGCATCCTTGAATGCCTATCATCACAAGGATAAAAAAAAGTATTTTCGTTAACGTAAATTTAGTTAGCATCTTGTTGTACCTCCATACCAGGGTTTATGCAGATTAACGACGCCGTTTTGGGATCAGACAATCGCTTGCGGATTTTAATTAGCGGTTGATATTCGTCATCTGCATACCATGCATCAAACACTTGGCGAGAAGGAAATTTTAGTATGGCGGTCATGTTGTGGTGGGCATCTCCTTCTATCACGTCGATATCAAATGACGCACTCACAACCTCGACTTCATGGCGCGAATTTATCCGTTGTAGCGGTTTTATGTAGTGTTCCATAAATGTTTCTTTGTCCTCAATTCGAAGCTGTGCCAGTACATGCACGGGGTGTTGCTGAGTCATTTTATTCTCCTTTCGCATCTATCAATGCGGTTTTGATACTTAGTTCACCGATTGGTGAAATAAAGAGTAAATTTTTTTAGTTAGCTAATTTTTTAAGCGACTCACTGGCGATAGTGCGTAGGGTATCAGAACTTACTTCTGCCCGACCTAGCACACATATACTCACATGGATCCCCATGTAAAACGTCGCGAGCTTATCGATATTATGTTGCATTGAAACCTCATCAAGAGTTTGTGCGCGTTGCAAAGCTGCCTCATAACTACGTTTAATCTGATCAAAAAATTGATTAACGATTTCTGCTACCGGCGCCTGCTGCATGATAGGATCACGAGCTGTATTACACATTAAGCAGCCAAATCGGCCTTGGTCTTGATCGGCCATATCTGTCAGCACAGTAAAGACTGTTTTAATGTCACTAAGGCCTAAATCTCCCTGTCGTAAAGGAGATAAAAACGCTTTATCAGCTCCGGTTGCGAAATCTCTTAGTGCGGACAAAAACATTTGGGTTTTGTCACCAAAATTATTGTACAACTGACGCCGATTCAATCCTGTTCTAACTTCAAGATCGGCGAGTGATGTATCGGAAAAAGATTTTTGATGAAACAACGCCATTATGTTTTGACGTACAAGGTTTTCATCATAAAGTCGCTGTCTACTCATCTACTATTTTCATCTTTTAAAACTTCTTACACTTTAGTTCACCAATCGGTGAAAAACAAATGTAATTTTTTTTTTGGTTTTCATACAACACCCCATAGTCAATTAGCCAAAAGTAATGTCTGGGGCAGCAATGTCGAACAGGTGCGTTCATCCGTCAGTATCTACTATGCAAAATAGTTAACCTGAGGTTAGTTAGAACTCAGGCTTTGCAAATCCTGTATGGGCCCAGGACAAGTAAGTGCCCGCTTTTAATGATAACAAATGATTGTCACCATCTTCGGTAACTGAGGCACGGGCATCTCGTAACAATTTCTCCATCGGACACGACTTTATCAGTCCTTTGCCACCAAATAATCGCATGCACTCTGATATGGCTATTACCGCGTTTTCTGTGACATGCACTTTAGCGACAGTTGCTGATAACAAATGTGGAGCTTTCGCCAGAGCGTTGTAATCAAAAGACTGTTTGGTCACAGCTCGCATCGATTCTATGCGCCTGAAAATATCAAACAGTCGTAAATGAACTGCCTGATGTTTTACAATGGGAACACCACCTTGAATACGATTATGCGAATATTCCATGGCTAATTCATAAGCCCGTTGCGCGCAGCCGGTAAATACAGCAGCCATTGTGTGATTACCCTCACATAGTGCTGACAGCATGCTTGCCCGATAATCGTCAGGCCCTGCAATGATGTGATCAATAGGCAAGCGGACATGATTAAATTTAATCGAACCTTGCGGTAGCGTGCGTTGCCCCAATTTTTCAAGGGCCGCGCCCTTACTTACGCCTTCCGAATCCAGAGGCACAAACACACCTATACCTTTTGTGGTTCCATCCTTGTTGAATAGTGGACGCTGCTTTTCGCGAAGTGGGAAATATCCAATCGCAATACTGGCTACCGGTGCCAGCGATACCCAATCAGAAGATTCACCATATAAAATAACTTCCGAATCATTAATCTGTGCATACATTTCACCAGGCTGGTGTCTTGATTCATTTGGTTTTTCGGTTCCCTCAATATCGCCAACATCGCTTCCTCGAGAGGGTTGGGTTGCAATCCAACAGCCCATTTTTCCTGCAGCCTTCTCGGCGAGATCATGTCTTCCAAGCAAACGGCACATGACATAGGGGTAGTTAGCGACCATCAATCCTATCGCAAATCCTGCATCACCTCGGCCCAACTCCTGGTAGGCAATGGACTTCAATCGATTCGCTTTCAACTTATCCGTGCTGAGGTACAAATCATCCACATTTAAACCCAAGCTATTGAATGAAGAATACATTTCCCAAAATAAAGCATTTTTTCCCACCGCTGATGCGGGAAGTTGGTCAATTAGTTTTGCCGCAGGGTTCACTACAGCATCACAAAAATCCCTCAGTTTAAGTTGAAGCGATTTTTCCTGTTCAGAGAGCCCAAGCTCTAATCCGAGTGACGACAATTCCGGTTCGGCGACTTCAGATATCAAACGCATAAATCAAATCTCCTATATTCAGAATAGATACTCTACCGACAAGCCGACCGTTCTTGGTGGGGCCAGATTACCCAACCCTAGCTGTCCTGAAACGCCACCGTTGAACACGCCATTAGTCACGACTTCCTCATCGCTGATATTGTCGGCAAACAACGAAACGCGCCAGTCATCCTCAAGGCTTTCCCATGTAATGCTAGCCTTAAACCAGTCATAACTTTCCTGGCTTAAGGCTTCGATGTTAAATTGATTGAAGTAGATATCGTCCTGGAATGACCAATCAACTCGGGCGACAAGGTAGCCAGCGTCATTTAAATCGAAAGTATATTGTGCGCCAAGCGCAAATTGCGACTCCGGCGCTTTGGGCAGCTCATTACCCGCTAAATTTAAAGGACCTAAAGCAGGTCTAGCCGGATCTTCAGTGACAAATTCCAGGATCTCCGTGTCTAACCAGGTCGCTGAATAATCCACTACAAAATCGTCAGTAATCCTGAAAAATCCACTGATCTCCAACCCGCTGATCTCCGCATCTGTGGCGTTTTCCACACGAATATTATTGTTTTCAACTGTTTGTACTTGCAGGTCGGTGTAATCGTAGAAAAAAGCGGTCGCGTTGAAACGAAATCGATTGTCGAAAAAATCACTCCGCAATCCCGCTTCATAAGACACAACGTACTCTTCATCAAAGTTTTCATTCTGCAAAGATCCTATATTGTAACCTCCACTTTTAAAACCAGTGGACACATTGGTATAAAGAAAAACGTTGTTACTGTACTGATAGTTCACGCCAATTTTTGGTGTGAACGAGGCGAAGGATCGGTCTTCAAATTCCGTAACATTAAAGAAGGGGTCGTTCTGTGGGATAGGCGCCTGGGTGAATAGGTCGTTACTGCCGCCTCTTTTCTCATAGGAATATCGCACACCACCGCGGATAGTAAGCTTTTCGGTGTGTTGATAAACCGCATCAACGAACGCCGAATAGGCTTTGGTTTGCAGCGAACCATTTAACTCAAATGTGCAACAAGGCGCAGTATTGTCAAAGTTGGGTAGCAGATTGAGTGATTCAATCGGATCAAACCCCGTTGCTAAAAACACCCCCATAACAGCTAATGTGCTAGCAATTGGGTATTCATTTTGAATATCGTTTTCTTCTTCAAAATACGATAAACCAGCTATCCAATCGAGTTTTTCGCCGAGGGTCGATGCGACTTGGAACTCCTGAATGAACTGCCATTGATCTTCCGCACGATACTGGCTACCTGCAAACGCGGTAGATAAATCAAAATCAGTAAAGTTTTCAGGCTTGGTCTCTCGATAAGCGGTGAGCGAAGAAAAGGTAAAATCATCTTTTTCATAATCAAATCGTCCACTGATACCAAAGATTTCCGGCGTATTGAACGGCACGGTATCGGCATATTGATCGTCTCGAGAGCGCAACTTACTCGGCGTACCCGGCGTTATCGCCCCATTGTAGGTATTTGGACCAAAAAACAGGTCGGCTAGCGAACGCCCCACATCAATAACGAATTGACCAGTATCTGGCCCCAAATCTCCTCTCTGGGCAATATAAAAGGGATTGATCCCCCGAAAACCTTCTGGAAAAACATCACTTCCAGTAAACACACCAAGTGGTGTCACCGCCGGCTCTACACCTGATCCTCCGGGCAGAATAAAAGGGTGAGCTGTGGGATCAGTCACAAAAAAACTGTCCGCAATAGAAAAGAAAATATTGTTGCGGTCATCTGCCTTGTAATAATCTGCAGCTAAAGAAAACGTCAGGTGCTCAGATGCCCGATATTCCAGCACACCTCGCAAGAATGTCTCATCCTTATCTTCCGCCTCAATAATATTGCCGTCACCTGTTTGCAAATCAGTGAATCCATCTCGATCATTTTTTTGAGCAGCCAATCGATACAACAACACGTCTTCCACGATGGGTCCGCTAATCGCAGCAGATATTTCCCGCCTGTTGTAACTACCGATTGTGCCTTTAAATTCTCCAGTGAATTCTTCTGTTGGCTTTTTCGAGGTGATGACAATTGAACCTGCCGTAGCATTTCGACCATATAATGTCCCCTGAGGACCTTTTAGGACTTCTACTTGTTGCACATCAAAAAAACCGGGAATGGATGCTGCCGCTCTGGATAAGAATTCGCCATCTTTGTAAATGGCTGTCGAGCCTTCTGTCCCCCCAACGGTAATGGGTGTTCCTATGCCGCGCATAAACACTTGAGCCTCACCTTGATAAAAACTCACTTGGAGGCTGGTATTGCTAATGCCTAGATCTTCGACATCGTCTATGTTGCGCTTTTTCAGATCATTTATTCCCAGCGCACTAACAGAGGCGGCGGTTTGTTGAAGATTGGTTGCCCGTCGTTCAGCAGTGACGATGATTTTTTCATAGTCTTCTGTATCAGGAGTATCAGTCTGCGCATAAGCTATTGCAGGAATACCACATAGGCTAGCCAATGTGATCGCGATGAGTGTGTGCCCAAAAGGCTTTTTGTTAGTATTCATATTAAATCCCACCCGTGTAAAGTTTTTGGTAATGTCAGTTTTTAACCAGCACGCTAACCACGGCGGCACCGTTGAGACCAACGTTGTGCTGCAAAGCCGTTCGTGCATTAGGAACTTGACGCGCCTGCGCTTGGCCGCGCAATTGCAATGTAAGTTCAGTGATTTGAGCAAGACCCGTTGCGCCTAATGGATGGCCTTTCGACAAAAGCCCACCCGATGGATTCACCACGACTGATCCGCCATAAGTGTTGTTGCCATCAACAATAAATTTTTCAGCGGTTCCCTTGGAGGTCAGTCCCAGTGACTCATAGCTGAGCGCCTCATTAATAGTGAAGCAATCATGCAGTTCGACTACATCGATTTCATTTGGACTAATGCCCGATTCGTTGTATGCGTGCGACGCTGCTCGTGCGGAAATATCGTATCCAACCATTGAAATTGCACTTCCAGAAAAAGTGCTATTGGTATCACTGGTTAAACCCATACCCTTGAGCTCAACGTCTGTAGATAAACCATTTCGTTTGGCGTAGCTAGCGGAACAAATGATGGCAGCAGCGGCACCGCTAGTTGGTGGACAGCACTGCAATTTCGTCAGTGGAGATACGATTGCACGGCTACTTAGCACTTCTGCTATGGAGACTGGATTTTGATAGGCGGCCTTTGGATTTCGCGCCGCATGAGCACGGGCTTTGACCGCAATCATTGCATAGGCTTCGGCGCTTATTCCATCTCGGCGCATATGCTCGACACCCGCGGCGGCAAATATTCTTGGAGTAAGCGGTCCGGAAGAAGGGTCTATGGTTTTATCGGCGATAGCCGCATGCAATTCAAGAACAGAACTACGATCAATAAAAAATAATTCCAGAGCACCCGCGGGCATTTGTTCAAACCCAACTACCAGTGCGCAATCAACTGCACCATTTTGAACGGCCTGTCTTGCTAAATATAAAGCGCTAGATCCTGAAGAGCATGCATTGTTGACATTGAAAAAAGGAACGCCAGTGGCCCCTAAACTTGCTAATGCTCTTTGCCCACTTGTTGTATCGCCGTAAGCCCATCCGGCATAGATTTGTTGGATGTCAGTATATTCTACGCCCGCATCAGTTAATGCTAATTGCACTGCTTGTGGCGCAAGCTGTTCGTAACCGATAAGGACGCTAGGTCGATGAAAGGGTGTCATTCCGACACCCGCAATATAGACGGGTTGTAGAGGCATTTTCTTTGTCTCGCTGCATACTGTTAACACTATGTTAACTATTGGTAACGAAACTAAGAATATATTACCTTTTAAGGTAACGCAAGCTGATAAATATTACCGATGCAATAATCCAAACCTCAACAACTTGCTTAACTCTTCTAGACTCTCGGAAAAAGTCATCCCTGATTTAGCTAGAAAATCAGGTTCGCGGACACGTCGAGTCACCTGAATCATCACTTCGGCGACGAAATAGGCGTGGTACTTTTCAAACTCACCAGATTCTATCCCCTCCTGAACCAGTTCTTTTAATCCCGAAATACGTTCTTTTTGTAAACTGTCAAACAATAGCTGCCCTGCTTTCGTGCTGGCGATGTCCCGATTAAATCCGTCTCCTGCACGAGATGCAGCCTGTATACCTACCTGCAAATAATCGGTGACTCTTGTTGTCAAAGGTTTGCTAGTTGATGACACGGCCCAACCACTCTTTTTCATGGCATTAAAAAACCGATCGATTACCAATAAAAATAGCGATTCTTTGCTGTCTGCAATGTTGTATAAACGGCGGAATGAACACCCCAAACGTTTAGCTAGTTCTTTTTGTGTAATGTCACGATAACCTTCTGCTAAAAAGATTTCCTCTAGCGCATCCATTAACGCCTCATCGCTCATTTGTTTTTTTCTTCCAACCATAACCTTTCCATTATTGGTAATTTTTTACTTGATATGTTACCCAAACTGATCTAAAAATATAACACAGCGTTAACAAAAGTCGACATATATTCCAATCGGCACGATTAATTATAAGGCATTTAATATGCGATCAGACTCATTGATTCTGCGTGACCATTTTTATCAAGCACTTAAGCGCCATCAAGACAAAGTGGCCGTTACTGCCCCTGATGGTAAATTAACTTACAGAGAATTGCTTGTTCAGGCTTCAAAACTTGCGAATGCACTCAACGCCTTGGGTGTCGGTCGCGGTGACAAAGTTGTATTACTATTGCGCAATAGTGTTGATTATGTGATTGCCGATATTGCAATTATCTTGGCGGGTGCATGCAAGGTCCCGCTAAATGATATGTTGGCTGCCAATGATGTTGGCTATATGATCAACCATGCCGATGCAAAGGCGGTTATCTCACATACTAGTTTCGCACCCACAATTAACGCTATTCAGTCTGAATTGTCCGCGGTGAAAGTCAAAATAAGTTGCTCTGATACTAAGGACGTATTAGAAGGTTTTGTCAGCGTTGATAATGTGGTCGCAAAGACGTCTTCGACACTGAAAAGT
Source organism: Aliiglaciecola sp. M165 (assembly GCF_007197995.1). Lineage (GTDB taxonomy): Bacteria > Pseudomonadota > Gammaproteobacteria > Enterobacterales > Alteromonadaceae > Aliiglaciecola. Next base: position 283,677 of record NZ_VKKH01000002.1, read on the forward strand.
GGGGACACTCCGGACGCTAAAGATCCAGGGCTAATTATTTATACGGGTGGTACAACGGGCAAACCAAAAGGTGTTTACCATACGCAAGAATCCTTATTGGTGAATTTTCTCAGTCATCTGACTTATGCAGAAATTAGACAGGACGAACATTTACTTATTTGTTCACCCCTGCCGCATTCCGCACAACAATTTGTGCTTTCAGCATTACTCATGGGGGCGCAGATAACCATAGAAAACGGCTTTGATATCACGCGCGTTCTAAATCTGATAGAAACGACCAAAATCACTTGGTGTTTTATGGTCCCAACCATGATCTACCGCCTTTTAGATGCTCCCAGACTTGGCGAAATAAATTGCAGTTCGTTGCGCACTATAGTTTATGGTGCATCGCCTATTACTGCTGCCCGATTGCGTCAGGGATTGGAATATTTTGGCCCCATTTTTCTGCAAATCTATGGCCAAACAGAGGTCCCCAATTTCGTCACCGTATTATCCAAACAAGATCACCTCAAAGAGCAGTTTCAAACGTCTTGCGGTCAACCTGTTATGTTCTGCAATGTGGCGATCAGGGATGAATCCGGCACTGTTTTAGAGTACGGCGAAGTCGGCGAAATTACAGTTAAAAGTTATTATTCCTTAGAGCGTTATTATAAAAACCCTGCAAAAACAGAAACATCCTATATTGGTTCGCATCTACGCACCGGTGATGTTGGGTACCAACATGAATCTGGTCACGTTTTTCTCGTTGACCGTGCCAACGACATGATCATCTCGGGCGGCATGAATGTTTATTCAACTGAAGTTGAAAACGTGGTAAATGAAACCATCCTGACCGGTCAAGTCGTTGTGATTGGTGTACCTGATGATGACTGGGGTGAAGCGGTAACGGCTTTTATTGTGGGTGTCGAAGAGCAAGTGGATGAAGATAAAATCATCAATCACTGTAAGACCAAACTGGCCAAGTACAAAGTCCCGAAACATATCAAATTGGTCGACGAAATCCCTCTAACCCCCTATGGTAAACCAGACAAGAAAGCCCTGCGCGCACAATTTTGGGGTCAGCAATCTAGGCAAATTAATTAGGGGACTACGATGCAATCAATTGAATTAGAACTCTTATTCACTATCCAAGGACAACTTGGTGAAGCACTGGATTTAGGCAACACCCCTGAAGGTAATCGTATTATTTTCCCGGTAATTGGAGGGTCGTTTAAAGGCCCAAAAATTGAAGGGGAAATTGTTCCTGGTACGTGCGCAGATTGGGGGCGAATGAGAAGCGATGGATCCCTTTCCATCGATGTTCGTCTTAGTCTTCGGACTGTCGAAGGTGATTTAATTTTTATGTCTTACTTAGGAAGAGCAGGCGCTGATCATCCAGAGGGTTTGGCTGCTGCCTTCGATTTTGCCAAGCCGGACCCAAGTGAGAATAGCGATACCTACTATTTCAGAATATTACCTTTGTTTGAGACCAGCAGTGATAAGTATGCCTGGCTCAACAAAATAGTAGCCGTAGGCTCCGGTATGACCGGTGCCGGAGGTGTTATCTATACCGTATACACGGTTAAATAATCATTATATCCATAGGAATCAAGACATGAGCACAACGAATGAAGTCGTATTATACGGAGCAAGTGGATACACGGGACGTTTAGTCGCAGAGTTTTTAAGAGAGTACAGTATCTCGTTTACCGCAGCCGGACGTGATAAAGCCCGGATTGAACAGTCGCTAGCAACAGTACCTGGCATTGATACTGCCGACTACGATATCGCAGAAGCCCCTATGGAAAAGGCTGCGCTCACTGAGTTATTCAAAGGTGCAAAAGTCGTTTGCAACGTGACAGGTCCATTTGTAGATTACGGAGACATTGTTGCAGAAGCGGCACTAGATGCAGGAGCCCACTACATTGATACGACAGGTGAGCAACCCTGGGTTATTAGATGTCAGGAACATTGGGGACCATTGTTTGCAGAAAAAAACTTGGTATGTGTGCCTTCAATGTCCTACATGTATGCCACCAGCGAAATAGCTGCACAATATGTCCTGGAAACACCTGGAATAGACACACTAGACGTATTAGTGCTGTTTAAAGGAATTCCTACCTACGCTTCAACACAGAGTTTTTTCTCTGTACTTCAGCATGATGCATTCTATTTGCAACAAGGTAAGTATGAAAAATGGCAGCCTGGCACAAGCTTCGAGGTTCCGATTCCTTCTGAAGTCATGACTGCGTTGGCTTTGCCATGGGGAGGCATGAGCCATCCGGTATGGTTCAAAGATGATCACCGTGTATCCAATGTACGGGCAATTGGTGGCAATCATAGTCGAGAGTTAATGAACATGGTGTTAGCAGCAACCGAAGATTTTGAGCAAAACATTCGTCCGTTACCTCAGGACGAGCAAAAAACAATATTGCTGAGTAAAGCGGATGCGATGCAAAGCGGCATGCCACCAAGAGAGAATAGACGAATTCACCGCACTATCGATTTGGTTAGAGGTCGCGGCAATTTGTCACAAAAAAGTGTATTACTAAATGGCACGGGTGCTTATTTGCAAACAGGTTTGTTACAGGCCGTCGGTGCATTTCATCTGCTTCACAACGCACCGTTTAAAACGGGTTTTGCGTCACCGTGCCAGGCATTTGGACATAACGAATTGTTCGGCGCGCTGGAGAGTTACGGTCTGATCAAAATGGAAGAGAATATTTAATGACTCTCCTGGCTGAAAACAAAGTTACTATCGTAACAGGCGGGGCTCGTGGTATCGGTCGTGCTACCTCATTATTGTTCGCCAAAGAAGGCAGTAAAGTTGTGGTATCCGACATACTCGAATCAGAAGGAATGGAAACCGTACAAATGATTCAAAATGCTGGAGGCGAAGCTCAATTTATAAGTTGCGATACGGCGAGTGAAGAGGATGTAGCGCTAATGGTCGAGCGAACAATTTCCGTCTATGGTCGCGTTGACAATTTGGTTAATAACGCAGGCGTCGAGCATATAAGCACAATTATTGATATGGAGCGCTCGGATTTCGACCGTTTGTCCAGTATCAATTTACGTGGCGTATGGTTGTGCATGAAGTACGTTATTAAGGCCATGTTGAAGCATGGGAATAAAGGCTCAATTGTAAACATGTCTTCTTTAGCCGGAAATGTCGGCTATGCAGGATTAGGCGCTTATGTAATGAGTAAACATGGTGTAAATGGATTGACTAAAGTTGCTGCTATAGAACATTCAGCGGACGGGATTCGAACTAACTCTATCTGCCCTGGATGCATTCAAACTCCCATGATAGATAATTTAGCCGCGGCCATGGGGAACCCAGAAGCGAAGGAACAACTCGCGGCCATGCACCCGATTGGTCGGCTTGGCACCGCAGATGAAATTGCTGAAGCCATAGTTTGGGTGTGTTCAGAAAGAGCTTCATTTGTCACCGGCAGTATTTTTACAGTGGATGGTGGCTGGGTCGCGCAATAACGCGCAATAATAAAATAAACGCCAAAGGATTTTAAAAAGCCTTCTGTGCCAAAATTCAACGCAGAAAGGCGTTTGAGTCCTTGATGTCTACGGCCGAAAAACAGCACTCAATATGAGTTGAGTGCCGCTCTCCCTATGGAAAAGTTGTTTTTTTAACCTCAATGGCCTTTGTCAATCTGTGCTTTATATTCTTTAAGTTTAGCAATTGCGGGTTTGGCCGCTTTTCTCATTCGATTTAGAATTTTGAGGTTCTCGAACTCGTAGAATTTTACGCCAGCAACCATTGCCATAAAGCCGTCAAGACGGTTGTTCTGCAGCCACTTTTTTAATCCTGGTTCTTTAGACCAAAAAAACTGATTCATCATGTTGCGATAGGTCAGTTCGACCCAATCGTAATCGTGGTTAGGCAATGGAACAACACGACATAAATCGTTTTTCTTTTTAATATCGTCATAGTTCAAATCGATGTGTGCGATAAACGAGGCGCTAAAAACGGGTTGATAAGATCTGACGGTTTGCAGTGTTATCGTGTTCTCACTGAATACCGGACTAATCTCCAGGTTAGTGATTGCACTGGCAGTGCAATCTACAACGATCTCATTATCAGGTAGCGGAATTTCACCTTCAACCAGGACGATTCTTGACGCTTCCACTGCGCTAACCCTGCCGAGTCGCACCACTTTTTTTATTTTACCCAGTTCTTCAAGTTCCATTTTACTGACCGTTGCTCCATGGAACATTTTCGGCAACACATTTCTATCTAGGCGCAGAAAAACCCCCGCTTGCTCTAATCTCAAAAACATGTCTTCCATTGAAGTAGAGTTGGCGATGGCTTCCATTTGCCCAGCTTGCGCACCTATGGTGTCGGCAAAGAATTCTTTTGTAGGCTGGGTATTTCTTCGATCAATTAACCAAGCATCTCTTGGCATGATCCAGCGAATGTTATCTGCTGGAACACCTCGTTCCAACAACCATAGGCAAGTATCTATACCTGTTTTACCACCACCGATGATAGTGACACCGTCAATCTTGGTTTGTAGTTTAGGTAGATTATTAGGTGGCATGAAATTGACTGAATCATCAATGCTAAATACTGGCGTGTGCGTCGCAGGAATGCTGGTTTTGTAATAGGTAGAGTCAACTATTTTGTTAGCCTCCACGTTAAACGTTTGCCCGGTGAGGATTGAACGGATCACCCCATCACCTAGGTATTCACATTTTGGAAAATAGCGCACTTTGCCACTGGGTAAAAAGGTCTCGCGCATTAACTCATCAAAGTAGGCCAGCACTTCAGCGCCAGAGGCTAGCTCATTCAACCCCTTGTTTAATCCAACTTCGTCTTTCACACCGCGACTTAATTCTTTAGAGCTTACACCGTAAAATGATGAGGGCTGATGCAAGGTCACAAAGGAATAAGCATGGTTCCAATGACCACCTGGCTTGTCTTCTTTATCCACAATGATCATAGTCGCGTCAGATTCGCTTAAAACGGTATCGGCAAAGGCGACACCGCTAGCGCCGGCACCGATTATGAGGTAATCGGCTTTGATTGTTTGTGACATGTAATTCCAGATTTTCCAATATTAACTGTGCCACTATGTTAGAAAATGCAGTGCTAGGTCAAGGGCCTTAAAACGAAATTTCCGCTTCAAATCGTTTACCCTAATCCGATTCCACATTGTGTGAACTGTTTTGCATATGTTAGGTAAAGATAACTCTCCAAAACTCTTTATTCGTCAATTGTTTGTGCAATTTTCAGCGTACATTGCCTATACTTGACGATAATTAGTCAAGGATGCCAATGTCCTAAAACATACAGGGAAACGATGGCCCTGGTTTAATCGGCGCTAATCTTGTTGCATAACTAAAGAGAAGTAGCCTAAATGAAGCCTAAGTTATCGGGTGCCAGTACAATTAAAATGTTGCAAGCATTGTTGGATGTCGATGCGTCATTGCATGGCTTAGATTATTTACAGGCCATTGCGGTGAATTTGTGGAAGCAATTCGAGTTTGAGTACATATTGTTTGGTTATGCACTTAAACCCACTTACACAAAAATACAAACCGTTGTGACTTTGGTGAGAGGTGAGGTCGGAGACAATTTTGTGTATGACCTTATGGGCACGCCCTGCCAGAACGTTTTTACTGGCAATCGTGTGTGTATACATCCAGAGCAGGTCGCAGAGCGTTTTCCTGACGACACCATGCTAGTAGATATGCAAGTGCAGAGCTATATTGGTGCCCCTACCATTGTACAAGGAAAACTGTTTGGGCTTATCGCACTATTAGACTCAAACAAAATTATTGATACCGAATATTATAGCTCCTTCATTGAATTTGTCGCAGCACGTGTCTCTGTTGAACTTGAACGTTACACCAACCAACATCAAATTGAATTGTTAAAGCGCCAAGCACAAAGAGACCCACTTACGGGTCTATTCAATCGTCATGCTTTTTACAATACCGTTGAGATTGTTTCTGAAGACTTGCAGGTTTCTTCATTGATGTTCATTGATGCAGACGACTTTAAAGTCATTAATGATACTTTCGGGCACGTCTATGGCGACGATGTGCTTAGGTTTATTGCCGAAACCATTAACCAATGTATCAGGGCAAGCGATGTATTAGGTCGCTTTGGGGGTGAAGAATTTGTCATTTATTTACCTGGAATCGATTTAAAAGGGGCTAAACCTATAGCCGATAGAATTCATCAAAAAATTCGCGACAATAGCGAATTTAATATTACTTTAAGTATTGGTTTAACATCCTGTGATTCAACTCAATCCCTAGACAACATGATAGAGCGAGCAGACAAGGGCGTATACCAAGCAAAACGACAAGGTAAGAATCAAACTTGTATTGTGTAATCTTGCTAATCCAGTAAAAAGAGATTAGATTTAACCCTGTAGTCACTCGCAAGGCAGCGATTCAACAGTTGAGAGATTATTGTTAGCTAAACGCCTGAGTATATTCTGCTTTCTTATTTTGAGCTTTGCCTCAAGTGGGCTTCTCGCGTCTGATAATAAACTCAAAATCGCCATACTAGCCACCGGGCCCGAGCAAATGCGGGTCTATTCAAACTTGTTTACTCAATTCGAAAACTCAACTGATATACAAGTCGACGTACAGTTTTTTAGCGACATCAATTTTAAAAAACATATTCGTAACTGGGTGGAACTAGGTACATATGACGTTCTCTACTGGCAAGGAGGAAAGCGACTTACAAACCTTATTTCTAAGCAAGAGATTGTTCCTCTGTCTGACCTTATCGACATCACCCACTTTAAACAGCAATATCTGCAAAGCACTATTGACGCAGTCAGCAGCCAAGGGCAGGTTTATGCACTGCCTCTGGGTCACTACATATGGGGGTTTTATTATAATAAAGAGGTGTTTTCAGAGTTTGACTTAAAGCCACCGAGTAATTGGTCGGAATTTATTGCGATTAACGAAGCCTTAAAACAAAATGGCATTAAACCCCTTGTCCAAGCAACAGTCGACGAGTGGCCAGTATTAGCTTGGTTAGATTATCTTGCATTGAATATCGGTGGGGTTCCCTATCGCAATAAGCTACTTGCTGGTGAATTTGGCGCATCCATACAAGATAAAAAATTAATAGAAGCATTTGACTATTTGGTGTCGAAGGATTTGTTTTTTGCTAACGAACATGCTTGGAATTGGGAGCAACCCATTGTTTCCGTTGTTCGTAAGCAAGCGGCCATGACATTAAGTGGTCAATTTATAGAAAGCAAAGCCCAACGAATCGCTGATGACAAAATCGGCTTTTTCCCCTTCCCTCAATTTGAAAATACTCCTCGCCAAACTGAAGTTGCTCCATTGGAAGTTTTAGTCGTTCCGGTTTCAAGTTCGAATTCCGAGAATAATGCAAAGCTATTGGAGTTTTTAATCGACTTCACAGCAATTGATGCAACTGCGTACAAATTAGGTTGGCTGTCTGTAAGCAATCAACCTAGTCAGGCAGTAAAGACTTCCGCCCGCACCAGAAGTGCGCAACAGTGGTTAAACAAAACCAAACAACAAATACAGTATTTTGATCGGGATACGTCAATCCAAACGTCTTCTTCATGGGCACAAGCAATTACGCAAAGTATTAAAGTTGCCAACGTGAGCCACATAGAGGCGCTAAGCTCTTCTGATTTAGCCACGAGCACTGAGGAAGCGCCCGATTCAATCGACAACAGTAAACTACTTAGCTTTTCGACACTCAGCGGATTGCGAGGCACGTTTTTCGTATCCAAAATCCTACATCATGTATACAAACAGCTAGGATACACGTTTCACGTTAACCGATTTGATACCTCGGATGCGGTGATTAACTCGCTTCGTTTGGCAGCAGATGGTGATTTGATTAGAGCCATTGAATTACCTCAACTGGAAGAATTGGCTATCAAAGTGCCAGAGCCTGTGGGCATTAACAAAGTGTTTTTAGTGGGGAAAAGCAATACCTGCCAATTAGAAAATAACCAGATTTTGACCGGTAAATCCCTTGGCTATAAAAGCGATGCTGTCGCTTTGCAACAACTGGCTTCTTCATTAAGCAGTGACAACCTTATTGAGCGAGACCTAGACGCTACGTGGCAAGCTTTTGAGCAGGGAAATCTGGATTACGTATTAATGTTTGAGTCTGATCTTCACACCAAAAAGGATCGACTGTTTGATTTATGCCTGAATAAATTGATGGATATTCCTGTTTATCATTATTTAGCCAAGAAGCATGCAGGTTTAGTTAATGACGTCTCAGAGTCGCTGCGGACATTCAAGGAAACGGACGAATACAAAGCAATTACTAATGAATTTGGTATTGCGTCACTTCCCGAAACATTGAACTTCTAAACATCCTGGCTGCTATTTTGCTTTCCTTGGAACATTGACGCCCTCTCAACAATACTCACTGAATCGCTTTTGCCTGGAGAAAAAAATGCGCGACACCTTATCTGTGCATCACATTAATTTCTTAGTTAAAGATCTCGATACAACCTGCGAGTACCTTTCAAAAGTGCTAAGCCAGGATGCGATTAGAGAATCTCTTCCTTTACGAAACGTTAATACCGCTCGCTTTCAACTTAATAATTGCTGGCTTGTATTGGTTCAACCTCTTTCAGAGCAAGGCGAAGTCGCGCGTATTCTAGCGCATCGTGGCGAAGGTCTTTTTTTACTCTCATTAGGGTGTGATGATTTAGACAAACAAATTTCTAGGTTGGAGAAACAAGACATCTGTGTGAATGCAAAAAGTAAACGAAAAGGGCTGTCAGATTGGTCCGTCGTCGACCTTGAGCACCCATCTGGACTCGGGCCAGTTTTGCAGCTTTGCGCGTTAATTAACCCAGCTTCTAGTAACTCCTAATCTCCTCAATTTAATTCATTTTGAAATTTTTTATTTCAAAATGAACTTTTTCTTACGCTTTTGCTTAAAAAGTAGTCTCGTAACATTTTTTTAACACGCGTTAAATATGGGCCTTGCGGCTTAGCGGTGAGAATTTAATTAACCGTGGCATGCCTAATGCACATGACAAGATATATAGGCATATCACGACAAGACAATTGCGAAAACTGAACGGGACGCATTCGTTAATGAATCACTTTGTACACGACGTATCGCCGATTAAAGTATTGATTTTTGGGCATAAAGAATTCAGCCAATTGGTGAGCAACTTGATGCCTAAATATGAAGCTATGGCGAAGTTTATCATCGTCGATGCCTTGATTGGCAGTGCTGAAGAAGTGAAAAGCCATGTCAAGGTTCATCAACCCGATGTGATCTTGAGCGGCGGTGCCAATGCTATGTATTTGCAGTCGTGCCTGGATATTCCGGTTGTCCCGACACAGGTGACTGAAGCCGATATTATCGAAGCTGTGAAACGTGCCTCGCAAGTCTCTCCAAATGTTGTGCTAATTACCTTCAATGGTCCTTCACCCGTTGTTCCTCTGCTAGAAGATGCCCTGGGGATCCAAATTAAGGAAGAAACTTATTCTAGAACGGACGAGGCTAGAGAAATATTTCATATTGTCAGCAAACAACCGGATGTTGTGATCGTTGGCGCGAGCTTAGTTTGCGGATTAGCGTCGCAAAGCAATATTCGATCAGTATTGTTTTATTCTGCTCGGTCATGTGCTTTAGCGATGGAAAAAGCCATTCAACAAGGACGCCAACGCAGAGGTCAGTTGGAGCAAAAGTCTTTACATAACTGGTTAATGAACCAATCGAAAACTCCCATTATCATGGCTGACCCCAATGGGAATTCACTGACATTAAACCAAGCGGCAAAACGTGACTTAAATTTGTCATTAGATTTCGAATTTGATTTACAAGATCTCATCCATCCTCAAGAAAACGCGCAGCCGAGTGATGGCGAATGTTCAATTAATGGCAGCGATTGGTGGTTCCATCGTGACGAAGTGCAAAATGACACGCAGACGATGAATGTCTACCAGTTATATCGCAAAAAACCGAAAAACCCAACACTCCCTCCCGTCACATCTCAACCTCATCAAATGGCCTTCCAATCGGCAGACATTAATAAAGTTATGTCGCAAATAAGTTCATTTGCCTCATCACCAAGTAATGTTTTGATATATGGAGAGTCAGGCACAGGTAAAGAGCTCGTTGCACGTGAGATCTATAGCAAGGGAGCCTTTAGCCAGGGCAAATTTGTCGCTTTGAATTGCAGTGCCATACCCACCGAATTATTTGAAGGAGAACTTTTTGGTCATCAGGATGGTGCTTACACTGGATCACGCAGAGGCGGGAGAAAAGGTCTAATTGAGGAAGCACAAGGCGGTGTCCTGTTTTTAGATGAAATTAGTGAATTAGCTCTAGACCAACAATCCAAATTATTACGTTTCTTGCAGGAGAGAATGTTCCGCCCCCTAGGTGCAAACGAAGAGAAATCTGTTCATTTGAAGCTCGTTGCCGCCTCGAACAAACCCCTTCACGAACTCGTCGAAGAAGGCAGTTTCCGTCATGATCTTTTTTATCGCCTCAATGTTTTTAACATCACGATCCCACCATTGAGACAACGCCCAGAAGATGTGTTGTGTATAGCCCAATCTAAGTTAGACATTTTTTTAGAACGCTACCAACTTCAGATGGATTCTGAAACTGTGCTGGACAGTATCAAACATTTGTTAACGCGATATACCTGGCCGGGCAATGTGCGCGAACTGGAAAACATATTGGAAAGGTTAGTTGCGGTGCTATCGCCCCAGCAAGATCTTAGCAACATGGAAGACTTGGTCCGAGACATTGCCCCTGAATTGTTTTTGGACCAACAACTATCAACATCAAAAAGCCGGATTAAAAACAAAGAGTTGGAGATGGTCGCCGATGCGATGGTGCAGTTCTCCGGAGATAAACAACAGGTAGCGAACTACCTTGGACTAAGTCAAACCACACTTTGGCGAAGACTTAAGCACCTACAAAATAACTAGAACTGGAGAACAACCATGACACGCTTCAAGCCGCACAAAATTGCTAAATCTCTGGCCGTTGCACTCGCCTGTGGCAGCTTATACGCGCCGGTAGGAGTAATGGCGCAGGACTCTGCTGATAATGAGGAATTGGAAATCATCAGTATCTCCAGAAAACGTCCAGAAAGCCTGCAGCAGGTGCCTATCGCAGTAACCGCACTATCTGAAAAAGACATCGTTTCCGCGGGCGTAGAAAGACCAGCAGATTTTATTAGTCTCATTCCCAATATCAGTATCGTCGATAGCGCCAACGTGGGCGATACCCAAGTTAGCATTCGCGGTATTGTCTCCACCCGTGACGCAGAATCCACCTTTGCTTATGTGGTTGACGGCGTGCTGATAACCAACCCGAATGGCTTTAACGAGGAGCTTTTAGATATTGCTCAAATTGAAGTGCTTAAAGGTCCACAAGGCGCTCTTTATGGCCGAAACGCTGTGTCTGGGGCGATTCTCGTTACAACCAAAGCCCCTTCTGACGAATTTGAAGGGAATGTCAGAATCGGTTTAGGTAACAACGACACCCAACGATTTAGCGGCGTGATAAGCGGCGGTTTGTCAGAAAATCTTCGAGGACGGCTTACGGTTAATACAAACAAAACTGATGGTCATTACACCAACGTTTTTACTGGCGCAGACGACTCAGTCGATTTCCTTGAAGACACATCTATCAAAGGCCGATTAATGTGGGATGTAAGTGAAGATTTCACTCTGGATATGCGTTTTGCCCGCAGTGATGTAGAAGGCGGTGCGATTAACTTTAATGCGGTATTTGCCCTGCCGTCATTTGAAACAGCCTTTGTTCAACCGGCTTATTTTGCTGACGTCAATGATCATGACTTTATTTTTGCCTTTAACGTGCCCGGTGAAAACGAACAAGAAACCACAGAGCTATCGATCAAGGGAGACTGGGACCTGGATGGATATGATGTGACTGGGATCCTAGCCTACAATGATCTCGAAGAATATTTACTCTCAGACGGCACCAGTGCGTCATTTTATGGCTACGAATTAACCCCACAATGTCAGACGGATCGCGCCACCTTGAACAACGCTCCAGAAGCTATTGGCGGTGCGGGTCGTACCGACTTGTTTGGGGAATTCTTTGCACCCTTTGGCGTTTTCCAGCCCGGCGTTGAGTTTACTGGTGTTTACGGCCCTTACACACCTACAGCCTGTGATGGCTATCAATATCAAAACCGCAGTCAATCAGATTTCAGTGGTGAGCTTCGCTTTACCTCTGACGAAAACGATGAAGCCTACCGGTGGATTGCAGGGGTTTATTTTGCAGAGATCGAGCGAGATGTAGTTGTCGCTTATGGGGCGGACACAGGCCAAGGGTTCTTGCGTCAGGCATATGTGCCAGCGAGTGGGCCAAACCCGACGGACTTGTTGTTCGATGATACCTTTGACACCTCCGTACTTTCTGCATTTGGTCAAGTGGAATATGACTTAAATGACCAATGGGAACTCGCGGTAGCCTTGCGTTATGACTACGAAGACAGAGAGGTTTCTAACAACGTACCCAATGTTAGCGCCTCAGGGTTAAACATTAACACTATTGTTAATGGCGTCGTAGGTCCAATTAACCCAGCATTCACCGCCAATCCCGATGGTATTCCTAACCGGAGTCGGTCGTTTTCCCAGTGGCAACCCAAAGTCACACTTGCATACGATGCCAGTGAAAACGTTAATTGGTATGCCAGTTATGGCGTGGGCTTCAGAAGTGGTGGTTTCAATTCCATTGGGACCCAGGCGACCTTAGATTTCTGGTTTAATCAATCTGGCAATGGTACGCCAGGAGATGCGGTCAATGCACAATTGAAAGTGGCAGATGAATATGAAAAAGAAGTCACTACCAACATCGAACTGGGCTTCAAGTCCAAATTGATGGATAACAAAGTGCGCCTAAATGCAGCGCTCTTCCGGACAACCGTTGAAGACAATCAATTCTTTGAATTTTTTGCCGGGCCTTTTGGTTTATTGCGCGCAGTAACCACAATAGACGAGTTGGAAATCAGTGGATTTGAAATGGATATTCAGGCGCAAGTCACTGAAGACGTGCGACTATTTGCCGGTGTTGGATTGTTGGATTCAGAAATCAAAGAAAACCAAAACCGGCCGCTCACCGTTGGAAACAGTGCTCCTCAGGCTCCAGATGAAACCTTCACCCTAGGCTTCATGTGGGACTATACGCTTAGCGAAGATTTGTTTGTGACCACTCGCATTGACTATCAATACATTGGCGATACCTTTTTCCATACCTTACAAGGCGAACGAACTCCGACTATTTGGGACTTCTTTGGCACCTTGGGTGGAGGTGTACCACCAGGCCCACACTCACAAGACTTTAGCCGTGCAAAACGAGATGCTTACGGCACACTCAATGCCCGCATCACCTTTGATGCCGAGGCTTGGTCGTTGGCATTGTGGGCTAAAAACTTAACAGATGAAGAATATTTGCAAGAAGTCATACCTGCGCCGGAATTTGGTGGTTCTTTTATTCACCCTTCTGCCCGGGATTCTTACGGGGTTGAATTCACCTATCGATTTTAATCGCTAAGTTCTCGTGCAATGTGGGGGGAGTGTGTTTATTCCCCCTCAAATCTATACAGTTTTTAGGAGTAACGGTTGAAATGAACAAGCCACTTGCTGGTATCAGAATATTGGATCTGACACATATGTTGTCAGGACCATATTGCGGGATGATTTTAGCTGATTTAGGTGCCGAAACAATCAAAGTAGAACCCCTCAAGGGTGAGGGTACTCGAAAATTGCTCGCCAATGATCCAGAAAATTCACTTAATGGAATGGGCGCATACTTCATCACACTCAACCGCAATAAAAGTAGCGTTTGCATCGATCTCAAATCAGAACAAGGTCTGGCTGTTTTTTATGATTTGGTGAGAGAGGCGGATGTAGTTATCAATAATTTCGGAGCAGGAGTACCGACGCGACTAAAAATCGATTTTGAACATCTTAAACACGTTAATCCGCGGATTATTACTTGTTCCATTACCGGCTTTGGCAATGATGGGCCCAATTATAAACGCCCTGCATTTGACCAGGTAGCACAAGCTACGGGTGGCGGCATGTCTATCACTGGTGCTTCACCCGAACAGCAGGTCAGAGCGGGCATTCCCATAGGCGATTTGGGCGGCGGAATGTTTGCAGTAATGGGTATTCAGGCTGCGTTGTTAGAACGAGAAAAAAGTGGGTTCGGACAAGACGTCGATATCTCCATGTTGGATTGCCAGATTTCACTGCTCAACTATATGGCTACAATGCACTTCCTCTCTGGTAAAGATCCCTATCCTATCGGCAACTCGCACTTTGTACATGTGCCTTATGACACCTTTAAAACAGCGGATGGTTTTATTGTGATAGCGGTCATTACTGACAATTTCTGGGCCAATTTAAAGGAAGTTGTCAATTGCCCTGATTTTGATTGTGTGCTGTTGGATGGTCAACCGGGACGGTTCGAGTTTAAAGATATGATCACCGACAAACTTAACGAGATATTGTCTACCAAACCCTCGGCCTATTGGATTGAAAAACTGGAAGAGGCGCGAATTCCTTGTGCCCCGGTTAACAAATTTTCGCAAGCGCTGAGTGACGAGCAAGTGCTCTACCGTAATATGGTTGTCGATTTGAAACATCCTGACGGTACCAGCACAAAAGGGCCAGGCAACCCAATTAAGTTCTCGCGCACAAACGAAGAGAGTTTTTCTCCTGCGCCTGATTTGGGTGAGCAGACCGAGCAAGTTTTGTCTGAGTTGCTAAACATGGATCCAGTAAAAATCGCTCAGCTAAAACAGCAAAAGGTGATTGGGTAATGACGACAAAAACTGTGATCATTAATGATGTAGGGCCCAGAGATGGCTTACAAAATCAACCTAAAGTCCTTACTTTGGAGCAGCGCTTACAACTGATTAAGGCACTTCGTACCGCAAGCATACCAGCAATAGAAGTGGGAGCCTTCGTGTCGCCCAAAGCCGTGCCTGCAATGGCGGGCACCGGAGAGTTGGTTACTCAACTTCCATCAGGTCCTTGCGCTTATTCGGCTCTTATTCCTAATCAGAAAGGCTATGAGTTGGGCAAGGAATCCAACATTCCAATCATGTCGTTAGTGCTAGCCGCGTCAAACACAATGAACGAAAAAAACATACGCCAAAGTACCAAAGAAGGGTTTATGACCTGCGCCAAGGTGCTGCAACAAGCAAAGTCAGACGGTACGCACGTTCAAGTATACGTTGCAACGGCTTGGGCCTGTCCTTTTGAAGGTGCAATCACTGAAGACTCTGTCATTAGCCTCACCGATAGATTAATGACGGCTGGAGCAAAACATATTGTGGTAGCAGATACCATAGGAGCTGCCCACCCTGAGCAGTCTTATTTGCTTATGAGCCGCCTCGTTAATGAGTTTGGTGCCAATCAATTGTCCTGTCATTTTCATGATACCCGAGCAATGGGTCTTGCCAACGTTTACGCTGCGTTACAAGCCGGTATTCGGCAATTTGATGCATCGATTGGTGGCTTAGGTGGATGTCCATTTGCGCCGGGTGCCAGCGGTAACGTTGCCACCGAGGACGTAGTCATGATGTTGGAGCAAATGGGCTATGAAACTGGTATCGATATGCCATCTTTGTTGAATGCATCAGATTTAGCAATTGAGCTGACAGGCACTGCGCGCGGTGGAAAAGCCAAGGCGTGGTTAGAAAAATATTATGCCCAATCGGCGTTGGCCGGTTGAGAAATTTGGAGACTGAAATGAGTTATAGACTAGGTGTTGACGTAGGTGGAACCTTCACGGATTTGCTACTCATCAATGAAAAAAGTGGCGAAACTTACACGGCGAAAGTCCCTTCGACCCCCAAAGATTCCTCTGTAGGTGTACTCAATGGCATAGCCAGAATATGCGAAGAATCAGGCGTAGATGTTACGCAAATCAATCGCGTCATGCACGGTACTACGGTCGCGACCAATGCGGTTCTCACTGGCAAAGGCGCAAAAGTGGGGCTCGTCACAACCGCAGGCTACAAGCAAGTATTGCAAGTTGCCCGTTCTTTTTGTCCGGGAGGCTTAGGTGGTTGGGTTAGCTACGTGAAAAAGCCTTTGCTGGCACCACTGGAGCTAACCATTGAAGCCAATGAACGCATTGGAGCTGATGGCTCAGTAGTCGAAGAATTGGACGAACAGGTCCTTAGAGACTCCCTTACAACACTTAAAAACACCGGGCAAGTCGAGGCGCTGACGATTTGCTTTATCAATTCATACATCAATCCAGCTCATGAGCAAAGGGCAAAAGCAATTGGTCAGCAGATTTTTGGCGACGTGCCCATTTCAATCTCCAGTGATATCGTCCCTGAGATGCAGGAATACGAGCGAACTGAAACCACAGTTATCAACAGTTATGTTCGTCCTGAAGTCGCCCGCTATGTTGAAAATCTCAACAATTCACTTAAAAGTAAAATGGGTGAAAATCTGCATCTGTCAATTCTGCGCTCCGACGGTGGATTAGCCTCAGCAAGAGCCTCCTCAGAAAATCCAGTCAACCTGTTAATGTCCGGCCCAGCAGGCGGAGTGTCCGGCGCCATTCATTTTTGTTCCAAAGCAGGCTTTGACAATATTTTGACCTTTGACATGGGTGGTACCTCCACTGACGTTGCGTTAATACAAAATGGTAAGGCCAGAGTGAGACGAGAAACTCGGGTGGCTGATGTCACGGTGCGAGCACCGTCGGTGGACGTTAGAACTGTTGGCGCCGGAGGAGGTTCTATTGCCTTCGTCCCTGAGCTCACTAAAGCATTACGGGTAGGCCCCGAATCAGCAGGTGCCGAACCTGGACCGGCCGCTTACATGAAAGGCGGCACAGAGCCCACAGTATGCGACGCAAATGTTGTGTTGGGTTACTTGCCTAGTGATGTGCAATTGGGCGGTAAAATGGCCATTGATAAACAGGCAGCTATTGAGGCGATGAAAAAAGTGGCAGATGCCATGGACGTCAGTATCGAAGAAGCGGCAGAAGGGATCATCAAGATTGTAAACGAATCAATGTTTGGCGCATTGCGTCTGGTGTCTGTGGAGCAGGGATTCGATCCACGAGATTTTGCTTTAGTTGGATTTGGAGGAGCAGGCCCCTTGCATGCCAACGCCTTAGGCATTTTGACCAATGCATGGCCAACAATCGTTCCGCCAGGGCCCGGCGTTTTATGTGCCTACGGTGATGCGACAACAGAAGTCCGTGACGAAGCCTCTCGAAGCTTTGTTTCTCTACTAAAAGATATCGAAAACACCGACTTTGAAACGATGTTGAGTGAACTACGGGAAAAAGCAACAGACACCCTAAGCAAAGATGGCATTCCAGCAGAACAACAAAGCGTTATATTCCAAGCGGATGTGCGCTACACAGGACAAGCATTCCAATTGTCAGTGGAATTTGACCAGGCACAATGGGAGCGTGAAGGCCTTGGTCTGCTAAAAACAAGGTTCGACGAGGAGCATACACAGTTATTCACTTTTGCACTGGAAGAGGGTCACGAAATTGTTATGGTCAGAGCTATTGCTACAGCGAAAGCAGAGCCTCTGCCTGATCCTGTCGTAGGGGTAGAAGGAACAAGCATAGAAGATTGCAAGATAGCGAATAGCCAAATTTATTATGGAGGAAAGCACCACGACACGGTGATTTACGACCGGGCAAAACTGCATGAGAGTTTGGAGGTGTATGGTCCTGCCATTGTCTCTGAAATGGATTCCACCACCGTCATCTTACCGGGCTATCTGGCAACCGTTGATCGCATTGGTAACTTACTCATCAATCCTGTTAATTCCACCTCGGCGCGAGGAGAATAAAAAATGAAAAATAAAATATGCGAAACAAATACCGCTCCCATTAAACGTGTTGATGTTGATACCGTGACGGTTGATATTATTGAAAATGCCCTAAAAAATGCTCGTGAAGAAATGGATGCTGTGCTTTTCCGCACCGCGATGAGTCCAGGGATCCGCGAACAGGGAGACTGCTTTCCAATGATAGCCAATAAAGATGGCAAAATGGTCGTTGGTCAATTTGGTTCTTTTATTCACGGTTTCATGGAAGCCTTTGAGGGGGAATTGGAAGAAGGCGATATCGTGCTAACCAATGACCCCTACATGACCAATGCCGCGGTTTCTCACCTGCCAGATTGGATCGTATTGGTACCTATTTTTAAAGATGGAAGACACATTGCCTGGTCTGCAATGTTCGGACATATGTCCGACAACGGTGGCATGGTACCCGGCTCAATTCCCATCAAAGCCGAAAGTATTTATCAAGAAGGGATCCGTATTCCTCCAACCAAATTGTACAAAAAAGGCGAGTTGCAAGGGGACCTGCTTGAGCTGATTTTACACAATGTCAGAACACCACAATGGAATCGTTTTGATCTAAATGCTTTGGTAGCGGCATGCAATACAGCAGCAAAACGCTGCAAGGAAATAGCCGAGCGCTTTGGCGATGACATTTTTTATTCGACCATGGAGATCATGTTAGAGCGCAACCACACCGCTATGAGCGCCATCATTAACATGCTAGTACCGGAGGAGCCCAGAGTATTTGAAGATTATGTGTGCGACGATGGTGTAGGCATGGGGCCATACAAGATCCGATGCAAAATGTGGCGCGAAGGCAATAAGGCCATCTTTGACTTTGAAGGCACCGACCCACAGGCCAGCAGCTCCATCAACTTCTATTTGAACGAAGAAATGTTCAAGATGTTTTTTGGTTCTTTCACCATAAACCTCGTTGACCCTCAGATCCTGTTTAATGACGGATTTTATGACCTGGTAGAGGTCAACATTCCAGCGGGAAGTCTTTTAAAACCGCACTTCCCGGCCGCGCTATCAGGTCGAACCCATGCATTGGGAAGAATTTTTGATGTAATGGGCGGTTTGTTAGGCCAAGGAGCACCGGAGGCCATGAATGCAGCTGGGTTTTCAGATTCTCCTCACTTGTTTTTTTCAGGCTACGACGACAAAGGCGAGTGGTTCCAATTGTTCCAAATTGGCTTTGGCGGGATCCCAGGACGCCCTGTTGGAGATGGTCCAGATGGGCACTCATTGTGGCCCGGATTCACCAATGTCCCCAATGAGTTTATCGAAGCTTATTTCCCTTTACGGGTCGAAAAATATGAAACCATTGCCGATTCAGGTGGCGCAGGTCTGCACCGCGGAGGAAACGGTTTGAACGTGGCATATCGCTTTTTATGTGACGGACAAATTGCCATACATGACGAACGCTGGTTGACCTACCCTTGGGGTGTCAATGGCGGAGAACCCGGCAAGCGCTCAACAAAATTAATCGAACGTGCAGATGGCAGCAAAGAGTGGTTACCTGCCAAATGTGATGGTATTGATGTGAAAAAAGGCGACTTATTACATTTCAATACCTGGGGAGGCGGCGGTTGGGGCGACCCATTTGAACGACCACCTGAACTGGTGCTTGACGATGTAAAACGTCAGTTGGTGACAATAGAAGGTGCTAAACGGTATGGCGTTGTGATCAATAAGGATCTAACTGTCAATGAAGGTGAAACCTTGGCACTTCGCGCTAAACTCAGTGAGCAAAGAGGTGATGTGAGTTTGTTTGATTTTGGTGGCACGATTGAACAAATTAAGGCGCGGTGCGAGCAAGAAACCGGGCTGAAACCGCCGCAAACACCGGTATTTAGGAAAGCACGGGCATAAAGGTTAATGCTCCTAACTTATAGGCTGAGCTGAATGACAGACAGAGATCTTAGAATTGGTGAGTTAGACATTGGAAGTCGCCCGGCACTGATAGTTGTGGATTTGTCGTTGGGTTTCAGCTCGCCCGAAAGTCCCCTAGGCGGCGACTTTAGTCAGGTGATTAAAGCCAATGTAAAACTTGTTGAGCAATTCAGGCGCCACAATTGGCCTATTTTCTTTTCAACCGTGGTTTACCATGACGAGAAAAAAGCCAGCGTGTTCAGGCAAAGATTACCCGATTTGAATATTTTACAAGCCAATTCAAAATGGGTAGAGATACACCCTGATATGGGTTTAACCTCAACAGATACGCTGATTGAAAAGCAGTGGCCTAGCGCTTTTTTTGATACGCCGTTGAATCAAATGCTTCAACAAGCTCATGTTGACTCGCTAGTAATAACCGGGCTGACAACAAGCGGTTGTGTGCGCGCAACCGCCGTTGATGGCTTACAACACAACTATCCAGTATTTTTGCCACGAGAGGCCTGTGGTGACCGAAACAACAGCGCTCACCACGCGAGTTTACACGACATCCATGCAAAATATGGCACCGTGATGTCGCTCGACGAATTGCTTCAGCAACTCTAGTTAACCCCAATCATGGATTGGGGTTAGATAAAGATCGGATTTCTCCCGGAGTATTAAAATAGTCTTTGCCACTGTTTATTAGTGGCTGAGGTGCTTTGACTGGCACGTGCACGCCAATGGTTTTATCCACATTCAAAATGGAATTCAAGATGTCATTCCCTTCCTTTGAAAAATAAAACCAGTATGGCGGGAATGCAGTGTCTGTTTTGCGCTTTTGCCAGTGCGATGTGAAGGGTTGATAATGCGTCGGATCAGGATCCGCGTCTCCCATGTGCATGACTGTCTGTGGTTTGGCTGGTTTGTCTGGGTGGGCAAGAGAAACTCTAAAAATCAAATTTTCAATCTCCGCTCTTCCAGGCCATCCTGCGTGAGGTATCCTCACGGCTTCAACCACTAAACCTTTACTGGTTAAGCGCACTGGTTTGTCGCCAAAATCCAGCGCCACACTTGATATACGTTTGAGCATTTCACTCGCTGGATTGAGCCCGAGGATGCGTTTCACTGCCTGCTGAGGTGCATACAGCTTGACGTCATCAAACTTGCCAAGATAGTCCAAGGTGTCTTGTTCAGAAAAGTGATCGCCGTGAGCGTGACTGATAAAAATAGCAGTAATACCATCGAAAGGGGCTTCACCAGCAAATATCTTGCGACGAATGTCATCAGGGACTAACTGATACTGGCCGTAATGGTTATGAAAAAACGGGTCAAACAAAACCTTTACACCCTGATTAGTCACCAATAAGGCTTCATTGCCCAAATACATAACCTGGGCATCGTCACTGGCTATAACCTTCGGTGTTTCGGCATGGGTGGCCTGATGCGCATTTGCGCTATCAATGGTTAGATTAATGCTTATCAACAGCGCTAATAGAATGGTTCTCATTTTGGTGCCCCAATTTTTCTTCGTCCATCAGTTGTACTCAATTTACTATGAAAACCCACCTTTAAGCTAACCAAAATCACTAAATTTTAATCCACAAAAACGCGCTTTTTGTTTAAGCAAGTCGCTAATTTTAAATATTTTTTGCCTTAAACTTCATAAATTCCATGGTTTTGACTAGTCTTTCGATATAAAACCTGTAAACGCCAATGGAACATAATCTAGTACTATGAGTGACACCTTTTTATTTGCCGAAGATACACCGGAAGAATTGTCCGTCTGTGAAACAAAATGGAAAGTATTGGTCATCGATGATGAGCCAGAGGTTCACAACATCACACGCTTAGTACTCAACGATTTCACCTTTGACAACGGGAACCTAGAATTAGTTAGCGCCTATTCCGGAGCACAGGCCAGAGAACTAATGAGCGAACCTGGCGTCGAGTATGCAGTCGCCATAGTGGACGTAGTCATGGAAACCCATCATGCAGGGTTAGACTTCGTAAAATGGGTTAGAGAAACCCTAGACAATCATAGGATCAGGCTCATTCTGCGCACAGGACAACCTGGAGAAGCCCCAGAAGAAAGTGTCATTCGCGATTACGATATCAACGATTACAAAAATAAAACCGAATTAACTGCGTTACGTCTTAAAACCACTATCTACTCAGCGCTCAGAAGCTTTAGAGACATACAGACCATCGAAAAACATCGTGGCGGACTGGAAAAGATCATCGCCGCAAGTTCAGAATTCATTGAATGCGATACCCTGCCCCAATTCGCATCCGCTATTTTAAAACAAGTGGCGTTAGTGCTAGGAATTAGTGAAAAAGCCATTATCTGTTGCGCTGCTGCTAAGGATTCCACAGTCAAACAATCTGGCGTCAACATACTCGCATTAAATCAGCACGATAACATTGAAGACGGAAAAGGGAATTTACATCTACCAGAAGACGTTAACAAACGCTTAAAACTGGCTCTTAGCGAAAAACACTCCATTTACGAAGAAGATTATTTTATCGGCTATTTCACCACAAAAAGAGGAACAGAAAACCTGCTTTATGTGGCACAAGAACGACAACTAGAACCCATGCAGCACAATTTGCTGGAGTTCTTCGCCAATAACATAGCCGTTGCTCACGAGAACCTTAAACTGAGGGAGATGATCAAAGAGTCGCAAAAAGAGCTGTCTTATGTCATCGGTGAAGCCGTAGAAATGCGTAGCAAAGAAACAGGCAGTCACGTTAAACGCGTGGCTCATGCTAGCTACTTATTGGCTAAACATTTGGGGATGAGCGAATATGATGCGGAGATGATCAAACTCGCCTCACCTCTGCATGATGTTGGAAAAGTTGGCATTCCAGACGCCATTTTAAACAAACCAGGCAAACATACCGATGATGAATGGCAGGTTATGAAAACCCATGCGCAAATTGGCCATGAGATGCTCACGAAATCCGAAAACCCCATTTTGCAGCTTGGTGCCGTTATTGCCCATCAACATCATGAAAAATGGGATGGCACGGGTTACCCTCAGGGCTTAAAAAATGAAAACATTGATATTGCTGGCCGTATTACTGCGGTAGCGGATGTGTTTGATGCATTAGGCAGTAACCGTTGTTACAAAAATGCCTGGCCTCTACCAGAAATACTCTCCTTCATAGAGAGTGAACGAGGCAAACAGTTTGACCCCACACTCGTGGATATTTTAATCAAAAACATTGATGAATTCTCTGCGCTGAGAACGCAATTTCCTGATCCCTATTAACCAGCAAAAATCCAAGCTCGCTTAGCATTCGATCCCAATGTTAGAGATGCCCTCCTCCAACGCGAGGGCTTTTAGCTGTTTCACGCTTTGCGGTGAAGCTTTTAGGGTCGCTAACATGTCGATCAATTCGTTTTGAAATGCCACTTCCCAAGCCATCAAAGGATGGGCTTTAAGTTCATCCCGTTGCAAAGGCTGCTCTGAAGTCATCTCCACAAAAGCTTCAACACTTCCTTGGGAGAGCTTACTGACAATCACCGCGCCTTGAGGTTCTTCATTCATTACCAACGAAACGGTTGAAGCTAAAGAAATAGCCGCGTCTATCGCTGGATAAACACCATAATAATCATAATCAGCCGCGTCGGGCGTGATTTGTTCAACTTTGTCTAATTGTGCAGCAAAATTAATTTTGCCGGAATTAGGGGTGAGCCATTGCCAAAGCGCCGCCAAAGACTTGTTGAATTGCTCTTGATCGTCAAAGCCAGCGGATTCACAAAATAATTGAAAATTTGGCTGCATACGTTGCACTAAGGTTGTAGCAAAAGCCACAGCATGCCATCCACTTAGCTCTCTAACACGTTGAAATGTGTTTAACTTTTGCGACATTAAGCCACTCCCAAACCGAAATAATTACCTATACCGTCAAGAAACATTTGTATCGACAACATGATGAGAATCATCCCCATCA
This sequence comes from Aliiglaciecola sp. M165, assembly GCF_007197995.1. Lineage (GTDB taxonomy): Bacteria > Pseudomonadota > Gammaproteobacteria > Enterobacterales > Alteromonadaceae > Aliiglaciecola. Next base: position 307,320 of record NZ_VKKH01000002.1, read on the forward strand.
ACCGCTCAACAGCAATTAGCCCGCGTTCACCCAATAATTTAAAGAACAGATTGGAGAACAACAAAATAGCCGCTGATACTGACCATGCACAAAACAACGCAATAGACCAATCGGTCATCCGTAAGGGATCCTGATTGGCTAACAGGATCAGCGCTGCCAATATCGAAGGGCCTGAAATCATAGGGATTGCCAAAGGCACTAAGAACGGCTCTTGTTCACTAATATCGTCGTCGTGTTTGCTTTTATTCGGGAATATCATTCTTATCGCGATCAAGAACAATATTATTCCTCCGGCAATACTTACTGCCTGTTGTTTAACGTTCAAGAAATCCAAAACCGCCTGACCACTAAACAAAAAGATGAACATGATGACCAGCGCAAACAATAACTCTCTGATCAGCACAATTTTGCGGCGTTTTGGTTCTATGGATTTAAGAATGGACATAAAAATAGGCAAATTACCCAAAGGATCCATTATCAAAAACAGCATGACTGCTGCTGACCAAATATCCATTTTTACTCCTGAACCGTTAAAATTCTTGGCATTGTAAACGCAATTGAGCCTTAACCCTATTCTTATCTAATTGAAAATCAGACACTTGCACTATTTTGTTTGTTCACTTACCTTAAGCTAATGGGTGAAAATTTTTAGCTCATAGACTGAATATTACCCCAAGTTTTTACAAAACAATTTAAGTAAAAGCACAGTCTAGTCTGAACAAGCCTAGCAATATTCAGAGTTTGCGCTTTAATTGTATCAAATAAGAGAACGAAGAGGATGTGTAGATGAGTTTAATGACTGTCAGTGAAGTTGCAGAGTTTTTAGGTGTTAAAGAGCTTCGTGTTGAGCGACTAGAGCGAGAAAGTCTGCTAATTTCAAAAGACAAAGATGGCGAAGGCAAGCCATTATTCGACAAAACAGATGTTGAAAAATATAAAGAGTTTGCCGAACGTATAGGCGGGATCTAAAAAAGACGAATTCTCCAGGCAAACCTTTCGCCTGGAGAATGACGCAAATCCTAGTTTTCTAATAAAGCGCGGGCAATACTTCTAATTCCAATACCACTCGCGCCTGCAGGCATAGTCGTAGTGCCACTAGCGTTGTATGCAGCGGCTAAATCCACGTGCAACCAACCTTTACCTTCATTGGCTACAAACCGAGATAGAAACCCCGCTGCGTTGGATGCTCCGCCTGCACCACCACCTTTTTGCGGACGGCTGTTAGCGGTATCTGCAAATTGTGATGGACATTTGTCTTGATGCCACACCTCAAGAGGCAAAGGCCAAACCGCTTCGTTCTCTTGCGCAGACTGCTCAACAAATCGTTGCTGCGTGGTTTTATCGAGAGCAAACAATGCGTTGTAGTCACCGCCCGTTGCAGCAACGGCGGCACCAGTTAGTGTAGCTGCATCAATCGTTAGCTGTGCACCCGTTTCTCCTGCCGCGAGCAGCCCGTCAGCTAACACTAAACGTCCTTCTGCATCGGTATTAACAACTTCAACAGTGACCCCGTTTTTATATGTCAGCACATCTCCAAGCTTGTAAGCATGGCCACTTATCAAGTTCTCTGCACAGCACAAATACAGTTTCACTCTTTTGGTTAGGCCATTCATGATCGCTAAACCCAGGCCCCCGGTTACCGTTGCAGCTCCCCCCATATCACATTTCATATCCAGCATCCCTTCGCTACTCTTGATGCTGTACCCACCACTATCGAAAGTGATGCCTTTGCCTACCAGCGCCGCCGATACGGGTTCGTCCGCGTGACCTGATGGATTGTAATCTAGCTCCAATAAAACCGGCGGACGGTTGCTTCCTCGACCCACGTTATAAATCCCTGTCCATCCGGCCTGTTCCAATTCTTCACCCACCCATTGGGTAATTGCGATATCGTCACCAGCGATATCGGTCAACCAATCGACACTACGTTGTGCAAGAGCCTCTGGAGAGACTTCTTCTGGCGTGGCATTGACCAAATCACGAGTAAATTCTAATGCGGCATAACGTTTTTCTAGCGTTGCTTTATCGGCATTTTCAGCCCATTCAATCGTCGCGGGATTGCGCGGTCGACGGTAACTAAAAGCAAATGACCATTGCTGTTCAATTTGCCAGTTTCCAACGAGGGTGACACCTGTCAGATTGAAGCCATCTAATTTTCGAGCCGCGGCCTGAATACGAGATAACTGTTGTTGTTTTGAGGCGTCTTTTTGCAAGTGAATACGAGCAGTATCGCCATGAAAACTAAGTAGAGCATTCTCACCCCAATGGGTTTGGGCAGATTCGAAACTGAGTTCAACCAATAAATGTGACATACTGGATCCTTTAACAAAGATGGGATTAAGAAGAGGTAATATGCAGTTCCCAAGCCCACTTATCAAGGGCACCTTGATAAAACGATATAAACGATTTTTAGCTGATGTGGAACGTTTTGATGGCACTTTAGTCGTTGCACATTGCCCCAATACGGGTGCTATGACCGGTTGCGCAGAGCCGGGGTACACTGCATGGCTAAGGGCGTCAGATGATCCAAAGCGCAAATTGGCCTATACATGGGAGTTGTGTCAAAACGACCAAGGACACTGGATTGGTATTAACACCCATAATGCCAATAAGGTCGTTGGTGAAGCATTAGAAGAGAGAAAACTCTCGCTTTTTGCATCCTATACCTCCATTAAGCCTGAAGTTAAATATGGTGAACAGAATAGTCGAATTGATTTTTTACTCACCGCGTCAGGCTTGCCCGATTGTTATGTTGAAGTAAAGTCAGTCACATTGCTGAGGGACAAAATAGGCTATTTTCCTGATGCAAAAACACAACGAGGCACCAAACACCTTCAAGAATTGACCAATATGGTTAAAAGTGGTTCTCGCTGTGTACTCTTGTATTGTGTTCAACATACCGGGATCAAAGAAGTCACAGTCGCTCACGACATTGATCCTGAATATTACGCAGCATTGCAGGACGCACACCGTGCTGGCGTAGAAATCGTTGCTTATTCCTGCAATATCAACGAAGAAAAAATTGAGTTAAATCAACCACTAAATTTTATTCCACAAAAAAAAGGTTGATTTTTTGGCTAAGGAGCCTATGTTTGCCAGTCGTAAAATTTAGCTTGTTTCGTTTATCGGCCCAACCATCGATGCTATACGTCTTTCAAGATTGGTTTTTAGAAAGAATGGTTATGAAAATTCGGCCGTATCAGGATTGCTAGGACAATAGGATTCTGCTATAGATAGTGGTTCAGCGACTAGCAACTGTGTCGTAGTGAAGGAGATTTGGCAGATGCCAACAGCAAAAGAAAACAAAGCATTAGGTTTAATGGCCCTGGCCGGTCTGACTCCCTATCAGGAGAAAGACGGCGAGGAGTACATGAATGAAAAGCAACTCGATCACTTTCGTAAAATACTGTCAGCTTGGCGCGCTCAGTTACGTGAAGAAGTTGACCGTACCGTTCATCACATGCAGGATGAAGCGGCTAACTTTCCAGATCCGGTAGACCGTGCGGCTCAAGAAGAAGAGTTTAGCATTGAGCTACGTACACGCGACAGAGAACGCAAACTCATCAAAAAAATCGAAAAAACCCTCAAGCGTATTGAAGATGACGATTTCGGATTCTGTGACGCCTGTGGCATCGAGATCGGTGTGCGTCGCCTAGAAGCCCGTCCTACGGCAGATTTATGTATCGACTGTAAGACGTTGGCAGAAATCAAAGAAAAACAGCTTCAGGGTTAATACTCTGATTGCCATTACAAAAAGCCGCTATTGCGGCTTTTTGTGTTTATGGAGTCTAGTTTGTCGAACCATAATCCATACATAGGACGTTTTGCGCCCAGCCCATCCGGCCCGCTGCATTTGGGTTCGCTAGTCACCGCATTGGGCAGCTTTTTGCAAGCAAAAACTCGGAGGGGCATGTGGCGCTTGCGTATAGACGATATCGATCCACCCAGGATCATGTCGGGCGCAACAGAAAGTATACTCAGTTCTTTAACAGCGCATGGATTGCACTGGGACGGCGATGTGGTGTTCCAATCTCAACACAGCAAATTATATGATGAGACCCTGGACTTCTTGCAGGATAATCATTTGTTGTACCCATGCGACTGCACTCGCGCGCAAACGAAAGCATTGGGCCCGGTTTACACTGGCGTTTGCCGCAATAAAAAATCCGTAAATACGCCTTTTGCCCTGCGTTTTAAAAATAACGTTAAAATTGAAACCCTTGATGATGAATACTTGGGCAAGGTTGCAGTTGATGTTTCTCAGACCCAAGAGGACTTCATCGTAAAACGCAAAGACGGTTTATATGCATACCATTTGGCCTCAGTAGTCGATGACATTGAAATGGGCGTGACGCAAATTGTTCGAGGCGAAGATTTGTTATTGCCCAGCGCTTGCCAACTTGCATTGTTTAAAACACTTAATGTGTCACCTCCGTCAAATTTGCATTTACCTTTGGTGAAGTTCGCTGACGGACGGAAATTCAGCAAGCAAAATCACGCGCCGGCACTGGACAATAGCAAAGCATCAGCAAACCTGCTTGCAGCATTAGAATATTTAAACCTACCGGTCAAAACTCAAAGCAAACTTCTAGAGGTAGATCAGATCCTCGATTGGGCAATTGATAACTGGTCAATATGAACTCAATTGGATGTTTTTTTATTCATTTACCCTTTCCAAGTGCAAGGTTCGAATAGAAAAATCATTGATTCCAGTATATTATTGCGCGCCTTTGTTAAGTTTAGTTTAAATACGTTTTGTTAGGAGCAGTACCATCATTTCTCGTGTGATCAAAAAGGTCAAAGAAGCCATTACTGGGGGTTCTCCTGAATACCACAGTGAATTGCTCGATCCTGTTGTTCTCAGCCGAGCAGAGCATGGTATTTCCAGAGAAGGGATCAGTGACAACGCCCTTAAAGTGCTCTACAGACTTAACAGCGCTGGATTTGACGCCTATCTAGTAGGTGGCTGTGTTCGCGATTTAATGATGGGATTACACCCTAAAGATTTTGATGTGGTCACTAATGCAACGCCTGATGAAGTCAAAGGACTGTTCAAAAACTGTCGCTTGATTGGTCGTCGTTTTCGCTTAGCGCACATTGTTTTTGGCCGTGAAATTATTGAAGTTGCTACGTTTCGAGGTCACCACCAAAGCGCCACGACCAAACAAAATGAAAAAGCCAAAGAAACCCTTGGCAAACAGAGTCAGGAAGGTCAGATATTGCGCGACAATGTTTTTGGCACCATTGAGGAAGATGCTGAACGCAGAGATTTCACTGTCAATGCTATGTATTATCGAGTCACCGACTTTACAGTGACCGATTTTGCGCGAGGAATGCAGGCAATTAAGGACAAGCGTTTGGCGTTGATTGGTGACCCAGAAACACGTTACCGTGAAGACCCTGTGCGAATGCTCCGCGCTGTGCGTTTTGCTGCAAAACTTAATATGCGTATTAGCGACGAATCCGCCGATGCGATTCATCACCTGAACTCACTGCTTAGTAATATTCCTCCTGCACGTTTGTTTGAGGAAGTAATTAAGTTGTTTATTTCTGGTCAGGGACTAGAAACTTACAAATTAATGCTTGAATTTGGACTGATACAGCCACTTTTTCCGCAGCTCGCGCCCTTATTAGTCGACCCAAATAGCCGAGAATCCAAGTTTATTGAGCAAGTGCTCATCAACACGGATAATCGTATTAACACAGGTCAACGCGTTACCCCTGCGTTTTTATACGCTGCTTTCTTGTGGTACCCCATTGAGGAGCACTGCCAGAAGTTAATGGATGAAGCGGGACTGATTCAGTTCGATGCTTATAACATTGCCATGAACGATGTGCTTCATCGCCAGATCCAACGGATAATGATCCCTAAACGTTTTTCTTCAATGATGCGTGATATTTGGCAGCTACAACTGCGTTTACCAAAACGTTTTGGACGCAGAGCATATCAATTGTTAGAGCATCCAAAATTTCGTGCAGCCTATGACTTCCTGCTCATCAGAGGGCAAATTGAAGGTGGTTCGTTATTGGAGCTTGCTGATTGGTGGACAGAATTTCAGGAAGCCGATGTTGAGCAACGTAAAGCGATGCTAATTAAACTTCGTGAAGAAGAAGGTGGGCAAACCAAACGTCCACGCAAACGCCGTTCCAAAAAGCGCCCCAAACCACAACAATGACAGCACATACCTGTTACATCGGGTTGGGCAGTAATTTGTCTCAACCTGCAGAACAGCTACATCAAGCTGTCAATAGCATGGCGCAAATAGAGCTGACAACCGTACGCAAATGCTCTTCTTTATATTCAAGCAAACCAATGGGGCCTCAGGACCAGCCAGATTATGTCAATGCGGTGGTGGAAATAGAGACAAATTTGACCCCACACGCGTTATTGGCTGCGATGCAAAAAATAGAATTAGACCAGGGGCGTGTGCGTAAAGGGCAACGCTGGGGACCGCGTACACTGGACTTGGATATTCTCTTATTTGGCAATCAAGTTATTGAATCTCAAGACTTAACCATTCCTCACGTAGGCATGAAAAGTCGTGAATTCGTGCTTTTCCCTCTGCATGAAATCGCTCCTGATTTAGTGCTTCCATGTGGTAATTCTTTGATTTTTGTACTAAATAGTGTTTCTAGAAACGGACTTGTTAAATTTGAACAGGATGTGAAATCTGAGTGTTAGCGTATTTCCAAGTTGTGTTTGACATGCGGTAATACCCTAACCGTTAGCATAAGGTGATTGATGATGACTAAGAAAGTAACAACATCCACCTTGCTGAATATGAAACAGCAAGGACAAAAAATCACTGCGCTAACAGCTTATGATGCCAGCTTTGCAAAGTTGTTTGACGAGCAGGGCATTGATGTGATGTTAATCGGTGATTCTCTGGGCATGGTCCTTAAAGGCAGTGACGATACGTTGTCGGTCACAGTCGAGGATATTGCTTATCATACACGTTCAGTACGAAGTGGCACGCAGCGAGCATTTGTTATCGCTGATATGCCATTTATGAGTTACGCGACGCCAGAGCAAACCTATCAAAACGCGGCAGCCTTAATGGCCGCTGGAGCGAGTATGGTTAAAGTCGAAGGTGGCGACTGGCTGGTTGATACCGTAAAAGGTCTTAACTTGCGGGGTGTACCAGTGTGCGGCCACCTTGGACTGACTCCGCAATCCGTTCACGTCTTTGGTGGCTTTAAAGTGCAGGGAAGGAGTGATCTACAAGCCGAAATGCTTTTGGAACACGCCCAAGACCTCGCCAATGCGGGCGTTCAATTGTTAGTATTGGAATGTGTCCCAACCAGTCTAGCTCAGAAAATTACTGAGTCGGTGAGTATTCCTGTGATAGGCATTGGTGCAGGTGCAAAAACCGACGGACAGATCCTGGTTATGCACGACATGTTTGGGATCAGCGCTAACTACATGCCGAAATTTTCCAAAAATTACCTGGAACAAACCGGAGACATGCGCGAAGCAGTAAAATCATTTATTGAAGAAGTACAAGGCGGTGTGTTCCCCGACGAACAACACAGCTTTGAGTAAGGATTCATCATGCAGCAGATTAGCGATATTACGCCATTACGTGAAATTCGACGCCAGTGGCAGTTAGAGGGAAAAACCATTGCATTTGTACCAACGATGGGCAATTTACATCAAGGACATTTGCATCTGGTCGAACAGGCAAAACAGCACGCTGATATTGTTGTTACCTCTATTTTTGTTAATCCGCTGCAATTTGGCCCTGATGAAGATCTTGATTCTTACCCTCGCACTATGGAGCAAGACAAAGCTTCTCTAGCAGAGCTGGGAGTCGATGTTTTGTTTACCCCTCATGCTGCAGACATTTATTCACGTGGACTAGAGAAACAAACGTTTGTTGAAGTACCGGGCTTGTCCTATATGATCTGTGGTGCAAGCCGACCAGGGCACTTTCGTGGTGTTGCCACTATTGTCTGCAAATTGTTCAATATGGTACAACCAAACATGGCATTTTTTGGTGAAAAAGATTTTCAGCAGCTTCAAGTTATCAAGGCCATGGTTACCGACTTGTCAATGAATTTACAAATCTTCGGTGTTCCAACCGTGCGTGAAAAAGACGGTTTAGCCATGTCGTCTCGTAACCATTATTTAAGCGAAGAAGAACGTCAACTCGCCCCAAGCCTTTATCAAAGTTTACAGTATCTTCAACACGCTGTTGAGAATGGCCGTCGAGACTTTAGCGTGCTCTTAAACCAAGCTAAAAAGCAACTGAGTGATAGTGGATTTAACGTTGATTATATCGAGATCCGCTCGGTTGACACGCTATTGAGTCCGGGACATGAAGAAACTGAGTTAGTCATCTTAGCTGCGGCCTTTTTGGGGAAAACCCGTTTGATTGATAATATTCAGGTTCGTTTATAACATTTAATCAGTGGTTTCAATCTCTGTGACTAAAACGATCTAAACCGAGTTCCGGTTATTTAACCGCAATGGGTTCAGCAGGCACTGGTAATGCGGTCAAACCTTTCCAAACCTTCAGTTTTTTGGCGATAGCGAGTTGTTCATCAAGAATATCTACAAGATCTTGTTCAGTTGTGAGGGGATTGGCCAACACCACGCGAAATACCGTTATCGATTGCTCGCCATACTTTTCTACACTCAATCTCGTGCGCGAAACAAACGACTTCCCAGCTTCACGTTGTTGCTTTTGAACACTAACAGTCAGCTTATCCAGTTTGGCATTTTGTGCTTCATTAGGATAATCGATATTCTGCGGTTTCAAACGGTAGGTCAAAAGCGATAAGGTCGGTGCGGTGATCAGCTCAAAGTCATGATGATTGTCAATGAGCTTTGCAAAGGTTTGCGCTTTTTCGATACTCTGGTCAATTAGCAATTCGTAACCTTGCCTACCGAAAATATTAAACGATGCATAAACCATCATCGCCATGCCATTGCGAGAGCCTTCCAGTGTGGTAGCGCCAAGATCTTTAGATCCGGCCCGAAGTATATATTGAGCATGATGGCGCACAGCATTGCTGTCTTCCGGATCTTTGAACACCACTATGCCTGCCCCCATGGGTACATACATTTGCTTGTGGGCATCTAAGGTTACGGAGTCAGCTTTTTCAATTCCTTTCAGTTTTTGGCGGTATTGAGAAGAAAATAGCGTTGCGCCGCCCCATGCCGCGTCAACGTGAAAATGACAATTCAGCTCTTTTGCCACATCGGCAAGCTCGTCAAGAGGATCAACATGGCCAGTCTCGGTAGTGCCCGCAATGCCGACTAAAGCCAGTAATTTATTACCTTGCTGCTCAAACTGTCGCCCAAGTTTTAGTGCCTTTTCTGGCGAAAGCTTTTGTGTCGGGCAGTCAAGCATCAGCATTTGTTCTCTGCCAATGCCCAGCACATCAACCGCTTTGGACAAAGAATAATGACCACGTTTCGAGGATAATATGCCCAAATTTTCATAGCCATAGTGTTTTAAACCTGCTGCCAAACCTTGTTGAGCAATTCCCCGAAAAGCGCCGTCCGCCTTCAGTGTTTTATTCCTTGCGACCCAAAGTGCAGTGATATTAGCGATGGTTCCACCAGAACAGAACGCACCTAATGATTGTTTAGCACTATGCAAATAGGTCTGATAAAAATCTGATGATTCTGCGTAGACCAACTCATGTAGCATGCCGACGACCTGACGCTCAAGTGGCGTAAACGCCTTAGATGTCTCAATTTTCACTAAGTTTTGATTTAACCCCACCAGCAGTTTAGCCAAGGGCAAATGGAAATAAGGTAATGCTGAGGTCATATGACCAATAAAGGTAGGAGAATAGGTATTAACCGAGTGAGCGACTAATTTATCCAGAAGAGCTTCTGCATGCTCTGACACAAACTCCGGCGATTCCGGAATTTGAAACTCACTAAAATGTTTTTCTATTTCTTCAAGAGATTTTGCTTTAGTTACCACGTGTTGGGATAAAAAATCTGATAAATTGTCTGATAAGTGTTCCTCAATCTGTGCAAGTTTAGAGTCTTTACCTTCTGGTTTGGTAAATACCCGATACATATGCTCCAAGCTGGCAGATGCATTTCCCACTCGTTGTAACCTCTTTTGAAAACTTTCAGAGGCGGACTTTATCGTACTTCTGAGCGCCCGCCAAATAATATGGTTTGACCAGTGGTCAAAACTTGCGCGCATTCATCTTTGTTGTATGAAATTCGTTCTGTTTAATTGCGTTCAGATCGCAACGTGGCTCTGCACTCCTAGCGGCTCTGAGACTAAGAAGCGCAGCAAAGATAAACTTGTTCACTAAAATAATACGTAAACTTTGCAAGTATAGTTTTCTCAGCACAAAAAGAGGTGGTATTGTTAACATGCACTGCAATATGAGGGAATGATGCATATAAAAGAAGTTACCGAACATTTTGATCTGGACCGGGTGGTGCCTTTTTTCCAGCCGATAATGGATGTGTCGCAGGATACAGTTTGGCGATTTGAATGCTTGGCACGTTTAGTGACTCCCTGTGAGCAGACTTTTCTGCCCAGCGAATTTCTCTATCTGGTGGAGCGACAACAATCTGTTGAGCGTTTAACAGAAACGATATTTAATCGAAGCGCGATGTACTTTAGGGATCTAAACGTTGCGTGGAATATCAATATAGGCATGCAAGACATGCTAAATCCAGCGTTGTTGGACAATTTAGCTGAAGTTCTCACCGATTACCCAAACCCAGAACGCGTCAGTTTAGAACTTACTGCTGCCGTGGTACTTAACAATATTGATGCTTTTAACCAGTTTGCATTGCGTTGTCAGGATCTTAAAATTGGTATTTACATTGATCATTTTGGTGCGACCCCTGGCAATATCAATAGCATTTTAAGTCTACCCATTAACGGTATTAAGATTGCCGGTGGTCTTATCGCCCAGATCATGGAAAGCCAACAGAGCTTCGAATTTGTTGAACATCTAACTCAACAGGCGCAGGCAAAAGGCATCTCGGTCGTCGCCGTGCATGTGGAAGACAAAGCCACGCTAGACCGAATTAAAGATCTTGGTATTCGTTATGCACAAGGGTTTTACTTTAGTTTGCCTCAGCCCGATACACCCACGAACTAAATCAACCTTCGACGCAATCAATATAACGAAAAGTTAAACTGTCACATTCACTTGTGTTATAGGTTCGCTCGTCTTATTCTCTATTGTGTACAAAATAGAGGCGATTGCATTAGCTAATGCTGTTAAAACAAAAGATCAATTTGTTTATATTACTCACTGCATTTTTAGCAGCGTCTTTTGCGTACCTCACAAGTATTTGGATACTAGACAACTTCCTCGCTAACAATTTTATTGAACAAAAAGACGCTTCAGTTAACAGCATTAAGCGAGATATTGAAGTTTTTGATAGGATCCTTTTGTTAGTAGAAGAACGATGGGATCGAGAACTCAGCATTTCACTGCCCGCGATTGCTAGACAGTTGCGGGAGTCAACCAACAAAACTCCCGCTCAGGTCAAACAACATCTGTTGCAGCTCAAGCAGACACACAACCTTTCTGATATCCATTTAATCAACGAACAATTGATTGTTTACCAAAGTACCTTCGATAAAGAGATAGGCTTGGATTTAAAAAACGTCAGTGAAGACTACACTCGGCTTCTCCAGAATGTCTTGACTAACAATACCTTCTCAGCACATCGCGTCTCCCCATCAACGGTTACTGGCGATATTAAAAAATATGCTTATTACAGCCTGGAGGGAAGCAACTTTATTGTTAACGCCGACATTGACGTAAAAAGCCGACTTGAATCGGGCGACAACAACGAAGTCGCAGACTATTTATTTGGCGACTACGTAGCCAAACTTTCAGACAAGTATCAGTGGATAACCAATGTCGATCTATTTTTAATCAGTGGCGCTGATCAATGGTCGCTGTTTAATCAGGGTAAAAAGATAGATGTGGCGCTTGCAAGGAAGCTTTTCAAAGGTGAAGCGGATTATTCTGAAATGGAAAATACACTTCTTATACCTGTCTTTATGCAGTCTTATGATGAATTGGGCTTCAAAGCATTCTTGCAAATCAATTTTGACGACTCTTTGTTATATAAAACCAAGTTTAATCTACAGATTTCAGCGCTGATAGTCGCTTTGCTGATAGCATTATTTAGTGTTTTGATTTTGCGCTTTGGTGCAAGAAAAGCACTAACAGAGCGGTTTTATGATCTTATGGAGCAAATCAAGGAGAAACAACCTCACCAGAACAAGTACATTGTATTAGAAGGTAACGATGAACTTGTACAGTTAAGTAACGCCATTAATGAAATGATGTTGAGCCTAGACAAAGAACAAGACATCAATAAAGAATTAGTCGGCATATCTCAGCAGGATGGATTAACCAACCTTGGCAATCGGCGCAGCTTTGATGAGCATTTATCTCTTGAATGGAAACAAGCCAAACGTCTTCAAAATGACATGTCGATCATTATGCTTGATGTCGATTATTTCAAAGACTACAACGATTTTTATGGACATGTCGCGGGCGACGAATGCCTGGTCAAAATTGCTGAATGTTTATCCAAACAAGTTTCAAGGCCTACAGATTTTGTCGCTCGATATGGTGGTGAAGAGTTTATTTGTATTCTTCCCAACACAGATGCGTCGGGTGCGTTGAAAATATCTGAAGACGTGCGCTTAGGTGTCGAGTCATTGGCAATAATGCATGAAAAATCTCTGGCCGCGCCAGTGGTTACTGTGAGTGCAGGATGCTTCACGATTAATGGTAATTATGATATTGGCGAAACAGAGATCATCAAAAGCGTCGATCATTTGCTTTATCAGGCAAAAGACAGAGGTCGTAATTGTGTGGTTGAACAATCTTTTACAACTGTCCGTAATGTCACGGAAAAAAGCTGAGGCTCTGTTTTACCGTTACTTCCCGCGCCACGCTTGGCGGATTTTAAACACCGCTAACCAATCAATCGGAGTAGACTTTCCACGCCAGTAGTACCCAGGAGGTTTTCCTGCCAATTGGTAAATTTCTTCTACAGACAAAGGAATATAGTCAATGCCATGGGATTCGAAATAGTGCATTAACATCCCAAGCTGATAATCTCTCAGTCGGTATCTGACAAGCCTTTTAAAATATGTTTTAGCGTCTGCTAAACGCATCAATGACAGTTGTCGAAAGGCAAAGGTTGCCCGTTCTTCGATAACGAGTTTTGGGTTGGAGGTATACAGCCCCTCATTGCCCCATAAATCTTTCGCCCAAGCTGACAACAAAAAATCTTCTCCAACAAACCCATTAGGAATTTTAATTTGGTTGCTGATCAGATAATTAACAAATTTTCCTGTCAACCCATATAGTCCACCCGATACACGACCAAAGCGGATCATCCGATGAACCCAACCAGCGCGATCTCTGCCGACACTCGGCACGGCCCCTACTGCATTGGCCTCGGGTTGAGAATCCAAGGATTCAATCAAACGTATAAGTGAATCAGGTGCAGGGACGACATCACCATCAATAAAAATATGTGTGCTTTGTATTGTTGCGATGCGATGTACGTAGTGGTTCCACGCATTCGCTTTGTCAGCAATAGGGATATTAATCAGGTTTACGTGCTCAACTTCGGCGTATTGGCGCTCAATTTCACAGATAGTGCCGTCTGTGCAACCGTTAGCCAGAACGTAAATACGCAAGTCCAATTTTCCTTTGCTCGCTAACACACTCTCGATGCATCTAACAATCACGCCACTTAGATTGTGTGCAAATATCGCAACTGAACACGCGCGCGCTTGATTCTCAATCACGATTTAGCTGACATCTAACACGCCAACTGGATTGACCGCTTGACCAGTATTTACGCTCAAAGGGGGTATGCGCTTCATCAGCATGATAGGTTTCGCTTGAGGCTTTGTAACCCGCACAACGCAGTGCCCAGGCAAACTCCTCAATGTAAATATCCCAATTACTGCGCACCTCCAGTTGACCACCCAATGACAGAATATCTTTAAATGCTGCGCATGCATGCCAACGTCTCTGCACATGCGCTGATTTTGGATAAGGATTAGGATAAAGCAAAAAATGGTGGGTTAGCCGCCACCCAGCTTGATACGCTAGACGCCAGAAATCATTAACATCCGCTCGCACCACCAGATAGTTGTCTGAATCCTCGATATAATGCCGGTGTTTATTGGTACGCAATGCTGATTTATCGATACCAACAATCAATGCTTCGGGAAAGCGTTTTGCAATATACGCCGTGCTTTGACCAACGCCACAACAAGAGTCAAAAATCAAAGGACGCAGACTTTGCGGGTCGTTCTCATGCCGCCAGCTCTGTACCTGTCTGAAAGCTTCAAGTGTATGCTGATTGAACGGCTTTTGACTCTCATTGGCCAGATGGCGCTTGACCAGCTCAGGCACCTTTTCATGGGGCCCTGGCTGGTTAGTGGTGATGGCGCGAGAATTTCCCTGTTCCATTTTAGGATTAACTTCTTATCCCTACACCACGATTGATCAGTTGATAAGCCACAGTAAACAACACCACATTGAACACCACCAACAAACCAATGGAAACTAAGTAGTTAACGTCAGACACTCCTAAGAATCCGTAGCGGAATCCATTGACCATGTAGACGATCGGGTTGATTTTGCTCACCCACTGCCAAAACTCAGGCAGCAGTGTTAACGAGTAAAAAACGCCGCCCAAGTAAGTCAGGGGAGTTAACACAAAGGTAGGCACCATACTGATATCGTCAAAGGTTTTGGCATAAACGGCATTGATTAAGCCAGCCGTAGCGAACAACGAAGAGGTCAATAACAGGGTGATGATAATAATACCCAAATTGTAGATTTGAATATCAACAAACAATAATGATACGCAGGTGACGATAATCCCAATGAGGATTGCTCTTGCTACACCTCCCCCGACGAAGCCTAAAACAATAATCCAGTTTGGTACCGGAGCCACTAACAGCTCTTCGACATTGCGCTGAAACTTCGCACTGAAAAACGATGAGCTGACATTGGCATAGGAATTGGTGATCACTGACATCATTATTAAACCTGGAACAATAAACTCCATATAGGAGAAACCGCCCATCTCGCCTATTCTCTTACCGATTAAGCTACCAAAAATGATAAAGTACAGCGACATGGTGATCGCAGGCGGTACCAGGGTTTGTACCCAAATACGTAAGAATCTTGTGCATTCTTTGATCCAGATGGTGCGCAAGGCAGTTAAGTTACGGCTTGCCATTTATGCTTCTCCCGCTTGCTGTCTGCCAGATTCGACCATGCGAACAAACAATTCTTCCAATCGATTCGCTTTGTTACGCATACTTAAGACTGTGACACCTTGATCGGTAAGTTGGCGGAATACGTCGTTTAACCCAACATCTTTGTTTACGTCTACTTCCAATGTATGGTCATCGATATTTCGATATTCAAACTCCTTCAAAGCAGGAGGTTGGCTTTGAATGGGCAAATCCAATACAAAGGTTTCCTTATTCAGTTTAGATAGCAACGTTTTCATGCTGGTGTTTTCAACAATAATACCTTTGTCGATGATCGCGATGTTGCGGCACAGCATTTCCGCTTCTTCCAAATAATGGGTGGTTAGAATGATGGTGATACCTTGCTTATTAATCTCTTTTAGGAAAGTCCACATAGACCGTCTTATCTCGATATCCACTCCAGCTGTAGGTTCATCGAGAATAAGCATTTTGGGTTCATGCATTAAGGCTCTGGCGATCATCAAGCGGCGTTTCATCCCTCCCGACAATTCTCTGGCTGGTTCATTGCGCTTTTCCCATAAATCCAACTGCTTGAGATATTTTTCAGCACGTTCCTTGGCCAGTGGGCGGGGCACGCCGTAGTAGCCGGCTTGATTAACGACGATCTGCAGCAAGGTTTCAAATTGGTTGAAATTGAATTCCTGAGGTACTAACCCTATGCAAGATTTTGCTTCGACTAATTCTTGATCAATGGAGTGGCCAAAGACCTTCACGTCTCCACTGGATTTGTTCACCAACGAAGAAATCACACCTATGGTTGTAGATTTCCCTGCGCCATTAGGGCCCAACAAGGCGAAAAAATCCCCTTCTTCCACTTCGAGGTCTATACCTTTGAGCGCTTGCGTACCACCCTTATAGGTTTTTCTCAGACCGCTGATGTCTAAAGCTTTCATTCAAATTCCTGAATCGATTCGATTTTTGTTCATTTTATATGGCCTTAGTTTGCCATAAATCAAGGCCGAATGGACCACACAGCAAAAGGTTTTATACCTATAAACTAAGGTTTACAGAAAATCTGTGACGAATATTTAATGAGATTTTGCGTGTCACTCACGACAATGCTAACGTCGTTTTTTTAATAATAAGAATCGATAACATGGCACACGTACCTCCACTTCCCAAAGAAACCACACCTGAACTTGCAAACGATTTTGCTATTTTTGAACAAATCCTAGGATTTGTTCCCAATAGTCTGTTAACCATGCAACGTCGTCCCGAAATTGTTAAAGGGTTCGGGGTATTAACCAAAGCGGTCATGTCAGCCGATGGTGTTGTCGATTTAGGATTTAAACGCTTGTTGGCACACTTTGCCAGTCGAGCGGCCGGGTGCCAGTATTGCGAAGCGCACTCACTTATTGCCGCGCAAATACACGGTATTAGCGAAGAAAAAGTGGCGGCGGTGTGGGAATATCAAACTAGCCCACTTTATTCAGACGCTGAACGCGTGGCGCTGGATTATGCCCTTGCCGCCGGGTCGGTACCCAACGCTGTGGATGAACCTTTGATGGAACGTATGCGCAAATATTGGTCCGATGATGAAATTGTCGAGATATTAGGTGCCATCTGCTTGTACGGCTTTTTAAACCGTTGGAATGATTCGATGGCTACAGATTTAGAAGACGCCCCCAAAACTCTTGGCCAAAACGTACTTAGCAGCGGCGGCTGGACCGGCGGAAAGCACGTTAAATAAGTCTTAATTAAACGTAAAACAGGAACACCTATGCAAAATCACCCCTATCCGATTGGTACACCGGGACAACCCTGGACAGAAAAAGACAAGGCTCAGTGGTTGCAACAACAGACCGTAAAACGTGAATATGCTGACGAGGTACTGAGTAAAATCGAAGCACTAGCGGATAGCTTTGATGTGATTCAATACGGCGCCCTACCCTACGATGAAAAGCGTTACCCGCTATATGCACTGAAGTCGCTAAACTGGAACGATGAATTACCCAATGTGCTTGTGACTGGCGGTGTGCATGGCTACGAAACCAGTGGTGTGCAAGGCGCTCTGCGCTTTGCTCAAGTTGCCGCGCCAGCCTATCAAGAAAAATGCAATTTTATCATTTTGCCCTGCATCAGCCCGTGGGGTTATGAAACAATTAACCGTTGGGATCAGTATGCGCTGGATCCCAATCGTTCATTTTTTGAAAACTCACCTGCGCCGGAGTCTGCCGCAGCTATGGCGTTTATGCAGTCTTTAAACATTGAGTTATTGGCCCATTTTGACCTGCATGAAACCACAGATACGGATAATTCAGAATTTAGGCCTGCGTTAGCCGCCCGAGATGGCGTAACGAATCATAACTGGAATATTCCCGATGGATTTTATGGTGTGGGTGACAGTGAAAATCCGCAACCAGCCTTTCAAAAAGCGATTATTGAATCAGTAGAAAAGGTGACACACATTGCCCCAGCAGACACAGATGGCAAGCTCATTGGCAAAACGTTGGAGCAAAAAGGAGTCATTAATTACGACAAGCGTAAATTGTTTTTATGTGGAGGCTTTGCTGGGGGTCAATATGTCACGACCACAGAAGTCTATCCGGACAGCTCCAAAGTCGATGATGAAAATTGCATCGTCGCACAAGTTGCAGCGATTACCGGTGGTTTAGACTATATCTTGGGGTAAAGGCTTAGCGCCTTACCCCAGGTGTTTATAGTGTACAAGCTGTTGTTGTAGTCAGGTTGTCTGCCTGAATGATGTTATTCCCAGCAACGCTTATCGCTGATGCAGAATTACAACGCAAAATGTTGTTCTTGACAATTCCATCAACGATTTGGGACAAGTAAATACCATAGCGGGTATAAGGGTTAGCCAAGGTTAAATCGTTGCCAACAGTATTGTTGCTAACATTTATGCCCTGAACCCCCAACGCAAAAATGCCAATAGAACTGGGCGCATCGCTGACACCATTGTTGATCAGCATGTTCCCAGTGATATGCACCCCGGCAACACTGCCATCAGATTGACCTGAACGGGTCTGGACAGTAATGCCGCGAGCCTGATTAGAACGCAATTGATTGTCTGCAATAGTCAGATATTTGACCGCGCCTTTAGCCCAAATCACCGCATCCGCATAAGATCCACTACGAACAGAATCTTCAATAATATTGCCAGTAATTAAAATGGTGTGATTCGCTTGGCCATTGTCCAGATCGCCATGTAAAACAAGGGCACTGTCAAAGGTTTCTGAAATATGGTTATTGGCGATAATAACTGAGCGAGAGCCAATGCCTGCATTTTCTGGGTCCACCCCTTTGATATCAAAACCAACACCTTCGGTCCTACTGACAATGTTATCTGAGATAATCAGCTTCTGTCCGCTCCAAAAACTATCTATGGCATCCTGGGTGTCTGCAGAAGGGGTTCGTGCTCCGACATTGATAAATTGATTGCCAGAGATCAACACCTGACCATTATTCTCACGAAGTCTGATCGCATCATGCAAGGAGTCACTGAGTATGTTGTCGCTGATCGTAATGTTATTGACCGAATGCAAAAATATCGGACGTACATAACCAACAAAGGTATTTTGACTGAGGATAACGCCAGTTGCCGGTTGCTGATGGGCAACTCCACCTAATGCAGACTCATTTGCACCGCAAATCGCGCTGTAACTATTGCCCTCAAAATGATTGGACTGGATCCTAACCTGAGACGCGCCATCTGCTAACTGAATGTCGCAGTTTGGTTGACCAGAAACCGTTTGCGGACGAAAGGTGAGGTTGGAAATTTGTACGTTTTTACCGCTGACCTTTAACGCGTAAGGGGACGATGTTGCTTTGCATATCGTGCCCAGGCCATTAATGGACTCGTCGTCCAACAATTCCAAGCCGTCTACTCGCCAAGTCTGGTTGGCAGGCACACTTATGGATTTGTTCTGATCCAGCGATGCACGCATGACGGCCGACTGGTCAGCGAGGCTATCACAGGCGGTCTGCGCAAAGCTGACTTGCGACATTAAGGTAGCCAATACGACAATGCATCGGCCAATGGGTAACAGGGTATTTGAATAAGACATCAGCACGTTTCTCCTTGTGCTCTTTAACTACCACGCTCACGAATAACCTGTGTTTTATTACCCGTGAGCACCTGAGCGAATATTAAGCAAGGATTAGACTAAAGTCTAACCTTTTTGCCCAAATTTTATACCCAGGGATGATTTTTCATACCTTTTAACCTGGTGTTAAAAACTTATTCAACCTTTACTCACATTGTCTTCACACCTTATACACTAACTTATCCACAACCCATAGTTTCAGGTTACCCTTTTCAATTACGAATGTTTCACAGCCCTGACAATTAGTCGCAAGGGGGTGTCGGGTGTAATTGAATCAAAGGGGTAGCAGGTGATCAGGGTTAACATGTCTTGACCCGCATCATTTAAGTATTCAACTTGCGAGTAGTGAGCCACACGGATTTCGTCTACGGTATAGCTCCTGGTTCCAGCAGGTGATGTCATCTGTATGATGTCTGCTTTTTTAACTGTTTCCAACACATCAAAGTGGGTGTCTCGATGGCCTGAGATCACCACATTCCCTTGTTCACCTGGTAGTGACGTCGAACTGACGTGCCCTGGCCCAAAGGCCAATACTCGACCACTACTGCCTGACAGCACATAAAGGTGCTTGTTGGCGATTTTGAGCGCGGCCACTGGATAAGTGTCCGCCCAAGACCAAGGCGCTACGGGTTGACCTGACTGTAAACTTTCTTGCCACGCATCTGCAATCAGGTATTGCGCTAATAGGGCTTTGGCGTGGATATAACCGCTTGAACCAAACAGATAAAGACTCGCACAAAAACACAACACAGCAATTTTGTGACTCCACATCCAGCGCCGCGCTCGCGTGGTTAGACTTTCCTGGTAAAAAACGCTATGCATAATCCTATTCCTAAAAATATCCATGCCAATGCGTGCTGCAATTGTGCTGGCGTTGCCGTTTTTGGCAGGTTGCCCATTTGTGCCCCTTTGGGTGGCATGAGTTTGACCAGGGCATCCTGACTGATCGCCTGTGCCGAGGGGGTCACGTCAACAGCGACCAAACTGGTCATGGAACTGACGATATGATGGGCCATGGCGACGTCTTCGATTTGTTGATTAAGCGCCTGATGATCGCCACCAAACACTTTGTCACGGTCTAATTGGGCGATTTTTCTCCTTGCCCAAAGTACATCTAAACCTCTTGAGTCGGCGCCATTTTGCAACGATAAAGACGTTTGCCAATGCTGGCTTTTAAGGTCTCCTGACACCGTTAAGTTAGACAGAGGCTGGTCGGCTCGATAGCTGATCATGATGGGTTCACCCTTGTACAAATCCGGCAGCCGCCTAGGGTAGACCTCAACGCTCTTATTAAAATTCACGGATAAGTCGGCTAGCACTGGGTTAGCTAATTTGGCAAATAGCGCCTGCATTTCGCCTTTTACTGACGCGACAGAACCGATATAGGTAAAGGTCCCCTTTCCGGCCCGCGCCGCTTCGGTCATAAAATAACTATTGGGTGCCGAACCAATCCCGACAGTGAACAACCGACTTTGCTGAATATGCTGATTGATGTAGGCGAATAGCTGGGTTTCGTTGCCCACTGACCCGTCGGTGATAAATATCACCTGACGGATCCTCTCCTGTTCTGATGAATCTGAGGATGACTGCTGTTCTAGCGCCAGTTGCAAAGCACTTAGAATATTGGTGCCCCCATCGGCAGTTAAACCTGCGATATAACTCAATACACCTTGTTTATTATCGTCTGTCGCGTGTTTTGCTGTAGGCCATAGTTTCTTCGCATGGCTATCAAACTCCACAATATTAAAGGTGTCTGACGTGGGCAGATTAAGCACCGCATAGCTCAACGCATCCTTAGCTTGTTGCATTGACTCGCCTGACATGGAGCCAGAAGTGTCGATCACGAACATGACTTCTCGGGACAAGTTGGCTTCGGTACTTTGTGTATTGGGTGGCATTAACATGATCATGCCAAAGTGACCCTCTGGTGTTTGTTGAACAAAGTGCCCTGCCAACGGACGATTTGCTTGCTTGGCTTGCCAGTTCAGCACAAAATCCTGATTGGCAATCATAGACTCTTGAAGCGATACTTCGTATCTGCCATTGCCCTTATCCGATTGCAAAATGGGATGATGTACGCTGTCGATCCGAGCCAGTTCAAACCCCATGTTCAAGGTGACATTCATTGCGACTTTATTCAGTGTGGCCTGCCCATGTACCTCATTCTTATCTGCCTCATTTTCATTTTTATAGCTTTGGGGAGATGTGTCAGACGTTTGTTGTGCCTGGTAAACAGGTTCGGTCATACCCCAACCATTTTTAGCAATTTCGACATTGTCAGCATCTACTAGCGGTAAATATCGCGGCGTAATGGTTGTGGGAAATCGTAGACTAAAGGTGTCGGTGTCATACTGCACAGCTTGTTGATATTCGATGGTAACAATGATGGATTCACCCGGACCTATATTCGCAACCGAATTTTTAAACAAATTGGGACGCTCCTGAACTAATAAGCTGGCTTTTTTGCCTTCTCGTTTTGCTTGCTGATAAATCGCCTTGGCTTTCTTTTTGGGATGAATTTGACCTTCGATAGTTCGATCGCCAATGCGCATTTGCAAATGGTCCACTGCAGCATTTTCTGGCAAAGGGAAAACATAAATCCCGTTCATCCATTCATCACTGGTATTGGTGAATTTTTGCGTCACTCTGGCCCGTGCTATCAATCCAGTGATGTTGATATCGACTTTGGTATCCAGCAGCGGCGACAATTGATATCCAGAGCCACCCTCTTGCTGCAAAAAGAAACTGCCTTGTTCAACATGTTGGTAGTTGTCGACATAAACTGGCGGCGAATGGGTTGATACCGACTCATAGGACACGTCAATTTTAAACGAAGATTGCTCTTGTGCGTTTGACTCACCGCGGATCAGAGGCAGTGCAAATTGCACCGCCCCTATCAGCGTCAACAGCAACAGTACAATGACAAATCGCAAACGCCTAACCATGTTCACTCTCCTTGTTAATTGGATGCGGTCATTGATTGTTGACCCTGTTCAACACGCACCAAGACTCTGCGGTCAAAGAAGTGATCTTCATTGTTGGTTTGAGCAGAAACGGGCTGAGATTCACCAAAAGAGTGAGTAAGCACCTGCTTACCATTTACGCCCTTGGATACAAGATAGTCTTTGACACTAATCACCCGTTGCTGAGACAGTGCCTGGTTATAACTGTCGTCACCACGGCTATCGGCAAAGCCAGATAAGGTCACCGTTAATTCAGGATTATTTTTAAGTCCATCAGCGACTAAATCTAATTGCGTTTTGAAGTGTTCTTCAACCACATAGGACGCCGTGCGAAACTGAATATTCGATTCCATTTCTTGCATCACACGTTCTATCTGACTGTCCATTGCCACCAGCTGAATTTGATTTTGCTGCTGCGCCTTTTGATACTCCTTTTGTAAAACCAGCAATTGCTCTTGCTTTTGGTCCAAGGCTAAGTTGGCTTTGGCGAGTTTGTCAGTAGAGGCTTGCAGTGCATTTTCATCGTTTACGTCATCGGCAATCAATACCCCAAAAATGCCACCGATCATCGCACCCAAAGGGCCAGCAATCAGTGCACCCGCAGCAGCACCAGATCCAAAACCAATTACCTCATTGGTTTTAGCTTCATCATTGTTAGGGGCCGCATGAACATTCAAGGACAAGCTCAGTGCAATAGCAGAAAGAGTAAAAAGTGTGCGTTTTTTCATGTTGTTCTCCAGATATCAAAAAAAGTTTTCAAAGGTTATCGAGTTAATTTTTGTTTCGATGGGAACTATTAAAACGCGCTTTTCTGGCAACAATTGGCAGCAAAAATGGCAATCTGGCGAGCAAATGTGGCGAAAAAATGGAAATTGAACCTGAACCGCAAAAATCAGATTTTTAGCCGTTTATTTTGCGATATAGTGAAGTCATCTAATTGAATGAGTGATCTATGTCCAAACGAATAGCCATAGTAGAAGACGACCCAGCAATCAGGGAAAACTACGCCTCTGCATTACAAAAGCAGGGTTATGAGGTACTGACCTACGCCGACAGGAAATCTGCTGAAGACGCCTTTACCCAACGACTGCCGGATCTGGCCATTGTCGATATAGGCTTAAATGACGAGATAGATGGAGGCTTTGTGTTGTGCCAACAATTGCGCGCATTGTCCAGAACCCTGCCCATCATCTTTTTTACTGCCCGAGACAATGACTATGACACCATTTGTGGGCTGCGCATGGGCGCTGATGATTACCTCACTAAAGACATCAGCTTGCCACACCTTTTGGCCCGCATTGCGGCGCTGTTTCGGCGCACCGAACTGCTCAATGCCCCCACAGTTGCCACCGATTTAATTCAATCTGGCCATTTATTGATGGATAGCAACCGCATGACGGTAAGCTGGCAGGAACAACCCATTGAATTAACCGTAACCGAATTTTGGATGCTGCATGCAATTGCCAAATTTGCTGGCCACGTTAAAAGCCGTCAACAGTTGATGGACGAGTCAAAGATGGTGGTTGACGACACAACCATCACCTCGCACATAAAGCGCATCCGCCGGAAATTCCAACAACTGGACGACAGCTTCGATCGAATTGAGACGGTGTACGGCATGGGTTACCGCTGGAAATCTAGCTAATGCTACGTTTCCGCTTTGGCATTCGCCTAAAATTGCTTTTGTTGTCACTATTCCTGTTTGCCATCCCCTGGTTGGGCTATCAGTATGTCTGGGAGCTAGAAAGTTACCTGCGTACCGGGCAGGAACAAACCATGGAAGGCACCGCACGGGCCGTCGCTACCGCTTTGCATGAGAGGCCCTCGTTGTTTGATAGTCAGTCTTCCTATTTGCAAGACGTTAAACCCGGCACGGATCTCTATGCGCACAAAATTATCGATCCGATTCGTCTGGATGGCCAATTGGACGACTGGGCCGATTATCGCCATCTATCGTTACGTTATGGCGAAATGGAACTCATCGAGCAAAGCGAGTTTTATGACTCACAAAGCCTGCAGTTTGAACACATGGTTGGGCAGTATGCCCAATACCTGTACGCTATGTTTGAAGTCACTGACGATAACCTGGTTTATCGCCCTTCCAATAGTTTACGGGTTGACCGCAATGATTATTTACTAATCGCGGTGACCAATGCACAGGGAGAATTTCGGCGCTACATCGTCGCCCCGCAATCCTCCGGATGGGTTAACGCCTATTTACTTGATGAAAACCCTGAGTCTTATCGTCCGGTTTCATTAGAGCGAGCCATACAGGGCAATTGGGCCGCCACGGAAAATGGCTACAACATTGAGCTGAGGTTTCCGCTGGAGATCATGTCGAGTAAAATCGCGTTTGCCATTGCCGATGTTGACGATTTAGAACAGCGCATTCGCAAATATATGATTGGTACCGCCAACCCCAACCAATCTGATGCATTGGGCACAGTGCTGGTGCCCTCACCCGAAATTGAAAAGATCCTCAAAGGCCTCAAATATTCCAACGCTCGGGTGTGGGTAGTCGACAAACACATGCGCGTACTGGCACGCTCTGGCTCAATTCAAGCAGCAACTGGAGTCAGAATGGCACCACAAAATCGCAGTCGAGAGACCTTGTGGCAGCGCATTGAACAAGATTGGTTGTTTCCACTGTATTATCGAATATTGACCCAACCCCCTGCCGACTTTGTCGACGAGCTAGAAAATGCGTTTGCCTTAAAAGGTCAGGAACTGGCCAATGCACTCAGTGGCGATGCCAGCTCTCAGTGGCGTCTGACACCCGACAACAAAGCCGTCGTATTGTCTGCGGCGCACCCGATTTTTATTGATGAACAAGTTATGGGTGCCGTAGTGGTTGAACAAACCACCCATGGTATTCGCACCCTTAGAAATCGAGCCTTAGAGCAGCTTTTTCATGTGATCATTGCCGTGGTGCTGCTTGGCACTTCGGCATTGTTTTTGTTTGCTTCACGAATCTCGTTTCGGATCAGAAAACTGCGTAATGAAACAGAATCAGCAATTGATGAACATGGCAAAATTTTGGGCAACATTCCCCGTTCAGAAACCAAGGATGAAATTGGCGATCTGTCCCGCACTTTTCATAGTGTGTTAGACAAATTGCAGCAATACAATGGCTACCTGGAAAATATGAGCTCACGGCTGTCTCATGAATTGAGAACCCCAGTCGCGATTGTAAAGTCCTCTCTTGAAAATCTGTCAATGGAAGAAGCCTCAGACAATGACAAAGACGCGAAAAAAGAATACATCGAGCGGGCGCAATCGGGTATTCACAGGTTGAGTAAAATCCTTAGCAGCATGAGCGAAGCCACAAGACTTGAACAGGCGATTCAATCCAGCGACAAAGAAGCCTTCGATCTTCAGGAGCTGCTAAACGGCTGCACCCAGGGCTATCGGGCGGTTTATCCGAACCATCATTTTAAATTAGACACCCAAGGACTAACCAAGCGCCTTGAAGGATCCCCTGAATTGTTCGCGCAAATGCTCGACAAAATCGTCGCCAATGCCGTGGAGTTCAGCCCCCAAGGCGAGACCATCGACATTGGACTTAGCAGCGAAGGAGCGCAAATTAAACTGCGTATTGCCAACAAAGGAATCCTGTTACCTGACGATATGCATCAACAGTTGTTAGATTCAATGATCTCAGTCCGCCCTCATCAACAGGATGATCAAACCCATCTGGGCCTGGGCTTATACATCGCCAAAATGATTGCCGAGTACCACAAAGCGCAAATAAGTATTCAAAATCAACAGGATTTATCGGGAGTGCAGGTGAGTGTCACTCTCTAAGCCAGATGTTCAAGACCGCGCACAGCCTCTATATAAAATTTTCTTAGTGCTGCCAGGCGTTAAATCTACTAGCAAACATTAGAAGCTTTACTGGCCTAATTCAATGTGTATAATTGCCGAGCTTTTTTAGGAAGCAATAAAAATATACAAGGAACCGAAAATGAAAAAGACAGTTTTAGGCGCATTAGTAGCGTCTGTAGTTTTAGTGTCTGGGTGCGCAAGCGTAACTAGTTCTGAAGAACAATCAATCAACATTACAACTAGCAACAATAAACCTGCCGAAGTTACAGTAGATGATAAAACAGTTACTGCTCCGGGTATGGTAGTTGTGCTTAGAGACGGTAAAGACAAAGTAGTTAAAACCAAAACTGAAGGCTGCGACAATGCAACTCCAGTTAAAAAGACAATCACTCCTGTGTTCTGGGGAAATATTGTCATTGGTGGAGTTTTGGGTTCAACAACTGACGGCGTGACCGGAAAGATGTGGGACTACGAAGAATCAGTAGAAATTAGCTGTACTGAATAATTCACTTGTCTACCAAACGAATAAGCTGGCTGTTGCCAGCTTTCTTGTTTCTGAGTTTCAATAGTTTTGCCTCAGACACTCGAACAGCATTCAATAAAGCACTTCAACTCAATCTGGATTCGAATCCCAAGTGGTTGTCCCTTCTTCATATTAAAAATGATCAACCTCAAATCACTGATTCTCGTTTTATATTGAGCGATGATAATTTCTCTCCGGCAAAAGAACTTGAAAAAACATTAGAATTTTTTTTTGAGGCTCCAGACGTCGCTAAATGCAGATTCCCAGCGCGATATATGTTTTTGGACCATTATCTGGATCTACAAAACTATGGAGTTTTGCCTGCTGAAGATTGTCCCGAGTTAAACAGATATAAAAAATATGTCCCCTATGATCAGCTGAATTTAATTTTTGCATCAGAGGTACTTGCTTCCGCCTCAAGTATGATGGGCCATTCGTTTCTGAATGCAACGGGAAAAAACTTCAATAGCACTGAGGTATCTCATTCTATTTCATTTTTTACCGAGTTTGATTCTTTCAACCCAGCAGTGTTGATATACGATGGATTAGTCGCAGGAATGAAAGGCTTATTTATCGTAAGACCTTTTGAGAAAGATCTAAATCGTTACTCTCAATCTGAAGGCAGAAACGTCTGGTCATTTAGCTTAGACATTAATGATTTTGACAGAGATCTCATTAAACTGCACATATGGGAACTTAAAGACGTAGAAATTGAGTACCTTTTCCAGTCGTATAACTGTGCGACCTTAACTCTCTATATTTTATCGATTGCCAACCCAGAGCTGATTAAAGAAGACATTTTATTTGTGAGCCCCTTGGATGTCGCGAAAGCTGCCAGTAAATACGGAATGATCAAAGACATTGGCGTTGAGCTTTCTGACGATTGGGCGTTAAAAATGCTGGAACAAGAAATTGACCGTAAAGTTGGCAAAAACATCGAAGATATGGTGTTTAAAAATGAAAATGTCCAACTTGATCATTTGGATCAGAATTCTAGACGTTTCGCGGTAGAGTACCTTTACCGTTTAATTGAAAATGAAAAAGTAAAATCTAACTTAAGCGAAAAACGTCTTCTAGAGTTAACCAAGCTAGCAGATGCCAATTTAGATAGCTCCGTTGATTTTGACTTATCAGAATTTAAGAACCCGCTCAAGACTCCGCAAGATTCTTTGTTTGCAGTTTCTTACGTCCAGAATTCGGACGACAACGCTATCGATTTAACTATTTTACCCGCTTCGAAATATCTCTACGGTGATAATCGCCAGTATTTCTCAGAATCGGAATTAAAAATAGGCGAGCTTAGCGTTAGAGTGGATACTGATTCTGCTAACACCAAATTGCAATCGTTGACGCTATACGCTTTTAAAACACTCGCGCCAAGCTCAGATATCTTACCTAAATACTCAGGCAGTTTTTACCTGGGATACAGGCAGCTATTGGACAAAGATTTACACGAAAACGGATACTTAAATCTTTCTGGAGGCATTGGTAAAAGTAAGAGATTCCACAAAGACATATTGCTGTTTGCTTATGTAGATCTTGGTATGGCAGCGAAGCCATCTAACACTTATTTTTATGCTGAACCTGCTGTCGGTGCCATTGTCAATCTTATTGCAGACAGCAAAGTCATGCTCGAATATAAAATGACGACTGAACAAAATGACTTACAAACCAGCATTCAAGCTTTTAAGACTCAATATTCTTGGTATGGGCAAGACAACTGGACTTTGCAGCTATCACATACTTATCTGAAAACGTCTTCCACAAAGGATAATGAAATACTATTCAGTGTTGCGCGACATTTTTAAGATCGAGGTGTCAGAACACTTGATATAATCTACCATCTGATACCTCCGCGTTTGGCTGCGAGTTGAAACGCACAAACTTACTTCAGACGCTCCCAACACAAGAGTGTAAAGGGTCGGAGGGAATTTTATCAAACGATTCTGTCCCGTTTGTAAGAGATTCCCAATCAAGTTGGGAATGGCTGTAGGGTTCAAGTGTTCTGACACCTTGATGGCTCTACTTCTTTTTAAACCCAAAATCCGGTTTTTCGCCACGTAATATCATGTCCATAAACTTGTCGAGACGTCGTTGTCTGGTTTCTGGTCGTTTTGCGGTGGTTAGCCCATATGCAATTACGTTACGATTGGATTTTGGCAGGTTTTCGAAAAACTGTTTAGCCACAGGGTGCTTTTCCAGCTCTGCTAAAAAATCATCGGGCACTGTCATTTCGCTAGGTGGAGCATAGGCATTTTCCCAGCGCCCGTCTTTTTTTGCTGCGCGCACATGCACTAGTCCAGGCTCTTGCATTCTATCTTGTTCGATCAGGCGCGCTACATGCCTGGTATTTATTTTTGACCAGCCACTTTTTGCTCTTCTAGGGGTGATTCTTTGCAGATAAGCATGTTCATCGTATGACTTTTTCACGCCATCAATCCACCCCCAACAAAGCACTTCAATCACCACATCATTCCAGGTCACAGAAGAAATACTTGAACCTTTTTTGTATATTTTGACGTAAAGCTCGTCTTTCTTATTGTGATTATTTCTCAGCCAAGTGTGCAAAGACTTAGATGTTTTAAACGCTTTAATGTTTTTCGCAACTGGAGTTGGCATCTTTTGCTCTCTCGTTTTCGATAGTTTTTAAATAGGCTTTTAGGCTCTTATCTTTTTCGTCTCGGAATCGCTTATCCAATGGGGTAAATTCAGAGATTCGATCGATACGAAAGTTTCTAAACGCTTGCCTCAACTCACACCATCCGGTGAGCAACCAGACCGGACTAAATGAGGTTAGGGCCAGTGGTCTGATGGTTCGCTCGGTTAAGACATCATTGAGATCTAAATAGGCAAAGCGCACAAATTGTTTGCGTCTAATACATTCGCGAACTTCGGTGAAATCCACAACCCAAGGAATTTTATAATGACTGGGGGCTGAAAAAGTAGCGATTTGCTCCAGTTCGTGCAGTAGCGGCGCAGATAGGGTAGCTTGTATTTTTTGATAGGCACTTTGTGCTTTTTTGGCAAATTTCTCGTCAGTCCAATTACACACCATACCAATGCCCAGCGCGATGGCTTCGACTTCGTCCGCATCAAACATAATGGGTGGTAAATGATAGGTTTTATCAATCACATAGCCTACGCCGGCTTCACCTAAAATGGGCACACCGGAATCTTGTAAATCCTGTATATCGCGGTACAGGGTGCGCGTACTGACTTCAAAATGTTTGGCCAGTGAGTCTGCCGTTACGGCCTGATGCATTCGGCGAAGATAATGCACGATTTCATTCAGTCTGTCTGCTTTACGCATAATTGCCTTTTACATCGGAATTGGATCATGAAAAGTATAACCAAACACTACTGACACTAGATGTCAGTAGTCAACGTCTATGATGCATTTGCCGTCATTCAAACAACAGGAGAAACAAAATGATTGGATATGTAACATTAGGTACAAGTGACCTGCAACGCTCTGGCGCATACTATGATGCATTGTTAGCGACCATTGGCGCTGGGCGTTTTATGGATGAACCTGATTACTTTATAGCTTGGTCTAGAAATGCCGAGGATTGCGCACTATCAGTAACAATCCCTTTTGACAAAAAACCAGCAAGTGTTGGTAATGGCACCATGGTAGCAATCGTGTTAGAAACACCAGAACAGGTGGAAGCATTCTACAACAAAGCCCTTGAATTAGGCGGAACCTGCGAAGGCAAACCGGGTTTTAGACCTGAAGGCGCGACCCAAGGATTTTACGCCGGCTATTTTCGGGATCTCGATGGCAACAAGTTAAATGCATTTTGCATGGTTGCTGAGAGCTAAACTCTGTCCATTTGAACAACAACTTAATGCAAGCAGAAACCGGCCTTAGGCAGCTTGAAGTTGCCGTTTGCAAAAATGATGTCTTAGTTTCATCGGCACGAGTTGATTAGAGTTTTTGATTAATCTTAGTTGGGCGGTTTCCATTTCTTGCACTGAAAATCTCATCGCTGAGTCCATTTAGGATAATTTCTGAGAATGTTGATATTTCAAACAATACGTTCACTGGGCGAATTATAGGGTCACTCTGTGGAAAGTCATCAACGATTTTGCACAGAGTGGGCTCAATGATTTGAATGAAAAAGCGAGGCATTACACCCTGTCTGGTTGACAGGTCTATTCTGTCACCATTATCGACTTGATATTCACAAATTCTTTCAGACCAAAACCGCCATGTTCCCTACCATAGCCGCTGTTTTTTTCTCCCCCGAAAGGCAAGTTAGGTTGTGCTAACCCGTATCCATTTATATTCACCATGCCGGTATTGAAATGGTCACGAGCCAATTCGAATGCTCGTTCGGTATCAGCCGAGAATATTCCGCCGCCCAGCCCATACCGTGAATCGTTGGCAACTCGCAAAGCTTCATCATCGTCGTCAACTTTAATCAACGATGCCACTGGACCAAACAATTCGTCATCGTAAGCCGGCATACCTGGCTTCACATTTTCTAGAATTGAAGGTTGATAGAAAAACCCTTTGCGATTGGGAATTTCACAGCCCAGCAACACCTCAGCACCCTTGTTGATTGAGTCGATAACTTGGTTATGTAGTTCGTCTCTTAAGTCTTCCCTGGCCATTGGTCCTAAATCCGTAGTTTCCTCATTGGGGTCACCAATCTTCAACGCTCCCATTGCCTCAACGAAGCCGCGTTTAAAGTCTTCATAATTTTTTTTCGTCACGATAAAACGTTTCGCTGATACGCAGGTTTCTCCGTTGTTAATGACTCGGCCTTTAACACACGCTTCAACCGCTGATTCGATGTCAGCGTCATCCAAAACCATGTAGGCATCGTTACTACCCAACTCCAATACTGATTTTTTAGCGTATTTGGCTGCTTCTGCTGCCACCGATTTACCGATATCATCGCTTCCAGTGAAGGTCACACCGGTAATTTTATCATGAGCGATCATTTTGCTCGCCGTTTCGCCATCAATGAGAAGAGATTGATAACAATTATCAGGAAAACCGGCCTGCTCATACATTGATTGAATTTTTTCTGCCATTCCGAAAACGTTTGACGCGTGCTTCATTACCGTGGTGTTACCTGCGACTATGTTTGTAATGCTGTACCTAATGACCTGATAAAGAGGAAAATTCCATGGTTGGATACCCAGAATAACACCTGTAGGTCGATAGGTAACGTAAGCATATCCTTGCTCGAATTGTCTTTTCTCATCGGCTAAGTCATTTTCTGCAATATCAGCGACGTATCGGCAGATTGAAGCGCAGAGAGTGACTTCTTGCTCTCCTTGAGCCTTTACCTTGCCCATCTCATTTGTCATGAGCGTCATGAGACTGTCTTTATTGTCTTCAATGACATCTGCCAATTTAATCGCTAGCTCTGCCCTCTCTTTTACGGGTCTGAGCTTCCATGACTCAAAACAACGATGTGCGTTGTCAATACACTCGTTGGCATGATCCTCTGTCAATAACGTATACTGAGCCAGTGTTTCCTCGGTAAATGGGTTGGTCGTATTAACTTGTTTAGTCATAAGTCCTCCTGATTAATTGAAAAAATTCCCAAACGAAAGTTAATCCAGCGTTTCCATATCAATGACAAAACGATATCGGACGTCATTGTCCTGCATGCGCTCGAATGCATCGTTAATCTCACTCATTTTTATCTTTTCAATCGTCGACACCACGTCGTGTTTTCCACAGAAATCGAGCATATCTTGCGTCTCTTTTAGCCCACCAATCAACGAACCAGCAACAGTTTTTCTTCCTCCGATGAGGAGCGCTCCATTAACCTTTTCAAGTGGCTCAATCGCTCCTACTAAACACATGGTGCTGTCATGCTTAAGAAGTTTTATGTAGGGGTTAATATCGTGGCCCACGGGAATGGTGTTGAGCAAAAAGTCGAATTTTGATGCCCATTTTTTCATTGACTCTTTATCACTAGAAATGAGCACGTCATCAGCGCCTAAACTTTTCGCGTCCTCAGCTTTACTTTTTGAGGTGGTAATCATCACCGTTTTTGCGCCCATTGCGACGGATAGTTTGATCCCCATGTGGCCAAGCCCACCTAAGCCGATAACTCCAACAGTCATACCTTCTTTTACGCCATATTGATGCAAGGGCGAGTAGGTTGTAATTCCAGCACACAAGAGTGGCGCGGCTCCCGCTTTGTCCAGGTTTTCGGGGACTTTGAGCACAAACTCTTCGCGCACAACTATCGATTTTGAATAGCCGCCATAGGTCCTTCCACCAGGATCGTCAGTTTCACTGTTATACGTCATTGTTGGTTGATTGAAACAGTGTTGTTCTAGGTCGTCGTCGCATGCTTCACAGTCCAAGCACGCATCAACTAAACAGCCAATACCAACCGTATCACCTTTGCTAAATTTGGTCACATCACCGCCAACATGGGTGACTTTGCCAATAATCTCGTGACCGGGTACAAGTGGGTATGTAGAGTTTCCCCAGTCATTTTTGACCGCGTGCAAATCGCTATGGCAAACCCCACAAAACAGTATGTCTAGTTGAACGTCGTTCGCCTGAACGTCGCGACGTTCGATTGAATAGGGTTGCATATCGCCATCTTCCGATTTAGCAGCGTAAGCAGATATTTTTGCCATCTTATTTCCTAACACTATGATTTTTCTATTTCGGTATTTGACATGTGAGCAAATAGTGTTCCAATTAATTTCGGTATGATATTTGCGAAGATCAGTGGGTAAATGCAAGTTGATAACCTTGCATAGATTGGTATAAAAACTCACTGTGACAATGCATAGGTAAATTTTATGATCGAATCTACTATCTCTTCTTTTTGGGCCTTCTATCTGTATTTGATCATGCTGCTAATTCAATGGGCGATCGCTACGGTAAGTAAAGCAAAATTACCAACGGCTGTTCCCGGAAAAATTGATGACGAACTATCTCATGATAGCTTCGCATTCCGCGCCCACCGAACGTTTCAAAATAGTTTAGAGAATAGTGTGTTGTTTGTCGGTGCAGTTATTTTGGCCTTTGCCTTGGGTATGAATAGTTGGCTTTTTACACTGTGTATGTGGATTTATGTATTGGCAAGGACTGGCCATATGGCACTGTACTATTTAATCGCGACAGAAAAGAACCCAAGCCCACGTACCTATTTTTTCTTGATAAGTTTGTTAGCGAACATCCTGATGTTAGCGTTAATTTGTATTCGAATGTTCGTTTAGTGCATCGAAATGTTTTAAAGCGTTGCTAAACACTTCTGTAAAACTTACAAAATTTATAAGAAAAACTACATTTTCTCTCATTCAGTCTTTTTATGGGATCAAGACAAAACTATGTGAATGTGAAAAGCTCCTCTTGTCGTAAACGTACCCAATATCCTGTTTCTTCCAAGGTCGAGTAGTTCAGGGATAACACGGCGTTCGCTGACAGTAATTTTCATTCTAATTTGAATTTAACGCTCACAACCAAGTTTGACGTTTACATTGTTCGATAAACCATTGTAGTGCTAGACCATCTTTGTGTTTTTCCCACGCCATGTAAATCGGTATTGGTGGGCGATGTAATGCAGTAGATTTTGCGACTAGCTCGCCGTTTTTTAGTGATTCTTTGATCAGATGCAAAGGTAAAAAACCGACTCCAACACCAGCGATTTGAGCTTCGCGTTTGGCGTCCATGCTGTGCACTCTGATGACTTGCTTACTTTGAAATAAACCACTGGAACGGGCAGGTAAGGTTCGAGCACTATCAGCGACCACCACGGCTGGGTAATGCTGAATTTGCTGACCTTCTAAAATACCAACATAGTCTGCTAGTGGATGGTCGCGAGCTACTGCAAACACAAACTCGACCTCGCCCAATTGATGCAATTGATATTGGCCTTTTGGCAATTCCCCTGTTACCCCAATTGCAATATCACAACGTTGCGAATGCAATGCGTCCCATCCGCCGCCAAGGGCTTCTTCGAACATGGTCACTTCAACCTGTTTTTCCAATGCACAAAATTGTTGGATAATGTTGAGCACAAAGTTATTTTGAATGATGGTGTCTTTGGCGATCACTAATTTAGTTTCCCAACCGGACTCTACCTGTTGGATTTTTTCTTCTAATCTAGTCGCCGCATCTAACAAGCTTTGCCCCTCTTTGAGTAAAAGCAATCCAGCTTCAGTAAGTACAGCGCGCTGGCCTTTGCGATCAAACAAGTCGACGCCTAAATCCGCTTCCAGTTTTTGCATGGTATAAGTCAAAGCAGACGGCACCTTGAAAACTGATTTGGCAGCCTCGGCAAAGCTTCCTTTTCGATAAATGGCTTCAAGTATTCGCAAGGCATCTAGAGTAATCGCATGGTGCATCGCTGTATCCTTATCGGATTAAAAATAAAGTAAACGCAAAAAAGCCAACTCGATTAGAGTCGACTTTTTAACGAGGTGACGGCCCTGCTATTTGGGTAAATCAAATACCAGTGCTGTAGCGCTTTGTGATGAATCATTGGTTATCACAAGTGATTGTAGCGACTCAATTTTCGCACCATCACCTTGACCCAATCTATTTTCATCAACCAATAACGATCCTTCAACCTGATGCACATAGTATTTACGCTGCCCATCAACATCAATGGTTATCGATTGTCCAGGTGCCAAAATCAACTGGCTTAAACGGGCATCCTGTTTGATTTTCAAAGTACCGTTTTCACCTGTTGGAGTGATGATAGGTGTCAATCCAAACTCATTGCCGAAATGTTTTTGTTGATAACCTGGTTTTCCGCCCACTTCATTGGGTACAATCCAGATTTGCAAAAACTTCAATAAGTCAGTGTCTGAACCATTGTATTCACTATGTTGCACGCCAGTACCTGCTGACATCAACTGGAATTCACCTTTTGGTAAAGATTGAACGTTACCCATACTGTCTTTGTGCTCAATCACGCCATGTGTCACGTAGCTAATAATCTCCATATCTTTGTGACCATGAGTTCCAAAACCTGCTCCACCTTGCACTGTGTCATCATTAATGACACGTAAAGCGGAGAACCCCATATGCGCAGGATCGTAATAGGATCCGAAGGAAAACGTATGTTTGCTATCTAGCCAACCAAAGTTAGCGGCACCACGTTCTTCTGCTTTACGTAAACTAATCATTTGACTCTCCTAATTTCTCTTAGTACTGGCTAACTTATTCCGCTAATTTTGCTGCAATAGCATTATCTATAGCCGCTTTTCCCGCTCCGGATAAAGCCAATGACACCGATGCGGCCAACAGTGCCAATCCGAACTCGTACCCACCATTAGACATAAAGAATCCGTTTTGGAAATGTACCGCGAATATCGCGACGATCATGGTAATCGCTAAGGCAATGGCTGACGGACGTGTCAACAAACCAAGTAAAATAAACAAACCACCAAAGAACTCCGCACTACCGGCTAAAAGCGCCATTAAATAACCAGGCTCCAATCCAATAGACGCCATCCATTGACCGGTGCCTTCCAAACCATAACCACCAAAAGAACCAAATAGTTTTTGTGCTCCGTGGGCCATAAATATAACACCAACAGGAACGCGAAGTGCTAGTGCGCCAAAACCTGACTCAGAATTAAATACTTTTGTTAAAAAAGACTTGTTCATGATCTTACCCTCAAATATTTTGAAATGTTTTAAAAGTTGGACTTCAATCTTTTTGACTGTTATCCGCCAGATGTGAACAGTATAGCGATAGGTAGCGAGAAGAAAATCGGAACATTTTGAAACTTTAGTTCAAAATTTTTGAATATGCATTATTATTAAAAATTAGAAAATAAAAGACTTCGTCTACTGAGCTTTGGATGAATGAAACATTTGCTTGCATCTCGACTACTTTTTCTCACAGACTAGCGCGAATGAGGTTGTTACATTGCGCAAAAAATATCAGGGAACACAGGTGAATCAGCGTTTACAAAATATCGACATTCTACGAGGTTTTGCACTTCTCGGATTGCCAACAATGAATATGATTGTATTTGCCATGCCTTTTGCGGCATACCTCAACCCATTTGCATTGGGCGAAACCAGTGCGATGGATCATATTCTTTTTAGCTTCTTCTACTTGTTTGCTGATCAAAAGTTCATGGGGCTCTTCACCCTTTTATTTGGCACAAGTATGGTGCTTCTATCTGAAAAAATGCAGCAAGCAGGAAGAAAAGCGGCAGGGGTTCATTACATACGTTCGTTCTGGTTGCTGTTGATCGGTTTTTTGCATGCATGGTTTATTTGGGAAGGTGACGTACTCATGTTCTATGCGGCTGCGGCATTTGTACTTTACCCATTCAAAAACTTACCCAACCACTTCTTACTTGCCTTATCAACGATTTTGTTGACCAGTGCCGTCTATTTAACGGTTCATCAAGATGTAAGTGAAGAAACACTCGGCGAGGCTGCTAGGCAGGAACTCATGGCAGTATATTCCCCGAGCCCGGAGCAAATTGAACAGCAATCGGCATTATTGCTGGGCGATTATCAAGACACAGTCTCTTCTGCGAGAAGTCAATTCGAATCAGACCCAAGTCCGCAACTCAAAGCCGCTGAAATAGCTTTGGGGCAAATGGGTGTAAGTGTAATCGTCAAAATTTTAGGCATGATGTGCCTCGGTATGTGGCTGTTTAAATCGGGTATCATTCAGGGACACAAAAGCACATTGTTTTATCGACGTTTGGCCATTGCAGGCTGCTTGTTTGGACTGACATTAAGTAGTATTAATCTGTTTTGGAATTACACCCAGAACTGGCAAATTGACGCGTATTTTCAATATGGAATGTTCATCAAAGAAATAGGCTCAATTCTGATGACCTTGGGATACGTAGGCCTGATTAATTTAGCGATAAAAGTAAATTGGTTTGCAAGGCTACAACTATGGCTGACCTATGTTGGCCAAATGGCGCTTACTAACTATTTAATGCAGTCGGTAATCTGTGCGTTTATTTTTTTTGGTTATGGGCTTGGGCTTCACGGCTCCTTATCACGTTTAGAACTCATTCCTATCATTCTAGGACTTTGGGTCACGCAAATATTTCTATCAGTTCTATGGCTAAGCCACTGCAAACAAGGGCCATTGGAGTGGTTGTGGCGCTGTTTGACTTATTTTATGGTAGCCCCGCTGCGCAAGACTAATTAAATAAAACAGCGGGCGCAGCTACATCAACACTACGAAACATTGCAACAGTGCCAAACTTGTTGGAGATAAGCCAGCAGTCAACCAGCCGCACATGACGGGTCACTTTGATCCTGCTTAACAAACGCCTCAAAGAACAGCTGCGCAAAAGGTGAGTCTTGAATTCTTGCCTGATCAATAGGGTTGCCCCACCACACCCCTTCACTGTTTGTTAGCAAGATGAAGGTTAGATTTTTTTCTGGCATTCGTAACAGCATTGCCGAGTAGCCATGGTCTGGATCCCAACCCGAATGCCACATTAAACGATGTCCTTGATAGCATTGGAAATACCATCCATACCCATAAGGTGCATCGCTGCCATTGTTAAAGGTAGCTGGTGACATTAGCTTGTGTTTAATCTTTCCAGGAGTAATTTTTCCTGTACTGATTGCAATATCATACTTAGCCAGATCATGAACCGTTGATACAACACCAGCGCCGCCTGGAATATGTTTGTCCGGTCGAGGCATTTTAGTTTTATACCCTCGCGCATCCACTTTGAAGCCGTCGGCTAAATCAAAATAAACCAAAGCACGGCTGCGGTCCCACATGCTGGCCATGCTTCGTGTCATTTTTGCAGGAATGATGATGTGTTTATCAATAGTCT
Organism: Aliiglaciecola sp. M165; assembly: GCF_007197995.1. Lineage (GTDB taxonomy): Bacteria > Pseudomonadota > Gammaproteobacteria > Enterobacterales > Alteromonadaceae > Aliiglaciecola. Next base: position 345,733 of record NZ_VKKH01000002.1, read on the forward strand.
GAGCCAGGAAGTTATGACGCCCTTCAACTGAGCGAACACCTTCGCCTAGTTTGTGCTCCAAATACCGAGACAATCGAGAGTACATGATAGGGTTGTACATGAAGGCATCTCCCACAGGTTTATTCACCTGATGATGCAGAATGTGTTTGATTCGAATCGGCTCACTACAATCCAGCCCTTCGGCAAAGGGAATGGTGGTACCTGCTAACCACTGACACAAACCATCGAACTCTGGGGTTTCTGCGGCCAGTTCATCAAAGGATATTTGACCATTGGCTTCCAGATGCAAAAACGCCAAACCAACGAATGTCTTGGTCACCGACGCAATCCAAAACGGCGTTTCTGGTGTGACCGCTATTTCACGGTTACTGTCGGCGTGCCCATAACCTTTTGACCACAGTAATTGATTGTCTTTAACAACGGCAACCGACATTCCTGGGATCATTTTCTCTTGCCGCAGTGCATCTAGTTTTTTGTCAAACTCATCTAGCGAAACGTCTGTTGAAGCAGAACTTTGAAAACAAATAACCAGAATAGCCAGTATGCTAGAGAGACGTTGCAAATATTGCATGAGTATTTCCCTTTAAAATTGTCCAAGCTGTCGCTTTAAAAGGTTACTTCATTTAAATGATTTTGACGACTTTTTGTACAGTTTCACTTTTTATTCTACTGCGACAACCTCAATGCCTGTAATAAAGTTGGAGTTGCTCGGGTCTTGGCTACTAATGAAATCAGGAAGTAGTACACATTTTATGAGCAAACATCCAAGCAACGCCCAGAACACTAAGAGACGGTTGTTAAAGTGGGCAGGATTTATCTTTGTAGGCCTGCTCATTTACTTTGGGAACAAAACACTGCAAACCCATTTGGGTCACCAAGCATTGCAGCAAATCGAATTTGACGTATTAGATCTTAATGTCGCCCTAGCTAAAGCCGAAGCCCATGAAAAATTGGTTCTGGCAGACATGTCGGCAATTTGGTGCCCCACATGTCGCAAACTCGATAAAACCATTTTTGCCAATCAAGACGTGAATAAAATGATTGAAGAACACTTTGTGTTCGCTCGGGTCGAATATGAATCAGAGCAAGGTAAGGCCTTTATGCAAAAATATCGGGTTGCAGGGTTTCCAGTTTTATTGGTGTTAGATGGTGAAGGAAAGAAACTGACTCGTTTGCCACTTACCTTTGAAAGTGATGAGTTTATTGGAAATCTTGAAGCAATTTTGGCGATGCGTTGAATATCTTGAGGCGCATTAGAAATTGCGAAGTCCCCTTTGTTACGAATAAAGCTGGTTTTTAGTTTTCGCTGCGGCTGCTACTCTTAACTGATATCAAATAAAAGGGCGTTAATATGAGTGCTTTAAGAACCGCTTTGATCACTGGGGCTTCAGAAGGAATTGGTCGTAGTTTCGCTGAAGCATTTGCCAAGCACGGGCACGAATTAATATTGGTGGCAAGAAACCAGCAAAAACTCAACGAGTTATCTATGTATTTGGATGCCAAGTATGCGGTGACCTGTCATGTTTTTTCGATGGACTTAACCCCGCAAGATTCTGCAAAAAAACTCTTTAAGCAAATTGAAAAGGCGGGCTTGCATGTCGACATTCTGGTTAATAATGCCGGAATGATGCAAGTCGAAAAGCTGCACGAAGCGGATGAAGATGTTCTCAATCGATTATTACAATTGAACATCAATAGCCTGGTCAACATGACCAAACAGTTTGTTGGCCCAATGGTCGCGCGAGGCGCAGGAAAAGTAATGAATGTCGGTTCGATAGCCAGTTTTATGCCGACACCAAACTTCAGCGCTTATGGTGCGTCGAAAGCCTTTGTTCTATCGTTTTCAGAAGGTATTTCAGAAGAGTTAAAGGGCACTGGCGTCACTGTAACTTGCGTGTGCCCTGGCATGACAGAAACCAAAATGTTATCCCACGCTGAAGGTATGGAAAAATATATTCCAGGTTTTATGAAAGCGCACCCTGACACACTGGCAAGCGAGGCATACAGTGCGTTGATGAAAGGCGATGTGATTTTCTTAGACAAGTTGGCAAATAAACTCTTAGTGCAATGGGCAACACATTATCCCCGCTGGATGGTACGCACTGTGAATGGGTTATTCAGTAAGTTTAAATAATCCACTGAGTAGGCTTTGAAAATCAAAACAAGGTCATTTTTTGAGATTGTTGATTTTCCCCACACCGCGCAGCTTAATTAGCAAATTCCTGATTGACCGCAGTGCAGGGTAACAAACGCGTGCGATAACAGGTGATGAAAACATCAATCGATTAAATCGGTTAAACAACCCCTTATCACCAAAACGTGCCATAAACCACAATGCGTCGGCACCATGGTAGAAGTTTTTGCCATCATAGATGACCATCCCCTCATCTAAATTATATTGACGCTGGTTGATGACACTTACTAACGGGTGCGTATGATCCTGTCGCGCATCGATGAGTTTAAGTTCGCCATATTCTTGTTTAATCCTTAGCGCCATTGCTGCGCTTTTACACAGTGGACATTCACCATCATAAATGAACCAGGCGCCAGGTTCTGAGTCGGGCGTTTTATTCATTAAATGCTACCTGTTTAAAGTGCAACACAGTTGGAAATGGATCATAAAAATGATGCAACAAGGCTTTCCATTCTTGATATTGAGAAGACCCCCTGAATCCTTCAGTATGATCTGTCAATTTTTGCCAACGCACCAAAAGCAAATACTGATTTTCATTTTCTAAACACCGTTGCAGCTCAAAGGAATCAAAACCGGGAGACGCGCAAATAATGGATTTAGCCCGCGAGAATGCAGATTCAAACTCACTTTCTTGTCCTGGTATCACCTTCAATAAAGCAGACTCTAGAATCATCATCGATATGTCTCAATATGCAAAACTCAAAACCATTTATGTTTAATCAATGGCAAATTTAATATTCGCTCAAAAAAGTTTATGAATTATTGGCTATTTGATTAGCACACTAATTTTAGCTGTACTATCTTTAAAATTGTAAGCCATAGCAAGTTAAACCGATAGCTTGCGACCTTTATATTTAGATACTATCAGCTTAGATTGAGTGATAACCGATGAGCAAAGATTTTAGACACCAAAAAGACGACTGGGAGAGTGATGATTGGTCACCACAAAAGCAAGCCTCCCATACACATAAAAATAGAAAAGATGTGGAAGTCAATCGAATGAAAAAGGATAGCAAACGGATGAGCAGATCTCGCGAAAAACATGAACAATACGATTGACGCGGCGTCGCTGATTAGGTGTTCAAAAGTCGATAAATATTAATCGGATAGCGTTGCTATTTTCGATAAAGATGCTGTGCCAATTGCCAGAACAGTAACAACAGGTCAGAATGCGTCGTTAAAATTCTTACATACCAGTTGATCAGTTGTGCATTTAATTCAATTAAGCTCTATCGCCTTGCCCGAAGTTAAAAAGTTAGCGTTCCCATTGTTTTCGATTCTTTTATTGAGCTTTTTAGGGGCGTGCGCGGTGCCAAATCAACTAACCCAACTGCAAGCGCCTGACTCAGTTATAAAAACCGATCCCAACGATACCAATAATCGTCGATTTAATAATCTTTACCCGGGTGAAAAAGACTACCCTTTAACCTGTAGAGGTGAGTGCTATCCGCCCTCTCCAGTTGTGTCTTGCGAAGCTCCCGCTGAAAACTGCCAATTTATTGGTGAGCAAAAGGGTCTTTCGATTGATGCGGGATTTTCCATTACCTGGCTTGGTCACGCTAGCTTTTATATTCAAGGCCCGGAAGGTAGCACTGTGTTAATTGACCCGGTAAGTGGACAGTTTGACTGGCCGGTTAACTGGGCATTTTACCTATCGGCTGGATATAATCGAGGCGAACCAGACTGGCTTGAAGAAAATAAAATCAAAAGCGTAGATGCTGTCGCTTATTCACATATTCACTATGATCACTTCAACAAAGATGACATAGCCAAAATTGGCACTGAGCCTGAGTATCTGCTTCCTCTTGGCTTTGCTGAACATTTCCCACAACGAGGATACAAGTTGACGGAAATGGCGTGGTTCAGCACACAGAAAGTCAATCAACTAGACATGCACTTCGTACCTGCTCATCATTTCAGTAGTCGAATTTGGGTGCCTTTTTTATATGATGACAGCGATACAACTTTGTGGGGCGGATGGGTCCTTGAACATGATGGAAAGCGGCTGTTTTACGCAGGAGACACGGGGTATTCAAAGCACTTCAAAGACATTCAGCAAAAATATGGCAACATGGACGTATGTTTGATACCTATTGCTTCGTACTTTCATGAAGAGCATGGGCAGTGGTATCGATATGTGCATACGACACCGGAAGATGCGCTGACCGCTGCTCAAGAGCTGAATTGTAAAGTGATGATACCCTGGGGATACGGCAATGCCAGTTGGAAAATGGGCGATCATAGCTCTCATTCCCCATTACTTAGGCTATTACACATGCACGATGAAATGAATTCGCAGATCCCACTGCACATCTTAAACGAAGGGGAATCCGTCGAGTTCTGAATTAGTGAGGCATTAAATAAGTCAATTATACTGGCTGGTTCTTAGCTACATCACTCGCTATCACCTGTTTTTTCTCTACATAGCTCTTTAATACTTGCAATGAATTCGGGAAAGAGCCTTCAAGTTTCGGGCGCATTACAAATTTGTGCATTAACCGACCAAACAATCCATAACGAATGTCATAACTAAGCACTACGGTGAGAAGGGTTCTTTTCTCGTCAAGAGCTTCTAACCACCAGCTACTGAAAGATCGATCCAGAGGGCCCAGAGGTGTTACGTCATAAACAAACCCAGTACCTTCTTGCCAAACCGTAATATATTCTTCAATCTCTCCAAAACCGTCCAATTTGCAATATCGTCCGGCTCCCAAACCAGAGTGAGCATCTGTCGTCGCATAAGATTTCTCTACCGATGGCGCCCATTTAGAAACGTTAGGGTAATCGCTGATCACTTGCCACACTTCGTGTTGACTAGCCGTTACTTCTACTTGCGCAGTGACACTAAACTCGCCATGTAGTTTGGGAGCATTCATTTTGCTTTCCTTGGTTATTGATTGGTTTGGTGGCAGTGTAAACGCATTGCCTCTCCAACATAATTCGTTGTTTTTGCAATATTTTGGTGCATAATTTGTCCACCGAACAAAGCGTCATAGCCGTTACTATAAGTCCACTTTTTTGATTAATTAGTCCGCACATGTGGAAGGAGTGAATTGTGAATTCAATGAATTGGGATGATCTAAAATTCTTTCTTGCGGTTTGCAGAATGGGGTCGATTCGTGCAGCGGCTAAGTTGTTAGACGTCAATCACGCGACTGTTTCTCGACGCATCAATAGTTTTGAAGATGCATTGAATCAACGACTATTTGATCGCACACCTCGAGGCTACCTTAAAACCAAAGCTGCAGAGGAGATCTATGCCGAAGCGTCACACTTGGAGGAGAGATTGAACCTTGTTGAACGCAAAGTGGCCGGTAAGGATCAATCACTTTGCGGAGAGATCCGCGTGACACTGGCGGATGTCTTAGCGCAGCGATTGTTTATGGACGATTTTGCTGAGTTTGCGCACCAATACCCAGATATAAATTTGGAGATTATTGACTCTGCACGGAGCTTTAACCTTACAAACCGCGAGGCAGACGTCGCTTTACGTATCAGTAATGAACCTCCAGAACATTTAATTGGTAGAAAATTGGCCAATGTTCACAGAGCCTGTTACATCAGTAAACGCTGGCAAAATGAAATCAAAAACGATGATTGGCTAGCAAAACAAAACTGGATTGGTTGGTCAGACAAAATGCGCAGGCCTATTGGTAAAATCGCCCGCGACTACCCAAAGTTTGACTCCAAACACAGCATCGTAAGTGCAGTTCTGCAGGCGGAAGCCTGCCGTCATGGTATGGGTATTGCGGTATTGCCTTGTTTCATGGGCGATATTGATGAACGCCTTATACGTATTCCACCTTACAGCTCGGAAAAGAAATTTGAGCTTTGGCTGCTCAGTCATCCTGACCTGAGAAAAAATACAAAGGTACAAACTTTTGTGCGTTTTATCACACAACGAATGAATGCTAAAAAAGCCCTCATCGAAGGCCAAAGATATTCATTTATTGCTCAGCGAGATACGTTTAACTAAATCCTATCTTGAGAGGGTAGAATTCCCTGCTTTACATTTAGTGCTCGGAGCTGTTGATAGATTCGATTTGCCAGCGGACCTGGCCGCAGATTTGGGACTCTTGTCATGTCAGTCTCATAGTTGTAGTCCTTCAAGGTTTGTGAAAACCCTTCTCCATAGAGCGCCCCATCTCGCGTTTGTTTTGACAATTCCCCCAATTTTACAACATTCAGACGACTACTAAATCTGGCAAAACTTTGATAAGTGAAATTTTCAGCCACGTGTTGGTTGCTCATCTCCACAAACTTCGACATTAATGCCATATACAATACGTTTTGAGACAACTGATTGAGCATAAGTGTTTCGATGGATTCTTGAGACACTGCTTGCTGGATCTCTGGTAACACGGAACTTTGATTTGGCTGATGAGAATGGCTAAATTTGAAATCGATTAACCACAAACCTGTGCGATGAGAATGGCAATTGACGAGCACAATTTTGGCGTTGTCATATACAATCCCATCGAGCCAGCTTTGCACATTGTCTTTCCCAACATAAGGTCTGTCTTTGACTTGTCGCTTTGGGCTTCGACAATTTACCAACTCTGGCTGTTTCGCCAATAATGGCAGGTCCTGATGATTGCTCATCGGCGTAACAAAGTTATTATTAATCTTAAGTTTAAAGCGTTCTCGAACTTCATGCTCTCGGGCCGTTTTGAGTGCCAGAAACACTGTCTGGATAACTTCTGATGTAGGCAGTTGTGGCTCCACTCGCCAACGCCGGCCATAAACAATCTTTGAATCTTGTAATGCCTGCTGATAATTGTCTTGCCCAATGATCCCGACTTGGATGAAAAGATGTTCATCTTGCTTATCGACGAAAACCGGAAAAGTATCGTGGTACTCGATATCCAGCAGCACTTGCTGTACCGATTCCAAGGAGTGTTGGTAAACCAAATAATGTTGTGGAATACAGCTAATCCCTGGGCCAATTTGAACTGTTGGAGCACAGGGCAAAGGAGTTTCGCCATCAAGCGGTGACAATAATTTCATCTTAATTAAGTGTTGAAGCCGAATTAGTCAGAAATTTAACCAAAACACTCTGGTTGTGGAAGCCATAGAGATTGCAACAGGCACATGCATTTATGCACCACACGCTTTTTACTTCAAAGGAAAGCTAGCTAAAACATGGGTATTGGCTTTTTGCATATACCAATCGTTACTGACCAGTAATATTTCTTTGATGACAGAAGTGCCAAAACTGAGCTGCTGATGGCCGCGTAACAATTCGATTAGTGCAGCAAAGTTAGCCATTGGTTGAACAAATCTGACACAGGTAATGTGAGCCGTTTTCTGGGTATATCGTTGATCTAATGTGTTTTCAATAGGTTGATTGGCAAATGTGCTTCGCAGCTGATTGCGGAGCTGGTTTAGCATGTCACAGATAGGGAACCCTTTGATCATAATACATTGGCTTGAGGCGGTTAGCCCGCTAAATTCAACGTCAAACTGCCTGATATTCGTGAGTGCAGAAGCTATTAACGAACAATAGTTGTCGAGTTGCTGCTCTACAAATGTGTACCCTGAGTAACACGAAACAATGCTCATTATGGTGACATGCAAGTCTGACACTGGATAAAGATATTGATTGGGGCAACCAGCAGTTAAGTCTTGTTTAAATGCAGCATATTTTTGCAGGACTGAATTATCTAAGCGCGCGATCAGCGTCACGCCCCTGCGCGCGTCAGCAAGGTTTTTTAACGGATCTAAATACGGATCATAGGTAGCTACGCTTTGTTTAAAAGAGCTTAAAGCTTCATGCAATAACGCGTCATATACCTGTTCGGCCTCTTGTCGTCCCGTGAGAAATGGTGTCTGTCTCATTCACAGCCCTAATCAGTAAAAATATGTAAAGCTCTTTAACACAGCAAAACACAACATAAGGTAAGTCTATGTCTTTTTCAGTACGGTTGCTGCTTATTGTGATAATAGTCATTTTCCCTTTGCAAAAGGTGCTAGCCGATGCAAAGGTCTACTCCATTCAAGAATTGCGGCACGTAGTAGGAAACTGGCAAGTCGAGACAGCGTTTCTGGCACCTGATGGCAGCATTGCTAACCAAGCCTCAGGGACATACGAATTCAGCTGGGTGGTTGAAGACAAAGTCCTCATTGGTAAAACGGCTATCCCATCGTTCGATATGGCAGTTGGGATACTTTTTTATATCAACGAACAACAACAAAAAATCGAGATGGTCTCTGTAGGCGGTGATGGCAGATTATGGGTAATGAGCGGCGCGTTAGGTGGTGACAGTCGAACCACTGACACCTTCCCTACGCAGGACGGTGGTACTCAACAACTCAGATTTACACGTTATAATGTAAAGCCTGACTGTTTTGAGTCAAAAATGGAATACACTACCGATCAAGGACAAACCTGGATTCAGGGCAACCATCAAGTGTTTGTTCGACAAAAATAATCTAATTGAGTTAAGCCCCTAGCAACTTTCGCGCGTGCCTGCCTATGAGCTTTTTAACGATCCAAGCAGTCAGTAAACTACCCGCTATGCCGACAATATAGTTGGCCAATCCAAGTGCGGAAATAACTTCCACCGTTCGATGCCCCTCAATCAATGGCTGAATGTTTATGATCAGGAATCCAATATATAGAACATGCAGAAAATAGATGGAAAATGCATAGGTGCCTAACGTCATCAGCCAGTTGGGCAAGGTTTGTTCGTTTTCGCAAGCTTTGAGCCAATGCAAAACCAACAAACACACCAGTACTTTTTGCACGTAGACTAAAGATTGTCGCGACGAATAGAAGCCGTCTGGCTGATACTGCCAAACATATTGCAGGCCTATTGTCAGCGTGACCAAAATGGCCAAGGTAACAAGCGCTCCAATGTGCTGCTTGACGTGTTCCATGATGGTTTTGTAATGCTCTCCGAGAAAAATTCCAAGTGCATAAGCACCTATAAAATACACAAAGGTTTGCACCGCTAAAAAGTCTGGAAAGGTGCTGCGCGATATAACAAGAGGCACGGCCATTACACCCCACATTAGCCAAGGCCAATTACGTTGTATCAACGAAAGTAATGGAGTGATAACAAATAAGACAAACAAAACCGGGATGTACCAGAATTGAATCGAGCCAGTCCCTGCAACAATATTGGCCCCGACACTGCCCCAAAAGGTAATGTTCTGACCACTTTGTTGCGCATTTTCAAGATAGTATTGCCAATAAGCGGCTGTCATTAAAATAGTGACAAAAATATAAGGTAGTAAGACGTTTAACATTTTGCTTTGATAAAAAGCCCTCCAGCCACGTTCAGCTAGAACTTGGCTAAACAGCACGCCAGAGATAATGGCAAAATACAATGTCCCACCGTGAAAAACGGATTCTGTCAAATGAAACAACCACTCCAAGCCTTTAGAGTCCAATCCTCCTGTCCAAAAAATCATAAATGACCAGGCGTGGGCGCCAACGATATTAAGAATGGCGAATCCACGAAAAGCATGTAAATGCTGAATGTATCCTTTCATTGTCAAAACCAAGAATGCAAATTCTGAAGTTTCTTACCATAGACACGTGTACCCAATTACGACAACGTTTTTTCGATGAATACGATTGTAGGTAGGACGATTAAAAAAGATTATCGAACCGCTAATTGAGCCCAATTTTGGACAAGCAATGCCTTGGATGGCGCTATTTAACCTGAACTCGGGATAAGAGAATCTGCAACTTATTGATTTTAATGAAAAGACAAAAACATATGACCCGGTAGTGGTCTAAAGTTCGAGTTCAAGGCACACAAGTGAAGGAATAACGAGTTATTTCGAGCTTGTGTAACGCAGAAATCGTACTTTAGAACGCTGCTGGGTGGGTTCGCTTATCCCGAGTTCAGGTTATTTAATTTGTGTACGACGCAATTTTTCGATATCGCCGTGAGAGCTTTGCAAAACCGCCAAGCCTTTAACAGACCAATTGATCAGTTTATTGAGCGAAATGTCGGCATCTTCCAATAACATCGAATCAGAGATACTGTAGACCCCTACCCATGAATTTTTACCCGAATGTTTTGCCGCATACAAGCAGGCATCGACGACTGACACAAATCGTTGCCATTCAACTCTGTGATTGCTTTTTGTGACGGGTGGATAACAGGCAAAGCCGATGGAACACGTTTGGTTAGAAAGGACCCCATCCGTCAATTCAAAGGGCATTTCATTGACCGAGTTGAGCATTCTTTGCGCGAGTAGTGGCGCATCCTCTCGTTCTATGAATCGCGCTACGGCAACGAACTCCTCTCCGCCCCATCTGACCAGATAATCTGAATGGCGAAATACTTTCGCCATACGTTCACTTAACTGCTGAAGCACCAAGTCACCTGAAGCATGACCATAACGGTCATTAACTTCCTTAAAATTATCCATGTCGATCATGAACACAACAATGTCAGATTGGCTCGGTTGAGAGGTTTTTCCCTTTCGCCAGTCTTGGTAGACGCGATGGCATTGATCCAGGTCGGCGTCAATGTGATTATCAAGAAATCGGCGGTTATGAATATTAGTTAATTTGTCCGTTAAACTAATTTCTTCCATTTCTTGGTATGCAAGCTGTAATTGGTGATTTTTGAGTTCAAGCTCTTGGGTTCGTAATGCAACTTGTTCGCCCAATTGCAGATTAACTTTGCGTTGTACGATACGACCATACAACATAAACATCAAAATCACGCCTGCGGAAATGGCCACCAGCCAAAGCTTGCGTGTGAGTAATTCCTGTTGAATTGTTGCTCGTTGCAACGCGGATTCTTTCTCCAACAATTCAATTTGGTGGGCACGTCTGACAAATTCGCTTTGTGCCTGAACGTTTGCGATGGAATCTAATCGTTTAGCATTGAGAATTTCGTCATCAATGCGTTTTTGTCGTTGTAGCGCCTCAAAAGCTTCTTTGATGGAATCATTTTTTAAATGCACTTGTACCCTGAGTTCTTCTAAAAGTGCTTCGTCAGCTCGCTCTTTATTTCGTTTCGCTTGTTCCAGACCAACGTCGATAAGTTCGAGAGAAGCATCGTACTGTTCCAACCGAAAGGCCAGTTCCGCAGCCACCTTATATGCATCAACGAGTAGGCTATTGTATTGATTTTCAATTGCCCGATTTATCACACCTTCAATGATCGACTGCGCCTCGGCGTAATTGCCTTCATCCATTTCTAGCTGAGCTAGGGACGTCAGTGCCCAATCGGTGTCACGAGGCGTTTGGATCTGACGAAATAATTTTAGTGCTTCCATAATATGAAAGCGCGCTTGTTCTATATTTCCCATTAAGTTGTGTACAAAACCAATTTTATGGTGACTGTAGGCAATATTTTTTAGTTCGCCTCCGGCAATATCGAGTTTTAGCGCATCCTGAAAATATTTAAGTGCCAATTCGTTGTCGCCCATCGAACGCCTTAAATCGCCCAAATTAAATAAGGCGCTTGCTATTCCCCCTTGATCTTGCAATTCGTGATTAAGCTCCAAGGCAGCTTGGTGTGCTTGACTTGCTTCTTCGAATTGCCCCATTTTTTCAAGTACAACGCCGATACTGTTGTGGGCAGAGCTAATCGCGTCTTTGTCATCCAATTGCTGAAAGATTTGCATCGATAAGTATATATACTCTAGGGCTACAGAATAATTAGCTTGATAGCGATAAGTCAGCCCTAGCTGCCGATAGGCATTACCTAGTTTTTTTTGGTCGTCTAATTCCTGATATAACTCTATTGCTCGATTCAGTCTCTCTTGAGAAGGTGCGTAGAGGTTACGCTCCATATCATTACGTGCCTGTTGATATAGAGCATCCGCTTCAAACTGAGTAAGATTGGATTGAGTCGCTAAGGATAGAAACTGCGATGCAAGCGAATCTGCCAAATCCATATCACCCGATGCTCTGGCGGATTCAATTTGCGCTTGAAAATGCGATAAATCTCGATCATTTTGCGAAATTTGAGCATGAGCAATATTGAATAAGCAAAGCGTCAGCAGCATCAGACCCGCTTTTGCTATTTTATTTTTTATCACACACACTCTCTCGCTGTAATTTGAGCTGCACAGTATAAGGGAATTGTGCGCTGGTGTGGACGCAATTTTACGTTTGCAAACGTTGGTAGAAAGGAATTGACCTGATAAGCTCATGAAATATGAAAAATATTGCTATGTAATCAAATTCTCGCATCCCAAGTTGGGGTTAGCTAAGAAGGAAGAAGCCTGATGACCCGGACAATTGTAATACTTAATGCGTTGATATTTATCATTGTCGTGCCGTATTTAGAAATTAGTACTACCCATATCTTTAATACTGAGTGGCCGTCTCATGCTCGCCTGCACAATGTTTGGCAATTGCTAACAAACGGTGCACTGTCCATTGGTGCTGTGATATTAGTTTTTCGTAAAAAGCTCTCGATTTTGCCGCAGCTACTGTCGTTGGCGATAAGTGGCTCTTTTGTCATCGCGTATTTTCTGAAAAGCCAATACGGTGGCAGCATGCAGCATTCTGATGGTTCAGAGTTATTGGTGGCGGGTGTCAATCCTGCCGTAGTGCTGTTGATTGTGTTATCGAGTTTGTTGGTCGTTGACGTTCTGCGTTCAATACAAAAATTTAGACAGCAATAAATGAATACGTTCAGACAAAAGTGTGACCTTGATTTAGGCATTCCTTACGATCCGCCGCTAACACCTTCTCAAAGGCTGCAACGTGTGGAAGATTATGTGCATCAACATGGGCTTAATAACGCAGGGTTTAATACGGCTAAAGCGGCTGATTTGCTTGAAATGAAGGTTGCTGACTTGTTTGGTGTCGAAGCAGCAATTTGGTTTCCCACAGGCACCATGGCACAAGGAGTAGCAGCAAAAATCCATGTTGAGTCTCATCACGATGGCAGCAAAAAAATACTGTTACATCCAACGTCCCATCTACTTTTGCATGAAGAAGATGGATACAAACATGTATACAATTTGCAGCCCAAAATTGCGGGAACATGGACTCAGTCCTTGGACGATTCGAGTATCGACAAAGATCTAGCCTGCGTGTTTATTGAAATGCCTCAACGACACAGCGGCGGGGTATTACCGTCATGGCAAGCGCTAGAAAGCATCAAGCAAACCTGTGCAAAGCAGAATGTCCCGCTGCACATGGACGGCGCAAGACTGTGGGCATGTCGACCATTTTATGAAAATCGCAGCTATGCACAGATCTTAAAAGGTTTTGATTCAGTCTACGTTTCTTTTTACAAAGATATCGGAGCATCAGGTGGTGCCATGCTGCTCGGCAACAAGCCCTTTATCGAACAGGCAGGTATTTGGCGCACTCGGTTGGGTGGATTTTCTCCTGGTTCGTGGCCGATGATCGTGGACACTCTGAGCGTATTGGAACAAAAACTCAAAGGGATGCCAGCTTATGTACAAAAAGCGCAGAGCCTGATCACTTCAATTAGTGATCTGCAAGTCGACATCCTCCCTGCTGATGCACATGTAAATTTGTTTCACCTAAAGCTTTCATACAGCAAAGAAACAATAGAACGCGCCTTACAAGTTGTCGCAGACACTGAAGGTGTGTGGTTGTCAGATCGTATCTGGGAATGGCAGCATTTGACCTATTGCTCAATGGAATTCGTGATAGGTGAAAATGCACTTAGGCTATCTGAAAGTCGTTTTCGTAAAGCCGTGGAGTGTCTGCTAAGGCAACTTGCCGATCACTCAGGATAGTGTTGGCATTTTTTTGCTTCATGAGAGGTTTCCACCCAATCCAAATGCTCTTCCCAAAAAATGTTGTTGCTCGGCTGCATCTTCGGCTGTTCATTGAGACTTCCGGCAGGAACAATAAGGGTTTTGCCACTTTGCGTAATAAAAGGCAAACCAGAACCACATTGAGAGCAAAACACTTTGCTAAATGAGCGGCCAGGATAATCATACCGTCGTAGCAAACTCTCTCCAGACAACCAAGTGATACTGTCAGGTTTGGTCAACAAGTTAGCAGCATAGGGTGCACCGGTAATTTGTCTGCATTGCTGACAATGGCACAAATAAAACTGCTGGAAATCTGTTGCCACCGTAAAGGTGACTTCACCACATAAGCATCGCCCTGTCACATGTTCATTCATGTTGAATTCTCCTAAAATAATCAACCCCAACCTCGGATAAGCAACGCCTGTAAGCACCGCTCTTTTTCCCTTTTTATAGCTTATCGCTAGGAAGTCAACATAGCATAAGGAATGCTCATTACATCAAGAAATTAAACTGCTCTTTGCATAAACCATGCAATTCTTCCCACTAAAATGGCGATTGGAGCAATCTATAATTCCAATCAATATCCTATGTCTTTATCAAAATTCCCAAACTAAAGTAAAGCGTGTACTACAGCAGAGCGATTTGACACCTCAAGGGGAGAACAAAGTCATGAAGAAATTATTAACCAAACGCGCAGTTTTAGCCGCAGCAATCACCAGTTGTTTTTTCACCACAACAATTTTTAGTCAAGATCAAATAAGCAAACCCAAAGGCGCCATGGGCAGTGGCCATGCCAAAATTGGTCAGCCCAAGTCCAATCAGTTTTGGTGGCCTGATCAATTAGATTTGTCGTCCTTACGCGATCAAGACAACCGCTCAAATCCGTTGGGCAAAGACTTTGACTATGCCAAGGCATTTAGTCAGCTTGATCTGGATAAAGTAAAAAGCGACATCGACACACTGTTAACGGATTCACAGGATTGGTGGCCAGCCGATTTCGGAAACTATGGACCCTTTTTCATTCGTTTATCCTGGCACAGCGCGGGTACCTATCGCACTCATGATGGACGTGGAGGCGGTGCCGGCGGACAAATGCGCTTCGATCCACTGAACAGTTGGCCAGACAACGGCAATCTCGACAAAGCAAAACGCCTGCTTTGGCCAGTCAAACAAAAATATGGACAGAACCTTTCGTGGAGCGACTTGATGATCCTTGCAGGCAATGTCGCACTGGAGAATATGGGCTTTCAGACCTTCGGATTTGCTGGAGGAAGAGACGATGATTGGGAACCGGATTTAGTGTATTGGGGGCCTGAAATCGAGATGTTGGCCAGCGATCGTGAAGACCGAGATGGCCAACTTCAACGTCCACTTGGCGCCACGCACATGGGCTTAATCTATGTCAATCCAGAAGGTCCAAAAGGCAAACCCGATCCCGTAGGATCAGCTAAAAATATCCGTACTGCGTTTGGTCGCATGGCAATGAATGATGAAGAGACCGTGGCGCTTATTGCTGGCGGACATACCTTTGGTAAGATGCATGGCGCTCATAAACCCAGCGATTGCGTCGGTGCTGAACCCGGTGCCGCGGCAATTGAAGAGCAAGGTCTTGGCTGGAAAAATAAATGTGGCAAAGGGCATTCTGAAGATACCGTAACCAGTGGTTTGGAAGGTGCCTGGACACAAGCTCCTACTCAATGGACAACTTTGTATTTACAAAATTTGCTGAATTTTGAATGGCAACAAACGCGTAGTCCAGCCGGTGCAATTCAATGGATCCCAACGGACGAATCTCTGCATCAATCTGTGCCAGACGCTCATGTTGAAGGCAAATTTCATGCTCCAGTAATGACAACGGCCGATCTAGCGCTCAAATTCGATTCCAGCTACAAAGCCATCGCGGAGCGTTTCTTGGCCAATCCAGATGAATACCAGTTGGCCTTTGCTAAAGCCTGGTACAAGCTGACTCATCGTGACATGGGTCCACGTGCCCTTTATCTTGGAAAAGATATTCCGCAAGAAGAGTTGATTTGGCAAGACCCTGTACCAGAGGTTGATCACAAACTTGTGTCGGAAAACGACATTGCACAGTTGAAAGAGAAAATCTTAGACAGCGGACTGAGTATTCCTGAGCTGGTACGCACGGCGTGGGCTTCAGCTGCTAGCTTCCGAGCTGCAGATATGCGTGGCGGTGCGAATGGTGCGCGAATTCAATTGAGTCCACAGAAAGATTGGGAAGTGAATAATCCGCTAGAATTACAAAATGTGCTATCAAAGCTTAAAGAAATTCAACAGGACTTTAATGATTCATTTTTCAGTCGCACTAAGGTATCTTTAGCGGACCTCATTGTGCTCGGCGGTGCGGCTGCCATTGAAAAAGCGGCGGCTGATGCCGGGGTGGATGTTAAAGTGCCTTTTGCACCCGGTCGCACCGATGCCAGTCAAGCCCAAACCGATGTAAATTCGTTTGCGCTGCTTGAACCGAGAGCGGATGCGTTTCGCAATTACTTTAACGCACAATCCAGTTATCGCTCCCCGGCAGAAATGTTAGTAGACAAAGCGGATCAGCTTGATTTAACTGTGCCTGAAATGACGGTTTTGCTAGGAGGTATGCGAGCGTTAAATGCCAATGCAGATGGAAGCGAACATGGGGTCTTTACCGATAAACCCGGAACCCTAAATAATGATTTCTTCGTCAATTTACTCGACATGTCGACACGTTGGCAAAAAGCAGATAAGGAAGGTCTATATGTAGGTCTGGATCGCAAAACAGGAGCGCAAAAATATACTGCAACGCCGGTTGATCTGATCTTCGGTTCTAACTCAGAATTAAGAGCCGTGGCAGAAGTTTATGCCTTCGACAATGCCAAACAAATGTTTGCTGAGGACTTTGTTTCCGCATGGACCAAAGTGATGCGTTTGGACAGGTTTGATATGTAACCTCAAACCATCTAAATTCTATTAATGGCTACCAAGGGTAACGTGTTGAGCGTTACCCTTTTTAGATTAAATTCCAGGCTTGTAAAGCAAAACGATTTTGCTAACGTTAATGCAAATATCGATGGTATTCAGTTTAACAACATGGAGTAATCGTTAATATGTTCACCAGCACAAATTTAAGCAATCCATTTAGGTTAGGTGCCGACTCAGTATTCAGAGGCTTTGAGCCCAAATCATTGTTGGTTGGGACGACCTTATTTTATTTTTTGAGTGTTTTAATGGCTGCGGCTTATCTTACCCTTGACCATCCAAGTTTGGGACTGCGGAATTTTGCTCAACAAGCGCCTACCCATAGTCAATACAATCGCCTTCCAGACTTTGTCCCGGTTTATTCAACATTGACCTCTGATACGGGTTATACAATTCAGCAAATTAGCAATGTATTGGCAGAATATGATTTAACCGGCATAGAGACTAGCATTCATTGTGCAACCGACAATTGTGTGTTGATTATGAAAATGCACAATTCAGAAGATTCTAATTTCATCAGCGAAATCACCGACAGGTTAAATCAATCTAAAACCAGCTCCACATTTTAACAGTGTAAACTCACATTTGTTCTGCATGGGCATAAATCCGATCTATTAAATCACTAAACTGGTTTTGTTCATGCTCATTCAAACAGGCTAACAACTGCTGTTCATAGTGATACGATAATGGAACAATCTCTTGATACACTGTTTTTCCCGTTTTAGACAAACGTATCTCAGACCGTCGCCTGTCGTCTGCAGCGATTTCGCGCTCAATCAGGTTTCTTTTTAGTAGCTTACTAATTGCTCGACTTAGAATCGATTTTTCCAATTGCGTTTTTAGTGAAATTTCGTCAGCAGAAATACCAGGATATTCGCCCAATACCGCCATAATTCGCCACTCCGTTATCGATAAAGCGAATTTGTCTCTATAGGTTTCAGCCACGATACCACTGACTTTGTTTGACAAAATAGATAGGCGATAGGGTAGAAATCGTTCCAATGTGAGGGTTGTCTGTAACTTATTGTTGCCCATTTGGTGCCTCATTGTCTTTGCAAGATAACCCAACTTTACTTGACATTAGTTGCATCAACAACTAATTTAGTTGCAATAACAACTATTGGCAATCTTGATTGCTGATAGTGAGTCAAAACTGAATTGAGGAAAAAGAGAAATGGCAGATTTATTTGAAAACCCAATGGGTTTGGACGGATTCGAATTCGTAGAATTTACCGCACCTGAAAAAGGTATCTTAGAACCCGTTTTTGAATCTATGGGCTTCACTAAAGTTGCCGTTCACAAATCTAAAGAAGTTGAGCTTTGGCGTCAGGGAGACATCAACTTTATCACCAACTACGAGCCGAAAAGCCCAGCGGCATATTATGCCGAAGAACATGGTCCATCAGCATGTGGTATGGCGTTTCGCGTAAAAGATGCCCAATTTGCCTACAATGAAGCATTAAGAAAAGGCGCTCAACCTATTGAATTATATACGGGGCCAATGGAGTTAAGGCTTCCTGCAATCAAAGGGATCGGTGGCGCTACTCTGTATTTGATCGACCGCTACAAAGAAGGCGAAACCATTTACGATATCGACTTTGAGTGGATTGAAGGTGTAGATCGTCATCCTGAAGGCTGTGGCTTCCACACTTTGGATCACTTAACTCACAATGTATACCGAGGCCGCATGGGATTTTGGGCGGATTTTTATACGAATCTGTTTAACTTCCGTGAAATTCGCTATTTCGATATTAAAGGTGAATACACAGGTTTGTTGTCTAAAGCGATGACGGCACCAGATGGCAAAATTCGTATTCCACTTAACGAAGAAGCCGGTGGTGGCGGAACAGGCCAAATCGAAGAGTTCTTGATGGCGTACAACGGTGAAGGTATTCAGCATATCGCCTTTGCATGTGATGATTTGCTTGCTTGTTGGGATAGACTTAAAAAGCAAGGCACAAAATTTATGACCGCGCCACCAGCAACCTATTACGAAATGCTTAATGAGCGTTTGCCGGGTCACGGAGAGCCAGTAGAAGAGCTACAAACCCGCGGCATTCTGCTAGATGGAACGACAGAAGGCGGACAACCGCGCTTGCTGTTGCAAATATTCTCTGAAACCCTTTTAGGCCCAGTATTTTTTGAGTTTATTCAGCGCAAACAAGACGATGGATTTGGTGAAGGTAACTTTAAAGCGTTGTTTGAATCCATTGAACGAGATCAAGTAGCGCGCGGCGTGATAAAGGGCAAAGAGGAGGCATAAGCATGCAAATCTCAAGAATTCACCATGTGGCGTATCGCTGCCATGATGCTAAAGAGACGGTTGAGTTTTACCAAAAGATGTTGGATATGGATTTTCAGTTGGCCATTGCCGAAGACAAAGTCCCGTCGACTCAAGCACCTGATCCCTATATGCATGTGTTTTTAGATGCGGGTAACGGCAACGTGTTAGCCTTTTTTGAACTGCCTAATTCACCCAGAATGGATCGCGATGGGAACACACCACAGTGGGTTCAACACATTGCTTTTGAAGTACCTTCAATGGACGATTTATTGGCAGCTAAAGCACGTTTGCAAGCCGCTGACATTGATGTTCTTGGTCCAACGGATCACGGAATATTCAAGTCTATTTACTTTTTCGATCCAAACGGCCATCGTATAGAATTAGCCGCTAATACGGGTACGCCTGAAATGATGGCCGAGCTGAAACGTGTCGCACCCGACATGTTGGAAGAATGGTCACAAACCAAAAAGGCCCCGCGACACGCAGATTGGCTGCACAATGGTGAAGGTTTTCCTGGAGCAAATAAATGAAACTAGCGAGTTTAAAAAGTGGCCGTGACGGTCAATTGGTTGTGGTCAATTCTGCCTTGACAAAAATGACATCCGCGTCGGATATCGCGCCGACACTGCAAAATGCATTGGACAACTGGCAGACCTTACAAAGCAAGTTAAAAGAGCGGTTTGAGCAACTTGAATCAGGCGCGATTGGCGGTGAAGCTTTTGATCAAAATGACTGCGCCTCGCCCCTTCCACGTGCATATCAATGGGCTGATGGCAGCGCCTATGTCAACCACGTCGAGTTGGTAAGAAAAGCCCGCAATGCAGAAATGCCAGAGAGTTTCTGGACAGATCCGCTAATGTACCAAGGCGGCTCTGACAGCTTTTTAGGCCCCAGGGATCCTATCATCATGCCGCAAACCGAAGGTTTTGGTGTTGATTTTGAAGCAGAAATTGCAGTCATTACCGATGATGTGCCTATGGGGGTTTCAGCCGACGACGCGCTGCAACACATTAAACTGGTGATGATAGTCAATGACGTATCACTGCGCGGATTGATCCCGGGCGAGTTAGCCAAAGGTTTTGGTTTTTTCCAATCCAAGCCATCTAGCGCATTTAGCCCTGTTTGCCTTACACCAGAGATGTTAGGCGATGCCTGGAACGCTGGTAAATTGTCTTTGCCATTGGTATCTCATTTAAACGAAGATATCTTTGGAAAGCCAAATGCTGGCAATGATATGACTTTTCATTTTGGTCAATTGATCGCTCACGCAGCGCGCACACGCCCGCTTGTTGCAGGCACAATTATTGGCTCAGGTACAGTGTCAAACAAACTTGATGGTGAACCAGGTAAACCAGTAAAAGACGGCGGATTAGGATACAGCTGTATCGCAGAAATCCGCATGATCGAAACCATTCAAAATGGCAAACCAACAACGCCCTTCATGCAGTTTGGCGACAAAGTCAGCATCGAAATGTTTGATGCGCAGGGTCAATCAATTTTTGGGCAGATAAATCAAAAGGTCGAACCACAAGGGTGAATTAAAAAAAGCCCTTCCACTAGTGGCACCCAAAGGGGCCACTAGTGATTTTCCGAACACTACTATGCGCTGCTTAAATGTGCCGTTAGCGGAGCGGTAAAAAACGTATGATTTTTCATCATTCAACTTGTTGTTTTCGAAGCTGTTTGCCATGATTAGAAGGCTTAAAATCACAATGAGGTTGTTGTATGTTGCCGGAATATTCTACTTTGAGCCCTGCTAAGTAGCACAACGTGTCGTTTGACCAACTATTACCTTTGTCTTCTATGAATTCTGCTAAGAATTTAATTTCCAAAATCGGACTGATTTATTGCCTGATTTTTGTGTCGATTGCCAGCGCACAAACTATTATCAAAGAGCCAAGATTTACCCAACTTTCCTCTGAAAACGGCCTGACTCAAGACACCATAAACGACCTGCTAATCGACAGCGATGGCTTTTTATGGCTTGCCACCGAAGCAGGATTAAATCGTTACGATGGCTACGAAAATTTACATCTCGTTGGACAGCAACAGCAATTTGCAGACGATGCGATTTATGCTTTGTTTGAAGATAGTAATGGTGATTTGTGGGTAAGCACTCTTAGTAGCGGTGTACACCGGGTTAATCGCCAAACGGGGGCAAGCAAACGGGTAATCGATCTCGTCTATAAAGACCAGCCTGATTGGTATCAATACGCCTCGCATTTTATCCAACGTAATGATCGGCAACTCTATATAGCATTGGATCACAACATCATCGAGTATGATCTTGTTACGGATAAATCCTCGTCAGTTTTTGACCTGCTTGTACACGGTGTAGACGATGCGGAAGCAATTCGATTTTTGGCCGTTCATCAAGACTATCTTTTTATCGCTACCTCTGTGGGGCTTTTTGTAAAGCATATTCCAACTCAGACAGTGCGGAAAATTGATCATGTTCCCGAGACTCAGCAGACCTTAGATAATATGAATACAAAGTTTATCCATATTGAAGGGGATAAGCGGTTTTGGCTTGGCACTGTAGAGGGGTTGTATTGGTTTGATCTAGCCAATTTAAAAAAATCTGTTATCACCGAACAAGATGTACCCAAAGCGACCTTAGCTTTCGCCGAATTAAACATATGGGACATGAAGCATTTTGAAGATAAGCAGTTTTATGTTGCCACCGACAAAGGCCTGTTCATTTTTGATTTATCTACCAATGAGCGACAACATTTGTTCCGTCCTACCGATGCAAGAATTCTACTTTCTGACGATGACATTAACGAAATCGCAATAACCAAAAACGGGCAAATCTGGCTGTCTACTCAATCTGCTGGCGCGCTACTTTGGTCCCCAGGTTCAACATTGTTTTCCAATTTCTACGCATCTAAAAATGAAAGCCCTAGATTGAGTGATGGTTCAGTGTTGAGCTTTTATCAGCAAAAGAACAGCGAAACCCTCTGGGTAGGCACAAACAATGGATTGAATTTGTATTCACCTGAGGACAACACCATTTCTCACTACTTAGTCAATTCGGATGACAAGGCTGTTTATTCAGATGGGACCATTTATGCCATCAGAGAAGCAGAACCTGGTTATGTTTGGTTGGTGACCGGGACCGGTATCGTAAAATTTAGCTTGGACACAAAAAAAACCGTCTCTCTAAGCACCGACAACACCCTGCAGTCGGTGCTCTATTCTGAAGACGCTTACGATATTTTTCGCTATGACAAAAACAAATATGTAGCAATGTCTGAGGATCAGTTTTGGCTGGTAGATGATCAGGCGCAACAAATCGTACCTCACGAAAAAATCAATTCAGCAATCCGACCCAGCCAATTTTATAGTTTTCTGAGGCATTATCAGGCTGATTCAAATGCCGTGCTCATTGCAATAACGGGGGAACTCTGGCAATGGGAGCCATCGACTGGAAAACTTCTGCAACTGCATGTGGCAAACAAAATCCAAGCCGAATACAGCATAGCACCTTCAAATGTCTTGCTGGGTGACTTTGGAACATTATGGATCAGTTATCCTGGTCATGGTTTATATGGATTAGATCCAACAACATTTGAGCAAAAATACTTTTTCAATAGCAATAATCTGTTACCCACCAACATGGTGTTTGGCTTGAATAAAGATGAGACGGGTAATATCTGGATGGGAAGCCACAAAGGTTTACTAAAGTTTAATCCCCAAACTCAGCAGATTTTGCAATTCACCGTAAAAGACGGCGTCGCAACAAACGAATTTAATTGGGGCGCAGACACGATAATGAAAAATGGTCAGCTTGCTTATGGTTCTCAGCAAGGCATGACATTGTTTAGCCCACGCCAGCTTACACGTAATCTATCGAGCTCTGCTAAAGTAGTGATTTCCAATGTGTCGCTTATTTCTAAAGATCTTCAACTAGGCATTGGCGATAAAGCCAACACCACAATAACTCTGGCTCATGACGATGTGGGTATAAAAATAGCATTTTCGATTATGCAGTATGAGCATACTCGCAAAGCGGTATATCGGTATTCTCTGGAAGGTCCAAACAAAGTCTCATACCCTGCGAGCAAAAATACGGAGGTCACTTTCGCGCGCTTGGATCCTGGCGAACATACGTTTTACGTATCGAGTTTGGACAATTCGTCTGGCCTATGGTCAGCGCCCAGCAAATTATATATTCACGTACAGTACCCCCCTTTCACATCGCCCTTAGCAATGACCCTTTACATTGTGTTGTTCCTTACTTTGATTTCTATTCTGTATATGAGGCGGGTTAGACACAGAGAAGTGCTCGATGCCGCACACCTCGAAACGCTTCACAGTAAAAACAGTCTGAAAATGGCGCTCACTGCCAGTAATAGCGATGTATGGGAATGGGATGAACACACTAACCAAATTTCTCAACATCGATTGACCCAGGCCCTTGGCTATGCAAATACTGAGGACAGTTTACCATTTACAGAACATCTCAAACTGATCCACGTTCATGATATTAATGCGTACAAAACCAAGTGGCAGAGCGTTGTAAATGGGGATGAGCGTAGCCTTGATATCACCTATCGATTGCGAACGCACACTGGGGAATACCTGTGGTATAGGGACGTTGGCGCCCCAGTTAGCGGCGTGAAGACGAACCCAGGAATAAAGCTCGTCGGAACCTATTCAAATATTACCGAATCGATGGATGCCCGCAATAAGGCATTATTGTTCGGCGAAGCCTTTCAGCATACCAAAGACTGGGTAGTCATTTTTGAACCCAACTTCCACCCCATTATTGCCAATCAGGCTTTTAAAGAGGCACTGGGTGTTAACGTCAATACCGAAATTTCAACCCAGCTGGAACAACTCTTTCAGGTTAACCAAAATAATTTGGTCACTGTTTTTAAAAAAATGAGAAATATGACCGTCTCTGAACACTGGAATGGTGAATCGAAAATTGTTGGACTCAACAATAAAGAATTCGATGTAAGTATTAGTATCACAGCGGTAGGCGACGTCCAATCCCACGCCCAGATAGAGCGATATTTAGTGGTTTTATCTGATATTAGTGACCAGAAATCTGCAGAGGCAGCCTTGGTCCGCCTTGCAAACTACGACAGCTTAACCGGGCTACCGAATAGAACTTTGCTGATTGACCGAGTGCAGCACGCGTTTGACCAAGCCAACCGAGACAATTCAATTATCGGATTGTTTTTTGTTGATCTTGACGGGTTTAAGCAAGTCAATGATAGCTTGGGTCATGAGGCCGGGGATGAATTGCTTAAAGTTATCAGCGCAAGATTGTTAAAGACCCTCAGACAATCAGACACTATCGCTAGGTTAGGCGGTGACGAATTTGTCGTCATGATTGAACAGGTCGATGAAAGTAAAAATCTCATTTACATCGCTAATGACATTATGAGTGCACTTCAAGAACCTATATCACTTGAAAATCAAATAGTCAGTGTGTCTGGCAGTATTGGTATCGCACTTTACCCTGAGGACGGTTCGACACCCAACGAGCTGATCAAAAATTCAGATATTGCCATGTATCATGCAAAAGAATTAGGGCGTAACAATTTTCAGTTTTTCACTGAGCGTATGAATGAGCAGGTGAAGACAAAACTAAAACTTGAAAACCAGGTGAAGTTTGCTTTCCAAAACGACGAGTTCGTTAGCTTCTATCAACCCATTATTTGCTGTACAACCGGCACAATCGAAGGCTTTGAGATACTCATGCGGTGGCCAAACACCTCACCAGTTATCACACCTGATGTGTTCATTCCGGTGGCCGAGGATATTGGACTGATCGAAGCAATGACCTGGGGACTGATCACACGGGCGGCAACGCTACTCAAACACTTTCATCAGTCGGACTTACCCTTTTATGTGTCGATTAATTTATCTGCCAAACACTTGTCCAGCGAGGTCAAACTGGACGCCCTTTTAGATTTGTTAAGCGAACATAAGTTGAGCACCAGCAGCATTCGATTTGAAATCACTGAAAGCGCGCTCATGTCTGACTATGAAAGCGCAATGACTTCTCTTTCAGCGATGAAGTCACTGGGTTTTAAAATTGCACTAGACGACTTTGGAACAGGCTACTCATCCTTAAAGTATCTAAAAGACTTTCCCATTGATTTACTTAAAATTGATAAAAGCTTTGTTCAAGATGTTGGCGTGAATAAAGATAGTGAAGCTATAGTAAAAGCAACTTTAAGAATGGCTGAGAGTTTGCAAATTCAATGTGTAGCAGAGGGCATAGAAACAATCGAGCAAGCTCACTTCTTTAGGGAAAATCGCTGCCAATATTTACAAGGCTACTTTTTTTCAAAGCCCATGCCAGAGAATGATGTCATTCAATTTATCGAAGCGTTTGAACCTGTCGACCTTCAACGCTAAGGACATGAAAGCTGTATAACAACTGTTAAAAGTAACTTGATATCATGGCAAAGATCCTTGGATATATTATCGGAGCAGTGTTGTTGATGGGTCTTCTATTTCCCGTTCCGGCTTCTATATATTTTACTTATAACGCTTTAGTTGCAGCACTTACGTTTGAACGCGAATCGGCACAGATTACTGATTGTTATTCCTATCGTCAAAAATCCAGCAATCGCGCATCCACTAGCTTTGGCCCAGTGGCAGTTTCACCCTCAGGGACAAAAGCAAAAGGTGGGTTTAGATGGCAAAAAAAAGCGTGGTGTGAATACAGCATCGGTGATCAGGTAGAGATCTTAATCGACCCTAAAGACCGCAAAAATGTGTTGATCAATTCCTTTATGCAGTTGTGGTTTTATCCGCTACTGTTCTCCTTTTTAGCTATTGTCATCTCGTTTGCCATTTATAAAAATGTGAAGAAACGTTTAGCTAATAAAACGAAAAATTAAACTGATAAATCGTCAGAACATTGCAAGGTAAGAAATTGCATTGGGCTCTGTGTAAATAAAAAGCCCGACATTTAGTCATGTCGGGCCTTGATATAGTCAAGAAAAGTTTTTTGTCTTGCTACCAGCGGAAGCACGACAAAATCCTAAATCTTAAAAGATAACTTGTTGAGTCTCACTACAGGTGTTGCTTGAGTCTTCACAAACTTGATAAAGATAGCTGCCACCGCCTTTTCTGTTCAGAGCGTCAACGTACTCGCCGTCGTTAGCCGTTGTGGAAATCAACTGGCCATCGCGATAAACATCAACCTGTGCAGTCGTTGCTCCAGTCCAATTAAGGCGAACATTTTGTAGCCCTTTTCGTTTGAAACCGTTTGCAGAAAGAGTGAAATCACCAGAAGGTGGTGGTGGCTCAACACCGCCACATACGTTAGCCGTTAAATATGCGTCTGCAGCGGCTGCTTGAACAATACCGTAGCCAAAGTAAACGTCTTTGCCTGATGCACCGCCATCAAGGGCAGTTTGCTTCAGTGCATTACGTATATCTTCACCAGTACAGTTAGGGTGATTTGACCAAACAAGTGCTGCAATACCTGAAACAGTCGGTGTCGCCATTGATGTACCGCTTAAGAAGCCGTAGTCACTAGAACCGATGGAGATATCCATAGTGCTTGCCGCCAAAAGTGCACTTCGATCTTCTAACGCCGCACCAACTGCAGGAATAGACGTCGTATTCGTGTCGCCTAAGGTACCGTAAAGTATGCCGGGTTCGTTATTAATGATCACAGCGCCAACACCGCCAGATTGCTCGCAGTTATTCACCTTATCAAAAAATGAAACATTGCCTCTGTCGATCACACAAATTTTGCCATTGGCTCCGGCGTCTGTGGCTTCAGCCGTACCCATAAAATAGGTTTGCTGCGCAATACTGCCTGTATTCTCCATCGCAGAGGAAGCAAATACACCACCATCAGCCGTTAGATTCGACGTGGTAGCCAAACCTGCTGGGAAGGTTGATAATGTGTCAACACCACCTGCTGTCGCTTCCACACAAATCGTTTCATCTGTTGTAACACGTTTTCCACGTCCAGTTGTACAGGAAGGAAATTGTGAAAAGTCAGCGATTGCGTTGTTAGCGTCGTTTGCCCCAATCATCATAACCGCAGAATAGCCCGCTGGATAAGAACGAACTGAGTTGCCGTCATTACCTGCTGCTGCGACAACCAGACCACCAGCTGCTTTAAACGCTTCGAAGGCATTTTCTTCAGTGCTGTTTGCACCACCGCCGCCGAGACTCATATTGATGATATTCGCACCGGCATCAGAACAAAGCTGGGCTGCTTTGGCAAGATCCGAAGAGTATCCCCATCCGTCAGCGTTAAATACTTTGATAATATGCATATCAACACCTGGCGCCATGCCAATGACACCAAAAGAATTGTCTGCAGCACCAATGGTCCCGGCTACGTGAGTACCATGCTCTCCGCCAGCTTCAAACCAATTACCAGTGCCAGAATCATTATCACCTGTGACTTTATCCCATAGGAAGTCTGGATTAGACGCATCAAGTCCAGAATCAATTACACACACTTTCATACCAGCATTTGGGTTGAAGGTAACTTGATCAGCTTGAGCTTGATAAAAACCATAGGGAGTGATCTGTTGAGTCATTGGGTCACCCAAATCATCGTTGAATAACGCCAATGGACGACGTACCTGGTCCACTTCTACGAGTTTTACGTGAGGGTTATTTAACAATCCCTTGATTTGATCTAAGTTTTTTCCATCAAACTGCAATGCGATAAATCCGTCGCCTTCAACTTTGATTTCGCCACCGGCTTGACGAGCTAAATTTTTGACAATTCCTTTACCTGGATTATCAACTTGAACGATAACTCGTTCATTAGCTTGTAGGGTTGTTGTAGACAGTGCGAGGAGTGTAAATGAAACGAGGGGTTTAAGATTGAACTTCTTCATAGGTATTACCTAACTACTTGTTGTAAAAGACTTAAATATGGAAATCCATACTCGTCTTTATTAATTATAATTATATTTTTTAATACACTGAATTTATTCAGCGAAGAGGCACACTAGTATATTTGAGATGAATTGACAAGATTACAAGATGGATGGCTTTGATTTTTTTCTAATCACTTAGGTGGAAAACCAATCAAAACAAATAATTAGAATAGGATCTCGAATTTGGGAAAATATAATTACCCAAGCAAAATTTACTCAACGAGCAATAAACCCAGCTTTGACTCCATTTTCTAAATCAAATTGGTCACCCACTGAGCCGACGACAACATTTTGTCGACTTGCCCCAAGCAAACCACGCAATGAATACAGTGCGTCGATCCCTGTGCAGTGTGCACCGATTATTTGTGTAAGCCCAAATGATTTCAGTTTATTTGCAGTCCAATCTAAATGCTCATCACTGGCGCTAACCAGATGAAAGCCGCCGATAGCAGTCGATATCGGACCTGGGTGTATGTGTTTGGTAATGTGTTGCATGGTATTAATGATACCTGCATGACCACAGCCGGAAATCAGCACAAAGCCTTTTTCAGTATCGATAACTAAAGACATATCTTCTGGAATAGTGTCTTCAATTTCTCCCTGTGCGGTTTTAATTAAGCCTCGGCCACTCCAATTGCGTTCGTTATGGATACGTTCCACATTACCAGTCAGCCAGACGCCAGGAAATATCTCAGTGACCTGTTCATACTCAATAAATTCAACACCCGCATCTATCAATTTCTGCTTATCGTTTAAAGCGCGATTTTGATAATTTGCTCTAGGCAAGAATATGCCTTTTCCAACATGTACTCGCTTTAGTGCATTCGGGTTTTTCTTTATTAATTCAGTGCGTAAGGCCAGCAGTCCGCCGGTATGGTCGCCATGGTTATGACTCAGGATAACGTCTTCGACTTCTGACAAATCGATGTCGAGATCTTTGGCATTTTTTAGTACGGTATCTCGACGGTTTCCTGTATCAAAAAGGATTTTTTTTCCATCAACCTCAATAAGCGCTGAATAACCCCATTCACCGATCCCCCGACTAGCTAGCATGGTTGACAGCGTCGTCACTTTCAAGGCGCTTACTTTATTGTATTGATGACCAGAATCCGTGGCTGAAAATGCGTTAAGACTGACCGAAAATAGCAGCAGAATTAGATACTTGGACATGATTTGAATTCCATTCAAAGCAAAATAACAAATGAGATGAAAACCATCTTACCCACTAAACAATAAAATACAAACCTCGGTTAGTAATACGGAAATCCTGCCAACTGTTTTTATTATCATCGCTTTTTCTGCTACTTTGAGCTAAACAACTTCAAAGAGCATTACGTTGAAACGTCCACTTTTACATTCACTCAATTTTGCCAGCTCAATGCTTGGCACCCTACTTCGCACAGGAACGGGTATCAGCGTGACACCCGCCAAAATCAAACCTGAGAAGTTGTTGAAGCTTTACGAATTCGAAGCTTGCCCTCATTGTCGCTTGGTCAGAGAGGCGCTGACTGAATTGGATTTGGATGCAGAGATTTACCCTTGCCCAAAAGGCGGCGAGCGCTATCGTCCAGACGTCGAAGAACTTGGTGGTAAAGCCCAATTTCCATTTTTAGTGGACCCCAACAACGATACAAAGATGTACGAATCTTTTGACATAATCAAATACCTTTTTGAAACTTATGGACAAAGATCTGTACCACTAAAATGGCAACTGCAACCCATTCATACATTTAGCTCTTCACTGGTAAGCACAGCAAGAATCGGCGTCGGAAAAAACAAAAAGTCATCGACTGCGCCTGAACAATTGTTGGAACTTTATAGCTTTGAGTCGAGCCCTTTTGCCCGACTCGTGCGAGACACTCTATGTGAACTGGAGATTCCTTATATCTTGCGCAATTGCGGTAGAACCGAATTGGGCGAATGGTTGATCCCACCGGTTAGAGATATGCTCAACATTCATCCACAAAGCAAGTTATACAATCGTATCGCGTTGCAAGAAAAAACCGGGCGAATGTCGATTCCTTACCTTATCGACTCTAACAACGACGTAGCCATGTTTGAAGCGGCTGAAATTGTTGAGTATTTAAACTACACCTATGGAGATCATACGTAAGCACAACTTGATCCCCATGTGAAGCAAGGGCACACGGTTAATACAAACATAGACTAAAGGTGTAAGAAAAAACCATTAACAAAACAGTAGAACTCCTCTATAGTTTGCCGAAGGGTTTACGCCGCATAGCTTCATGCACCCTTAAGTTCAAAGGAAAAGGACGAAATGAACCAACACCCAAAAGGATCACTGGTCGTAGTAGGTACTGGCATCACAGTATCAGGACAAATGACCTTGATTAGCGAGAGTGTGATCAAAAACGCCGACATCGTGTTAGCTGTTGTTACCCAATCTGCACACATTAATTTGCAAATGCTGAATCCAAACACTCATTGCCTGCGTCACCATTATGAGCAAGGTAAATCCCGTGTGATCACCTATCAAAAAATGAAACAGCGTATCATCGATGAAGTAAAAGCTGGTAAGCGTGTTGTTGCCGCATTTTATGGTCATCCAGGAGTATTTGTTAACCCTTCTCATAAGGCTATTGTTGAGTTGAATGAGGCTGGTTATGAGGCTGAAATGCTGCCGGGGATATCGGCGGAGGATTGTTTAATAGCTGATTTAGGTTTGGACCCCTCTCACTATGGTTGTCAAAGCTACGAAGCCACACAGTTTTTATTGCGCCAATATACTATCGATCCTTACATGATGCAGATCATTTGGCAGATTGGCAGCATAGGTGATTTTACGTATAACAAAGAAAAAGCTGAACACCCTGGACTCAATGTACTTAGGGACAGGCTACTGCAATCCTACCCATGCGATCACGAAGTCATAGTTTATGAAGCATCAACGATCCCAGTAGCTAAGCCGAGAATTGAAAAGGTCCTGCTCAGAAATTTAGGCACGGTCATTCCTAAGGGCATAAGCACACTAGTAGTCCCTTCTTTAGGTCTCCCAGAATTTGATATAGATGTCATGTCCAAGCTGGATTTAACCCCCGAAATGTTTAACAAAACATTATCTGAAACGCCAAATTAACTATGTGTCAACCAAGATGCTAATAGTTGATACTTAAACCAAAAAGAAAAAAGGAACCGACAATGGCTGATAAACTCGTCAAATTTTTGATAACAATGGACAAAGATGAAGATCTTAAAAAAAAATACCTTGCTGATCCAGAAGGTACTGCCAGATCATTTAGTCTAAATGAAGAAGATGTTCAGATTTGTGCGAAAAATGATCTCGAAAGCATGAAACAACGCTGTGAAGCTGAAGGTGCTGACAATGTACAAATTGACTGCTCGAAATGACATAGTCGTCTAGTTGATAAGAGATATCTTATGGTTAGCTTAAGACATTTGGGAGCGATACTATACTTGCTGATCATTCCTTATGTGTCTGCTCAAGATTCAATTGAAATTGATAATCTTTTGCAAACAGCAGAAGCAAATGTCTTTGCTAACCCTACACTAGCTAACAAACTTCTTGATCAAGCTGAAAACTACCTGACAGGAAACAACAACCCCTCCTTGGAAGCTCATGTTCTGAATTTACAAGGACATCTGTATATTCTTGAAGGAAATTACGAGAAAGCTTATGAGAAAGTGATACAGGCTGAAGAATTAGCCAGTAAAAGTGGTAATAAAATACAACAGGCAGAAGCAATTCGTCGACAAGGAATTATCACAAGTTTGCTCGATCTTCATGGTGAATCACTGGAGCTCCTGAGCAAAAGCCTTGAAATTCATCAATCGCTCGACAGCAAATATATCCAAAACAACTTACAAGCTATTGGAAATCTATACGCGGATTCTCCGCAATGGGCTGATGATCTCATTGAAACAGGCGAACTTTTAGTTGCGGAAGCCGTAAAGCGAGGTAATAGCCACTTTGAAGAGCAAGGTTACACTTTCATTGTTTCGGGAATGATTAAGAAAAGCCAAATTGCTGAGGCAGAAACTGTCCTTCAAACGGTTGTCAAAGACCCCAAGAATCCTCCGCCAATGATCGGATATTACCTAGCTCAAACGATGTTAAAGCTCGGTGATTATGAGGCTGCTTTAGCTACGATCGAGAAAATATTACAAGATTCGATTGAAGGAAATTACAAGTTTAGGCAACTTGCAGCGAGTTCTCTTAAGTCAGAAATTTTGTTAGCTGTAAATAACATAGAAGAAGCTAAAACGTCATTAAATTGGTCGCTAAATCTGGCTCAAGAATTGAGTTTTGGTAAATTCCAAATTGAATCATTGCAGGGACTTGCCAATATCGCATTCAAAGAGCAAAACTATAAACTTGCCTTTGACTTGCAAAAACAATACTCAGAAATCCAACAACGAGTATTTGACACCCGTCAATCAGAGCAATTAGCTTTCAATCGGGCACGCTTAGAGACCGAGCAAAAAATCCAGCAAATCACTGAATTGCAACTCAATCAAAAGTTAGCGTCACAACAAAATAGATTTCAAATTTCTATTATCGCAACGGCTGTCGCCATTGCGACTTTGCTACTGATTCTATTTGTGCGAACAACCCAACAAAAACGCACGTTGCGCGTATTAGCAGATAACTTGAAACAAGCAACGGATGCAAAATCGGACTTCCTAGCGCGTATGAGTCATGAAATTCGCACCCCAATTAACGCTATCGTTGGGTTAACCAAATTGACCCAACGCTCTGAGCTCAACCAGGAACAAGAAACCAATTTAAGTCAGATTGAACAATCTTCACAAACGCTGCTGTCCGTCATCAATGACATTCTGGATTTTTCTAAAATAGAGGCAGGAAAACTCGACATTGAAACGGCTCCATTTGAGCTGGATAAGTTGGTTGAGCAGGCCATCGATTTGCATGCGTTGAAAGCCCG
The DNA here is from genome assembly GCF_007197995.1 of Aliiglaciecola sp. M165. Classification (GTDB taxonomy): domain Bacteria; phylum Pseudomonadota; class Gammaproteobacteria; order Enterobacterales; family Alteromonadaceae; genus Aliiglaciecola. The sequence continues at coordinate 378,706 of NZ_VKKH01000002.1, forward strand.
TGAGAAGCGTATTGAATTGATTCAATATGTCGCACGAGACGTACCTTTGCACATTGAAGGAGACGCATTCCGCATCCAGCAGGTGTTAAACAATTTGCTCAGTAATGCACTTAAATTCACCGAACAAGGGCTGATTTCAGTGTCGGTGAATAAAAAGTATTCTGAGCAAGGCGTATTGCTTGAGTTTTCGGTCAAAGACACTGGCATTGGCTTGTCCGAAGAACAAATAGAGACCTTGTTTGATGCGTTTACTCAAGCAGACGAATCCATTACTCGCAAATATGGCGGCACCGGACTTGGGCTCTCTATTTGTCAGAATTTAGTCTCTCTGATGGGTGGTGAAATATGGGTCGAAAGCAAACCAAGGCAAGGTGCTACGTTTTACTTCACCGTGCTAGTTGACGCATATCAACAACTGGAAGAAAACGCCGTTGCGGATGGGTTAAATTTATCGGACCTGAAAGTGCTCGTTGTTGATGATGTTGTTTTATCGCGCCAAGCCATTGCTGAAGCCTTATTGCGTATTGGCATCAATCCTGATTTGGCAAGTGGAAGTAATGATGCACTATTAAGTATGCGCCGGGCGGCACTAGAAAATGCCCCCTACGATTTAGTTATTTTGGATTGGAAAATGGCTGATGTAAATGGCATTGAGCTAGCAGCCATCATTAATCAAGAGTTTACTCTCAATAAGCCCAAAATCATCATGCTTTCTGCCTTTGATATTCAATCCCTAAAAGAACTAGGACAACCGCTTGGCATAAAACATTATTTGCAGAAACCGATAAATAGCAGTTCGCTGTTGAACTGTTTGTTAAGTGCTACAAAACAATCCCAATCAAGCTTAATCAAATCTGAAAACGTGGCCCCTGAGACGCCAGATTTCTCAAATGTCCATATATTGTTAGTTGAAGATGATGAGATCAATCGCAAAGTTGCCAGGTTCTTTTTAGCAGACACCCACGCCAAAATTTCCGTTGCAGAAAATGGGTTGATTGCCCTACAAATGTTGGCTGGTTCGCATCAATATGATCTGGTTCTAATGGATATGCAAATGCCCATCATGGATGGCTTAACTGCTACACAGAAAACCCGTGAAGAGCTCAAGCTTGACATACCGATAGTTGCCATGACAGCTCATGCATTACAAACCGAGATTGAAAAGAGTTTTGCTGTTGGGGTCAATGCACACCTGATCAAACCTGTTCAAGCGGCTCATTTGTATCAAGTGATTCAAGAACAATTGGATGGCAGAAACGAAGTAAAATTGTTGTCACCCAATACACTTCAAATGCCGACAGAAAATGAGCAAAGTGCATTACTCACTGTCGACAGAGAAAAAGCCATAAAACTTTTCAATGATGACGAAAAAGTCTACGCAGTTATGGTTAAGACGTTTGTTGACATGCACGACGAGGTTAAAAACCTTGCCAAAGCACTAGAGAAACAGGATCTGAACGCCATCGCTGCCACTGTGCACTCGTTTAACTCAGCGGTTGCCTACATCGGCGCCTACCATTTGATGGCGGAAGCGGCACAAATTGAAAGGGCGGCAAAAGATCCTCAAAATAACAATTTAGAAGCCGTATTAGCCCGCGCTGAACGATTCAAACAACTAATTTTGGAACTTGTGAAAAAGCTCTCTGCCGAGTAGAGACATTTAGTTCAACAAAAGGCTGAACGATAAAATTTACGACATTTCTGTAAGATCAAGTCGCAAACTATTTGCAACATGCGCCTTAAAAGCCGTAGCCGCCTCGAAGATTTGCTTTCCTTTTGGTGACACCCAATACCAACTATTGGGGATAGGAAAGTTGACAACAGGTAACTCAATTAAATTGCCCGGTGCCATGTGATTTAACGCATGACGGCTAAGAATGGCAATCCCCAAGCCTGCCATAACAGATTCTTTTATCGCCTCGTTACTTGCCACGGTAATAGGGCTTTGCATGCGATAACCATGTTGAGCAAAAAATTGTTCGATTGCATAGCGTGTGCCTGACCCCTGCTCTCGCATTAACAAACGTTCATCGTATAGTTGATCCCACGATATGTGCTTTTCATTTCCCAGTTTATGTTCTTGCTTGGCAATAACGACAAGGGGGTTTTTAGTCAGAAATTCAGCTTCAATATCCAGTTCTCGCGGAGGATTACTAAATACGTATAGATCATCCATATTATGTTTTAAACGCTCAATGATTTCCGCTCTGTTACCAATCTGAAATTCCGGTTCGATACCCGGATATTGTTCACAAAACTCGCCAAGCCAGCGAGGAATAAGATATTTGGCGGTTGTCACCACACTTATTCGCAAATGTCCCAACGACAGCCCTGCTCGTTGCGCCAAACGCGTTTCCAAGTTATCCATTACAGCAAATAATTTGCGGGTCGCATCAAGGACTTCTTGGCCCGTGTCAGTTAAATAGAGCTTTTTCGAAATTTGCTCAAATAAACGACAATTCAGTGCTTCTGCGAGTTTTGCTATTTGGGTAGAGACTGTTGGCTGTGCCAGATGTAACACTTTTGCTGCATGGGTGACGCTGCCATGATCGGCAACGGCCATAAAGATTTCAAGCTGGCGAAAAGTAGTTTGGCGGGTATGGAGACGACGTGACCAACTCATATATCTATAATAATCTATGATAAATTGATAATAAATCGATTATCACAAATATAAAAAATCATTACAATACTCCCTCATTGTTTACCAAATCACAGATTCGCAGATGGATTTTTTATACGATTTTTTAATGCGTTTACTTACGCAGTTTCAATCCCCTACCTTAGGATTTCTAATCGGCGGTATGCTTCTAGCCGCAATGGGCAGCAAACTGGCGATCCCGGACGCAATCTACAAATTTATCGTGTTCGTACTGCTTATGAAAATTGGTATTAAAGGCGGCATGGAAATTCGCGATGCGAATTTAGCTGAAATGCTGCTACCTGCTTTTTTCGCAATGGTGATAGGCGTTGTCATTGTGCTCATCGGGATCTTTGTTTTCTCTTTACTGCCCAGTATTAAAAAAGAAGATGGTTATGCCACTGCGGGCTTGTTCGGTGCAGTAAGTGCTTCGACTTTTGCTGCGGTGATGGTGGTCATGGAAGAAGAATCAATACCCTATGAAGCGTGGGTTCCAGCCTTGTATCCTTTCATGGACATTCCCGCCCTTGTATTGGCTATAGTATTGGCAAATATCTATTTGAAAAAACAAAAAGAAGGCAATGAAACCAAAGTCGATGTTTGGGGTATAGTTAAGGATAGCCTGCAAGGATCTGCGTTATCTGCGCTACTGCTTGGTTTGGCATTAGGTTTATTGACAATGCCAGATCGGGTATTTGATAGTTTTTATGAGCCGCTGTTTCGTGGCTTTCTTTCAATTCTAATGCTAATTATGGGAATGGAAGCCTACTCACGAATAAATGAGTTGAGGCGTGTTGCTCATTGGTATGCGGTATACGCATTCTTTTCACCCATCGCGCACGGGTTGCTTGCCTTCGGACTCGGTTATATCGCCCATCATACTGTCGGCTTTAGTCCAGGGGGTGTGATTTTACTTTCTGTTATGGCAGCCTCAAGCTCTGATATCTCTGGGCCTCCAACATTGCGTAGCGGAATTCCTTCGGCGAATCCATCAGCCTATATTGGTGCTTCGACAAGCGTAGGAACACCTGTTGCTATAGCGATATGTATTCCATTATTCATCGTGTTAGCGCAAGCTGTTTTTTAAAATACGTAACGATTCATATTAGGATAAAACATTATGACTCTTCATGTAGCAGAAAAGGTGGTCATTATCACCGAAAAAATTATCGCCAAGGGTGTGTGCAACATTATTGAATCATGTGGTGCTACCGGTTACACCCTATTTGCCGCGGGTGGCAAGGGCAGTAGAAACAATCGTTCAACCGCCCAGCGCTCGTCAGTAGTAGACGATTTTGCTAATGTTCAAATCGAAATAATCGTAAACAATTACTCTATGGCGGAGGAAATCATGGAAAAGGTCAGGCAAACCTATTTTAAAAATTATTCAGGTATTACCTACCTTGAAGATATTAAAATTCTGCGGCCAGAGAAGTTCTGAAATTGATTTCTTCGCATAACCTGGCATTGAATAAATTCATTAACTTGAGGGCATCGGGAATGCCAGCATTTCTCCGGCACCAATAGTAAAAAGCCATAACCCATAGAGACTGTGCTCAATTGAAGTTGTCATGACAGACTGCGATCGCGCATAGGTATTGGCGAACAACAATCCACCCAAAAAGGTCAGTACTAACACCAGATTGTTCCAAAACATTAAATGCGCTAAACAGAATAAACTGGCATTTAACAATATAAACAGCTGCTGGTTAGGAACAAGATCTTTATAACGCCAAAAAAAAAACTGACGATAAATGACTTCTTGAGGATAGACGGAGATAACCACATAAAACACACTGATTAACACCCAAAACCAGGTATGTTGTAAGGGCATAATAAATAGTTTTTCTGGGTTGGTTATATACACCCACGCCGCACTGGCAATCGCGAAAGTAACAAATCTCAACAACACCCAGTACCTATTGCTGATATTGCCCAAACCAACAGACAACGTTATCGAAAATTGTTTACCCCAATGCATGATTCGTATTAAGTACACCAATCCAACCAGAACCATTGCTAGCTTGGTCCATATTGGTAGTGGCATGCTCAGAGACACCGGTAACAATATAAACAGTGTTAGACATTCAACAAGACGGAACATAGATGAGTGATTAGTTATCATTGCAAGTCACGGCAGCCAGTGTGCTTTTGCCAAGGTAAATCAAAGAATAAACTACTTGTGAGGGGGCAGTGAAGATTATTTTGTCACGGTGCGATAAAACAAAAAGTAAAAGGCGATGATAGAACACCGCCCAAGAGAATTAGTTTACTAAATGGCTCAATGAATAGAGGTCTCGAGTTTGACTGGTTTTTTTACGCACTTCCTCGAGGGCTTCTGCCTCACTGATTGCAAAAAGTGCATTGATCAAGCGATTAAAGTGCTCATGCATTGCTGACCTTGCCGCCTGAGAATTTTTATCCAGAAGAGCTTGATAAATCGCTTTGTGTTCTTCTAATCGATCACTATCAGACTGGCTGCAGACACCTGCATAAGCCGCAGTGATATGGGGTAGCGAATCCCTTAACGCCCAGAATTTTCTTACTGCCAATAGGATAGCGTTATTCCTTGTCGCGTTAGAGATTATGAGATGAAATTCACGATCCGCTTTTTCCGCCTCGATACCAGACTCCATCGCATCCAGGGTTTTTTTCAAGGCTGCCAGCTCTTCTTGAGTGATTGACATCGCCGCCAAAGCAGCCGCCTCGCCTTCTACTAGTGCGCGAGCTTGGGTAAGCTCAAAAGCACTGATTTTTTCAGCGTTTTCTTCGTCGTTGTCTTTCTCTTTTTCGAGAACGTACACACCTGAGCTCGTTTTCACTTCAACAAGTTGCATGACTTCTAAAGCGATTATGGCTTCACGTATTGTTGGGCGGCTTACATCGAATGTTTCAGCAAGTTCACGCTCTGGTGGCAATCTACTGCCTGGTGGATACAACCCAGACTCTATTAATGCCTCAATTTTCTCTGCAATTTGCCAGAACATACGACGGCTTTTCATGTGTGAACCCTTTAATATAAATAAATAACAATCAAAATGGCGTTGAACATAGTTACCCTACGCCTTTGATTCTTATATTGTAATCTAATTTTATGTGTTGTTAATACGTATTTTGGTTAATCATTATCACTTGGTTGGATATCGATACCATCACAGTGTGCTAGGCCAATCTTGAACCGAAACTATCAACACAATCTTACCAAATTTTACTTCGTAAATATGTTTTCGCACTAAACCTTACCGAACTGCATATTATCACTTTAAAATAATACCTGGCTGTCGATTGACAATCTATTTTCTTGTTCATTAACACTGAACTAAAAAGCAAGCCCAATCAGCTTGCTTTGCACATTCTTCAGACAACATTAGGCTACTTCAATATAGCCACTCACAGCGTGAGTGGCTAATTGTCTGAGCAAAGCTTCAGAGATCAAAATCGATAACTTGCACCGAATGTGATTCGACGGTCAGTCAAACCCTGGAAGCACAACAAAGCGCCCTCGTTAACACAATATTGGTCAACATCAGATTCAGTCAAGTTAACCGCTTCAATACCCACGTTTAGTTGTTCATTCACATCGTAAGTGACGCTGGCATTAAGTTGCCCTCTATCGTCTTGAACCACAGGGAAGCCCCATGGGAAGCTGGTAGTACTACCAAAATCATCGGAACGATAAGCCTCGCGCCATGTATAACGCATTCTAGCGGAAAGACCATGCTTCTCGTAGTAAAGCGTAAAGTTATACGCGTTTTCAGATAGATCGATGAGTTGTTGCACCGCCGTCACATCAATATCTGCAACACCTGTTGTCGCTGCGAATACCGCGCTAGCTCGACTAGTTGCGCTATCTACCGCTTCACCACCGGAGAATTCTTGCTTGGTGTAGTTAGCAAGAATACCAAAACCTGATGCCCAACCTAACTCATCTTCAAAGCCAGCTAGGTCATATTGAAAGGCAATTTCGATACCTTTTTGGGTGGTTTCTCCAGTGTCATTAATTGTCGTTGAAGAGGGTACACACACACCTGGAGGAGTTCCTTCTGGCCCAAATACATTTACGTCAGCAATTGGGTTGAAAACCCCACCGCCCTCGCACGGCGCAGTCAGGTCACGAAATCCGGTGATTGGATCTTCAATCGGATTGACTTGTTGAGTTACGTGCAGGTCGGTACGTTTTTTATGGAAAAAACCAATGCTTACCACGCTTGCTTCAGCAAAATACCACTCGGCAGAAATATCAAATGACGTCACTTCTTCAGGTACTAAACCGGGGTTACCGATTTGTACTGGAGGATTTGGGCTGGTGCTAAACGTCACTGACGTAGATAGTTCGTCAAAGTCAGGGCGTCGAATATCTTTACCCCAGGCTGCCCTAACAACGACATCATCAGTTACATCTGCAACGATATTAATTCGCGGTAAAACGAAGTCATAATCACCAGTGGTTGTGACTTGTGTTACCACATCATTGCCATCGGCATCTTCGGTAATAGAGTTGCCTAACGATGTTACTTCAGTTTCTAAATAGCGTAACCCGAAGTTACCTCTAACATATTCCGTTTCAAAATTTGCCTGCGCATACAACGCATCGGTTTCTTCTTCAATGTCAAAGAAAGCCGCTACTTCTGAAGTTGGCTCTTCCAGGGGCCTTGATCCTCCGTGTGTTTCGATGGCTTGAGCAAGAGTGCTGAACACTCGATCTGGATCAGAAGCAACTTGCTCTGGATCAACAAGCAGGAAGTCTTTAACAAAAAGGCTTCTACCATCTGCATCACCAAAATTATCTGGCCCTGGTGCAAGAATATCAGCAAACAACGAGCCTCTTGGACTGTCTTCCATCGTTCTTAACCCAAGATTACGTCGAACTTGATCAGTAGTGCTGGTGCTTTTGTTGTAGCGGTATCCGAAATCTACCGTTGTGATGACAGACCAATTCAAATCGTATGTAAAGTCGGTACGAAACGCATCTTCAGAGTTTTCAGTAATGTCGTTAGCCGCTTGCACGTCTCTTAGCACGACATTGTTCGGATCAAGCAGTTGGGCCGGTGTAGGCGCCATAGGCGAATCAAATGCAATACCAAAGGCTAATGAACCGCCAGTAAGATCGTACTCAAAAGGTACACTGTTATCGTTGCTGCCACCTTCATCAAGTGGAGCGTTGGGGTTAATAAAGTTCAATGTAGTGTTAACCCGCGGGTTACTCGAATCTGAGCTAGAAGAAGAGGCCTCAACAGAGACATTTAAACGATCTCCTTGCCACTCACCACCAATGCGGAATATCTCACTTTCAGTGACCCGTGAATTGGTGTCACTAGAAAAACGAAGATTTGGATCGTCGTCATCACTGGCCAAATCAATTGGAATGACTCCCCGAAGCGCAGCCTGAATACTACCAAGTTCAACACCATCTAAAGAACCAAAGTTAACCGTTTCAAACTCATCGGGAACTGAAACGCCTCTGAGACTGCTGACACCGGACGCTTGAACTCTTGAACTTTCTTCCCTGCGATCTTGATCATTGATAACTACATCAAACCAAAGCCGAGTATTGTCGTTAGGTGCCCATTCCAATGTACCGACAATATTTGTGGTTTCATATTCAAAGTTATCATAGTCTTGATTGAGAAATTGAATCGGTAGGAAATCGAAGCTCTGGGCACTAGCGGAGCCGCTATCTGAGGTGACAACATTGTCGCGGTCTACACGAGGACGAAACGCGCTGACATCTTGTTCAGAATAACTTGCGCTTAGCACAACACCGAACCTACCGTTATCGGTATTCCAATTGTCGCCCCATGTGCCCGATATTCTTGGCGTAACACCATCGGTAGAGAGGCTACTATCCTCGCCTTGAACTCTAACGGCTAACAAAGTTTCGTCCAATTGCAGTGGTCGAATTGTCCTAAGGTTTATAGTACCACCCACTGAGCCTTCAATCGTTTTCGCTTCTGGTGATTTAACCACTTCAACACCTGAAATGATTGATGCAGATACGTCTTCAAAATCAATACCACTGCGACCAGCTCCTGAGCCAACGGTTGATACACCATTTATCTCTGTGCGATTTGAGTTAGTACCACGTATTTGCACGCCGGTACCAACGCCCGCAGAACGGGTGATTTGGATACCTGTAATGTTTTCAAGCACTTCAGCCAAATTTTGATCGGGGAGTTTACCGATATCCTCAGCCTGAATAACTTCGATTAAATTGTTCGCCGATCGTTTTTCGGCAAGGGCGTTAGTTAATGCGCTACGAATTCCTGTGACTTCGATGATTTCTGTGGATTCGTCAGCGCCGCTTTGAGCATCTTGCGCTTGTGCTGCAATACTCAGCGTGGTTGCTGAAAGCACCGCCACTGCAATTTTTGATAATTTGTGTCCCATAGTTTGTCCTGTGTGTTTTTAATGATTGTGCGTGAATGTTCCGTTACTTCGAAAACGGTCTGTGTCTAAAAACCCAATTTGGCAACTGTCACCCTTTACAAATTGCGCCAGATGCACTTACAAAGCATTAACTATATATTTACAACCAAACACCAAAAAGGTCAACCTTTTGGTAATAACATTAATCGTGATAATTTAACATTTGTTATTACCAATGGGCATTTGCAAGTACCGAAATAAAATTTAAACCAATAATTTCAAATGGTTAACGAAAGCCCGCGCCAATCTATAACCTCAGCGTGACTTCACTAATTCACCATAAACGTCTATGAGCAAAATCTTTCTTTACACGCGATTTAAGTTTAACGAATGAAAATCGCTCGCTAACAATCTTAATATTTGGTTGACCATATACCGACATTTGGATAACCTTTGCGTAACAAATTTTGATATTGTTGGGGCAAACCCACTTATCGAACGACTGGATAGAGTAAACAATCAGTGTCCAAAGCGAGCGTATTCAACTCAACATGCTCTGTGTGGGACTGCCAGTTACAACATAGAGGGTATATAGCAATGGATTTTCATCTACCGAGGCGGGCTCGGTCTTCTAGAATTTTGCCTCTCGCCATAGCGAGTGCTTTGACTATTGCAGCTTGCGGAGGTGGTGGTGGAAGAGAATCTGTATTACCCACAGCTCCAGAGAGCCCTCCTACTACACCGAGCACGCCGACGACACCTACTACGCCAAGCACTCCAACTACACCAGTTCCTCCACCCGCAGAACAACCGCAAACATGTATCAATACCATCCATGGGGTAAACTCTGTCATTGATGACGGCAACTTTGAGTTAAATTTTTCTCCCTCAAACGCCATTGATGGTGACTCCCAATCGGCATCGCGATGGTCAAGCGACGGTCCATTTAAGGAATTAGTATTAGACTTAGGTAATATCAAAACGGTCGGCGCCCTGACAATTAAGTGGTACAAAGGTGCAGACCGAATCTCTAATTTTTCAGTTGAAACATCAACTGACAATTCAACATGGTTGCCAGTGCTAGTTCAAGGGGAATCAAGTGGGCGACACAGCGGTTTTGAGCTAGTGCAACTAGACGAATCCGAAGGACGTTATGTGAAAATCATTGCAGATGGAAATAGTGTCGACGACAACAACGGGATCATTGAAGTCGAAGTGCATAGTTGCAGCGAGGCCACTGGGCAGTTCAGTAATAAATTTCCCAATGAGCTTGGGATCGAATTGGTAGATTGGTACTTGAGTGTACCGACTGATGAAGACAACAGCGGTACTGCAGATTCAATATCTGAAACCGAACTTGCTGCTGGCTACACCAATTCTGAGTATTTTTATGCCTCGGCAGATAACGGCATTGTTATGCGCTCACCCAGCTATGGATTTAAAACATCACAGAATACTAATTACGTGCGCGTTGAGTTGCGTGAGATGTTGCGCAGGGGTGACCGCTCCATCAGCACTAAAGGTGTGAACAAGAACAATTGGGTTTTTGGCAGTGCACCTCAGAGTGCGCAAGATGATGCTGGAGGTGTAGACGGCGACCTACATGTAACCCTTGCGGTAAATCAAGTCACGACCACAGGCGAGAATTACCAGATAGGGCGAGTTATTATTGGCCAGATACACGCCAATGACGATGAGCCAGTGCGACTCTATTATCGTAAGCTGCCAGGAAACGCACTGGGCTCAATCTATTTTGCCCATGAAAGTCGTGTCGAAGGGAGTGATGAAGCTTACGTGGAGCTAATTGGCTCACGAAGCAATAGTGCCAGCAACCCCACAGACGGTATTGCCCTAGATGAAAAGTTCAGTTATCACATCAATGTTGACGTGAACTTACTCACGGTGACGATCAGTCGAGAGGGAAAACCAGACGTTGTGGGTAATTTCGACATGTCAGACAGTCTGTATGATGATCCCAGCCAGTATCAATACTTTAAAGTAGGGGTTTATCACGTCAATAACTCAAGTGATCCGGAAGAGTATGCGCAAGCCACTTTCTACGAGATTCGAAATGGCCACACCGGTTACGGTGCAAGTGAATAAGAGATAACAGACTTCGTCCGAATGATTTTATTAAAAAGCCAGGATCACGTCGGCAGGAAGCCTCTTTGATGTTGGCAGGAAGCAAAGTTAATTTCGTCAAGAAGCTGGGAAGACATTAATGAGTAAACACTCCCTTTCAAACAATTAACCATATCACTCCACTAAAAAACGTCACCTCCACCCTATAGAAAGCGTCATCTCCGACCTATAGAAAGCGTCGTCTCCACCCTATAGAAAACTCCATCACCGCCCTATAGAAAGCGTCATCTCCGCGGGCTCTTGGCGGAGATCTGTTTGAAATACGTGCTCACAAATAAAAGATTCCGGCCTTCACCAGCATGAAGTCAGAAGGAAGCGGTAATCGATTAATGCAACGCTACTTTAAACCCACTTAGATCCGGGCTTTCTGGTGTTGGCGACATAGACTTGGCCTCTTTAACCATGATCGCCATAGAATCGAGAACATCTAAAAAATCTCTCAGTTGCTCCGGAGTCATTTGTGCCGACAAAGATTCGATTTTTGAAATTAGGCTTTTTGTGGGAAGTTTCATAAGCGTCAATTTTTTGTGTGTAATGGAATTATCCCATTAGACAATCAATTTCCTTGCCAACATGTTTTCAAAATCTATATCTACTAACAAAAAAGCTCCGACTTGCGCGGCTTTGTGACTCAAAGTGTCTTGAATTTCAGCATAATCCTTATATTAAACCTATACCTACCAAGTGGACTTCATTAAATGTTGCTATAGCTCGGGCTGGAGAAAATGCTGTACCGCTTTCACAAACCGCTATTGGTACAAACGCCAACGCGGTGCTTTACTCAGTTATCGAGACAGCAAAAGCCAATGGTCTCGTACCGTTCGATTATCTGATGTACACGCTTTTGCATCGCGGCGAACCGTTGCCAGATATGTAACGATTGCCATACGGACACGATGTTTGTTGGTGAGATGGGGATATAAAAAATGCCGCTTGTTAATAAGCGGCATTTTAAACACGGTGTGTAAGATATGAATCTAGGGGTAATAGATTTTAGTCTTCTTGAACCGTTGCCTCGGCAGAACTTGAATAAGTAGTACTCAGATCGTCACCCACAGCATAAGTTTCGAAGTCCTCAGTCAGAACTGCCGTATCGTTTGCATCAGCAACCACGATATCATCAGCTAATAACTCTTTTGCTGACTCTTTTGCAGAGCTACCAATACGGATTTGATACGTTTCTGTGGCTGTCCCTGTATTGATCGCAACATAAGGCCCATAGAAGGTTGCTCCGCCATCAATTGAAAGAGAATAACCTGTTGCAGTCCAATCAATCACTACATCAATATTGGTATCGTCCGCATACGTTAAGCCATCAATGGTTTGTTGAGATTTTGATGCGTCACGATACTTAACGGCGCCATTGCTAAAGACAATTTCACCCGTTAGGTTATCTGAAGAAGCGGAGCCACCGTATACGCTAATATAAGCGGTATTGTCTTCGTCAACACCCGGGGTCGCTACAAAACCAGGAATGGCTTGTATTTTAAGGGTTGCAGAAATAGACCCTTCGTCAAGTGCCGACGATGTCAAACGTAACTCAGCATCGGCTGATGTTGTTGTATCAGCCATTCTAGCCACATTGTCTGCACTCGTTGCCTCAAGTGTAGTAACCGTTGCTTCGGCAGAACTGGAATAAGTAGTACTTAGATCCTCACCATCAGCATAAGTTTCGAAGTCCTCAGTCAGAACTGCCATATCGTTAGCATCAGCAATCACGATATCATCAGCTAATAACTCTTTTGCTGACTCTTTTGCAGAGCTACCAATACGGATTTGATACGTTTCTGTGGCTGTCCCTGTATTGATCGCAACATAAGGCCCGTAGAAGGTTACACCGCCATCAATTGAAAGAGAATAACCTGTTGCAGTCCAGTCAATCACAACATCGATATCAGTATCATCCGCATACGTTAAGCCATCAATGGTTTGTTGAGATTTTGATGCGTCACGATACTTAACGGCGCCATTACTAAAGACAATTTCACCTGTTAGGTTATCTGAAGAAGCAGACCCACCGTATACACTTATATAAGCGGTATTGTCTTCGTCAACACCTGGGGTTGCTACAAATCCAGGAATGGCTTGTATTTTAATTGTGGTTGATATTGAACCTTCATCAAGTGCCGACGTTGTTAAACGTAACTCAGCATCGGCTGATGTTGTTGTATCAGCCATTCTGGCAACTTTGTCTACACTTGTTCCGGCGAGGGTCCTCACTGTTGCTTCAGCGGAGCTTGAATAAGTAGTACTTAAATCTTCACCATCAGCAAAAATTTCGAAGTCCTCAGTCAGAACTGCTGTATCGTTTGCATCAGCAACCACGATATCATCAGCTAATAACTCTTTTGCAGACTCTTTCGCAGAGCTACCAATACGGATTTGATACGTTTCTGTGGCTGTCCCTGTATTGATCGCTACATAAGGCCCGTAGAAGGTTGCACCGCCATCAATTGAAAGAGAATAACCTGTTGCAGTCCAATCAATCACGACATCAATATCAGTATCATCCGCATACGTTAAGCCATCAATGGTTTGCTGAGATTTTGATGCATCACGATACTTAACAGCGCCATTGCTAAAGACAATTTCACCCGTTAGGTTATCTGAAGAAGCAGACCCACCGTATACACTTATGTAAGCGGTATTATCTTCGTCAACACCCGGTGTAGCAGTGAAGCCAGAAATTGCTTGTATCTTGAGAGTTGTAGAAATAGACCCTTCGTCAAGTGGATCCGTTGTCAAACGTAACTCAGCATCGGCTGACGTTGTTGTATCAGCCATTCTGGCAACGTTATTTGCCCCCGTTTCTACTACAACAGTTCCATTAATTGTTACCACCAACTCGGCTGTTGTGCCATCAATAGACTCAATAGTAAACATATCTGTTTCACGCTCGCCCACTACAAGTGCAGCGATGGTGGCATCAGTGGTGTCAAGAGTATAGGTCCATGACCCATCCTCTATAATGTCTAATGAGCCGTAAGTACCGTTTAGCATTGAGCTAATTACAAAAGCTTCACCTTCGTCGGGGTCAAACACACTTACCGTACCGGTGGCTGTGGTTTCGTCACTTGCAATAGTTCCTGTTAAATCAAGGAAAGTTGCCGGAGTCGGTTCAGCTTCGCCATCCCCAACATCAAAAACAACAACCTCTGAATAAATCGCTAGGCTATAGGAACTCGTATCGCCGTCAAGGGTTTCACCCACATCATAATTTTCAAAGTCATCAGCAAAGACACGAACTGTGCCCGCCGTATCTGAATACACTGCAATGTTATCAACATAGTAAGAACCAAAAGGGATCGTTCTGTCGTTATCACCGAAACGGAATTGGATGGTTCTAATACCTTCTGCAAACCACTGATCTAAATCAGTGAAATCGGAATCAACAACTGCTGCAGTTGAGAACGAACCACCACCTATAACTTCACCATCAATAGTTATGGTGATTTGCTCTGCAGCATCTAAGTCCCAGGTAATTTCAACATCGTAAAACTGCTCTTCAACAAATGGTGCGGTAACAATAGTGCCAGGGTATGCTTCGCTATCTGTATTTCGAACAAAGAAGCGAGGGGCAATGGGATTGCCTTCAGAGTCTGTTTGATTACCTTGAATACGAAGATCTACTAGAGATTCGCTAGAACTGCCAGAAGTACCGTACAGTGTGATGTAAGCATCTTTGATATTTCCGTCACTGCCCAGTGCCTCTTCTTTAGAAAACGAAGCGCTAAGCTTACCTTGACGTAAATTGTCTACGCTGAATCGAATTTCACCGGTATCACCGCCAATATCAGAAATCTTAACTACTTGGGTAAGCGCTGCGACACGAACTTCAATTTCGGCTGTCGTGCCGTCAATTGATGCAATTGTCACTGAATCTCTTACTGAATTACCCACTTCAAGGTTAGCAACGGTTTCATTTGCGACATCAACGGTGTACGACCAATTTCCATCAGCACTAATACTAAAAGTACCATAGTCAAGTACGACATCGGTTTGAGCCACAATGGCGTCTTCTTCAAAGTTAGGATCCAAAACTGTCACTGTGCCAGTCAAGGGATCTATTGCTGTATTTTGCACAGTCCCGCTTAGGACGCCCTCGATAATTGCTGCTACAGGATCATTGTTGTAACCAATGGCTGCGCCAATCACGTCAAGCAAAGATTCATCTACATCACCAGCAACTGCTGAAGTTGTCTGTAAATTGGTCTGTGCAGTTTCGAGTAATGCTAAATTGGCTTCTGAAAACGCGCCATCAGCCAAGTCAGTGGCAACACTTGCGATTAGAGCTGCCATGTCATTGTCTGCGTCGTCGGCATCTAGTTGTGATAAAAGTGCTAAAGCAGAGCCGTACCTGTCTGCATCCGCGGCACCTTCAGCGCCAAGTGCAACAGCACCAATCTCAGTTGGCAAAACTTTTGTAGTATCAAAACGAATCCCAAAACGAAGGTTAATGGCGGTTGCTTGATCAGAGAAGCCATTCAGATCAGAGCCTGATGCCTGAACAGCCATCTCAGTCAGTGGAGAGACTACATATGACGGAGGAGGCAGTAACTCGCCTTCTTCGCCAACTAGATTCTCAACAACGTCAACCACACTGCGCAGCACCGGCGCATCAAGTGTTTCACCTGTCGATTCATCGGTATAAGTACCGCCAGAACATGACACTAAACCCATGCCTTCAAAGTGAACATCATTAAATGTCACGCTACCTGTGTCACCAGAAGTCGCTGTGGCTTGTGCGGGAGAGATAGCAACGCCATCGTCACCTACTGCAAAGATTTCACAGCTAGCGCCACTTACAGGTCCTTTTACTACACTGGCAGTAACGTCTAATGTGGGAAGTACAACCGTCGTCGATGCACCGACGCCTTCGGTAAAGCCCGCTTCATCAGTGTATCTAGCAGAAACGGATATTACTGAGCCTTCATCTGCTTCGGTAATTGTGTAAGTTGTACCTGTAGCACCTGTGGACCAAGCATAACTGATGGAATCTGCTCGAATGCCATCTGCATCAGTAACCGATGCAGAGAGTGTAGATCCTGCAATAAAATCGCCACCGGATATTGTTATGCTACCGCGACTATTGCCTTCCAACTCAGCGTTATCATCAGTACCACAACCAACCAAGGCCGTCGCAACGATGATGGGTATAAGTGACTTCTTAACCATGCTTTCTACTCCTGAAAGTTCCAGTTTTAATATGCTGCCAAGTTACCGGCTATGAGTGGTAAATGCGCACATTATGTAAACCTGATTGGTATGACAAAAATGTGCTTCCAACACTTTTGGTATTACCAATATTATTTTTAATTTTTATAGCTAGATTTAGAGCGCACAAACCGATTCAAAAAGGGTGAAGCCCGCTCGATAGGGTCTGCGGGCTTTAGATTGATTTTGTTTGTGCCAACTAATCCCTAACTCCGATCAATATTTGAAGCTAATACCTGCGAATAAACGAGGACCGTAGTCACTCACTTGACCTAAATTACCCTGAACATAAAAGTCATCAGAGCGAGGCGCGCTAAACAAGTTAATCGCTTCAACTTTTACACGAATGTTTTTATTAATTTTGTATGAAGCACGCGCTTCCCAAACACCCACTTCATCAACAAAGCGCAGTCGTGTGCCGTTACTTGTGTAGGGTTGGAAATACTCGCTACGGTATTTGTAGATAAGCGCTGTATCAAAGTCGCCAACTTGGTAATAGACCTGGCCACTGAACACATGCTCGGAGAACCCAGGAACAGCTCCTGGTGGGATAATGCCCTCTGTTAGTTGAGTAGTAACGCCATCAAGGTCGGTAACGAAGGTATCACCGTAATTACTGTCTTCAAACTCGAAATCTGTGTCTGCATAGTTATAGCCTAGCTTAATACCTATACCGCTATCCCAACGATATGCAAGAGAGGCCTCTAAACCCACAAGATCACTTTCAGTGTCAGTGGTGACAGAGTTAGTAATAGGTAATGCAACGTCAACACCATCAACTGTAAAGTTTTCAAGTACTGTTTGTTGTTGGAAACCACCGTTAAACTGTTTGTAGTATAGGCTCACAGCAACGATTGAATCTTCGTTGGGATACCATTCAAACGCCACATCATAGTTCCATGACATCAATGGTTGCGTGTCTGGATTACCAGAACCGTTGACGCCCACTAATAGGTCAGCAATGGATTGAGGCGCAACTTCATCATCTGTTTGGAACGTGCGGCTGAAACCCAAGTCAGAGGGATCTGCGCGAGACATACCACGATAAATTCCGGCTCTTAACAGGACCTCTTCAGAGTAGTCAACAACCAGGTTAAAGCTGGGTAGTACTTCGGTGTATTCACCGCCACCAACAATACGTTCAATTGAATCATTTGTTGCCAGTGACACTATGCCAAGTTCATCAGTGACAACATCAAAACCTTGCCTGAAGCTAACCGATGTCACTTCTGTATTGACCACGCGCAACCCGAAGTTACCGCGAACCGGCATACCCTTCATTTCTGTGTCGTAGTTGGCCATGAAATAAGCAGCGGTAGTCTCTTCGGTGACATCGATAGTACCGGCATTTTCATATTCCACTTCTGGGTAGCCAAACTCGCCACCTTGAGACGCGACCAATGCTTGGGAGAAGCATACGTTATCGTATGTTGCCCAAGAAGAGCCTGTACCGCTATCAACAACCGCCCCTTCGCTATTGACGTGGGTGATAATATCGCCATCGGAAACTGTCGATAAGAAATCAGATTCAGGGAAGTCAATTTGGCAACCTTGAAGCACGTCGATGGCTGAAGTTACACCTTCGTCTAATGTAAACGTATTTCTTGAACCATTGCCATTGCTTCCTCCGAACTGCAAATACGTAAGCTCAGACACACGGACACCGCCCTGAATACTGCTAATGGTGTCACCACCTAACAAGTATTCGAAATCAAGACGGCCAGAGACAACTTCATTTTCTCTTACGTTTTCACGGTCGATGCGAGTTCGTAAGCTGTCCGTAAAGTTAGAAATATCGGTCACGTCAAAATCAGTGACGGTTAAGTGAGGAATGTGTTCACCCAAATCCCAAGTAAAGAAGGGACGACCAGACGTTCTGCCTCGGTTAGTGATTTGTAATTCTTCTCGTTTTGTTTGAGAGAAACTGAAATCTGCGCTGATAGTTAAATCATCAGTGGCAAAATGTTTAACATTTAACCCATACCCACGATAGTTCTCTTCGCGAGAATACTGCTCGCCAGCAGATTCAAAACGCTCCTCACCTTCCCAATGTAAAATACCACCCACACTATTGGTAATGAGATTTTGGCCAGTTATACCCGGCGTTACACGTTTTTGTAGGAAGAGTAAGTCATGACGTGCTTCTGCTTGTGTTCGATCTGATATCTGGGCGTCAAAGTTGATATCCCAATTTTCAGATGGTCGGAATTGTAGACCTACAAATAACGCATCCCTTTCATCAGATGTTTCGTTTTGACGGAAGCTCCGGCTCGAGCCAGTCCATGCGTAGGGTGTACCCGCACTTTCAGCGCGCCCTGTAGTAGGATCGATGTCAGTTTCATAACCTTGGTTACTACTTCCATTAACCTGATCTTCACAGTCGCCCGCTGAGCTGCGGAAAAAGCCCTCGTTAGTATTTGCTGGATCATTTAAACATGCCCATAACGAAGAACCTGTAGGGCTTGAACTGCGGTATTCCGCTTCTGGCTGGCTGATATCTTGACGTTGTATACCTATGGTCAAACCAAGCGCTTGACCGTTATCGAACTCAAATTGGTCGACATAACTTATCGTGCCACGATAGCCCAAGTCGCTTTGTAGCGAGTTCTCAACATTTGACTCATCAGGGTTGTAATTCAGTTTCAATTCACTTTGAAATCGTTGCTTTCCAAAATCTAACGGCTTCAGTGTTTCAAGGGTAATCACACCCGCTACACCACCCTCAATCATTGATGCGTCTTGGGTTTTGTAAATAGCTACTTTCTTCATCAACTCCGACGGGAATTGAGAGAAGTTGACCGAGCGGTCACCACTACCATTAGTTGCTTCACGACCATTGATGTGTGTTGCACTTAAAAAAGGACCCAAACCACGAATTGTGATTTCAGTAGCGCCACCATTTTCACGGTGAGACGCAGCGCCAGTAATTGATTCCAGTGCTTCACCAATTGAAAGAGCGGGTAAATCACCAATATCTTCAGCGGATAAACCGTCAACCACAGAGGTAGCTTCACGTTTTATAGCAATTTGATCTTGAATCGTTTTACGGGTGCCCACAACGTTAATCACTTCAACATCGCTATCCGCGACGTTTTCATTTTCAGCTTCTTGTGCCGATGCAGAAAATGCAAATGAGCTAGCTGCTGAGACTATCACTGCAGCCCTTACCAATTTAGCGACAGGTGTAAGCCTGAATTGTTCTTCCTGATGGCTTGGGTTTGATTGTTTCCCTGATATCAACGACATATCGAGTTCTCCGTTGTTTTGTGTGCAAGCATGTGATTGAGAATCGCCTGTTAGTTTTATGTTATGCATTTGTTATTTTTGAATATACTCAATTAAAACCAATATATCAACCAATTGTTAACCTTTTTGTTACCAATAATGATTACCAATATAACAAGTTGTAACTGAAAAAAGAAAAATCTGCTTTAACATCCTTGCTAAAGCAGATTTTGATTGGGAACAAGTGTCTATTTGGTCAGTCAATTACCTGAACTGAGGCAATACATTATTGACCCTGGAGTATGATTAAAATTTATAGCCTTTGTGCGTATTATGAAGGTGATAAAAAGTGGCTTGAACGTAATCACCATCGGCACCGCCATTATTTTGGTTATATACTCCTGCCTTAAAGTACATAAATTGGTTACCAGCACTATAGCCACTTTCTTTCATATCGTAGTGCTTGGTAATATTTGGCTTACCTTCTCTGATGAGAGTCACAAACAACACTTCGTCCTCTACGGTAATTTTGTATGAGAACATTTCGTTCAAAGCAATACCGTCTTCCGGATCGGGGAGTGTGTGAGAGCGTGAACCAAGAATGTTTACCCAGACATCATCACCACCATTTATTTCATGCGCAAAGTAAACAGTGCCTTTGGTGTTGCCTGGTAATTTTCGGTAGTACAAACGAATAGGTTCGTCATCCGTTGCATGAATTTGCCCGATAATGACGCGCCCAACCATTTTTTCGTCACCGGTAGTAGATACGCGGTTTACCGCTAAAGTCGCCTGCAAACTACCTTCGATGCCACCAGCTTTGCGTTTCATTGAGCCGTGTGCGCCCCCGAATACCCAGTTATTCTTCGTCATGCCTCGCGCTTTTATTCGAGTATTTCCTCTGCGCAGCATCTCACGCAGTTCAGTCCTGGCGTATTTGGTATTTTTAGAAGTTTTTGCACCAACATTTGGACATGCGAACACCATTCCTCCATCATCGGCCGTATAAAAAAACGGCTTCAATTGAAACCCTTCATCCAATGGTTTTTCATAGATGGTATCGGCTTTTTTATCTTTATTTATGTCGGTTGGAAGCGTTAGGCTCCAGTCGAGTAGGTCGAAGTTTTCTCCAGGCTTTTTGGTCGGATCAAGTTTACTAAAATCACCGAGTAATACCCCTTGTGCTAACCCATTATGTGTTGCTGGAACTTTAACAGTATCGCTTGAAATTGCCTCACTTGAATAAGTGAACATCAAAAGGCTGCTCAAAACAGTCGTGTTGCTAAGCACTTTGATTAATTGTTTCATCTGATGTCCTCTTAAATACCTGTTGTATTAGGTGAACTCAAATCATCCACCAAAAATTAACATGCTTTATTTGATTGCCTCAATGCAAGCATCAGTAATGGCCTGCCAATTTTCCTGTTCGACCCAACTCTTTGCCGCCACCCAGGTTCCGCCAACGGCAAATACATTGCTCAATGACAAATAGTCGTTTTTATTCTGCTTATTCACCCCACCTGTTGGGCAAAATTTAATGGATTGAAATACTGATGACACAGCAGACAAAAATGGTGCTCCACCTGATAATGATGCCGGGAAGAGTTTTAGCTCTTCAAAGCCAAATTCTGATGCCATAAGAATTTCACCTGTATTCGACACTCCGGGAAGCACAGGTACACCACAACTCGCTAATTCGGTTAACAATGTATTCGATACTGCGGGAGTAACTATAAAATCTGATCCGGCATCTAACGCCTGTTTGAGAATAAGTGAATTAATCACTGTACCCGCGCCAACTTTGAGTTCAGGAACTGATTTTTTAATTGCCGAAAGGGCTTCTAGAGAAGCTTCTGTGCGCAGTACTACTTCGACCAACCCTAGTCCAGCATCTGCCATTGCTTTGGCGATGTGAACACCTTGTTCCGGTGAGTTTGCTTGAATAATAGGTAGAAGAGTTTGTCCTGACATGAATTCAGAAAAGCGAGTCATTGTAATGTTTCTCTCAAATTGTTAATGATGAGACCAGCTATTTTTAGTCTCGTTAAATACGAAAATATTTCGGCTATATGCTTGATCTTTGGTTTAGACTACGCCTGGTTACTGCCGGTTAGCCGCTGACATGGCGTCAATAAAAGCTTGTTTGGGCGCGATAGCACCTGGATGCTGAATAACCGTTCCTGCTGCAATAGCGGCTAGTTGAATCGACTCAGAAATTGGTTGACCAATCAGCCGTGAACCAAGATAAACTCCGTTAAACGCGTCACCTGCTGATGTTGTATCAACAACATTGGTAACTGGAACAATATCATGACTAAGCAGAGCACCTTGCGAATAGCTGATTACTGATTCTGGGCCATTTTTCACAATCAATTCTTCTAGTTGAAACGGTTGACAAAACTCCACTACACCTTGAGCAGAGTTGATGCCATAAAGCTCTTTAAAATCTTCAACGCCAGGTAGTGCGATGTTTGCCATAGAAAAGGCTTTGTCAAACTGCTCTTTAGCCTCGCTTGCACTATTCCAAAGTCTTGCACGGTAATTAGGATCAAATACCACTCTTACTCCAGCGAGTTTGAGTTTTTCTAGTACTTGCCAAAACTTTTCTCGTGCAATGTCTTCAATTACAGCCAATGAAATGCCTGAGAAGAAAAACATATCTGCTTTTAAAAGCCGCTCTAGCGCTTTGTCATCTATGAATTCAACGACTTTTCTAGCGGCAGAGTCACTTCGCCAGTAGGTAAAACTCCGTTCGCCTTTCTCGTCTGTTTCAATCAGGTAAATACCTGGAGCTTTGCTAGGATGTTTGAAAACAAACTGGGGGTCGATATTTTCGCATTTAAAACGATTTACCATTTTATCACTTAACCCATCTTGCCCTACAGCCGTTATAATGGCTGTAGAAACATCCCCGAAACAACGCTTTAGATAAACAGCAGAATTGTATACATCTCCAGCGAACGATTGATGCATGGTGTCCTCGTCATTGGCCCTGAGTTCAACCATGCATTCGCCTAAGAAACAAATGGTTTTCATCTACTTACTCAGGCTTTTTAACGGTTCAACTTTTGGGATAAGCAGCCATACTGCTGCCATAGCAATAATGGCCAGAGAAGCACCGATGACAAATGCTGGTGTGTAATTCCCGTCCGCTGTTAAAAAAGGCACTAGCGAGGTTAAGCCAACTGCACCTAGTTTGGCAGCCATTCCGGCAAAGCCAGCCAAGGTACCCACAGACTTTTTACCAAGTAAATCGCTTGGAAGTGTTTGAACGTTGCCAATCGCCGTTTGAAAACCAAACAAAATAACCGCCATGATAAGCACTGCTACGACCGGCTCGCCCGGATTGGCCATTGCCAGTAAAGACGGCAGCATGATTAAACACCCAAGAGTGATGATAAATTTACGAGTTTTGTCTGTACTCCAACCCGCCTTGAGACGGTTTTGCGCCAACAGGCCGCCAAACCAGGCTCCGAACATAGCTCCGACATAGGGAACCCAGCCGTAGATACCAATGGATTTGACATCCATGCCATAAACTTCGTTTAAATAGATAGGGATCCAGAAAACAAATAACCACCAAATTGGGTCTATCGCTGCTGAAGCGATGATCACTCCCCAGCTTTGTTTCCTTGAAAGCAATTCTGACGTGGGAGGGTTGTACTCATCTTCTTCAGATTCGACTTCTCCTTCAGGTGTATCACTACGACGTTGGCCCGTTAGAATATATTCGCGCTCTTCTTCGGTGATCCACGGGTGCTTACCCGGAGGAGCTTTCACCAAAATCATCCATGGTATTAGCCATAGAAACCCAACTAAACCGACGACAACAAAGACCATTTTCCAACTCATGTAAACCGTTAGAAAAGCAATAAGCGGTATAGCAACAATGCCACCGATGGCTGCGCCCGAATTAAAAATACCTTGTGCCAGGGCACGCTCTTTAGTGGGAAACCATTCAGCATTACCCTTGGCAGCACCTGGCCAGTTTCCAGCCTCAGCGACACCCAAGATCGCTCGGAAAAAACTTAAACTCAGAACGCCTTGTGCAAATGCGTGCGCAACCGTCGCCAGAGACCAAACGCCAATCGACAAAGCAAATCCAATTCTAGTGCCAACCCAATCAAAAATCTTACCAAATATGGCTTGTCCAAACGCATAGGCAAACACAAATACAATCGATATGTTTGCGTAAATTTGCTTGCGCTCAAGTGCGGACTCATCGGGGAAAAGTTCTTCAACAATATCAGGCCAAAGAACGCTCAGCGACTGACGATCGACATAATTGATAATCGTCGCGAGCGCAATCAATGCAATAACCCACCAACGTAAACCTTGTATTTTCACAATATTATTCCTCTATGAAGTCTTCACGAGCTGGACTGAAGGTATCGATTAAGATCCCGCCAGTTGGGCTGACAGCACCATGCTCAACATGCGGAGGGATCAAACAACTATCCCCTGGCTTTAATACCTTAATGACGCCATCGATATTAAAGTGAAACTCACCTGCTTCAACGTAGGTGACTTGGGAGTGACGGTGTTTATGTACATAGCCTTCTGCGCCTTTATCAAACCAGACTTTGACAGCCATCAATTCGTGGTTGTAACCCAGCATTTGACGCTTTAAACCACCACCAAGATCCTCGATTTCAGTTTCGTTGCCAAATAAAAAGTGTTCACTTTGTTTTTGCATCTTGATGACTCCTATTGACCATTCAACACATGGACGGCTAGTCGACCGTTCAGTGAAAAGGTTTTTTGCTGGTAGGAAAACGAGCGATTCAGGCTGTTTTCTGAAGACGAAACATCAGTTTTATCGATTGCTACCAGATAGGTTAGTCCCGCTATTTGCAATTCCACTAATGTCAGCTTTGCTTGATGCGTTACGCGCAAATCAGTAATTTTACTACTCGCATCTAAGGTAAATTCTTTACTTGGATTGTATTCGCCGTGGGGCTCTAACACCGAAATAAATTGGTGTTGGCCTTTACCTGTAACTCGGCGTATAAAGCTCTGTTCGTTACGCAAATTGAAGTTAGGATCATTCGCCCCAATTTGGGTGAATAAAAATGACTCATCACCTGTCACTAAACTAGATTGGGTATAAAAGCGGCCGTTTTCATTCAACCACGACACCTTAGCTAACCCACTTTCAGGTTTACCTTGGCCTTTTAGCCACAGATGCTGATAGCCATTTTTTTCACCTAATGCACTAAGCACGCTTGTGTTTGCCGCTATCTTGAAATTAGTTTCTATAAGTTGGCCTAGGTAGTGAAGCGGTAAATCAAATTGATGTTTGTCCTCGGCCTCGACACTGAACAAATCGATTGCAATGGAGGTTTCAAGCTCTGACAGGTTCACAAGCGCCAGCGTGCGTTCTAGCTTGACGTCGGGGTAAGCAGTGTTAATCTCGCCACTACTTACCGAACCAAATGCATTAGATTCAAAAAAATTAAGCGTTGGAGCGTTTTGATTGCCAATTTCAACATCACCACCAAAGTGACTGGTTTCATCGACTACGACAGTATTATGTGCAACCGTTTGTTTAGCGTAACTTTTATTCTCTGGAAGATATCGACCTCCAAATTTCGCTTCTACATTCAAAAAACGAGCAGCCCCATAATCTGAGACAATCTCTTGGCCTTGATCGTAAAACTGCCAAGTGAGTTTATCAAAGTGACCGTGTCCCAGGCCTTGCGCGGCAGGTTTAAACAATACTGCTTTTTCCCCACCCATCTGACTGCGCATAATCACCAATGCACCTTGCTTACCGTCACTGCCGTCACCAAAGGCTACGGATCGAAACTGATAGGGTTTAGCCAACCCTTGATCCAGAGCTTGCGCTACTTTTAAACCATCTCCAGAAAGAATGATTTGATTTTGCTGCTGTGCGATATCCAAAAAGCCCGGATCTTCCGTCAGCCCGTACGCTACAGTTACGCCATGGACCAGTTCAATCGTGTCGATACCTTTACTTTTGATCGCATCATTTATGGGGTAAAAAAGGCCGTTGTAGCTTAGCTGGATAGTCGTATCGATGGCTTTCAGTAAAACGCCGTCTCGATGTTGAAAAATATTTCTATGCGCTTCGTTATTGTTGATTGCTTTTGCAAACGTCACGAATGGCATCAAAGCATATCTTTGATAATAGGGGCCTTCGTTGTAATAACCTTGAGGTGAGAAGAGTTCGTCCAGTTGTTTGAGAAAGCCACCTTCCCCCGATTTTTCCAAATCATATAAGGCTTTTTCAACCCATTCGGGTTCACTCATCACATAGCCTGCCATGCCAACACCGGCAGTCGCCCAAGTGCCGTGATTGTGTACTTTATTGAAAGTTGAAGGTTGTCCTTCTGACAAAAATAACGCAACAGGTCGCAACAGGTTTTGCTCAATGGTGTTGATATGTGAAGTATCCAACGAGTCATAAATCAGGTCATAGGCTTGGATGGTATACACTAACCAAACCGCTTCATTTAGGCTCTGCCAGAATAGCTTACCGGGATTTTGCGATTTGACTTTTCGCTTGGGGTGAACATCAATGGTGGGATAGAGTTTGGCATATTCTAACAACATATCGCGCACGTAATCTGCGTACTTTGTATCTTCACTTAGTTGATAAACCATTCCCGCATCAAACATCAACTGATAGTTCTTTTTGTGGCGTTCGTGAGTGTAGCCTCCACCACCATCCTTCGGCACTGGCACAACTATTGGTAATGCCAACTGCTCATCAACCTTAGCTTTTAGTACATAGAATGCGTCTGCGAAGCGACCTTTCTCGGCGATCCCCTGACGCATCTTTACTACGTCTTCACTCGTGATCACCAGGTTAGGATGAGCAGCTTGCGCGCCAATTGAAAAATCAGCGATAACGCTAACCGCTATGAGGATTGCGACTAGGGTTAGATATCTCAAAGAAACCATCTTTTGTCTATCTCCCAGCACTATTGTCTTGCTTGTTGTCTTTGATTAGCGCCGTGTGAGGCCCTGATACGCGAAGCTCTTTAACCTCAGGATTTGGGGTGGCTTTAAATGTGTTAGAGACGACAGCCGTCTTTGGTTCACCAACCGTGTGCTCAATTTTGATAGCGGCCGAATTGCGCATAACGTTCTGCTGAATGTTAGTTACCTGAACACCGTGTAGAAAAATACTGGCACCGCTTTTGTTGCGTTTCCCTGCGCCGACATTTTTAAGGGTATTATCGGTCATAAGCAAATGCGGCCCAAAGGTACTTTCGTCGGTTCCACCGCGATAGATTTTTGCGACAGCACCTTCTATATTTTCAAAGGTATTTCCTTCTAGCGTGACGTATTCGGCGTTATAAATCCCAAGATCTTCAATTTCACTGTTAAGTCGCAAAATATCACCACTGACATTGGAAAAATGGTTATTAAGAAGGGTTATCTCATCTGCAAAAGCACCTTTTCCAGTCACAAAAAAGTGAAACGAATGGTTAACGTTTAAGTCAATCAAATCAGAGTTAGTGACCAGTAAACGATAGTTTTCGACCATACCCCATTTTTGCGTACGAACCACACTGTTGCCTGCAGAGTCCGGGCTGCTTTGACCTGAAATGACTAAGCCATCAAGCTTTAAACTTCCACCATCATGTATTTCAAACAATGCTGAACGTTCATAGGTAAGAGTAGCTTGACCTTTGTTCTGCGCCCGAATAGTCACAGTTTTATCTATTTTGACCAGCTTTGGAATATCGTATTGGCCATCTGCCAACTCCAGCACATCACCGGAGTTGGCATCGGCTATTGCAGCAAGAAGTGCGTCTGCACTTGCATTAACTGCATGTGTAACGCCAGCATCAAAGGCTACCAAAGCAGGTGACTTTTCATACCAACTTACGCCGGTATCCGCTTTGGATAGCACTTTGAGGCCAGGCTTTGCACCGACGTTTTTACTTCCACCTGTAGGGTACAGAAGTCCATTGTCGGTACGCTTAAGGGGAAGCGCTTTTTGCTCTACCCCATAACTGAGTTCAGGAAGAACTTTGGTATTGGCTACGTTGCCACTGAATTTAATGCCGCTGACATCATCAAAGGTTGTAAACGGCTGTTGGTTGTTCTCATTAATAAACAGGTTGTTTTTCATTACACTGCTAATTGGCACGGCACTGCGCTCTGCGTCACTGCCTGCAGCTAATTGAATATGCTGAACATTAACAAAAGTGTTGTTTTCAATGACGGTATTTTCTACTTGATGATAGCGATTGATAGGCGAATTGGGCACACCGTTCATAACTGTGAATCCGCTACCAAAACGGTACCCGGTTAAGCCTTCTAAATAATTGTTACGGATAATTTGGTCTTTGTTGATAACGCGTATGCCGCCAGTGTGCTCGACGCCGTTACCAAAGAAGACATTTTCCTCGATAATGTTGCCATTGCCATGACGCATGGTTAGTGTACCTTGCGCCTCATAAAACACGTTTCCACGAAGAGTGTTTTTACCTGATTTCACCGAAATGATTTCGACTTCACCATTTGTTTGTTCAAAGTAGTTATTTTCTACCAGTGTGAAAGAATCGGTTAACGAATAATGACTGGTGCCAATCCGCAGCGTTTCTCCCCCATTTGAGCCAAAAGTAGGGCGGTAACCAAAATAGTTATGGTCAATTATGTGGTAGTTCTGTTGGCTGTTTTCGCTATTTAAGCGAACGGCAACTGTTACACCTTTGTTGCGTTTACCCACTAAATGATTGTGATCGAATCGATTGTGTTGACCATATAGCGCAACCCAGTAATCTGATTCCTGCTTGTCAGGATTATTGTAGTTATCAATAACCACTTCAGTGACTCTGGAATGGTAGGCAAAATCATTCTTATTACGACGAAACTCGATCACTGCACTACTTGGCGTATGACCGTTTTTAAATACCAAACCAGATGCGATGAGATACTGTCCAGCTAACCTAAGGTTCGATTGTCCAGAGAGGATAACCTTACCTTTTGTTTGGGCTGTTAGAGTTATTGGCGCTTGTTGTGTGCCCTGACCGACCAGCAAAATTTCAAAATCAGTCCAGGTGCCATTTTTAAGCACAACTTTGTCGCCAGCGACGAGGTTAGAGGCAATTTTTTTGTACGCTTGTTTACTGTCTACCAAATATTCCTTGGCCACCAGCTCTGCTGTAAAGCAGGACATCAGCAGCAAACAAATATTTGTCCAACGATTAGTTGTTAAACGCATAATTCACTCTCTACATTCTATTCGTCAAATGAACAAAACGTTGTGTTGTTGCCATCAGTGCTAGCAATCGAGTCTACACTGTTGCAACTTTCTTTTATTAATGAGCCAAGATGTGCTTACCTAAAGTAAGCACAAACTTTGGCGACTAGGTCCGCTATTTTGCCAGTTTCATGTAATAGTCGAATATTTCGGGAACATTACCAGCTCCCATGCCAGCATCGAATGCCGCCTGCAAATTAGCAGAAGAACCTTCAGCAATCTTCGATTGAGTGCCTAAGTCTTCAACCATCTTTAAGAAGTAGCCTAAATCTTTGTTTGCATTAGCAATGGAGAATCCCAAGTCGCTCACGTTGTCTACCGCATAATTTTTACAAAATTGCATGAATGGAGAGCTTGATGGGCCAGTCGACATGATGTCAAACAACTGCTGTCGATCTACCCCTGCTAAATCTGCAACGGCAAATGCTTGGGACATTGCACAAACAGTTGTCATACCCATGAAGTTGTTGATTAGTTTCGTTGTGTGGCCTGCTCCAAGTGCACCGAGATGAAATACATTCTCGCCTTGCTCTTCTAATACTGGCTTAACTTTATTAAAAGTGTCGATATCACCAGCAGCCATAATATTCAGCAGCCCATCTTTGGCGTGTGCTGGAGTGCGGCCTAATGGTGCGTCGATCATCCCAACACCTTTTTTCGCAAGGTCGGCGCCAATTTTGCGCGTTGATGCAGGAATAGAGGTTCCAAAATCTACTAGTACTGAGCCTTCTTTCACCCCGGCGAGAATACCATCCTCAGCATAAATCACCTTTTCTACGATTGCAGATGTTGTGAGACAAAGCATGACAATATCTGAAGCAGACGCGAGTTCTTTTGCCGTGCTTACTGTCTTGGCTCCTCTTGCTACACATGCAGCAACGGCATCCTTGTTAAGGTCCATTACTACCAAATCGTAACCTTTGTTCTGTAGGTTCTCGACCATATTGCCGCCCATTAAGCCAAGGCCGATGAAACCGATAACAGGTTTAGACATGAATAACTCCTAATAATTTGGCGCATACTTACTATGAGTATGAAAACGGGCTCACCATGACATTAGGTGCGCTACGTCGCTCGAATTCTGTTCAAAGAGTTATCCTAAAGAAGTAAAAATCAAACATAACTCTTCATTTTAAACTGACAGTATTTTGGCAACGCCAACCACACCACCAACCAATCAGCTTCTAAAAACAGTATTATCATATTGCCAATTTGTCAACCAAAATATAAATATTGGCAATTACCTTGGTAATGAAAAATTTTATAGTGTTAAATGAATCTCATTGCTTCAATTTGCTTAGTGGATAATATTGATAAATTACAATACGTTACTTACTGATAGGACCTAAATTGGCTGACTAACGACAATTGATAGGTTTCACCCTTGATATGTGATTCATAGTCAAATTTCAGCGTTAAAAGTTGATTTTTTTGGAGCTGAAAAGTGACTTGGTAAGTAAAAACAAGGTAATTGGTAACCATTTATTTATCTTTCTTAGTCTAAGCCAAAAGCGCCTAAACAACATAATAAGTCCGTGATATTGGTACACATCCGAAATGGAAGCCACTGGCTGTTAGGGTGTTAAGTTAGGGTGTATCTTTGCAACCGTTTCTCCTGGAGACGGATTGGCAGGACTATCTCTAATTGCTAATGATCTATCTATCATTGAAGGTGGTGACCCCGCCCCCACGATTTATGAAATCGAGCGGTTTTCAGGCGACCGTTGGCGTTCGAGCTTTCAACCGGTTGTTGAAGACATATAAGAGCCACCGATGATTTTGACTGTTTTGTTAATTTTATCAGGGTTTCTGTTTCGTACCCAAAAAATGATGTGACATGTTCAATGGCTGGAGAGAAACGACAAATACAAATCGCTCACTTCGATGTGACTGTCCAGCATAGGCAAATGCCCGCATTGGTTTAAAATTTGAGTCATTGAATTTGGCAAGGCTTCATGAAGAACTTCAGCACCACTAACATGAAAAATCCTGTCTTGGTTGCACCATAGGATCAATGTTTTCATCGTCAGACTGGGGGCAATTTCAATCAAGTTAGGAGTATTAGTAGAACGATTAGCGGCATGCCAAATTTGTTCGTTTATTTGTGTGTCTTGGAGTTCTTGTTGCTTCCATGTTTGCAGTATAGGTGCAGGTATTACTGGGATTTCAGGAAATAACCAATGGTTGCGCTCATCAAAATCCGATTCGCTTTTAACCAACAATGGAATGATGCCAACCTTGATTGCTTTTTGCATGTCACTATCGATCTTTGTGGGCACCCCCAAAGGACTTCCAATAAACGCGAGAGATTTTAAAAGCTGCGGCTGTTCTTTTGCTAGTATACCAACAACCATGGCTCCCATTGAGTTAACTGCAAAGTGGGCCAAGTCAATCTTCAACGCCTTCATTACAATGTGCAGATTTTCTGCTTGGGCGGAAAGTTCATAGTCTTGGGGCTCTAACTTTTGATTATCTCCAAAGCCCGGCAAATCGATTGCTATAACACGATAATAAGGGGTTAATGTTCGAGCCAAATCTACCCAATGTTCTTTTCTGGCGAAAATGCCATGCAATAAGACTATGGTTTCACCCTGACCGCCTTCTAGATAATGTATAGGTCCTATCTTTGTTTCGACCGTTTTAGCGCTGAGTCCGGAAAACTGGTTATTTAAGGAAATGAGTAACTGGCTCATTGTCACCGGTAAAACAAACCATGTGAATGCAAAAGCAATCAGCAAAAGTCCAACTGTGAACGTGATTATTCGTTTCATTGTTTCTCCCCGTTTTGTAGACTTTAACAATATTTTTTAATGCGACATTGTAAAAACGAGCAGTTTATCGGAGCCCCATGCATCGTATACCTAGTCAATTTCGGTCCCACCTTTTTTCAATGTCACAGACAAAACTCGCGCTTCACGAGAATTTCATGGTCTGCGTGATATTTTGTGAACGAGGAAGTATTCGTGTTGCGGATAAAAACATCGAAGTTGAAGGCAGTATTATTTGCATTAAGCCAGATAGGTATCACAGCGTGGTCATTCCCCAAGGCGGAGCAGAAATTTTGTATTTAGATGGCGTGAAATTACCCGATAATCAGGATGATTTTACGCAGCTATGCAACGATTGGACGTACATACCCGAAGC
The DNA here is from genome assembly GCF_007197995.1 of Aliiglaciecola sp. M165. Taxonomy (GTDB): domain Bacteria; phylum Pseudomonadota; class Gammaproteobacteria; order Enterobacterales; family Alteromonadaceae; genus Aliiglaciecola. The sequence goes on from NZ_VKKH01000002.1 coordinate 410,679, forward strand.
TTTTCACAACAAAGAGCACTGTAAAATTGATACTTTTCGTAATTATTTAAACGCTAAAGAAGTCGTGCCAGATAAAACGCTCTTGACCATTTTAGAAGAGCTATATACTTCACCTTTGAATCGAATGACACAAGATGAGTTGGCCATAAAACTTGGTCTAGAGCGATCCCAGGCATTGAAGTATTTCAAAGACGTCACAGGCCAGACATTCCGAAGATTCAAAAAATGGGCGGCTAGCATCAGTGTCACCTCCAACGTATTCCAAGGCCAAATTATCGGACATGCTGGAATCGATGCTGGGTTTTCTGATGCGGCACATATATCTAAAACCGCAAAAGCACTATTTGGCATAACGCCGTCTGTAGGCATCAATAGTTTGCGCAATATATCGACATTAGTTAAATATGAATAATTTAGAAAGCGAACATAATGCGACCTAGATCCTAAACTAAGGGTATTCTGGCGTTTGTTAATTCTGGCAATAAAATTTTTGGTCAGTACTCACTCGATACACGGGATTGTGCTCTGGCGTCAGGTCTATTTTTAGGTGATATCGAGATTGTAAGAAACTAGGTTCGAATTCAATTGAATAAACTGAATTGCCCCCACTCTTTTATGCTCAATTTTTCCAATTGGCAAGCACAGATTCACGGATCTTGGCATAAGGTATTTGCTGGTAAACACCAAAATTTTTCTGAGACTTGGCACGAATACGTGTCAGATACGGGCTAGTAATGCCGGTTAAAAATCGGCAGCAGCTATCAATACTTACTCGAGTAGAAAGTTTGCTGGAATATTCCTGGTTGAGCCATTGTCTGGTTAGTTTCAAAACTGCCTCATCAATCTCTGCTCCTAACAGGGGAGCTTCTAGTTTAGCAATTTCTCCCCTACACACACTGCAATGGCCGCAATTTTTTGGTGCTTGATGATCATCAAAATAGCTAGCAAGGCTTGCATGTAAACAGTGAGCCGTTTGGAAGAACGCCACCAGCGCGTGAATACGGGATATTTCTTTTTGTTCTTTTTCAAGAAAATAAGCGGTTAATGACTCAGTCAGTTCCGGACTGTCCAGTTTTTCCTTATTGACATCAAATACCTCAGTATTTTGTTTGCTTTGTAGCTCAATTAAGCCTCTGTCAGCCAGGTAGTCCAGCGCAGCGATGACACGACTTCTTTCGACTTGTTCTTCAGTGAGTAAAGCATTCATATCCAAAGTCGCCCAGACTTTTTTGACTGGGCTATGTTTAAATATTTGCTTTAAAAATCCTTGTCTGGAGGCATCAAATCCCGACAAAATCAGTTCAATAGATTGGTTGAAGCGAAATTTGAATTCGGCGAAATAGGCATATTTGGGGACGATGACGTTTAGTAATTCTAATTGCACCAACAGTGTTTTCAGGGGCAGCAAGCGGATATTGGTTTGATTTGACAACGCCGTCATTTGAGTTTCCCACTGTGCATGCTCTAGACCTAGTTGAATATCATCAACGACGGCCTTTATTGCCTCTGCATCGGGTGTATCACCATACACAAAGTTTTCCAACGTGGTGAGTCCATCCAAATTGGCAAGAATGACACATTTAGAAGCTTGGCCATCACGTCCGGCACGGCCTACTTCCTGGCTATAGTTTTCGATGGATTTAGGTAAATCATAATGCACGACAAAACGAATATTGGATTTATCGATCCCCATACCGAAGGCGATAGTCGCCACAATAACTTGCACCTTGTCTTGCATAAATTGGTGTTGAATCGACTGCCGTTTGTCGTTGTCCATACCGGCATGGTAACTCTGCGCTGCAACACCACTTTTTCTTAGAAAACTCGCCACATCATCTGCGGTTTTTTGCAGCGTAACGTAGACAATTCCTGACCCTGCGAATTGCCCTATCAGCTCCATTAACGTTTGTCCTTTGCTAGCTGAAGAACAAGGTAATACTGACAAATCCAGATTCGAACGATAAAAACCGGTTTGCACAATATGCTGCGGTTGGATAGAAAATCGTTTGGCCATATCCTTTTTAACCTGCGCCGTGGCGGTAGCAGTCAAAAGCAAAACTAACGGAATTTTCAGCTGACGCTGATAGCTGGGTAGTTTTAAATAGTCTGGTCTGAAATTATGGCCCCATTCTGAAATACAGTGTGCCTCATCCACCACCATCAGCGACACGGCAATCGATTGAATAAAGTGACGGAAACGCTCATTTTTGAATCGCTCCACTGACACCATTAATATTTTGCAGTGCCTGCTTTTAACTTCTCGCATCACTTGCTGAGATTGTTCGTAGGTCTGAGACGAATCAATGCACTCAGCGGCGATACCCTTTCCTTTCAAAAAGGTCACTTGATCTTTCATTAATGCCAGCAGAGGCGAAACGACCAGAGTGAGATTGGGAAGGTGCAAAGCCGCCATTTGATAACACAGAGATTTACCCGAACCTGTTGGGAAAATGGCTAATGAAGAATCACCGCCGAGTAATTGCTCGATAACCTGTTGCTGGCCACCGCGAAAATCATCAAATCCAAAATGTTGCTTAAGCGAAGAGCGCAGTGTTGTGGGATCCACTAAGACTTTCCTGTTCGACTTGTATATTCAACGTGGCCTAAGCCTAATCGCCTAACTATCTATTCACAAGGCTAGTTTTATGAAACACATGAGTTGCAACAGTTTGAAATGACTCAGAGCATCAGGAATTCGAGGTCACTATCTCATTAAACCATTCTTCGGGAGTCGTTACAGAATCAGCCAAACGCGGCAGCGTTTAAGCTGCCGGAATTTTACCTTTTAAGTTGAAACTACAAGGTATCGCAGAACATCGGCCACTCAGGAATAGGGCACTTGTTGTCATCATTTTCATCTCCCGCAAAAGCCGTAGCGGAGGAAAGGGCAAGCAATAATACAACTGAGATATTACGTAGTTTTTTCATTTTTATTTTCCTTAACAACATTAAAACCCGGTCAATTATCTGACCGGGTAATTTAAATTGCCTTGTATGGGTTTCAATGTCAACCCATTTCCCTTGTCGACATTTGCACCAATACATAACCCACTTTTACACAGTGAGAATTGACAAAGATCCAGAAACATTTTGGGTACCTAAAAGTGTTCGCACGAAGACAAAAAATAAAGCGCAAAATGACTAACTCTATGGCCAATTGAATTACTGTCATCTCAGCCTATCGAAGTGTCTATATTATTCACCTTCCTAAACCATTAGTTCTCGAGTAACATACCGCCAGTTTTGATTCATGCGACACGTTTAAGTCCTGCGCCAACCTTCAGTTATGTTTAAATCAATCTTATTAGTTTTTATGGTCCTTTTTTCTTGTTTCGCTCATGCTTCTGCATTTGTATTAACGAGCTTACAGGTCATAACCGAAGTAGGAAGCCTTCATTACGGGGGTATTACCGCAGATGCAGGTTCAAGTTGCAGTATTGACTCATCCAGTAATTTGTCTGGGCCCTGTAATGCCAGCGATCCCAACATTTCAATCGGTCAAATTGTCATCAGCGATTTAGCTCGCAACACTGATTATGAAGTATCAATTACCGGTAGTAACAATGCGGAGCTGGAATTTATTGCTACGGCAGAAGTATCTGGCGGAAAAGCAGGCAAGACAGTCATGACAGATGGACAAGTGGTGACAGTCACGACCAAGGGAAATGGCGCTGATTTAACCATTCAAATTTATGGCCAAATCACCTTGCTAAACGATGTCGCCACAGGGCAAGACTATCAAGTTGATTACAATGTGGTAATTAATGCCCTCTAACACAATCCAATTTACCAGCCTTAGATTCGATTAGGGAACATAGAAAAGGCATTTTCGAGTCTACGTTCCCTCTTTTAATCTGCAAACCTTTTTTGAGTTCAGAATCGAGCAGTAATTAGAACGCGGATGTTAGTTTAGTTGGGGCTAAATCTAACCCAGATTCCCTTTCATATTTTTAACATGCATCAAATTATTGTATTCTCAGACAGGTCCAAATAATGGTTACCACTATTTTGATTAAATTATTTATTCAAGCCGTTCTTCTAATTTGGTTTTATTGCTCCGGCTTACCGGAAGCGGCAGCGGATGATATCCGTATCAAATATGGTTCGTCGAGTTTGGATTTGCGTGGTCGTTACATTGAGAATTTAATGGTTCGAGCTCTTCGTATCAGCCAAAAGAAATATGGGCCATTTTCTATAAATAGATTGGATGTCGAACTCCCTAGTCATCGGGTTTTACAAGCATTGGAAGAAGGGAAGCTTATTAATGTTTCTGTGGCCATGACTTCCAGCGAATGGGAAAATAAGGCAATTCCTATTCGCATTCCAGTGAGACGAGGCATATTTAAATATAGATTACTATTGGTTCACAAAGACAATTTGAAGCAATTTCATAGCATCACTAACGTAAAACAGCTCAAAGAAATGTCGGTGGGTTTAAAGCGCGGGTGGACTATTCGCACCATGTTAGAAACGCTAGATTTTAATATAGTCGAAGTAGATTCCTACGATATGATTTTTGAAATGCTGCATGGTAAAGGCTTTGATTATACGATAAGAGGTATACACGAAGCCTACGAAGAAATTAGATTGCGTAGGCGTTTTTATGATGATTTAACTGTCGAACCCAATATTTTACTGCATATGCCAGCACCTAGTTATTTTTTTGTATCCCCTAAATATCCTAGAATTGCTGAACGATTGAAATACGGTTTGGAAAAAATGGTAGAGTCTGGGGAACTGAAACAGTTATTCGAGCAGACGTTCTCTAAATATATCGATATGCTAGATTTAAAGAATAGAAGAGTAATTGAAGTGGGAAATCCCCTCTTACCTGAAAATACTCCTCTAGATCGCAATGAACTATGGTTTGATTACAATTTGGTAGACAATTAAAGACCAGTTCAAAACATACCTCGCATTTCATTCTTCCACTATTCGTGAACTCAAACACTACTCTAACGGATGTATATGAGCTTGGGCATTGAAATTTCTCGGCCAAAATATTTTTAGTTGTTGCTCATTACTGCAATTGAATCAGGCTTGTGGCAACGTTCGAGTACTCACTAGCAAAAAAGGGGCTTTCGCCCCTTTTTCTTATTCTACCGTCACTGACTTTGCCAAGTTTCTTGGCTGGTCAACATCTGTGCCTTTAATCACTGCTACGTAGTAAGACAGAAGCTGTAGTGGCAAGGTATAGATGATGGGTGCGATGGGGTCTTCACAATGGGGTACATTGATAACCCGCATGGTTTCGTCGCTGGCGAAGTTGGCATTTTTATCGGCGAAGACATACATGATGCCGCCGCGAGCACGTACTTCTTCGACATTGGATTTGAGTTTTTCTAACAACTCGTTGTTAGGTGCTACGACGATTACGGGCATTTCATCGTCAATCAGTGCCAATGGTCCGTGTTTCAATTCACCTGAAGCATAGGCTTCTGCGTGAATGTAGGATATTTCTTTGAGCTTTAATGCCCCTTCCATAGCAATGGGATACTGATCACCGCGGCCAAGGAACAAACTATGATGTTTGTCAGCAAACTCTTCTGCCAAGTCTTCAATCCCAGCGGTAAGGCTGAGTGTTTCTTCAAGCTTACTAGGCAGGCTGTGCAGACCACGAATAATCGACTGTTTGTCCTGAGCTGAAATACCGTTGTATTTACCTAATGCCAAGGTCAACATCAAAAAGCCGGTAAGCTGAGTGGTGAATGCTTTAGTCGATGCAACGCCGATTTCGGCACCCGCTAAGGTCATAAACGCCATGTCTGATTCGCGCACCAATGACGAGCCAGGTACATTACAGATGGTTAAACTTGAGGTGTAACCTAATTCTTTGGCAAGTCTTAACGCTGCTAAGGTATCTGCTGTTTCGCCTGATTGAGAAATGGTCACCAATAAACTGTTTGGATGCACAACAGATTTGCGGTAACGGAATTCTGATGCGATTTCTATATTGCACGACACGTTTGCATACTGCTCTAACCAATATCGTGCAGTCATACCCGCATGGTAGCTAGTTCCGCAGGCAATGATTTGCACATGTTTGATATCTTTCAAAATATCTTCTGAGCCAGCACCAAAAATGCCTTCAACCAGGTCGGTTTCACCTAAACGGCTTTGCAACGTATTGCGCACGACTGTAGGTTGCTCATGAATTTCTTTAAGCATGTAGTGGCGATAACCGCCTTTATCACCGGCATCATGTTCTATTTCAGAATCGAACACTTCACGCTCAACTGCGTTACCCTCTGAATCGTAAATTTCGATGCTAGTACGGGTTATTTCTGCCACATCGCCTTCTTCCAAGAAGATGAATCGGCGCGTCACAGGCAATAATGCCATTTGATCAGAGGCAATGAAATTTTCTCCAATGCCTAACCCAATAACTAATGGGCTGCCCGAACGGGCAACCACAACACGATTAGCGTCTTGCTTGTCCATGATCACAGTACCGTAAGCACCATGGAATTGTTTGACGGAATCCTGTACGGCTTTTAACAGAGGCTTCCCTTTTTTGATTTCTTCATGCACGGTGTGGGCGATGGTTTCAGTATCAGTGTCTGAACCAAAAGAATAGCCTTTAGAGAGCAGGTCTTCTCTGAGTGATTCGTAATTTTCAATAATTCCATTATGCACAACCGCGATGCGTTCATCAGAAAAATGTGGATGGGCGTTTTGTTGATTGACGCCACCATGAGTCGCCCAACGTGTATGTGCAATACCTGTGGTGCCTTTCACTGGATTTGCAGTGATAGCGTCTCGAAGTGCTTGCACTTTGCCTACTTGACGCTCACGGGTGAGGTTTCCGCTGCCATCTAACAATGCGACACCAGCTGAATCGTAGCCTCGGTATTCCAGTCTCTTTAAACCTTCAATTAAGATATCTACGACATTTCGTTCGGCAATTGCGCCTACAATCCCACACATACTGTTCTCCTAATGTGTTTGCGGTTGTGTTTTATTCTTTACATAACATTGGCGCAAAGTACCGTCACGCCATGTTGTTCAATTTGTTGTTTGGCATCGTTGTCGATGCCATCATCTGTCACCAATACGGAAATCTGCGACCAAGGCAGTTCCACATTAGGAATTTTTCGCTCTAGTTTTTCTGACTCAGCCAGCACAATGACTTGTTTAGTCACCTCGGCCATGGTGCGGCTCAGAGAAGTTAATTCGTTAAAGGTAGTAGAGCCTCTTTGTGTATCTAAGCCTGCTGCACCTAAAAATGCCTGGTCGAAATTATAGGCCCTTAACATTTGTTCAGCCATTTGACCTTGGAAAGAATGAGATTGTTGATCCCAGGTGCCTCCTGTCATCAGTACCTGGGGCTCATTTTCTAGTTCCAACAATGAGTTCGCCACATGCAATGAGTTGGTCATAACCACTAAACCCAATTTGGATGGCAAATGCGGGATAAGTGCAGAGGTGGTGCTGCCACTATCGACAATAATTCGATTGTGGTCGCGAATAAGCGTTGCGGCTAGACTAGCTATAGCTTTCTTTCGATTTGAAAGATTAGCAGTGGATAATTCAGATGATTCTGTGGGCAATAACACAGCCCCGCCAAATTTCCTTAGCAATAAACCATTACTTTCAAGTTCAGCCAAATCTTTTCGAATCGTAACTTCTGACGTATTAAATACTTTAGACAACTCTTCAACAGCCACCTCACCACGCTGGTTTAAGCGTTCAATGATGGCCCGTCGGCGTTGTTGAGTGTTACGTTTTTGCAAAGTTATTAGCCTAATCGAAAGGTTTAAATTTCAAAACGAAAGGAATTCTAGTTAATAATTTTCGTTTTGCAAGTATATCTTTCGATATAAAGGTATATTTTTTAATTCAGTGTAATTTGTTTTCTCGCCGAAACTGACTCGGTGTTTGCTGGGTGAATTGCTTAAACGACTTATAAAATGATGACCGTGCGTTGAATCCCACTTCAAAAGCAATTTCTAAAATACTTTTTTCAGATCCCAGCAGCAGGGGTTTAGCATGTCGGATGCGCCATGAATTAATGTAGTCAAAAAAGCTTTGCCCCAAGGTTTCGTTCAGGGTTTGTGAAACGTAGTTCGACGAAATTCCTGTTAAGCTGGCTAACTTCGTTAGCGAAATACTGGGATCCAGATAGACTTGTTGCGTCTCCATTAATTCCTCAAGTTTCTGAGCAATTCGCTGTGAGTGGCTTTTGTCTAACGCAGAGCGTTGATACTTTTTTTCTTCATTCTGATCCATTTCATCTGAGGGCGTCTCATTCAATAGTTCCTCTTCAAAGCCAGGCTCTTGGAAAATTGCAAAAATCGACAAGCTCCATACCCATATCAAAGCCATTAGGGTTGCACCACTGGTGGTAACAATTTTGACTCCAAATACATTATCAACAAAAACTGCCAACGCTGCTGTCAACCATATAGCGATTAGCAGTCCACATACCACTAACATCCAGTTCAACTTCCGAGATTCATTATTCGCATAATGATCATTGAGTAAGCGGTGATAACGGTTAATGCGATTGATAATGCGGATAACATAAAACAGTGATTGCGCCAGCCAACTTAGAACGAGTAAAAAAGCAAGTATCATCAAAATGCCAACGTAATAGGACATTTGCGCATCTTCAGTAGCCAACAAGGCATGAAGTGTGTTTCTGGGTAATAAAGCTGTCAGTGTAGACACAATTAAACCGGCAATAGCTAACACAAAATGCGGCCATTTCCTGGGGTGAGACACACTGCCTGGAGCCGCGGTCATACCCAATACATACAGCCACAATAAGGGAGCCAACAATAACAGCGCAGGCAACATTAATAAGATACTGTACAGTTCCGCTTCAGGTAAAAAAGCCTTTGCTAGAGGTTGAATTAACAAGCAACCTAATGCTGCAAAAAACCATATCAACGGTTGGTTAGCAGGCTGAGAGGCATTTTTTACTGCCAATAAACATAAAGCCAAGGCTATTTGCCCAAAAGTGGCAGCGGTTAATACCAAAGTGAGTTTTTCTGTCATTTAGTTGTTGTCGTTCTTTGCAAAGTAAACTGAGCACTTTGAATCTGTATGAGATGCTAAAAAGATAACATAAGCCTTTGACTTGGATATCAATATTTCGTTGTTGTCTGTCCGAATGTATCGGCTAGGACAGAATTAATCGTTTTCCCTGTAGGGAGAGACGACAAAAAAGCAAGCTTTAGTAAAACTGTGCTTGAATTCATTACAGAAGAAAGTGGGTATGGCGTTTATTCTTTTTATTCATGTTGTTTTTGGCACTGCAGCGGTAATTTTGGGCTTTTTTTCACTCACCAGTAAAAAAGGAGCAAAGGCACATCGCCTAGTTGGAAAAGGCTATGTTTTGACCATGTTGATTATGGCAGCTTCCGGGTTATTGGCGGCACTAATAAAAAGCCAAATCATTAATGTGTTCGCTGCACTATTAACATGCTACCTGGTGTTAACCGCTTGGCACGCAGCGACGAGCAAACGCATAATTTTTGACAAGTGGGTTATCACACCATGTCTAAGCATTTTATTGGTTGGATTGTGTGCCATGGCAGCGGGGCTCATGGCATTAGATTCAGTTGACAATCAATTTGCTGGATTTAGCCATGTGGCTTATTTTTTTATTGGCGGAATCGCTTTATTAGGTGGGTTGCTCGACAGCTATATTTTATTGAAAAACACATTAAGCGAAAAACAGCGCCTGGTGCGGCACATATGGCGGATGACGTTCTCGTATTTTATTGCTGCGGGTTCGTTGTTTACCGGGCCAGGGGCCTCTGCGTTTCCTGAATCGATTAGAAACTCTGGCGTTTTAGGCATTCCAGAGCCGCTAATTTTAATAGTCATGTTGTTTTTTATTGCCAAGACTTTTTTACAATCTAAAAAAACAAAACGCGCTTAACGAACAAATAAGCGCGTTGCTTTGACTGCTAGGCTAGCCGCTGTGACCCACTATTTTTTGGTTGGTCTTTCCCAACTATTGATATTACGTTGCTTGCCGCGAGCAATAGCCAATTCATTATCAGCCACATCTTTTGTTAATACTGAGCCCGCACCAACCGTCGCATTAGCCCCCACGGTTACAGGAGCAACGAGGGAACTATTCGAACCAATAAATGCACCGTCGCCGATTTGTGTTGTAAATTTATTCACTCCATCGTAATTACAGGTAATGGTTCCTGCGCCAATATTGGCCCCCTCGCCTACTACCGTGTCACCAAGATAAGTAAAATGATTCGCTTTAGAGCCTTTGCCAAGGGTCGTCTTCTTCATTTCAACGAAGTTTCCGACTTTGGAGTTGTCCATCATCACAGCGCCTGGCCTGAGACGTCCGAATGGACCTATAGTGCAATTTTGATGCACAACGGCTTGCTCTATCACCGAATTGGCTTCTACTACCGTACCACTGCCAATTTCACAATCGGTCAGCACGCAGTTAGGGCCAATTTTCACGTTATCACCCAGCACTACTTTGCCTTTGATAATCGCATTCACGTCAATTTGGCAATCCTCACCAAAGGTCAATTCGCCGCGCAGATCAAAACGGTGAGGATCGAGGATATACAGTCCATCAAGCAACAACTCAGTAGCTTTTTCGTGTTGATATGCACACTCAATCATCGCCAATTGCAGACGATTGTTAATACCTTCTACTTCTACGGCATTTGTTGGGTGAGCGGCCTTAATGACTTTACCTTCATTGGCTGCCATCTCAATCACATCAGTAAGATAGTACTCCCCCTGAGCGTTGTCACTTTTGAGCGCAGACAACCAACGTTTAAGATTGGCGCCGCCCATGATCATCATGCCAGTATTGATTTCTTTTATTTGACGCTGAGCATCTGACGCGTCTTTGTGCTCGACTATCGCTTTGACCTGGTCGCCTTCGCGAATAATTCGTCCCATGCCTGTGGGGTCGTCAAGGCGCACGGTCAGTAAGGCTAAATCTGCCGTTTGCTTAACGTCAAGGAGTTGTTGCAGTGTGGACGCTTTAATGAGTGGCGCATCACCCACAAGGATCAGCACATCCTCATCATCACTGATATGATCAGCCGCTTGTTGTACAGCATGACCCGTTCCTAACTGCTCAGCTTGTAAACACCAATTAAGGGAATTGTGTGAAAGTGCGCTTTTTAGCTGCTCACCACCATGACCATAAATCAAATGGATATTATCGGCACCCAAGGTATTAACGGTGTCGATTATGTGTTGGACCATCGGTTTTTCTGCTACTGGATGCAAAACTTTAGGAAGTTTCGATTTCATTCTAGTGCCTTTGCCAGCAGCTAGTATTACCACAGATAATGCCATGTGTTTCCCTTGTAATGAGTTATTGGCGATTATTTTACGTAAGCTTATCGGAACGTCTAGTCAAATGTGAGGCTAAATAATCTATCCACTCTGCTTTTATCTTGGAGAATGGTGATATTTATGCGCCAATCAAAGCATTCGCGACGTTGTCTAGTCGCTCGTAGCGCTTTGTAAACAACGCTGAGAGAGGCATAATTAGCGCTGTTTTCAGGCTTAGCTTATTCATCTCATCAGGTTTTTCAGGCGATTCGATCTAATTTTAGTCATGGCGCTTCCGGCCGCATATGGTTAAGATATCACCATAAAGTATTTATTAAGAAGAAAGTGGACGTCTTGTGAACGCGTTTCGCACCTTGCACCGTAGTATATTAATTTTGTTTGCTGTAGTTGTGATCTCTATCGTCACGCTAGTTCATTTTACTGCATCAAAAATTGTCGCCGAACAAAGTCGAGCTCAGCAACAGTCAATTTCCCCAGCAATCTCACTTATTGTGGATCAACTGCTAAAACCTCTACACGTTTCTCAAACTCTGGTTGAAGCCAAAGAACTTCAAGAACTTGTGTTGAGCGATGAAATTGACGAAGCCGCAATGTTTGCCATGCTAAAACGAATTGAGCAGGAATTTGGTATGGGATTTTTTATCGCCAGCGAAGTCAGCCGCACACAATACAATTCCAATGGTACAAAACTCGCGCTGGAAGAAGGCAAGGTAGACTGGTACTTCCGCTACAAAAATTGGGAGCAAGATGCGATTGCTGATATTGGGCAGTGGGAAGATCCACACTTTTATATCGATCTGAAAATTTATAACGACAAACAAGAGTTCATGGGCTTTTTTGGGATCAGCAAGAGCCTAGACAGCTTTGTTGGGATATTTGACGAATACAAAAAACAGCATGGCTATGATTTTATTTTTGTTGATCAAGACAATAATATTGCCCTGTCTTCAGATCCTGAGTTGATCGTAGACAAAACCACATTTACAACCTTGGAAAGCTTAGATTGGTACCAGGGTTTGGATTTAGAAAAGCTACCCGGTGGCTCTCTAAATAATGCATTAGTGCGGGTGGATGGTAAAGATGCACTGATAGCAGAGGTGGAGGTCGACCCCTTTGGTTGGACAATGTACCTATTAACACCTTTACAAGCCAGACAAACGGAAATTAGCCGAAGTTTTGTGGTTAGCGTTGTGACACTTTTAGTGATTATATTTGCGCTATTTTTACTCATTTATCATTTGCTTTACTACTTCAAGCAGGACATGCAAAAGAATTTTCAAACCGACCCCCTCACCCGGTTACCAAATAGAAATAAAGTTGAGCTGCGTTATGCTGAAATGCTCGACCAAAAGAAATCTGTAGGTGTGGTGTTGATTGATATCGATCACTTCAAAGCCGTCAATGATACCCACGGACATAACGCCGGAGACACTGTTTTACGTCAAATCTCCGCCATGTTGCAAGGTCAGCTCCGAGATGGTGACGTGGTGGGTCGTTGGGGTGGTGAAGAGTTTGTATTGTTGTTACCTGATACAACACCAGAGCAATCCTTTGAGGTAGCACAAAAGCTTAGAGAAAGTATGGCTAACATGACTGCGTCGACAGGCTCTATATCTTTGCAAATCACGGCTAGTTTTGGCGTCTCACACACTGAAACTGTGCGTCCGTTAACTGAAATACTTGGCTACGCCGATGATGCCCTGTATCAAGCCAAGCGTGATGGGCGAAATATGGTGAAAATGCAACTGGCAAAAGCTGCCTAACGTTTAGCACTCGATTTCAAATCTAAACGGTTTTTCGCCGCAGTCGAAATTTAAGCATTCCTGTTGTTAGCCCGACACCGAATAAGATTAACCCTGCACCTGCGACCATTAATGCCGAGAGGGTTTCGTTTAGGAAAATCATTCCCCACATTACACCAAAGACTGGGACCAAATACGCCACAGTAATTGCCCGTGGAGCACCGATATTCTCGATTAGCCGAAAATACAAAATATAAGCTAAGCCTGTGCAAAAAACGCCCAAAACAATAACCTGCAGCCACGCATCATTTGAGGGATTCACCTCTGGCCAAAACCACAAAGCCAAAGGCGCAAGGACTAAGGTGGCAAAGATTTGACTGCCCGTTGCGATGGCCAAGGTATTCACCCCAGACAAGAATTGTTTGGTGTAGCATGCCGCAATCCCATATGCGCAGGTAGACGCCAGAGCCAGAAGAATTGGCATTGTCGATGTGGATAAATCAACACCAGTGCGCGCCGAACTGATGACTACTACCCCGCTGAATCCGAGCATTAGCCCAAAAACGGCCAATTTAGATAAGCGATCTTTCAGCCACAAAAAAGCCACAATAGCCCCAAACATCGGGGCCGTAGCGTTCAATATCGACGCCAAACCTGCGCCAAGAGAAACCGTAGCATGACTAAATAAACAAAAGGGGATGGCAGTATTGACAATACCGACAAATAAAATAGGCCGCCAATACTGTTTAATGACACCCCATTTTTTGCTGATCAGAAGTAACGGCAGCAGGCAAAGTGCAGCAATACCAGTGCGCACAACTACCAATGCAATGGCGCCAAATTCTGGCGTCGCTGAGCGCATAAATAAAAACGAGGCGCCCCAAACACTGGCAAGCAATATCAGTTCAAACGAATCTTGCAGTCTCATTGCAGTAATTCACCTTGCCAAGAAGGGCTTTCTAGCGCTAGTAGAAATGATTTACGTTTCAGACCACCAGCATATCCGGTCAATGTGCCATTCGCACCAATTACCCGATGGCACGGAACAACAATTGAAATCGGATTTTTCCCATTAGCCGCACCCACTGCCCTAACGGCTTTAGGATTCCCCAATTTGTTGGCGATGTCACCATAACTGCATGTTTGACCATGGGGGATTTGTGTCAACGCTTGCCAAACCTCTTTTTGAAACGCAGTGCCGCTTGCTTCTAAAGGCAAGTCGAATTCAATTCTTTCACCGGCAAAATACTGCGCAAGTTGTTCGACGGTTTTTTGCGTCAATTCGCTGTCCGTCGTGTTGGATTTTTTCTCGTCAACAAAGTAAATAGACTTGATGCCAGTTGAGTTAGCACAAACTTCCACTAACCCAATCACTGATTCAAAATAGCCATAAAAATATTCAGTCTGTGTTGTCATGCCATGCTCCAAAGCTGGAAAGTGAGGTAGCTACGCCATGGAGCGGCTCGAGCCGGATCGACGTCCATGGTTTTTAATTGATTTTTGATCACTAAGTCGGAATTGAGCCAAATATCTGGGTCGGATTGGCCACGCATCTTTGCATAAGCCACAGTCCAGGGACCGATCCCTTTGATACTTAACCATTTAGATAATTCGGTTTCTGTTGGGTACTGAAGATGAAATTGTGCAAAGTCTCGTAAACTTTGTATACGCTTTTGTGGCATTTTCAGAAACGCCAATTCGCTATTTGCAATGAGTTCTGGGGTGGGGAAAAACAACATATCTTGTACCCGCTCACCCAGTTCGTTGGCCAACAAGGAAACTAGATTGACCGCTGCTTTGACAGATATCTGTTGCCCCAATATTGCTCGACACCCTGCTTCAAATGCACTCCAAACACCGGGAATTCGGATCCCCGTTTGTATTGCCCCTTGGGTAAAGCCCGCTTGACGTAAACACTGGTGGATTTGCTCAGGCTCAGTATCTAAATCCAACACGCGCCGTATATGATAGATAACGCCTTGTATCGATTGCAGGTTGTCGATTTCCAATTCGATATTAAAACACGTTTTGTTTGGGTTATGCGTGGCAAAAAAACGGCCTTTTGCGTCTCCAAAGGTGAAACATTTGCCGTATGCGTTGTCGCTGACAACTTCCACATTTTCAATGGCCCTGACTCGCAAAAAGTCGCGTAAGTGAGGCCAGTTGTAAGGTGCTCTATACGCTAATTGCAATTGTAGAGTCCCCTTAGTGGTCGATACCCCTTTATTGTTAGCGGCTGCTCGTTTTCGGATTTGCGAAGGCGTAAGGTTTAGATTGGCTTTTAAATGTTCTTGTAGCCGTCTTGCGCTAGCAAAACCACTTGCCTGAGCCACCTGTTCGATATTTAACTGGCTTTGATGAAGCAGGTTTTTTGCGAACAGAAGTTGATCATAAAGACGAAACTTTTTCGGTGCGATACCAATTTTACGGGTAAACAAATCTCGTAAATAACGATCGGTAATCCCGAGTTTTTCACATATTTGGGTGACCGTCAGCTCCGGGAAAGTCTTGAGCAGTTTCACTGCCCGCTCAACGGTTGTATCGACTCCTTTCCATGCAAAAGAACCAGGTGCGCTGTCGGGCCGACAGCGCAAACAAGGACGATACCCCGCCTGCATTGCCAAAGGCGCCAGCTCGTAGTATTCAACATTTTCTTCTTTAGGAGAGGGAGCAGGACAAATTGGCCGACAAAAAATACCGGTACTTTTTACGGCGACAAAGAATTGCCCATCAAATCTAGCATCTCGGGCTTGCCTGGCCTTTTGATAAATTTCATTGTTCACTGCGCTTTCCTCTTCATTGGAATATCTATTCTACGTCGATTCAAAGAAAAAAACGCGCTGAAAACGGAAGTGTATAGTCACTGTAAATTGAGATCAAAACGCCAACTTATATTCACTTTTACAATATTAACGAGTTGTTTTTTAACCGAGATACAACAAAAGTGGCAATCCTTGCTTCAGTTGTTTACTATTTTGCACCTTATGAATATGCGCACTACCTTCTGGCTTCTGGCCCTCACTTTTATTTCTCGTTCCACTTTAGCTGTCGAACAAGATGCATGGTTATATGACTTTGCCGCGCAAACACAGGCGCAAGCGCAAAACCACAACATCCCCGGTTATGCATTTGTATTAGTCCGTAAAGGCCAACCAGCCAAGTTAGTGACCTATGGCAAAACAGAACGCAAAGGTCAAAAAATCGATCGCAACACGGTGTTCCGACTCGCGTCTGTATCAAAAACCTTTGCCGGCGTACTTATGGCCAAAATGGTTGAACAATCTTTGTTGGATTGGAAAACCCCCTTATTGGAAATTGTTCCCGAGTATGGATTTAATCGTCTGGAGCCCAATCCAATTACCTTAGGCCATCTGATGAGCCAATCCAGTGGCTTTATACCCAATGCATATGACAATCTAATAGAAGCAGATTACTCCCTTAAGAGGGTATTAGGGCAATTGGCCAAACTCGAACCACTGTGCGAACCTGGCAAATGTTACACCTACCAAAATGCACTTTTCGGCGTGTTAGAAGACTATTTCGTTAATCAAAAAAGCAGTTACTCTGATGTATTAGCAAAACAAATTATCCAACCCTTAAAAATGCCACATGCCAGCACAGGCAGGGCTTCTTTAGAACAATCAAAGAGTTGGGCAAAACCGCATATTGCCATTACCCGTAAAAAGTGGCGTAAGACCTCCGTGCAGGAAGAGTATTATCGCTACGGACCCGCTGCAGGCGTCAATGCTAGCATTGAGGACATGACCATATGGATCCGTGCAATGTTGGGCGAATACCCGCAAGTCGTGCCCTCGAGCGTAATTGAAACCGTCACTTCGCCACAGATCAAGACAAAGCGAGAATTACGACGTCGTGACTGGCGCAAGTTTTTAAAGGATGCGCATTATGGTATGGGTTGGCGTATTTATGATTTTAAAGGCAACAAACTGAATTACCATGGAGGTTGGGTGCAAGGATATCGCGCAGATGTGGCATTCGCGCCAGATCAAAATGTAGGTTTTGCGATGCTCATGAACGCTGAATCCAACTTGATTAACAGTTTTACTGCGAAGTTTTGGGAAGCCTTTTTCAAACACCATAACGCCACACAATCCGCACAAATCGCCAAGCAAGTCGGTAAGTAAATAGTCTTCTCACTTACCACCAAACAATACTGACGGGTAATTCGCCGCATGTCTAAGCAAGACAGGCAATATGAAAATTAATTTTCTAATAATCGAAGTTACCGCTATCCTCGTTTATATTGTGTTGAGGTTCCTAATTAACACAATGTTGTTCTTTTTAGTTAAAAAACAAAAGATAGTGCGAGGAGAAGGCACCCAGTGTTGCATCAAAAGGCCAAGGCGTTGTTGCTGAGACTTATTTTCTGCGTTGTAGGGCTTTTGATTTGGCAAAATAGCCATGCCGACGACACGAACACTTAATCCCTTAAAACATACAGTAGTCGGTGTTGCCGATTGTCAGCATCTACACCAACCTTTTGTCTTCGCTACACTGACTTACTTATTGGTTTTTAAATAGGTGTAGCCTTTGAGACAATCTTCATAAAAATCTGTCCACTTTACCCCTTCCCTTGGGCGCATTTCCCCCTGAGCAATTTTGGCATCTATAGACTTTTTCACTTCTTTAGCCATTGAATTTGGGTGATATTGCATAATACTCAGCACATCATCAACAGACGAACCCGTAACTACCTCTTCAATATAGAAATCTAATGGATCATCGTCGTGACTATAAATATGTACTTCATTTAGCCTACCAAATAAATTGTGCATATCTCCCATCACATCCTGGTAAGCGCCGGTCAAAAACATTCCTAGATGGTAGTCCTCACCCGCTTTGAGGTTGTGCATCGGTAAGACGTCAGAGATTCCTTTTTCAAGTACAAACTGATCAATTTTCCCATCACTATCGCAGGTAATATCCACCAAAGAGCAATTGACATTAGGACGTTCATTCATTCGAGTTAATGGCAGAATGGGAAGAACCTGGTCAATCGCCCAGGTATCGGCAGCAGACTGAAATACAGAAAAATTACACAAGTATTGTGAGGATAAATCGAACTCAAGTTCTTGCATATCCTCTGGTATAAACTCGGCGCTTCTCAATCGCAGTTGGAGTTGTTCCATAATTTGCCAATAAAGCGTTTCAATTTTTGCGAGCTCCTCGAGGCCAATTACGCGCAGCTTGAACGCAGACATGGCCTGCTCTTTGTAATCAGTGGCGTCATTAAAAATTTCCTGGAGGTTGTCTTGTTTCTCCACACTTAATGAGACGTATCGCATATTGGAAACTAATATATGTTCACCTTCAACTGCAGTGGTTTCCATTTTTGAGCTGTCTGCACGAATCTCGCCAACAATTTCTGCTACTACGCAACTATGATGTGCAGTGATCGCTCTACCGCTTTCACTGATTAAAGTAGGGTGTGGAACTTTTTCCAAATCACACACTTCTTTCATGCCAAATACCACATCAGCAACGTATTCTTGAATACTGTAATTCATTGATGAATCGTTGGTTGATTTAGAGCCGTCGTAATCGACCCCCAAACCGCCGCCAACATCGACATATTCCAACGGGAATCCTAAGTGATGCAATTCAGAGTAAATCATTGCTCCTTCACTGATAGCTTCTTTTACCGCACGGATATCGGTCAGTTGGCTGCCAATATGAAAATGTAACAACTTGAAGCAATGACCCATACCCTCGGTTTCAAGGTAGCGTGCAGCGTTAATGATTTCAGTGATCGTTAAGCCAAATTTTGCCCGGTCGCCTCCCGAACCTTCCCATTTACCTCGGCCTTTTACGGTCATTTTGGAGCGTAAACCGATAATAGGCTCAATATCTAATTCCTTAGCTATTTTGACTAACATAAGCAGTTCGGAAAATTTTTCGATAACAACAATGACTTTACGACCTAGCTTTCGAGCTAGCAGCGACAATCGTACAAATTCTTCATCTTTGTAGCCATTCAAAATAGTCAGCGCTTCGGGATTGATGTTGTAAGCCATAACTGTTAGCAACTCGGCTTTTGAGCCCGCTTCAAGACCATAATTATACTTCTGACCGGCATCGACGATTTCCTCAACCACTTCGCGCATCTGGTTGACTTTAACCGGATAAACCCCCCGATATAGACCTTGATAATCAGCCTCTTCGATTGTTTTTATAAATGTCTCATTTAACAAGGCGACTTGCGAACGTAAAATATCATGGAAACGCAAAACCACGGGGAACTGTATGCCCTCGGCTTTGATTTCATTAATCACTTCTTTAAAATCGATACGCATTTCTGCATTGTTCGCATCGGGTGTGACATGCATATTTCCGTTGGCACCTATTTCGAAATAACCTCCGCTCCAACGTTTAACGCCATACAAATTTTCAGCGTCACTTATTGTCCAGTTGTCACTTTTACCCATTACTTCACTCCAATGAGAAAAAACAAGGCAACCCCGAAAGAGTTGCCTTGATAATTGTATCGATTCTTTTAGCTTTTGCTTTTCAGTCTGTTCTTAAGAACTCAGGTTATTATAATTTGCAAATCACTAAAAAGCGTAGTTTTTTTTATCTATGAATCACGGTTATTCTGCGTCACCGACATAAATAAATACGTCTTCCAAATGCGTGTTGAAAGCCACCGCTATTCTAAAAGCCACCTCTAACGAGGGGGAGTACTTTCCTTTTTCAATCGCCATGATAGTTTGCCGGGTAACTCCCACCTTATCAGCGAGTGCTTGTTGGGTCATTTCATTGGCAAAGAATCTTTTTTCTCGGACTTTGTTTATAAAAGGTAAAGACACCGTTAGTAGCCTCTGCGATAGTAATAAATTTGTCCTGCGAAGCGTGCGACTTCAGACAAGATGAACGAAAACATCAATATATGTGCAGTCAATAAGGGGATCTGTAAACTGCTCGAATGTTCGTTCCACTGCGGATTATATTCCAAGGTAATAATTCGGCCCAAAGTAAAAAGGACACCAATCACTAGTATCGAATAGCCAAAGTTGTTGCCACGATACTCAAACAGCTTGTCTCGCTCATCGGCTCCCATTTCAGCTGCTTTATGATTAGTGGCTGCTAACATTCCATGAAAGATTATCTCCACGATTACACTAAGCACTATTGCACGAATTAATAAGCCTTTTGCCACCTCTTTGGCTTGCTCTACAGGTAAGTCAGAAAGCTGAAAAACGCTGTAAAAGTAATAACCGAATATCAATACAGTGCTGAATAGTGAAATCCAAGCACTTTTCTCTTTAAATGACATATCCATAACATTTCCTCCAGACTAAAGCATGCAGAAAATGTAAGCCATAAACAACTCCATGTCAAACATTTTTAACATTGTGATTGTTAATATTCACAATTAGTTCGTTTTGCCATTCCTCACACACCAATATCCTCATTCCAGAGTTCAGGGCTCTTAGCGATGAAATTTTGCATCATCTGTATGCAGCTTTTATCTTGCAGCACGCTGAGTTCTACGCCCTTGGATCGCAATACCTTCTCTTCACCCATGAACGTTTGATTCTCTCCAATAACAATCTTTGGAATTTCATAAAGTAAAATAGCGCCTGAGCACATGGAACATGGAGATAATGTGGTATACAAGGTGCACTGCCGATAAACCTGTGCGCTTTGACGACCGGCGTTTTCAAATGCATCCATTTCGCCATGCAAAATCGGACTGCCAGATTGCACTCGGCGGTTGTGTCCCCGGCCAATGATTTTGTTTTGATAAACGATAACACTCCCTATGGGTATGCCTCCTTCATCCAACCCTTTTTGCGCTTCGTCAATTGCAGCTTGCATGAATTTGTCCATCGGATCCCTTATTTTTTCACAGTTAGGTGTTATGCCATTTAATTAGTGGAGTCAAAGTTAGCTAAGCGGATCTCTTCCAGTTTTGCCAAGGTTTTTTCAATATCTTGATTAACCATGAAGGCATCTATCACCGGCATAGCTTGGTCAGCAAAGGCTTTGGTGGCATCTCTATCAAAATAGTGAGAAACACCCGAAGCATTCGATAAGACTTCGTACGCTTCTTTGACTAACGAAGACGTCTCACCTTGTGCAGCTGAATGTGGTGACAGCACTCCTAAAGTCGCATTAAGTTCTTTTTGAATATTTGGCTGGCTGGCAAAGGCCAAAAAGCGTTGGGCTAAGTCAGGATCATTGGCATTTTTTGGGATCAGCAAAACATCAATAGGAGCTTCCTCAAAAGAGGGTTGATCTGTCTGTACAAGAGGGAATGGGAAAAAGCCAATATTTTCAACGACACTATCAGGAATATTTTGAATGACATAGTTCCCTAACATCGACATACCAACAAGGTCGCGATATAAATAAGGTAAGCCCTCTTCCCAACTTAAATATTGATGCTCTTCGATAAAACACCCCATTTTCATTGGTTGCAACCAAGTCTCAAAAACCTTTTTTATCCGTTCATCAAGAAAAGATACTTTTCCTGCTGTAAGATCTTTATGAAATGCCAACCCATTTAAACGCAAATTTAAATAATCGAACCATGCTGTCGCCGGCCAGTTACTCTTTGTGCCTATAAAAATTGGCGGTACTCCTGCTTCTTTTAAAACCTGACACATGGAAAGCAGTTCGTCCCAGGATTGTGGTTCGTGTAAATTCAGTTGCTTAAAAAGTGGTTTGGAATAATAAAAACCTATTTGGTAGTAGGATATTGGAACGCCGTATACGTCTCCATTGTAAATTAGAGATTTTGAGACGCTATGATCAAAAGCCAGATCGAGTTGATTATCTTTCCAAAGTTGAGTGATAGGTAAAATCAACCCATCCTCAGCATATTCAAAAAGACGCTGCCCAGAATGCCAGTACAAAACGTCAAAATGTTTATCGATTTGCAAATAGTTTGGAAACGCCTGTTTATAAACTTCACTGGTCAATGCTTTAAATCGAATGGTAACTTCAGGATTAGCTTCTTCAAATTGACGTGCCAGTGTATAAAATGCTTCTCGTTGCGCACTGTTTGAAATAGAGACACCAAAGGTGAGTTCTTTGGCACTTACCTGAGACAACAGCGAAATAATCAGGCAAATGACGCATAAAAGTTTATTCATACTAGAGCGGGATTCCTATGTTACAAACTGCAACATAGATCATGTAAGTTGGTATTTCAAACCATGATATTCTAGGATTTAAAAATATTCCCTTTTTCACCTTATTAAAGGTTGTTTCATTGAATGAAAATACTTGTTGATACTCATTCCCACACCATTGCCAGTGCACATGCTTACAGCACGGTTCATGACTACTTCGTACAAGCAAAAGACAAAGGAATGCAAATGTTCTCTTTGACTGATCATGGCCCTCAAATGCCAGACTCCCCGCATCCCTGGCATTTTGGAAATCGAAATGTTATCCCTCGAATAGTCGATAATGTTGCTTGTTTAAGAGGCATTGAGGCCAACATTATGCCGCCCGACGGTGACCTTGATGTGCCAGATGGCATGAAGCCTTATCTGGATTTTATAATAGCAAGTTTTCATGAACCTGTGTTTTCTCCTGGCGATATGAGTACAAACACGTCTGCAATGATCCACGCGATAAAATCGGGCGGCTGTCAGATAATTGGGCATCCTGGCAACCCGAATTATCCCATTGATGTCGAAGAAGTCATACGAGCGGCAAAAGACAATAATGTATTGTTAGAGATTAACAACAGCTCGTTCATTCATTCGCGACTTGGCAGCGAACCTAATTGCATCAGGATACTCGAGTTAGTCGATAGACTGGACTGGAAAGTGGTGTTTTCAAGTGATGCGCACATTGCTTATCACTTAGGGGATTACACCCAAAGTATTAAGCACGCGCAAACGCTCAATTTTCCCATTTCGAGAGTTGTTAATCGCGATGCCGCTACGTTTTTAGCATTTTTGTCTGAGCACAATAAACCTGTCGCAGAAGAATTGGCAGCGTGGAGCCAGCAATTAAATTGAAATCACCTGTAAAAGTCATTGACCTTTAGAGGTTTGTCGCAAAATCCTCTTGAGTCCAGCGCATTGCTACGTCACAGCGTTGATAGCTCCTACCAAAGGAATCCATGATCTCTTTGTCGTGTACAAAGCCATTTTTCTCATAGAGATGAATCGCTGCCTCACATTTTGCATTAGTTAATAAAAACAGGCAGTTAAGAGGCAATGATTGCGCTTGCTCAATGACATGTTGCAAAAGTATTTCGCCGACCTTGAGCCCTCGTGCTGTTTTTAGCACGCCCATTTTTGTCAATTCGTATGCGCCATTGCCTTTGTTTAACAAAGCGCAAGTTCCCACAATGCCAAGGGAAGGATGTTCCGCAAACCAGATTTTTCCGCCTTTTTCGATAATATTTTTTTGGGGGTATCTCAACACGCGTTTGTCTACCTCTTCCAAAACAAACATTTCTTCAATCCATTGGCTGTTGATCACATCAAAATAGCTCGCCAGCGTTGGCTTGAACTCAATAATGTTAATCTGCTCTTCACTGAGTTGAGTGTTGGCAAGTTGTTTAAAATGATGTTGCGAGCGCTGTAGCAGCGACTTTTCAGCCAGTGACGCTTCGAATAACAGTAAGGCCTGATAAAATTGATTATTACTCTGTTCAGACAATTCAATTGCAGCGAGATTAACCGCCGACCAAATAGGTTTCATGACTTGCACCTGCACTCTACCTTTGGCTGACAACTGAATCACTTTTTTGCGAGAATCTGATTTATCCGCTGCCACATTGATGAGTTCTTTGGCTGACAACTGGCGGCAGAATTGACTCAGTGCAGGTTGTGACAACCCCAGATATTCAGAGGCCTCGACCACGCTAACAGTATGTTTTTTGTCTAACAAAGCGAGCAATGTAAACCACTTTGGTTGAATCGCCATTCCAAAATGTTCATAGACTTTTGCAGCGTCTGCCAACATTTTTTCACTCACCCTTTTTAAGCGGCTTCCCAACGCAAGCTCACCCAACTCATCTAAAAAATCTTCGTGCATAAAGCCTCCTTACATAAATATTTATATAAGCGCTTATGTAAAATTTCAAGAAAAATTTTTGTTTTTTTAAATGGTGGCGTGTTTATCTGTGCTTTAAGAAGGAGGGACGATTACTGCGCCATTTAGTCTTAGGGCAAAGCATATTCAAAGTGATAAAAGTGTTGGCCTTCTTTTATCTCAATACTCATATTGCCCGAGATCCCGACTAATTCGCCCGAACCCGAGTCAGGAATGATGGAAATATCAAGAGACTGTGCCCGTTTGTCCATTTGTCCAGAATGTTGCAAGACAAAACTGCCTTTTTTGCCGTTCACTTCTCCATCGAAAATTTCGATTGCAACATAGCCCGCCGAGCCGTTTACTTGGGTCACATGGCTCAACATCTGACCCTTGGCATGCCCCTTTAAATCACCGAAGTAAGTTTTATCTAGCGTCATTCTTCTCACATCAAAGGATTCATCCTTTTGTGGTTGCATGCTCACTTCGAATTTTCCGGTCAATGTAGTCATCTTAGGCACTCCTTCAGGTAGATCCGCTGACGCTCTATATAAAGAGTAGAACATAAGTGAGTAAGCCGACACCTTGCCAACTGAACAATGAATTTCTTAGCAACTCAGAATGCTCAGTTTAACGATTGGCTACATTTATTGTTTAGCTATTACAAAGCGCAAAACAGATTTGTCGGTTTTCCCGCGAACCGAATCATCCCACATGGGTAATGAACGGTTATCTTCTGAATTGCTATGGAAATCTGCTTCTGCTTCGAGTTCAAATCCCCATTTTTGCATTTTTTGTTTGATAAGGTCTGGGTCAATTCGATGTAAAGATTGCGCGACGTTTATGTTAGCACCGGTTTCAGCGTTGTGGTCAATGATCCCTAATTTGCCACCGGGCTTGAGTGAGCGTTTTATTTTTTGCATAAACATAGGCGCGCCAATTTTATTCCAACCATTGGCAACGTCTACATAATAAAGATCATGAAATGTCAGAACCATAAGGATCCTGTCGTAACAACCCTCGCACAAACTCAGATCGTTAGCTTCTTGGTTGATCAAATTGACATTTTTTAATCGATTGTCTTTATATCGTGCTAACAATTTGTCCTTACCGATATAGTCGACGTAAGCCTGATTATTGTGTGCGTCAATTGAGCCTGTAGGCCCTACGATAAATGACGTGACTTCAGTGAAATAACCCGCACCAGAAAACACATCCAACACTTTCATTCCTGGTTTAACTTGAAAAAACGACATTACCTGGGCGGGCTTACGTCTGTCATCGTCTTTGAGATCTTGCTGCCATCTATCCGAGTTCTGTAATATCTCCTGGTACGAATTTGCCGATGCAATACCGGTAAAGAAGAGGGTAACAACCACCAAGTAATTTAACTTTCTCATAGCGACTCCTAAATCAATGTATGAGAAGTTTGTGATTCTAAGCTCGTTTTCACAAGGCCGATGGGATGAATGACAACATTGACGACATGAAATTCATTGAATAAGCAATCGATATGCTTGATTGGAAGAAACTAACGCCCCTTCGAGATAACCACCATGATGTGTCGCACATTCCGACGAACACAACAAAACCCGTCCATCCCAAACTGAAGTACTATGTGACCCATACTGTGGATGAAGGCTAGCGGAGGAGTGATCCAGCGCTGTGCTGGTGAATTCTTCCTTCGCCCAGTCGTGAATTCTAATCTGTGTTGGCCTATGACCAAACAATGAGACAATTTGTTTGCTAATCAGATTATCAAGCTCATCTTTTGATAGTTGTCTACGCTGGTCAGCGGATAAACCAAAAAAACCAAACAGCGCAGCGCAATTCTCAGTACAGGCATCGTGGATTTCAGCCAAAGGCCCGGTTTGACTAAAAGCAAAACCACTAAAACCCGAAGTACGCCAATGGGCTTTATCAAAATATAATACTGCTTTAGCATGGCCGGCCATCCACGTTGGTACAGAGCGCCATTGTTCGACGATATTAGTGGACAATGCAGGACTAAACTTGATGTGTTTCGCAACAATCCTGGGGGGAATGGCCAAAACTAACTTGTTACATAATAGACAAAAATTCCCCTGTTTTTCTGAATAGAATGTCGCTTTAACCTGATCATCTTGGTGTTCAACGTGTGTTAGCGCCGCACCAATTTGCAGTGATTTGACAGGAATCGTCTGACATATCCTGTCCACAAGTTTTCCCATACCTCCAACAACTCTATAGGATGGCTCCGTAAGACTTTGAGGTATTCGTTGTAATCCGGAGGCGGTTTGAAAAATTCCATCTCCTTGAGTAAATTGTGCGAAAACCTGCAAAGATAAATGTTGAACCAGTTTCGACATATTAGTATGCGCTGGCCAAAACCACGCTGGTCCTAGGTCAACTTCTGACTGCTCATCGGTGAGTATTCGCCCACCTGCTCTTTGCCGTGATTCGACCAATTGAAAAGAATGGCCTGAGCTATGTAATTGCATCGCTAAATGCAAACCACTGAGTCCGGCTCCGACTATCAGTGTTTCTACGTGTGGGATCATCAAGCGTTTTTCACACGTTCTATCTGTTGCTCAATACGCGGCAGGTTGCCAGTTTTTAGCCAAAAAATCGCGCCTTGAGAACTTGCGACAATATTGAGTTTTTTGCCTGTAGGAATTCTTAACCAACTGAATTGCCGCAACGCATCCCCCGATTCGAATAATTCTCCGGACAAAACGAGTATCTCTGCGCCGTTTTCTGCATCGACTGAGAAAGAACTATCAGGTGGCATTTTTTTGAGCGACACCTGTTCGATGTCGTCCTCATGCATAACCAACGACTCGATATCAGAACAGTTTTTGTCTTGGCTGAATGATGCGCTCAACGTATCCACACTAAATTGCTTAGTATCGTTAGGTTCAAATTGCCACAGTTTCACAAATATCGTACAGCCCTCATCTGAGCGCGGAATGTGTTTTGATTGGGGAGGGTTTCGAACATAAGTTCCAGCAGGATAGTCTCCATGCTCATCTTGGAAAACACCATCCAGAACCAGAAACTCTTCTCCTCCGCTATGCACGTGGCTTGCAAAATGGCTCCCAGGCGCATATCGGACAATGCTTGTCGCACGAGCGACTTCTCCACCTATCCGATCGAGGGGCCGTCTATCGACCCCTTGCATCGGAGACGCTATCCAGGGTTCTTCATCACTGTGTACCAGCACACGTTGAGAAAAATCAGCATGTATTTTCATTTTGAGTGATTCCATTATGCAACTTGGGCAAGACTTGGTCTTGCGGCCACTAAACTGCGCCACTTGGCCAGTGCCTTGAGTGAAGAGTCAATATCAACTTTAGCAAAATCCGCAAATACCAGCCCTGCATAAAGTGTGATGTCAGCTACGCTAAATTCGTCTCCAGCGATAAACTTGTTTTCTTCTAACAACTCATTGGCATATTTCATTCCAGCCTGCGCTCGTTGTTTTTGAAATTCCCCCCAATCGGCAAATTGTGTTGTTTCCAAATCTGGACCCAAGCCTTCAGTAGCGTGATGAAAGTAATTGGCTACGGCATCAAGTACATTAGATTCCATACGACGTTGCAACATATGGACTAAGGCTTTTTGTTTTGCGGATGTTCCCAGCAGATCAGGACCTGAATGCATCATATCAATGTACTCTATAATTGCTGAACATTCAGCGATGTAAGTTCCGTCATCCAATTCAAGCACAGGAACGGTGCCATTTGGATTTTTATCTAAAAACGCTTTTTGTCTATGTTCGCCATTTAGCACATCAACCGGAACAAACTGTACTGCCGATAACGCGTTTTTTTCTGCTAATGCAATTCTTACTCTCAAAGGATTTGGAAAGTTAGCCACATCGTAGATCTTCATATTCATTCTCGCTTTCTGTAATCATCAATCTGAATTGAGTTGATTAACCCTTGCAGGAGTTAATCAAATTCAACCTCGTTATTTATTTACCTACCTACTGATAGGTAGCCTAAAAAATAAACTAACTAGTCATAGTTGTCAATATGATTTTGCAATAGACAAATTCTAGCTATGCGCGCCCAATGAGACATTCCATCCAAGGTTTTTATGTGGCAATATTTAACGCGTCAATGCGCTCACAAAAAGGTGATAGATGCCCAAGGTTACGGCTGAACAAATAATTGATATTGCAGAGGATATGATCCGAAGACACGGCTATCATGCTTTTAGTTTTCGTGAGATCGCAGCTAAAGTCGGCATTAAAAGCTCAAGCGTGCACTATCATTTTCCAACAAAAGTGGATTTGGCGATCGCCGTCGCGAAGCGTTATTCAGACAGATTCTTCAATACCTTGGATGCCATTGATCAAACAACACAATCCCCAGATCAGATTATTGCTGCCTATACAGATGTTTTCAGAAGCGCACTGGTTAATGACCGAAAACTTTGTTTGTGCGGCATGCTAGGGGCAGAAAAAGCGGTACTTCCGGAAAGTGTATTACCTCAGATCCAAGCTTTTTTTATCCGTAATTTGGTTTGGCTTTCCCATGTGGCGGTCACCCATGGGTGTTCGTATTCTGAAGATGAAATTCATAAGCGTGCAAGCTGTCTTTTGGCGACACTAGAAGGTGCACTGATTGTTTCGCAAACCCTGGAAGACGATGAGTCGTTTGAGCATATAACAACCCTTGCGCAAGCTGACTTTTTGTCCTTGTTTGTAGAATAGATAAGGCAATATCAGGCGATCCAACTTTGGAGAATTGAGTCGAAATGAGTCAATCATAAAGGTTTTCGGTAATATTTCAGATTCCATAAAATCTGTGTACTGATAAGGTCTAATTACTTTTTTCAGTCGTGATACCCTCCATGAACAAATTGTTTTTCTATTTTACTGTTATCGTATTTTTATCCCTATCTGGTTGTTCCAACAATTCAGACCCCACCGCCCAAGCATCAACTGCGCAAAGTTTAGAAACTGAGCCAACTGGCATAGACCCTTTTTGGCATGATGCAACCGTTTATTTCATGCTGTTAGATAGGTTCAATAATGGCAACCCAAGCAACGACAAAGCTTACGGACGGTATAAGGAATCAGCTTATCTTCGAGGTTTGCACGGTGGTGATTTACAGGGTGTTATCAACAAAATCGATGAAGGGTATTTTAGCAAGCTGGGGGTAGATGCAATTTGGTTCACACCGGTAGTAGAACAAATCCATGACCAAGATGAAGGCTGGGGTGCAACCTACGCCTATCACGGATATTGGCCGAAGGATTGGACGGCAGTAGATAAGGCATTTGGGACAGAGGAAGAGTTGAATCTGCTCATCCAAAGAGCCAGAGAGAAAGGCATTAAAGTTTTGTTGGATGTGATCATTAACCACACTGGGCCTGTCACCAAAACCGACACAAAATGGCCTGATGGTTGGGTACGCATGACGCCAGAATGCACCTGGGACAGCTTTGCAGGTAATGTTAGTTGCGGGCTCAATAGTAATTTACCAGACATTAAAACCGAATCGGATGAAGACACACCCTTACCAAAATTTTTACTCGACAAGTGGCAAGAAGAGGGGCGATTGAGTCAAGAGTTGGCTGAATTGGATGCATTTTTCCAACGCACCCAACTACCCAGAGCCCCTAAAAACTATATTGTCAAATGGCTAACTGACTGGGTTAAAGAATATGGAGTAGACGGATTTCGTGTCGACACTGCCAAGCACGTCGAACCTGAAATTTGGTCGGTACTTAAACAGGAAGCACAATATTCATTAGAGCTGTGGCGAGCCAACAACCCAGAACAGGTCACTCACGACATGCCATTTTTTATGGTGGGCGAGGTTATGCACTTTGGCGTAAACGGCTTTAAAGATACCGCAAAAGGCACCCGCAACTATGATTTTGGCGATAAACAGGTAGATTTCTACAATTACGGCATGGATAGTCTGATTAATATGGGGTTTGTCGAGCACGCTCATATGAGTTACGAAGAATTATTTAGCTTGTATGACCGGGAATTACAAGCAGGACCACTCAAGGGTGCTGGAATTCTTAATTATGTGGTTTCTCATGATGATCCTGAGCCTTATGATCCAGATAGAGCGCAACCTTTTAAAACGGCAAATAAATTGATGTTGAGCCCAGGCGCTGCACAAATTTATTACGGGGATGAAGTATCTCGGCCCATCGACAAAATCGATACGAGTGACGCCAAGCTCAGGCTCCCCATGGATTGGGCAAGCCTTGAATCAACCGAAACACAACAAATTTTGTCTCATTGGCAAAAACTCGGACAATTCCGTCAACAACATCAGGCGTTGGGTTCAGGTAGACATCAAATGCTCTTGGCTCAACCTTACACCTTTGCTCGCGTGTTAGATGACCAAAGGAAAGTTGTTGTTGCTCTAGAAGCGGATCCCGGAAAGAAAACGATTAGATTGTCTGAAGTGTGGCCAGACGGCACTAAATTGCTTGATCACTACTCGAATCAACAAACAACAGTGCAAAATGGGCAAGTGTCTATCACATCCGAATATGGCACTGTGCTGTTAGCGCCTCAGCGATAGCTAAATATAAATCAAGCAAGGTGGCGTGACGGTGCCCTGTCAGCGTTTTTAAGGCGATAGACACTAGGAGCGAGCGCCATCGATTGTTTAAATCGGCTGGAAAAATTATAGGCATTGTCAATGCCCACCATATGCGCAATTTGTTTGATCGGTAGCGAAGTCGTCCGAAGCATTAGGGCTGCATAGTGCATTTTAATATGGATGACTTTTCGACTCGGAGACTGAGCAAAATGCTGATTAAATAGTCGCGTTAGCTGAGCTCTTGAATAGTGGGAATAGCGGCACATGTCATCGAGAGACCAAGGCTTAGATGGGCTCATTTCTATCTCATTAACCAACTGTTTTAAGCGCTGAGTCGCTACCTTTTTGTTACCAGGCTGACTATGAATTTGGCGACCCACCAACAAATACAATTGTTCACAAAGTAGCTTCACCATTTCATCTTTATCACAGGTAGACTCTACGCTTTCAATATTTAGCTCCTGCAATACACGTGCAAAGGATTGATTCCACTTAGTATCTTTGTTTAGAGTGGCGGTAGAAGGAAAATGTTGCCAGGTTTTAGTCGGTTCAAGCATCAACCACGCTGTCTGCCAATACTTCTTCTCATTTAACTCATATCGAAATTCACAATCGGCTGGTAGCAATAACATGTCGCCCTGCTGCATGACCTGTTTGGGTTTTCCAGGCAAAGACAGTATCCCACTGCCCTCCAGCGTAGCCAATACCACATGATAACCCATCTTTTGTTTACTAATGATGTATTGATGGTGAAGCTCGGACAAACCAGCCAAAAAAATACACCAATGAGAAAATATCGGTAACTGGTGTTGATCAAGAAAACGTTCTCGGCACTGAGTCGAAATTACGATGGAGTCATGCTTTGTCATACTTGTGTTCACTTACTCTTGGTTGTAACCACGGCCAAACGTTCGGATCAGGTTCAATCAGAATGATTCAATATTAAATCTATCCGAATCTTACAAGCATTGCTTAGTGAATACGTATTCACTAGGCTAGGGGTGATAACCTTGATGGAAGTTGAGCATGTTCACACAACAATCATTAGGCGGTGGATTAGCATCCTATTCCATTCGGCGACTAACCAATGTGGATGGTCTTGCACTGGCTGACTATTTTTTACAAATGTCTAATCAGACCAAGCAGTATTTTGGGCCCCATCCACTCGATGCTGACTACGCTCAAAAACTCTGCCTACCAGATCAAATGGCTAATGATACTGATGTAAGATTGGTAATAGTCAACCAGGAAGAACCCTCTAAAATCTTTGGTTACTTCATTGTTCAAGTCGATGTATCTGAAAACGAACTGTGTCGTTATGAAGAATATGGCTTACCCTTGGCAGAAGGCAAGGTCGTAAGTTATGCGCCATCAATGGCTGAATCCATGATTGGAAAAGGGCTTGGCAGCCAAGTTTTCGAAATCATCTGCAAGGAATTAATACGCTTGCATTACAATACGGTTGTTTTAATGGGCGGCGTGCAAAAGCGCAATACTTTAGCCGTTCATTATTATCAAAAGTTTGGTTTTAAGCATGTTGGCAGCTATTACACTGAAGTGGAAAATCTCGATATGATATTACAGCTTTGAGTCACACATTGAATACGATGAATAGCCGAGAAAAAATCGCCCTGTTAAAAACCAGACTGGCCCAAATTGGGCATTCTGTTGCTACTACTCCCCATACTCTGGCACTAATTGGTTTGGGCTCGGCTGGCCAAGAAGATTCCAGGATGGATGCCTATTCCGATTTAGATTTTTTCCTGGTTGTCGAAAATGGCTACAAACTAGATTTTCTGCAAAATCTAAGTTGGTTAACCGACGTTGCTCAAGTGGCATATAGTTTCAAGAATACTGCTGACGGTTATAAACTGCTTTATGCAGATGATGTTTTTTGTGAATTCGCTGTGTTTGAGTTAAACGAGTTACACCATGCAGATTACGCACCTGGAAAACTCATATGGTGCAATGCAAACGTACCGAGTAATTTAGCAACACCGGCCAAAAGCCCACCAAAGCCCAACACTGAAGTCGCCTTTTTATTGGGGGAATTGCTCACCAACATCTATGTTGGGTTGGGGCGTTATTTACGAGGTGAGCGAGTATCAGCGTCTTACTTTATTCAGCATTACGCTGTGAACAGGCTTATCGAGTTAATCAGAGCAACGGAAGATCCTAGCGGCAATAGCATCGCAGATCCTTGGTCAGCTGAGAGACGCTTCGAAGCGCACTACCCACACCACGCAAACCTTTTGCAACAATGCACACAAAGTAACTCGATTGACTGTGCCATAGCTTTACTGAACCACATCTCATCCCACTATCAGCCTAACTCTGTTATGGTAAGTAAAATAGAAAAGTATCTGGTGACAATTCAATCCATTTGATTCAAATGATTGTAGTAATACCTTGCATCTTGATATAACAATAATTTAGTTAACACCAATTAATACTAATAAACCGAACAGGGAACCACTATGCGTCTTCTTATGACCTTGGCACTTGCCGCTGCACTGTCGTGCTCAGTGCAGGCCAGCTTGTTGATGAAACCCACTTATGATCCTGATTTAGTCTACACAGATTCAATGTTGTCTGGAGAGTACAATGCAAACGTGACTCACCCAGACTCGATTTTGGGATTTGCTATCGGCAAACAGATGGCAACACCCGCGCAAATTTCCGAATCGATTAATACTTGGAAATCACAAAGCGACAGAATAAAAGTGGTTGAGTACGCTCGCAGCCATGAAAATCGTCCACTGTTCGCAGTGTATATTTCTAGTCCAGAGAATTTGGCGAAGTTAGATGAGATAGAAGATAAAATTTCTCAGCTAGCGGACCCCCGAAAAACCAATAGCGCAGCTGCCAAACGAATTATCGATGAATTGCCAGCTACAGCTTGGATGGCTTATTCCATCCACGGCAATGAAACCTCAGGCGCCGATGCGGCACTTACCGCCATTTATCATTTAGCGGCTTCACAAGACCCTGCGGTGCTCGAGATGCTGAACAATATGGTGGTAGTAATCGATCCACTAATGAACCCTGATGGACGGGACCGCTTTGCCAAATCCTTGGAGCAATATCGAGGAACGGCTCCCAATGTCGATGATCAATCGTTATTGCATCGAGGTGATTGGCCTTCAGGTCGCACCAACCATTACTTTTTTGATTTAAACCGTGATTTTTTCTATCTCACACAACCTGAAACAGTTGGCCGCGTTGCGCTGATCAACAAGTGGCGTCCACAATTGATGATTGATGGTCACGAAATGGGTGCTCAGGATACCTATTTGATGGGGCCTCCCAGACAACCGCTTAATTTTAATATTGCCCCCAGCCTGCAAAAATGGGCGGTGGCCTTCTCAGAGGATCAAGGTGCGGCTTTTGATCAAAAACAATGGCGCTATTATACCGGAGAGTGGTTTGAGAACTGGTATCCCGGTTACTCTAACTATGCTGAATATCGCGGGTCTATGCACATTCTCTATGAACAATCACGGATGGCGGAAGATGGCGTGCGACGACCGGAGGGAACGGTACAAACCTATAAGGAATCTGTGCATCACCAGTTCGTAAGTACCATGGCGAATTTGCAAAGCTTGAGCAAATATAGCAAACAGATGTATCAAGATTATTGGCAGGATAGAAAAAATGTTATCAGTAAAGATAGTGAATACGCCGATCGCAGCTTCGTAATTTTAGCAAATCAAAACCTTGGCAGAACGCAGGCATTAGTTGACCGTTTATTGGCACAGGATATTGAGGTCTTTGTCGCGGAAAAAGACCTCAATGTCAAAAACGCTATCGATCATCTTGGACAAACTCTAAAAACGGCGACCATTCCCAAAGGTAGCCTGGTGATCCCCAACCGACAGCCAGAAGCTCGCCTATTGGCTGCAATTATGGAGTTTGACGCACAAATAAAACCACAGACCCTGCAGGAAGAACGCCAACGCATATTGCGCGAAGGCCGTTCAATAATGTACGACACTACTGCCTGGAATCTAACAATGATGTACGGTCTAGACGCCTTGACCGTTCCGCAAAACCTGTCAAGGTCATTAACGCCTTACAACAAACCAGAACAAGCTTTTGTTGCCGGACTAGCCGATGGCATAGCATGGGGTGTAAATGGTGAAGATGATCGTTCAGTGAGTTTTGCGGCGCGCATCATGGAACAAGGCGTCATCACACGTGTAATTGATAAAGAGGCGCAGTTTGGTGATCAGGTATTACCTAGAGGTTCAGTGGTTGTTACAACGACAGACAATATGAAAAACAGTCAAGCGCTAGAAGTACTTAATCGCTCAGCAAAAGAACTCGATTTAGCCATAGTGACCTTGCGCACTGGGCTTGGCGCTGGTGACTTGCCCGACTGGGGTGGACGTCATTTTAAATTGTTGAGCAAACCTCAAATTGCTGTTGTAAGCCATGATGATACCCGCAGTTACGATGTCGGTGCGACTTGGTGGAGCTTAGATCATCATTTGGGTATTCGTCACAGTCAGATTAACAAGTCATCTTTAACTCGGGCTGATTTACGCCGCTATAACGTACTCATCATGCCAACTAGTACAAGTTTAAGTGAAGGTCAGAAAAAGGCACTCAAAACCTGGGTTGAACAAGGTGGAACGTTGATCGCACATCAATCCTCTTCTGCATCGATTGCAGGCAAGGATGGGTTTGGTCAAGTGAAAACCATAGATCAAACCTATGACAAAGCAGAAGACTTTGATATTGCGTTACAAAGAGAATGGTTAGCAACGCAAGAGGTTGACTCCACGGTGTTACAACTCCAAAACCAACTGCCCATGGATTTGGCCTACCCGTGGAAAGATGCGCCCAAGCGTCTTAAAAAAGATGAACTGAAAAAACGGGATAAGTGGCAAACGCTGTTTATGCCCTCAGGGGCAATGGTGGCTGGTCGAGTCGATCAGAAACATTGGCTGAGTTTTGGCGTTAATCAAACCTTGCCTATTTTGTATAGCAAGCTGCCGGTGTTGATGTCCGATGAAAAATCAGAAGCCGTCGTTCGTATCGGTGTATACAAGGACGCTCCGTCAGAATCTGAAACAGAATCAGCTTTGGGATGGTACTCGTTGCCTGAGAAGCAGACGCTTTCAATCAGAATGAGTGGTTTGTTATGGCCAGAAGCAGCGCAACGAATAGCCAACTCAGCGTACCTTACTCGCGAACGTATGAAGAGCGGCCAAGTCATTTTATTCGCTGGGCAACCGAACTTTCGAGGTTCAACACGTGGTACCAATCGATTATTGCTGAATGCGGTTGTTTACGGACCAGGAATGGGAACAAGATTACCCATCGATTTGTAAGGTCAATGCAGAAAATGTGATTTTTTTAAAAGCACATTTTCTGCCCTCTTTATCGTTTAAGAGCCATTAACAAACGATTTACAAAGAAATTTTGCATATAAATCAATGGATTGAGTGGAATCTTCCTATCTTATGCAGATCACGACCGATATTTGAAGCTTTTTTGTTCAGTTTTTTGGTATCAATAGCCATACCTTTGTATTGACTAAATAATACACAGCACTCAATTTTTCACGTTTAATGCGCCGCATCGACACCGAGTCGCACATTTAAACACTTTAAAATTGAGGAAATAACCATGTTGAAAATCGTTAAAACTTCTATCCTAGTTGCTGCTTCTACTCTTGTTTTTGCTGGCCAAGCGCAAGCTGACGTTAATGAAGCTTTGCAAAATATCTGCACAATCGTAAAAGCAGATGACAAAGGTGAACTTCGTAAGAAAATGAAGAATGTTCAAACTAACTACGGTTTGAAACTTCAAGACTACTACAATGGCGTTAGCTGTGGTGGCGAGAGTTTAATCCGTACAGCATTTAAAGCGAATGCGGTAGAGTCAGGAACTTTACTTGTGAAGAAATTGCCTAAAAGTGCACTAAACGCACCAGAGTCAGATGGCAAAACCCTTCGCGCTTGGGTTTCAGAAAATGGTCTTATGGATACTGATCTAGCGGCAGCGCTTAACAACCGTATCTAGTCCATACAAAAGTTAAATTTGCAGTGTCACTAGCTGCTTCCTAAAAAGCTCCTTCGGGAGCTTTTTTTGTTGGTAATGTATTTTCCGCTGGCGCTTTATCATCTGTGCAGGTCTCTATCATCGTGGCAATTAGTTCTCAATGGTCAGAAATTGTTAAAATTCATTTTAGTGCACAGACTTAGTCGTGCTGATATATTGTGACGTTACAACTAGAGTCCTATTAAGAACATTGCATGATTGACAAAGAGTTAGTGTTACAAAAAGAATGGGAAATCTTGCAACAAGAATATGCAGGTTTCGAAAAGTGGTCGCTGTTAATTAAAGTGTTCAGTGTTGTGATCTGTTCAACCTTAGTGTTTCACCAAAAATTGGATTTTGTGATTTTTTGTTTGTGTATAGTTCTGTGGATGCTCGATGCAATATGGAAAACCTTTCAGGCGCGCACAGAACAAAGAATACTGGTGATTGAACAAGGGCTGGCGAAGCAAAGTGACGTGGTAGCGATGCAATTTCATACTCATTGGCAGCAAAGCAGGCCTTCGGCTGCTGGCTTAATAATCGAATATGTTAAGAGCGGCTTGTCACCTACTGTTTGTTTGCCGCACATCTGTGTGCTTAGTGTGTGTGTGCTTCTGATGTGGTGGCTGTAAACCAGCCACTCAAATTATTCGACCTTTGTGAGAAAAATATCTTGGTAGGCGGCAAAATTCGCACCAAATAAAATGGGCATGACCACAAACAATCCAACAATAGCCAGAACGCCACCAATCATCATCAATATGATACTGATCACCATTAACACAATTAGGCTAATCAAATTTCTAGCACAGCCATAGAAACTTTCTTTCATCGCCGTTGTAAGCGGTAGCTCATGCAGTACGATGAGGACAGGAGAGAACCATACTGCCATCATAAACGGAATAGTGACCAGCATCATTATTACTCCAAGAATGATTCCGAACACGGCAGCACCAGAACCTCCGCCCTGATCAACAAACCCTTGGTAAGCAGGAAGGAAAACTGCGGCTAAAACACCTACGAACATGGCCATAAGTAAAGGCATCAACCCGAGCAGAATGAGACGACCAGGATAACGAGAAAAACCTGCGAACAAATAGCTGACTTCAAACTTCTCACCCTCATACACTTTTTGTGCACCGATAAAAATGCCACCTAAAAAGACATACATAAACAAGCCATAGACTAAATTTACCAAAGGTATGAAGTTGGCGAGGATAGACATTAAAAAACCGACAAGCATGGTTAATAGCCAGCCGCCAGGTGAACGCTTAAATAACTCAAATCCTTTGCTAATCCATTGTAGGGAAAGCGAAAAAGGTACGTGTTTGGGCCCGCTATAATTGCCCTTAGTATCAATGCTCGCGTCTAACCTTGCTTCCGGTGTTTGATACAAATTTGAAGTGTCATTGTCCATAGTTTACAACCTGTTTCCTTTACTGTGTTAAACGATTTTAATCCTGAAAGACTGCTTGATCGGCAGGTTTTTCAACTTCGGCCAGGAATATATCTCGATAACCTGTATACATGGAAGTAAAAATCAGCGGAACAACTATCAGTAACCCTAAGAATAAAGGTATTGCCCCCAAAATATACAGCACTAATGTCACCACTCCGTAAATCAAGAAAGGTAAAACGTTCTTAAAACAGCCCAGAAAACTTTCTTTCATCGCCAAATAGAAAGGCATGTTTTGCAAGACAATGAGTGCAGGAGCAAACCATACAGCCATAAACAGTGGTAACATCAATGCTAATGCCACCAACACTGACAGCATGAGTTCAATCGATTCTTCTGGTGCCATAGACATCTCAGAGCCAGACAATATTTCCAAGTAGGTTGAGCCTACAACCGTGAACATTAAAACCATACCAATTAAGCTGGTAACGAAGGACAACAGGATCAGTTGCAAGACATTATGGGTAAATCCTGCGAACAAATGCTTGAGTTCAAACCCTCTTTTTTCATACGCGGCCTGACAACCCAACATTAGACCACCAGCCCAAACAAAATTAATAAGAGAACTGACAAGAGTTCCTAAAACAGGAACAAAGTTTATCGCCAGGGCAACAAATAGTCCGACAAACATGGTGATAACCCACATGCCTGCATCTTGTTTAAAAATGGCAAACCCTGAACTAATCCAATGCATTCCAGCACTAGTAGGCCGATTTTGCGGTCCAACATAGTGAAAACCATCTGCAGCAGGTGCTTGCTCTGAAAGTTCGGACTCTGGGGCCTGATAAGGGCTGTTTTGATTTTCCATGACGGATCTCCTTTTTATTCACGGTATCATTTGAATTGCATCGATCACAACTGTGATGTTGTCGAAAAACAACAATTTACAATAACTCAGTTTCCGTGATGGTATTTTGAATGAAACGAATGAGCAATTTCTTTCAGGTGCCAATTATAGAAAACCGAATCTATGTCTAACCAAGAGTTAAACTAGCTTGAAGGAAAAATTTGAAACGCCGGCTGCGGAGTAGCTTATTGTTCCTTATCAACGACTTTGTATGACTTTTTAATAGATAACTGGTTGTTTTTTGGTACATTGAGCATTCAATGCAGCATTAAATAAGAAGCCGAAGGAAAGCTCAATGCCAATTTCCGACTCCGTCACTCCAAGCAACAACTATGTAATTCATCGCTCTTCAAACACTAATAACTATTCCTTGTATCAGTTTTCTCCAGATAAAGCGGAATTATTTACGCCCGTTGCCACTGACCAACCCGGTACATTCGACGAATCATGGCAGTTTATCCAAAGTGGGCAATACGTTTTGCAATGGGGACCACTTACTCAACAAGCCGGCAAAAATGGATATCCTTTTAAAGTCGTTAAGTTTGATCCCGCTTCATCTGACCCTTTGAATGAGACCTCGATACAAAGTGGTTTCTGGGATAAAAACAAATTCTTTGATTACCGTGCGTATTACAGTACCGACCCAAATCAAGGCAACAATATCGAACTCACGTCTGTGGGCAGTTTTGTATTGAACACGCTTTTTTCCGAGGGGCGAGGGACCTTTCGATTGTTCAATTTTGATGCTTGCCCGACGCCCACCGGTCCGCAAGATCCTTTGCCAAGTTATTTTGGATTGGGTCAAGGGAACTTCCCCCTTATTAAAAAGGGTCATACGTTAATACCAATCGGAAACTACGTGCTTGACCGCCACCCCGATGGGCACAGTTTCACGATATGGAGCTTTGATCCCCAACAGCCGGTCCCACTTTCTCTGCCGGCAATTACTCAAGGCCGTTGGTCCGATATCAACCACGAACACCAATTGATCGCGATTGGTGATGTCATTTTGGATTGGCGCAAACGTGATAATTACTACAGATTGTGGTCATTCAACCCCGATTCCGACAGCGGCTTGGTCGGCCCATTAAGAGAGGGAACCTTACCTGACTACATTGACAATGATTCACTGCTCACGCCATTCCAGTCTATTGCACCGGTACAAACTGCCCCAGCTCCATCTGCCGGAAGTATGGAATTTATGCGCAGTAAAATTAAACATGTTGTGTATTACATGGTGGAAAGTCGTTCCTTCGACAATGTGTTGGGTTGGCTCTACGAAAAAGATGAGGAAAAGTGCCATTTTATTGGTTCAGATCAGCCCTTCGAAGGCGCCAGCACGGAAGATTACAATGAATTTCAGGGCGACAAAATTAAGGTCAGCAAATTCAAAGACGGTCAATTAAGTGATCAGTGGAATTTGATGGCTTTACAACAAGATCCTTTTCATAACACGATGGACGGATTACAACAGATGTTCACTGACGTTGAAGGTTATTGGCAGAATGGCCAACCTGATATGGGAGGATTTGTTCTGAATAACGCCAACCCTCAAGTCATGGAAACCTTCTCTGCTGAGCAACTTCCGGTGTTAAACGGGCTTGCCAAAGCTTTTGCTGTGTCTGATCAGTGGTTCTGCTCTATGCCGGGCGGTACAGACGTGAATCGCGGGTTCTCTGTGACCGGGTCAGCTTACAATAAGTTAGGTACTTGGGAGGGGGGCGATGCCTACGAATATTTTCCAGACTCGCCACATCGCCAATCTATTTGGAAGGTCCTTTGGAATTACGGAATTAGTGACTGGAAGATTTATTATTCAATGGAATGGAAAGGGGGTATTTTCACCAATCAATTGTACCTCAAAGGCCAAATCCCCACGGTGG
The DNA here is from genome assembly GCF_007197995.1 of Aliiglaciecola sp. M165. Taxonomy (GTDB): domain Bacteria; phylum Pseudomonadota; class Gammaproteobacteria; order Enterobacterales; family Alteromonadaceae; genus Aliiglaciecola. The sequence continues at coordinate 451,533 of NZ_VKKH01000002.1, forward strand.
ACGCCAACCCTGATGATTATTTTGCACAGTTCGATCAGTTTATTACCGATGCCAAATCAGGCTCATTACCGGCGTTTAGCTATTTGGAGCCTTACTGGTACAAGAAAAAGGGTACAACGTCTTATCACCCAGGCTGCGATTTAGTTCCTGCGGAGGTTGCCCTAAATTCAATTTATAATGCCATCAAACAAGGACCTGCATGGGAAGAGACATTGTTAGTTGTCACCTTCGACAAAAATAATGGAATTTATGATCACGTTAAGCCTCCTTATGCGCGGAAACCCTGGCCAAATGACTTAAATAACGGATTTTCTTATAACTTAATGGGGCCAAGAGTGCCCGCCGTTTTTGTTTCTCCGTGGATAAAACCTCACACCGTTTTACGTTCAGAACAAGACGCGCCATTTGATTCCACTTCTTTTGCTGCCACGTTGTTACATTGGTTTGGGATCCCTAAAGACAAATGGGCACTCGGAGATAGGATGGAAGTTGCCCCAACATTCGAATCCGTATTTCAACAATCTCAAGCACGCACTGATGCGCCAAACCTAGTTCCACCCTATGACAAAACCTACCCAAAAAAGGAATAAATCTTTTATGTTGAAACCCCAGTCTGGTATGTTGTGTTCTGCGTGTTTTGCAACTCTTCAATGTAAGGATAGTCAGTAGTCGTCAACATGATTCATTACTTTGGATTTGGCTCTAATATGAACATAGCGTCGCTGCGCGCCAAAGGCGTTGTGCCGCTGTCGTCAAGGCGTGCGAAGCTAACAGGTTGGCGTTTGAAATTTAACGTTGAGCATTTTTTTCGCCATGAGGGCGGCGTGGGCAATATCGAATATACCGGATGTGAAAACGATCAGGTTCTGGGCATGTTGCACATATGTGATTCCACCGCATTACCTTACCTTGATGACGCAGAGGCTTATGGATACGGCTATGATAGGATTGAGGTTAATGTTAGCGTACTTGATGACCCACAAAAGCCGTCGCAGGCCACAACTTATATAGGTATGCCAGCATTCATCAATAACCAATGCCTGCCGAGCCAACGCTACCTAAATATTGTTGTAAAAGGTGCAACGGAAGCAGGTTTAGATGCAACTTACATACGTCAACTAATGACGCACCCTGTTCACCAACCGCAGTATTACCCAAAATTTACGCTGCCTGCTGGAGAGCATCCTGAATTCAATGCAAGCATGTTAACATCGCAACCGCTTTATACGGCACTGCATGGCTGTGTCTTTGATATGTCCGATGCTCAACCTCGACACGAATTTTTAAAGGGATTCTTTGGTGGTAGAGACATGACCCTTTTTCACTTACAACGCATGGATACCAGTACGCAGGACGAGTCGCTGGACATGATACGCCACGGACGACTTAATGAAGCTCAGCAACATTACCTCGACGCTTATTTGCATGAATATGCCAGAGAATACCGCTTTGTTGGGCATTACAATTATGAACTCGACTAAGGTAGTAAATATGTCTCATTTCCCTGACGCACTGTCGCATGGCACATTTGACGAAGTTTTTCCTAACATTTTTTGTGTGACTGGCAGCATGGAAACCGTTCTGATGGACAAAGACTGGCAGTTTAGCAGAAACATGGTTGTCGTTAGGGAAGGAAAGCGCCTAATCATTTTGAACAGTATTCGGCTTGATGAAGAAGGATTGAATCACTTAGACTCGTTGGGAAGTGTAACAGATGTTATCCGCGTAGGTGCTCTACATGGGCGCGATGATGCATTTTACCTAGACCGATATCAAGCCACATACTGGACCTTGCCTGGGATTGATCCTGAGCATAACTGCCATGACGTGCAGGTACTAAACACAGATTCGGTGTTACCTATCGCTGATGCTTCTGTGTTTATGTTTGAAAAGACCCAAGTGCCGGAAAGTATCATTCTATTGTCTCGAGAAGGAGGCATATTAATCGGATGCGATGCGATTCAAAACTGGGAAAAAGCAGACCGCTATTTTTCTGCACAATCCACTGAAATGATGCAGGAGATGGGCTTTTTTACCCCAGCGAATGTTGGTCCAGTTTGGCAGCAGGTCGCATGCCCAGTTGCCGATGATTTTATCCGTTTAAAATCTCTGACCTTCAAGCATGCACTATGTGGCCATGGCAAACCCTTGCTGAACACCGCAAAAGAAGACTTCGTTAATACGTTTTCGCGATTGTTCAACATCTGATCATTTTGAGACATTGCTGTGACAAAAACTAGCCGAACGCTTGCACTTCCGGGATATAAAATAGGCCGTGTTCATTCACAACATGGTGACCGAGTTGCGTTTTTTGCCTGTCGTGAACACGACAATATTAACGTTGTCATTGAAACACTGAATACCGACTACCCGAGCCGCAGGCAAATTGCAGAAATTCGTCGAGAAGGTGCTATTTGCCAGCGTTTAATAGACGTTGAAGGTATATGCAGTGTTCACGCGATGTTGCCTCATGGGAGTGGTAATTTAGCCTTGGTCTTTGACCCGTATGAGATGTCACTTAGAGGCTGCCTTCTCAAAGCAAAAGGCAACGCGTTACCCGTTAAAGATGTTATAGATATTGCTTTGCCTTTAGCTGCGACACTTGGTCGTTTGCACAAAAAAGGCATTGTGCACAAAGCCATCACCCCAGAAAATATTCTGATAAACCCCATCAGCAAAAAACTGGCATTATCGGGGTTTGGAATTTCTTCTGAACTTGGACAAGAACCACAGGCTGCGCAGATATCGAGGCAACCGCAAGGTGAACTGCCTTATGTTTCACCTGAGCAAACGGGCCGTATGAATAGGGATTTAGATTACCGTTCTGACTATTACTCTTTGGGTGTCGTATTGTACGAGTTACTCACCGGCCGGCGTCCTTTCAGGGCCAACAGTTTATTAGAATGGGTACACTGTCATATTAGCCAGCAACCAACACCGCCTCACGAATTATTGGCGTCTATTCCACTAACGCTATCCGACATTGTCATGAAGCTAATGTCAAAAAACCCAGATAGTCGATACCAAAGTGCTAGGGGCCTTATCCACGATTTGGAACAAATAAACGTCGCAATTAGCCAAGGAGAACAGTGCTATATTTCAGAGTTGGGAGAGATGGATAATGCCCACACTTTCCTAGTTCCACAAGGGTTGTATGGACGAGAAGAGGAACTAAATCAGCTACTCGCCTTGTACGAAGAAGCAATATCAGGTCATACCCGTTTCTGTCTGGTTCACGGCTTTTCGGGAGTGGGTAAGACAGCATTGGTTAACGAACTCGACAAATATCAAACCAGAGAACGTGGCTTTGTCGTGCAAGGAAAGTTCGACCAATACCATCAAGGTGATACTTATTCGACATTCGGCAACACGTTAAAAGGACTTGTTCACCAAATACTGCTCGAACCGGAAGAGCGGCTCAGTGACTGGCGAGTAAAAATACAAGACGCGCTGACAACTAACGCAGCGCTAGTCGTCAACATTGTGCCAGAACTGGCCATCATCATTGGTGAGCAGCCCGATGTGGTAGAGCTGCCTCCAGCAGAGGCGAAAAATCGTTTACACCTTGTGCTGACCGACTTTCTTAGCGTTTTTGCCGACAAAGGTCATCCTGTGGTGCTATTTTTGGACGATCTGCAATGGTGCGACTTACCGACGTTGCATTTGCTCAAGCATATAGTGAGTAACAAAGAGCAATGTCATCTTCTACTAATCGGCGCTTATCGGAGTAACGAAGTGTCTGTAGGCCATCCACTACAACGCATGTTAGACGACCTAAGCCATCAAACTAATATTGCCCAATTACCTGTGCAGCCCTTGAAAAAAGAGTCTGTGGCAGAGTTGGTGGCCGATGCCCTATCCCGTCCAATAGACGACGTTCGACCATTGAGCGACGAACTTTTTCAAAAGGCACTCGGCAATCCATTTTTCACCAACGAATTACTCCGTCATCTGCATAAAATTGGTGCCATTTCACCCGATCCAAACTCTGACAGTTGGCATTTTGACCTAAGCAGCGCAGATTGGCGAAGCGTGAGCGATAATGTCGTTGAGTTCATGATTGCTAGCTTGAGAGAGTTAGACCAAAGTACACAAAACCTTTTGCAATTGGCAGCATGTATAGGTGGCCGGTTTGACCTGAAAACCTTAGCGCAAATCTATCAAAAACCGATTGATGAAACAGCCAGCGCGCTTTTGCCTGCATTGCAACAGTACACAATCCGACCACTACACAATGACTATCGATTGATCGCAGAAAGTCGCGAAATGTTAGATTTTGAAGCGCTTTACAGTTTTCAGCATGACCGGGTCCAACAGGCCGCATACAGCTTAATTGAGAAATCTAAACTCAGTGAAGTTCACTGGTCAATTGGACAGATTTTGTTGCAGCAGCATCATAAGCATATCCCAGCGGATGATTTAATAGACATTGTTGAGCATCTCAATGCTGGGCGTGAGTTAATCGTTTCCAGTAGCGAAAAAGTCCAACTTGCAAAGCACAATTTACGTGCGGGACAACGGGCAAGGAGCGCATCTGCCTACGAGGTCGCTCTGGACTATGTCACCATTGCAAAGGAATTAATGGACTCAAGTGTTTCGAAAAACGAATCCGAATTTATGCGACTGCTTGCTACAGAATTGCAGTTATGCAACTACCTCACCGGGCGAACCGAAGCTGCGGATAAATGGTTGCAGGTCATGCTTGAGCAAGCCTGTAGTAATCTGGAAAAAAGTGAAGTCCTCGCTATTCGCACCAGGCAATTTGCGACCCTTGGTCGTATGCAAGAGTCTGTGCAATCGGCGATTGAGGGCCTTGCGCTACTGGGTATTGAGTTTCCTAGCCATCCCGATGAAACAGATATTGCCTATGAACGAAAATTGGTTATTGAGAATTTGGGGGGGCGAAGCATTGAAAGTCTGGTCAACGCACCAGAAGAAACTAACCAAGAAACCTTGGTTGCAATGCGTTTGTTCATGGAAGTGTTTGCGGCAGCATTTCTGTCTGGCACCGGGAAAACTTTTCCTTATCTCGTGCTCAAGTCAGTGAATTTGTCTTTGCGCAGTGGTTTGTGCCCTGAATCTGCATTTGCCTATGCGTCTTACGGGATGATTTTATGTGGAGAGTTGGACGAACCCGCTCTGGGCTATGAATTTGGAAAAGTTGGATTGGCCATCAACGAAAAACTGGGCGATTTGAAGTTAAAAGCACGAGTGATTTATCTGTATGCTATGTTTGTTCACCATTGGAGTGAGCATTGGTCCACACTCACTCCTTGGTTTAAAAAAGGCATTGAAGCTGGATATCAGACCGGAGACTTGCTCTATTTAGCTTACAGCGCTCAAGATTGCGTAATATGGGATCCTCAACTCGACCTGGAAACTGCGCACCGTAAACACCTTGATAATCTAGCTATCGTGCGGGAATGCGCCTATCAAGACTCTTTGGATTCAGGAACCTTGTTTTTGCAGTTGCAGCGAAACCTGTTAGGACTCACGACCAGCCCAACAAGCTTTAACGACAAAGACTTTGACGAGCAAACCTGTTTGCTTGGCATGCAAAAAAGAGGCTTTAAAACAGGACTTGCGAATTATCACATATACAAGGCGGAAGCGTGTTTTTTACACGGAGCATACGACAAGGCGATGACGCATCTACAAGAGCAAGATAAGCTTATTCAATCTGCAATGTCGCTCCCGCAATTAGTCAGATATTACCTTGTGGCGAATCTGACTCTCGCAGAACAATATCACAATATGTCCGAGTCTCAGCAAGCCGATACGCTAGACAGAATGCAAAAAGATCTTATGCGCATGAGTCGTTGGGCGGACAATTGTGAAGCAAATTTCCGACACCTTTTCTATCTTATGTCAGCAGAAATCGAGCAGGTATCTGGTAAATTGCATCGCGCTTTAGATCTGTTCGATAAGTCGATTGAATTGGCACAAAAACACGGCTTTCTTCGAGATGAAGCCATCGCCAGTGAGCGTGCGGCAAGATTACTAATAGGTTCAGGTAAGTGGCGCAGTGCAGAAGGTTATCTACGTGGAGCGTATCGAATTTTTGACCGATGGGGCGCACACCGCAAAGTCAAGCAATTGGAACTTGAGTTTCCGGTTCTTCGAGACATGTTATCGCCAATAAAAAATTCTGAACAAGGGAATATTCACGCAGATATTGACTTGGCGTCGGTGCTCAAAGCATCGCGGGCAATTTCTGGTGAAATAAGGTTGGATCAACTTCTCCAAAACGCCATTCATATTTTGCTCGAAAATGCTGGCGCTCAATGGGGATGTTTAATCGCCTGCGAACAGCGGTTGTTAAAAGTAGAAAGTGCGATATTACCAGAACCAGCCCTTGATACAGATGAAGTCCCCAAACACACTCTGATATCTTTAAACGACGGTTCCTTAATTCCGGCACCCGTTAGTTTGATCATGCGAGTCCTCCATGACAATAAAGCGATTGTTCTGCATCAGGCGCACAGTGACGGTGAGTTTACTCAAGATCCTTACATTCATCGTTTTCAACCAAAATCAGTATTATGTGTTCCGATTAAACGCGCTAGATTCGAAGGTGTTGTGTACTTAGAAAACAATCTAGCAACCGGTGTCTTTTCTCAAGAAAGGGTCGAAACCATACGTCTTCTGGCGGCGCAAGCCTCAGTTGCTATTGAAAATGCCCGTTTGTATGAGCAGGTTCAAGAGCACTCCCGCACATTGGAACAAAAGGTTGTCGAACGCACTGAACAACTTGAAAATCTCAACAAAGAGCTACAAAGGCTGGCTAATCACGATAGTTTGACTGGTGTAGCAAATCGTCGCCGAGGCGACATGTACCTTGAACAGGTATGGACCACTTTGCAGCGTGAGCAGCAACCCTTATCGATATTAATGATCGATGTTGATCATTTTAAGCATTTCAATGACAACTATGGTCATCAGAATGGCGATGCATGCTTGATCGACGTAACCAAGGCCATTCAAGCAGAGTTGCGTCGTCCAGCAGATCTTATCGCTCGTTATGGGGGCGAAGAATTCATCCTTATATTGCCTAATACTGATGCCAAAGGCGCCGAAATATTAGGGGAAAAAGCCCGTCGTGCAGTAGAAGCATTGAATATTCCACACGCCTACTCGCCAACAGGTAAAACGGTCACGGTAAGTGTCGGGGCTGCTACGGCAGTCCCTGTCATGCACACCACCGCGGAAAATCTTGTCAAACAGGCAGATAACAACCTTTACGAAGCCAAACATAGTGGACGTAATAAAGTGCTTGTGTCAGCTCAATAACCTACGGAATACAACATGAAATCTGATTGGAACCCAAGTGTAAGTGCTTCTTCAACCAAACCTTATGCAGACTGGGATAATGCAGACAATTGGTCTCCTGAGGGACTGCCAACTGATATTGCGGTTTTTGCACAAGCCTTACAAACGCACATTAGTTTTAGTGATTCAGCAAATTCAACTGTTGATTCCATAGAATTTAGTGAAGACGCAGACAGTTACACTCTATTGTTTGGCAGTGCTAAACAGCCCGCGTTGACCCTCGGTGGAGCTGGTATATTTAATCATTCCAGCTCACAGCAGCGATTCATTATCGCCGCGCGCAGCAGCGGTTTTCATGATCCGCAGATGGTCTTTACACAAAGCGCGACCGCAGGCAACAAAGACATGTATTATCGTGTGGGTCCTGTGTCTAAAGCCGACTACGGCGGAGGGGTGTTAAGTTTTCAACAACACAGCAATGCAGGCTCAGCACTGTTTTCTGTTTGGACAGGCGCAGGCGTGCCACCTAAAAAAGGTAGCACGGTTGGCGGAGAAGTTGCTTTTAGTGACACGTCATCGGCGGCCAACGCTAAATTCGTGATTTATGGCACCCTAGGGTCTGATGGTGATACTTTTGGTAATGTTGTCTTTCATGATAATGCGACTGCAGCCAATGCGACTTTCGAAAACGTCGGGGGCACCGTTAGCAAAGGTGATGGCGGCAATACACAATTCTACGGATTATCAACCGCCGCCTTAGCCGTTTTTCACAATAAAGGTGGCACCCATGCCAGCGCTAACGGGGGAGACGTTGCATTCGATGCTCAGGCCAATGCTGGTAACGGGATCTTTTATAATTATGCGGCTTCAGCAGCTGGAGCCTACGGTGGTGTAACCAGCTTCAATAACAATAAGCCATACGTAGATGCGCCACAAGCAGCGAGCGCTGCCTCGGGTAAATTCATAAATTACGGTGCCAGAGATGGTGAATTAGGAGGAGGTGGACATACGTCGTTTAGCGCCAGATACGGCTCCCCCACTGCTGCTCAGGCCAATATCGATAATTATGGCAGCACACTTGCGGATAAATCCAGTGCCGGACATACACAGTTCAGCGTTACGCTACCGAGCAACTATTTTCCAACAGCAGGCCAGTCAATTATCCATAACCATCCAGGTGTCAAAGAAGGATGCGCAGCAGGGTATACCTCTTTTGCCATGTACACATCAGATAGTTCAACTACGGATCCCAACGCTCAGGTTCCTACTGCGGGAAAGGCAACGATTGTTAATCGAGGGGGTTATGCAAAAAATGCCACGGGCGGCTATACGGTGTTTTCCAATTCAACAACGGCTGGTGAAGCGACCTTGATTGCACAAGGCGGTGTTCATGGCGGCTATGGTGGAAAAATTGCCTTCTATGATAACGCTTGCGGTGGCAATGCCCATATTGTTTTGGAAGGCAATGGCGAATTGGAATTGGGTTATCACACGGGACCAGTCACTGTTGGCACATTATCCCTTACGGGCGGTATCATTTCCGTTCAGTTGGGTGAAAACACGACCGGGTTAGTAGTCAGTGGAGTGTTGAACCTAAATAAAAAGACTGATTTTTCCTTTTGGGTCAAGGGATCACAAAGCATCGCAGCAGATACGCCTTACACTCTGCTAGTAGCACCAAATCTATTACCACAACACGTAGATTTATTCTCGGGTAACTCAGTGAATAATCTTAAACCGACATTCTCGATCGCTGACAACACGCTGCAGGTGAGGTTTTCAGAATAAACCAGTGCGTTTGCTTGCAAGCATCAGTGAGCTAAAAAGCGGGGAGATAACGCTAGGTAAATCTGTGTTCATTCAGACACCTAGTTTGACATTTTCTATGAAGACGCATGTCAGTCACAAAATCTGACTGACATGCACTTTAAAAGGCGGGCTAGACTTTAGGAGGCGTCCAGGACGTCGATTGCCAATTCCCTTGGTTGTCTACAGTCATTCGCTGCATATTCCAACTCCACCCCGTTGATTTCAGAACCATCTCACTGTAGTGAGTGCCCACTTGCCTGTGAATCGTTACTGGGAAAGAAGACAAGGTGCTGTCGTTACGTTTAATTACGTCGAGGAAGTCGAGATTTCCGGTAACACGTGGTGTGTAAAATTGGATATCCGCCAATGACCCACCACCAATTATCAGCGGATAGCTATCAAAGTCGCAATCAAAGAATGATACGGAACTTACGTTCTCAATTAGTATGTCTGACACACCAGAACGGCCGCCATTTATACGTGACGTAAAGAAAGAAGTATTCGCAGCAACCGCTTTTCCAACTTCACCGATTTGAATCAAGCGCGCATTGTTTTCAGTGTACATATTGTGCACGGTAACGTTGTTATAATTCGAATAGAACCCAACGATATTCGCTCCCTGAACAGTTGGCATATTAAATCGAACATTGCCCAGGCCAACTGCCGACCCGACGCTGTATTGGAATTCGTCACGATCCAGTCTGATACCGTAATCACACAAATTACTGGTATAAAACATGTCACACAAACAATCCAGTACCACTTTATTAAACTGGAAACCAGACCGCGTAAGTACAGCGCCATTACTTTTTAAATCAACATAACGATTACTCCAACTGTACTCAAATACAAAACCATCCTGCCCTGTAAAGCCGTCGATACTGATGTTTTCAACAACGGATGTTGATTGATGTACAAACGCCACAGCACAACTTCCTACGCCACTGACATTAAAATCACGAACAATTTGATTCGAATTAGTTGAAGAACTGACGCCATCGAACGTCATAATTACAGGTGAATTTTGCTGACTTCCAATGAGATTTGTCGAACCACCTGCCCCTTCAAGCTTTATATTGCTGGGGATGACGAGTGTATCTGACAGCAAGTAATTGCCAGCAGGAATATAAACATCATCATTATTATTTAATACCGCTTGAATGGCCTGCAGATCATCGGTGACACCGTCTCCAACTGCACCATGATCCCTGACATTCACCTTTCCAATAGACGCTGTTGATTGACTATTTGCTTGAGCGTTTGCACTGATTGCAATTGCCCCAACGCCCACTGCTGCACTTTTTAAAAGGCTGCGCTTTGAAATGTTTATATTTTTATTACTACTCACGTAAAAACATCCTGATTGGTGTATTGATTATCAAAACGCTCCACTCTAACGAGATTACACAAATACTCAACAGAAATGGGTGAATATTGTTCAAACAAAAAAGCCCGAATATCGCCATTCGGGCCTTTTAAAAACAGTGGTTAGCTTCGATTATGCCCCTCGTTTGGGATGACTTACCTTTCTGATTAATAAAGCCGACTCTCAAATACGCTTACAAGAACTACAAGTATCTTGGCTAATCTGCATCCGCTGTTACGCCTGCACCTTCACCTTGAATTAAAGTTTGTTGATAGTAGCTTGACGGCTTATCTCCCACGCTTGCCCCACCGTGAATCATACCTTGTATGGCGGGTGTGAAAAACGAATAAGGGTTTTTCACTTCTGGAGCACTGGCCTTGTTTAGACCTTCCATTAAGTCTTTCGGGATCTCAAAATCAAGTGAGGAAAGATTGTCTTGTAATTGTGTGACTTTTGTTGCGCCAATTAGCACCGATGAAACGCCAGGTTGATTAGCCACCCAATTGAGCGCAACTTGGGCCATTGATCGCCCTAGGTGATCCGCCACGCGTTCCAATTCGGCTACTATTTTAAAGTTACGGTCTGAAAATTTCTCAAATGCTGGATTACCCGATCCAGCAACTGTTGCTAAACGACCTTCACCTTTAACTTCATTATTTGACGGTTTGTATTTACCCGACAACAGCCCACTAGCCAATGGAGACCATGCCATCAGGCTAGTTCCCAAGCGCTGAGCCATAGGCACAAATTCGTGTTCTATGTTTCTTTCAACTAAAGAATACTCCAATTGCGCTGTGGCTAAGGGTTCTAATCCTCGTTCTGTCGCTAAAGTCTGCAATTGAGCGATGTACCAAGCGGGTGCATCAGAAATACCGACATGGCGAACTTTACCTGAACGAACCAGATCATCGAATGTTCGAATAACCTCTTCCGCTGGCGTGACCTTGTCCCAAGTGTGCAACATATAAAGGTCAATATAGTCGGTATCAAGTCTCTTCAATGAACCTTCAAGTGCGCGGATAATGTTTTTGCGGCCATTTCCTCCAGCATTAACATTTCCAGGCTCTGTGTTATAGCTAAACTTCGTCGTTAGCACAACATTATCCCGTGTACCGGTTTCCTTTATGAATTTTCCTAGCAATTTTTCACTGTTTCCTCCGGTATACAAATCGGCTGTGTCGATAAAATTCCCGCCGGCTTGCATAAACATATCAAAAAGTGCTCTGGAGTTTTTTTCATCCGCACCCCAGCCCCAGTCATCACCGAATGTCATGGTGCCCAAAGCTAAGCGTGATACTTTTAAACCTGTTTTTCCGAGTGTGAAATAATCCATCGTTGATTCCTCTTTTTCATCAGTTAAGTAATTTGAAAGCCTGATCAGTTTATTGAAACAGCATCGACAAAAATTGAAGTAGACTGCTTATTTATTGAAGAATTCTGATATTTGTTATTAACTGCAACAATGGGTGTAGAGTATGAAATAAAAGAGCCTTGTTAATAACAAGGCTCTTTTATTTCAAAGTGTTGATAATTGAGTTATCAATGAGTTTGACTAACTATATTCGCGGATCATTTTGACCTTGTCGTTTTCCAAATGGATAAGAGCGACAAAACAATTTGCAGCCTTTTTTTCTAAGTGACTTTCCTCTAATTTAGATCTGGTCTCAATCAAAATTAAGTTTGGGTCTTTCATGGTATAAATCATTCGATTCTTACCCACATTGCGAGCATTCCTCATATAATCAATGGTGATTTTAGTCTTACCTATCTTCTTGTTAATCGTTGCCAAATGAGTCGACTCAAAAATTGCGCCATCATCGGATAGCAAACCTGCAATGGAAGCTGGATGTTGGTCTTCAATTGCTTCAACAAATTTTGAAACGGTTTTTTGGCTATTGTGTCGAATTAAATAATTGGGTGGGTTTTGCTTTGCATTTTCAACCGCAACTGCAAAAACGTCTCGAGTACCGCTTTCTTCCAACAATTCAAACTTGTGTGCTGTGATCAGCCAGATTGCTGCATCTTTGACAAAACGATAGGTATATTTGCCACGAACTTGCCAGAATAAAGAACCAACATAGTGATCGGCTACGACAGACGCGGTTGCTGTTGCGGTAACACCATTTGCACTCACTTTTATGTCACTGATCTCGTGGCGTGTTACGTCAAAACCAGGCAAAACACTTGCCCATTGGGTCATTAGCGCGCGGGGGCTTTTTAATTCAATGTCGCCACCTGATAAAGACCTGTAGTCCACCTGTATTTCTGGGGCATATAACTTCTCTAGTGACTCGTAGTTGTTAGTGTCTGCAAGGGTGCCGACACTCTCAACAATCGTTTTAATTTGTGCTTCATCTTTGACATTTGCAAAGGCAAAATGTGGATTTAAAACAAGCATAACCATTACAAGTACTCCTTTAATAATAAGATTCATCGTCTTGGCCTATTTGAATGAAGATTGAAAATGTACATGCAACTTATCAATAGCAGTTTGCATTGCTTCGGGTTCATCGTAGAAATCAAATTGAGTGACATTTTCTAACATCACAAGGGATACATTGTCTCCCGCGTTTTGTGCAAATTTCTTTGCGCCCTGAGGAATGGCTGCTGCTTCTGAATGAACCATTAAAAGGGGGTCATTAAGACTGGACGCAGTCTGTATTGCGTCATAGGTTAACCAAGGCTCCCAAGACAATGTGCTAAATTTATTGTCGTACTCATTGATGGCACCCCTTGAAGGGTCGGTATAGTAACTCGCTTGATACATAACAGCATTTTGGTTTGTGTCGCTGGCTGCCTCTAAAATAACGGGAGCGTCTTGAGCTTTCGCGTTGGCCGTTGCGCTCAGCAGCAAAGGTACATTGTCACCATAGACTTGATCAACGATATCGCTATCGTGTAACCATGGAGCTACCACGGCAACGCTACTAATTTCCGGACTCAAGTGAGCCGCGTCAATGGCATACCCAGCTGAAGCACAAATTCCTAATGTGGCTAGCTGATGCTCATTGACTTCAGGACGAGATTGGAGAAATTCTGCAGCAGCGAGGATATCCTGGGTTTTTTCATAAGGGTCCTCAACGAAGGTTAACGATTGTGGCGTTCCCTGGGCTGATTCGCCCCATCCGCGGAAGTCAAAGGCGAGTGCAGCATATCCCTTGTCGGCAATTTTTTCAGCGTAAGCCCCGGCCATTTGCTCTTTTACCGATGTCCAAGAACCAGAGACTATGATGCTGGGTAACTTCTGGCCCGATGCATAGTCGTCCGGTAAATATAAATCTCCCACGAGTGTTTGACCGTTACTTTGAAAGGTTACTGTTTGCTTGGACGCAGCCTGCAACTGGCCTGCAATAGACAGTGAAATTAAGCTAGCGATTGCAGTAGTTCTAATGAGTTGTTTCATTTGATATATCCTCAGATTTTCGTAGTTGAACGTTGTTGACGAGAATAAGGTTACTCAGATCACGACTCAGGCGATTGTTGCTACCTGCTTATTTTTTGAAGAATTCTGCTTTGCGATTTTTGTGTGCAAATAGAAAATGCTGCGGACGAAAATTAGCGGAAATTAATAGTAGTATTGGCAAGCTTTGAAAGTGTGAATTTGGAATGGTCACGAAATATACAACGCAGATATTAAAAAACCTGCTGATAAACGGTGTTACCAGCAGGTTTTTTGGGGTTCAAATGTGTTGGGATGATTACCGATCAAGACTCTGGTACTGTATTGCGGACAAAAGCATTACCGCGCTCAGCGACCATATTGAAAGTCATCGCTGAAATTTTCCATCCATCTGCTGTTTTCACAAACTTGTGCTCATAGTTACCCCAAACTTCCCATAGCGCATCACCTCCATTCTCAGGCAAAGCACCTTCTTCCATTCTATTCCAAGCATATCCACTGCTAGTCATCGTAGCGTTATGTGAATCCCTAAACAGCACGGAATGATTGCTGCGCATATGAAACGATAATTTTGACGCTTTCAAGTTATTTGACCATCCTTGAATGAGGCCATCTGCAGGAATACTTGAAGGTTTTCCACCCACAAGCGAACTAAAATCCACCTCTATTTGCTCAGTAAATAGTTCTCTAGCAGCCTTCCAATCTTTTCTGTCAACCGCAGTATCCAGTGAATCTGCAATGCGAATCAGCTCCTGCACTGTTACACTGTTTTCAATTGTAATTTGGGTACCTTGAATGACCTTTTGTTGCGCATGGCTTAATGGTAAAGCCCCAATGGTAACGACCAATAGTAAAGCCAAAGTTGCCGTAAAAACTTTCATGTTAGTTCTCCTCTAAATATAGTTTAGCGGTTAGCGTTTTGATAACGGTTTTCAGTTTAGATAACTGCTAGCTACTTTGTTTGTCGCTACCTGCTTATTTATTGAAGAATTCTGCTAAACGTATTTTTTAGCTGAAACCGCACGAATATGTGCCCCAAAAAAGTATATTACGTGATTAGAAACCAGTAACATTGAGCATGTTTTTCAGCCTCTGATTAGTTAATGTGAATGACGAGCATAGGAAACCTTTGACGTGACAAAAAAGTATCAAGAGGTATATCCAGAGCCACCTTTGGTCAATAGCCAAGAACTTCTAAATGCGACAGCGACTGAACTTTTACATCTAG
Organism: Aliiglaciecola sp. M165; assembly: GCF_007197995.1. GTDB lineage: Bacteria > Pseudomonadota > Gammaproteobacteria > Enterobacterales > Alteromonadaceae > Aliiglaciecola. The sequence continues at coordinate 466,605 of NZ_VKKH01000002.1, forward strand.
AGTTTTTTGAAGCTGAGCCCGGAGAAATGCCAAGCGAAGTATTTTCCCAGCATCATATTCTTGTGAACCTAAAAGAGGAAAACACACGCGTAGAAAACTGGCGCGATGGGGAACACCGAGATTTTATTTTTCATAAAAATGAAATCGTAGTTACTCCGGCAGGGATACGTTCTGGATGGAAATGGCACGAGAAATCCAAAGTCATTGTAATCACTCTGGAACCCGCAAAACTGGAAAAATTTGCGACATCGGAAGTAGGTATATTGTTAAACAAGGTGCAACTGAAAAGTATTCCCCAATTTATTGACGATGATATTACTCAAGCAGCGATACTATTAATGGAAGCGCTACACAGTAAAATTGGTTCTGCAGTAATGTTCGAAAGTTTCACCCGTATTTTCCTTGTAAAGCTTATTCAAAAATATGGATTGGAGAGCGATGACGATATTAGTTTTAATAGCAGTTTTACGTCAAAACACTATAAGCGAGTGTTGGATTATATCGCGCAGAACTTTGGATCAGATGTCAATGTCGAAGATTTGGCAACTCAAGCCGGTTTAAGCACCGCCCATTTTGCACGTTTGTTCAAACAGACCATTGGCCATACACCACATCAATTTGTCATGGCATATCGCATTGAACAATCTAAAAAAATGTTATCCGACATAGAGCGTCCAAAAATTGATATAGCACTATCCTGCGGCTTTTCTGATCAAGCGCATTTTTCCCGTGTGTTTAAGCAAATAATCGGGATCACGCCTAAAGAGTACCGAATGTCTATATTGAAGAATTAGTTTGCACATCTATTTATGTCATCGTACATTTGAGCTGCAAATACAAAAAAGCCCACAAATCCGTCGAAGTGTGGACTCTTTTATCGGCATTTGGGAGGCTCACATTATATCGCTCGTCACCCCCTAATATTCATACAAAATAAAGACTAATCGATTTCAACTGGCTCTTCAGACTTTTCTTTCATCAATCCTGCAGGCATCCAAGGGGCTCCAGCTTCAAGTAACGATTGTTTAAAAGCAGGAAATTCAGTTTGCTGCAAATTGTTCAACTGTGGCAACAGAACGTTAAGGGCATCTTGTACAAACACCATTTGCTCTTTCTGCGTTGACGTTAGTCCCCATGTATTGGCACGGGCAAATTCGATCATAAACAAACGGCTAGAAACCGTAGCAGGTGAGGTCCCCATGCCGTCTCTTGAGCGCTGTCCGTCCAGTGTCTCCTGTGCGGCAAAAACGGCAGTGCGCAGTTGATGATAGGTCTGTTCTAAATTACCAGCTACCGCTGATGAACGATCAAGTGCCATTCTAAAGGATTTGAGTTGGGCTTTAAGATCGCCTATCTGGCCGCTCGCCATTGATACTTGACGTCTAAGATTTTCAACTTCAAGTAATAATGCTGAGCGCTGCTGCGGTGACACGCCACCGGGAACAGTTTCTGTATGAAGTGGTTTAACCTTGAAGCTTACGGAGTCAGTGAGTTCAGATGTTTTTCCATTTACGGTAGCATACAACGAAGCACTGTACTCACCCGGTGCGACTAAAGGCCCAGTATCACCAAAGAAGCTAGAGGAAGTTCCCAGCGCGTTTGCAGACGGCATGCGCAAATCCCAGGTGACACGATGAAGTCCTTTTTCAACTTTTGAGTCAACTTTACGAATCACCCGCCCTTGAGCATTTTTGATGAGTACATAAACTTCGGGTTCAGCTTCTCTTAACTCTTCTTCAACTCTATCCCACGAAGGATAAAGGGGGTATTTGTCCTTTTCTATATCCTTCTTTTCTTGCTCTTCTCGTTGTTTAGACAATGATTTAACGCCATCACGCAGATAATAGGTAAAGGTAGCGCCAAAATCTGGATTTTCAGCGCGATACTCAAAATCACCGTGTGAATCTGTATGCAAACTTTCGGGGATATACCAAAGTGCATCGCGAGGCGTAAAGAGCAACGCTTCTTTTTGCAAGTTGTCTTTGTTTATTGAACGCAGTGGTGTGTAGTCATCCAATATATAAATACCGCGACCAAAACTACCTGCTACAAGGTCATTTTCTCTACGCTGAATTTGCACGTCACGAAATGAAATTGTGGGTACTCCGCCATTGAGCTCAGTCCATTGTTGACCGCCATCAACGGTGAAAAACAAACCAAACTCGGTGCCTACAAAGAGTAAGTTTTTATTCACATGGTCTTGAACAATGCGCCACACTAGGTGCTTGTCTGGCAAGTTGGACGCAATAGATTTCCATGATTTGCCACGGTTAGTACTCTTAATTAGATAAGGTTTATAGTCACCATACTTGTGATTGTCTAACGCTGCGTAGACCGTGTCTTTATCAAACAGATCGGCACGAATATCGTTTACGTAGGCGGTTTCAGGGATACCTCGAATTTTGCCAATGCTATAGCGTTTCCAATCTTGCCCGCCATTGGAAGTGACTTGAATGAGCCCGTCATCGGTTCCCGCATACAGAATATTCTCGTCCAGTGGTGATTCTGCAATATTGGCGATGGTATTAAAATTAGACATCGCGAGTAGGTCAAAACCGGAATTCACAGACCATGTGCGGTCCATCACGGGCATATGCATTCTGTTTTCATTTTTAGTTAAATCACCGGAGATTGCCTGCCAACTATTTCCTCGATCATCAGAGCGCCATACTCTTTGTGATGCATGATAAATACGCTTAGGGTCATGACTAGAAACTAAAATGGGTGCATCCCAATTGTATCGCTCACCAGGTTCGCCTGGCTTCGCTTGAGGTTGAATCGATACGTATTCGCCTGTCTTGCGGTGGTAACGAGCTAAATTACCCTGTTGGCGTTGACCATAAACTACATCTGGGTTACCGGGCTCGGTGGCAGGTTGGTGACCATCCCAGTCAAGGATCAAAAACCAATCATTATTTTTTATACCATGAGCTTTAGTGGTTCGAGATGGTCCACCTTGTGAGGAATTGTCTTGCGTGCCGCCATAAACGTAATAAAAAGGTTTGCTATCATCAACGGCTATTTTGTAGAACTGAGTAATGGGCATGTTAGAGATAAAACGCCATTTTTCCATGCCATCTTGCGTCTCGTAAACCCCACCATCGCTGCCTATTAACAGAAAATCCTTATCCGTAGGGTGAAAAGCCATTGCATGGTCATCGACATGTTTGTATTTAACGTTAACCGGGGTCCAGGTTTTGCCGCCATCATCACTGTATTTACTATAGTTGCTCGCCATATAAATTCGGTCGAAGCGGTGAGGGTCGGCAAAAATTTCTTGGTAGTAATGTGGGCCAGTGCCACCGCCCACTTCGTCAGACATCTTTGTCCAACTGGCTCCTTGGTTCGCGGAGCGATAAAGGCCACCTTTACGTTGGTTTAGCTCGATTCCAGCATAAACAACATCAGGGTTGATGTGGGAAATCGCCAAACCAATTTTACCCATATCTGTTTTGGGTAAGCCTTCAGTTAGTTTCAGCCATGTATTACCACCATCATCACTTGTGTGAATGGCTGAGCCTGGGCCCGTGCCAACATAGGCAGGTAGTGTTCTTTGCCGTTGCCAAGTAGCAGCATAAAGTTTATCTGGGTTACGAGGGTCAATAACGAGAGAAGTCACCCCAGTCCACTGATCAGTTTCTAACACGTTCTCCCAGGTGTTACCGCCATCCGTTGTTTTAAATAATCCCCGCTGTCCTCCTTTAGACCACAACGGACCTTGAGAAGAAACCCAAACGGTATTTGAATCTGTAGGGTGAACAATAATATCTGATATATGCTCTGACTGCTTCAATCCCATGTTTTTCCATGTTTCGCCACCATCAAGTGAGCGATAAACCCCGTCGCCAAAACTCAGGTGTCGACCACCGTTGTTTTCCCCGGTGCCGACCCAAATAATATTGGAGTTGCTAGGATCAATGGTTACATCACCCGTAGAAAAAACGGCTTGTTTATCAAAAATCGGCTTCCATGTAATACCACCATTTTCGGTTTTCCATACACCACCAGAACCTACTGCTACGTACCAGATAGAAGGATCTTTCCGATCAATCTCAATGTCCGCAATGCGCCCCGACATGTAGGCTGGACCAATATTACGAAGTGTCATCCCAGATAAGAGTTCGTCGGTCATTAAACCAGTTTGGTCTTTTTTGGCAGCTTGTAGTGGCAGGGAAGCTAGCGTTACTAGTAAAACAACGGTAGTAAGCAGTTTCATGCAAGTCTCCTGTAAATCAAATTTAAGGTCATTACTTTATTGTTGGACATCATGATAGGGCGCATGAAATGGCTACTACTCACGTTTTCCTTTGCGTATTTTTGCGAACACCAATCCGCATAAAGCACTGGTCATGCAACGAATAAAATTAAGCTCGCAGTATGCATGTATTGTTAAGCTAAACCATAAGTATGATCTATTCAATCGCAGTAGATTCTTTGAGATGAAAAGTGAATATCATAAATGCTGACAAAGCTGTGCCCTGCTAATAGTCTTAATATTCACTAGCTGCAGAGTAAAATTTATTAAAAAAGCCCGCAAACCAAAAGGATTGCGGGCTTTTTAAATTGTTAAAGCGTTATTGAACGGTTTGTAAGCTCGACGCTTACATCATGCCGCCCATTCCACCCATGCCGCCCATATCAGGCATTGCAGGAGCAGCTGCTTCGTCTTGTGGTGCATCTGCGATCATGGCTTCAGTTGTAATCATCAAACTTGCGATTGATGCAGCAAACTGAAGTGCAGAACGGGTGACTTTAGTTGGGTCAAGGATACCCATTTCTAGCATATCGCCGTAGGTATCGTTACCTGCATTGTAGCCGTAGTTACCTTCGCCGTTTTTCACAGCGTTGGTCACAACAGAGGCTTCTGCGCCAGCATTGCTTGCGATTTGACGTAGTGGTGCTTCCATAGCACGAAGTGCTAGCTTGATGCCGTGAGTTTGGTCTTCATTGTCACCAACAAGCTCACCCACTTTCGCTGCAGCGCGCACAAGGGCTACACCACCACCGGCAACAACACCTTCTTCTACCGCTGCACGAGTTGCGTGAAGTGCATCTTCAACGCGCGCTTTCTTCTCTTTCATTTCAACTTCAGTGGCGGCACCCACTTTGATTACTGCAACACCACCAGCTAGCTTAGCCAAACGCTCTTGAAGTTTTTCTTTGTCGTAATCAGAAGAAGATTCTTCGATTTGTGCACGGATTTGATTACAACGACCTTCGATCGCTTCTTGCTCACCTGCACCATCAACAACGGTTGTGTTGTCTTTGCTGATTACAACGCGCTTAGCAGTACCTAGGTCTTCTAGTTGAACTTTTTCAAGTTCCAGACCAATCTCTTCAGAGATAACCGTACCGCCAGTTAGTGTAGCAATGTCTTGAAGCATAGCTTTACGACGGTCACCAAAACCGGGCGCTTTAACCGCTGCTACTTTCACGATGCCACGCATGTTGTTAACAACCAATGTTGCAAGTGCTTCGCCTTCCACGTCTTCAGCAATAATCAAAAGAGGCTTAGAGGCCTTAGCTACGGCTTCAAGTGTAGGAAGTAGTTCACGAATGTTAGACACTTTCTTGTCAACCAATAGGATGAACGGGCTGTCTAGCTCAACAGTGCCATTTTCCTGGTTATTCATGAAGTAAGGAGATAGGTAACCGCGGTCAAACTGCATACCTTCAACGACTTCTAGTTCGTTTTGCAATGCTTGGCCTTCTTCGACGGTAATAACACCTTCTTTGCCCACTTTGTCCATCGCTTCAGCAATCAAATCGCCAACTTCTGAATCAGAGTTTGCAGAGATTGTCCCTACCTGAGCAATAGCTTTACTATCTGAACATTCAACTGAAAGGGCTTTTAGCTCCTCTACTGCAACAACAACGGCTTTGTCGATACCGCGTTTCAAATCCATTGGGTTCATACCTGCAGCAACTGACTTTAGACCTTCAGTTACGATTGCTTGTGCAAGTACTGTTGCAGTGGTTGTTCCGTCACCGGCTTCGTCATTGGCCTTGGAAGCAACTTCCTTAACCATTTGCGCGCCCATGTTTTCGAATTTGTCTTCAAGTTCGATTTCTTTGGCTACTGATACACCGTCTTTAGTGATAGTAGGAGCGCCAAAAGATTTGTCTAAAACAACGTTACGGCCTTTAGGACCAAGGGTAACTTTAACTGCATTTGCTAAGATATTAACGCCAGCAAGCATTTTTACGCGAGCGTCATCAGAAAAACGTACTTCTTTAGCTGCCATGATTATTTTCCTCTAAATTCTGTCTAAATGATTAGTTGGTTTTATTCTACAACCGCTAGGATGTCGCCTTCGCTCATAATGAGCACTTCTTCGCCATCCAATTTTTCGGTTTTCACGCCATAACCATCATTAAAAATAACTACGTCGCCAATTTTAACGTCTAACGCTTTGACTTCGCCGTTGTCTAGAACACGACCGTTGCCGACAGCAACGATTTCGCCACGGGTTGATTTTTCAGCCGCTGAGCCTGTAAGCACAATGCCACCAGCAGACTTACTTTCTTGTTCTTGGCGTTTAACGATAACGCGATCGTGTAAAGGACGGATTGCCATTTTCAAATCTCCTGAAAATTCCAATTTTAAAGTTAAAATTCCCGATAATTCGGGGGTTGAGCAGATTCAGCGAATCCAGCTCAAAATAAGGTCTGCGTGGAAAGATGGGGATAGCCTTACTGACTTCAAGGGCTTTAATAAAAAAAAGCGTAAAAAATGTGAAAAAAGTGACTAAATTCATCGAATTCAGAAGAATTGACGCTGATTTGCCACAGGCAGAAGGTTAACTTCGATATAGGGTTTTGATTAGATGAAATCCGAATTGGGTTTTGATCGGTCCATGAATGGTCAATAAGGCTTTTTTAAATACCACGTTGTCGAAAGCTTTTACCATTTGCCCCGGCTGGATTTCACCGAGGTCACCGCCTCGTTTTCCCGAAGGGCAGATTGAATGTTTTTTGGCAAGTTGCTGGAAATTCCCGCCATTGGCTAACTTCTGTTTGATCTCTTCCGCTTGCTGCTTAGTTTTGACTAGTATGTGACATGCACCTGCTCGCATTATTACCTCAATTTCATTTCTCAAAAGCCGACTTGGCTGTCATTATAGAATAATTCCTTCGTTTGTCGGGTTAGCATCAATCAATATGCGAAAATTAACTTCACTTTCATTTCAAGGGTTGGCAGCTGTGTTGCCGCTTTCACTCACAATTTACTTTATATACTGGTTCATGTCTGGAGCTGAATCGCTTTTACAGCCTTATGTGCCCGAACAATACTATTACCCGGGAATGGGAATTGTTATGGCCTGTGCAATAATTTTGCTCAGTGGATTGTTGGTCAATGTCTTTTTTGTCAAATGGATTGTCGCCACAGCTAATCGACAAATCGAGAAGATACCGCTGGTCAAGTCCGTTTTTGGGGCCATCCGAGACACCTTAACCGTATTTAAAATTGGTGAAAAAGAACAAAGCAAAACAGTCGTGTCTGTGGAAATTAAACCCGATATGCACTTGATTGGTTTTGTCACCGCCGATCAGGTAGCAACAACGCTGTTCAAAGATGAAGATAAAATCGGCGTATATATTCCTTTGAGTTATCAAATAGGTGGGTACACCTTGTATGTGAAACGCGCTCAGGTTACTAAATTGGACGTTGGTGCAGAGGAAGCGATGCGTATTGCTTTAACCGGTGGTGCAAAAGCTGATGATGTGACACGTTAGATACGAGTTACCTAACGTGTCCAATTTTGTCGGTGATAGATTTATGTCCCTTCGTTAATGACGACACATTCAGTGCGATTTCTACCATTATTTTTTGCTAGATATAACATATCATCTGCCTGTCGATAAATTGAGTTTAGTGCAATGCTCTTACCTTGATACGTGCACAAACCTATGCTCACGGTTATCGGATTTTTTCCTACAAATATTTGCCCAACAAGACTATGAATGCGTTGGGTTAATATTGCGGCTCCTTCTTTGTCTGTGTCAGGGAGAATGATTAAAAACTCTTCCCCACCATAGCGAGCGATTAAATCAGAGATTCGCCCAAATTTTTGAAGTAACAAGCCTAACTCACGAAGAACACGATCGCCTTCAAAATGCCCATAGCTGTCATTGATTTTTTTAAAGTAGTCGATGTCGATTAATACTGCACTAACAGGTTGATTGGATCTTGACGCAACCTCAAGCGCTATTGTAGCTCTTTCGTCAAACGCTCTTCTGTTTAGTAACCCAGTTAAATCATCGGTTGAAGACAGCTGCTCCAAACGCTCTCGTGCTTCAAGCAATTCTTGATATAGAACGTCCCTTTTTGATGCGTTAAAAAAACTCCAAAATACCAACCCTTCATCATTTACTTTCGCATTGATGATGACAGGTACCCTGTTCCCGTTGCCATCGAGCAGCGCTAATTGCATTTCCTCACATTTTTTTTCGGTGAAAAGTATCGGTACGAGATAGCTTTCGCAGAAGATTTTAGAAGAGTAAGTAAATAAAACATCGGTACTTTTGCCCAGCAACGAGTCGTGTTGCCAGTTTAACTCTTGTTCAAAATACGAATTGACATAGATTATCTCCCGATTAGGGGTAGTTACCATAGCACCTGATTGAAAACTATCTAACGATACGTTTTTAGAATTAAACATTCATGCCTACTTGGTAAATGCCTTTATGGAATTTGCTACCTGTTCAGGGTGCGTCATATGCAAACAATGCCCTTCAGCTTCAATAATTTCGAATTTTGAGTCGGCGATATTTTCATGAACATATTTACCGACCTTCACTGACGCTAATGCATCATTTTCACTTTGAAAGATCAAGGTCGGGTGGCAGGCAGATGACAATTTATGGCGATAATCAGAGAAAAATGTTGCTCTTGCAAAGGTCTTCGCAACGACAGGGTCAGTTGAGCAGAAACTTTCATTGAGTGCAGATAAAATCGGCGCCGGGTTACTGACACCCACAACTAAGGGGGCGAGATAATTGGCCCATCCTATGTAATTTTTATCCATCAAATTCAGCAACTCTTCCAGATCTTCTTTCTCAAAACCGCCATGGTACGTTGGGGGATCATTGAGAAAACAAGGAGATGGGCAAACCATAACCATTTTCGAAAAGAGTTGTGGGGCTTTGATAGAGGCTAATAACCCTATGGTGGCACTAACCGAGTGTCCGACAAAAACGATATTTTCGAGCTCAACCGCCTCGCAAACATCGATTACATCTTGCGCATAACCTTCGAGGGAGCTGTAGCGAGCTTGAGAATATTGTGTCAGATCAGATTTACCTGAACCAACATAGTCAAAAAGTATAATCCGATAATGTCCAGATAACTCCGGAATAAGGTGATTCCACATGTTTTGATCACAACCAAACCCGTGGGCCAACATCAACGTCGTTTCACCAGAACCGGCAATAACAACGTTATTTCTTCTAAATATTGCAGCTTTGTTCAACAAAATAAGCACCTCAGTCAGATTTTATAATTGAAACTAGTAGAACTAGGATTAACCAAGCTGATAAACCAGGTGCTAGATTACGTGTATATCATGTCGTTGTAAAAAGCATTGTCTAATCTGCGAATCTGTTGGTATTGCACGATGAAGCAATTAATTTGTGGAAGACAATCTCAATCAGGATCATCTTTTTTGTTTAATTTGTGCCTGCTATGCAAATCTTCTTTGTTAACATATTCACCTTCAATGACATCCTCGTCTGATTTTTCAGAACTGTTGTGTTGCGTATGCCAATGGCTTTGTTGTTTAAATCCACCTTGCTGGCTAACCACATTTAGGGTCACTTGCTTCATCAAGCTTTTGGCTATCAACGGGCGTGTAAGTGGGAAACTCAATAACAAACCAAAAGCATCAGTAATGAATCCTGGGGTCACTAACAAAACACCTGCGACCAACAACAATAACCCTTCTGCCATTTCCTGGCCTGGCATCACACCCGATTGCATTTTTTGTTGTGCTAGAGTCAAGGTTGCAATGCCTTCTTTGCGCACCAAAAAAGCACCGACAAAAGCAGTCAATATAACGATAGCAACTGTATTCCAACCGCCGATCTGTTCCCCTACGTTAACCAATACCGCGATTTCAATAATAGGCAATATGGCAAACAGGATAAAAAGTTTTCCGAACACAACTAGGCTCCAAGTTAAAAAGATAATCTGGGGACAAAACCCGCTTTCTCAATAGGACAAAAAGGTAACTGGATGTAAACAAGTATCAATTCCCATACCGGGTTCAAAGATAAAAACACTCTTTTTTGAAAGACATCTCTTATTATACAGGTCAAGTATGGCCAGAGCATTTAAGGTGCACTAATGAATTCTAAATTTTGTATGGTACTAACCACCTGCCCAACCAAAAAGCAGGCAGAGCATTTAGCCACACAATTAGTAAACCTTAAACTTGCTGCGTGCGTACAGATTTCGCAACCTGTTACCTCGGTTTATCATTGGAATGAGGACATTGTGACGGATTCTGAAATGCAGATCATGATCAAGACAATGTCGTGTAGACTAGAACAAGCGTTTAAGCTGACGCTAAGTTTGCACCCATATGATGTACCCCAGTGGATAGTTGTGGATAATGTATCGGGCAGTGAGCCATATTTGAATTGGATTGAAAGTAACCTGAAATGAAGTTTAAAAATTTTGTACTGTTTCTGTTTGTTGTTTGTATTGCATTTCCATGGGCGTGTTTTGCGCAAAGCGATGATGCATTTAAAGATTTATTTGCCAGCGACAACGAGTTTCTTCCTGTTGAACAAGCGTTTCAATTCGATTTTGACCAAAAAGGTGATCAACTAGTCATCAGCTTCACCATTGCTGATGATTATTACCTGTATAAAAACCAATTTAGAACCGTGACAAAAAATGCTGAGATTGGCGAACCGGTCTACCCTGAGGCAAAGATCAAAGAAGATGAATTCTTCGATGAACCACAACCGGTGTTTTATCACCAATTAGACATTAACTACCCGATTGAGTGGTCCAAACAAGACGGGGTGGTCAAGCTACAATTTCAAGGTTGTGCCGAGGCTGGCCTATGTTATCCGCCAACAACTCATGTTGTGTACCTTGATGAAGTATTGGGTCAGAGCGATTCAACTCTAACTGACAACGCTGCTCAGACGGGCGATGCTGGAGCCGTTGTCTCGGAACAATTTGAACTCGCTAGTTTGCTGTCTGGCGACGATGCGCTCGGTTGGAAATTGGCGGCTTTTTTACTGTTGGGTGTAGGCCTTGCATTTACGCCATGCGTTTTCCCAATGTATCCAATTTTATCCAGCATTGTCATTGGACAAGGCAAAACGATTAGTACATCTCGTGCTTTCAGTCTGTCATTCATCTATGTGCAAGGCATGGCAATTACCTACTCGCTATTGGGGTTGGTCATCGCTTCCGCGGGTGCTAAGTTCACCGCATATCTGCAAGACCCAATTATCTTAAGTGTCTTTGTGGTGATTTTTGTCCTGCTAGCTTTTGTAATGTTTGGTGCTTACGAATTGCAATTGCCAGCTAAATGGCAAGAGAAACTTAACGGCTTGAGTAATCAACAAAAAAGTGGAAGTTATGTTGGTGTATTCATGATGGGTGTGATTTCAGGCTTGGTCGCATCGCCATGCACCACTGCACCACTGACTGGCATCTTGTTATATATCGCGGAACAAGGCGACTTGGTACTGGGATTTTTTGCACTTTATGCGTTAAGTTTGGGCATGGGGATCCCTCTTATCGCATTTGGCGTGACCGGCGGTAAATTGCTGCCAAAAGCCGGAAACTGGATGAATGTTGTGAAAGTCACCTTTGGCTTTATGATGCTTATCGTTGCTTTATTCTTCTTTGAGCGCATGGTGGTTAGTGCCTGGACAGAATTCCTATGGGCAGCTATTGGGTTAGTCATGTTCACTTACTTCTATGTGATGAACCAGAACACCACTGTTTCATTGTGGAAAGGCGTTCGCTCAGCGATCATCTTCTTTGGTTTGTTTGGCTCAATGTTATACGGCTATCATCAGTACAATATCAACTATGGTGTGCAATACAGCGCTGCAAATTCTCAACATCAAATTGGACACCCTGAGTTTATGGTGGTCAAGGACTTAGAAGACTTTGAGGCCAAATTAGCTGCGGCGAACGCTGATGGCAAAACGGTAATGGTCGATTTATACGCCGACTGGTGTGTGGCCTGCAAGGAGTTTGAAAAGTACACATTTCCAGATGCCGCTGTAGTTGATGCATTATCTGAAACCGTGTGGATGCAAATCGATTTAACCGACAACACACCGGTCAATTTAGCGTTCCAAGATGCATTCGGAGTGCTTGGCTTACCTACCATTATGTTTTTTGACAAACAAGGTCAGGAACTATCCAATGCAAGGGTGACTGGTTTTATGAAAGCAGAGCCATTTGCTCAACATGTAAATCGCATTTTCAACTAGAGCGTGTTTCATACAGCAAAGGTAAACACGCTCTAATACCAATTAGTTTAAAATCAAAGAATTACAGTCGAATTTCGTTATTTGTTTAACGATTTTGGCTGTTTTTTGCACACTACTAGACTTAAGCGCGTTTTTTCATCTTTTTAGCCTTAAGTTGACTTGCCGCTTTGCGATTAAACAGCTAGCTTTATGTTTCGGACTTTTAAAGTTGGAACCGAAACTTGAATAAGCAATGGCAAATATTTTTAGCTGTGTCAGTCGTCACTGTTGTTTTGGCGTTTTTGACTCCTGGCTTTGTGGCTGTTATCCCCCCCTTACTCTTCGCTGCTTGGATAATAAAAACGTCAGCTGAGGCATCTGTCTTTTCGCCAAGTGCAAATTTGGTAAAAAATGAAACCGCCGAACAACCTAAACAAAATCATATACCCGAGTTAATTAATGAGCTTGGTCCTACGGTAGAGGAATGTGAAAAAAGCATTGCTGATATTTTATCAACTCAAAGTGATGCGGTAACAATATTAAATCAGTCGTTTGGAGAGTTACAAACGATGATCCACACCCAAGGTGAAAACATTAACAACTTGATTCGCATGGACCAAGGAAGTGGTGAGCTGTATAGCGATCGCATGCGCGAGTTTGCCGACAGCACGGAAAATACCCTCGACCGTTTTATCCAATCCACGGTTGAAATGTCTTCCGCCTCTATGGAGCTGCTTGAGCGAGTAAATAAGATTCACGAAGCGGTACCTAAGGTGTTAAAAGCATTGCAAGATATCGATGGCATAGCGTCGCAAACAAACTTATTAGCACTCAACGCAGCAATTGAAGCGGCTAGAGCGGGTGAGCACGGCAGAGGATTTGCGGTGGTTGCCGACGAAGTGCGGTCTCTGTCCAATCGTTCGGCACAATTTAGTGAGGGAATCCAAAAGCAGTTGACCGACATTAGTGAGCAGATTGAAACCCTCACCTCTGAAGTTGGTTCCTTAGCCTCTTACGATGTAAGTTACGTCATCGATGCGAAAAAAGAGATTCACCGGGCATTGGAAAGTATTATCGACAAAGCCGAATCCGATGCAGATGTCACCCAAAGCCTCGAACACCTATCACAACGTCTTGAAATATCCTTGGGCGAAGCCATCAGAGCGTTACAATTTGACGATATCAACGGACAAAATTTACGCTTCACCCAAGAGACGCTGACCTTTATTCGTGAGCATCTTTATATGGTCACAGAACAAGATATTAATCTCATTATTGATGATTTTCATGCCTATCTAGAGACTATCAAAGCACGACGCTACAACGAACACAATCCAGTATCTTCTTCCAATATGGATGCAGGTGATCTAGAACTTTTTTAAATGCTAAAGGTGATATCAATGGCAGAGGTCCAGATAATTAATATTCCACAACGGTTTGATTTTAGTCATCACAAACCTTTCACTGAACAGTACCAAAAGTTTTTAGACGAGGCTGAATGCAAAAAGGTTGTTATGGACTTTTCCCGCACTGAATACCTTGATAGCTCGGCTCTGGGCATGATGGTGTTGCTGAACAAAAAGGCTAAGGGGGTTGGTAAGCAGGTCACGGTTCGTGGGGCTAAAGATAATACCAAAGAGATTTTAGTTATCGCCAATTTTGACAAATTGTTTCCGTTCGAATGAGTTAAATGGACAGTAATCCACTTCACAAACGACGGATTTTAGTCATTGATGATGACAGTCTGTTTGTTGAAATCGTTGAACACTTTTTGAATGAAAAAGAGGTGCAGACTGAAGCGGCTTACGATTTGGCTCAGGCTAAAGCGCTGCTCTGTGAAACACATTTTGATTTGATTTTATTGGACGGATTTTTACCTGATGGTAGGGGTATCGACCTGATTCCACATTTAAAGGCCAGTAAGATCGATTCGCCGGTATTGATGGTAACCGCTGATGATGATCAAGCATCCATGCAAAAATATTTTATTGCTGGTGTTAGCAACTATGTAATTAAGCCCGTCAATATGGAATTGTTGTGGTTGAAAATGAACCGCAGCTACAAAGAGTACTTATTAGAACAGCAAATGGTGTTACAAAACGAAATGCTGGAGCGCTATTTGGATGAAAAAAATCAAGAAGAAGAACTCGCTCGACACGTTTATCGACACCTTGCTCAGTCGACCACAAAAGTAGCAAAAGGTATTCGCTGCCATATGCAGGCATCCCAAGTATTCAACGGTGACTTTTTTATTGCAGGTAAGTCACCTAATGGCAATGATTTGATGATGTTAGTCGATGCCACAGGTCACGGCTTGGCTGCCGCAATCAGTGTATTACCCATGGTTTCTGCGGTCCGCGCTATGGTGCAAAAAGGCTTAGGACTGGCGCATATCGTTCACGAAATAAATCAGAAATTGCATTTGGAAATCCCTGATGATCGTTTTGTGGCAGGAATTGGGATCGAAGTAGATCATAATCGTTCTGAGGTTTATGTCTTTAACGCAGGTATGCCAGATATTTATGTTGTTGATGATAGCTGCAACGTTTTAAACCGAATTCGTTCTGAATCACTTCCCCTTGGCATTTTAGGTGAAGAGGACTTCTCACCGGCAATCAAATCTTTACCTCTTCACAAAGGGCAACATTTAATTGCATACAGCGATGGGCTGACAGAGCAAACGTCGATGCTTTATGAGTCGTTTGGCCACAGCGAATTTAATGCCACTCTTGAGCGTTGTCACAATGCCCAAACGATCTTGGATGATATCGTGAAAGCGTTTAACGACCACAGTGCGAGTACATCTGTTGAAGATGATGTATCCCTTTGCACCGTTGATCTATGGCGATTGCATGAAGAACGGGAAATAGACATTCAGCACGAAACGGCTTGTGAAAACGGCGAACTGGACATGAACATTAAGATGAGCGGATCTATGCTAAAGGAGGCAAATACCGTCTCATTTTTAGACGAATTGATGCGAAACATCAGTGTACCCACGCCATTGCGTCAAAAAGCCTTTACGGTTTTTTCTGAGCTGGTCAATAATGGGCTAGACCATGGTGTAATGAATCTGCAGTCTGAGTTAAAAAACGACTTCGAGGGTTTCGCCCAGTACCTTGAAGAAAGGGAAGCAAGACTGCAAAATTTAGAACCGACTGATGAAATCCGCGTTTCGTTGCAGTACAAACAAATCACTCAGTCGTTGCATTTTGACATAATCGATAGTGGCGCAGGGTATGTTCCTGATCCACAAAATTTTGCCAACAAAGACAATTTATCGGGCAGGGGCGTGAGCCTTGTGCAAAAGTTGTCAGACAAGGTCACCGTGTATGAGCCTGGCAATCGAACTTCAGTCGTACTTAAAAGAGACATATAACTTATGAGTAAACACATATTAATTGTTGATGATTCTCCTTCAATTCGCCAAATGGTCGAAATGACGCTCAAATCAGCGTCGTATCAAGTTACCTCAGCGAATGACGGCCAAGCAGCATTAGAACTTTGTCAACGTAGTCAATATGATTTTGTATTAACTGACCAAAATATGCCGAGAATGGATGGGCTCACGCTTATCAAATCTCTCAGAGGCATGTCTAGCTATCGGTCGACACCCATTATTGTGCTCACGACTGAAGCCAGTGACAGCATGAAAGCGCAGGGTCGGGCCGCTGGGGCGACCGGCTGGATGGTCAAACCCTTTGATCCGCAAAAGCTTTTGGCTGTGGCCGCAAAGGTCTTGAGCTAATTGTTGTTAAGCGCAGTGCTGGGGGGGTTACATGTCGGTTGATATGAGTCAGTTCCATGGCGTTTTCTTTGAGGAAAGCCAGGAGCACCTAGACGAGATGGAGCATCTTCTGATGGATCTCGATCTGGATGAACCCGACCCAGAAGACCTGAATAGTATATTTAGGGCAGCCCATTCTATTAAAGGTGGAAGCGGCATTTTTGGCTTTGACGCGCTGACAGGTTTAACTCATGTGATGGAAAACTTGCTCGACAAGGCGCGCAAAGGACAAACAACATTAACAACCCCCATCGTAGATACCCTGTTAAGTACTGTTGATCTACTTAAATCCATTCTTGATTGTTATAGAGACGAAGAAGACATTGATTGGGACAGTATTGAACAAGGGTCAAAAGCCCTTGAAAGTATTCTCCCCGACGATCAGGCCAGCGAACATAGCCATGAAAAAGAAGATGGTTTTGGCTTTTTTGATGGTCCACCGAACGTGCCGGAAGCTGAGGACGAATCTTTTGGTTTTTTCGACGATGAGCCTCAGTCCACTGAGACGAAACCGGTAGCCGAAGAAGATGACGGCTTTGGCTTTTTCGACGACGAGCCTAAATCGACAGAGGCCAAACAAAACATCGAAGATGACGACGGTTTCGGTTTCTTTGAACCCTTAGACAATGCACCTAGCAATGACCAAAGCGCTGCCAAGAACGCAGAAAAAGGTGCGCTGCACAGTGAAGAAGATGATGGGTTTGGCTTTTTTGAGCCTTTGGATGAATCTTCTCAAGCCACAACAGAGCACCCCCAACCACCTAGTTCTCAGCCCAACTTGACCGAGAAACCCGAAAGCGAAAAAACTGTAAGCACCGCAAAACCGAACCGTGCAGATAAGCCTAAAAAAGCAGCGGTCAAAAGTAAATCTGCGGCCAATAAAGATAGCGGCAGCATTCGTGTAGACACAGTTAAAATTGATTCATTGGTCAATTTAGTTGGGGAACTTGTGATTACCCAATCGATGATCAAAATGGTAGGCAGTGAAATTCACGGAACCATAGCAGAAAAGCTTGAGGGGGCAGTGGGTGAACTATCCAGAAATATTCGGGAAATCCAAGAAGCAGTAATGTCGATGCGCATGTTACCGATGTCGTTCGCATTTAATCGTTTCCCTCGTGTTGTCAGGGATCTCGCCAGCAAATTAGACAAACAAGTTGAACTAGTCATTGAAGGCGGCACCACTGAAATCGACAAAGGATTGATTGAAAAACTGGTTGATCCGCTAACCCATCTGGTGCGCAATAGTATTGATCATGGAATTGAGGTGCCCGCGAAACGCATCGAAGCAGGCAAGCCGGCTCAAGGCACAGTGATATTGCGCGCTGAGCAACGTGGTGGCAGCATCATTATCAGTATTATCGACGACGGAGCGGGTCTTGACCGTGATCGGATCTTGGGCAAAGCCATTGAAAATGGACTAGATGTGCATGACGGATTAACCGATTCTCAGGTGTGGAACCTAATTTTTGCCGCAGGGTTTTCAACTGCCGAACAGGTCACCGACGTATCTGGCCGGGGAGTTGGCATGGATGTCGTACGTCGCAACATTGAGTCAATTGGTGGCCACGTAGAAATTAAATCCCAAACAGGTCAAGGCTCAACAATCAACATCCGATTGCCATTGACCTTAGCGATTCTGGATGGAATGTGCGTTGCCACTGGCGAACAAATCTTTGTCATCCCGCTGACCAATATTATCGAATCTATTCAACCTGACGCGTCCCAGGTGAAACATCTGGCAAATGACAAACTACTCTGGGTAAGGGAAACCTACTGGCCAGTCATATCTTTATATGAATACATGGGCATAGAAGAAGCGGAAGTCGACCCCACCAAAGCCATCGTGGTGCTAATTGAAACCAGCTCCAAACGATTTGGTTTATTGGTTGATCGTCTCGTAGGGCAGCAACAGGTTGTCATTAAAAGTCTAGAACAACATTACAAACGTGTATCAGGTGTTGCTGGCGCGACCATCATGGGAGATGGCAGTGTTGCCATGATCCTCGATGTTGAATCTCTGGCAACAAATGTTCAACAACCGCAGATAGAATCAGAGGTGGACCTTGCCTGACAGTAAAACTTCCAACGAACATGCTCAATCTGAAGATATGCGCGAGTTTCTGACCTTTGTGCTAGGTGATGAAGACTATGCCTTGGACATCATGATCGTTAAAGAAATTCGCGGCTATGAGGCCGTTACTAAAATAGCCAATGCGCCAGCTTATATTAAAGGTGTCATCAATCTTAGGGGTGACATCGTCCCTATTGTTGATTTACGTCTTAAATTTGACGTAGGTGAAGCAACTTACAATGAATTCACCATCGTGATTATGCTTAATATTGGCGAGCGTATCGTTGGTATTGTTGTCGACGAAGTCAGT
Source organism: Aliiglaciecola sp. M165 (assembly GCF_007197995.1). Lineage (GTDB taxonomy): Bacteria > Pseudomonadota > Gammaproteobacteria > Enterobacterales > Alteromonadaceae > Aliiglaciecola. Next base: position 485,223 of record NZ_VKKH01000002.1, read on the forward strand.
GACGTGGTCAAAGTAGCAGACGAAGACATCAAACCGCCACCAGAATTTGGCGTTGCCTTTGACAGTAGCTATTTGTATGGACTCGCCCCCATCGACGACCGCATGGTGATTTTAATCAATATCGCAAGCTTGATTTCCAGTGATGAACTGGGTCTGTTTGACACGAATAACACTTCTGAGTTGGAGTAAAACATGAAAATTGTAAGCTGGTTAAATAATCTAAAGCTCGCAACCAAGATGCTGATCATTGGTGTATTCGCCCTGCTGGGTTTAATACTGCCTACATACTTTTACGTGACCTTATCATTGGAATCTCAGGCTACTGCCGAGCAAGAATTGACAGGCATCCCGCCTATCATTCAAACGGTCAAATTGATGAAGATCACTGCCGAGCATCGAGGAATGTCGGCTCGACTATTCGGAGGTGATGACTCGGCGGCTTCGCCACTGGGTACCAAGGGTTTAGAGGTCGATCAAGCGTTTTCATCATTAAACAGATATCTCAAGGACAATGTCAACGACGCTGATGTCACGATGATTTTTAGTCAAGCGCAAAATCATTGGCAGACCTTAAAAAACAGTGTGAGTAGTAGAAGTATTTCTGGCGTTGAGTCATTTCGCGAACATTCCGAGGTCATCATCGAATTAGGCTCGGTAATATCCAAATTAATGCAAATGTCTTCTTTAAGTTATGATCCAGCAGCGTCGAGTTACCACTTAATTATTGCCAACTTTGAAAACCTGCCACGATTAACAGATGCACTTGGACAGGTGCGAGGCTTTGGTGCGGGAGTTCTGAGCCGTGGTGTCATATCGCCTGCAGAGCGAGCGAGTTTAGAAGCTAAAATTACGGTGTTGAATGTTCCCTATCGTGACTTTATTGCTAATTTGCAAGCAGCTGCCGCCAGCGACGATTCATTTTCCAGCTTGGAATCCGACGCAAACAATTTTCAAAATAAAATCAATCAGTTAGAAGCGTTAGTGAAGGCAGAAATATTAGGGGCAGACGTGCTAACCTACAATTCAGGGCGCTTTTTCGACGAATCCAGCGCTATCATCAACGATGCATATGGCTTTTTTGATGAAGCCGTTGTTACCCTTGAAGGTGTAATCGTTGACCGAGCAGAGAATATATCCTCTAAACGAAACTTATCTTTGACGCTGATCTTCATCCTACTAATTATCGGTGGAGGAATTGGCTTTTTGGTCATTCGTTCGATAAATAATTCTGTTGGTCGTCTTTCAAAAGCGTTTACCCACATTTCCAGTGGTAAGTATGATTTTAAGTTTGATACTAAGCGCAAGGATGAAATGGGACAACTCAACGTGGCGCTCTCTGATCTGAATAATGAGTTGGAAAAAGCAGATGTAGTTGCCATAGAAGCGATGCGCGTCAAGCAGGCCCTGGAAAACAGTTCAACCTGTTTCATGATCGCAGACAATGACCGTGACATTATTTATTTGAATGCGTCAGTCAAGGCGATGCTAAATGATTGCGAAGCGGATCTCAAAGAGGTACTGCCGCAGTTCAATGCCAGCAAAGTATTGGGTCAAAAAATGGATATCTTCCATAAAAACCCCGCACACCAACGTTCGTTGTTAGAAAATTTACGGCAAAAATATGAAACGCAAATACAAGTGGGCAAACGCCACTTCCGGCTAATGGCAAACCCAGTCTACAATGACAGTGGCGATAGACTAGGCACGGTAATCGAATGGTTAGACAGAACCAAAGAAGTTCGGGCCGAAGCGGAAATTGGTAACATGGTGGAATCGGCATTACAGGGTGATTTTAGTGTTCGTGTTGACGCCTCAGACAAAGACGGCTTCTTGCTGAGCATGACAGAAGGATTGAACCAGTTACAAGATATCACAGAGCAAGGTCTAAGCGATGTCAGTGAAGTACTCATGGCGATCTCTGAAGGAGATTTAACCAAACGGGTTGACGCTGATTACCAAGGTACATTTGAAGATCTTAAGAATTACTGCAACACCACCAGCACCAATCTCACCGATATTATCGGCGAGATCCGTGAGGCAAGTGAAACCATTTACAGCGCATCAACGGAAATTGCTCGAGGTAATTCAGACCTTTCCAATCGCACCGAGCAACAAGCCTCCAGTTTGGAGGAAACGGCATCGAGTATGGAGCAGATCACCGGAACTGTGCGTTTAAATGCTGAAAATGCTAACCAAGCAAATGGGCTTGCCTCTCAAGCGTCTGACGTGGCCAAAAATGGCGGTGAATTAATCGGACAAGTTGTCAAAACAATGGCTTCGATCAACGAATCCTCGCAAAAAATCGCCGACATTATTGGGGTCATTGACGGCATTGCTTTCCAAACCAATATCCTGGCGCTAAACGCTGCAGTAGAAGCTGCCAGAGCAGGTGAACAAGGCCGTGGCTTTGCGGTTGTCGCATCAGAAGTTCGCACCTTGGCGCAACGCTCCGCCAATGCCGCGAAGGATATCAAAGATTTAATCTCGGATTCAGTATCGAAAATTGAAAACGGCAATACCTTGGTGAATCAATCCGGTGAGACTATGCAAGAGATTGTTACCTCGATCCAACGTGTTAACGACATTATGAGCGAGATAGCGGCTGCTAGTGCAGAACAAGCTTCCGGCATTGATGAAGTGGGCAAAGCCGTCACCCAAATGGATGAAATGACTCAACAAAATGCAGCCCTGGTTGAAGAAGCCGCAGCGGCCGCTGAAAAAATGAGCCAGCAAGCTGAACAACTTTCAGGCCGTGTTGGCGCATTTAAGTTAGATGAAAATGCTCAACCAACCAAGTCTACTTCAACACAAAACTATGTACCTAAACTAGATTCTCCGGCGCGATCAAAATCTGCGGAGAAAATACTGCCTCCAGTTTCCGATGATGATGACGAGTGGGAGAGCTTTTAACTAGTGGTCCAGCCAAAACAGAAAGAGTTCGCTTTTTCTCAAAAGGATTTTGAGCAAGTAAGGAAACGATTGTTAGAGATAACAGGCATTAGTTTAGCGGACAGTAAAGATTCTATGGTCTATAGCCGCCTTGCCAGGCGGCTTCGATCCCTTAAATTAAGTACCTTTGTCGAGTATTTAAGGTATTTGGACACACATCCTGATGAAACAGAGCAGTTTATTAATGCACTGACCACCAACTTGACGTCGTTTTTTCGCGAATCGCACCATTTTGATATATTGACAGAACATCTACAGCAACACCCACGTCATCATACAATTTGGTGTTCTGCTGCAAGTACGGGAGAAGAGCCCTATTCAATAGCCATGGCAGCCGCAGAGGCCTTTGGTAGGATTGATCCACCCGTTAGTATTATTGCCACAGACATCGACAGTCAGGTTTTACGCACTGCACAGCAGGCAGTCTATCCTCTTAAACATTTAGACAAAATGAGCATAGCACGTAAGCGGCGCTTCTTTTTTAAGGGCAAAGGACCAAATCAGGGAAAGGTAAAAGTTGTGCCCGAGCTGGTCAAGTTAATCGAATTTAAAAAGCTTAATCTGTTAGACAAAAAATGGGATATTCCGTCTCAACTAGACATTATTTTTTGTCGCAACGTAATGATTTATTTTGATAAACCGACTCAAGTTGACGTTCTTGGCAGAATGGTAAAGCTAATGCGTCCTGATGGATTGTACTTTGCGGGTCATTCTGAGAATTTTAATCATATGTCGTCTTTGCTCAAACCGCTGGGACAGACCGTATACCGACCGGTGAGGTGATGCTTGAGTCAATATTCTGAAACCACCCACTTAGCACCTAATCGATACCATGATCGGCACTTTGGCCGTGACGCGGTCAAAATACTGCCCGGCGAATACTTCGTGACGCGGGATGATACGATGATCGTAACAGTATTGGGCTCCTGCGTGTCGGTATGTTTACGTGACCCAACGTCGGGAATCGGAGGTATGAATCATTTTTTACTGCCCAATGATGTTGGAACCGATAAAAGCTTGGTTTCAGAGTCAGCGCGTTATGGCGTGCATGCCATGGAATTATTGATCAACCAGTTGTTAAAAATGGGCGCAATGAGGAATCGTTTTGAGGCAAAGGTGTTTGGAGGTGGCAACGTACTGCGCGGCTTAACTACGCAGAATATTGGTGAGCAAAACGCCGAGTTCGTCTTAGACTACCTAAAAAACGAGAGTATTCCTGTTATTGCCAAAGACCTGCTAGATCAGTACCCTCGCAAAGTGTATTTTTTCCCTGATTCTGGTGAAGTGAAAGTCAGAAAGATCAAATCATTGCACAACAGTACGATTATGGATCGCGAAAGCGAATATCGTCTTAAATTACGCCAGACAACGCAAAAAACCGGTGATGTGGATTTATTTTAATGGAAAAAACCAGCAACGAAGGATGCCAACATGTCTATTAGTGTTTTAATTGTTGACGACTCCGCGCTGATTCGCAGTTTGCTCACGGAGATAATTTCTGCTCAAGCGGATATGCATGTAGTGGGGGCCGCCGCTGACGCCTATGCTGCGAGAGAGTTGGTCAAACAATACAATCCTGATGTTATCACCTTAGATATTGAAATGCCGAAAGTGGATGGTTTGACGTTCCTCGACAAGCTAATGAAGGCCAAACCCACACCAGTTGTAATGATCTCTACCTTAACTGACCAAGGCGCTGATGCGACGATCCGCGCATTGCAATTAGGGGCTGTAGATTTTGTACCAAAACCAAAGTTGGGCGTCGCACAAGGTATCAAGGATTATGAAAAGATCATAACCAATAAAATTCGTCTAGCCTCTCAAGCCCAAGTCCGCGCTATAGGAAAGCAAAGGAGCGCTTTGCCTGAAAAGAGTTTACCAATAATGGGTACTGAAAAAATCATTGCAATAGGCGCTTCAACTGGTGGAACTGAAGCAATCCGAGTTGTCCTGGAACAACTACCATCGAACAGCCCCGCAGTGGTGGTGACCCAACACATGCCGCCCGGTTTTACCTCTTCTTTTGCCAACCGGTTGAACAGCATTTGCAAAATTCAGGTAAAAGAAGCCGCACATGACGAACGAATACTGCCGGGACACGCGTACATTGCACCTGGAGCAAAACACCTTTTGGTTAGAAAATTTGGTGCCGATTACCGAATAGTTATCGACGACTCTGAACGAGTGTCAGGGCACAAGCCTTCCGTCGATGTGATGTTTCAATCGCTAGCGGATTGTGCAGGTAAAAATGTAGTTGCGGCAATTCTAACCGGCATGGGTAGAGATGGCGCAGAAGGCCTGCTCGCACTTAAAGATTCGGGCGCGTATACCCTTGCGCAAGACGAGGCAAGTTGTGTTGTTTACGGTATGCCAAAAGAAGCGATGAAAAACGGTGCTGCACTTGAACAAGTGCCATTGGATGAAATTACTAACGCCTTATTATCACATTTAACTCAAAATACTGCAGGTAGCCGCCTTTAGTTAACTCCAATTCTGGATAAGAAATGTCGGAATTACTTAGTTTTTAAAGCTTTATCAATTACATAGAAGCTATTGTCATTTATATATTGGTTTTTAATATGGTAAGTGCCGTGATTTATTCCCTTATCAAGGCGAGAATTATGTTGTCTAGTCGCTCTAAACGCATAATGAATAACGAAGATAGGGGGATAAATAGCGGTGCTTACAGGCGTTGCTTATCCGGGATTGGGGTTAGTTTACCTGATGTTTGGATAAGCCCTGAGCTGCGCTCTCTGAGCGGATTGACGCCCTAGATATCGCCATCAACGCACACTTTATTTCTACCTTTATCCTTTGCCAAATAAAGTGCTTTATCAGCTGCCGCTACAATTTCGTTGAGCTTTTCATAATGAACCGACGTTGCAATGCCAGCACTAAAGCTACATTGGAATGTTTGTTTGTTAACTTTGAACGTAATTTGATTGAATGCTTCACGGATATCATTGAGCTTTTTTTCTATTGTGTTTTCATCAGACCCATTTAAAACAACCATGAATTCTTCGCCACCATAGCGGCCCACATAGTCCGTTTCTCTCACTGATTGCAATAACAATTGCCCAAGGGAAACTAGCACTTTGTCTCCACCAGAATGACCATGAACATCATTAACCTTTTTAAAATAATCAATATCAATCATCGCTACCGTTACCTTGGTTTTATTCCGTTGCGATAATCTAAATGCTTGTCCTGCCGCTTCCATAATCTGACCGTGATTCAATACGCCTGTCAAACTATCACGGGAAGCAAGATAACGTATTTCCTGACCACGTTTTATTCGACTTTCTAACTGACTAATGATCATGCTAGCGGATGTGTCTTTTGGGATCACGTCGTCTGCACCACATTCTAAAGCCAATAATTTGGTTTTTAGCTCGGTATCAGCAGTGAGGAATACAATTGGCACATAATCATATTTAGATTGCTGCCTGAGTAACTTTGCTACTTCAATCCCGCTCACATCTGGCATATGCATATCGAGTAGAAAAACATCAGGATAAAATGACTCAAGGGTTTCCATCAATTTATTTGGATCGGTAAGGGCGTGGACTTCTACCCCTTTGTCTTCCAAAAGAACTTTATAAAAGTGTCCAACAGCTGCTTGGTCATCCAACAGTAATATCTTGTGAGGTTTCGTCACATCAATTTTAAATGTTTTACGAATCTTAGAGACCAGGGTTGTTACGTTGATAGGTTTAAGTAAATAATCACTCACGCCGGCTCGAATACCTGCCAGTCGAGATTCAAACGTATTCAGTGAAGACAACACAAATACGACAACATTTGCTTTTTGTTGAGCTTGGGCAAATTCAAACACTTGATCTTGTGTCGTCTTTGGCATTACCAGATCTAATAAGATCAAATCAAACTTTTCGACATCTTGCTGTTGTTCATATGACTGAATAGAGACAAAGTGCTTAACCACAAACCCAAAACCAGTTAGCAGCTTTAACATTAATGCAGAGACTGCCATGTCGTCATCGATCAAGGCAATCTTAATGTCTGAATAGTCTGACTTTGAAGGTAAGTCGACTAAATTGCGACTTTCGATAGTAGATTCTGTGTTTTCAGCATTGGAAATGGCAGAGGCCTCTGATTCTTTCTGAACCACCGATAGCATTGGATCTGGCGATTGTTTTGAGCCGGCAATCAGTGCATTCATATGTTTGTCGATATAGCTAATTAGCTGAATCGTAAACAATGAGGTATCTTTTTTGCTGCCAAGTAATTCGTTTTCAATTATGTTTAAACGATCAGTCAAATTAAGGAAATTCAGCGCACCACTTGAACCTTTGAGCTTGTGCACAGCAAAGGTAAAATCTTCAATTGATGTTGTGGATTTTTCGGTGCGGGCAACCTTCCACAAATTGATCAAGGTGGCTAATTCAGCCTTGTATTCGTCGACAAACTTTTGCCTAAATTGATTTAGCTTCTGCTCTAGTTTACTGTCCATACTGCTCACATTTAGCTTTTTCCAAAGTTTAGTAGCAATTTTTCTACCTGCCATCGAATTGAAGATAAATTTTTATTTTCTGATAGCTAAGTGCCCTAGACTAGCCAACTTTTTGCGATAAGATCAGCTGTATCTTCCCCTGGTACAGGTTTTGAGTAAAAATAGCCTTGTAAATGGTGACATCCATGTTGTTTAAAGAATTCAATTTGTTCGGCGTGCTCAATTCCTTCTGCTACACAGTACATATCCATACTTTCGGCCATTCTTAAGGTGGTCAATACAAGCGCTTCATTACTCTTATTTGTGCCAATATCATCCACAAAGCTCTTGTCTACTTTGAGCACTTGAATAGGGAATTCTTTAAGATATTTGAGTGATGAATAGCCTGTACCAAAGTCATCTAACGCAATGACAAAACCGTGTTGGCGCATGGAATCCATGTATTCCAATGCTCTTTCATAATCTCTCATCAGTGCACTTTCGGTTATTTCGAAACGTAAAGATGAAACTGGCAAACCATATTGCTCAAGCAGTAAGACAATGTGATCAATGGAAATTTGTCTTTCAAAATGTCGAGCTGAAAGGTTAACTGACAAATACACCTGCCTTTCTTTAGTCTGCCATTCACTTAGTACAGGCATTGCGCGTTCTAACGCATCCCAAGTCATGTTTTCAATTAAACCGAGTTCCTCGGCCACTGGAATAAACTGGTCCGGAGGCACCATGCCAGTAGGATCAGGCCAGCGCATCAGCAATTCGAAACCTTCAACTAATCCAGAAGTAATATTTACGATAGGCTGGTAATAATTCACAAAGACCTTGCTTTGATGGGCCTTTTTCAGACGGTTTTCCATCAATAGTCTTTGCTGAGCTTTTTCGTTCATATGTTCAGTAAAATACTGAAAGTTGCTGCGCCCTTGCTCTTTGGCATGATACATCGCCAAATCTGCATTTCGCAGTAACTCTTCGGGTGTTAACGCGTCACCAGGATAAATCGCAATTCCAACACTGGAAGACACACTAACTGTTTGATTGCCCAATTGAATTGGCGCCTCCAAAACATCAATCAGTTGTTGTGCCAAGATACTTAGCCTATCTGGATGTTTGACTTCTTCGACCATCACTACAAATTCGTCACCACCAAGCCTTGCAACCGTATCATCCTGACGTAACAAATTAGTTAGACGCTGAGCAACAACTTTTAACAGCTCATCACCTGCCTTATGCCCTAAGCTATCGTTAACTTGTTTAAAGCGATCCAAGTCGATAAAGAACACCCCCATTTTCGAGCGGTGTCTCGCAGCATGGTCGATACCGTGCTTAATTCTGTCGAGTAATAGGGTTCGATTAGGTAAATCAGTGAGACCATCAAAGTTAGCCAAACGCCGCAATTCGTTTTCTGCTTCTTTTTGCTCGCTGATGTCTGACATGATCATGAGGAAATAATCTATCTCGCCTTGTGCACGCATACTCGCAACTGATGTCATATTAATCAGAACATTAGACACCTTGCCCTGATCGATCACTAGCTGTTCTTCACCTTTCCAGTGACCTGTAGCATGCAATTCAGACAGTTTTTTCCAGAATCTAGGAGGGTATTCCGCATCGAGTTTAAACAGTCGTGTTAATTGAATTTGTAAATCGCCATGCTCATTGATGCCAAAGGCTTCACAAAATGCTGCATTAACCGCCACGGGAACCATTTTGGTGTTGAAAATGACTACCCAATCACGAGTATGTTTGAAAGCCTCACCAAAGAGTCTCACTTTTTCTCGATCTGCAATGGTTTCCGTCACATTGCTATAAGTGCCTGCAACGACTCGTTGAGAACCAGAGCTTTTGTCTATGACCTCATTACCAACATCTCTATACCAGAACCACTCTCCCAATTTGGACTTCAGGCGGTAGGTAACATCTAAACCATCACTGGCATCTTCTACAAAGTCTTTCCACCGAGACTGGAACAAATTTAGATCCTCTTCGTGGATCATTTGTACATGTTGGTCAAATCCTATTAGGTCGTCACCATTCTCATAGCCAAGTTCCTCACTTAAACGCGGTGCGTAAAACTGATTGGTGTCTTCGTGCCACTCCCACACATTGCTGTTGCTCGCACTAAGTGCCAGAGACAATCTATTTTTAGATTCAAGTGCTTGCTCGTGGGCTGCCAAAACTTGTTTATTCTGAAGATCCCGTCGGTACCACCAAAACAACACCAGCGAAACAAAGAAGAAAATATAGATAGCATAGGCAAGTGGAGAAGCCCAGGGCGCATATTTAACGTTAATAAATACAACTGCCGGTGCACTCTCAGTGCCCGTTATTGGGTCAAACGCAATAGCTGAAAATTTATAATTGCCAGGTTCCAACTTAGGAAAGGTGACTTGTGAATCGGTCGTGGCTGGAGACAAATAACTGTCTCCTCCTTCCAGTCTATATTGATACTGTGTTGACGCCTGGTGTTCAAACGCCAGTGTGGAAAATTCAATGGTTAAACCCGTGTCATTATATCGAAGACCTATCGCACTATTGTGTAGGTCATTTAGTGGCATATTCAACGTATTGGAAGTAAGCCGGATTGAAGTAATGGCAACGGTTGGCGGTTCACCGTCATGCAACTCGAACGCCAGAGGATCAAAGATGGTGAAGCCTTTTTGTGACCCATAAACCAGAGTTTTATCCAACAATGTTAAATGTGCCAATGCATTGAACTCTTTTCCGTCTAATCCTTGAGCGATCCCGTACTGTTGAATGTAGGGCCCGTTCGGATCAAATTTCAACAGCCCCGCATGAGAACTCATCCAAATGGCGTTGCTATTGTCTTGACGCAAACCGTAGATCACGTTGCTAGGCAATAAATTCTGCTTATCATAACCATATTTCGGCGTGTAGATTGTGGCATCCAATCCAACTAAACCGGCTCCAGGATAGGCAATCCACAGAGTGCCATTTTTATCTTGCAATACACTTTCCGCATACACGGGTTGTCCCATTGAAGAGCGCTCTAGGCGATGCACATTTTGTATACTTCCTGTTTGCGCGTTGTAGGCCCATAATTGCTCACGTCCACTTATCCACAGAACGTTTTGGTGTATTTGGCTGGTACCAAGAAAACCGTAAGACTCTAATGTATTGACCTCCTTCGAGAGTTGTTCCAGCTTGGAAACTTTACCCGTTTCAATGTCATAGCGAAAAAAGCCTTCTCTTGTCGTAAACCAGTAACTGTTTAATGGGCCTATAGTAAAACTGTTGTTGCGATGTGCCATTAATGTGGCTGACGCTTCATCAATAGTGGTTACTTTGCGAACTTCTTTTGTTGTTGTGTCAAAGATCACTGCATAACTATCTGTGTTGACTATCAACTCGTGATCAGAATATTTTTCCAAATGTCTAATGACACTTAGCTTTTCTCCAACGTCTGCTTTTGTTAACCAATTGCCCGAAATCTGATGCTCTTCAAAGTCGTAATAATTCAATCCATTACGAGTTCCTACCCACAGCCCCTTATCGTCAATTTGTGCAAAGCTAGAAACACTATTGCTGCTAAGCTGCAATTCTTCGTCTCTATTTTGTCGAACGTTTTCAAATTTAACGCTCTGCGTGGACCAGTATAAAGCGCCGTCAAAAGGTGAGCCCAACCAAAGGTTGCCTCTTTCATCCATTACAATCGACGTGACCTGGTTTGAGGAAAGATAATATCGACTATCTGTGGGTTGGAAAAAATGTTGAAGTTGACTGGATCTCGCGTCATAACTAAACAAGCCGTCTTCTGTGCCTAAATAGAAAAGACCTTCTTTATATTCAAAGATGTGCGAAATAGCTCGTTTTAATGGATGCTCTTCGAGATTGCCTTCCAAAATCCCTTGGATGTCACTACTATGCAAGCCAAAGCGAGACCCGATCCAAATCCTTTGATTGCTATCGACATGCAATGCGTTAATGGCAAATTGGCTACTCGATTCAATGACATTGACCTCTTTTTGCTCTTGCGATTCAAAGTCGATCCAAAATAATCCATTCGCTCTGCCAATAAGCAGAAGGTTGTTAACAAAGGCTGCCGTGTTAATACTGAATTCTGAACTTTGTTGATCTTCAGGCAATTCATACAACTTTGATGCGGTACCAAGCTCAGCACTCACAATCGCCACAGATTTAACCGTAGATACGATCAGTTGGTTATTGGGCAATTGCTGAATGCTAGTCACGCGATCAGAGAATAAATCCCCATCGTCCTTAAAGGATTCAACTAGAATGGTGTTGCCTGTTGTAATGTCAATTTTAAACAAGCCGGAGCGTGATGATCCCACCCATATATTACCGTCTACATCTTCGAACAAGGTTTCGACAGCCATATCCGAAAGAAGTCTCTGATCACCATCAAATTGAATAACACGGTAGCCATCAAACCGGTTGAGACCACTCGCTGTCGCTATCCATAAAAAACCACTGGAATCGAGCAATAGATCGTTGATAGTGTCTTGGGATAAACCTTGGGCTGTCGAGAGCTGAATAAATTTCGGTTCGTTAATCAGTGGCGCACTATGAACAATAGTGTGGATAAAAAGCAGAAAAAACGACGCTATTAGCACGCTTGTTGGACGGGCCATTTTGAGTTTCGATTGTGTGTTTCGGCGCTTCCTAAACAAGGTTAACAGGCTCACCTTTTTTCTTATTGAACTGACATAATAAAAATTTTTACGACAGCTTGTATCGAACGATTCTTAATTGATTCAGCTTACACGTTTTTCAATCAAATCCAAAGTGGTAAGTGTGCTGTTCGAGTGATTACCTAGTGTAATTTCTTTAAATAAATCAACAATTAGCCTTTAGTTTAAATATTTGATTTAACGAGTACCAAAGATTTTATCTCCTGCATCACCTAAACCGGGTAAAATATATCCCTTTTCATTAAGTTGTTTATCAATAGCCGCAACGTAAATATCAACATCTGGATGGACATCTTGCACAGCTTCAATCCCCTCAGGCGCAGCAACCAAGAATAACCCTAATATACGTTTACACCCTTTTCGTTTAAGTAAATCTATTGTTGCGATTAACGTCCCGCCAGTAGCCAACATAGGATCGACAATGAGAGCAGTTCGGTTTTCTACATCTTTAACAACTTTATCAAAATACGCAACGGGTTGAAGTGTCTCTTCATCTCGATATAAACCGACAACGCTTATTTTTGCGTTAGGGACCAAACGAAGCACTCCGTCTAACATACCCAATCCGGCTCTAAGAATTGGCACCACGGTAATTTTTTTACCTTTTATTTTTTCAACTTCGATATCTTCACCCGTCCATCCTTTGATAGATACCTTCTCAATAGGGATATCGCGTGTGGCCTCATAGGTTAATAAATTTCCTACCTCACTAGCTAATTCTCTGAAATCTTTACTGCTCACGCCGTCGGCACGCATTAAACCGACCTTGTGTTTAAGTAGTGGGTGCTGAATCTCGAATACTGACATACCGACCTCTTTCAAACGTTTGAATGTGTTATGGAATGGGTATAACCCACTAACTCAGGATAAAACGATAAGAAGTGTTCTTCAATGTCAGCTTGGTTTGCCAGTAAATACTGATAAGACTGCTCAGCAAAACTTACCTGTCGTGACAAACGTTTTTCAATATTGAAAAAAATCTCCAGACAATTTTCAAGATTTTGATAGGTCACTAACCACCTGTGTTCGAGTAAACCTTGTTTGACTTGAGAATATCGACCAGACAATTGAGTAGTCGAATGCTCAAGCTCTTGATAGAAACGATCTAACACTTGCTCTAAGCTGTTTTCACTATATTTTTCCCAATATCTGCATAGAAGGTGATCAAAGTAGATATCGAGCACCACACCAGACATCCTGCGAATGTTATCGGGAAAGTTTCTTTTTAGCCGCAAAACCGATGAATGTTGATCGGTGAAGGTGTCAATCTTGCGATGCAATTGCACCCCACGACTAAGTTCATCAGGTAGGGATCTATAGGCTTGCCCTTTTACAAAGTCCCCCATGAAGTTGCCGAGCAAACTTGTCTTGCTTACATGGGCTAAATGAATGTGCGCGACATAATTCAATTTTCGATTCCGCAGTTTTAAAAAAATCACCCTACTGTTAAGGCAACCTGATATTCGGATAAGCAAAAGTTGCGTGGTAACTATCCAAATTAATTGGTAAACATGTTGAGAAAAATCGGCAAACATCGCTGATAAGACCAGTATTTTGCTGCCATTTCCTGCACAACCTCTATAATTACTCTCAATATTGACTAATTGATTACATTTTACACAACCTCGTTGTTGACATTGAGGTTTTAACAGTAAAGAGTATTGCTAATCAATTTTTTACAGCAGATAGCGACATTTTCGTGAAAATTTTACTAATAAATGGCCCAAACCTGAACATGCTAGGTAAACGTGAACCTGAAATTTATGGTTCCAAGTCCCTGGATGAGATTGTCAATGAATTGTCTAATTATGCATCAGAACAAGGCATAACGCTTTCCCATATGCAATCAAATGCAGAACACGAGATTGTCACGAGCATTCAAGAGGCAATGGGTAGGATTGATTTTATTATCATTAACCCTGGTGCATTTACGCACACCAGTATTGCTATTAGAGACGCCTTATTAAGCGTCAATATCCCTTTTATTGAAGTTCACCTTTCCAACGTTCATGCCCGGGAATCATTTAGACATCAATCTTTTCTGAGTGATGTTGCTGTGGGCGTGATCTGCGGATTAGGAGCCTATGGCTACCAAGCTGCTTTGAATGCGGCAAAAATCGAATTTGAATCATAAACATTAAACACTAAAGAGAAGATTAATGGACATTCGCAAAATTAAAAAACTGATCGAGTTGGTTGAAGAATCAGGCATATCTGAGTTGGAAATCACTGAGGGTGAAGAATCAGTTAGGATTCATCGAGGCAGTTCAGCCAGTGCTGCGCCCCTGCAATATGCTGCGGTAGCGGCTCCTGCACCTGCGCCGGTTGCAGCGGCTCCCGTTGCTGAAGCAGCAAGTGCACCAGCTGCAACGGAGGAGGTTTCCGGACATGTGGTTAAATCTCCTATGGTTGGCACGTTTTATCGATCTTCTTCACCAGGCTCAAAAGCTTTTGTTGAAGTGGGTCAAAAGGTCAACGTCGGTGATACATTATGCATTGTTGAGGCAATGAAAATGATGAACCAAATTGAAGCAGATAAAGCAGGCGTGATTAAGCAAATATTGATTGAAAACCAAGAGCCTGTTGAGTTTGATCAACCCATGTTCGTGATTGAATAAGTGAGCAATCATCATGCTTGATAAAGTACTCATCGCGAACCGGGGCGAAATAGCGCTCCGTATACTCAGAGCCTGCAAAGAGCTGGGTATCAAAACGGTTGCTGTCCACTCCACAGCAGATAGAGATCTTAAACATGTTCTACTGGCAGATGAGTCAATCTGTATTGGTCGTGCCTCTGCTACGGAAAGTTATTTAAATATTCCAAGGATCATCGCTGCGGCGGAAGTCTCTAATTCCGTTGCAATTCACCCAGGGTATGGATTCCTCGCTGAAAATGCTGAATTTGCTGAAGCGGTAGAGAAGAGCGGCTTTATTTTTATCGGGCCAAAAGCCGAAACCATCACCTTGATGGGTGACAAGGTTTCAGCAATCAACTCTATGAAAAAAGCAGGTGTACCCTGTGTACCTGGATCAGACGGCCCATTGGGCGAAGACCCAGAGCGCAACAAAAGTATTGCTAAGCGCATAGGCTATCCAATTATTGTTAAGGCCGCTGGTGGTGGTGGTGGTCGAGGAATGCGTGTCGTGCGTTCCGAAGAAGAACTTATCAATGCGATCGCCATGACAAAAGCGGAAGCCGGTGCGGCGTTTGGCAACGATGTTGTATACATGGAAAAGTTTTTGGAAAATCCAAGGCACATTGAAATCCAGGTGCTTTCAGATGGTCAAGGCAATGCGATTCACCTGGGTGAACGTGATTGCTCGATGCAACGACGCCACCAAAAAGTGGTTGAAGAGGCGCCGGCTCCTGGGATTAATTCTGAGACCCGTGAACGCATCGGTGATCGCTGTCGTAAAGCTTGTATCGAAATTGGTTATCGAGGTGCGGGAACCTTTGAGTTCTTATACGAAAATGGTGATTTTTATTTCATCGAAATGAACACCCGTATTCAGGTAGAACACCCCGTGTCAGAAATGATCACAGGTGTGGATTTGATCAAGGAGCAGTTGCGTATCGCCGCAGGACAACCTCTTTCGATTGAGCAAAAAGATATTCAAATTCGTGGCCATGCCATCGAGTGTCGTATTAATGCTGAAGATCCAGAAACCTTTATGCCAAGTCCTGGAAAAATCAATATGTTCCACTCCCCTGGCGGGTTAGGCATTCGTTGGGAGTCTCACATTTATGCAGGATACAGCGTTCCGCCACATTACGATTCAATGATAGGTAAGCTTATTGCCTATGGCGAAAATCGAGATGTGGCAATAGCACGCATGCGTCACGCACTGGACGAGTTAGTGGTTGATGGCATTAAAACCAACGTGCCGCTTCAACAAAAAATCATGGCGGATGAAAACTTCTTTAATGGTGGAACCAATATCCACTATCTTGAGAAGAAGCTAAACTTACAGTAAGTGACTCATTACACAGTCAATTTTCACAATAAAGTGATTAGATAATTCGACAAATGCGTCGTTATGAGCCAAGCTAAATCTAATTATTTACTGATAAATGGATTTTGCATAGAGCGAATTTGACTATCGACATCACGACGGTAAAAAAGAGTTTGAGTAGGCGCAGAATTGCGTTTATTGCCTTCTTATTAGTGGCGGTAGTTGCCGCCACTATTTATCTTAGTGTCGCTCGGTTTGTATTTGATGAGAAGACTTATCATCAACAATCCACCACCCCCATTACTGCATTAATCATCAACGAAATAATCAGGCCATTGCATTTATCAGAAGCATTGGCTGGCGATGATCAAATTCGTCAATTTCTGACTGGCGAAATAGTCAGCACTCAAGTTGTCAAAAAGAAACTCCATGGCCTGAATAAATATTTTGATCTCGAGTTTTTTGTCGCCAGCGAGCGCACGCGTACGCAATACTTCCCATCTGGCCGACAGCAAGCCTTAGTAGAAGGGGAAGTCGACTGGTATTTCAGACACAAAAAATTGGAAGAAAATGTTTTAGTTGATGTCGGTGACAAGGAAGACATTAAAATTTTTTACAACATTAGAATAATTGAAGCCGGTTCATTTGTAGGGTTTGTCGGAGTCAGCCAATCGTTATCTGCGTTTGTGAGTAAATTTAATACGTACAAGCAACGCTTTGGATACGACATGATTTTGATCAATAAAGACAATCAAATAATGTTGTCTTCGTTTCCAGATATGCATTGGGGAGGCACTGAGTTAAAGAGGTTGAGTGATTTTGTGGGATTCTCAAAGTTACATGAAGACCTTGAACAAAACCAGTCGATAGATGGCACTGTTATTTCCATGGATCAACAGGATCGCATGATCTCGGCATTCCCCATCGAAGAAATACAATGGAAACTACTGTTAGTATCCCCTATACAAGAAAGGCAAAAAGCACTTTTTATTGAAGCGCTTAAAAATCTTATCATCCTTCTTTTACTAAGTGTTTTTGTGTATTTTGCGCTAAGTAAAATCCTTTCAATATACAGCAATAACCTTAAACGACATTTACAATCAGATTCACTGACAAAACTGGCAAACAGAGATAGCGTCATTGAACAATTTAATCTGCTTCACGACAATCAAGTGATGATGGCATTGGTCATGATGGACCTCGATCATTTTAAGCATATCAATGACCAATATGGGCATAACACGGGTGATGAAGTCCTAAAGGAAACTGCAAAAGTTATGGTGGAAGTGCTGCGCACCAGAGATATTATTGGTCGTTGGGGCGGAGAGGAGTTTATATTTTTATTACCGCACTCTGATTTAGAAGATGCTATTCAGGTTACTGAGCGGCTACGGGCGGAAATTGAGAACAGGTCGATTGACAACCAAGGCAATAAAATTTGTATCACGAGCAGCTTTGGCGTCGCGATGGTGCAGGCACTTGACAACATAGAAAGCGCCGTCGAGCGCTCTGATTCACTGTTATACAAAGCGAAGAAAGAAGGGCGCAACAGAGTGTGCGCCCAGCGGGATCGTTTTAGCTAATCCCAATCCAGGATTGGGGTTAATTACTCGTCCTTCAGCCAACCTTTTTGTGTCGCGATATCAATTTGTTCCAACACGTACTGCCACAATTTTGGCCCACTAGTTTTCATATACTCATTGCGTTTGATCACCTGGGTTTTTGTTACGCCATGCTTTAGCCAACTACCACCCTGATTATTCATATTTTGAAATACTGGTAATACTCGATCTATAGCCTTGGCGAATTGTGCGTCGTGGCTTGTAGCCTGCTCAAATTCCAACCACAATGACAAATAAATCGCTTTTTGCGTCTCGGGTAACAAACCGAAAATGCGTTCTGCTGCAGCCAATTCTTTTTGCTCTTGAATTTCATGATCTTGTTGTTGGGCAAAGGCAAACATATCACCTGCATCAATTTCAACAATGTCATGGATTAACAGCATCGTCACTACGCGATTTAGATCGATATCGTGCTCGGCATATTCACTTAAAACCTGAGCTAAAAGTGCGATATGCCAACTGTGCTCTGCGCTGTTTTCATGACGGTTATTATCGTCTCTTACAGTGGTTTTACGATAAACCGCTTTGAGCCTGTCCAACTCAAGAATAAAGTCTACTTGCTGGGTAAAATGTTCCAAAAAAGCTCCATTTAGTAATTTACGAGGGTTGATAAAAAAGTGTGTTGGGCCTAACCATGCGAAAAACTGGGTGCCAATTCAACATAGAAACGAAAGAATCTCAAAATTCTGCGGTCTGGTAAATTAACCCCAACTCGGGATAAAGTTAGAAAAGATAGTTAACCTCATTATCTGGGATCAACACCAATATGCATTCGCGTAACCTTATATTTATTCTTTTGTGCATTTCTTATATGCCACAGTCGTGGAGCCAGGTCGGACCCGAATTTGATGACAATGGTACGCAAAACAAACCCCTTTGGGAACTAGGAGCAATCGGGGCCGCATTCAATACTCCCGAATACCCTGGTGCCAGCCAGAATCAAAACAATGCCATTGTGGCACCCTACTTTGTTTATCGAGGTGAAATTTTTCGCGTTGGCGACGGTTCAGCCGCGCGAGCAGTCGCGGTTGAGAAAGACTGGATTGAAGTTGATTTATCGTTAGATGCAGGCTTTAACGCCAATTCAAGTGAAGACTCGGTGCGCGCGGGCATGCCTGATTTGGACTATGTCTTTGAGATTGGTCCGCAAGTACGCCTCAAACTTTTTGAGTCGGACAATAGCCATTCGTCAAAAAAGGCCCTGTCGTTTAAAATTCAAACCCGGGCAGCGTTTTCTACAGATTTTGGTTCAATCGATCACCGCGGGTATGTGTTTCATCCTGAATTGACTTATCAACAAAGTGGCTGGCTTCAAGAAGAAGACAGGCTTACTTTGAACTTATCACCGGTTTGGGCAACGGAAAAGCTGCATGACTATTTTTACCAAGTCGACCAAGCGTTTGTGACTGAACAGAGGGCTTCGTTCGATGCCAGGAGTGGATACCTAGGTTTTGAGTTGTCGGTAGGTTATGGGTTTGATGCCACCTCAGCGATTCGAGTATTTATGGGCGCAGCAGTTGATTTATACCGAGGTTCAGTGAACGAAGACAGCCCATTGCTCACTGATCTCGATACCGTGTCTGTTGCCGCGGGGCTAATATGGCGATTTACCGAGAGTCAACAAAAAGCAAACTACTAGAGCGTATTTACCTTTGCTGTAAGATTTTGCAGCGAGTTCAGTGATATTCGGGCAATGTATCGCGATTGTTGTGTAGTTGCTCCACATGAATGAGTGATAGAGCTGAACAAATTTCATGCAACAAAAATAAACATGCTCTTGTCAATTAAGGAATAACTCGTCTCACAACCAAAAGCTTGATTTAAATCAATAATGAGCACAGTGCCATTTGCGCTGGATCAATATGCGTAAGTGCAAAACTCTTATCATGTCGCCAAAGCTTTAAAACAAAACAAACTTTGGAGACACACATGAAAATAAACACACTTATCGCCGCGGCTGCAATCGCCTTGACTACCTCGTCGGCTTTCGCTTATGAGCCAGGCGACATGGTGGTTCGAGCAGGCTTAACAAATGTTGCCCCAGACGAGTCTAGTTCAAATGTATTCATAGGCGCTACTGACGTAGGGGTTGGCGTGAATGTCGACAGCAATACTCAACTTGGATTGAACTTTGCGTACTTTATTGATTCGAATTGGGCGATAGAATTGTTAGCAGCCACCCCTTTTGATCACGATATTGGTCTCAATACTGTCGGTGCCTTGGGTAGCACAAAACATCTTCCGCCTACCCTTTCGGCTAACTATCACTTTATGGACGCAAATAGTGCCTTTCAACCCTATATCGGCGTGGGCGTTAACTACACTATCTTCTTCGATGAAGACTTCACTTCTGCCAACGAAGCCGCTGGATTTGCCGACCTATCATTAGACGATTCTTTTGGATTATCTTACCAGGTAGGCTTCGACTATATGTTAAATGACAAGTGGTTAATTAATGCCTCTGCACGTTTTATCGATATTGATACGGAAGCCACGTTTACCAATAACGGGACCCCTGGAAAAGTTGATGTCGATATCGACCCCTATGTCTACTCACTTACTATCGGATACAAATTTTAAAACCAAGAAACCGCATCTAAGGGCGCATCGGCGCCCTTTTTTTATTGAGTGCTTCATTGACTTAATCCATGACAGTGTGCAAGTTTAACGTTCAAAGATTAGGGAGTGCATCATGTATCGTGGCAGCTGTTTGTGTGGAAAAATTACTTACGCCGTTGTTCGTTTTGGCCCTTTAATGGCACATTGTCATTGCACAGATTGTCGCAAGTTTCATGGCGCGGCATTCTCGACTTTTGGTGAAGCCAAGTGCAGCGAGTTTGAATGGTTGACGGGCAAGGACATATTAAAAACCTTTATCGCACCAAATGGCAGTACACGGCAATTTTGCTCACATTGCGGAAGCAGCCTAACATTTCAGCCGGCGAATCATCGAGACATTATGGAAATTTCAGTTGCAAGTCTAGATGGTGAACACTCGCTATCTCCTGATGCACATGTTTTTTGCCGTAGTAAAGTCTCATGGATAACGTTGGAAGATGGATTACCTAAGTTTGCTTCGAGCCGCGGCAATCAA
The DNA here is from genome assembly GCF_007197995.1 of Aliiglaciecola sp. M165. Classification (GTDB taxonomy): domain Bacteria; phylum Pseudomonadota; class Gammaproteobacteria; order Enterobacterales; family Alteromonadaceae; genus Aliiglaciecola. Next base: position 505,980 of record NZ_VKKH01000002.1, read on the forward strand.
TAAGGAATGACAAAAATGATTTATGCTCTCAATCTCTACGATATTAAAGAGGGTAAGGAAGCTATCTATCAACAATATGTTTTGAAGGCCACGGCTCAATTAAAGGGACTAGATGCCAAGCCGGTTTGCTCAGGTACACACCCAATACGAAGCTTATACCAATCCACATAAAGAAGTGATCAGTCAGAATGCGTCCAGCGGTTTTTGGACAAAGCGTCGCTAAGCCAACGATTTGCATTCATTACGTGAATCTTCTACCGAAAACTATATTTGGACCCTATTCGAACATTGGGATCTGAGACAGTGGCTGGCTAATTTGTAAAGAGGATTAGAATGACGATCTTTTTGGGTATGACGGAACGTTTTTAACCTTGGAGTCTTCCCCAAAATACAATGAAAAAGAGGTCCCCGAAGTTATTATCGTGGACCTCTTTATTTCTTAAACGACAACTAAATCGTTTCTGATGGCAGGAGATTCCGCATTAAAAGCGCTTGCGGAATGACGTTGTATTATCTTGCGGAATGACGTTGTATCTAATAGAAATAAAATTATTTCTTATCTCTGACCAACTGATCCATAAATCTAACTCCCCAACCAGAAGAACCTTTAGGAACCGTGTCAGTAACGTCTGTTATCCAGTCAACACCCGCAATATCCAAATGTACCCATGTCATATCTTCATCAACAAAAGTACCAATAACCGCCGCACCAATACTTGCACCTGGGTTGCCAGCGCCAGAGTTTTTAATATCAGCAATGTCCGACTTAATTTGCTCGAAATGGTTTGGATGCAAAGGCAACGGCCATACTGCTTCACCACTACGCTCACCAACACCCATCATGTCAACCGATAAATCCCAGTCACGGGTTATGACGACTGCGTATTCGTCACTTAATGCACGAGCTGCTGAACCTGTCAAAGTCGCAATATTGACAAGCATTCTTGGTTTGAATTCTTGCTGAGCATAATAAACCGCGTCAGCAAGAATTAAACGACCTTCGGCGTCGGTTGAGATGATTTCGATACTTGTGCCTTTCATCGTTGGCAACACATCGCCTGGTCTAATCGCATCTTCAGCAGGCATGTTTTCTGCCAATGGCATAAGCCCCACAAGATTGACATTTTCTTTTCGACTGGCCACCGCGTATAGCGTGCCTGCCACAGCAGCAGCACCTGACATATCCGATTTCATTGCCCACATACCTGAATTACGTTTTAGGCTGATACCGCCGGTATCAAAGGTAATGCCTTTGCCCGCAAGTGCAATAGGTGCATCGTCGTTGTCAGCACCTTTGTATTCAATGACAAGCATCTTGGGCTCATGAATAGAGCCTTGGCCTACCCCCATCAGTGCACCCATGTTGTTCTTTTTCATGTCGCGCAAAGTTAGCACGTCAATGTCGATGTTTTTAATGCCCTTAAATTTCTTTTTCACTGCATCGACAAAAGCTTGAGGGTATATAGTCTTACCTGGTTCGCTGGCTAGGTCTCGGGTCATGTAAATACCTTCAGCCAGGAATTTTAGGTCATTGTTATACGTTGATTCGGCTTCGTTAACTCCAGCGGAAATGAATGTTAGGGTACCGGGACTTTGTTTTTTATCTGATTTGTATTTTTCAAATCGGTAGTTTTGCAGCTCATATCCATACGCTATATGAGCAGCTGCGTCAGCATGTTCGGTATTGAGGCCATCAACGTGGACAACAATGTTCTGCTCTTTCAAATCGACGCCTATTTGCTTGGCGATTTTTCCGCCCAAGTTTTGCAAATCGACAGCATTCATAGGTGACTCAACCGCGCTACCAAGCACAACAACTCTATCGTAGTTGCCAATACCAAAAAGGATTGCTGCAGAACCTACCTCAGTTTTGAATGATTGAGCTTTTAAGGCTTTAAAAAGCTGACCGTTGGTCTCAGCATCTAAAACTGCAGCCGCCCCATTTAGGGTGTCCAAGTCATCAACCAAAACAACGACGTGTTTTACGTCACCTTGCACATTGCCTGAAAATTCAACAGTTACCTGTGCCAAGGCGCTAAAACTCAGGGTACACAGAGCAAAAATCATGATACTTAATTTACGCATACTTATTTTCCATATTTAAAAAATTAAAGTAATAACGAGCAAACTGTTATTTTGGCTCAACGCTTCACGTCGATACTTTGTTCACAGCGCACATTTTAATTTCCAGAGTAAGGTATTATTATAAAGAGATCATCAAAGCCAATCGCAATAAACATGCCCTTGGCACCCATCAAAGGAAAGAATACATGACAATTGGAGCTGTGCTGCCATTGAGTGTCCGCGGAAGCTATGACGTCGACGACCTGGGCAGAACCGAGATTTTGTTTAAGACACTGGACGCCTTTAGCGAAGACAATTTATTTTCTAAATTTCTCATCGTAACCCCGCCAAATGAAGTAGAGATTGTCACAGAACGCGTAAAACGTTGGCAAAAGTTCAATCCAGTGGTGATATCAGAAGAAGAGCTGGTACCTCAACTAAAAAAATATCCACAAATGCGCGGCTGGCGAAAACAACAAATTGTCAAAATCGCAGCGGCACAAATGTTCGAGGATGAATTTTATGTGACCTTCGATGCAGATGTAATTTGCCTCAAGCCTCTGACCCTGGACAAACTGATAGATAATGGTAAAGCGCTGTTGCAATACGAGCCCCGTTCGTTTCACCCCAAATGGTGGAAAGCCTCAGCACGATTGTTAAAAATGTCAGCAAACATCGGCGATACTGAAAAAGGCATGCATGTCACGCCGGCTATATTGTCTTGCACACTGGCAAAACAGCTGGCGGATGAAATCAGCCAGCTTTGGAAGAAGCATTGGGCTGATGCGATCTGTTCATTACACAATCCAAAACATCCCAACAACTGGCGTATCTCCCGCTTTTTACAACTGAAGTGGACTGAATACTCACTGTACTATTTGTGTGCGATGAAAAAAGGCAATCTAGACCAATTCCATGTCACCGCCGGGACAGAAGAACACCCTCAACTGATGTTAATCCACGACTCTCATCCATATGAAAATTGGGACACAGCTCACAGCTTTTCACAAAATTGTCCTGGACTATTTTGCGTAGTCGGCAGCAAATCTCGCATCGAGCCGGACGAAGTGTGGCAACGTATCCGACAGTTTGTTCCGGGTTATGAAAACAACTAGCGCACCTTGGTCCATATAATACTAGGTTGCCGCAAACTATCGGAATAAATCGACCATTGGCCGCGCTTTACAACAGATATAGGCGGTTTTTGGCATAGTGAATAGTTCAAAAATAAAACAATAATTACACAAAGGGAGAAGGTTCGTGAAACCAACTATTTTATCCATAATCGGAGTGGGCACGGCAGTTGTCGCATTAACTGCTTGCCAACCTAAGCAGGAAACAACGGATAACACTGCTGAACCCGTTGCCGCTGCCACAGACGCAACCAACACAATGTTGATTGAAGGCATTGACCCTACGCTAACAGGCGAGCAATTTACCCAGCTATGTGCAAGAGTAATACAGCAAGCCAAGACGGATTTCGCGACGCTGGAAGCCGATACAAGCCCAGCGACTTTGAACAGCGTTGTAGGTGCATTTGATCAAATTACTTACGACATGCAGCCGATTCGTCATAGCTGGTATATGCGTTCGGTGCATCCTGATGAAGCCGTTCGAAATGCCGCGACAGATTGCAGCCAACAATATTCAGACTTTCTTTCTCAGGTAGGTTTATCTCGTGGCTATTACGAGCGTCTTGCTGCCATTGATACTAGTGCTCTAAGTTCGACCCAAAGATACATGATCGAACAAGGCTTGGCCGCATTCACTCGTGCAGGTGTAGATAAAGATGAGGCTACCCGCGACAAAATCCGAGCGTTGCGCAAAGAGATCACAGAAATAGGCAATCAATTTGATAAAAATATTCGTGAAGATGTACGTTATATTACAACCACTTTGGGAGCGTTAGCGGGACTGCCACAAGATTATATTGATGCGCGACCCGCTGACGAAAACGGACTAATTAAGATCTCTACAGACTATCCCGATTTGTATCCAGTGATGACTTATGCTGAAAACGATGCACTTCGCAAAGAACTGCGTATTGCATCGCGCTCTCGTGGTTACCCGCAAAATGAAGCGATTTTGAAAACGCTCATCGAAAAGCGCCACGAATTAGCTAACATTCTGGGCTTCAAAAATTTCGCTGGCTTGTCTATGGACGACAAGATGATCGCTACACCCGAAAATGCCGACGAATTCTTGACGAAAGTTGGCTTGGCATTAGCGGAACCTGTGGAAAAAGAAAAAGCCATTTTGTTAGCCCGTTTAAAGGAAATTGATCCCGATGCAACAGCGGTTCAAGCCTGGCAATCAAGCTATTTAATGAACCTCATTCGTCAGGAAGATTACGCCCTAGATTCCAAAGAAGTTCGTGAATATTTCCACTATGACAAGGTTCGCGACGGCATTTTGCAGCTAACAGAAGATCTATTTGGCGTCAAAATCCGTGAATGGGAAACCGCCACATGGCATGAAGACGTCGAGACCTATGAAATTCTCGATAACGGCAAGATAATTGGGCGTTTTTATATGGACAATCACCCCCGTGAAAACAAATATAAACACGCCGCACATTGGGGTCTGCGCTCTGGGATTAAAGACAAACAAATTGCCTTGTCTGGACTTGCTCAAAACTTTCCAAAAGGCTTGATGGAACATGGTCAGGTAGAAACTTTTTTGCACGAGTTTGGCCACTTGATCCATAACATTTTTTCTGGCAATCAAGAATGGTTCGCTATCACTGGGATGAGTATGGAGCGGGACTTTGTTGAAGCACCATCTCAGATGTTAGAAGAATGGATTTGGGATTACGACACTATTAAAACCTTTGCGACCAATAGCGAAGGGGAAGCTATTCCTAAAGCGTTAGTTGATAAGATGGTTAAAGCAAGAGATTTTGGCCAGGCAACCGGCACAGCCACTCAGATCTATTACGCGAACCTGTCTCTAAACTACTACAATCGCGAACCTGATAGCTTTGAATTAACACCTCTGATGTTAGAACTGTCAGAAACTTTCTCACCGTTCCCCTACGTGGACGGTACACACTTTTATGCCAACTTTGGACATCTCAATGGCTACTCTTCAAATTACTACACCTATCAGTGGTCACTCGCAATTGCTACAGACTTATTCTCTCGCTTCAAGCAGGAAGGCATGCGAAACCTTGATGTCGCCAACGAATATCGCCATAAAGTACTAGGGGCCGCTGGCAGCAAACCTGCTGCTGACTTTGTTGAAGACTTCTTGGGTAGGCCTTTTAGCCCAGATGCTTATATTGACAAATTAAAGTCTTTGTAACACTCACCGTTAATTAGCCCCGCTCTACAATTAGAACGGGGCTTTTTTATATAACTTGCAGGCAGCCTTATTGATTAACAGGCATAAAAAAAGCAACCCGAAGGTTGCTTTTTTAGTCATCTATAAGAACTGGTTTTCACCAGTCATTACAATTAGATAACTTGAATGTTCTCAGCTTGAGGACCTTTTTGGCCTTGGCCAATAGTGAACTCAACTTTTTGACCTTCTTTAAGCGTTTTGAAGCCGTCGCCAACGATTGAACGGAAATGTGCGAATACATCAGGGCCGCCTTGCTGCTCGATGAAACCAAAACCTTTATCTTCGTTGAACCACTTAACAGTTCCTACAACTTTATCAGACATTATATATCTTCCTGTATTAAATAAATTGGGTGCCAAAATTGGCGGGTTTAGCATAAAAATAGACCGAACTTAAAAACGACAGGACGAAGAACAACGATATAACAACGAAATGTAGATCTTTAACGAGGCTTTCTTAGCTGGGCGCAGAATACCGCACTTTGGCCGGGTGTCAAACTAATTCGAACAAATAATTTAGAAATATCTGACAGTTAAAGTGTAAAACATTGTCTCCACGTACCGGATTTTCCCAATAATTACGCGACCTATCAATTTACTTCTGGCTAAAAAACAGACTGAATTTTAAACTCTTATTGAAAGATGACCGCGTGGTTTCAGGTCAAATCACTCAGCTAAACCCTTTTAGGACATTTTATGATTCAGGCTACCGTCAATTCTCACCCATCGTGGACACAATTAATTTTTGCACCGATGTTAGTAAAACGGTCGTTAACCACGGCTTTGATTGTAGGTTTGATATTAAATGTCATTAACCAGTGGAGCGCGCTTTTTGGTGATGCACAAATCGTGTTGAGCAGTTTGCTTCTAACTTTTTTAGTGCCTTATTGTGTTTCGACCTTTTCAGGGGCTCTATCTGCAAACCACTTCGCTAGACAACAATTAGAACTATCTGAAGATCCAAGGCCGTACATTAATCAGCATGTTCAAGAGGTAGCGCTAGAACTTGAAGAATTAACCGCAAATATTACGCAAAATGCACGTAACGTAAATAAAGCCTCTGCCCAACGAGTTGCCTTTGTCGATGACGTTGCTCAGACAGCCCGCCACGCTCAACAAACCAGTGTTAGTCTAGCGCAACGCGCTGAACAGACTAACGGCGAAGTTGACAAAATGACTGCCGCATTTGAAAGAGTCTGTGATCATATTGAGCAATTAGGCGGACAAATTTCTACATCGATGGATGCAACCCAAGGATTGTCGACTGAAATTCATCGTTTTCTCACCGAATTTGAAAGTATCGCGAAGCTGGCAAGTGGCATTACCGCAATTTCGGATCAGACCAACCTATTGGCACTAAACGCTGCCATTGAAGCAGCCAGAGCTGGGGAAGCCGGTCGCGGATTTGCCGTGGTCGCAACCGAAGTAAAAAACCTTGCCGGTCAGACAAAGGACAATGCACAACAAATCGATTCCCACTTGAAGACACTGCAGAGTCACCAGGCGAGTCTTGGACAAGCGTTACACTCCTTGACTGACTCAATGCAGAAAGCCCAATCTGCAACGAGCGATGGTGAAAGCTCGATGCAATTAACTACCAGCAATGTATCAGACAGCTGCATGGTGATCAGACGAAGTTTAGCTCAGGTTAGCCACGAGCTTATGGACGAACAACAACGATTAGAAGGGATTGCCGTTAACATTGACGAGTTGGCCCAAGATACACGTAAAGCAATTAAAGGTTCGGCAACCAATATTGATTTGGGATCTCGCGCATCGGATTTGGTTGGTAAAATACGCCATCAGGTTAGCGAGGGGATCCTTAAGAGCTGAATGAAAATCTCTAACGTGATGACCAACGGCGAATAAAATCAGGTTTATAATGCTCACTCACGTTGATCTGATCGCCGTTGCTTAAAATCAACAGGTTCTTATTCTCGTTAATGGATTTGAGCTCTAGCGCATGTTCAAGTTTAACAATTGATTGGCGGTGTACACGACAAAAAAGCGCGGGGTCCAGATGCTCCTCTAACTGAGACAAGCTGCATCGATGCAAATGGCATCCTTGCTTGTGATGGATCTCAACGTAATTTCCGTTACTACATATCCAGTAGATTGATTCAACTTTTATCACCCGAATCGAGGCGGTAGATTTGATAGTGATAATGTCAATGGGTCGATTATTTAAATAAGCATCAATTTGTTGATTAGCGTTTGAGAGGTTCGCATGCAAGTGCTCTATTCGCTCGACACAGCGAGCAAAACGCTGACTGTCGAAAGGTTTGAGCAAATAGTCCACGGCATAAAATTCAAAGGCTTGCAGGGCATAATCATCGTAGGCGGTAACAAATACAATCAATGGTGCCTGAGGTTGATTAACGATCCATTTTGCTGCGTCAGTCCCTTTTGTTCCCGGCATACTAATATCAAGAAACACAACATCGATTTGGTTCAGGTCGCACAACGCCATAAATCGATCAGCCGTTGGGTATTCGTTTGTCACTTTCCAGTTATCATGTTCGGCGATGGCATCACGAATGTTAAACCTGGCCATTGCTTCATCGTCAACGATTACCGCGTTAATAGTCACGCACAGGCTCCTGCAAAGGTATCTGCAACACATTAACAAAAAGTCCATTTTCGAATCCATGCTGACAAACGAATTGCCCTGAGTAGGCCGCAGACAATCTGTCTCTTAAATTACTTAATGAGCTTTTTAAACCCACGGACAAAGGTGTTTCTGCCTCAGTGGTATTAGTTACCCTAATAACCAAAAACGCCTGTTCGATACAGAGACTCAAACAAATATCGGTGCATGTTTCATTGTGAGCAACTTCATGAGAAAAACAGTTTTCAATGAGTGGCTGAATTAAAAAAGGTGGGATTAATATCTCAGTGCTGGTGTTTTTTAATTCACATTGGAAATTGAATCGGTCCCCAAACCGCAGCGCTTGCAAACTAATGTAGTCATCGACGAATTCCAGCTCCTCACGTAATAAAATTTTGTCGAACTTAGCAGATTCAACGGTAAAACGAAGTAAATTGCCAACTTTTGAGACTGCGCTAAGAAGCTCGTTTTTGCTTGCGGTGCGGGCTAATGCGCTAATTGCGCCTAAACAGTTAAATAAGAAGTGCGGGCTGAGTTGCGATTGCAATAACTGCAAATGCTGCTGAGTCAACATTAATTGCGCTTCGCTTTTATCCGCAGCCAGTTGTAACGCATGTAATTGGGACGTCTTAGCATCTCTGTAAAGTATTACCGCATTACACACACCAAAGGTCATGGTGTAGAGCATAGCGTAAAGAAAAATCAAACCATTAGGTGTATTTAATACTTTGTCAATTGCTCCTTGCATCGGACTACCTTGTATCCATGCATTGATTGAAAAATCTAACAAAAAATAAGTGGGTAACCAAACAATGAGACCTGTGAGAAAAAGCGCCACAAAGGCTATTTTGCGCCTGTTTTTAGGCATGCTCGATAGCACATTGAGCAACCCCACACTGAACAATGCCCAGCAGGTGTAAGCCAGAAAATAATAAAGGTACTCATCAACCGTCAGTTGATGATCTGGCCGATATTTTAGCGTATCGAGAAATCCCGCAATTAAGTGAACATAAGCGATGCTTTGCCACGCAAGCATCGATACCACAAATTGTTTAAGTAGATTTGGCAAGCGATTATCTAACCTCATATTTGCGCTGCAATGCTAAAAAAGACGATGACTAAAAGGTTATTGTCTGTGCAAATAACACATTTGGCGAACAATTTTGTCATCACCAATCCGTGGTCTTATCACACAACTAAAGTTTCTCGCCCCCAGGCGGTTGTCCCACGGGTGCTATCACACTAAACCTGATCTCGACGATATGTCATTTTGAAAAGGAATAATGATGAAAAAACTGTTTCTAACTCTACTTATACTCAGTCTGACTACAACGTTTGCCCACGCAAAACGCAAATTGGCGCTGGCATATTTAACTGTTGACGGGATCCATGCAACAGATTCGGGGGTCATCTATGCCGCGGATGGTTTTGATGGTACCAAGGTTTATTACATTACCGCCGATGGCGTCGCATACGATTTTGGTCTTGGCTTAGACGGACCGATTGATATTACAGATGACACAAGTGGCAATTTATTTGTGACTAACTTAAATAGCAACAAAGTAAGCAAGATTGACGCAAACGGCGTGGTAACAGATTTTGCTAAAACTAACGTGGGGCCCGCCGGGATCGTCTCAGATTCAAACAATAACTTGTTTGTATCACATTTCGGCGCAGGAAACGGCGATGGTGACAGCATTCTGAAAATATCTCCTACTGGCGAGGTGTCGACGTTTTCTGAAGGTGGACTGTTAGAAGCGCCCGTTGGCATTACAATGGATGATGAAGGCAACATTTACACTGCCAATTTTAACAACGGTAAAATTATCAAAATTGATCAGGAAGGCAAACAAAGCCATATCGCTACCATCGAATCTGATGTTGGATTTGCCGTGGGCCACATTGAATGGGCTAACAATCGACTATATGCAACTGGCTTAGCCAGCCAAAAAATTTATGTTGTCAGGAAAAAAGGCCGAGTGAACGAAAAAGATATTGTTTCACCGGGTGATTTTCCCAACGGTATAACGTTCAATCCTTCTACTAATGAAGTGCTGTTTATCAATACCTTCGCACCGGCATCTGCGTTCACACGGATAAGATTGCCTAGTCGTCATAACTAAAAATTAGAAGGTGTGCAGGAAGTAAGTGCTTGCACACCTACTGAATTTGATGTTTTAGATGCTCTGTTTTAATCGGAAAAGAGGATTGCCTGAATAAATCTTGATAGCCTGAATTCTGTGAACACTCTGAAGAATTTTTCACCGGCCCGAAAAATAGGCTATTGTATTGCACGCCAGCCACTTCTCTGCGTGACACCAACACCGATAACATGCCATTTAATATTGACGAATCAATCGAGGTCATCGAATGATACGATGCCAACATACAGAAATAACTCGTATCATCTGCCGCTTCAACCTCCTCCTTAGAGCGCGTAATGTGCTCATCAAGATTTAGCAATGCATATTCCAGTTGCCAACCTTGTTGTCCGTATCGATGACGATTACTGACAAACGCGTCTTTGAAATAGCCCTGTTTTTGAACCAGCTCAATCGCTTTTTTAGCCTCATCGAATGTGGCATATCCGCCAATCACAACATGGCTTAAAGAGGTTTTGTGATTTCGATAGATTTTCAGATCAAATTGATCGGCGGTTAGGTGTTTAACCACTTCAATAATTGAACGGGGCTTTTTAAAGGCACCGAGTTGAACATAAAACGGCGTTTTCTGACGCTCAACATCTGCTGTTTCAAGACCTGACGTCGTCACCGTTGTTGCAGGTTGTGTTGCAATCGCATCTGACGTCAATAGAATATCGTTAAGTCTAAGAGCGTCTCCGAGCTCGGAAGCAAGGATGCTCTCTGGATTATTCGACACCACCAGCTGATTGTTTAGCAGGTAATCCGAATCTACTTCCAATGTATAGCGCCCAGGCGCGAGCCCTTTGACATAAAAGTAGCCATCAATTTCGGTTTTAGTTTGTGCCACGACCTCATTCTTCTCATCAATCAAGCTCAGTTGAATACCCGCGCCGCCTCGGCTAGATTGACCTTTTACCACATAAATTGCGCCTTCTATATCTGTAAAAGTAACTACTGGTAACTCCACGACATTTCTTCCACCTCGGTGCGTTTCTACTACGACCAAATCTTCAACTGGACGCATAAAAGGATCAGGTAAACTTGCTTCGTCAATTTGCAGTGCTTGTCTTCGCAAAGTGGTAGCTAGTTGAACACCACCATTGCTGTTGGTTTGCAGGTTTCGCCAAGCTTGATTACCAGAGATTGTCACATCACTCAGTGCTGAATCTTGATCATCGAAAACATTATTTCGGTTATTGTCTAAAAAGGCGAATGCGTGAACATTGGCAACGTTACTTCCACGGGGGCGATAAAAATCTATGGAACGAGTAAAAGGATTGAACTCAATATCGCCACTAATACCAAAATTGACCCGCCAATGCCCACCGTCATCTACTCTCGCACCAAACTGCAAATTGAACTGATCTCTTCGCCAATTAAATCTATGGCTGACAGAAAACTTGTCTTCCTGATTGGCACGATATTCGATACGGGATTCGTTAAAGACCTGATAACGTTGGGGCCACCGAATGTTGGTGTAATAGTTCCTCACTTTTCCGTTAGCGTCCGGTAGCCATTCTAGTGAATTTGAAAACTGCCAACCTGAAAAGTTTTTCGACCAATACAGGCGATGGAGTAATTTGTCTTCTTCACTCGAAGAGTTGTAAGTAAGAGAGGTCGAAAAGGTACCTCCAAGTAGGTTTTTGTTAACTCCCAAATTGACAATGCTTGTTGCATCACGCGTAGTGAAGGTTCGGTGGAGCGTACTAAAATTCCATCCCATTCCGTCTAACCAATCCGTTCGACCATTCAGTCTGAGCCGGGTTTCGCTTTTAGTGCCTCGGCTTTGCGGGTAAGCATCACTGGAAAAATCAGTAAAATATCTGCTAGTTAAATTGGCTTTGAGTTGACGCCCCAAATTTGCGTTGACCCCCGTAAACAAAGCGCTACCTCTATCAAGGTCCTTAACAAATTGGGTTTTTATTGTTGCGGCATCGAAGCTCACATACAAGGCCGACGACAAATAGTTTTGACGCTCCCCCAATCCTTCTAACAAGTTGATCGAGGTTTCAAGGGTAATATTTGAGTTCAGCCCGTAAGCAAATAATGCTGACAGATTTTTATCATAAAGGTTTTCATTTTGGCTGCTATCAATGGTTCGCGCACTCGCGTCTGAAGCACTGAAACGATAATTTATTTTTCCTGGTGTAAGCTGATCATTTCCCACATTGATCGTTTGTGTTCGCACTTCTTGTTGCCCTTCAGGACCATAGAGTTTTATTTCAAACAAGTTGCTGCCATAAAATGTATCAACATTTTCGAATACCACCTGATTGGTATCATCAGAAAACAACTCTTCAATAAATTGTCCATTTCGGAACAATTGTGCCCGCCAACCAGGTAAAACGGTTTCATCAATGGTGACTTGCGAAAACGAATTAGAAAAATTGGGATCGAAGTTAAAAATCGAAATTCCAGCAGCCTGCTTTGCTCGACTTATGAGTTCATCGCTTTGCAATTGTAAATCACCCAATTCATAGCGAAGCAATCTCTCTGAGCTGTTTCCGTCGGATAAATTAAGGTTTTTACTCAGACGCAAAAACTGCTGGCTATTGCTATCGGTCCGATTAAAGCGCAGTTCAGTAGCGTGCTTTGCTAAGTCAAAAAAGCCGTTTACACTAAAATTTGTGCGTGATTCTGCCAATTTTTGATCGTAATTAGTGGTAAGGCGATAGTTCATCAGCGGTGGCGTGACCGCCCAATATTGATCGTTGATAACTTTGTCGGGTAATACTGGCTGATACGCCTGAAATGAAGGAATTTTAACTGAAGCGTCAGCTTGTAGGCCAGGCACAGAGGTTTCCGTTAATATTTGTAGTTGCTGAATTTCGTACGAAAATGTTGCGCTGCCTCCAATTAAGAAGGGCAAGGCTCTGATGTCGATGTACATATCGAAATCATCTTGAGACCAATAAAAGCCTTGGGCAGAGGTTTGTGTGTTAAAGGCAATATCAAAATCACAGTAATGTGTATGGTTCTGATTCGGTATTGTGGAAAACGTATGATTTTGCTGGTTAATCTCCCAGTCAAATAAAAGCAGATCCTCTAGACTTTGAAGGGGAACTAAGAAGCTATTGTCATAAGGAAAGATATCAAACCCTGATGACACGGGTGTACCATTGACTCTTAACAGGCCAATGAGAAGCTCTTCTTCTGCCAATTGCACATGCTGCCAGGTCAAGGGCTTCTCACACTGATCGGCTTGAATGTTGCCAGAATAAAATACCAGGAAACAGACGGCAATTATGCCGCGAAGCAGGATATTGGCCCCTGATTTCACAGAAAACTAGTTCAATTTTAGCGTAGTAATTGCGTTTTCAGTTCCGCCGTATTGAGCGATTTCACTAAATTTGACTCTAACCTCCCCACTGACATTTTGATTGAGTGGAATTATGACTTTTTTGCGATTCAAAGGTTGGTATACGGCAGAGTTATTCAACACGCCAACTTCGTTGCCCTGTTCATCTTCTACAATAAAATTGCCAAAAACCGAGCGATTTCCTTCAAGTGTCTGCCACAGTTCAATACTTGGCGTGGCACCAACATTGACTAATCTAGCGTCTTGCAAACTGGTAGAGGCAGTGAGCCTGCCGTGGCGCACGATAATAGGTAAGTTATAAGATAGCTTTGACTGCAGACTGATATCTCCGGAGCCTTTAGGCGCCACTGCACTGACTATTTTCAGCACTGCGCGGTACTCGCCCTCTTGCAACCCAGCAGGTTTTCTCACTGAAAAACGCAAGGCTTGACGTTGACCAGGTTGGATCACCCCTCGTCTTGGCGAATATCTTAACAAGCCAACGGCGGAAAAGGGATCGTCACTTACCGCTCGAAGTGTTCCCTCTTCCGTCATTTCAACGAGGGAAAGTTCTATCGTGTAGGAAACTGCACGATCGCTCTTATTTCTCAGTTGTAATGCATCATTGCGCGTGTTGTTGTCGAAATACAGGCGGAATTTTGACAGGGAAAGGTTGGCGTTGGCCGAGAACGAAAATGTGCTTAACAGCACTATCGCAACTAACAATCTGTACATCTATTTTTCTTATTTTTATCGTTAAAGCTAAAAAGCTTGCTTACAACACAAAAAAAGCAGCGTTTACGCTGCTTTTTCAACATAATCTACGTATGTGTTATTGGAACACAACTTCAACCGTATAGTCTACTGTGTATGTCTGTCCAGATGTTAGCGCTGTGTCTACTGTCATGTCACCGTATACGTCTAGTGTGATAGTCGAAGCCGTACCGTCTACAGTAATGTTTGTTGCCGTACCATCTGTAATGCCGTCTGCATCACCGGTTCCTGCGTTATTGATGTCCCAATCCGCATCGAATGTTAGGTTGGCGCTGCTGCCGCCCGTTATCGTTACTGTTAATGCTGTGTTAGCTACAAGGTCTGTTAATGAAACTGCACCGATAAGAATGTTTGCATCGGATGCATCACAAGCACCAGTAATTGTACCTGCGTTATCCATGTTACATGTAGAGGTTGCTGTAGGTACGATTGAACCGAAATTTAGTGCGGCAGTCTCAGTAATAGTCGGTTCTTGCAATGCAGTCACCGTGGCTTGGTAAGTTTCACTGGCTGCGAAAGCTGAAGTTGTTGCGACAGTTAGTAAGGTTGCTGCTAGAATTTTTTTCATGGTTTGTCTCTCTGTTATTTTTTTAATACCGAACTATTTCGGTAGCGCTAAATTTGGTTGTCATGCTCACTCAGTGCCGATGACGGAATCTATAAAACCATAACCTTCTGAAATTGAAAAGGTTTTGGAATTGCTCCAAAAACCTCCCATTTGATTAATTTTTGAACAAAAATAGACTAAAGGTTAATAGCACTTTGACTTGCACCACATTTTGATGTGAGAAATTTTTACCTGGTTGCTTTTATTACCTAAAACATTTAACCCATTGTTTTTATTAAATTAAATATAATTTCCACCATTCTATTTATGAATATTCGATACAAATTTCTATCGGTATGCTGAAATTAACTTACGTATATAAAGCAATACGCAAAAACCTTAAAAAATGCGATCTTTTTGCGATCTGCGGATCAAATCCAGCAAAAATATCTCCTTTTATTAAGAAGTTAAACGCGAATTTTTGACGATCTTTCGAGTGTATTGTGATGCACATTTTCTTAAAAAGGTGCAAAAATTCATAACTTTAAAAGCCTAAAATAACTACGTCGGGCCTAGATCTATGTTTTCACGTCAAAACCTTTCATTTTCTTTACCCTCTTGTATGCTCATAGCAAGACAACGGAAAACATATGCGTCAAATATGAAATGTTTATTATTCATTCTGATTAGTTGCTTTCACTCTGCGGTTTTTGCCTTAGACGAGTTGGTTTTGTGGGACAAAAACTTTGACCAGGGTAATTCAGCACAAATCATTAGTTTGATCGCCGAAGCAACAGTAGAAGAATTTGGTCCATACACTCTCAATCGAAGCGCACCATTGGAGCAAGGCCGAGCTGTCGAAGAATTGAGCCGAGGTCGAAACCTCAATATAGCGATAATGGGCAATGATGCGGGCCGAGAAGAGCTTCTTGATCCCATTTATATTCCTGTCGACAAGGGTGAACTTGGAATGCGCATATGTTTAATAAAAAAGGGCTCTCAGGAAAAATTTGTCGATTTAAAGAACGCCCAACAGACCCGGCAAAAAGACATTGTATTTGGACTGGGCAGTTTTTGGCCTGACACACCAATTCATAGTGCTAACGGTTTCAACGTTTATAGTACGCCAGTGTTTGAAAGTTTATTTCGAGCACTTGCCAAAGGCAGATTCGATTGTATGAGTCGAAGTATTTCAGAAATTTCCGCCGACTATCACAGGCACAAAGACCTGGCCATTGAAGTTGAGCAGAAACTGGCTTTTGTGTATCCGCTAGCAAATTTTGTTTACCTGCCCAAAGATTCGTATTTAAGGCCACGAATAGAAGCGGGTCTTCGCCACTTGTTGGAGCAAGGAACCCTTGAACGCGTCAACAATGAGTATTTGCAAGAGCATTTGACCGAACTTAGTTTTTTCACACGCAAACTCATCATCCTTGAAAACCCAAATCTCACTCTTTCAGCCAGAAGCGCCATTAACGAGCACGGGCTAATCAGTTTTGAACAAGCGAAAGTGCAGCGATTAAGTAACAACTAACCCTTATGAGTCAGACCAATCTCAAAGCATCTTTTAAAGGCAAAAAAGAGAATTCCTCAATCCTTAGAGATTTGAGCGGCACCTAGCTGATTATGCAGATTGTATTTCTGTTGCAGCCGAAGAAATTGTTTAGTCTTTCTGTAGATAGCAAACGCCTCATTGAACTCATCATTGAGAGCTTCGTTCGAAAACCCCATGCGGTATCCATTGATCGGGAAGACCGGATGGATAGTGACAGCTTGTTGCTCGGCCTGTGGAATGATCTGGTTATGCAAATAGCGAAAAATGTTAATATCCATGACGATGACTTGCATTTTCCCAGTTAACAATAAGCGTACTTGCCGAGCTTGATCGGGCACTTCTAAATATTGTTTGTGAGACAGCGTCATCTCACCAAACTCAAAGCCAAGGACCCGATGGGCATTTTGAAACGCAACCAATGAATATTTAGCTAAATCAGATATCTTATCTATGTTGGCATTCAGTGCACGCCTGGAAATTGCCACATTCTGGTACTCAATATACACCGAGCTCAAATAAACGCCTTCGATCTTCACTTTATGGCTTAGGGTGGTCACTGCGTCAAATCGAGAGTTAAAAAGGATATCGTAAGATCGTCCATAGGGGATTGGAATGAACTTAGCCTCGTACCCAAGTATTGTGAGTACGTCGCTAATAACTTCAATTTCGTAACCGCTTTGCGCATCAGACATAACATAAGGGGGCTTGTCCCACCCTACAGCGATGCTGAGCGTGCGTCTGTCAGCTTGAGCATTTGTGAGAGAAACAAAGATGCACAAAATAACGCAAAACAAAAATTTTAGTTTTTCCATCAACCCGTCACTATTGCTTCGTATAATTAAAATTGCGTAACCTGTTTTAGTACCTACCTGATATAGTGTAGCGCTAATTTGAAGGAACACTTTATGCCTTGGATCCAACTTAAAATTAATACGCAAGCAGAACATGCAGAGCAACTTGGTGACATGCTAAGCGCAAACGGAGCGCAAGCAGTCACTTTTGTTGACGCAAAAGATACCCCCATGTATGAACCAAAGCCAGGCGAAGTCATGTTATGGCCAGACACTGAAGTGGTCGGTCTCTACGATGCCGAGTACGACATGTCGCGCGTTGTGTCGCAACTTGAGAAATCAAAGCTATTAGGGAAGGGTTTTGTGCATAAATTGGATCAACTTGAAGATAAAGATTGGGAAAGAGAATGGATGGACAATTTTCATCCTATCCAGTTTGGACGGCGCCTATGGATTTGCCCCAGTTGGAGAGAAGTTCCAGATCCTGATGCCGTCAACGTAATGTTAGATCCGGGATTAGCATTTGGTACTGGCACTCACCCGACGACATCTTTATGTCTAAAATGGCTGGACAGTTTAGATATGGAAGGCGCAAGCGTGGTCGATTTTGGTTGTGGATCGGGGATCCTGGGAATAGCGGCACTAAAACTTGGTGCTGCCTCCGTAGTCGGAATTGATATCGATCCACAAGCATTGCTGGCCAGCAAAGACAATGCTAGCCGTAACGGAGTTGAAGGCAAAATCTCTGTTTTTCTGCCTAAAGACCAACCTGTTCTTCAGGCAGATTTTGTTTTAGCTAATATCTTGGCTGGACCGCTACGAGAATTACGAGGGGTGATCACCCAGTATTGTTCAAAAGGGGGAAAACTCGTGTTGTCTGGAATTCTTGCAACGCAAGCAGAAGAAATAAACGCGCTGTATTCTGAGGATTTTGTGATGGAGCCAATCGCTATTGAAGGGGATTGGGCACGCGTTTCAGGTGTGAAAAAATAGCTGGTTAAATTTAACAGCTCCAAGAGAGCAGTTATGGTCGCAACACGGCTGCGCATAACACTTTGTTAAATAAGTTATTATTTTTTGTTACATGTTTTTTAAATTTGTGACATGTTGCAGGTCAGACCACGCGAAGTCAAGAATGTCAAGGCCTGCAAAGCAAATAAAACATACCTTTGTTTAAAATATAGCCTTTTCAAAACGGTTAAAAAACCGTAATATAGCGGCCGTTTTGGCTAGCTGAACATTTTTTGTTCAATAAAAAGGTTCTTTTCAGACATGCAGATTGGTCAATATACACTCGACAATAATCTGATGCTGGCACCCATGGCTGGTGTCACTGATCGGCCTTTTCGACAAATGTGTAAACGTTTAGGTGCTGGGCTTGTAGTATCAGAAATGCTGTCGTCCAATCCGCGAGTATGGAATACAGACAAATCTAAACAACGCATGAACCACGCTGGTGAATTAGGCATCCGCTCAGTTCAAATTGCTGGGTCAGATCCAGAACTGATGGCCCAAGCAGCGCAACTTAATGTCAGTAATGGTGCACAAATTATTGACATTAATATGGGTTGCCCAGCAAAAAAAGTGAATAAGAAGATGGCAGGGTCTGCATTGCTGCAGTACCCAAAACTGGTCGAAGAAATTATCTTCGCGGTAGTCAATGCTGTCGATGTTCCTGTCACGTTGAAGATAAGAACGGGTTGGGATCAAGACAATCGCAACGGTGTAGACATAGCACAAATTGCTCAAGACAACGGAATTCAGTCTCTAGCAGTTCATGGTCGCACTAAAGCATGTATGTACAAAGGCGAAGCTGAATTTGACACTATTGCCCGCATTAAGCAGTCGGTGTCGATTCCAGTGGTAGCCAACGGTGATATCACTTGTGCGGCTAAAGCCAAACAAGTATTAGAATACACCAAAGCAGATGCGTTGATGATAGGTCGCGGAGCCCAGGGGAACCCTTGGATATTCCGGGAAATATTGCACTTTCTGCAAACAGGTGAAACGCTTCCCGCGCCTGAGTTAGGCGAAGTTTGTAGTGTAATGCTCGAACACGTCAGCAATGTTCATCAATTTTATGGTGAATTCATGGGAGCGCGTATTGCCCGTAAACACGTCGGGTGGTATTTAGCGGATCATGACAAGGATCGTGTGTTTCGTCGCGTATTTAATGCAATAGAAGATGCCCAACAGCAACTTGATGAGCTGGAAAGGTATTTTGAACAACTGGCTTCTGGTGAATTGACTCAGTCAATCACACCCGCTGCTTAATTTTTACCAACTAAAGAGCACGATGTTTATGTTCGATCAAAATGTGACTTCTCCTTTCACCACTACGGTGACTACACCTTCTCAAACTCAAGCGCAAAAGCCTTTGAGAGATTCTGTAAAACAAGCTGTAAACAAATATCTTAGACAGTTGGACAACACTGACGTAGAAAATGTATATGAGTTGGTATTGGCTGAAGTTGAAGCACCATTACTAGAAGAAATCATGACATTCACACGCGGAAACCAAACTCGCGCGGCTATCATGATGGGAATTAACCGTGGTACACTTCGCAAGAAGCTTAAGCAATACGGCATGAACTAAAGCTGAATGTTTTTAGCGCTTATGCAAAAGAACAAATGATTTAAAAGAGCACCTCAGGGTGCTCTTTTTGTTTTGACCCAACTTGACTGTTTGGTCAACAGTTGCATAGATAACATTACACACATAAACACGAGTACAAGAATGATTCCTTCAAAACCTATCCGCCGCGCACTGCTGAGTGTCTCTGATAAAACTGGCATCGTTGAGTTTGCCACAGCACTTACCCGTCAAGGGGTCGATCTGCTGTCAACAGGAGGAACAGCAAAGCTGCTTGCTGACGCCGGATTAGCCGTAACAGAAGTGTCAGATCACACTGGGCATCCAGAAATTATGGATGGACGGGTAAAAACCTTGCATCCCAAAATTCATGGTGGGATCTTGGCTCGCAGGGGTCAAGATGAAGACGTTATGCAAACAAACGACATTCAACCTATCGATTTGGTTGTGGTGAATCTTTATCCTTTTGCTGCAACAGTCGCAAACGAAGATTGTTCATTAGAAGATGCCATCGAGAATATAGATATCGGCGGACCAACGATGGTTCGTGCGGCGGCGAAAAACCATAAAGACGTGACAATTGTTGTGAACGCCAAGGATTATGGCAGAGTTCTTAGTGAAATGGCTGAAAATGAAGGGTCATTGACTTATCAAACGCGATTCGATTTGGCCATCGCTGCATTTGAACATACCGCAGAATATGATGGCATGATTGCAAATTACTTTGGAACACGCTTGGACAACACCGAAAGCGAATATCCTCGCACCTTCAATATGCAGATGACCAAAAAGCAGGATCTTCGATACGGTGAAAACAGTCATCAATCCGCGGCATTTTATGTAGAAAACCATATTCAAGAAGCCTCTGTTGCTACTGCTACACAAATTCAAGGCAAAGCGTTATCGTTCAATAACATCGCAGATACAGATTCTGCATTGGAATGTGTTAAAGAGTTTAGCGAACCGGCCTGTGTTATCGTCAAGCACGCCAACCCTTGTGGAGTAGCCTTGGGAGAAAATTTACTCGAAGCATACGATAGGGCTTACAAAACAGACCCAACCTCTGCTTTTGGAGGCATTATCGCGTTTAACCGCGAGTTAGACGCCAACACAGCACAAGCCATCATCGATCGCCAATTTGTTGAAGTGATCATTGCGCCAAGCGTTAGTCAGGAAGCTGTAGATGTTGTCGCAGCAAAACAGAATGTTCGCTTGTTAGCCTGCGGAGAATGGCAAGGTCAGCTTACAGACGGGTTTGATTTTAAGCGCGTCAACGGTGGCCTGCTCGTGCAAGAGCGAGACATCGGCATGGTTGAAATCGATGATCTAAAGGTAGTGACTAAACGTCAACCCACGGAGCAGCAGCTAAAAGATTTGATGTTTACGTGGAAAGTCGCCAAATATGTTAAATCAAACGCCATCGTTTATTGCAAAGACAGCATGACAATTGGTGTAGGAGCTGGCCAAATGAGCCGAGTTTATTCTGCTAAAATCGCTGGTATCAAGGCTGCAGACGAAAATTTAGAAGTGAAAGGGTCGGTAATGGCCTCCGATGCATTCTTTCCATTTAGAGATGGCATCGATGCCGCGGCAGCCGCAGGTATTACCGCGGTAATTCAACCAGGCGGCTCAATGCGTGATGAAGAAGTTATCGCTGCTGCTGACGAGCACGACATCGCCATGGTCTTTACCGGGATGCGTCATTTCCGCCACTAACACTCTATCTCGATACTAACCGTTTAATAAAGACGCTTTTACACATGCTGTGCAAAGGCGTCTTTTTTTAAAAACCTGCAAAGGTTTAACTTTGCATTTTTGTGACGTGAATAGTATTTTTGACTAATGATTAGTGGTTGATACACATTCAAAAAACTGAGAATTTATAACCCATTGTTTTTGTGGTGTTATTTTCTGGTATTTATCTTGCCCTACTACTGATAGTAAAGCTTTTGATGAGTCGAAGAGGCACATCTTAACGATATAATGAAAAAGAATTCATAGGTTGTATACCACCAATTTACCCTACAACCATTAACATACAGGAGAGGTATAATGGACGGCACTATTGCAATATTGGTCGTGTTTGTTTTACCCATAGTGATTTTGAGCATGATTTTTTCGCATGTTCAAAAATTAAAACAGGTAGAAGCAGACAGTAAAGGGGACTATGAACAAATTGAAAAGCTTGAAAGAGAGCTATCTGCAGTCAAAGAACGGCTAAATACCCTAGAAGCCATTGTTACAGATGAAAAGTATCAATTGAACCAGGAATTTTCCAAGCTTAAAAGTGCTAACGAATAGGCCTTATAAAATATGAAAAATTCGGTAAGGCGTGCGATTAATACACGCTTTTTTGTTTCATTTTCGGTACAATTCTGCGCCATCTAATCCCTCGAAGAATCAAGTAAAGTTAAGTCATTCATGAATATACTTATTATTGGCGGTGGCGGCCGCGAGCATGCTCTTGCATTTAAAGCAGCACAAAATCCTGCAGTTGACATCGTTTACGTTGCGCCGGGCAACGCCGGCACCCAGTCTGAAAACAAACTGCAAAATATCGACATTCAGGCAGAAGATGTAGATGGCTTGCTGACGTTCGCTCAGCAGCATCAAATTGATTTAACCATTGTTGGGCCAGAAGCACCTCTTGTACTGGGTGTGGTCGATTCATTCGAAAAAGCAGGTTTGAAGATATTTGGGCCTACCCAAGCAGCCGCGCAACTTGAAGGCTCTAAAGCTTTTACTAAAGACTTCCTTGCACGTCACGCTATCCCGACTGCCGAATATCAAAACTTTACTGAAATCGATCCTGCTGTTGCTTATGTGCAAAAAATGGGGGCACCAATTGTCGTAAAAGCAGACGGGTTAGCCGCTGGTAAGGGCGTTATCGTTGCCATGACTGAACAAGAGGCTGAAGAGGCAATCCGCGATATGCTCGCTGGCAATGCCTTTGGCGAAGCTGGCAGCCGAGTCGTCATTGAAGAGTTTCTAGATGGTGAGGAAGCCAGCTTTATCGTGATGGTCGATGGCAAAAATGTCCTGCCATTTGCAACAAGCCAAGATCACAAACGGGTTGGTGATGGGGATACTGGCCCGAACACAGGCGGTATGGGAGCATATTCTCCTGCGCCAGTAGTGACCGATGACATCCATCAACGTGTGATGAAAGAGGTGATCATGCCAACCGTTGAAGGGATGGCTAAAGAAGGCAATCCCTATTCTGGATTTCTCTATGCCGGCCTGATGATCATGGCTGACGGAACCCCGAAAGTGATTGAATACAATTGCCGATTTGGCGATCCCGAGACACAGCCTATCATGCTAAGACTGCGCTCTGATCTAGTTGAATTATGTATGCTGGCCACCGAGCAAAAATTGGATCTCGCCACGATTGATTTCGATCCACGCGCGGCTGTTGGTGTGGTACTTGCCGCTGGTGGTTACCCTGGCAGTTATGCAAAAGGAACTGAAATTTTAGGTTTAAAAGAAGCCACTAACACCGAAGGAAAAGTTTTCCACGCAGGGACAAAATTGATTGATGGGAAAGTCACTACTAATGGTGGTAGGGTGCTGTGTGCTACTGCAATGGGCGATTCAGTCACCTCAGCACAGAAAAACGCCTACTCCCTCGCAAAACATATTCATTGGGATGGAATGTTTTACCGAAACGATATTGCCTATCGAGCGATTGCCCGAGAAAAATAAACGGAATTTCAAGGTACTAGCTTACCCTAGTGCCTGCTTTCCTTTTTACCTGCCACTTATACCTATAAGGTGTTTTATACTTTAGACTAATTGCGAAACCTGCTAAATTGGATATTCTTTGTATATAAAATGACCCGTATTGTGTCGTGCAGAATAGCGTTTCCGATGGTTTTTCAATGCTCTAAGGTGATAAAAATATGCGTCAATGGCTAGCGAGTCAGCTTCCAAAACTCACTCTTGTCCCAGTTGTTCTTCTATTTTTAGTTGTAATTATTGATTTGGTTATCTCTTTAAGCATTCTTAAAGACTCCGAGTTTACGGATAATGCAGCGATGCTCGCCGAAAAAACCAGTGCGTTGGTTCACGAGATGCAAAAAGAGCGGGGAATGTCAGCTGGCTATATTGGCTCTCAAGGTCAAAAATTTGTCGCACAAATTAAACAACAACGTCAGCTTACGGATAATCGGCAAAAAGCCTTGTTTCAAGCCGTTGAAGAGCTTGATTTGAATGCACAAACACTTCAAGCATTAAACACTTTAAAAACACGTATGAATCAAATGGCGTCGATACGTTCTGGTGTAGACTCCTTGAACTTACCGCTAGAGAGAGTATTGTCGTATTACACGCAAAACAATGCAGTTTTACTAGATCTTAATGGAGAACTGGGTGGGCAAATTGATGCAGCGGATTCAAGTAAACGCTTTCAGGCCCTATACAATCTGGCCTACGCTAAAGAACAAGCAGGTATTGAAAGAGCAGTACTTAGCAACGTTTTTGCCCGGGACGCCTTTACTCCTCAGCTTTTCGTTCGATTTGTACAGCTAAAAACCAAACAACAAACATTTTTACAGGTCGCACAAAGTGCGGCGGATGAAAAATTCGAAAGTTCACTCACGGCTTTTATGTCATCCCCTGAGCAAAAAGAAGTAGAAAAATATCGTCAAATCGCCACTGATGCAGAAGGCTCCCTTGGTCAATCTGCTGAACAATGGTTTGCTGCATCGACCGCACGAATCAATAAACTTAAACAAACCGAAGAGACATTACTGACGCAAATTATAACCTTTGCGCAGCAAAGCCACTCTTGGACGCTGGTTATAGTGGCACTTGAAATCGTATTACTTGTCATTGTGCTAGCCGTTGCGTACCTGGTTTATTCGACAATTCGAATACGCGCGCGCCAAGCAGCAGACATTAAGCGGGTCATGACAGCAGTCGACCAAGACAAAGATCTGACCCAGACTGTGCAAATCATTAGCCAAGACGAACTGGGCGAGATTGCACGACTAATCAATGTCACATTCGAACACGTCAAACAGGACTTTACACAATTTCTTGACGACGCTAGCGTGATTGCCTCAAGCAGTCATCAAACCGCATCCGCGGTTGAGCAAAGTAAAGCGAACCTTATTCAATTAGAGGATGATATTACAAGTATAGCCGGAGCAATTGAACAGCTCGGCGCTAGTATCGTTCAGGTTGTTGAAAACGTCAGAGCGGTTTCCGACAATGCCTCCAAAGCCGCGGGTCAATCACAGGTAGGTGAAAAAGCGGTGAAAGTAGCAGTGGCTGGCATAGAAAATACTGCGACCGAGATTGCCAACGTTGGGTCGACTATCGAACAACTTAATGACAAGGTGAGTGATATTCTCAACATGGTCGATGTGATCAAATCCGTTGCTGAACAAACTAATCTACTCGCATTAAATGCGGCCATTGAAGCTGCCCGAGCAGGGGAACAAGGAAGAGGGTTTGCGGTCGTTGCAGATGAAGTAAGATCCCTTGCGCAGCGCACACAGTCATCTACTAAAGAAATATCAAATGTTGTGGACGTGTTACGCACTAACTCTCAATCGGCGTTTGATAGCATTGCTGCAAGTGATGCCAAAGCGAAAGATGCGGTTTCCCAAGCAAACGATGTCACTTTAGCGTTGGGAGCAATTGTGTCAGAAATTGCCTTAGTAGATAGATCAACAGAGTCCGTGAAAGTTGCCACTACCGAGCAAGGTGATGTGGTAAAAAGCATCAATCGAAATATCAATAGTATCGACCAACAAGCCCACGAAAACGTTGTAGGTGCTGAGCAAATAGCATCTGCGAGCCACCAGCTATCTGAGGTGGCGGACCAGATGCAGACCAGATTGCAGCGTTATAAAGTTTCTTAACATAACCCCAATTCGGGTTAACATATCTATTGAGCCAGGTGTATCAAGCTAAGTTGCCCAGTCGCTAACCAATGATTGATTGCCATCACTGTGCTGCGCACATCAAACAATGCATTGTGCTGATGCCCTTGCAGATCAAGCCTATGGAATTTCGCGAGATTGCCACTAGATTGATCGCATCCGCTAACATTTAACTTTTTAGCGATGCGTTGTAAATTTGCAAAACCACTAGCAAAATCGGGCACGGCGATATTATTCAATGCGCAGTTTTCATCCAGTACACTCATGTCATCGCCCCAAGAAAAGGTTCTGAGTGAGCCTTTGTGACAAAAATCATGGAACAGACTTATTGCCGACGAAAAATCGACACCCATTTCATCAACAATTTTTTGAGTAATTCCGGTCAACTGAACAATATATTCACTCAAATCGGAGTTGAATTTTGGACAGACAACTTCGTTAAAAGTGGCCGCAATAGTTGCCTTGTCATGTTCGAATCGAAGCTTTACTGCGGCCAGTTGTATAATTTCGCGATGCTCCCAATCCTGCGACCAATTGCGTGCTTTGGAACCTTCCCAGGCGGTAAACTCGGTATCAAACAATACACACTCGAAGACTTGCATCAAATTAGGAACGGAATATAGTTAATGTGGGTATCCTTATAATGTCTGAGTGTGGGTTAATGTCAAATACCCTTTAACGAATCATGGAAAAGCGAAAATAATATGTGGGAGCAGTTACTGGTTGGTGCCGTCGTCATTACCCTTACAATTATTGTGCAGGTTGTGTTTCTTGGCACTTTGGCGTCTGTTTTTGGCAAGGTAAAACGTTGGGTCACACAAGGCCTGCCGCTAATTAAAAATGTCACCATTATGGTGATCGCCGTTCTTTGGCTAGTAGTAGGGATCACCATAAACACTTGGATTTGGGCCTTCATGTTCTTATTGATAGGCGAATTCTCAACCATGGAAAACGCCCTTTATTTCGCCATTACGTCTTTTACCACCCTCGGATATGGTGATTTATTATTGAGCGACCAATGGCGAATTTTGGGCTCACTCAGCGCCGTCAATGGTTTGATTGTTTTTGGATTGAATACGGCATTTCTAGTCGAATTAATGATTGCCACTTGGGGTAGGTCGAAACGTAGATAAAATGCGGGCGAATATGTTGTGGTGCCCAAAGGGTGTTGGCATACAGCGCAAACTCACGTTAAAACCAGAACGTTTTTTTTAACTCCTGGCGAAGGTACCCTCAACGCAACTAAGCCCGGATAAGTTAATTTGACTCCATCGAACAGTTCGCAAATCACTTGACCATTGTCATCCGCTTGCTTATAACTAGTGCTCTTTTTGCCTAATAGCGTCCATTATGTCTGTAAAACATCCGATTATTGCGATTACTGGTTCATCGGGAGCCGGAACCACTACGACTACGAATGCGATACGACATATCTTTCGCAACCTTAAGATTACTGCCGCCTCAGTTGCTGGAGACAGCTTCCACCGTTTTACCCGTCCAGAAATGGAAGTAGAAATCCGTAAAGCCCAGGAACAAGGCCGCCACATTAGCTATTTTGGACCCAAAGCCAACGATTTTTTAATGTTAGAAAAATTGTTTGCGCAATATGGAGAGACGGGCACCGGACAGCATCGACAATATCTGCATACATTCGATGAAGCTGTTCCCTTCAATCAAATGCCGGGCACTTTTACTCCTTGGCAAGATTTACCCCAAACCACTGACTTGCTGTTCTATGAAGGATTACACGGCGGCGTGACAACCGCTGATGTCGATGTGGCAAAACATGTAGATTTGCTTGTAGGCATGGTGCCCATTGTGAATCTTGAATGGATCCAGAAAATCATTCGTGACACCACTGACAGGGGACATACCCGAGAAGCAGTAATGAGCAGTATTGTGCGCAGTTTAGAAGACTATTTTCATTACATCACGCCACAGTTTTCGAATACTCATGTCAACTTTCAACGCGTACCTACAGTTGACACCTCTAACCCTTTTAGCGCGCGTGAAATTCCCACACAAGACGAGAGTTTCGTCGTGGTGAGATTTCGCCGTGAAATGAAAAATGTCGATTTCCCCTACTTGCTAAAAATGATTGACGGGGCCTTTATGTCGAGGATCAATACCTTGGTTGTTCCAGGTGGAAAAATGGGTCTGGCAATGGAACTCATTTTGTCTCCACTGATAGAAGATCTGATGTCGCGCAAACGTAAAGCAGGATTCCAACTCGATTGGGTAGAGCAAAAATAGCGGCGAATTAGAGGGCGAACCGAATGCTTAGATGGGGGCTCATTGGCTGCGGTGACGTTTCTGAAAAGAAAAGCGGACCTGCCTACCACCAAGTTGAAGGTTTCGAGTTGTACGCAGTAAGTGCTCGCTCACCTGGTAAAGCAGAAGATTATGCGAAACGTCATCAAATTCCATGTTTCTACAACGACGCTATTAAGCTCATCAACGATCCCAAAGTCGACGCTGTATACATAGCTACACCGCCCGACAGTCATTTATCATTAGCCTTAGACGTCGCTAAAGCGGGGAAGATTTGTTGTATTGAAAAGCCCATGGCGGTCAATTTTTCCGAATGTCAGCAAATTCTCAAGGCGTTTGAGCCAACACATTTACCTTGTTTTGTGGCTTATTACCGGCGCTGCCTGCCTGGATTTAAACAGATTAAATCTTGGCTTGATGATGGTCTAATCGGTCGTGTAAGCCATGTAAACTGGCAATACTCACGGGCGCCTTCTGAGCTTGACAAAAGTTGTACGCCAAATTGGCGCACACAACACGCCATTGCACCAGGTGGATATTTTGACGACCTAGCCAGTCACGGTATCGATATACTAACATTTTTGCTCGGCCCGATAGTTTCAGCAAAGGGTATGACGACCAATATTTTGGGGCTCTATTCTTCTGCTGACGCAGTAGTGGCAAATTGGTTATTTGAAAATGGTGCGACAGGAGTTGGCGCATGGCACTTTGCGACTGAGCTGTATCAAGACAAAGTTCAAATTCTAGGCGATAAGGGCCACATTGAATTTGGTGTTTTTGCTGAGACACCGGCCAAACTGGTATCTAAAGCTGGCACGATTGAATGTGTCATGCCTAAACCTGATCCTATCCAAGGCCCATTTGTACAAGCCATAGCAGATCATCTCAACCATGGTATTCAACATCCAAGCACTGCGTTTTCTGCAGCCCACACTAGTTGGGTCATGGATCACATTTTAGGGACCCTGGCATGATAGTCAGAAACTGTTCAGAACAGGATATTTCCTCGCTGTGCAAAATCTACAATTATTACATTAAAAATAGTACCTGTACCTTTGAGGAAACCCCAGTTTCTGAGCGCAATATGGGGGAGCGTTTAGCTACTACCCAAAGCAATTACCCGTGGCTAGTATGTGAAGACCATGGAGCCATACTCGGCTATGCTTATGCCACGGCATGGAAAGCGCGATCAGCTTATCGTCACTCCGCAGAAGTGACCGTTTATGTAGATAAAACTGCAACAGGTAAAGGCGTCGGCAAAGCTTTATATCAAGAATTGGAGTCTCAACTTAGGAAACAAAATATACATGCACTTCTAGCAGGAATTTCCCTACCCAATCCTCCAAGTATTGCGTTGCATGAAATGTTTTTGTTTGAGAAGGTCGCTCATTTAAAACAAATAGGATTTAAACTCGGAAAATGGGTCGACGTAGGATATTGGCAGAAAATATTATGAACAAGATCTTCGCAGCAGCGTTATTGGTTGGCTCACTTGCAAGCGGAAACACTTATGCATGCAGTTCACTGGAACAGGTCAACTGGTTGTTAGGTAGCTGGCAACAAAAACAAGAAAGTAGAGTTACCACTGAAACCTGGAATCGCGTCAGCAATGACACCTTTGAGGGAATAGGCTCAGTGAGTTCGGCAAAAGGGATTTTTAATGAGACCTTACGCCTGGTCAATATGTCTGGAGAGGTTTTCTACCTCGCAAAAACCCTGGGGAATGCGCTTCCAATTGCTTTTTTATTGCAAGAGTGCTCGGCAAACAGCGCAGTGTTCGTGAACCCCAATCACGACTTTCCACAAAAAATTGAATATCGACTATCCTCTTCAAATACGCTCGAAGTTTTTGTCAGTGCTTCGAACAATAAAGGTTTCAAGCTGACATTAACGGCTGTTAACTAAATCATAATGAGGAAACGAACATGGATTATGTAGATGGATTTGTGTTGGCAGTAGAAAAAACACGCAAACAGGAATATATCGATTTTGCCACCGAATGCGCAAAAGTCTTTAAGGAATATGGTGCGCTGTCAGTGATTGAATGTTGGGGTGACGACGTACCTGAAGGCGAATTAACCTCTTTCCCTATGGCGGTTAAATGCAAAGAGGACGAGGTGGTTTGTTTTTCATGGATCACCTGGCCAGACAAGGCAACCCGTGACAAAGGCATGGAGGCAGCGATGCAAGATCCAAGCTTTAGCAACGAAGATACGCCCCTCCCCTTTGACGGCAAACGCATGATCTTCGGTGGATTTAACATGATTGTCAGAGAATAACCGTCTTGCACGGGACTGGCGTGTTTTTTTGAGCTCTAGAATGAGGTGTATTTGCTGCCAAGGAAGAACGCATACTTAACACACGTCAATCACTATTGCGCGGCACAAATAAATAGGTTTCATACTTTGTAACAATCCCAATGGCTTTTTGTGATCTGCTAAGCTTTTGAAATTTCGTCCTTTCATTTATAGTGGCTAAATCACTATTGGGTTAATCACGGAAACATCATGGGACAAGAAACGCAAAAAGTACTAGTCGTTGATGACGATATGCGACTGCGCAGTCTATTGGAACGCTATTTGGTTGAACAAGGCTTTCAAGTTCGTTCGGCTGCTAACTCTGAACAAATGGATCGACTGTTAGAGCGTGAAAACTTCCATTTATTAGTGTTAGACCTGATGCTGCCTGGTGAAGATGGCTTGTCTATCTGCCGCCGTTTACGCCAAAAAGAAAATGAAATTCCGATTATCATGCTCACGGCCAAAGGCGATGAGGTTGATCGCATTATTGGCTTGGAAATGGGTGCTGATGATTATTTACCCAAACCTTTTAATCCACGTGAATTATTAGCCAGAGCCAAAGCTGTGTTACGTCGTAAAACCAATGAAGCACCAGGCGCACCTTCGCAAGAAGTGCAGGTGATCGAATTTGGTAAATACAAATTAAATCTGGCCACACGAGAGATGTTTTCTGACGGTGAAGCAATCACACTTACCAGTGGGGAATTTGCCGTGCTTAAATCTCTGGTTACCCACCCAAGAGAACCCCTTTCTCGAGACAAGCTAATGAATTTAGCAAGAGGCCGAGATTACAGTGCATTAGAGCGTAGTATTGATGTGCAAGTGTCTCGCCTGCGCCGCATGCTTGAAGAGGACCCGGCAAACCCCAGATACATCCAAACGGTTTGGGGGTTGGGTTACGTCTTTGTCCCCGATGGTGAAGCGGTGTAAGACACATCACAGTGAGAATTCTTCCTAAAAGCGCGTTTGGTCAGACGGTTATGCTGATCGGTGTGCTTTTGCTGATCAACCAAGTAGTTTCCTACTTGTCGGTAACCTATTATTTTATTCGACCTAACTACCAGCAAATCAATTCGCTTATAGCCACGCAAATAAAGATGGTATTCCTTGATGAGGTCAATTATCACGATGACGCCACGCAAAAGAACATTTTTGAGACCACCAATATCCACATCTATAGCGAAGTTGAAGCTATTGACAATGGCTTACAACAAGCAGTTTACTATCAGTTTTTCTCTCGACAAATTTCAGATCTTTTAGGTGGTGAAGCCGACGTACGGATTTCTTCAACTGAGCCATTTTTAATCTGGGTAAATCCCCCGCAAGATCCCAATGTTTGGATCACCATCCCCATGGCAAGTTTTAGCGAGGGAGACATTTCGCCGCTGACCATTTACCTACTAGTTATTGGTATCCTCAGTGTCGCCGGCGGCTGGATATTTGTACGACGATTGAACAAACCACTGCATGCCCTGCAAGTCGCTGCATTAGAAGTAGCCCGAGGCAGAGTTCCTGCACCGCTTGAGGAACAAGGGTCGAGTGAAATCATTTCAGTTACCCGAGCATTTAATCGCATGTCCAAGGGAATAAAGCAGTTGGAAGACGACAGAGCATTGTTGACCGCCGGGATATCTCACGATTTGCGAACCCCATTGACGAGAATTCGATTAGCCAGCGAGATGTTGCCCGAGGATCAAAGCTGGGTAAAAGATGGCATAGTGCATGATATTGAAGACATGAACGACATCATCGACCAGTTTATTGATTATGTTCGCCAAGACACTCGCGAACAAAAAGAAAAAATGTCCTTAAACGACCTCATCGAAGACGTAGTGCAGGCACGGAATATCGAAGAACATCATCATATCGTCACACACCTTGGCAATATTCCAGAGGTTAGACTTCGCAAAGTGGCGATAAAAAGAGTACTGGATAACTTAATCGAGAACGCCTTTCGCTATGGCAGTGATAATATCGAAATCTCTAGCGAATTCCATAAACGCAATCGAACGGTGAGTTTTTGCGTTAGAGACTTTGGGCCCGGCATCCCAGAGGAACAAATGGAAAACTTATTCCAGCCTTTCACCCAAGGTGATAAAGCCAGGGGAAGTGTGGGCTCAGGGTTAGGCTTGGCAATCATTAACCGTATTGTTAGCTTGCACAAAGGACAGGTAGAATTGACTAATCACCCCGAAGGCGGCCTCATGGCTACTGTTACCATTCCATTTAACTAGCGAGTAATTGATTTACAGGCGCATTCCCGCAATTGGGGTCCTCTTTCCTAACAAAAAAGTTTTACGACTGAATTTAAAAAATGGCCCGCATGAATTATCTAAACCAGCATAACGGGATTCGCGAAATACTGTTTATCTTCAGTGCCTTTTTCCTTATTCCCAGTTTAAGCTACTCAGACACGCTAAATTTGAAGAGTGTCAGCGTCCGTGCGCGAGTTTCAGACAATACCCTGCTAGGAAAAGACGCGCAGGAAGATTTCAAAGAGTATGACTTTTCAGTAAATTTTCAATTGCCGTGGACGCTCTATTCATCTTCGGACTGGCGAGCCGATACTCGAATGATGACCAGCGCTGGCGTTTTGCGTGGAGCGGGGAAAAACGCTTTGGTCGTTTCTGCTATTCCTGAGCTAGTGATTGGGCACAAAAGTGGATGGTTTAACCTGGATTTAGGTGCTGGTGCAGCGCTATTTAGCAGGCAAAAATTTGGTGTGCAGGATTTTGGTGGTCCCTTCCAGTTTGCGTTGACCCTAGGAGTAAATCTTTCCTTATCGCAGTCGCTCGGATTGGGGTATCGCTTTCTCCACTATTCCGACGCCGGTGTTAACGGTTCTAATACCACTGGAGCAGATTTCCATATGATTGAATTCACTTACAAACTTTAGCAACCACCGTTAACCACGCTAGGATATTTAACGCTAAAAAGACTTGTTTACTGCGCTGCACCCGGCTGCGCATAGGCCCCGCTGTGAATAGATTCGACATCGATGGCATCAAACGCGTATTCCTGATGGCAATACTGACAATTTAATCGCACTGCGCCATCTTCGGCGATGATGTTGAGAAGTTCTTGTTTGTCCACGTTAGCAATGGCCAGCGCACTGCGCTCTTTACTGCAAGTGCATTTGAATACAATAGGTTGAGGCGAGTACAGCTCAATTTCTTCTTGATGATACAAACGATGCAACACCTCCGTTGCTGGCAAATCGAGCAACTCTTCTGCTTTGATTGTCTCTGTCAGCGTACACAAATGGGTAAATTCTGGTCGCGTTGACAGATCACTGACTTCACTACTAGTGGGCAAGACCTGCAGGAATAGGCCCCCTGCTTTTGGTTGGAGGGTGTCTACTTCGGTTTTTAGGACAACCTTTGTGGGTAATTGTTCAGACTGACTAAAATAACCTTCCAGGCATTCTGATAAGGTCGGTTTTTCCAGTGCGACCATTCCCTGATATCGCTCTCCTTCGACAGGAGTGATAGTGATGACTAACACACCTTTTGGCAGCAATTGTGTTAAGTCGCTTGACAATTCCCTAATCGCTTGATCCCACTTAGCCACTCCTCGCATTTTTTGGTCGTGTGTGCCATTTACCACGGCATACTTTAATGCGCCTTCACTTTGCACTTGCACCGCGATATCGCCTTCAAATTTTAACGTTGCAGTTAACAGCGATGTCGCGGCCATTAATTCACCTAGTAACTGCTGAATCACTTTTGGGTAGTCTTGTGAATCGAGAATAGCCTGATAACTGTTGTGAAGCTGAACAAGCTCACCGCGTACGTTTGCTTTGTTGAAAATATAACGGTGAAGCTGATCAAAATGGGACATAATTTTCTCTTACTGCTGTTTAAACTGAATGATTTTACGACGTTGTTTCTTGTCTGGTCGCGATTCTGGCCTTGGGCTATGAAATGCACTTAGCTTTCGCGCTTCAGCATTTTTCTCGCGCTGAACAATACTCTCTGGCGTTTCGGTATACATTTGCTGGGCTAATGGCGCACTTTTACGCTGTTCACTAAGCTGCTCTACTACCACTTCTTTAATGTCATAACCGGCCGGTAATACAATCGTTGCCCCGAGTTCAACGGTGCGGCTGGCCTTACAACGTTGTCCATTATATTGCACCTTTCCCGATTGCACCATGTCTCTTGCAACTGATCGTGTTTTGTAAAATCTGGCCGCCCATAACCACTTATCGATGCGAACGTTTTGATTGTTGTCGTTATCTTTACTGTTCTTCATAGAGTTCAATTGTAATTTTATCGTAATGTTATGGTTTAATAGTTGTGGCCCACTAGTGTACTGGTTATCATTGACCACTTAATATTGGGCTTTTAACTAATTATACATTGAGAAGCGACAACGAATGACCGTTGGTAGTACGAATCTAAGCAATATATGGCTGCAAATCAGCAAATTTCAATCGCAGATTAATCTTGTGATTGTGATATTGTTGTCAATCTACCTATTGGCGCTGCTTGCTGATTTTACCTGGCGCTTGTTTCCTGAACCAAATTCCGTTGCACAACAAAGCAAGATTGTAAGCGGTAGTCAGACAACTCGCCAAGGAAGTGGAAACAAACTCAACCTAGCCCAATTGAAAAGCCTGAATCTGTTTGGCGATATGACAGCGCAGCCTGTTGCGCCAGTTCAACAGCAAGTGACTGAAGCGCCCGAAACAAGATTGAATTTAACCTTGTCAGGCGTTGTCGCTACCAATGAACCAAGTATAGCCGCAGCAATTATCGAAAATCGCGGCACTCAGAATACCTATGGGATTGAAGACGAAATTGACGGCACCAACGCTACCTTGGTTGAGGTCTATGCAGACCGCGTCATTATTGAGAATGGTCCACGCAGAGAGACATTAATGTTGGATGGAATAGAGTACTCCAACGAAACACCTATCTATCAACCCAGGATGGAAACCATTGCTGGGGGTGACGTCATTGAAAGAGAAGAATACAAGGTTTTATCGGAAGAAATAGCAGAATCAACACGAGCGTTGCAGCGAAGCCCAACGAATTTTGCTGATTTTATTGCTATTTCGCCTAACACATCCGACGGACAACTAAATGGTTATCGTATTGCGCCAGGGAAAAATCCCAATTTATTCAAGGCCGCCGGTTTTGTAGCGGGCGACATAGTCACTGAAATTAATGGATTGGACTTAACTGATCCACAGCAAGCACTGGAAGCCATGGCAGAATTGCGTGAAGCCCAGTCTTTACAATTAACAATTAATCGAGGTGAAGAATATCTCACCTTGTTTTTAGATTTCCCTGAAGCGGAAGAAGAACAGGATATATAAGGATGACTCTAATGAGGCAAACAAGCCGCAGTAAATTAAAAGGCTTATGTTTGGCAGCATGTGCAGCTTTTTTCTCTTTGTCGATAAGTGTTGGCGCAGCCGAGTATTCCCCGAATTTCAAAAATACTGAAATCACTGAATTTATTAATATAGTCGGCAAGAACTTAGGCAAAACCATCATTGTCGACCCTAACGTGCGCGGTAAAATCAGTGTTCGCAGCTACGATTTGTTAACCGAAGATCAATACTATCAATTTTTCTTAAACGTCCTGCAGGTCTATGATTTTGCTGTGGTTGAAATGCCAAGTGGAATTTTGAAAGTCGTTCGTTCAAAAGACGCAAAAACTTCAAACATTCCCGTCGTGGAAGGCACACCGTTTGACGGTGATGAAATGATCACCCGAGTCGTGCCTGTTTATAACGTGCCAGTAAGAGAACTAGCTCCTATTTTGAGACAACTCAACGACCAGGCAGGTGGCGGTAACGTGGTTAGTCACGATCCCTCAAACGTCATGATGCTCACCGGTCGTGCCGCAGTGGTTAATCGTCTAGTAGAAATTATTGAACGGGTCGACAAGGCCGGCGACGAAGAAGTTGAAATCATCAAACTAAAGTATGCTTCGGCATCTGAAATGGTCAGAATTGTCGAGAACATCAATAAAAACTCAGGCAAACAACAAGGCACTGGCAAATCACAGCCTCGGGTTGTCGCCGATGATCGCACCAACAGCGTTATTGTCTCGGGCGATAACCAAGCACGCCAGCGACTGATCAATTTGATCACCAAAATGGACCAGGAATTAGAGACCAGCGGCAACACTAGAGTCATTTTTGTTAACTACGCAAAAGCCGAAGACTTAGTTAAAGTATTGCAAGGTGTAAGCGCCAGTATACAAGCCGAGGAACAAGGTGCTGCAAATGCTAGCCGTGGAAATCGTGGCACCAATCGCGATGTGAATATTGAGTCTCATCCTGATTCTAACGCGCTCGTGATTACCGCAGAACCTGACATGATGCGCTCTTTAGAAGAAGTTATCCGTCAACTAGACATCCGTCGCGCTCAAGTGACTGTTGAAGCCATCATTGTTGAAGTATTTGAAGGTGACGGCACAACCTTAGGTGTGCAGTGGGGATCCGAAGATGGTGGTGCACAGCAATTTACTAATGGTGGCGTTGGTATTGGCGCATTAGGCGTCGCGCTAAGGGCTGCTGACGATATCACTGAAACCACGAATGTTCGCGATTCAGAAGGTAATCTTGTCATCAATGATGACGGTACGGTAGCAACACGGACCACCACCACTCAGGGTGATTTCACTGCCTTGGGTCAATTGTTAGGTGGAGTAAATGGATTGTTGGTCGGAGTGATTAAAGATGGCTGGGGAGCAGTTTTGCAGGCCGTGAGTACCGACACCAATTCTAATGTTCTTTCAACACCGCATTTAACCACAATGGACAACGAAGAAGCGTTTTTCATTGTCGGTCAGGAAGTGCCGATTATCACGGGTTCATCAACTGGGTCGAATAATGCGAATCCATTCCAAACGGTAGAGCGTAAAGAAGTTGGTATAAAACTCAAAGTTACACCACAGATCAACGAAGGTGATGCAGTACAGATGCTAATTGAGCAAGAAGTATCTAGCGTAAGCGGTGCAACCTCTGTAGACATCGCAATCAATAAACGTGAAATCAAAACCACGGTTATCGTAGACGATGGCGGCACCATCGTGTTAGGCGGATTAATTGATGAAGACGTGCAAGAAAGTGTGTCAAAAGTCCCATTGTTGGGCGATATACCTATTCTTGGCAACTTGTTCAAATCGACAACCACCAGCAAGCGTAAACGTAATCTGATGGTATTTATCCGTCCGACCATTGTTCGTGATGGCGCAACCATGAATCAGATTAGTCATAAAAAATATAATTTCATTCGTGCTCAGCAGTTGAAACGTCAGTCAGAGGGCATTTCATTAATGCCATTCACCGACAGCCCAACGTTACCGGAATGGGACAACGCACTCGAGCTGCCTCCGACGTTTGAAGAATACCTGTTGAAGAAAGAGCAGGAAGCGAATAACTAATGGCAACAAATATCGATGCTGGCATTCAAGCGGAAGAGGTAATATCCGAGCCATTAACGGAGGCTGAGGAGTCGTCTTATCAGGCAGAGGATACTCAGCATAAACAATTGGCATTTAGTTTTGCCAAGCGTCACAAAGTGCTACTCGATACGGGCGAATCACCGGCGATTTTGTATCATACAGCTAACACGGATTTCTCTGTATTTATTGAAGTTCGACGATTTCTTGAAGCGGATTTCCAGCTCAAAGAGATCACCGATGAACATTTTGAAGATCTGTTAACAAAAGCCTTTCAACGGGATTCTTCCGCTGCAAAACAATTAATGGAAGACATTGGCAACGAAAGCGATTTATTTGCCCTAGCAGAAGAGCTGCCTGATACCGAAGATTTGCTCGAAAATGAAGACGACGCCCCCATCATCAAATTGATCAACGCCATGCTTGGTGAAGCGATCAAAGAAGGCGCCTCAGATATCCATATTGAAACCTTTGAAAACCAGCTTATTGTGCGATTCCGGGTTGATGGTGTGTTACGCGAAATTCTTCGTCCTAACCGCAAACTGTCATCGATGCTGGTGTCGCGTATCAAGGTTATGGCTAAGCTCGACATCGCTGAAAAACGTGTACCACAAGATGGTCGTATTACCCTGCGCATTGCTGGACGTGCGGTAGATGTGCGGGTATCTACTATGCCATCGAGTCATGGTGAGCGAGTGGTGCTACGTTTGTTGGACAAAAACAATGCCCGCTTGAACCTAGAAGATTTGGGCATGACAGCGCAAAACCGCGAACACTTCTCAAATTTAATTCGTAAACCGCATGGAATTATTCTTGTCACTGGCCCTACAGGTTCGGGTAAAAGTACCACCTTGTATGCGGGTCTTTCTGAGATCAACTCTAAAGATCGTAATATCCTTACCGTTGAAGACCCCATCGAATTCGATTTGCAAGGCATCGGTCAAACCCAGGTTAACCCGCGTGTTGATATGACATTCGCCAGAGGGTTGCGAGCGATTTTACGTCAAGATCCTGACGTGGTGATGATTGGTGAAATCCGCGATTTGGAAACCGCTCAAATTGGCGTTCAGGCCAGTTTGACCGGTCACCTTGTATTGTCTACCTTGCACACCAACACGGCTTCAGGTGCGATAACTCGGCTAGAAGACATGGGTATCGAGCCTTTCTTGTTATCTTCAAGCCTCTTGGCGGTATTGTCTCAACGCTTGGTCCGGACACTGTGCCCCGATTGCAAAACCTCGCATATGCCTAACGAAGCTGAATGCAAGATACTTGGCCTTGAACACAGAACAAATGATCAACAGGTATTTAGCCCTAAAGGTTGCGCCGCTTGTAACCAAACAGGATACCGTGGCCGTACTGGTATTCACGAGCTATTGATTGTCGATGAAGCCACTCGAGAGCTTGTACACAATGGTCATGGCGAACAGGCTATCGAAAAACACGTACGCAAAACCACCCCTAGCATTCGCGACGATGGTTGCTCGAAAGTATTGCAAGGCATCACTTCGTTAGAAGAAGTGCTTCGCGTTACCCGGGAGGATTAACCTTGGCTGCGTATGCCTACAAAGCGATCAATCAAAGCGGTCGGAATAAGAGCGGTGTTTTAGAGGGTGATAATGCGCGCCATATTCGCCAACAACTGCGCGAAATGAGCCTAATCCCCCTCGAAGTTGAACAAGTTACGGAAAAAGATAAACGTGACAGTTCAGGCGGATTCGCATTATTCAAACGAGGTATCTCTGCCAGTGACTTGGCCCTGTTGACACGCCAAATCGCTACTCTGGTAGAATCTGCCCTGCCCATCGAAGAAGCGTTGATGGCAGTTGCCGAACAATGTGAGAAGCCTCGACATAAAAACATGATGATGGCGGTTCGCAGTAAAGTCGTTGAAGGTCACTCACTAGCCGACGCCATGGCTGAATTCCCAAATGTATTTGACGAGCTATTTCGGGCCATGGTGGCAGCAGGAGAGAAATCGGGCCATTTAGATACCGTGCTCAATCGTTTGGCTGATTACACTGAAAAACGCCAACAAACTCGAAGCCAGATCACCCAGGCCATGGTGTATCCAGCCATCATGCTGTTTTTTGCCTTCGGCATTGTGTTCCTATTGCTGACGGTTGTGGTTCCTAAAATTGTTGGCCAATTTGACAACATGGGACAAGAGCTTCCTACCATTACCTCGGTATTGATCGCAGTCAGTACCTGGCTGCAAGATTATGGTTTGATTTTAATTGGCTTGATTATCGTGTTGGTCATAGTGATGCAAAGAGTCTTGCAAAAACCGGCAATGAAACTCAAATATCATCAATTAATTCTGCGCTTGCCGCTGATTGGCAAAGTCTCCAAAGGGCTAAACACAGCACGATTTGCCAGCACCTTGAGCATCTTAACCGCGAGTGCTGTACCACTATTAGAAGCCATGCGCATCGCCGGAGATGTGTTAGAAAACCTGCATATCAAAAATTTGGTTGCCGAAGCAAGCGTCAGTGTAAAAGAAGGCTCAAGCCTGCGTGCAGCACTGGAGAAAACCAAAGTATTTCCGCCAATGATGATGCATATGATTGCGTCTGGCGAGCGAAGCGGTGAGCTTCAGCAAATGTTGAAGCGCGCAGCTGATAACCAAGACAGGGAATT
Organism: Aliiglaciecola sp. M165; assembly: GCF_007197995.1. GTDB lineage: Bacteria > Pseudomonadota > Gammaproteobacteria > Enterobacterales > Alteromonadaceae > Aliiglaciecola. Next base: position 546,219 of record NZ_VKKH01000002.1, read on the forward strand.
TGAAGCCTTGGTTGGTGTCACACTAAAAGTATTTGAACCGGTTTTAATCGTTAGTATGGCAGCCATCGTGTTGTTTATCGTACTGGCAATTTTACAACCAATATTGGCACTTAATAATATGGTGAACGTGTAATGAAAATGAAAACATCAAAGCAAGGTGGCTTTACTCTCATTGAGGTGATGGTAGTGCTACTGATAATTGGCATTATGGCCGGTTTGGTTGCCCCGCAAATTTTGGGAACACAAGAGGAAGCTCAACGCAAAGCAGCCGCGGTTGATATTCAATCTCTGGAAAGTGCGCTAACACGGTATAAACTGAGCAACAATCGTTTCCCTACAACTGAACAGGGCTTAGAGGCATTGATTAGTCAGCCGACTATTGATCCGATCCCTCGTAACTATCCTGAAGGCGGCTATATCACACGTCTACCTAATGACCCGTGGGACAACCCGTATCAATTAATTAGCCCAGGAGAAATTGGTCAGATTGACATTTTCTCTAATGGTCCGGACGGTGAGCCTGGCACTGATGATGACATTGGTAACTGGAACCTCAACGATTATCTTAACTAAATCATAAGCCCATACCATGCAAGCACGGCCATTTCGCTTTGAGCGAATAAGTTCTCAACAAGGTTTTACTCTCATCGAGATAATGGCGGTGCTAGCGATTATGGGGCTGGTGATTAGCCTGGTCACCTTTCGAAACTTTGCCACAACACCCTCCGAAGCATTAGAAAAACAAGCCAAACGCTTTCAAGTGGTGGTTGACATGGCTTCAGACTTTGCCGTACTCAATCAACAAGAAATTGGCATTCGTATCGAGACAAAAACCAATGAATACATGTTCATGTGGTTAGATGAAGAACAAAACTGGCAATTGCTTGAGGGCCAAAATACGTTCGCTAAGTATGCGCTCCCGGAGCCCTTTACGCTGCAACTCGAACTAGACAATTTAGCTTGGGTAGAAGAGGACAATTTATTTAGTGATGGCATTTTTGATGAGTCCCTATCCTTTGATGAAGACCGCGTTGAAATAGGCCAAGATGAGGAAGAAAAGAAGCTTCCGCCTCCACAAATTTTATTGCTTTCCAGTGGCGATATCACACCATTTAGCTTAACCCTGATTTACGAGCCTGAGTTTAGCAGCGACGACCCGGTATATTTTAAACTCAACGCTTTAGATACGGCGCCAATTGAACGCCTCGGCCCTCTGGATGCTATATGATGATGGCCAACTTGACATCCAATGCATGTAAATCCAGTGGCTTTACCTTACTTGAAGTGATGCTTGCATTACTGATTTTTGCACTCACGGGCACCGCAATTATGAAAGCGGCGACCGACCATCTTAATGGCGTAAGCCAGATTGAAGATATAACCTTTGCTACCTGGGTCGCTAACAACCGCCTGACACAACTCAATATCTACACCACTTGGCCGCCCAAAGATAATGAAAAAGGTTCCGAAGTCATGGCAGGCAGAACCTGGTATTGGCAGCAAAAAATACTAAAAACACCCGATGAAGATTTACTGGGGATTGAGATTTCAGTGGGCACTGAAGAAGACTATGAACGCACCGTTACCAGCGTCACCAGCTACTTAGCCAAGCCAAAGGTTGTGCCGCAGTGACAATTAAGCGCTCTTTTCAATCACGCCAATCTGGTTTCACCATTATTGAAATCATGATTGCTGTGGCCATCTTCACACTCATTGGCTTAGCTTCCACCAGCGTGCTGACCAGCGTGATTGATAGCGACGAAATATCTGAACGCCGCTTTTCCAAACTACAGGAATTGCAACGGGCGATGATTACCATCGAGCGAGACTTACTACAAGCGGTACCCAGAGTCATTCGTATTGAGGGGCAGGATAATAATCTGGTGATGAGCGGTGGCAAAGACCTGTTTGAAAGTGAAGCCTTTGGCTTAGGTTTTGTTCGAGCTGGATGGCAAAACCCGCAGCTGATGTTGCCCAGAAGTACCCTACAAAGTGTGGCTTATCGGTTGCAAGAGGGTCGACTGGAACGACTTTTTGGTAACTATGTTGATAATGTCATTGGTTATGAGCCCAAAGTCCGTGTGCTGTTAACCGGCATTGAAGATTTTCAGGTGAGCTTTTTGCTTGAAGCCGAGGAAGATCTCAATGATGAAGACGTATGGGAAGATAATTTCTCACAGGGCGCTATTCCCATCGCCGTGTCAATTAGAATACAAAGCGAAGAGTTTGGCTTGATCAAACGTGATTTCTTGCTTAGTTCAGAGGGTTCTTAAGGGTGCGGTTTGCTGTTCAAAAACGACAAAAAGGTGTGGCCCTGATCGTGGTCCTCATGCTAGTCGCCCTTGTTGCCGTAATCGGCACTGAAATGGCTAGCCGGCTACAACTACATGTTACCCGCGCCACCAATATCAAAGATAACAACCAAGCCTATTGGTACGCCATGGGTGCAGAACAATTCGCCAAAAAATCTATCATTGAACTGCTAGAAAGAAACAACAACGTAGTGTCTCTGGAAGGGGGTTGGTCCGATGAATTTACCTTTCCTCTGGAAGGTGGCGGAATTCAAGCTCAACTGATGGATATGCAAACCTGTTTTAATTTGAACGCTATCAATGCCGCCAACGTGAACAATGACGCTGGAAATAACGCTCAAGCTGGTCAGCGTAATCGTAACGATTCGAATAACACAAATAACAATGATAATGGCGAAAACGCTCAACAAAACACCCCCCAACCAGCGCCCAGACAAGCTTCTCCCGATGGAGCACCACCCGCTGAGGCAGAAGCCTTTGAGCGATTACTGACCGAAGCAATCCCCGAATTAGACAGTTACGCTAAGGAAGTTGTCAGAGACTCCCTTATCGATTGGTTAGATGAAGACGACGAACTCACTCAATCTGGTGCAGAAGATGCCGACTACGGCGCCTTGGTCAACCCGTATTTAGCCGCCAATGGGTTGATGGTCAGCAAATCAGAATTAAGATTGGTGAATGGCGTACAGCCGCAGTGGATAAACGCTTTGATGCCATTGGTATGTGTTATCCCCACCGTTAGCCAATTAAAGATCAATATCAATACGGTAAAAGAAGAGCAAGCGCCGGTATTGGCAGCATTAACGGGTGTGCCCTTATCTGATATACAAAGCCTTATCGGTAATCGAGAGCCAAGCGGATACGAAAATGTACAAGATTTTCTGAGTGAATCGCTGTTTTCCAATTATCCGCTTAGCGATGTACAACGACAATGGTTTGATATTAAAACAGAATACTTTTTATTACATACCAAGACCCGTTACAATAACGCCAGTTTTGCTATGTCTTCACTACTGAAAGTAGAAAACGATGACACAGTGACAGTCATTCGGCGCGAATTTGGAGGAATACGTTGATGGAAAATCTTGTTATCCGGTTGGGTTCAACCACCAGTGATCCGGTTCACTGGCTGGTATGGTCTGGCCATGAGCAAGAGATTATTGCTTCAGGTGTATTAGATGATGCGTCGCAGTTGTCGTCGTTATCTCAACGTGCAGGTTCACGCCCAATCACAGCATTGGTGCCAGGTTGCGACGTACTGTTGAAATGGGTCACTATGCCCGCCAAAGCTTCTCGTAAAGCCTTGACCGCTATCCCTTTCATGCTAGAAGAAGATCTCAGCACTGATATTACTGAACAGTTTTTTGCCTTGGGTGACAAAAAAGCCCTGCAACAAGCGGTGGCCGTGGTCAACAGAGAAAAAATGCAATCCTGGTTAGACGCGATTGAATCAGCAGGATTGTTTTGCGACAAAATGCTGCCTGATGTGCTAGCCGTGCCCTACTTGCAAGATGCTTGGAGCCTGGTCACGCTTGGAGACTTGGCTATTATCCGCCAGGACCAGTGGCAAGGATTGCAAGGCGACTCGATATGGGTATTACCGGCCATAGAGCACTTTGCCAAACAGCAAACAACACCGCTGAAAATCGCCAATCACAGTGATCAGGACATCACACGTTTAGCTAATGTTGAAGTTTTAGCACAACCACTAGAGATGCCCATGCAGTTATTAGCAACAGGCGCATTGAAATCCTCATTTAATTTGTTGCAAGGCGAGTTTAAAGCCAAACAACAAAGCAGTGGAAATTGGCGACAGTGGCGAGTGGCAGCAGTCCTGGCAATTGTCGCTTTCCTAGTTACCTTCATTGACAAACAGGTTGAACTGAATCGCCTGGAAACGCAAAACGCAGCGCTGAGCGAGCAAATGTTGTCAGAATACAAACGGGCATTTCCAAATAAATCCCAACCACGTCAAATTCGTCGTGCTATGGAAAATGGCTTGGCGCAACTAGAGCGGGGCGGCGGCAGTGCTTCTATGCTGGCAATGATGACGCAGCTCACCAATGCGTTTCAGAGCAGTAATGTGAAACCTCAAACCTTACGCTTTGACAGTGCCCGTTCAGAATTGCGTTTGCAGGCTGTTGCCGGACAGTATGAAGACCTAGAGCAATTTAAACGCCTGGCCGAACAACAAGGTTTTGTTGTGCAACAAGGTGCAATTAATAATAAAGACAGCCAAGTCATTGGCTCAATGACGATTCGGAGCTGAGATGAAAGAATTATTAGCTAAATTTCAGCAACTCAGTGAACGTGAAAAGGTCCTGGTAATCGTTGCTGGCATTTTTGTTGTGGTGTTTTTCTTTTATTTTGTAGTGTGGGCGCCAATGAATGACGCGCTTGCCACTCAACGAAAGAATATTCAAACCAAACAAACTGATCTGGTATGGATTAAACAAAATGCCAATCGCGCAGTGCAACTCAGAGCCGGCTCAGGTGCCAGTGCGAGCTTTTCCGGATCCTTACCTCAAGCAGTTAACCAGACAGCAAGCCGAGTCAATATTGCAATTTCTCGCATGCAACCTCAGGGAGAAGAGTTGAAGGTATGGGTCGATCAAGCGCCGTTTAATGACGTACTGAGTTGGTTGCAAAGCTTAGAAGCTCGTGGGATCAGGATCATTAATGTTGACCTGGCCGAAGCTGATTCGCCGGGCATGGTTAAAGTCAGAAGTCTGCAGTTAGGGAAATCATGAATCAAGTTATAAAATGGGTGTTGTTAGGCTTGGTAGTCTATCTTGTTTTTCTGCTTGCTAAACTTCCAGCGAGCCAAGTCATCCACAGAATTCCGTTACCTGACAACATCATTGTAAGCAATGTCGAAGGTACAATTTGGTCCGGAAATGCTGGCAACGTATTCGTCAACAACATCGCCATAGACAACGTGCATTGGGAAGCCTCCTTTTGGTCACTTTTGATCGGAAATTTGTCTTTAGACATTGAGGCAGGCACCTTGCGGGACAGTTCGACGATATTTATTCAAGGTCCCCTGGTCGTTGATATGTTTAATCCTAATCATATCCAAACCCATGATCTTAGCATTTATGTTCCGGCCAAAATGGCGATTGCACAGGTTTCATTGCCTGTTTATGCCGATGCATCGGGTCGCTTCAGAGTCGATATTCAAGAGCTCGACTACTTTAATGCATGCCGCTCTCTGACAGGCACAGGTCAATGGATAAATGCTGGATTGTCAGGCTTACAAGGATTGAACGCACCATTAGATTTGGGCAATTTCTCGGCGGATCTTCGTTGTGATGGCGTGCAAGTGCTAGTGCAAGTCAAACAGCCGAACGTGTTCAATCTGACCGCAGACGTCAGAGTCGCCCACAACGCAAAATGGTCCATTGATGGTCGCTTTAAACCTGCAGACGAATTGCCTGAACAAGTAAAGTCAGCCGCGCAATTTTTTGGACGAACAGACGCCCAGGGTTTTTATAATATCAACTTTTAAAGGGTTGATTTTTAATATCATTTAACAAGACTCGATAGTCTTCTATGGCTGGAAACTCGTTAATTTCGCGACTTTCCATCACGGTACAGGTCTAAGATGCGACTAAACAAAATCAGTGTCCGTTACTGCACTCAATTATTTCCTCGATAACGGCACTGACATCAGTTAATACTAATGCGAGTGACGCGTCAGCAGCATTCCATTTCATAACCGCTCCACCTTTATCTTTTTACCATATTTACCAATTAATGTTTTCAACTCTTCAAAGTCTACACGATAGTTTTTAAGCGGTATTTCATATTGGGGCAATATAAGTTCTCTACTTCTTTTTAATTCAAGTACGATTTTGTTTGAGTGTTTTTGAAACCTAATAACTTCGATATCAGCCCAATAAAACCTTATTGTTTCATGTTTTTTGAAAACACCGATAAATTCGTCTGAAATCCCAAGATATGCTCCCTTAGTGTATCTATCTGAGATGTGGCTAACGACAATCACTATAGGAAGAATTATAACAAGCGCCCACGAAAATCGAAGCCTGCCAAATTCTTCACCAACTAATCCGTCGTTGCTATAAATCAAAAAAATAGAAAACAACAATATTGGTAATAATATCGTGTAAGACATTAGTACCGCTGAAGACTTATATTTATATTTATATTTATTCATTCTATATATGCAAGAGATTAGGTCTTCCGAACAAGTAAAGTCAGCCGCGCAATTTTTTGGACGAACAGACGCCCAGGGTTTTTATAATATCAAATTTTAAAGGGTTGATTTCTAATATCATTTAACAAGACTCGATAGTCTTCTATGGCTGGAAACTCGTTAATTTCGCGGCTTTCCATCTGGCTGTCGGGGTTTTTAACTGCTAACAAATGTTTGATACCAAACTGTTGCGCCGCATGCAAAATGTTGATGCTGTCATCAACAAAAAGTGTGCTTTTGGGGTCAAAATCCAGTCGTTTTTGCAATTGCTGCCATAATTTTTGCGATTCTTTGGTAACGCCAAATTCATGGGTGGAAATAAGCGTATCGATATGGCTGTCAAGTTGAGTATGTTCAACTTTTAGCGACAGGCTGTCTGGATGTGCATTGGTCACCAAAACCACTTCTCTGCCACTTTCGTGTAGTGCATCTAAAAAGGGAATTGTATCGTCTCGCATGCTAATGAGGTGATTAATTTCCTGTTTGGCTTCGACAATGTCCATGTCCAATTTTTGCGCCCAGTAATCCAGACAATACCAATTAATTGTGCCCATCACCTTTTGATATTCCTGATGCATGAACTCTTTACTTTCCTCCAGGCTGATCCCATGCTTTTTTGCCATTTTTTCAGGTAGCAATTGCATCCAAAAATGATTGTCAAAATGCAGGTCCAAAAGAGTCCCATCCATATCTAATAAAACAGTTTTAATTTGCGACCAGGGCAGCATTGGCAAGTTTGTTATCCTTCAGGTAAAGTAACTAAAAAGCGGTTCATGGGTTAATTCCCATCGACCAGGTTGTCTCCCTTAGTGTAGCGCGATAGGTTAATGAGTAAAATAGACCCAAACAAACCTTTACCTCAAATTCATCAACGGGAAATCGTCGCTAAAAGCGGGTTGTTTCGAGTCGAAAGAGTTGATTTAGAGTTCTCTAATGGCGCTACCCGTCAGTTTGAGAGAATGGCGGGTTCAGGGCGTGGTGCCGTGATGATTGTTCCTTTTTTAGATGAAGAAACTTTTCTGTTGATCAGAGAATATGCTGCGGGCACCCATTCATACCAACTCGGTTTCCCAAAAGGACTAATTGATCCTGGCGAAACCGCACTTCAAGCTGCCAATCGGGAGTTAAAAGAGGAAGCAGGATATGGTGCACGTGAGTTGTCTGACATTCATGTGGTTAACATGGCGCCAACGTTTTTTGACGCGAAAATGAATATAGTTCTCGCTCAAGACTTATACGAATGTTCACTCGAAGGAGATGAACCAGAGCCGCTTGAAGTGATCCCTTGGTCAGTGCATCGTATTGATGAATTGCTCGCAAGAGATGATTTTGTCGAGGCGCGATGCATTGCAGCGCTATTCTTAGTGCAAAAACATTTTTCTCGTTCAACTGTCCAGGAGGCCTAATGAGTCAGGATCCAAGGCAAGCACTACTCGATATCGCAAAAAGCGCCGCTATAAAAGCCGGTAAAGTTGTACTGGAAATTTATGACAGCGGTGATTTTCAAGCCTATGAAAAAGACGATGATTCGCCGGTAACCTCTGCTGATTACAAAGCCAACGAAATCATTATGGAGATTTTGCAAAAGGAAACGCCTGACATCCCCATCATGTCAGAAGAGTCGAATAACGGCGACCTCGATCATCGTAAAGATTGGCAGCGTTATTGGTTGATTGATCCCATTGATGGTACTCAGGAGTTTATCGCTAGAAGTGGCGATTTTGCCGTCAACATCGCCTTGGTCGAGAACAATGAACCCGTTTTAGGTGTGATTTACTGGCCACCTGGCGAGACACTTTATTATGCCACTAAAGGGCATGGTGCATTCAAAAGCTGTCCATTGGAAAACAAACAGATTCAGGTCAGATCATTTGACAAACCGTTGGATGATGTTGTTGTCATTGCCATAAGTCGTCGTCAATCTCGTGAAAAGGTCATGTCGCGAATGACCCAGGAACGCACTTATCAAACACTCCCTCTAGGCAGTTGCTCACTCAAAGCATGTTTTATTGCAGAAGGTAAAGCGGATGTGTTTTTACGCATCGGCGTCACCGGAGAGTGGGACACAGGTGCATCACAATGTATTGTCGAAGAAGCCGGTGGAAATATTTTAGCAGCTGATTTTGCTCCTCTTACCTATAACCTACGTAATACCACAGAGAATCCGGATTTCATTGTCATGGGAGACCGGCAAGTTAATTGGCAAAACATTGTGCATTACGATTTAGGAACAGCGAAATGAGAATATTAGGTCTTTTATTTTTATCCATTAGTATCAATGCCTTAAGCTTTTCAGCTGTGGCTGACTGGCAGTTAAATAACGAACGATCGAAGCTTAATTTTATCTCTGTCAAAAATGAGCATATTAGCGAAAGTCATTCTTTCACGATGCTTAACGGCAGTATAGATAATAGCGGAGCAGTTACCGTTAGTGTCGACTTAAAAACAGTAGAAACCTTGATTACAATTCGCAACGAGCGTATGCAAGAACATCTTTTCAATACGGACAAAAATCCTACTGCGTCCCTTAGCGCTCAGCTCTCGCAAGAGATATTGAAGATGCCAAAAGGTTCTACAAAACAAGTAGAAATTGATGCTCAGATTTCCCTTAATGGTAAAAGCCAAACGTATCCACTTGTGCTTCGAGTAGGTCGAACTACCAAAGGGACCTTTGTTGCAACCACGTTAAAGCCTTTTATTATTAATGCGATGTCCCATGATCTCGTTCCAGGTGTGGATATGCTTAAACAGCTGGCAGGATTAAACAGCATCACCTTAAGTGTGCCTGTTACCTTTTCTGTTGTTTTTGGACAAAAGTAAAAGCGTCATCCCCCTTTCCATACGTCTTCCTCGCGAACGCGGGGATCTGTTAACTCCTTAGGCTGATTGCAAAGATTCCCGATAAAAGCACTCGGGAACGACGTGTTGGGGAGCACTCGGGAACGACGTGCTGGAGAGCAGCCAGGAACGACGCATTTGGGGACAGTCGGGAATAACATGGAGACTACGTTGTCCTCGCAAAGGCGGGGATCTGTTAATCCGTGTTCGAGCCTAATTGGTCTTTTGTGACGATATTGACACTTTCATGCAGTTCAGAATATTGCACATAAGCCTGGCCGCTTTGAAGTTGCATCAAAACGTGGTTAACCTTTTGCTCAAGACTAAATTCCACTTTTCCGTAATCCGTTCCCTCTTGCAAAACAAAAGCCTCGACGAGACTATGCAAGGTTTCTTTAGGAATTTCCGAAATAGGAATGATCATTCTTGCTTTGCAATTGGTCGCTCAAACGAGGCAATATAATCAGCCACGCGCTGGTGAAACCAAATAGAGGGGTTCCAAGGAGTACCTAGCATAAAACCAACATGTCCACCTTTTAAACTCAATTCAAATTCTACTGAATCAGATAAGTCATGATCATCTGGTATGACGGCTTCGTTCATAAAAGGATCGTCCACAGAATGCAAAACTAAAGTTGGTGTTTCTATATGTTTTAAAAACCCAATTGCACTGCACTTTTGATAATAATCATCTGCACTACCAAAGCCATGCAAAGGTGCCGTAACATGCTCGTCGAATTGGCGAAAGTTTTGAATGTCGGAAACTTGTTTATCTTGAATGTTGATTAATCCGTCATAGTTTATGGATTGCATTTTAGTACGCAACGTTTTGATCATACTTTTAAGTAAGTAGTTCTGATAGACCCGAGAAAAACCTTCATTGATACTTCGTGAACATTCATCGAGTCTAAGCGGGGCAGAAATAGCAACCGCGGCTTTTAATAATTTCTGCGAGGGGTTTTCTCCTAACATCTTCAACAACATGTTGGCGCCCAATGAAAAGCCAATGGCGACCTTGGGGATCGCAGGGAATTTGTTGTCGAGCCAATTAAGGAAAAATGTCGCGTCTTCGGTTTCGCCAGAATGATAAGCCCTTGCTGTACTGTTCGGCTCGCCACCACATCCGCGAAAATGCATCAAAACAGTTTGCCAGCCAAGTTTTTGTAGGAACGCCATTAGGTCATTAGCGTAATGAGATTTTATCGAACCCTCCAGGCCATGAAATATTACCGCCAGGCCTCGACTTTTTTCTGTTTTTTCAGGTTGTCCCCAAACTAGTTTAACGAAATCATTGTCGGGAAGTCGCAGCTTTTCTGTTCTGAAGATAAAGGGGGTTCGGCGCTGTAAAAACCGCGGCCATAAAGTTTGTACGTGTCGATTTCGAGCCCAGAAAGGTGGCGTGAAATCACTGAATTTTACCCGGTTTCCTGTCTTACGTTTTTCATCCATTGTATGTATAGGTTTGTCTGTCATTGTTATTGAATATCGTTGGATAAATTTATGCTTTCTAACTCGCCAAAGTATCTTTTGACTTCAATATGTATCTCTTCGCTAGGCCAATAAATACTGCCAAAATAAACCTGAAGGTTTGAACCTTTGCTTGTTTCAAGAGACAGTTGGTTAAGCGAATCCACTATCTGCCTCTGTTGTTGTTTTTCTAATTCTAGCTCTTGTTCTAGCAAAAGTTTATACATGTCTGGGTCATGCTGTTTAGTACCTATACGGGTTTTTCGATGAACTTGGATCTGTTTGTCGTGGTCACTAATCGCCGTCAAAAGTGTTTGGATTTGCTTGACGGTCAACAACACACCTTGCCTATCTAACCAAATGCAGAGCAGGAGCAAGTTAACATTGAGATTGGCTTTATTCTGCAACGCTAAACAAGATTGCTGAACTTTATCTTTTGAATAGATCTCTATAGAAAATTGCCAAAAATCGTCAGTCGACCATAGCCTGTTCATCAAATGCCTTTTGTTTTGTCTCTAGCTCTTCTTGTGCTTCCATCCACGAGGTTTCTGCTTCATCTAGCTTATTTTTAAGCTCAGCTTGCTCCAATAAAAGTGATTTTAGTACATCTTTATTGTCTTCTTCATAAAGTCCCGGGTCAGATAATTTACCTTCGAGTTGTGAGAGAGATTCAGACGCGTCATTCATCTTATTTTCGGAGCTTTTAATGGTCTTACGTAAATGCTGGGTGGATTGCCTAAATTGCGCTTCCAAGCGTTTGATATTTTTACGATCCACTTTTACCGAACTGCTAGTTTGGGTTAAAGAATTATTATTCTTTTCTTGTTCTTTGTTTTGTTTATTGTCGTTTAACAACCAATTTCTGTAGTCGTCTAAGTTGCCGTTAAATGGCTCAACTTTGCCGCTGTCTACCAAATAAAAATCATCGCACACCGAAGACAATAAAAAACGATCATGGGATACCAGTACCATAGCCCCTTCATAACTTTGCAGCGCCAGGTTTAAGGCATAACGCATTTCAAGATCTAAGTGGTTGGTGGGTTCATCTAACAACAATAAGTTGGGTTTTTGATACACAAGCAAGGCCAAAACCAGGCGGGCTTTTTCACCGCCAGACATAGGTTCAACCTTTCCAAGCGCCTGATCGCCATGAAAGCCGAATCCGCCGAGATAATCACGTAAACTCTGTTCTGTCGCTTTTCGATCCAAACGAGCCAAATGATCGATGGCCGTATCCTGCGGTCGTAAGAATTCCAATTGATGTTGTGCAAAGTAACCGATCCTCAACCCTGCGGATGTCATATAATCCCCGCTCATGGGTTGTTTTTCGTTTGCCAGCAATTTGATCAGTGTCGATTTCCCTGCGCCATTTCTTCCCAATAAACCAATACGACTACCTGGGACCAAATTTAATCTCAAGCTATCGATAATAACCGTTTCATCATAACCGACCTGCACTTCTTCCATTTTTACTAAAGGGTTCGGAAGTTTAGGAGGCATAAAAAATTCAAAAGAAAATTGTGACTGGGCATGAGCTGGCAACAAGGTCTCCATCTTTTCTAGCTGCTTAACTCTACTTTGAGCTTGCTTAGCTTTGCTTGCTTTTGCCTTAAAACGTCTGACGAATGATTCCAGGTGAGCAATCTTTGTTTGTTGCTTCTGAAACTCTAGGTCCTGTAAGCGCAATCGTTCAGCTTTTTGCTTTTCAAATGATGCATAGTTTCCGGTATAACTGATCAAACGCTGATGTTCAAAACTAACAATTTCATCAACCGTATTGTCGAGAAAGGATTTGTCATGAGAAATAAGAACAAGCGTTCCTGAATATTTAGCTAACCATCTTTCTAGCCAAATTACCGCGTCTAAGTCCAGATGGTTAGTCGGCTCGTCTAACAATAATAAGTCAGAATGGCATAAAAGTGCTTGGGCCAGATTTAACCTCATTCGCCAACCACCAGAGAAATCGCTAACTGGTTTTTCTATCTGATCCGACGAAAAGCCCAAACCGTCTAAAATGGTTGCTGCCCGGGACTTCATATCATAGGCGCCAGCTTGCTCGAGTAGCCCGTGTAATTCAGCGATTTTTTCGCCGTCGTGGGTTTCCTCAGCGACTAAAAGCTGTGCTTCTAAACGGCGAAATTGAAGGTTGCCGTCGATGACATAGTCAACGGCGCATCGGTCGCTGGCAGGCGTTTCCTGTGCAACCGACACGATATTCCAGTTTTTAGGAATGTGACAATCCCCAATATCCGGATGCAGCTCACCACGTAACATTGCAAATAAGCTGGATTTTCCACACCCATTTGAGCCAATTAAACCCACTTTGTGGCCTGGATAGATTGTCGAAGACGCTTGTTCAAGCAAAATCTTAGTGCCGCGCAGTAAAGTCAGGTCGGAAATTTGGATCATTGAAGAAAGAATACTAATCAAAAGGAAACTAATTCACGTAGTATACCACTGTGGCAGTCTTTTAAACCATGCCAAGCACAGATGATAGACAGGAATACTTAAACTTAAATGACAAATAGAAAACGCAAACGCTTTGTTGCTGGTGCAATTTGCCCAAAATGCAAAGCTCTAGACACCATCATGTTGTATTTTGAAAACAATGTAGAAAAATTGCAGTGCGTACAGTGTGATTACCAAGAAGTGCAGACCGAAAAGCAAGTTGATAGCGCAAAACGTCAAAACGAAAGCGTTATTGGTGTGTTTAAACCGGAGTAGTACCCAGGCATACCCCGAATGCATTGCCCTCGACCACAGATGCCGATCTTCGAGGGCCTCCTTTGACCCGCTTATCACCCTTAACTTGCTTTTTAGATAATTCTTTCGACTTACTCTTTGCAAATTCGCACAAATGCAAAACTGTGCCTACACTAATCACTGATTGATTATTTTTTAACCAATTAACGGGTAATTGACAGTCTAAAATCATACTAATAATTCGCGTTTTAATACGTCACTGAGCAAAAGCTTATTTAATAGTGCTGTCTGCACCCGGATTTGGAGATTGGAAGCAAAAGTCATTCTAAGGACTGAGGCTAACAATAAAAAAGGGGCAGGCATGGGTATTGCCATAGCACTGATTGTTATCGTAATAGGGTCGATAATATTTCATTTTCTATCTCCGTGGATGATGACGCCACTGGCATCTAATTGGGGGTCAATTGATGACACTATGCTCATCACCCTGATCATCACCGGAATCGTTTTTATTGCGATAAACTTTTTCATCGCCTTTGCGGTGATAAAATATCGCCATGATAAAAACCGAAAATCTAAATACGAACCAGAGAACAAAAAACTCGAAGTTTGGCTAACGGTCATTACCAGCATTGGTATTGTAGCGATGCTGGCCCCTGGTCTGGTGGTTTACTCCGATGTAGTCACTGTTCCTGAAGAAGCAGATGTAGTGGAAGTTGTAGGTCAGCAGTGGAGTTGGAGTTTCCGTTTTCCAGGTGCTGACGGTGAGCTGGGGAAAAGCGGCGTTGAGCACATTAGTATCGACAATCCTTTTGGTGTCGATCCCCTTGATCCTCTAGGACAAGACGATGTTTTGATTTCCGGGAATCGCCTGGTTTTACCTATCGACCGCCCTGTGAAAGTGCTCATGCGCTCCAAAGATGTGCTGCACAACTTTTACGTACCCCAGTTCAGAGTCAAAATGGATATGGTGCCTGGCACGGTATCTTACATTTGGTTTACGCCTACGATTACAGGTGAATTCGAAATACTGTGCGCTGAATTTTGTGGTGTAGGTCATTTTAATATGCGCGGCTATGTTGAGGTGATGTCTCAGCAGGATTTTGATAGTTGGCTGGCTCAACAACCGACATTTAGCCAAGCGCTTGCTAAAAATAGCTCTGAAGCGTTAAGCGTCACCGCCCAAAGTGGTAAGGATTTATCACAAATTAGCGGTTGTCTGGGCTGTCATAACTTCACCGATAGCTCCATCGGCCCGACGTGGAAAAACCTATACGGCAAAATGCAAACCCTTGCCGATGGTTCTCAGGTCTTAGTCGACGACGCTTACCTGAAAGAATCCGTTTTGAACCCTACCGCAAAAATTGTGAAAGGTTTTGCGCCTATTATGCCCGTTATGCAGCTCAACGATTTAGAGATGGACTCAATTATTGCGTATATCAAAGAAAAAGGTGGGGTTGAAGGTGAAGCTGCTGCGCCTGAAATTTCTGGAGAACAATTGGCCCTGAACAAAGGCTGTTATGCCTGTCACAGTATTGATGGCTCAAAAATGTTAGGCCCGAGTTGGAAGGGATTGTTCAACAGCGAAAAATCCTTGGCAAGTGGTCAAGTTATTACCGTAGACGAAGAATATCTGAAAGAGTCTATTTTTCAGCCAAATGCCAAAATTGTCGCGGGTTATCCGCCAGTTATGCCGCCACCGGTGATCAATGAACAAGAAGCACAAGCGATTATTGATTTTATCAAGACACTATAAATAACGGTATGCGTTAGCAATTGAAACAAGAAGTCGGCTAAAAGCAAACGTGGAGTCAAAAATGGAAAATGAAACAGACCATGACATGCACGAACCCACTAGCTTCTGGACCAAATATGTTTGGAGTCAGGATCATAAGGTCATTGCAATACAATACTCAGTCATCGCTATTTTAGTCGGGATTGTGGCGCTTATTCTTTCTGGTCTTATGCGCTTGCAACTCGGCTTTCCTGGCAGTTTTGATTTTATTGACCCAAGCGCCTATTACCAGTTTGTCACCATGCATGGCATGATTATGGTGATATATTTGCTCACCGCTATTTTCTTAGGCGGCTTTGGCAATTACTTAATTCCCTTGATGGTTGGCGCTCGCGATATGGTTTTCCCGTTCGTGAATATGCTCAGCGTGTGGTTTTATTTATTAGCCGTGATTGTCTTGATGGCGAGCTTTTTTGTGCCCGGCGGCCCTACCGGAGCAGGCTGGACGCTGTACCCGCCTCAAGCCATTTTGCCTGGTACTCCAGGCAATGACTGGGGAATAATTCTCATGCTGGTTTCCTTGGCAATTTTTATTGTTGCGGCAACGATGGGCGGACTAAATTACGTCACAACTGTATTGCAAGCCCGCACCAGAGGAATGACATTGATGCGCATGCCATTGACAGTGTGGGGCATCTTCATGGCAACGATCCTCGCCTTGTTGGCCTTTCCTGCGTTATTTGTTAGCGCAGTGATGATGCTATTTGATAAAATCTTAGGTACGAGCTTTTTTATGCCAGCAATCTTGTCGATGGGTCAGCAGCTCGACCACGAAGGTGGAAGCCCTATTCTTTTCCAACATCTTTTTTGGTTCTTTGGACACCCCGAGGTCTACATAGTCGCCCTGCCTGCTTTTGGTATTGTGTCAGATTTAATTAGCACCCATGCGCGCAAGAACATCTTCGGCTACCGCATGATGGTTTGGGCCATTGTTGGGATCGGCGTGCTGAGTTTTGTTGTCTGGGCACACCATATGTATATCAGTGGAATGAATCCAATGTTCGGATACTTTTTTGCCACTACCACATTGATCATCGCTGTGCCGACAGCGATTAAAGTCTACAACTGGGTACTGACTATCTGGCATGGCAATATTAAGCTGAACGTCCCAATGTTGTTTGCATTAGGTTTTGTTTCGACTTTTACTATTGGTGGATTAACCGGGTTGTTTTTAGGCAATGTGGTGGTTGATTTACCACTTTCAGACACCTATTTTGTGGTCGCACATTTTCATATGGTGATGGGCGTTTCGCCTATTCTGGTGGTGTTTGGCGGCATTTATCATTGGTATCCCAAAATGTTTGGCAGAATGCTGAATGACACCATGGGCAAATTCCATTTTTGGGGCACCTTCTTAGGAACCTACGCAATTTATTTTCCAATGCATTATTTGGGCGTTTTAGGTGTCCCCAGGCGTTATTTCGCCTATGAAAATTACGATTTCATTCCCGAATCAGCCAAAGATCTCAACGCCATGATCTCAGTGATGGCTATCTTTGTAGCCTTGGTACAACTGGTGTTTATCTACAATCTGATTTGGAGTCTATTTAAAGGTAAAAAAGCCGGAGACAACCCTTGGAAAGCCACGTCACTTGAGTGGCAAACTGAACATACACCTCCCACTCATGGAAACTGGGGTAAAGAACTCCCCGTATGCCACCGCTGGGCATACGACTACAGTGTGCCAGGCTACGAACAAGATTTTCTACCGCAAACCTTTACTGGTCAGCCAGAGGGTCAAAAAGCATGAATATTTTAACCGCATTATCTGAAAAACCCTGGGAGGAAAATCCAAATCCTCAAATGCAAAAAGCAGTAAGAGAACGAGTGCGAATTTCTGGATTACGCGTTCTGTTGACTGTCGTTTCTGTACTGTTTTTTCTTTTTATCGTGGCTTTTTTAATGCGCTCTCAATATCCAGATTGGCAACCCTTGGCTGAGCAGGCTAGTCATCCCCTTTATGATAAAACTCAGCTTTGGCTAAATTCCATTTACCTGATACTGGCCAGTGTCGGTATGCAAATCGCCAGAATGAGTAGTCGGGGAACAAAAAGACAGTTGACAAAAGGGGCTTTAATCGTTGCAGGAGTTTTCTCTAGCGCCTTTGTAGCCGGACAACTACTATTCTGGCAACAGTTAACTGCTCAGGGGTTTACTGTCGATGCAAACCCCGCCTTGAGCTTTTTCTATTTGTTTACAGGACTCCATGCACTGCACGTTGCAATTGGTCTAATTACCTGGCTTGTAGCCTTGCGCATCACTCTGTTTAGTGACCCAACTGCCCATGCTGAAAAAATTAATCACTACATCGAATTGTGCGCGATGTATTGGCACTTTTTGTTAGGTTTATGGGTACTGCTGTTCGCGCTACTGATCAGTAAACCGGAAACCTACAACGCCATTGTCGAGTTTTGTGGCCTGGGAGGTGGAGTATGAGCACGCCTTCACAAAATACTGGGCAAGAACTACAGGGTGTGTCTGGGTTTGTTGCTGACTGGTCGGCGGACAAAGAATCCTTCAAGGTGCCTTGGGGAAAAGCCATGATGTGGATTTTCCTGCTCAGCGACACCTTTGTGTTCAGTTGTTTCCTGATTGGTTACATGGTGATGCGTTTGTCTGTTTCTGATCCCTGGCCTAATGCCAGCGAAGTATTTGCGTTGGAAATTGCCGGGCATCATATCCCCCTTGTGCTGATTGCGATCATGACATTTATTTTGATCACTAGCAGCGGCACCATGGCCATGGCTGTCAACTTTGGTTATCGAAAAGACAAGCGGAAAGCGGCAATTTTGATGCTCGTCACCGCTGTTTTAGGTTTGTCATTTGTGGGTATGCAAGCCTTCGAATGGTCTAAGTTAATCGAAGAAGGTGTTAGGCCTTGGGGAAATCCATTTGGCGCAGCCCAGTTTGGGGCGGTATTTTTCATGGTCACCGGTTTTCATGGCGTGCACGTGTCTATTGGTGTTATCTATTTGGCCATAGTAGCGATCAAGATCCTGAAAGGGCATTACGAACAAAGCGGCAACTATGAAATTGTCGAAATAACAGGATTATATTGGCATTTCGTAGACCTAGTCTGGGTGTTTATTTTTGCGCTTTTCTACCTATGGTGAAAAAGCTTTTTTAATTGGAGATGGCTATGTCATCAGAAATTCAAACACAAACCGAAGAACCAATGCATCAAGAGCATCCTATAAGCCTGTATCTAAAAATCTGGTTGCTATTGTTTGTGCTAAGCGGGTTGTCGTATGCTGTGGACTACATGCAGATTCAAGGCGCATTGAGGTGGACACTCATCCTCTTTTTTATGTTCCTCAAAGCCGGGTTGATCATCTGTATTTTCATGCACATGATGTGGGAAAGGATGGCGTTGATTTGTGCGATTTTGCTTCCACCACTTTGTCTTTTGTTATTTATAGGCATTATGGTTCTGGAATCTAACTATACTTTTTTGAGTCGAATGTTGTTTTTCACCAGCAGTTGATTGCACAATGATCCAAGAGAAAGGCCAGACATCAGCAAGATGTCTGGCCTTTTTTGATATATCTAGAAGCGTCCGTAACGAGAAGGCTAAGGCAGAGTTTTCATCACTTTATGAAATTTTTCCTGACCGTGTACTACCCAACCAGGTGTAGCTTCACCCAGCCCTGCAACTTCAAGTTTAGGATGTCGCGAAACGACACGAGCCAGGGTGTCTTCCTGTTCTTTATCCACATCGACAAAAAACACATGCTTTCCTTGCTTCAATAACTTCTGAAAGCGTTTGAACTGATAATTGGGTATTTGGATCCCAATCAGGCCCCCTTCCCAAGTACAAAAGCCGAGTACAGCCGCAGCGAGGAAACCAAAGGGGATCCAGCCAGCAGGTGACGTGTGCCATTCCATTAAATAAGCCACCAAGAGTACTAATGACGCAGAAATCACTCCGATCACCGCACCAATTTCGGTAGAATGTACCACGTCTTTTTTTAATACCGATTCAATCGCGTGCAAATGATGCTTCTCAACTTCAGCGTCATTTTCACTCAATACATGGATCTGTGGTGTTGCCACCCCTTCATCTTCTAACTCTTTTTCGACAACTTCCAAATCATCAAGATCATCGCTTATGTAATAATGTCTCTGCATCGCTTCTCGCCTCTTTTGGGGTCTCAGGTTGCGCCAAAACTTATTTGTTAACATTTTGTTAAATTCCAGTATAGCACAAAAAATATACAGCGAAGGTTCTCAAACCCTGAGACCTTAGATCAAGATAGGGCGAAATCAAATGCGATGGTCGATTAGTAGTAGGGTCATTAAGATAGGAATGTAGATAATACTGGCGCGAAAGACCGAACGCGCATTAGAAATACTGTAGCGACGGTAAAACCGAATAGACAGCCACAGTAACGCACCACCAAGAATCAGCGCGCTAAACAAAAACAAATGTTTGCCCAAACCTACAGCAGGGGCCATCAAGGTGATGACTAGCAAAGCAACGCTGAATACAACGATAATCGCTCTGGTGGCTTTGTCTTCTTCTGGATTATCAGGTAACAATTGATACCCACCCCTCAGGTAATCCTCACGGTAGATAGCCGCAAGTGACATAAAGTGTGGGATCTGCCACAAAAACAAAATAAATCCTAATATAACCGCTTCAATATCAATTCGTCCTGTTGCTGCTGCCCATCCCATGACCGGTGGTAATGCTCCAGGAACAGCACCAATAAGAACAGCTAGAGGAGTATGCGGTTTAAGAGGCGTATACAACATCAAGTAACACACTAACGTAACAAACCCCAGATAAGCGGTGAGTAGATTTACAGTAAAATAAAGAATCACAATTCCAGATAACGACCAAAGCGCGGTCACAATACAACCGTGGATTGAACCTATGGTGCCTGAGGGAATCGGACGCAATCGAGTACGCGCCATTTTTGCATCACGGTGACGCTCAACCCACTGGTTTAATCCATTAGCGCCCATCGCAGTCAAGAATGTACCGAGTAAAAACCCGATACATTCTAAAATCTGCCACTGCTGAGCGCCCATGGCATATCCAATCATGCCGGTAAACAGTACCAACAAACACAATCTAGCCTTACCCAATTGGCAATAAGCACTCAATAGTGATCTAGGGTTCTGCACCTGTGTCTGCATAAAATGATTCAATTTAAACGTTGATACGAATCAAGATTAGTTCAGCCCACAGCATATGGCTAATATCAAGATAAGATTCAGCACATATAACTAACACCATTAAAAAGATGCGCACATTTCTAACTCGCCTTTATCGCTCGGGTTGACTAAATTGCTGTTTCGGTAAGAAGACTGTTGCTGATTGACTTTCAACTATAACGATTCAATAGACAGTATCTACCAAGTTGTGCTTTAGCCCATTTTTTATACTTGTTGCTATACTGATTATATTGCATTGAGGTCGAGTGAGCTGATCGATGAATAAATCCATTGCTGTTCTATTATTGAGCATTTTGTTGTGTATTTCTCCTTTGAGTAAAAGCGAAGAATTGCGACTTGGCTCGCCTTATTTTCCGCCTTATGTCTACTTTGATATTGACGGTGAGCTGACCGGATTGTGGATGACTCAGTTGGCGCCAGCTTTAGAAGAAGCCGGGATCACCTACAACGCTATACACATCCCTATCAGGCGTTTTTACGTCTCAGCGGCAACAGGCAAAATTGATTTATTTGCCATGCCAAGGGGGCGGGCAGGAATGGAAAACGTGCTGTTTAGCGAAAAGCCTTTTTCTCATTTTGATTTGCGTGCATTTTGGTTAGACGATGCCAACGCTATTTCTAGCTTGTCAGAATTGGCAGGCAGAAAAGTGGCTTTGATTAAGGGTTACTCATATGGAGGCAAATTAGAGGCCGAAATTTCTGCTGAACAACGCTCACAATTTGTTGTGGCAAATGACCAAAAAATTGCGCTGAAAATGTTAGTTGATAAGGAAGTTGACTTCGTCCTTGGCTACTGGGCAATCATGGCATTCTTACAGAAAAACTCTCCTGATCTGCAAATCAACAATATCAAAATTGCTGAATTACCCATATACCTCGCCATGCATGAGAATGCTGAAAATGCCGAGCAGCTAATGCAAAAATTTAATGACGCCGTGCGGTGATATTCATGTTGACCAGTCTAACATAGGCAACTACTGGGATAGCTGACATACGGTTATGGGATTTAAATGACGAGCTCTTCAGGCAATTCAGTTAATCCTTCAACTAAATTCGTTGCACTTTGTTAGTAATGAGGTGGAGGTATTTCTTCAGATTGATCGGCAATATTAGAAGGTTCAATTTGCTTCATGCGTTGGGTCATATGTTTTATTTTGAAATTCATCTGATCGATTTGCATTTGTTGATCAGATAAAGCGCGATTTAGCTGCTCGATCGTGTCCTCTTGAAAAGCGACTTGGGTTTGCAATTGTTCAATTTGGCTGAGTAAATCGTCACTCATCTATCTATTATTCCTGTTCTGTTTGCCAATATTCGGCAAGTCCACTACTGCTTTCCGATAATACCTGATTTTGCTGCGCAAAGCTCACTGCGTAAACAATTGCGCTTTGCGGTTGTGTTCCTTCTTTAGGAGTAACTCGCCATTCTTTAACTTCGCTACCATCTTCCACATTCCACAAATTCATTGCTCTTCCTGGTGAGCCAGTAAGCAGGTATTTACCATCCTCTGAAAACGTTGCTGTACTGAATATCTTCTGCCGTTGTAAGTAGCGAAGCTGACTGATTTCTTCGCCCGTTTGTGCGTCCCAAATTCTTGCATCTCGCTTGCTATCTGCGGTAAAAATGTAACGACCTTGGTCGTCCAAAGCAACTTTAGTAACTCGGCTGGAATGGGTAAATCGATGGATAACCTGGCCGCTGCGTGTATCCCACAGATAGGCGATATAATCGTTACTGCCAGTGAGAGCGTAAAAACCATTGGGTGAGAGATCGACACTATTGATTTTTTCTTGATGACCTAAGAACTCCAAACGCCTTCCGGTAAAGGGTTCAAAGAACAAGGTTTTGCCATTGCCTCGCCCTACTAAGATCCCTCTACCATTGTTTGATACTGCCAAGTCCCTAACACTCGCCTCGTCAATGCGCCAAAATCCTTCTGGTTCACCAGTTTCAAGATTCCACAAAGCAAAAGCGTCTCGATCAGCAGTGACAACATAAGAATTGTCCGCAGCGATATGGATCAGCCCTACGGTATTGTTATTGTCACCTTCCTCTTCGTGGCTCCACTTGAATCGTTGCTTTTGCGTATCAAGCTCCCACACCAAAATGCCCTCTTGTGCTGTTGATACCACACTCAAGCTGCCGTCTGCAGAAATATCTGCGGCATAGGCACCACCTTGAGCATGCCTAACTTGAGTAACGGGTTTGCTAGATTCACGCGAGCATGCGCCAACACCCAAAGTCATTGCCAACACCAATAACGGTGGTAACAATCGGTTCATTTTCATCGCATTCGCTTTGCACATAAGGACAATCAAGATTTGTGTATTACACCAGTTCGTTTAGTATAAGCGCTTAAAATTACAATACCTAATCACTTTTTGCTCCACCATCGCAGCAAACTTATTGATTTATTTACGTTTTGGAGAAATACCATGAAAAAGGCAGCAATTGCTTTAGTCGTCGCATCAGTTTTCGGCATAACTGCTTGTCAACAGCAAGAAACCGATCCGCTTAAGGTTGAAGAACTGAAGTTTGAGAACAAAGAACAAGAATATGCTTATGCATTTGGTGCTAGCGTAGGTACCTTCGTTGAACAGAGATTAGCAGAACAAAAAGACGTTAACGTTGAACTCGACCCAGCATTGATTATCAAAGGCTTTACCGCAAGTATTCAGGGCAAATCTCAATTTGAGATGGGTGAAATCCAAACGCTCAACAGTGAATTAGACAAAGTTATGAAAGAAGCCCAACTTGCAAAAGCACAGGCGAATGTTGCAAAAGGTAAAGAATGGCTAGTTGAAAACGCTAAAAATGAAAACGTTGTACAAACCGAGTCTGGTCTTCAATACGAAGTACTAACGGCTGGTGAAGGCGACAAGCCTTCTGCACAAGACACGGTTAAAGTTCACTATCGCGGTACCTTACTTGATGGTAGAGAGTTTGATTCATCTTATAGCCGCGGTGAACCGGCAGTATTCCCACTGCATCGAGTTATTGCAGGTTGGACGGAAGGTGTTCAATTGATGAGTGAAGGTGCAAAGTACAAATTCTTCATTCCTTCAGAGTTAGCTTATGGTGAGCGTGCAACGGGCATCATCACGCCTAACTCAACCTTGATATTTGAAGTTGAATTATTGGAAATCATGAACAAAGGGGAATCTAACTAAAAGTTTAGTTATTCTCATGAAAAAGCCGGAAATCTTAACGATCTCCGGCTTTAATTTTTCAACATTCAGCTCTTTCCTTGCTGATCCTAATTCCACAATTTTATCGGTCTTTCTATTCGACCTTGAGGCCCAGAGACTATCCGGGTTATTTGTATTTAAAGCCGCCTGAATTGTTTATACAATTGCGAACTCTTTAGTTAGGTTCACATAACATTTTTGCAAAATTAAACGACCATAAACTCGCTAATCATGCGACAATGTTGTATCACAAATCACTGCAACAGGTTAGGCAGCAAAGCCTTATGCAGCGCGCTTTTTAGACGACTTATATGCAGGTTGTTTAAACGCATCAGTTTGTCGTCTAACTAAGGTTAATACTAGTCTAAATTGTTGCTCATTTCCTGCTCAATGTGTCGCGTTTTTGGAACAATTTCGACTAATAAATCAGCGGTTATAATTTCTAATTAGAAGCAAAAAGCGCTAATTATCTGTGGAATCTTTCTAAGTCATTGTAAGATAATGAATAGTCGAAAAATAAACGATTTTCTGTTGCATAGGGTGACAAATTCTCTACGCATTTTTGTGTGCAGCGTTCACACTACAAAATAATATTATTACCAATCAATAAGTGGAAATCGGTTGAAAACGAATTTAATTACTCGAGAAGGGTATGAAAAACTGCAGCAAGAGCTCAATTATCTTTGGCGTGAGTATCGCCCTGAGATTACAAAGAAGGTCACATGGGCTGCCAGCCTTGGCGATCGTTCTGAAAATGCAGATTACAAAGAAAACAAGCGTATTCTAAGACAAATCGATTCACGGGTTCGATATTTACGAAAACGTTTGGAAGCACTCAAAATTGTTGAGTATTCTCCACAGCAAGATGGGCGGGTGTTTTTTGGCGCCTGGGTGAAAATTGAAAACATAGATGGCGAGGTGCTAAATATTCGGATCGTAGGGCCAGATGAGATATATGGAGATTCAAAAAATCTCATTTCTATTGATTCTCCGATGGCAAGAGCACTACTCAAAAAACAAGTTGGTGACGATGCGATAGTGCAAACCCCCAGCGGCCCTAAAGAATGGAATCTGCTGGAAATTAACTATAAAAATTTAACGAGCGCGCCAGATTAGGCAATAAACACCCTACTAAGTTATCAAACATCAGTGGTATCTTGAGTCGATGAGTACACAAAACCTATCACAAGTTCCGCAACCCAATAGGCGTGTTCGCACGTTGGTTGTCGATGATGAACCTTTGGCCAGAGACTTAATTTCTGGGCTTGTTTCTCGTGATCCGGATCTAGATCTAGTAGGCGTTGCCGCCTGCGGTTCAGAGGCACTAAGTGCCATAGAGCGTTACGCGCCAGACTTACTGTTGCTCGATATTCAAATGCCAAACCTTGATGGCGTCTCTATCGCGGAGCAACTTCTTGGCATGGCATCAACACCCTACATTGTCTTTATTACCGCCCATGACGAATACGCGATTCAAGCGTTTGAAGTATCAGTAAGAGATTATATCGTCAAGCCTGTCAGCAAAACTCGCTTTGCAGCTTCGATGAGTCGAGCTAAAAAAGCCATTTGTGCAGAGATTATAGAAAAACCGAAGCCTCTGATTATTAAGAGTGGTGAAACATTAAGCAGTGTTTTACCAAATGATGTTGTTTGGGTAAGCGCAGCTAATCAATATGTGTGTTTACATACCGCACAAAAACGTGAATTTGTCATCGCTAAGTCTTTACGACAGTTTTCTCGTGATTTGCCAGAAAAAGTGTTTACTCGCATACATCGTTCGACGCTGATAAATAAGTCGCACCTAAAAAGCGTCTATAAAGGAGAGGGTTGTTATATCGTAGAGATGAGCGATGGTTCACAACACAAAATTGCCAGAAACCGAAAATACGTGGTCGCCGACCTTCTGGCCACTACAGGTAGCCAAATACAATGAACACATCGTCATTCCACCCGGCAACATGGTATTCGTTTGTTAAACGCTATTGGCTGCAAATAATTGTCTCTTTTTTAGGCTGGTCGCTGGTCGCGGCCATTCCTGTCACGTCGGCCTATTTGAGCGCTGGTGCTCCTGGGTTTGCTACATGGTGGGCAATATTTACTAAAATTGGCCTCTATTATTGGCTATGGGGAACGTTGGCTCCTTTGCTCTACCGTCTCACCGATGTATTACCTTACCAAGGTAAAGGCGTGTTGCTAACGCTACTTACTCACCTGATCACCGCCTTTGCGTTGTCGTTTATTTTGGGATTCATTGTACATACACAGGCATGGCACGACTGGCTAATTGGTGAGCGTGCACCCGGCTATCATGCCATGAGCTTTTTTACTTATTCATTGATTGTTTTGTGCTCTCTAGCAATCAAATTCTACCGATTGAGTTTATTACGACAAAAGCAAGTTACTGAAGCCAAAATTCATGCGGCACAATTAGACAATCAACTCAATCTTGCCCGAGTTGATTCGCTGCGGATGCAAATGAATCCGCATTTTCTTTTTAATGCACTCAACAGTATCGCGGCCTTAATAGAGTTGGACTATCGCGATCGCGCTTACCTAGCAGTTGAACAATTGGGTGATCTGCTTAGGCAGTCAATTTCGATGTCGCAAAATGACGAAATTCCGCTTAGCCGCGAAATCCAATTTTGCAAAGCCTATTTGTCGATGGAACAAATTCGCTTCAACGATCGATTACAAGTGGAATGGAAATTAGACGAGCAAGCAATGGATTTGCTTGTGCCTGCGTTTGTTTTACAACCTTTTATTGAAAATACCATCAAGCATGCGGTAAGCAATTCGACTAACCTTGTCACTGTGACGATCCAAGCTGGGCTTGAGAACGAACAATTGGTGTTATCTGTGAAAGATGATGGCCATGGTCAAGGCATCAATCAAAACTCAACAGCTACGGGATTATCTAACCTGAACGAACGTTTGCGGTTACGGTATGGTTCAGGTGTAAGCGTCGAATCCCATACACTTTCACCAGGGTTTGAAGCCAATATCCGCATCCCACTCAAAATTCTTGCCACTGAATCCGACAAAAAGTAACCGTTCACAAACAATTTCTACCATTCTCAAAAGAACAACTGAGAACCAACTGCTTTTGACGTACGGTCATATTTCCAACGAATAAAGGGAATATAAGATGACCGTTTTTAACAAAATTGCTATCTCAATCACATTGGCTTTCGTTATTCCATCAGCCGTGATGGCAGCCGAAGACAGTAAGATCAAATTGACTCAAGCCTGCGAAGAGTCGCTTGCATTGTCTGCCCTGCCCATTCGCCTTCGTGATGGCGCTTCGGTTTACACTTTAACCAATGCAGGCTTTAAACTTACTCACAAAAGCGATGGGCCTTTCACCTGCATAGTGGAGCGCAATCATCCGCGCGCAATCATTCCTCAATGTGCAGATGCAGCGGGCACAGATTCGGTAATCCCTGGCGTGATGAAAAAAACCGAGTGGGCATTGGCTGGCGTGAAGTTGGACGAACGGAAAAAGCGCTTTTCCGCGTTAGCTCAGAAGAACATTCTCCGTGCCCCTGAGAGACCAGGGATAAGCTACATGATGTCTGATTTTAATTTCATCTGGAATGAAAATAGCCAAAGCATGATGCACGTTCCCGCGCATGTTATGTATTACGCGCCCAATCTGTCGAATGATGACGTGGGAGGTTCATTTGAACACGCCATGGGAGGGAATCGCGGAACCCCTGTCATTGTGGATAGTGGGATCCATGGTTATATGACTTCCCTTGTTGAAAAGCCCTCTGACTCCAGTGCTGTTTTAGCGAATTGTCAGGGTCAAATCCAAATCGATGAGATGAAATCTTAGGAACCGGTTATGATAAATCGTTCGACAATAATGATTTTGACTTTTGCTAGTATGATGTTGGCTGTTTCTCCCATAAATGCAAAAGAACCCTACACGCGCATAGACGCAGCAATTGATTCGCCTTTTCGAACAGAACGAGACAGAAGCCTTGATGAATCCAGGCAACCTGGCAAATTCCTGCAGTTTTTAGCACTCAAGAACGGCGATAAGGTGGCAGAAATAAACGCGGGCCCCGGCTATAATGCCCGGCTATTAGCAACCATAGTGGGCAATGAAGGTCGGGTTTATGCGAGCAACGCCGATTTTGTGCTTAAATTGTTTTCTGGGTTAAACGAACGACTAGAAGACTCTGTGGTCAATATCTACAATATACAGGTCAGTCGTCAGGCAAATTCGCAACTCGACCATCCAGAAATCCTCGACATGGCAATATTGAACAATAATTATCACGACTTGCATTGGCAAAAAATTGATGTTTTGGCATTTAATCAAGCCGTGTTCAATGCCCTTCGACCAGGTGGCTACTTTGTTGTGGGTGACCATAAAGCCAAACAAGGAAGTGGAACTCGAGACGTAGCAACCTTGCATCGTATCGATGCCGACACGGTGATTTCTGAAATTGAAGCTGCGGGCTTTGTATTGGAGTCGTCTGCTTCATTTTTATCCAATGCAAAAGATGACCTGACACTCCCCGCGTTTGACCCTTCGGTTCGAGGGCGTACAGACCGATTTCTACTAAAATTTAAAAAGGTTGAGCGTTAATATGAAACTTTCTCTTTTCATTCTATTGCTGTTGCTTTGCACTTCTGTGCAAGCAAAAATTTTGTCCTCATCTGATACACATTTTGTCTTGAGGCACGAAGCAACATCGACACTTTCGACGACACAAATTTGGCAGCGATTAATAAAGCCCGCTAGTTGGTGGCACCCCGAGCACACCTATTCGGGCGACTCAAACAACCTTTCACTGGATGCTAATGCCGGTGGACTTTGGCTTGAAAGCTGGGAGAGTGGTTCGGTTAAACACGGTGAAGTGCTTTACATAAAGAATGGCAAGATGCTCAGATTAGATGCACCCTTTGGACCACTTCAGGAATTAGGTGCCCACACCATTTGGACGATCACCATTATCCCTCATGGAGATGGTTCTAAAGTTCAATTTGATGAAGTATCAAGTGGCCCGCCATCAGCTGACCTAGATGAAGTTGCTAAAGCCGTAGACTATGTCAAAGGCGAAGCAATAAAACGACTGACACGATAAAGGCCAAGACACCTAGCATCCAAGCTCTGCTGTTTTTGGTGCATGAGCTTGGTCGTATAAACGTGCACTAAATAGCCTTAGGTCACAACGACTGATGCCTTTTAGCCTATTTGTTAAGCAAGATGACCCTGACCCGGTTTAAATACCCCCTCTAGAATGATCGAATACGAAAAATAACCATCAATAAGTGTTTTTTCTGGCACCCAGCACTGGTAAAGTCTCACACCTCCCTGATAATGGTTTTTTCGGCATAATTGCCTTTCCAAGAGTCTAGTATGATCATCAATAAAATTGCTGAAGAATTGAACGTTCAGCAAACACAAGTTCAAGCGGCCGTCGATTTATTAGATGGCGGCGCCACCGTCCCTTTTATCGCACGTTACAGAAAAGAAGCGACAAATGGCCTCGATGACACGCAATTACGTAACCTCGAACAACGTTTAGGTTATCTTCGAGAAATGTCTGAGCGCATGGACGTGATCCTTAAATCCATAAAAGAACAGGAAAAGCTCACGCCCGAACTAGAAAAAAACATTCGAGGCGCACAAAACAAAACCGAGCTAGAAGATCTCTATCTGCCCTTTAAGCCAAAACGAAGAACCAAAGGACAAATTGCCATCGAAGCAGGATTGTTACCTTTGGCTGATGCGTTAATTGCTGACCCGGATCTCGACCCCGAATCCACCGCTATGCCCTATATCAACGCTGACGCTGGCATTGCAGATACTAAGGCGGCCCTTGATGGTGCTAAATATATTTTAATGGAGCGCTTTGCTGAAGACGCGCAGTTACTGCAAAAAGTTCGGCGGTATCTGCAACACAATGCACATATCTGCAGCAAAGTGATTGAGGGCAAACAAAAGGACGGCGCAAAATACTCAGATTATTTCGAACACAGCGAGGCGATCAGCAAGGTTCCTTCGCATCGCGCCTTGGCGATGTTCCGTGGCCGAAATGAAGGCATGTTGCAAGTCAACCTTGATGCTGACCCACAAAAAGAAAGCACAGACAGAAGCTCGCACTGCGAACACATCATTGCCGAACACTTTGACTTAAAAATTAGTGGTCGTGCTGCCGATGCTTGGTTGGCGTCGGTGGTGCAATGGACATGGAAAGTGAAAACTCAACTGCACATGGAAACAGAACTCTTTGGTGCGTTACGAGACAAAGCTGAAGAAGAAGCAATTAGTGTTTTTGCTCGCAACCTTAATGACCTTCTCATGGCTGCACCAGCCGGTGCAAAAGTGACTATGGGTCTGGATCCTGGATTAAGAACAGGGGTTAAAGTTGCCATTGTCGACGCTACCGGAAAGGTGCTAGACACCAATACAATTTTTCCTCATGCACCACAAAATCAATGGGACAAAGCTGCGCGCACGCTCATCAATTTATGCAAGCAGCACAAAGTTGAATTGATCAGTATCGGTAATGGCACGGGATCTCGTGAAACCGACAAGCTCGTCGGCGAGATCATCAAAGCTCAGCCCGAGCTAAAATTAAGAAAAATCATGGTCAGCGAAGCTGGTGCATCGGTGTACTCTGCGTCTGAATTGGCTTCCAATGAACTGCCAGGAATGGATGTGTCATTGCGCGGGGCGGTGTCTATCGCTCGCAGGCTACAAGACCCGCTTGCTGAGCTGGTGAAAATCGAACCTAAAGCCATTGGTGTAGGTCAGTATCAGCATGATGTGAGCCAGAGCAATTTGGGTAAATCTCTTGAGCACGTCATTGAAGACTGTGTAAATGCCGTTGGCGTAGACTTAAACATGGCATCTCCTGCACTATTGTCACACGTGTCGGGACTAAATCGTACCTTAGCGAACAACATCGTTATGTACCGCGATCAACAAGGTGCCTTTTCTCAGCGTAAAGACTTATTGAAAGTTGAACGCTTAGGGCCCAAAGCCTACGAACAAGCAGCGGGTTTTTTACGCATTGTTGGTGGCACCGACCCCCTTGACGCTTCAGCCGTTCACCCAGAAGCGTATCCGGTGGTAAACGCCATTGTGGATACGTCTAAATGTGCGGTTAACGATTTGATTGGCAATATAGATGTTCTCAAAAAGCTCGATCCCGCTCAGTACACCAATGATGACTTTGGTTTGCCAACCGTTACCGACATTATTAAGGAGCTTGAAAAACCAGGGCGCGATCCCAGACCAGAATTTAAAACCGCTGTGTTTAAAGAGGGTGTTGAAAAAATCTCTGATCTTAAGGAAGGCATGGTACTCGAAGGGGTTGTCAGCAATGTGGCAAATTTCGGTGCTTTTGTTGATGTGGGAGTGCATCAAGACGGACTGGTACATATCTCTGCAATGACCAACAAGTTTATCTCAGACCCTAGGGAAGTCGTTAAAGCTGGTGATATCGTAAAAGTAAAAGTGCTAGAAGTGGATGAGGCGCGCAAGCGTATCGCCTTTACCATGAAGTTGGATGACAATGCTCAGCATTCGCCGTCTCGCAACAAACGCCAGAATAATCAAAAACCAGCGCAAGCAAAGAGTAAAGAACGGAACCACCAGCAAGGTCCACGGTCAAAACCGGCACAACCAGGCAATGCGGCAATGGGTAATGCTTTTGCTGATGCATTTGCCAAAGCGAAACAAAAATAACTTTTTTGTTGAATGGATTAGGATAAAAAATGACTGCACTCATTATCATTGCCGTATTGTTCATCTCACTCATTGTGATAGTGCCACTCATTGAGCGGTCGAATTTTCGTATGTCAGGTGAACAAATGGGTAAATGGGGCCGTTGGATTCTTCCTCTGGCCATTATCCTGATCATTGTTCAAATGGTGATGTATTATTCTGGCGGTTAGCGGCTTAGTCCTTTGCGCCCGTTAACGACGTTTCCGGCCTCAAAAACACTTTGCATTGCGTTCTTTTCCTTTCGCTGATACTGTCTATTTACATTTATTTTTCAAGCAGTTATGAAGGGACTCAGGGTGAAGATTCAAACATTTCAGTTCGATAAATTACGAACGTTTTTAATTCTTATTTCACTTTTTATCACTCTGGTGATGACCACTAAAAACGCTCATGCACAATCTTCAGACACTAGCGCCTTTGATAAAACACTAGAAAACGCCTTTTCAACAACCACATTACCAGGATACAGTCTTGCCTTGGTCAAAGACGGTGAATTAGTTGAAGTCCGTGCCGGCGGAAAAATCAGCTTAGCAGGCGATACACCAATAACGCCTGAAACGCCCATGCAAATTGGATCTGTGTCGAAAAGTTTTGCCGCACTGGCCATTATGCAATTAGTTGAGGCTGGAAAGCTTGAACTGGATACGCCCATTGAAAATTATTTGCCCGAGTTTACTGACAAAGCCGCGGGCAGTATCACCTTGCGTCAGGCAATGAGCCATACATCTGGTCTTTCCACATTACAAGGTAATCAGACACAAACTGATTTAAGTATGGATAGCGAAGCACTGGCTCGGCGAGTCACTGACCTTAGCAATGTTACGCCTGAGCTTCAGCCTGGTCAGGCATTTATGTATTCCAATGCTAACTATCAAATTGTCGGAAGAATCATTGAGTTGGTGAGTGGAACCTCCTACGCGGATTATGTACAGAGTAAAATCCTAATGCCACTAACAATGACAGACTCCTACGTCATAGGTGGGAATGAAAAAAACGGCAGCGCGTTAGGCCACCTTCCTTGGTTTGGCAGCCAGGATCCCATCGAGAGTTTATTGATGGGTGCAGGCTCTTCCCCTCAAGGAGGCGTTGTGACTACTGCAACAGACCTGTCCAAATACGCGATAGTTATGATGAACCAAAAAGACGATATTATCTCTGCACAAAACAAGCGATTGATGATGTCTCCCGTCAGCGAAGCCGTCTCGCACTATGGCTTGGGGTGGAGTATTTATCCGCCCTTGGGACTCGTTTGGCACAATGGTTCAAATCCTGGATTTCAAGCGCAGCTATCAATGAACCCAGAAACTCAGGATGCTTTTGTTTTTATTGCCAACGGCGGCAATAGCTACGGTTTTAATGAGATCAGCGCTGTAGGGTTCAATCTTACCCTCGAAGCAATGCAACTTGAAGGACCAAAAGGCGGTGGCGGCATACTCTCCAAAGCGGTCTTTGTTGCCGCAACATTATTGCCGTTCCTGTTGATTTTCATCGCTTTTCGAAATTGGCAAAAGCGTGAAAAAATGGCTCAACACAGTTCACTGCGCAGATGGTTCGTGACTCTGACCTACACTTTGATTGCGGCACTATCTTGCTGGGCACTGTTTGTGAGTATTCCATTAATGTTTGGCATCCCGCTCGACGCATTACAACTCTTTGTGCCCGATTGGTCACTCATACTCCATGCAATTGTTTTCACTTCTATTGTGCTAGCAATGGTTCGGATAGGTTTGATGATAGGGGTAAAAAGAACGTAGCATTAACACGCATAATAAACTGTAAGTGTGTTGACTATGAAGAGATGCCACTATTTGCTTGCTTCTAGTGGCAAGTCTGCTTCTCGCCAAGCATTGATACCACCAGCGAGGGAATACACGTTGTTAAACCCCATTTCCCTGAGCGTGCGTGCAGCGAGTGCAGAGCGTGCTCCGGAGCGGCAATACAGTAAAATTGGAAGCGCCGACGCCTCTGCGTCATCACAATCTTTGATGTGCTCACCGATAGAAGCTTCAAGTAGACCTCGTGGAATTGCAATACTTCCTGCAATGACGCCTTCAGCGAGTTCTTGCGGTTCGCGAATATCGATAACAAGGTTGAAGTCTTGCAACCTAGTTACAAAATCTGCAACCGATACTTCCGTTATGGTAGCGCGTATGTCATCGACGTAGTGTTTGTAGTTAAGCATCATCTTTCTCCTTTATTAGGTATTAGACCAAGAGATCCAAAGACATCAGCAGTGCCACCAGCAAAAGTACACTGGCGAAAAGGCGCTTTATAATTTGCGGATCCAGCTTGTTCGCAATGAAACCCGCCACGACAACGGCAAGTGCACCAATGGCTGAAATAATCCCTACAACCTGCCAACTAATAACAGGGCTGACAGGTGCCACTTGAAGACTGATAAACGCAGCAAGTCCGTTAAAGACAATCATCACTAAGCTAATGGCTACAGCTGTTTGCATGGCGACTCCTGCAAAAAGTGTTAACGCGGGCACGATTAAAAATCCGCCGCCGATCCCTACCATGCCGGTCACCGCGCCGCTGATACCGCCGATAAGCAGAAGCCGCATCGAGGAGCCGTGCTGTGCACGTATTGACTGTTGCGGTCGCCACATTTTGAAAGCCGCTACAACCAGCAACGCGATGAGAATCAGTGATTGAAAGCCCATCGGTAAGATTAATCCAAGCCTGGCGGATACCATTGCAGCAGGAATACTGGCAATGGCGAACCAGAATAAAATTCGCCAATCCAATCGTTTGGCACGCCACCCTTGATATGCGCCAAAAATTGAAATAAACGGCACAATCAAGAGCGCATGAGCAATAGCCTGCTTTTCCGGTAGATCAAGTAGCAACATAAGCGCAGGCACAAGCAATATTGAGCCACCTGCACCGAGTAAACCTAAACTTAAGCCAACGATAACTGCCGTGATCACAATGCTGACCATCATTAACTTGAAAACCTTTTCATTATTACGTACATTTAGAATATACGATATTATAACTTATATCTTCAAGGAATAATTGAAATGAATTTATCTGTCATTCCGTTTTTTCATCAGCATACAGGCACGGCGAGCTATATCGTTGTTGACCAGTCACAGCGCTATGCTGTTGTGATCGATAGTGTTTTGGATTTTGATAGTGCCAGCGGAGAAGTGGCATCAACCCTTGCGGATGAGCAACTGAAATACTTAGATCAACACAACTTATCCTTGGTATGGATTCTGGATACACATATTCATGCCGACCACCTTACCGCTGCCAGCTACTTGGCTAATCGCAGTCAGGCAAAGTCGGTCATAGGAAAAGGTATTGCCAAGACACAACAGCGATTTAGGTTGATGTTTCCAAATGGCAATCAAGAAACGTCGGTCGAAAACCTCTTTGATAAATTGGTCGCCGAAGGGGATACACTATCATTTGGGGATAATGAGATAAGGGTTATGGACACCCCCGGTCATACTGATGACAGTGTCAGCTATCTTATTGGTGATAATACTTTTGTTGGCGATACACTTTTTATGCCCGACAGTGGCACTGCACGTTGCGATTTTCCGGGAGGCGATGCCCATAAACTGTATCAAAGCGTTCAGCGCATTCATGCACTTCCAGATGAAACCAAAATATGGGTCTGTCACGACTATCAGCCAAATGGCAGAGAAGTAAGAATGCAAACAACGGTAGCTGACAGCAAGCAAAACATTCATTTACGACATCAGGTAAGTGAGTCGGCTTTCGTGCATATGCGCAATGAACGAGACAGTACACTCCCAGTCCCTAAATTGTTGTACCCGTCGTTGCAAGTGAATATACGTGGGGGCCGTTTACCCAAACCCAGTGACAACGGTAAACGTTATTTTGCGATCCCCATTTCAAATTTGACACATAGTGATATGTAAGGAGTTAGGGTGAAAGACATCTATTTTCAGGCACTCGCGGGGGGAGCGTTACTTGGTATTGGTGCGTTTTTGCTGTTGTATTTAAATGGAAAAATAGCAGGTATCTCTGGGATCACTTATCAGGCGATCGCTTCAATAACATCACAAAACAGTTGGCGATGGTGCTTTTTGATTGGCTTAATAGGCGCACCGTTAATTGCAACGAGACTCGGGTTTAGTCTGCCCGATCAGATTTCAGCGCCAATCATAACCTTGGCGATAGCAGGTCTGCTTGTGGGAATAGGCACACGAATGGGTTCGGGATGTACGAGTGGACACGGAATATGTGGAATAGGTCGATTATCCAAGCGCTCGATTGTCGCTACGCTGATCTTTATGAGCACTGCGGTTGTGACCGTTGCCATCTCCCGACAAATGCTGTGAGGAAGGACAATGAAAAATAACATCACTGCCCTTTTTGCTGGCCTGTTAATGGGGTTGGGATTGACGATTTCTACCATGGTTGATCCTCAACGTGTATTGGGTTTTTTAGACTTGCTTGGACAATGGGACCCAACCCTTATTTTTGTGATGGGCGGCGGCCTGGCGGTTTACATGCCTCTTTATTTTCTGCTCATTCACAACAAAAATACGACGGCTTTTGGAACCCCCTGCGATTTACCTTCTTCAAAGCAGATAGACAAACCACTTGTGGTAGGTGCGATACTATTTGGTGTCGGATGGGGACTCAGCGGAATTTGCCCGGGGCCTGCGCTAGTCAATATAAGTGGCGGTGCCACTGAAATATTAATTTTTGTAGTTACCATGTTGATTGGTATGATTGTAGGGGCGCGCATCAAGATGACTTGATGTGTGAGTCCACTGATAATGAGCTGACAGAATTGATGCATTTACACACAGAAACACCCACTGCAAACGCCTCTTTGGAGGAAATGGAAGCCAACGCGGAGCGAGCCGCTACGTTGTTGAGAGCGATGGCGAATAAAAATCGATTGCTGTTGTTGTGCCTGCTCAACCAAGGCGAACTGTCCGTTTCCCAATTAAATTCAGAACTGGATATCCCACAATCAACCTTGTCTCAACACCTAAGCGTACTAAGACAAGACAAACTCGTTAAAACCCGTCGGGAAGCGCAGACCATTTATTACGCTCTAGCGAGCAAAGAAGTAGAGGCAATTATTGCCACCTTGTATCAACTTTATTGTGAATAGCGTTGTCTGGGCCAACATCCATCTCAACCAAGAACCTCAGAGGAGCTAGCCCTCAATTCTGGCATGCATAGCCTGTATTCTGACATCTTGAATCGTCATTCTGTCGATTGACCCTTGTTAAGCTATTGTGAGTCGAATACCTTGCTACTTTGCCATTAGCAAACCCGACAAAGTATTCATGAAACCGATTTCTATTTTAAAATTTTTATCTTGTTTCGCCCTGATCATAGCCAGCCAAAGTTTTGCTACGCTGCAAAAATTGTTGCCTGATGATGGTAAGGCAGAAGACCAGTTTAGCTATAGCGTTGCAATTGATGGCAGCACCGCATTGGTGGGAGCACTTAACGCTGATGTGGATAATATCCAAGACGCGGGGGCAGCCTACGTTTATTCCTTTGGTGATGAAGGTTGGCAGCAGCAAGCAAAATTAGTCGCCAAGCCAGCGTTTGCTAATGACACACTTGGCGGTAACGTGGCGCTAAAAAATAACATGGCGCTGTTAGGGGTAATAAAAAGAGACGACAAAGGCGAAGATGCGGGTGCGGTGTTTGCGTTTGAGAAAGAGGCTAAATCATGGTCGCAAAAGCAAATATTAACCGCAAATGATGCTAACGCTGGTGATGCCTTTGGCCAAAGTATCGCACTTACAACGGAATTTCTTGTTGTAGGCTCTCCTCGCAGCGATTCACCACATAAAGATTCAGGATCAGCTTACGTTTACATTCGCGATAAAAATACGTGGCGATTTCAAGCCAAACTTACGGCAAAAGACGGAGCGGAAGGCGATTTATTCGGGATCAGTGTTGCCATTGACGGCGAAACTATTTTAGTTGGCGCTGACTTGAATGATGAAAAAGCAGAAAAAGCGGGTGCCGTTTATGCCTATGTATTTGACGGTACACAATGGCACCAACAGGCAAAGCTTATGGCTGAAGATGGCGCAAATACTGATATCTTTGGCGTCAGAGTCGCGTTGTTTGGCGATACAGCATTAATCTCAGCCAGAAGAGACGATATCGAAAGTGTTGGCGTAGATGCCGGTTCCGCCTATATATTTGAGCGCACAAATCACAAATGGACGCAAACACAAAAGCTAGTAACCCCAGATGGTAAAGCCGATGACAGATTCGGTCGTGGCGTGGCACTAAACCAAGATACGGCTTTAATCAGTGCTATGCACCATGACGCTAATGGAAATAATGCAGGTGCAGTCTATGTGTTCAAAAAACAACAAAATCAGTGGCGTTATACGTCCAAAATAGTCGCCCTTGATGCCATGCCAGAAGATAGATTAGGTTGGAATATCGCCTTATCAGACAAGCGTGCCATCGTTGCAGCTCCGCATCGCGACGACAATGGCGATGCATCGGGCGCTGCGTATGTTCTTGATTTGATCGACTAAAGAACACCGTTGGTAGGCAACGGTGAAAACAATCCTGTGTAGTATTGAACAAAACGTGAGTTGTTTGGTCCTGAGGTTCACGTTAATTAACTCCGCTCCCTTTTCCTATTGGCTCCAGGTGGGATTCAAAAATTCCTTCACACTTTTTTCATCGTCAATAAGGAAACTACTTTCCCTATTCCAATATTGGTAGAACTCTTTTCTGTCTTCTTGATCAGAAATTTCAAAGTTGCCCGTTTTCTCTTGTATCTTTAACCAGTTTTGAAATGCATCAAAGGCTTCTATTCCTCGTTGCTGCCATAAAAGTCTGCCGCCACCATAGTTGTTATAGAAGTACAGTTGCGACTTCCAGTGCGGCAACATGAACTGGGCCATTTGTTCATCCATAGAGGCGGGGGCATATTCTGAAAGCTCATTTATTAGCTTTTCGATCTCTTCATCTGTTAACTTTTCCTCTTTAGCAAGCTCTCTAATCCTCGCTAACGTTTCCTTCTCCCTTTCTTTAGACTCCTGTTCGTGATTAGGATATTTTTTATTGAACCAAATTTTAAATTTTTCTATTTCTTCATCTGTTGGTTCAAAAGAAGTTTTGTTTTTCGCTTTGTAACGCTTCAACAACTTTGGAATGATTATTTGTTGAAGCGATAAGTTGCCACTGTCTTCATTTTTAAGATCAGACCGATAAATTGATTGCTCGAACACCCTTGCAATAGGTTGCTCGTTTGCATTACTTGTTTGGAATGTGGTGATTGCAGTAAATAAAAGTACAAGAAACAAATTTTTCATTCATTAATCCCTTACGAATTGTTTTATTTTGATCTAGAAATTCATGGTATGTGACTAAATCATTACAAACCACAGAGTTATTGTTTTTCATATTTGGAAGCTGTTAAATACGTCGCTTAGAACGACACGTAATTACTTAGCAATGTCCAATAAACAAAGAAATAGCGCCTTAAGTCACAGGAAAATATAGCCAACCCAAAACAGAGGGATGATTTATTAACTCTATCCTCTAAATCCTAATTTAGATGGATCATCGGTCGCTACGAACAATACTTGGAACACTTTATCTCCTTGCAAAGTGGTGCCTGAGTAATCAAGAACTACGAAATTTTTATCAAACTCCTCTATCTTATCTATGTCTGCAATGTCTAAGTCCGGACTATGCGTAAACTCCAGTACACATAATTTACCTGCGCAAGCATACTTCTCATTATAGTAACGACCTGCCAAATTATTTCTCAGCGCATCAGACAATTTTCCCTCCCGCTCAACACTATATGAAGACCGGTCTTTTTCTTTAAATGAGTCCACCAAAACATTGAAATCTTTGATACTAAGTAGCGTAATTACTTTCTCAGCAGTGGCAACATTTTCATTTTCAAAAAATAGGTCTTTTAAGTTGTCTTCAGTGGAGTTGGCAATATCAACAATAAGTTTCTCTACTCTCTTTTCCATCCGTGCTTCAGCATTGTTGACTTCATTGTTACCTTTTAAA
The DNA here is from genome assembly GCF_007197995.1 of Aliiglaciecola sp. M165. GTDB lineage: Bacteria > Pseudomonadota > Gammaproteobacteria > Enterobacterales > Alteromonadaceae > Aliiglaciecola. The sequence continues at coordinate 585,679 of NZ_VKKH01000002.1, forward strand.
GGTCCATTTGCATTGAGCTCTTCTTTATTGTTTGAAACTAGTTTTTCAGTGGTATTTTCAAAATTGATATTTCCTACAAATTCAACTTTTCTGTTAACACTTGCTGGAGTTGAATTCTTCGGTTCAACTTTAGTCGGGTTTAGGCTATAAAAGCCACCTTTAAAGACAACAACCGCCACTAGGATGATTGCTATAGCACCTAGTTTTATTTGTACTTTTTTAGTCTTAAACAATTTCATCTTGAATTTATCCTTATTCCAAAATGATAAAGGGATCGTTGTGAATGATTCACCGTTGGTGATATTAAAAGATTCCTGCTTTCTACGAAGTGGCTTGGGACGACTAGGGAATGATGTGGGGTTTGAAGGGCTAGACGTGGGTCAAATAGGAAACGACACATTCTTAACCAAGCCATTTCGTCTATTAAAATCCATTACGCTTCATTGTCGAAAAAAATGGGCGGACTTAATTTACACGACTCTTATTCCAATGTGACATGCTTTGAACTCGTACTAAGCACTTGTCCAGAATATATGGCTAAATATACAAATCATTGTTTTTCAAAACCTCGCGAATTTGTTCCTGATCTTCAAGCACTGTTTTGTATATCCATTTGTAGAAGTATTTACCATTGGTCGAGATGACTTTTTCTGCCTTTTCCTTGCCAATCACTTGCGCTAATGCATCCAATTCCATCAAGCAAACAGCAAGGTGCAGGTATGTAGAAAACTCACTTCTTGCCCCATTTGGGAAACCTACTGGCACAGAAGGATAAATTTTTTTGAGTTCAGTAATGGTATCTGAAACCTTATTTTTTCTAGTATCTTCAAACCAGTGTATTTGTTCGTGCAGAAACTGAGATAGGCCCGCAAGGTCATTATTGGGCATGGAAGCTGTGAGAGTTAAAATTGGATGGCTGAAAGGACTTGGTGCGGATTCGTCAATAATAATTTCGTTTGTAAACAACCATTTCTTGAGATCGTATTGCTCTAAAAGCCTTAAAACCTGCTGTCGTTTACTCTCTTCCCTTTCCGAGCCGTTAGCAAGAGAAATGTTCATTTCAGCAACGGCAAATTGCGATACAAAAATAGTTGATATAACTAGTTTAAGAATTTTCATTAAAACCACCTTGTCTTATAACGTTATGATAAACGGCAATTACTGCTGGGCGCAATTAGGGAAAAGGAGTCGTAAACACTACGTCAGTTCGTCCACTAAAAAGTCGAAAACCGTTTTAACACGTCGATTCATGCGTAATTCTCGATGCACCACTAACCATATGTCTGATACCAAAGATGGAATGTTAGGAAGTACTTTACACAAAAGAGGTTCTGACTCGGCGGCTTCCTCAGCAAATATTCCAATGCATATGCCTTGTTTGACCAATTCCCAGTGCACCAGTCGATTTGCACTTAAAAAAGGGAAATTCTTTTTAGTCAGGCTTAGCCCCATTTGCGAAAGTCGCTCAATCATCACCCCTGATTTTTCAAAGCCAACAAATCTTGCGTTACAAAGATCTTGCAGACATTGTGGAGCGCCAATTTGCGCTATGTATTTAGCGGTCGCGTAATAGTTTGCTGCGACAGGCTTAAGCTTTCGGGCAATGAGATCCATCTGTTTAGGCTGAAACCCTCGGATTGCGATGTCTGCTTCTCTGCGCAGAAGATCACTTTCCGTATTGGAAGCGATGATTTCAATTTCGATTCCTGGGTGGAGTGCATGTAACTTTTTGACTATCGACGGCAAAACAAAAACCGCAGCATCTTCAGTGGCAGAAATACTGATACTCCCTTCAATGTCTTGCGATTTCCCCGACGCGGCCAATGACAACATATTCGCTGCATCACCCATGGCACGAACGTATTGCACCAATTCCAAGCCATTGGGTGTCAATTCTAATCCTCGACCTTCACGCTCAAATAATGCCACACCTAGTTCTTGTTCTAACTGAGAAACCTGTCTACCCAACGTAGGCTGACTCATATTCAGTGATCTCGCCGCTGCGGACAAAGAACCTTCTTCGGCTGTCACTAAAAATGCTCTTGCCCTGTTCCAATCAAATTTTATGCTGTGCCAATCCATACAAATATGCATACCTAAAATGCGTTTTTGTCAATTATCCTACAAAAATTTATAGAATATAATGCCCGCCGCTAAAAACTTTGAATAAGCAAATTAACAATGGCCAAAAGCGCCTAACAATTTTGAATAGGAAAGTAGAAATGAACGTACTAACACGAAAACTCTTATTAACGGGCATACTCTTAACAGCCGCCCAACTAAGCGTTGCAAATACTTTGTCGTTTTCGCTCGGTACAGGTTACCCGTTTTTTGTTGTACCAGAAGTTTCGTTATCAAGTGCGGACAATAGTCGACGCTGGCATCTAAATTACAAAGCTGGTCTGGACGACGGGTTTACAATTGGTGTTGAACAAGTCATGTTTGATAGTCAGCAACATGCAATGGGTGCAGTGATTGGTGCGATTGGCATTCGAGAGGAAGACACACCCTGTGATGACATTCCAAGTAATGTGGGTTGTATCGTAGCAACTATTTTTGATGAAGAAACCGTGAATGGCGCAGCAATTAGCTACGGATACTATTTTAACGGATTAAATTCATCTGGATGGCACGTCAAATTCGAAGCGGGTTATGGAGAAGGTTCACAAAGCAAAGAAAAGCGTGCAAGCGCCTCAATTCGCTTAAGTTATCAGTTTTAAAGGAGTAATAAACATGGTTAACGCTGCAAAGTTCTGGGACAGATGGGCCGAACGTTACTCGAATCAACCCATTAAAGATCCCAAAGCGTATCAAAGCAAACTAGAACATACTCAAGCGTATTTCAAGCCTGATATGAATGTGTTGGAATTTGGCTGTGGAACGGGTTCGACAGCAATTGTTCACTCGCCTTTTGTGAAGCACATTAAGGCGATTGATATATCTGACAACATGATCGCTATTGCCAAGCAAAAGGCAAACACTCAATCCATTAGTAATATTGATTTTGAAGTCTCCACACTCGACTCACTGACTCCTGAAACACAAATGTTCGACGTCATTTTAGGTTTAAGTATTTTGCATTTATTGGAAGATTGGCAATCGGTGCTGACAAAAGCACACAGTTTGCTCAAGCCTGGGGGTATTTTTGTTTCCAGTACCCCGTGTATCAAGCACATGACACTACTTAAGTTGCTTGCACCACTAGGACAATTCGCGGGTCTGATCCCGCAACTGAGCTATTTTTCTAAAGAGGAATTAATATCATCGCTAATTGCCACAGGATTCGAGATTGAATATGACTGGCAACCCAAACAAAATACAGGCGTTTTTATTATTGCTAGAAAAGTCGCTTAAAGAACACCTAGTCTGTTAGAAAGCCAATTGCAGGATCTTTGTCTACCAACCAGTTTAACTGCCAAGTTTGCAGGGGGTGAGATTCAAGATAGACTTTGGCTAAATCGGGTTCGTTTGTCAGTAACAAAAGCTTAGCTTTTACTAAGTCTGCGCCGGGTGTATCGAAATTTTCGAGATCATATTGGTTAATTTGTGCCTCAAGTAACGCTAGCATCTGCTGCTCTTTTTCACTTCCTTGCTGACAGTAGCAAAAGGCCATGTTCGCCAAGTGGGAAATTCCCCATGCCATGACGTTGAATTTACCGCGCAAATAGGCATCATCACTAATGACCGATTCATAGTGCATTAGCGATCGAGCACAGTCGTTGGAAAAGTAGTAATTGAGACCCAGCGCCATTTTCAAAGAGCTATTTTCTGGCCACTGTTGCGCTAAGAATTCTAATTCTTGTAACCAGATATTCAGCTCGTCATTGTGAAGGTAGATTAAAGATTTGAGCTGATGCTCCAGATAGCCACCTCCTTTGACCAACGCGACCTGTTCCTGTTTTTGCCATGCTGCGTCATATTCACCTCGATGAAAATAATCGACAGCGTCGGCTGTGATCATATAAATATTTTTTTCGGGTAACTGCTGCCTTGCAAAGTCCATGTGCTCCAAGGTTTTATCAGCTTGCATGGTAAATCGATAAAGGTTAGCTAGACCAAGATGACATGCCGGATAGTCAGGGAGCAGAGCAACACAATGTTGGAACTGTTTTAACGCGGCGCTTAGTTGACCTTTAACGAATAGTGAATCTGCCACCGCAAAATTAGTGATGGCAGACATCGGATTATGCGCAAGCGCAATATTGAAATGATTGAGTGCTTTAGAATGATTGTCTTGTATCCATAACAAATACCCGTAGTTGTGATGAGCAAGAGCGAGTTTTGGATCAAGTTCAAGTGCGGTTAAAAAAGCTTTTTCAGCCTGTTCAAACTCCCCAAAGTTAATATGTAGTAGGCCTTGTGCAGCAAATGCAACCGGCATAAATTGGTCGACACCAAGGGCAATATCAATTGCCTTCTGGGTTGAGGATCTAGCAACTTCTGGGGCTAACAATCGATACTGGTACAGCACCATTTTATTCATCCCAATGGCAATGTGCGCAAGTGCATAATCCGGCTGCAACGCCACGGCTTGTTCAAATTCAATCAACGCTTTTTGGATATACTCTGGTGTCGCTTTTGCCGCCATCGCACTGCCACGTAAGAAGTGCATGTAGGCGTCACCCAGTTCCGGATGCTTACGTAGTCTGCCAGATGATTGCAACGTATATTCAGGGGCTAACGACTGCACAACTGCCAAACTGATATCTTGCTGCAAGGTAAAGATTTCTTGTTCCTCAACGTTGAACACTTTTGACCATAAATGGGTACTGTCTTCAACTTTGATAAGCTGCACTGTAATGCGCAAGATGTTTTGATCTTTCCTGACAGAGCCTTCCAACAGGTAGTTGACGTTTAGCTTGTGTGCAAGAGCTTGAATGTCTAGCCCTTGATCTCGAAACGCGAATGAAGAGGTTCTCGCTGTCACCGCTAAATCCGGGATCACCGTGAGTTGATGAATAATCTCTTCAACTAATCCATCGGCGAAATATTGGGTGTCTACTTGAGAATGAAAAACATCAAACGGTAGCACTGCGATAGACGGTGCGGATTGATTTTTTGTTTTGATGTCAGCAGAATCCAAGGTGATTTTGTCAGTCTGATAAAATCGCCAACTTAAAACGCCGACAAGCACTAATACAGACAAAACCAACGCGCTTTTTAACCAAGAAGGTTTGTCAGTTTTTTCATCCGTGATATTACCTTGCTGTAATGGCGACTCGGCCTGAGCCAACAGCCGATAGCCTTTTTTGGGAACCGTAATAATAATTTGAGGATGATGGGGATCGTCTTCGAGTACCTTACGTAAGTTTGCGATCAGATTATAAAGTACATGATCAGCAATAATCTGATTTTTCCAGACTTGTTCAAAGATAAACTCCCGACTGACTACTTCTCCCTCAGCACGGGCCAGTACAATCAGTAAATCCATTGCCTTAGGTTCGAGTTTTATTCGCTCCTTACCATTTGAAACACTCTGTTCAGACGGAAATACTTGCCATTTACCCAAGTAAAATTCTTTCAACATGCGGCTTAACACCCACCCAATTAGTATTGTTGAAATACGGTTCACTAAAAGTATAGCCCTTAGGTAAATATCAACCCATAGATTTTCCATAGGTTTCCCATAGAACTTTTTGACTGCCTTTGGCTAAGGTTTTGATTGCGACTGAGAAGGGAGAAGGAACAAGACTATGCAGAACCTATTTACACGTTCAATGAGCACTGCAAGGCGGCAGGTTGTTTTTGCCAAATCACTAATCATTTTCATTTTTTTGATATTGCTGAGTATAAATGCTCAAGCGAAGTTGGTTTTTATTACCAATGACCCTGCATTTCAAAATGCCACTATTGTGCCGCTTGATGCCGCAAAAGGATTCGCAGCGGGAGTGCAAAATGTGCAATTTACCGAAGGCGGAGTAGATTTTGATTTTACCACGGCCAATATCAACGGTTTGTCTGATTTTCGCGGAACGTTGATCTCCTATTTCCCTGAAGGAGTGACTGTTACATTTAGTCAACCTATGAGCGCGATTGGTTTTCAGTTTGCATTTGCCGAGTGTCAGGGACGTGCAAGATTTATAGGTTCTGCGGCGACCGAAGAACATACCTTTGAATTTGGCCAAGGTGGTATTTTTGTTGGAGCCGCGGAAATCGGTGACATCACTTCCGTTGAGTTGAACGGCACATGCTTTTTTGCCAATTGGCCTGAGATGCGCTTTGATGCCACCACGCCTCCGCCACCACCTACTGAACGTGCCGACCTGTCATTTGATAAATCAGCGCCAAATGTGGCCAGTCAGTTAGATGGATCGATTGATTTTGATTTAACCGTTACCAACAACGGACCCGACGACGCAACCGGTGTGCAACTGGTAGATTTTCCTCCCGGAGGAATGCAGGTTAATAACAGTACGCCTTCGATTCCATTGGTCTCTGCTGGCGGCAAAGTTGTGGTGATGGGAGTGGGCGACCTTGCCAACTCGGATCAGTACACTAACACCCTTAATATGTCGGTTCCGCCGTTCACTGGGACAGGCGTTGTAACCCAGCACCCCGGGGTGTTTAATTGCAATACCCAACTACTCAATGTTGCCTTGGCCACAGGTAGTTCGATCGATCCCAATACAACAAATAACTCAGATTTAACTGTGACGCGTTTCGACAAGGCGTCTAGAGCCTCGGTGCCAGAAATTTGTGATAACGGTATCGATGATAATTGTAATGGACGTGTGGATTGTGGTGATAATGCCTGTTCAAATTCAGCAAATTGTCGACCTCCACGCTTGCTTAATGCCAACAACAACCCACCCTCGATATGCAATACCATTAATGGGATCATCATATGTTTGAATAACGGGGGTCCAGCGCCATTCCCAGTTGGTCCAAATCCGGCGCCTGCGCCTCCTCCCCCTCAAGCTTGTACATTCAGAGACGTACATGGCAGACCCTTTGAAGCTCCGGCATGTTGCTGCTCCTATGGGCCTTGTGATCGTGCCAGATGCGAAAGGCTTGCTGCGCGAGATCCTAATTTTAAATCCGCCAACCCGCCGGTTAATATCAATGGTTACGGAATCACCCAAGCCGGCAGATTACATGAATACACCATTACCTATGAGAATATTGGCAATGCTGATGCAATTGACGTGCGAATATACGATGTGCTTGCGCCAGAGCTAGACGATACAACGCTGCAAATCAATGATGATGGGGTGTATGACGGAACCATTCGCACTATTACCTGGAGTGACGCGCTTTTACCTCCACAAGAGCCGCGCACCGTATCGTTTAGCATCAACGCCCGAAGTGATTTGCAGCCTGGCGATAGGATCCGCAATCAGGCGACCATTATCTTCCCCAACGCAGAGCAGCCACGAACTGATACGAATTGGGTGGAACACGCAATAGAAAACCCTGATTTCCCAGCCGCAGCGGATTTAGGTGTTGTCGAATGTCTGCAAATTGACCCTAACACTGATCTTTATACCGTAGTGCTTTTCAATAAGGGAACAGCATTTGCCCACAATGTGAATGCTCAGGTAATAAATCCTCCGCCTGGCATTGTTTTTACTGATGATAGCGCGCGTTTTGGTCGCTCAGATGATACCGACCCCAATGTCATTGGTACGGTGGTTCCGTTAGGGTCAACTCACAGCATCGATAGTGTTGCATTCACCGCAGATACGCCCGCTTCAGTTTGTAAAGCGCTAAATTGGCGGATCAGCTACACCAGCTCTGAAGGAGACATCATTGTAGCTGATGTGCAAGCAGCACCCGACGCAGACAGTGATGGTGTAGCGGATATCGATGATAATTGTGTAAATACTCCAAATCTGGATCAACGTGATACCGATCAAGATGGGCAAGGGGATGCATGTGAAACTGTCGAACCTGCTCCATGTGGCGATTTAGACGCTGACAATGATGTCGATAGAGACGATAAAAACCTGTTTGTCGCTGCACTTAGGTCAGTAGCGGGTGAGGACAGATATTCCACTGAGGCAGACTTTGACGATGATGGTGATGTTGATTTCAGTGATTATCAGCAATGGTATCAATGCTACAGAAGCTTTGTTGCGCAATAAAAGGAGACAAAAATGAAGAACAAATTTTGGATCATAATGGCGGTACTGATGTTTTTCACAACACAGGCAAATGCCTTGCCGATAACGGCTCTTTTGGTAGACAACCCTAACATCATGGTGGGAGATCAATTCTCAGTTGAGGTTCGTGTCGATAACGATGTGATGGGTGAGGAATTACTTGCCTTTGGCTTTGATCTGCAAGGAGTTGACCCGTTGCTAAACTATATTGGAGCCAACATTGGGCCGGCTTTCCTAGATACGTCTTTTGGGGTGAATAATGTTGCGGGGCTAGCCTTTCCGGGAGTTACTGACACTGACATTTTATTCGCCACTTTAGTTTTTGATGCGTTGGATGTGGGCGTCGCACAAATCGCTGTGGAAGGAATATTTGATGGCTTCTTTTCTGGCATGTTTTACGAGTTTAGTGGTTTTGATATTGCCGCTCAAACCAGCGTAACCATAAATCAGCGGCCGCCAGCGGTGCCAGAGCCAGCAGGATTGTTTATCGCCGGGTTAATATTATTTATGTGTATCAGAAAACGCCCGTTTAACTGAACAGAATGTACTGGAAAAAGCCGTTGACCCTTTGTTCGGGTCTGCTTGTGTGAAGTGTTGCATTGGGTCGTCGAAAAACCCCGTGTTTGGGCAAGCTTATATGTGTGGTAAAAACGCTAATTCTGTACCTTGAAATGTTTCCCCGCACTTTCAACCCTAGTTTTAGCGTGCTAACATTTGTGAGTACAGATTAGGGGTGGTTGTTTATGGAAACAAGAATTCAGTTTCGTGTAGATGAAGTTACTAAGCGCTTGGCTCAGCAGATGGCTGAAAGCCAGGGACGTACATTAAGTGATGCTTGCCGAGAATTAACAGAAGAACTTGCGGAAGCTCAGCGGCAAACGATGTTGCAAGACGATTGGTTGACTAAACAAGTCAATTTAGCGTTTGAGAAGTATGATGCTGGAAAGTCTGTATTTATTGAAAATGAAGATGCGAAGTCGCGTATGGCGCAATTCAAAGCAAAAATCCGAAGCCAGATTTCTCAATGATATTGTGGGAGGAAGCATCTCTTAAGGATCGAGAAAAAATTTTTTAATATCTCTTCGAATTCAACCCTGTTGCTGCGGAAGAAACCGATATATTGATCGAGACAAAAGTGGAAAATTTGCAAAACCAGCCACAAATGGGTGTTCAAAGAGATGGAATTAGGGGACGATTACTAATTATTCCCGATATTTCTATGCTAGTTTCATACTGGATTGATGGGAAAAACATTCGCATAATGCGAGTACTGCATCAAAAACAGAAATTTCCACCATCGTTAGACCTTTGAAAGCATTCATTGTGATGAAGAGGATTAACGGGATTAACTTCAAAGATCGAGTCGTATATTCCAGCATTCTGCGCGATGATTAACTAGTGTGTTCGCGGCGCCAGAAGCACAACAATAAGGTCAGCATCAATACCGTCGAACAAACGACCAACGACAAGGTGCTGGAATATTCGACTAAAAATCCAGCGACAAATGCACCTAGTGAGGCTGCGCTAATTTTTGCGGCAGCTACCCACATATAGATCTGGGCGGCCCCCTGTTGAGGCGCATATTCGCTTCTAGCCGCGAGGGTCACAGCGAAAAAGATCGAATTGACCACGCCACAAAGCCAGTAAGTAAACAAACCTGCGCTGAAGGATTGACTCAACGCAACGCATATCAATGTAAGCAATAAGATCGCACCCACATTTCTAAGTAGTATTAACGCCTCGGCTTTCATGGGTTTCAACATCAAAAACAATGCACCGCACAAACAGCCGACACCGTAAAACGTCACTAAATAGGCTCCATTTTCTTTCCCGTGATGCCAGACTTCACTAAGGTATACGGCTAATACAGGTAGTGCCGCTACAGCAAAAGATGCCCCAGAGGTCATGCTCAAGGTCCGCATTAACGGACCCGAATGTCGCATAATCCCAATCACTTGCTTTAGCCCCGGTGTCACACCTTGTTGCAAAGTAGTGATAGAAGACCGCATAGGTAGATTAAGCATAATGAGCCCGGCAAGGACTGGCAAACTCATCAAAACACTGATCGAGACTTGAGTGGAATAGGCTGCGCTTAGCAAACCAATCAATAGTGGGCCGAAAGTGAGCCCAAATCCGTAAGTGATGGTGTCCCAGCTTTGCGCCCGTCGGCGACTTGCCATGTCCTCATCGACCAGATTAATCAGTTGAGTACTGAGGCCGCCCATCATAAACGAACTACAACTGCCGCAAACAAGCAGCGCACCTATCGTTAACCAGAAGAGGCCCCACTCAAAGCCCAACATGGCGAGTTGGAAAAATCCAGCAAACAGCAAAGCACTGGCTGCAATGATCAGGCGTCGGTCACGAACCTTGTCCAACCATCGACCATAAATAGGTCCAAGCACGTGGGGAGCAGTTAGGCATGCTGCCAGCGCACCCGCCGTTTTGCCATCAGCGCCGTAAGTTCGAGCTAACAAGATAATCGCTACCGCTGACCCTCCTGTCGCCATGCGCGCCAATATTGCTGCGATTACATAGTGTATCAAGCGGCTTTTCTCGCTTTGCGGGTTTGTCCGAGCGACAAGTGCCCGAATTTGACTCACCATGACATATTTAGTCCAGTTGAAGCTGTTCAAGTAGTTGGGCCAGAGCCCTGCGATCTTCACCTTGCAAAGGAGAAAGCGGCTCTGGTAGGCAGCTTCCCTCACAGTAGCCGAGAATATCTGCGGCGGTCGCCATCACTCGCATACCGCCTTTGTTACGCACAAACAATTCCCAAAGCCCATCTAAATGCTGAGATGATTGCATGACTGATTGGTATTCCTGCTCATTGTGTTGAGACTGAGCGGCGTGGATCATTCCCATTACTGTTTTGGGAAACAATCCTCCTAAAACGGATAACCAAAGATCACAGCCTGCCATCATTCCCGCCGCGCCAAACTTGTCGCCACTAACACCAATGGCAACACTTTTTGGCACAATACTGCGCAATTGCGCTAAACGTTCAGCCCCGAGTTCTGTGGCAAAAGGCATACCGGGAATTTTAATCGCCGCTACGTTTGGTAATCTCGATATTTCATAGTAGAGATCATCGCTAAAGGTGAATTGGGTGACACCTGGGTTTTCGTATACGCAAAGTGGCACTGACAATTCTGCCGTGACTTGCGTATACAGAGAAAGAACTTCACTCTCCTTAAGAGGATGATAGGACACCGGAGCAAGTAATACTGCATTAACACCCGCTTTTTGCGCGGCCTCTGCGTTTTTTAGTACGTTTTGAGTGCGTAGCGAGCCAATACCCACCATAACCGGGATATCGCCAGCCAAGTTCACTGTCCTTTGAGCTACACTAAACAGCTCATCTCGGTTTAAGTAAGGGTAGAGCCCTGTTGAGCCCATTGCGCATATTGAGTCGACCTTGGCATCAGTCAAATTGGTCACTAGTCGCTCAAAAGCTTGCATGTCTACTTTTTCGTCCTTAAACGGTGTTAGCGGGAAAGCGGATAAACCAGTAAACATTTTCACTCCTTATTGTTTAGAATATGCTTAAAGCTAAAAACATGGGATAAATAGCGCACCGCTATTTCGAACCATGACAAAAATAATATTGTCATAGGACAAAGATGAAAGTCAATATTTCAGGTCATTCGGCGCAAGGGATTTTTGAATCTATTCGTGAATTAACCAGCAACGGTCAATTGGTCGCTGGTGATGCATTGCCGCCAGTTCGCGAACTGGCCGAGCAATTAGGCGTTAATCGCAATACGGTCTCAGCGGCTTATCAACGACTGGCGACGGCGGGCATTGCAGTAACTCAGGGGCGTCTTGGCACACGTATTAGCCAGCAACCTAATGCGGGGGAACAGGAAGGTGTGACCGATACTGCATTATTCGATCTCGCAGACGGAAGCCCTCGGCGAGAATGGCTACCAGACCTAAATGACGTAGCTAGTCATACAAAGTTAAATCAGTTTTTATACGGTGAAGCAACGATTTTGCCGCAGATAATCGACTACGCTACAAGCTGGTTTGCAGGAACATGTCCAAAAGATTTCGCCATCACATTGTGTAATGGCGCCATAGATACATTAGAGCGCATGATGCTGGCACACCTGGTCCCAGGTGACAAAGTCGTGGTGGAAGATCCCTGTTATATCAGCTCAGCCAATGCCATACGATTGGCAGGCATGAGAGTGGTAGGCGCTATGGTAGACGAATTTGGTATGCGCCCTGAGGCATTGCAATCCGCTTTGGAAAAAGGTGCTAAAGCGGTGTTGATAACACCCAGAGCACACAACCCCACCGGCGCCAGCCTCTCATCTGAACGTGCAGCAGAGCTGCGAGCAGTGCTGAGTAAGTATCCGAGCGTTTTAGTATTAGAAGATGATCACTTCTCATTGTTGGCGACAACTGAGTATTATTCGGTGATCCCCGATAGCAGCTACCATTGGGCGGTTTTCCGCTCGGTGTCAAAAGGTCTTGGGCCAGATCTTCGCTTGGCGTTTGTTGCGGCCGATAAGGAATCGGTCAAACGCATTACCACTCGCTTAGCACCCGGTATGTCTTGGGTCAGCAGAGTTCTACAGTCATTCGTTTATACGTGTTTAACGAAATCCGTTTTTCAACTCCATCTAAGTGACGCAAAAGACCAGTGTGCACATGCTCGAACCATGCTTATCGACTCGCTGGCTGAACAAGACATTCCGGTAGCCAAAACGAGTGACGGTTTAAACGTATGGGTTGCTGTTGGCAAAGATTGCCAGGCCACGACTTTCGCACTATCGAGAAAAGGTTGGCTAGTCAGGCCCGGCAGCAGCTTCGACATCGAAAACCTGTCGCAGGCAATCAGAGTCAGCGTGCAGAATCTAGATGAAAATTCGGCACGCCGTTTTGCTCAAGATGTGGCTGAAATCATTGCCAGCTAAAAAGCTCAGCCTTCCATACTCTCCAATTCTTTGCCTTTGGTTTCGTTAACCATTTTAAATACGAATAACACCGAAACAATTGCGCAAAATGCATAGAAGCCATAGGCACTTGCCAAGCCAATCGTTGCAAGCATGATTGGGAACGTCATCGTAATGGCAAAGTTACTGATCCATTGAGCAAATCCAGCCACAGCTAGCCCTGAACCACGGATCTGGTTAGGGAACATTTCACCGAGCATCACCCACATTACCGGTCCCCAGGACATATTGAAGAAGAACACGTAGGCATTAGCGGCAACCAGAGCGATAACGCCTGATTCGCCGAGCATTAGATTACCGTCAGCGCCTGTCTCGGCGCGGGCGAAGACCGCGGCAATGATTACCAGAGTAATACTCATGCCAATTGAACCAAGCATGAGGAAAGGTTTTCGTCCGATTTTATCAATAAGCGAAATAGTGATGACACAAGCTAAAATGCTCACGCCGCCAGAAATGATGTTGATCATCAACGAATCCGATTCTGAAAACCCAACCGCTTGCCACAGCACTGCCCCGTAATAAAATACCACGTTGATCCCAACAAGTTGCTGGAAGGTTGCAAGGCCTATTCCTACCCAGACGATAGTGCGAACCTTACCACCTGAGACCAAATCCGAAAGTTTAGGGGCGTGTTTATCACTGGCCAAGGACTCGGCAATTTCTGATAGTTTAGACGCAGCAGCAGATTCTCCGTATAAGCGCGCCAGAGTATCGCGCGCTTTCTGCTGCTCTCCTTTGATCACTAGGTATCTTGGACTTTCAGGAATCATCAACAAACCAACAAAAAACAGTACCGCAGGGCCAATCTCCATCCAGAACATCCAGCGCCAGGCTTCATGCCCCAACCAAAAAGATTCTGTCGAAGCACCAGCAGCATTAGCTAATAAAAAGTTACTGATAAAGGCCGTGAACAAACCAAAAATAATCGCAATTTGTTGGATAGTGGCTAGCCTGCCTCGTAATCGAGCCGGTGCAATTTCACTGATATACGCAGGTGCCATGACCGACGCAGCACCCACTGCAAGCCCACCTAGAATACGATAAAAGATAAACTCTCCGGAGCTCGCCGCGACACCCGACCCCCAGGCACTGACCACAAAAAATACCGCAGCAATAATCAGTAGCCCTCTGCGTCCCATAAAATCGGCCAGCCTGCCGGCAGTAAAGGCCCCCACTGCACAACCCAATAACATACTGGCGACGTTAAATCCTTCACCAATGGATTCCGATTGAAACGCGCGACTTAGTCCTTCAACCGTGCCATTGATGACGCCACTATCAAACCCAAACAGAAAACCACCAATAGTGGCTACAGTACTAATTAAAACGATAAAAAGAATGTTCTCTTGCGCGTGATTATTATTCATTATTGTGTATTCACTCAGAGTTGGGTGGAAAGTTTTAATCCGATAAGTATTTGCCCATCATAGTCGAACCTTTTCTTGCGAATGGTCCGACTACAACAAAGATTATTTTTGGCTTAGTTGAATGGTGTTGAAATCCACTTTCTCATATTTAACATTAAAATTCTGTTCTAATGCTATCAATAGCCCATCAATATCGGTGGTTTTAAACAGCCCTGCAACTTGCACATTTTTGATGGAATCGTCACCAAATTGAAACTCGAATTTGGTATAACGTGCAACTTCTCGCATCGCTTGCTCCAGTGTTTCACCACGGAATATCAAGCTGCCTTGCTGCCACGCTAAGTCGACTTCAACTTTAAGATTCTCTTCTTGCACCAAACTATTGCGCCCTTGTTCGAGCTGCGCTTTTTGTCCCTTTTCAACGGCTAAAGACTGACTTGGAAGACGCACCTCTGTCAGTGTGAGTGGCTTGGCCAGACGTTTATCCACATCTGCTACCAGTACTTTTCCGTCAGTCACGATCAATTCCACTGCATCATCGACAATTTCAACATTGAATGCAGTACCTACGGCCTGAATGACTTTATCGCCAGCATAGACGCTTAGTGGCTGGGAGGTGTTATGCGCAACCGTTACATGCATTTCACCTTGCTGAAGTTCAAACAATCGTTGTTTATCAGTGTAGGTCACTTGCACCCGACTATTGGTGTTAAGTTCGACTTTTGTATCGTCTTGCAAAACGATGGTTGTTTGCTCGCCGACTTTTGTCTGATAACTATTTTTAAACTGTACAACCTGAGCAATCTGTGGCGACGCATTTTTCCCGGTAAATTGCCAAACACCGACGGAGACCAAGGTAGCGACAAATACACTGGCAGCCATGGCCCAGGGCGCAAACGCAGACTTTTTTTGTTTTTCCGGTTTATGTGGAAACAAGTCACTTAATTGTGAAAGCGACTCCATTTTGTCCCACAGTTTGACTAACTCAAAAAACAGCTCGGAGTGTTTCTCATCGCTATCTAACCATTGTTTGAGCGACGCTTTTTCGTCAACCGTCAGGCCCCGATCCAATTTAGCGATCCAAAGACTCGCCTCTTCTACCGGGTCTTTGCTTAACTTGAGTGACACGACTTTACTCATTTTCTGCCCTCTTGACCCTTTAAACTCGTTACGGTAGCCGACCTGACGTCTGCCTGCTCTTTGTTAACCTCGTCGATACGCAACATATAAGTGGCGCATCGCTTAAATCCTGTTGCGATATGTTTTTCGACTGTGCTCTGACTCAAATTCATTTCGTTGGCAATTTCTTTCTGCGAATAGCCATAAACCTTTTTTAAAACAAACACCCGTCGACACTGAAGCGGCAATTGCCGAACGGCTTCACAAAAATGTGCAAACTCTTCATCACTGGCGGCCCCGTCAAAAACTGGATCTCGACGCGTGTGTTGCGCATCAAAGTCTAGTTCAGACTCAACACCATCAGCCAACCGGGATTCAGCTCGCTTAACATGGTCGAAGGCCAAATTACGTGCGGTTGTCATCAAAAATGATTTTGGCTGAGAGACATTTTCATGATTTTCTAACTGACAAATGCGGACATAGGTTTCTTGCACAATGTCTTCAATCTCTTTTGGCGGCACAATACGTGACACCATGCGTTCCATGCTGTCTTTAGCTGACATGAACACCTGATGAAAAGGCGATTTTTTAGTCACTGTGCCAGACGATTGAGTAGACGATTTATTTTGCATTCTTATCCGTTAGTTCGATATCGTTTTTATGCGTCGCATTGATTAAGACGAGTGTGAAACACAAATCCGCCATTCATCGTGATAAAAAATTAAGATTAATTTTGCAGGTTATGCAGAAGATAAAATAGTGTAACTTTTTTGTAAACTTGTGCTAACGTCTTTGGCGTTTTAATTTGCTTAAAGTGTGTCGAATTTTGCCTGTTTTGAACGCCTTAGGCTAGATCAAATTAGATGCTTAAAATATAAGAACATGTATTCTACATACACCATACAAGAACAATAATTACAAAATTAACCCGTTGTTTTAATTATGAAATTTAGCCATATGAAAGTGGCAGTAGGACACGTATTAAATCACCGCACTTTGTTATGTGGGGCGTTATTGTGGGCACCATCTCAAGGTGCTTTTGGTCAACCTGTGAATACAGTGCAATCGTTTAATGTTCAGGCAAATCAGGCAGACGTAGCACTAATCGAATTTGCTCAACAAGCCGACCTCACCATTATTTTTCCCTTCGAGAGAGTAAAAGAACGGTTGGCCAATCCTCTAAATGGCGAATTTAGTATCGAAAATGGCATCAATTTGCTGTTAGAAGGCACCGGATTAGAAGCCTCGTTTGAGCGAGAAGGTGTTGTCACAATCAAGAGAATTTCAATTCGGGATACTCAACGAGAGGACAGGTCGCTAATTGAAGAAATTGTCGATTTGTTTACCAGTCAAGGTGACGATTTGATGACTTATCCTGAAGAAACGTCTCAAATCGAGACAATTCTTGTACGGGGTATTCGCGGTAGTATGAATCGTGCGATGGACATCAAGCAAAATGCATCGGGAGTGTCCGACGCAATTCAATCGGAAGAAATGGGTAAATTTCCTGATCTCAATTTAGCTGAATCTTTGCAACGTATAACGGGCGTTTCCATTGACCGATCCGAAGGTGAAGGGCAGTTTGTTACTGTCAGGGGTTTAGGCCCGCAGTTCAATACAGTGTTAAGTAATGGCAGACGGCTTGCAACTGACAACCAAGGCAGAGAATTTAGCTTTGATACCATCGCCTCCGAGTTAGTCACCGCAGTCACTGTCGATAAGACTTTCTCCGCAGCCCAGCCATCAGGCGGCATCGGGTCTGTGATCAACATTCAAACTGCACGCCCCTTAAGCTCCAGAGGCTTTAAAATGGCTGGAAGTCTCAAAGCCATGTACGACACAATTAGTGAAAATACCACACCTCAAGGGACGGTGTTTGTGAGTCACAGCAACGACAAACTGGGCTGGCTGGTTTCAGTTTCTCATCAAAAACGCAAAGCACGCATTCATGAAGCACAAACCGATGGCTGGTTGCTCAACACCGATGTGCCCGATTCGCAACTGACCACTGAATCTGAGAATATTTTTGTACCGCGAAATTATGATCAGCGAGTCAGGTTCGATGAACGCACACGCAGTGGCGGAACTTTAGTATTGCAATATCGTGCTAGCCCAAATTTAGATATCAGTTTTGATTATCTGCAGTCTGATTTTGATGTCAAAACAGACTCAACTTCCATGGGACATTGGTTTACATCAAGCAATCTGGAGAACGTACTAACCGATGAAAACGGCACGGTCATCGATTTTGAACAAAATGTTGGCCATGCGACCGACTTTCATGCTCGCACCTTTGATAGGCCCTCGAGCGTCAAAGCGATGGGCCTAAATAGTCAGTGGCAGCTCTCCCCTAGTTTCAACGTCGAACTAGATCTTTCGAGTTCTGAGGCAACCACTGAAGATACTCAAGGCGCAGGCAATGCACTTTCGCTGATTGGTTATCTAAATCGCTCGCAGTTTTCTATTTCTCAGGGCGAAACCTTGCCTCGCATCGACGGTTTTCAAACCGCAGATCCGACTATTGTCGATGCTTTGGGTAATCCTAGTGGTGTATCGAATTATCTGGATCCGATTAATGGCAAAGCCCATGTGATGTTGCGGCGAGGTTGGAATATTCGTGACAAGTTTGACCAATCTAAAATGGATTTCTCCTGGGACGGTGGGCACGAGAATTTATCCAGTGTGCAGTTTGGATTGCTTTACTCCGAGCAGTCCAAACGCAATGAACGCTGGGATAACGAAGCGAATGCGGTACATTGCACATTTTGTGGTTATTTTCCGTCTCCTGATATTCCTGACATTTTCCAAACGGTCTTTGATGCCGGAGAAGATTTTCTATCAGGAATTAGCGGCAGTGAGCATATTCCTAAACAGTGGCTTAGACACAATGGCGAAGCGTTATTTAGCTTTTTAGAAGCCACCAGCGGGATTAGTTTTGATGCAGTGTTGCGCAACAATTCATTCTCTATCGAAGAAAGTGTCAGTGCCGCGTACGCTCAGGCCCAATACAACCAGGAGTGGTCAATTGTCACAATGCAAACGACCTTTGGTATCCGCTATGAAAAAACTGATATCGATGTCAGTGGATTGGAAGCCGACCTGCTGGCGTTGACCATTCTAGACCAGACAGAATTAGGTCAGGTTACGTCACAAAGCCGAGCAATCGCACAATCCGCCAATTACGATAACTGGTTACCCAGCCTTTCCTTTAAATTTGACTTGCCACAAAATTGGGTAGGCCGAGTCGGTATTTCACAATCTTTGACTCGCCCCACTATGACACAGATGTCGCCCAGTCAGGTGCTTAACACCACCCGCCAGGGTGGCGATTTGCGCGCAAGTGCCGGTAACCCCCAGCTCAAACCCTTTGAATCCACAAATATCGACCTGGCTCTTGAGTGGTACTATCAGCCTTCAAGTTATTTGTCAGCGAGTTACTTTAGAAAAAAAGTCAGCAATTTCATCGTCAGCAATGTCAGTAAAACTACCATCAATGATGTCACCGACCCCAGTACAGGTTCGGATCCAGGTGCAGTGGATGATGAAGACAGTCTGGCGGAATTTGATTTGACCACGCCCATAAACGGTCAAACGGCAATTGTCAGAGGCTATGAGTTTGCTATTCAACATAATTTTGATAGCGGCCTTGGTATTGTCGCCAACATGACCTTAGTTGATAGTAACGCGCAATTGGATCCCAACGACCTATCCCAAAAATTTGCCCTCACCGGGCTCAGTGATTCACAAAATCTTATTATTTATTATGAAAATGGGCCGGCTCAACTTCGTTTTGCCTGGAATCATCGAGACGGATTTTTGCAGTCGTTGGTGCAAATTCAGGGCCCAGAGCCTACTTATGTTCGCAGCTACAACCAGCTGGATATGAGTGCCAGTTATGCACTTAACGATAACATTTCGGTGTTTGTTGAGGGGGTAAATTTGACGGAAGAAAACGTGATTAAACATGGACGCTATCAAAATCAACTGTTGCTGGCCCAACAGCCAGGCGCCCGATACACCTTTGGTGTGCGCGGCAGCTTTTAATCCAACCAAAAAATTATTCGTCCCACTGAGGAGAAAAATCAGGCGTAGCCTGACGATCGCCACAATCCAATTTTGCAATCGCCTGTATCTCCGCTTCATTTAAAGTGAGCCACAAGCTTTGCATATTGGCCTGCATATTTTGTTCGTTGGTTGAGGAAGGGATGGTGGTCATATTCTTCTGGCGCAACCAAGCTAAAACAACCTGCGCAGGTGTTGCCTGATGCGAGTGAGCAATGCTTTGTATCACTTCATCTTTTAGGACCTTACCATACGCAAAGGGCATGTAGGCGGTAATGTGTAGTCCAGCATTATCGCAAAATTCACCTAATGTGTTGTTTTGCAAATAGGGATGTACTTCAACTTGATTCGTGAATATGTCATCCATGGATATGGTTTCGGCCGCTTGTTTTATTTGCGAAACCGTGAAGTTGGAAAGGCCGATTTCGCGGGTCAACCCTGCTTTTTTCGCTTCCAACATGGCGTTCAAGTACTCTTCCATCTCAACACCTGCTGGCGCAGCTGGCCAATGCACCAACAACAGATCAACAGCGTCTAGTTGTAGCTTTGATAAGCTCTGTTTTACGCTATCTAGCAGTTTTAGTTGAGTTAGATTGTCGTTCCATACCTTGGTGGTAACAAAAATCTCATTGTGATTGATTTGGCTATCTGCAATGGCTTGACCTACTTGTTCTTCATTTCCATAAATTTGCGCAGTATCAATATGTCGATACCCTAGTTTTAAGGCAGAAAGTGTAGACTGATAGGCCAGTTCGTCTTGCAAACGAAAGGTACCAAAACCTAAAACAGGCATGTTCATAATGTGTCCTTTGGAAAAATGGAAATGAAATCGAACCGGCCTGCGCAATTGTGTGCTGACCGGCAGATTGCTTAAGTGTGAAAATTTAGGGCTTGACGAAAATCTTATAACCGTAAGCAGGTACAAATATTTTGCTGTCAGCTTTTATCATTAGTGACTGCTTTGTGAAATACTCAACATACTGACCAAGCTGAATCGTTTCATCAAAGGTTGCGCTTTGCTCGGTGTCAGAAAAATTAAAAACAGCAAACACTTTGTCCTGATTTTTTTGCCTAGCAAATGACAAAATAGATTTAGGGTTGGAGTTAGGTACAGGGATCATTTTGCCGCCCCAGTCGCCATTCCACAGCGCTTGGTTTTCACGTTTTAATGCGAAAAGGCTTTTATATAAGTCACCAATTGGATGAGGCTTCCATTCAATCAAATCTTTGTCAAAAAATGCCAGACTGCGGTCTAACCCCGCTTCCTGTCCACTGTAAATAAGTGGCATACCCTCAGCCATCACAGTGAGCACAATGCTCATATCCAAATGCTTATCGAAGCGAGCAAACATGGTGTCTTCCCAAGAATTTTTATCGTGATTATCAACAAAATTCATTTTGATTGCGTTGTCGGGCCAAGCACTTAATGAATCGGCAAAGTGTTGGTAAACGCCAGCGGCATCTGAATGGCCTTGGGCGACTTCTTCCAATGCGTCATGCAAATCCCATGCGTAGGTCATGTCAAACGCCTTTTTATGCAGGTCTCTGGCATCCCATTCAGCCAGCATGAACACTGGTTTGACGGCATCCAATTCGGCACGAACATTGTCCCAGAAATCAGTGGGGATAAACCCGGCCACGTCGGCGCGGTAGCCATCAATATTCGCTTCTTTAACCCAGTAAACGAGTGCCTCTGTCATGTATTTTCGCATATCTGGTTGGTTGTAATCGAAATCGATGATGTCGTCCCAATCCCACCACGGCGTAGGTTGGAAATCACCTTTGTGATCTCGAGTATACCAATGCGGGTGGCTTTTAGTGAGCGGATTGTCCCACGCACTGTGATTGGCCACCCAATCAAGGATCACATACATACCCATGTCGTGAGCCTGTTTGACTAAACTTTTTAAGTCTTCCAAAGTGCCAAATTCTGGATTCACCTTCATGTAATCTTTTACTGCGTAATAACTGCCCATTTCGCCTTTTCGATTCAGTTCGCCAATGGGATGAATAGGCATTAACCACAAAATGTCTGCACCGAGTTCTTTTAGGCGGGGCAAGTGTTTTGCAAAAGCATTAAAGGTACCTTCTTTGGTGTACTGCCTGACGTTAACCTCATAAATGGTGGCCTTTTTCGACCATTCAGGATGGGTGAGTTCGACATAAGGTTTAGGTTGATACTTAGACATAGTGTCATCTGCCTGCAATAAGGTTGAAACTAAAACGAGACTCAAAAAGGTGATAACTCGTAGCAAATCTAAAGCCATTGTTGTTCTCCAGCGCGATATAACGTTTAAGTACGGATAACTAATATGATGATTTAGTGTGCAAGCAAATGAGCTGAATATAAAGTCTCAACATGCGAAAACATTGTTCACACATACGAACAATTGATATATTTATCCCTCAAACAGAAACAAATATGGCATTAGTCATGCAACTAGAACGACTTAAACTTTTTGCCGAGTTGGTTAATGGTGGAAGTTTTACCCGCACCGCAGATAAGCTGGGGGTATCCAAGGCTTTTTTATCAAAGCACATCAAAGAGTTGGAATATGAACTGTCAACACAGCTGCTGATCCGTAACACACGCACGATGCGCCTGACTCCAAGTGGCGAAGCCTTGTTTAATCATACCAACAAGCTTCGCTCTTTTTGGCAAGACACCCAACGTCTGGTCCAAAATGTTGATCAAAGTTTGGTGGGAGATGTTAGCTTCACTGCGCCAGCAGGCTTGATGACTTACCGCATCATGCCGGCTTTGCAGTCTGTTTTAGCGACTTTTTCGGATATTCACCTCAATGTACAAACAGGCAACCAAACGTATAATCTACTTGATGCCCATTACGACTTTGCGGTGCGTATTACTCGCACCCCTCCCCAAGACATGATTGCCCAGAAGCTATTTGATTTTGACTATGTAAGTTGTGCAACGCAGCAATACCTCGATAAGCATGGCGAGCCAGCAACACCATTAGCCATTGAGGGGCATGCACGTTTGTCTTTATCTTATTGGCAAAACTGGAGCTATGTTTCGCAGGACGGTCCAATACAAATGGACTCGCAGGCCACCTACCGATTTACCGATAATGAGCTGATCAAACAGGGGGTTAAAGATCACCTAGGGATCGCTCGTTTACCTGCCTACATGATTGAGCAAGAACTAGAGACTGGGGAGTTGGTGGGTCTATTCAATGATTTTGAACCGGAGCAACGTTCTGTATATCTCGTCTATCCACAAACCATTAAGCGCCCGATGCGTGTGCAAAAAATCATGGATTGCATTAAGGAACATTGCACCAACTAGATTAGCTAATCTGAGCTCGAGATAAAGAGAGCCTGTGCAAAGGTTAACTAGGTGGTTACAACACAGAATGCGTTAGCGGTTAATCGCCCTTGTTGTGGTGTGGGTGCTTGCCACTTTTTTATCAAGCCTGAATGCAATAGATTGCTGGGGTATATCACCATGCGATTTTTCTTTGCCTCAACGTAATGCAGCATTTCAAATAAGTCATTACTGCCCTGCAAGTATTTAGCGTCTGGTACACCTTTTACACTGGCATCATCGGCCAAATTGCGAAAATATGCTTTTTGGTTTTTCTCGGTAATGGTCTCAAAGCCACTACGTTTGTGCTTGAAAAAGCCTGTTCCACCAAATTCCGGCCCGCAAAGATAATGTACTAAAGCCCACTGGTTAGGGTTAGTCGTATCGAAATGTGGTATTCGTTGAATTGGGACCAATGACTCGGGTGCTTGATTGGTCAATGACAAGGCCGCCAAGTTGATGTCTACGTGTTTCAATACCGCTGCATTGTTATCTGTTAGATGACTCGCTAAGTGGTACTTGACCCATTCTTGAATCATCTGTTCATAGGCTTTATCTAAAGGTTTTCTAACACCGGGATAATAGTCAGTGCCTTGGCCAGAGAAGCTGTTCACATCCCCAGCCATTGAAATCAACTCATCGACATTTTGCAAAAAATCATCCACCACCAACACCGGTGTTTGCAACTCACCAACCCGAGTCACGGTTATCTCTGGATCTTCATTTGTATTGAATTTAACGGGCATATCCAAGCCAAAACCCCTATTCAGCTGCTGCGCTAAACCAGGGATCGACTTCGCCGAGCTTTTGATTCTTTTTGTTTAACAACACATAAATCTGCGCTAGTGAGGCAATTTGAGTGTACATCAATTGCAAAGAGCCCGAGCTGTTGAGTTTTTCCAATGTCTTGCCATCAAGCTGCTTAAGCTTGTCTTCATCGATACTGTAGAGTCCTTGTATTTTTCTAGACTGCTCATCTATAAAGGTAAACTCTAATGACAATGGCACTAATAGTTTCAAATCGTTGAGCATTTGAATGTAATCAAAAGTTTGTTGTTCGCCACTCACAAGTTGCGCCAGACACTCTTGAGCCTGAGCAAGAAAGGGCGTTGCCTGGCCATTTTCATCAAACAAGGCTTCCCCTTCTGTTTTACTCAGTACCGAACTTAGTTCATTAATACACATGACATAATCTTGACCAGACTGCTCGTCTTGGCCCACAAAAAAAGGTTGACGCATTACGCTTAAAGGAATGTAGACGCTGTCAAACTGAGCATTTTGCCAAAATAGATTTTCTCCCTCTTCGAAGCCTGTCAAAGCGATACAGTTAAACTGCCCTGTTTGCGCATTCTTAGTAAATAGGATCGGAAACTGTGCGACTATTTTAGCAAATTCATTCACGCCTACGGGGATCATGTGCAGGTCAGCACCGTATTCTTCGACTTTTTTTGTATCAACTTTCAGGTGTCGATGATGTAGTGGATTTAGGGCGACGAGTTTACTCATATTAATATCCTAAGGGTTAAGTCCGTTTGGTTATTTAACGTTTTGACATCTATGGCTACACACTTTGCAAACCATATTGTCTGATTTTGTTAATTAGCTCGCGGTTTGAGGGCAACAAGCGGCTGGCCTTACTAATGGCTTGTTGGTTGAGCTGAAATTGCTGCAACGCTAAATTGTGATCTCGGTCACACACAGCGTGAGTTAAATTTTCAGTGACAAACCCCATGCCATACAACACATACTGGTAGCTTGCCGCTGGAAACACTTCATTATTACTGGAAAAGTCATGATCAGCAGGCGGGTGATATTGCCATAAGGTCATGAGTTCCTGAAGGCTATTAGGGATCGTATCCGGGTTTCGATTGTCAACCCAAAATGCATTGTCGGTGCGCTTTGACAACATATAGTGCAGCTTCAAGAAGTCAATAATCCGCTGCCAGCGATAATCGAATGTCTGATTAAATCGATTGGCCACCACATCCATCACTTGCCGGCATGCGGGTAGCTGCTCTGCAATCAGTTGCGCAGACAACTCTACCAACACCAATGCCGACGCTTCAAGGGGTTCAAGAAAACCCGCTGACAACCCCACCGCGACACAATTGTTTTTCCAGAATATTTTTCTATGGCCGCTTTTTATCGGGATTTCTCGTAACTGGAGTTGCTCAAATCCCTCTCCTACGTATTTACCAAGTTGCTCATAGGCTCGCTCTTTCGAGGTATGACGGCTAGAGAAAACATGACCTACACCACGGCGATGTTGCAAACCGATGTCCCAAATCCATCCAGCATCTTGCGCGGTTGAAATCGTATGCGAAGCGATAGGTGAGTCATCTAACTCATAGGGTACCTGCACCGCTAAAGCAGTGTCGATAAATAGCACATCATCACAGGGAACAAATTCAACGTCGTAATGTTTACCTATCAATAAAGCGCTAAATCCGGTGCAATCGACAAACAAATCCCCAAAGATTTCGCCCGCTTCTTTGGTGATCACCGAAGCGATATCATTGTTGTCATGACTGGTTATGCTTTCGACATTGGCTAAGACGTGTTTAACACCCAGTTTTTCTGTGCAGTGTTGTTGTAAAAAGGCTGAAAATTTTGCCGAATCCAGATGATAAGCATAATTTGCTAGGGCATCGAATTCGCCGTGTCGTATGGTTTTAGGCGCGAGTCCCTGTTCACAAATAGCTTCTTGGTAGCAGACCAATTCCGAAAAGGATTTGCCTGATTTTTGATGTTGTTCGTGCCAATATTTGGCGAGGTTAGTTTTGTGAAAACCTTGAGGAAGTACCAATGGGTGATAATAAAAATCATCGTCTTCTCCGGTCACCCATTTTGCAAATTTGGCCCCTTGTTTAAAGCTACCATCACACTGATTAATAAAGTCTGATTCGCTAATACCTAGTTTCAACAAGGTCGTGCGCATGGTAGGCCAAGTGCCCTCACCCACGCCAATGGGAGAAATATCCGGAGATTCAATCAAAGTCACTTCGATGGAAGGGTTGTGTTGATGTTCAGCGGCGATGCGCCCGGCGGTTATCCAGCCTGCGGTGCCACCGCCCACGATCACAACTGAATTAATAGCTTGATTGCTCATCATCATCGTATCTTTTTTTTATCAGTTTAAGTCATTAAATATTGTTTGGCTTTTAGGTCTTCAAATACTGGAGATATCTTTATTTGAAAGCTTCGAAAACAGGGATGTTTTCGCAAAGCGCCCAGGGAAGGGTTCACAGCGTCTTTCAAATAAAGATATCTTTTGTAGTTCATACTGGTTTCTAAAGCCTACACGTTATGGGCATATAATCCGAAAATAAACCCAAAATCTAAAAAGGGCCGCTATCTGATGATAGCGGCCAAACTAGGAGTACACACACGTTTTCTTTTCACTTACAACCAAGCCTTGTCAAAAGTGAAAGAAGTTACTCCGAGACACACTAGAATGATCCTCTAATTCCAAAGGACCAGCGACGTCCGCTGTCTTCAACTAACAATAGATGATTGTCGAAACGGCCCCGTTTGTGCACATACTCTTCGGTCAAATTTATGCCTTCGAAGAACACACTGAGGTTGTCGTTGAGATCGTAACTTCCGCTAATGTCCAACTGTTGATAGTCCTCAACAATGGTAGGGCCGTCGCCAGCGGTTTGCGTTAATGACTGGACAAACTCATCTCGCCAGTTCCACGCTAAGCGGGTTTGGAACGGACCTGATTCATAGAAAATCACTGCATTGAGTGAGTCACTTAATCCCGTTAGGGCAAACACTTGGTTCACATCAGCCGGATCGAGTTCAGCATTACTGTCGGCAAAGGTGGCGTTGGCGATAAAGCCAAATCCATTATCGAACGTATGCTGCCAAGCCATTTCGAAGCCATCAACACTGGCGTTTTCACCATTGCTGGGCAAGGTATTAGTGAAAACGGCGTCGACATTTCTTGAGGGGTCTTGTACCAAAGAACCATCAGGCAAACTAAAGGTAATTTGCGATTGACCATTAACGATAAAGTTAGAGACTTCTTTTTTGAAGTAACCAAAAGACGCATAGCTTGCATCACCGTAATACCACTCTGCTGATAAGTCGAAATTGTCCGAGGTAAAAGGACTCAACATTGGATTACCACTGAAGGAGCGCAAGTCGCCGCCTTGACGGGTCGTGGTGATGTTGATCGCCGGTGACATACTTTCGAGCGTTGGACGAGTTAAAGTGCGTGATGCCGCGGCGCGGAAAATCAGCTCATCAGTGTATTCCCACTTAATGCTCATGTTTGGCAAAATGGCATCATAGTCTGAGCTTTGTGCGATAGGTTCCGCTGGACCATATTCTTGATTGAGCTCAGTAGCATCCAGGATCGTTAATCCGGTCAAAGGTGCAGAGGTGCCTGACACATCCACATCAGTTTGTTCGACGCGCACACCTGCAGAGATGAATATGGGTTTCTCGGCCAATTCGCCTTCAAAATCCATCTCCACATACGCGGCAAGCGTTTGCTCTTCTACTTCAATAGAATTGTTGCGACGCACGGCATCAAAACTTTGACCTGAAACAGACTCGAGGAAAGCAAACTGTGCTTCACCATCGTGAGCCAGCCAGCTGGTAGGCATTCTTCCACTGCCACTTACGTCAGCTAAAAAGTCACTGCCGGCCTCAAACACATATTGCATGTCAGCGGGTATAGCTGGCGCATCTGGGTAGCCACAATACAAACAATGTACACCTGTGTCGTTGTCCCAGCGGGTCAGACTTTTGGTTTCATTGGTGTACTGGAATCCAAACTTGGCGGACATTAGCCCCATGTCTGAACCTTCGTCCCATTCGCCATCTACTTTGAATTGGGTCACGTCATCTTCAACCGCCCAGCCACGGCGCAACATAACGTGTGCACGACTGTTGGCAGGGTCCAGATGATTGCTTACACCATCAGGTGCGCTGATACTGGGGTTGTAGATTAGGAAACCAGGGTTGTTTGGATCAGCGACAAATAAATTGCCACCGACATCAATTTCGTTTTGGCCGCTGTAAATGTTGGCATTAGGCGTTGCGAACATGCTGGCCAGAGGCAAAATATTGTCGTCTACCTGAAAACGCACGCGGTTTGCATAACCGATTAACGAAAGCTGATTTTCGCCACCGTTATTGGCTTCTCGTTCTGCGTTGGAGTGATGTAAATCAAATTCCAAATCAAGATTTTCATTCACATCCCACTCGATGTTCAAACCAATATCAGTGGTTTCTGTTAAACGATCGAATTTTTTCGCGTGCATATCGGTTGCTAGACCAAGCTCCTGATACAAGTCGACTACTGTACCATTGGCATCGACTATCGCGCTTCGACGATCGCCATTAGCATCAAACAGACTACCATCATCGGCAACACCCTGAATATTTGGCGCAGTGAACCAATGACCATAAGAGGTTGCATCAGTTTCGATATCAAAGTCGGAATAAAGAACATCGGCGGTTATGGTCACATCTTCACTTGCTGCATATTGGAAAACTAAATTGGCATTAGTTCGAGTTCGCTCTTCAAATGTAACTTTGTGATCATAATTACGTGGCGAGAAGATATTTCCTGTCCAAGCTTCCCCACTGGCAGTTTCCGGATTTGGCACGCCGACATTTTCCAGCCAGCCATCCATTTGCGCTTGATTCAAACGGGTTTCACGGGATTGATGAGATACGGCCAACAATAAGCCTACACGGTCATCGTCAAAAGTGTTGCTGATCAATGCTGAGACTTGTGGTGTAGTCTCTTCGCTGTTTTCATCGTAGACCGCTTTCACGCTGCCTGCGACTTTGAATCCGCTAATACTAAATGGTCGGGCAGTATTAATATTAATGGTAGAACCTATGCCACCAGACTGCATGGTAGCGGTAGACGTTTTATGCACGTCCAGGCTACTAACCAACTCAGAGGCGATAGTGTCAAAACTGAATGCTCGTGAATTATTTTCAGACGCGATCTGACGGCCATTCACTAATACCGTGTTGAACTGGGGGCCAAAACCGCGCACGGTGATAAGTTGGCCTTCGCCACCTGAGCGATCAATAGACACCCCGGTAATCCGTTGCAGCGACTCCGCCAGGTTAGTATCTGGAAATTTACCGATATCTTCAGCGGAAATGGCATCAACCACACCTGCCGATTCTTTTTTCACATCCATCGCCCTTGCCATACTGGCGCGAATTCCGCGAACCTGGATTTGTTCGATATCTGGGTCAGTTGCAGGCGCTTGTTGTGCCCCTGTTTGTTGTGCATAAACGTGTTGAGAGCAAGCCATGGAAGCCATGACGGCGAGTACCGCAGTGGTTATTTTGTTTTCTTGAACATTGCTGTGTCCTGATAATGTGAACCCAAGGCGGTTGACCTTGTGTTTCCTTTAACCAAAGTGTTAGTTGAAGCGCTCAAAGGGCGGTACCAGTTCCCCAAGGCGCATATCCAATTAACAGTGGATGATGCTCACGCATCGAACACTAAGACGAGTGGGAAAAAATAATCCTCCAGATAAATTCACATTTTTTTTACAAAAGGCACGGTAACAGGATAAACAAGTGAGGATCCGTTCAGACCTTACGAACTTGCAGCGCAGATAAAAGTATGGGGTTAGTCCGTAATGATAACTCTATGAATGTTCAGCAGGAGCAGGATAGTAAATGCAGATCTCCCCGCCTTGCAGCGGGGATAGTTATGTTCCATCCACAATGTTTTTACGCGTATTAATTCCAGTTGCGACTATTCAACTCTTTTGCCCATCGCACAATCAACTGTGCAATCTCGTCTTCCCACACACCGGGTTTTCCATTGAACGAATCTGCAGGTGCTTCGTGTAATGTGCTCCAGTGGTCCAGTTTGGGATAAATCACCAAATCAACATTTTGATTGCCAGCCCGCTTTAAAGTGTCCACGATCATGTGATTGTCTGCTTCAGACATGATCCAATCATTTTCACCCCAACGCACCCTGACCGGGACTTTGACTTGTTGCCATTGACCAGCAAAATCAAAATCTTGTAGTTGATGATAATAAGCCATTGGTCGGCCATACATGTGTTCTGGACCATGATAATTGTATTGAGCAAGTAAGGGATTTTCTTGAATCACTTGAGCGTAACTCTTTTTCTCGATCAACATACCGTAGTAAAGCGGAATATACGCTTGATTAATCTGTTGACTGATTTGCGCCTCGGTTTGCCCCTGCATTTGCTTGATGCGTCTTTCAATTTCAAGCATATGTTCAAACCATGAACGGTAAAAGGTTCCATCGCTAATCACACCATTCAATTGATACTTGATAGCAAGGTAAGGGGCTATCGCACTACCCATAGAGTTACCATACACCAGCACCCTATTACGATCGATTCTCGGATCGTTTAAGAGGGTTTGCAGTCCTTTTTCGTAACCGTGTAGTTCAGTATTGAAATCGGTTTTCGAGCAGTTTCCTTGACTATCACCCATGCCTGGTTTTTCGATTCGCATTACCAGCATGTCGACAGATTCAACAATCTGCTTCAGCATTTTAATGTAGTTAGACTTGCTAGTAGCCCGCACTTCAGCACTCGAACAACTCAGCCCTTGCACCATGAAAATCGCTGGGATCTTGCCTTTTGTGGATTTAGGAAGCGTCACTATAGTTCGTTGTTTAAAACCAAAGTCATTTTCTACTACCCCATACTCCACATCCAAACCTGCATAACGTTCTAAGGGCACTGGATTAAACCTAGCGGTCACGTCAAAGGTCATCAATCCACGCCTGACGGTTAACTTTGTAGGTGTATTGGCGACTAAATTATCGGTCAAATCGTCCCAAGTAGCGCCATCTTTAATCAGTGTATTGTTGACTTGCAGTAAAACATCACCGACTTTCAATCCTGCGTTTTCTAGAGGAGAATCAGAATCGATATTCTCTAACAATCTGCCTAGCGGATTTGCTGCAACAAATTTTGCTTCCCAACTTGCGCGACGAGGTAAATCACTGGACATTGCCTGACTGCTGACAAAATAAATCAACGTGCAAATGCCAAAGAATGACTTGAACAATCGAATGCTTAAAAACTTCATTTTCTCTCCCAATACAATTAACCGACTATTTAGAGGTGTTGAGCGGATCTGAATTGCCCATTGCTCTTGCTTTTTATAGGGTAAAAGGTGGGCGGATGTGCGGCATTTATACAAAAATGCTGTTTATCTATACCAAACAAAAGGAAACAATGATGACTTTAAACACTGCAAATCTAATTGATGATCGTGGTTACTTGTTTGGCTCAAGGCTGCTGACCCATGGCCTTTTCTGGATGGCCTACTATGTGGTTTTTTCTTTAATCTGGATGCGAGAAGAGCACGGATATTTTGCGTCTTTCTACCTTGAATTTTTACTCTTACCGCCAAGAATCTTATGTGTTTATTGTGTAGTGTATGTGTTGATCCCAAGGTATCTATTGGAACGTCGTTTTTCTTTATTTTTAACGTCCTATATTGCCATTTTATCCGTAGCGGCCAGTCTACAATCCGCCGCTATTTGGTTTTTTTATGACGGTTTGCTTTACCCACAGAGTGACATCGTATTTAGTTTGCATTATTGGATTAAAAATCTGATGTTGATCAACAGCACTGTGGTATTTATCGGTGCTATAAGTATTCTTAAGCACTACCTGAGATTAAGGACCCAGCTCAAGTCTGAATTGCAGAGGCGCAACATTGAGCAACCATTGGAGTTGGTGGTCGACCGTCGGACCTACTTTGTCGAATTATCGGATATTGCCTACATTCAAGGCATGGGAAATTATGTGGAAGTGTACTTATGCAACGGCAAAAAGCTGACAACCTACAGTTCGATTAAATCTATGTTGTCTCGGCTAACTGAGGGTTTCGTGCGGGTACACAAGTCTTACATTGTAAATACCCTGCACATTGAGTCCTTTTCTGCCAGCGACATTACAGTGTTGGGCAGGCAAATTCCTCGAGGTAAAGAACAAACCGATCACCAGCTAAGTACCAGAATATTGAGGCTTGCGGTTGAGTAATAATTTTAATCAAAAACGTTTGGGCAAGCACCATATTCATTAAATTTATCATCCCATCGGCGTACGTCGTTCGCTCTTCTCCAGCGTGAATGAAAGAACTCCATTAAGCACACTTTCGAGCCAAGTTGGACCATGAAAGTGTCATACTCTTTTACCTGCTCATAGGGCGGGTAGGTATCACTGGTTCCCCAGGTTATGCCACCTCGTTGTTGAGCATAATCTGACCAAAACTGTTCGGGTGAAACCCAACCAGATTTGGCTTCGCTCCAAACTAGCGATTCGTTTCCACTTTTGAATTGACCATCGCTAGCCTGCTGAGCACCTATGGAGAAACTCGTTAGGAAAAGAAAAAGAACTAAAAACTGCTTCATGGATTACACCTTATAAACCGTCATTTAACAGGCTATACAATAGTCGTTAATTTGAAAGAGTGCTAGGCGCTTTGTTGTAGACCAAAATCACGAGGTTGTGCGACAGATTGATAGAAGTTTTCAATCACAGAAACCCGTCTTAAAATACTGCTATCGCGATTTTCTGCAAGCCTTCTTGTTTGCTCAGACGGAGCATTTTGATCAGTGTCAAGCTGAGCTTTGTCAAGCGAACGGGTGGGGGGCTGAGCAGATATGCCATCAATTATATCGTCTAAATCAGGCACTTCAGCACCAACTTCAGAAGACGGTCGACTATCATTGTTTCCGAGTATCGGTGCGGCATTTTGCTGAGTATTTTCATCCGCAACAGTGTTAATATCGTCAATGGAAGTGGCCACTGCGTCTCTGGCTTCTTCCGCATCTTGTCGAGCTATATCTGAGCGTGCCTCGGTGGCAATCTGTGTTGCTTCACTGGCAACACGCAAATCTTGAGGAGACGGATCAGCCGGCGCCAAGGCTGCTGCCCTAACCTGTTGCATCTTGCGAACGGTTTCTTCAGGGGTGTTTTCCTCTGATATGTCGATAGAGACTTCACCACCCACAGCGTACTGTCGACCATCAGGGCCACTTTCGAATTCATAAGAGGGTGAACCTGCGTATTGCCCACCTACTGACGCATGGGCCTGCTCGTGAGCACGAACTTCGCGGTCGCGCTGTTTGAGCGCTTCCACTTCACGTTGCTCTGCCGCTTGCTGTTGCTCTTGTTGTCGGCTTTCAGCATTTTCTCGTCCAGCACTTGGATCTTCGCCGTTATCCTGGTTAAACAAATCACCTTGATTGGCGGAGTTTTGGTTCAATACATTTTGCTGGATTTGCGGTCTTTCGTAGGTTAGTTGTGGCGACTGCCCCGGTGTTTTGACACGATCAGATTCTGAGCCCACACCCGACTCAGCGGCTGAATTTTCCGCGTTGCTGGTCTGAGGGATGGTTTCTCTAAGTGTGTTATCGCGACGCGCAGACTCCGTTGCCACATTTCCAGTGGGAAAGACAACTGCAGTTGGGATAGGCGTAACGATATTCATCAGGTTAACCTAGGCTAACTCATCAATGATTCGGCCAACGGTATCGTTGACCACTTCGAGCACTTTGCCTGAAGCAAGCGCATTGCGACTGTTAATTTGCAACGAGATCAAGTCGTTGGTCAAACTATCACCACCTTGGGGGAGGAGTTGATTCACCTGGCCTATTTGTTGTGTCGCGGCATTGGTAAGGAGGTCTTGTGGCGTTTGCGCTTGAGCGTTGCGCTGGGCAATATTCAACGACGCCTCAGTGATACCCTGTTGCGCACGATTTAAACCAAGCGTTCCTGAAATGATCGCTGAGTTGATGTTGTTTGATACATCAAATGCCATAGATAACCCCCATTACCTGTGTAAATTATAGCCTATCAACAATGATTTAAAAAGCTTTGACTCAAAACAAACTACTAAACACAAGCACTGCATCCATGACCGTTGTGTGATTAACAAATGTGCTGTTTTTAGGAGATCCCCGCATTCGCAAAAATGATCTGAAAGGAGCGCGAGGATGATGTTCTATTCCCTAATACGTCATTCCCAAAACGCCACCCCCTGTGCGTCATTCCCGAAAAGCTGTTAATCGGGAATCTACCAAAAACCTGTTTGTAATAAACAGCCGTGCGCTTTAATAAGGTTCCTCACCCTGATATTCGATATTAAATATTTGAGCTATGGATTGCATGAAAAGTTGTGGATGGGAGATAAAAGGTGCGTGAGATGCATGGGCAAAGACATGGTGCTGAGCATCTGTATACAAGGACTGAATGCGTTCAATCGCTTTGTGTGGCACTAAACTATCTAAGCGACCATACAGACAGTTAACAGGGCACGTGATGTCTTTTATTCGATGTCGTAAGTCAGACTGTGCCAAAATCGCAAGACCCGCTTGTAGGGCGCGATTATCTGGAATGGGAAAATGTTGAATGTGGGCTTTAATTTGTTTGATGTCATCTCGCGCAGATTCACTGCCCATTGCCTGAATTGCCATAAAACGATCCAAGGTTTTACTGAAATCTTGCTCTAGTTGCCGCTCAAAAGTTTCTAGTACAACTTTTCTAATCCCCGGCCAATCTTCTGATTGTGAAAACTTTGGGGTGCTTGCCACTAACATTAGCCTGTCTAGACACTCACAATGCTCAATGGCGATTTCCTGTGCCACCAAGCCACCCAATGACCAACCCAATAAACTGCACTTGTCTGGCATTACGGCCAATACCATACTTGCGATAGATTCCAGGGTGTAATCCTTAGGCATATTGGCCGCATTTCGGCCAAAGCCCGGTAAATCTATCATGGTGATCCTGAAGTGCTGTTCCAGATAATGGCTGATCGGCTCCCAGACACCACTATTTAGCCCCCAACCGTGCAGCATGACAAGTTCGGGCCCCTGACCTCTAGATTCGGTAAACAATGGAGTATTCATCAACGCCTATTTAAGAAAGGAAACAAGGATGTTTAATGGTATCAAAGGATGGTTTGGCTGGTTAGCAATAAATCAACAATGTGTTTTGTGTCATCAACTGAGCAAGGCATTAGTTTGCCCGTATTGTTTTGCTGACCTGCCACGATTCAATATGCAGAATGAGGCGCAAAATTTGTTATGTAATCCTAAAATTTTGCGCGAGTTAAAGGTGATTAATTTTGACCGTCTGTTTGCCATGTCTGAATATCAGTGGCCGTATTCTTACCTGCTCTCGGGACTGAAATTCAACCGCAAAGTCGTTTTTGCTCAGGCGCTATCAGAACTATTTTGTCACTTGGAGTTAGCGCATACGGATTTACCTAAGGCACTGGTACCAATCCCGCTTCATCCCTCACGAATGGCCTCGCGAAAGTACAATCAGGCAAGTATCATCGGCAAAAATATCGCCAAACATTATTGTCTAAAGTTTTTGCCACAAACGCTGCAACGGGTGGTCAACAGCCAAGCACAAACTCGGCTCAACAGCGCCCAAAGAATGAAAAATGCACAAGGCATCTTCACCATGGCGCATGAGCTAGATGTTGATCATATCGCTATTTTTGATGATGTGATCACGACAGGGGCGACAGTGGGCGCAGCCGTTGATGCGATAAGAGCACAGTTCCCAGACATCAAGATAGATGTCTGGGCACTATGTATCACCCCTGAGCGTCGATAAATGCCGACATAAAAATGGCATTGCTCAGTAAACGGCTGGTGCCGTACCAATATCCTCTGAAATTTGGGTTTGTTACAAAGCCAATTACTGTGCCTTGTTCAAGACGATGTGCGACGATCGCCGCAGAATCAGCAATAAGATCTTCCATCTCATCTGACGCATAGCCTGCCAGCAGCGGCTTTTCGGTAAATTGAGCAACGGTGACAAAGGGTTTTTCGGGCATTAACAATACATCTCCCCGATTTCTAAAGACCGGTAGTAAAGTGCGTTGGTAACCGTAACCAAGCGGATGACTGGTATCTAGTGTTGTCTCAAAGGCAGCGCCAGCGATACGTTGTTTGGCCGCAAAGGCTTCGCGTTCAGCGAAGTTTAACGCCTTTCCATCAAATGCATCGTCTATTTCAGATTGCATCATAAAAGTGGCCTTGAGCCATTCTTTTTCGCTAAACCATTTAGTTGCTGATTGCTGGCCAATCAGTACGCCGCCACTTTTGACCCAATCACCTATTTTCTCCACAGTACTATCGGTGAGAAATGAATAGTCCCCAGACACCCAAATCATATGGGTATAGTCTTCAATATTTGTCTGTCCGAGTCGGTCTAAATCAATAATTGATACGGGCATGCCCACGTGGTTATCGAGATAGTGCCATGCTTCGCCTGCTTCATATTGCGATGTTCCCAAGCCTCCTACAATCATCACTTTAGGTTGTTTTACAGCGGCCATTTTGCTACTACCCAAATCGATGCCTTGTTGGGTTAAACCTGACTCGATGGTGCGAACCGGGATTGCCATTTCGTTGGACAAAGTCTGTAACTTGGTGCTGAGATTGTCTGGCTGGGTCAAAGCCATCGGAATAATTACTGAACCTGCAGAAAAGCTGATTGTGCCTTGGCTGGTTTTAGCAGAAAACGCAGTTTCAGCGATGCGCACCTGAATGTCATTGTCATACAAACGCTGTAACAGCTTGGGCGCATTGTAGTCCTGCCAATCAAAGCCATAGGCATAGGCATCTGACGTCAATTGGGGTAACTCAGAAGTACGCATCTGTGCAGGTGAATCTGAAACAGACAGGCGACGCATGGCGCTTTTGCTCACCGATGCGTACTCAATATTGAAAGCTAAAGCAAGATTCCAGTTAGATACGTCATAAAAAGTGTTATCTGCAAATCGTTTTCGCGTAGAAAAAATCGATTTGATTAGCCGATACTGAGGTTGATCCAACGGCACAAAAACGCTGTCCACCGCCGAATAAGTGCGATCATCAATCTTCGCGTCTTTATTTAGAGCGTAAAACTTAATTTGATGCTGTTCGAGAATACGCTTCAATTGATTGAAACGGCTATGATCTTTTGCTTCGTTAAGAAGATAACCTCGAATATCATCATTTTTAGCCAATTCTTTGGCTTGATTAACAAAGTCAGCCTTGAAGCTAAGTAATTCAGACTTATTGGCCAACGCACCTTTGAAGGTAGATAAAGAAGTTGTTACTTGGTTTTGAATAGTGTCAGGAAACGAGAGTTGACCATTTCGCGTATCTTGAAGGTGGCCTCGACTACTGGCC
Source organism: Aliiglaciecola sp. M165 (assembly GCF_007197995.1). Lineage (GTDB taxonomy): Bacteria > Pseudomonadota > Gammaproteobacteria > Enterobacterales > Alteromonadaceae > Aliiglaciecola. Next base: position 622,806 of record NZ_VKKH01000002.1, read on the forward strand.
TGTTCAAACAAGATCCCTATGGTGCCATGGGCGTCAGGGTAAGTAGAACCTTTACCGTAATAGAAATCATCAAACGACTCTTGGGTAAAGTACAGTTCTTTATTGGCGTCCAATGCAGCCGCATGGAAATCGCCCAAGGCTTCGGTCAATCTGACATTTTGATCTGGCGTCCAAGGGTTCTTACGTGATGGGATGCCGGGCTGAAAAAAGTAGGTGCTGTTAGGACCCATTTCATGGAAATCGGTTAACACATGAGGGCGCCATTTATGGAACTGTTCAATTCTGGCTCTTGATTCAGGGTGAGTTAGCAACAACCAATCGCGGTTTAAGTCAAACCAGTAGTGATTGGTACGGCCGCTTGGCCAACGTTGGCGATGTTCACGGTTGTTCGGATCGGCAACAAGGTTTTGGCTTTTGTGCATGTTTGCCCACTGCGCAAAACGGGATAATCCATCGGGATTCAATGAAGGATCGAGTAAAACGACATTGTTATTGAGCAATTTATCAACTTCATCTCCTTGGCCAGCTGCTAAGTAGTAAGCGATAAGTAGCGCGGCATTTGCGCCTGAGGGTTCGTCACCATGCACGCTATATCCCATGTAAAAAACGAGAGGATCAGAGTCATTGGTCTTGCGTCCGGTTTGCACTTTTTGTAGGTGTGCTTGTTGGATGTTCTCAATGTTTTGCTGATTGGTTGGCGAGGTAATCGTCAGCAACACAAGCTTTCTATTTTCATGGGTGCGCCCTGTCTCCAGAATGGTGATACGATCAGAGCGTTCAGCCAAAACTTCCATATAACGAACGAGTTGGTCATGCCTTACGTGCCATTGACCAACTGGGGCCCCGAGAATATCAGCAGGCTTTGGGATTGAGGGGTCGTATTTAATGGAGCTAGGCAAATAATCCAAATCGGACTTTGAAAATGCACTAAAATGGGCAATCAATAAAAAGATAGCCAAGCTGGTTCGCAGTATTCTCATAGAAAACTCTTTCAGTCGTTATTGTTATGTCATTTTAATGACCGATAAAAAACTAAATAATTTCACCGGTCTTTTAATTAGAGCGTGTTGGTCTGGTCAGTATGCATGAAATCTTTGATAGTTAAAAATTTCATAACAGAACCTCATTACTTGAGTGTTTTACTCAAGTATTTCTGGTATATTGCGCGGTAATTATTCTGTTAGTCAGGAATGAAAGATGATTAATATTTCAGAAAGTGCTCAAGCGCACTTCGCAAAATTACTTGAAAAACAAGAGCCTGATACAAACATTCGGGTTTTCGTGGTCAACCCAGGTACTCCTGGAGCCGAATGTGGTGTGTCTTACTGTCCACCCGACGCAGTAGAACAAACTGATACCGTGCTGGAATTTAACGGATTTGATGCCGTTGTGGATCAAGAAAGTGCTCCTTTTTTAGAAGAAGCGGAAATCGATTTTGTCACCGACCAGATGGGCTCTCAACTTACCCTTAAGGCACCTAATGCCAAAGCGCGTAAAGTGGATGAGGATGCTCCCCTGGCCGAGCGCATCAGCTACATGATTGAAGCGGAGATCAACCCACAACTCGCGAGCCATGGTGGCAAAGTGATGTTGATGGAAATCACCGAAGATGGCGAAGCCGTATTGCAATTTGGTGGCGGTTGTAACGGGTGTTCGATGGTTGATGTAACCTTAAAAGATGGTATTGAAAAACAAATGCTAGCGGCCTTTGCAGGTGAGCTGACGGGTGTGAAAGATGCAACGGAACATCAGGCTGGGGAACACTCATACTACTGATTTGAAGCATACCCTTTGCCAGTCATAAACCAGAGGCAGTAGATGCTTAAACGTTGGTTTTACAAGTTGGGCAGTGATCCTGCCAAAAGCTGGGCCGATTTCAAAATCGGCCTTTTTGTTTTTTGTGTTGGCGTTGTGTTTATTTTACTTGGTGCAAAATATTGGGCGCTTCTGCAAGTTCCTGGCTTATTGATCCTTGCGGGAGGTTTTGTCTTTGCCGCCAAAGGCTACTTGGGTATTTTCGCTAACCGCTTCTCACAAACTCTCAGTCAGTTAAGCGATGCAGGCGAAAAAGATAGAAATAGTAACCACCAAGATTAACTCCCCGCGCAGCCATAAAACTCAAAAGCGCGATCCAAAGCCCCCAATTTTGCCAATCAGACAATATCCACCAGGCTGGAAAAAATATTAAACCAGCACTGATTATCATGCTGTTTTGCATAGCTTTTGCCCGGGTTAATCCAATAAATACACCATCAAATAAGAAGCACCAATGGGCAATTAACGGCAATAGCCAGACAATCACCAAAAACTCCTCGGCCGCAGTTTTTAATGTTTCCTGGTCGGTAAGCAGTCCAATGATCGGTTGGCCAAATACAAAAAACACTAGGCCGTAGCCGATAGCAAAGATGCTCGACCAGAATAGGCCCAGCTTTACAAAATAATTCAGCAGTTTTGGATTTTCAGCTCCTTTGGCTTCTCCTACTTTTGCCTCAACGCCAAAAGCAACCGCATCAAGACCAAGTGAAATTAAGACAAAAAACTGCATTAATATCGCATTGATAGCAGCAGTTTGTTGGCCTAGGCGTAAGCCTTGAAAAGTCATAAAAACCAAACAGGCTTGTAACGCCAAATTTCGGATAAGAATTGAGCTGTTGAGTTTTGACATATTTTTCAACGCTGACAATCCGAGCCAAGAAAGTTGTAATCTCGACAACCCGCTGGCGTATATACAACAGAAACTGCTAACCAGAATGAAATACTCGGCAATGATACTTGCCGCAGCCACACCTTTAACGTCCCAACCAAACCCAAAAACAAAGAGTAGGTTCAGTCCTACATTAAGGAGATTTGCGATAATCTGGATCAGCATCACCACCTTTGCTTTTTGCTGCCCTAGCAGCCAACCCACTAAAGCCAGATTAATCAGAGCAGCTGGCGCTCCCCAAATTCTTATTCCAAAGTAATCAATAATGACACCTTGCACTAGCGGATTAGGATTTGAGAACCCCAAGCTAGCTTGCATTAAAAAATCGCCAAAAAGCAGGACCAGAAAACCAATAACGGCGGCACTAAAAACGCTTTGGTATAACACCTGCGCAGCAGAAAAACCAGATCCTTGACCTTTAGCCTGAGCACTCAACCCTGTTGTAGACATGCGTAAAAAGCCACATATCCAATAGAGTTGTGATAACAGCAACGCGGCAAACGAGGCGCCTGCTAAAAAGTGACTGCCCGGCATGTGTCCGAGTACTGCCGTGTCGACAAGCCCAATAAGGGGTGCGGTGATGTGTGCCAATAACATCGGCAAAACGATGGCAAGCAGTTGGTTGTGAGGTGCCCATTGCCAAAAACGCAACGCCTGCTTGGAAGGTTGGGGTTGGTTTCCTATTTGCGCCAATGCTACTATCCAGAGTCAGTTTCAATGAGATGTTTCGAATGCATTATTTCATTTTTTCAGTTGTATTTTTGGCCTTATTTTCAACTTTAGCTGGTGCAAAGCCCAACGTCGGTCATGGGGTCATTTTGATGTACCACCATGTGAGCACCGATACGCCGCCCAGTACCAGTATTAGCCCTGAAAATTTTGCTGAGCACATGGCCTATTTGGCAAAAAATCATACAGTGATCAGCTTGCAGCGATTAATGCAAAGTGTGTCAGCAGAGGCAACTGCGAAACAGAAGCTGCCGGACAATGCTGTGGTTATCACCTTTGATGATGGTTACGACAATATCGCATTAAATGCTCATCCCATTATTAAACAATATGGATTTCCTTATACGATTTTTATTAATCCGGATTTGATCGGTGTGCAGCCTCGGCAATTGAGTTGGCAACAGGTTCGACAATTACAATCCGAAGGTGTCAGCTTTGCCAATCATTCCAGCGTGCACAATCATCTTTTGACCGGCTCTGACCAACCAAAATGGCTGGAAAACACCTTAGCGGACATCTCAAAAGCTGAAAAACGACTCAAAAAAGAGACTGGCCAAAGTCTCAAATATGTAGCCTACCCCTATGGCGAATTTAATTATCAACTAAAAACAGCTTTGCGAGAAAAAGGATATATTGGATTTGGTCAACATTCAGGGGCGGTATCAACAACCAGTGACTTTGGTGCGCTGCCACGATTCCCCGCTGCGGGCATTTATGCAAATCTCAATACACTAAAAGTGAAGCTCAATAGCTTGGCGATGCCAGTAATAGAAATAAGCAACGAACAACCTCAACTGAGCTTTGAAGACAGACAACCCGAACAAATATTAACTCTGGATTTGTCCGATATGCTAAAACAACAAGTGTCTTGTTTTTACAAGGGAGATTCGATGATACTAGCATGGCAAGAGAATCGTGTAGATATCACGGTTCCGGAGGTGTTACCTGTAGGCCGTTCGCGAGTCAATTGCACAGCACCCAGCATAAGCAAAAAAGGGCGCTTTTATTGGTTCTCCCAACCTTGGTTCGTTCCCACAGAGTCAGGCAATTGGCCTGACTAAAACAAGGAGGTTATTAATGTCGATTGACCTTGAATTGAGGTTAGAGCAGCCGGTCAGCCAAGCCGTGAAAGAGATTTTACAGGCGCATCATCAAGAAATGTTTAAGCATTCTCCACCAGAAAGTGTGCATGCACTGGATCAAAGCCAGTTTCACGCTGAAAATATACGCTTTTATAGTGCATGGCAGGGTGCCCGTTTGGCCGGTTGTGGCGCGCTAAAATCACTGGATACATCACACGTCGAAATCAAATCGATGCGCACTGCGCCGGCTTTTTTACGACAAGGCGTCGCAGCAAAAATACTATCGCACCTGCTGGAACAAGCAAAAAAAGAAGGGTATAGCCAGATTAGCCTGGAAACGGGCACAATGGATTTTTTTAAGCCTGCGCGTTTATTGTATAAACGCTTTGGATTTGCAGAATGCCCGCCTTTTGCTGACTATTTTGACGACCCTCACAGCGTCTGCATGACAAAAATGCTCGTCAACACGCCCTAACTAACCCCACGCAAATATTCATCAAAAAACGCTAGGGTTCGTTGCCAAGCCAATTCCGCTGCCGTTTGATCATAGCGACTTGTGGAATCATTATGAAAGCCGTGGTTTACCCCCTCGTACCTATGCACTGCATAGTTGGCACTATTGGCTTTTAGCACTTGCTCATATTCAGGCCAGGTGGCATTAATTCGCTTGTCTAAGCCAGCCAGTTGCACCAGTAATGGCCCTTTAACCTTATCGACGATATCAGGCTTCGGCGGCGAGCCATAAAAGGGTACAGCGGCATCGATGGTATCCGGCAAGGTAGCGGCTAGCATGTTGCTGATATAACCGCCAAAACAGAACCCAACCACACCAAGCTTGCCTGAGATCTTATCATGTTGCTTAAGAAAGTTAGCGGCTGAAATAAAATCTTGCTCAATTTTGTCTCGTGACATTTCCCGCTGCATTTTTCTGCCTGCATCGTCATTTCCGGGGTAACCACCAACTGGAAACAACGCATCCGGAGCAAAGGCGACATAACCAGATTTAGCCAAGCGCCTTGCAACATCTTTAATGTACGGATTTAACCCTCGATTTTCATGCACAACCAATACGCCAGCAGTTTTATCATCGGTTGTTTTTGGCATGACTAAATAACCTTTGCCTCGCTGGTGACCGTTTGGCGAATCAAATTCGGCATAACTCGCTACAATATCTGGATCATTAAACGACACTTGTTCAGCTTTAGCGTAGTTTGGCGTTAGCCCGGCAGCGATAGCTGAAATTGATAAGCTTGTCACGGCAAGTGATGAAAGGCGACTAATAAACGTGCGTCGATCGATATCACCATGTGCATATTCGTCATACCAGTCAAACGCTTGTTGGGGGATGTGTGGCTTTGACATTGAGTAAGCTCCTATGCGTTACGCATATCATTGGTCTGTTGGTGAATCGCACTGACTAACTCTTTGGGGATCAACATAGACGCCGACAGGCGATTTAGATAGTCCTGTGAAGCTGGTTGTTGCTCATCAATAGCCATCACTGACGCGGCATAAACTTCTACAGCCGTTTCAGAATTAGGTACTGCGGCCACAAGTTGCTCCATTGACAATGGCTTGCGCAATTCATCGAACAACCCCGCCTTGTCTTCTACCGACAGCTCAAGGTTATCAACTTGCTCATAGATACGTTGACGCTCGTTTTCATCGATGTGGCCGTCTGCATTGGCGGCCGTAATCATGGCACGCAACAAAAGCATTTGCCCAGATTCGTTTTGTTCGTCTTCAATCACCTGTTCAAACTGCCTTTGCGATAAGGTGGATGGGGAATAAGTTAAATTTTGCTTAGGTTGAGAAGGGATATACTGCGATTGCGCAACAGGTTGGTTGGCGGCATTCATTGGCTGAGAGGCAGTTTGAGCGCCTTGCTGGGCATTCTTTTGCGAATAGACTTGATAGGCTTTCCAGGCAACGCCTCCAACAGCGGCGAGCGCACCAAGTTTTAATGCACTCTTGCCCATTTTGCTGCCTTTTTTACTGGTTAATGCCCCCGTCAACGCGCCACCGGCGACTCCTCCGGCAAATCCTGATAACAGTCCACTTTTACTTAAACCGCTGATAATACTATTAAAGTTTTTCATTGCTTACTCCATGACATTTTATCGATCGTGCTAAATACATCCTGTGTGGCTATGTATTTGGAGGGATCGGGATCACTTATTTTGAATAGTTTTTATACGGCAATTGATACAAAAAGGCTTAACTTAACTGTTTCAACATATGTATATGAGGGACCATACCAGCGCATTTAGCGCTCGCACCTGGCTGACTTGAACCAACCTGAACAAAACCAAAGGCTTTATACGTATCATAAGCAGCGTGATTATCCGCCGCCAAATCCAATATTAGACTGGTTTTACCCTTCAACTTCGCTTTTGCCTGGCAATACTGCAAAAGACTTGTTGCGAGTCTCCGGCGCTGAAAATTTGGATCTACGGACAGATGCCCAATCGATAGCTCATTGACGCTTGGTCGACGCAGCAATTCAGAGAGCAATTCACTATTTTTTAAGATAGTAGCGCATTTAACTGCACCAAAATGCTCAAGCAGATTGGATAAAGTGGCTTGTTTAAATGATTCCGGCAAGACGCAGGTCCAAAAACTTACGCAAGCAACTACGCTGCCCTGTTCGCGGATTACATATTGATTTTGATAGCCAAACTGTCCATCAGGTTGTTGTAAAGCTTGTTGTATGTAAGCGATACAATGAGATTGTTTTTGTTGCTCATCAAAGTCAGCCATCTCATCACAAAACACGGCTTCTATGTTAGCCGGACCGGATTGATAAATGAGTTTAGCCAGGGATGCAGCATCGCTGGGTTTGGCAGAGGTGATTTTGTCTTGCACGGTGAGTTAAAGCTGCACCACGACGGGCATATCGGTCAATATTTGTTGGCTGTCGCTTACTGCCAGTTTGCCAGGTTTCATTTGTGGTTTAAAACGCCCGATTACCTGCCCGAGAGGATTTACCACGGTGATCGACGAGCTATGATCAACCAAGTAGTTGGGGTTGTCCATGTTATCACTCATTGAATACATCATTCCCATCGCGCGAACCAGTGGGAAAAGCTGTTTATGCTCACCCGAAGTCGCCTTAAAAGCAGGATTAAAGAAATTCACATATTCGTTTAGTCGATTGGCATCATCGCGCCTCGGATCAACAGATAAAAACCAAATTTGAATTGGCTCATTTGATTCGATTTGCTGTAACTGAGGATATATTTTGCCCAATTCAGCCATTGTCGTTGGGCAAATGTCTGGGCAAAAGGTATAGCCTACAAAAGCAAGTGACCATTTGCCTTGAAGGTTTTTATTGGTAAAAGCTTCGCCATTTTGATCATAAAGCTCAAAATCAGGCAGTGCACGGGCAGCCGGATACTGCTGCATATATTTCGGAGAATCAGGTTCTGGAGGTGCGATATTGACAGCAAAATATAATCCCGCCAGTAGCGCGACAATAGCTACAACCCCTAGAACTGCATTTTGTTTCATAATGAAAACTTAAAGTAATGGTCAACTAGTAGGACAATGAACAATACCATTAGGTGTACAATTGAAAAACCAAATGTTTTCATTGCAGTGGAGTCTTCGCAGGCATATTTCAGTTTCCACGCATAATACATAAAACCCGCATTCAGAAGACTAGATCCAACAAGATAAATTACCCCTGACATGCCGGTTAAAAATGGCAATAGACACACAATGGTCAACAACAAAGTGTATAACAACACAGAGGTTTTGGTAAATTCCACGCCATGGGTTACCGGTAACATGGGTATCTCAGCTTTCGCGTAATCTTTCACTCGATGAATGGCCAAAGCCCAAAAGTGTGGTGGTGTCCAAGTAAAAACAATCAACACGAGTAACAACGCATAGGAATGCACTTCACCTGTAACCGCTGTCCATCCCAGTAACGGCGGTGCGGCGCCTGCTAAACCACCAATAACGATATTCTGGGGCGTTGCACGCTTTAAATACATGGTATAGACCACTGCATAACCCACCATGCTAGCCAGGGTTAACACCGCAGTAAGTGTATTTACCCAAATTTCTAAACACAGATATCCCGCCACCCCCAGAACAAACGCAAAAATTAACGCGCGTTTTGGACTAATTTTGCCTTTGGTGACAGGTCGATTAAAGGTTCTGGCCATTTTGCTGTCAATGTTGCGATCAACAACATGATTCACGACGGCGGCAGAGGACGATAACAAACCAATTCCACCAAGACCCGCAACCAATATTTGCCAGCTCACCCAAGACTCAGTCGCCAAACACATGCCTACCAAAGCGGTAAGCAGAAGTAGCATAATGACTTTAGGCTTGGTTAACTCATAGTAGTCTCGCCATGTTGCCCTAACTGACGAGGGCTTTGCGAAATTTGCTTCAAGGGTTTTACTCACCTTGGTCTCCTAAATCTTTCTGTATAAGGTGTAACACAGTTTCACCATAATCAGCAGTAAGCCAGCAGCCACTGCGTTGTGCATCACCGCCACCGCTAAAGGCAAGCTGAACACAACATTGCTGACCCCAAGCATCACTTGTAAGCCGAGTACGAGTACAACTCCAACAGCCAGATTTTTAATTGTCTGTGACGATGCATTGGCATACAGTCGTATTGACAGCCAACACAAATAAATAAAGGTGATAATTGCACCGATTCGATGTGCGACATGCATGGTCATGCGCTCTTCCCAATCATGCACACCAAATTCATAGTTTTCAGCTGGTGGCACGCTAAACGCTCCGGGGATATCCAGCTTTCCAGCCCAATCACCTTCGCAAAACGGGAATTCTGTGCAAGCAAGCGCTGCGTAGTTTGCAGATGTCCAACCGCCTAAAGCAATTTGTCCCACCAAAATAACGATGCCCAACGCACAATACTTAGCAAACTTGCTCATATGCGCATCGCCGCCCGGTATTCGATACGGTGTCAAACGCAAATATAGCAAGTACAAACAGGCGATCACTGAAAATCCGCCTAGTAGATGGCCCATTACCACGACGGGCATTAAGTCCATTGTCACTGTCCACATGCCCAGTGCAGCTTGGAATATCACCAGACAGAGCAGAAAAAAGGGAAGTTTAACCGGGCTGTGGTAGGTACGTTTGGCAAATGCGACGATAAAAATGGCTAGGATAACAAGGCCTAATGCACCGGCAGCATAACGGTGGATCATTTCATTCCACGCTTTGTGTGCTTCAAAAGGTCGTTCAGGGAATGCACTCTCTGCTGCGGCAATGTGAGAATCAGTTTTTGGCACGGTCAGATGACCGTAACAGCCCGGCCAATCGGGACAGCCTAGACCCGCATCAGTTAAGCGCGTGTAAGCTCCTAGCACAATCACCACAATGGCCAGTATCACTGCCACTAGCACTAATTTTCTCATTACTACCATTCCCTAACCGATTCGCGAGAGTTTCAGCAACTTGCGCAGATCGGCTAAAATATCGCGACTTTGTTGTATCGCATCTTCTTGTTGTTGTTTTAGTGGATATCTAAGAATGATATTCCCTAACGTATCAACAATGAAAATACCATCAGTCGCGCCATCTTTAAACACCTTATTTACATTTTGTCTATCTGTGTTTAACACCTTGAGGGTCGGATGGTTATTCATTTCTGTATTTTCTAGCTTTTCACTTTCTGGGTAGCGTAAAACCAAGGGTTCAACGCGATCTGATGCTTTTCCAGATGCTACCCAAATCTGATTGATGCTATATAACGCGTTTTCACAGGTTTGCTCACAAACTTCTGGCATGACAAATAACAATCGCCATTTGGGTTCCATTTCCACCCCCAGCAAGTTCATATCCAGCGGTTCTGCTAACAGTTCGCCACGATTGGTCGAAGCCTTGTTAAACCAGTTAAAGGTCAATGCCATGTAGGCCAAAACAACAGGTAATACAAACACGACAAACAATAAAGCGGGTGTTTTGATACTCTTTTTAGTCGAGACTTCAGACATCTTTCTAACGATTCCTTTTTAATAAAGCGACAATGTAGATAACTAAGCATGCTATCGCCAAACCAAACCACTGAATAGCGTAACCATAATGTTTCTGCGGTGACATCACCACAGGTTTCCAGTTTCTCACTAGGCCAGCAGGATGTTCAGGTGACAGTTGCATCACAACAGGAGATAATTGAATGCCAAGAAAGGTCGACATTAACGGCAAATCAATCTGTTGAATGACTAATGGCCAACCATCTTGCTTGGTGGCTGTCTCAGTCACCATTGGATTAATATTCGGAACTGCGCTTACGCCGATGTATTGCTGCGCAGTTGCGTCTATTTTAACTTCGGGAAGTTGTGTTCTTAACTGCTCTGCCTTAATCCAGCCAAAGTTAATAAGTTGTACACCATAGTCAGTCTCGACAGGCACCAATACATGATATCCCACGTGCCCTGACTCAATTCGGTTGTCCAAGTAAAATACTTTTTCAGGGTCAGGTGCACCAAATACCTCAAAGGGTAAATCCCGTTTTTCCTCAAACTCCAATAACTCTCTTAACGACAATCGAGCCGTGCTACTGCGCTGTTCAATTTGTTCGAGACGAGACTGTTTTTGTTCTGCCCGTTGCATTTGCCACAGACCCAAACCACAAAGGATAATTACTGCCACCAACACTAAAAGTGTGGCAAAGTAGGGGTGTTTAGGGCGCGTTGATGAAGTAACTGTGTCCACCATAAGAGTGAGGAGAAATCGAATTTGCTAGTAAAACTGATCGTTGGCGGATTATTGTTATTTATGATTTATAACCTGTTTCGCGCCATGATGATAATGCTGAAAAACGACCCGGACCAACCTCCCATGAGTAAATTTATTGGCCGCAGAGTGCTTTTCTCTGCGCTAATTATTATTTTGATGTTATTGGCCGTTGCGACCGGACTGATTACACCCAACCCGCGCCCCTATTAAAGGGCGCGTTGTTGGTTATTTCTTAAAGTATATACACGAAGAAAAACAGCATTACCCACACTACATCAACAAAGTGCCAGTACCAGCTACCCGCTTGGAAAGCAAAGTGATTGTCAGGTGTAAAGTGTCCTTTTAGTACGCGCAAGAACAACACAATCAGGATAATAGTTCCCAGGGTTACGTGCATACCATGGAAGCCGGTTAACAAGAAGAAGGTGTTACCATAAATACCTGATTGCAGCGTAAGACCCATATCATTGTACGCATGAATATATTCCACTACTTGCATATAAAGGAAAAAACAGCCCAACAAAATGGTGATGCCTAACCATACTTTAAGTTTGGTGCGTTCATTTTTTTCCAAAGCAACGTGTGCCATATGACAGGTCACAGATGAAACCATCAAAATAATGGTGTTGTACAACGGCAAACCCGTCCAAGGCATAGCGGTTGTTTGTACCCCGCCGGGCGTAGAAAGTAAGGGCCACATGGCTTCAAAATCTGGCCATAACACTGCTCCCGTCATTTCGTTGTTTCCAGCACCGTCTAGCCATGGTATGGCAATAACACGGGCATAAAACAACGCGCCAAAAAATGCTGCAAAGAACATCACCTCAGAGAAGATAAACCAGGCCATGCCTTGTCGGTATGAGCGCCCAAGTTGAGCACTGTACAAACCTGACATAGATTCATCAATTTGATTTTTGAACCAGCCAATCAACATAACCAATAGAGTGGCGAAACCAGCGGTCAATATCCAACCACCATAGCCACTTTGAGCCTTGGTTTGTTCTACAACAAAGTTACCTGCTCCAAAGGCGATGAGAAAAAGTGCAACCGCACCAACAATAGGCCATGGGCTTTGGTCTGGAACGTAATATTTTTCGTAATCTTGTTCTGCTTGCTCAGTTTGTGCCATTTTATTTTCCTTTTTAGCCTTGGTTCATTGCAACAACTTGGGCACTAGCTGTTACGTCATACAAGGTGTATTGAAGCGTAAAAAACTTAATGTCTTTGGGCAGCTGTGGATCGATATAAAACTTCATCGGCATTAGTGCTTCTTCACCGGCTTTTAGCGGCTGATGATTAAAGCAAAAACACTCTGTTTTATTGACATACAAGGCTGCAGTACCAGGCGATACTGAGGGTATCGCTTGGGCGACATAGTCTTTGGCAGTGGAATTTTTAACGTAAAAATCCACTTGATTCATTTCTCCAGGATAAACCTCTATTTTGCGAGTTTGTGCAGTAAACTCCCAAGGCATCCCAGTATTTGTACGGGTGATAAATTCTACGGTGATAACTCTTGAGCGATCCACTTCCACAGCTTCATAAACCGCAGCGGTGTCGCTAGTTTTGCCATTAATCCCGGTGATCTCGCAAAACACTTCATAAAGTGGTACCAACGCGAAGGCAAAACCAAACATGCCAAATACAATGGCGACAAGCTTGATAACAAGCTTGCCGTTTTTTTGGTTCATGTCTTGAGTTTGATTACTCATAGTCTTATCAATTATTTCACTACAGGTGGTGTATCAAATGTGTGATACGGCGCAGGAGAAGGGATTTCCCATTCTAGCCCTTCAGCACCATCCCAAACTTGTGCACTTACTGGTTCACCTTGTTTGCGACAGGCTTTAATCAACAACGCTAAGAAAATAAGCTGGGATAGACCAAATGCGAAGCCGCCAAGACTAATCCACTTGTTAAAATCAGCAAATTGCAGTGCGTAATCTGGGATACGACGAGGCATACCCGCCAATCCAACAAAATGCATAGGGAAGAACAACACGTTGACCGAAATCAGTGAACACCAGAAGTGCCACTTAGCCAAGGTCACGTCAAACATCTTACCTGTCCATTTAGGAAGCCAATAATAAACTGCAGCCATAATCGAGAAGATCGCACCTGTCACCAGAACATAGTGGAAATGCGCGACAACAAAGTAAGTATCGTGATATTGGAAATCCACGGGCACTATTGCAAGCATCAAGCCTGACAAACCACCTATGGTAAATAACACGATAAATGCCAAGGCGAACAACATAGGCACTTCAAAGGTCATTGAACCTCGCCACATGGTTGCCACCCAGTTAAAGACTTTCACCCCTGTGGGCACAGATATCAGCATGGTGGCAAACATGAAAAAGAGTTCGGCCTCCACCGGCATCCCCGTAGTAAACATGTGGTGCGCCCACACAATAAACGACAATAACGCGATAGACGTTGTTGCATAAACCATTGAGGCATAGCCAAACAGTTTCTTACGAGAAAACGTTGGGATAATTGCCGAGATAATACCAAACGCTGGCAAAATCATGATGTACACTTCAGGGTGTCCAAAGAACCAGAAAATATGCTGGAACATCACCGGATCGCCACCACCCGCGGCATCAAAGAAGCTGGTGCCAAAGTACTTATCGGTCAGAACCATGGTGACCGCCCCTGCAAGCACTGGCATTACGGCAATAAGTAGAAATGCGGTAATCAACCAAGTCCAAACAAACAGCGGCATTTTCATCCAAGTCATACCCGGGGCACGCATGTTGAAAATAGTTACGATAACGTTGATGGCACCCATGATGGATGAGATACCCATGATATGCACAGAGAACACGAATAATGCAGTAGTATCGTTACTGTATGTAGTCGAAAGTGGTGCGTAGAATGTCCAGCCAAATGCCGGGCCGCCACCTTCCATGAACAGTGACGCTAACAGAATGGTAAACGCGCCAGGTAATATCCAGAAACTCCAGTTGTTCATTCGAGGCAGTGCCATATCAGGCGCACCGATCATCATAGGAACCAGCCAGTTAGCTAGGCCTGTAAACGCCGGCATGACCGCACCAAATACCATGATCAGTCCGTGGACTGTGGTCATTTGATTGAAGAAATTCGGATCAACAATTTGCAATCCAGGTTGGAATAACTCTGCACGGATGACCATCGCCATCGCGCCACCAACCAAAAACATAATAAAAGCAAACCAAAGGTAGAGTGTGCCTATATCCTTGTGGTTTGTTGTGTATAACCAACGTTTAATGCCGCTGGGCGCGCCATGATGGTGGTCATCATGATCTAGTTCTGTTGTTGCTGTGCTCATAACCAACCTCCTATTGACCCGTCATTACGGCGTTAATGTCTTTAGCTTGTACCATTTCACCTGTGTTATTACCCCAGGCATTTCTTTCATAAGTGACCACCGCAGCAATTTCGCTCATGGTTAACTGTTTCGAGAACGCTTGCATCGCAGTACCTGTTTTACCGTTGACGACTATGTCAATGTGACCAGGCATATCGTTTTTGATCATGTCGGTTCCAACTAGAGAAGGGAAAACACCTGGAAGACCTTGACCATTAGGCTGGTGACAAGCGGCACAGGCGCGCAGGTAAACTTGTTCACCTATAGTCATTAACTCGTCCATGCTCATATTCATGGCCAGCAAACGCTGTTCTTCTTCTTTTGCTTTGCGCTGCATTTCTTCTTGTTCGGCAATCCAGGCGTTATATTCTGCTGGATCTTTAGCGACAACAACGACTGGCATGAAGCCATGATCTTTACCACATAACTCTGCACATTGGCCTCGATAAATACCAGGCTCGTTTACCCTGGTCCAAGCTTCATTGATAAAGCCTGGGTTTGCATCTTTTTTCACTGCAAAGTCTGGTACCCACCAGGAGTGGATAACGTCATCTGATGTGACCAAAAATCTAACTTTCTGGCCCGTGGGTATAACAAGTGGGCGGTCAACTTCGAGGAGGTAGTTTTCGCCTTTATCAAATTTGTTGTTAATTTGCTCTTGTTGTGTGGCCATGACGGAGAAAAACTCAACATCATTTTCCATATATTTATAGTGCCACTTCCATTGCGAACCAGTGACCAAAACTGTCACATCGGGATTAGAAGAATCCTCCATCGCAATGAGAGTTTTGGCGGCAGGAAAGGCCATCACAATTAAAATAATGAACGGAATGATTGTCCATGCAATTTCAACTTTAACGCTTTCATGAAAATTGGCGGGCTTCACACCACGAGATTTGCGGTGAAAGAACATACTCCAGAACATCGCAGCAAAGACCAGTAGACCAATCACCACGCAGATAATAAACATCAGCATATGTAGGTCGTAGACTTCGGCGCTTATGTCAGTAACACCCTTGCGTAAGTTCAACTGATATTGATCAACAGCTGTACCCGAATCAGCAAAAGCTGAAAACGCAATGATACTCGTCAGTATCGTCATCGCGCCGGACCATATCTTCTTCACTCAACACCTCCTGTTGAATTAAGTCTTTTCCAAGGGAGTAACGCACAGTAAAAGAACCGCAGAAAAACTCAGTGTGGTAAATGACTTGATTTATTTTTGTTATATTGTTGTAAATTGCCGTATAAGAATTACTCAACTAGACGTTTGAGTCTAGTGTTTTTTGTTAATCCAATGAACAAGTGCCTGATTTTTATTCAAAATAGACTTTTATCAAGAGTTTATGGCTTTTTTACTTTTATAAATAAATTGCAGGAGAATTTAAGGCTTATTCAAATTTGGTCTTCTTTGACGATTAACCGACGAAGAATACAGCGGCAAGTCGCAATAACACGATGCCGATAATTAACATCCAAATTGGCAGCTTTTTCGATTGGATTAGCGCGATTCCAAGCACTACTATCGCACCATCTGAAATTGAGTGTATTGCAGTAATAGAAATCGGTTGAATTAACGCTGCGAGTAATAACCCCACCACCGATGCATTAATTGCTGCTGACGCCCCCGAGATTTTGGGCAAGTTTATAATCTGCAACCAGGCATCCTTGCATCCAAGCAGCAATAAGAACCCGGGCAGGAATATTGCCAAGGTTGCAATAATCGCCCCCGTCAGGGCGAATTCTTGATTCAGTTGAGCACCTAAATAGGTTGCAAGCGTAAACATCGGTCCCGGAACACCTTGGGCAAGGGCATATCCAGTTAAAAACTGCTGTTGAGTCAATTCGCTGCCCACAGATCCCTGGAGAAGAGGCAACACAACGTGGCCGCCACCAAAGACTAAGCTACCCGCCTGATAGAAACCTGCAAATGTGTTCCACAATGGACTGTCCTGATAGACAAAAAAAGATGCCGCAAACAAGACAACAAATACAAAAAGCCATGGCAACTTAGTTTGCAAAATAGGCCGCTCCTCACTCTCACTGTTCTTGACAGTGAAGGCTCCCCAAATCGCTGCGACTACAATTGCCAATATTTGCGTTAACATTGATGGGAAGACTAACAATATTACCGTGGTTAAAAGCATTACACTGATTAGTTTTATGGTTTGACAAAACTGTTTGTACATAGTCACGATTGCATCCGTCACCACGATTACGGCCAATAACTTTAATCCATCAAATACTGCAGTCACTATCCAATGGTCGAAATTGCTGACACTATTGGCCGCCACGAAAAACATGATCACAAAAGATGGCAGGGTAAACCCTATAAAGGCAGCGATGGCGCCACCCAAGCCACCTCTGTGTAACCCTATCGCAAATCCCAATTGGCTGGACCCAGGGCCAGGAAGAAACTGACTCAATGCGGTAAGTTGAGCAAAGCGCTGCGCGTCTATCCACTTAAGTTTTTCAACAAAGATTTTTTGAAAATAGCCAATATGGGCAGCAGGTCCACCAAAGCTGGTTAAACCTAATAAAAAAAACTGCCAGAAAACGTTCAGTAGTGTTTTCATAATTGTGCTTAGGGATGTGATGCGCTGAGTATATGCGGACACAAAAAAACCAGCAATACGCTGCTGGTTTTTGAAGAATAATTTTTTTGAGTCAGAAAGCGTGTACAACCATGATTTTAGAGACTTTCTGTTGGCTTTTACTACATCCAATCAGCATTACGAATAACACCAACGGCTATGCCTTCGATGTTAAATGGCTGCGTTGCCAAGTCCACCTTAATCGGACTGAACTCTTCGTTTTCAGCGTGCAACAACACTTCTCGACCGCGTTTTTCCAGACGCTTAACCGTGACATCTTCGTCTACTCGTGCAACAACCACCTGGCCATTATGCACGTCAGTAGTGCGATGCACTGCAAGCAAGTCGCCATCAAGGATGCCAATATCCTTCATACTCATTCCATTAACTCTGAGTAGAAAGTCTGCATTGGGTTTGAATAGCTCTGGGTCTACTTTATAATGACATTCTACATGCTCTTCGGCCAAAATCGGCTCACCTGCTGCGACGCGGCCAATTAATGGCAGCCCCACCTCTTCTTCAATGTCATCAAGTGGCACATTTAATTTAATGCCTCTAGAGGTTCCAGGTAAAATTTCGATCACCCCTTTGCGCGCCAGCGCCTTGAGATGCTCCTCGGCAGCATTAGCTGATTTAAAACCGAGTTGGCGAGCGATTTCAGCGCGAGTGGGTGGCATTCCCGTATCGGACATCGTCGTTTTAATGAGTTGTAGAATTTCTTCTTGTCTTGGAGTTAGTGGACGCATAACCAGCCTGTTTTTCTATACAGTTCAACTGGTAGTATATACAGTTAGTGACAGAACACAAATTTAGTTGATGTTTGACGAAATTCGTTACTTCATCGCTTTTTTGATAAACAAACATAATTTTTTACGCTTTAAGGATTCGTCAAAAAAGCATATTTCTGTGCTTCATGATATCCTCCGCTTGTTTTAGGAACCTCAAGGTGTGATATATGGTTTGGCTGCATAAATTGCTGCTTACATTATTTGCTTTTCCAGTGCGTTGGTTGGTTAGGGTCAACAACATTCCAACAGATATCGAAAACGAACTTGGCATTGATAAAACCAAGCCGATTA
Organism: Aliiglaciecola sp. M165; assembly: GCF_007197995.1. Classification (GTDB taxonomy): domain Bacteria; phylum Pseudomonadota; class Gammaproteobacteria; order Enterobacterales; family Alteromonadaceae; genus Aliiglaciecola. The sequence continues at coordinate 641,078 of NZ_VKKH01000002.1, forward strand.
TGTATCTGTTGCGTACCCACTCCATTACCGATCAATTGGCATTAAAAATGTCGACCAAACAGGTCGGCCTGCCAAGTCCAACAAAAAAAATCTCTATCGGTGACGAAGAGCACAGTGCATGTGTCTTCTTGCAGCAACCTCAATCCGTGATAGGTCGGTCCATCAAAGGGACAAAAATCGCCGCAGATTTTACCCATCTATTTGAGCTGCATCGCGAAAATAAGTCACTCGATCTGCAAATTGTTCCTGTTACAATTTTTTGGGGCCGAGCACCTGGCAGAGCATCTTCTGGATTAGCCGATATGCTTGCAGACCGAGCATCGCCAAGTTGGTTACGTAAATTCTTCATTGTACTGTTTTTAGGACGGGACAATTTTGTTTCCTACAGCAAAGCCGTATCTTCGCGCACCATGACAGAATTACCTGGCACTGAGGCTGATATCGCTCACAAGTTAATAAGGTTAGCGGGCACTCACTTTCATCGCAAACGCCAAGCTTTTAACGGTCCTACCTTGCTTGAAAGACAAGAACTGTATAACTCGATATTAGGTTCAGCGTCCGTTATGAACGCCATAAATGACGAGGCGCGGAACAAGAAAATCCCGCTAGGCAAGGCAAAGACCGTTGCCCGTTCATATATTAATGAAATCGCCGCGGATTATCGAGAAGGCCTGATTCGCTTTGGCGACAGAGTGCTTACCCGAATTTGGAATAAAATCTACGATGGTATTGATGTTGGGCACGCTGACAAAGTCCGCAAGTTGGCGCAGAATGGGCATGAAATTATCTATGTTCCTTGCCACCGCAGTCATATGGATTATCTACTGCTGACTTACGTTATTTATCATGAAGGACTAGTAACTCCTCATATAGCAGCAGGGATAAACTTAAATTTTTGGCCCGTGGGCGGTATTTTTAGACGCGGTGGTGCGTTCTTTTTACGCCGCAGTTTCGCTGGAAACAAGTTGTATACTGCGGTGTTCAGAGAATACCTGGAACTGCTTTTTAATAAAGGATATTCAGTTAAATACTACGCAGAAGGTGGCCGAAGCCGCACAGGTCGATTGCTTCCTCCCAAAACCGGTATGTTAGCCATGACGCTTCAGGCAATGATAAAAGGCGTTAACCGTCCAGTCAGTATCGTGCCAGTTTATATTGGTTACGAACACGTCATGGAAGTAGGCAGTTATCTAAAGGAGCTGAAAGGCAGCAGCAAACAAAAAGAATCTGTATTTGGCTTGTTTTCGGTTGTTCGTAAATTAAAAAATTATGGACACGGATTCTTAAATTTTGGCGAACCCATTCAGTTAAACAATTTCCTTGATGAACAAGTTAAAGATTGGCGCGATGCGCAAAATACAGACACAGACAAAAAACCCAGTTGGCTAACCCCTACAGTCAACACCTTGGCAAATCAAATCATGGTGCGAATTAATCAGTCAGCAGCAATTAGTGGCATGTCGATTTGTGCACTTTGTCTATTATCTGCCAAGAAAAATGCCATGGGTCAAAAGGAGCTTGAGCAAGCGGTTGATGATTACCTGCATTTACTCAAACTTTCTCCTTACAGTGAAATGGTTAGCTTGCCAAAGGAAGATGGCAAAACCATTGTTGAAAAAACGCTAAAGCTTGGGAAAATGAATGTTCATGAAGACAGTTTCGGTAAAATCATTTCATTGGAGCATCGTAACGCTGTTGCCTTGACCTACTATCGAAACAATATTCTTCATTTGTTTGCTATTCCAGGGCTGATTGCTGCAATTTTGTTTGCGCGCAAAGGGCTAGAAAAAGGCAAATTGATCGATTTGATTATGAGCCTCTACCCTATGTTTCAGCGGGAATGGTTCCTGTATATGTCTGAAGATGAGGCCAAGGATTACGCAGAAGGGCTTATCGACAGCATGAAAGAAATGGGCATGATTGCCACCAGCGGAAGGAAGCTGGTCCCAGTCGAGCCTACAGAAAAATCGTTTTACTCTGTTTGGTTGCTTAATCGCTGTGTACAAGAAACACTTCAACGTTATGCACTGGTCCTATCGTTGTTGGCCAGAGAGAAAAAAATGAGCCGCGCAGCATTGGAAAAACAAAGTGCTAAATTTGCCGAGCGATTGGCCGCCTTGCATGGCATTAGCTCACCTGAATTTTTTGATAAAAATGTACTGGCCACTTTTGTTAATGCGTTAAGAGAGAATAATTTATTGGCAGACAGTGACGATGGACAATTACAGCATTCAGAAGCCAGTGAAGCATTTCGTCAGGAAATCATAGGTTTAATCGCCCCAGAGATCGCCCAGCGTTTAGAGAAACTTTACGCCCAACAAGGTTGACGCGGAATCACCGCGTCTTCCAACCACCTACTGCACGTCATCCCGAAGCAAGAAGCTACGTCATCCCCGAGTGCTCTTGTCGGGGATCTTTTTGGGCCCTAAGATAGTCCTTAAATAATCCACGCCTTCGCGGGAATGATGTAGTTTTTGCCTTGAGGTGAAGCAGGCTTATCTCTCTAAACCGACGTCAGATAAGAAGAATTGATAAGCCGGATTGTCCGTCTGTTCTGCGTAAACATACCCGAGCTTTTCCAGATGTTGATCAAAATCGTCACGTCCGTTTTCCGGTAAATCAAATCCAGCGAGAACTAAACCTTCTGCGGCACCATGGTTACGATAGTGGAAAAGCGTGATATTCCAGGATTCTCCTAAGGTGTTGAGGAAATTCATTAACGCACCGGGGTATTCAGGGAACTCAAATGAGAAAATGTGCTCGTTTAACAGGCTCGGCGGGCGCCCCCCAACCATGTAGCGTACGTGCAATTTTGCCATTTCGTTTTCTGATAGGTCAAAACACTCGTATCCGGCTTGTGTTAATTCGCGCTCCAACTGCAAGAATTCCTCTTTTCCAAAACGTAGTTTTATACCCACAAATATGTGGGCTTCGCCGCTGTTAGCATACCGGTAGTTAAACTCGGTGATGGTGCGACCACCAAGCAGCTCACAGAATTGCTTAAACGCACCCGTTCGCTCTGGGATCTTAACCGCAAATACGGCTTCTTTTTGCTCGCCAAGCTCACATCGTTCTGAAACATATCTAAGGGTGTGAAAATTGATATTTGCACCACACAAAATACCCCCCAAGGTCATACCTGACATCGGGTTTTCTGCCAAGTATTTGCGTATCCCAGCGATAGATAAGGCCCCCGCTGGTTCAGCGATGACGCGAGTATCGTCGAAGATGTCTTTGATCGCCGCACAGATTTCATCCGTGTTTACCGTGATGACCTCATCGATATATTGCTGACATAAACGAAACGGTTCCTGACCAATGGTTTTAACTGCCACACCATCAGCGAAAATTCCTACAGAAGGCAATGCGACGGGTTCACCAGCGAGCAAGGCAGCTTGCAAACATGCTGATTCGTCAGACTCAACTGCGACAATTTTTAATTCTGGCTTGAGCTGTTTGAGAAAAACACTAATCCCAGCGGCTAACCCACCACCGCCAACCGCCACAAACAACACGTCCATATCAGGGAGCTGTTCAAGTAGTTCACGGCCAATGGTGCCTTGCCCAGCAATGACGTCTTCATCATCAAACGGAGGCACCAAGGTATATCCGTTCACTTGTGAGAGCCTAACAGCCTCGTCTTTTGCTTGATCAAAACTGGTACCGTAAAGCACTACATGAGCATATTCACCGCCAAAACGTCGAACCGCTTCAACTTTGATATCTGGAGTTGTTTCAGGCATTACTATGGTTGCCTGAACCTTTTTAATTTTTGCAGAATACGCCACGCCTTGCGCATGGTTGCCCGCCGAGGCGGCCACTACGCCAGCCTGTAACTGCTCTTCGCTCAAGCTGCACAGTTTGTTGTAGGCACCTCGTAATTTGAATGATTTGACTGGCTGCTGATCTTCACGCTTTAAATAAATGTTGTTGCCTAACGAGGCCGATAAACTATTCAGTTTAGTTAGTTCGCTGTTTACCGCGACGTCGTAAACAGGCGACAACAAAATGCGTTTTAAGTATTCATTTGCGGCTAAAGTCATTTAATCTTCCAACTTAGAAGGATCTCGAACTGCCCCCTTGTCCGCACTAGTCGCAAGCATGGCGAAGGTTTTCAATGATAAAGACACTTTTCTATCCCGATTTTTCGGCTTCCAAGGGTTCGCGCTAGCTTCCATCGCTTCACGTCTCGCTTGCAATTCATCTTCTGAAATCCGTAAATTGATCCCTCGACTAGGGATGTCTATGTCGATAATGTCACCATCTTCAACTAATGCAATCGCGCCACCAGCACCAGCTTCGGGCGAGGCGTGACCGATTGACAGCCCAGAGGTTCCGCCGGAAAAACGCCCATCGGTAACCAGTGCGCAGGCTTTGCCTAACCCTTTGGATTTAAGATAAGACGTGGGGTACAACATTTCCTGCATGCCAGGTCCGCCTTTGGGTCCCTCGTAACGGATGACGACTACTTCACCGGCTTGTACTTCGTCACTTAAAATCCCGTTTACTGCGTCATCCTGACTTTCGTAGACTCGGGCTTTACCCGAGAACACATGAATTGACTCATCAACGCCAGCGGTTTTGACGATGCATCCGTCCAGGGCAATATTGCCATACAATACGGCCAAACCACCTTCTTCACTAAAAGCATGCTCACGGGCACGAATACAGCCATTTTCCCGATCAATATCAGCGGTGGGATAGCGACAACTCTGACTAAACGCTTTGGTTGTTCTGATCCCAGCAGGGCCGGCTTTATAGAATTCTAAAATCTCATCTGAGGGTTGGTTAGCAATATCCCATTGGTCTATCACCTCTCCCATTTTTTTGCCCAACACGTGATGCACATCTTCGTGCAATAGCCCTGCACGTTTGATTTCAGCCAGGATACCCATCACGCCGCCAGCGCGATGCACATCTTCCATGTGATATTCAGGTGTTGCAGGAGCAACCTTACACAAATGTGGTACTTTTCGAGAAAGACGGTCAATATCCTGCATCGTAAAGGGCACTTCGCCCTCAATTGCAGCGGCCAATAAATGCAATATCGTATTGGTCGATCCTCCCATGGCTATATCCAAGCTCATGGCGTTTTCAAAGGCTTTGAAGTTGGCAATATTTCTCGGTAGCGCAGTATCATCATCTTCTTGATAATAACGTCTGCAAAGCTCAACGATTTGTCGTCCTGCTTGCTTAAACAACTCTTCTCGGTCAGCATGAGTCGCCAACAAAGAGCCATTCCCCGGTAATGACAAGCCTAGTGCTTCAGTTAAACAATTCATTGAATTTGCGGTGAACATACCAGAACAAGAACCGCAGGTTGGACAGGCCGAACGCTCAATCTCTTCTGAATCTGCATCAGAGACTTTGTCGTCTGCCGCAGCAACCATGGCGTCAACTAGGTCTAGTTTGATCAACTGATCAGAGAGTTTAGTTTTACCCGCTTCCATCGGACCACCAGAAACAAACACCACAGGGACATTTAAGCGCATGGCGGCCATCAGCATGCCAGGAGTGATTTTGTCGCAATTAGAAATACACACAATGGCATCGGCACAGTGGGCATTAACCATATACTCGACGGAATCAGCAATGATTTCCCGAGACGGCAGACTGTAGAGCATCCCCGCGTGTCCCATAGCGATGCCATCGTCTACAGCGATAGTATTAAATTCTTTTGCTACGCCACCGGCCGCTTCAATACTTCTGGCGACCAGTTGACCCATATCTTTTAGATGCACATGACCTGGAACAAACTGAGTAAAAGAATTTGATACAGCGATGATCGGTTTACCAAAGTCTTTATCGGTCATGCCGGTCGCTCGCCAAAGCGCCCGAGCACCAGCCATATTGCGACCTTGAGTTGTGGTAGATGAACGTAGTTTAGGCATGGTCAAACTCTCTTGCTCTCTTGGCCCAGGTTTTCTCTGGACAAAATTAATTCAGGTACGGGCGGTTTTAATGTGACAGAAACTCCGGCACCTTAAAACAAAAAACCCCCGCAATAAATGCGAGGGTCGGTGTACTCTTAACTAATACACCCTACCCCCGCTGGAAAATCTCCAACGCGCTAATATTAATAACTAACGCTTGCTCGATAGGTTGTATATTCATGCTCATGCACGGTAAATCGTCACTGCTAATAGAAATATCATGGTTAAGCAGGCGGGATCAAGCATTGATACTGTATATATTATACCAATCCATATGAAGAAGTGATCATTCAGCGAGAAAGCAACTGGTCGCATTCTGACTGATCGCTTCTTTCCACGGATTAGCATTATGCTGTTTACCTTTATAGCCGCTGTGTTAAGGTTTTTTCAAAGCTATAAAAAAACTAGAAGTCCTTTTATATGTTCACAATGTCAGTCTGGTTTCATTGGATCGATCTTGCCGGGGTCGCCGTATTTGCAGTATCTGGAACATTGATGGCCCACCGCAAACATATGGATGGTTTTGGTGTTGTCGTTTTAGCTGGAGTCACTGCTATAGGTGGCGGCACCTTGCGCGACATGATTTTGGACTTGCCGGTATTTTGGGTCAAAGATCCAAGTTTCTTTTATGTGATTATTCTTGCCGCGATTGCCACCATAATTTGGTTGCGCAAACATGAAACCTTCCCGCTGCGATATTTGCTGGTAGCCGACGCTATTGGTTTAGCATTTTTCAATGTAATGGGCTTGCAAAAAGCCTTGGCATACGGTGCAACGCCTTTTGTCGCCATCGCTCTGGGTACTATGACAGGGGTTTTTGGTGGTCTGATCCGCGACGTTATATGTCGTGAAATTCCATTGGTGCTCAAGGGAGAGCTTTATGCCACGACCTGCATCTTAGGCGGAGCCGTTTATGTTTTTGCCGTGATGTTCGACCTGCACACAGATATCGCCATGCTGGCTGCACTGCTGACCACTTTATTGTTGCGTTTGGCCGCTATGCGATGGCATTGGAACCTTCATGTTTTCCCACCTCATGGTGATGAAAAAAACTAGACATTAAACTAGACCTTAGACACTCGCAACAAGGAACCCTATAACTTAAGCTCAATGACATCAGATGATAAACAGGGAAGGTTTAATGTCATTGGCAGTCGTGTACTCAAGAGCCTGCGTGGGAATTCAGGCACCGCTCGTCACAATTGAGGTCCACTTAGCCAACGGGTTGCCAGCTTTTAATTTAGTAGGATTAGCAGAAACTGCAGTCAGGGAATCCAAGGAGCGGGTAAGAAGCGCGTTGTTAAATTCAGGTTTTGAATTTCCCGCCAAACGCATTACCGTAAATCTTGCACCTGCTGACTTACCAAAAGAGGGGGGTAGATTTGATCTTGCTATAGCTATCGGCATCATTGCCGCCTGTGGGCTATTTCCCGTTGAACACCTAAAACAGATAGAATTTATTGGTGAATTAGCGCTGACGGGAGATATTCGTGGCGTATCAGGCGCATTACCCTTCGCTTATGCCTGCGCCAAAAGCCAACGAATTGCTGTCGTGCCTGCAGCCAATGCAAATGAAGCTAGCTTGGTCTCTAATTGCCAGATTCTTTCAACTGACACTCTGACAGAGATATTTTTGCACCTGTCAGAACGACAAACTTTAGCTGTTTATCAGCATACAGAAAAAGAAACTTCGAGCCATTACGAAATGGATTTGGCCGACATTAAAGGCCAGCAAATGGCAAAACGTGCATTGGAAATCAGTGCAGCTGGCAATCACAATATACTGTTTTGCGGTCCACCGGGGACAGGGAAAACAATGTTGGCGCAAAGACTATTAACGATCCTTCCGCCGTTACAACAACAACAAGCGTTGGAATCAGCGACGATTCGGTCCGTTGCACAACAAGGCATCGATCCTAGCAATTGGCGACTGCGGCCTTTTAGGCAACCTCACCATACCAGTTCTGCTGTAGCACTGGTGGGAGGTGGCAGTCGTCCAAAACCAGGAGAAATTAGCCTCGCTCATCATGGTATTTTGTTTCTAGATGAGTTGCCTGAATTTGATAAAAAAGTATTAGATGTACTCAGAGAACCACTAGAATCAGGCAATATTCATATTTCACGCGCAGCGTTCCAAGTGAGCTATCCAGCGCGTTTCCAATTGGTTGCTGCTATGAACCCTAGCCCCACAGGGAGTTTGCACGATGGTCGTTGCACGTCTGAGCAAATTTTAAAGTACCTGAATCGAATTTCTGGGCCGTTTTTGGATAGAGTCGATTTGCAAGTGGATGTACCTAAACTGACGTCCGAGGAATTATATCAACCTCTACCCAATCAATCTCACGAGAACAGCAGTACTGTGCGTCAAAGAGTGATCAATGCCAGAAAAATGCAAACCCAGCGAGCAGGAAAGCTTAATGCACAGCTCAATAACCGTGAATTAGAAACTTACTGTGTACTGAGCCCTCAAGATCGACACTTTTTGCAAAATGCAGTAGAAAAACTAGGTCTATCGATGCGCGCATTTCACCGTGTGATGAAAGTTGCCCGCAGCATCGCGGACCTCGAACAAATTACTATGGTTAACCGGGAGCATCTCGCTGAGGCCCTTAGTTACCGAGCACTGGACAATATCATCAAGCAGCTAAGCCACTAATTGTTCCTGCGCAGAATATTTAAATTATTCACGAATTTGATTAACCATGGCATCGATCAAAGGCTCTTTAATTCGCGAGTTAAGGCAGCACAGCCCCAATTTGTAAGGCTCAATATTTTTTATATTGATACGCGATACGTGCTTTGCTGCCATAGAGTTGTCCAGAACCACCTTTGGCACTATACCTAGTCCACAACCTAGGGCAACCATACTTACAATGGCTTCATTCCCGCCCACCGAAGCATATACATTAGGACGTATTCCTATTTCAGTGAACCAATGATGGACGATACGTTTTGATGGTCCTGAGTCGGGTAGCACAACTTTGTGTTTTGCCCAATCAACATCATCTAAATGATTGAGTTGACTGTCTCTTGGTGCGATCAACTGCAAAGGTATGGTATCTAAGGCAACGAAAGCCAATTCGTTGGGCATATCAGGAGTATAAATGGCAATAGCCACATCGGCGTCATGATCCAGTACTTTAGAGACAGACAAAGCGTGATCGCCTGTCGTCAGTTTTACTTCAACTTGCGGATGTTGCTGGCGAAACTGATTAAGAATGTTTGGCAGATGGCTTTGGCTAGCAGTGACCGAACAATACAATCTGATTTCACCGGTTAACAGAGGATTAAGCCTGTCGAGATCTGCTTTTAACATGTGCCATTGATCTAGCGTCTGCTGACTGAAAAGACGCATTTTTTCACCTGCCGCAGTGAGTTTAACTGAACGATTATCTCTTACAAATAACGCAGCATCGCATTCATCCTCAAGTCTCTGTATAGCCCGGCTCAACGTAGACGGACTAACATAAAGCGCTTTGGAGGTTTTGCCAAAGTGTAGGCTTGATGCCAAATGTTGGAATAATTGTAAGCTTCGAAAATCCATGATGTTTCATATTTTGCAATACTATGTTGCAAATATATCATTTTAAACAATACAAAATAAAGCATAAACTCCTGATATCAAAGTCGTCACTGACTCGATAGGTTAATCTCATACATCGCCTTTGCAGCATGTGTGTCATTTAAAGAATGTTATTAAGCAAGTAGGTTTTCCATGGCAAATTATTTCAACTCGTTATCTCTTAGACAACAACTCGACCAACTCGGTCGTTGTCGCTTTATGCAGCGGAGCGAATTTGCCGATGGTTGTGATTTTCTCAAAGGCAAAAAAATTGTCATTGTGGGTTGCGGTGCGCAAGGTTTAAATCAAGGTCTAAACATGCGTGATTCTGGTTTGGATGTTTCTTATGCGTTACGTCAAGCAGCGATAGATGAAAAACGCGACTCATTTGAACGTGCCACCAGCAATGGGTTTGAAGTAGGTACTTATCAACAGCTGATTCCAACTGCAGATTTAGTTTACAACCTGACTCCAGACAAACAGCATTCAAGTGTTGTTGAAGCGGTAATGCCTCTCATGAAACAGGGTGCAACCTTAGGTTACTCTCATGGTTTTAATATTGTCGAAGAAGGCCAACAGATCCGCGCTGATATTACGGTTGTCATGTGTGCACCAAAATGCCCTGGCACGGAAGTTCGTGAAGAATATAAACGTGGCTTTGGCGTTCCAACGCTTATCGCCGTGCATCCTGAAAATGATCCGCAAAATCAAGGCTGGGACATCGCTAAGGCACTGGCTTCAGCCACAGGTGGTGACCGAGCAGGTGTACTTGAATCATCTTTCGTAGCGGAAGTGAAATCAGATTTAATGGGCGAGCAGACCATATTATGTGGAATGCAACAAACAGCGGCGATCTTAGGTTACGAGCAGATGGTAGCCGACGGTGTTGACCCAGCTTATGCCGGGGCACTTATCCAATTCGGACTAGAGACCATAACCGAAGCATTAAAAATCGGCGGTGTTACCAATATGATGGATAGGTTGTCGAACCCCGCTAAATTGAAAGCCTGCGAACTGTCTGATCAACTTACCAAGTTGTTGCGTCCATTATTTGAAAAACACCAAGACGACATTATCAGCGGTGAGTTTTCTAAAACCATGATGGAAGATTGGGCAAATGGTGATGCCAACCTATTAAAATGGCGCGAAGAAACAGGGCAAAGCGGGTTTGAAAATGCTCCTGAATACTCAGGCAAAATTGATGAGCAAGAGTTTTTTGATAAATGTATTTTAGTTGTTGCCATGATTAAATGTGGAGTTGAACTCGCGTTTGACGTCATGGTAGAAGCTGGAATTTTACCTGAATCAGCCTATTACGAATCGCTGCATGAAACGCCATTGATATCGAATACCATTGCCCGTAAACGCTTATACGAAATGAATGTTGTCATTTCTGATACCGCCGAGTACGGCAACTACTTGTTTGCCAATGCGGCAATTCCGTTACTTAAAGATAAATTGATGCCTGAAGTTGATGAACAGTTAATAGGTAAAGGTCTGAAATCTGCCTCTAACAGTGTCGATAACATGGCATTGGTTGAAGCTAACAAGAAAATTCGCTCGCATGGTGTAGAAACCGTTGGAGAGCAATTACGTGGTTACATGACTGATATGAAAGCTATCGTCGATGCTGCGTAAATACAAAATTCGCATGACAGCGCTCCCGTTTCTGTCGTTAGGTGCTTAAACCAAGCCCTTTTGCCCGGTCATTTTGGCCGGGCTTTTTATTTCTGTAGTAAGCTAGTGTTAATTGGAAAATAGAATTGGGTAAATATATAGCCCAACGACTTTAAATTATTATAAATTACGCCATTTATTACTGGAGTTTTGTTATAAAGTGTTATTAACTCCGTCTATAATGATGCCAGTGCTGGGGTTTTACCCCTAAAAAGCGTAGAATAAAAAATAGTCGCAAAAGCGATACAATAATAATAACGACAAAAATAGTAACTAAGTATTTGATTTACTAAAATAAAGCAGTCTTTTGTAAAACAAACGTAATTCTTTAAGTGGATTGTAGACAACTTTCTGTCTTCGATCAGGTACATTCTTTTTGTTTGAAAAACCCTGAGACGTGTAAATCCGTGACGTGGCACATTGGCCTACCAATTGCATTTATAACGGGTGAGACTAAAAAAGAGCGTTTCCATAACAAAATAGATTCTCAGTGGAGTACACTATGAATTCATCGATATCAAGATTCACTCAAATGGACGATTGGATCTTCGAAGTGAAAATGGTAAGAGCACTTCGAGTAAAAAAATATGGAGAGCCCTACACAGCATTAGCGACATTAACGGCTAATGGTGAATCAATGTACATCGATAGTCAGTTGACTCGTGAAAACGATGACTTCTCTCGCAAAGATTTTATGACTTTTTATAAATTCTGTCAGGCGTTAGAGATGAAAAATGTGATTTATGACAAAGTTAAAAACGGCGTCAGACATCCTCGTGTTGTAGACATAGTAGAGAACGTCAATCCTTCTCCAATTGTTCGTCTAGTAAAGTAACCCCCCTTAATCAATCTAAGGATCTGCAAGCACATCGGTTCACTTCGCATTGTCTGATGCGGGGTGCTCGTTGCTGATGTGTTTAGTCTTGCAAATCGCTTGTTCCTTTGGTTTGCCAGCAATCAATACACACAGTAACGCCACCATTCCAAAACCTAAGAAGCCGTAAGCAATCGGAAAAATTGTCTGGTCAATAAAGCTTCCAATAAAAATAGCAATTGGCACTGAAAAGGCACTACTTAATGATCCGATAATAGCTGCACCTAGTCCGGCGACATGTCCTAAAGGAAGCATCGCCATGGAATTGAGATTGCCAAACAAAATTCCAATAAAAAAGAAATTCACAAATAACACAATCATCGTCAAATGCAGTGGAGGTAAACCATTAAATTCCATGGTGAACCAGACCAGGATAGCTGACATAAGAATATTCCCAACCAAAGCACCAACGCAGAGTTTGAACATCCCAAGTCGCATTACCAACGCACCGTTTACAAATGAGGCAAAACCAATTGAAAAGGCCAGGACAGCGAAATAAACAGGGAACAAGTCGCCAACATAATAAAAATCTTCAAAGAGGGTTTGAGAGGCGCTCAGGTAGGTTAAAAAAGCCCCAAATATCAATCCCATTGCCAAGGTATAAAGCATAACCGCTTTATGAGTTAAGACGTACTTACTGGAGGTGACTAAGCCTTTGATTGAAAATTCGCTTCGCTTCTCTTTGGGTAGCGTTTCACGTTGACGACTAAAGAACCATATTCCCAACGCCAAACCGATAAATAGAAACGACTCAAATATTTCTCGCCACGATGCAAAAATCAAAATCGCCTTACCAAAGGCAGGTGCAATCATAGGCACCAAAATAAATACCATCATCATAAAAGACATGACCCGAGCCATCGCTTCACCTGCATATTGATCACGAATGAGTGCGATTGTGGCAATTCTAGGTCCTGAAACGCCAAAGGCTTGCACTAACCTGCCGGCCAACAGAACCTCCATTGATTGAGCAAACATGCAAATTAGCGTGCCCAACGCAAAAACAAGCAACCCTGACAAAATAGCGGCGCGCCTTCCTTTGGTATCTGAATACGGCCCATAATAAAGCTGACCCACAGCCATGCCGAGGAAAAAGATCGACACAATTAAGTGTGTCTGCTGGGGGCTATCGCTGGACAAATCCTGACCTATTTGATTCATCGCAGGTAACATTGCATCAATGCTCAACGCCACTAAAGACGTCAAAAACGCCATCAAGGCAACAAATTCCAATAAGCCTAAGTCTGGCTTGTTTTCACTACCAAAAAGCTTTTTCGCCAGTAACTTACTGAAATTAAACTGTTTTTTCATTTTGCTCCGAGATTGTTGATGCAGATGTTCTGCACAGGGGGAAAGAATCGTCGAAAAAAAGAGCGGTCAGTTTAGCGACTTTTAAAATAAAGGGAACAAAAAAACTCGTCTTAATTTTTAAGACGAGTTCATTGTTTAGGATGAACTGGCGCTGTTTGACCTAAGGTCATTAAAACTTGGGTTATTTAAGATGTTGTTTTAGAAACTTGTCCATGGCAGCAAAGGTAATGTGACGATTGCGCTGAATCGATAGATAGTGATCACCGTTTTCTAGCTCAATGTATTCAAAAGCCTTATCCTCATCATCAAGTTCGTTCGCCATCATACGGCTATGCTTAACATCGACCACCCGGTCTTTTTCGCCGTGTATCAATAAAATCGGGCTCTTAATTGCCTCTACGTTATAGTAAGGAGACCGGTCCGCCAAGTCACCTCTGTCATCCCCAATCTGATTTTTTACCATCTTGGTATTTACATAATCCCGGCTATCAGAGACCAAGGTTTTTAAGTTAGTTACGCCAGCGAAACTTATCGCACATTTGTATACATCTGGCGTTTTTGCGACCCCCATCAACGCTGCATAGCCTCCGTAGCTACCACCGACAATACAGACTTTAGATGCATCAGCGTAGCCTTTCTCAACCATCCAGTTCAGGCCATCTTCGAGGTCATCTTGCATCTCCAGCCCCCAGCGTTTCATCTGGCTTTGCTTAAACGCATAACCATAACCCTTGGATCCACGAAAATTAGGACGCAGTACCGCATATCCACGATTGGCAAAAAACGATGTCCAATAATCAAATCCAGTTGAGTCTCTGGCATAGGGTCCACCATGGGGGTGTATAATTGTTGGAAATGGCGCTTCCCCTGTTTTTGGTATCGTCAGATACCCTTTTATCTCCACACCATCGCGCGCTTTATAGGAAATATAATCATGTTCCGTAAGTACCTCTGGAACAAGCTCAGGATAGGTTTCGAAAAGAATACTCAGTGAGCCTTCTTTACGATTCCCTAAGTAATAAACGCCGGGCAAATAGTCGTTTTCTGAGTACAACAAATAAATATTTTCGTCTTGGCTAAACGCAGTTAAGTAGTTATCAGTGTCAGGCAGAACTTTATTTAACGAGCGTAATAACTTCTCTCGATTTTTGTCCCAATAAATTCGACCGGTGTCAGTATTAGCGTGATTGATGCCTATCACCTCACCAGACTTTGAGGAATAGATCAGCCCACCATCGACATCAAAGTCAGGATCTGCAAATACTAACTCTTGCTCTTTTGTGGTCAAATCAAGTTTGAACAGAGCGAGCTTGTCATCTTTATATTGTTTGAAATAGAGAATGTTAGGGTCGAGATCAAATCCCACAGGATAAACAGGCTGATCGGTTAGCGTGTTGTACTCAAACATGCGCTCAAAATCGCTGTCTTCATCTTGTCTTACGAGAATCGACTTTTCACCCGTTTTGTACTCTGTTACGTAACCTAAACGCAATCGGTGTTGCTGATCAGTCATCCAGTCACGGATCATCCGCTTACCTTTTTCGATGCGTTTCTTTTTTCCGTTGTTTACATTGAGTTTGTAAACCGACGGCATGTTCTGAATATCGAGATCAACTGCGATTAATATATGTTCAGGATCTTTAGGTAAAAAGTCGATGACATTGTCTTGAAACTGAGAAATATGATCATCTCTCAACCCCCCAGGACGAGGTTTAATCAATACTCTAGGGTCTTCCATTGTGCCATTCGCATCAATGGCGACGAGTCGGGTTTCGGTAGTATCAGTACCATATCGCTGCGCGGCATAGCGTACGCTAACCAAAAGCGTTTGTTCATTAGCCCATTCAAACCAATTAATTTTGACTTTTTCATTGTCTGATTGCACTAGATAATTCGACTTGCCAGTACTTAGATCAAATGCAGTGAGGACTGCAAGACCCGCTTCATCAACGTTTTGAACAAATGCAACACGGCTTCCATTCGGAGACAATTCTGGATTTGAAAACTGAGGTAATCTTGAAAAAGATTTAACTGGTAACTCGGTGGCTTGCAGCACAAAGCTACAAGTGAGTGCCGACACTAAAATAAGAAGGGTTAACCATCCTTGCATACTACTACTCCATAAACACAATTTAACCCGTAGATTATACTTAAAAACGCTTTAAAAAAAAGCACTGGCGAAAACGACCAGTGCTCCATTTAAAACGTATAAAGATGCTTGCTGATTAGAACTTATAAGCCCCCTGCAGGTAAACAAAGCGGCCTTGACCACTGTGAATAGACTGCACATAGCCAACAAATTCATGATGACTGAAGGGCGGTTCTTCATTGAGAAGGTTTGTTGCACCTATGGTCAGCGTTGTATTTTCAATACCACGATAATTCACCACTAAGTCAACGGTGGTCCAAGCATCAACGGTCTTGTCTCCAAAACCCGAATCCGCATCACCATCAAACTCACCTATATAGTTAATGGCAAGTGTGGCGCTGACATCATCTTGCATCCAGTCAAGGGAAGTCGTATGACGAATTTCCGGTTGCTCAAACTGACCTTCCTTGAGGTTAAGGCGTTTTCCACCACTAGCATCGGGTCTAAATTCCTCAAACTTCAACACGTAGTTCATCACAAACCCTAGTTTGAATTCACCCATGTCGGTATCCAGCTTGTAACCGACATCAAGATCCAATCCTGTGGTCTCCAAATCACCAATATTTTGGAATGAATCGAACACCCGCACCACTTCACCAGGATCGTTTGGATCTGCAGTAGGAATACGCTCAACAACGCTAGGATCGCCACCAAAGTTAGTAAAGACGAATTGGGTGTCGGAGTCGATGATATTTTCAATATCGTAGCTGTAATAATCGATAGAGAAATCTAAGTTTTCGGTGACTTCATAAATCACACCCAGGTTATAGCTGGTTGATTCCTCAGGTCCCAAGTCAGGGTTACCCGCAAACACTGCGGTATATTCAGCGGGCTGACATCCCAAGCCAACCGCATTACAACGAACGGTATCAACCAGATTTGGCGACTCGTCTGTGCGACCTAATCCAAGTTGATGTAATGATGGTGCTCGGAACGCAGTGCCATAAGAACCGCGGAACGACAAGTTATCCAACGGAGACCATAAAAACGATACTTTCGGGTCGGTGGTGGTACCAAAATCACTATAATCTTCATACCTTACCGCAAGTTGAACTTCCAAATTATCCATTACTGGAATGGCAAATTCTGCAGCCAATGCTGTACTGTCTCGCTCGCCGTTCGCTTGGGTAGCTTCGGTACCAAATACATCACCTCGTAAGAATTGGTCGTCAGGATTATCGCTGATCGCTTCCTCGCGATATTCAGCTTTAACCGCCAACATCACGTCTCCACCATCAATTTCCATCAAGGGTCCAGAGAAGGTCAGATCAAATGTTTTGTTGGTAGACTTACCTACACGGGTGGTCGTCGTTTCAATAAAGTCCAAAGATTCTTGGGTGTTTTGTGAGGGTTCAAAGGGGTTCCAAGACTCGTTATCAATGGCTTCCTGGATCCGTCGAGAATTGGGAAATCCGTCAACGCCGCGTTCGACCGATTCGCTCTTAATATAGCTGTACGCAGCTTCCCAATTCCAGGTTTCTAACTCCCCACTCATTCCAACGATTGTGCGGTAGTAATCGGTATCCACGCGTTTTTCACGATTACCAATGTCTACCGTACGACGTCGCATCGTTAAGTCTTGACCAAAAAACGGATGAGTAGGATCGTTCGCAAAGGGATGATTTGCGTTATCACCGTCCATAAATAACTCGTTAAAACTCGGGCTACCCGCACCGCGAACTATCGACTTGGAATTTTGGCCGTTGAAATCGATAAATGCCCGCAAGGAATCATTGATTTCGTAGCGTCCAAGGTAATTAAAGCTGAATCGCTCAGCATCAGGCACCATGGTCATAAAAGGTGCATAGTCGTAACGACAAAGAATGTTAACACGATCTATATCCTCAGGTGCGCATCGATCATTACCAAATTCGTCAATGATCCGGTTGGTGGGATCAGAACGCAATGCAATAGTGCCTGGAATACCTGATGAACTTCTGAAATCTACTGCATCTGGGTCGTTAGGTCTTAACGCTGCCTGGTTTGATGAACGAGAAAAATCTCGGTCAGCATAAAGAATTTCTTCTCTGTCAAAATAATCCAAAATAAAAGTATGCTTGAATTTATCTTGGCTACTTCCCCAAATGAGGCTGATATTCTGCTCTTCACCACCGCCATCTGCGGTGTCACCGTATTTGGCGGAAATTTCTGCACCTTCAAAATCATCACGCAACACCACGTTGATAACCCCTGCAATGGCGTCAGAGCCGTAAGTTGCTGAAGCGCCATCTTTGAGAATATCTACCCGCGCTATGGCCGACAGTGGAATGTTGTTGATATCAACAAAAGCCGTATCAATGCCCTTAGCAAATGGAGACACCGAGACGCGACGACCGTTGATCAGAATAAGCGTAGAATCGGCACCCAAACCACGGAGCGACACGCTCGAGCCACCATTGGCAGTATCATCACTGCTATTACCTTGTGTCGAAAACGTACCTTGTCCTGAAATGGGTAACTTAGTAAACAAACTGATTAAGTCTGTTACGCCCGTATTGGCGATTTGCGTTGCATCAATGGAGGTGACCGGCGAAGGACCTTCCATATCAGTGCGCTTTATCAATGAACCGGTAACCGCAATTTTTTCAATGCTTTCGGTTTCTTGCGCGAATACCGTATTGGAGCCCAGTGCGAGGCATACGGCGGAGGAGGTTACTGCTAACTTCAATATTGATTTATTCATGTGAATGTTCCCTAGTATTGATTAGTGTTCACAAACCCCGTGAACTTTTTTGCAAGCAACTGTTTTTAAACAGCATGTTGGTTATAGCACAGGTGAATAAATTACTCTTGGGAAATTTTAGGAGCCGAGCTCAACATTGTGTAAGTGAATATTTACAAACGTAAATTGACGCAGGAAAATGATGATTAATCGCTAGGATTCGTTGGTTTTTGATTGTAAATCTTTGATTAAACCGTTATCCAGACTATAAATCCAACTATGGATATGGAGTTTTTGACCTCTTGCAAGGGCATTCACAACAATAGCATTGTGACGAACATTTTTAGCCTGTTCGAGTACGTTTATTTCACATAAGCGGTCAGACTTTTGCTTGGCATTCAAAGGTGAAAGTTCTCCTTCGTATTGTTTCGCAATATCTCTGATATGCCCTAACCAATTACCGATCAGACCAAGGTGCTGCTCTTCAATCGCGGCGTCTACTCCGCCACAACCATAATGACCACACACAATGATGTGTTCGACTTTCAAAACGTCTACCGCATACTGCAGAACAGACAAGCAATTGAAATCAGTGTGCACAACCAGGTTGGCCACATTGCGATGCACAAAAACATCGCCTGGGGGTAAATCGACGATCTGATTGGCAGGTACCCGGCTATCAGAACAACCTATCCATAAATATCGTGGCTTTTGCTGTTTGGCTAGCGATTCAAAGAACTCGGGGTTTTGACGCCGTGTGGTCTCAGACCATTTGCGGTTGTTTTCAAGTAACTGTTTGATTTCGCTCATGGAATTAATCTAAGGCCTATTTGTTTATAATCATACAAGAAGTCAGAACATTCTGTTAGGAAAAAACCTGCATATAAGACCAGCACGCTTTTAGGACCTAAATAACCCCAATCCTGGATAAGCAATGCCTGTAAGCGTCAGAGTATTTTGCGAGCAAGGGCCAATGTTCCGCTCGCAAAGTCCTTTTTGCTGGATCATGCTGCAAACCCACATTAGTAATACAAAAGCACAAGGGCTTTACGAATCCCTTGGATATCAGCGCGATGAAGAATGTTACTACTATTATCTTTGATAGAATTCAGACTAAGCCATTGGCCCATTTAGCTTCGAAATCGGCCAAAAGCTTTTCAAATTTTTTCTGACGCCTGTCTGCCCAAACCCAGGAAGCAGGCAAAAACAGCACACTCACACCAAGCATAACTTTACTTTTTCGCCACAGTTCATCCGTACTCATTCCATCACCAAAGTACAACGCAAATAGAAATCCAATGAAAATCAGCGGCGTGTAAAAACATATAACTTTGTTTACGTAAGCGATGCGTATATTTTGTCGATATTGCAGTTTCATCCGTTCAACAAAATCTGCGGTACTGGCAGCATCGTTTGAAGAGCGCAAAGAATAACGACGCAACCAGACTAAATAGAAAAACCAAACGCTTAATAAAATAAACAGTACAGTGAAGCTGACAAATTCAGCTTTTGTCATTTTTTTCTCTACAAATAATAAAATAACCGGCAAAGATATAACGGCTAACGCATCCAATAAAACATAGAAAAATTGCTTAAATCGCATTTTCCTCCATTGTTTTTTCAACGCCCCAACATCTACCTTACTCACACTTTGTTGCTGCCAAAGCTGCTCAAAATTGTCATGCTCATCGTTCATGTTGCATGCGCTCCATTAAAGTCTTTTTTGTACGATTTAGAATCACGCCTACGTTTCCTGAACTGATCCCGCATACCTGTGCAATCTCCTGATAACTCAGACCCTCCATGGCCATGGTAAAAATTTGTCTTGGTTGCAAAGCGAGAGCTCGAACTGAATCCAAAAGTGCTTTAGTACTGGCCTGTTGACTCAGTTGTTGTTCTGAGCCTGGCATTAAACTCGCAAGCGGGCTTTCCACCTCACAGTAAGAATCATTGAAAGGCTGCTTGGCATGATAGGCGACATGAGAGACGGCTTTATTGTGAGCAACCCGCAATACATAGGTTTTTATAGAGCTGTCGCCTTTAAATCCTTTTAAGGCTTGCCAAACCGCCAAACTGATTTCCTGCAACAATTCCTGCTGCAAATGCGGGTTTGCCTCGTAACTGGATGCCACGCGGCTCAAAAGCGCACCGTATTCCTTAATAATGCTGTCAAAGTCTTGCTTCAAGCGATGGGTTCCTGCTCGTCAATGCTTTTTTGATGATGTCTGCATAGGGTAGTCTCGCCAACATTAAATTTATTACATTTTTTTGTAATTTTTTTCGTTCACTAATGACTACTCATATTGAATGCATAGATTTTGTGCTTACGACTTCGATAAATAAGGAGAACATAATGAATACTTTCTGGATAATAACCTTGCTTGTTTGCTGTTTCGCGGCCTATTTATATGCGGCGTGGTTAGACAACCAACATAATTGGAAGTTAGTAGATTGGTTCAATGGAAAAACCAGCAACCCTTTTAAGGTCAGTGAAAAAGCTCGTTATGAGAGATCTATCACCAAAAAAGATAAAGAAATTCAAGACTTAAAAGAACGCATTCAAGTGCTTGAAAAAATTGTGACTGAACCTGCATACGAGTTAAATAAAAAAATAAATGCGCTATAACAAAACGGTGTGCGCTCAAATGTGGCAGCGCACACCGAGAAACTTAGCCCTTACGAATTGCCAACCATGCACCGAGTCCGCAGGTTATCAACGGAGCAACCAGTTTGCCGAGCTGATGAATAAAAGCATGGTCTGGGTGCATTACAATACCCATTGCACCATAGATAATCAGCCCTAAAGCGAAGACCATCGCGGTTCTGAAACCTGATCCTTGTGTTTTTAGCGTTATCCAAAATGCCAACGCGATTGCCACAATGGCGGCCAAAAAGCTAGTTGTCAGCGCGACTTGAGGATCCTGCTCCATCAACTGCGCAATCTGGCCTTGTGAAAGACCATTTAGATCCTGGCCAGACATCCAATAAGACGTAATAAATGCCCCGCCAATAATGGTCAGAAGCAGATACCCCAGCCAACCAATCGTCACCCATTTAGCGGTTGTTTTAAGTGTAAGTTGCATTGAATTAGACATAATAATCCCCTTGGCAGTTAAGCCAATTGTTTAAAATTTAAAATGAATTTAGTAAAAGTCGGAGCGTGAAATCAGGCCAGCTTTAAAGGCGCGATACCCCACGCCAGCCAGTCCAACAAGAAGGCCAATAGAAACTAAGTTTTTAAGTAAGGAGAATTGTTCTTGGTCGATACGATTCTCGGCATAAGCAGAAAAAACACCCCAAAAACCAAAAGCAGCAGCAAAAGCTACCATGAAAGCCGCGATCAACAAGCGTCTTTTTAACAGGGTTTGTGATATGGCTTGGGGTTCGTGTTCGTGTGATCCAGTTTGCACATTTTCGGACAACTTCATATTGTCAGACTCAACGGGTTCTGATTGCATTGGCAATGGCTGGTCAGCTAAAAGTGTGTCGCAGTCGACCTCTAATACTGAGGCAATACTTTTTACCGTTTCTTGCGATGCAACAGATTTAGCTTCAACTCGCTGTAATGTGCGCAAGCTGATCCCTGCCATTTCTGATAGCTGAAGTTGCGACCAACATTTTTGGTCGCGTAGTTGCTTGATTCGTTTTGCGTTGACTAACATTTTCATTGTGTCGGTTTCCTGTGTTGTTGACCTGCTAAAAAGGTTAACAACCCAAACCGAATTTCAGTGACGACACTTATAAGTTAAAGGGACGTCACTAATATGACACTTTGCCGACAGTGATGCAATCCCTGCATTTAATTCATTGAATTATATAGGTTAATTGGTTTTTATTGATTTTCGAAAAAACCAATGAAGAGGTACTTTCCCCATCGCAATGGCATTACCAAAGAGCACAATGATCACACCGATAAGCGCTTGAAGTTGCCATTGATAACCTTCGAATAAGGTTGATAGGAATAATGCAACTAAGGGGTACATCAATACCACGTAGGCAGCTTTGTCAGAACCAATTTGTTGCACCAGTTTCATAAACGCGCCAAAAGCAAGCACCGAACCAAACACTGACAAAAACAGTAACGACAGCCAATAATCGGTAGCTTTAGGCAAAACGAATTCGGCACCACTGATAAACGCGTATCCATATAGAAAAACAAGCGCATAGGTCATTGCCCAAAAATTCATTTGAATTACCGGCGTGCCGTGATCCAGGATCCGTTCAGAGACCACGTTGCCAATGGATGCGCATACAAAGGATATGCAGGCCAATAGGATCCCTAAGGTTAAATATTCAGTACTTTGTACCTTGTCAAATTCAGGTACAAAGATCATTGCCATTCCTAGCAAACCCAGTGTAGCGCCAACCAAGACTTCAATTCGAATTGGCTTTTTCAAAAACGCTCTGCGCATGAACACGTTGATATAAATGATGCACGAGCTCATCAAAGCGAGCACCGCACTGATGATGTATTTTTGACTTTCGTACAAAAAGCTATAGTCCAGCGTGTACAGACTTAAGCCCACTGCAGCCATTTTGAAATGGATATGTAGCGGCAGTTTGAGTGGTAACTTTTTCACAACGCAAAAGATACCCAACAAAAGCGAAGCTAAGGTGAATCGATAGGCAACAGACAACACTGGTGCAACCTCACCTAACTGAAAGGTAATGGCAATCCAGGTTGAGCCCCATATCAGGGTGCAAATGACAAAAAGTTGGATATTCGACACGATTGATACACTATGACGTTACAGGTAAGCAGGGTAACAAAAGTCTGAGTTGCTAACACAAGACTTTATCGTTATATCATGTTTATACTAAGTCGCATTGGTTTGCATCACAGACAAGTTTGGGTTTCAGCAAAATGAAAAAGTTCTTTTTAGGGTTTGGTCTGGGTGTTGTGGTGTTAGCCATTGTGATGTTAGCTCGAGCACATTGGCTTTTCCCAGATACACAAATAGACGTTGTGCAACTAACACCGAATTTGAACGTCGATCAATCCGATGCCATCGCCCGTTTCGCCAAATCTATTCAATTTCAAACCATCTCCTACGACGATCCAAAAAAGTTGGACAACGAGGCATTTACCGGCATTCGCGCCCATATTCAACAGAGTTTCCCTTTGATCCATCAATTCGCCAAACATCAAGTATTCAATCAGCACAGTTTGCTATATGAGTTTACTGGCTCAGACAGCAGCTTGAAGCCGGCTTTGTTTATGGGGCATCTGGATGTTGTGCCAGTCGATGAAGTCACACAAGACCAATGGCAGCAACCACCATTTAGTGGAGCAGTGGTCGACGATATCGTTTGGGGCAGGGGCACAATCGACGACAAAGTCACTGTTTTTGCGTTGTTGGAGTCAATGGAGGCGATGCTCAAAGAAGGGGTTCAGCTCAAACGAACTGTGTATTTTGCCTTTGGACATGATGAAGAAATTGGTGGCAAACAGGGCGCGAAAAAAATCGCTGAGCATTTTAAGCAACAGGGCATACAATTTGAGTTTGTCTTGGACGAGGGCGGTGCGATCACAGAGGGTATTGTCAAGGGTGTAGAACATCCCGTGGCAATGATCGGCATAGCCGAAAAAGGGTTTGTAAACATTCAACTTACCGTTAATTCTGATGGAGGCCACTCTTCGCAGCCACCCAACCAGACGGCATTGGGGATCTTAAGCCAGGCAATTGTTAATTTGGAAAACAATCAATTTGAAACAGATTTTTCATACAGCCAAAAAACCTTTAAAAAGATTGGCTATTACGCACCGTTGAGTGCGCGCATCCCTCTTGCCAATATGTGGCTGTTAGAGCCTGTCGTTAAAAACGTCATGCTCAGCTCACCCACCACCGCAGCCAGCATCCGCTCAACCATTGCAGCCACAATGGCGAGCGGCAGCTCAAAGTCTAACATTTTGCCGACTCAGGCCAGTGCGGTAGTGAACATTAGAATTTTCCCTGGAGAAAGCGTCGCATCAGTAAAACAGCATGTGATCAACGCGATTGATGATCCCAGGGTGGAAGTTGACACCTTCATGGAAAATGAACCCTCTGCGGTATCTCCAACCGATAGCTTGGGCTTTAACTTGATAGAAAAACATATTCGCCAATTGGACAACGAGGTTCTCGTCGCTCCATATTTGGTTGTTGGAGGCACGGATTCAAAACATTTTTACGGATTGTCAGACAACATTTACCGTTTCATGATGGTTAGACTGGACCAGCAAGGATTAAAACGTTTCCATGGCGTAAACGAACAGCTTCCGGTCAAGGATTACATGAATGCCATCGCGTTTTTTCACGGGTTGCTAATGGAAACCGCCGCACAGTAGTATTTAACCCCAATCCCGGATAAGCAACGCCTGTAAGCACCGCTATTTATCCCCCTATCTTCGTTGTTCATTATGCGTTTAGAGCGACTAGACAACATAATTCTCGCCTCGATAAGGGAATAAATCACGGCACTTACCTATTAAAAACCAATATAAAAATGACAATAGCTTCTATGTCATTGATAAAGCTTTAAAAACTAAGCTATTCCGACATTTCTTATCCAGAATTGGGGTTATTTATAGACTAACCATTAACGCGTTTCGCCATCACCAAATACAACAAACTTTTGCGTGGTCAAGGATTCGGCCCCCATTGGACCGTAGGCATGCAGTTTACTGGTTGAAATGCCGATCTCAGCCCCTAGGCCCAATTCACCACCATCGGAAAACCGCGACGAGGCATTCACCATTACAACGGCTGAATCGACCACGCGTACAAACTCATTTGCAGCACTGTAGTCCTGCGTCACTATGACCTCTGTATGGGCAGAGCCATATTGTGAGATGTGCTCCACCGCCATATCAAAGTCGTCCACAACACGAATGGCGATTTCAAGAGCAAGGTATTCTGCGTACCAATCATCTTCAGTTGCTTTAATACCTGCATTAAAAAAGTCAATACTACGCTCGCAAGCGTGCACTTTAACCTGATGCTCAGTCAACATCTTGGCAGCCTGAGGCAAAAAACGATCAGCAACACCTTGATGAACCAACAGCGTTTCCAGTGAATTACATACGCTGGTACGTTGAGTCTTGCCGTTTTCAAGTAGTGCTAACCCTTTTTCTAAATCCGCAGCGCGATCAATGTATAAATGACATACACCCTTGAAGTGCTGGATCACCGGAATTTGACTGTTTTGTGTCACAAAACGGATTAGACCTTCACCACCTCGTGGAATAATGAGGTCGATATCATCACTTAAGGTCATCAATTCATTCATAACCGCGCGATCCGTATCAGGGACTATCGTCACAATCGCTGGATCGAGGTCTTGCTTCTCTAATGCTTGTCGAATGCAAGCTGCTAACGCCAAGTTGGAATGAATGGCTTCTTTACCTCCACGCAAAATCACCGCATTACCGGCTTTTAGGCACAGTGCAGCTGCATCGATCGTAACATTAGGGCGAGACTCATAAATCATTGCGATGACACCAAGAGGAATACGCATCTTGCCTACGCGAATGCCACTAGGTCGTTGCTGGATATTGTCAATTGCACCCACGGGGTCTGGCTGCTGCACAATTTCAAGTACCGCATTGGCAATACCCTGCAAACGAGATCCATCCAACCTGAGTCGGTCTTGCATGGACCCATCTAGCCCATCAATTTCCGCTTGGGCCAAATCTTTTGCATTGGCGGATAATATCGATTCTGACTCAGATAACATTGTGTTGGCAATGTCCTGCAGCAACTGATTTTTGTTTTCGCTGCTAAGAGTAGCGATAGCTCTGGAAGCTTGTTTAGCTCGGCGCGCGGCCTGTGAAATAGAAAACGTCATTATTGTTAAAAACCTAAAGTTCCCGTAGGTGGGTTAAACTAAAACCATATCGTCTCGATGCACGACCGCTTCACCATAGCTATATCCGAGTACCGATTCTATCTCGCTACTGCGTTTGCCCTTGATTTGCTCTAGATCTGTCGAACTATAAAGGGTTAGCCCCTTAGCCAACACGTGATCTTGATAGGCAATTTGCACTGCTTCACCAGGATTGAAGCTTCCTGAAACCTCCAACATGCCGCTAGGTAACAACGAAGCACCTTTACTCAGTATGGCGGTCTTTGCTCCGGCATCAATAATAATTTTGCCGGAGCTCTTTAACGTATGTTTGAGCCATTGACCGCGAGAGTTTTCTCGACTTGCAACAGGTTTAAATAAAGTGCCTTGGAGTTGGCCATCCAGCAACGCATCGAAGACTTCACCTTTTTGACCATTTACAATCACCGTCTGAATACCACTTTGTGTACACTTTTGAGCCGCCTGCAATTTAGTCAGCATTCCGCCCGTGCCGACAGCGCTCCCGGCCCCCCCTGCTAGTGCAAAGATACTTTCATCAATTTTTTCCACTGCTTGAATAAGGTTTGCTTCAGGGTTTTGTTGCGGATTTTGATCAAACAATCCATCAACATCAGAACAAATGATGAGCGTATCGGCTTGCGCAATAAGCGCCGTATATGCTGCCAGGTTATCGTTGTCTCCTACTTTTAGCTCATTAATTGCCACAGTGTCATTTTCATTGACGATGGGCAGTGCTTGATGGTTGAGCAACTCACGAAGCGTATTCTTGATATTGACGTACCGTGTGCGATTGTGCAGGTCATCGTAAGTCAGCAAAAGCTGCGCACATGGAAAATCGAAAAAACGCGACCAATTGGCCATCATTTGTGTTTGTCCAATCGCGGCCATGGCTTGTTTTTCTGCTATCGATGGCCGATGATGAACTTTAATTTTTCCCCTTCCAGCGGCGACACTGCCCGAAGAAACCAAAATGACTTCTTTGCCCTGTTCACGACTGGCAGTGATAAAGCGTGCTAGCGACAACAAATAGCGACCACTACATTGGGCACCATCCGGCGCAATCAGCGTACTGCCGACCTTAATTACTGCTCGTTGCCAAGTAAACGTTGTCATGGTGATCACTATCGATAATGTTTCCCCGTAGATTACGACAAAATGCAAACTAAACAAGCTGTTGGCGTTATAAGTTATGGATAAACGTAAAAAATATTTTTGCGATTAGGATTTTGACTAACTTAGTGATGGATTGGCGCATAAATAGTGCTGTTACCAGGCGCAACCCATCCAGACTCCAGGTTATTTAGCATAGTATTCAACAGCATTGATTTGCCCCTCTAGCCAATTTCGGGCTAAATCAATATCGTCAAAAAATGCGTAAGGATGATTGCCTTTGTCGTAGATATTTGAAATATGCTCTTTAGCAAAATTGGGGGAGTAACAATCATTAACTAGCAGTGCCGTCGCCACACGCCCTTCTTCGGATTCAAATTGCAGGATTTCGGCGAGTTTTTGACCTGCAGCGGGAACATAAATACATTCACCGTGCAATATTACCATCGCAGCCCAAGGGCTACCTTTTAAACGCTGCAAAAATGGCTGGACGAGTTGCGCAGATTGTTGCAACGACTCTAGATTCCAAGGCCCAGTTCCTTCAATCAAAAGCACGCGGCCATCGGAATCAATATTCCAAGTCCCATGAGCTTCAAACAGTTTATTCATAGATGGCCTCACTTGGTTAATATTTTAACCAAGAGGCCGAGTATATTTTTTATCTCGTTGAATTACCAGAGTTAGCAGAAATTGGTTGAGTATTTTTTCTCCAACTTACTCTGATAGCCTCGCAATATTGAGTGAAATAACGGAAATTAAAAGTTAATTAGTTTAGCGCTTTTGCAAGAACTCTGTTTTGCAAATAATCGAGGATTTCTTGCTCTTCGTCAGCAATTTCGCCATCAATGTGGGAAATGCCTTGAGCGACAGTTAGTGCTTTTTTGGCATTGAAACTCAAAGCATCTTTTAACGACAAAATAAAAGGCTTAATTTCTCCGCTATCTACGGCTTGTCGCACTTGGTAAATGGATTGACGCTGAAACTCTTCTAGATCGTCTTCACCCTGCCAATCAATATTGGCGTGCACCGCGTCATAATAATCTTGTTCGGAGAGAGTAATGCGACCATCAATACGGTACATCAAAATACATAATTTGAGTAACGCTTCATTGAAATGTTGTTCCATTGCTGACCTGATTCTAAATTCTGAACAGGTTTATTAGATGGGTGCTTTTGAAAAAAATTCAATTTAATGAAGCGCTTCTTACGAAGAATTATAGAGTCCTGAATTAGTTGAAATATTTATACTCCCTAGACGCTCTGGATTCTGAGTTGAGTAAGGGTTAGTTCAGACCACCGGATTTCAACAACTTGTCTACTTCTTCACGTTGATCCAATGTAAAGAGTATCACCACATCACCTTGTTTGGCTTGAGATAGTGCAAATTTGGCTCCTTCAACTGGCGTGCCTGTTAAATGGATTTGTGATGGATTTACTCCATTTGCCAATAAACGCTCTTCAACCAAATGCAAAAGGGCTTTTGGTTCTCTGCCGCGTAAATATTTGTCAATTTCGGCAACAATGTAGTGATGAGCGTCTAAGTCACGAATCGCATCTGTTAATTCGTGGATCTCTTCATCGCCGCGGTCCCCAGCATTACTAAACATCACAAGATATCGATTAGCGTGCATATGTTTTGCGGTTTCTATCATGGCTTTTACACTATGTGCATTGTGAGCGAAATCGACTAAAACGTTGGCGCCATTGTAAGTATAAACATTTCCCCGACCGGGATTGTCGCTTGCATCACTGCCAAAAGATTTTAACCCTTGCCTTATCGCTTCGAGAGATAAACCCATCGCCATGCACAATCCAATTACGCCCAATGCATTTTGAACGTTGTGCCGTGCTGCCCCATTCATCGTCATGGGCACATCGTTAACGGACAAAATATTGGTTTCTACCCCTTTATTGTCAACGAAGATGAATTGTTGGTCCCGCACAAAAACAACGGGTTTGCCAACTTGCAGGTTATGTTGGATCTGCGGACTATTGGCGTGCTCACTGAACCAACAAATGTCACAGTGAAGATTCTGCGCATAGTATTTGGTGAGTTCATTGTCTGCATTTGTCACTAGTGTACCTGTGTCGTTCAAGCCTTTAGCGACGACAAACTTTACTTGAGCTAATTCATCGACGGTATTAATCCCATATTGACCAAGATGGTCGCTTGCCACATTGGTAACGAGTGCTGCATCTACTTTTTCAATAGGCAGGCCGCGGCGTAATATGCCACCTCGAGCGACCTCTAAAAAAGCCATTTCAGTGCGCGGATTTCTGAGTAACATACGCGCGCCACCTGGACCAGAATAGTCTCCTGTGTCAATAACCTCATCACCGACTTTTATAAAATCTGTGGAGGTAACCCCAGCGCAATATCCGGCGGCTTTTGCGATTTCGCTAGCCAGTCTGACACTAGTAGATTTGCCGTTTGTACCGGTAATGAAAGCCCGAGGAATATCTTTATACGCTGACCATTTTATGTCGTGCGGATCGGGTAATTTGTCTACTGGCCATACTTCGACACTGGGGCCCATGCCCAGACTAAATTCGTCATCATCACTGATGGCACTTACGCCGTGAGTTTTAGCCTCGGACAACAGTGATAGCAGTGTTGCGTTTTGCTCTTCACGAAGCGCTGCTGTCAAATCCTTTAGCCGACTTTGCCAATCAATTTGCGCAGAAGAGGTTAATTCAGAGACGGTACAATCCCATGCCAATTCGGCTAAGTCGCATGCTGTGTACAATGCATCCATGGGTGCGCTGAGCGCCATGCTTGCACCGCCAGTATAAAGTCTATAGGTATGCGATTCTTGCCAACCAAATTCAGACAATAACTTGTCCATCCATTTTTGCCAGGTCTTTACCACTTCCACCGTATCGGCTTCATCAATGAACACATCTAAAATGGCACCGGGCTCGTCCCACAACAAATTTGGCCCGGTTAATCTGCGAACTTCGTCTAATTCCAATCGCATGATGTTGAACTACCTTCTGAATATAGTTTGCAGCGTCGCAATAATTGCCCTAATTCCCTGCATAGCCTGCTTATCTAATCTGAATCTTCATCGCGTTCGATAACCAAACGAACGCCTCTCTCATCGTGCACAAGTGTTTGCCCTTCGTTCAATTCAAACTTGTGCTCAACAGGTTCAAATAGTTTTTCCGGGAAGTCTTGTGAAGGTGTCTCTGTTGATTCTGCTGATTTACCATCACTTTGGAAATGGACAATTTGCTTCCAACAGCGAGTAATATTGTCACCCAGAATAATCAACAAATCGCCTTTTTCACAATCGCTCAATGCTTTGTCGATGGCTTCTTGTTCAGACGGAATAACCTGAATGTTGGCGTCATCCACACCATTGTCTAAGTAAGTTTTTCTAAGCAACTGCGGCACTTCATCGACGCCTCGTCCACGTCTGTCATCGTCAGCTTTGCAGACTATCCTATCAAAGGTTTTAGAGGTGATTTGCGCAGCTTCGATAATGTCCTCATCCCGTCTGTCGCCCGGCATGGCGATAACCAAACGGCGCTTGCCAGAGACTTCCAGACGCGATGCCAAATCAGTAATGGTCTTGATCGCAGCAGGGTTGTGCGCGTAATCCAAAATGACTTTAAACGGATGTTCATCATATATATTCAAGCGACCTGGTGCTTGATAGAAGGACGTATTGAAGATACGCAAGCCTTGGCGAATGTTTTCCAATGACGTATCAAAACAGTATGCCATCGCAGTTGCAAACATGGCATTTTGCACGTTATGCATGGCTTTACCTTCGATTGTTGCGGGGATCAAGTGTGTCCACAACAGCGGAATATGTGCGCCATTATCGTAAATGGTGATCATATCGCCATTGATGCCTTTTTCTAGCACCACGGCTAAACCACCTCTGCGAATATGTTCTCGCACCAGACCATGGCCGGGATCAGTTGTGACATAACAAATACGTTTAGCTTCACAATAATCAGCCATTTCCAAACAATGAATATCATCGGCGTTAAGTACAACGCAGTCTTTAGCGACTTCAACGACAACACGCTTAATCTGGGCCAATTGCTCTAGTGTGTTGATACCACGCTGGCCAAGATGGTCGGCACTGATGTTTAAACAAGCCCCCACATCACATTCAGAATACCCTAAGCCGCGTTTGAGAATTCCGCCTCGCGCCGTTTCCATAACGGCAAAATCGACGCTGGGATCTCGTAGCACAATTTGTGCAGAAGTAGGCCCTGTCATGTCGCCTTTCACGGTTAAATGTCCGTCAATGTAAACACCATCGGTTGACGTCATGCCTGTGGTATAACCCACACATTTCATGATGCTGGCCAGCATCCTAGAAGTAGTCGTTTTACCGTTTGTTCCGGTGATCGCAGCAATTGGAATTCTGGACTGATCACCAGGAGGAAACAGCATATCCATGACTTTTCCGGATACGTCCCTAGGTTTACCTTCGCTGGGTGCCACGTGCATTCTGAAACCCGGTGCAGCATTGCACTCGCAAATCCCCCCACCAATTTCTTTATAGGATTTACTGATATCATCCGTCAAAAAATCTACGCCGCCAATGTCTAGACCGATGGCCTTAATTGCCCTGACGGCCATATCGCGGTTATCTGGATGCACGATATCGGTCACATCGATGGCTGTTCCGCCCGTTGACAAATTAGCGGTCGAACGCAAATAGAAAATCTGACCATCCTCTAATACTGTGTTGCTGTCATAGCCTGCGTCTTCCATCAAGCGGTTCGCCTGACTATCCAGTTCAAGTCGAGTCAGCACTTTCTCGTGGCCGATACCCCGCCTGGGATCTTCATTGACAATATCAACCAATTGTTCGATTGTGTGATGACCATCGCCGACAACATGGCCAGGAACTCTTTTTGCTACCGCAACAAGCTCGTCATTGACCACCAGCATTCTGTGATCAAACCCTGTGAGGTAAGACTCCACTAACACCGCGCGACTGGTACCAAATTTTTGTGCTTCATTGAATGCGGTGACAACTTCGTCATCGCTATTGAGATTGATACTCACACCGCGGCCATGATTCGCATTGAGGGGTTTTACAACCACAGGATAACCTATTCGTTTGGCAGCCCTTATAGCTTGACGATCGCTATAAATCATCATTTGTTGTGGAACGGGTAGCCCCAAATCATTCAACAAATTGTGGGTATCTTCTTTGTCGCAGGAAATCTCTACAGCAATGTGTTTAGTTTCACTGGTTATGGTAGCTTGAATGCGTTTTTGGTATTTACCATGACCAAATTGCACCAAACTATAATTGTTTAAACGTAACCAAGGGATGTCGCGCTCTTCTGCGGCTTTCACTAAGCTACCGGTACTTGGACCAAACTCTTTTTTCTGTGCCATTCGCACAAATGCATGTAATTCGTCAGCAAAATCAAAATCATCGTCGACGTCTGCGTCTATCGCCTTTTGAACATCTTTGGGGAGGAGGTGAGTAAGTAATCGCATACCTAGACTACCAGCTTCGATACCAACATCCTGTTGTTTATACTGGTACACAACATTGTAGCAGCCCGGCTCTTCGAGACTTCTTGTGCGACCAAAACTTACTGGCGATCCAGCCAATTCTTGCAACTCCAAGGCAACATGTTCCCAAATATGTCCCATCCAAGTGCCTTCGTCTTCTTTAAGGCGACGAATGAATCCACCTTCCTCTCTATAAGAGCAACCGTGATTTTGCAGAGTAGGCAAGGCTTCAATTAAGCCATTAATAAACCCGTCACCCAGCTTCACCGATGGCCAATTCTCAAGCTCACCTAAATCGATTTGATAACGGATCACCGGGAAATTTGCATAAATATTGGGGCCGACGTAGACATTTCTGCTGAGGATCTTCATAAAATCTGGGTTCCCTTGCTATTACTGACTAAGCATTTGCCAATGCACGAATTTGGATGATGCGCACAATTATCGGCAAACGAGTATGAAAAGAATGTTAGAGCAATACTGCATGATCAGAAGATCAAAATAGCCTAAGGAATAGGCTATATAAAAACAGCGGCGTGCGCCACTGTTTTTATGTATTAGAAGAAACGTCGGAGCAGTGCTTGGTTAAGCAAAAGCTTGTCGATCACTTATGTTGTAGCGACTGCCAGCGGCGAGAATGTGAACTTTTAAGTTAAGAAGAGTCAGTGCATCACCTGTGCGAGCTTCCGCCATCGATGAGTATTCAATATCCGCCGGATCAACAACGGTTATTGCACCGCTTCCTACGACCGTAAATTCATTGTTACTATCGATAAAGGCCGCAGTGTCTTCATCTAATCCAACACCTATCAAGAAAGGGTTATACGACACCGCACTAAGCAATCTAGATAACCGGTTACGTTGATTGAAGTGCTGATCAACAACAACAGTGTTGATAAGTCCCATCCCAGGCGCCAAATTCACACCATCTTCGGTTGGCACTATCCCCGTGCTTCCACCGGCGATCATATGCTGCGACACAATGGCTGCGCCGGCAGAAGTGCCTGCCACGTGGACCCCTCTGGCATTAATTTGCCGAATGGTTTTTGCGATAGGCGTGCCGCCTAAGATGGTCGACAAACGTAACTGATTGCCACCAGTGATAAATACTGCCGTGCAACTCTCTAGTGCCTCAACATACTCTGCCTTTTGTGCGTCTGCACGTTCAGATATGGGCAACGAAAGCGTTTTACCTGCTCCTAGTTCAGTAAAAAGGTTTTCATACCTTTCACCCGTATCATCCAACTGTGAAGCAGTTGGGATAACACAAATCACAGCTTGCTTACCACCTGCAAGCTCGACAAATTTTTTCAGTATTTCAGGGTTATCTATTTTCTCTTCGGCACCGCCGATGGGGATCACATAACCTCTTTGCTGTCCTTCAATATTGGGAGACGGCATATTCAATCCTCAAACGTACCTTTTTTAATTATAGAATGGTCAAAAATGTGCCAGACGCCTTGCGCCATCACATGACTAATCCGCTGGTCGGCGCCGAGTATAACAAGATCTGCGTCAAAACCTGGCTGAATTTGACCTTTTTTATGAAAATTCATGACTTGCGCCACGTTTGAAGTAAAAAATGGCAAGCAATCTTGCAACGTGATGCCATTTTCTAGCAAGGTATACAACACCTCTGTCATTGACGATGCTGTAGCAAAGTCCATTCTGGTCATTTTTCCATGATGATCAAAGCACGGCAGACAGCCGCCACCATCAGAGCTGATGGTCAGTTTGTCTTGTGGGTATTCACTATGCAAATAACGCATCAACGCATCGGCGGGCTCATAGCCTACGTCTCCTGTTTCAAACGCGGTAACATCTACCCAACAGCCCTGTTTAGTCAGCTCGCAGGCTTCTTCAAATAATGCTTTTAGTCGATTGACATGCGTTGGGTTAAAGGTTCTGGCAGGGATCTCAGATTCGCTCAGTGCTTGCCGAACCAGACTCAAGCCACGATCGCCGTCTCCCAAATGCAGATGCACAACACCCGCTTTGCCGGTCATCAACCGCGCAACATGGGCTTCAGAGGCGACTTTAAGCAACTCATTGAGAGTAGGCTGACTAGAGCGATGGTCGCTAATGGCCAATTCACCGACAGCAACAATAGGCTCGATGAAAACGATATCGGTTTTAACTGACCCTGTTAGTGTGGTCGGCGGCAAATGATAACCACCGGTGTAACAGTACGCAGAAAGGCCTTCCTCACGCAAAGCATAAACCTGCGCAACCAAGGATTCAGTGCTGCGCGTCGTGTCATCTGTCCCCAGCAACCCCACCGCAGTTGTAACACCCGCTCGGGTAAAATCACTCAAAGGTACGGGCGGTACTCGGGTGGCAAATCCGGCTTCGCCCCCTCCACCGGTAATATGTGTGTGTGCATCAATCAGCCCAGGAATTAAACTGGCACCTTCAATGTCTATCACTTGCATTTCTATGGGAGAAATCTTGGATGGTATATCATCCAATATCTGCAAAATTTGACCGCCACCCACCAACAGGTGCTTCAATCCCAACGGGCGTGGGGAAAAAACCTGTGCGTTTTTGATAAGTGTTAAGGATTTTGTATGAACCACGCTTTGCCTTCACGACAGTTAAGATGGGCAGATCCTAATCGAAGCGCAGGGCTTAAGCAAAAAGTGTTTTGCTGGCAGACGGGAAAACTGACATAAAAAAGGTGGTCGCATGGTGGACCACCTTCAAATTGATGACTGGACTACAATACTTTTGAAAACTCGTTTTTGCTTCGGCTGTATAAATAGAAACCTAGCGTTTGGTCAGCACTTTGTGTTCTGACAATCCAATAGTTACCGTCTCGACTGCGCCCAGAAACGTCCACCTTCTGTCCTTCGAACATGGCGTAGATTTGCGAGAAAAAGTCTGATTCAACGCCGTTTGTATC
The DNA here is from genome assembly GCF_007197995.1 of Aliiglaciecola sp. M165. Taxonomy (GTDB): domain Bacteria; phylum Pseudomonadota; class Gammaproteobacteria; order Enterobacterales; family Alteromonadaceae; genus Aliiglaciecola. The sequence continues at coordinate 676,600 of NZ_VKKH01000002.1, forward strand.
TAGCATGGCATAAGGCGTTTCAAAGTCACTGGTTTTCACTGCATAAACCGAAGACTGGTCAACCGTCATGGCAATTTGAGACGGCTCTAAGCCACACTCATTATGCACCATTTCAATTTCTTTGGTGGCCAGATTTTGACGATATAAACAAGCCGAATCAGACTCTGAATTGTCGAGATAAACCATGCTTTGCAGGTCTTTGCTAAAAGAGATTGGCATAAATGAATCCCCTTTGCCTACATCCATTCTCTGCCACTCATCGTCCACATAGCGATACATTTTCATCTTCGTTCCAGGCTCTGCACCGTAAGCGAATACTAGCTTGCCGTCTTGGTCAGCGATAAAGGTTGTATTGGGTTCAGGAGAGCGTGTGTATGATGAGCTCATTCTTCTGGTTTTGAGATTTAATTTGTGCACACTGGAAAATAGTTTCGAGGTGTCTGCAGCCCTAACCAAGTTACGTTTTTGACGATCTTCAAACAGCTCACTACCACCTGGCATGTCTGTCGAGGAAATCAAAATTTCATCTTTGTCATTTGGCATTAAAGAGATGATCCGCGCCCAACCATAAATCGCTTCTTTGCGTTTACGTTTGCTACCTACTTGCTGCTCCCCCGCGCGAAATCCATACACCATGTCTCCATGTTTACCATTGTATTTTACCGCGTAGAGTTCGCCGTAGAATTTAGGATTGTCGTCCCACTCTTCGCGGTGCAAAATTTCCATTACCAGGCGCTCATCATTTGCCCAGTGAAAGTTTCCTACGTCTTGCATCCGGCCAAAGTTAACGCCACCAACAGACTTAAAACCATCCGTCTCGACGACAACTAACGAGCGACGCCCATCATTGACCAGTGCCATCGCCAAATATTTGCCATCGGGAGACAATTTAGCATCGGGTTGACGAAAATCGTATCCGCTTACGGAAGTGACGTAGCCCGCCGCATAGCTAGATAGTGAAAAGAGAGTTAAACCAACTGCACATGCTATTGCTTTAAAAAATCGCATGATGAAATTCCTTGTTATTGCCTGCCTTCAAAAGTTCGCCACATTGCTCACCGCAAAGACATACCTGGATAAATTAGTGATGGCTAGACTATAGAACGCAGTTGGATACAATTCCCGTCGTAAAATGTTTCAAGATATACATATGTCCAAAATCGCATGATTATGTCTCAAATGTGCAAGTGAAAGAAACTTAAGAGTCCAGTAAGAACAATGGCTGCAAGAGAATTTACCTAAATGTAACAATGACACATTTTTTTACGTTTGATTAGCGCATGTGTGTCAGTACCGATCAAGGCAAGTAACGTTTAGTTCCAGCTTATCGGCCAGTCAGACGGGTCGACGTCATCTAAAGGAAGGTTATTCTGCTGACTGCTCCACTTGTTGACAAATTCTCCGTTGGGGTCGTAGATCCGCGTTTGTTTCTCCAAATCAAATTGTCTATGTCCTCTTGGGTCCGCACCAACTCCTGCAAGATACTGCCAATTTCCATAATTAGCACCCACATCAAAGTCGATGAGCTGTTGCTCAAAATAAGCAGCGCCGTAGCGCCAATCGAGACCTAATTCATGAACTAGACAACTTGCGACCAGCTGACGCCCACGATTGGACATATAGCCAGTTTCATTGAGTTGCTTCATGCAGGCGTTAACAATTGGATAGGGGGTGTTGCCTGCGCACCATTTTGCAAACCTCTGAGGCCAGAAGCTTGTAAGTGGTTTTTTTTGACGAATACCTCCGAAACGGAAAAGCTTGTGCTGATGTTTGAGGGCGTACCAGTAAAAATATTCTCGCCACAACAATTCGAAAAACAGCCAATAGGTAGACTCATTAGACCCTCTTTCTGCTTCATATTTGTGGATCTGCGCCATGACTGCTCGAGCAGATAAACTTCCGTTGGCCAGCCATGCAGACAATTTGCTGGAAAAATCCCAACCATCAAGGCCGTTTCGAGTCTCTTTGTAAGTCTTAATTAAGTCCGTTTCAAATAAATAGTAGTTAAGCTGTTGATATGCTGCACAAGCACCACCTTGGAGTCTTTGAGACTCAGCGCCTGATGGAGGTAGCTCACCTGACCACCTTGATTCAAAGCCCGATATTTGCTCAGGTAGATGACCGACCTTCTGTAAAGGTGGGTCAACTTTGATACTCTCAACTTTTTTACGAAAAGGCGTAAAACTCTCTGGAAGCTCTTGCAGTGCAAACGGCAGCTGCTCAATATCAAACAGCGTATGTGTGCTTTCTTCCAAAAAACTTAGCTCGGGCCTGGCTTGTTGCAGCCTTTGCCATTGTTGCCTTTCGTAAACACCATTATGACGATTAGTGGAAATGATTGTTGCGCGGGTTGAATTGATTAACTGCTTTAGTTGCTCGACCGGCTCACCGTAGACAACGTGCAAAGTCTGCCCTAGATGTTGAAGTTGCTCGTCTAGATCACGCAGACTCTCGAGTAAAAATTGCCAACGAAATTTTCCCATATGAGACGATTGGTAGTGGCTAGGTCTGAACCATCTTGGGTCAACGATAAACACACAAAGCAGTTCCGAAGCTTTACCTGCCACAGCCCGTAACGCAGCATTGTCGTTGAGACGAAGGTCATGTTTAAACCAATGGATCGCGATGGGAGTTGAGGACTTCATGCTTTAGTCTTATGCAAAAGCTTTACGAATGGATCAACTCCCGCAGGTTATTAACGGTCGTCCAAATCAAAACTAAGTAGCCACTGGTAAATACTTTGATTGTAAGGATCGTAGTTTGGGTCGGTGGCCAGTTCGTCGCTTCCTCCTTGCATCGCACTGAGGTTGAACACTTCATGCTGGATGTTGTGATCTTCGCCGGTGAAAATTGTCAGCCTTGGCACTGTAGTTGGCTGACAATTGGCCTCTATCAGCTCAAGGCTTTGAATGCTGGAACTGACGTTAACAATATCATCTTGGTCACCGTGGAATGCCCATACTGGAACTCGCTCCACCCCGCAGAAGTTGTCCGGCAAGCTCGCTTGATCAGCGGGTATACCGCCAGAGACTGAGATAACCGCAGCAACGCGATCGGGGAACTCTACTGCATAAAGCATGCTCAAAAAGCCTCCTTGACTCCAGCCTGTAAAATAAATTTGAGATTCATCAACGGCGTAGGTATTGATTGCATACTCTACAAATGCATTGATTCGGCTTGGCACATCAATATTTTGTACATTGCCAAATTGTGGGGCTAGCACAACAAATGGCAATGCCGGATCCCATCTGCCACCACTGAGCAATAAAGGTGGCCCTGCATTTTGCAGCAGGGTATCCAGTGCTCTTAACGGATCATCCCCAGAAAACTCCACATTTGCACCATTTCCGTGATTATAGATAAGGAGTGGGTACTTTTTGTCTGGATCAGTACCATAATCATCCGGTAAGTGTTCGAAATATCCCAAATGCGATTGAGAAGAGCCTACTGGCCGACGAGAGTGGTCAATGGGCAAACTTTCCACCACTCGAACAATTCGAACTACCTCAATGGCGTCTTTTTGACTGCTATCGGTGACTTGATAGCGGACAAAGTAGTCACCTACCGAGTTACCAGACACCGTATTTTCTATCACTATGCTACTAGTTAAATTGCCATCCTGAGCATCCGTAGCAGTCGCTCCAAGCTCTGTATAGGATTCGCCTACACTCATAAATACAACCGCATCACCATTGAGTGTCACAACAGGTCTGTCTGGGTCGTCGCTAAAGTCTGGAGTGGCTATTTCCCAATAAGGTGGTGGCGATTCTACTGGCGGCGCAACAACTTGATTGTCGGGTGCAGACCCAGTTGTTCCACCTGTGCCGCAACCCACTAACAATATGACAAAGGAGGAAATTAAAAGACTGAGTTTGAACCAATTTTTCGTGCAATTTGCAAGCGTGAGCATAGTGAATACCCTTTTATTTTTCTCCAATCTACACGATTTTGAGCTCACATAACAACTAAAGCCTTCGTACTCATTTCACACTAGTTTGACCCGACAACGTCATGATAGAAATCCATTTGACCAGCATTTTTCGGTTTTTTTTCGATCTATTTCATCGTTTGAAGCATATAAAAAGTCGCGTAAACGTGTATATAGAGGTAATGACTATGCAGTTTCCCAACGACATAAATTCTTTGTGGGAAATGTGGGAAAAAAATGTTCTGGCTGGTGGCCTGGAGGACGATCAAGCCGATCGCCTGGGGCAGCATATTGAGCAGCTTGAAGAACAGGACAATCCTACTGAAAAGCACAGTGACGAGCCTCAAGCGGATGCCCTGACCAAAGCACATCGAATTCTTGATCAGCTTTGCTCCAAGCGCAAACAGATACACCCTAATCACTCTCAACCTGGCCATCGAGTCATGAAGACCCGATTTGGCGCTATTTATGAAGATTCTATCGCAGTGCGAGGAATGGAGCGTTTGCTGCAGCGCAATGCCAATGGCCATTCTGCGATTAAATTAAAAGACGGCTACTATCACGTAAATCATTTGCCTGGGGTTCAACCAACGGCGTCGGAGCAGGTCAACGCGCGAAATAAAAATGTCGAGAAAGTAGATGTTGAAACGGTAGAGCGGTTCATTCGAACGTGCAAAGCGACCGGCATGGACAAACGAGGTTGGAAAAAAACTGTTAACGAAGAATTTGATATGAGTCGTCAAGAATTTACCAAATGGCTGCTTCGTTATTTCCCGCTTTTTGACTTACCTGTGCCAATTGATAAAAAGTCCTGAGCGAGTGGCTTTCGTATTCTTTCAACAACCCATAATCCTATTAAGAATTGGGGTTGATTACCACTCACCGATATTTTTCATTGACGCCCAAGGTTCTTGAACCGGAAGTGAATCCCCCTTTTGTAACAGCTCGATGGATATATTGTCTGGCGAGCGGACAAATGCCATATGACCGTCTCGCGGCGGGCGATTAATCGTCACGCCTGCATCCATTAAGCGCAGACACAGGGCATAAATATCATCAACACGAAATGCTAAATGACCGAAATTGCGCCCACCTTCATAGCTTTCTTTATCCCAGTTGTAAGTTAGCTCAATCAGTGGTGCGGAGGTGTCTTTTGCGCGTTCAACATCGTCGGGTGCCGCCAGGAAAACCAAGGTAAAACGCCCTTTCTCACTGTCGCTACGTTTTGTTTCCACAAGTCCGAGTTGATCACAATAGAAAGTAAGTGCTGCGTCAAGATCGGAAACGCGCACCATGGTGTGTAAATATTGCATTTGATTTTACTCCAGAAGAAATTAATACCAGTTCCACTATATAAATGACTGCACAAAATGCGTCCAGTGGAATTGGTTAATAGGGTTGTGTCATCGAAAACGGCAGCACCATCGGCTCCTTCACTTTCGGAGGGTTACCAATCATTTCATCGTAAGGCGATTCGTGCATCATTACCGCTTCTACCACGTGCATCGTGGCAAAGGCGTCGCGAATTTGTTGAGTGCTGTGGAAACGCATCAACTTACCACCATTGTATAACATTCCTTGATGATCCTTGACGTACAATTTCACCAAATAAACATTCATTTCAAAAGACTGCACTTCAAGTTTATCGATGATGATCCGTTGGTCAGAAAGATTTTGGAAATCAAAAGCCATTAACAAGCCGCCTATGTTGAACAACCATTAGTTTTTACGGCGGCTGGCAAGGATTAGTTCAGTTGCTAAAACTAGGCAACTTGGTGAGACTGGTCATCACTATGATCGGGGGTTGTTTGCTGCCGCTTTTGACTGCGCTTAACCTGGACCATTAACATTAAACTGATTAAACCACCAAAAAACAGTACAGCCATCAACCACTGAGGCATATCGAGCAGCAATGATGATGCTAAGATCAGGCTGCTTCTTATCCATTCAGACCAAAGCGCAAAACGACGATTTTCCATCAACCATGCAACAGAGACACTGCTATAGACGACAAAACTAGCTAACAGTAATTGGTTGGTGACCAACATGTTGGACGCATTCATCATTAAAAACACACCTAAAATTGCCGTCATTAGGTACTGCAAAATGCAATACAGCTTTGCTGAGGTGCTCATAATAGTGTCGTAACGTTCAAAGCGACTCAAATCAACGCGGGGCAAAGGATATTGCTGCTCCATATCGGCAGGTCGCCAACCTGTGCGTCCAAACCAAACTTTGAATTTATCTGACCAACGTTTGGTACGAACAGAGTCTTTGACTAATTGACTGTAAACTTGCAGATTCGCCCAAAATGGATTCCAGCTATGCAAGGCCTTGCGCACACCATAAATTGGCTTTTCGTCGTCCAACTCTTCCTGATAGCTGCCAAAAAGGCGATCCCACAAGATGAAGACACCACCATAATTACGATCCAAATAAATCTGATTTTGTGCATGATGAACTCGATGATTTGATGGTGTTATAAAAATCCACTCATACCACCCGAGCTTTCCTACGTGCTGGGTATGCACCCAAAATTGATAGACCAAGTTTAACGAGCCAACAGTTAATAGCACTAAGGGGCTGAATCCCATTAACGCCATTGGCAGATAAAAGATAAAACCGAAAAACCCGCCTGACGACTGACGCAGCGCTGTTGACAAGTTGTAATCTTCACTGGAATGGTGCACCACATGTGACGCCCAAAATAAGCTCACTTCATGGCCAAATCTATGATTCCAGTAATAAAAGAAGTCATAAAGAATAAACGCCGTTATCCACATCCAGAGCGTGTCGGGTAAAGAGAATAAAGCGGCATTTTCGTAAACCAGTACATATAATGTAAACGGCACGATGTTTTTCATCACCCCAATCATACGACTCAAGACGCCAGCACTAAGGCTCGAGACCGCGTCGTTGACACGGTAATATGATGTATGTTTCACCTTTTCTAACAGCAATTCCAAGCCGATGAGCAGGAAAAAAAACGGGATGGCATACAAGATGATGTTCATAATTAATAAATGTTAATAAATCGTAAATGCTCCGACCAGTTTAATCTTAGTAACATTAGCTGTCTAGCGGTTGTTTTCTTGCAACATCGCTCCCAATAATGAATAGTGAGAAAAAATATTCAACAAACTGGTTTTAGGGTTGTCTTAACCTTTGAAAAGCTTGGATAAACAGGAGTTTGTATGACTGAAGAAGCTCAAACCAAATCACTGGTACCGCACATAGCATTGATTGCGGTGGTTGTTATCGTGTTAGTGGCGGTGTTTTTCTTTTTTTCATCAGAGGAAGAACCACAACCTGTGCCCGTTGCTGTGCCTGTTGTTGAAGACCCCATCCCAGAGCCTGAAATTCAACAACCCGATCCAGCATTAGACGAGCAGGAATACGCGACCATTGACGATACTCTCGAACAGACGGAGCCATCACAAATTTCGCTTCCAGATCCCGAGCCGGTGCCAGAACCTTTGGATACTAGTGATGCAACGGTAAAATCTTCGTTGATTGAAATAGCTGCTTACGAAGCCGCAGCGAGCTTGTTGGTGAACGATGACTTACTTCGTCGGTTTGTTGTTTTCACCGAAAATACTGCTCGCCAAGCCAGCGCTCCCAACTTCCAAATTGTGCAAACCCCTGATCAAGACTTTCGTGTGTACCAACAATCAGGTAATGAATACATTGATGCAGCAAGCTTCAAGCGATATACGCCATATGTGGACATGCTAGATTCAATGGACAACGAGGCAATGCTGTCGCTATACGAAACCTATAGCCCCGCATTGCAAGACATTTACGCTGAGATTGGCGATCCTGATGATAATTTCAAATACGTTCTGATTGACGCCATTAATCATGTTTTAGATACCCCAGAAGTGCCTGTGCCTATAGAGGTGTACACCGAAAGCGTCATGTATAAATTTAAGGATGAAAGGTTAGAGAACCTGACAGCTCCGCAAAAACAATTGTTGCGAACGGGACCGGAAAACATGCGACGCATTAAAGCCAAGCTGCGTGAGCTGAAAGAATCTCTGCAGTAGGCTAGCCAGGAGCTAATTTTGGATTTAGCGTCTCTACAGCAACAGCTTCAAGCACAACAAAACAAGGTTCCACCCGTTGACAAGTGGAACCCTGATTTTTGTGGTGACATAGATCTGCAAATTAAACACGATGGAAGCTGGTACTACATGGGCACACCGATAGGCCGTAAAGCCCTGGTAAAACTGTTTTCGTCGGTACTGCGAAAAGATGGCGATGACTACTTTTTAGTTACCCCTGTTGAGAAAGTTGGAATACAGGTTGAAGATGTCCCCTTTATTGTCACCCAATGGGAGCTAAACGAAGGTAAACTAGTATTTACAACGCTCACCGAAGATACGTTTATCGTTGGCGCAAAGCACCCGGTTGAACTCAAGCAAGACGCTAAGACCCAAGCATGGCTACCTTATGTCAAAGTAAGAAGAAACCTTTGGGCTCGCTTACACCAAAATGTCTACTATCAACTTATCGAAATTGCCACCGAATCTCTTGAAGACGGCAAACCTAGCCTGTTAATCAAAAGTGGAGATTACCACTTTTCGCTAGGCAGCTTTTAAGTCCTCAAGAGCCATCTCAAACGACAGCATTGATTGACGCGGACAGCCAAATAGATTTCTCCGCATTCTTTGACCTAGGTTAGAAGATCGCCTAATGTGGAGCTTTCCTGTTTTGATTCAAGAGCCCATAGACCATGCCAATAACCATCTTGCCTAATGTCACACACGACACCAAACCTGCACTTTTCGTATCGGTACTAGCCGCAGCGCTTTTTAGTATGTCGACGCACGCTGCAACCCTTATCCATGCTGGCTCACTCATCGCCGCAGATTCAGATAAAGTGCAGAAAAATATGACTGTTGTTGTTGAAGGCAACATGATTAAAGAGATCAAATCGGGTTTTATTGCACCATCAGAAAACGACACCTTAATTGATTTATCTGACTACACATTAATGCCAGGCTTAATGGATATGCACACTCATTTGACCTTTGAACACAGTGGCCCCGGCACCTATTTAGAAAGGTTTGTATTGAACGAAGCGGATTTCACCATTCAAGCCGTTGGTTATGCTAAAACCACACTCGAAGCGGGTTTTACTACAGTACGAAATCTTGGTGACGGTTATAACGAAACTGTTGCGTTGAGAAAAGCCATTAACAGAGGCGCCATTCCCGGCCCAAGAGTGTTTACTGCTGCCAAATCCATTGCCACAACCGGAGGTCATGCAGACCCCACAAATGGACAGGCAAAAATCATCTCCACTGATCCTGGCCCTAAGCAGGGCGTCATAAATGGTGTTGCAGAAGCCAGAAAAGCGGTAAGACAGCGATACAAAGACGGCGCTGATTTGATAAAAATCACCGCAACGGGCGGGGTGCTTTCCGTGGCAAAAAGTGGTCAAAATCCACAATTTATGGAAGATGAATTACAAGCCGTTGTTGATACAGCAAAAGATTATGGATTAACCGTAGCGGTGCATGCCCACGGCAAAGAAGGTATGCGCAGAGCGATCGTTGCAGGCGTTGACTCTATCGAACATGGCACCTACATGGACAAAGAAATCTTTCGGCTAATGAAAAAGCATGGCACCTATTATGTGCCTACAATCATGGCCGGTAACTGGGTAGCAGAAAAATCCAAAATTGATGGCTTCTTCCCAGCACTTGTCAGACCTAAAGCAGCAGAAATTGGCCCCAAAATTAAACAGACCTTTGCTGCTGCATACAAAGCAGGGGTAAAAATTGCGTTTGGCACTGATTCAGGTGTATCCGCCCACGGTGACAACGGACTGGAGTTTGTACTCATGGTAGAAGCGGGCATGAAACCTATCGAGGCGATTCGCAGTGCCACATATCACGGTGCGGCATTGCTCAACGAGTTAGACCGTTTAGGCACAGTTGAAGCCGGTAAGCTTGCCGATTTGGTCGCCGTGAAAGGCGATCCGCTTGCTGATATCACCGAAATGCAAGATATCGACTTTGTGATGAAAGATGGCAACGTTTATCTTCAAAAATAAACCGGAATAGCGAGGGTTCATGCGGCTAATAACTTTTTTACTATCGATGTTAATGCTGGTTAGCACATTACCAGCACTGGCCAAAGAGGGTCACGAGTTTAATGATTTATATCGCGTTACTTTGTTGCGCGCAGCACCCGGTGAATTTTCGCGGTTGTTGGCAGACATGCAAAACAAATCTAAGCGCGGAAATTATCACATTCTTCGCCACAGTCAGGGCGATCACTGGGATTTGATGACCATCGAACATTGGGGCAGCTACAGCGCCTGGTTTGACCCAGCTAATCCCAAACGCCAAACACAGGACAAGTCGTGGCGAGAGCACCTGGATCGACTTAGCAGTTACCGTTCAGAATGGTTTGCTTATGGTCCAGACAAACCAGTTATCGAGCAAGGCGTGCATAATAACGATTTGTACCATGTAGAAATGTTCCGTGCGTTGGCTGGACACAAGATTAAATTACTTCATCAACGTGCAATCGAAAACGAATATTTGCAACAGACAGGGCAGGTGGTCAACGTTGTTTTTAAAGGCGATCAAGGCACAGATTGGGATGTTATGACGATAGGATTTCACAAAAGCCTACTCAGTTTTGCCAAAGGCTCTGACTTGTCAGTGGATGAAAAAGATAAAATCGCTAAACAAGTAGGCTTTAAAGGCGTTGCTGATATTGGCCCATATTTACGCAGCTTATTGGCGTCTCACAACGATACGCTAGCAGTTAGTGTGAAATAGTGACAAAACGACAAAGCCATACAGAACCTTTCGTAAGGTTGAAATCACACAGACAAAGACTCGGTCTATGATCTGGATAGCAATAAGTTGCGTTTAACCATCAACAACAAACTGTACCCACAACATGGAGATAACAATGAAATTTCGAACTTCTGCGGTAGCATTGCTTGCAACACTAGGCCTTGCGTTTAGCGCTTCATCACTCGCCGATGGACATAGCATTGCCGACCATATCAAATCAGCCATGGACAGCGATATTCGTACTGATCGCGAAAAAGAACGTGATCGCAATCGCCGCCCAGTTGAGACATTGGAATTTTTTGGTTTGGAATCTGATATGCGGATCGTCGAGTTGATCCCTGGTGGCGGATGGTATACCAAACTTCTTGCTCCCGCTATGGCTGAAAAAGGCGAATATTTCGCAGCGATCGGAACCGGTAGAATTAAAGACCGTTTAGTTGGTAAGCCTGGCTTTGAGAAAATGAAAATCGTTGCTGAAGACGCCAAACTATGGCGTGAAGACGGCGATCGCTTCTACTCCTTGGAACTCGACTCACTGGGTGTTGATAACGTAGACATGGTTCTGACTTTTAGAAACTATCACAACTTCAACGCGCAAGGCCGTGCAGCAATGAATAAAGCGGCATTTGATGCGCTTAAATCTGGCGGTATCTATGCTGTTGTTGATCATACAACGCGTCACATGGAGCCAATGAACGAATCGAATAGACGCCGTGTCGACCCTGTATTAGCGATTAAAGAAATTCTCGCTGCGGGCTTTGAGTTTGTTGATTACAGCGACATCCACTATCGCGAAGACGACGAACTCGAATACGAAGTAGGCGCTAAGTCTGTGTCAGGCAACACTGACCGCTGGACCTTCAAGTTCCGTAAGCCGTAGGCAAGGCATTTGAATCTAATTTGAGAGATCCCGCACAAAGAGCATCTGCGGGATGACGTATTACGTTAAAGTAGTTGTCGCTCAGACAAATCCTAAAACGTACGTCACCTCAAACATAAAGTAATACGTAATCCCAAGCGTAAATTAATGAGTCATCCCAAGCGTCAATTAATACGTCATCCCAGCGTGCTCTTAGCTGGGATCTCTCTACTCAATCCGCTCTAATCCTTTACCACCCTTCCACTGGATGCGAATCTAACTGATAATAACGGATCCAGTCATATTGGGTTTTCATAGGGTATTGGTTATCGCGTTTATTACCACCAAATTCGTTTTGGATACTATCGTTCGGGATCCAAAAATTCATAAATATTGTCGTTGGATTATCAGGGATTGGCGTGGGATTTTTTTGTGGTGCTACACATTCTGGCTGACAATCAATATCACTCTGAGAAAGGGTTTTCACTAACTTTCCGTCAACATACCAACGGATTGCGTCGGGCACCCATTCGATAGCAAACACTCGCCACTCGTCAACCGGACCTACTACAATCTTATCCTCCCAAGCTCCATAATCCCTGGTGCGCCACCACTCCCAGGTATTTTTACCGTAGATTAAGTTTGCTTGGAATTTGTCAGGCCGACCGCCTTCTAATTCAACGTCAATTTCTTCCCACTCTTGGGCACCGACATTCGGAGCCAAGCGGTCAAAGTCGTTTGTGTAGGTAAATAATGAGGATATGTAACCAGACGCTTGATGCCGATTCGGCGCTTTCATGCGGGTTTCGATTCGACCGTAGCGCATTTTTTTGGATTGCACGGTGTGCAGTTCGCCACAGGAATAATCATAAGGGCCTTTTTGTTGATCGTGGTCGACAGACCAGCTTGCCGATACAGGCTCTTTGCGGATCACCAATTCCAAGTAGCCGTTCACCACTTGTACACCTTGATCCTGAAAACGGCACATTGATTCGCCCCCAACTGCACCGTCACCTTTTTTCCAGATTGCGCTGTTAAAACGATCAAAGCGTTCATCCAAGACCAATGTAAAGCCTTCGTATTCTCCGGTGTATTGAGGATAGGTAATAAAGGAACTGTTGTCTGAGTCGTTTGATACATTAGTACCAACATGTGTGCATGACACCAAACAAATGGATAAAACAACGCTTAGGAAAGCAGAAACTTTCATCGTGAACCTCGTGTTACACAGAGAAATGCGAGCAAGTTACGGCCCAGTAAAATCGGCTAATTTGATGTTAGTACAAACCGTTACCCTTCACAATTATGCACACAATAATAGTGTGCACAGCAGTAAAACAAGGCCTTGGCGATATTGTCTGACAAGCCCAACAATGAATGTTAGAGACCTTTCTTGATGAGGTATTGATAGGGGCTTTTGTCAGTGTGAGCACTTACTAATGTGTGGTCCATAAATCGACAGAAGCTAGGGATATCACGAGTGGTAGAGTGATCATCAGCAATCACACTTAAAGTCTGTCCATCCAGCATATTGCGAATTTGCAGACGCACCATCATTACTGGCTCCGGGCAGCGCATACCCAACGCATCAAGATGTGCATCGGCATCAGGAAACGCTAGGTTATGATCTGTCTCAGATGCCATAGTCTTGACGATATTGCTTGATGTTGGCCAGATGCTCAGCCATCTCAGGTTTGTCTTGCAAGTATTCGACTAGGTCTGCCAAGCTTACAATCGACACAACTTTTGTATTGAAGTCTCGCTCAACTTCCTGAATCGCAGACAACTCGCCTTTACCTTTTTCTTGTCGATCCAACGCAATCAATACGCCTGCAAGGCTTGCTCCGTGAGCGTCGATAAGCGCCATTGACTCGCGAATCGCCGTGCCAGCGGTGATCACATCATCCACCAGCATGATCCGACCGCTCAGCTCACTTCCAACCAGGGTGCCACCTTCACCATGATCTTTTGCTTCTTTGCGGTTGAAGCAATAGGGCGTGTCAATGTTGTGTTTATCGGCAAGGGCAACAGCAGTGGTTGTGGCAATGGGAATACCTTTATAAGCAGGACCAAACAACACATCAAACTCAACGCCCGCAGAGACAAGTGCCTGGGCATAATATTGGCCCAGCTTTGCCAAATCATTACCTGTATTAAATAGCCCCGCATTAAAAAAGTAAGGACTGGTGCGGCCAGATTTAAGGGTAAATTGTCCAAAACGCAATACGTCTCGCGCTAAGGCAAACTCGATAAATTCCCGTTGAAAGTCTTGCATGATTAAACTCTATTGATGACTAGGATAATTAATTAAGTGCGCTTTTTTGAATGTCGAACAATTCTCGTAAGCCGTGTTTAGCCAGCTCCAACATTTCGTTCATCTCTTCAAAGCTAAAGGGTTCGCCCTCAGCGGTGCCTTGCACTTCGATAAGCTTACCGGTGTCGGTCATCACCACATTCATGTCTGTTTCAGCTTCAGAATCTTCAGGATAATCTAGGTCAGCGACCGCATTCCCTTTGTAAACCCCTACAGACAACGCAGCAATCATATGCTTGAGTGGATTGGTTTTTAAAATACCTTTGCTACGCATGTAAGTCAGCGCATCGACTAAGGCTACGCAGGCGCCGGTAATAGATGCGGTGCGTGTACCGCCGTCGGCTTGGATGACGTCACAGTCTACCGTGATAGTGTTTTCGCCCAACAATTGCAAGTCTACGGCTGCACGCAATGAGCGAGCAATCAAGCGCTGGATTTCTAACGTACGGCCACCTTGTTTACCTCGAGCAGCTTCACGACCAGAACGGGTGTGAGTTGAACGGGGTAACATGCTGTACTCAGCAGTGATCCAACCTTTGCCCTGTCCTTTCATGAAACGCGGAACACCCTCTTCAACACTGGCGTTACAAATTACTTTGGTGTTGCCAAACTCAACTAACACCGAACCCTCGGCATGGCAGGTGAATTGACGGGTGATGGTAACAGGACGAATTTGGCTAACGGTTCTTCCGCTTGGACGCATGGTGACACTCCTCATTGATATGGCGCAGGATTATAGCCTAAGTATTGGGAATGTTGCAGCTTAGCTGCAAATAAAAAAGGATGGCGTAAGCCATCCCTTTTTCATTGAGAAATAGTTTCGACCTATTTTAGATGCTTCGCCAAAAATCCTGCGACTTTTTCAAAATACTCGGTACGATTTTTTTCATCATAAAAGCCATGACCTTCAGAACCACGAATAAAAGTTTCGTATTGCTTGCCGTTGGCATCCATCGCTTCCATTAGTTTCTCTGCATGAACAAATGGAGCACGCTCGTCTCGTTCACCATGAGCGATTAAAAATGGTCCTTTAACTTGCTCAATAAAATTAACTGGAGATTGTGAGCGTAATACTTCTTTATCGGTGCCAAGTTCGTCTTCCAGAAATGCTATTCCGGTGAAAATCCTTGGAATATCGCCTTCCTCGAACAACATTTCCAAATCATAGATCCCAGCATTTGCAACGGCGCATTTAAACAAGTTTGGCGCCATGGCTGAAGACATAGCTGCCGAATAGCCACCAAAGCTAGCTCCCATAATACATACTTTGTTTTGATCAATTCCGCCTTGCTGAATCACCCATTTAGTGCCCTCGATGATATCTTTTTGGACACGATCACCCCATTGCTGAATAGAGCCATCCAAGTGCTGATTACCATATCCCGTAGAGCCTCTGAAGTTTAGTCGAACAACTGCATAACCTTGTGCAGCCAACATTTGAACTTCACGATTAAATGACCAGTAGTCGCGCGCTGCAGGTCCACCGTGAACAAGGGTAATAAGTGGAACATTGATTGAAGGATCTATGGTTGCAGGATACGTTACATAACCATTGATTACCTGCCCATCAGAGGCGTTAAAAGCAAACGGAATTGATTCAGAAAGCTTATTTTGCGGCACATGAGTAAAGTTGCTGAATAACAATTTAAACTGATTGGCCTTTTTATCGTAGAGATAAAAGCCACCCGCAGATCTGTCATTGTGGGCGTATACCGTCCAAAGATTTCCATCAGCACTGCTACTCGTGATGGTAACGCGGTAGCCTCTAAAGCTGTTTACTAAGAATTCATATACCTTGGCTTCATCAGAACTTTTGTCGAATACCACGTAGTTTGGATAATCTGGATCAGTCCGAAAAGCGTAAATTTGCGTTCCGTCATAGCTAAACTCAACGTTTGCGATATCGACTTTTTCGTCGCGGTAAATAAGCTGTTTTTCACCACTTTCGAGATGCATTTTATAAAGACCTTCCTTGTCATGATCCTTATCGTCAATTAAATACAGGTACTCCCCTTTTGCATCTAAAACTAGCGGGTTGTATCCCCGACCAAAATTTTCGCGAGGTATTTCAGCCCAATCGTTTTTTTCCTCTAAATATCGAAATGCACGTTTTTGATTTTGATTGTCAAAACCGACAGCTAATTTTACATTGCCTTGTTTGTCGGTAACAAAATCGGTAAACGCAGCCGGGCCACCAGCAATGATCCCTCCTAAACGGCCATTGTTAACATTTAGCTTGTGCAACGTTGGTACACGAGAACCATCTCTTGACCAAGGAAATGAAGCAATCTGAATATAGTCTTCTTCATCATCTAAACGATTTACAACGACCGCAAATCCCCTAGTGCTCTCCTTTTTATTCATTTTGTTCCCAAGCCCTTGCTCACCCGCTCGGAAACCATAAATGATTTCACCTCTTTTACCGTTGTAGTCAATAGCAAAAAGCTCACCTGTTGGCACAGGCTGATCTTGCCATGGCAAATAATAATTAATGCCGATGACTAAGCGCTCATTGTTAACCCAAAAGAAATCGCCGACTTCTTGTTTTTTACCAAAATCTGCACCGCCAACTGAAGAAAAGTCTGACGATTTAACAACTGCCAGTTTACGTTTTCCGTCGTCATTAATAACTAATGCGATATGTTTTCCATCTGGAGAGATTTGCGCGTCATGATATTGATAATCTTTGGCAAAATCTGCAGGAGACATGGCCTGCGATATCGAACTAAATAAAACAAAGGTTACGCACAGAATCTGCGCAGCGAGAGGTTTTATATACTGCATAAAGAAATCCTTTTAATACTGCATCCAAATGAGAGAGCTCAATTGGAAAATTTTTTATTGTTCTTATATTTTTTAATCATAAATTCTTCAACAACTTTGCCAAATGTAACAAAGTGTTTCAGATTGATGGTAACAAAACTTGGCACGGGTTCAAGTGTTAACAAGGGTTACATGATGATTTTCCGCAAAAGCACTGCGCTTTTACCCCGTTTACGAGTAATATAGCTAACGAATTGTTTAAACGTTTATTCACACTGTTGAGGATTTTCCATGATTTACAGCATGACTGCTTTTGCCCGCAAAGAGATCACCGCCCAATGGGGAACCGCAGTGTGGGAAATTCGCTCCGTCAATCAACGTTTTTTAGAGACCTATTTTCGTTTGCCTGAACAGTTTCGCTCTCTTGAGCCTATGTTACGTGACCGCTTCAGAAAAAAGCTTCAACGAGGCAAAGTTGAATGCTCATTGCGCTATACCCCAAACGATGGTGCCGTGGGCAAATTAAGCCTCAATGAAGCCCTTGCCAAACAATTAATGAATGCCGCAGATTGGGTCCAATCCCACGGTCAATCGAGCGGTGTTAATCCTGTTGATATTCTGCGCTGGCCCGGTGTTATTGCCTCTGAAGAAGCAGACATGGATGCCATTCAAACGGACATCATGCAAGCACTAAACGAAGGTCTCGAAGACTTTATCCAAGCAAGAGCCGATGAAGGCGCCAACATGCGAGGCATGATTGAGCAGCGCCTAGACGGCATCGAAGAACAAGTTAAAATTGTTGCAACCAGAATGCCTGAAATCGTTATCTGGCAAAGAGACAAGATCACCAGTCGCTTTGAAGAAGCTAAAATAGAACTCGACGAAGGTCGCCTCGAACAAGAAATGATCATGCTAGCGCAAAAAATCGACGTAGCCGAAGAACTCGATCGTCTCAATTCACATATTGGCGAAACCCGCAACATCCTCAAAAAAGGTGGCGCCTGCGGCCGCCGACTCGACTTCATGATGCAAGAATTCAACCGCGAATCAAACACCCTCGGCTCAAAATCAATTCACACCGACATCACCCAATCTGCTGTCGAGCTGAAAGTGCTAATAGAGCAAATGCGGGAACAAATTCAGAATATTGAATAAGGGTTTCAAAGTCTTCTGCGTTCTCTCCTCGTTAGTTTTGGTTAACATACCCCTAGCAAGGCGTCACGGATAAATAGACCGTTACAAATAAGATTATGTACTCGACGTTATTCTGCAAAAATTTGTTGATTAATGAATACCTCAGTACCAGGAGATGGTGCGAGTTTTATATCCTGTACAAATTTCGTTGGGCTGGCTGAGAGTTTTTCGTAATTTTGCACTTCCACAAAGTCTTGTTCAAGGAGCCAAGCAATTTTGATTATGGTTAGTATTGTCTAGAATGCTTTATGCGAATTCACCACTTTTTCTCGCGTACCCCAAAATAGAAGCAAAACAAAGGACTAGAAGTTTCCGATATGTCGCTGTTACCATTTAGAATAGTAGGTAGCTATTGAGAGTTTAAAGTTTAACGATGGTCAGGTATTCCGCGAAATCTAGGTAAAACACTGTTATACATCAAAGGAAAATTATGAGAGTCATTGTTTATTTATCTGTCTTTTTATTGACTACTGTATCTGCATACTCAGACGCAGCGTTTAGATGTACTGGAAAAATTACCGAAATCCATTTAAGGCATTCAGGTGGAGTGTCTATCCGTTCAGAAGGCATGTGGGGTGGAAGCTCTGTTGGTAGGGATATATGCAATGTTTCTTCGGAGTGGAATGGAGTTGCCCTAGAAACCTGTAAAATTTGGTTGTCTACAGCTTTGGCGGCAAAGGCGAGAGATATTGAGTTATCAATTCAATATACAAATGACGATTATAATTGCGAAACAATGCCGACTTGGACAAACGCCATCAAACCTCACGCAATTATTAGCAAATGATGTATAACAAACCAATCAACCGGACAAATACTCGCTGGCTTGGGCTAATTCCAAGCTAGTATAGCCAGCAAGTATTTGCTTTTCATTGGGGGCATTGAGTAATCATAAACTGTAGTGGAGAATATGGATGAAAAAAATATTGGCTTTGATAGGAGTAATTATTGCCTTTCCGGCGTCAGCCGACCCATGGTCCGGTAAAACGAAAATTAGATGGTTATATCCTTCAACCGGCGGGTACGCATTTAGTACGCAAGACTATCAAAACACAGAGCTTAGCTCTTGTGACTCCGGAACAAGGTTTCTCATTTCCATAGATCACCCCAATTATAATGCAATGGTAAGTTCGTTAATTATGGCATTTGCTTCAGACAAAGAGGTGAACATCAACATTGATGGGGAGAAAGGGAAATCATGCAGTCCCACTATCAATAGAATGTTTGTATACAAATAAAGTCCTTATATCAAAAAGCATTTGCCACTTTTTAGGGCGGGGCTGATTTCAAAAAGGTTAATTTGAGTTAAAATAGTTATCCAAGATAAAGGAGTAGTAAATGAAAAAGGTTTTTTTGTTAGTTTTATTCAGTTTGTATTCAACGGCTAACCTCGCAGCTTCGCATTATCTCAGTGGCAATATAAAAAACATCGCAACATCAGGCTCAGCATTGTCAATAATGCTTCATAATGGGGTGCCTGATAACTGTCAGGGAGTTCCGTTTGGTTGGATGAGGATAAAAAAAGATGATACGCCTATGGTTTCCATGGCACTGGCAATGTGGCTTGCTGGTAAACACAAGGTTACTGTGTATACAAAAATGGAAAGCGGTGTTTGTTACATCTATTCACTCGACCCTACATTTGATCAATAGGCCGATTAAGGTTAGAAACCTAACAGTCCATTCATCTGAACCCATACTCACTGGCTGGTGCTCGTGCGTCGCACCTGTATACAACAAGTTTGTGCCGTTTTTTAAGGGCATTCTTTCCTGCATAAGGAGATAATTATGAAACGTTATTTTGATATCCTATTAGTAGCTTTTTTTCTATTTACTAGTACTGCACATGCGAATTTTGGAGCAACAAAAGTTACACCTAATTTAAAAGCTGGCAGATTGTACGTGGGAAAAAACCTAACTTATCTTACGTTTTCCAGTCCTCTTGAGGGGTGCAATATTGGTGGATATGCCGCTACTGATTGGCCAGCAGCTAATGGTGGTAGTGTAGACTCAGATAAAACCGATCAGTTAATTTCAGTGTTCTTATTTGCTAAAGCACAAAATGCCTCTTTTGAAGTTAGGTATCGAGTTAATCAAAGCGGAAATGGTGGTTGGAATAGTTGTGCAATTGATAACATCTATCTCAATTAAACCAACGGATAGCAATCCAATCAACCAGACACAAACTCGCTGGCTGGGTTCGCTTCGTTCTTGGTATAGTCAACAAATAATTGCCGTAAATTAGGGGCGTTAGCTTTATTTCAAATGGAGAAGAAATTGAAATTTGTTTTGTTACTGTTAACTATGTGCTCAAGCTATTCAATGGCTAGCGGTTGGTTAACAAATGATGGAAGCGCAATAATTACATCTATTTCATCAGAAAATGGCGTAGTAACAGTTCGTTTTAACGCGAATGATATTGCCGACCCAGATCAGTGTGAACAAGCTAATGCGTTTGTATTGGTAGACGACACCAAAAACGGCGATAGACAGTTCAGTATTTTGTTAGCCGCTAAATCAAGCAAAACGCCAATTAAAGTTTATGTAAATGGGTGCTATGAAGGTTGGGGTCAAAAATGGCCGAGGCTTTGGTCGGTTATTTCTTCATGATGCCAACAAACCGTTCAACTGGACAAATACTCACTGCCAAAGGCTCTTAACTTGCAATAATAACCAACAAGTTTGAGCCGTTTATTAGGGGCGTTATATTTTTAAGGATAATAATGAAAATTATACTTTTTTTATCACTACTTTTTTCTTTCCACGTATATGCAAGCTACTCACAAGATTCAGGCATTGTTTCTCAAGTGTATGTGAATCCTAATGGTTCAATTGCCCTAAAATTAGAAAGTGGCTTTCCAAACGCGCTGAGCTCAAACCAATGTGAAAACAATAATGGGTGGGCAGGTTTAAGCGCTTCAGACCCAGTTGTTAAATCGGTTATAATTGCTGCTAAGACTTCTGGTCAAACTTTGAAAGTAACTATTGAAGGTTGCGAAGGTCGTTGGTTCAAAATAAAAGACCTGTATTTACAGTAATAAATATAACAAATCATTCAACCGAACCCATTCTCGTTGTGAAGCAGTCACTGGCTTTGGTTCGTGCCACGCTAATTTTAACCAGCAGACATTTGCCGTTTAATAGGGACGTTAGCTTTCACCAGGTTGTACAAAAAAGGAAATTTTAACAGTGCAAAAATTCAAATTAATTCTAATCCTCACTTTGGTGTTTTCCCCACAAGCATTTGCTTGGAAATATATGACTGGGAAAGTAGAGGTTTTTTATGTCAATACATATGGTAACTACTCGTCAAGTTATCTGAATGGAGGATTTTGCTTTAAAATCGCTGGGTATGATCACTACTTAAAAATAGCTTATGCAGAAACCGGAGAGCAGCGTCAGAATTTGGAGTTAGTTCAATCTATGGTAATGGCGGCGAGTATGGCAGATAGGCGAGTAAAGGCAACTTATGTAGATTGGGGTAATGACACGTCTTGCAGAGAGAATGGTGCCCAAAAGCCCGCCAAATGGTTAGAAAACCTTCAAATGCTTAATTAATATGATGAGAGCTAATATAACACTCTACCGGACCCATTCTCTTTGTTAAGCAACCGCTGGCTTGATTCGTGCCTTGCTAGTTATAGCCAGAAGATTTGGGCCGTATAATAGAAGTCGTAACCGTTAAAAAAAGGATGTACATGATAAAGTTGATTTTATTTATAGTTTCTATGGCTTTTACTTGCGTTACATTGGCTTCAGAAATCAGTGGAACCAAAGTAACTCGAACAATGATGGATGCTACTTATGGTCTTGTTTTGTTTGTGCAGGTTGAAGGTTCACCGGACAGAACCAATTGTCACTCTAATTCGATGTGGGATTATGTTCTAGCGACCGACTCTGAATTGGGTAAGCAGATGCTATCAAAATTAATGGCGGCACACGCCAGCAATAGAACTGTCAAAATAAAGGGCAACGATACATGCCCAGTTGGCTCTACAGAGGCAATGACTAGGTTGGAAATATATTAACGGCTAACAAACCAATCAACGGCACAAATTATAACTGGCTGTGCTCGCTTCGCTCTCAGTGTAGCCAGCAAGTCTGGACCGTTGAATAGGAGAGTTATGTTCACCACAACTAGCACTTCGGATAAATTTATAAAGGAACTTAAATTGAAAAATCTTCTTATTGTTTTAATCTCAACACTAATGTTTTCTGCTTTTTCAAATGCAGCCACCACTTCTCGAACGGGTAAGATTACTGATGTTAAAATGTTTAATACAGTTTTTGTCATATATTTGAATGAGGTAGAGCCGGCATGTGGCAAAAATCACAGACGTGTCGCAATTGAAAGTGATCACCCTCTTTTTTCTGCGGTGGTTTCATCCGCTCTTACTGCCAAGACAACAGGAACTTTAGTTGAGATTGGATATAAGGATAGTTGTTTGTCGAATGGGGCGGCTTGGGATTTTCAGCATTTATGGTTAAAGCCGTAAATATAACAATCCATTCAACCGAGCTCGTACTTGTTATGGAGCAATCGCTGGCTTGGCTTATTCTGCGCCAGCGTAGCCAACAAGCATTTGTCGTGTATCAAGGGCGTTAGGCGCAAACATAAGGAAATTTTATGAAATTTAGGATTTTATTTATCACTTGTTTTTTGTTTCTTCAGTTCGAATTATCTGCAGCAGAAGATGTTCTTAACAAACAAGTTTCAAACGTTTACCAACTAGACTCCGACGCTACAACTTTCGAAATGCGTATAGAAGGGCCTAATTCATGCGGTGGTGTATATTGGAGAGTAAAAAGTCCAAATGAAGCGGTTGCAAACAGAAAGTTTTCACTAGTCTTGACCGCGTTGACAACCAAGTCGCCTTTATCTTTTCACGATATCGGTGTTTGCGAAGGTGATAGGTCAATCGTTTCATGGATTAGGCTAAGCAATTGATTGCGTCTAAAGGAAAAGATGATATCTCCAGTAATGTGTTATCGGCTTTAATGGCAGGGAGAGATGTTAAAATTTATTATAATGAAAACATTACATCAGGCTGTGGTGATAAACCAAGGATTAAATTTATTCAAATATATTAATTTGAACAGATGCCTAACAAACCATTCAACCGCACCCAAATATGCTGGCCTTGATGACTCTCCGTACAGCATGTATTTGAAGTTTTATAGGGGCGTTATGCCTCACTTCCAAATAAGGTAGTTTATGAGAAAGATAATTTTATTATTGAGTGCGTTAGTATTTGCTAGCAATAGCTTCGCCGGATGGCAAAAAGGGGTGATAACAAAGATACTTGTACATGACAATGGTGGCGGTGTTGAGAAAATTGATGTTCGCCTTTCCAATACTTCGGTAAACAACATGGAGTGGTGTTCATCTAGCAACGAATGGACCATCATATTGGCTAGCGAGGCGTCCAAAATACAAACTTCTCTTATTTTATCGGCTTACGTCTCTGAAAAGGAAATCACGCTTCATTCAGACGTCTCGAAAAACTGTCCTGCAGACGGTAATCGAAATCGCGTTAGAAATGTCGAAGTAAGGTGATACCTACAGACAAATACTAGCTGGCGTGGTTCGCTGAATCGGGTTTCAATTCAAAACGCTCTGGGTGTCCAAGAAATTATTCATTTAAAGGATCCTAACTTGTGTTACCAGCGTTCGCCCAAAAGGACCGCATCGCGTTGCATCAATATTAAAACCAATCTTTTTATTCGCTGCGTGGGCTGCCAGGAGTACTGACAACATCTCTGATCCCATTTCGTCCATTCTGATTCCGTAGTAATCATTAGAACAACCATTGTTAGGGTTGATAGGTGCTTCAACTGTCCTAAAACTCACCATATTACGATTACCTTGAACACGAATATCTTTAATAGTAAGTGGCTCATACCAGTTGTACCAACTTAGTTCTTGAGCGAAAGCTTGCTGATGGCATCCAATGAATATGGTTGCGAGGAGAATGAAAAGCGCGTATTTTCCGCGATTAAACTGCTCTATCATTTAGGTCTTACTCCAAATACTGATGCTATAAATACCACTATACATCTACCCGTATATGTCCAATTGCACAAAAACCTGTTGGCGAGCCGTTCTTGCGATTCGTGTAGAGGGTCACATTACTAAACTATATGAATTGCTATGTAATTTATTTAATTTTAGTCGCTGTATAAACCAATAAACGTCGCACCATCACAATCATCATCAGTATAGTTGTGTATGCGTATTTTTTTGTTGGCTACCAACGCTGTATTAACTAAGCCGAACGCGAATTTATAGGATTCGATATTGTCGTTAAAATTGGCTTGTTGTATTTCAATCCAAACATCTGCACAAACCCCTGTTGCACTAGGTTTAAGACGTACAGCGAATGCTTTTTTCGCAGCCAGAATATTGACAACTTCTCTTACCTCGCCTCTGGCAATTTCTCCTGCGAAACTATTTACTGAAAAACAAGGCTAACTAGTAAAAACATATATTTCATTATTTTGATTCCCATACTAATTAATAAAAATGCGAACAATCCTTTAGTGTGTAAAAGCGCCTTGTTAAAATGCACAAATATTTAATAGTCTCAATGGCCCAGTTTTAAAAGAACCGCATCAAATAAAAACCTCTGCCCATCATTTTTACTTTTCGAGATAAACCGAGCGAATCTCAGTACCCCAGCCATTACATTGATTATCCCGTAGCTCTAATCGAACTTGTTTTCCCGAAACTAAGGCTGTTGTCAACAAGGCATGCATTTCCTGACTTCCGGGTCGACTGAGGTTGATACTAAATGTAGAGGTCTCACATAAATAATTTTGCGTCGACACGTAAACATAAATTGCTCCATCTCCCTCAGCAAAGGCTCTCAGCCGAATCACATCAGTTCGCTCACCAGTAGGCTCTGCTAAAACAACGAATGACTTCAACAAAAATATGAAAAACAAAAAGAATCTCATTTTTTCCTCTTAATATAAGGCGAAACAAAAAATAGAAAACGGAGCAAACTGAATGGTAGCGCAACTGAACAATTCCGCGGTAATTCACTCCTCTCCCTTATTCCGTCTATTCATCAACCAGGCCAATAGCTGTAAGTATTGCCATTGTGGTAGGAACACATCCATTTTCATGGTTCGTATCTGGGGCCGCACTCGCTGTAAACCAGATATCGACCTTGCGGTTAGACATTTCCGCAGCCAATAAAATAGAAAGCATATTTTTTCCTGCTTCCGTCGTTGCATTGAACTGATAGTGTCGCCCAAAATAATCACAAACCTTACCTGCTGGCGGTTCGTCTACGCCAAAACGAATTGTCTCAGCACCATATATTTTTTGTGGTGTCACTTGGCCTACATAATTGGCAAAAGTTGAAAATGACAAGAGGGTTAAGGACAAAACGAGGAGTTTAGATTTTAGGTACTTCATACTACTTCCTTTAGAATTAAAACTGAGATTTCCTGAATTGGATACATTAACTAACTTTTCATATTATTGAGACTTGTGTCTACGTGCGCATTAAATATTGCCAGCGGCTTTTGGCTTAGGTGCAGCAACACTAATATAGGTTCCGTTTATGGATATGCGAACCAGAACGTTACTTTTTTCTCTTTTTCGCTTGAGAATACCAAAGCCGTCAACGAAAAACTCTGACGCCCTGCGAGCCAACAAAGTTTAATTAGATTTCTCCGCTACCTTTTTCTTCGACCCTTTTTCAGTTTGGCGCGTCTTTAATCATCACGACATAAGCGGCAGACTCGATTGTAGACCATACGTTGCAAACACCGCCTCCCCTTCCTCTTAACATATTGCCTGAAGCTTGAGCGGCAAGTGCAGCCGAAAGCATACCTTCACCACCTTCATCCAACGTCGTAAAAGCCATATTCGTCTTACGACCAGCACTGCATGCTGGAGGAGAACCATGAATTTCACGGTCGAAACTTATTAGCACTTTTCCACCGCGCTCGACTCTCACTTCAACGACATATCCTTCAACCACGCCATAAGACAAAGCGGATGTAGAAAAAAGTACTGCTGAAAAAAATATAGCTACAGCAAAACCAATCCTATTCACAATAACGTTCCTCTTAATTAAATATTTAGGCTAGGAAACTAAATGACCCGTTTTTTTTGAATTCTCAAAACTAATCGAACAGTGTGATATCAGAAGCTGTCGCAGTATTAGGCCAAGGCGAATTGGTGCAGGTGACATTTCTGGCTTTGATTTTTTTACCTGAGGTAATGGCCGTAAGGGCAATTGACATGGCAGTCTGCTTCATATCAGCATCGCTCACCCAAAAAGCGTTACCACCACAACCATTGTTGTCACCCTTAAGTGAAATAGAAATATTCCCAGAGCCGAATACTCGAACGGCATTAACCGCACTGGTTTTGCTGTCTACCGCCGACGCCTGTTGGCTAAAAACCAGGACACTACCAAGTATGAAAAATGCAACTAGCTTGCATGATTTTGAAAAGAATGACTTCATATCTTATTCCTTGTAGAGGGAGTGAACTACCTAATCTCGCTTGTTCCCTGAAATTGATTTATTGATATTCGGGCGACAGTTTTGATAACTAAATTCCCAGCGCCCTCTTACCTTTATGAGTTAAAAACATGGCTGTTCATGAAATCCTGAATTCACTTAATGATCGCAATAGACGTTGCATTCATTAGGTTTCCATTGCAGCCTTTAACTCTGAATTCCACTTTGGAAGACGTATGATAAGCAGATAGAGCGATTGAGAGTATGTGGTCTATCATCGCATTATTTAAATCGATTCTAATCGTTGCAGACGAACATCCTTCTACTTTGGTGCCCTCATTCGTTTCAATGAAAAGTGCATTGGGAGTCCAGCCTGTTCCGATACTTTTGATTGTGAGAGGAGGAGTGGTGGCATCTGCTGACGCTAATGTCGAAAACATTGTTAACAAGAGAAAGCACATTATTGTTCGCAAAACATAATCCTTTGGTAATTAAAAACGCCTTGTTAAAAGGCACAAATATATAATGGTATAAATCTCAACGGCTCAGTTTTAAAGTAATCGCATCAAATAAATGACTTCGCCCCCTTTTTCACTCCCACTACGAGCGAATTTTGAGTCAATTGTCTCCTTCGCTTTTTCCATTTTAGTTCGCATATATCGCTCTAATTTTACATGAAGCTTCGTCAATATTGATATTCACTGCTTTATCTTGGGATTTGGCCATCAGTAAAAAGGCGTACTCTTTTTCAAAGGTTTCTCTTGTTGCATCAAGACAATAACGGCCGGGCCAGGCGGGGTAACAAGTGCAATCAGTGCGTTCAAACCCTTCTTGGCCCACAGAAATAGTTTTCCCATCATAACCAAATGCGATTATACCGAGCTTTCCATGATGCCAATCTGCCATCGCTTCGGTAGCAAATAACATTGATAATACTGTGAACCATTTTTTCATTTCTATTTCCTTGTGCTGGAATCCTTATTCCATAAATTCACTTTCTATATTCCCGTCATCCCGAATGTTTTTGTCAGGGATCTTTTGAAAGGATTTGGGAACAAAATTAATTAACTCCGACCCTGAGGGATCCCCACGAATTTATTATTCGCTACGAATTACTATTGTCATAGGTCTTGGATAGCTGTTTGAATACTCGGTGACACATACGTTATTGTCGATCCAAAAATATACGCTTTTGCCATTGGAGTGAGCTGTAAGGGCAATAGTTAGAAAATGGTCGAAATTGTTATCCTCTTTGGGAACCACGAGTACTCTCTCTTTACCCGCAGTCGTACACGTTGACGCGTGAGATTCACCCTCTATGGTTATCTTTAAGTTGTCCTTTGAACTAATTTCCACTTGGAGGACTTTCTGGTCACCGGTTCCTGATCCTGCGGCAAAAGATAAACCGTTAACTGCAAGTAAGATTAACAATAAAATGTTTTTCATTTCTATTTCCCTCAATTAGAGATGTCTTATCTAAATACTTCATTTTTTGATTTCGTTGTAATTTTAGTCAAGGCAACTAGAGTGATTTAATTCACTCCGCCCCTTTATCCGATGGTAATGTTATACATGACGGGCACGCTGTAACCCCAGGGGGTGTCTTGGCATCCGGCAAACCAAGAGTTGATTTTCTTGCCCCCCATAAAAGCCGCGAGGGCGATAGAGACTTTGTCTTGCTTAGCCGGATCGGTGAAGTTGATCAGGGCGAAATCTGACCGACCACAGTTATCTGGATTCAAAAAAGCAGTATCAGGATAAATCAATGTGGCCATAGTGCCTTCGGCCTTAATGTGTTTGATCCCTCTCCAGCCGCTGCTACCATTGGCATAACTAAACTGCGTGGTACAGAACAAACATACAAAAACCAATACTCTTTTCATTTCCTTTTCTTTCCTTTTTCCTAATAGCAACCGTGTATTACTGAGATTTGGAGCCATCATTTTGCGATTTCCGCTTTTAAATGACTCCGACCCCTTTTTCCCCGTCTCCCAAGTTTAGCTTGCTAAAACTTATTTAATCAGTATCGGCTTCGCCATCCAAAAACATGCCTGTCCATGAATTCACAAGTGTTCTGACACCTTGATTCGGCAAGAACTTCCGTAATTTTAGTACTTGTGACGGTTGAAGCCTGTGCATGAGTGCACAGCAACAGCATTATTAATAACAACCTTTTCATATATATCCTTTGTACTTCATTCCTTTTGAGCATCACCAACTGTCAGAGTGAGTGATTCTCGGTCTATTTTTTCGGTTGTGGGTGCCTATTCCAAATAGTGAGTTAAATGACCCCAAACCTGTTATGCCTTGCCCATCTATCAATTGCCGATGATAATGTTATACATTACGGGCACACTGTAACCCCAGGGAGTGTCTTGGCATCCGGCAAACCAAGAGTTGATTAGCGCGAAATCTGACCGACCACAGTTATCAGGATTCAAAAAAGCAGTATCAGGATAAATCAATGTGGCCATAGTGCCTTCTGCCTTAATGTGTTTGATCCCTCTCCAGCCGCTGCTACCATTGGCATAACTAAACTGCGTAATACAGAATAAACATACGAAAACAAATACTCTTTTCATTTGCTATTCTCCCTTTATCCCTAATAGCTACACTACTTTGCTATGATGTGAAACCCTGCAATCGCACGAATCCAGCTTTTAAATTCCGACTCAACACAAGCATGTCTGCCTATGCAATTAAATGACTCCGACCCTGAGGGATCCCTCTTCCGTTTCCCTTGGTAATTAGCAATTACGACAGAATCGCTTGGTAATTAAGATACGATAAAGTCGCTTGGTTTTAACAAACTTAGTTGTGTTCGATTTCAAGTGTTCTGACACCTTGATTTCGCGTCAAAACCAATGTTAATTCTTTCGTTGGACGCCAACGCCATCATCGCCCTCGACAACAGCATCTGTCTTCGTTCGTACGGCACATTAGCAGAAATAACAAAGTAGTTAGGCTTGCAAGTCGCATGACTAGTAGGCTGATTTTTGGCTCTTAAGAATATATTGTCGATATTAATTAACTCCGACCCCTTTTTCCCGCCGGAGTAACCACATATGTCCATGAATGTACCGCCCCTTTTATCATTTTTCGAAAAGTTACTAATCCTTCCACTTTTTGGGAACTTCGTTTTCATAGTATTCATCTCGTTCTTGCACTGTCATTTGATTGATAAAACGTTGCCATTCAACAAGGATACTTTCCGCCTCGCCTTGCGACCAAAAAAAGTCATAAGGTTCGGCATCTGAGTTATACTCCCAAGGGGAAATTGGCTTTGTTTTAGTTTGAGTTGCTAGAGAACTTCTTACCTCCATTAAAATTTTTCCCAATTCATTTCTTCCAGAGCCATCTTTTCCTTCCCCCCAAAAATAATCTGCGGGTGACGCCTCAATAATTTTTTCACTCTGAGTTGACAGTAGCAAATTTCTTAGCTTTTCATTTTGAGAAAATTTTGCAGTTACTGCCTCTCTCATAATGTCTATTTTTATGGACTCCCAATCATCTCTCAATTTATTATTTGGGCTTCGCCCTATGGATGCAGCTTCATGAGGAGTTTTTGCATCCATAACAGATTGAAATAATGTGGGGTCTGTAAACTTGTTTGCTTGAAAATAGTGCTCTGAAGTTTTCCATTGCATACCAAGTAAAGAAATCGGATATAGCGCAAAGTTTGAAAACTCGCCATAGTCATCTCCAACTTTATAAAACCGTATGGCCAAATCATTCTCCCCCTTTACCATCCCAAAGAGTGAGTGCCTCTTGAGGGATATGCCCTTTGATCAGAACTTCTTGTGCCCAAAATGAACGATGATAAGCTAACTTGTAATGTAAAGGGAGATCAACCCAAACTTTACCTATAGTCTCGTAAGTCACTATTTCAGTGTCTACCTTACTTAAATCAATTAGCACTATCCCAGATTCATTGGTTACATATCCATCTTTTACAATATTCAATTGTGTTGAAGCGCTTATCCATGGACTATCATGAGCGACTTTTTTCCCCATACCGACATGCTGTTCTGGGGTCACACTACCTATTCTATTCCGTGCATAAATTCCTAAACCGCGATCAAACTGTTTTCGCTGCTCTGGAGTGAGTGCTCGAAACACTGTTCTAGACTTAATTGCCTCGGTAGCCTGATTAAACAAATACTGCGCGGCAGCAGTCTGCGCACCATTAGCAAACTTACCACCAGTTATCACAGAAGCCGTTCCACCGATAATCATCGAAACGACTGTTCCTTGCGCAATGTCCGCACCACTGAGATCACTTCCACCCGGCAGGTAAGCCCCGCCGAATCCTTTGGTCACACCAGCACTGACAAACCCATGCCCAAATTTACCACCCGATAGTTCTGCTGCAACCCCACCAACAACGGCATGAGCAGCTATTTGTTGCGCTATCTGTGATGCAGTGAGTTGATTGCCACCGAAACTGTATAGCCTTTCCAATTGTAAATTGTAGTTCCCAGTGCCATTAAATATTCCTTTAGATTGGAAATGCTGTCCAATCTTCTGGAAGGCTTTTGCCGTGACAAATGCAATCGCGCCATTTTTAAATGCTGTTCTCAGGTTCCCAGTCGTGGCATAAGTGGTTGCCGATGCATATGCCGCGCATCCCCATGCTTGGCCAAAGTAGCAAGCAGCAGCTTGAGCCACAGCATTAAGCACCGGCACGCTCGCCACCGATCTCAAAATTTGCTTAGCAAAATTATTGAAAGGTTTAAAGATACTAAAAATATAACCACTTGGGTCTGTGCCACTTAACGGGTTATTGATGATATAGCTGTATCTGTTAAACGACTGACTATTCTTCGGAGCCTGAATAAAGGGATCAGCCTGCAAGAATCTACCCAAGCTTGGATCGTAGATCCGACCGTTCATATGAATAATATCGGCGTGCTCCACATGTTCGTGGCCAGTGAATCCACGGATCGCAAGACTCATGTTGGTCAACGTAGGTGCGGCAATCGCTCTTGCACTGGCGCTCCATGTGCTGGTTGCGCCGAGTTTAGTGCGCTTACCCCAAGGGTCCATGTAGACTTTTTCGGTGATCTGACCATTTTGATTCAAAATGGTATCCACACTGCCCAAGTGGTCTTTTAACAAAAAACTGTTTTGTACGGCACTTGTGCTTGCATAGCGTGTTTGCACGCCACCTGGAATATAACGACGGAACTGCATTGGGCTCGCGTCACTAGATTGAATGATTTCAAGGTTACCCAAATAGTAAGTGGTCTTGGTTACGCCACTTTCACTGCTCACACGCTTATAACGATTACGATTTGCATCGTAGTAGAAGCTTGTAACTTCTCCATTGGCGGTTATTTGAGACGCTTTGTCAAAATGGTGGTAGTTGATGTTTCTGTGCAACGAACCATTTCGATACTCTTTGGTTTGATTACCGTTTGCATCGTAACAATAGGTTTGATTGCCTACCTGGGTGAGCGCATGCGGGCCTGCCGTTATGGAACAACCCGACGCACGCTGACCGTACTGGTAAGTTACGCCATTGGCCACATCGGACTTACTGGTAATGTTGCCGTTGTCGTCATAAGTGACATCCGCCACGGCCATACCGTTGGCGCCGGTTGACGAAGACGCGCCTAGTAGCCTAAAGGCATCGTCATATTCAAATTCCTGAGTGAAGTTGCTGGTAGCATTTTCACGGTTCCGCAAGTTACCAAAACCGTCAAAAGTCATGGTTACGCTTTGTGCAGTGCTATTTCTAGATGTGGCATTAATACTGGTGTTAAAACCTAGAATTGCATCGAATGTTTTAACCGTTGTAACGTGGCCAATGTTATTACTTCTGACATTTTTGCGCTGGCGAGTGACATTCCCCAATGCGTCCATTTCTTCAATTTCCATATAGGTAACTTTATTATCGTTACCTGCAGGCGCGTCACTGAACTTGGCTTCTTCTTGTTTGAATAAATATCCATAGCCGTTGTAGTGGTTGCGCACACCCCAACAGGCGCCTGTGGTGTTGCCACCTGATACTTCACAACCCAAAATCGAGCTTTCGTCAGCGTCAAACTGCTGGAATACCCTGCCGATTTCATCGTAGGTGGTTTTTTGGGTATAGGTGACACCGTCAATGACTGTACGCACCAGTTCAGGGCGACCAACACTGTCATAAATATACTGTTTGCTCGCGTGATTGGCATTAGGCAAAGATTCTGACTGCAACAAGTGGCTATTAACGAACTGGCCTTGCGCCGTTGAATAGGCCAAGTATGAATAGTTGGTACTCTCGTTAACGCCGTTGCCACTCACTGCACGCTCAAGGGTTCTACCCAATTTATCCATATAAAACTGCGTGATCGAACCACGAGCATCTTGCTGCCATACCAATTTACCTAAAGCGTTGTAACGGTAGCTCCAGTTGCCTTTGTCTGGGTCATTCATGCTAGTTTTGCGACCATAGTCGTCAAAGGCATTGGTGATCACGGTGCCATCAACATTGTTGGTCCGAACCAGATCGCCTGTTGCGTTATATCGATAGTTAGTTTCGCCAGAAATGGCGGTATCGGTAATTTTTTCTAATTTCCCAACGCGGTCGAAGAATTCGGACTTGGTCTGCGACACGGAATAACCGTTGAAGTTACTGCTGACGGTAGTTGTTACACTTAACCCGTTTGCAGCATAAGCTACCGATGACGATTGTAAACCGCCATCAGTCAAGGTCAAACTGGTTGATTGTAGACGGTTGAAATCATCATATAATGAGGTTTCAAAATACGCCGTTGCGCCCAGATAATGGGGTTTAGACGCGGCAACAGTTCGACCGTATTTGTCGTACCGATTAATTTGCACAATGTAAGTGCCATCAAAACCTTGTTTCGCCGACGCAACTTGTCGTCCCATTTTGTCAAAATAGGCAAAGACAGTAGGCTTACCACTGGTTTCCTGCTTTTCAACAAAATAGTAAGTTTCGCTTATCGCAGGCGGCGTAAAATCACTATCTCCGAAAAATTGACGTTCAACGGAAGAAGTCGCACCAAGGCTAGATTTGGAGGCCGTAACGTTACCCATAGCATCAAGCCCATGCTCGGTAACCACACCATTGATATCAGTGGTTTTTGTTGGTGTGCCAAAGATTGAGAAAGTGTCAATTGTGCTAGCATAGAAGTACGCGTTTTCGGTTGATACTGCGTAGCGGCTACTTGCGTCAAACGAGGTGCCCTGGTAACGATACACCTTATAAATATTGCCGCTGACATCCACATCGTCCGGCGATGTCGCACAAGTAATATTGGTGAAGTGGCTACTGTAAGTGTGGGTACCAGTTTCATTACCGAAAGTGTCATAACAGTGCAGTGTTGTTAGCTTTGTACGCTCATTGCCTGATGGCGCAATGACCTCGGTTTCTAACACACCGTTTGCGTTGTATGTAAACTCACTGCTGCGCGTGACTGTGTCAACGTCATCTGTAGCGAATATACGTTCATGTGTAACGGTTGTTGCACTAATGCGATTGAGCCACCAATTGTCTACGTTTTCATCACTGAATGAATTAACTGTGGTGACCCGATTCATCACGGTATTTGCCGCCAAACCTGCGCGGATTTCAACGGTCACTTGCTTAAGGTTTGCGTGGTTAGCTGTATTGTTTGCAACTACCAAGTTAGCACGATCAATGCGTTCATAGTCGTTATCGGTCACCACCACTGATTTGAGCAGAGTCGTGGTTCCCGCATCATTGACGGCAAACTCTTCCTGGGTAGAAATATCCAAGTAGGGGTAAAGTGTTGCCCCGCCGCTTAGTTGATACACATCGTACACATTTGTCGCACGCGACAGGATCTTGTTCGCCGCGGGTGTGTCGCTTATTTCGCCCAAATATTGCACTGTATTAGCTGGCATGCCTATAAATGGGAAATCTTGACGGTAGGTAGTGACCGTAGTTATGTCTCTATCAACATCGTGTGTGTAGAGCTTTTCAAACCCTAACATACCGCGACCACCGGATTGGGCGCGCATGCCCTCGTAGAAGTACTCCACCGATAGCGTATCGTTCGCGTTAGTATGGCTAGGCGCATCTGATGTTACTGAGCTAACCAAGTAATAAGGGGAAATTAAATCAAATACTGGTGAACATTCACGGCGTAAGTTTCCAACTGCTGTGCCATCAAATCGACATCTTCCCCAAAGCTGATTGTGGGCATTTGTACCTTTTTTATAAATGGACTCGGAATTCATCAAATTATAATTGATGGTGGTGGTCAAGCCAAAGCCATTAGTTATTTGCCTCAGTTTATTGGGCGCGTTGTTTGCGACGACATCGCGATAAACTTTCAATCTAGGCACGAACGAGCCGTCAGTGACCAATTGCAAATGACCAAGATCGACATCTCCATCACCAGTCCAATCAGCCAACAACACAGCGTTTTGATCTGGTTCGTAAAGCATGTTGCCGACACCACTTAAAGTACTGACATCTGTTCCATCGATAAAACCTCCGTCAGTATCTTGGTAAGCGACTTCCCATCTACCGTTGTATTTATCCAAGAAAGTGTTTTGACTATGTTTTTCGTCAAAGTAAATTAAGTCCGGTCGATAGTCTTTATCAAGATCAATGAATCGGATACTTGAAGCGTCTTCTCCTCTTGCGACATTGAGTGCGATACTTTGCACCGGTAAATACTGACCACTTCCATCGGATAATTGAAACCTAACGGTTGGACTGGTTGAGGTATCAGCAGGAACTTCATAAATATCTGACATTCCGTCGCCATTGATATCAGCAGCGAATATGCGAGTTGAAGGAGTGAGATCAGGCACTAGCGAACCGGTTAATCTTTTAAGTTCGTCTCCAACTAGCATTCCCCAGGAAATATTGTCATAGCGATCGACATTGCAATCTTGCCCATCACAATCTATTTCGGAAACTGTGTCGACGATTTTAAACAACAAATCGGCTGTTCCATTAGAGTCGATGTCAAAAAGTGTTAACCCACTGATCAACTGTAAGTTTGCGCCTTCGTATATTTCATCCTGTCCTAATCCTGAAGTGTCGAATGGCTCGACAGCAATACTCAAAGGGGATGTGAAACCGCCAGATTTGTTATTTGTTCTTTGGTATAGGTTTCTCCCAGACACATAAATCATGTCTGGATAGGCGTCGGAATTAATATCTGCAAAGGTTACTTTTGTACTCGTTCCACTAGTACCAGTTAAGTTGATACCCATATCGACTATACGGTTATCATCTTCGGCGCAAGTATCGACTTCAAAATCATCGGCGAAGCATGTATCAAAATCAATAATCAGTTGCTCATCAGCATCGAAATATTTCCATACGTAGTCGCCATTTTCTTGGGTGTAATAGATAAGTTCGACATATCCGTCGCCGTCAACGTCAACGGGATAGAATCGAGGTGGGTATAAATTTAAGTCGCTACTAGTTATGGAAAAAAGTCGAATCGCGTCTGCAAATCCATTCTCTGAATAGTTGTAAGCAACTTTTACTGAATGAACATTGCCGTTCCCAAGTGCGACAAAAACTACATCTGAGAAGCCATCACTATTCAAGTCTGCAGGTGAGGGAGAATACACTTGATTATTTCCAAGATCGATTTGGTTCCCAACGCCAGATCCAGTATAGAGATTTTGACCTTGATTATTCCACTCAAACGTTGTGGGTTCATAGCAGTCTGAAGCAGAGCTTCCACATTTGGTAATTGAGGCTAGTCGCAAAATTCCCGTATTAGAATCCGATTCGTAACCAAAATGATAACTTCGAACCTGTAAATCATCATGGTTACTGATGGTGATTGACTCTAGTCGCTCAGACAAGCCAGCCTTGGCACCTAACACATTTGAAATGTTTGCGTCTGTTCGACTGGATGATGCTGAATAATCGAAATCGATGGTATTTCCGCTGTAGCTTATTGTATCAAGAACAATCTCAGACACTTCAGGGTTAGAAGACAGATCAACATAATTGTAAGAAATGGCGTTGGACGTTAATTGGTAGTTATCTTCGACCTTGCTCATTAACCAACGAATGGCATTGCCGCCATGAGTATGACGTGAATCGGCTGAATCTCCGAAGTAGCTTGTTGAGCCGTCTGATCCTTCTACGGTGAAATAGAGCGGTCCGTTACCAAGCACTCCTTCAGATTTGACTCGAATTCCACTGTCAATTTCTGTGCGATACTCTGCGCCTGCATTACCATAGGTGCCACTTACTAAGATCAGCTTTTGACCGTTTAAGCAAAAGCGATCATCTCCATCATTGCTAATCGTTCCATTATAGCCATCTTGTTCTCTCGTCGCTCGGCACCTATCGATACTCGAAGCTGCAGAAATATTCCACCCTATCCCCAAGTGACCATTACCTGATTGGGAGTTATAAGAAACCGCGACTTCAGGAGTTACCCCAGCTATTCCAGATGGCAATTCCAGTGATACGGCATAGGTAGCGGCTCCTGACTCGCTTACACGGAATTCTCCGCCTACAACACCTACTAAGGTATTGCTAACTGTCGGTAGAGAAGGCGTGTTCACCTGAGGCGCTGACTCTACATAACTCAACAATGCAATATCGATTGCGAAACCGCCAGAACCATCGTTTTCAACGTAAACATATTCGTTATTACCAGAGGCGCCCAGAAATACAGTTAAATCCATAATGCCATCAGAATTTAAGTCGCTGTATGATACTGAACCCCCAGCCACCAGCGAGGGGTTGGCTGTTGAAAACTGTGAGTAAGTAATATTCTCAACTTGCCAACTTCCGCTGCTGTTAGTTAGCTTTAGTAAATCTCCCTCTTCATAAACGGGAATAATGATAAATACAGAGCCGCTGATCGGTACCCAAGTTGGATCTGTTTTTAGATAGTATTCGCCGTTTTTCTCATAAAGTTGATAACTCTCGTCAAGTGCGGATGCCGAAAACGACAGTGCGGCAAACGAAAGTAAGATAAACGATAAAAAACGAGAGTAGACTGATGGCATAGTCGATATTCCCTTATCCAAGTAAAAAATTAATAATCATGCAAGGAAAACTCGCATGCAAGTGTGATTGAAGCATGAAGGTATTAGAGAAAATTGTGAAAAAGAACAAAAAGTCACTCAAGATACTCATTACTTCTTAATGTACATTGCGCCGTCGGCGGTTAGTTCGTTGTACGTTCCACCATGCCAACCATAATCAATGCACTTATGTGAATAGATTTTGAGTTTTTTGTCTGCGGTAAACGCCGTCAAGGCGACAGACAGTAGTTGGTCATATTGGGGGTGATTAGTGGAGACAAATATGGAATCGCTACCAGAACAATTACTCGGATTACCAAAAGCCCCTTTAATTTCGAACCCTTGCCCTCGAATAATTTCAACATGTTCAACCGGCACAGTGTTTGTCCAACCACCTGCCATGGCAGCGCTAGAAAATACAAAAAGTAACGTGGCTAAAATACGCATCATTGGATTCCCCGTTACAAAATCTGAACGAAGTTAAACTTTGAATAAGGCCCAAAACACTGTTTGGCTCCCGTGGCATTTTGGTTGCTAATTTTCACCGTTTGGTCAGCTGATTTTGCTGCCAACAACATGGAAAATTGCATTTCGTTCACTTCGTTTGGGATGGCAATGAAAACGTCTGTTCTGTTTCCGCACGGATTAGACGACATATTCCCTTCGATCAATATTCCGAAATAGGGATCCACTTCTCTGTCGTGAAGGTAGATGCTCTTTATTTTGCCTTCAAACTCGGTGGCAAGTGCTTGATGTGTAATTAAAATCAAAAGGAGTGAAGAGATAGATTTTGAAAAGAAAGAAAGTCTTTCAGCTAGCAGCGAACGGCGATTCGTTCCTTCGAATATTGAGAGCATAATTTCCCTTTAATTAATACAACAACATCTTAATTAGCCTAAAATTATACACAAGTGTCGCGGTTAAGCATCATATTTCGTTACAAATAAGCGCCTTTACTGATAAACATTTGAACAATAAAGAAAATTTTAGTTGATTGAAAAGCAACCAAACACATAGCACTATTTACTTCAAACATAAGTCTAGTCATCAAAAAATACCGTTGCATTTAAGGAAAATTAGGGTGCTCAAATTAAATACAAGGATTTGTTTTTGTCTGATGTAGCGCGTGCAGCTGATACTTGTACTTAAGTGGAAAATATTCTACCCGAGAGTGTTTCACCATATAGTAGAGCGGCAGCAAAAATATTTTTAGAGAACTTGGCTCTAATCTCGGGGAAGGATCACCCCCTTGCTCAGACCGTTGATTAATAATGATCGAGCTTTTAGTCAAAGGGTCTGTTGCTCTATCCATTGCTGGACAGCGTTGAAAGAGAATGCGATCCTCCTAAGACTCAAATAAATCCGCGGAATAAAGCTATTCGAGCGCTCAAGCCTCCATAATGTTGTGCTCGAAATTCCTAAAATTTTACAAACTGTGGCTCTGTCTATTAATCGCAAGTTTTCGTAGTTTTTCATTTTTTCACTCATGTTTTTAGTATCTACCAAACAGAGTGGTAAAAAATTCATGGTTTTGATGTTGCATTGAAACGCGTTAGCCAGTTTTTTTTAAGAATCTGCTCTGTGATTCGAACGTGAGCAAAGTCCACATATTCGAATAATTTCCCGTAGAAAGGTTGTTCTTAGCTACCCAAAAAACACGTTTTCTGAAAATTCCCTGGCACGTGCCGGGGAATTCGGTCCTGAAAATTCCCTGGCACGTGCCAGGGAACATTAGTTTATTAGTGAATTCCTAGAGGATGAAAAATAGTTAGTGTTATGCTCATTCCACAGTCGTGATTTTTTAGCACTGTTTTGTAGCAGTTTAATCAACAATTGGTTATCTTAGATTTTGTTAAGCTAAAATTTTGAGAAAGTTGTTTAGCCATACTCAAAAGGCATTCAGTCGCTAGCCAATTGGTGACACGCTAGGTGACAAAAAAAGCACAGTACGCAAACCTGTTGCATTAACACCTTGTTTTAATTGATTTTTGTTATTTTACGCGATATTCAGATTCAGAATATTGAGTAAGAGTCGCTCTACTGTTGAGCGGCTAGTCAGATATTTCAAACTCTCGCTTAATTATGTTCAGTACTTTTTCTGCTTCTTCATACGTAATTTGCTGGCTGCGACTGATATCCAAAACAAGGTTATCTGCACTACGCTCACCGGCAAATAGTCGCTCGTTGATAAATGCGACAGTATCAGGTGATGCTATGCGTTTTGCATCCTGTGCTATTTTCATCGCACTGGCAGCAAGTTCTTCATAGTTTTGCGTTTCCATAAATCCTTGATTATAGAGAGCGTTAAGTACTTCTGGAATTTTTGCGTATTGTTTAACTAGGTAATAGATATCTGTCGCGTCTTTCTTTCGTATTTCTGACCCTCGTTCTAACCATGAGATCAATTTTAGAATGAGCATACCTGCGGGAGACGCCACTTTGATTTTCAGCTCTGGAGTCTCTGCGATCTTCACCGTTAACGCATTTTCGAATGCCTCGCTGAATCCCATTACATTCATAACAAAGTCTTGTTCTGGCGGCCAAGCAATTTCAATATGGTTCGTATTGTCGAGAGTGCTTTGTGCGATTTCACCAAATGGCACAATGTCGATTTCCCACGGCATGTTGTTTGAATCAATCATGTTCAACTGATGGATTTTGTCTTTGTGTTGCACAAAGCCTGACTCAAGCAAACGTGTTTTTAACTGATCAAATTGCTCCCATTTTTGCACTTGAATACCAAAGTCTACATCTCGCGTACCGCGCTCAATATTGGCATTGTATCCATGTACCAAGACAATATCCCTGGCAGTAGCACCTACCACTAAATATGGAATTCCCAGAGCAGTCGTGTGCTCATCAACAATTTGATAAAGCTCGACTAATCCATCTGGCAGTTTGTCTACAATATCAAGTGTTTTAAGCAAGGTATTCATCATACAGCCTCTTTGCCGCATCCATATTTCTAGGGTCAGTGCTGGTGATTAAACTTGCGTACACCAATAATGGATGTGCTAAGCCCGCTTGTTCACCTTGTATTTTCTTATTCTCAAAAGGTGGCTCGACTACCATTACTTTATGATCTTGCATTTCATTAATGGCAGGCTTTCTCAGTCGGGCAGCTTTCAGAAAAGCTTGCTTTTGATCTGGTGCTAGATAAATCAAAAAGTCTTTGGCATTTAGATAGTGAGCATATCGCTCAGCAGCAAGTTCTCCGCCCCAAAGCCCGCCATAATCACCAGCATCAATCGCCTTCAATTGTTCAGGGTTGTCGGCAGCGAATAAGGTTTGATTTAACTTGGCTTGCATATTTTCAGGGTAAGCATCTAGCCATTTATCGAGCAGGGCATTTGTATCTGCCACGACTTTCCCTTTTTCACCTTTTTGTATAATAAATCCTTGATAGTGCAGATCGTCCATCACTTGCTTCACTGTTCCAAGCGCGACCTCCGCTGTGTCAGCAATTGTCCTCATAGGTGCGTTTATCAACTCGGGCTGAGTTAACAGCATATAAACGACTTTCATCCCTTTGGGCTGAAACGCTTTTCCCATTTGTTTCGTTAATGTGACGTCCTGATGTGGCTTTGCTGGCTTTTTCCCTTGTATGTCGATGTAGACGGGTGGTTGATTGATAAATGCATTACCAGCGGTATCTATGAATTGAATGTCTTGTTTTTTTAATTGCTCTGCGAGGTTGGGGTTAACATAGTCTGTTACGAGCATAGTTTGAAGGTCGGGATCGTAAGCTTTCATTTGAAGTATTAGTCTTGGCAGATTTGCTTTATTGATCCACTTTTTACATTCGATATTGAGTGTCGTTTTGGTTTTTGGCAGCGTTAGCTGACCATCCACTGCTTTTGCAGTGTTCTTCGTAAGATTTTTCGTAGGATCACGCTCAAGAAAAGTTAGCTTAGCTCCCAGGTTTGTATGCTTATTAAGCTGCTCCACTGCTGCATCAACGATGTCTTTTTCTTTCGCCATGTCCATAACTCATATTTGTCTATATTTTTGCTTGTTCATTTTTTCTTGTCGTTCAATAACAATGAACAATAAACCAAAATGAACAAAACACAACTATTTGTTCAATATTATTACGCGTTCATAAATATTGAACACATTAAAATAATGAACAAAAGAAAGATAGATCCTACCAATAGAATCGATTTCAATTTATGAAAGAGGCAATCCTTTTGTTTATTTTGCAGAAAAATGTTCTAGAATAAAAACCGCTCAATAAATCAAACACATAAGTGTAAACGGGACTGAATAAAGAATAAAACCCAACACCTTCATTCAGATGTAATGGGCGAACTATGTGTAGAAATCGCTCTTGTCACGCCATCTTGCTTGCGATAAACATCTGTGAATCTGAGATTGACGAAACTTAATGCGCCGTCGGCTCCAAGGATATGTAGTTTTTCTTTAGCTGTGACTATCGCGATATCGTCGTAATAGCGAATGACAAGATCAGAAAACTCTATATCAGTCACTCGATAGTCACTGTTTGCAAGCTCGTTCAAGCTATCTTCTTTCCCTGAAGTTTGACCATCAGCTCCGCCTGAATACACCCAACTATCGTCTAAGATCTGCGCAAGTAATTTTGAGTCTTTTGTGGCGAATGCAACTTTCCAGTTTTGTAACAACTGGGTGACGTCCTCTTGAGTTATGGTGTTAGCCATGCCGTTTGCATAGCCTTTTGTCATAAAAAGAAATACAAAAAACATCGATATCAAAGCTTTCATGCGCGCTCCTTTGGTGTGATTGTCGCATTCGTTTGCAGAATAAAATGTGATAGCAAAACCCAGGGTAATATCAAATATGTAAAGGGCAGATTCAAAGAGAGAATAGGTTAGTGCGCTATCTCAATATTACAATCTAAGGGATTGTTTTAATTCTTGATAGGCCTGATCTTTCCACATAGGTCTGAATTCAGGATAGGCAAGCGCAAGTGGTACATATCTCTCTTTATTTTCGACAGCCTGTTTAAGTAATGACTCCGCCATTGGGTAGTCTTCGGTTGATGCTTTTAGGGTTGCAAGAAAAAACGCGGGAGCCTGATTTTTCTGCCACAAAGCAAATAACCATTCATAAAATGCAACGGTTTCTTGTTTGTTTAGTTGATTTTCGACCAATTCAATTTGTTCAGGTTTGGCCCCATATTTTTGCATAAAGGTAACATAGTAACGTTTAGCTTTTTCGTTGAGTCCAAGCGCCAACGCTGACTCGGCTGCACATTTGAAACTAAAAAGATGCTCAGGTTTAAGCTCTAAGGTTTGCTCACACTGCGCCAACGCAAGTCGATGATCTCCTCCAACTGAATATATCCAACCGGCATGATAGCGTTCTTGTACGCCACCGGGATCCAGTTGCAGTGCATGCTCGATACTCCTGTACGCTAAGTCAATATCACCTAAAATTGCACTAGTGACTGATAGCTCATGCCATCCAATAGTCAGTTTGGGTTCAATAGCGACCGCATCCAAAAACTTTTGATGTGCGCTTGAAATATCCCAATCCAAATAGAGTAAAACCATACCTTCAATCACCGATGTCATCGCCGATTCTGGTTGATACAACCTTGCTAGCTCACTGCTTTCTTTGATGATTTTTTGCGAGTTTTCCACATTAGAATACAACGCCGAAATCCCTAAGTACGCCTGCACGTCAGGGTACTCAGGGTATGTTTTGGTAATTTCACCAAACATCTTGTAGCTGCTTGCGTAATGGGTGTATTCACCTTTTTCAAATTGATGAACAGCGCGCTGGAAGTTGAGACTTATCTTATCTTCGTATTGTGTGCTTTGCTGGTGACTGTTTTCGTCTAAAGAGGGCTGCACTAGATTTGACCACCAAAGGGCAGCTGATACGGCAAAAACGAGCCCCGCTCCTGGTGCGACCAAATAGGTCAACAACCCCCTTTTAGTTGTATGAGATGTGGGATTAACCTTGCTATCTATCTTTGTCGGTGTGTGTGAAGAATGATCAAATTTACTTTCATTTGTCGCTTCATCTTCTACTGGCGCAACAAAACGGTAGCCTCTGCGCGGAATGGTCTGGATAAATACGGGTGCCTTCGGATTGTCGCCCAATGCTTGACGAATGCCTTTAATACAAAAGTTTATGCTCTGATCAAATTCGACGACGGTGTCTCCCCAAGCATCGGCTTTGAGTTCTTCTCTGCTCACAAGCGAACCAGGGCGTTGCAACAACAGACACAAAACATCGGCTTGCTTGGG
The DNA here is from genome assembly GCF_007197995.1 of Aliiglaciecola sp. M165. Lineage (GTDB taxonomy): Bacteria > Pseudomonadota > Gammaproteobacteria > Enterobacterales > Alteromonadaceae > Aliiglaciecola. The sequence continues at coordinate 720,185 of NZ_VKKH01000002.1, forward strand.
CTGCAATGGAACTGACTGACCCGATTTCATCAGCTCTTTGGTTTCCAAATCAAACTCGAATTCTTTGAACGTCACCCGCGACATTTGTGCTTAACTCCTTCGACTTCTCTAAAGCTTTGCTTAGGTCAAATTATGACACAGGCAATGCAAAAATAGCCATATTCAGTATATGAGCAAGTTATGAGCAAGCTTATAAAACAAGGCCTGCAGCGCCATACCCCTCAAAAAATAGGTATTATTCAAGTGGTTAAAAAAGCGGAATCAACCTGATTGATTCGACTCTGTTTGGTTTTTATCAAACATCCTCAGGCAATGCTCATGGAAATATTCTCTTCCGCCCTTAGCCTTGCAAGTGTCCCATAATAATCTCAGAAGGCCCACCTATGACAAAATTGTACTTTCAGATAGCAGCGATTGGCGCGCTAGCATTTGCAGTTTCAACCAAAGCTATCGGATCAGATTCGCTTGAATGCCCTAAACCGACGGTTGCAATCGAAAACGTTTCGGCACTGATGAACGAAAACACGCAAACCCAAATACTGCGTAAGCTAGCCTGCGCAGCAAATCAACAAGCATTACTTGAAGACAATCAATTGTTGATGATTGCTGTGCAAAAAAGCTTACATGAGGTGGTTACATGGGCGATTGCCAATGGCGCTGAGGTAGACCAACCCGACAATCGAACGATGACGCCAATTATGGTGGCTGCCCAGTTGGGTAATTCTCAGATCCTCGTGAAGCTAGCGAATGCCGGCGCATCTTTGACCAGACAAGCCAGTAATGGCTATGCAACTTTTGATTTCGCTTTGGAAGGGAGTCACCTTGATGCAATGGCGGAACTCATTGAACTGCATTTACGCAATTTGGAACAACAATCACCGGCCATTTCGACAAAAGTGTTAAAGACCAAACGGCAATCATTATTGTTTATAAAAGCAGTCGTCGAAGACGATGTTGGTGCTATTGATGCATTACTTGAAGACGAAGCCGCAATAAACGTGCACAACATTACTAACTATGCACCGCTCCCTCTTGCCGTGAGGCTCGGAAATGAACCAATAGTGCGCTCGTTGTTGTCTCACAATGCCAACCCTAATATCGGCAATGACGGAAATGATGAGGCGATCCCCCTCAATCAGGCGGTGCGTGGTAACCGTCTTGGACTAATTAAATTATTGCTGGCTGCCGGTTCTGATATCAATAAAGAAAATGGTCGAGGGTATTCAGCACTGATGTTGGCCAGTTTGTATGGTCATAAGAATTTAATCGCCTTTTTACTCGGCCAAAACGCCAACATTAATCACGTTAACCACAGAGGAAGCGATGCGCTGATGATGGCAGCTGCATATGGCCATGCAGAGATAGTCGAAATTTTGTTAGCTTCCGGTAGTCAAGGCAAGCATCAAAACAATCAAGGATTTAGCGCAATGGATTACGCCATACAACAAGGACACCTAGATGTAGTGACGCGTCTTGTTACACATGCTACGAGTCAAAGCGTAGCAAATGCTTTGTTTTTAGCTAGCGATCCCATGAAGCAATCATTCACAAAAGATGCTATCCCTCCATCCATATTGGGCCATCCACCACTCAATCTTGTCGCTCGATTTGCTAACAAAAAATCGATGAAATTGCTTTTGGCGCAAGGAGCAAACCCGCAAGAACAATCAATGACAGGTTATCAAACCAATGCACTGATGAATGCATGTCAAAGTGGCGATCTTGAGGCAGTAAAATTGTTACTGGGCACAAATGTAGACGTCAATATGCAAGACGGTCATGGCGATCCGGCGATTAACTGGGCTGTCGCTTATGGTCATCAACATATAGTGAAATCATTGTTAGATGCAGGCGCAGATCCCAGAATTGCCAACAAAGATGGCTACACAGCAATTCGCACAGCGCAAGAGCGAGGGTTGACAGAGCTTGCTAAAACCCTTTCTTCCCATGCAATAGCGACCGCAAAACGCGCGGAGGGCAAATAGTGAAACCTGTTGTACTGCTGCTATCACTGGCGCTTTCGTTCAATGCCAAAGCAAATCTTGATTCGATGATCGATGCCATCAAAGCAGATGATCAGAAAAAAGCAGGATTGTTAATAACTGACAACGCCTATTCACTCAAAGACCAGGCAACGCTGTTGCAAGCATCAGTGAGTGAGCGGAGACCTCAAATATTAACACTGTTTTTGGCACACGGATTTACTGCAGACGCGGTAAAAAACGATGGATTTAATGCAACAGCACTTATGTTTGCTGCATACATAGACGACATTCCAATGATGGAAATGCTTGTAAAAGCAGGTGCTGATATTAACCAACAAGATGATATAGGTGACCCGGCTATTAATTGGGCCACCTATGCAGGAAATACCGCGGCGGTAAGCTGGCTACTCAATAAACAAGCTCAAACTGATTTGGTAGGCCACGGCAATGCATTGGAAATAGCAATGCGCCGGGGGTTTACTGGCATTGTTACCTTATTTTGCCAACGACAAGTATGCCACCGTGCAAATGCTTCAACCATTCAACTAGCCAGCCTGATTGACACAAAAACTGCGGATATTCCAGCTGATATCAGTTTGTTCACTTTGCAGAGTTTGGATGAGACAGGCCGTCCTTTGTTGCATCGAGCGAGCCGCCAAGGGCGAAGTGACATCCTTAAATTGGCGCGCAAAAACACACCTGATGAATCATTACAAAGCATCCTAAACATGACAGATCCAATCGGCTTTTCTGCCCTGATGGAAGCGGCCAGAGAAGGCCAACTGGAAGTCGTAAATTGGTTATTGTCCCACAAAGCTGATCCCGCAGTTTCTGCATCTAAAAATGCTTTGTCACTCACAGCACTTCATCTGGCATCCTTGTCTGGGCACCAAGACATTGTTAGGAAACTTGCAAAAGCCAAGGTTAACCTTAATGCGCAAGATACTGACGGAAACACGCCTGCGATGTGGGCGTATTTTTCCAACCACAAAGCAACAGCCAAACTGCTACTGGAATTAGGTGCAGACCCCACCGTAAAAAACAAACACGGTAATCAGCTCCCAGACTTAACCGATGAATGAGCAAGTTATTAGCGCGCCTTTTACTCGTTAATAAGGTTTTGCTCATTGACTGCTAATAGCCATATTAGAGTGAGTGTTTCAACTTAGTATCAGCGACTTCGATAAGGAAGTCGCCGTAAACTAGGGAAACACAAATCATGAAAAAGAATAATATTGCCAAAGCCATGAGCTTGGCGTTTTTAGGTAACTCTTTATTACTGGCGGGTAATTCCAGCTACGCTCAGCAAGCACCAGATGCAGACAGTAGTGTAGAAAAAATAGAAGTAACAGGCTCAAGAATTAAACGTACAGATATGGAAAGTACGGTACCAATTTCTATTATCAGTAGTGCAGAGATTGCCGCGTCAGGAAACATTAACCTTGCAGATGTGCTAAAACAACAACCGGTTACCATTTCAACCAACAATACCTCAAGTACAACCTTCACCACTTCATCAGTGGGTATCAACAACACGGCGCTGCGCAACCTAGGTACAGCTCGCACACTAATATTGGTTAACGGAAGGCGATTTGTCTCTGGCTTATCACCATCCGTTGGCTATGGCGTAGATTTGAACTCCATTCCTGCCGCCATGATCGAACGAATTGAGATCCTCAAAAGTGCTTCTTCGGCGGTTTATGGCTCGGATGCAGTAGCGGGTGTCATCAACATTATCCTGAAAGACGACATGGAAGGAGTCGAAGTCTCTACACAGTTCGGTATGGCCGAAGAAGGAGACAGCGAGCGCAATCAAATAAATCTAACCGCTGGGGGTAACTGGGACAAGGGCAACGCGTGGGTTTCTGTCGGATTTGATAAAACACGTGGTATTCGCGCACAAGATCGCTCGTTTTCTGAGTTCGATATCGCTGTGGTGCTTGATGAAAACGACAACGAAGTATACGACACGGTATTTTCGTCTTTTCCACCGCAAGGCCGTGTGGGCAGCTACAACGGTGACGGAACGCCATTTAATTTTGCTCAGGATGCTAACGGAACAGACAGGTTCAACCGAGCCTCGTTCAGACAACTTGTTACACCTCTAGAGCGTAAATACGCAGCCGCTGGCGCAAACGTTGAAGTGAATGATGAAGTAACGGTTTACAGTGAAATACAGTGGAACTCGACTGAAACCAATGATTCGACTATTGAACCCTTCCCGTTTGATTTAAATGACATCTGGATCCCAGAGCGAGGTGGTGAAGGTGGATTAGACGTTAATTCTCCATTGGTGCCTGACCTTCTCAGAGAAAATTTGCTGGCCGACGGTGTCACCAACCTAAACCAGGTGAGCTGGGTTAGGCGTATGGTGGAATTTGGTCCGCGCTCTACGGATTTAGCACGCGATACCGTTCGAATCGCAGCAGGCGTAGAGTGGGCGGTGTCAGATGACTGGGTATTAGATACTTATTTGACCTGGGGTAAAACTCAGCAGACTCAAGAAAACGGCGGGCAAATCAATCTAGAAAGAGCACGATTTGCTTTTGATGTAGAAGTGGGGCCGGACAATCAACTGCGCTGTACTGATCAAATAGCGCGATTACAAGGATGTGTGCCTTTTAACGTTTTTGGAGAAGGGACAATTAGTCAAGATGCCGTGGACTATCTGCGCACTCCAGCGAAAACTCTTGGTCAAGTTGAGCAATTTGTTGTGTCTTCGGTCATATCTGGTGAGCTACCAGTGGAATTGGGCGGCGGCCCGATAGGCGTTGCTGCGGGCATCGAATATCGCGACGAAAGTGGCCTTTTTAGCCCTGGTGATCTAGCGCAGACAGGTGCCTCTTCGACAAATCAGGCCAGTCCGACAGATGGCGAATTTGATACGTTCGATTATTTTGCTGAATTTAGTTTACCTGTGACCGAAGCAATGAGAATTGATTTGGCGGCTCGTTACTCTGACCATTCTATAGTGGGCGGACAAGCCACCTGGAACCTAGGATTTGAATATCGCCCTATTGACGAGCTAATGCTACGTGCGTCCGCGGCTCGCGCAGTAAGAACACCCAACATCAGTGATTTATTTGGTGGACGTGGCGAAACCTTTGCTGGTGTCACCGACCCTTGTAATGGCGTAACGGCGGCAGATACTTCAACCATTGCACAAAACTGTTTATCTATTCCCGGAATAGCGCAACGGGTGGCAGATAATGGCAGTTTCACCCTTTCTCAAATAGAAGCACAGGGCGTAGGTGGCACCATCGGTGGAAGCCCTGATGTTAAAGAAGAGACGTCCGACTCATGGAGCCTGGGCATTGTTTACCAATTCATGGAAAACGCCTCGTTGACATTGGATTATTACGATTTTGAAGTGAACGATGCCATTGCAACGACAACTCGCACAGTCGTATTGCAGCGCTGTTTTGATCAGACCGCCAATGAGTTCGAAGCCACCTGCAACGGCGCTGTTGTGCGCGGCGCTAATGGTGTTCTAGCTACGGTTGATTCAGGTAGCTCCAATGAGAACATATTGAAAACCTCAGGTCTCGATTTGGAGATGTCTTACCAAACAGAAATTGATGGGCTGGGAGATTTAAACGCGGCGTTGGTATGGAATCACATCACCAAGTTTGAGCAAATCGGTATCCTTGATGGTCGGGTACTTGACTACAAAGGTGAGCTAGCAAATCCAGAAAATCGTATTAATCTAAACTTAGGTTTAACGTCGGGCGATTTGACTTATTCTTGGCGAATTCGCTATTGGGATGAAGCCGTTGATTCCAATGAAGGTGAAAACTTCAACTTTAGCAATTTTCAACCGCTTGGCGAGTTAAATACTATAGACGCGCAGGTATATCACGACGTATCACTTTCATACAATGCAACAGACACCTTACTCATAAGAGCAGGTATCAACAATTTGCTTGATGAAGCACCGCCTCTCATTGGTCAAGGAACCAAGTATGGCGGAACGGGTATTAACACATTCTCAGCGGCCTATGATGTCGTAGGCAGATATTACTATGCAGGATTAACCTGGAATTTTTAATTGCTCATCAACTGATAAGCCAAACTCAGGGTTTGCTCACAGTAAACTATTCGTAAATCGTCATACTGTGATTGAACATCAACGTAAACAGTGATGTTTATCTCCCTGGCCATAGTTTGGCCCAAGCACACCTTTTGGTGTGCTTTTTTTTTGCTCCTTTCTACCCGTGTCAACGCACGTCTGATATTGCACAAAAACTGTCGCCAAATTGACATTTCAAATTTAGTGACTCTGCTAATATCCGACACAAATAGTTATTCGAGAGCTTAAATATGAAAAACTTTGTAGAGCATTTGTCGACTTACGCGGAGTATCACAGAGACCAGCGTAACATTTGGACTCACTTTGTTGGCGTTCCCATGATTGTTTTCGCAGTGATCGTGTTGTTGTCTCGCCCAACGTTTGAGATCGCAACTTATTCGATCACACCAGCCATTATCGGTTTTGTCTTATCAATGGTGTTCTATCTTCGACTCAACTTGGTGTTTGGTTTGATCATGGCAGTGCTAATGGGAGCAGGGTTGTATGCTGCGAATTCGTTGGCCGGAATGTCTACAACTGTTTGGTTATCGACTGGAATTGGCATGTTTGTAGTGGGTTGGATCATTCAATTTGTGGGTCATCACTATGAAGGTAAAAAGCCAGCTTTTGTGGATGACTTAGTCGGCTTAATGATTGGCCCATTGTTTGTTACCGCAGAGTTTTTATTTGCGTTAGGAATGTTCAAATCCTTAGAACAACAAATCGAACAACGAGCAGGTAAAGTCAGACCTTACCCGTCGGATGCCACTGCTACACAGAAATAGAGTACGCAAAAAATATAAGCCCAAAGTAGAGTTGAAATCAGCTCTACTGTTACTGCACCGTAAAGTCTCTTAGTCTACAATCAACACTCGTGTTAGGGTATACATGGAAGAGGCTTAAATTATAGTGCACAAACTGATTCAAAACATAGTTCGGAACCTACCCATCGTATTGATTTGGGCTTTCACCTTTGTTTCCCATTTTGGGCTGGCCATTAATGCACCAATGCCCAACGACTCTTCCGACGAATCCCCCACTAACAAGCCAGCCTTGCAACTAGTCACCGGTAGCAATTACTTTCCTTACATTAGTGACAAAGCACCCGATGGTGGTTGGTCCCAGGCGTTGATAGAAGCGGTTTTTAAACACATGGGCGAACGGGTTCAAATTGATATCTTGCCCTGGGCAAGAGGCATGCAATGGACCTTGGACGGTCGATATGTGGGCACCTACCCCTACGTGCATTCTGCTAAACGAGAAGCCAAATTTTACTACTCAGATCCTATCAATTGGGTTCCGGTAAAAATGTATGTATCCGCCGAAAGCGAATACACAAAATTGAGTCAATTGAGCAAAAAGAATCTTTGTTTGCCACATGGATACACTTTAGATTCTTGGTCTACACAATTTTTTGGACAATATGAATTTCGTATCAGTCGGGCAAAAGACGCCAATGCCTGTGCCGGGCAGATCATGAAAAAATGGAGTGATGTGGGGTTAATAAATGGATATTTCACATCGTCAGAGCTAATGAGTCGCTTTGGCTCGCTCGACAATCTTCGACTGCTTGATGATGAAATTGGTAAAGTTCCGTTGCATTTTATTGTACCTAAATCCTTACCCAACGCTGCTTCTATAGTTCAACAGTTTAACTTGTCGTTGCACGCCATTTCACAAAGTGGTGAAAAACAAATAATTGATCAGCGGTTTATTACCTGGTTAAAACAACAAGATGAAGAAACCGATGCCTTAAATACAACAACTTCATCGCTGCCCGAGGCAATAAAGAATGAAAAACGCGCTCACTAACTCCAAATGGGGTTAAGTTAATGCGCTTCTGATGCCACACTTTGCATGGTCGCGAGCAACACGTTTACCCTCTGTTGCGCTGCTTCTTGCTCTTCGGCTGCTAAATACACTTCAACATCAAGGGCCAATTGGCTAATTTGATCAAACCCATAGCTGCCAGCCGACCCTTTAATTTTATGCATCTGTTCTTTTAGCCCTTGCCAATCTTGTTGCTCAAGAGCTAGTTGAATAGTGTCTATTTTGCCGTAAAAACTCTTTCGATATTGCACAATCAGCTGTTCAAATTCAGAAGGCATATTATCGGGTTCGCGAGCTGGTGCAGATTCTTGATGCGACAGATAAGCACTCAACATCTGATAAAACAAAGCAGTATTGATTGGCTTGCCAAAATGACCACTGGCCCCGGCGTTGATCACCTTTTGTTGACTTTGTTTGTCAACGTTAGCAGTTAACATCACAATGGGTTTAGCAAAGCCACCTTCTAATATTCGCTTAGTCGCTTCGATGCCATCCATTTCTGGCATTTGCATGTCCATCAATATTAAGTCGAAATCCTCGCTGTCGACCAATTCAAGCGCTTGTTTTGCGCTTTGTGCCAAACTGATCTTGGCACCAGTTCTTTGCACCAAATACGCAACCAACTGCAGGTTGTCTTCATTATCATCAACACAGAGAATATGAGCGTTTAGCCTGGGAATATCTACCAATTCGTTTTGACCACGTTGGGCTATTTCATTGGCTTGCTCTTGAGATGTCAGCATCGATTTGTCGCTCGCTTCAGCCCAGGGTAAATACACGGCAAACTGGCTTCCTTGACCTTCCTGGCTTGTGACCTTGATGTGACCGCCCATGATTTCAAGGAGCTGTTTGGAAATATATAATCCCAACCCGGTGCCACCATATTTACGATTGATTGCCTGATTACCTTGGGAAAAAGCGGTAAATAATCGAAGTTGCTGCTCTTCGCTCATGCCCAACCCCGTGTCTGACACAACAAAAATAAACCGTCGTTTGTAACTGTCTAAATAGACCTGTAGCTCAACGCTGCCCTGATCGGTAAATTTGATTGCGTTGTTGCAAAGGTTGAGCAAAATTTGTTTTAAACGTGTTGGGTCAATATTCAGAAATTGCGGCAGGGGATAGTGCAATTGAAGATCAAACTTTAGTTGTTTTTCGTTAGCGAACCCTGTCATATGCGAGCACACTTCGTTGAGCAAACTGACCAGACAGGTATCTTGTTTATCTAACTGAATTTTGCCGGCTTCTATCTTTGAAAGATCCAGTACGTCATTAACAATGTTCAATAGATACTGACCGCTATTGTTAATTGCGTTAGTGGCTTGCTGCTTTTGTTCCTCGCTTACGGCTTTGTCGTTTAACATTTCTGAATAGCCAATTATGGAATTTAGTGGTGTGCGAATTTCATGGCTGACATTAGCCAAAAACTGGTTTTTCGCTTCGTTAGTAGAAGCGGTAAGCTCTTGTTCTTTGCGGACCATCTCAATTTGATACTTGGCTTTATTGGTTTCGCGGATCTCTTCAGCTTGCTCCTTGATTTTCTGCTCGCGGTCCATCACCGCACTTTGCATGGTGACGAACTCTTTGGCTAACTCGCCAAGTTCACTTTTTTCCGACACTCTGATTTTTTCATTGTATTGCCCGCTGGCCACTCGTTTGGCGGCTTCGAGTAAACGTCCAACAGGCCGGGTGATACTGCGAGCAATATAATAGGAACCGATCAAAGCCATCAGCACACCAACAATGAAAAATGGCATCAATTCCAACATAAAGGTGCGCAAGGTAGTCAGCCAGACTTGAATAGAGTCCTGTAACACCACAACAAACTGCCGGCGTTCATCTTCAAATAGCACAAACGGAAGTAGCACAGTTTCATGAGTATCAACGGTTTGAAATTCGATGGGTCCATCTTCATCTGGTAACATCAAACTCGCTTTTTGCACTTCTGCTTGCATCATTGTGTCGTTGACAGCGGTAGAAAGAGGTACATGGGCTTGAGCCTGGTCAATAACTGCCAAATTAATCTCTAATGAAATCAGGGCTTTTATTCGCTCAAAAAGTGCGATGTTGAGCTTTTTACCCATGATCAACCAACCAATAACGCCCGGTGCCCGGATAGGCTCGGCTGACACTAAGTAAGGATCGTCGCCCACCATGGCAACCCAAGCCTGTTGCTTTTGACTGTCATTGAGATCATGACCTAAAGCTTGAGCGACGGTTTCATCCTGACCACCATACTGAGTGATCAGCATAAAGTCTTTATCGAGCACCAAGGCAATATCTGCTTCAATGCGATTGCCAAAATTAAATAGCACCGTTTTGATTGATTCGAGATCTTCACCTGCGCCGATGGCACTGCGAAGTGCCCAGTCTTTTGAGATGGTTTCTACATTGACATCTAACTGAGCTTTGGCATTGGCTAATTCGTTCAGGAAAACATTTTTACCGACATTGAGGCGTGCCAAGAACTGCCGCTCAGCCTGATTGTAAGCAGCGTTATAAACACTCAATAAGGTTAACGCAAACACCAGTGTAAAAAGGCTCACCACCAGCACAAAAATCTTAATCTGCAGCGGTGTCCAAATCAGGTCTCTGCCTTTGCGTAAGTGCGATTTCACATAGTTATCCGGTTGCGATTTTCCCGCAATTCCTGAACGGCTTGATTCACTATTTTGTGATTGGCACATTCGAATTGAAGAGAATGAATAATAATAAGCCTAAGATGACACTTGTTGGACTGCAATGACTATTTGACCCTCAGTGATACAACTTTATTTCAACATAGAAGAATAATCGGAGCTTGGCCATAGGTTATCGCTGTAGCGCGGCGACCACCAGTAAACAAACAACGCGTCGTAAATTCTGGCCAAATTGACAAAAACTTGTCGAGTTTTTTAACACCGTATCTATTTTGAATCACCTCGAAAATATATTAAACCACTGATTTTAAATACTTTATTAAAAGTGGTTTGATTTATGCTGTATTTAATTCAACAACGTATGGAGTGAGTACTTTTAGTACAAGCGAAAACCAGATACGACCTACGTTGTAAACAACTAAGACGGTAGCTTTATACTAAGTTCGCTCATTATTTAGCCGATATGTGAATAGAGGACGGAGTATTAAAAGCATCGAAGGATTGAAATTTAAAGGAATGTCCTTGCAGTTTAAGGTGAATATATGTCTTGTTTAACACGTAAATTACAGCAAAATCTTATACGTTATCTAAAAAAGCGTGATGATTTAATTGAGCAAAAATCAGTAGAGAGTGTCAGAAGTGAATTAGTCAACATGGGCTTATGTCCGTCTGATGTGACAAATGATCAGATGCGCGACATACTGCGCGGCGCAAGCCAACGATAAATGCATTGACTCAGTTTACGCAAATTTGCTTGTCTGCAAATGGGATTAGATAGCGATTCTTTCTTGGAAGAAGCGATTAAAATCCAAACCAAACTCGCTGGGCGTTACCCCTTTATCAATTTTCAGTTGACCCGTCTTCAGGTTAACGTCTTTGATGGGCAAAAAGGCTTTGTTGCGAGAAGAATAGAAAATTTTCACCACAGGCTTTGTGGGTAACTCTTCATTTTGTTTGACCACCATGCCGATGTGGCCATTGTCCAACATGATTAAGCTGCCAACGGGGTAGATACCCACACATTTTACAAACTTCTGCACCAGCTCCATGTCGTACATTTTAGGTGAATCACCCAGCAGGATCTTCATCGCTTTTTGCGAAGGCATACCGGCTTTGTATACTCGGTCGGCAGTGATGGCATCGTAAGTATCGACAATTGCAATCATTCGTCCATATAGGCTAATTTCGTCTCCCCGCAGGCCATCTGGATAACCATAACCATCCAAACGCTCATGGTGCTCTGCCATGGTGCGCACAATGTGCTCCGGCAGCCCCATTTCCTCTAGTGTAACCACACCGTAATAAACATGGTCACGCATGATATTCATTTCAAAATCAGTGAGGCGACCAGGTTTGTGCAAAATATTATCCGGAATTTTTATCTTGCCTATATCGTGTAGGAAGCCGGCAAGTGCTAGCTCTTGAACTTCCTCTTCTTCCATGTCTAAGTACTTGGCAAACCTCGCTAGCAATACGGCAACATTAAGTGAGTGTTCAAGGAGATAACTGTCTTTTTCACGAATTTTGGTCAAACACATCAAGGCATTGGGATTGCGGTCAATTGAACCCACCAATTGCTCAGAAAACTCTTTAGGCATTTTTAGATCAACAGGTAACCCCTTGGCCACCGAGTTAAGCATGCGTTTTTGAATATTCTTGCCTTGATCATGAAGTTTTTTGGCTTGAGAAATCTCTTCATCAAACGCGACTTTTTCTTCAGTCTCTTCTGGCGGCTCTTCACTAAGGGGTTGTTCTGGCTCTGGAGTAGGGTCTTGTTCTTCAGCCTCGGGGGTAAATTCTTTGCTGGGATCTATGAGCAGTTTCAGGATCCCTTGTTTTCGCAGCTGACTGATGATCGCCCGTTTGGTAACTTTTCCCTGGCTTTTAATTTTCATATTGCCACGTTGTTCAACAATTCCTTGAACATACATACCTGGCTTCAATTCATCAATTGTGATTTCTTTCATCACTCACTACAAACTCGATGGGCTAAACAAAGTTAGACAAAAATAAACGATCCCATAACAGGGTACAAGCTTAAGGCGTATAAATGTGTTATTTGTCAGCAATTACTTGGTTAATAACGTAATTTAAACATTAGTTCACTCAAATCTGGCTGCCATTGGAAGGTTTTCAAATGGACTCGATGTTTTAGGATCGCGACGTTTTCTTCCTGTAACCTTCCAATTTGTTTTACGGCATGCTCGCTTCCCGGTGGAAAAGCAATTTTACCGTCAGAACGTAGTACTCGAAACCAAGGAACTGCCATATTTGTTGGTGCATAACCTAGCGCTTTACCTACTAGCCTGGCACGACCGGGCAACCCAGCCAAATCAGCGATTTGTCCATAGGTGGCGACTCGCCCCGCAGGGATGGCTAACACCGTTTGCCAGATCCGTTCGTAGTTTTTTTGGCTCACACCTAGGCTCATTTTAGCTATTTAGTGGATACCGTAATGCCAAGTGTTCAATGTCAACCGGATCGCCACGACGATTAACTTGACGATATAAACTCAGCTCACCCGGACTCACATAACCTGCAACTTGTTCAAGGTCATTCAGCCGTGCGCCTTGCGACACTAAATAGGTCAAGTAGGTATGTCGAAGCGCCGCTAAACTAAACTGCTCTGGGTAAGCCAGCCCTGCATCGTGCGCCATATTGATCATCATCTGATCAAATTGTGCCGCATCTAAACGAGCTGCCCAAAGTGGATCCTCAGCCGATTTATTCACCGTCAGGGCACGTAAAATCTCTGCACACTCCTCGGACAGCTCAAGAGTACGCGCAAAATCACCTTCTATTTTGACCTGGTCTTGCTCAACATTCTGGCAGCGTATGGACAATAACTCTTCCGGGCTAACACCGCTAAGGATCATTGCCAAGGCCACTTTGCCTTCGCGATTGGCGACCTTGTATAGAGCCTGACATTCCCCTTCGTTTAACAGGCGTTGTGGCCCATTATTTGATGAAGAAGTACTAATGTTGCCATTACTGGCTTGTTCAAGCTGCAAAGGCGAGGCTTGCTGGCCCAGCATTGCCATGCGTTGCTGCTCCAACGCCTGATGCTCTGCCTGTTGCCCAAGTGTTAACCCCGATGGCGGAACCACAGTGTAACTTGTCATGGTTGCAGCGGGCTGTTTTTGACGGTTGATAAAGCTAAATATCAACAACGCGAATAAGCTGGCTAAGGTGGCCACCGCAACAGCAATACCCGTGTCGCGCCAATAATGAGGCGAAATAGGAAAAGTGGGAGCAAATGGCTCTTCAAGAATACTAATTTTCGCTTCAAATGGCTTTTGGACTTCTGTTTCTACGAGCTGATCTTTTAACGCTTGGGCTTGTTCCTCAAGTTGGCGCAAAGAGCGCGCCTGCCGACCGTATTCCTGTAACTTCTGATTGAATTCCTGCGCTTCTTTACCAAGTTGATCCAGTTCCAGCTCTAGCTGTTGCTGTTTACCTCGCGAAGCTGCCACGGTGCGCTGCAAGTCCTCCAAAAAGTTCTGCTGACTTTCTGCACTCACCTCAATCAAACGTTGCTTTAAGGTCTCCAAATTACGTTTGCGGTTGACCACATCGGGGTCAAGTTTCATGTACTCTTCGGTATAACGCAACGCGAGTTGTTTAAGAATACCTTCAGAATCTCGAATTGAACTTCTTAAACTATCTAAACGGGTTTTATCTTGTGGATGGGTGATTTGTTCGCCATTGGCAATACTTTCGCGCACGCTTGCCAGGGTCGCTGTGGCTTCAGCTTGACGATTCTCAGCTTCATCCAACGCGCCCCCTAAGCTTTTAATTTTTGCCAAGGTTCTGTTTTCATCTCGCTCCATGGAAATGATATTGTTTTCTTCGCTAAACTGTTCAACAAAGGCTCGTTGTTCAATGATCTTCTCTTCCAGTGCAACCAGTTTTTGCTGCCCGAGCAAAATGTCTTCCTCGGTGTTATCAATGGTTTCTTCAGCCAGTTTTGCCAGATAAAGTGTTAGCCACTGCTCGACTACAGGCTGTAAAAGATTTGCATTGCCGTCTGTCGCATACAGATTAATAATTCGGCTGCTTAATTGAGGCTCGGTAGAAAGCATGGTTGAAAGCGCTTCAGGAGACAGCTCCAAAGAATACTCTTGTGCCAGCTGAGCGCTCAATTCTTCCAATATTCGGTAACTGGTTAGCCGTTTACTATTAAGGGTAATTTGCTCTTCAGACACTGACGATTGCTCGTCAGAGAGCTGACTTGCATAGCTAAAGTGCAAAATCGCCTGACTTTGATAAATAGGCGGACGAGACCAAACCCAAATCAAAGCAACCACCAGCACTACCAAAAAGGTCATCGAGAGTACCAGCCATTTGTGCTTTTGTAGTTTTTTTGCTTCTTCTGCTACTCGCTGATCCGAATTGTCACCACCAAATTGTGGCGAGATCACCTCAACATTTTCACTAAATGCCATGACTAGTTTCCGTTTGTACTTTGCATTTGCACCACATTATTACTGCGCACATCTATTTGTGTGCATTAGATTATCAGCATTGGTAAGGCTCTGCGACTGATATTCATCGATAATTGACCAGGGCCTGACCAATCACAACTTGTATCCTCCCTGCCACTTCTTGTATCGTCAAGGTACTCTCCAACCCAAGGTGATTTACCATGCCCAAACGCTCCATTTGCGAACGATGTCACTACCCGCAAAATGTGTGCGTGTGCGACGCTATCCGTCCTGTCAATGTGCCGCTTAAGCTAATAGTTTTACAACACCCAAGTGAAGTCAAACATGCCAAAAACACCGCTCGACTTGTGCCTTTATGCGTAAAGCAGTGTGAGATCCATGTGGGTGAAAGTGCCAAAGATTTTGAACATATTGTTCCCACGATGGAAGATGCATGGTTGATATATCCTAGTAAAACCAGCCAGCCTTTGGAATCCACAAATAAAAAGGAGTGCTCACCCAAGCGCTTAATCTTTATCGATGCGACGTGGAAAAAAGCTTTCAAGCTGTATCAACTTAACCCGTGGTTACACACCTTACCGAGTTGGCACTTTGATCAAGTGCCAGACAACCAATACCACATTAGAAAAACGACCTTGACGCACAGTGTCTCAACATTAGAGGCCATAGCTTATGCGCTAAAGCTAACAACTGAAATGGATTCAGAACCTTTGTTAAACGTTCTGCACCGAATGCAAAGTCATCGCCAACGCTTTACTGATAAACGCTGAGTCATTAATAGACCAAATCGGTTTGTGAATAGGCCTACTTTCTAAAATTGAACCAACGAGGCAGGCGACCAAAAATCACCACGTAATAGGCAAATATTCCCAATGCAGAAAAAATAATGCCACTGACTCCCGGCGCTTTCCAGTCTCCGAACAATAACGAATAAACCGAAAAAGCAATGATCAACAAAGTGGGCGAGGCCACTAATGCAATCATAACTCTGACATTGGCAGGTATCTGCTTTTGCAAAGGTTCATGACGGTCCTGAGCGGAGTGCTCGTTTTGATCATTGTGTGCTGGGTCGGAACTATCTGTACCACTGGTTTGCTTCATTGGGCTGTATTTTCTGAGTCAAGTAGCTGTACTTTACAACGAATTCTCGTATCTAAATAGAGGGAAATCGTAGGAGCACTGCCGACATTCGTAATTTAAGAGGCATAACCTGGCTCTGAGGTTCGAATCAGGCTATTTAACAGTATCATCATGTAATTGTCGTAACAAAATAAGGCTAAGCACCACGACCGGCAAGTTAGTGGTCACTGGGTTAAATGCTTCCAGCAATACCACCGGAACGCGCAAAATCACAAACCCCAACAGCGCCAGCAAAGCAATGATGTTTAATTTGATCAGCAGTGTATGGCGATAAAAAAGGATTAGGCAGCAACCAAATAGAATTTCAGCCACGCCTGCGGAGCGAGTAATAACGTGGGAAACCTCGTTAGAAAACCCCATTGCATTGGTCATTAATAACTCTAGCGGGGCGACATTGAGCAACTTTGGGACTAAACCATGATAAATCCACACTAAGCCAATACTAAATCGACATAGTTGTGTCACGTTTACCCGAGCTAACATCCTTGTAAATCTCCTTTGAATTCGACCTTAAGGCCAAGATATCTATTGCTGCTCAACACGCAAACATTTTTGATAAAGGTAATAGGTAATCAGAATTGGCCCCGCAAACAACCAAGACACGGTAATCTGAAATTGAACAAAGAACACGGCGCACATAAGACAACCGAAGCCGCCACAGAGCAAATGGAATTTGTGAAAGGAAATACTGTCTTCATAGGCATCAGGGAATAATGATTTGAGGATCATTTGAAACAAACCCCACAGTCCTACAGCACTGAGGATCACACCAAATACAATTGCATAACCCATCCAATGACCCGCGCTGATCATATCCATTCCAGCTAGAAATCCGGTATCTATGGTATAGACCCAAATAGCCAAAATCGGGATAAAACTAACAACGGTTTGTAAAAGAAAATATCGAATAGACGGAGTATGCATGGAAAAGGAAGCTCTAAACTTTATAACAGACCGGTAAAAAATGACTGTGAATAAGAATAAACGCGATTACGGTAAAAGCAAACCTCAAACGTTTGTTCGCAATATGCTGCGATGAAATTCACCGTTGGAGAGGACCCAAAAACACATTAACGGCTCACAGCGTACTTTTGTCGTCCATAAATCAGCACAACTAAAGGCACCAAGGCGGTAGGCAGCATAACCCATAAAAGATGCTCAGCCACCCAAGGGATAAAAGACCAGCCAACGATCACGGCAGACATGTAACACCCTAAAAACACCAACATACGGCCAATTAACACTGCATACGCATCGGCATCAGAGTAATCGTTTGGATCCCAGTTGGAGATAAAATCATAACGTTTTTTGTGCGCAATAAAATAGCCAGCAAGCAAACTGGGTAGCGCAGTGACGACAGAAATAAGCGCAACAATCATCCATTTTTCGTTCATGATAGATTCCATTTTATTATTCTTTTAAAGGTGCTAAGGACATGGCTCAAAACCGAGCGCTAGACTATCGGAGAATTAAACTGAGTGCCAATAAAAATGGTGTAATTAAAGCGATTGCCACGTTCAAACCCATAAAAGGTAGTAGTTTTTCGGTGTTGCCATGGTGCTTGAAAGCACCTTTGCTGACCCAAAAACCAACCACCAATAAGGGCAAACACATTGCGCTTAGCATTGGTAGCGTCTTTGACAACAGGCCGACAAGGACCAGTGAAATCGCCAGAACAACGTTAACAAGATAGACCCACACCGCAAATTTTGGACCGTATGCAATGGCTAGATGTCGCCGACCAACGTGCTTGTCAGGCTCAATATCAGGCAATTGATTAAGCAATAATAAATTGTTCGACAATAAAAAAGGCAGCAAAGACACATACCACACAAGAGCATGATATTCCTGAGACAACACCACATAGGTGCCAACCACCATCAATGGTCCAAAGCCCAGCCCAGGAGCGATGAAACACAGCCAAGGCCGCTGATTTAACCAAGGTGTATAACTTAATACCAGCGCAACGCCTACTAACCCAAGGGGCAACAACAACAAGCCATGCTTCAAAATAAAATACAGGCCAATCAGCATGGTAAACACAAGGCTGATAATGCCAACATTCAGTACCGCCTTTAGCGCATCGGGATTAATAACCAAAGCGCCACTGCCGCCGCTAAAAGGCGTTTTTACCGTCGTGGTGTCTAGCCCAGTCTTGTAATCGAAATACTCATTGAGTGTGTTCACGCTGATATGTGCGCAGATAGCCCCGAACATCACCAGCACAAAATCACTGTATTGAATTGGCTGTTGCAACGTAATAGCCACGGATAAACCCAGAAATACGCTCACCGGCGCAAGGATCAAAAATGGCAGCCGCATACTGCCGATAATGGTTTTGAAGGTAGTGGGACGCATGGCTAGATTGGATCACACATCACGGTGAGTTCGATTGCGATTGGCGAGGAATGAATCATGCCTTTTTCAAGCCAAGCATTACCCTACGCGCTGACCCACAGAGTAAATTACATCTCGCCCGGGGCACGCTTTTTCCTTTTCTGCACTTTGACAAGTGCCATCATCCTGCCGTAAACAGAATTCGAACCGCGTTTGGGTTTTCAGATCAGACGTTAAAATATATTTAGGCAGTTTCGACCAATTCCACTTGGTGATAACTTCCTGAGCTGATTCGGCAAACATATCGTGTGATGAGGATACAACGCGAATATCGGTAATTTTGTTTTCCGGCGTGACCACATATTCAATGGTTGCACAGCCTTGAACGTTGTTTTTTGCCGCTTCAACAGGATACTTAGCTGCAAATCGCTCAAGCCCTTTCCATTTTGCGGTGGTAAATTCTCCACGAGCAATTTGCATGTCACTGTCATTATTAAATGAAGAACCGCACCCACTGATAGACAATAAAGCAGTCACCACTACAAAACGTATAAACACCCCAATATCTCCTTGTTAAACCAGACGTAAATTACCACGCTGATAATAAAAACCATCGATCATAAACCATACTTTAGCGCACCGACTAGAGTGTGACCAAATATCAATGGTGTCAAGCGAACAGCAGATTAGTGTTTCAGGTCTTGTGGACGCATTCTCTAAACAAAGCGCGACAGCACTCTAAGCTTAAAGCTCACTTCCACCCTTGCAGCCAGCGAGAAGGATCCTTCAGCGTACGCCAATCTATCAACGTTGCGTCTTTTGTCATAATCGCTTCAAGGGTACAGGATTCAACGGCACCGTCTTCGTCCAGCTCCAGCTCAGTTACTAAAAAGTGCTTTTGCTTTTTAACCGGTTTTACCGCAGTCCATTTACTATTGAGTAATTTTTTGGGATTAAATGAATTCATAGGAGCCAACACTATCGAACATAGCAACCAAGGTAAATTATTTTCTCAAATTTTAATTATCATTCGACGAGTAAAGAAAAAACGTACTGATTACAGGCGGTGATTATTAAGCGTCGGGATTGAGCAACTCAAATCCCTGTGCATAATTTTTTATAGTGATTTTGGCGACACAACAGTCTCCAAGCTGAGATTGGTGAGCTCGGATATGTTCAACCAGCTCGTCAACACTGACATAAACCTTTGAGATTTGCATTTTGTTAACTTGTGTACCAGGTTCGTTCAATGGGATCGCTTGTCCTGTGACATCAATCAACTTGTCCCCTTCAGCAAAGAGCATCGCGTTAACGTCAGGATCTTCAGACCAGGCAAGATAATCTGCAAAATACGTTAACTCAGCGTCACCAGCCAACACGAGAATGGCTGGCCAATTAACTTGTTGCTCAAGGCTCACTTAGGCTTCCTGCTAGAGTTTTTGTCGCCCGGAAAGTGACGCCGCCACTAACGTCATGGCTTCTTTTTTACTGAATCCTTGTTCGACTAACGCCTCATAAAGCCCACGAATATATTTGGCATTTGCTTCCATGTTCTCTGGGTCATTCAAGGCTTTTAGTGAAGCTTTGAGTTCCTGAGACATTTTTTCGCTGAGGCTGTCATAAACGAAATTTCTTTCATTTTGCGCGTAGCTGCTAGGTAGATACATAGCCATAGCAAAGATACAAAGTAGGGCAGAAGTTTTCATAGAATTTCCTTTATTGTTGAGTAGATCTGCGTTGTATGACATCAATTGGACTAACCAATATATATTCAGTTCGCTCCTAAGCTTTTTTTAAACGTCTATCTTGCCAAGTCATGACTAGAAAAATCAAAGCAAAAAAGGCTGCACTAAAAATATACAAATTTGAGAGGACGCCTTCAAACTGGTATAGCTCATGGTCAGATAATCTGAAATGAAGTGCTCCATGAACAACTAAAAATAGCGCTACGAACGTTCTGAACAGCGTTTTAATTTTAGGCTTTTGATGGTTACTAAAGTACAAAAAAAAGAAAAACATCGGGAAGTGCATCGCCACAAAAATAGCGCTCGCCGTGACATCGGGCAACGTACGCAAATGATAGAGCAAGCGCCATTCAACGTTTAACACGGCATCCAGCTCATGAGTGATCAAGGCACTAAGCCCTAAATAATAAACGATACTTTTCATAGCCACACATTAGGCTGCTGCAACGGCAACCCCTAAGTTATTTCCCCATTTCCGTCCAATTATTAATTGTTCCAAACAAATAGAAAATGCCAATCGCACAACAAATACTTGAGCTGACAAGCCAAAATGTCACGGAGTTTTGCGTAATTGCCGGATGGGTAGTGAAAAAAGGCAAGAATAACCCGGCGATACCTCTAAGAAGATAAATTGTTGTAATTCCCACTAGCGCAACCCTAGGCCAAGGTAGCGGTGGAATGATGCCCGCTCCACTTAGGGCATATAGCCCCCAAATAGCCAAAATTAACGCGATAATCAAGGTAACAAAGGTTGGGTAATGACTGCCTGCTTCGGCTAACTTGGCCATGCTCTCGCCTGCACCAAAAAATCGGTACCAGTCAGGGCCACCAAAGACAATCGCAACATGTAGTAAAGAGGCAATAAAGCTCAATGTCGCTGCGACAAACAATTGCGTGTTTCCGTTCATTTTTAAGCTCTCCTTTTTTGTTGGCGATTTGTCACAGCGCAGGCGATGTGCGCCTTATTCTACTGAACGCTTCTGGGCAATAATATACAAATGCTGGTTAGGCCAATCATCATTTTCAAGATGTCGACAAATACATTCACTGTCACTCAGTATCTTTAAAAGATTCTGTATGCCCAAGGCTGCATGGTAAAGCTCCTGCCCAAGAAAAGGATTGCTCCCGTCACCGGCAGAGTCAACGGCGCCACTGGTAAAAATAATTACTCCGTCGTCTGCTAACCCATTGCAAAGCTTACGTAAAACACTCTCCTGCTGATCCAGAGGTACGTGCCAGATACTGTCCCACGCAGAGACAAAATCATATTGATAAGGCAATTGCCATTCACAAATATTGGCATGGTGAAAAACAACATCTGGATGTCTGGCTCTCGCCAACTTTAGCATTTCAGCTGAAAAGTCCAAACCTTCGACATTAAACCCTTCGTTGAGTATCAAATCAATGATTCTGCCACTGCTCCCACAGCCAATATCAATTGCGCGATTATTGTTCTTAACAAATTGAAGTGCACGTTTGTGCTGCGCCAGACCATTGTGTCGATTAAATCGGTCACTGTCCCAGTGCGCAGCAATTTTGTCGCAGTTTTGCGCTTGTTGAACGGGGTTCATTTAATGCCTTAAACAAAAGGTTTAGTTATCAGCATAGCCATCAAACCAAGAGCGTTTAGCGTCATGATTGCGAAGGTCAACGCCAAAATCTACCGAAGCCTTCATGGCCATTAACCAGGAAACCCAGCCTGCGGTAATTTCCATTTTATCTGCGTCAGGAATACCTTCGGCAACCATTTCCAAGTCAGTACCAATGTTACCGTCGGAAGATAAATTAAACGTCGTCTTCCAACCAAAATACATCACTGAAAATGTCTTATTAGGCGTTCGCTCAAGAATTTCACCGGTGTCTTCAATATCGTTTAAGAAAACGTAGTGAATTTTGCCATTCGTTTCGTCCGCCGATTCAGCCCAATAACCGCGTCTTCCATCGTCAGTACTCAATGCTGAATACACTTTTTCTGGTGATGAGGAAAAGTGCAATTTCCAGCGAATAACGCCTTCGGTAGATTGAAAGCTATCATCACTTGTTGAACTCATCAGAAACTCCTCTTCTTAGAGAATCAATTCAACCACTCCGCTAATCAAGGCCGAAACAAAACGCCAGTTAACATTTAACTCACTTCAAGGCAATACGTATTGCGCCAAATTACTTGGTCGCAACCCAGATAGCGTGAATGATGCCTGGTACATAAAAAAGCAGACATAACAGTATGTTGATCAGCAAATCTTTCCCCACGCCGCTTTTTAGAAAAACCGCAATAGGAGGCAAGAAGATGGCTAAAATTATAAGGACTAATTTATTCATATCATTTCTCTTTTTTTGTTGTTATCTCACTGAGATTTAGTGTAGCGCCGATTTTTGTCTGTTTCTTTATTTTTTTAATATTCAAAACGTTTATTTGATGTTCGGCTTAACTGACTTTTCAAAATGGCTCAGTCTCATCAAAAGATATAGCGCAAAACCCACTGCCACACCTGGAATGAGTCCCAATAGCAAACAGACCCAACCATGACGTATAGCATGGACTTTAGCTTCGTAGACGATCCAAACCATTAATATAAACCAACATAGGATCACGTCCGTTGCATAGCCACTGGCATAAGGGTTGACGAAACCCGCGGAAATCGCCGCCCAAATATCAAAATGTTCGAGCAAAGGTGGAATTATTGTCAACGCAAAAAAAAGCGTGAACATTAACGCAATTGCAATTAATGAGAGCTTATAAATACGAATAGACATAACCGTAACCTAGTGTAAACACATTAAAACGCCCGCAACATTGGATCGAATACAGGCAAATAATTGAAAAGCTCTACGTATTTAGCAGCTAATACTTGAGAAACCTAATAGTTAATGGATAGGTCCACAAAACCCCATCGTTGGCCTTTATCGCGGCAATAATTGCAAACAGAAAATTTAGGATGGCCAAAACAACCAAGCCGATAAGCCCAATAAACACCAAGGCAAGGATCCCGCAAATAACACTATAAATTAGACAGCTTATCACCCAATTAACGGTCACTTTGCCATGTTTGTCTATTTCAACACTTTTGTCTTTATTCGCTACCCACATAACGATGGGTAAAACAAACCCTAACCCCGGTGCGACAATACTAGCCAACTGGCTCAAATGAATGAGCATACAATATGATTTGAGTGACATTCCCCAATATTCTTCCTGCTGATCCAACATTTATGCTCCTTTGTGAGTTGATTCGTGATTCGCTAGAGTAATACCAATCCACATAAAGAAGTGATCAGTCAGAATGCGCCCATTTACTTTCTCGCTGCCTGACCACTTCTTTGTGTGGATTGGTATAAATTGTTACTTTAAACTAGTGTGTGTTCATCGTCCTGCTTCAGCGTCTAACGAATTTTTATATCTGGAGCAGTGTGTGGGCACATTGAATAATAGCCTACAATAATTTTTGTAATTTAACTTTCTAATTAAGTCGATCTTTGAATGTCATATTGGCATAAACAGTCATTAGACCAACACATGGAGAGGCACTACACTTTTATTCATTACAATATCCTTATTCTGTCGCCTTATAACCAACCATCGCTTATATCACTCGCCACAAACAATCCGCTCTTCGCCAAGATGATAGATGTTATTGATTGCAACATAGACCCCAGACACCACTCCACTTACTGGAACCAAGATTAAACCTGTAATCGAATAATAAGTATTGGTATCTTCAAAACCATTGATAATTTTAAGTGTTTTGCGGTCGCTTGATATCTTGCATTTATTGATAGAAGAATAATCCTTGGTTGGCACGACGACACAGCCAGATAACAAACTCATAGAAACGATTGCAAGAAGAATATATTTCACATGTATGACCATTTGCCTCAATATCCTTTTTAAAGCTACATACACATCGGCTAAGTTTGCTAAGAGCGAGCTGAATCTATCAACGCTACACGCCTAACAAGGTGCTCACTTGATGGTTTTTTAGTTGCTAAGTTGTGTGACATGCAACAACTCTCCTGAAGGCCCCCACAAATAAAAAACTTTGCCCCAACGCTCTGATTCTATTGGAGTGAGCTTTTGAGCGTATTTAGTTGCTTTGGCCAACTCATATGCGTGATCAATGTCAGCAACACAGACTTGCAACATCAGGTTTTCGGCGAAATCCTTATTGTAAAATCGTTGAAGAAAAAAAGTACAATCACCATTCTCAACAAGGGTTAAATCATCGGTAGCAGGTGCTTGTGAAAAACCCAAATCTGAATAAAATGCCTTAGATTCATCATAATTTTTGCACGGTACAAAAACTCTTATATCTTCAACTTTCAATGCGCGCTCCCAGATAACTCAAACCCTGCAAATGAGTTTACTGCAAACTAGCCATTTTTATCAGAAAAATAGTAAAGCCGATGAAAAACGTTAAACCAATAATTACCATTATGGTTAGCGTCTTAGATCTGCGCATAGACTTAAACAGCTCGCTTATTGGACTAACAAGCAAAGCCAAACCAAATATTTCCAAAAAATCCATTTTACAACTCCGGCATTCTTAATAGGCCGTGAACATTTGAATGTTCAAATTCAAAGCCGTTTGACTCATTTCCATAGTGGGGATAAAAGTCAATAAAGGCAAATCTCCGAATACAATTTCCTTCTTAAAATACCATCTCGATCATTAGTCTTTAACCAACCCTGAATAGACAAAGCAGCCAAATTGCTATGATCTGTGTGGCTGGCCACCCTAATTAAAAAAACACTCCTTGGTTCATAACACTGAAATTTGGCACTGTTTATCCGTAATAGCTGAAAAGAAAGCTGGGAGGTAGCGTTTACACCATCATCGGGTTTGGAGCTGCTTAAAAAGCATGATTATAGGTTGATTGCACCTAGCGTGTTTCCTTTTCAATCCCATAAAGATCATCATCTATGCTTTGAACGCGTTTTTCGAAGACCACTCTTGCATCATGTAGCCCTTGATTGTAGTAATACGCACCTAACTCTTTAGAGACAAAATCCAAAAGAAACTCCGCATCAAATTGCCCTAACTCTTGAGCAAGTTCTTTTTCAAAATAGGATTGAAGTTTAACAACCATCTCATCCTTTTGTTGATTCGTGAATTTAATCTCAGACATTTATTTCAATTTCCTAGGCATCTAACGCCCCTTTTTAAACGGTTTATACTTGTTGGCACTCATTGCGAGACTCGAGCGAAACCAACCAGCGAATTTGGACTCGGTAGAATAGGTTGTTATACGCTTCCTTCATTTTCAACAACTAAAATCCTCGCTTCACCTTCTGGGTGAGCTACATGTTCAGTGCCAATTGACGCGTAAAATATGTCACCTGCATTCAATGTAGTAGAACACTCGATTTCGTTTTCTTTGTAAAACATTTTCACAACACCATCTAAAACGACAAAAACCTCTTCTCCATCATTTATATGCCATTTGTAAGGCTTATCGGTCCAGTGTAATCGAGTCGTTATACCATTCATATTGGCGATGTCTTTTGCTCCCCATGCCTGGGCGGCTTTGAATTCTTTGCTTCTAATTATTTTCAAATGATTTCCTTAATCCTTCAACATACCAAAGCGTATAACATCCCCAAGCTTGCTGACTATAATGGAGTGGTTGAAGCCCTATTCAGAGAGTCAGGGGCAAGTCAGCAGCTTTGCTAGCTGACATGACGCAGTTTGAGCAGTTGAGAAATAACCACAATGATAAGTATCGGTATTACCTGTATTAAGCGCTAAATCCATTTACATTCTTTTACGTTGATTGGACCGCTATACCGCATATGCTTCAACAAAACATATTCCACTAACGGCCAAAAATGCTATCCACGATAAATGCTTACCCTTTGTAAAATAGATAGAGAGAAGGGCGCTTACCATAAAAACCGTTCCAATAACGCATAAGGTAAAAACGTCGTTGGACGATTTATTATACAAAATCGCGGCAAACCCAAACGCCACTAACGACAGAATGTGCCAACAAAAACGCAGGGTACCTTTTGTAAAATGATCACTACCCAACAAATGCGGAATATTGTCCCGTCTAAACAGACGCATAAGTATATATCTTTCGCCAAGATATGAATGAGTCACACCAATCAATACTAAGATTGCAGAAGCTATTAAAATCAATATGAATCTCCTTGGCGTATGACGCCCTAATAAATAGCAAATACTTGATGGCTATTCTGCCAGGCAGGAGCCAAAATCAGCGATTGCTTCACAACGAGAATGGGAGCGGTTGAATGGATTGTTAACTTCCATTTGCTGACTTTACTAATTTGAAACTAATGTTGCCAGCAGTCATCTTTTTACCGTTTACATAAAGATCCACTGTAAACAACATTTTCTCACTTGTTAGCTCATTGATTGTAAGTACTTCCTTTTTAGTAGGGTGAGTGACAACAATTTTATTCTCTTCGATTGTGTATGTTGCTGTCGATACTTCCCCCATTGCAGAAGACGTAAAATTTCCATTTTCAAACAAAAAGAAGTCGCCCTCTCCAGCAGGCATTTCACCGAGAGAGCCCATAATTAAAGCGACAACATCCCATTTACCAGTAACTTTTGACTCAGAAAGCTCAGAGGCATGCGCTGAGAAAGACAATAAAAACAAAGATAAAAAGAAGATTTTGTGCATAAATTTTCCTAGAAGTTACTATGGTTGCTAACGTCCCTATTACACGGTCCAGGTTTACTGGCTAAACTTTGTGAAGAATAAGCCTAAGCCAGCGAGTTTGTCCAGTTGATTGGTTTGTTATATTGCTGATGCACCGGCAATAGCTCAAAAGACATTAGTTTGATTTGAAGTCTTCGTCTAGAACTCTAAGTTCCTTCAATTTATTTTCAAGCTTATCTATTTTACTCATAGTAGTGATGCTAAATACAAAGCCTGACAGGCCCATCCCCATTCCTATCAAACCAAATATAAATCCCAGACTTTCCATTCCGTACTCCCTTTAAGACTGAATAGAGACTAACGTATCAACTCAAATCTTAAACAGCAATATAACGCCCCTAAAAAACGGCAAATACTTGTTGGCTATACTTGCGAGGAACGAGCCAAAGCCAGCGAGTATTTACCCGGTTGATTGGTTTGTTATATTCCTTATTCATAGTGCGTCCACATTCTTAAAACTTTCACTGTTTTTTTGGGTTCAATAATTTGATATACCAGTCTGTGCTGAATGTTGATTCGTCGCGAATAACAACCCGATAAGTCTCCAACTACTTTTTCATATGTTGGAGGAGTTTGAAAAGGGTTCACTTTAAGAATTTCTATTAACGCTGCCGCTTTTATTTTTAATCCCCTGCTAGCCAATTTTCGGGCATCTTTTTGAGCATGCATTGTGTAAACAACTTTCCATGTCACCAATCAAGATCCTCGCTACAATCTGAAATATCTTCTTCCATGCCAACTTTGATAGATTCGCGCATGTTCGGAATTGATAAAAGATGTAATGTCTCTTGAATGGAATCCCAATCACTTTCAGAAAGCAACACTGCATTGTTTCGTTTACTTGTTATCAATACGGGCTCATGTGACTCAGCAGCTTCATCGATGACGCGATAAAGGTTAGCTCTAGCCTCTGTAGCAGACAATGTAGCCATGACTTTCTCCTATAAAAGAAAAGCGTACGTTATTCCGTACAGAAATACAAGGAGGAATATAACGCCCCAATTAAACGGCAAATGCTTGTTGGCTTAAAATGCGAGGAACGAGCCAAAGCCAGCGATTGCTTCACAACGAGAATGGGTCCGGTTGAATGGATTGTTGGCCGTACCTTCCATTATTTTAACAAGTACCTAATAAAATCTCGTTCTTGACTCAAAACAAACAAGATATAAATACAGTTATTTTCGAATTTGTAAAAAATTCGGCACGGTTCGACTATTACTTCTCGATAATCTGATGATTCTAACTCTGGAACTTTACGTCCAGAATGAGGGTGTTCTTCTAAATGCTCAATTTTCTTAAAGACTGATTTAACTAGTGATGATGCTGCATATGGATTTGATAACTCGATGTAATCAGCTATTTCATTCAACCCATTTAATGCAGGCTCCGTCCAGACTATTTCAGCCATTTCGATAGTTTCTCTTTCGCTACAGAATGAGAAATTACTCGATCTTCCTTGATTGCCTTTTCACCTAGAGCAATCCCCTCTAAAATTTGAATGCGTTTTTGCATCAATTCATAATCTTGTACATCAACCAAATAAGCTGATGGTTGACCGTGTTCAGTAATCAGGACCGGTTCTTTTGAAATATGCAGATCCGCGAGGATTTTAGTTGCTTGTCGCTTAAGTGTAGTGACTAACTCTACTTTCATATTTTTCTCTCCAACAAATGTGATACTAAAGTATCACACGTTGAAACTCAACCTTGTACGGCTAACGCCCGTATTAAACGGCCCAGGCTTGCTAGCTATACTTTGCGAAGAATGAGCAAAGCCAGCGAGTATTTGTCCGGTTGATTGGTTTGTTATGCGTAAATAAAAAGCTAAACATTACTTGGCGCTGCCGGTAAGTCGCGCTTAAGAACCAAAACTATTAGATAAATTAAAGCGACTGGTGGAATGATTGCAGTAAAAAATCCGATTGCTGATACTAGAATAGGTGTTTCTGTTTTACGTTTACCTAGATAAAAGCAAATAGCTGCCATGAAAACTGCAAGCCCAAGTACTGCAATAAGCTGACCTAAAAGTGTTGCGTTGATATTCATTATCTATATTTCTCCTTTACGTATAACGCCCCTATTAAACGGCACAAGCTTGTTGGCTATCATTGCGAGGCACGAGCCTTAGCCAGCGAGTTTGGGTCCGGTTGATTGGTTTGTTAGGCGACATGCAAAACTAATGGCTGTACGTTCTTGAGATCTACGTTTTGTTTTGCTTGCCAAAGTTCAAAATTGTCCTGCATGCTTAGCCAACTTTCTGGGGATCTTCCCAAAACCTTGGAGAGACGCAGTGCCATTTCTGGGCTAATTGCACTTTTTCCTTTTACAACACGACTTAATGTCGATGCAGCAACACCCAAGTGACTGGCGAGAGTTCTGCAGCTTATACCATGAGGCTCGAGATAAATTGATTCTATAAATTCACCTGGATGAGGTGGGTTATGCATATTCATTAGTGATAATCCTCGTAGTTTAGGATGAAAGCATTGCCATCCTTAAATTCAAACGTAACCCTCCAATTACCATTGACCGAAATTGACCATATACTAGATCGCTCGCCTTTTAACTGATGTAAAGAGAAACCCGGTAAATTGATATCGTCAATTTCTTTGGCAGTATCAATAGCAGCTAATTGCATTCTAAGCTTCTTTGAATGCTTTGATTGGATACCAGATGTTTTACCTTTCTCGTAAAACAACTTTAGGCCTTTATGTTTGAATGACTTAATCATGAATAGAGTGTAGCGCGATGCGCACCACAAATCAACAGTTGGCGCCTAACGCCCCTAATGAACGGCACAAACTTGTTGGCTAAAATTGCGAGGCACGAGCCTTAGCCAGCGAGTTTGTGTCCGGTTGATTGGATTGTTAGGTTGCATTGCTATTTTTAAACGACAAAACAATTTCAAAATGACCACTTGCTTTGAGGTTGTTAACCTGGACAGAAGCAGAAGGATATAGATCAGGATAATCAAACTCTAAATAGTCTATAACCTCATTTTCTTCCCACGGGCCTAATGAAGTTTGGTAATCACAAAAGTCATTTTGTACCTCTCTCCAAGACTCATACTCCTGCTTCGATAAAATCATTTCATCTTTAGTATAAACAATAAAAAGCTTCATCCTAATGCTACCTAACGCCCCTAATAAACGGCACAAGCTTGTTGGCTATAATTGCGAGGAACGAGCCTTAGCCAGCGAGTTTGGGTCCGGTTGAATGGTTTGTTAGGTGGCATGCGTTATTAAAACCTATTAAATTGCCTTTCACACGGAATACCATCTCTGTCCCCATCCATTTTTGTATCTGGACAGTTTTTTAAGAAAAAGTCAGCCTCTTCAAATGTTCTCATTTGACTGCAATGCTGCCTTCCGTCGCATTTGAACCGAATAGTTTGCTTTTGAAGATGAGAATCTGCAACAACCTCTATTGATATTTGCGTATTATTGCTGACAGCGACTTCATTCGCTGGCTGAATCGATGAATAGTGTATTAGTACACCTAGAACTATGAGTAAAATCAAAACTATTAGTTTTAACATCGACTAATCCTAATCTTTGACACCTAACGCCCCTATTAAACGGCCCAGGCTTGCTGGCTAAACTTTGCGAAGAATGAGCTAAGCCAGCGAGTTTGGGTCCGGTTGAATGGTTTGTTAGGCGCGCCCTCTCCATTTTTTGGGCTCTCTTGCACAGTGCATAATTGCAAATACAATAACGGCGTCTTCGCGTACTTCATAAAATATTCCATATGGGAAGCGCCTAACCAATGTTCGATGAAAAGCTTTGTAGACAATGGGGTATTGCTCGGGGTTTCTAGCTATTTTTGATAGGGAATCTTCAACACAAAGAATGAGATCAGCACCAAGCCCAGCTCTGCATTGCTCGAA
>NZ_VKKH01000020.1 GCF_007197995.1 Aliiglaciecola sp. M165
ACGAAGGAATTAAAGCACTCTCAAAATGGAAATATAAACCCGAGTTAGTTGACGGCAATCCTGTCGTTCAAAAAGACCGTCGGGTAAAACTGGATTTTATACTGGACAATGAAAGCTAACAAACCATTCAACCGGACCCAGCTTCGCTGGCTTGGCTCATTCTTCGCTGGCTTGGCTCATTCTTCGCAAAGTATAGCCAGCAAGCATTTGCCGTTTATTAGGGGCGTTAGGCGCACTTAAAACACCGATGTTACATTCAGACTAAATGTTATTATACTAACCATGTTTAAGGCCCTTAGGTTACTACCATGAAATTAGATGAATTGAGTGCAAGTGAAAAGTTAATTTTGGCCCAACA
>NZ_VKKH01000021.1 GCF_007197995.1 Aliiglaciecola sp. M165
CACCCATTGCTGATAGTACGCTTGGCGAGAGATGTGTAAATAGCTGCAAGCTTGGGTGACAGACAATCCCGGTATCACCTTTTCCTGGATGACTTGCCTTTGCGCTTTTTTACAACGCGTACTCCATGGTCTTTTTCCAATACGTTCACGACCGCTTCGAAAAAATCTGCTTTCATTTTTGTATCGGCTAGCTGCTTCTCAAGCTCTTTGATCCTCTGCTCTGGTGTTAACTCGGTTTTCGATTTATCCACAACAACGCCTCTGTTCAGAAACTTAGGGGTTCCATAAGACCAATCTAGTCGACCATGCTTACGAAGCCAAACTAAAACAGTCGAACAACCTTGAATGCCATAACGGTCTTGAGCTTGTATATAAGTCATTTCTCCTTTTTCTACTTGGTCAACAACTGACAATTTAAAAGCGAGCGAATAGTCGCGCTGGGTACGCTTACTTATTGATTGCATTACACTCTCCAATTTAAGGCTGGAAAGTGTCAACGTTATTTAGGACGGGTCA
>NZ_VKKH01000022.1 GCF_007197995.1 Aliiglaciecola sp. M165
TCACACCATGGGAGTGGGATGCAAAAGAAGTGGATAGTCTAACCTTCGGGGGGACGTTCACCACTTTGTGTTTCATGACTGGGGTGAAGTCGTAACAAGGTAACCCTAGGGGAACCTGGGGTTGGATCACCTCCTTACACTAAGGTAATGCCTGTTGTGATGTAGTGCCTACACAGATTGTTTTGTTGTTGAATGAAGAAGAACGATGCAAGCATTAGGCTTGTAGCTCAGCTGGTTAGAGCGCACCCCTGATAAGGGTGAGGTCGGCAGTTCAAGTCTGCCCAAGCCTACCATTTTCCTACTTGCTAAAGGTCTGAGGTTTTTACCTTGATTGAGGAAGTAAATAAAGTGGGGAATGTGCATCGCTCAGGCAGTGGAAGTAAAGCCTTAATCAATAGATGTTACAAAGCAGTTATTGATTAGGGTTTTTTAAACCTTAAGAGGAAAGTAAAACATCCTCATGTTCTTTAACAATTTGGAAAGCTGATAAAGTAATCAAAAAACAAAGAGTAATATGAAGAGCA
>NZ_VKKH01000023.1 GCF_007197995.1 Aliiglaciecola sp. M165
CAGCAAGCCTCACAGCTTGCCTTCAGCCACTTACACAACGCTCCCCTACCCAGCAGACATCCTTAAAACCACTTACTTATCTTTATCTCCTCACATCTCTCGACGTTTCGAAAAACGCTTTACCAGCAGGTGACAAAAAACGTCACGTTGCTGTTAGCTTGAATAAACAAATAATCTTAAGTGATGTCTGCTGCCGCAGCTTCGGTATATTGCTTAGCCCCGTTACATCTTCCGCGCAGGCCGACTCGACTAGTGAGCTATTACGCTTTCTTTAAAGGGTGGCTGCTTCTAAGCCAACCTCCTAGCTGTCTTAGCC
>NZ_VKKH01000024.1 GCF_007197995.1 Aliiglaciecola sp. M165
GTATCACCTTTTCCTGGATGACTTGCCTTTGCGCTTTTTTACAACGCGTACTCCATGGTCTTTTTCCAATACGTTCACGACCGCTTCGAAAAAATCTGCTTTCATTTTTGTATCGGCTAGCTGCTTCTCAAGCTCTTTGACCCTCTGCTCTGGTGTTAACTCGGTTTTCGATTTATCCACAACAACGCCTCTGTTCAGAAACTTAGGGGTTCCATAAGACCAATCTAGTCGACCATGCTTACGAAGCCAAACTAAAACAGTCGAACAACCTTGAATGCCAT
>NZ_VKKH01000025.1 GCF_007197995.1 Aliiglaciecola sp. M165
GAGCTGCTGGTACTCTCTGGAACAATACTGAAGACCTCTATCGGAGTGATGAACGAGTTGACCATTTTTCAGGCGTTGCTTGAGTGCTCTTCTAAAAGCCTGCTTTACTGAGTGAGTTTTCATGTTGTCATCAACCTGATCCCCGACAATCTTGCGTGAATATGCATCCGTCACAAGACTGACATAAGCCTCGCCATTGCGAGTCGGCAAATAAGTGATATCGGCTACCCATAGTTGCTCTGGTTGCGTCGCTGTGTATCCTGCTTTGAGTAGATTAGGAT
>NZ_VKKH01000026.1 GCF_007197995.1 Aliiglaciecola sp. M165
TGGAAAAAGACCATGGAGTACGCGTTGTAAAAAAGCGCAAAGGCAAGTCATCCAGGAAAAGGTGATACCGGGATTGTCTGTCACCCAAGCTTGCAGCTATTTACACATCTCTCGCCAAGCGTACTATCAGCAATGGGTGAGACAATTACGGCGTGATGAACATGAGGCACAAGTCATTGATTTTGTGCGCACAGAGCGCATGGTTCAACCGCGTATCGGTACACGAAAACTAAAATACCTTATGGCGTTAAAGCAGATGTTCATTGGTCGTGACCATTTGT
>NZ_VKKH01000027.1 GCF_007197995.1 Aliiglaciecola sp. M165
GCCTTAGTATTCTCTACCTGACCACCTGTGTCGGTTTGGGGTACGGTTCGATATATCATAAGTTTAGAGGCTTTTCCTGGAAGCAGGGCATCAACAACTTCGTTTCCGTAGAAACTCGTCTCGTGTCTCAGGTTTAATGTCGAACCGGATTTACCTAATTCAACGCCCTACGCACTTTCACTTGGATAACCAACACCAAGCTTGTCTAGCCTTCTCCGTCCCCCCTTCACTGATATATCAAGTACGGAAATATTAATCCGTTTCCCATCGACTACGCATCT
>NZ_VKKH01000028.1 GCF_007197995.1 Aliiglaciecola sp. M165
GCCTTAGTATTCTCTACCTGACCACCTGTGTCGGTTTGGGGTACGGTTCGATATATCATAAGTTTAGAGGCTTTTCCTGGAAGCAGGGCATCAACAACTTCGTTTCCGTAGAAACTCGTCTCGTGTCTCAGGTTTAATGTTGAACCGGATTTACCTAATTCAACGCCCTACGCACTTTCACTTGGATAACCAACACCAAGCTTGTCTAGCCTTCTCCGTCCCCCCTTCACTGATATATCAAGTACGGAAATATTAATCCGTTTCCCATCGACTACGCATCT
>NZ_VKKH01000029.1 GCF_007197995.1 Aliiglaciecola sp. M165
GATGAAAAGCTTTGTAGACAATGGGGTATTGCTCGGGGTTTCT
This sequence comes from Aliiglaciecola sp. M165, assembly GCF_007197995.1. Taxonomy (GTDB): domain Bacteria; phylum Pseudomonadota; class Gammaproteobacteria; order Enterobacterales; family Alteromonadaceae; genus Aliiglaciecola. The sequence continues at coordinate 44 of NZ_VKKH01000029.1, forward strand.
AGCTATTTTTGATAGGGAATCTTCAACACAAAGAATGAGATCAGCACCAAGCCCAGCTCTGCATTGCTCGAAATAAGAATAAGCTTCCTTCAGATCACCCTCAGCCTCTGGGCGTATCTTTATCTCAAAAGCCATTAAGAGTTTAGTATTCGGGATTTTACTGTATCCCAATCCAAGCCAACATTAATATCTGATTCAAAACTAGAAAGTCTATTATCTAATTCAGTTTTTTGTGCGG
>NZ_VKKH01000003.1 GCF_007197995.1 Aliiglaciecola sp. M165
TCATTTCTCCTTTTTCTACTTGGTCAACAACTGACAATTTAAAAGCGAGCGAATAGTCGCGCTGGGTACGCTTACTTATTGATTGCATTACACTCTCCAATTTAAGGCTGGAAAGTGTCAACGTTATTTAGGACGGGTCAACATCGGATAAAAAAGGGTGCTTTAGCACCCTTTTCATTTTAATTAACCTTTGTATGTAGTCGACATCCATAAAGCCTGAATAACATTAAGATAAATGTCAGCATCAATATTCCAATTGGCATGCTTCCTCCACCTCCTTCTCCGGAATTCGGATTGGTCGGAGTAGGAGCTGTCGCATTATTTCTAACATTTATACTCACCTGTGAACTCGAATCGCTGAAACCATCGTTAACCGTGAGCGAAAACACCATAGTTGCATCTGTAGAAACTTGTGGTGCCGTCAAAGTGATACTTTCGGACGTGCGCCCCGCAAAACTTACTGTGGGACCACTGATTTGCGACCAACTATAGGTCAGCATATCTCCATCAGCATCAGAGCTACTCGATCCGTTCAATATAAATGTAGTACCTTCTGCGATGGAGCTAACTTCAGCTATACTGGAAATAGGAGCTGTATTGACAAACTGCGTAAGCACACCAGGATCTTCTATCTGGGCATTTGTCATGCGATCAGCATCGTTAGGTCCGCCATCTTCAATCAATAAAGCTAAACAACCTGCCCCACTAACTAACCCTTCCTGAAAACCAGTAGGGTAATTAGGGCATACTCCATCATTCGAACGGACTGCAGAATAAATCATATTAGATCCATCAATCACAAAATCCTGCCAACCGTTATCTAGACTAAATTTCCTTAGTACTGAGTTTTCATTGATCCTTTCCGAATCATCTAGTGGGATGACGACCACTGTTGACATAGCCGGTGATACTAGCCCAGATAATATAAAGTTGAATGCCTTTCCGGTGGCTTGATAATGCAAATCTGTTGTTTCTGTATTTAGACCCAATACATTAACCGCATTTTCGATATCATCGGGATCTAGAACTGCGCCTGCAGCTTGCATTCCACTATTTATCCGAACCACATTTCCTAGGGATAAATGCAGACCTGGTGCAGCTTTGATCATTGATTCTGAATTCTCTAATGGAAGTCGACTATGAATAGCATTGTTGTCTAAATAATTAGGAATGCCGTCTTCATCATCATCAAATACCCCTTCCTGAGCATCGGTCAGACCATCACCGTCACTATCAATACTGCCCAATACTGGCAAACTATCAACAACAAGTAACGTTATTGAATTGCTCGTTGCCAGTTGATCAGCAGTATTGTTCTCCGCAATAGTCACTTCCATATTCATTGAGCCAGTTAATGTTTGAGGATCAATTTCCCAACTAAAAGGGTTTCCATCGTCGTTCAAATCGATGAATCCCCCTCGGGAAGATACGTTTGTTAAAGTATGCGTATCATTTGCGTTCACATCACTTACTAACGCCTCAATCGTTACCGTCCCCAAATCTCTCGCGATAAAAGAAACAGGCTTGTCTTGTTGATAGGCCACCAATCTCATTTGAGGAAGAACGTTGCCTTCAACTATGGTGATCAATCCAGAGCGATGTGTCGGAGAAACCGATGCGTTTTCGGCTGAGACCATCTCCACCTGCAAATTGTCTCCAGCGATTAAAGACTGCGACAAATCAATTTGAATCGGCGTAAACGACTCACCATCAAAAGTAGTTTGTCCAATTTGCTCTTGTCCGTTACCGCTCACAGAGTACCAAACACTCAGCGGTAACCTTGCTGGTTTGCCTGTTAACGTAGGTACTAATTGCAAACGGCTTCCCGGCTCGCCAAGCGTTTGGGTAGGTAGCTCGACCTGTGGATGGATCGCGACAGCGATCACTTTGCTGCTTGCATTGTCATATTGGTCTACCGCACTGATTTCCACACTATGCATACCCGTAGGCAACAAGGTGGTTTCATAATCTTCGACCGATACACTAACTTCAACGTTGCCGTCTACCAAATCATATGACACATCAGACAAATAATTAAGCAGATTAGTCAAATCGTTTTCACTGTATATATCAATATCACTGAAGTTATCTAATGTAGGAGGCGTAGTGTCGCTAACTACAACCGTTTGTTCTACGCTACTTTGGTTTCCTACTTGGTCTGTTGCAGTCCAGGTTATGACGTGTTCGCCTATGGATAATGGTCCAGCGTAATCTGACGTAATCGTTAAACTTAATACATTGTTATCAGTTACTGTAGGTGGCGTAAGCTCAACTTCTGTTTCCATACCTGCAGCTTCAATCGAAATTCCTTCAAGGCCTTCAAATACAGGCGCATCATTACTGCCAGTTGAAGAATCCATTGGTGCAATATCTTCACTATCTTCTACACCATCATCATCAGAATCCGCCATAAATGGATGACTTCCATGTAAATATTCAGCAAGGTTATTGAGTCCGTCATCGTCTTCATCGTTAAACGCATCATATGCATCATATTTATTTAAGCCATACTGATCTTCAAAAGAATCCGTCATGCCGTCTTGATCCCAATCAATTACAGACGCACCTTCGACAGACAAGTTGAGGAGGTACGTTGCGCCCGTATCAATGGATTGTTCAGGGAAACGACTTACTTTCAAATAGTAATTTCCTTGTGACAGCGACTGCAGCAACAGAAAAGAATCTAATCCGCTTGTGCTACCTTCCTGTCCATTTAAATTACTTGAGTCATCGTTACTGAATATAAGTTGTTCCTGTTCGTTGTATAACCTGACGTAAGAATCAAAATTTGTGTAATCAATATCAATTATGACGGTTGCGTTGTCTTGAGGAATGGTAAATTGATAATAATCGTGAGTACCATTGCCCGTTCCTAAAATGCTGGCATATGTGATAGATTCTGACGTATTATGGTTATTATCCCCGACATTCTTGGAATATCTGTTGGTCATCAGCATATCGAGATTTTGTGCGCTGGCAAAATCGTCATTTGGCTCTAAATCACTAACCGTTACTATTCCTGCGTAAGTGTTGTATTGAAATTCTTGTAAATTTGAATAACCATCAGCATCTAGGTCAGAATTTCCGTCAGCGACTAATACTTGCAAACCATTTTCTACTTCATAGCCATCGTGCATTTCGTCGCCATCGGTATCCTCCGAAAGTGGATTGCTTTGTAATTCCACTTCAGCGCCGTCCAATAGACCATCACTGTCACTGTCTGATACCAGAGGATCAGTGAAATAGGTTAATAATTCTTCATAGTCATTTAACCCATCAGAGTCCGTGTCAATTAGTGTTGGATTGGTACGGTTGATGAACTCTTCTAGATTAACAAGTCCGTCTCCATCCAAGTCTGTATCACCGTCCACTGAGTTAGTGGGGTCAAGACCATATAACAATTCCCAGGGATCGTGCATTCCATCTTGATCACTGTCTTCGATTCTAAAATAGGCAAGACTTCTAAACTGCCCATCGCTCTGCACGGCAAAGTCTATTTTAGCAGTTTCTTTATTTATCAACACCACATTGCCACTGCCATCGACAGCCCATAAATTTCCGCTTTGATCTACAGCGAGGCCACTTTCAAAACTTAAATAACCCGAATCTATTAAACCGATTAATGTCGTTTCTGCGGTTGCAGTATCGATAATGTATAAGGCTGCATCACCTTCGTTGTTTATCGTATAAAGGTTTTCACCGTCATAAGCTAATGAATAGGTGTTGTACAAAGGGATAGTGCCAATTTCAGAAACAGCACCAGTGGTGATATCAATATCGTATAAGTAACCATTTGAAGCGACTATAGCTGTCGTATTATCGATAATTGCTAATGAGGGCTGATAAACGTAATTATTGATGCTGCCAATTTCTTCATAGGTTGAATTGTTTTGGTCAAATCTAATTAAAGAGCCATTGTTATCGTTCATTCCAAACAGAACTTGGTCTGATGAATAATCTAATCCAGTCAGGCTTAAGGAATAATCGAATGTTTGAATATTTTCTATTTCACCAGATGTTAAATCGAGTTCTACCAATTCATTGTTGTATGTATAGGCAACAGCTAATGGAGCAGTTGGAACACTCGTTCCATCATTGGGCAAGGTGTTGAGTTTGAATTCCAATATGTTCGATATTCCATCACCATCTAAATCAAGAGCTGCATCATCGACAAGCAGATCTAAACCAAATGATACTTCCCAGCCATCATGCATACTGTCGTCATCAGTATCTGCAGAAGCAGGATCACTCATGTAGGTAGAAACTTCTTCACCGTCTGTAAGACCGTCAGAATCAGAATCACTATTGTCTGGATTTGTTCTGTAGGAATACTCCTGATAGTTCAACAGTCCATCACCATCAAGATCCGAGGTTCCGTCACTTGCATCATTAGGATTTAAGCCATAAAGGAGTTCCCAAGCGTCATGCATACCATCTTGATCGACATCTACAACGTTAAACAGTGCCAGGCTGGTTAGTTCAGAATCAGTGCCTACAACATACTCAATAGCTGCAGTTTCTTTGTTGATTAACATCACAAAACCATTGCTATCGGCTGCCCATAAGTTGCCAAATTCATCCACGGTTAAACCTGATTGGTAATTAAAATAATTGGGATCAATATTTCCAATTAATGTAGATGTACCGGTTTCAGTATTAATCAATATCAGTTGAGGTTGGCTGTTGCTATTTATGGCGTATAAATTATCCCCATCAAAAGCCATTGAATCCGTTCCGTATATCCCAAAAAAACCGATTGAGTTTGTTTCAGCGTTTTGTAAATTCACTTCATATAACCAGCCATCAGTAGCCATATAAGCAAAATTTTGATCTTTAATGGCGAATGAGGGGTTGTACATATAAATATTAAAGTTGCCAACATCAGTGTAGGAACTTAAATCGCCGTTAAAGCGAATTAACGAGTTGGAATTGTCATTAAGCCCATACAGAACCTCTAGTTCACTGAAATCTAATCCAGAAGCATCAAGACGATGATTATAGGTTTCGATCAGTGAAGTAGAGCCATCAATTAAATTTACGCTGACTAATTCATCGTTTAAGTTGTAACCAACCGCAACTGGCGCGACTGGAACACTGGCATCATCGTTGGGTAAGGTGTTGAGTTTGAATTCCAATATGTTAGATATTCCATCACCATCTAAATCTGATGAAGCATCCTCAACTAGAAGATCTAACCCATAGGAGACTTCCCATCCATCGTGCATTCCGTCTGCATCACTATCGTTTCTGGCGGGGTCACTCATAAACGTAGAAACTTCTTCACCGTCTGTAAGACCGTCAGAATCAGAATCACAATTGTCTGGATTTGTTCTGTAGGAATACTCCTGATAGTTCAACAGTCCATCACCATCAAGATCCGAGGTTCCGTCACTTGCATCATTAGGATTTAAGCCATAAAGGATTTCCCAAGGATCATGCATACCATCTTGATCGACATCAACAATGTTAAACAATGCGAGGCTGGTTAGTTCCGAATCAGTGCCTACAACATACTCAATAGCTGCAGTTTCTTTGTTGATTAACATCACAAAACCATTGCTATCGGCGGCCCATAAATTACCAAAACCATCTATGGTCAAACCTGATTGGTAATTTAAATAATAGGGGTCAATATCTCCGATTAGTGTTGACGCACCTGTTTCAACATTAATCATAAATAACTGAGGACGACTGTTGCTATTGATCGCGTAAAGGTTAACACCATCAAAGACCAATGAATCAGTCTCATACTCACCAAAGAAACCAATTTCGGTTGTTTCGGCACTTAGTAAATTTACTTCATACAACCATCCATTAGTTGCCATGTAGGCTACATTTTGATCTTTAATGGCAAAAGAAGGCTGATAGGTGTAAACATTCAAATTTCCAACTTCACTATAGGAATTTAAACCATAGTTAAACTGAATTAGACTGTCTGAATTGTCATTGATAGCGTAAAGAACCTCTAGCTCATTGAAATCCAGGCCCGTTGCGTCTAGCTGATAATTATAGGCTTCAAGTAGTGAGGTTGAGCCATCGATTAAATTTACGCTGACTAATTCATCACTATAGTTATAGCCAATTGCTAATGGCAGTTCGGGCTGGCTTGTATTATCTGCAGGCGAAGTTTGCAACTTAAATTCAAGAACATTGGAAAATCCATCATTGTCTAAATCTAAGCTCCCATCATCTAATAAAGGATCTAATGAATAACTAACTTCCCAACCATCACCCATCCCATCGCCATCAGTATCAGCGTTTGTAGGTTGTGTTGAATAGGTATTCACCTCTTCATTGTCTGTTAGACCATCATTATCCGTATCAATAGATGTTGGGTCAGTTCGCAGCATAAACTCCTGAAGATTTGATAGTCCATCACTATCGTTGTCTAATGCCGCATCACTAGGATCAGATGGATCAAGACCGTATTGAATCTCCCAAAAATCATTGATTCCATCCCCATCACTATCAACAGTTACCTCAATCGCCAAAGATTCAAAACCGTTATCAATACTAAATATATTAGAAACAGCAACCGTTACTTTATCGATACTGAAAATCGAACCGTCTTCATCCAAACCCCACAAGTTGCCTGTCTGATCAATTGTCAAGCCAGATTGCTTGGTGAGCGAAACGCCATTAACATCACCGATAAATTCGGCTAGTCCGGTATCAACAGATATTGAATACAATCGTCCTTGACCAACAGCGGACAGTCCAAACAAAGTCGTGCCATCGAAAGCCAAGGAATCTATAGAAAATACGCCTAAATCCCCAATAAGTGTCGCTTCACCAGTTTGCACATCGACGGAATACAAATATCCACTTCCGACCATATACAAATTGCCTTCTAGATCAGGCGTAAGCCCCATCTCATAAACATTCACTCCCAAAGAACCGACAAACTCAGCGACACCGGTTTGAGGATCGATTTTGTACAAATCTGAATTGGAATCTTCTACTGCATATAAATACCCATCGGTATTAAATGCTATGCCTTCAAAATCAAAATTTAGACCTAAATTCCCTATCAACAAGCTGGTTTGCAATGTGATATTAAACTGATAAAGCTCATCTCTGGCATTTATCGAGTAGCCTAAAATGGGTGTAGGGAAAGAAGATGCATCTGTTGGGTTCGTCCCATTTTGATATTCAAGCAAGTTACTCCATGAATCCAAATCTGCATCCAAATCAGCATCATTAATTAATAGGTCCAGAGCAAAACTTACTTCCCACCCATCAGGCATGCCATCTGAATCAGTATCCGCGGAATTAGGGTTGCTTGAGTAAACTGATACTTCATCAGGATCGGTTAACTCATCTTGATCAGAATCTTCCAAACGCGGATTGGTACCTAAGGAGAATTCTTCAAGGTTACTTAACGTGTCGTTGTCATCATCAAGATTAGCGTGGTCTTCTAAAACTGTCGGATCATAACCGTGAGTGATTTCGTATCCATCACCTAATCCATCAGTATCAGAATCGATGAGATTTGGATTGGTCAGATGAACATTAACTTCATCACCATCTGTTAATCCATCTGAATCAGAATCTGCGTTATTAGGTTGCGTCCCGTGAACATTAACCTCGTCACCATCAGTCAAACCATCAGAGTCCGAATCACTATTTTTGGGATCTGTACTGTGAACATTAATCTCATCACCATCATTCAGCCCATCAGAATCCGTATCGGCAATATTTGGATTAGTATCCGCGTTAAATTCTTCTAAATTGCTTAATCCATCGGAGTCTAAATCAAGTGCTGCATCGCCAGGGTCGTTGGGATCCAGCCCATTGCTAGTTTCCCAAAAATCAGACATACCATCACTGTCTGCATCTACAAGTGCAGCATCTAATGAAATGTGTAACGTATAATTCGCGTTATTTTGAATAGGCGATCGGTAATATTGCGATACTCTCAGTACATAGGTGCCAACTTGAGAAAATTCATAAGTAAAGAAGCTATCCAAGCCACTTTCGCTACCCTGTTCGCCGCTAGATATTGATGCATCGTCTGAATAAATCAGCTCAACACCATTGGGATCAAAAAGAATCAGATCAGAGTCCATTGAACCGGCAGTACCTGAAGTGTATCCATAATCGATGTCAAATATTGCCCTAGAAGGCGCAGACGTCACGGTGAACTCAAAAAAATCATAGCTGCCGTCACCTTCACCCAATATGGTAACGTGTGGAATGGATTCGGAAGTATTCGAAGTTTCATCACCGATATCTATCGAATAATTTAGGGTGAAAAACCCGTCGATGGTTTGTGCTGTATCGAATGAATCATTAGGTTCGGTATCCAATACTTCTGGTGAAAATGGATTTGTACCATCGATGTATTCTTGTAAATTGTTTCTGCCGTCTAAATCAGGATCAAGGTTTGCGTCATCAACAACTGGGTCAAGACCAGCGCCCACTTCAAACCCATCTGGCATTTGATCGCTATCCGAATCCGCATTGTTGGGATCTGTGCTATGGCTATTAATTTCGTCAAAATCAATCAGTCCGTCGGAATCACTATCAGCCAAATTTGGATTGGTAAAATACGTATTAACCTCTTCAAAATCAGTTAATCCATCGGCATCCGAATCATTGGATAACGGGTTTGTATTAGCCTGATATTCTTGTAAATTATTTAGACCATCACTGTCGCTATCAAGGGTTTCTTCACCGATACTTTGCAGCGGCTCAAATCCATATAATACTTCGAATCCATCACCCAATCCGTCACTGTCAGAATCACTAGAATTGGGGTCGGTAAGATAATCAACTATTTCCTGTCCATCGTTCAGTCCATCATCATCAGAATCCAATAACAAAGGATTGGTAGAATGAGTGTTTATTTCATCTCCGTCAGATAACCCGTCTTGATCAGTATCGTCATTAATGGGATTTGTGGCGTATAGATTGACTTCGTCTCCGTCATTCAAACCATCATTGTCCGAATCCGGCGAATTAGGAAGTGTTCTGTTATCGTATTCTTGTAGATTGTTTAAACCATCATTGTCATTATCCAACAATGCATCTGATGCATCATTTTCATCTAAACCGTACTGAATCTCCCAAAAGTCTGGGATGCCATCAGCATCAGTGTCCGCGCCGATGAGATCGAGTTTCGCTTGATCGCCGGTTAGTGTCAGTCCATTTAAAGAAGCCAGTGGCTCAGCATCTTCATACAATTTGGTAATCAATTGAGTCATGCTCAACTGAGCTTGATCTGCTTTTATTAGTGCCAAGACTCCTGCAACATGAGGAGATGCCATTGATGTACCGCTTAATGAACCGTATGTATTTCCTGGTAGCGTACTGTAAACGTCAACACCTGCAGCACCAATGTCTACTGAGGTTGCCCCATAATTACTGAAATTGGCCAGATTACCACTTCTGTCAATTGCGGCGACTGAAACTATGTTGTCTCCTTCATAACTCGCTGGATAAGAGGGTGAAATGTCGTTGTTATTACTGCTATTACCCGCTGCCGCCACAAATATAATGTCAGCATCGTTTTGCAGTGCGATAGCTGTTTCGAGCGCGGTAGAAAAGCCCCCTCCTCCCCAAGAGTTATTGGACAGCACAATATCTACATTATGATTCGTTTTTAAATCATGAAGATAATCAAGGCATTCCACGGCATCACTGAGTGAACCTGAACCACCTGAATTCAAAAACTTACAAGCTATAATACTAATATCCCAATTTACACCCACAACACCATCAGCATTGTTCCCTCTTGCACCAATAGTTCCTGCTACATGTGTACCGTGATAGTGGTCATCCATTGGGTCAGTATCATCATTGACCGTATCAATTCCGTATATATCATCAATATATCCATTGCTATCGTCGTCGATACCGTTACCCGCTACTTCATTAGGGTTAACCCACATATTGTCAACCAGATCGGGATGGGTGTAATCAACACCAGTATCAATCACAGCGACAATTACATTACTGCTCCCCGTTGAACGCTCCCACGCTTCTGGTGCGTTAACGTCGACATCAGCAAGACCGCCATTTTGGCCAGTATTATTTAGCCCCCACAAAGACGTAAAATCCGGGTCATCGGGAATAATTTGGGTGTAATAAATAATATTAGGTTCCGCGACGCGGATTTCACGATGCTGGAGCAATTTTTGCTGTACTGAGATTACGTCAGTCCCCTCCGGCAAGGAGACCAAATAAACGCCTGCGGACTTGGATACTTGTGAAGTTAGTTCGTAACCATATTCACTAACTATTTCTTCTGCCTCTTGAAACGTGAAAGCAGAGGAGAACATAACCAGTATTTCATCAGGCACGTACTCGTCGCGACTCTGTTTTGCAGCAGCATCGGTATTTGAAAGTGGATTATCTGTTGAGACTTGCGAAGATGGGATTTTCGCTAGAATTTCATTGGTAGAACTATCCGGCTCAACAACAGAAATTTCAGCTAAAAATGGCTTTTTCGGAAGATCCGGCGAAAAATGAATGTATAAACCAGCGAGAACTAAACTTAATACACCTATGCTTACCGCGATCCGCGACATCCTTTTCATTTTACTGCTCCAACATACAACTAATAGACTACTGTTATTACCTTGCAATTTAGTATAAATGTATGCGGATCGCAACACATTCCCAAACGATCGGTTGTCGTTCTTTTGAGCTAATAATTTTTAGTTGAACAATAGAGCGTGTTTACCTTTGCTGTATAATTTTGCAGGCTGAGGATAGCCGATATTGTCTTTTAACCGCATTTTCGATGTATTCTATTGAACAGTGCATAAAAATTATCGGTCGTTGCAGAGGCCAATTGTTCAACGCTAATACCCTTTAAGTCGGCAATAAACTCAGCCACTTCAACAACATAGCCAGGTTGATTTTGTTTTCCTCGATAAGGAACAGGAGCAAGCCAAGGTGAATCCGTTTCAATTAGCAGTCGATCAAGAGGTAATTGCCTAACCACCTCTTGTAACTCTGTTGCTGTTTTAAATGTGACAATCCCAGAAATGGAAATATAAAAACCTAATTTTATTGCAGCTTGAGCCATTTCTAAAGACTCAGTAAAACAGTGTAAAACACCATTAGTACTGGCCGATTTATAGCGTGTTAATAAATCGATAGTATCTTTTCTTGCATCTCTAGTGTGAATAATGAGGGGTTTTTGCAACACATTAGCCACTTTAATGTGATCAATAAAAGATGTTCTTTGAACATCCTTTGTGTCTTTGCTGTAAAAGTAATCTAAACCTGTTTCACCAATGGCAACCACATTGTCAGCAGAAGCAAAATTCAGCAGTTCCTCATAGGTGCTTGCTTCGTCTTGATGTAACGGATGAACACCGCAGGAGATAGAAACATTTTCATAAAGGCTAACTGCCTCTTGCATAGCTTGAAAGTCGTTAACTGACACACAAACACATAAAAAATGCTCAACTTTTCGTCTCATTGCAAACTGTAGAATGTCTGACAACTGATCTGGGGTTTTGTCTAAGCGATCAAGGTGACAGTGTGAATCTACAAACATAGGGTACTCTTTTTTCTCATTTTAAAACTTAATTTAAGTCAACAACGTGGTTGAGGACGGCGCATAACACTAAAATTCGATTCACGCCTGGGTTTTGCAGTGTTTGATAATATTCTAAAAGCCGATGATGGAAATCCCATACCTTTTGATTATCTTGCAATTTAGACTTAATTTTGTCTGCCACCCAATATTGCATCCAAAGTACAACTTGTGGCGCTTCATCTTGCCACTGCTCAGCGAGCTGTAATGCAGAATTGTGTTTATGTTGCAAAGAATCAAGATTTTCTAGAAATGAAGCGTAGGTTAACCCTTCTCGCTTAGCGAGGTGTTCACGCAAGGTCAGTGGCGAGTTTTGGTACAGTTTTAGTAATTTAGGTTCTATGCTGTCTATTCCCTGCGCCTTCAACCAAGCAATACAATCATCGCTTTTTGAACAGCTCAAGGTGACTTTTTCGCAACGACTCCTAATGGTGGGCAACAGGGCTTCACTTTTTGAACTAATCAATAGCAGATACGTATTGTCAGTAGGCTCTTCTAAGGTTTTTAACAGTGCATTGGCGGCTGAGTCGGTCATACTGTCGGCCGCTTCCATAATCAATACTTTATTCCCAGACAGCTGTGAAGTCGTGCTCAGTTTAGTGATTGCATCGCGCACTAAATCAACACCCACCTGCTTGTCAGTTTCTAGTCGATAAAGATCAGGATGTGATTGCGCTTCATAGAGCTTGCAAGATTGGCATTGACCACATGCATGGTTTTCGTCCGACTTGCAGAGTATTGACTTAGCCAAATGAACACAAAAATCACTTTTCCCTACCCCATCGACACCTTGAATTAGCAGGCCGTGGTGCAATGAGTGTTTCTTTACTCTTGAAATAAGCTGCTCATAGGTATCACTAAGCCAAGGGTACATGATTAGGCCTCAACAAAGCTGCGCAATGACTTGATAATATCGTCGTGTACAGCATCTATATTTTGCATTGAATTAATCACTACAATATTTTCATCTTTTTTTGCTAATGACAAATAACGAGTTCTGGTGCGTTCAAAAAAACTGATATCCTCTTGTTCAATTCTATCAAGTTCACCGCGACCACGAGCCCGTTCAAGTCCTATTTTTGGCTCCACATCCATATACAGAGTAAAATCCGGTTTAAAGCCATTAAGCGCGATTTGACTCAAAGCCTGCATTTTTTCTATGGCAATTTGTCTACCACCGCCTTGATACGCTTGTGAAGATAAATCGTGTCTGTCGCCAATCACCCACTTACCTTTTACAAGGTTAGGTTTAATGACATTTTCTAAAAGCTGAACCCTCGCAGCATACATCAATAATAACTCTGCTTCTTGAGTGACAGTCTCTACCCAATCCTGCTTGACACAATCTCGGATACATTCAGCCATTGGGGTTCCACCTGGCTCACGGGTACATACCACCTGTTTACCAAGTGATTCTAAAACCTGCTTGACTGTGGAAATTGCGCTGCTTTTACCCGCTCCCTCAAGTCCTTCAATTACTATAAATTTACCCTTATTCGTCACGGGATCTTATTACCTATTTTTTTAATTGATACTTTCTAACGGCTAGATTGTGTTCTTTTAATGTTGTCGAAAATTTGTGCGTACCATCACCCTTGGAAACAAAATAGTATTCATCGGTTTCTAAAGGATTCATAGCTGCATCGATACTTTGTTTTCCAGGCATAGCAATTGGTGTAGGTGGCAATCCCTTAATCACATAGGTGTTGTAAGGAGTTGCTTGCCGTAGATCTTGGCGGCGAATATTACCATCAAAGCTGTCCCCCATTCCATAAATTACCGTAGGATCGGTTTGTAAACGCATATTGTCTCTTAATCTATTAATAAATACGCCGGAAATTCTTGGTCTTTCATGGGCAACCCCGGTCTCTTTTTCGATAATAGAAGCCATAATTAACGCTTCGTAAGGAGTTTCATAAGGCAGAACCAAAGCTCGGTTAGTCCATGCTTGTTGGAGATATTCTGTCATGGCGACATAGGCGCGTTTAACAATATCTTCTGTTCGTGTTCCTGCAGTAAATTGGTAGGTATCAGGCAGTAACCAGCCTTCTAGTGATCCACCTTGAATATCAGGATCTAACCAATTTACCCATTGTTGTTCGTTTTTATCTGAGGCTTGGATATTTGGATGATTGTTTAGCTGCGTTAACCATTGAGACCATTTTAGTCCTTCGATTAAACTGATTTGATAAGTTTTTTCATTACCATTAACCAAATCGTTGAAAAAATCTCTGGCGGACATTCCCAGTTTTATTTCATAGGTGCCCGCTTTTATCCGAGCATACTCAGGTTCGATTTTCAGCGCAGCTTTAATTAGTAAAGGGTCAGATAAAAGGGCCTGCTCTGCCATACGATTTATCACAAAATGCGCATACTGGCCTTTTTCAACAACAACCAGCTTACTGCCTACAATATTGAGGGGCTGATTGAACGCAGAATTAATTTGATAAAAGAGAGTCGTTATGGATATAAGTAACAGCAACAGTAACGCCAGAACTATTTTTATGATTCTAGGCATTGATCGAAACCTCATTTTGATTGTCCTTAAACCAATCAATAAATATATGGCTAGAACTAAAAGCGAGTCTGTTGTCTGCCGATAGCTGGATCGTCGAAATAGGAATAAGTTTCATCAAGCTATTGCATACGAATGCCGAATCAAAATGCATTAACTGCGAAAAAGGAATTGGCTTTTCGTGCACGACTACATTGTTTTTATTCATTATTTTAATTATATGGTTACGCATAACCCCTTCTATCCCGCATTCCGATAACTCAGGTGTGACCCACTGCCCCTGATGACCAAAGAATACATTGGCGGCAGTAGTTTCTATTACATTCCCACTGGAATCGCATACCAACAAATCATCAAACTGAGTCTTTTCCAACTCAATCTTTGCCAAAACCTGCTCAAGACGATTAACATGTTTAATTCCGGCGAGCATCGGCTGTGCAGCTAAACAAACATTGCAAAGCCCTAAAGTTATTCCGTTAACTTGCTTTTTAGCATAGTCACTTGGAAAAGCAGAAATCGACACATAACAGTTGGCACTAGAGACCTGCTTAGTCCCATAACCTCTGCCTCCGGTACCCCGTGAAAGCAAAACCTTGATCACATTGTTAGTCAATACCTCTGCTTTTTGCTCGATAGCCGAGCGCAGCGAATGCCAATCTGAAAAATCAATCTGTAACCTCTCACAAGCTGTTTGTAACCGATTAATATGTTGATCGAGGAGTTCAGCGCGCCCTTTTACAACCGCAATAGTGGTAAAACAGCCATCGCCATAGTTAGCGATTCTCTCATTAATAGGTAGCATTGTCTGGTCGTCGACCATTTTGATCATAAAAAATCCATAAAAAAGCCCAGATATCTGGGCTTAATCTAAAACGTATATTGAAGGTTGGCAACGACTAGAGCGTTAGTCTGGCAATTTTTTAAAAAGCAACGAGCCATTTGTTCCACCGAATCCAAAGGAATTACACAGTGCATGGTCCATTTCAATGGATTTTGCTTTATGTGCAACAAAATCTAAATCACATCCTTCACCAGGGTTATCCAAATTAATCGTGGGTGGAGCAATTTGGTCTCTCAGCGCAAGAATCGTGAAAATCGCTTCAACGGAACCCGCCGCACCCAACAAGTGACCAATCATCGATTTAGTAGAACTAACTAACAACTTGTTTGCGTGATCACCAAATATTGATCTAACTGCAGCAACTTCTGCCACATCGCCAGCGGGTGTTGATGTGCCATGTGCATTAACATAACCAATTTGTGAAGGGTCAACACCGGCATCTTTAATGGCGTTATCCATTGCAGCCGCAGCACCTTCACCATTAGCCGGCGGAGAAGTCATGTGGTACGCGTCACCGCTCATGCCAAAACCGACTAATTCAGCATATATTTTAGCACCACGGGATTTTGCATGCTCATATTCTTCCAACACCACGACACCAGCGCCCTCGCCCATAACAAACCCATCTCGGTCTTTATCCCATGGCCGACTCGCTCTTTGCGGTTCTTCATTGCGGGTTGATAGTGCTCTGGCTGCTGCAAATCCGCCTAATCCGAGTGCACAAATAGAAGACTCAGCTCCGCCAGCCACCATAGCATCGGCATCACCATACGCAATAGTACGCGCAGCTACACCAATATTATGAACACCAGTTGTGCAAGCCGTCACTATATTAAGGTTGGGGCCTTTTAATCCTTCGTAGATTGAAAGAAAACCAGAAATCATATTGGTGATAGTCGCTGGAACAAAAAATGGCGTGAGCTTTCTCGGTCCACCATTCAACATTTTTTTATGATTTTCTTCAATTAACCCTAGCCCACCAATACCGGAGCCTATGGCTACTCCAACACGATTGGCGTTTGATTCATTGACTTCTAATTGAGAGTCGGCGATTGCCTGCTTCCCTGCTGCAATTCCAAGCTGTATGAAACGGTCCATTTTTTTCGTTTCTTTTTTTGGAATGTAGCTTTCCACATCAAAATCTGGAATTTCGCCTGCAAAATGAGTTGTGAATTCACTCGGGTCAAAGGCTGTTATTGGTGCAATACCACTTTTGCCAGCTTTAATGCCGGCCCACGTACTGTTGGTATCAGTACCCAATGGGGTAAGCATGCCAAGACCTGTAACTACAACGCGACGTTTTGACACATTGGCCTCCGCATAAAGAGATTATTGTAGGTATAAATTGAAAACGGCTCAGAAAGAGCCGTTTTTTGGAATGTCTTACGCGTCTTTGTTAGCGTTAACGTAATCAATAGCCGACTGCACAGTAGTGATTTTTTCAGCTTCTTCATCAGGAATTTCCGTGTCGAATTCCTCTTCTAAAGCCATAACAAGTTCAACGGTGTCTAACGAGTCTGCACCCAAATCATCTACAAATGAGGCTTCAGCTTTTACTTCTTCTTCTTTAACGCCTAATTGCTCGACGATGATTTTTTTAACGCGTTCTTCGATGTTACTCATGATTCTAGTTTTCCCTATAAAGTCGCTAGAGTTTAAATTTCCGGTAGTTTATTCAGCTAGTCAATGCCTTGCAAGCAAGACAACCAACTTTTTACCTGGTCAAACCACCGAACTAAATTAGTCTAATAAACAAAAATTTAACAATCAAGTACTAATAACCGATTGTTATGCATACTTTTTAACCCATGTGCATGCCACCATTCACATGAATGGTTTCACCTGTAATGTAGGCAGCACTATCGCTCACTAAAAAGCTTACTGTGGCTGCAATCTCTTCTGGTTGTCCTAACCTATTAGCCGGTATGTCTTTAAAGATAGCTTCTTTTTGATCATCAGTTAAAGATTTCGTCATATCAGTGTCAATAAATCCAGGCGCGACAACATTAACTGTGATCCCACGAGAAGCCACCTCTCGTGCTGTTGATTTACTAAAACCAATAACCCCAGCCTTAGCTGCAGCGTAATTCGCCTGGCCTGGGTTGCCGGTGGTGCCAACAACTGAGCCAATGTTTACAATGCGTCCAAAACGCTTTTTCATCATACCGCGCAAAACTGCTTTAGTGAGTTTAAAAATTGGCGTTAAATTTGTATTGAGAATATCTTGCCATTCATCGTCTTTCATTCTCATCAATAAATTGTCGCGAGTTATCCCCGCATTATTGATCAATATTTCTATGTCACCATGCTGCGCTTTAATATCGGCTAGCACTTTATCTAGTGAGGCTTGATCAGAAACGTTCAGGACCATACCAGTGCCATTATATTTGCCCAGGTACTCGCTGATTGCTGCAGCGCCACTTTCTGAAGTCGCTGTTCCTATAACAGTGGCCCCTTGTCCTGCTAGCGATTCTGCAATGGCTCGACCTATCCCTCGGCTAGCACCGGTAACTAAGGCAATTTTTCCACTTAAGTCACTCATTTGATTTTCCTTAATTTACACTGTTCGACACTGAATCTGGCGTATTTACCGACTCGGAGGATAAGGTTTTATCTATTCGTTTAACAAGTCCTGAAAGTACTTTCCCAGGTCCTATTTCAGCTATATGCTCCACTCCATTATCTCGCAAAAATTCAACGGTCTGTGTCCATCGCACCGGACGATACAATTGGCGTGTTAAAGCATCTTTAATGTCTACCGAGTCAGTTTTGACTTCCACATCAACATTATTAACAACCGAACACTCTGGGGTTGCAAAATCAACATTTTCCAGCATAGAGGCTAGTTTCTCTGCAGCAGGTTTCATTAAGTCACAATGTGATGGTACGCTAACCGACAACGGCAAAGCGCGTTTAGCCCCGGCCTCTTTGCACAGCAGGGCTGCAGATTCAGCCGCTTCTTTACTACCAGCGATAACCACCTGTCCAGGTGAATTGAAATTAACGGCTGCAACAACTTGAGCTGTTGATTCTTGAGCTTTAGCACAAGCTTCGAGAATCGCTGCATCATTCAACCCGATAATGGCGTACATTGCGCCCTCTCCTTCTGGCACGGCCTCTTGCATAAATTGTCCACGAGCCTGCACAAGTTTAACGGCATCAGTTAAGGTTAAAACACCCGAACAAACCAATGCTGAGTATTCGCCCAAACTATGACCTGCCATAAATTCTGGACGCGTGGCTCCCAGTGATATCAGCAGTCGATATATCGCAACACTCGCTGTCAATAATGCAGGTTGAGTAAATTGAGTCTGATTTAATCGATTTTCCGGGTCACTTTGTACCAATTCCCATAGATCGTAACCGAGGGCGTCTGACGCTTCTGAAAACGTCTGTTGTATCTGAGGATATTGCTCTGCTAGATCGGCGAGCATCCCAACGGATTGTGAACCTTGTCCTGGGAACACAAAAGCTGTTTTAGACATACACATAAACCTTTATGTAAAAAATTAATATTTCACTAATGCCGAAGCCCAGGCAAAACCGCCTCCAAAGGCCTCCAACAATAAATTTTGACCGCGTTTAATTCTGCCATCTCTGATTGCTGTATCCAGCGCTGTGGGGACAGTCGCAGCTGAAGTATTGCCATAATTTTCTAAGGTGAGCACCACTTGATCCAATGACATATCAAGTTTCTTGGCTGTGGCTTTGATAATTCTAAAATTGGCCTGATGTGGCACCAACCAATCCAAATCGGATTTTTTCATATTATTCGCAGCAAGCGTTTGTTCTACTATTTCACTGAGTTTTGTTACCGCAACCTTAAAAACTTCGTTGCCCTTCATCGAGCCCCAGTTTTCGTGCACCGACAACTCATTTCCGCGTTCTACATTGCCAACCTGAAGCAAATCACCGTACGATCCTGCTGCATTAATATGGGTGGAAAGAATTCCGGGCTCTTCGCTGGCTTCAATGATTGTTGCCCCAGCAGCGTCTCCGAACAAAATCACCATAGAGCGATCGGCAGGGTCGATTAAACGTGACAAACAATCTGTGCCTATAACAAGGATCCGTTTTACCATTCCTGATTTGATGTACTGATCAGCA
The DNA here is from genome assembly GCF_007197995.1 of Aliiglaciecola sp. M165. Lineage (GTDB taxonomy): Bacteria > Pseudomonadota > Gammaproteobacteria > Enterobacterales > Alteromonadaceae > Aliiglaciecola. The sequence continues at coordinate 19,015 of NZ_VKKH01000003.1, forward strand.
ACGCTCAAAGCATAACAGTAGCCCGCGCAGGCAGCTGCAACGTCAAAAGCAGGTATGCCATCAATATCCAAAGATTTTTGGATTTCACAGGCAGTGCTAGGCAAAGCATATCGACCACTTGTTGTGGCACACACAATCATATCAATCGTATTTTTATCGATGCCGGCAGCTTCAATAGCTTTTAAACTTGCTTCATAACCCATCGTTGCCGCCGTTTCATCATCACCAATGATACGACGCTCTTTAATCCCGGTTCTATCAGTGATCCATTCGTCTGTAGTGTCTACCATTAACTCAAGATCTGCATTGGAACGGACGTCATTTGGGTAGTAACTTCCGGTGCCGATTATTTTTGAATACATTTTTTAGGAACGCTCCATTAATACGGATTCGATTTTATCTTTTATTTTTTTAGGAACCTGCCTTTGGACTTCTTGCGACGCTGTTTTTATGGCGTACAAAAAGGCATCTACTGATGCATTTCCATGGCTCTTAACTACAATTCCGCGCAATCCTATCAGACTCGCGCCATTGTACTGGTCGGGGTTCACTCTCAGATAAACTTTTCGTAATAATGGAAGGGCTATTTTGGCCAGCAATTTAGTGAATAAATTTTGATTTGAAACTCTTTTAGCTTCGTCAATAACAAGCTTTGCCAATCCTTCGCAGGCTTTCAAGGCGACATTTCCGACAAAACCATCAGTGACAACGACATCCGCGGCATCAGTGAATAAATCATTGCCCTCGACAAACCCGGTGTAATTGATCCCCGGTGCATCTTGCAGCAATTGCGCTGTAAACTTCACCTGATCATTTCCTTTGATTTGTTCTTCGCCGACATTTAGTAACGCAACTCGCGGATTATGGATTCCCGCAACTTGTTCGGCCAACACGGAGCCCATCACAGCATATTGAAATAAGGTTTCTGAATCACAATTGACGTTTGCACCCAAATCCAACAAAAACAATTTATGATGACCGTCTGTCGGCAACGTAGAAACTAAAGCTGGCCGATCGATGCCTGGGAGAGTTTTTAAAACATAATAGGCCATCGCTAACAATGCCCCAGTATTGCCTGCACTCACGCAAGCATCGGCATCACCACATTCAACTCTTTCCAGTGCTCTGCGCATCGATGAGTCTTTTTTGTTACGAAGTGCTGAAGTAGGGCGTTCGTCCATAGAAACGTGCTCGGATGTATGTTGAATTTCCACACGTTCACGAATATCTTCAGGTAGCGGATTGATAACATCACTAATGATGCGCTCATCACCACACAATATTAAGTGTAAATTGGAATTATGTTGCAGTGCCTTGACGGCAGCAGGAAGGGTTACATGGGGGCCGTTGTCGCCCCCCATAATATCTAACGCAATGGTTAGACGGCTAGAAATCATTGCTAATTAATCAGCGATGACTTTTTTGCCTTTGTAGTAACCGTCAGCAGTCACGTGATGACGTAAATGCGTCTCACCTGATGTTGAATCTACAGACAAAGTCGCTCCGCCTAGCGCATCATGTGAACGACGCGTGCCACGCTTTGCACGAGATTTTTTGCTCTTCTGTACAGCCATTACTTACTCCTAGTCTCGCTTAAGTTCTTTCAAAACCGCGAAAGGGTTTGGACGTTCATCGGCCGGTTCAATCTTACCGTAGCTCATCTGGTCTTGCTTAATATTGCAATCCTCCTCTGCATGAAGGGCCACAATCGGCAAAGCCAGAATCAACTCGTCCTCGAGTAACTCGAGAAGATTGATTTCTCCATGGTCATTGACCTCTACCGGTTCGTAAACTTCCGGCAATTCATCGATATCTTCTTGCGATTGCCCTTTTACAGGACTATAGCAAAATGATACTTGAATTGAGTGAACAAACTGCTCACCACATCTCTCACAGATAAGCTCTACTGTTGTTGCCAGATTTCCGTGAAAGAAATTCAGACCCTGCGCGTCTTTATCAAATTTCACTTCAGATTCAATCGTGCCAGCAACACTAGCCACTGCTTCAGTTAAACGAGCCATATCGGAAGACATCATTACACCCTGATAATCAGAGCGTTTTGTTGCACTTTTGACGGGATCGATTAGCTTAGGCAATTTCACTTTCTGCATAGGGCGCGCATAATATAGATTGTCTGCCTTGGAGTCAAAGGAAAATGTTGCCTAATGGCTAGTTGATGTGCTTATATTTCATGCAACTCATCATCATTTATAAAGACTATGTCGCTAATTCTTGCCTCAACCTCCGTCTATCGCAAATCTTTGTTAGAAAAAATTGGTTTGAAATTTGATTTTGAGTCGCCAAATGTCGACGAATATTCATTGTTAAATGAAAATGCTGAACAAATGTGTGAACGGTTAGCAATTCAAAAAGCAAGAGCAGTGGCGAAACGGCACGACAACGGAATAATCATAGGCTCTGATCAAGCGGCCAGCCTTGGTAATAAAATTTTAGGGAAGCCCGGCAACCAAGCTAATGCGGTAAAGCAATTGCTTCAATGCAATGGAAAAACAGTAAGGTTTTACACAGGTCTTTGCATCATAGACGCCAATAATGGAAAACAGAAATCATTAGTTGACACCTTTGATGTTGTTTTTCGTGAACTTAGTGTTGCGCAAATCGAGCATTATGTTGAAACGGAAAAGCCTTTTGATTGCGCAGGAAGTTTCAAAAGTGAAGGGTTAGGTATCTGTCTTTTTCAATCACTCAATGGTCGGGACCCGAATACACTGATCGGACTGCCGCTAATCGCCTTGTGTGATCTGCTACCTGAATTTGGTATTCAGATTTTACAAAACCATTAATCTATTTCTGACGCTATACCCCAATCGCAAAAATCAACTCAAGTTTTTTAACATACTCTGCAATTCTTCGCTTAAAGGCGCTTCATGAAACATTTTCTCTGTAGATACAGGATGAATATAACTAAGTGAAAAAGCGTGTAAAAACAGGCGTTCTAAGCCTTTTTTTGCAAACTCTTCATTGTAATCGTCTTCACAATACTTTTTATCACCCAAGATAGCGTGACCAGCGTGTAAACAATGCACACGAATTTGGTGAGTGCGCCCAGTTATTGGTGACGCCTCGATTAAAGTTGCCTTATCGTAACGCTGCAATACACGATATCGCGTTTCAGACGGTTTGCCATCTTCAGCAACACAAACTAATCGTTCTCCAGATTTCAAAGTATTCTTTCTTAGCGGTGCTTTCACCTTAAAGCGGTTCTCCGGCCAATGTCCAATAACTAATGCCTGGTATCGCTTGTCTACCGTTTTTTGTCTTAGTTGCTCATGCAAATGTTTAAGCGCTGAGCGCTTCTTTGCAATGAGCAAACATCCTGAAGTGTCTCGATCCAAGCGGTGTACTAATTCTAGAAATTTTGCCTGCGGTCGCAGTGCTCTTAGCGCCTCAATCACCCCAAAACTCAACCCGCTACCACCGTGAACTGCCATACCAGAAGGTTTGTTGACGACAATTATCACCTCATCTTCAAACAAAATATTGCTCTCTAACGAGGCAACTTTATTAAGTTTGGTCGAAGGTGCCGCATTTGGTTCAGCCACTCTAATTGGCGGAATACGGGCAAAATCACCGGCTTTGAGCTTGTACTCAGGTTTTACACGCTTTTTATTGATGCGCACTTCACCCTTACGCAAAATGCGATAAATAAGGCTTTTAGGTACTCCTTTTAGTAAAGTACGTAAAAAATTGTCTATTCTCTGCCCTTCCAGGTCAGGTTCAATGGTTATAAATTGAACTTTATCAAATGCTTTATCAGTCATAGTGGGCGTATTCTAGCGTAGTTTTTATAATTAGCTTAAACATTTTAATCGCTTGCTTTAAGCACCTTTTTAATGAGATACTTCGGCTGTTTGTTGGCGTCTTGAACGCTGAAATATAAACAATGAGATGGGTTGAGAGATTTGTCACCGCGCTAACGATGTCGATTATATTCGTTAAGAAAAAAGCGCCATGCTGCAATTGAAGTGAGTAATTTTTCAAATGAACGTGCATGCAAAACTCCCCTCATCAAGCGAAGTACAATGTTGGTACCGGTCGCTTTTAAGTAAGAAATGAATTTGGCAACAGATTGACGTAATTGTCCAAAGACAATTAGTCGGTCTAATTAAAAAGAAATTGGGGTGATGCGCATCGCCCAAGGTCTCAGAAATGATAGTACGTTAAACGTGTTATGTCAGTCTGTGTTCCTTCATGAAATCAAGGCGTTATATTCTAACGCTAACTAGCGCACCTGAAGCATTTTCCAGTCGTGAGACTGCATGTTCTTATAGTCGTGAGACTATTTATTATTTGCTTTCTAGCCAATAACTTCACTTCTAAGCTTTCTGCTATCGGTACAAAAACCGAGTTTATAAAAAATGAAAAGAATGTTAATCAACGCCACGCAACAAGAAGAGTTGCGTGTCGCTTTGGTAGATGGTCAAAAATTATATGACCTAGATATTGAAAGTCCGGGACATGAGCAAAAAAAGGCCAATATTTACAAAGGCACAATTACCCGAGTAGAACCTAGTTTAGAAGCCGCTTTTGTTGACTATGGCGCTGAACGTCACGGTTTCCTTCCATTAAAAGAGATTGCCAAAACCTACTTCCCGGATGGGTATCGATTTGAAGGCCGACCCAGCATCAAAGATGTAATTAAGGAAGGTCAAGAAGTTATTATCCAGATAGATAAAGAAGAGCGTGGACAAAAAGGCGCTGCGCTAACCACCTTTATCAGTCTAGCTGGTAGTTATCTTGTTTTAATGCCAAACAATCCGCGCGCTGGTGGTATCTCCCGGAGGATTGAAGGTGATGAAAGGACAGAGTTAAAACAAGCACTAAGCAAATTGGATTTGCCTGATGGCATGGGACTGATCGTTAGAACAGCTGGCGTCGGCAAGTCTTATGAAGAGCTCGCCTGGGACCTAAGCGTACTAATCACTCATTGGAATGCGATCTCAGATGCAGCACAGAGCAAAGCTGCCCCCTTCCTCATTCATCAGGAAAGTAATGTTATTGTTCGTGCCATTAGGGATTACTTGCGTCGCGACGTCGGTGAAATCCTAATCGATAACCAAAGTGTCTTTGAAAAAGCATTGCAGCACATCCAACTTGTTCGCCCTGACTTTGCAAGTCGTGTTAAGCAATATAAAGGCGACGTGCCGTTATTCAGTCACTACCAAATCGAAACGCAAATCGAGTCAGCTTTCCAACGCGAAGTTCGTCTTCCATCAGGTGGCTCTATTGTAATTGATCCAACTGAAGCAATGATTTCTATCGATATCAACTCTGCCCGTGCAACAAAAGGCGGTGATATCGAAGAAACTGCATTCAATACAAACCTAGAAGCGGCTGATGAAATCGCTCGTCAATTGCGTCTACGTGATGCTGGTGGCCTCGTAGTAATAGATTTCATTGATATGACACCAGTTAGGCATCAACGAGAAGTTGAGAACAGATTGAAAGATGCTGTTAGACCTGACCGTGCTCGAATTCAGTTAGGTCGTATATCGCGCTTTGGATTGTTGGAAATGTCCCGCCAAAGATTGCGCCCTTCCCTTGGCGAATCAGCTCATATTGTCTGCCCACGATGTAGTGGTCACGGAAATATTCGTGGTACAGAGTCTTTAGCATTATCTGTTTTACGAATAATGGAAGAAGAAAGCATTAAGGACAATACGGGCCAGATTGAAGCGCAATTGCCGGTTAATGTTGCGACTTACCTATTAAATGAAAAGCGTATTGCTATACGTTCTATTGAACAGCGTCACAACGTCAACTTGCTTGTCATTCCCAACCCGAATCTACAAACCCCTCATTATCATGTTGCGCGCCGTCGTCCTGATGACACCATCACAGACCCAAGCTACAACATTGAACTAATGGATGTACAGTCTTCAGAAGTAGACAAGCCAACACAAGAAGTGAAACCCAAAGAGCAACCTGTACTGCAAGGCTTATCTGCACCGCAACAAGCGCCTTCAGCAACAAAGCCTGTAGAGCCAGGGTTGATTGAAAAGCTTTCCAAATGGATATCTGGCTTGTTTGAAAGCGAACCAGAACCCCAACAAACTAAGAAGCCAGCACAGCGTAATCGAAATCAACGCAACAATCGTGGTCGAAATGATCGTACTGGCAATAGAAAACCAAAACATCAAGACCGTGGTGAGCGTAAACCTAAACATGACCGCGTAGCTAAAGATGACAAACAGGAACAGGCAGCTAAACCAAAGCGCGAACCTCGCAACAAAAAGGGTCAAAAGCCAGCCGAGCCGAAGCAAAATGTAGAGGCTAAAAGTAACGAGAATGTTCAACCTGAGCACAAAAAAGAAAAAGTTGCAGAGCGACGTAAGCGTCGAGACAGTCGTCGAAATGTTCGCGGTGAAAAGAGTACTGAAAACGACGTAGTGCAAAATGCTGTTGAAGCACCTGCAACTGCTGAAGCTACTTTGGATAAACAACAGGTCGAATCAAACGTTGTCACTGAAAAAACGGCTACTGAATTAGACGCTACTGTTCAATCTGATGAGTCTGCACAAAACAAAGATGCTGCAACTGAACGCACGAGAAGTCGCCGTTCTCCAAGGCATATTCGTGCTGCGGGCCAAAAACGCAAAAAAGATTCAAGCACTGAATCAGCTGAGAGCAATGACAACCTAGACAATCACCCTGAAGGAACAATTGAAACAACTCAGAGTGATATTGATGTAGCCCAAGACGAATTGAAGTTTGATTCACCTACTGCTACGGAAGAAAAGGTAGAGAAGCCGAAACCTCGCCGCCGTCGCACTAAAAAGACTGAGTCTGAGAAAGAAGAAATTGCACAAGCTGCCGCTGAGATAACTTCTGAAAAAACAGAAACAACGCAGCCTGAAGATTCTGCCGAACAAAGCACGGAAGTAACAGGATCACCTAAGCAGGTAGAAATTGAGCTTGACTCACCTGCAGTTGAAGTTATAGCCGAATCTGTTAATGAAGAGCCACAAATCACATCAACTAAAGATGATGATTCTGAGTCAGTAGTGGAACTTTCTCAAGATGAGACAGTAACGAATGCAGATTCTGCGGATGGTAAAGATGAGATTCAGTCACCAGACGCTGTTACCGTTGCAAAGGAAGCTGAAAAACCAGCTAAAAAAGCAAGTAAAGGCGCAGCGAAAGGAAATGGCAAGCCGGTGAAAGTGAAAGCGGCAACCCCAGTCTCACATCCTATGGCAAAACCTAAAGCGATCGATGATGCGTTTGAGCAAATTGAGATCGTTTCAATGTCTGAAGACAAACGCCCTGCTGTGAAGATATCTGGTAAGAGCGCATCTATTGCCAATACTGCCAGTTCTGCTTCGGCACAGATGACTAAACCGTCTTCGATTGCATAATGCAATGAACGAAAGTTCACTGTAAATCAAAAAGCCTGCTTCTTGCAGGCTTTTTTCGTTTGACATGGATTAAGCTAAAGGTTACTCGAAACGTCTATCTACAGAGTAGTGATCAATGATTAACTACTGTTTAGCTTTTATCCCTTTTATTTTTAAGCATGTTTTTTATGTGCTTTAAGCATCAGGCCCCTCTAGCGTGAATGTTAAATGCTTACGCATGTCTTTCAATATCACGCCTTTTTTTAGTAAGGCTACGCTTAAGCGCTTTTGCCATTTCTTTAACTCAGGGTTGGCGGCTGATAGCGCTTCTTCATTTACAAACTGAAAGCGCAGTAATATTGAGCTAGGGAATTGGTGGTATTGCACGTCGAACCAGCATTTCGTCATACCGTGAAGTTCTTCACGGCCTTGCTCTTCAATCTTATTGGCCACGCTAAACAGCAGCGCTTGTTGCTTAAGTTGCACAGTGGAAAGCTTTTTCATTAAGTACGATTCTCTATTATTATTTCTACACTTTCGGGTGTACCGGCGCCTTCAATTGTCAGCCAGATTTGGCCATCCTGAACAGTTGCTTGGATTTGCATAGTACGGTGAACAGTACTTGCCAATTTGGCGCCCAACTCCTCTGGAACCGTAAATACTGACAAGTTTTTCCTGGCTTTTAACTTTGTCTTTTCTTTCTTCCACCATACTTCAAAGCTGTTGTTGGCGTATGAATATAGCTGCATCTGCTGGCTTTGATTACAGCCCTTTTTAATGCGCTGTTCAGAGGGTTGGCCTAATTCAATCCAGAGTTCTATTTCATCGCTGAAATTTTTTTGCCAAAGGTCTGGCTCCTCATCATTAGATAACCCTCTAGTGAACTGCAATCGCTCGTGAGCATTCACAATAAACGCAATAATTCGGAGCATCATGCGTTCATCATTTTCAGAAGGGTGGCGAGCAATAGTCAGGTTGTGGTCGTTGTAGTAGTTGCGGTCCATATCGGTAATCGATAAGTCAGCTTTAAAAATGGTCGCTTTAAGTGCCATGATGATCCTGAGTAATAAAGAGCGCGAAAGACGTGTGGATGTTGCGAAAATGCCGTCGAGTAATCAATTAACTAACAAAAATTTGTGCATACGAAGGTTAATACCAACTTCTTCAAGCTGTTGTTAGTTTTGTATTATTTCAATTCGATACCCGCCAAATTAACAGTTACATTTGGCGCACCGGTTAATAGCTTTTTTCGAATATCATCAGGAATTGAGGTTTTCTGATAGGATTTTGCATCAACAAAAACATAGGTGGTTGTTACTTCTGCAACAAGTTCATGAGATTCAAACTGTTTTATCATCGTAGTCATTGTGAACGAACTATTACCCACTTTTGGCACCCATGTTTCCAAACGCAGTACATCATCAAATCGAGCTGAACTTTTCCAACTAATATTGAGATTTACAACTTGGTTGTCCAAGCCACTGTCTATTAATGATTGATATCCCCCTAAAATGGCGCGTATAAATTCAGTTGCCGCTAGATCTGCATATTCCGCATAGCGAGAATTAAACACAACTTGTTGTGCATCGCATTCAGCGTATCGAATTCTTAACAATGTAGTAAAAGTCTCTGACATTAATCTAATTCTCGTTTTATTTGTATAGGTCTGGGTTTGTTCTGCACTTCTATTTCTTTTTCATCTAGGTCAAGTTCATCTGCGTTAGGTTGCCAGGCTTCTGATTCAAATTGATCAGGCTCTTCCTTATTTTCCCATTCATAAGCTTTTTCTCGAGGTTTTGGATCAAGATTTCGCCATATCAGGGCTGCAATAGTTCCGGCCAAGGCACCAAAAAGATGATATTCAAAGGAAATATTTTCCTCTCGGGGGAAAATCGTCATCGTCATGCCACCATACATAAAAAAGGCAGCCATCATAATAGCAATTGAGCTTTTGTCTCGTCTAAACAAACTAATTACAAATAAGTAGAAAAACATGCCGTGAGTCAATCCACTTGCCCCTATGTGATAGGAATCTCGAGCAAACAACCAAACGCCAATGCCTGATATCAACCAGATCAAACCGATGACACGCCATCGTGATTTTGGATAGCCATAAATGATGAACGAACCAAGTAACAACATCGACAAGGTATTGTTAAACAGATGTTCAATGGAACCATGTATAAAAGGAGCCGTGAGTATCCCCCACAGACTTTCAATTTTTTGGGGATAAACACCTAACCAAACCAAGTCAATGTGGAATATCAATTCAAACGATTTAATACACCAAAGCAGACTGACAAAGGTGCTAGTAACAAAGATGCTTTTTTTTAATGATTGCGTATTCATTACACAAAAATGTGTCCCCTGTTTGAAATCACAAGCTCACCTACTACAATCGTTTGCTATATGTATGTTCATCTTTGACTAAGTAGGTGCCTTTGGTTTAATGCAAAAGGCACCATGACATAGTTAGGTTTTTACACAGACATAACTTTGTTAACGGGAAGCTCCCTTATTCTTACACCGCTTGCGTGATAAATTGCGTTAGTTAAACTTGCTGCCACCGGCGGCGTTCCAGGCTCACCAACACCACCTGGCGGAGCGTCCGAAGCAATGATGTAACTTTCAATTTTTGGACATTGACTGATCCGAAGGACAGGATAGTCATGGTAATTAGATTGTTCTACCGCACCATTTTTAACAGAAATTTCGCCCATTAAGGCCAATGACAAACCAAAAATCATCGAGCCTTCTTGTTGAGAGCGCACTCTGTCCGGGTTCACCACTGTCCCGGCATCAATACTTGAATGCATCTCAAGCACAGTGACTTTGCCGTCTTCCACTTTCACTTTTGTTGCAACGGCGACATAACTAACAAAGCTTCGCTGCACACTTATGCCCCACCCCTCATTCTTCGCGGTAGCTTGATTAGCACCAGATTTAGACACTACATCAACCAAAACACCTTTCAATCGACTGACGTCGATAGGGAAATTTTCTAGCGGCTCCCCATAATTTTGATAATCAAAACCTTGGGTTTTTGGATCCACCATACGGTCTTCACCTAATAGTGACATCCACATATCGTAAGTACTTTTACCTGTCTTCGCGGCCAACTCATCTACAAATGAGCCTTGAGCAAATGCATGATGAATGTTACTTACCGAACGTACCCACCCGATTCGGATGTGACCAGTTGCTTTGTGCGTTTCGCAAACTAAATCATCTATGGCAAATGGGACATCTCCAAAGCCTAAAGACAATTCACCAGCCTGCGGCTCGTCAACGGTTCCTGTAAACGTCCAACTAATACTTGGAAACGCGGTTCTTTGCAGCCAACTGATGACTTGTTTGTTTTCATCTATTCCCGCAGCAAAATGCTGAGCACTGATAGCATGATAGTAACCTTGTTGGATGTCATCTTCTCGACTCCAAACCACTTTCACCGGCTTTCCTGTATGTTTCGCTAATAAAGCTGCCTCAACAGAAAAGTCTGGTTTGGATTTTCGCCCAAATCCGCCGCCCAAAAAGGTTACATGCACTTTAACTTTTGAGGGGTCGATTCCCAATGCACCAGCTACGTTTGCTTGTGTGCTTTGCGGTGTTTGTGTACATGCCCATATTTCGCAGTTACCGTCTCTTACTATCGCCGTAGCTGCGGGAGGCTCCATAGGTGCATGCACCAAATAAGGCATGGTGTATGTCGCTTCATGACGGTCCGCTGCACTGTCAAATTTTGCATAGGCATCACCTGCCACCCTAAACTTTTTACCCGGCGTTATAATACGGTGTTTAATTTCAGCTAAATATTCATCCGAATTGTGCGACGCATTCGCTCCGAGATCCCATTCGATATTCAGCGCTTTACGACCTTGCATTGCAGACCATGTGTTGCTGGCTAAAACTGCGACACCATTTAAGGGATGAAAGACAACGGGTGACGGTTGCTCAGGCATTTGATAGGTGTCAACCACTCCAGCAACCACTTTTGCGGCATCGCCATCAAAGGACTTTACTTTTGCACCGACCACAGGTGAACGTTCAATACTGGCGTACAACATACCTTCGATTTTTATATCCTGACCAAAATCCGCATTACCTGTAACAATATCTGGCAAATCGATTCCATCTATGGGTTTACCAATAAATTGAAACTCTTTTTTAGACTTAAAGGTTAATGTTTCAGTACTCGGTGGAGATAATTTTGCTGCGCTTTCAGATAGATATCCGAAACTCACTTTTCTTTGCGAATCTTTATGATGCACAAAACTGTCTTTTGCGTAGACAGTTGATACCTCGACTTTCCACAAATCTGCTGCAGCTTGCTCTAGCATTGTCCTGGCAGAAGCCCCCATTTGACGAAGCGTTGTATAAAAGCGTCGAATTGAACGAGATCCATCGGTATTTTGGCTACCATACCGTTCATCAGCTAAACCTTGAATGACTGATACCTTGTCCCACTGAGCGCAAAGCTCGTCGGCAACCACCTGAGGGATACTGGTTCGGATCCCCTGCCCCATTTCACTTCGATGACACACAATATTGACTGTGTTGTCTTTATTAATACTGACAAACAAATTCAGTTCATTTGACGATTGCGGGTGTTCAGCCCATACCGGACTAAACGCAGGCATGATGCCACCGAGTACCAAACCACCAGCACCAATTCCAGTAGTTTTTAAAAAGCGTCGTCTGCTTACATTTTGAACCTGAGCACTCATGCTTCATCCCCCACATTTTTAGCCAGACTATAATGTGCAGATGCATCCTTAATTGCCGCTCTTATCCGCGTATAGGTGCCACATCGACAGATGTTTCCTTGCATATAGTTGTCTATCTCTTCATCTGACGGTGATGGGTTGGAGGATAAAAGCGCAACGGCACTCATGATTTGACCAGACTGACAATAGCCACATTGCGGCACATTGTGCTGCTTCCAGGCCTGTTGAACTGGGTGTTCGCCATCTGGCGATAAACCTTCAATGGTTAAAACATCTTTGCCAGCCACTGCTGATATGGGCATGACACAAGCACGAACTGGCTGAGCGTCGATGTGCACTGTGCAGGCTCCACATTGCGCAATACCGCAACCAAATTTGCTTCCAGTAAGATCCAATACATCTCTTAATACCCAAAGTAGAGGCATAGATGGATCTACATCGACAGATCTTTGCTCTCCATTCACACGAAAATTTATCATGATTTTTCCTCTAAATGATTTGTCACTCTTAGTGTATCTTGCATTAACCAATTCTTGAGTTGCTCAGGTCGATCGATATCCAATGCCGCACTTGGTAGACTTACCTTTACCAACCTATCTGCATAACGGTTCAATAGATTTTTTGCCCCAACGTCACCCGTTAAAGACATTAAGTCTTGCCAATAGGATCGCGGAAAACTCGCAGGGACCCCCATAACATTGTTGTAACATGATGCGACAGGAAAAGTAGCATGACTAGTTTGTTCCTTCATAAGCCTTTGAATAGCCAAACTCGTCAACGCGATTTGATCGCCAAGACCGATAAGGACGTGATTTGCTTGTTCATCTTGTTGCAACAATGACGTTACACCAAACGCAATACTTTTTCCCAAACCCAATTGCCAGTCTTCATTAATGAGTACGTTTATGTAAGGGGGTAATATGGCGCTAATCGGTTGCCAATTGGCCCCCAACACAACATAAATATGTTTGCATCCAGCATGTTGGTATTTCTCAACAACATGATTAATCAAAGGAACGCCATTGACTAACGCCAACTGTTTACAGGAGCCAAAGCGATGTCCTTCTCCTGCGGCCATAATCAGACAGGAAGTGCTCATTGATGAAAAACGCCACTTATCGATAAGCCATCAGAATTTTCTAAATAGCAATGTATTTCACTAATAATTGATAGCGCGATCGATTCTGGTAATTCTCCTCCCAAACGCAACCCTACTGGGTTGGCGATTGGAATAGGATAGTGCTGCTTTTCTAGTTCAGCCTTCTCGAAGAGCCGATCTGTTCGATGAATCGGCCCTAATACTCCTAAGTATTTTGCGCTTGATGTGGCAACGAGCTTTAATGCTTCAGCATCCATGGTGATACTGTGTCCCATGACAACCGCAGCATCGATTGTATTTATCCATTTCGGAACAACTTCTGCGCTGTTCAATTCGCTTAACGGCGTTTTAATGATGCTATTCGCACAAGGAAAATAATCGTTTCTGGCATAGGCCGAACGAGAATCGAGTAACGTGATAGTCCATCCTAATTGTCCAGCAATATTGACCACTGGCTGAGCGTCACTGCCGCCGCCAAACACAGCGATATGAAACGGTGGAGCTATCGTTTGAATTAACTCATTACCGCCATCATTCAACACAAATTCTGGCTGTTTTCTTACTTTTTGGCTGGCGACGGCGAACAAATTTTTAGGCGGACCCTCTTCGATGCGTTGACGATATTCAGCGAATTGTCCATCGCATACCGCTTGATAAAGATGATGCAGATAAAGATACTGATTCTTCTTGTCAACGGGTTGCAACAAAATCTTGACCATACCGCCGCACCCTATGCCTAATTGCCAGGCTAGATCTTCTTCTTCACGCATATCGTAAGTGACAATTCGATTCTCATTGTTGTCCCAACAGCGCCGTGCCTGATTCATTATGTCTGACTCAAGACAGCCGCCACTGAGCAATCCATAATAGCGTCCTAAGTCATTAATCAACATGTGAGCCCCCTTCTTGCGATAAGAAGAGCCTTCGGTGTCAAAAATAGTCGCCAATACCCATTTATATTCATCTTTTAGAGGAAACCAGTGAGCTAAAATATGTTTTAAATGATTCGACATAAAGACTATTTGTATCCTTGTTAGTCTATTTTTCTGATGACGAGTGTTTCAGATATTTTATCTTGAATGGCCTGTCGGTTAGGATCCCAGAAAACCTGCAAAAAACCCATCAACCCAGTCGCCAGTCCTGCTCCGTATCCCCCATAGCGACCGAAACTTTCCCACAGGTTCAAAGCACTTCCGTCCAATTTGATCACCTTAATGCCAAGTATTTTTTTACCAATTGTCTGACCTTTTAACAATCCCATGGTGGCAGTAAAATAAAAAGCTGCCCAACCAAAACCTAACCCTAGATCCGACACAATACCTTGCATCCATTTAATGACACTATGATCTAAAAATGACGATTGCTGCTTGTTTTCTGGTGACGTCTCAAGACCTGGCTCTAAGACCTCTTCAATGTTTTGCGGGTCGGTTAAAACGTCCTGATTGATCGACTCGTTTTCCGATTGTTTAAACTTTTTAGTTTCAAAAAGCGTTTTTAAATTCATTTCTAAAGCCTGATATTCCACGTCACTTAATTGCTGCTCGGCATTTTGTAAAAACTCACTAAGCATTTCCCCAGCAGTGGATGCCTTGATATCAAGAGACGGTAAACCTTCGACAAACTCCTCTCCAACCAATTGCCAACAATGAAAAGGAAGTTCACAGTCGCCCTCAAACGTGCCTTCATTTAGCGCATTAATATCGATAAGATATTTGGCTGTAAATAATGTGACGGCGATAGCCGTTTTTGCATCTGTCTCTTCAAAATTCAAATCACTGCTTGTTTGCACATTTTGGTCCGGCGACTCTAAATTGAAAAACTGATCATTCACGCCGCCTAAAAATCCCAATAAAAATAGTGACAAAGCGCCAGCTCTAATACCATAAATAAGCCTAGACGAACGATTTTCACGCTTTAAACGCCGAGTAGACATCCATAACAATCCGGCAACAAACACTGCTAAAGCGTTACCACTAACACCTGAGAGGATCGCAACAAAGAGTAAATCGATGAGTAACGCCATAGCGCGACGAATAGGACTAGCTAATGGCGTGCCAAATAGAAAAGGTGCTACTTCAAAAGCATAAGGCGTGACTATTGAGCGAGTTTCTTTACGTTGCTTTTCTTGCCTCTGCTCATTGGATTCAGCTATTCGATCCAACTTTGTATTATTTGGCTCACTGAGAATGTTACTTTTTTCCATCTTAACGCTTCGTTAATGCCTTGATACCATCGGTTAATCCTTCTATCGTCATTGGAAACATTTTTTCTTCCATCAACTCTTTGATAATTTGCACTGATGCATAATAGTCCCAGTAACGAGAAAGCTGAGGATTAAGCCAAATCGCATGTTCAAAGTAGTTTGTTAGTCGTTTTATCCAGAGCGCCCCAGGCTCTTCATTCCAATGTTCAACACTCCCACCAGGATAGGTGATTTCGTAGGGTCCCATGGTCGCATCGCCAACAAATATCAATTTATAATCATTGCCGTATTTATGAATAATGTCATAAATTGAAATCAGCTCTTTGTTGCGTCTTTGGTTATCTTTCCAAACGCCCTCATACACACAGTTGTGAAAATAAAAATATTCCAAATGCTTAAATTCGCTATGTACCGCTGAAAATAGTTCCTCACACGCTTTGATATGAGCATCCATTGAACCGCCGACATCAAAAAACATCAGAACCTTAATAGCGTTATGTCGCTCAGGCACCATGTGAATATCTAACCAGCCTGCATTTTTAGCAGTTTTACTGATGGTTGT
The DNA here is from genome assembly GCF_007197995.1 of Aliiglaciecola sp. M165. Classification (GTDB taxonomy): domain Bacteria; phylum Pseudomonadota; class Gammaproteobacteria; order Enterobacterales; family Alteromonadaceae; genus Aliiglaciecola. Next base: position 34,961 of record NZ_VKKH01000003.1, read on the forward strand.
GGGTAAATCGAGTTCCTCACTGGCGCCTGTGCGAGCAAATTGCCGGAGCTTTCTTAACGCCACTTTGATATTTCGTGTGCCCAATTCAACGTCACTTGCCAGATTTTTAAAGTTCCGCTTTTCCCACACTTTTGCCGCTGAGAATTGACCGTTGGCGTCGTCACCAATTTTTATCCCTTCAGGATTATAGCCATGAGCGCCAAAGGGTGACGTCCCACCAGTGCCAATCCATTTATTGCCACCTTGATGCCTCTTTTTTTGTTCTTCAAGGCGTTTCTTGAGTGTTTCCAACAACTTATCGAGGCCCCCCAAGGCCTCTATCTCAGCTTTTTCTTCGTCGCTAAAATGACGTTCAAGTTGTTTCTTTAACCACTCTTCTGGAATGTCTTTACCAAAGAGGTCAAGAGACTCTACCCCCTCAAAATAGTCGGCAAAGGCGCGGTCGAATTTGTCATAGTAACTTTCATCTTTAACCAAACATGTTCGAGACAAAAAATAAAACGCTTCGGGATCGGCGAATACTACCTGATGCTTTAACGCATTAAGCAAATCAAGCAACTCCCTTAGCGTCGCAGGGACTTGATATTCCCTGACCTTAAAAAAGAAATCGACCAACATTAGCGACGCGCCATAAATACCAATTTTTCGAACAGGTGGATGTCCTGTTCGTTCTTAAGTAGGGCTCCATAGAGCGGAGGAATGGATGTTTTACCGTCTTTATTTTGCAGCGCCTCTGGCGGAATATCCTCTGCAACAAGTAATTTAAGCCAATCAATGAGTTCTGATGTTGACGGTTTTTTCTTCAAGCCAGGTACTTCGCGAAGATCAAAAAACGACTCTAAAGCTTGATTAAGCAAATCTTGTTTAAGAGAGGGAAAATGTACATCGACGATTTCACGCATCTGCTGAGCATCTGGAAATTGAATGTAATGAAAGAAGCAACGTCTTAGGAAAGCATCTGGCAATTCTTTTTCATTATTTGAGGTAATAATAACGATTGGACGATTGACGGCTTTAATTGTTTCTTTTGTTTCATAAACAAAGAATTCCATCTTGTCTAACTCAAGTAATAAGTCATTGGGAAATTCAATATCCGCTTTATCAATTTCATCAATTAATAGCACCGGCGGCTTATCTGCATCGAATGCTTGCCAGAGTTTACCTTTGACTATGTAGTTGCTGATGTCTTTGACACTTTCGTTACCCAGTTGTGAATCCCTAAGCCTCGAAACTGCGTCATATTCGTATAAACCTTGTTGGGCTTTTGTAGTAGATTTAATATGCCATTGTATAAGCTGCGTTCCTAAACTTTGCGCAAGCTCCTCAGCTAACATGGTTTTGCCTGTACCTGGCTCACCTTTAATTAATAAAGGTCTTTGTAGAGTTATGGCAGCATTAACAGCTAGCTGTAATTCTTTGCTCGCAATATAGTTTCCGGTACCGGTAAATGACATTTCTAACCTCTAGTTTTTAAAAATATGTAAATATAAAAATATGATATAGCAAAAAGCACTTTGAAATTCTGCAGCTCACCACAATCATATGAAAGTGTTTTATATTAAAGATGGTCAATTGCAGTAAGCAAAATCATCGATTTTCGATCATATGTTTGTTTAAGTCAGACGACAGAACAACCTTAAACAGGCTTGAAAACTTATTCAAATAACAAATAACCATTTTATGGTATCACTGAAAGTGACCTTAACCTATCCAAGGACATGCTATGCAAGTTTATGACGACAATTCCTTAGCCATTGGCAACACCCCCTTAGTGAAATTAAACCGTGTTGTTTCCAGCGGCAATGTTTACGCCAAAATGGAAGCCAGAAACCCCAGTTTTAGTGTGAAATGTAGAATTGGTGCCAACATGATTTGGGACGCTGAAAAGCGTGGGATCTTGACCCAAGAAAAGGAGCTGGTTGAACCGACAAGCGGAAATACAGGTATTGCCCTTGCCTTCGTTGCTGCCTCTCGCGGTTACAAACTGACGTTGACTATGCCAAGTAGTATGAGCTTGGAACGCCGTAAATTACTCAAGGCTCTAGGGGCAAACCTGGTGTTGACTGAAGCGGCTAAAGGCATGAAGGGCGCAGTCGCAAAGGCACAGGAAATTGTTGCATCTGATCCGTCCAAATTTGTTTTACTTCAGCAATTTGACAACCCGGCTAATCCAGAAATTCATGAAAAAACTACTGGGCCAGAAATCTGGAAAGATACCGATGGTAAAGTCGATGTATTTGTCGCTGGTGTTGGTACAGGCGGTACTATTACTGGAGTAAGTCGATACATTAAGAAAACCCAAGGCAAGAATATTTTGACTGTCGCTGTTGAACCAACGGATTCTCCGGTTATTACCCAAGCCAAAGCAGGTGAAGAACTCACTCCGGGGCCTCACAAAATTCAAGGTATAGGTGCCGGCTTTATTCCCGGAAACCTCGATTTGGACATGGTCGATCAAGTAGAGCAAGTGAGCAATGAAGACGCTATTGCTATGTCCCACAGGCTATTGAAAGAAGAAGGGATTCTAGCTGGTATTTCAACAGGAGCAGCAGCGGTTGCCGCTAAACGGGTAGCTGAGAAACCTGAGAATGCCGATAAAGTTATTGTTGTCATATTCCCAAGTTCAACTGAACGTTACCTAAGTAGCGCATTGTTTGCTGGCGAATTTTCAGATATGGAAGAGATTCAGTAAAATTTTATCTATTTTCACAATTCAAGAGGAGGCCGTGAGCCTCCTCTTTACTTTTTGACCATTAAAAAGCAGACTATGTGTAGTGAAATCGTATTAAAATAATTATGAAAACCTCAGCATTCTCGAAAATTTTATTCCTATTTTTTGCCGTACTGGCCTTACAAGCTTGTGATACAAACAAGAAAAAAGGTGCAGGCAAATACGGTATGATGGATACGAACACTCCAGACTACGCGGCGGTTGCATTCTTCGAACATATATATCGAGATAAAAATCTCAATAATGCGTTAGCCATGAGTACACCTCGTATGGCTAAAATACTCAAGTCATACCATACCAATCGTAACGTGCAACGTCACGTCATCGATCTGACCTACGATGAAGTTGAGATCCAACCTGATACAGGTAATTCGGTTGGACGAAATGAATTCGCAAAATCCGCTGTGGTGACACTTTTTTTCACCGGAACCATACACGGTGACCGGGTGGAAGATATTCGAATCGTTGAAATGGTGCGTATTGATGGAAAATGGTTAGTCGATAGAGTTCAGGCTGACAAATATCTGTGAGCAATAAGGAAAATCCCATTAGATTGAGTGAGTCAACTTGGTTAACTCAACTCAAGCGTCTGCATGCTATTGCCGAATCTGGTCTAGCCTTTTCTCCTGAGCCATTTGACGTAGAAAGATACCAAGAAATTTAACTGATTGTCAGGCAAATGCTGGCCAATATCACCCAGCTTCCAATTGAACCTGTTAATTCACTTATTACACCTTATCATCTGCGTTACGTGACGCCACAAGTAGAAGTAAGAGGAGCGTTGTTTCATGAGGATAAGGTTTTATTAGTTCGCGAAAAATCAGATGGTAAGTGGACGTTGCCTGGCGGCTATGCCGATGTCGGTTTAACGCCAGTTGAAAACATCTGTAAAGAAGTACAAGAAGAAGCCAATGTGATTGTCGATAATTGCTCATTGGTATCAATCAGGCGCAAAGGATCTGGACCCTATGACGCAGACATTAGAGAATTCTACAAACTGATATTCCTGTGTCATTGCACAGGTGACATTGAGCCTAAAGGAGGTCATGAGACCGATGAGGCAGAATTCTTCTCTTTAAACGACCTCCCCATATTGTCGACCGGAAGAACAATTGTCCGAGATATTTTCGATGCAAAAACCTGTTTAGACGATACCAATACGCCGGTTATCGTTGACTAACCAAGGCTAGCAAGCGGATTGGTATAACGACATTATTCGCCAACAGCTATACCTTCCCTTCTTGGATCCGCTCCTCCAATGAGGGTTTTACCGCTAATTTGAATACCGTGTAAACCACTGTTCAAATCAATAACTTTGACGTTGTGACCTAGAGCTTCAAAGTCTGACTTCCAGGTCTCAGCCAACGTTCCCTTCTCCAATGCAGTATAGTCATTTCGGTTTGTAACTTTTGGTAAGTTTATGGCTTGTTGAATATCAAGTCCCCAATCTAGCACACCAATTATTGTCTGGGCCACATAACTCACTATTCGACTACCACCAGGAGAGCCCAGCACTAATACCAATTGATCATTCTGATCAAATACCATAGTAGGGCTCATTGCGCTTTTAGGTCTTTTATTCGGTTCAACTCGATTCAATGCAGGTCGATTGTTTGGGCTGGGATGTAAAGAAAAGTCTGTAAGTTGATTGTTTAACAGAAAACCTTCTACCATTAAGCCCGAGCCAAATGCAAACTCGATGCTACTAGTCATAGCGACCGCATTACCATGTTTATCAATGATTGAAACGTGACTGGTGTTTGGCAGTTCAAACGATGTATCTTGGCCTAACGAAGCTGTGATATAGGGGTCGCCAGGTCTGGCAAAAGACATATCTTTTTTGAGATCGATTGAATCTGCTCTGCGACTTAAATAGCTTTGACTTATCAAAGCCGCAAACGGAAGCTGAGAGAAGTCGCTATCGGCGATGTACATTTTACGATCTGCATAGGCCAACTTGGATGATTGGGTGAACAAATGCATTGCTGGGACAGAATTCGGTCCCATTTTTGCTAAATCAAACCCCTCCAACATCTTCAGAATTTGCAGAACACTTATCCCACCAGAACTAGGTGGTGGCATCCCGCAAATTTTATAGGTTCGATAATACCCGCAAACAGCGTCGCGCTTTTTAGCTGAATAGTTTTGAATATCCTCTTTAGTCAATAAACCGGGATTAATCGTCGCAAGCTGTGCAGTTTTCGCGATTTTTTCAGCTAGCTCCCCTTGATAAAAATAATCAGCCCCCTGTTGAGCAATGTTTCGTAAAACACGAGCTAACTTAGTATTCTTTTTATTTGTCCCTTGAGTTAATTCTTTACCGTTTGGATAAAAATATGCTTTAGAAGAGAGAAAATCCTGTAAACCTGGATGAAACTTTAAAGCTAAAAGACGTTCAAGACGTGGCGATACAGTGAAGCCTTCTTCAGCCGTACTGATAGCATCAGAAAAAAGCGTCTCCCATTCCATTGAACCAAATTCACTATGGGCCTTTTGTAATGCCTTTAGAGCGCCCGGAACCCCTACTGAGCGACCACCGACAACAGCATCACGCCATTTCATGGGTTTTCCATCTTGCATAAATAAATAGGCGTTTACTTTTGAAGGCGCCGTTTCACGACCGTCATAAGCAAACAACTTTTTTGCTTTATTGTCCCAGTATAAGATGAAGTTCCCTCCACCGATGCCAGATGACTGGGGCTCTACCAAGGTTAACATTGCCTGAACTGCGATCGCAGCATCAATAGCATTGCCACCATTTTTGAGAATGTTTTTACCTGCCCAGGATGCATAGGGGTTTGCTGCCACAACCATGTATTCGGAGGCAAGATGAGCTTTCTTCTGGTTAAATCCTGTTGCTGCCTCCGGTTCTCTGTCTTCCCTTTTGACCTGTTCTGCATTAATCGAAATGCTTGTAAATAGTGTGACAAGTAACAACAAACGTAGGCGTAACTTCACTTAAATTCTCTTTAAATTGATCAACTGCTGCAAAGACACAAAGATAACCATCCAACCTCAGCCTTGCAACTGTATTTAACCCTAATTCTGGATAAGAAATGTCGGAATAGCTTAGTTTTTAAAGCTTTATCAATGACATAGAAGCTATCGTCATTTCGATATTGGGTTTTAATAGGTAAGTGCCGTGATTTATTCCCTTATCAAGGCGAGAATTATGTTGTCTAGTCGCTCTAAACGCATAATGAACAACGAAGATAGGGGGATAAATAGCGGTGCTTACAGGCGTTACTTATCCGGGATTGGGGTTATTTATTGCATTGCTTATTTCATGTTATCCCTTTTGTGTTGTGAGACTCTCAACATTTGGTTATCGTTAGTAAAAAGCTAAAATGAGTTTTATTGCCTTATCGTACGTTTAAATTTACCAACAGCTCCCACACAAATAACGGGTCCGCTAGTTATCGCTGTACTGTGTGTTTTTGTTTGGCTTTTTGACGAACAACTCGGCGAGTATCTGAGTTTGAATCAGTCCACTATTCAAGCAAATTTTTACTGGTCATTTATCACCGCCAACCTGTTGCATACAAACACCGCCCACTTGCTTTTAAATCTCGGAGGACTGAGTTTGCTTTGGGCTATACATGGCTACAGTTACACCGTAACAAACTACCTAATTCAATTTTTATATTTTTCACTGGCTGTCACATTAGGTATGGCCTTTTTATCGAATAATTTTGCATGGTACGTAGGTTTATCTGGCGTATTACATGGCACCTTTATCGTGGGCGCATATCAGGACATACGACATAGGATAAAATTTGGTTGGTGGCTGATGTTGGGTGTATGGATAAAAATTATTTATGAACAAGTTATTGGTGCAGATGAGAATTTACAAAGCCTAATCGAAGCACAAGTTGCGGTAGATGCGCACCTTTACGGCGCGATTGCAGGAAGTTTATGGATAGGTGGTCGCTTGGTTTTGAATCAAAATAACCGCTCAACCCCTAAGAATTGAGCGGTCAATTGTTTGCCACATTAAAGTTTCTCTAAAGATTTTGTTCAAACAATTTAAATATTCTTCTGTATTCGTCGAGCCATGAACTGGGTTCAACAAAACCATGAGCCTCTACTGGATAAATGGCCGTTTCAAAGTTTTCTTTTTCAAGTTCTATAAGCCTTTGCACCAGACGCACAACATCAACAAAAAACACATTGTTGTCGACCATTGGCGCGTTAATTAGCAATGGCTTTGCTAAGCCCTCAGCGAAATAAATCGGTGAACTTCTCTCGTATGCAATAGGATCAACATCCGGTGTATTTAAAATGTTTGACGTGTATGGATGATTATAATGCGCCCAATCTGACACTGGACGCAAGGCAGCACCGGCTTGAAACAAATCGGGTTCAGTGAACAATGCCATGAACGTCATAAAGCCACCGTAAGATCCCCCGTATGTGCCTACTCTATTGCGATCGACATTGACGTTTTGCACCATCCAGTCGACCCCATCAACAAGATCTTCAGTTTCTGGTTTACCCATGTGACGATAAATTGCAGTGCGCCAATCTCGACCATAACCAGCAGAAGCGCGATAGTCCATATCAAGAACGACGTAACCCTTTTGCACTAAGAGGTTGTGAAACATGAATTCCCGAAAATACCCAGACCAACCTAAGTGGCTATTTTGTAGATAACCTGCTCCATGATTAAATACGACTGCCCGTCTTTTCTCACCGACATCATGATTTTTCGGTAAATACAAACGAGAGTAAACGGGTTGATTTACGTGAGACGACTTAATCGGCACGATTTTAGGTGCAACCCAAGAGATCTGTTTAAACGCGTCACTGGTTGTATCGGTAATTTGAATTGCTTGTTCATTGGAATCCAGGTTTTTGATAAACAATTCAGGGGGAGACGTGAGTTTTGAATGAGTTAACAGTAATTTGTCTTCAGCATCGCTCAAAACATAATCAGTCATGCCATTAAGATCGGTCAATGCCGAAATCTCGCCACTTTTTAAATTCACCCGGTAAATTTCATATATACCAGGGTGCTTTTGGTTTGCCTGATAATAAATATATTCATCGTTGTGAGATAACGTTAGTTCGTCAACCTCATAATTACCTGTTGTCAGTTGGCGTGCCTTACTTTCAAGCCCTTTCACATAAATATGTGAATAACCGGTCTGTTCCGATAAAAAATACAATTCTGCAGAATTATTTAGCCAACCAAAGCTGTTAAAGTTGTAATTGATCCACGCTTTGTCTTGTAATCTATGTTGATTAACCAATTTTTTGCTGTTCACATCGACTGTCGCCAACCAACGGTCTTTGTTGTCCCAAGCCTCAAGCATCACGGCCACATGTTCACCGGAATTGTGCCAAGCAATAGCGCTTTGACTCCACCCCCAATCCACAAGCAAACCGATATCACGGGGCAATCTATTTGCCGTGTAGCTCTCGCCCTTTGCTTGTGCATTTTCCCTTTTCACATCTTCAAGAACATCATCGTTGTAACCAGGCAAATTGCTGTAAGATATTTTCTTTTGCTCTTTGGTGTTTAAATCAATAAACCAAAGGTAATGACTTTCTGGTTCTGCGTCAGCCACTCTTCTGCGTACTGATTCAGCCTGAATACGGCCACTGTCAATAACATAATTAGGCATAATGTCAGTATCCGCGCGAGACGGTGAATCCTTTTCAACGGCTAACACTAAATACTTGCCGTTAGGAGACAGACTGGCTTCTACTGTTTTATGTTTGGCCGGCAAGTAGAACGCTTTCGCAGTAGAGCTAGGGTTTTGTGTTGAAATATCCTGCTGATAATTAAAGCGGTCAACTTTGTCTTGACGTCTTTTTGCCAGCACACTTATTAATGACAATTGCTGCTCTGCAATGTAATCCTCAGCAGGCTCAATAGCTTCAGGGGCTTTAGCAAATTTCCAACTGACCAATTGTTCCGTGAAACCTGAATTGACGTCTACGGCGTAGATAGCGTTGCCAACCTGGTAACTCAAGCTTCCATTTACCAAAAACTTTAGGTTAAAGATGCGTTCATCAGTGCGAGTAAGTTGTTTGATATCGTTATTGGCTGATGAAACGAATAGGTTGTTTTGAAATACCCAAGCGGACATAGACTTGTCTTTATTGAGGACTTTTTGGCGATAAGCATGTTTGTGCAAGGCATCTAACGCTACCTGTTGCGCTGGACCACCCTCAATAGGTTGATGCCATAAGTCTCTTATCACTTGCCCTTCTCTTTTTTGTAGATAGAACACGCTTTTTCCATCTTCTGACCAATGCGGTGACTGGGGTTGTCTGCCCAACCAGTCCGGATCTGCCATGATTTGTTCCATCGTCAATGACAGTTCCTGACCAGTGGTAGCAGGAGTTTGGATAGTTTGATAAGTAGGAGCTTCTTGAGATTGAGTCGGGAGATTGTCAACGGCAGCTTGGCCTGTCGATTGCTGCTGCGCTGAGCACGCCATTAAGCTTGCCGTCAATGCAGTTAAAACAAATCGCTTAAAAGTGGTTTGCATAAAGTGGTCTCGTGTTATTGTTTAATTGCTCGTTCACTTGCACATATTAAAACGTATGAAGAGTGTGAGGTAAACAAGTGATCCTAAATCCCTTGTTTTTATTAGTAACGAATACTAACCACCCATCATTTTGGAGCAATCATGAAAAAGTATTTACTGTTAGCCGCGTTGTTTATCAGCCCATTCGCTTCGGCTAATCAGTGTCCGGATGTCCTTAAGTTTATGAAACGCAAACTTAATTCACAAGAAACCGTCAATATGTGTAGTGAATATCAAGGAAAAACACTACTCATTGTTAATACGGCAAGTTATTGCGGTTTTACACCTCAATTCGAGGGGTTAGAAAAACTTTACAGCGAATATAAAGACCAAGGTCTAGTTGTGTTGGGCTTCCCTTCTCATGATTTTAATCAAGAAGACGAAGATGAAGGAAAAACGGCAGAATTGTGTGAGCTGACCTACGGCGTTAAATTCCCAATGTTCGAGGCAACATCCGTAAAAGGCGACAACGCTGACCCGTTGTATCGTATGTTAGCGAAAAAGTCTGGAACCACACCCAAATGGAATTTTTATAAGTATTTGGTCGATAAAAATGGCGATGTAGTAGATGCATATTCATCGTTCACTAAACCGACTGACGACGACTTTATCAAAGAAGTTGAAAAAACGCTGGCGCTTTAACATCCCTCTATTTTCTAAAAAAAAGCCCCGCTTTTAGCGGGGCGAAAACACACTTTGTTTGGAACACACAATGTAGAGTGTGAGAATTATCTTCTCTCACTCAAGTACTACAAAGTATTAGTCCCACCGTCTCTAAAAAAGTTCAATTTGTCAGTTATATTTACAAATTATTTTTACTTTGTATGCGATAAAAGACAAATGAAAAAAATGTAAAACTTTTGTGATCTGCTCAAATTTTACACACGTAACCGATCGCTCATAAACTCGCAAAGGTTATTAATATGAATTCTGCAAAAACACTTTTTATAGCCATTTTAACTTCAATCTTTTTGATTGGTTGCAACGATGATAGTGATTTACCCGCCCCTCCCGTTCCGCCGCCACCGATCCCAGACGCGACAGTTAGAGTGATTCATGCCTCCCCTGATGCACCAATGGTAAATGTTTATGCAAACGACGCTGTGTTGGCTGGTTTAGAAGGTGTTGATTACCAGGTAGCCTCAGGGGACATTGAGGTTCCCGAAGGCTCGTACGATATCCGTGTTGAGGCGATAGTTCCAGGAGGAAACTTAGACGTTATTGATGCAAACCTAACCTTAGATGGTGACACCGTTTACAACATTTTTGCTGTTGATACTGTCGCTGAAGGCGTAGAGGCGTTGGTCGTTTCTAACCCTGAATCTGCTGTTACTGCTGGTAACGCGCGTGTCCAAGTGGTCCATGCTGCTGCAAATGCACCAACAGTTGATATCTATGTAACCGCGCCAGGAGATGATCTTGCCGCAGCGCAACCTTTGGCCACTGCTGACTACAAACAATTTACTGGTCAAGTTGAAGTGGCCGCCGGTGATTATCAAATTCGGATTACGTTGGCCGGAATGATGGACGTAGTCTACGACTCAGGGACGGTGACTCTGTCAGATGGTGCTGATTTAGTCGTCGCCGCGACACAAAACGTTGGTACTGGTGATTCGCCCGTAACCTTGTTAGTCGTAGACGCAAACGGCGCTTCGAAAATTTTTGATATGAACGCAGGCGCGAGCATCCGAGTTGTTCACGGTATCGCCGATGCACCAGCTGTCGACGTTATCGCTAATAATGCGTTAACCTTGTTTGACGGGCCGGCATTCTTACAATTTTCAGACTATGCAAATGTTGCTGCCGGTGACTACCTGATTGATGTTGCGGTAGATGCTGACAACTCAGTTGTAGCGATTGATGATGCACCGATTACGCTTATGCAAGGTATGTTTTACACGGCGATTGCAAACAATTTGGTGGCAACACCAGATTTAGATTTGCTTGTAGACATGCCGCGTGTTGTTGCGACTGAGGCTCGAGTGCGAATTATTCATGCTTCACAGGCGACGGGACCTGTCGATATCTATGTTACTGCAAACGGTGAAATTGGTGATGTTGATCCTACCTTTGGTGCCGTGCCGTACAATACAGCAGAACTCGCAGAAACTGGCTATGTATCGTTGGCACCTGGAGATTATTTTGTGTCGGTCACTGACGCAGGAATTAAAGACGCTCCACTAGAGACGGGAGTATTAACTCTTGAAGCTGGTTCAATTTATACCGCGATCGCTGTTGATTTGAACACTACAGATGGACCACCGCAGCTGATTTTACTCGATGATTTTGTCGACTAATTTCAACCTATCGAGAGTAATCTACTATCAATGCCAATCAGATACGCACTGATTGGCATTAAATTTTCGCAAAGGCTTGTTCAAAATCTGCAACTAAATCATCAATATCTTCGATACCCACAGAAAATCGAATCATCTCATCGCTAATTCCCATCTTTGAACGTTCCTGTGGGCCATTTTCGTAGAATATGGTTGAGGCGACAGGTAAAGCCAACGTTCTCGTATCGCCTAGATGAGTGGCGGTAATGACAGTGCGAAGACTATTTAAAAACGTATTTAAATCCAAACCGGGTTTTAGATCTAAACTGAATATCCCACCATATTTGCCCTTAAAAAGCTCGCGCGCGATGAAATGTTGTGGATGGTCAGCTAAACCTGGATAGTAAACGTTAGCAACTTTTGGATGACTGTGCAGATAAGTCGCTAATCTTAGGGCGTTTTGGCAACTTCGTTGAATTCTCAATGCCATGGTTTCTAAGCCAACGGATATTTGCTGCGCCGAATTAGGCGATAAGGTCGCGCCCAAATCTCTCAAGCCCTTCTTACGTATTTGCGTCAAGCCCCATTGTGAGGAATCACCTTTTTGATACAAGGAAAAAATATTTGGGTATTGCTGCCAATCGTACAAACCTGTATCAATAATCGCCCCACCTAAAACATTACCGTGCCCAGCAACGTATTTGGTTAATGAGCATGCCAATAATGAAGCCTGAACGTCTTTGGCATCGAATAAGTAGGCTGGCGTCATTGTATTATCAACCATAAACAGCAGATTGTGAGTTACGCATAACTGACCTATCGCTGTCAGGTCCGCGACTTGGGTTACTGGATTCGCGATGGTTTCTGTAAACACCATCCTTGTGTTATCCGATAAGACAGCCTCTACGGCCTTGACATCAGTAGTATCAACAAAACTTACTTCTATACCCAAATTTATCAAGGTATCCATAAAACTGCGGGTATTGCCAAATAAAAACTGACTCACAACTATGTGGTCACCCTGTTTCAACAACGAAATCATCGCAGAGGATATTGCAGACATTCCTGTAGAAAACGTTACAGCGCCAACGCCGCCTTCAAGTTCGTTCAGAATGTTTTGTAAAGCAGAATTCGACGAAGACGATGAACGTGAATAGACATGCCCCAGTTTTTTGCCCTGAAATACATCGACTAGTTCGTTAACGTCAGCGTATTCAAACAGAACAGAATTACAAGTTGGGTAATGTACGGCACCATCTTGAGGTTGGTTTAAAGTGCGATCGGCATGCACTAATCGTGTCGTGAAACCTTTATCTTTCAATCGTATTCTCCGCGGGAAAGGCTACCTGAGAGGGGTATTTCGGGTGAACTTTAGCATAAAATTCATAGACTTTACGCATTTCTGTATCAGTATCCTCGGATGGGTTGAAAATAGGTCCAAATAGGATGGTTTTGCGCTGATAATCTAATCCTATTAGAAATACAGGAATGTTGGCATGATGTGCAATATGCAAAAATCCTGACTTCCAAGGCGCTATTTTGCTTCGAGTGCCTTCAGGAGCCAAACATAGTAACATTTTTTTTGCGCCCTTTATTTCTTCAATCATTTGACTCACGACACCATGTGATTTGGATCGCTCAATTGGTATCCCTCCCCATCTTTTTAGCAAACTTCGAAAAGGCGGAATAAAAATACTGTGTTTGCCGAAAAAGGATATTTTTAATTTGAGACAAAATACCACCGCTAAACCAATCACAAAGTCCCAATTTGATGTGTGTGGAGCTACCGCAATAACCATTTTTTTATTGTCATGGAACTCCCCTTCAAATCGCCAACCGAGGATAGAAAGTACGGATTTTCCTAACCACTGACTAAAGCTATTTCCCAAGCGAGGGATATCTTGACTAATATTTGGACAATTGAGTGGATCAGACATGAATAAACAGATAATACGATGTTAATTAAATGAATATTCTCTTATCATGAGTGAATTGTCGAGACACCGGCAAAAATCATTTTATTAACGGAATCTAAACGTTGAGAAGTTTTTTATTTATTGTCACAGTCTTTTTTAGCCAAACGGCTTTCTCACAGCAAACAGCACAAAATCTGTTTAATCAATATCGACCTGCCCTATATCAAATTCAAATGATTGATAAGGAGTCTGGAAACAAGTCATCGATTGGTTCTGGATTTTTAGTCAATGGCATCGGTGATATGGTTTCCAATTACCATGTAATCTCTGATTATGTATATTTCCCTGATAAATACCGTATTCAGTATTTGGACTCCAATGGCAATACGGGCGATTTAACCTTACAAACCTTTGATGTCATCAACGATTTATCTTTGCTTAAAATTGACCAGCAAGGTCTATCCCATACATCGCTACAAATAGCAAATGCCCTTCCATTACAAGGTTCAACAATATTTTCTCTTGGTAACCCTCACGATTTAGGCATGATCGTCGTGCCCGGTACATTTAATGGATTAAAGAAAAACAGCTTTTATCAACGAATACATTTTACCGGTTCAATTAATCCTGGAATGAGCGGCGGCCCAGCTGTGAACGAAAATGGTCAGGTGGTTGGTGTTAATGTTGCAACAGCCGGTAATCAAATTGGCTTTCTGATCCCACTGCCTAAAGTAGCAAATCTGTTGGCTGCCAAACAAACCCTTGAGCCAACACAATATAAAGCCCATATTCAACAGCAGCTCCATGACAACCAGAAAGCCATGATAGAAAAACTTCTATCATCAAATTGGCAAACTGGAATGCTCGGAAAAGCGTCAATTCCAGAGCAGATATCGGATTTTATTACCTGTTGGGGTGGCTCAAATGCGAGTGAAAAAAACGTTTCGTTTTTATCGGTGTCAAATCGTTGCCGAATTGGCGAGTCAATATTTCTAAACGGAAAGCTTCAAACAGGCGAAGTTGAAATTGAATTTGAATGGTTGACGACGGAGAAGCTAAACAGTGTTCAGTTTCATAATTTAATATCACAAAAGATCGCCTTCACACGACCAGGTAACCCCGCAACAAAAAACGATGTAACAAATTATCGTTGTCAACAAGACCTCGTTCAAAATGCACGTGGGATGACACAAAAGAGTGTCCTGTGTGCTAGGGCCTACAAAGATTTTGAGGACTTGTTTGACGTTCTGTATATTTCTGCGAGCAACGACTTTAATCAAGGAAGCCTGATTAGTCATTTTACTTTATCAGGGGTGAGCAATGAGTCGATGGAAGCCTTTTCAAAACACTTTATGGATTCAATGTCATGGCAGTAGTCGTAGAATTATTATCTAAAGATGGCAAAGTGATTCAGCACTACTTGTTAGATAAGTCATCCATTACCATTGGTCGTGCCTATGACAATGATATTCGGATAGAAGATCCATACGTTTGCCCTCATCATCTAAAAGTGACAGAAAATGAGGAAACAGGCAGTCTCGATGTTGTCGACAATGGGTCTTTAAACGGAATTAAAATCAATGGTAAGTCAGTTGCACAAACGCTATCTTCATTTGACGATATTATTACCCTAGGTCGCAGCCGAATACGCGTTTTCAAACAATGCCAAAACGTTGCACCTACCGTACGATTAAGTGCATTAGAAGAGAAAATAGAGTGGCTTGATATGCGCAGAGTCTGCGCGTTTTTCTTTAGCGTATTCATCGCGATGATCGGCAGTAAGTATTACTTAAATTCAATCAATCAACTAGAATTTGCAGTCATCGTTAAAATTGTATTAACGGTAGCTGCGACAGCCAGCATTTGGCCATTGGCTTTTGCATTACTCTCAAAGTTAGCCAAAAAAGACACTCATATTGTCAGTCAATTCACCTTGTTGTGGATATTTTTGATTGCCTCAGAGTTGCTCGATTATGGACAAACCTTTTTGCAATTTAATAGCAGTGCGGTGCAAAGTATTTATTGGTTTATCCTCGTCACCAAAGGTGTACTATTTTTTGCTTTTTTATGGTTCGCATTGTTCTTTGCCTTCCATCAATCCAATGGTTTACGTAATGGTATAGCCGCAGCCGGGACAATTTTGATTAGTGTCTATACTTTGTCTCCACATTTTGTGAATACGGACAAATTCCATCAAAATCCCAAATATAATCCAACTGTTTTAGTTCCGGCGCTGCGATTTGCGGAAGCGAGCAATAGCAATGATTTTGTAAAGCGCTCATCAAATCTAGTAAACAAGTTACAAAAGGATAAGCGCGAGGACAAAGACTAATGTGTATTTTGTTTATCGCCGTTCAACAGCATCCACAGTATCCATTGATCATCGCGGCAAATAGAGATGAATTTCACAACAGACCGACATTGCAATCCAATTTTTGGCAAAAGCATCCACAGTTACTTGCTGGAAAAGATTTAAAAGCGGGAGGCACTTGGATGGGGATCACCAAAGGCGGAAAACTTTCAGCACTAACCAATGTTAGGGATCCACAAAAAGTCATGCCCGATGCGACAACTCGTGGCGAGTTAGTGACACACTATTTATTGTCAGATGTTCACAAAACAGATTATCTAAAGACACTACGTCGCACCAAAGACAACTACAACGGCTACAACCTGCTGTTTGGCGAATGGAACAACCTGTGGGTTTACAACAATCATACAGACAAAATGAATAAGCTTTCTAATGGTGTGTTTGGCCTATCGAACGCGGATCTTGATAGTCCATGGCCAAAAATCAATCAAGGCGTAGCGCAGTTAAAAGCGCATAGTCAACAAAATGGGCCGATTGAAACAGACAAGCTTTTTGATATTTTACTTAATCAAACCCAATCTTCCGACGAATTGCTTCCTCAAACTGGGGTTCCAATTGAATGGGAAAGAAAGCTATCATCAGTTTTTATTCAGTCAGAAGAGTATGGAACACGCTCTGCAACGCTGCTTCTCGTTGATAATCAACACAAAGTGACATGGCTAGAACACACCTTTAATCCCCAAGGTAAGAATGTTCAGCAACAACATTTCGAATTCCAGCTTAATTAGTGCTCGAATTCTTGTTGATAGCTGGCATAATAGCGGCAGATTTTGCTACCCACCCATTAAAGGACCCATTGTGTTAGAAGTGTTACCTCAATTACCTGCCGACCCTATACTTGGACTTTCCGCTGCGTTTAAAGAAGATACCAATCCACATAAAATTGACTTAGGTGTTGGCGTTTATAAAGACGAAAATGGTGATACGCCAATCTTAAGCTCAGTAGCTAAAGCACAAACACTTTTATTGGAAAAAGAAACGACCAAGACCTACATCACACCACAAGGTGTTCAAGGTTACATTGATGGGATGCTAGAACTAATATTGGGTAAGGGTCACCCTGCACTACTAGAAGATCGGGTGGCTGCTGTTCAAGCGCCGGGCGGCTGTGGTGCATTGCGTATTTTGTCTGAACTATTAAAACGCTGCAACCCAGATACCACGGTTTGGGTAAGCGATCCCACCTGGGCTAACCATATTCCTCTAATTGGAAATGCGGGACTCAATATTGAAACCTATCCCTATTTCGACAAAGACACTGCAGGGATAAAGTTTGCTCAAATGGCTGAGTGTTTGGCCAAGGTTAAAAAAGGTGACGTTGTGTTGTTACACGGCTGTTGTCACAATCCTACCGGTGCTGACCTAACAAAAGAGCAATGGCACGCCGTGTTGGACATCGCAAAAGACCGAGGTTTCCTGCCTTTTATTGACATTGCATATCAAGGATTTGGTGATGGCATAGAAGAAGATGCTTATGGTGTTCGTTTGTTAACGCAGAATCTTCCTGAAGTTATAATTGCTGCTTCTTGTTCAAAGAATTTTGGATTGTACCGAGAACGCGTTGGATTGGCAGCGATGATTACCGCCAACTCTACCATTAAAAAAAGTATCCAATCACAAATTCAGTTTGTTGCTCGTGGTATTTATTCAATGCCTCCTTCTTATGGTGGTGCATTGGTTGATATCATTCTTAATGATGAAGAGTTAAAACATGAGTGGCAAAATGAGGTTAATGACATGCGAGTTCGTATGCAGTCATTGCGAGAATTACTTGTAAATAAACTCGCTGAAAAAGGAGCTCAGAAAGACTTCAGTTTTGTCACTTCGCAAAAAGGCATGTTCTCTTATCTATGCATTACGCCTGAACAAGTTCAGGCAGTCCGTGATAAACATAGTGTATATTTTGTGAATTCAAGCCGTGTTAATGTCGCAGGCATCAGCTTAAAAAATGTCGACCAATTGGCCACAGCATTAGTAGACGTTTTATAATTTCCCAGCCCGCGTTTATACAAATAGCGCGGGCGACCCCTCACTCTTTTGGCCTGTTGATCATTTCTTTTATCACGGCTACCTCACTTGGATAAATGAATGAATTTTCACAGCTTAGGCTTACACCAAAATATTGTAAATGCATTAACAGAGAAAGGCTACACAGCCCCTACCCCAATACAACAAAAGGCCATTCCCGCAATCCTAGAACGTAAAGACGTAATGGCTGCGGCTCAAACCGGCACGGGTAAAACAGCCGGGTTTGTTTTGCCCATGCTGCAAAGGCTGCACAACGGTACAAAAGTCAAAAACAACCATGCTAGAGCCCTTATTTTAGTGCCTACAAGAGAATTAGCGGCACAAGTGGCGAGTAGTATCAAAGAATACGCTTTACATTCTCCGTGCTCGCATACGGTGGTTTTTGGTGGAGTGAGCATCAACCCACAGATGTTAGCACTTAGAAAAGGTGTCGATATTTTGGTTGCTACACCAGGTCGCCTCCTAGACTTGCATAGCCAAAACGCCGTTAAATTTCAGAATTTGGAAATTTTGGTGCTTGACGAAGCAGATAGAATGCTGGACATGGGATTTATCCATGACATAAAGCGGGTCATGAAATTGTTACCCAATAACCGCCAAAACCTGCTCTTTTCTGCGACCTTTTCAGATCAGATTAAAGCCCTTGCACGTGAGCTAGTTAATGACCCTGTGGAAGTCTCTGTGACACCAGCGAACTCTACGGCTGAAAAAGTTGAACAACGCGTTTACCCGGTTGATAAAACCAAAAAATCTGCTCTGTTGTCGCACATTATCAAGCAGGAAGATATGCAGCAGGTGTTAGTGTTTAGCCGCACCAAACACGGTGCAAACCGCCTAGCGAAGCAACTAACGGCCAAAGGACTCGTTGCAGCTGCCATTCACGGAAACAAAAGCCAAGGTGCGCGCACAACCGCTCTACACAATTTTAAAACCGGAAAAGTCCGTATCTTGGTTGCGACGGATATTGCCGCTAGAGGATTGGACATCGCGCAATTACCTTTTGTTATCAACTATGACCTCCCTCATGTTTCTGAAGATTACGTGCATCGGATCGGGCGCACTGCGCGAGCTGGCGCTAGCGGCAAAGCCATATCTTTAGTCTGCCAAGATGAATTCAAATTACTTAAAGACATTGAAAGATTGACTAAGCAAGTTATTACCCGACAGATTATCGACGGGTTTGACCCTAAAGAAGGCTTACCAGAATCTAAATTAGATGACCGACCTATTAAGCCTAAAAAGCCTAAAAAACCAAAGCGTTTTAAATAAAAAGAGTCTGAAAAGCTCAATTGCGCAATCTCTTTAATATGGGGTCTGCCATTGTTTGCGAATTTAATTTTTCAGGTTCTGAGTTAAGATCCTATCTAAGTGATTGGCAAAATTTTGTCGATCGCTTTGGCTCAGCGCTGGCGGACCACCCGTATTGACACCACTGGCACGCATCGTATCCATAAAATCTCTTATGTTGAGCCTGGAGCGTACATTTTGTTTGTCTAACAATTCTCCACGCGGACTCAACGCCAAGCAGCCTTTTTCAATCACCTCTGCCGCTAAAGGAATATCACTAGTGATAATGAGATCATTGTTTTCACAACGTTTGACGATTTCGTCATCAGCAACATCGAAGCCCGCAGAAACTTGCAAAGACGAAATGTTTTTTGCAGGTGGCACTTTGATGTATTGATTGGCAACCAACATCATTTCTACGCCTGTTCGCTGTGCTGCCTTAAATAAAATGTCTTTAATGACATTGGGACACGCGTCCGCATCAACCCAAATTTTCAATGTTATCTCTCATTTTGTCGACCTAAACGGCTCTTTCACTGCTTACCAAACCAAATCATCTGGAATTTCGTATTCAGCATACCAATCATCTTCTTCTTTTGTAGCGCTACTTTTAGCTTCGGCCTGTTCGGCTTCATCTGCTCGATAAACCACTGCCTCTTCATCCCGGGCACTAATTTTGTCTGCAACAGGCATCGGCACAATTTCGTAGCCGTTACCCAAGGTTACAATAGCTAATTTACCTTGGCTGATACGATTGCGAGTTTGTTGATCGACATAAAGGCGTTTGATGACATTGTTATGCTGGAAATTGCAAGGAATGTCGCCATTGTCTTTGGGCTGTTTATTTATCTCTATCAGTTGCTTGATTTGCGCTGATATGGCCTTGGCATCGGCGACTTTCTTCGCTTCAAGATTTAATTGACGATCTTTTTCTCTTTTTTCTTCCAACGCCTTATCCGCTGCTATTTTGGCAACGTTTTCCTCAACGACTTTGTGTTTTTGTTGATGCTTTATTTTTTTGTGTTTCTCTTTTTTCACCTGTTTAACTTTTTTCTTATCTGTTAAACCGGCCTTTAACAACTGCTCTTGAAGTGATAACGCCATGATCGTCTCTAAAAAGTTCTTAAAAATAAAAAACGGCAGTGTAACACCGCCGTTTTATTTACTGAATGCAAAGTCACGCAAATTTACTTTTTCTTTTTGCGTTTATCATCTATTTGCCATTTTCCGTCGGTATACCACGCTGCCCAACCTGTTGCTTTTCCATCACTATTCTCGGTTGTGATGTACTGTTGTTTGGTTTTGCGACTGTACCTGACCATACTAGGATTACCATCAGGATCTTTGTCTGGCGCGTCAGCTAAATAATAGAATTTTGGCGATATCCGGTCTCTAAATCGGGCCAATTCGTGAACAAATGGCGCTCGGGTCTCTCGAGATTTGGGGAAATTATGCGCGGCAAGGAATATTCCAGAAGCACCATCTCTTAATACAAAGTGTGCATCGGATTTTTCGCAAGGAAGTTCCGGCAAATCCACAGGATCTTCTTTTGGTGGCGCGGGTTCGCCGTTTTTCAGCAACTTACGCGTATTTTTGCAATCTTCATTTGTGCATCCAAAATATTTGCCAAAACGTCCATTTTTCAGCTCCATATTTGATCCACATTTGTCGCATTCGATTATTGGGCCGTCGTAACCTTTAATTTTAAAGGTGCCTTTTTCTACAAAGGTCCCAGGACAGGTCGGTGTATTGCCACATACATGCAGTTTTCGGGCTTCATCGACTAAATAGCTGTCCATTGCAGTACCGCAGACATCACATCGCCGTTTAGCACGAAGCAATTCAGTTTCGAGCTCTTCCTCGTCATCCACTTTAACAACTTCATCACCAGGCGTAAGATTCTTTGTGCCTGTACAGCGTTCTTTGGGAGGAAGATTGTAACCTGAACATCCCAAAAACACGCCTGTTGACGCGGTTCTTACGTTCATGGGCCGCTCACAAATGTGGCAAGGTATTTCGGTCTCAATCGCCTGATTGAGACGCATCCCGCCTTCTTCAGGCGGCAATTCAGCTTTCAACAAACGTTGGTAGAAGTCGTCATAAAACTCGTCTAACACATCCTTCCATTTGCGTTTACCTGTTGCTACATCATCAAGCTGTTGTTCCATGTTTGCAGTGAAATCGAAGCCCACTAGATCGGTAAAATTATCGACTAATCTGTCGTTGACGATCTCTCCCATTTTTTCCGCATAAAAACGTTTGTTGTCAAGTTTGACGTAACCACGATCTTGAATGGTAGATATGATGCTTGCATAGGTAGAAGGACGGCCTATACCACGTTTTTCCAATTCTTTTACCAATGACGCCTCATTAAAACGAGCGATGGGTTTAGTAAAATGCTGTTTAGGATCGAGGGCTTTTAAATCAAGGCTCTGGCCTTCTTTGACATCAGGTAAAGTTAAGTCATCATCTTTTTTGTTTTTAACTTGTGTCTGTACACGTGTCCAACCATCAAATTTAAGCACACGCCCCTTTGCTACCAATTCAAAATCGCCAGCAGCAACTTTAATGGTTGACGCATCATATTTCGCTGGAACCATCTGACAGGCAACAAACTGTCGCCAGATCAATTCGTACAATCTTTGCGCATCACGTTCCATTTCGGTCAGTGATTCGGATTTAACTTGTACATTTGAGGGCCTAATTGCTTCGTGGGCTTCTTGTGCCCCCTCTTTACTGCCGTAAAGGTTTGCTTTTTCAGGCAAATAATTATTTCCGAAATTATCACTTATGAAATCACGACAAGTTTGCACTGCGTCCTGACTCAAATTGGTTGAATCGGTACGCATATAAGTAATGTGACCCGCTTCATAGAGACGCTGCGCCATCATCATGGTTTTTTTAACGCCAAATCCCAATCGTGTACTTGCAGCTTGCTGTAACGTTGAAGTTATAAAAGGTGCAGACGGACGGCTTTGTGTGGGTTTCGATTCGCGACTAATTACGTTGTATTGTGCTGATTTTAAAGATTTTACTGCTTCATCAGCTTGTGCTTTATTAGTCGGTTTGAATGCTTTGCCATTTTCCTTGTTGACTAGCATTCTAAGGGGTTGAGACGCGGCATCTAGGTCGGCGTGAACATCCCAAAACTCTTCTGGAACAAAGGCTTTGATTTCTCGCTCACGCTCCACAACAAGTCTAACTGCCACCGATTGAACTCGCCCCGCTGAAAGGCCTCTTGCGACTTTTTTCCAAAGTAAAGGTGAGACCATAAAGCCAACAACACGATCTAAAAATCGACGTGCTTGCTGTGCGTTGACGCGTTCGATATTCACTTCACCAGGATCAGAAAATGCGTCTTGAATGGCATTTTTAGTAATTTCGTTGAATACGACGCGCTGGTAGGTTTTTCCTTTGGTCCCTAAAATCTCCTGCAAGTGCCAGGCGATCGCCTCTCCTTCTCTATCCAAATCCGTTGCGAGATAAATCGTATCTGCGTCCTTTGCCAGCTTTTTCAATTCAGCGACTACTTTCTCTTTACCATTAAGAATATCGTAATGAGCGTTCCAATCGTTTTTAGGATCAATCCCCATGCGATCGACGAGTTTCTGATATTCGAATTCTCGCAAATAGTTTTCACGTTTTTTGTCTGACCATTCCTTAAGCTCTTTGGCCGGTTTTTTAGCCGGTGCTTTACCTAATGCTTTGGTCGGCAAATCACGAACGTGACCTACACTCGATTTCACAATAAAATTTTTGCCGAGATATTTATTTATTGTTTTCGCCTTAGCTGGCGACTCGACAATAACCAGTGATTTTGCCATAAATTACTTATTAACCTTTGATTTATATGGGTTTTATTCTCTTTTACAGGTGTCAAATGTGTTAACACCTCCCATCATTCCTTTTTAACATATATCGGCAAAGTGAATAGAAAACAAGTTCTTATTAATAGTTATCCAAATATTCCTTCGCGCCTTGAACCAGAATTGGTCAAATTTCAACCGTCGCCCTTGGCTAGAGGATCAAAACACGTATAATCGCTGCACCACATTACTGGAAACGTCATCAATCAGCGATTGATATAGCGAATAGTCTGAGCATATTGTCTGAATCAGTTGCTGTATCCACAATAATTAAGAGGAAATCCATGAAGCAAGTAGAAGTGAATTTTGATGGTCTTGTAGGGCCTACTCACAACTATGCCGGTTTATCATTTGGCAACGTTGCATCACTCAATAATGCCAATGCTAAAAGTAGCCCAAAACAGGCAGCTAAACAGGGTTTACTTAAAATGAAAGCGCTGCACGACTTAGGAATGACCCAAGGTGTATTAGCCCCTCAAGCAAGACCAGACATTGATACGTTGCGTAGACTAGGATTCACTGGTAGTGATGCAAACGTATTAGAACAAGCCTCAAAGCGCGCTCCTGAGGTTTTTCTTGCATGCTGCTCAGCATCAAGCATGTGGACAGCAAACGCTGCCACCGTGTCTCCCAGTGCCGATACTCACGACGGGAAGGTTCACTTTACACCAGCAAATTTGACTAATAAATTTCACCGTTCGTTGGAACCTGAAGTTACCGGTCGCATTTTGCAATCGACCTTTAAAAACGATAAATACTTCCAACATCACGTTCACTTGCCAGACAATGAACATTTTGGTGATGAAGGTGCGGCGAACCACACTAGACTTTGTTCAGAATATGGAAGAGCCGGTGTTGAGATCTTTGTTTATGGTAGACACGCTTTTGATGTAAGCAAACCTGCCCCTACGGTTTTTCCTGCGCGACAAACATTAGAAGCCAGCCAGGCAATTGCTCGTTTGCATGGGTTGGACGATGACACTACCGTATTTATCCAACAAAACCCTGATGTCATAGACCAAGGCGTTTTCCACAATGACGTCATCTCAGTTGGCAATCAGAATGTACTGTTCTATCACCAGCAAGCATTCTTCGACACACAAAATGCATTGGATGAAATTCAACGTAAATTTGGTGATGAAAAAGTCCATTTTGTTAGGGTGGATACTGAAGCGGTAACCGTTCAAGAGGCCATTAAAACCTACTTATTCAATACGCAAATCATTACTTTGCCCTCTGGTGAGATGGCTATTATTGCACCAACAGACTGCGAAGAAAGCGATTCGGTGTCAAAATATTTAAGTAATTTGATTACGCAAGACACTCCCATCAAACACGTACATTATTTCGATGTTAAACAAAGCATGCGCAATGGTGGCGGCCCAGCTTGCTTGCGCTTGAGAGTTGCTATGACAGAACAAGAGTTAGGGGCGGTAAACCAAAATACGTTAATCGATGACGCTAACTTCGCAAAGCTTAATAGTTGGGTAGACAAACACTACAGAGATGAGTTGGGCGATGACGATTTGCGTGATCCCCAATTGTTGATAGAATCACGCACCGCTTTGGACGAATTAACACAAATCCTAAATCTTGGCTCGGTTTACCCATTTCAAAGATAGTCCTTACGACAAAGGCTTGTTGACACTTAGATACCCTGCCATCAATGCCAGAAACAAAAAAGCGCTCCTTAGAGCGCTTTTTATTTAATCCGTATCAGTACAAAGCAATCCTGCCCCAAATGGGTTAGGCGGGGGCGGTGACGCTTCATCATCTAAATCAACAGCCGCCACAGCAAAAGTAAATTCCTGACTTTCTACTGCTTCACTTCCTGAAGATTGGCCAAATACACTAATCTCAACGTCAGTCCAAGGACCAAATGCTTTAGGATAACGCACCTCAACTTTTGCCTGTCCATTTTCATCTGTTGAATCCGTATCACTCGCAAAACCGATAGTACCAACGATACCAGGGGTTAACTTACCATCGCCATTTGTATCTTCACCGACATCAAGTGAACCATTACCGTTAATATCTTCGTTTGCGCACGTTGCTGTCACCTGGGGCTGCCAAACATCGAGATCAACGTTATATACCCAAAATCCTTTGCGATAAACGCCGCCCGCAGAAAATTTAACGGGTGTCGATGAAACCGTTAGGTCAACATTACCCACCGGACGACCAGCTGCATCACTGACAAACACGGAAAATTCTTTTAAATAACTGGAATCATCTGGAACCTGAATGGTCCTGCCTGTTCCCAAAGAAATATCAAAGGCTCTATCGCCTACAGTGAGCGTTGTAAAATCTGTAACTGCTGTGTTTGCAGCCATTTCAGCATGTACAACTACGGCATCTTCGCTACTCACCGCATTAGAGGTATAAACCGTTGATGCAATACCATTACTGTCAGTTGTCGATGAATTTGGGGATACAAATCCACCACTTACATCATCTACTCGGAAGTTGACCACTTGGCCTTTTACTAAGTTTCCTGTCGCATCGCGCACAATGGCTGAAATCGTTGTGGTTTGGCCTTCAGGACCAATTAAATCTGGCGATGCATCAACAAGGATAGTTGCAGGGGTTGTTGCAATAAATTCAAACTGGGTTCTTGCGCTAACTGTTTGACCATCACCATCTTCACCTTCTGCGGTTATGCTTGTTAAACCGGCATTAGACGAACTTATAACAAAAGTCGCAATACCTTCTGCATTTGTCACAGCTGTTGGAGTCGTTATGTTACCTCGAGAAGAGCTTAAAGTAATATTACCACCTGCAAAGGGCACATTATCCTTTAACCAAGTGATGCTCAATGTTGTATCAGTGCCAAGAGGAACATCCTCCGTGGGTACGGTTGTAAAACTAAAACTGTCTTCCTGCACATTAAAGTTTAACTCACCTTGTGCATTTAAAGCGCTAGCTGTGATTGTGTTTTCACCCGAATTACTGGCTTGATACTGAACCGTCACCTGACCTTCTGCATCTGTTGTTGCTTCAGACACAATTGTACCTTGTGAAGCGGTAACCGATACGGTGCGATTAGCCAAACCATTGCCATCGGAATCAGCAACTTTAATTGTAACGTCTATGGTGTCTCCAAGAACCACTGATGTTGGCCCATCAACATTCACTTCTGTACCAACAATTTGAATATCTACAGCTTCACTAAATGTGCCGGTCGATACTGTAGCGGTAATAAGCCGGTTCTCTGGGTTATTACGACTTGTAAGAATTGCTCTAGCGGTTCCGTCATCAGCGGAGCTACCTTGTACTATCTGCAATTCAGCCCCGTTATTAGCAGAAAACGAAACATCAACACCTGACAACAAAATATTTTGTGCGTTTTTAACTACTGCAATAAGTTCGATTTCATCAGAGCCACTGGACGCCAATTGTGTTGCACTGGCAAAGATTTCGAGTGATGCGGGTGTGTCACCAGATGTTGCGGTACCTGAAGAACTAAAACCAATTTGACCTTGAGTATCTGCATCTAGCGCGCCAATCACTAATGCGTCACCCGAGTTTTCGCCAACCGTTAGTCCGATCGTTGCTACGCCTTGTGCATTAGTCAACGCAGTCCCAGTATCATTAGAAAAATTAGCGAGTCCAGTTTGACTAAAAGTGAATGTAATGAGCTGATTGGATACGTCACCACCATCTGAACTACTTACTGTTGCGGTGATTACCAAAGGAACAGTCGCACTGAGTGCATTGGTGTCTTCACCATTTTGCCCCGCAACGGCCAGCGAAACACTAAATGTAGGAGCAGTTGTGCCCCCTCCCCCTACACCGCCTCCAGTAGTAGGCTCTCGTTCAACCGAGCCACCTCCACCGCAAGCAGTAAGAGTTAAAAGCATCAAACTGGTGATAAACACCTTCAAGCGTGAAATCATGTCGTTATTCCCACATATACGATTTTTCAATTCAAGTACTCACTGTATGCGTTTTTATGGTTTAGCTCGCGCAACAATCTTGCTACGCTATCTAAAATCACTTTAATTTTAGGACAATTATGCAGCAGTCCCCACAAAAACTTGGTCTCACCACTAAAATCTTTATCGGCATGATTGCCGGGATTGTTACCGGTGTTTTACTAAAATGGTTGTTTGATGATAGCGGAGATTTCACCTTTAGTGTATTCGGAGTCACTGTTTCTACGTATGCTGTTTTAGTCGAAGGTATATTTCATGTGACGGGACAAATCTTTATCAACAGTCTAAAAATGTTGATTGTACCCCTGGTTTTTGTCTCTTTAGTCTGCGGAATCGCTAACTTGTCTGAACCCAGCAAATTGGGAAGGCTAGGAGGGAAATCTGTCGCTTTGTACATAGGAACTACCGCCTTAGCAATTACTGTTGCCATCATTGCCGCTTTAATTGTCGAGCCTGGTGTAGGGGTAAGCATGCCAGAGTCCGTAACCTATACGCCTAAAGAAGCCCCAGGGTTAGCACAAGTCATTATCGATATTTTCCCCTCCAATCCATTTGCTGCGTTCACTGAAGGAAAAATGTTACAGGTCATTACGTTTGCGGTTTTATTTGGTCTTGCTATGGCAATGACCGGAGCGCCTGGAAAACGAGTGGCAGCACTATTCGATGATTTAAACGCCGTCATCATGAAACTTGTCACTATTTTGATGAATTTAGCGCCATACGGTGTTTATGCTTTGCTAGCAAAACTATTCACGACAATAGATCCCTCGAGTATTGCATCACTAATTTGGTATTTTGGCTTGGTGTTATTAGTCTTAGCGATCCATCTCACTGTTACTTACTCGTTAATTTTAAAAATATTCGCCGGTTTGAACCCAATCGTACTGTTTAAAAAGATGCGTGAAGCCGCATTATTTGCGTTTAGCACATCTAGTAGTAGCGCAACGTTGCCAGTGACAATGGAAACAGCCACCAAAAAACTTGGGGTTGGGAATTCTGTTGCATCTTTCACAATACCCTTGGGCTCCACGATTAACATGGATGGCACTGCCATTATGCAAGGTGTTGCGACGGTATTTATTGCGCAAGTCTATGGAATCGACTTGACGACCTCAGATTTGCTCATGGTAGTACTAACCGCAACGCTAGCGTCTGTAGGCACAGCCGGAGTTCCTGGCGTGGGCACCTTGATGTTGGCTATGGTGCTGGTTCAGGTCGGTTTGCCCGTCGACGGCGTAGCGTTAATTCTTGGTGTAGACAGACTCCTGGATATGACCAGAACAGCGGTCAATATCACAGGCGATTGTACAGTAGCCTGTGTTGTGGCTAAAAGTGAAAATGATTTGGACACTGCCATTTATTACGATCCAGACGCAGGAGAAAAAGAAGAAGAGCTTGACTTGGATGAGTTCGAACCGGCCTCAGTTCACAAAAAAACTGACTGACACGCTTTAGAGGATAGTCGCTACTACACTCAACAATGTAATCAACCCCAATCCCGACATTTCTTATCCGGGATTGGGGTTAATCATTTCATTAGGGTATTTTCAAAGACCCTTTTTTTGATTGCAATCGAGCGTGTTTACCTTTGGCCTAATGCCCTAGCAGGGTTAATCTTAGTGGCTTTCATTGCAGGATATAAGGTCGCAAATAAACTCAACACAATCGCGATAGCGGCGGTAATAAAAACTTCTGTCCATTTTAACTCAGAGGGCAAAAAATCGATAAAGTAAATGTCCCCAGATAAGAACCGGAATCCTAAAACCGACTCAAAAAACAATGCGATACTTGTGAGATTTTGCGCCAGCAGTACGCCTGCAATAACACCTATCAGCGTTCCCATAACCCCATTAAATGCGCCTTGAAGCAAAAAGACTTTCAGCAACAAGTGATCCCTTGCCCCCATGGTTTTTAACATCGCGATTTCCGCTTGCTTTTCATTTACCGCCATCACCAACGTTGAAACTATATTGAAGCAGGCAACCGCAATGACTAAGGTAAGCGCAATGTAAACCACAGTTCTGACAAGTTGGATATCTTGATACAAATGCCCTTGAGTCCTTGTCCAATCCGTCATGTAAACATGTTGATCAAACGAAAAACCAATACCGCGCATGGATTCTGGCGCAATAAAAGGGTCGTCGAAAACGAAACGTAAACCCTGAGCACCATTAGTAGTCCCCAAGGTTGTTGCAGCAAGCGGCATGTGCATAAATCCAATCTGTGAATCAAGTTCACCGCCAATATTAATTTCACCCACTACGGTTAACCATACCGTTTTCGGTGCCTGAAAAGACAAATCATCTGAAACACGGGGTAACAGCAATTGAACCTTATCACCTCTAACAAGATCCATTTGTTTTAAGATTGAACTGCCTAGTAATACAGCATCAGGTGTATTACTAAATTTTTTCCAAACATCGGCGTCGACTGATTGCGCCAAACGATTTTTGGCCGAGAAACTGGGATCGATACCGACCAACTCAGGGATAGCTTTCATTTGAGCACCTTTTTGTAGCAATCCAGATGCTTTTGTATAGGGTTCTATGTGAAGGATATGCTGATCTGACGCTAAACGTTGCAGCTGTTGCCGCCAATCTGTTAGTCCATCAGCACTGTAAGCGTAGACTTCACCATGAGGAATAAAACCCAATAACTTGTCTTTAAGTTCCTTTTCGAATCCATTCATCACAGAGAGCAAAAGAATGAGCACCATGCACCCTAAAGCGATTCCCAACGTTGAAGACGCCGAAATGAACGAAATAAAACCATTTTGTCGTTTGCCAGAGCGAAATCTCCAAGCCAATTGGGCAACTAAATTCATAAGCTTTTAACGTGCGCTGAGTGCGGAGTAGATGCGATTTTTGACATACGCTCTGATAAAGTGCCATCCGTGATGTCTAAAGTGCGATCAAGTTTTTGCGCTAACTCGTTATCATGAGTAACAATAATAAAACTTGTGGACACCTGTTCACGCAAATCATTCAACAACTTATAAATACTTTGTCCTGTTTTATGATCAAGGTTGCCTGTAGGTTCATCAGCTAAAACTAAGCCTGGTTCAGTTACTAGCGCTCTTGCAATCGCCACTCTTTGTCTTTCTCCCCCAGAAAGCTCAGCAGGTTTGTGCGTATGCCTGTGACTAAGCCCTACTTTCTCCAACATCTCACTGGCTTTTGTAGTGGCAACGTGAAATGACACATCGCCGATTAGTAATGGCATTGCGACATTTTCCAACGCATTAAACTCAGGCAAAAGATGGTGAAATTGATATACAAAACCAAGGGAGCGATTTCGAAAACTCGCCTGTTGCTTTTCATCAAACGAAAAAATGTCTTTACCTTCAAATAAAACCGTACCAGATGTCGGTGTGTCTAATGCGCCTAAAATATGCAACAAGGTACTTTTGCCAGATCCTGAACTACCCAAGATCGCGACTTGTTCAGCGACGTTAACACTAAAGTTAATATTTTTTAGTACACTTACAACATTTTCATTGTCCTGATATTGTTTGCTGACATTTTTGCAAACCAGTAATTCAGACATAATTCCCCTGCTCTATCTACTGCTTTTCTTGTTCTATGTTGAACAACTCTTTTTCTCGACGTTTCCACATAAGTCTTGCGACTTTTTTCATGCTTATGTGTTTGTCTTTTTCATCCACTATTTCAATCCCAAGCAAGCTTTCTAACAAATCCTCTAAGGTTAAAATACCCTCTAATCCACCATATTCATCAATCGCTAACAACATATGCGAACGAGATTGAAGAAAATGTGGGAAAGTTTCTGATAAAGGTGTACTGCTCAACAAAGCCACCATATCTTTGCGGTAAGTGGCGAGGGTTTTATCCCCATTTCCTCTAGCCTGAGCAAGCAACAGATCCGCCTTCATCACAAAACCACTAACTTGTTCCGAGTCATCACCTTCGTAAACAGGGATCCTCGAATACACTTCACTGGCATGCTTGTGATAAAACTCTTCAACAGTCATTTGTTCAGACACTCTAAAAACCACCGTTCTATGCGTCATCGCCTCGCGAACCGTTAATGCTTCAAGACTGAGCAAACTTTGAAGAATATTGGCTTCTTGATGCTCTAGCTGCCCTTCCTTATGGGAAAGCGCGGCCATGGCGTGCAACTCAGCGCGGCTAAGCCCCTTAAGCGGACTTTCTTCTGTAAAACTGCCCGTGAGTTTTGCTGACATTTTTACGAAAGGATATAACACAAGTACGAGATATTTGAGGAAAAAGGACGTTGCCGGCGCTAGTTGGCGCCAGTAGGTTGCTCCCAGCGTTTTAGGAATGATCTCAGAAAAAACCAGGATGAGAAAAGTTAACACCGCTGAAGCAAGACCTAGATAAGCATCGCCAAATACCACCGCAGCCTGGGCACCTGCCCCCGCGGCACCCATGGTATGTGCAATGGTGTTCAGGGTTAAAATTGCCGATAGCGGACGATTAATATCCTCGTAGAAATCATGAAGGATCTTACCTGATGCTTCACCACTATTCATAGACAAAGAAATATAACCAGACGACACACTCAATAACACGGCTTCTGCAACAGAACACAAAAATGAAAAACCCAGTGCCACAAAAACATAAATAATGAGTAAAAGAACACCTTGATCAATCATTATTTAGAGCTTCCTTTGTTTTAGGCGCATATTGATTAAACCACCATAGGATATATTCGACTTTTGCCATTAAATTACTCGGTTTACGGTAAATGCCATGGGACGCTCCAGGGATCCTTACCATTGCACTGTCGACACCTTGGATCTTTAACGCTTGATAATACTGCTCGGTTTCTGAAATAGGAGTTCTAAAATCAGCCTCCCCGGTCAGCAACATAGTTGGTGTTTTTACATTTCCCACGTAACTGATTGGCGAATATTCCATATAAGTTTTTAAATCTTCCCAGGGTTTTTTGTCAAACCAGTATTGATAGAAAAAAGGATAAAAATCTGCTGTGAGCACAAAGCTGTACCAATTTATCACAGGCTTTGCGACCACAGCTGCTGCAAATCGGTCTGTATGCCCAATCGTCCAGGCCGTTAATACACCGCCCCCCGAACCGCCAGTAACGTATAGTTGATCGGTATCAATGAATCCTTTTTCGATGACAGCGTCAACACCTGACATTAGGTCGTAATAGTCCTGGCTTGGGTAGTTTTTATCAATAGTATTGGCAAACTCTTTGCCATAGCTCGAACTGCCACGAGGGTTAGTATAAAGCACGACATTTCCTGCTGCGGCAAACAACTGAACCTCCATTGAAAAGTGTGGGCCATATGCAGTAACGGGACCGCCATGAATCTCCAACACAAGTGGATATTTTTTCGAATTGTCAAAACCTGGGGGATAAGCAATCCATCCTTGAATATCTCGTTCATCTGCCGAGGACTTAAACCAAATTTCTTCGATCTTTGCCAATGCTTTATGGCCAAGAAAATCGTCGTTTAAACGAGTCAGTTGTATCGTTTTTTTCTTATTGATTAACGCTACATCTGCAGGACGAAGCGGATCTGAAAGGGTAAAAGCTACTTGCCCTGATGCACTTACAGCAAATTCAGCACCTGTATAAGGTCGACCGTACGACTGTCCACCCAAGGACTCTGAAAGTATTGTGCGTTTTGTGCCCCGCCGAAGTGACTGTAATGCTAGTACTGATTTACCTTTATCGTCATATTGAATGTAAATATTTTTAGAATCATCATCCCAAGCTAATCCATCAATGCTGCGATCAAACGCCTCAGAAACTTGCCGTATATCGCTACCATCAGCTTCCATTACAAATAGTTGCGCATTGTCATAGTTAAGTCGCTTATCATCAAAACCAGTAAAGGCAATGAGTTTGCCGTTGGGGGAAACCACAGGATTATTATCAGGTCCATCCCGTGTTGTAAGTTGTTTAATGGATAAATCTTCAACTGATAACGCGTAAACGTCGGAGTTTAGTGGTGCAAAGTCGCGATTTTCATGACGATTGGCCGAAAAAAAGATCGTTTTGGCGTCTATACTCCAGGAGTACGGTCCGCTGTTATCAAATTCATCATTGGTTAATTGCCGCGGCGTGCCGCCCAATGTTGGAATAGTAAAAATTTCCGTTGATCCCTTGGTAGTATAACCTCCACCATCAAAGCGGTAGTAAACGTCATCGATATAAATAGCCGGATCAGACCATTTGGCACCCTTAGGTTTCCCAGGCAGACTCACTGGGTTTGATTGCGGTTTTTCAACAAACATTGAAAATACAAGGTTGTTTCCATCGGGGGACCAGCTGAGGTTACTGGGCGATGATGTTAAGTTGGTAATTTTAGCGGTTTGGCCGCTGTCTAGCCAAGTGATGTAAATTTGCGGGCGACCTGTGCGAGTCGAAATATAAGCTATCTTGTTTTCATCAGGAGACAATAGCGGCGAATAATCACTGTGGTCGCCTGTTGTAATAGGACGCATTGCTTTTGATTTCGTATCGATAGACCAAATGTTGCTCAACTTCCTGTCGGTTTGGATATCCATGAAATTTCGAACAAAAACAACAGTCTTGCCATCCTTCGAAATATCTAGACCCGAGGCATATTCCAAAGAGAAAATATCTTGCGACTGTAACGTATTAAGATATTCATCCGCGAACAATAACCCGTGGAGCATCAACAAACTAACTGCAAAGCAACCGACAATGTGTTTTTTCATTTTAATAAATTATATAGGCTTAACCAGTCGATAGCTTATCGCATTTGGCAGGGTTATAAATGATCTTTTGGCAATAAATTGTTTCTAATTACGCATTTTATCGACACTTAAGAGGTGTTTAATCCAATACAATCAAATTTCCTTTGAGTAACACGGCAACAATATAATCGTCTTGTTTGAATAAACAGGTTGGCGGTAAGCCTTCTGACCAAAACTTTGCTGGTTCGTTGAATCCAAGACCTTTGACTATTGGCCAACTTGAAAGATTATTGATTTGTGAAATGTCACCACCAAATCGGCAATATCCCTGTTTCAATAAATTGATATATGCTGCATCTGTCAAATCAAGCGGTTGAGTGACTTCAAATGTCATACCTGTTAAATACATCGCCCCATTTGCATCAAATTGTTCAAATCCACCCTGTTGCTGTAAATCGCCGAGCTCATAAATATAGCCTTTGTTTCCCTCAATTCTTAAGCTCATATCAAGCATGTAATCAATATCTGTTCGATGAACTGTAACATTCCTGATAAGCAAATCTGACATGCCATTTTCAATGTTATCCGGCAAGTTTTTATAGTGCGGCGCAGATCTTTCTTGACTATTTGTTGCCAATAGGTGGAACATCTTCATCAGTACAAGGTAATTTAGCCATCTTGCCTGCTGTCTATTTGGATCGGTGATATATTCTCCGGATTCGATGAGTATACAAGGAACGCCAACTGAACTTGCATAGTCGCCAAAGGCACGAGGCGAGTAAGTGTCACTATATTTGGCGATTCCCCCGTTCATAAACTCCTGCAAGTCGCCTATCACGCTGTCCAATAGTGATATTGCATACAATCGATTTTCGGTTAACGTGCCTGCTTCGTCGCCCTCGGGTACCAAGAATGCTAACGTAGTGGGCTGTTGAGAATTGGCAATTCGGTAATAGCGATTTTGATCATGCAAATTAAAACACAATGAAGGCTTAAGAATATCGATTAATCCCTTTAAGGTTTTGCCCTCTGGTGATTGCAACGCGCGAGCATCTCTATTTATATCGATGCCTTGTGCATTCTCTCTTTGAATTTTCATCGCGCCATCTGGATTAATCATAGGTACAAAGTGGATGGTCAAGGTTTCCTTTAACGCTAAAATTGATTTATCGTCGTACCTACTGCACAACGTGTTAAGAACATCGATAATAGCGGCTGTTGCGGTAGACTCGTCTCCGTGCATTTGCGACCAACATAATACGCATAGTGGACCATCTCCCCATACAAATTTACGAATGGCTTGTCCAAGGTAAGAGTACCCTATTACTTCAGCTTCAAGAGCGGGCAACGGTGTGAATAAGTGATTTAACGGCTCTTCAATATCGACAGGTTTTAAATGGATCTTGTCAATATTTTCAATTTTGTCCGCTTGATACATTTCATACAGGTACTGATGGTCGGGAAACATTCCACACCTCTTGATCGAATTAATTTAACTACACCCGCCTTTTTGCGCTTGGCGAGCGTCAAATGCCGCTAATTGCTCTGGTGTTGCATCGGCCTGATATTTCTCTTTCCACTGAGAATATGACATGCCGTAAACCCTCTCACGAGCTTCTTCGTAATCTATCTCCACGCCATGTTCGATGGCTGCAGCTTTGTACCACTTACCTAGACAGTTGCGACAAAAATCAGCAAGGATCATTAAGTCGATATTTTGTACATCTTTATTATCGTCTAGATGTTGAAGTAGTCGTCTAAAGGTAGCCGCTTCGATTTCAAGTTCTTTTTGTTTATCCATTAATCATCTCTTTACTTTGTTGCAGACAATAAAAAAAGGAGCTTAACGCTCCTTTTTAAATCAATCTATTAATTACTCTTCCGACGGAGCTTCTTCTGCTGCCGGTTTTTCTAGTAATTCTTTTATACTCAATCGTACGCGATTTTGACGATCGATTTCCATTACTTTCACATCGACCATTTGGCCTTCAGATAAATAATCAGAAACTTTATTAACGCGTTCATGAGCGATCTGTGAAATATGAACCAAGCCTTCTTTGCCAGGTAACACTTCTACAAATGCACCAAAATCAACGATACGAGTGACTTTACCGTGATAGGTTTTACCCGCTTCGACTTCAGCAGTAACCTGTTCAATCTTACCAATTGCGATTTCTGCTTTAGCGCGCTCAGTAGCGAAGATTTTGATTGTGCCGTCATCTTCGATTTCGATGTTGGTATCAGACTCTTCGGTAATAGACCGTATCATCGCGCCGCCTTTACCAATTACGTCGCGAATTTTGTCCTGATCAATTTTCAGCGTGTAAATACGCGGAGCAAATTCAGACATTTCTTCACGGTGTCCGCCAAGGGCTTCATCCATTACACCCAAAATGTGCAAACGTGCTTCTTTAGCCTGTTTAAGGGCTTTTTGCATGATTTCTTGGGTGATACCTTCGATTTTGATATCCATCTGTAATGCGGTGATACCTTCAGTAGTACCCGCCACCTTAAAGTCCATGTCGCCAAGATGATCTTCATCACCCAATATGTCAGACAAAACAACAAAGTTCTCATCACTTTTAACCAAGCCCATTGCAATACCCGCAACAGAAGCTTTGATTGGAACACCAGCATCCATTAGCGCTAATGAAGTACCACATACAGACGCCATTGAAGAGGAACCGTTTGATTCAGTAATTTCAGACACAACACGAACTACGTACGGGAATTCTTGCTCTGATGGCATAACTGCCTGAATACCACGCTTAGCTAGCTTACCATGGCCAATTTCACGACGCTTAGGTGAACCAACAAATCCAGTCTCACCCACACAATAGGGAGGAAAGTTATAGTGCAACATGAATCGGCTATCAGTTTTACCGTTCAAGTCATCAATCATTTGCGCGTCACGCTCTGTTCCAAGGGTCGCCGCAACCAATGCTTGTGTCTCACCGCGAGTAAATAGTGCAGAACCGTGAGTTCTTGGCAATACACCCGTGTTCACGTGCAATGCACGGATCATGTCCGGTTCGCGGCCATCAATTCTAGGCTCACCAGCCAAGATACGAGAACGGACTACGTCGCTTTCAAGATCATGCAGTAGTTCAGAAACTTCTTTAGCATCTTGCTCAGGATCAGCTTCCAAAATCGCTGCAGCTGCTTTTTCTGTTACTGCTACAACAGCGTCTTTACGCTCCATTTTGTCAGAGATTTGGTACGCTTGTGTCATACCTTCTTGAGCGAGTTCAGCGATCTTTGCTTTAAGTGTTGTGTTTTCGGCAACAGGTTGCCAATCCCACTTTTCTGTACCCACTTCTGCAGCAAATTCGCTGATTGCATTGACAACCGCTTGGCTTTCTTCATGACCAAACATCACTGCACCCAGCATAACTTCTTCAGATAAAACGCTGGCTTCAGATTCAACCATTAAGACTGCACTTTGCGTGCCAGCAACAACCAGGTCAAGTTCACTTGTCTCAAGTTCAGAAGAGCGAGTATTTAGGATGTATTCGCCGTCTTTGTAACCAACACGTGCAGCACCAACAGGTCCGTTAAATGGAATACCTGAAATTGCTAAAGCTGCTGAAGTACCGATTAACGATATGATATCAGTTGGAATTTCTGGGTTAGCAGACACTACAGTGATAATAATTTGTACTTCGTTCATGAATCCATTTGGAAACAATGGACGAATAGGACGGTCAATCAAACGAGCTGTTAGCGTTTCGCTTTCAGAAGGACGACCTTCACGTTTGAAAAAGCCACCAGGAATTTTACCTGCAGCGTATGCTTTTTCTTGATAATTAACGGTTAATGGGAAGAAATCCTGATCGGCTTTAGTCTCTTTTTTACCCACAACTGACACTAAAACTGAAGTGTCATCCATGCTTGCCATTACGGCTGCTGTGGCTTGTCGGGCAATCACACCCGTTTCTAGCGTGACAGTATGCTGTCCATACTGAAATGTTTTTGTAATAGGAGTCACTATTTATCCTTTATTTTCTTTGATTTTTTAATCGCTTTTAAATGCGGCGCATAGTATAGCGGTATGAAACGATAATCGACAGGAAATTTTGCACTTCTTCATTAAGAATTTATGTTGAGAGTAAGAAATTCATATATGGCGGTTCTATAACGGGCGTAAATCAACCTTTAAACACATCATTGAGCTATGAGATTTCCAACTCACTCCCCAAATCATACGCATATCGCACCTCTAATTAACGTTAAAAAACCCACTGGACAATGAATTGTAAGCGCTTACAATGGTTATAAATTTCTTTGTAGGTTTTGATAAAATGCGTTGTTTTTTGCAAGTACTATTAATTGTTAGCTCTTTCGTTGTGACTAGCTGTCATATAAATAATGTCGTCCCGGTAGAAAAGCCATCATCGGCGTGGAAAGAGTTAAAAGTGATAGGAGCGCCTCATGCTCGCCACGAAGCAGGTTTTACCACAATAGGTGGTAAACTATATTTAATGGGCGGGCGAGGAATCAAACCTACCAGTATTTTTGATCCTAAGACGAATAGCTGGTCCGAAGGAGCTACCCCTCCAATTGAGCTGCATCATTTCCAACCTGTCCCCTACAACGGCAAAATATACATTGTGGGGGCAATGACAGGCCCTTGGCCCAATGAAACGCCTGTCGGGAAGGTGTTAGTTTATGATCCAAAAGAAGACAATTTTGAGTGGGGAGATGACATTCCAGAGCATCGTCAAAGGGGAAGTGCAGGCGCAATAGCATTTGATGACAAGATTTATATTGTTGGTGGAATTGTAAATGGTCACCTGGATGGTTATAAGCCTTGGTTGGATGAATATGATCCGCAAACAGGTGAATGGTCAGTACTGCCCGACGCACCTCATGCAAGAGATCATTTTCAGGCAGCGTTATATGAAAATAAACTCTATGCATTTGGCGGTAGGACGACATCCAAAAAAACACAACAAGATATTTCACTGACCATAGCACATGGCAATGTATATGATTTTGCTAAACAACTTTGGCTTGTACCGACTACCCTTGATGAAATCCCCACCCAACGTGCTGGCACATCTGCACTGGTATGGCAGAACCAGCTAATAGTAATAGGTGGCGAAAGTGACGAACAAATAATGGCTCACAATGAGGTAGAAGCATTCGATTTAAACAAACGTACATGGACAAAATGGCCGGCTCTAAATCTTGGACGACATGGAACAGGTGCGGCAATTATCGATGGTTATGTTTATACCGCTTCAGGAGCAGGAAACCGCGGTGGTGAACCAGAGTTACTCTCAGTTGAACGGCTTCAACTGCCAGCAAAGGCAATAAAAATCAGTCAAAAACCACCCGCCCCTTCAATACCTATTTACCGTCAATGGCATACCGTCACATTAAATTTTGATGGCCCAAATGTTTCTGAAACTGATGCCTACAACCCCTTTTTACACTATAAATTATGGGTAAAATTCAGACATTTGCATAGTCAACAAAGCTTCACTGTCCCCGGCTATTATGCCGCTGACGGGAACGCTGCTGAAACAAGCGCAATGTCGGGTGATCTTTGGCAAGTAAAATTCAACCCACCCAAACAAGGTGAATGGGAATATGAAGCAACCTTGTACTCTGCAGAAAATATCGCCATAAAGGTGCCCGACGATGCCACGCCAACGATAAACCTGTCAGATGCTATAGGCAGTTTTCTAGTTACTCCGACTGATAAACAAGGCAATGATTTTCGAGCGAATGGTCGATTAATTGCGAAAAATAGCCATTTCATGTTTGAAAACACTGGCAAACATTGGCTGAAGGTCGGCGCAAATAGTCCTGAAAATTTATTGGGGTACACCGACTTCGATAATACCTATGTCATACCTGCAAAAGCCCGCGAGGGTGAAGCCGCACCTAACAAGTCTCTTCACCAATACACCGAACATTTATCAGACTGGGTTGAAGGAGATCCCCAATGGGGAGACAAAAAAGGACGTTCACTCATTGGTGCAATAAATTATTTGTCATCTCAAGGCATGAATTCAGTGTATTTTCTCACTATGAATATTCTTGGCGATGGCAAAGATGTGTGGCCCTATCTCGATCACAAAGACTTTACTCGATTCGACGTGAGTAAACTCGCTCAATGGGAAGTGCTATTCGAACATATGCAACAAAAAGGCATTTTACTGCATATGGTTGTTCAAGAAACAGAAAACGAAATGCTATTAGACAAAGGTGACACAGGGCCACTTAGAAAACTTTACTTTAATGAACTCATAGCTAGGTTTGGGCACCATTTAGGGCTTGTGTGGAATTTAGGTGAAGAGAATGGATTTGCAGATTGGACACCCAATGCTCAAAATACCGCGCAACGAAAAGCTATGTCTAGCTACTTAAAGCAACAGGATCCTTTTAATCACCCAGTTCTTCTGCACACCCACTCTCACGAACCAACTCGAGGAGATATTCTAAATCCGCTATTGGGTTTTAAGGATATTGATGGTCTCTCTCTTCAAGTGGACAATCGAAAGCAGGTATACGATGTGATCCAATATTGGACACATGCTTCAATCCAGGCACAGCACCCTTGGCTAATCACAATGGACGAAATTGGTATGTGGCATACAGGTGCCCTACCCGATTCATTGGACAGCGCGCATCATTCTTTGCAAAAACATGTTTTGTGGGGCGGGTTATTAAGTGGTGCTGCAGGCGTTGAATGGTATTTTGGCGCTAAGCACCCGCATAACGACCTCACTTCTGAAGATTGGCGACAAAGAGATAACCTTTGGAGGTTGACGAAAATTGCCAAACAGTTTTTTGAGGCAGAGGTTGCGTTCTGGAACAGGAAACCCTGTAATGCAAATACTAATGCTGACACAAAGACACTGTGTGCAAACTTTGATGGGACCTTTGTTATCTATCTAGATCAAAAACGAACGCTTCCTGACAATCTATTTAAAGAGGCCAGCAAAGGGACTTATGATATTTTCTGGTTCGATCCTGCAGAAGGAGGAGCGCTTCAAAGAGGAAATAATGAAAAGTTATTGCTAAATGAAGCACCGCTAAATCTGGGAAGTGCCCCTAAACCAGCTGATCAGGACTGGGTAGTTATGCTTAAAAAGCGCTCACTAAATCAAAACTAGAGTTTGATGCTCAGGCGCTTTTTTGTTCCCAAGGGATATGTTGTGACACTTTTTTAGGTAGGGATTTAACCACTAGCGAAAAAGAATTGTCTATCATGCGTTCAATCTCGCCCTGTGGGATAGTTCCATCTAAACAAACTGTGTTCCAGTGTTTTTTGTTCATGTGGTAACCAGGAATGACCGCCTTGAACAGATCTCTAAGCATTAGTGCTTCGTGAGGATCACATTTCAGGTTCATTCTTCCCTCCGCTTCATCCTCGGCCAAAGTGGCGAACATTTTTCCTTTGATTTTAAAGACCATTACATCAGGCCCAAATGGGTAGGTTTCTTCACTGAACGGCAAACCCAGTAAATAATCTTTTGCAGATCCAATTTTCATAAAAATCCACCATACGAAGTAATATTAATTAAGATAGCAAATCTGGTCCGCATTTTTTAAAGTACAAAAATTATTGATCTATAGCAATTCACGAGTGTTTTGCTGAACTATGATATACCAGAGAATTGTGCGAAGGGAGCGATATGAAAATACTCATCTTAATATTAGCGTTGTTATGGTTAACTGGATGCGCTGACGCTGTGACATTTGAGCAAGCGGCGACGATTAAACCCGTTGGCTTCTGGTACGGGTTGTGGCATGGCTTTATTTTTCCCGTAGCTTGGATATTGTCTCTATTTATGGATGAAGTAGCCGTTTACGCGATCTACAACAGTGGCGGTTGGTATGACTCAGGGTTCTTTTTAGGATTGGGAGGCTTATCTGGTGTAGGATTCTTGCATAAAGATAGTGATTAACCTGCATTTAGATAAAACAAGATACCAATAAAAACCATTTACCTTTTAAAAATGAAAAGCCCAGCAATTGCTGGGCTTTATTGAATTGGTGCGGATGGAGAGACTCGAACTCTCACGGCCGAAGCCACAGCCCCCTCAAGGCTGCGTGTCTACCAATTCCACCACATCCGCAAAATCTTAATTTAACTTAGTTTGGAATATCGCCAGCAGGTTCCTGATTCTCAGTTGCCGGAACATCTGTGTCAACAGGCTGTTCAATTCCAGGAATACCAAGCGTTTCAAACTCATCGATGGCTTTCTCTTTATCAGCCGTTTGATTTC
Organism: Aliiglaciecola sp. M165; assembly: GCF_007197995.1. Taxonomy (GTDB): domain Bacteria; phylum Pseudomonadota; class Gammaproteobacteria; order Enterobacterales; family Alteromonadaceae; genus Aliiglaciecola. The sequence goes on from NZ_VKKH01000003.1 coordinate 76,827, forward strand.
CTAAAATTAGGCTTATCACAAAAAACAACGTAGCCAAAATAGCAGTTGTTCTAGTCATAAAGTTTCCAGATCCGGTTGAGCCAAAAACGGTATTAGAACCGCCACCACCAAAAGATGCGCCCATGTCTGCGCCTTTCCCTTGTTGGATTAGCACCATACCAATCAACATTAAGGCAACGATCAAATACACTACAATTAAAATTTCGTAAAAATACGTCATGTTATATCTCTAACTTTTTGCTGCTAAGCAAATATTCAAAAATTCCTGTGGATCCAAACTGGCTCCACCTATCAACCCGCCATCAATATCAGGTTGTGAAAACAATTCTTTGGCATTAGCGGCTTTCACGCTGCCACCATACAAAATACGAAGACCTTGAGCGACTTCGCTATTTAATCCCGCTAAATGTTGGCGAATAAACTTATGCACTTCTTGAGCTTGTTCTGGACTTGCTGTTTTGCCTGTCCCAATCGCCCAAACAGGTTCGTAAGCTACAACCATATGGGCAAATTGTGTTATTCCAACCAACGCAATAACTTTATCCAATTGCGCCGCGATGCACTTCAAAAAATCACCACTCTCACGAATGGCTTCAGTTTCACCGACGCAAAGAACCGGTATTATTTTATTCTCTAGTGCCGCCTGAACTTTTAAAGCAACGACATCGTCAGATTCACCGTTATCTTGTCGACGCTCTGAATGCCCAATCAACACATATTGGCAGCCAACTTCAGCTAACATAGTCGCTGACACTTCACCTGTATGTGCTCCTTTTGCAAATTGACTCAGATTTTGAGCCCCTTTAGCAAATGAATCGCTACTTAAACTGCTAAGGTATGGAAACGGTGGACATATTAGAATGTCAACATTTTCAATAGAAGTGGCACCGAATGTTTGTTGCATTTTCTCTGCAAGTTCAACATCGCCATTCATTTTCCAGTTACCCGCCACGAGTGGCATTCTTTGACTTTGCACTTCTTACTCCCTTAGCCCGGTGAAAAAGCGGGCGAGATATTAACTAACCCGCTGTCAATATACAAGTAGCGAGGCCACTTTTATTCAATATGCGTTATTAGCTGCATAATTTACGAACAGCTTCTGCAATATGTTCTGCCCACTGTAACGAATCAGCTTGTTTCTCTGCCTCAACCATTACTCTGATTAATGGTTCGGTTCCGCTTTTACGCAACAAAACACGGCCACTTTTTCCAAGCTTGTCTTCGGCCTCTAATACGGCAGTTTTAACAGATTCATCTTCGACGGGATCCTGACCTTCGCTGAAACGTACATTAATTAGCGTTTGCGGATACATATCCATCCCCTGACATAATTCGTGCAAGGTCATATCTGCTCGTAGCATTGCCGTTAGAACTTGTAGTCCGGCCACAATACCATCGCCCGTCGAGGTAACATTAAGATTCAACACATGCCCTGAATTTTCACCACCGATTGACCAACCTCGCTCTTGCAATAGCTCCATAACATATCTATCGCCGACTTTACTACGTACAAAGGCAACACCAAGTTTGTTAAGCGCAATCTCCAAACCAAGATTACTCATTAAAGTTCCGACAACACCGCCGTTCAAACGTCCAGATTTAAGAGAATCTCTAGCAATGATATAAATTAGTTGATCTCCGTCAACCACATTACCTTTGTGGTCCACCATCATGATACGGTCGCCATCACCATCAAGAGCAAATCCCAAGTCCGCTTTATGCTCAAGCACAGCATCTCGAATAGCTTTCATCGAGGTTGCACCCACTTGATGGTTTATATTTAAACCGTCTGGCTCTGTCCCGATTTCAATCACTTCCGCGCCAAGCTCAGAAAGCACATTGGGGGCAATGTGATATGTCGCGCCGTGCGCACAATCGACAACAATTTTCAGACTTTTCAAATTTAATTCTGACGGAAAAGTGCCTTTACAAAATTCGATATAACGACCAGCGGCATCTTCTATTCGATATGCTTTGCCTAATTTGTTGGATTCCACACAGTGCATGGGTTGATCCATTTGTTTTTCAATTGCTAGTTCTATTTCGTCATCTAACTTGTAACCGTTTGATGAAAAGAATTTAATACCATTGTCATAAAAAGGGTTATGGGAAGCACTGATAACGATACCAGCTTCAGAACGAAAGGTTTTAGTAAGATAGGCAATAGCTGGTGTTGGCATGGGTCCCAACAAACCTATGTTAATACCCGCAGCAGACAAGCCTGCTTCTAAACAAGACTCTAACATGTAGCCAGAGATTCGAGTGTCTTTACCAATAAGTACTTTATTGGTGCCTTGACCTGCAAGCACTTTGCCCGCTGCCCAGCCGAGTTTAGTTACAAATTCAGGGTGAATAACACTTTCACCTACTTTGCCACGTATACCATCAGTTCCGAAATATTTTCTTGAGCCCATTTATATTTGTCCTTATTTGTACTCAAAATCTGTACGCATTGCCGACACAATTTTCAGCGCATCGACGGTTTCTTTAACATCATGCACGCGATGGATTTGCGCGCCTTTAATACAGGCAATGGTTGCCGCAGCAATACTCCCTGCCTGTCTATCGTTAACGTCTCGTTTTAGCACGTTCCCTATCATTGATTTTCGCGACATGCCTACTAGCAAAGGGATCTTCAATGAATGTAATTCTTCTAACCTATCAAGTAACTGGTAATTATGCGACAAGGTTTTGCCAAAGCCAAATCCGGGATCAATTAAAATTTGAGTTCGACTGATACCAGCCGCTTCACAAGCCGCTACACGCTCAGCTAAAAATGCGGCGACATCATCGACAACATCATGGTAATGCGGGGAAACTTGCATACTACGAGGTTGTCCTTGCATATGCATTAGGCAAACATTTGCTCCGGTGCTAGCGGCAACCTGTAAAGCGTCATCTTCTTGCAGAGCTCGAACGTCGTTAATTAGAGCTGCACCAGCAGCCACGGCCTCTAGCATTACTTGAGGTTTACTCGTATCGATCGATACAATAGTGTCAAAAGTTGAACTTATAGACTCAACAGCAGGTATTGTTCTGTCTAATTCTTCTTGCAATGAAACTGGTTTTGCACCCGGCCTTGTTGACTCGCCACCGATGTCAATAAAATGAGCACCATCTTTAATCATTTTTTCTGCCTGACGCAGTGCATGTTCTTTTTGATAGAACTGGCCGCCGTCGGAGAAAGAGTCAGGAGTGACGTTGAGGATCCCCATAACTCGGGGAACCGATAAATCTAGATTTACACTTTTAAACTGCATAATTGACCATGTTTTTTCGTAAAACCCAGCTTTTTAAAAAAGCAAAAGGGTCGGTTCAGTTACCTGAATCGACCCTAATCTTTGTGTTGATCTATTAGCTGGTGATATCGCCTGGCTTGCCAACGTTAGTCGGCGCAGAAGGTTTATCGTCTTCACTAGTAACCGATTCACCGCCTTTAGGCTTATCATTCGGCCCCTGATCCCGGCTGTCCCAATCTGCAGGTTGTCTAACAGGTCTGCGCTCCATTAAATCATCGATTTGTTTTGCATCTATGGTTTCATACTTCATTAGCGCGTCTTTCATCGCATGAAGAATATCCATATTGTCCTTGAGGATCTGCTCTGCACGGTCGTAATTACGGTCAATAATCGCCTTAATTTCTGCATCGATGGCTCGAGCGGTATCGTCTGACATGTGTTTTGCCTTTGACATACTGCGTCCTAAGAAGACTTCACCCTCTTCTTCAGAGTATAGCATCGGCCCCATTTTATTTGACAAGCCCCATTGAGTGACCATTTTACGCGCGATATCAGTGGCTCTTTCGATATCATTAGACGCTCCGGTCGTGACACCCTCTTCGCCCAATGTTATCGCTTCTGCGATCCTTCCACCAAAAAGACTAGAAATCATGCTTTCGAGGTGTTGTTTACTATGGCTGTATTTGTCCTGTTCAGGGAGATACATCGTCACACCCAAGGCTCGACCTCGTGGAATAATAGAAACCTTATAAACTGGATCGTGCTCAGGTACTAAGCGACCTACAATCGCGTGGCCAGCTTCGTGATAAGCGGTATTGGTTTTTTCTTCTTCAGACATCACCATAGACTTACGCTCAGCGCCCATCATGATTTTGTCTTTTGCTTTGTCGAACTCTTCCATCGACACAACTCGTTTACTCGAACGTGCGGCAAACAAAGCCGCTTCATTTACAAGGTTGGCTAGATCTGCACCTGAAAATCCAGGTGTTCCTCGAGCAATAACAGAGGCTTCAACATTGTCAGCAATAGGTACTTTGCGCATGTGTACTTTCAAGATCTGCTCACGACCACGAATATCAGGCAGCCCAACCACGACTTGACGGTCAAAACGGCCAGGTCTCAATAATGCAGGATCGAGCACGTCAGGTCTGTTGGTAGCAGCAATAACAATAATACCTTCATGACCTTCAAATCCGTCCATTTCAACGAGCATTTGGTTTAGTGTTTGTTCACGTTCATCATGACCACCACCAAGACCTGCACCACGTTGGCGCCCGACCGCATCAATTTCATCAATAAAGATGATGCATGGCGCTGATTTTTTAGCTTGCTCAAACATGTCACGGACACGAGATGCACCAACACCAACAAACATTTCTACAAAATCAGAGCCTGAAATTGTGAAGAAAGGGACTTTAGCTTCGCCAGCGATGGCCTTAGCAAGTAGGGTTTTACCAGTTCCTGGAGGACCCACCATTAACACGCCTTTTGGAATTTTCCCGCCGAGCTTTTGGAACTTGGTTGGATCACGAAGAAAGTCAACTAATTCAGACACGTCTTCTTTGGCTTCGTCACATCCAGCAACATCGGCAAAAGTTGTCTTGATTTGATCTTCGCCTAATAAGCGCGCTTTGGATTTACCGAAGGACATTGCCCCTCGACCGCCGCCGCCTTGCATTTGACGCATGAAGAAAATCCATACACCAATTAGCAGTAACATGGGGAACCAAGAAATAAATATTTGCGACAAGAAAGATTGCTGCTCAGGCGGCTTTCCTTCCACTCTTACACCGTTTTTGATCAGGTCAGACACTAATTGATCATCATGATAAGGAATTTGAGTTTCAAATCGGTCGCCATTTGAGGTGATACCCTTAATTTCACCAGTCTGAGGATTAATCGTCGCCTCACGAATGACTTTATTGTTGACGTCACGAATAAATTCAGAGTACGCCGTCTGTGTTTGATTTGAATCTCCAGGAGAGAAACTGTTGAACACGGACATCAGTACCACTGCAATGACCAACCAAAGGATCAGATTTTTTGCCATATCGCTCAACGCTTTAAACCTCTATTAATTAAATTCTGCCAACCGGCATTATTGCCTTTAGTGCAATACCCCAAAGAGTACTACAGTTTAAACTTGGTAGCCACCAGATATAACCCACTGGGACATACTCTAAATGAACCAAAGATAATTGAATTTGATTCATAATGCGCTTAATCAAGCGCCTTAAAGTTACTGTCAAAACTCATGTGGTAACCAGCATTTGATTAACCAATTTCGACTTGGTTTGCACTAAAAAGTTCGTCGTCGCAAACACATTCCAATTTTTAGATTCTCGTGATAAGTCTTAAAACCTACCTGTCTAACTAAACACTTTTTAGTCACTGCTTAATACATACGTCTTTTAACCAGATTCTGTTTAAAAAAAGTCAAAAAAATCAGTTATTCGCTCAAAAATGAATTGCAATTTCCTTTGCCAAGAACAGGATGTTGTGTATTTATTCACCGTTACCTGACTATTTTCCCTTTCACAACGATTCAAATTAGGTATAAAACCAAGATGGCGTTAGAATAAAGGTTTTCAACCATTGATCATCAATAAAATTGTAAGAAATAATCTAAATGAAGTTATCTAATAAACAAAAACAATATCTGAAAGGCTTGGCACACCCTCTTAAACCCGTTGTGCAACTTGGTGGCAATGGCTTAACTGAGGGCGTGTTGGCAGAAATAGAAAACGCTATTAATCACCATGAATTAATCAAAGTTAAAGTCCCAACTGACGACCGTGAAGAAAAGCAGTTAATAATGGACGCTATCTTACGTGAAACTCAAGCTGAAAAACTTCAAGTTATTGGACATATATTGGTTATGTTTCGTCAAAGCGTCGATAAGAAAATTGACATTCCAAGGGTTTAATTATTTGCCCCGGCTGTTCTTCATGTCTTCGATAGTTGCTAAATAATACGAAACCGTTATTGATGACAAAATCTCTGCTGCTCCCACTAAACAATGCATTAGCCAAAGGCGATCTCACGGTTCAAGTGTTCATCGAAAACATCGAAACACCGATAAACTTGATAGTTGATACAGGCAGTAGCAGTTTAGTGGTGATCGCCGAATCTGTTGAAAAAGGTACTTTCCATCCAACGCAAATGATACAACACATGGCTTATGGAGAAGGAAGTTGGACAGGTCCAGTCGTTAAAGCAGATATTCAGCTCGGGAAAAGTGTTGGTCAACACACATCAATTATTGTCGAACAGGTTAATATTGCGCTGGCTAACAATGTTAAAAAAGATACCTTTATGGCAGCTGACGGTATCATGGGCCTAGCGTTCGCAGAATTGAACATTGGCCAAGTTGCAGAAAAATTATTACAAAAATATAACGTTAACCCACTTGTCACTTACCCTTGGCCTGAACAATTTCAACAAAAACCTGAAGCCCCATTGAAACAGGAACTGTTCGATTTACCTAAGCAAGAAATTTCGCCCATTTTTAGTGAATTGTTATCCCATAAAGTTGTTGCGAATGAATTCGCCTTCGTGGTGCACCGTTCGAGTATTTTCAACTCCAAATCATTGTCTTGTGACCAGCAACACACTCACCCACTAAATACTGGAATACTAGTTCTCGGCAATCCCAAGCAACACGATAACATACATAACAACGATTTTTTAAGTGTTGCTGTGGTTCATGACAAGTATTACAACGTTCATATTAAGTCCGTTGGTCTTAAGGGCTTTTCAAAAATTCCATTTCCAGCGCTTCAACAATCTTATAAAAACGCTTATGTATCCAATGGAATCGTTGATTCTGGGGCTTCTGCAATCATTTTTCCTAAACAAGTGTTCGCTGCGCTGACAAACCAATTCGAACAGGTTAATTCAAGCTTTAGCGAAATATTAGAGCACTTTGCTACTTTTACTGGTGTTGAAGTTGGTATTCCAATGGATTCGATAGTGCTTAGTGAATGGCCAGACATTGAACTTGAACTTCAAGGCGCAGATGGTGAAAGTGTTTTGCTAAGTATGTCACCCTTTACATACTGGCAAACTCATGCCCCCGAAGCAGATTTAATTTCTTTTAAAATCACCACACTGGAAGGTTGGCCAAATCAAGGAATTCTTGGACTCCCACTGATGAACAACTATTTTACTATTTTCAATCGCAGCAAATGCCCAAATGGCGTGATTGAATTCGCAAATCGTAGATATAGCCCTCATAAATTTAACGATGATTTACATCAAGACCATGACGCACTAGCGGCTCACTTTAAACAACATGGACATGATCTTTGATGAACATAGCTGAACCGCAATTAATTTCTTCTCGTTTTCATTATTTTTCACTTTTACCAGAAGATCTCACCCATTTTACCGCGTTGTATTGTGATCCGGGTATCATGCTTAAAATTATGCAACCTTTATCAGAACAAGAAGCTAAACGTCTTTTTCAGATGGTCACATGTAATACTCAAACCCAACCTGCTCACTTTTTTAAGGTTGTTGATCCAAAAGATAGAGCAACTCTAGGAGTTATGGGTTTTTTACCCCAAGAAGATCATCAATTACATGGCACCACTGCTGAATTTGGAATTCTTTTGTACCCTGAATTCTATGGAAACGGTACAGCGAAAGAGGCCATTACTACTCTTTTGACTTACGGGTTTGAAAAACTTGGATTGGATAGTGCTTACGCCAAATACGAAGAAAATAATGAGGCCATTGGCCGCATTGCGAAGTTCTTACATTTCAATATTGACACAATGGCAAGTAATGCCGATAAACGAATTTGCAGGATAAAAAAACACACTTTTTTAGATAACTTAACAAGAACTTGCTGATCTATGTTGTCTATATTTCACACAGTTAACTGCAAATTATAAAGCTAAGATCAACAGATTCACCTATTAAAACGGCAAACTAAAATATGACAAATAAACAAGGTAGTATCGTTTGTGTTGGCCTAGGTATGGTTCTTGGAGCACATTTAGCTCCGCTATCTCGCAAGTTTATTGAAGAAGCGGATGTGGTATTTATGGGCGTCACTAATGTCTTGGCTGAACAATGGCTTCAGAGCATGAATGAAAATACCATCAGTCTCCAACCATTCTATCAAGAGGGAAAAGATCGACGCATAAGTTACCAGCAAATGGTTGACGCCATGTTAGGCGAAGTTCGAAAGGATAAAAAAGTCGTCGGCGCATTTTATGGTCATCCTGGCGTGTTTGCCTGGGCTCCACACAAAGTGATTGAGAAGGCAAAAGAAGAAGGATTTCATGGGCATATGGAGCCAGGGATCTCTGCCGAAGACTGTTTATATTCTGATATGGGAATTGACCCGGGTGAATATGGAATATCCCACTATGAAGCCAGCCAATTCATTCGTCATACAAGAAATATTGATCAAGCTGCGTACTTGATATTGTGGCAAATAGGCTTTGTTGGTGATTTGGCCTTATCAAGTTTTCAAACAGAAGGCCATCACAGGCAACTGTTAATGGATGTTTTATTACAATCTTACCCGCCGGAACATCGGGTCGCTATTTACGAGTCTGCAACGTTACCAACAGAAAAACCCAGCATAAAATGGATACCACTTTCGCAATTTAGCAACGTCAAAGTGGAACACCACTCAACCATGGTAATCCCTCCAAACGAGACAAGACAAATAGATGGTGTAATACAAGAGAAACTTCAAAATTTGCTTAGAGCGAAGAAATTAAATAAAAATGGGTAATACTACTTTCTTATTGGAACATAAGTGTTTAATAATAGGGTAATTACATTCGCAATAACCACAAAAGGTCTAGTTATGACAGCCATACAGTTAATTGAGTCATTAGCGTTAAATACTGAACATAAAATAGCGATGTTGGACAGCAACGTAATCGACAATCCATTGGCTCAAAGAGCTGAACAAGAAGTCGCGGATTTACTCGATAAACAGGGCAAATATTGGTGTGCATTGTTCCCAGAAAAACAAGATGAAGAGCAAGAAGAAGGAGATGCGCCTGATAACGATGATGGGGAAGAAAAAACATCTGAGAACTGATAATGCGTTTTTTTGCATTTGTCATTTTTTGCATGACATTTTATTTGGTTGCTTACGCGTCCAACCCTGAACTAGATGACCTTTTGAGTAAAGCTGACGAAATGCGCAGTGCGGATTTTTCTGGCTTTGAGGGGGTTATGAATGAAATAGAACTGTCTCGGGATAATTTTACGCCTGAACAGTTACACTATTATCGATATTTAAAGGGTTACCGAGACACATTCAATGGACGCGTCGAAGACGCCATTGCATCCTATATACAAATTGAGAATAGCAACGCTTCTGAAGTCCTTAAACTTCGAGCATTAGGCTCTTTGGTTAATACTTATGCCATCAAGCGTGACTTTTATCTGGGGGCAAAAGCAATAAACCGACTTTTTGAACAAAGACAAAAAGTTACGGATCAAAAAAGCATCGATAGAAGCTACGTAGTAGTGAGCATTTTTTATAATCAAGCCAGACAATTTCAACTTGGTCTAAACGTATCGAATCAGTTACTCAATCGAGATATTACGCCTAGACAAGAATGTTTCGCGCGACAAACAAAAGTTGAAGCAGAATTTGAACTTGCCAACATTTTGTCAGATTACACTTATGCAAAACAAAGTGTTGATTTTTGTGAGCAGCATAGTGAACAGCTGGTTGCCAATGTCATAATCACCTTCATAGCTGAGTCACTTGCTAATGAAAACCGAATAGAAGAATCACAGCAGCTATTATCAGAATCTTTAACTGACACCATTGATGCTAAGTACCCCCCACTTATTGGTGTACATTACGCCTTGATGGCGAAAAATTATTTATCGATGGAACAAGCAGATTTAGCCACCGAATATGCGCTAAAAGCTTACGAATCTATACAAAATTTCGGCCTAACTAAAGCACTCGTCAAATCACTTGAAGTATTATATCGAGCTGCTGAATTTAAAAATGATTATCGCGATACAGTCGAATACCTAAAGCGATATAGTGAAGCCGAAAAAGCCTACTTGGATGAAACAAAAACTCGAAGCCTTGCTTTCCAACAAGCACAATATGAAAAACTCGAACAAGACAACACTATTGCTTTTCTTGATCAGCAAAACACCTTACTTAAAACGCAGGCTGAATTAGCAAAAGAACAATCACAAAACAATAAACTTGCCCTGGCGTTATCCCTTAGTTTGTTATTTCTTTTATTTGGCTGGTTGTACCGAAGTCGTAAAATTCAAATAAAATTACGAAAAATGGCTGAAACAGATGAGTTAACTGGCATCAGTAATCGCCATTATTTTAACCTCAGAGCCCAAAAACATTTACGCCAAGCGCAGCAGCAAAACCAACCTGTCAGTTTTGTGCTGTTTGACCTCGATCATTTTAAAAAAGTTAACGACACGTTTGGACATCAGACTGGCGATTGGGCGCTACGGAAGTCTGTTTTGGAAGCTAAATTAGTGTGTCGTAACATTGATTTGATTGGCAGGATGGGCGGCGAGGAATTCGCAATTATGCTCCCAGGATGTCAACTCGACGAAGCGTTACGTGTAGCAGAATTGTGTCGTGTTGCAATTGAAAAAATTGACACGTCAGAAACCGACAACACCTTCACTATCACTGCAAGTTTCGGCGTTTCCAATACTAATGATTGTGGGTACAACCTAGATAAACTTTTTGCTGGCGCGGACGTCGCTTTGTACGAATCTAAAAATTCTGGTCGAAACAAGGTCTATCGGTTCAAAGACACTCAAATTACTGCTCTACAATAAGTAATCGCTGGAGTAGTGTATAGCTTGAGAGATACCCTACTCCAAGCAGTTCATCCCTATGCAGAAGCCAGCTAGTGCTGGTGTCCACCAACACCATGTGCGTGACCATGAGCGATTTCTTCTTGGCTAGCAGCTCTGACTTCTTCTACTTTTAAATCAAATAAAAGCGTTTGCCCGGCAAGAGGATGGTTAGTATCCACTGTCACCATGAATTTCCCAACTTTAACAATAGAAACTTCCATAGCACCTTTGTCAGTATGAACGACTGCTGTCATGCCAGGTTTCCATTTTTTGTTTTTTTCGCCTTGTAAATGTTTAACTGATATACGTTGCTCAGCGTTTTCTTTAACTTCACCAAAGGTTTCAGAAGCCGGCAACTCAACCGAAAATTCATCGCCCTTTTGTTTACCCTCTAAGGCCTTCTCTATGCCTATCATCATATTATTATGACCATGCAGATAAGCGGCTGGGTCATGCCCAAAACTACTCTCTAGTTCGGTTCCTTGTAAATCTTTTATCCGATAGTGGAAATTCACTACTTTGTCTTTTTCAATAGTCATTCAGTTTACTCTTATTCATGTTTTGCATTTTGTGCAGTCAATCTTTATTCATCTGCCCCATGAACAATATTTGCAATATTGTACAAACGATTCACAGCCAAATAGTTAATTGTTCCTTTTGGATAGCGCCCTTTTGAATTTAGTTTTCCAGCATCTTTATTCATTAATAATGACACTGCATCATCCACTGTTTTAACCGTGTAAATATGAAATTGACCTTTTTCTACAGCGCGGATAACGTGTTTATTTAGCATTAGATTCAAATGATTGGAATGCGGGATCACAACGCCCTGAGTGCCAGTCAAACCTCGATGCTGACACAAGGTGAAAAATCCCTCGATTTTTTCATTCACGCCGCCAACGGATTGCACTTCCCCATATTGATTTATTGAACCTGTAATCGCTAAATCCTGCCGAGTAGGTATATCTATCAACGCAGAAATCAATGCAACCAATTCTCCCAGTGAAGCACTGTCTCCGTCAATATGACCATATGACTGCTCTAAAGCGATATTTGCAGAGAGCGTTAATGGAAAATACTGTGCATATTTGTGCCCCAAGTAGCCCGTTAACAACATAACCCCTTTAGAGTGGATTGGCTGCCCTAGTTCAACTTCTCTCTCTATGTCGATAACACCACTACCGCCTGCATACACCGTAGAGGTGATTCTTGCTGGCGTACCAAAAACACTATCGCCTATTTCCAAAACTGTTAAGCCGTTGACTTGACCTACACGAGTACCAGAGGTTGCGATCAGAATCTGACCATTCTTAATATCTTCTAACAAAGACTGGCTGACACGGCCAGTACGCACAGTCTTAGCCAACAGCGCTTGCTCAATGTGATCAACATGAATCTCACTTTGTTTTTGTTGCAAACAAAAATAATGTGCTTCGTTGATCAGCTCGATGACATCAGAAAACCTTGCTGACAAATGCTCCTGATGCTCTGCCAAGCGCATACTATATTCGACTAAACGGTGCATTGCCCCAGCTGTAACACCTTCAAGCCCCAATGACTTAACGTGCAACCGCACCCGGCCAACAAAATCAAACAAGGTGCTTTTACTTAGTGGAATTTCATGGTCAAAATCCACCAGAACACGAAATAATTCGTCAAATTCCTCATCGTAGTCTTGCAGTGTGTAATACAACTCGCGAGAACCCAACAAGACAACTTTGACATCAAGTGGGATTTGTTGCGGGTTTAGCGTCATCGAATTAACCATCCCTACATCCAGCTGTGGTAATTCCATCTTTAGCTCACCAAATTTGAGCGCAAGCTTTAATGAATCCCAAACATAAGGTTGTTCAATCATTTTGTCAGCATCTAATAACAAAAAACCACCATTAGCGCGGTGCAGGGCCCCTGGGCGGATCATTCTATAGCTGGTATACATCGAACCTTGAAGGTTAGTGTACTCAACCTTACCAAATAGATTCTGATGTGTTGGATTCGGTTCATACACCACAGGGGCGCTGTCGTTTAACTCATGAGAAACCAAAATGTTTGGCAGGTATTGTTCTTCAAAAATTTCCCGTTTGTCATATTCGTCTTGCTTATCATCTTTTTGGTCAGGGACTAGCACTTCTACTATGGTTTCAATTAAATGAGATTTTAATTGGCGTAAAAATTTTAGAATGGCTAAATCGTTGGCATGCTTATGTTCGAGGGATTTTAGTAAAGGACGAATGCCCTGCTCTGCCGTGTCACTCTTTAATTTCCTTAGTTGTTCTGAGGAAAGCCGTTTCCATTTTGGCAATTCAATTAGAGCTTCACTCAAGCGATCTTCTAAATGATCGATAAGTTCATAAAAATATTGCCGTTTTTCGTCACTAAGTTTGGCAAACTCGGCGTCATTTATCGGTTTCCCGTCGACAATAGGAGAAAAACTTATAGTTCCCCCATCTTCATAAAGCGCCACACCTTTAGATTGCGCATACTGCTCAACCTCGTCAATCGCATGATCGTAACGTTGCTCAAATTCTCGAGTTATGGATGCTTTTTTGCGTTGATAACCAGGGTTATCGTAGGCTGCAGGAAACGTGTCCATCAACTCGTCAATCAAGTTTTCCATATCTTTATGAAGTGCCTTACTCTCACCGGGTTTTAACCTTAGGCAAAAAGGTCTTCTTTCGTCTTCGAAGTTATTGATGTAACACCACTCATCAGACGTTGGTACTGAGTCGACAGTGTCGGCAATATGTTCATGCACAAGTGTATAACGCCCAGTAGCGTGCTCCCCCATAACATAAAGATTATATCCTTTGGCGTGGATCCCCAGCCCAAAAGACAGTGCTTCACGAGCTCTTTGTTGGCCGATAAACGTGGCTTGCAAGACGCTGTCATCTTTGAGCGCCTGATTGACCATACGGCGACTGGGTATGGCAGTAAGTTGGGATGGACTCAGTGTGTGGTGTTCCGACATAACCTTGAGACTTCTAAACTATTTCTAACAGTGAAACCCGTAAAACAAGGTGTGTCAACTGGTCCCAATGAACTGTGAAAAACAATCGTCTAAAAATGCAGCATTTTGATGGAATTTAATCCGTCAAGGGATGTTTAGTCTATTTCGATTAAAGATATGGTATTAAGTATTGTTCCACAGGCAGTAGCTAAGGTATTCTTGTAAAAATAGATAATTGACGCCAAATATGGCCTCAACCGCTACTTTTTAAATAATTCAAGTTTTGGAAAACCGTTTTAATGGCCGAAAATCAGTACGACCCGCAACAAATTGAATCACAGGTTCAGCAGCATTGGGAAAAAAATAAAATTTTTACTGCGATCGAAGACGATAAAAAAGAAAAATTTTATTGCCTATCGATGTTTCCTTACCCTAGTGGTCGCTTGCATATGGGTCATGTTCGCAACTACACCATAGGTGACGTAATAAGTCGCTATCAGAGGATGCAAGGGAAAAACGTCTTACAGCCGATGGGGTGGGATGCTTTTGGATTACCTGCAGAAAATGCAGCGATAAGCAATCATACTGCACCGGCAAAATGGACCTACTCAAACATTGAATATATGAAAACCCAATTGAAGTCGTTAGGTTTTGGCTACGATTGGGATCGTGAAGTCGCTACCTGTAAACAGGATTACTATCGCTGGGAACAATGGTTTTTTACCCGCCTTTACGAAAAAGGCTTGGTTTACAAAAAAAATGCAACGGTAAACTGGGACCCAGTTGATCATACAGTGTTAGCTAACGAACAGGTAATAGACGGCCGCGGTTGGCGCTCTGGTGCGGTAGTAGAACAAAAAGAAATTCCCCAGTGGTTTATCAAAATCACTGACTACGCGGAAGAATTGTTACAAGATTTGGAACAGCTTGATCAGTGGCCTGAGCAAGTAAAGGCAATGCAAAAAAACTGGATTGGTCGTTCAGAAGGCGTAGAAATCACCTTTACACTAAGCGAAAAGATTTCAGATATTGCTGATTTTGACGTTTACACGACCAGACCCGATACATTGCTGGGTGTCACTTATGTTGCTGTTGCCGCAACACATCCTATTGCATTAGAAGCGGCAAAGACCAACTCAGAATTAGCGGCGTTTATTGACGAATGTAAAAACTCAAAAGTTGCTGAAGCAGAAATGGCGACAATGGAGAAAAAAGGCTGCGCCACCGGATTGTTTGCAGTACATCCTATTTCAGGAGTTAAGGTACCAATTTGGACCGCAAACTTTGTCCTCATGGACTATGGTTCTGGTGCAGTAATGGCGGTACCCGGACATGACCAGAGAGATTTCGAATTTGCCACCAAATATAACCTAGAAATTCGTCAAGTCATTGAACCCACAGAAGATGGAGATGATCTTTGTAATATCGAACAACAAGCCTATACCGAAAAAGGACGTTTGATAAACTCTGGACAATTTAATGGGCTCACCTCAGAGCAAGCTTTTGACGAAATTGCCAAAGTTTTAGAAAACCAGGAAAAAGGAAAACGTACGGTCAATTATCGATTACGTGATTGGGGAGTTTCCAGACAACGTTATTGGGGTACGCCTATTCCGATGTTGAATCTAGCAAACGGTGATTCAGTCCCGGTTCCTGCAGACAAGCTTCCCGTTGTATTACCTGAAGACGTCGTGATGGATGGGGTCATTTCACCGATCAAATCAGATCCTAAGTGGGCACAAACGGAATACGACGGACAACCAGCACAGCGAGAGACTGATACTTTCGATACATTCATGGAATCCTCATGGTATTACGCTCGCTATACCTGTGCAAAAAACGATCAGGCCATGCTTTCTCCAGAGCAAGCGAACTATTGGCTACCTGTTGATCAATATGTCGGGGGTATCGAACATGCCATATTGCACTTATTGTATTCTCGTTTTTTCCACAAGCTATTGAGGGACGAAGGGTTAGTTGAGTCTAATGAACCCTATAAAAAGTTACTGTGCCAAGGAATGGTTCTGGCTGATTCATTTTATCGAGAAGATAGTAAAGGGAAAAAAACCTGGTACTCCCCTGCTGATGTGAAAACAGTTAAAGACGATAAAGGCCGAGTTGTCGAAGCAACTTTGTTAGCCGATGGAAAAGCCGTTGAATTTGGTGGTATGACAAAAATGTCGAAATCGAAAAACAACGGAATTGACCCACAACAAGTTATCGACGTTTACGGTGCAGATACTATTCGTTTATTTACAATGTTCGCCGCACCACCTGAACAAACCCTTGAGTGGATTGACTCGGGTGTTGAAGGCGCGAATCGATTCTTGAGGCGCTTTTGGAAATTAGTGCAAGACCATGTTGCTTTAGGACATGCGCAACAACTTGATTCAGCTACGTTAACTCCTGATCAAAAAAACTTGCGTCGAGTGATCCACAAAAGTATCCAAAAGGTTAGTGACGACATCGGTCGCAGACAAACCTTTAACACTGCCGTTGCTGCGATCATGGAGTTATTGAATGCGCTCCAAAAAGCGCCGCAAGTAACTGATCAGGACAAGGCACTTGTCAGAGAAGGGATTGTATCTATGGTGCTAATGCTTAACCCAATTACACCACACATCTGTCATGTCTTATGGCAGCAACTTGGGCAGTCAACCGAAATCGCTACTGAAACTTGGCCAAGCTACGATGAAAAAGCGCTAGTTGAAGATGAAAAACTTATAATTGTTCAGGTGAATGGCAAGGTTCGCGCAAAAATGACAGTCTCAGCCGACGCGCAGGAAGAAAGTGTTAAAGAGATGGCTGTTAACCAACATAATGTCTTACCATTTACTGAGGGTAAAACTGTTAGGAAAGTGATTTATGTACCAGGGAAACTGGTGAATATCGTGGCGAATTAATCCTATGAAGCATCATACAAAGCCAACATTCGTAATGAAAGCCATCTTACTATTATTGATGTTGGCGCTTAATGGTTGTGGGTTTAAATTGCGTTCAGCGCAAGTTTTACCTGAAGGCTTCTCGCAGATTTATGTGATGGCCGGGCAAGATTACTCGCCCTTGAAACGAACCTTGCAAGAGTATTTGACCTTGTATCAAATTCCCTTTGTGTTGTCAGAACCAACCCAAATGCAAGAGCAAACGATTGCAATATACCTACAGCCTGATTCGCTAGACAGACGTCTACTGTCGTTATTTTCAACGGGGCAAGTCGCTGAATATGAATTGGTGCTTACCATCCGTTTTCAAGTCATATTTCCGGGTAAAGAAGCGCAATCTTTTGAATTTGATGTTACAAGGGAATATCAAGACGATCCTGACGCAATACTAGCTAAATCAAGAGAACTCGATTTGGTACTAAGCGAACTTCGACGTCAAGCTGTAGATCGCCTCGTAAGAATGTTGCCTAGCATTGAAAACCAAACCAGCTAATGCAAATTTACCCCAACCGATTTGACACACATCTCGAAAAAGGCTTATCACCTTTTTATATGGTCTTTGGCGAAGAGCCGTTGCAAAAAATGCTGACCATTGAACAAATTCGTAAATTTGCGTTCAAGCAAGGCTTTGACGAGCGTCAACACCTCTCAGTGGATCAACAATTTAGTTGGAACGCATTGGTCGAAGCGACTCAGAGCCTGTCTCTTTTTAGTGATAAGCAATTTATTGAATTGGAGTTACCCACTGGGAAGCCTGGAGCAGAAGGCAGTAAAATACTCAAAGAGATTGCCGATGCGACAAACCCAGATACATTGATCGTGATACACGGCGGTAAAATTGGTAAAGATGTTCAGAATTCCAAATGGTTCAAAGCATTAGATAAAAATGGCGTATATATTCCTTGCTACCCTTTGGAAGGACAACAGCTGCAAAATTGGATCGGCAATTACATGCGGCAGATTGGTATCAATAGTTCACCTTCCAGCGCAAAATTAATCAGTGAATTTTGTGAAGGCAACCTGTTAGCTGCGAAACAGGAAGTAGATAAATTACTATTGTCTTTTCCTGACGGTCAGGTCAGTGACCAACAAATTGAAAAAGCGATTGTTGATCAATCGAGATTTAATGTATTCCAACTCATTGACGTCCTGCTATCAGGTGACCCGTTAAAAACCGTTAAGTTATTGTATCGGTTAGAAGCCGAAGGTGTAGAACCGACAATTATTATTTGGGCGCTTACCCGAGAATGGCAGACGTTATCACATTTAAAACAGCTACAAGGGTCTGGTAAATCGATTAATTGGAATCAATTTAGAATTTGGAAAAATCGACAGAGTTTATATCAGTCTGCATTAACCAGGCTCGATCAAAAATCGTTGTTGGCTATCAGTAATAAATTGCAACTAGCAGACCAAAGATTCAAGCAGTCCGCAGTTGTGCGCCCTTACATTGAGTTATGTCACCTGTGTTTGTTGTTTATACCTTGTGATTTATCTGCCATAACGATGCATGATTGACCCCCAGCTAACCTAGTTTAAAGTAAAAACACCTATCTTACCGAAGCGGATGGCACTGCGTGTAGAAAAGGATTCTGTTACACTAGAGCGAAACATAGGTTAATTAATTTTTAGAGGAAACCTTTTGGATAGTAAAGAATTTAAACAGTTTGTCATTGATAAAATGGAAGATTTAAAAGCAAGGGATATTGTTGATATCGACGTGAGCGAAAAATCCACCGTAACCGACAACATGCTCATTTGCTCTGGAAACTCTAAGCGACATGTGGTTTCGATTGCACAAAATGTCGTTTATGAGACTAAGCAAGCTGGCCATGCACCTTTAAGTGTCGAGGGACAACAAGAAGGTGAATGGGTGTTGGTAGATTTGGGCGAAATTGTTGTTCATGTGATGCAAGATGACACCCGAGACTTCTATCAGTTAGAAAAACTTTGGAGTTAAGCGGCCCATAACATGCGTATTCAAATGATTGCTGTTGGCAGTAAAATGCCGGTTTGGGTAGAATCAGGCTATCGTGAATATGAGAGGCGATTCAGCGCAGACATCAGCTTAAGCCTTACCGAAATTCCAGCTGGCAAGCGCGGTAAAAACGCTGATATTAAACGCATTTTGCAAAAAGAAGGGGAACTAACGCTCGCCGCTGTACCCAAAGGAAATAAAATCATAACCCTTGAAGTAACAGGACAGGCAATGACCACTCCTCAGCTTGCACAAAATTTAACTAAGTGGCAAATGGATGGCCGTGATATTAGTTTGTTAATCGGAGGACCAGAAGGGTTAGCTCCGAGCTGTATTCAAGCAAGCGAACAAAAGTGGTCCTTATCGCCACTAACACTGCCACACCCCATTGTTCGCGTTATCGTAGCGGAAAGTTTATATCGCGCTTGGTCAATCAATACCAATCATCCTTATCACCGAGAATAATTTTGGCGCCTAAACGAATAGCAATAAAAGACCACACAGCTGAGGCAAATTTGTTTGCTCGGCGCTCGTTTATTGCCATGCTTTTAGTAATGGGAATGATGTTGCTGTTAGTGAGCAATTTGTACTACCTTCAGGTTGAACGCCATGAAGACTATCAAACCCGTTCCAATGGAAATCGAATAAAGGTGCTACCTGTTGCGCCAAATCGTGGCCTTATTTACGACCGCAACGGAATACTATTAGCTGAAAATCGACCGGTATTCTCCTTGGATGTAACACCCGAAGAAATAGAAGATTTAGATGCAACCCTTGCGTCACTCGCCTCGTTATTATACATCGAACAAGATGATATCGATGATTTCAGAGAAAACATGAAACGACAGCGACGTTTTAAACCGATCTCCCTTAAAAATCGCTTATCAAATAAAGAAGTTGCGGTGTTTTCTGCTCACCAACACAAATTCCCCGGTGTTTCTATCGAGGCCCGATTGGCCCGTCATTACCCATATGGTAGTGCATTAACACATGTTTTAGGATACGTCGCACGGATCAATAAAAAAGACTTACAAAAGCTTAATGAAGCTGGCAATGAAGCTAATTATGCTGCGACTCATGATATTGGGAAATTGGGTGTTGAACGTTATCACGAGGCTTTGTTACATGGAAACGTAGGTTATCAGGAAGTCGAAATTAACAGTAAAGGACGTATTATTCGCACGCTCGACTTCCAGCCGCCGACACCCGGCCAAGACATCGTGCTCAATCTAGATGTTAAACTCCAACTGGAAATCCAACGCCAACTGGATGAAACCCGAGCTTCTGTTGTTGCCTTAGACGCAAAAACCGGTGGCGTGCTTGCTTTGTACAGTAACCCCAGTTATGACCCGAATTATTTTGTCCATGGTATTAGTAGCAAACGATACAATTATTTATTGAGTTCCACTGATAAACCACTGATCAACCGTGCAACTCAAGGTCAGTACCCGCCAGCATCTACAATAAAACCCCATCTTGCGCTAGCAGGATTGGAAGAAGGCGTCATAGATCAAGATACTGAAATGTTTGATAACGGTCGTTATCAACTAAAAAATGTTTCCCATGTTTGGCGCGACTGGGTACCTTGGGGTCATGGTCTGGTTAATGCTAAAAAATCTATCGAAGTGTCTTGCGATTTTTTCTTTTACGACCTCGCCTATCATCTCGGTATCGATAAAATTAACGAACATATGACACATTTTGGTTTCGGTGATTATACCGGGATCGATCTATATGAAGAATCTGACGGCAACATGCCCAGCCGAGGCTGGAAAAAAGCTAGATACAATGAACCCTGGTATATCGGAGACACCATTTCAGTTGGGATTGGACAAAGTTACTGGACAGCGACACCTTTGCAGTTGGCTAAATCAGTTAATGCTCTAATAAACAAAGGGGAAAGAACGGTTCCACAGATTCTGCGAGGAAAGATAGTCAATGGAGAGACTCTACTCGAACCACAAAAATCATTAAAGCCAATTGAGGTCAAAAACATTGAGAACTGGAATCTCGTCCTCGCCTCCATGCTGGGTGTCATTTATGAGCCTCATGGAACGGCTCGTACTGCATTCGCCAATACTCCTTATATCTCTGCGGGAAAAACCGGCACGGCGCAAGTGGTTAGTATTGCGCAAGACGAAACCTACGATGCTGAAAAAATAAATGAGCGACATCGAGATAACGCAATGTATGTTGGCTTTGCCCCTTACGATAACCCTGAAATTACTATTTCTGTAGCATTGGAAAATGCCGGCGGTGGCGGTTCTCAAGCTGCACCGATCGCCAGAAACATTCTCGACTTTTACTTTCAAGACAAACAAGAACAGATTGCCAAATTGGCGTCTTCCACCGATGAAGCGCAGTGATATCAGATGTTGCGCACTAAACTAGAACCCAATAAACAATCATTACTTAGCAAGGTGCACATTGATGGAGCGCTGATGTTAGGACTGATAGCCTTAATGGCTGTAGGCCTTGCGACAATCTACTCAGCTGGCGGGCAAGATTTAGCACTAATTCAGCGCCAAATAATTCGTTTGGGCGTCGCCATGGTGGTGATGTTTGTCCTTGCCCAAGTTCCTATTCTGGCCTATCAACGAGTTTCAATATATTTTTATATCGTCGGTATTCTTATGCTCCTTGGCGTCTTGTTCTTTGGCGTGATGGGTAAAGGTGCTCAACGATGGTTAGATTTGGGCTTTGTGCGTTTCCAACCTTCGGAAATCATGAAACTGGCAGTTCCAATGATGGTCGCCTGGTACATCAGTCGTGACAATTTGCCGCCCAAAGTTCTGAATATTTGCATCGGATTTGCATTTGTAGCGGTGCCTACCCTGCTTATTGCTAAGCAACCGGATCTTGGAACATCTTTGTTGATCGCTAGCTCAGGAGTCTTTGTTCTATTTTTAGCTGGGATGAGCTGGAACCTTATTTTACTTGTGGGCGCATTGGCATCGGCATTTGCGCCAGTTATGTGGTTTTTCTTAATGAAAGAATACCAAAAGCAACGCGTTCTCACTTTCCTTAATCCTGAAAGTGATCCACTCGGATCGGGCTATCATATTATTCAATCTAAGATAGCGATAGGTTCAGGTGGTGTCGAGGGGAAAGGCTGGTTACAAGGCACTCAATCTCAACTTGAATTCTTACCTGAGCGACACACTGATTTTATTTTTGCTGTTTTTAGCGAAGAATTTGGGCTGTTCGGAATACTCGGACTCCTGGCGATTTACTGCTACATCATAGTGGTTGGACTATTCATCGCCATGCGAGCACAAGACGCATTCTGTAAACTATTAGCCGGAAGTATTACGTTGACCTTCTTCGTTTACGTTTTTGTCAATATCGGCATGGTTTCTGGATTATTACCTGTTGTAGGTGTGCCTTTGCCATTGGTAAGTTATGGTGGCACATCGATGGTGACTTTATTAGCCGGATTTGGCATTCTAATGGCTATCAGTACACAAAAACGCCTGCTGTCTAGACAATAAGAATTAAATAATCTCTATAAAACATAAAATACGACGGAGATATTATGCGTGCGCTATCAAAATCCCTATTAATTTTTGGGCTTGGGCTTATGTTGCAAGCAGTTTCATCTGCCAACACATCGGAAACTAAGCCTATCAATGACTTTGTGCAAAGAATGGAACAAAAGCACCAGTTTGACCCCGCTTACGTCAGAGCTGTTCTAACCAAAGCCAACAAAAACGAAAGTATTCTAGAGGCAATTGCTCGTCCTTGGGAGGCTAAGCCTTGGTTTCAGTATTATCCCATTTTTCTTACCGATAAACGTTTGCAAAAAGGCTTAGAATTTTGGAGGGCGCATGAAGAAACGCTCGCTCGTGCAGAACAACAAACAGGGGTTCCTGCTCAAATCATTGTTGCGATCATCGGCGTAGAAACATTTTACGGCACTTATAAAGGCAAATATTCAGTTCTTGATGCACTTTACACATTAGGCTTCTACTACCCTCCCCGTGCAAAATTCTTTAATAGTGAGTTAGAACAATATTTCTTGCTTACAAAAGAAGAGGGATTTGACATAGAGTCAGTTAAGGGTTCGTATGCCGGTGCTATGGGTTGGGGGCAGTTTATTTCATCAAGTTACCGCCATTATGCGGTCGATTTTGATGGTGATGGCATTCGTGATTTATTAAATAACCCCATTGATGCGATTGGCAGTGTCGCTAATTATTTTGCAAAGCATGGCTGGAAAGCCGAAGAAAATGTCGCGCACAAAGTGTCTACCGTACCAGACAACGCCTATTCACTAGTGAGCAAAGAGTTAAAGTTCAAGCATCAATGGCAAGAGATACGAGATGCAGGGGTAAAACTACCAGATGGTGTTAGTTTAGACTCACAGCAAAGCGTTAAACTCTTGGCGTTTGAAACGGAAAATGGCCAGGAACATTGGTTAGGATTGCCAAATTTTTATGTAATTACTCGCTACAACCATAGTCCTCTATACGCAATGGCTGTTTATCAGTTCAGTGAACAATTATTGGTAGAAATGAGCAACCAATGAAGGGTCTCGCATTTATCGTACTATTAGTGCTAATCAATGGATGCACGTCATCTGGTCGATACAGCCAGAAAATCGACTCACATCCAAAAAAAATTAGTCGCGACATTGATTTTCGTAATGTAACTCCTCAGTACGAGCCTTACTTGCCAGCTTCTATGCGACCTTACACTGTCTTAGGCCAGCACTATCGTCCATTAACCAGCGGAAAAGGCTACGAAAAAACTGGAATTGCTTCGTGGTATGGACAAAAGTTTCATGGTCACCTTACCGCAAACGGCGAAACCTATAACATGTTTGCGATGAGTGCCGCACATAAAACACTGCCTCTGCCATCCTTTGTTAGGGTGACTAACTTAAACAACAATAAACAAGCGATTGTTAGGGTCAATGATCGAGGGCCATTTCACGACAATCGAATTATTGATCTTTCCTATGCAGCGGCAATGAAAATTGGCGTACTTCAATCCGGCACTGCACCAGTAAAAGTTGAAGTCATGCACGTGGATCAAAATGGCATTCTAACTGTTGGCGCAAATATTCCACTAGAGCCAGCGACTCAAGATGCAACCCTAGATGCTTGGTTTATTCAAGTCGCCGCGCTAAAGGACGAAAACAAAATTGATCAACTCGCCCAAGGGCTTAAAAATCTTTATCAAGTTGATGTGAATACACCTCATGATTCAGGACTGTATCGGTTACACCTTGGTCCACTCGAGAACGAAAATCACGCTAACGAATTGTTACAGCGGCTTCGCCGAGACGGTTATGGCAATGCTTTTCGTATTGCACCGTCCCCTTAAAGCAATTTGCGATGTAACAGGTAAATTTCTAGACAACATTTTTTAAAAAGCACAGTCAAAAATGGTATATTAACGTGAATTGAGCGAAGGTTAGCGGCAACGGTGTATCAGACAGTCGCCGAATCTATTCGATTCAAGCAATTATTAATTATTACGGTAGGTCAATGAATAAACTCAAATCACTATTTGTCGGTATCTTTTCATCTGTAGGCGTGACATTAGTTTCATTTAGCGCTTTATCAGCGGTCGTCATCCCTCCCCCACCTAGCGTTGCGGCAAAAGGCTATATTTTAATCGACCAAAATACCGGCCATGTTATTGCCGAGATGAATGCCGATGCTCAACTTGCGCCGTCAAGTTTAACCAAAATGATGACGAGCTACGTGATAGGCACTGAAATTGAGTTGGGCAACATTAGTGAAACCGACATGGTAACGATTTCAGAAAATGCCTGGGCGAAGAATTTCCCTGACTCTTCCAAAATGTTCATCGAAGTGGGCAAACAAGTCTCAGTGGCAGATTTAAATCGGGGCATTATTATCCAATCAGGCAACGATGCCTGTGTCGCGATGGCAGAGCACATTGCCGGTAGTGAAGGTGCATTTGTTAGCATGATGAATCTTCATGCGCAAAAGCTGGGCATGACCTCAACCAACTTTGTCAACAGTCATGGCTTGCATGATCCAGATCATTATTCCAGCCCTCGTGATATGGCGATATTAGGCAGTGCCCTGATCACGGATGTACCGAACGAATACGCCATTTATAAAGAAAAGGAATTCACCTACAACGACATTAAACAATACAACCGTAACAGCTTGTTGTGGGACAAGAGTATGAATGTTGATGGTATCAAGACGGGCCACACGTCGGAGGCCGGATATAGCTTGGTAACCTCTGCGACCCAAGGTGACATGCGCCTGGTAGCCGTAGTCATGGGTACAGACAGCGAACGGGCGCGCAAGATTGAAAATAAAAAGCTTCTTCGCTACGGCTTCCGTTTTTTCGAGACAGTGACACCGTACAAAGCGGGTGATAGTTTTGCTTCCCACCGAATATATATGGGTGATAAAGAAACTGTAGACTTGGGAATTAACCAAGACACCCCCATAACCATCCCTCGCGGCCAGGTAAAGAACCTAAAAGCCAATTTTGAACTAGACAAGCAACTTGAGGCTCCCATCGCTAAAGGCGAAGTTGTTGGCAAACTTTATTTGCAACTTGAGGGGGAAGATGTGGCTGAATATCCTCTGGTTACGCTACAAGAAGTTCAAGAAGGCGGTTTTATCGATCAGGCTATTGATTATCTTAAACTCCAACTCGGTTTTGAAGGCTGAGAGAGTAAATACGATTTGGTAAAAGAGATGGATACTAAATTTGATGAATTATTAGAATTCCCCTGCTTTCAAACATTTAAAGTAATGGGAGTAGCGCACGAGAGACTGACAGATGACGTTGTTTCGTGTTTACAAAAACATGCACCAGGCGACTACAACCCGACTGTGAAACCTAGCTCAAAAGGAACTTATCACTCGTTGTCGTTAAAAGTGAAGGTGACCAGTAAAGAACATATGGAAACCATTTACACTGAAATTTCCAGCCTCGAACTCGTTAGAGTTGTACTCTAGTGTCAGGTTTACAGGTGCGTTGTTGAATACCGATAAAATCATCATTAGACAACTTGGGAAACAAAACTACCAACCCATACTCAATAAGATGCAAATATTCACCGATACACGGGATGAAACGGTGAAAGACGAAATTTGGTTGGTTGAGCATGAACCTGTTTTTACTCAAGGTCAGGCGGGAAAAGCGGAGCACATATTAGCGCCAGGCGACATTCCCGTTGTTCAGGTTGATCGTGGTGGCCAAGTGACATATCACGGACCAGGTCAGCAAACCATGTATGTCCTGTTAAATATTAAAAGACGGAAACTAGGGGTAAGACATCTAGTCACCGCATTGGAATCCTGTGTTGTCAATGCGCTTAAAGAATACAGCATTGACGCATACCCGAAAGCTGATGCGCCAGGCGTTTATGTAAACGATAAAAAAATCTGTTCTGTTGGACTAAGGATCCGCAAAGGGTGCTCTTTTCATGGCTTGGCATTAAACGTCAATATGGACTTATCACCGTTCCAACGTATTAATCCTTGTGGTTATGCCGGGTTGGAAATGCTAAATTGCGCAGATATAGGCGGGCCTGATACGGTATCAGCCGCTGGCACAACATTGGTTGATCACTTTTGCTCGTTACTGAGTATTGACTGTAAAGAATTTAAAGAAGGTTTTGATGAGTAATTCACGTCCACAAGCGGGTGTAAAACTCCGTGATGATGAAAAAGTTAAGCACATTCCCATTACAATCGTGCCAACTGAAAAAGAGCAGATGTTACGCAAGCCTGAGTGGATAAAAATCAAGCTTCCCAGAACAACTGACAAAATAGATCACATAAAAAAGACGTTACGTAAAAACAACCTCTATTCAGTCTGCGAGGAAGCCAGTTGTCCTAACCTTGCCGAATGCTTCAACCATGGTACAGCAACATTTATGATTTTAGGCGATATCTGCACACGCAGATGTCCTTTTTGCGATGTAGCCCATGGTAAACCTTTGCCACCAAGCGCTGAAGAACCCATAAAGCTTGCAAAAACCATCGCCGAAATGGGACTGAAATACGTGGTAATTACCTCAGTTGATCGTGATGACCTTCGTGATGGTGGTGCTCAACACTTTGTTGATTGTATCAATGCGATCCGCGAACATAGTCCCTCTACAAAAATAGAAGTGCTGGTGCCAGATTTCCGAGGGAGAATGGATAGAGCCCTTGAGATATTTAAACAAGGTGTACCTGATGTTTTCAACCACAACCTAGAAACCATTCCCCGCCTCTATCGCGAATGTCGCCCCGGAGCCAACTATCAATGGTCATTAGATTTACTGAAAAAGTTTAAGGCGCAACATCCTCAGATCCCAACAAAATCCGGTTTGATGATGGGGATGGGCGAAGATAAAGACGAAATTGCCATAGTGCTGGACGATTTGCGCGCTCACGATGTCGACATGCTGACCCTGGGTCAATACTTGCAACCGAGCAAACACCACTACCCTTTGAAACGTTACGTGCACCCAGACGAATTCAATGAGTTGGGAGATTATGCGCACAAAATTGGTTTTACTCACGCGGCTTGCGGACCAATGGTGAGATCAAGTTACCATGCAGACAAACAAGCTGCGGGAATAGAAGTAAAGTAAAAGACAATCAAAGCTCGCAATCGCGGGCTTTTTTTTGGGAGAACTAAGTGTCCACTATAAAAGTTGTATTTATCTGTTTCTTATTTACTTTTCTGTCTAGCGAACTTGCTGCACAAGACGATAATCAATGGCGCACACCTAATTCAAAAGATTTGGTCTATTTGCAAACCGACAAAGGGCTTGTGATCATTGAACTTGCATCCTTTATGGCTCCCAAACATGCGAAGCGCTTTGAAAACTTGGTCAATGAAGGCTTTTACGACGGACTGGATTTTTACCGCGTAATAGACGGCTTTGTCGCTCAGGGCGGCGATATGAGTGGTGAAAAATCCAGTAAATTTAAATCGCCCTTAAAAGCCGAATTTACCCGAAGCGCCCCAGAAAAATCTAACTTCCAGCTTGAACAATCACCAGATTTTATGGCGCCGCAAACTGGTTTTTTGTACGGGTTTCCTGCAGGTCATGATCCAGAAACAAAAGAAGAATGGTTATTACATTGTCCAGGAACCGTGGCAATGGCGCGCAGCTCGGAAAAAGACAGCGCAACCACTGACTTTTATATTGTTGTTGGTCAAGCAACGCGCCATTTAGACCGCAATATGAGCACCTTTGGCAAGGTTATCTTTGGTATGCCGGTAATCCAATCTCTTTCCCGTGCGTCAATCAATGTTGCCAGTGGCGTGATTGAAGACGAATCGTCTCGTTCAAAAATTCTTTGGGCTAAAATGGCAAACAATGTGCCCGGAGAACAAAGAATCAACGTTCAAGTGTTAAAGCAAAACTCAGAAGCTGCGCAAAATCGGTTAAAAAGCGCGCGAAAGCTCGACAATGAATTCTTTCATTTTAAAGGCAATGGCAATTTGGATATGTGCTACTACCAGCTCAAAACGCGCACTTTATAACGTCGATTTTCTTTGTGGTAAAGTGACACGTTAAAACATGCACTACAGCCTTACATAGGTTTCAACAAAATTGTCTAATTCGGACAATGATGAGATGACAAAGAGTGATTTTCCGGTTGAAACCTCGTCTAACTTTTTTCTAAAACTGTGGTTCCAGAATTGGGGACACTTTCTTAACGTTCTATAACTATTCAGCGTCCCTTTAACAATAGAGCTACCTTTTGGCCATCCCTCTGGTGTGACTCCCTTTAATAACCTTTTTGTCACCAACCAGTAACTGGCTACATAGGGCAAGTCTATATAAATTAGGGTGTCAGCAGCGTGCAGGCGTTTATAGAATAGCTCCATTGGGCCAAGGCCATCAATGATCCAGCTTTCTGATGACACAATATTTTGATGCGCTGCATCAACGACTCCTCGTTCAACAAAATCACCATTTTTTTCGTAAACTATTGAATCGAGTTGATGCAAGGTAATACCTGTAGTTCTTGCCAGCTTCTTACTAAGCGTAGATTTTCCGCTTCCAGGTTTTCCAAACACTGCTATTTTTTTCATATTCCCTCCTGTTACTAAAATTGTGCCAAGAGGCAGAAATAGAAAACCCGCCTCTAAGGCGGGTTAAACTATCTATACACGAACAAAAACCCACCATTCCTATGGAATGATGATAATTCGTGCTTTGTTAAGTGAAAGGCAAGTGTTCATGACATTATCTTTTCAGCCAAATCGATTGATGTCAAGAACAGCCATTAAGACATAAAACTATAACCTTATAATAATCCTCAACATGTGGCCAACTCCACGATTTCAAACTTCTAATCTTTCGGCAATTGAATAAATGTAGAGAGACGTCAGCGAAAAATCAGCAGAACTTCAAGTATTACGTTTTCATTTGTTTATCTTTGCTGTTGTTAATCCACTCTTAAAGATAAGCCGTGCTTAGCATGTATTGAACTCAATCTAAGTAGGGCTTAGAGAAAACCAAAGGAAAACTATGATTATCAACGTAATAATTAGAATTTTGATGGCGAGCACTTTGTTAAGTGCTTTCATCAGCTTGACTGTTTCAAGTACAGAGAAAAGTCGTCCCCTCGCGCCGCAAGCTACTGCCGCCGAAGCCGAGCTATCATTTAGGGATATCCCCTTTCTTAACAATGCTTTTATCAATGCAAAACCTTCGGACACTAAAGACGGTCTTGCAGTAGGTGAGTTGGGCATTGATGGTGGTAATAAAAAAATGATTATTAAGTTGGCTGAGGAAATTGCAGATGGTCAGCACGGTAAATTTGATAGTCTACTTATTGCCAATAAGGGCAAGCTCTTATTTGAATCCTATTATTTACGTGGCCGAATTAATCTCCCACATCCTCAAGCGTCAGCAACAAAAGCCTATACTGGCTTAGCTCTTGGCCGAGCCATGCAACTCGGTTATCTAAGCATGGCCGATTTGGACAAGCCGTTGATTACTTTTCTAACGGATCTGGACTCAACAAAGTTTGTAGCAGGCGTCGAAAAAATCACCTTAAACCAAGCGTTAACCATGCGTGGAGGACTGCGCATAAGTGATGATAAATGGACAGAACTTCAGAAAATGCCAACAATATTGCAGGGCCGAGGACAAGTTCAGGCTCTATTTGAGCACAGTGCGCCTGTTACTAAACAATCTCAGAACTTTTCATACGGTAATTTCAATCCAACTTTGGTCATGCAAGTTCTTGAAGCTGTTGTACCGGGAACAGCCAAGGATTTTATTAAAAATGAACTGCTCCACAAAATGGGGATCACCAATTATGGCTGGCGGACTGAGGTAAGTGGCCTACCTACCGCGGGATGGGGTGCTAACATGACCTCTCGCGCAATGCTTAAATTTGGCACTATGGCCAAAAACAAAGGAAAATGGAAAGGAGAACAGTTGATCCCAGAAGCCTTTATGAGCAAATCAATGGATAGGCTCCTCTATACTGGCGATGATGATGTGCACTTCGGCGGTAAAGATGTCTCTAATCAGGGATACGGTTATTACTGGTGGAGTGCAGACATGCACTACAACGATAAACGTTACTTCAGCGCTTCGGCTCAAGGGGGTGGAGGTCAATTGATCGTGATCATAGAGGAACTAGACCTGTTGGTTGTGATAACAGGACATGATAACGATGCCAGTTACCTGCAAACCATCGCCCAAAGAATTTTGCCCGCGTTCGTAAAATAGACGACTAACGAGCGCAAACGACGATTAAATCCATTCAACTCAAGATTAGGATTTAATCGTCTTTCTGTTTACTTGCAAAGTCAGTTTAGCTTTTTTGACTTTCTATCCAACGGTTAATTTTTGCTTCAAGAATCGGCATGGGTAATGCTCCGTCAATCAGCACCTGAGTGTGAAATTTTTTCACATCGAACTTATCACCTAACGCCTCGGCCGCTTTATTCCTAAGCATGCGAATATGACGCTCTCCGGTTTTATATGCCAAAGCCTGGCCGCCAATAGAGATATAACGCTCAACTTCGGCGACAATATCACTTTCCGCCATTGATGAGTTTTCTCTCATAAAATCAATCGCTTGCTCTCTACTCCAGCCAAAAGCATGCAACCCTGTGTCCACTACCAGTCGCATGGCGCGTAATTGTTCATCTGACAAGCGACCATACCACATGTAGGGGTCGGTAAATAATCCAAGCTCCTTACCTAGACTCTCTGCATACAGTGCCCACCCTTCAGCAAACACGGTATAACCGCCAAATTTTCTAAAGCGCGGTAAACCTTCAACTTCTTGTTGAATGGCTATTTGGAAGTGATGACCTGGCGCAGCTTCATGAATACTTAGGGTTTCTAAACCAAACTTGGGCTGGGCTTTTAAATCTCTAGCGTTAATATAAAAGATCCCTGGTCGCGAGCCGTCAGGCGCAGGGGCCATATAACTGGCGCCAGCTGCGGAGGCTTCTCTAAACGGTTCAACGGCTTTCACGACGTAATCGGCTTTAGGGAATACTTCAAACAACATTGGAAGTCTGGCATTAATCTTATCTTTTACATCGGTATAACCGGCAATCAACGCTTCCTTAGAATCGAAGTAAAACTTATCGTCAGTGCGTAAGTACTCAAAAAATGCCTGCAAATCGCCCTCAAATCCGACAGTGCGTTTGACTGCTTTCATTTCCGACAGAATTCTGGCCACTTCGGCTTTACCAAAATCGTGAATTTCTTGCGCAGTTAAAGGTAAAGTAGTATTCGTCTCGATTCGATATTCGTACCACTCTTTGCCTTTGGGAAGAGCTGACAAGCCAACGGAATCACGGGTCTTTGGAATATACTCGTTGATGATAAATTCATGAGCCTTCTTGTAAGCTGGAATGATCACTTGTCGGATAACGGCTGTGTATTCTTTAGTGAGTGTCTGTTTGGTTGGATCATCGATTTCAGAGTTTTCTTCCAATGCTTTCACTGGAGCATAAAAAACACTCTTCGTAACATCATCAACAACATGGGCACTCAGTTGTGGCGCTAACTTCTCTGCAATCGGCTTTGGATGCACCATTCCAATTTTCATGCCTTCACGCATCGCTTCGATGACACTATCCATGTATATCGAAAAACCTACAGCACGTTTCATAAAGTCGCGGTAATCTTTTTCCGTATTAAAAGGTTGAGCACTGCTTCCAGAGCCCAAGATGGCGAAGAAACTATGTGCGCCCCCCATTTGGCTAATAGGAAGCATGTGTGTATTAAACGAAAACCCTTTTATTCCAAGCTCCCGGTCACGTTTAAAAATTTCGTAACTCAATAAATCCTGACCACTCAACAAAGTGCCATCAATTTTATTGATAGCTTCTAGGTATTTTTTTTCAAAAGCTAAGTCGTCAGCCAGATTCTTTTCATTAATCGGATCACTAAATCTGTCATTATAATCGTTCACGCCAACAAAGGTCGCATAGACCGGGCTGCGCTGTATTGATTCATCAAAGTACTTCTCGGTTAATGCCTGTAGTTTTTCTGACTCAGCTTTGATGGCAGCTTCTGTTGCCACTGCAGACGCAGATGAAACTGAAGACGATGATTGCATGTTAGAAGAACATGCTGCCAGACTGAGGCTGACTGCGAGGGCTATGGATGCAAGTTTGATAGAATTTTTACTATTATTTTTCATTGAAATTCCTATGCGAAATGAGCACTTGTGTGTTGTAACAAATCATAACAAAGCCAGACAGATGTATCAGTGACTGAAAGATTCTGTAACAAGTTAATTCGCGCACACTTTAATGATTATCGAGATTCACTTTTGATCAGGTGAAATTGTGTTTGCCTGCCATCCATGTATTGTACTCCTTGGTGATCAAAATAAGCTTCTTCTTCGAGCATAATTCGGATTTCTTTTTGCCATTGGGGAATAAAAGTCGCAGCGTTTAATTCGATGGAATACGCAGTATTATAATGCAACGGATAATCACCTTGAACAGGCACGCCTCCTTGTGCATCCCACATACCTAAGGTCGTTCCTGCAGCGTGCCCATGAAAACCAATTGGATGCGTATAGATTGACGGTTTAATCCCCTGCTTTATCGCTTGCTCCCGAGACATCTTTAACACTTCATTGCCACTACGCCCCTGTTTAAAGTTAGAAGTAAAGATATCCTGCAACGTGTTGGCGTTAGCGAGTGCCTTTTTCAAATACTCTGGCGCATCAGTTTCGCCCGGTTTTAATACGTAAGCATGTTGTTGCTGATCAGAATGTAAACGCAAATAACTCAACCCAAAATCAACATGCAACAAATCACCTGGTCGAATAATTTGATCCGCTTTTGAACCGCTAAAGGCCTTGATATGGTCAAACGCTTGGTCATTTGAGCGTTGAATAGAAACGGTTGGGTGGAACCAATTAAGCAGTTTCTTTTCACGACTTTGCTCTCTTAACCACCACACGACATCATCGGTAGTTGTTTTACCTGGAGTAATCACCTCATTCGAAAATGCTCGCGCAATCAGCGCATGTCCCCACTTAATTAATGACGGATATACAGACATTTCCATCTTTGAGCGCGTTTCTAACCAAGCTACTGCAAGCATCTCAGCTGAAACGACTCGTTTTTTAGTATCATCAGGGAGCACTTGCATAAACTCTTGGTATTCCGTTGCGCTCATCCCGTCTGCAAGGGCAAAGTGCTGTGATTTATTGATACCAATACGTTTAGGATTTTTTTGCTGTATCAGCTCAACAAGTCTTTGCCATTGATTAGGTTGCTTTTCTTTATCCCAACGCTTGCTAAATAAGCTATCGACGTCATAGCGTGCAACGGCCATGCGCTCGATTGGTTTGCCCTCACCAGGATTGAACACTACGAGGATTGTTCGCCTGCGTGCCGACAACCAAGTCGATGGCAACATGGTTTTTAACACAGGATCTTCATTGTATTCTCTGGAAATCAGCACCCACATATCAATGCCTTCCCTTTCCATCAGTGTTGGCAGTATATTTGCCAATCTGTCTTCTAGCATTTTATCTATCATCGCAGAACGTTCTCGCATCGGCAGAACATCGGCATGGGTCACAACTGGATACATCAGAGAAGCTAACACTAGTAAGGTGAATTTATTCATGCATGACTCTTGTTAAGAATTTTTTACATCTTTTCTGAATTTCGTTTGAAATACAAGCAGTTGATTTTAACAATGGCACAGCCGTTATAGTGCTTTAGTCGATTAAACAGGCTAAACTTCTGGCGTTAATATTTTTGAAGCAGATTATGAAAAAACAAATTTATGTGGCATACACTGGTGGAACAATAGGTATGCGTCCGTCCTCTCATGGTTATGTTCCTGTGTCTGGATTTCTGTCACAAACCTTGGCCAATATGCCTGAATTTCACCGCGATGAAATGCCCAATTTCGACATTCATGAGTATGACAGCCTGATAGACTCGTCAGACATGAGCCCAAATGACTGGCAACAAATCGCAGACGACATTCAAAGCCATTATCACCAATACGACGGATTTATAATCTTGCATGGCACTGACACCATGGCCTACACAGCTTCAGCCTTGTCTTTTATGTTAGAGGACCTGACTAAACCTGTTATTGTAACTGGATCACAAATACCGTTAGCAGAGCTTCGTTCTGATGGACAAGTAAACTTGCTAAATGCGCTGTTTATTGCCGCAAACTACCCTATTGCCGAAGTGTCTTTATATTTTAACAACCGATTGTTTAGAGGAAACCGCAGTCGAAAAGTCGACGCTGACGGTTTTGATGCATTTGGCTCACCAAACTTTCCAGCACTACTGCAAGCAGGAATTAATATTGAATTGCTTGCAGGAAAAATCCAACAAAACCGCAGTACAACACTATCAGTTAGCAAGATGAGTTCTCAACCCATTGGCGTAGTGACGCTTTATCCAGGGATCAGTGCCGAAGTTATACGTAACACCTTGCAACAACCGGTAAAGGCATTGATCCTCCTTAGTTACGGTGTAGGCAACGCACCACAAAATCCAGAATTATTGGCACAACTTGAACAGGCGCAGCAAAATGACATTATTGTGCTCAACTGTACACAGTGCGTTAGCGGAAAAGTGAACATGAGTGGCTATGCAAATGGTCATGTTCTGCGTGAAGTTGGTGTTGTATCAGGTAGCGACATGACGCCAGAAGCAGCGTTGGCCAAACTGCATTATTTACTTAGCAAAAATTTGCCAGTTAAAGAAATTAAACGCCTGCTTGTCACCAACTTGCGCGGTGAATTGAGCTAATGCTTTAGTGTGAAACGGGTTATTTCACACTAAAGTGAGATTTTAGCCTTTCTAACAATGGTTTTTCTTCGGCCAATACTTTTCCATGCTGAATCCATCTTAGTAATAAGTCCTCTGACGTTAAATCCCTCCCCCCATCAAACTTATCGCCCAATCGTTGTAACTGTATTTCTTGACGACGTGCCAGTTCTTCTTTCGGACTTTCCTGATCAGCAGTTATATCCAGAAGAATGTTCAAGTCTGCTCTTGATTCTTCAGGTGGTTTACATTGATTAAAAGCATTTCTCCAATGTTTAGGAAGCTCACGAAGCTGTTCATCTGTCCAATCTGATTGCACGGAGTGCTCTAGAACACTAAATACCCGAGCCATGTCATCCTGGTGACTTTGATTTATGAATAGTTGTCTTTTCAGTGCAATGTCTTGTTCGACTCTTTTTACATTTTTTAAAAATGATTTCACAATGCCTTGTTCGAAGCTTTCCTCGTCAGCGATTAGGTTAGAGAGAAGTTCAGCAGTTTCATCCACATCACTCAATCGTGAAGCGATATTTAATTTATCAATACATTGGTTAAGGGCATTTTCGAATTGCGCTTTTTGTAAGTTGATCTGCGCTTTCGTTTGCTCTTGCATCGTTTGGCGCTTTGAGAACAATGTATCATTCAATTTGCGAAACTCACTCCACAAACGCTTTTCTGCCTTATCCCCTGCGTAGGGAATTGCTTTCCAGGACTTTTGCAATTTTTTAGCTTGCTCAGAAGCCTCAACACTATCTTGCGCTTCTATGAGACTGGCAAGCCTCTTAATTAGGGCTTGTTTAGCTTCAGCGTTGCGTTTATAAAACGCAGACACTTTATCTCTGAGAGGTTGGAGAGATGTTCTATATTTTTGATTAAATTCTTCAACTACTTTGTAGTCTATTTTGCCAACACGTTTCCAACTTTTTTGTACGTCGTTATAGATGTTTGAAAGCTGCTCGTCATCAATATTGTCAACGTCCAACGTTTGCAATTTTTCAATAATCACCAATTTGGCTTTAGCATTGTTATCCCGTTGTTTTTCTTGTTCTGCAAAATACTCTCGACAGGGAGCAAAGGCTTTTTCTATAGCTTGGTCAAACGCCAGATTTAGAGCAGTGTCAGCTTCGCTTTCGATATTACCTAAACTATTCCATTGATGGCGCAAACGTTTAACTTCCTTTGCTTGCTGCTCAATCGACAGGTTTTGGCCGGGCAATTGCTCAACTTCATCTAATAGTGCCGGCTTTCTGGGTTGCGCAATATAAGCTTGCCAGTCCTTTAGGTTTTCGACTTGCTCAGACACTTTGGAAAAAGAACGGGATAATGACGACTGGCTTTTATCAGGTAACAATTCGAAAAGCACTCGGGTTTTACTGAACAAACCAATAGCCGCTTTGTATTTTCCCTGTTGAACCATGCCTTCTATCGCTTTCAACTTACTACGACATTTTGCTT
Organism: Aliiglaciecola sp. M165; assembly: GCF_007197995.1. Lineage (GTDB taxonomy): Bacteria > Pseudomonadota > Gammaproteobacteria > Enterobacterales > Alteromonadaceae > Aliiglaciecola. The sequence continues at coordinate 113,469 of NZ_VKKH01000003.1, forward strand.
CATTTTGTTTCAACGTAGCTTGCAAACCTTCAATGGCACTATTCCATTCATTAACTAAGTCAGACCATTGGCGCTGTAATTCTCCAGGCCAATTGGCGGCAAACGGAGTTTTTAGTTCTTTCCAAAGACTCTTTTGCTCTTTCAAATAGTCTTTTGACGCCTCTATCTGGCTAAAGTCATTGGGTTTAGTGAGATCACGCAATTGCAAATACAATGATTGAGCAGACGACAAATTCTGCTGAAATTCTGGAAGCTTGGATAAGGTTGACCGGCATAAAATCGTTCTACTGCTGCTACGTTCAATTCTTTTATGAATATTGTCAAATTCGCCGCCAATTTCTTTGTTGACTAACTCTGCGCGAAGACTATCTAGATCATTTTGTAAGGATTGTAGTGTGTTTTCGAATTTCTCAACATCACCAAGCGTAATACTGCTGATATCCGCTGCAAAAGCTTTGTTAACGCTTTTAATGCAAGTATCGATAGACTCTTCGATACAAGATAATTTATCTTCGATTTCGATGCGTTCTTTATCTGTTTGCCATTGAGGCAATAATCGTTCAATTTGTCGGTTTACTTGGTTAACAATCTGCTCAAAACGCTCCTGCAAATTCAATTTAATTTCAGCTCGCAAGCAGTCAAATTCTGTACTGATTTGTTCATATACTTGGACATGTTGAGCCATAGATACTCGAATAGATTCTAAATCATTATGATCTTTTAATGCCAATAATTGAGAGAGAACCAAGCGAGCACGTTTTTCAACATCGATGGGTTTCGTTTTTGCCTGTTCAATCGCCTCAAGCTTCAGCCTGGCCTGCTCTTTTATGGAGGCAAAACGTGTTTTTTTAAGTATTTTATTGAGTAGATTTTGGTCTTCGATTTTTGCCAACAATTGCTGTTGAACGGTTTCAGATTCTGAATTCAACAACACCTGTTTGGTTAGGTGAATCTTGCCTATTTTATCCAACACATTAAGCAGTAACCCTGATTCATCATTCAGCAACCAATTAAGTTTCAGCGTCTTTTCTAAAAGAGGTATGCTTTTGCACTCCTTTATAAATTGCTTGCGCTCAGTGTCAGAAATATCCAACTCTCCGCTATCAAATAGTGCCGCTTCAACCATAGATTGAGCCTTTTTCCTGACTCGTTCCGTTTTGGCGATCTCAGCGGTTTTGCACCATAGGGCAAAGCTATTTAGTTTGGTCAATGCTGCCAAGTTGACATTAGCATCCTCGTCATTAAAGGCTAATTCATGTAAACGCGTCTTTTGCTCAGCTTGTTCTGGCGAGAGGCTCTCAATTGCGTTCAATCTTACTTGCGGATTCGGATCCTGAAATTTTGGCTTAAATAAATTTTTAAAAATCATCTTGTTTAAACCGCGCTATGCTGTCTTGTGGGGCAAATTCATTCTTGAGTTGTTGTCGGCTTTTATGGTTGATTTCACCGTTCTCGTTTAACATCATGTGTTGATCAGCTTTAAGTACCTTGGTTTGGTACATCATCACTGCTTGCATACTGTTTTCCCGTTGACTTTCAGTCAATAGATTTCCATCTGGCCACTTGCCTGTCTCGACGGCCTGCAAAAGTCTCTGATAAGTCTCTTCCGTCATTGCCATGACCATTGCGTCTACATTCATCAGTCTGCTCGTTTTATAAAAATTAAACGGATGCGGTTTACCACGTACCAGACAAAGCCAAGCACTGAGCAGGCGATGGCTAAGGTATGCTGAAGATCCCCTGGCTGCGCCCCTCCCCAATACATAAATCCAAAACCAGAAACAAACATCAACATAGCTAACATCGATTGATTTTGAATACTGTGTTGCTGTTTAAATTTATTCAAACTCTTTTTACGCAACAGATCTTCCGCCGAAGCATCTCCTACAGCAAAACCACAGTGCGAGCAGGTCTTGGCTTTGTCGGAAATTTTCTTATTACATGAAGGGCAATTAGTTAATGCCATATTCATACTCCCAAAAAACGATTTAAGGCTGTTTCACCGGCCTTGTTACAACAGAAAACGCGGACTAGCCGCGTTTTTTAATACTTGAAAAAAGCTTATTAGGACTTGTTTTGCTTATCGAAGCGAGCCCAATAATCTTTGATCGAACCTTTCATCTCTTTGCTTAACATTAAGATGCCAAACAAGTTGGGCAGCGTCATCACGACAATTGCAACACTGGCCAACGTCCATACCAACTCCGTGTCAGAGAATGATGCCCATACAAAGCCTGCAACATAAACGACCCGGTAAGGCATAACCGAGCGAGCCCCCAACAAATAAGTCATCGCCCGATCACCGTAGTACGACCATGCAATGGCGGTCGAAAACGCAAAAAGTAGTAGTCCGATTGAAACGATATATTGTCCAAAATCACCAAAAAATCCTTTGGTAAAGGCAATCGTTGTCAATCTCGCAGAATGCACTAATGACTTTCCACTTAATACAATATTATCTTTAACAATATCCCCATCATTCACTTTAATCGTGCCGGTAAATGGGTCTTCAACGCCTCCAACACTGATCACTACGTCTTCCGCCAAAGAGCGCGCATGCATTATTGTAAAACCGCCGCTAACCGCTTTACCTGATACAACTTGTATTTCGCCGCTGTATTTTTCGACATCAGAGCCATCTATATGGTTCAAATAACGATAGAGGTTGAGGCGGTCTTGCTCGTTAGTCTCATCATAGGTGCCGGCAATGATTTCCAAGCTCGAGCGCTCAAAAACGTTTTGATGTTTTTCTTTCCATACACCTGAAGACAAGATCACCAAACCAGTCAGCGTACATATAATAATGGTATCAATGAAGGGTTCAAGAATAGATACCATGCCTTCAGAAACCGGCTCGTCAGTTTTTGCCGCGGCGTGGGCAATAGGTGCAGAGCCTTGTCCCGCTTCGTTGGAGAATAGTCCACGGTTAACACCTCGGTTAAAGGCGTAAGCAATAGACGCACCCAAGAATCCTCCCGTTGCCGCTGAACCAGTAAACAGATCACCAAGAATAGCTGCGAACGATGGGCCAATATTTTCTAAATTGGCAAATATCACCGCAAACGCGCCAATAAGATAAACAACAGCCATGAAGGGAACGATTTTTGACGTCACCGCAGCAATTCGTTGTATCCCGCCTAAAATGACTAACGCCAATAGAATGCCAAGGACACTACCAACTATCCACGGTTCAAAACCAAAGGTTTCTTCAATACTTGTCGCAATTCCGTTACTTTGCGGAAGGTTGCCGGTACCAAATGAGCTGATCACTGTTGCGATAGCAAAAGCGACAGCGAGCCATTTCATATTGAGGCGCTTGTCCATGTAGTACATGGGGCCACCGGCCATGGTGCCATCTTCGGTTTTTTCACGATATTTATGTGAAAGCGTTACCTCAACAAACTTTGTGGTCATACCAAAAAACGCAGTTGCCCACATCCAAAATAGTGCTGCAGGGCCACCTAAAAAGATGGCAAACGCCACACCACTAATATTTCCGGTTCCAACGGTTCCGGACAGTGCAGTGGTTAATGCACGAAAGTGAGTGGTATCACCAGGCGAACCGTCTTTGTCGAACTTGCCGGTCACGACTTTCCAGGCATGCTTAAAGTAGCGTATTTGTGGAAACCCTAGGTACAGAGTAAAAAACAAACCTGTTCCTAATAAGATGAACGGAAACAGCGCATTCCCACCTAAATAGCTATCCATGAGCTTTAAAAAATCATGTAAGGCTTCCAATTGACTCCCCTTTTTTTATTGTTTTAATGTTTTAATCACAACCAACTGTTCGATACTGCATTGATCGCTATATGAATAGACTACCGCAGTTGCTTGCAAACTGCATTAATTGCTACTAACACATCTTCACCAAGTTGCTTACTTCTTACCGGTGACCAACCGTAGGCTGGGTCCGGAAGATTAGCATTGTCTTTAAAAGGCATTTCCAACGTATAGGCAAGGCAGTCATACTTTTCACCCACTGCGTTAGATGCGACGGTCATATTTGCTTTTCCAGGCTCATCTTTTGGATAGCCAAATTCATCTTGGAATTCTGGTGTCACAACAAGCAAAGCAGATTTGAACGCGTCTTCTAATGATTTAATACGATCGGTGTAGCCTGGATTGCCTTCACTTCCTGCTACAAAATTGTACGGTAACGCTTCATCTCCATGCACATCTAAGTACATATCAACGCCTGTTTGAGCCATTTTTTCCATCACTAAAAACACTTCAGGACTTCTTTCCATACTGGGAGTCGCCCATTCACGATTCAAGTTAGCGCCGACAGCGTTGGTGCGAAGATGACCACGAGCTGCCCCATCAGGATTCATATTTGGTACGATATAAAACACTGCCTTATCTAACAAATCTCTAGCAACGCCATCATCTTCGTCTAATAAACGCCCTAACAACCCTTCAGTTAACCACTCGGCCATTGTCTCTCCAGGATGTTGACGTGCAGTGATCCAAATGGTCTTTTTCCCTTCCTCAGCTTGTCCTACAACAAGCATCGACAAATCTCTTCCATCAAGAGTTTGACCGAGGTTTTGCACTCTGCAATCGAAAGATAATTGCGCCATCGCTAGCAAATCAAGGTGGCGTTCGTAGCTGTAAGGTGCGAAGTAAGCAAAGTAAGTAAATTGATGTTCTGGCGTATGGCTTATCGTCAGTGCGTCACCATCAAACTCTGTTTCTACTCTGAACCATTCTTGACGGTCATAGGACGCAACCGCCTGGTATCCCTGCCATCCATCCGGATAGGCTGATTTAGCGAGATCTGTGATGATTAATCGGTGTTCGACAAAGGGTTCACCATCTAATTTGAAATGAAACCATTGATAAAAATCAGACTGATTGTCTTTTTTAATACGAAGTTGAATATCTTGCGGACTGTCGGCTTTATCGACAATGATATTGCCAGAATCAAAATTGCTGCTTATTTTCACAAGGCGAGTCTCTATGGTTTTTATCGCGGACAAATCTAACACAGTCTGAACAAAAATAACCTACTGAGGCTTATTTATTTAGGAAATTTTTTAGCTTCAAACCCAATGCTGTGCTGTAACCAAAAGAATGGCCAATAATTTTTCGCTGCTCGTCAAGTAAGTAGTAGGTAGGATAGCCCGGAATTTGAAATTGTGATTTTAGGTTGTTTGATCCAAGCAACACCTTCCCTTCTACATCATTATTCGATACAAACTCGGCAACGTCGTTTTCTAAACGATAATCAAGTGCCACGCGCACGACGTTAAGGTCAGAATCATTCAAATAATCAAGATTGTTTATGCTTAATTCGCACACTTTGCACCAGGGAGCAAAAAAGTAAATGAGAGTTCGTTTGTTTTCTTCGAATAACGGATCAACTTCGCCATTTAATGAGACTAAAAACTGGTTTTCAATAATAACGGAGCCATCATCGTCTAATAAATTTCTGCTTTGCCAGTTACTGATGGCGTAAATGATTAGCCCCATAATCGCTAGCTCACCTAAACCGGTCAACAATTTCTTTTTTGTGATTTTCATGTAGGCACGACTGCTAAAAAAAGTGGCCGTAGTGTATCGCAACACTCGGCCACATTTTAGCTTTAATCAATCTGATATATTACTTTGTGATTAAGCAGGGATTGTAGGGTAATGTAAACCGGCCATTGCTTGAACAACTCGCATTACCTGGCAACTGTATCCGAACTCATTGTCATACCAAACGTAAAGCGTAGCGCGCTGCCCCGCAACAATAGTAGCTTGTGAATCGACCACTGAAGCGGCACGTGAACCGACGAGATCAGTTGAAACAATCTCCTTTGAAGAAGTGAAGTCAATCTGATGCTGCATGCTAGAAAACAATGATGTATCCCGCAAGAAATCATTGATCTCTTCTTTGTCAGTGCCGGTAGCCAAATTTAAGTTCAAAATAGCCAAAGACACATTTGGTGTTGGCACTCTAATCGCACTTCCCGTTAGCTTGCCCTGTAACTGTGGATAAGCTTTAGACACAGCCTTCGCAGCACCGGTTTCGGTAATAACCATGTTCAATGCGGCGCTTCTTCCACGACGGTCCGCCTTGTGAAAATTATCAATCAAGTTTTGGTCGTTGGTAAATGAGTGGACAGTCTCAACATGGCCATTTTCAATGCCAAACTTTTCATCCAAGGCCTTTAAAACCGGTGTAATAGCATTGGTTGTACAGCTAGCTGCAGAAAGGATGGTGTCAGTATCTTTTATATCGTCGTCATTCACACCAAAAACGATATTTTTAACACTTCCCTTACCTGGCGCAGTCAAAATGGCTTTTTTGGTACCTTTGGCTTTTAAATGTAACCCTAGCCCTTCTTCGTCACGCCACATACCCGTGTTGTCGATGACGATGGCGTCTTTGATACCATATTGAGTGTAATCAACTTGGTCAGGTGAGTTTGCATAAATAACCTGAATAAAGGAGCCGTTTGCTTTTAATGCATTGCGCTCGTGATCAACGGTAATGCTGCCATTAAATGGACCGTGCACAGAATCTCTTCTTAGCAAACTGGCACGTTTTTCAAGATCACCTTCTTTTCCACCACGAACTACAATCGCCTTAAGACGTAACTTGTTGTTTTTCCCTTGTCTCTCAATCAACAATCTAGCAAGTAATCGACCGATGCGACCAAAGCCGTATAAAACAATGTCTTGTACAGCATGACCATCTTGTTTGTCCAAAATTGAACCTAGTTGCTGCGCCACATAATCTTCGATTGAGAGGTTCTTGTATTCATCGTTATGGTGATATTCGTAAGCCAAGCGACCTAAATCGACATGTGCCGGAACCAAAGTATGTTTGCACATTTCTTCTAAAATTGGCCAACTTTCCCTGAGTCTAAGTTTATTTCCGGTATGCAATCTAACAGTACGATGCGCCTTGATAATATCAATTGCACTGGCACCTAACATTGGACGACCAAATATAGAAATTTCAACTGCACTATCACGATACATTTTACCCAATAATGGTTGCATCATTTCTGCATATTCTTGACGTTCCTGCCAACTACTCAAAAGTTCCTGTTCGTACTGCTGATTCATTCTTTACTACCCTAATTTAGTTACCTGGATAAAATCGCGCGCCATTCTAAGGGCATCGGCGCTTTCCGACAAATTGGAGTAAATTTTCAGTATTGAGAGAAAAAGCTTTATCTACAGTGAATTGACGGTAAGTTTCCGACAATATCTTCCTTACAGTAACATAACTGTCAATTTTGGTTAAAAAGACCCTGTCGATAGTGAAATTGGATTACGAAAAATAATTTAAAAAAACTGGCTAGTTGTCTTCTTTGGCGCGAAATTTCATAGATACAGAGTTAACGCAGTAACGTTGACCCGTCGGTTTGGGGCCATCTGGAAATACATGACCCAAATGGGCATCACAATGTTTGCAAACAATCTCAGTTCGTATCATGCCATGCGAAGTATCACGGTGATACTCTACATTTTGGTGTTGAGACTGCGCTGAAAATGACGGCCAGCCGCACCCTGAGTCAAACTTGTCTTCAGAGGTGAATAACACATTTCCGCAACAGGTACAGGTGTATTCACCAGTATCCTTATTATTTAGCAACTCCCCCGTAAACGGACGCTCAGTTCCTTTTTGCCGGCAAACACGAAATTCTTCGTCAGAGAGCTTTTCTTTCCATTGTTGTTCGCTTGTTTTCATCACACCACCACATTATTTGACTCGTCTAAAAACGCTAACACTTCTGTACGCTTGTAGGAAGACATGGTTCACTTTTGCTTTTGGTTGATGCTTCCATTTGCCATATCGGGTATCAACTTCAAGACGCCACCCCCCTTCTGGCAAGGTTGGAAGATGAAATCGAACATCATTGTCAAAGGCGTTAAATATCAGCACCCAATGTTCATCAGTGTATTTGCCACAACCTTTTAATTCAACAGCAAAGGCTTTGTTGTTCGGGTCTTGCCAGTCTTGAGCAACTTTTGTTGCGCCATCAGGCCGATACCAATTCACCTCATCTACATTGTGGTGCAAATTATAGTTGTCATCGAGTAATGACAACTCCTTCAAGATGACACTCTCCTTACGTAGTTGAACCACTCGATTGCAGAAATCTAAAAAGTCTTGCTGACGTTCATTTAAATTCCAATTTAGCCAATTTAACTCGTTGTCTTGGCAATAGGCGTTGTTATTGCCTGATTGTGAACGACTCAATTCGTCTCCACCTAAAATATGCGGGATCCCTTGAGATAATATCAATGTGATAAATAAATTACGCTTTTGCTTTTCGCGCAATGCGTTAATATTGGGGCACTGACTTGGCCCTTCGACACCATAATTAGCGCTTAGATTATGCCCGTGACCATCACGGTTATTTTCCAAATTAGCTTCGTTATGCCGTGAAGAGTAAGTCACTAAATCGTGAAGTGTGAAGCCGTCGTGATATGTGACGTTGTTCACTGACGTGTGAATCGATCGTTGTCCCTTGGGAAATATATCTCTGGAGCCCAATAAACGCGTGGCAAACTCTCCTGTCAAACCGCCATCACCTCGCCAGAACCCGCGTACTGTATCTCTGAACTTATCATTACACTCTTGCCAATTGGAGGGAAATTGCCCCAAGCGATATCCGCCATGACCTATGTCCCAAGGCTCAGCTATGAGCTTAACATCCGCTAAAACCGGATCTTGTCGAATGGTGCGAAAAAACCCTGCTAGGCTCGAATATTCGTACGGGTCGCGACCAAGACTAGCCGCCAAGTCAAATCTAAAGCCATCTACCCCCATTGTGCTCACCCAATATCTGAGTGAGTCCATCACCATTTTTAGTACATATGGATACGCCGTATTGACACTATTACCGCATCCGGAATTGTTAACGTAACTTTCGTAATCGACGACGCCAAATTCATTACGGTCAAATAGATAAAAAGACGCGTTGTCAAAGCCTTTGAATGACAAAACCGGGCCGTCTTTCGAGCCCTCCGCGGTATGATTAAAAACCACATCCAAAATAATTTCTATGCCTGCCTCGTGAAAGGTATCGACCATCTTTTTAAATTCACTGATGGGGTCTAGCTTTGCATATCTGGGTTCAGGACAGAAGTAATTGACGGGATTATAACCCCAATAATTGGTCAGGCCTTTTTCGCTAATATATGGTTCCGGCATAAATGCCATACAAGGTAGAAACTGAACGGCAGTAACCCCAAGCGACTTTAAATGCTTAATTATCGCTGGATGACAAGCGCCAAGATATGTCCCTCTTAGCTCATCAGGCACTTCTGGATGTAACTTCGTTATCCCTTTAACGTGAGCTTCGTATAAAACGGTATCAGATAATTTGTTCCGTGGTCTAAGTGGTCTTCGTTGCTCGCTTTGTTTCCGCGCATCAATCACCACGCATTTTGGGATCATGAAATGACTGTCACCATCGTATTGGCGATTATTCCAAACCAACGGGCGATTGATCTGTTTTGCGTAAGGATCGATCAGTAATTTATCAGGATCAAAGTACCTGCCTTTGTGAGGCTGACTGCTACCATGGGTACGATAGCCATACAATTGACCCGCTTGGATATTCTCAATATGACAATGCCATACCTGCCCCGTTTTTGCCGGCAAAGCAAAGCACTGAATTGGCTCCTCAGTGTCAGATTTGAAAAAGCAAAGCATCACCTTTTCTGCATTAGGACTATGAACGGCAAAATTACATCCCGTTTCAGTCAATGTCGCACCTAACGGGTGAGGCTTGCCTTCTGTGACTGTATAAATTTCGTTTGTCATACCTGTTAAAGTTATTCCTGCAACAGAATAAACAGGGTCGCTAACGGCGGCAAATCAATCCGAATGGATTGCTCCTGGCCGTTCCAGTGCGTATCGTCTGACGTCAACGTGTCCTGCTCATTGTAACCACTTCCCCAGTATTTTTTATCATCTGAGTTAAGAACAATTTTATAGTTTCCTTGTTGTGGCACACCAATTCGGAAATCATCTCTAGGTACAGGAGTAAAATTACTAACAATGACTACTTTTTGCTTACCGTCGTTGGATTGTCTGAGCATAGACAGCATAGATTGATCTGCATTTTCATGGTCAATCCAGCTAAAACCATTAGGCTCATGATCACTTTCGAAAAGTGCAGGTAATGTTTTATATAGTGCATTCAAATCTCGATAGAGCGTTTGAATCCCCTTATGTTTATCAAACTCTAATAAATTCCATTGCAATGAACTATCGTGATTCCATTCTGCGGCCTGGCCGATTTCGTTGCCCATGAAATTTAGTTTTTTGCCAGGGTGCGCATACATAAACCCTGCATAACATCTAAGATTTGCGGCTTGTTGCCACTCATCTCCCGGCATTTTGCGTAGCAAAGAGCCTTTCCCATGAACCACTTCATCATGAGAAATGGGTAAAACAAAACTCTCGTTAAATGAATACACCATGCTAAAGGTAATTTCTCCATGGTGGTATCGACGATAAGATGGGTCCTTACTTATATAGTGCAAAGAATCATGCATCCAACCCATATTCCATTTAAATCCAAAACCTAATCCCCCTTCATAAACAGGTCGAGAAACTTTTGGGAAGGAAGTAGATTCTTCAGCTATGGTCATTACATGAGGAAACTTTTCGTAAACAGCTTGGTTCATCCATTGTAACAAGCTGATCGCTTCGTAATTTTCATTTCCGCCATCAACATTCGGGATCCATTCGCCATCTTTGCGTGAATAGTCGAGGTACAACATGGATGCAACTGCATCGACACGCAATCCGTCCACATGAAATTTATCCACCCAAAAAAGCGCGTTTGCGACCAAAAACTGTCTGACGGTTTCTTTGCCAAAATCGTAAATGCAGGAATTCCAGTCTGGATGCCACCCTTTACGCGGATCCTCGTATTCATACACGTGAGTGCCATCAAATCTCGCTAAACCGTGGCCATCCTCTGGAAAATGCGCGGGCACCCAATCAATGATGACACCTATGCCATTTTGATGACATTGGTCAACAAAATACTTGAAGTCATCGGGATCACCAAAACGACTAGTCGGCGAAAATAAGCCGACAGGCTGATACCCCCAAGAACCATCAAACGGAAATTCGGAAACCGGCAAAACCTCTAGATGGGTGTAGCCCATGTCTTTAACATAGGGGATGAGTTCATCAGCCAATTCATGGTAGCTCAAATAGCGACTAGCTGAATTATCTCCGGGTCGTTTCCAAGAACCCAAATGTACTTCATAAATACTCATGGCCTGCCGATACTTGTCGCCAGAATTTTTCTTCAACCATTCACTATCATTCCATTCGTAACGGGAATGATCGTAAACAATCGACGCGTGCGAAGGATATTGCTCGGCACTGAAACCAACTGGATCCGCTTTGTGAGGCAATGAATTCCCAAAAGAATCTTTAACTTGGTATTTGTATTTGTGCCCTGCGTGCACACCAGGAATGATTAATACCCAATATCCCATTGAGGTGCGTTGCATTGGATGGCAACTACCATCCCAATAATTAAAATCGCCGATTACTGAAACAGCCTTAGCATTTGGAGCAAATACAGCAAAGCGCGTAACACTGATTGGACCATCTAGCCCCACATCCAGATCTAATAATTGCGCACCCAATTGGTGATATACATTTTCCGGAGCATGATCAACGTAATGCACAGCATGATAGGCTTGCTCTTGAAATTGATACGCATCAATCACTTCATATTCATGTTCACTATTTTCAACTTTATAAGCGTACACAAGCCCGCCTTGTATCTTCTTAAAACTACCGGTGAACAAACTTGAACTGCCCGTTTGCTGCAACTCACCAATTGTTTTGCCTGAAACCAACTCAAACACACTGACCTTAAGAGCGCCTGGTATCCATGTCTTAAAATGGGTTAGGTCACCGTCTTTTTTCATTCCAAGAACATCAAATGGGTCTCTACACTGCGCTTGTTCTAATTGGTCTTCTAACAACATATTGGTGCCTCATAAGAAAAAGAACCGACTACTTCGGTTCTTTGTTTTCTTTGGTGATTAAGTTTCAGTCTTTATTACTGGCGTTAAGTCGAGCGTTTGTCAAGTTTTGCGCAAGTTGCACTAACTCTGGGTCAGTAAAGATGTGCTCGAGTTCACGATTTAATTTTCGTTTCCAATTTGGGTATTCGTTGAAGGTTCCTGGAATATTAACCGGTTTATCCATTTGTAACCAATCTTCCAGTTGCAAGCTAAGCAGCGCGCTTGAACCGCCAGCCATATGGGTTTGCATACCAAAATTAAGGTCCTTATTCATTGACAAGTGGTGAACGTCTCTGTCCATCCATTCAGGTATTGAATAATGACCATGCAGGCTATTTAGTATTTGCTGTTTGTTGTCATGACGACTGGTATATAAGGTTGAGAGTATATCGTCAGTCGGGTACAAACCTAGTTCTTTACCCAGCTCCAAATCGTAACAATGCCAATATCCAGACAAGGTAGGCATATCGTGTGTGGTTAATGTTGCCATCGATTGCACAGGATAATGTGAGGGAGAATAAAATCCACCATCCTCCGCCTGTTCAAAGAAGAACACGCGATAGGAATACACACCATTTTCTGCCAGTTTACTTTTGATTTCTTCTGGGACAGTGCCTAAATCTTCGCCAATGACTAGGCTTTTATGGCGTTGGCTCTCAAGCGCTAATATTCCGAGCAAATCATCTACTGGATAATAAACATAACCACCATCTTTAGCATCGTCACCGCGGACCACCCACCAAAGACGCAATAAAGCCATCACGTGATCGATTCGAAGTGCACCCGATGACTTCATGTTTGAATCGAATAAGTCGATAATGGGTTGGTATTGTTGTTGATAAAGTTTTTCCGGATCCATTGGAGGCAACCCCCAGTTTTGCCCCAAAGGACCTAAAACATCGGGTGGTGCGCCGACACTTGCATTCGTACAATACAAATCCTTGTTGCCCCAAATTTCGGCACTACCTTCACTCACACCAACCGCCAAATCACGATAAATGCCGATCGCCATGTTGGCGTCTTCTGCTTTCTTGTTGGCAGCGTCTAATTGCAATGCGGCTTGCCATTGAAGAAACAGGAAAAACTTTATTTTTTTGGCGTGCGCTTTTTTAAATTTGGCGACCGCTGGCGATTGGTAATCGGTATACTCTTTTGGAAAAACCGGCCATCCCCAAGAAGGTTTTCCCTCTCCTGCCAAGTGGGCTTGAAGCGCGTCATATACTGCAAGCATTTGCAAACTCTCACCGCCTTGTGCAACAAAGGCTTTGAACGCTTTATTTATTTTTGTATTTTTACTCAAATACATATCGTTCTGGACTTCAAATATCGCTTCCAAAGCGCGCAACTTTAGACGGGTAACGGCTTCATAATCGACGTAATCCACGTCTCTCACATAAGTCAAACTTGACTGGAATTCAGGTTCCGCGACGATGTCTTGAACGCTCTGTGCCTGATATCCATCAATGGCCGTCACGTCTAGATAAATGAAATTTAGCCAACGTCTCGACGATGGACCATAAGGGCTGCAAGCGTTAGGATTCGCCGGATATAAAGCGTGTATAGGATTAAGCCCAATAAACTGCGCACCATTTTTGGCAGACGACTCAACTAACTGGGCAAGATCTGAAAAATCACCAATCCCCCAGTTTTTAGCGCTTCTCAAACAATAGAGTTGCACACTCAAGCCCCACACCTTCTGACCATCAAGCATTTCCTCGGGGTGGTAACACGCAGTTGGGGCCATGATCAGGCGCATCGACGCGATCACATCACCATCATGCGCTAATAAATTAAGGTTGTGATAACCCAATGGAATAGGATTATTGATTTGTAAAAGATACTCTTGGAATTCAACGTCATCTATCACACTAGAATTTATCAAATCGCCGTCGACTGGCACAAATTCTTGTTCGATAACATCGCCGGATTCACACGAAATAGATACAGTAAAATTATCATTGACCAATTCAATCGGTAATCTGACCGTAATGTAAACCTCCTGATTTTCTCGATTAACTTGAACAGGATTTAACGGTGACATCCAATTGCGTTGAAACTCTTGCTCAACTTGATTTTCAAGTTGAGATTCATCGTCAACAGAATAGCCCATTTCTTGCAAAAGCTTATGTTTACTTTGTTCACTGACCGTCGCTGGGTTGCCCCAAGCATCTATGTAGTTGGATTCTACACCTTTAAGCTCTACAAGCTTGTCGATTAAAGGAGATGTCATTCTAATTTGTGTCCTGTTAAAAAAATTCTAGACTGATACTAAGTCCGAGTTAATCATTATCAGCTAAGTTGTAAACAAAACGTTATTGAATACGTTTGCAGTGCCATTTCCGTAATAAAATAACATTTATTGGGGAATATTTTGCCTTATTAACAAGTTTGATCCATAATTTCTGTAATTATCTTACAACATATAGTGACAGTGAGGAATCTCCATGGCAATTAAAGTTGCAATTAACGGTTTCGGCCGCATCGGTCGTTTTGTCTTTAGAGCGGCAAACGAACGTTCAGATATCGAAATCGTAGCGATCAATGATCTTCTCGACGCCGAATACATGGCTTACATGCTTAAATATGATTCGACTCATGGAAAATTTAATGGTGATGTAGATGTAGTTGACGGTCAGTTAGTTGTCAATGGAAAAACAATCAGAATAAGTGCAGAACGAGACCCAGCTAACTTAGCTTGGGGAGATGTCGGAACGGACGTTGTTGTTGAAGCAACCGGCATATTCCTAACTGAGGAAACAGCGCAAAAGCACATTGACGCTGGCGCTAAAAAAGTGGTCATGTCCGCCCCGTCTAAAGATGCTACCCCCATGTTCGTTATGGGCGTTAATGAAGACACCTATGCTGGACAAAACATTGTGTCTAATGCCTCGTGCACAACCAACTGCCTTGCCCCACTGGCAAAGGTTTTACACGATAATTTTGGTATTGTTGATGGCTTGATGACTACCGTGCATGCAACAACAGCAACACAAAAAACCGTTGATGGGCCTTCTGCAAAAGATTGGCGCGGCGGCCGTGGTGCTTCACAAAACATTATTCCTTCGTCGACTGGCGCTGCGAAAGCTGTAGGAAAGGTTATTCCAGAGTTAAACGGTAAACTGACTGGGATGGCGTTTCGTGTTCCTGTTGCCAACGTCTCTGTTGTCGATCTAACCGTAAATTTAGCCAAACCTGCTACGTACGAACAAATTTGTGCCGCGATGAAACAAGCATCAGAAGGCAGCCTAAAAGGAATTTTGGGATACACCGAAGATGCAGTAGTTTCTCAAGATTTTATTGGTGACACCCGAACGTCAATTTTTGACGCAGAAGCAGGAATTGCATTAACTGACACCTTTGTTAAGGTTGTTTCTTGGTATGACAATGAAATTGGTTATTCAAACAAAGTACTTGATTTGGTTGCTCACATTAGTAAATAAGTCAGCATAAACTGTGAAGAAAGGCGGCCCGAAGAGTCGCCTTTTTTAATGCATTTTTTTGTTTTGATGAATTCTTATATCATTAACCAATGAAATCCCCTCAATAAAAATGGCAAAATCTTTTCAGGAACTCATATGCAAAATTGCAAAGGTATTAAAACGCTCAAGAAAGGTAAGGTTGAAATTCTACATATTGACACGCCCCACTCTACTGCCGAGGTGTCGTTGTTCGGAGGTCATGTGCTGAGCTTTGTTCCTAAAACGGATCTAAGAGATCGATTATGGGTCAGCGAGAATGCCATTTTTGATAATCAAAGTGCCATTCGTGGAGGTATACCTGTATGTTGGCCATGGTTTAGTGATGCGCACAATCAGGATCGCAATGATCTACCTTCTCACGGGTTTGTAAGAACCCAAAATTGGCGCATTGTTGGCACACTGGAGCACTCTGAAGCAACACAAGTAACACTTGTACCACATAGCAATAATGGGCCAGGTTGGAACCACGAAACGTCCTTAACACTAACACTGCTCGTCGGTAAAACCCTTAAAATTTCACTTCAAACTAAAAACAACGACACTAAATCAGTAAACCTTAATTGTGCCCTGCATACCTATTTTAATGTGAAGGATATATTGGCGGTCGAGTTGAAAGGACTACGGGGAAACTACAAGGATAAAACCCAAAATTGGCATGAATTTGATACACCGATTCCGTACACGTTTTCTCAAGAAACTGATCGTGTACACTTGTTTGCAGCAGAGCAGGTTGACATCTTGGACGGCGCAGAAACGACTAAGGTGTTATCTAGTGGACATGACAGCATTGTTGTTTGGAACCCTTGGGCCGAGAACAGCGAAAAAATGAAGGACATGAAAAGCCGTGGATATAGCACTATGCTTTGTGTGGAAACGGCCCTAACGCAAACGTTCAGTTTACCTCCAGGTGCAACACATTGTTTAACCCAAGAAATTGCGTAGCAGCTTGATGCAGGTGTTTTGGTGAAATTTAGACATAAAAAAACTATCCAAAAGGATAGTCATTTTGCCGTTAAATGGCGGAGTGGACGGGACTCGAACCCGCGACCCCCGGCGTGACAGGCCGGTATTCTAACCAACTGAACTACCACTCCGCATTTAAAACGGGATGTATTTGCTGGCGGAGTGGACGGGACTCGAACCCGCGACCCCCGGCGTGACAGGCCGGTATTCTAACCAACTGAACTACCACTCCATTCGCAAATAACACAACACAATTGGCGGAGTGGACGGGACTCGAACCCGCGACCCCCGGCGTGACAGGCCGGTATTCTAACCAACTGAACTACCACTCCGCGACTGTATTGCTTGGCGATTGAGTTTAAATCTAGTGATTTGCAAGGCCTGTATAGAAGCCCCTAACTCAACTGCGGCGCAGATGATACGGCTTAGCCAAAGGTGAGTCAACAGCTTTTTGCGGCTTTTTGTCGATATCATTACTGGAACGAATCGATTGATTTATTTTTACACAGAACAACGTGAAAATGCGTTTCTTAACAACATAAATCACAGAGTGTGTTGGCCAGTATTTGGTGATTTCGGTAGGCCAAATATGTTTCGTTTGAGTAGATGGATTTCACTCGCTAAAGGCCATCAGAAATGGCCTAAATAAACTAACCTTTTGGTATAGACAGATCAATGATCCCACTTTCCGTTTCTTCTTTATTTGATTCGCTTTTGGTGCTGGCTTTTTGTTTAGAAAATTTTGCAAAAATAGATTTAAGTTTTGCGATTAAACCGATTTTCTCTGATGGTGCGGGATCTTTTCGCTTCGCCTGTTTGACCGGCTTAGGGCGAAGAAAAATCCACAACATCAACGCGCCAACAATCAATACCAATAAATTAAGACCTATAATCAGCCCCCAAAAAAGCGTGGGTGACATCCCCTCTTTGTTTTGTTCCATAATGGGTGCAGGATTCGCCATTTGTGCGGAATTATCCGTACTAACCGGCGCTTGGGTATCGCTCGGCGCGTTTGGCGACTGCACAGCAGGTGCAGGTTCTTCTACAAGGTGGGTAAACTCTGGAACATCTAAAATAAAATCTCTACCATTCTGGGTATTACCATAGGCGGTAAGTTTAATTCGATACACCCCTGATTCGTAATTGACAATCAAATATTCCCGCGCAACGGGTGATTGCTCGGTAAGGGAAAAGTTTTGCACATCCCCATTAGGAAAACGTACTTTTCCATCAATAAGCAAGGTCCTCATATCTACGTATTCACGCTCAGAATCAATGATGAGTTTGTGATACCCGTCTCCCCCACCGTCTTCTTCTAATGATATTTTGATCGGGTTGGGCAACAACATAAGCGGAGGATCAACCTGTTCTCTTGACAACATGGGTGTGCTAACAACAAATACCGGCGTCCATTCACCATTTGCCACGGACAAATTAAATTGACCGGTGAAAATGCCATCTAAGGGAGTTTCGTCCATACCGCGACCATTATCTTCGAAGATCGCGATCGTTTGTGATTCAGCGCCGAAATTGTTGTAATTTGGATTGTTGGTAGAAACAAATTTGATTTCCAAAGACACTACATCTCGAAACTCAACATTGTCGATGGCCTCACCGCCATTAGTCAGTTGCGCTGTTTGCTTGAGGATCTCCCCAGAAAAAAGTACGTCCGGCAAAGGTTCAGCATTGAGTTTTAAATCACTCAACACCATCACTCTGCTTTCCGGCAAAATTTGCCCTACTGCCTGCCAAGGACCAGGGGTAGGATTTTTGATGTTGATTAAGTCGAAGGTCGTTGAGTCGTACCAATAAACATTTTCACCGTCTGCTTGGCTTTGAAAAATTTTAGAGCCATCTGGCCGAACTAACACCACAGGCGCACTGCCAAATTCACGAAAGAATACCATGGTAATTTCATCCACCTGGTAATCTATCCGAAAACGATTTTGCAGAAGTTTAATGCTATTGTGATACTCATCACCCAATTCTTGCAAAGGTGAGGTATCAACTTTTTCATTCGTCTGCTGTTGCGCGCCAACAAACATTGGGCAGCACATTGCCAGCACTAAAAATGCCGACCAAAGACTCTTCAGTTTTGGTTTATTGACGCCAAATGCACGAACCACTGCTGTCCTCAATTAGTGTTAAACGAGCTTCATGTTGTTCTAGTTCATCGGCAGAAGCTTGAATGATCTTGAATGGTTTTGGTCCTCTTTGTATCCGTTGAATTTGGGTTTGTTGCTCAGAATTGCTATCAGTAGATTTTTGACCCGACAAATTCAGGTCGGTTTGTCCACCTGTCATCAACAGATAAACATCGGCTAAAATTTCGGCATCCAATAAGGCACCATGCAATTCACGATGGGAATTATCAATTCCGTATCGTTTACAAAGAGCATCCAAATTATTCTTCTGGCCTGGGTGCAAATCCCTGGCCATGACTAAGGTGTCGAGCACTGTGCAGATATCATGGGTTTTAACAGGGTTTATTGGATTAAACAGCGCAAATTCATGATCCATAAACCCCGTATCAAATGGCGCATTGTGAATGACCAATTGGGCTCCTTTGATAAAATTAACAAAGCCTTCATGGACGTCTCTATATTTGGGTTTATCGGCAAGAAATTCGTTGGTAATTCCGTGCACTTCAATGGCTTCTTGCTCGACAAATCTGTCAGGGTTGATATAGACGTGAAAATGGTTACCGGTCAATTTTCGATTAACCAGCTCAACACATCCGATTTCAATCACTCTGTGGCCTTGTCTGGGGTCGATTCCAGTCGTTTCTGTATCTAGTACGATTTGTCGCATGTATAACAACTCAAGTGCATTTTCAAATTAAGGTCATTATACTGGCCAGCATGATTAATTCACCAATAATTCAATGAAACAAGTTCAGATATTTACAGACGGCTCATGTTTAGGTAACCCAGGGCCCGGTGGCTACGGCGCCGTGCTAGTTTTCAACCGACATCGAAAAGAAATTAGCCAAGGATTTAAACACACAACAAATAATCGAATGGAACTGCTTGCCACAATTGAAGCGTTAAAAACACTGACGGAAAAGTGCAATGTGTCTCTCACCACTGACAGCCAATATGTGAAAAACGGCATTAATCAATGGATCAAAAATTGGAAGAAAAACGGGTGGCGAACCGCAGATAAAAAACCGGTAAAGAACGTTGATCTTTGGAAGCAACTTGACGATGCGGTAAGCAAACATACGATCAGTTGGCATTGGGTGAAAGGCCATTCTGGTCATCCTGAGAACGAACGCTGCGATGACTTAGCCCGAGAAGCGGCAAACTCCTCAAACTTAATAGTAGATAAAGGCTTCGAATAGCCTTTATAAATCTTAAATCACCAAGAGCAGATTAACTTCCCAATCGTTTCATTCTGCTCTAATAACTTGTGTGCTTCATTGATTTGCTGTACACAAAAAGTCTTGTGGATATTGGCTTTAAGTTGCCCTGAATCAAACTTCGGTAAACAATTTTGAGAAAAAGACTCTATCAATTCTGCTTTGTATTCATCACTTCGATTGCGCAAAGTGCTGCCTTGAATAGTCGCTCTTTTTCGCAACAATGTTGCGATATCAACAGGGTCAGAAAACCGGCCATTTAACATAGCCAATTGAATAATTTTGCCATCTAAGGAAAGCACTTTAAGGTTTCGGTTAAGGTAATCTCCTCCCACAAAGTCAATGATAATGTCTGCCGCGAAATGTTTAGATTTTAGTGATTCAACAAAATCTTCTTGCGGGTACAAAATACAATATGTGGCACCAACCTCCAGGCATGCTGCGGCCTTTTGTTGATTTGATATTGTCGTTGCGATCGTACATTGCGCCAATTTGGCCAATTGAATGGCCGCTAAACCGACACCACTTGCTCCAGCATGGATTAATACTGAATGTTTAGGTTTGAGCTGACCTATACTAAATAGACTTTGATAAGCGGTTAAAAATACTTCCGCAATCCCAGCAGCCTGAATACAGTCGCATTGAGCAGGAATGGGCATAATATGCCTAACATCGACGGCAACATATTCCGCATACCCGCCACCGGCAACAAGGCCAAAAACCTGCTGACCTATGCGGTAATCAGTTACATTACTGAAGGTCTCAACCACATGACCCGCCATTTCCAACCCCAAAATGTCACTCTCTCCGGGTGGTGGAGGGTATTTTCCTTGTCGTTGTAGTGTATCGGCACGATTAATGCCAAAACTATGCACTTTAACTAGCACCTGCCCGGCTTGCAGAATGGGAATATTGGTCTGTGCGATAACCATTTTAATATCTGTTGCACTAATTTCATGCTGCACATAGTGCATTTTTTCTGAACTTTTTTGCATCACTTTGCCTAGTTCATCGGGTAAGATTCACTATATTAACGTGGCTGAGGTACAATTCCCATTCACAAAACGACAGGAATACATCATGACTGCAACCCTTGTTCTGCAACCTAATCGCGAAAAATCATTATTACGCAAACATCCGTGGGTATTTGCTAGTGCGATCAAAGAAATAAAGGGCAAATTAAGAAGTGGTGATACGGTAGATATTGTTGACTCGGATGGGACATTTTTGGCAAAAGCTGCATGGTCTCCCCAATCTCAAATCCAAGCACGGGTTTGGAGTTTTGATCAAAACGATATCATCGACAATGGTTTCTTTGTACGTAAAATTGAACAAGCCTATGCACTACGTGAATTTTTGTTTGAGCGTCAAGGAATAACCGGTTACCGTTTAGTTGCTGCTGAAGCTGATGGGTTACCCGGTATTACTATCGACAAATACGATAATGTTTTAGTCTGCCAATTACTCTCAGCCGGTGCGGAAAAACATCGATCTAAAATTGTTTGGGCGTTAAATAAATGTTTTCCGGAATGTGCAATCCATGAGCGTAGTGATGTCGGAGTCAGAGCAAAAGAAGGTTTACAGCAAGTGGTGCAAACCCTTCATGGAGATGTGCCTGATGAAGTCGTGATTACAGAGAATAATGTCAAAATAATTGTTGATTTAAAGCATGGCCACAAAACTGGCTTTTACCTAGATCAAAGAGACAATCGCCAGATCGCTGCATCCTTTGCTAAAAACAAACATATCCTCAACTGTTTTTGCTATACCGGCACATTTGCCAGCTACGCACTAAAAGCTGGCGCGAGTCGCGTGACCAACATAGATGTTTCGGATAATGCGCTAGCTTTAGCTAAGAGAAACTTACTTATCAATGAACTTGATACAGAAAAAGCAGATTTCATTAATAAAGATGTCTTTGAAGCATTGCGCGAATACAAAGCAAATGGCAGCAAGTTTGATATGATCATTCTTGATCCGCCCAAATTTGTAGAATCTAAAGCATCTCTTAATCGAGCGTGCCGTGGATACAAAGACATTAACATGCTTGCGATGCAGATCCTTAAGCCAGGTGGTTTGTTATTTACATTTAGTTGCTCTGGGTTGTTATCGTCTGATTTGTTTCAAAAAGTGGTGGCTGATGCTGCATTGGATGCACAAAAAAGCGTTCACTATCTTTACAAGCTTGGCCAAGCTGCGGATCATCCTGTCGCCAGCCAATACCCAGAGGGATTCTATTTGAAAGGGTTGGTTTGCAGAGTGGCTTAATGTAAATTAATACCACCCTGTTTACTTTGAAATACTAATCCTGACGTGGGAAGAGTTATTTCATTTCGCTGATTTCTACACCAATCACACAGCTATTTTCAGAGATATTATCGCAACGCACTATTTTTGCTTTTGCATTTAAAGAAGGGATCTGGCTGCTTGTAGATTCAATCGATACATCTACCTGAGTGCCAATTTCTACGGATTGTTCTTCAACTTCGAACGACATGCCTGTCGCGCTTATATCTTTACATACTGCCTGCAAAGAGCGGCTTGACTCTTCGTCATGCACCGTCAATTCACAGGGTGAATTTAACATCATGCGAAAAAAGTTACGTTTATCATCGTATCCCAGCATTTTTTACCTCTTCCTAGCGAATGGCGTTCAATGACTTTTATAGGGCGCATTGTTTACAAAGTCAACGAACATTGTTCAAAATGATTGCAAATGATTTTCTATTCTTTTTGCCGAAATGGGGAAGGACGTGCCTAACTGTTGAGCGAACAATGAAACACGTAACTCCTCGATCATCCACCGAACAAACTTTAGCTCAGACGGGACCATCTTGCCATCAGGAATTTTTTTCAAACTGGATTGGTAGGATTGCTGAACCTTGTCAATGACCATCTGGTGCATTCTGTCTTTATTTGGATCGATAGGTAACTTTTCTAAACGTCTGTGAATGCCTGTGATATACCGATTCCAATCGTCCAGTTTATCCGCACCGATACTTGCCACAAAACCAGGAAACACCAGGCTCGACAAATGTTGTTTGATATCGCCGTGAGCACTAATTAGATTGAGTGGCACATTGCCCTTTAAACGCTTTTGGATCTGATGGGCCAGCGTTAAGCCTTTTTCTACTTTTGCCGCGATTTGCAGTACTTCGTCATTAATATTGGCCCTAACCTGTTCCTTTATCGTGTCAAAACCGTGAGGGTCTCTAATTTGTGATTGGCTGGTGTCATTGACACGCAAAAGCATTTGATCAATAGCAGCATCAATGCAGTCGTCAATCAACGCTTTAACTTGACCAAAAGGGTTAAAATACAGTCCCAGTTTCGCTTTATTAGGCAGTTTTTCCTGCAAATAACTTAGGGGTGATGGAATATTCAATTTAACTAATTTGCGTACCCCGAGATTATGCGACGCTTGCGCATTTTCTTTGTTATCAAATAACCGGATAGATACCGACTTGCCTTCATCAACCAACCCTGGGTAGGCTTTGACTTCATAGCCTTGAGCACGATCCACATACTCTGTTTCGAGTTCACCAAACGACCAAGTGGTTAATTCTTGCTTTTCAATATCGGGTTTTGCGGCTTTTTTGAGTGTTTGGGTAACCTTGCCTTGCAAAGCGTTTTTCAACTTGTGCAAATCTCTGCCTTGCTCAACGGTTTTACCTTGACCATCAACAACGACGAAGTTGAATCTTAGATGCGCCGGTAAACTTTGTAACTGCCATTCCTCATTACTGACTTCAATACCCGTCATTCTTTGCAATTTGCGACTTAATGCCTCAATAAACGTTAGCCCGTTACCCTTTTTGTCTGTGCGAGACATATCTTCCATACACGCATCGGCATAATTTGGTGCAGGCACAAAGTTGCGGCGCAACTTTTTCGGCAAGGATTTAATTAATGTGACAATCAATTCATGTTGAAAACCCGGTACCAACCAGTCAAACCCCTGCTCTTCCACTTGATTTAATAGCGGTAGTGGAATGACAACACTGACCCCATCATCAGCATGATTGGGTTCAAATTTGTACTGTAAGGCTAAACGTAGATTCCCTTGTTGCCACTCATCTGGGTAGTTAAATGCATTGGCTTTTTGCGGTTGATGTTTTTTGAGTGAGTCCAAATCAAAATTTAAAGACTGTTTCTGCGATTCATTTAATGACTTCCACCACTTATTAAAGCTTTTTTCATTAACCACATTCTTTGCAATGCGTTGCTGATAAAAACTAACAAGATCTTCTTCATCAACTAAAACGTCTCGTCGCCTGGTTTTATCCTCTAACGTCAGTACTTGCTCAACCAAAGACAAATTATGGGCAATAAAAGCCTGCGTGAGTTTTGTTTCGCCGTTGACTAACGCCTCGCGGATAAAAATTTCATGACATTCTTCAGGATTAATATGGCTGTATTGAACTTTACGGCTATTGACAATTGCGACACCAAATAACAGTACTTTTTCTAACGCGAGCACAGCTCCCTGACGTTTTGACCAGTAAGGTTCGCTGTACTGGCTTTTTGTCAAATGTGTGGCCAGTGGCTCAATCCACTCAGGTTCAATTTTTGCTGCAAAACGTCCAAATAATTTGGATGTTTCGACCAATTCGGCAACTACCGTCCATTTGGGTGGCTTTTTAGATATCGGAGAGCCAGGAAATATAGAAAACCGCATGTTTCTAGCACCTAAAAACTCTCGTTCTTTATCCTTAAACCCGATATGTGATAACAAACCCGACAATACAGCACTGTGTATATTTTGATATTCACTAGGCTGAGAATTAAGACGATATCCTAATTCCACGATGGCCTTTTTAAGCTGGCTAACCACGTCTTGCCATTCGCGCATTCGCAAATAATTAATAAAATTTCGCTGACACCATTTGCGCAGTTGATTTGAAGAAAGGGATTTTTGTTCTGATTTAAATTGGTTCCATAAATTCAACAGAGCGATAAAATCAGATTGCTTGTCAGTATAGGCTTCATGGCACTGGTCTGCGGCGCTGCGTTTATCTTGAGGTCGTTCTCTAGGATCTTGTATGCTTAACCCAGCGGCAATAGTGATAAGCTCGGCTAGACTGCCATTTTTACCTGCCTCTACAACCATACGCGCATAACGTGGATCAATCGGCAATTTTGAAATTTGCCTGCCAATTTGGGTTAAAACTAACTTACCTTCGCGCTTTTCAACCGCTTGGATTTCCTCTAGTAAACGAAATCCGTCATTCACAAAACGATTATCTGGTGGTTGTACAAATGGAAAAGAACCAATGTCCCCCAGTTTTAAAGAGAGCATTTGCAAAATAACCGATGCAAGATTGGTTCTAAGAATTTCGGGATCCGTGAATTCTGTTCGATTAAGGAAATCATCTTCTGAATACAAACGAATACAAATTCCCTCAGATACCCTACCGCAGCGACCGGCGCGCTGATTAGCAGACGCTTGAGAAATGGCTTCGATAGGCAAGCGTTGTACTTTACTTCGGTAACTGTAGCGAGAAAGCCGGGCAAAGCCCGGATCAACAACGTACTTTATTCCCGGAACAGTCAAAGAGGTTTCCGCAACGTTAGTTGCCAATACAATCCTTCGGCGTCCAGAATGGGAATGAAATATTTTGTTTTGCTCCGCTACTGAAAGTCTGGCATATAACGGTAATATTTCTGTATGCCGAAATTGGCGTTTTTGCAGAGCATCTGCAGTATCGCGAATCTCTCGTTCACCACTTAAAAAAACTAGAATGTCACCGGGTTTTTCGTTACTGAGTTCCTCCACTGCGCGAATAATCCCTTGCACTTGGTCGGCGCCATCAACGTATTCTTCCAATGGCCGGTAGCGCATTTCGACCGGGTAAGTGCGGCCACTTACCTGAATGATGGGTGCTTGGTCAAAGTGCTCAGAAAAACGCTCGGGGTCAATGGTTGCTGAGGTGATAATCACCTTCAAGTCAGGGCGTTTGGGTAACAGCTGTTTGACAAAGCCAAGAATAAAGTCAATATTCAGGCTACGCTCGTGGGCTTCATCGATAATCAAAGTATCATATTGACTGAGATACCTATCATTTTGCATTTCTGCAAGCAGGATCCCGTCTGTCATTAGTTTGATATAGGAATTTTCGCTAACCTGATCGTTAAAGCGTACTTTGTATCCTACGAAATGGCCTAATTCAGAATTTAATTCTTCTGCAATGCGCCCAGCTACGGTTCTCGCCGCCAAGCGTCTTGGCTGAGTGTGACCAATGAGCCCGTCGATGCCTCTGCCCAATTGCAAACAAATTTTGGGGATTTGCGTGGTTTTGCCCGAGCCAGTTTCTCCCGCGATGATAACGACTTGATTGTTGAGAATGGCCTCGGCAATCTGTGGTTGATGTTCGCTAACTGGCAGATCTGGATATTCAATTTCGGGAACATTTTGCGTTCGCGACATCCTTTTTTGTTGGGAACGTAAAATTTGTTGTTGAAGGGAAACTTGTCGCTCAGTTGAATCCTCGTTATTTTTCTTAGTAATTTGACGTATTTTGCGGCGTAATTTGTGCCGATCTGCACCCAAGCATTCGGGCAACGCATCATACATTTGTTTGATGGTTAAAGTCGTTGGTGGATTAGGGGCAGACAAAGGATACTCAATTCAGAAATAAAAACGCAGAGATCCTAGAAGAATACTCTGCGAAATTCTAGCGTTTGTCTGTAATAATCGCGATAAACTTGAGCGTTATCGTTTATAACCGTCTCGAAGTTGTACATCAATCGCATAAAGTACGTCTGCGCGGCTAATGCAACCTAAAAAATAGCCGTCATCATCAACCACCGGATAGATTTTTGGTTTTTCAGCCAACATTTTTTGTGCAACTTCTAGTATTGAATCATAAGATTTCACAGATAGAACTTCAGTTCGCATGATGTCCTTAACTCTGGCTACTTGCTCTCGGTAGTAACTACTTTCTATCATTTGTTCTATACAATCCTGTTCAGATAAAAATCCAACAAGTTTGTTTTTAATATCAATCACTGCTCCGCCGGTATGTCTACCACCCAGTAACCTTTCAACTGCTTCAGCGACTGGCATTTCTGTGGTAAATGTAACCGGACGTCTATTCATATAATCGTTGACTTTTAAAGACTCCACTGTGCCTCCTAAGTAATAGTCAAACGGGCGGCGTCTAATTTGCTCAACCCACAAGTTAAAGATAGACATAACTGATTAAAAAACCTAACGATTTCTAAAAAAATCACGGTTTTTTTGGAATAATGTCTTTTCCACTAATGGAAAAGCACTTTTTTTTAAAAGTTAGGTGAGTGTCCTTCCCAGGTTTGTTACTCTTTGGGGCAATAAATTAAGTCGTAGAGAATGAGAGAAAAATTTGAGCCGCTCTATATTTTGGCATGATTATGAAACCTGGGGCGTAAACCCTCAAAAAGATGTTGCATGCCAATTTGCAGGAATTCGCACCGATGAAGAGTTGAATATCATTGATCGGCCAGTAAAATGGTATTGCCAGATCCCCAACGACTATTTGCCTCAACCGCAAGCTGCTTTGGTAACAGGCATCACCCCACAATTGACCCTTCGAGATGGCCTTGTTGAAGCTGAATTTATTAAAAAAATTCACCAGCAAATGATTCGACCTGGGACCTGCAGTGCCGGTTACAATAGCATTCGTTTTGATGATGAAGTGACGCGCTACACTCTATATCGAAATCTTTATGACCCTTATGCCAGAGAGTGGCAAAACGGTAATAGCCGTTGGGATATTATTGACTTGGTTAGAACCTGCTATGCGTTGAGACCAGAAGGCATAAATTGGGTATACAAAGACGATGGTTCACCAAATTTCAAACTGGAAGTGCTAAGTGAAGCTAATGAGATAAGCCATGCGGATGCCCATGATGCATTGTCGGATGTTTATGCAACTATAGGGTTGGCCAAGAAATTGAAAGAAGCTCAACCGAAATTATTTGATTACGCCTTCAATCTTCGCTCAAAAAACAAGGTTAAAGCGTTAATTGATATAGAGGGTTTTACACCTTTAGTACATATTTCGTCAAAACTACCCGCTATTCAAGGATGTTGTACATGGATAGTGCCTGTGGCGTGGCATCCGACAAATAAAAATGCGGTTATTTGCTTGAATTTAGCCCTCGACCCATCGCCTTTGTTTGATTTAGAACCTTCAGAGTTAAAAGACAAGCTGTATCAACCCTCATCAGAGTTGGCACCTGGAGAACAAAGACTTCCAATTAAACTCATTCACCTAAACAAATGCCCAATCCTTGCT
Source organism: Aliiglaciecola sp. M165 (assembly GCF_007197995.1). Taxonomy (GTDB): domain Bacteria; phylum Pseudomonadota; class Gammaproteobacteria; order Enterobacterales; family Alteromonadaceae; genus Aliiglaciecola. The sequence continues at coordinate 141,557 of NZ_VKKH01000003.1, forward strand.
TCAGCAAAAACCCTTACCGAAGACAATGCACAGAGACTGAGTATTGACAGAAAAAAATGTTTGGAAAACCTGACCAAAATTAAGCGAGCTTCGTCTATTCAACACAAACTCATCAACCTTTTCGAAGAAGAACAGAAAACGACAACACTCGATGTAGATTTTGCGCTTTATTCGGGTGGCTTTTTCTCAGACCATGACAAAAAAGTCATGGAACAGATCCGAACAGCTTCTACCAAACAATTAGAAACCGAGACTTGGCAATTTGATGATAGCCGCCTACAAACTATGTTATTTCGATACAAAGCTAGAAATTATCCAAGCACGCTTAATCATGAGCAAGTAATGCAATGGCAAAAACATCGACAACATAGGCTAGCCGACCCTGAATCAACGGCCAGTATTGGACTAGATGAGTATATTATGCAAATTGAACAACTGAGCACAGAACATCAGAATAACCCTGAAAAACAGGCTATTCTCAGGGCTTTATATCAATATGCTGAAAATTTGTAGATTAACCATCCATTTACATAATATTATCTGTAAAAGTGTCGATATATAATTCACAAGTCTTGTTACGGAAATCTGGGTGTCGCGATGAATGGGATTGAATTTAAGTTAGACCAAACACAAGTGTTTCTTGACGTCGTTATTAAGCCCGCTGACATTATGGGCAATTTTGACGTTAAAGCGCTGCGTAAAGCTTTCGATAAAAGTCCATACAAAGACTTTTATTTGTCCGAAGACAATTTGCTCAATGCGTTCAACGCCTATAAGACAGCCTCAAAAGATGGCAATAATGAACCTATCGTCGAAACCGTAGCGGAAAAAAAAGACGCTGTAGTAAAGTTTCGGATTGAAGACAATGACATGATAGGTTCGCTCAGCATTACAACGACTTATGGTGGGCACTCCCCTTCGCCAAAAGAACTTCTTCAACAAGCTAAAGAAAAAGGCATTGTCCGCGGATTAAGTAAAAAACGCCTTAGAGCAATGGCTATTCAAGCGAAAAAAGCCAAACCTGGAGTTGTAATTGAGGATATAGTTGCCAAAGGATTGCCTGTTAAAAATGGTCGCGACTCCAAGTTAAAGCCTCTTGTACCAAATGCGTTAGAGCGCATACTTCGCCCACAAACTTCTGGGTCTAGCAGAGTAGACATGCGTAATTTGGGCGATGTCATTTGCGTAAAAGCTGAAACAGAAATTCTCAAACGAAATCCACCAACCAATGGACGACACGGCTTTACCGTGACTGGCTCGAAATTAGAGCGAAAGCCTGGTAAATGGATTAAATTCCGACCAGGCGATGGCACCAAGGTAAGTGACAAAGACGAAAATATTTATCTTGCAGCAATTACCGGAATGCCTAAATTTCAAAATGACAAAATGTGGGTTGACGATACTTTCATTTGCAAAGGTGTGAACGTTGGCACAGGGAACATCAAGTATGACGGTGCAGTGCTTGTTAATGGTGATGTGACTGAAAAAATGGAGATCCACGCCAGCGGAGACGTTACTGTTAATGGTTTTGTTGAATCTGCTACCATTATTGCCGGTGGAGATATCATCATCACTGAAGGCGCTATGGGTAAAGTGAATGAGAATAGCACTGAATTTAGCACAAAACTCGTTTCAGATGGCAGTGTCCACGTCCAACACGGTCAAGGACTAAACATTCAATGCAAAAGTAATGTCACCATAGGTAGGCAGCTTGCATACAGCAAAATTGTGTGTGGTGGCAGCGTGACAGTGGGGCCCATTGACAAACCCAATGGAAATTTATTTGCATGCGACATTCAATGCAATGCGGCGGTGACGGCTGGCACGCTTGGGGCCGTTTCCGGTAGTCACTTAAATGTAGATTTCAGCCCAGGATTTAATACTCTCCTAGAGAGAAAAGATACGGTTGATGAATTGCTACAGCAAATAAAAGACAACAAATCCAGGCATCAAGACAAATTCGACATCATCCGTAGTAAAAGGATACATCCTGAATTGAAAAAGAAGCTCGAAGAAGCTGAAGAATTGTTTAGAGGTGAGATTCAACTACTAGAATGGCTTGAAATGAAAGTCGAAAAAATGAGACTCCTCAAAGAGTCCTATCAACAAGATATACAACTCATTGCTAACAAACGTCTGTATGCGGGTGTCGTTGTAAAATTAAATAATCGCACATGGCGAGCTGAACGAGAATATGGCAAGGCAAAGGTGCATTACGAAGGGCATCAATGGAATTACGATCCATTAATGTAAGGCTGTATAGCCAACGTTTGGATTGCCAAAGTGCACTGCCCTGGCCAATTAGTTTGATGGTCTGGCCGATTAGTAGTGAAACATGTAGACTGCCTTCTCAATTACATGGATTAAAGAGAACATACTATGAGTACCAGCATCTACGATTTTGAAATGCCTCTTAATAATGGCCAAACAAAATCGCTTGCAGACTATAAAGACAAAGTTATTCTTATCGTAAATACTGCGAGTAAATGCGGATTTACCCCACAGTACACAGGTCTTCAAAGTGTCTATGATGAATATAAAGACAAAGGGCTTGTTGTGTTGGGATTTCCCTGTGACCAATTTGGACACCAGGAACCAGGGGATGATGGAGAGATTGAGCAATTTTGCTCGTTGAACTTCAATGTTGATTTTCCATTGTTTAAAAAGTCTGAAGTAAACGGCAAGAACGCCTCGCCTTTATATAACTTTCTAAAAGATCAGGCTCCGGGATTACTCGGAAGTAAAAGCATCAAGTGGAACTTCACTAAATTTCTTATTGCTCGTGATGGCACGGTAGTGGGAAGGTATGCACCGAATACCAAGCCCGAAGACATGGCAAAAGACATCGAAAAACAACTTTAACAAATTCGCTCAAACCTAGTGAGAACAAGCCATTGAAAACGCTGTGTTTTAGCAGCAAGAAACATGACCGAGAATATTTTTCTCGGACAAATGAGGCGTTAGGCCTGCAAATAGATTTTCAAGAAGCACGCCTAACCCTCGAAACAGTGCCTTTGTGCAAAGGATACGATTGTGTCTGTGTGTTTGTTAATGATCAACTCAACTCCAGCGTATTAGATAAACTGAAAAATTACGGAGTTAGGCATATTGCGCTACGTTGCGCAGGCTTTAATAATGTCAATCTGGAGCACTGCAAGGCGCTTGGCATTAGCGTTTCCAGGGTACCTGCCTATTCACCCGAGGCGGTTGCTGAGCACACTATAGCGCTTATGATGACGCTTAATAGGAAAACTCACAAATCCTTTAATCGAGTCCGCGAGAATAATTTTAGTTTAGACGGGCTGGTTGGGTTTAATTTTCATGGTAAGACTGTTGGGGTCGTAGGTAGCGGAAAAATTGGTCGATGCGTGATCAACATTTTACATGGAATGGGTTGTAACATTTTTGTCACCGACCCCTACCCTGACGCTTCGATTTCGCAACTGCACAATGTGGATTACACCAGTATCGAAAACCTGCTCGAAAGGTCAGATATTATTACATTACACTGCCCTTTAACTTCCGAAAGCCAGCACTTAGTCAACGAACAAAGTATTGCGAAAATGAAGGACAATGTCATGTTGATCAACACATCTCGTGGAGGTCTAATCGATTCGAAGGCTGTCATTGAAGGGTTGAAAAAACGAAAAATTGGTTACTTAGGATTGGATGTATATGAGATGGAATCCGAACTGTTCTTTGAAGATAAATCATGGGAAATCATGCAAGATGAAGTTTTTGACCGCCTGGTTGGTTTTCCTAATGTATTAATTACCGGGCATCAGGGATTCTTTACCCACGAAGCTTTGCAGCAGATTGCGCTTACCACATTACAAAATATTAAAATGTTTAACGACGGTAAAAAATCAGAAGACACCTTTTTAGTTTAACCTCGGATTATTCTTGGCGATTTTTTCTTAAAATCACATGAAAATATTTACCTAGCCACTTGTAGGGTGATTGCGTTCCATATTCAATCTCCATTTTTTTCAGAACATTATATTCTTCAATTTGCTTGTCGCGATCGTACAGATAATCATGAAAGCACCTTAACCCTGCAGTATGTAAAACTGTGACATCCAGTGTTTCGATGAAGGTCAATATTTGGTTTGGACTTAGTGCATTTTTGGGATTTAACCGCACAGTATTTTTCTGTGGCATACCGGCCATCACGTAGTCGAAGTTTCCGTAAAGTAAATTTCCAAATCGATGTGCATCTTGATTGAAAAAACTCAAGGATAGATGACCACCTGGTTTCAGCAATGACAATAGTTTAACGATGGCTGCGTGTGGGTCGACCAGCCACTCCAAAACCGCATGACACAGCACAATATCGAAGCGGTTTTGCATGGATAATTCGCTTAAACTACCGGATAAAAAGTGCACATTATTAAAATCGGATAATTGGCCCTTCGCGAAGCCAAGGGCATCATTTGATATATCGTTAAATGTTACTTGATGACCATAACGGGCAAATTCTGCAGACATGATCCCCGTACCGGCACCAACATCAATCACCTGCAACGATTTATCAAGCGTAGGCTGTGCGTAATTGATATGATACTTTAGGTGGTGCACGAGTAGTTCATGCCTCAATCTACCTTTGGTAGAACCATAGATATTTTGCGCAAACTTTTCAATTATCGCGTCAAAGCTGTGATCGGAAGGTTCTGTCATTGTTGTATAACCAAAACGAGTAATGGAGTGTTTATAAAGTGGATTTTTTTCTATTAAAAAAGTTTATAGGCGTTTTTGTCATGCCAATTCCTATAATACTTGTTTTAATGATCGTCGGGTTGTTTTTTTTATTTAGACAAAATTATGTGAAAGCGAAATGGTCAATATCGTTTGCAACTTTAGGACTCGTCGTCGTGTCATTTTCCCCGTTACCTAACCATCTTCTCTATTCACTGGAACGTGAGTACCCCCAGTATGATTTATCCAAGCCTGTCGACTATATCGTAGTATTGGGCTGTCAGCATGTAAATGACAGAGCGCTGCCGATTACCTCGCAGCTTTCTCCCTGCTCCTCCGTGCGCGCTGCAGAAGCCATACGTATTTTGCAATTCAACCCACAAGCCAAAATCATCACCTCGGGGCATGTTGGAAACCAAACTTTCAGCAATGCCCACATGACTAAACAATTCATTACTGCAATGGGCGTTGACTCAAACCGAATAATTGCTGTTGAGTTATCCAGAGATACTGGTGAAGAAGCTCAAAATCTGCGCAAAATGTTAAATGGAAAACCCTTCGCATTAGTGACTCAGGCAACCCATATGAAACGCGCAGTGTTTTTATTCGAGCAAGCGGGGTTATCCCCCATCGCAGCGCCCACCCATCATTTTGTGAGAGAATCAGATAACCCAACATTAGGAGCTTTTTTTCCAGATTCGCAAAACATTAAAAAGTTCGAACGTTGGTGGTACGAATGGTTAGGCAATACCTATGTTTGGATCACGTCGCTGTTCGCCTAATTCTTTTGAACCTGTCTGATGAAAAATTATGCTGGGTTATCGATATCAATAAATTCTGCATCACAATTAAATTGCTCTTGCAAATGGTCGGCTATGGCTTTCGCACCATAGCGCTCTGTTGCATGATGCCCGGCAGCGATAAAATGAATACCCATTTCTCTGGCAGTATGCACCGTTTGTTCAGAAATTTCGCCGCTAACAAAAGCATCTATATTCTTTTCTGCTGCTTGCTCAATATACCCTTGCCCTCCGCCTGTGCACCAGGCAATAGTGCGTATTTGATGACCGCCCCCATCAACTAAAAGAGGTTTTCTGCCAAGTAGCTTTTCAACTTTGTTGGTAAAATCTTCTGCGCTAGTTGGGTATTGAGTCTCCCCTCGCATAACAACACACTGTTTGTCACGAGGATCAATTACCCTGCAATCTTGAATACTTAACAATTTACCAAGTTGAGCGTTATTGCCAAATTGAGGATGAATGTCCAAAGGAAGATGGTAAGCATACAAATTTATATCGTTGTCTAATAGTGCTTTGATTCTTTTGCGCTTCATCCCTTGAATACAGTCATTCTCACCTTTCCAAAAAAAACCATGATGAACAAAAATTGCATCGGCCTTATGTAAAATCGCCTGATCAATTAAGGCTTGTGAAGCAGTTACGCCGCAGACTATTTTTGAGACGTGCTCTTTGCCTTCAACTTGTAATCCATTAGGGCAATAATCACGTACATTTTGTGGTTGTAGTAATTGATTTAAATAGTCTAGCAACGTTTTATTACTTAAGGTCATCAAGGGTTCCATTTACATTTTTAACACAGTCTCGCTACATAAAATGCGAAATTAGACTTTATTTGCAAAACAAGGTATAAAAGCTGGCTACGAAATTCAAATACAATTAACTAGAAAAGGGTTTAATCACGCAATGAGTAAACTGGATAAAGAACAAGTCGTTGAAAATTTTGTACAAGCTTACACAGCCGCTAATGGAAAAGCACCCGAAATCGAAGCCAAAGGTGGTTGGTATAGTGTAGATGGCGGAAAAAACGTTCGTTTAGCGGCTTTGGAAGAAATGACCCAAGAACTTTCAGGTTCTGCGGCGCCAGCCAAAGTTGAAAAAGCTGCAGAAAAAACTGAAAAACCAGCGAAAGCAGCTAAAGCGACGAAAAAACCTGCAGCCAAAAAAGCTACAAAGAAAAAAGCGGATTCAGGATTCTCAGTTAAAGCTTATTGGGCGGAGCAGATCCTTGAACGCAACCCTGGTTCTAGATTACCAAGATAGGGTTTAGTTTGACTAAATATTTATAAAAACGGCTTATTGGCCGTTTTTTTATTTCTAAAACGAGGAATAAAATGTATTTACGAAATACAAAAATCGCACTATTTATGCTTACCTCTCTGGGGTTAAGCGCCTGCGGAAATAGTCAATCTCCAGCATTGACTGAAGAGCCTGCACTAACAGCCGAAGATGCTAAAAAGTTTATCGATGATGCACAAGCTGAACTTGCTGCGCTACAGCTGCCCGCAGCGCAAGCTGAGTGGGCATATCAGACTTACATCAATCAAGATACAGCGGCTGTTACTGCCCATTTGTCTGGGAAACTAACGGCTCGGGCGTCTGAATTGGCGAAAGAGTCCGCCAAATTTAATAACGTAGAGGTCGATCCAGATACCCGTAGAAAACTGAACTTGATGCGAAACGGTCTAGTAATGCCAGCACCAGCTGACGAGGCCAAGGCCGCTCGTTTGTCGCAATTAGGATCAGAGTTAGGCGGTATGTATGGCAGTGGTAAGTATTGCCGCTCAGAAGACGAATGTTTCCGATTGACAGAAATGGCTAACATCATGGCTACTGAACGCGACCATGAATTATTGTTAGAAATGTGGGAAGGCTGGCGACAAGTATCTCCGCCAATGAAAGAATTATTCGCTGAACAAGCTGAACTTGCAAATGAAGGCGCAAAGGAACTGGGACTAGCAGATGTGAGTGAATTGTGGCGCGGCAGCTACGATATGCCAGCCGACGCGTTTGCAGCAGAGCTAGATCGCCTTTGGGGACAAGTGCAACCATTTTATGAAGCATTACATTGCCATGTTCGTGCTGAGCTTGGCGAACAATATGGTGAGGATGTGGTATCGCAAGATAAACCAATCCCTGCCCATTTGCTGGGTAACATGTGGGGACAAACATGGGGCAACATATACGACATTGTCAAACCGGAAGAAAAATTAGATGTCATAGATGTTACGGCCGCGTTGGCTCAGCATGACTACGATGAAGTGAAAATGGTTAAACAGGCAGAGTCATTTTTCTCATCACTTGGATTCGAACCTTTGCCTGAAACTTTCTGGCAACGCTCTCAATTTAGCCAGCCAGCCGATCGTGATGTCGTATGTCATGCTTCTGCATGGAATATTGACAGTAAAGATGATCTTCGGATCAAGATGTGTATTCAAAAAACCGGTGAAGAGTTTGCCGTAATTCACCATGAATTGGGACACAATTATTACCAACGTGCCTATAATCACCTACCGCTATTGTACCAAGGTTCAGCTAACGATGGTTTCCATGAAGCTATTGGCGACACTATTGCCCTTTCAATTACACCCAAATACCTAAAACAAATTGGTTTGGTAGATCAAGTACCAGATGCATCCAACGATATTGGCATGTTATTAAAACTCGCCCTGGATAAAATCGCTTTTGTACCCTTTGGTTTGCTTGTCGATCAGTGGAGATGGAAAGTGCTCTCTGGTGAAGTCACACCAGAACAATACAATACGGCGTGGTGGGAGCTTAGAGAAAAGTATCAAGGTTTGATGGCACCAGTCGAGCGCCCAGCAGATGCATTTGACCCAGGAGCCAAGTATCATGTGCCGGCTAATACGCCCTACACAAGGTATTTCCTCGCTCATATTTTGCAGTTCCAGTTCCACAAATCTTTGTGTGAAATCGCTGGTGACGAGGGTCCAGTGCATCGATGTTCAATTTATGGCAGTGCTGAAGCGGGTAAGGCATTGAATGACATGCTTGAATTAGGTCAGAGTAAAACCTGGCAAGAAGCGTTACAAACCTTAACAGGCAAAGATCAAATGGACGCGACGGCCATTTTAGATTACTTTGCACCGCTAAAAGGTTGGTTGGACGAGCAAAATAAAGATCGTCAATGTGGCTGGTAATTCGATGAACCTTGGCAATCAAAAAGAGCGACATTAGTCGCTCTTTTTAATAGTTACACAGTATATCTTACTGGGCATTACCTAAATAGGCTCTGCCCTTTTGTCCATAGCTTTACAAAGGCTGACTCTAAGCCCGCTGACGCAGCCATTCCCAGTCTTTCGGGCAAAGGTTTCTTTTTAGTATATTTCACTGAATAAATTTTATGAGAATCAAGTTTACCTAAAAGAAAGTCATCTGATGTTTGGATGGTATCAACCAGTCCCAATTCCGCGGCTTTGCTGCCGTACCAATATTCACCCGTCGCGACCTTATCGATATTAATGTTATCGCGATGTTCAGAAACGAAATCTTTAAACATTACATGCACTTCTTCTAATTCTTGTCTAAATTTGTCACGACCTTGATCGGTATTTTCGCCAAACATAGTCAACGTGCGTTTAAAGTCACCTGCAGTGTGTTGTTCAAATTCTATATTATTCTTTTTAAGCAATTTGTTGAAATTAGGAAGTTGAGCAATGACGCCTATTGAACCAATAATTGCAAATTTTGCGCTCAGAACCGTGTCGGCCACACATGCCATCATGTATCCGCCACTTGCGGCGACTTTATCCACCGCTGCAGTAAGGTGTATTCCATTGTCTTTGAGTCGCTGTAGTTGAGAAGCAGCCAACCCATATCCATGGACGACACCGCCACCACTTTCTAATCGAACAAGCACCTCATCTTTATCCTGTACACTACAAATAACAGCGGTCACTTCTTCTCGCAGGTTATCAACTTCGTGGGCATCCATTGATCCTTTAAAGTCAATGACAAACAAGTTTGGCTTGTCCTCATTCTCGTCATTTGATTTGTTTTTCTTTTTTTCTTTATCCGCTTTTTTCTTATCTTTCTCGCGTTTTTTAAGTTGTTCCTTTGAAAGCAACAATTGTTGTGCATTTTGCTTTAAGTCATCTATTTGCTCAGACAATGACTTAATTTCTAAATTACCTGCCCCCTGCTTTTGTTTGGAGGCCAAAGCGATAACCCCTCCTACAACTAGCAAAATCGCAACGACTATGGTAATTGCTTTAGCGACAAACAAACCATACTGAAATAAAAAATCCAAATTAACACTCCATTTTTAAATTACCCCAATAATGTGGGGACATTTTTATTGTTTTAAACTCGAAGTTAAAGGCAAAAAAAAGGCCAAGTCAATGACTTGGCCTATAAAGCTCGACTAATCGATCAGTTAGCAACCACAGAAGTATCAGTAATCACAATTGTGCCTTGTGTTGCTAAAAACGCAGCTGCCTGTCTTTGCATCTCTGTTGTAACCGCCGCACTTGGTGAGGGGTTAAGCAACGAAGAGTGAACACCAGCAATGAAACGCACCAAGCCATTACCTGGCGCGGTACTTGACACGCCTTGCAAACCTGCGAACGCTGCCAAAGGTTCTGTTCCAGCAAATGTGGGAGAGCGAGTTGTACTATTTGGGATCACCTGATCTGGCAAAGCAGTACTGCCATCATCATTTAAACCACCGCCCACAATTTCTTGAAACATGAACGAGGAATTGCTACTTAGCAATGCAGCATAGTTATTCGGATCAGCAGCATCAGTAATGGTTTGCGCGGCAAATACGAAGCTGGCAAAAGTTGCATTGACTTCAGCTAGTTGAGCCGCACTGAGTTGCGCTTCAAATGCATCGAACGCAGGCGCTAAAGCTTGTTCAACTGGGATGCCATTTTGCGCAGCAAATGCACCAAGAAATTGTTGAAAGTCAGTACTAGAAGCAGCTAACAATGAACCCTTAATCAAGCTTCCAAAGCTAGGAGACTCAATCAGGAATCCAGCAATACCGCCACCAGGGACACTAAAGACTGCTGATTCAAACGCATACATTCCATCAAATGCAGCCAGAGGGTTGCCTTCACCAAAGGATTGATTAGACATCGATACCGTGCCTATGCCAGAAATCGACCCTAAGCTTTGCCCAATGAAAGAAACTTTACCCACATCCAAATCAACAGTTCCACCTGTGGTGTCCACAACTGCGTTGAGTGCTAATCTCAATCCCATAGTATCCACAATGCTTTGACGATTGTTGTCTCGAGTTGTCAATAACGATGCCAGGTTCATGTAGTCCGTTGTTGAACCACCAAAACCTCTTGACGTATTAACCGTTCGGCCGTCAACTTCAAATCCACGGCTGCCGTGCAGCGGATGATCAATGGCTACTGTTGCATAACCTGCCACAGATAACGCGCCAGTAATTGCAAGGAAGTCTTCTTTTTTAGACGTGATACCGTGCTGTAAGATCACAACAGGCCACCCTGACTCTGGCTTGGTCACTGGTGCAACAGTTGAACCAGGTAATGCTGCCAACACTGCGATAACAGACTCGTCAGGAACAGTAATTTGCACATCGAGTGTTTCTGTTCCATCTTCATTACGACCCTGGCGCGCAGGGATTGGACTGTAACGGGTAACGTGACGCAAATCATTGATACCAAGGTTCGTTAAATCCAAATCTAGCAACTGCCCACCTGAAGCTGCCTGACAAAGCGCATTATTCGGGCCAGCCGTAATAGTTCCATTGGCTAACAATGCGCCAATCTGTTCAGCACCAATTGTTTGCAAAGCTAGGCCATTTGTACAAGCCGCTGTCCAACGACCGTTGAGCGGATCTGCAGCACTAGAATAATAGGGTAAATCTACGGTTCCAGCCTTCATTGAAGCTGCGCAGAATGCACCAACAGAAGGAAACACACCAGCAGCCGTTGAGAACAATGGCGAAGCAGGGTTAGTCACGGCTGCAATTAAACCACTACAGGTATTTAACCCAACCGCTGTAAGTTGAGCGAGCTGGTCGGCAGGGATAAGCACCGACGCTAAGACATCAAATGCATTGTCAACTGGCGCTTCAGTAACCGGCATAACTGGCAAGAAAGCCGCCGCTTGCTGAGGTGTCTGACCTGCTTGTAAGGCTTGTGCAAATCCGGCAATTTGTAACTGCTTAGCCGTATTTACTATTTGCGTTGTCGATTGGGTTGTGAACGTGAATGTAAAAATAATTGAATCAGGATTTACCCCTGCTTGACCGGTCAATACTGCTTCATAAGAATTAATAATGCCCTGAAGTCCACGTTGTGACTCTGTAGCCAAGGGTAAAGTATTAATGTCCTGACTCACGAGCTCGTAGGTTGTAGAGGGTTGAAGCGCTTGACCCCCTGCGGTTAATCCGGTGGTTGCAACAACGTAGTAAGAGGTAGATTCTTTGAACGGTTTAAGGGGAACGATAACAACATCGTTTCCATTGGCTTGGGTAATAAAATCCACACCGAAGGTAAGCTCTTCGCCTACTTTACACCCTGTGATCGGGGGCGCTGTTGTGCAGTCCGGATCATTTAAGTCACCACCTATTGCACCTTCAAAAATTCGTACTGCACCCGGTGCAGCAGCAGACGACGCATCTAAGGATACACCGGCGGGATGGCTAGTAGAAAAGAAAAAAGGATGTTGTGTCGACCAACCATCCAGGGCACCGAGTGCAGCGGAAGGATTACCAAAATCAGGCGTTCCACCGTTAGCCTGCCCTGCGACTTCGTCGGGCAACTCTAACGTGCCGTCATCTGTTTGTTCTACCAATGCGAAAAACAAATCATTAGGAACGTTGAGTACACTGTTGGTAGGATCAAACATAATTCTTGAAGCCGGCACCGTGCTCGGTGTCTCAGCCTGAATTTGTTTAAGTTCATCTCCACCACCGCAACCAGCGAGCACAAACACTGCAGCGATACTTGTGCTGATTAACAGTTTTTTCATTATTTCTCCCACAATACGGTTAATTCTTAGTAACTTAGAGAAAAAGCTCACAATTTAATCAAAGTTAGTTTAAAGCTTCAACAAATCGCTTTCTCAACAAGTATGACCAGTTATCATTCCACCCATAGTATTGACTTTGTTACCTATTTGCAAAGGTTTGTTAAGTATTTGTTAGCTGTTTCTCATAAAGAAATGGATACCTCAGAATGCATGCTAATGATAAGATCCCTCTCCCTTAGTTTAACGCAACTTTAGCAATGCTCAATTTTTCACCACAAGCAAACTCTTTAAAAAATAAAATCATCTTAGTTACTGGTGCTGGGGACGGTATCGGACGCGCAGTATCCCTATCTTATGCGAGCTTTGGTGCGACGGTTATTTTGTTAGGTCGTACGGTCAAAAAGCTCGAAAAAGTCTACGATGAAATCGTCGAAAAAGGATATCCAGAGCCTGCTATCGTACCTTTGGATTTAAAAGGCGCCACAAAAAAGCACTACCAAGACATGGCGTCAACAATAGAAAACCAATTTGGTCGATTGGATGGTGTTCTGCACAATGCCAGTATATTGGGTCATTTGGAACCGTTTCATCAGATTAGCGAAGATATGTATGACGAAGTCATGCAGGTCAATGTAAAAAGTCAGTTTTTGATGACGCAAGCGTTATTAGATGTTTTGCAACTCGCACCTAATGGATCTGTGGTTTTTACCTCATCTTCGGTAGGCAATAAAGGCAGAGCATTTTGGGGCAGCTACTCGATCTCAAAATTCGCGACCGAAGGTATGATGCAAGTATTGGCAGATGAGTATGCAAACTCCTCATTAAGATTTAATTGTATTAACCCTGGCGGTACACGCACCACAATGCGAGCAAAAGCATTTCCAGGCGAAGACCCAAAAACGCTGAAAACACCAGAGCAGATCATGCCACTGTATCTATATTTAATGAGTGATGACAGCAGCGACAAAACCGGCAACACCTTCGTTGCACAACCGAAATAAATAGCCAGCAAACAAAAAAGCGCCAATCAGTTAAATTACAACCGATTGGCGCTGGTTAATAAGCATCGAAGTTTTACCTTGGTCCAACGAAACGTTTGTTTTGGAAACCTGTCAGTTAGCCACCCATTTTTGCCCAAGTGTCACGTAAACCAACTGTTCGATTAAATACAAGCCGTTCTTCACTACTGTCTTTATCTTGGCAAAAGTAGCCTGTGCGCTCAAATTGGACCGCTACCCCTTGCTCTGCATTTTTTAAGCTTGGCTCAACCCAACCTTGTTTGGTTACCAAGGATTCAGGGTTAATGGCTGCAGCGAAGTTTTCTTCAGCGGCAGGGTTTGGCACGTTGAATAAGCGATCATATAAACGAATTTCAGCAGGTACAGCATGGATAGCACTCACCCAGTGGATAACCCCTTTTATTTTGCGGCCATCGGCGGGATCTTTACCTAGCGTATCGCCATCATAGTGACAAAAAATTGTAGTGACTTTACCGTCAGCATCTTTTTCAACTTTATCGGCTCTGATCACATATGCGTTTCGCAAACGCACTTCTTTGCCCAATACCAATCGCTTAAATTTTTTATTCGCCTCTTCACGGAAGTCTTCCGCTTCAATATATAGCTCTCTTGAAAAAGGTACTTCGCGTGTCCCTCGACCTTCATCATTAGGGTGATTGGCCGCGTTTAACATTTCGCTACTATCCTGTGGGTAATTTTCAATCACCACTTTCACCGGATCCAGGACAGCCATTGCGCGATTCGCGTTTTCATTTAAATCATCACGAATACAGGCTTCTAACATACCCATTTCGACCATGTTATCCATCTTAGTCACACCGATGCGTTTACAAAACTCGCGAACTGAAGCTGGCGTGTAGCCGCGACGTCGCAGTCCTGCAATGGTCGGCATTCTGGGATCGTCCCAACCGCTGACAAATTTTTCTTCAACCAACTGGATCAACTTTCGCTTACTCAAAACAGTAAATTCAAGATTCAGTCTGGAGAATTCGTATTGACGGGGTTGCGTAGGAATACTGATATTCTCGATGACCCAATCATATAATCGTCTGTTGTCCTGGAATTCGAGTGTGCATAATGAATGAGTGATCCCTTCAATCGCATCTGAAATGCAATGGGTGAAATCATACATCGGGTAAACACACCATTTGTCACCGGTTTGATGATGGTGAGCAAACTTCACTCTATAAATGACGGGATCGCGCATGCACATAAATGCAGACGACATATCGATTTTAGCGCGCAACACACAATGACCTTCAGCGTATTCCCCGGCGGTCATTTTGCTAAACTCAGCTAAGTTTGTTTCAATAGACGTTTCGCGGAATCGGCTGTTCTTGCCGTGCTCTTTTAGCGTTCCGCGCATTTCACGCATGGCTTCCTGGCTCGAAAAATCCACATAGGCTAGACCTTTCTCAATCAGTTCCACCGCATATCCATGCAGTTGATCAAAGTATCCTGAAGAATAACGCTCCTCTCCATTCCATTCGAAACCTAGCCAGTGCACGTCATCTTTGATCGAATTGACAAAATCGATATCTTCTTTGTCAGGATTGGTGTCATCAAAACGTAAATTACAGCTTCCTTTGTAATCCTGAGCAATTCCAAAGTTTAAACATATGGATTTGGCATGCCCAATATGAAGGTAACCATTTGGCTCTGGGGGAAAACGAGTACAAACTGTTGAATGCAATCCAGATTGCAAATCTTTATCGATAATTTGACGTATAAAATTGGTCGGACGAATGTCTGTCTCGGCCATTGAGTGTTCCCCTGTAAATCGAATGCTGAAAAAAGAACGCAGTATAGCACTTTGATAAAAAGGCAAAACGCTTTTTAAAAAAATTAACTACCCATGCGAAGTTGTTCATGTATGGGCAAAACCAAGAATATAAAGCGTTTAGCCGCAAATACGTCACCATGACGTTGTTGATATGACAAAATAAATACAAGATTTCAGGTCAGACCTGGTGTATAAACGTTAGTTATTATGAATTATTTTCAAATTGGTGATGGTTCATCCTGACTAATGAGTTTTGAAAGTAGAATGGTATGAAAGCAAAAGCGACCTCCTTTGATATAGCCCATTTAGCCGGCGTTTCTCAGTCCACGGTGTCTCGAGCATTGAGAGACAGCCCGTTGGTTAATCAGGAAACCCGGGACAAAGTTAAAGCCATAGCGAAAGAATTAAATTACAAAGTCGATAAAAACGCCAGTAACCTTCGGCAACAGCAGAGCCGCACAATTGCGCTACTGCTTTTTGAAGATCCCACCACCGATGATTCGTTGATCAATCCATTTTTCCTATCCATGTTAGGCAGCATTACCAAAGCCAGTGCTCAAGCAGGATATGATCTGCTCATTTCGTTCCAAAACATGAGTGATGATTGGCATGCAGATTTTGAAGACACAAACAAAGCCGATGGGATCATTTTGTTGGGTTATGGTGATTTTGTCGATTATCGAGATAAATTGACCCAACTTGAAGAGCAAGAAACCCATTTTGTTCGCTGGGGAGCGGAAGATAAAGACCACCCTGGAGTCTCTATTGGATGTGACAATTATCAAGGCGGATTCGATATTACCGAACATCTCATTAAGTTAGGTAAAAAGCATTTTGCATTTATAGGCGGTGCAGACAATCATGCCCCCGAGTTTCACGCTCGTTACCTGGGACATTGCGATGCGATTCACAAGCACAATTTGTCTGTCGATTCTGCTAACCAAATTGAAGCGATATCGACAGAAGAATCGGGTTATCAGGCGGCCGTCAGTTTAATGCGTCAAAAAACAAATGTTGACGCTATATTCTGTGCCAGCGATTTGATCGCAATTGGTGTCATGCAGGCCTTTCAAGACAAAGGATTGAATGTGCCAAATGATGTTGCAGTGGTAGGTTACGACAATATTCCCGTTGCACGTTTTACCAACCCAGCACTGACTACTGTGGCCCAAAATACTAGCCTTGCAGGTCAGTTGTTGGTCAACAGCTTGTTAAAATTGATTAATGGCGAAGAGGTTGCCCCTCAGTTGATGGCGGTGGATGTTGTTGTCAGAAAATCTTGCGGTAGCGATTAATAGTAGCTTCACGCCCAAGACAATTAACTTCGTAAATGAATAAAAAAGCCGAGCGTATGCTCGGCTCTTTACATTCATTAGGACACGGCTTCTAAATCTGTAACCTGTTCGTGTTCCTGCACAAAATAGACCGCCAAACCACCTAATAACATCGATATACCTGCCATTATTAGAATGTAGATAGCATGATTATCAAATACATAACTGACAATAAAGCCTGATAGCAGGCCTGATACAATTTGCGGCATCGCGATAGTGAAGTTAAAAATTCCCATGTAGACTCCGGTCTTATCAGCTGGCAATGCACCGGCTAACATTGCATATGGCATTGCCAAAATCGCCGCCCAGGCTATCCCTACACCAATCATGGGGATCATCAGATTTACCGCACCTGCTGGCACTGTGACCTGAGTGATATATAGATTGACCACCGTTGCTTCTGGATTTTGAAAAAACATAAAACTGATATAACTTAACCCACCCAGTAACAGCGAACTGGAGTATATAAATTTGCGACCAAATTTGTCTGCCAATTTTGCCAAGACGATAGAAAATAGCGCTGCAAACAAAGAATACGCCGCAAACATAATCCCAACCCAATCTCCAGCAGCACCTTTGGCAATAAGTATATCTGCAGGAACTTCTGACAAAGAAGACAAAAAGTCCTGATCAAACCATTTGGGTTCTACTCCCCAGATATGCTGGGTAATAGCTGGCGTCGTGTAGACCCACATAATAAACAATGAAAACCACGAGAAAAACTGCACAACTGCGAGTTGGCGCATGGTCTTGGGCATACTCGCCACTAACTTAAAAAACTCACTTAGTTTTTCGCCTAGACTGCGTTTGACTTGTTGTTCTTTGAGCATCTGCGCAGCATCCAGTCCCTTATACGCATAATAATCTTCCGGTGCATATTCTTTTGTGCGGATCACTGTCCAAATAACAGAACCAAGTAAAACTGAAGCACCTATATAAAATGCCCAAGTAACAGAAGGCGCAACTTCACCTACTTTTGCGGTATTTTCTAAGCCCACCACGTTAGTTAAAACAAAAGGAAGAATCGAACCGACAACGGCACCGATGTTGATCAATAAAGATTGAATTGAATAGCCTTTGTTGCGCTGCTCTGGAGGCACCATATCGGACACCAACGAGCGAAAAGGTTGAAAACACACATTAAATGACGCGTCCATGATTGCCAACATCATTGCACCAAAAAACATAGGTGCCATGATTGCCACGAACAAAGGCGCGTTGGGCATCAAATACATTCCCAATGCAGCGGCAAAAGCCCCAGCCAAAATATAAGGTTTGCGACGCCCTACTCTGTTCCAGGTGCGATCTGAAGCGGCACCAACAATCGGTTGAACAAGTAGCCCCATGATAGGCGCGACGAGCCAAAACAATGATAATGAATGCAAATCAGCACCCAGATCAGACAAGATCCTACTAATATTGGCATTTTGTAAAGCGAAGCCAAATTGGACGCCCAAGAAGCCAAAACTGACATTCCATATTTGCCAGAAACTTAACTGTGGTTGTGTTTTTTGCATTATACCTACTCTTATTTTCGTTCGCTTTTAAAGCGACTATGTCCCGCGATAACTTCGCTTATTTTAGTTCTAAAACTGTCGCACTTTTTGCAGAAAGGGTTAACTTATTGTTTAAACTAACCCTAGATTTCTCAATAACATTGATGCCGTGAGACGCCTCACCTATCATTTTGGAAAAACGCGCCAAGGGTAAATCAACTGAAACATCGTTTTTATTTAATATCACCATCACTGCTTGTTCTTCGCTGTGCCTGAAATACACGTACACCCCATCTTTAGGCGTATAATGCTTCATCTTTCCTTGGGTGATCGCAGAGCTGGTTTTGCGCCAGTTCAATAATGTTTTCATAAACAATTGAGCATCACGCTGGGCTTTTGATAATCCTTCTCCAGTAAATGCGTTGACCTTGTCAGACTGCCATCCCCCAGGAAAGTCGGTGCGAATTATACCGTGGTCATCGGTACCAGGGTTGGCCATTAATATTTCTGTTCCATAGAAGATTTGCGGGATTCCTCGAGTGGTCAATACGTAGGACATTGCCATATAAAACAGGTCCGTTTCTTCATTTAACTGTGAATAAATACGGCTCATATCATGATTGTCACCAAACACCACAAGATTGTATGGGTCACCGTAAACAAAATCACTGGCAACACTTTCATACAGTTCACGCAAGCCTGTGGCCCAGGTTTCGGATTTGGTTAAGCTATTGACTAACTTCACCTGAGTTGGAAAGTCCATAACACTTGGCAAATCACTTTTATATTCATTGTGTCGTGGTGAACCCTTTTGCCAAAACGCTACTATCGATGGGTTGACCGACCATTCCTCACCTACAATGTTTAGATTTGGATATTCAAGCATCACTCGTCTTGTCCAATCGGATAAAAAGTCCATATCTGAGTACGAATAAGTATCCACACGAAGACCTGACAAACCCGCGTATTCAATCCACCAAATCGCATTTTGAATTAAGTAAGTCGCCAGCAATGGATTTCGCTGATTTAGATCAGGCATAGTTGGAACAAACCAACCATCATTGAAACCAACGATATCTGACTCGACCGCATGAGGATCATGGAGCGATTCGCGCATATGGGTGGTTGGCGTAAACTCGTAGTTGTTATTGATCCAGTCACTACTGGGTCTATCGTACATCCACCAATGTTCAGATCCGATATGATTTAATATCACATCTTGGATAATGCCTATCCCTCTGGTTTTGGCTTGTTGGCTCAGGGATTTATACAGTTCGTTAGAACCGAATCTTGGGTCAATCTGATAATAATCCGTTGTTGAATAGCCATGATAGGAATAACGTTCCATGTCGTTTTCCATTAACGGCATGGTCCAAATTTGGGTAAAGCCCATGACATCAAGATAATCCAAATGATTGATAATCCCTTGTATGTCTCCACCGTGACGGCCGCCTTTGTACTGACGATTTTTTTGCTCTTTTAGAGAGTCCATCGAATCATTGCTGGTGTCGCCATTAGCGAAACGGTCTGGGGTGATAAGATAAATAACATCTTTGGGTGAAAAACCTTCGCGCTGCGCAGATAGCGCTTCCCTTTCTTTCAGTTCATATTGATAATTGGCAACAGTCAAACCGTTTCGCGTAAAGACAATATCAAAGCTTCCCGCTTTCACATCGTCGGCCAAGTTCAAATTGATAAACAGAAAATTAGGATTATCGGTGGTTTCAACAGATGTAAGCGCAACCCCTTTGTAATCAATTTGCGGTGTTGTCAGACCAATCTCTTGCCCATGGACCATAAGTTGCAATTCAGGATGTGCCATACCAACCCACCAAAATGCGGGCTCTAAATGCTCGATGGACTTTGCAGACGTTAAATGACTCACACATAAGAGGAGGAAACTTAAACTTAGTATAAAGTTCCGGCTGACACTCATTTGTTTTTGCTGACTAACCTGTTTCATATTTTCCCCTACAATGCTTTGAAGCGAATGGCTACGCCGCCACTTGACGCCAAATTTAATGTCAAGCTGTCACTATGCTTAACCTGCCTTTTAATAATGTCCAGATCATATGGGTTGTCGCGCCAATTGGCATCTTTACCATCTTGGTAAATCTGTGCTTCGAAAACCGCTCCTGGCGGCAGAAAATCCAGTGAAACTTCAACCCTGCGTTTTTTGTCATCGGTAATGGCACCTAAAAACCAGTCTTGACTATCTCGTTGTTGGCGAGCAAACACCACATATTGCCCAAGCTCTCCAGCCAACGCTCTGCTCTGTTGCCAATCGGTGGGAACATCTTGAATAAATTGGAACGCTGGCAGATTTTGTTCGTAGTGCTCTATCAAATCCGCAGCCATTTGAATTGGGCTATACAAGACGACATATAATGCCAACTGCTTGGCCAATGTCGTTTGAACTCGATTCTCTGCATCTAGCCCTTCAAACGCTAAGTTGAAAATACCTGGTGTAAAGTCCATTGGTCCGGACAACATGCGAGTGTAGACCAATTCCACAGTATGAGCTGGATCATTTGGAGGCGAGCCCCAGGCATTAAACTCTTGCCCCCTTGCGCCTTCCCTACTTATCCAGTTTGGATAGGTTCTGCGCAATCCTGTATCTTTTATCGGCTCGTGAGTGTTGATGCTGATTTGATATTCCGCTGCCCGCTGTATGCTGTGCAAATAATGATTAATCACTAGCTGGCTATCATGCCATTCTTTGCGAGCAATGCCTTTTTCATCAATACGCTTGATATTGCCGCCATCGGCAACATACCCGGTTTTCACCTGGCGCACGCCATGTTTTTGATATAAAGCATAGGCTTCTTCCATTTGCGCCTCGTAATTACTGATACTTCCTGAGGTTTCGTGATGCCCGACTAGACGCACACCTTTAGATTTTGCATGTGTAGAAACAGCGCTGAGGTCAAAATCGTCATAACTCTGGGTAAAACTGAATACATCACCGTTGTCAAACCAACTGCCATCCCATCCCAGATTCCAACCTTCGACTAACACGCCATCAAAACCATATTTTGCGGCAAAATCCAGGTATTCCTTTGTTCGTTCTGTCGTCGCACCATGTTTTGGACCACTGCCCCAGGTATTGACGTCTAGGTGCATCCCCCACCAGATGCCAATATACTTGCCTGGCTCAACCCAGGAAACATCACCTAATTTGTTTGGTTCATTTAGATTTAAAATCAGATCGGAATTGAGCAACCCCACGGCGTCTTTACTCACCTGGACGGTGCGCCATGAGCTTTTAAAATCGCCTTTAGTTAAGACTTTTAATCCATCAAAGCGAGGCGTTAAATCCGATTTTAAGGTGCCTGTGCGCTGCTGATCCAACGTCATCGCAGCAAAATTAACTAATGCCGCTTCATGAATGCTTATATGCTCGCCGGTCGGCAGTTTGAAGGTCGCCGGTGTGTGTACCCGATCGATTTTGTCCATTGAGGTATTTTCATAGAGAAACTCATAGCGATTCCACGCTCTCGAAGGGATCCACAAAGACTGTGTTTGCTCTGGCGATTCAAACACAAACTCGGTTAAATCATCTATAACAGCTACCTCTTCTGATGCGCTGCCCTGTCCCTCATAACGAAAACCAAAACCATCATCAAAAACCTTAAAATGCATGCTCACATCGAAATCTTGATTGTCGCCAGTTTTCAGTGAAATCATCAAATAATTATGATGATCCCGCACAAATTTTCGTTCTCCCCAGGGTTGCTCCCAGGTTGTATCCAATTGGCCGGATTGTGTTTTAGCGATCGACAATGGCTGTGCAAAGCCTGCTTTTTCACGAAACAACAAACCAAGTTTTGACGGCTTTAGGATCCTTTGTCCGTTTAAAGAGACTTGATAGCTCAGAACATCCCCTTCGTCACTGATTTCGACCACAAGTGCTTTGTTCGGTGATGTCACCTTAACGTTTTTTGCAAAGGATACGCTAGTAAAAGAGGCGGCAAGCAGGAGGCAACCTACCATTATTTTTGGATTTAGCATGGCATCAATGAGTCCCGACAGAATTTGTTAAATAACCGTTAACAACCTTAAAGAGCA
Organism: Aliiglaciecola sp. M165; assembly: GCF_007197995.1. Lineage (GTDB taxonomy): Bacteria > Pseudomonadota > Gammaproteobacteria > Enterobacterales > Alteromonadaceae > Aliiglaciecola. Next base: position 163,721 of record NZ_VKKH01000003.1, read on the forward strand.
GATACTACCTTTGCGATTCAAGTGAAACAAACCTCTGCATACGTATTCAGGTCAGTTCAGACCTCAGAACAACCGCCATTAGGGCATTTAACCCAGATTCGTTATAGTCAGGAAAAAATGCCAATGTTAATCTTTGTTAATTAGATGTGCGCTTAAGGTGTTAATAAATAGTGAGTAAAAAGCCAGATCCGAAGATCATCATTTTAGGCGGTGGAACCGCAGGATGGATGACTGCCAACCTGCTTCAACATACCCTGAGTCAGCACGAATTCACTGTCACCTTAATTGAGTCACCGGACATCGGTATTATTGGCGTGGGAGAAGGCTCTACCCCACATTTAAAAGTGTTCTTCGATACTCTAGGAATTGAGGAACAACAATGGATGCCAAAATGCAATGCCACCTATAAAAACGGGATCACCTTCAAAGGCTGGTCTTTAGAACCGGGGTTTGAACACTACTTCCATCCATTCCCTTCTCGTCCAGATCGGCAAACCGCCGGAGGTTTTTTAATTAATAGCCTGTTACGTAGACAGGGTCACGATGTTGATCCCCATCCAAATCAGTACTTTTTGTCTGCCTATTTAGCCAAACATTTTAAACATCCCAAAACCCAAGCCAAATTCCCGCTTTCAATCAATTATGGCTATCATTTTGACTCCGCACTGCTGGGGGAATACTTAAAACGTGTTGCAATAGACCGCGGTGTTAAACACATTGAAGCTAAAATTGATGAGGTTAAAACCCATTTATCCGGTGATATCCAGGCATTGATCGATGAAAATGGCCATAGCTACACCGCAGATTGGTTTGTCGATTGTAGTGGTTTTGCGGCAGTCTTATTACAAAAAACATTGGGCACGGAATTTGTTGAATACAAAGACAATCTCTTTAACGATGCGGCAGTTGCCATTCCCTCTGCAGCAACCAAACCGAGAAACGTAGAAACAATTTCAACGGCCATGTCGGCCGGATGGAGCTGGGATATCCCTCTCACCAACCGCACTGGCAATGGTTATGTTTACTCAACTCAATACATAGAACCTGAACAGGCAGAACTGGAGTTAAGAAGTAAGTTAGGATTGCTTGACGCAGAAGTACCGGTCAAACATCTTAAAATGCGCGTGGGATGTGCCAAACAACATTGGGTTAAAAACTGTCTCGCTGTGGGTTTATCACAGGGTTTTATTGAGCCTCTGGAAGCCACAGCATTGCATTTGGTTCTATATACAGTAGAGACTTTCATCAGCGCTTTTACCTCTGGTCAGTTTAGCAACCAACACCAGGCAGAATTTAACCAGTTGATTTCGAGTCGTTTTGAAGGGATCCGGGATTATATTGTCTGTCATTACAAAGTGAATTCTCGTAACAAGGGAAATTATTGGTTGGACAATGCAAACAATAAACATCTGTCAGATTCGTTGTTACACATTCTTGATTGTTGGGACAAAGGTGGCGATCTGACACAGGAAATCAATCGCCAAAATATCGGTCACTATTATCCTGCTGTGTCCTGGCACTGTTTGTTGGCAGGTTATGGCAGGTTCCCGCCTCTGGGCGCAAGTTCACCTGCCACACACGACGTGAACATCGCTGAAATTCAGCATTTCATTCGACAATGTGCGCAGGGTTTTTTAGAACAAGGTATAGATGAACGTTGCTAAAGAAGATTGTTGTGTCGCCACCACGAGGGCGCCCAACAGTGCCAGGACGACGACTATGGGTAACAACCAAATTTTTTTACGCACGCGTAAAAACGCCCAAAGATCTTGAATAAACTCCAGCATTAAAATGGGTCCTTTAAATTGGATTTGGTTTTGGACTTATCACTTGAAATCCAAAACGATGAGGTGTTTTTTACTTTGTTTTTGGACATAGCTGAATATTGTAATTTTCCAAAAATTCTAAGCAAAATGCCTATGGGTAAAATCAAACCATAAAATGCGATCCCAAGAATGATCCGCGTATTTAACCAGCCTAAGATCAACGCGATCCACATCCAGACACGATAAGGATAATACAAACCTGACGGATGAACGATGTAGAGAATCGCCAGTACGCCACTAAGCAACGCAGGCCACCAAGGTATAATTTGCTCAAACACATAGGGTAAAAGTAACATGAAAACGGCAGGAAACACCCACATCATTGTGATGGCAAATGCTCTTAGGTTCTCATGATCGTCTTTTTTTAATAAAATCAACATACTTTATGTTACGCGTAACCAGACATTTCGTTTATATTTCATAGTGTTAGTTAATCCTTTTCAAACACTACCTGCTTTGCTTTTACAATGAGCTTTTGGTCTTGTTCAGCTTTAAACAGCATACAGTTTTCAAGCACTAGCATGTCCATTTCTGTTGCCAGAAAACACCTCAGCGCATCTTCTGGAGAGCAAACAGGCGGCTCGCCTCTTACATTAAAAGAAGTATTGATTAGCATGCCAGTGCCAGTCATTTGTTTAAATTCACTCAATAACCGATGGAATCTTGGATTGGTCTTTTGATCCACCGATTGTACCCGGGCAGAATAATCTACATGAGTGATCGCAGGGACTACAGATCGCGCTTCGTTCAACCGTTCTATACCAAAACGTAGAGCGCTATTGTTGTTATTGATTCGATGCTCAGATTTAACCTCGGCCACTAACAGCATGTATGGGCTTGCATGTTCTAGATCAAAATAGGTCTTTGAATCTTCTATTAGAACTGCAGGTGCAAAGGGTCGAAAGGACTCTCTTTGCTTTATCTTCAAATTCATTTGAGATTGCATCGTTTGGTTGCGAGGATCGCCAATAATTGAGCGGTTCCCTAACGCACGGGGGCCAAACTCCATTTTTCCCTGGAACCAGCCAATCACTTTTCCTTCATCTATGTATTTTGCCGTTTTTGCAAATAGCTCATCATCGTTTAGGTAAGAGTATGGTGCCCCCTTCTGTTTCAGTAATCCTTCGATTTCTGCATTCGTGTACTCTGTGCCCAGATACGCGCCCTGCATGGAGTCGGATGACTGGGTAGACACATCCCGGGGCTTTTCATAATATTCGTGCCAAGCTAACAATGCGGCCCCGAGTGATCCACCGGCATCGCCTGCAGCAGGTTGGATCCAAATATCTTTAAACGGCCCTTCACGCAGTACACGCCCATTCGCGACACAATTTAAAGCAACACCACCTGCCAAACACAAATACTCCATACCGGTCTGTTGATGAGCATACTTGGCTATCTTTAACACGATCTCTTCCGTGACAACCTGAATTGACCGCGCAAGATCCATTTCTCGTTGAGTGATTTGATCATCGGGTTGTTTCGCAGGCCCACCAAACAAAGCATCAAACTTTTTGTTAGTCATTCGATCACCCGCTGGATAATCGAAGTAAGACATATCTAAAGCAAAACTGCCGTCTTCGTTTACGGTAATAAGATGATTGAATATGGTGTCCACATACTTGGGTTCACCATAAGGCGCTAACCCCATTAACTTGTATTCGCCGGAATTAACCCGAAATCCACAATAGTAGGTAAATGCCGAATAGAGTAACCCTAATGAATGAGGAAACTGAATTTCCCACAGCGGAGTAAGTTGATTCTTTTCCCCCAACCACGCACTTGAGGTCGCCCATTCGCCAACACCATCAAGACATAACACCACAGCCTTTTCAAATGGACTGGGGAAAAACGCAGATGCCGCATGGGATTGATGATGCTCACTAAACAATAATTGCGGTAAGTTAGGACGCTTCTCGTATTTCTTCTCTTCGGCTATTGTCGTTTGATTTTTATCTGCTCTTCCTTGATGGATGAGCGTGCGAAGCTCCTGCCGCAAAACACTTTTAAGATAGAGCTTTTCTTTGAGCCAAATGGGCATTGCGCGTAAAAAAGAGAGGAAGCCTGACGGCGCATGAGCAAGATAGGTTTCGAGTAAACGTTCAAACTTAAGCATAGGCTTGTCATAAAAAATGACTGCATCTATCTGCTCCAGTGTGCAGTTCGCACGTTCAAGGCAAAACAGGATCGCCTGAGCAGGAAAAGCGGGATCGTGTTTGACCCGCGAAAATCGTTCCTCTTGCGCTGCTGCAACAATTTCACCGTCTACGACGATAGTGGCTGCGCTGTCATGATAGTAGGCTGAAATGCCAAGAATGATCGTCATATATAAACCGCTACTTCTGTGACCTGTATTTAACTAAGAAACGACAACTATTTCACGTAATCTTTACATTGAATACGAATTCAACCTTGAAGGCAATCATAGATTGGGTTAGGTTGATGAATTAACCAAATTAGCACGCCATCAAAGGTTTAACATGAAAGTCTGGCTGTTTCGTGCCATTGCCGTATTCATCCCTTTTCTTTTCTTTATATTGCTCGAATTAGGTCTTCGTTTCGCGGGTTATGGTCAGTCATATCCATTATTTATTCCTAACCCTGATGCGCCAGACTATTTGTTGCCTCGTCCTGACATCGTAAAACGCTATTTTCCAAACGCTTCGGACGTGCCTAGTGTAACCATAGAAGCAAACTTTTTTCGCGCTGAAAAACCCAAGAATGGATTGCGCTTTTTCGTTCAAGGCGGATCAACGGCCGCCGGGTTTCCTTACGGGTTAGGTGCCTCAATTGCCGGCATGTTAGATCACCGACTGAAACAGTCTTTCCCAGACAATTACGTCGAGATCATCAATACCTCACTAGCGGCGGTCAACTCCTACACCAATTTGGATTTGGTGGATGAAATTATCGCGCAGCAGCCTGATGCAGTATTAATTTATATGGGACACAACGAATTTCTTGGCATCATGGGAGTGGGTTCAAACTACACAGCCGCGAGCTCTGCGGCAACCACATTACTCTTTTTAAAATTAAAAGAGTACAGAACCTTTCAGTTAATACAAAGTCTTTACCATAGCCTGAAAGTCGCTTTTATAGAGGAAAAAAACCAGGAATCAGAAACGACGGTACAAGCTAATTTTGCAGCGTCTCGAACCTTTATGGCTAAGGTTGCTAAACATAAAACGATCCCCCAGGACAGTAAGCTATTTAGCGCTGGCGTGGCGCAATTTGAACAAAATCTGAGCTTGATTTTGGAAAAATATCAAGGTGCTGGCATTCCCGTGTTCATCTCGACACTCGTCAGCAATCTGCTCGACCAACGGCCATTTTCCAGCTTGCCAACACCCTCAAACTTGGAAAATGCATTACGGCAACTTAGCGAACAAATTACAACACAATCCGTTGATAACGTGCTGCTTGAGCAAACCGCTAAAAGTGTCTCAATCACAGATAGTGCAGATGCCCACTTTCAGCTAGGGAGAATATTTAATGCTTTGGGCGATTCAACAAAAGCCAAATTGTTTTTAACCCAAGCTAAGGATCTCGACTTGCTGCGATTTAGAGCGCCCGAAGCGATCAACTCAATAATCCGAAATCATGCGCTGCGCTATGGCGCCATATTAGTCAACGCGCAACAACGTTTTGAACAGCAATCCCCTCTCGGTGTGGTGGGTAACAATTTAATGCTCGAGCATTTACACCCAAACGTAGAAGGATATTTTTTATTGTCTGACGCCTTTTATCAGTCAATGAGCATGTCCAAAGCTATATCATTTAAACAAGAAATCACGCCTAATGTTGCATGGAAACAACGGATGTTGCTGCAAGCGGAAGAATATTATGGTTTTGCCAAAGCGCTCCAACTCAAGTCTGATTATCCTTTTGTCGATGAGCCTCAACTATTAAAACTTCCTGCGCCACAAAATTGGCAACAACAACTTGGAAAAGACTTGTTCGACAAAAAGCTGAATTGGTTAAGTATGGTTCAACACGCACAAACTAATTATCAAGCAGAGCGTAATTCCTCACAAGTCATTAAAACCCAGCTTATGTTAGCTGATGCCTTACCTTACGAGGCTAGATTAAATGTGCAAGCCGCTGATATGTTGATGAAAACTGGCCAAACCGCTCGGGCTAGCACATACATACAACGCTCTAAATGGGCCGAAGAAGATAAATAAAACAATTGAATTAGAGCAGCAGTTTATCATTAATGATCTTTAACCATTTGAATAAATTGATCGACCTGTGGGTGATCTGGTTGCTGCCGTTTGACTTGCTCTAACTGCATTAAGCTTCGCGCTTTGTTACCCAACTGAAAATAATTTTGCGCGAGGGATAATCGTGCTTGCAGGTTTTCAGGGTTAAGGTTTACAGCCCGCAATAGATGATGAGTAGACAAAGGCAGATTGTTAATCTGCTTGTAAAGCATACCCGCAATAAACGTAAGTTGCGTGTTATTTGGCAAAGCATCTGCCATTAAACCAGCAACCTTTGCGGCTTCAGGGAGGTTTCTATTTTCCTGATATGCCCTCAATAAATCTTGATTGATTGTTAACCAATCTGCACCATCAACTCGCTTTTTCAACGCAGACGACTCTAAAGAGTCGGATGGTGGCAAAATGACATTTTTCTTTTCAGTGGTAAACGGATAATCTGACACCAACCTTTCAACTTTAAAGTTTCCGTAGAGTTTATCGGCAAGCGTTACAGGCTGTTCTTGCCAAGCACCTTGTAAATCGTTATTTGCCGGTTCTGGCAATAAATCATTCAGGATTAGTGCATCAACGTAGGCGTTGGCGAGAATAAAATATCCTCGCACACTGGGGTGTAAATGCTCCAGCATATGCTTGCTACCAATCACTCCCTCTGGTGAATCGGCGACAAAAGCCTCTTGAACACCCGCCAAATAAACGTTTGGGCGATCACTCAAGGCTTCAATAATTCGGTTAAATTCAGACGGCGCTCTAAAGCGCAAGGTGTCGTGATCCTTAGCGTCGATAAAGGCTTGTTTGGCTTTGTTTTCCTGCCCCGACATTAATAGCCCGTGCCCGAGTTTAAAATAGTCTGCAGCTAAATTATTCGACAGGTCATTGTCAATCACATGCCTCAAATTCGATATCAATTCCCGATGTTGTGTCGAACCCATCAAGGTAATTTCTTGTATTTCTTCGCCCGCAAGTGCGTTAATGGCTGAAAAAGGAATGAGATCTTTTTCATTGCTGACCAAATCGCCGATCACTACTGGTATCCCAGCATCTTCATATTTGTCTAAGATAAGAGAAAGATTGCCTTCGAATTGCGCAATACCCGCATGAAAAATATCACTGTTAAGTGGAATATCTTTATCTTTGGCAATTCTGGCCATTAGAGTTCTGTCGTTGAGTTGATCCGATTCGGTATTTTGTTCCACGCTAGCAGCAAAACCGTAATAAAGTGACTCAACCATTCGATACAATTGCCAGTCTTTTAGTGCCAAATAAAGTAAATTAGCACTGCGCCCTCCTCTGGAGGCATACGCTGACCCCACCCCCATGATTCCCAGGTATTCATTGTGACCAGCGTATATGAGCACTAAATCAGGCTCAATTTGAATAATTTCATCGACAAAATCCAACAAAGTGTAGGAATTAACCGATGCCATTGCTGTATTGATAATTTCAATATCTTTGTTTGGATAAAGGCGTTTAAAACGCTGTTGCAACATGCCAGAAAGTGAGCCCCAACGGCCATAAGGAAAACCCGCAGCTGTTGAGCCACCCTGTACAACAATTCGAAGGCTATCGGGCGATTTAGATTGCCTAAAAAACTGCGTGTCGGGACTGACATTGGGAGCCAAATTCGCTGAAGGAAAAAAACGCTGAATAACCTTTTCATTTGGCATTAAATATCCTGCCTGCCCTGTTGCTTCTATAAACAAAGGTTGAGGCTCACGAAATTCAATTATCCTTAACACCCCTTCGATTGATAAAAGCAAAACAAAGGGGATCAGCAATGCAATGAAATAGAATGACAATTTCTTCATGATGTTTTTTTAATTTTCACCTAAGCGTGCTAAAAAACATTTGCTGTTATAGTAACAAAAAAAAATCCCGACTTTCGCCGGGATTTTGAATTTTATTGATACCGAGGTTTAGTTGGTTTTGCGGTTAAATACCACTGAAGGATTAGCCGGGTTAGGGCCTTTCACTTCAACCACATAAGTACCTGTGGCGGGAACACTGAACTGCATGTTACCTCCACTGTTGGGTTCTATCTTCACTCGGTCGCCTAAAGTCACCTGTGAACCATCAGAGCTTTCACCCATATTGATGTCAGCCCAATCGGCATCAGCGACTTTAAACTGCATATCCCCTTCGGTTAAGTCTAGTTCAACAGAGTATTTGTGACTACCGTCGAAGGTCATCGCTGTATCTGCGGCCCAACCATTGTGACCACCACGGACAAATATTTCCGTAGCGCCATACATACCCGGAGCAAAAAGTTCCAGAGAAAGGTTCTCTAAATCCGATGCATCAAAACTGAAGACGTAATCTCCTGCTGTCTCAACGTTTAATCGAACATTGTTATTGGAACCGACAAGGGTTGTCGTGCTACCTGTGGTAATTTGATCGGCACCATCAGCAACACCAAAGTTGACACCAAATGCACCCCAATCCGCATCAGCAACTTTAAACTCTTGTTCGCCTGCAGACAACGCTATAGTAGCGGTGTAGACACCCTCACCATCGTATGTCATCGGGTTATTTGTTCCCCAATCACCTTCAACACCGCGCAGATAAACGACAGTCTCACCAAAGGGTCTAGCATCGTTTACTGTCAGTTCTGGTGCTGTAGGTTCAGCAGCATTAAGCGAGAAAGTATAAGGTGCGTCATAGGTTGGTGTGAAGGATATATTGCCATCACCTGGATTTTCGATAGGTTTGGCTTCACCCAAAACAACAGTCGCATCGCCAGTTTGAGGGCCAAAGTTAACCCCAGACTCAGAACCCCAATCCGCATCAGCAACTTTAAAGTTGTAGGTTGTATTAGCGGTAAGCTCTACCGTTGTCTCATAGATACCATCACCTTGATAAACAAATTGCTGTACCGCACCCCAGTCGTTCATTGAACCGCGCAAATACACTAGCGTACTGCCATAAGGTACAACATCAGGCGCACCTGAGGTCGCCAGTGCAGAAAGACCTGCTCCTTGATCGCCCATTTGCGGGATCACAAACACGGCGGTCGTCAACGCTGGTACTGTAAAGGTGCCTTCGACTTCCTCCCCTTCACCTGCAACAAATGATGCACCGCGGACCATGGGATCAATTGAGCTCGCTTGGATGCTATGCAATTCAAATCCTGCCGCTGTGGGAACTGTATGAGACAATTCTCCTTCGGTTGCATTGATAACGACTACAATGGCATCAACCATAGGATCAATGTCAGCAAACGGGTTTTCTGCATCTGGACCCACGCCATCATCGATACTCATAACAATGAGGCCTGGTGTTTGGTTTTTGCCCACGTTATGGAAACCAACACGGTCAAATATATCTTGAGCCGTGGTCAGACGGAATAATTTACTCCCATCGCGTATGCTCAATAACTCCTTGAATAATTCATGGTTATATTCAATCTCCGTCATCGACGCTGCCCTTTCAGGTGCAGCAAAGAACGCACTCATTGTTGTCCAGTTAGATTCATTCTTGTTCGCAATCGGAAGGCCTACAGCCCAGTTTTGGGAATTCATTGTGAAATCAATGTAGTTAAACCAATCTCCCGAATCAAAACTGTCGATGTCCATAGACTTTGAGCGAAGTAAATCACTACCCATATGGAAGAATGGAATACCTTGCGCCATCATTGGCACAGATAAAGCCACGCCTTGCGCGCGCACACGCTGTTCTAAGGTGTAATCATCTGGCAATGTATATTGAAATTTATCCCACAATGTCTCTGTATCATGCACAGATACATAATTGATGATGTCAGCCGGATCCAAAGCATAAGCACCTAATGTGCTCGCTGCGGCATCATTACCATTGCGATCTTCGAATACGAAATCGGAAAGTGTGCCAGCAAGGCCCATTTTAATTTTGTCTTGCGCTTCAGGTAAATTCTCTGACAAATTATCTTCACTATTGAAGAAGAACAAACCATTTCTAACCGGATCACGAACTTGGTCATTAAAGGTTCCGACTTCTGTTCCAGCCATACCCCGCTGAGTCGCTTGATCAAAACGTGCATTGTCAACGACTTCACCAAAGTTCCAGCCCTCACCGTAGAAGAAAGTATCTTCATCAATCATCTGTACTGCTGTGCGCGCATCTAGAACAGAATCTTTAGTCATGTGACCCATCAAATCAAAACGGAATCCGTCAAACTTGTACTGCGATGCCCACATTACTAAAGAATCGGTGGTGAGTTTAGACATCATTTTGTGCTCAGTTGCCGTGTTTTCACAGCAAGTTGAACGCTCAATTGCACCACTTTCTAGGTTATATCTGTGGTAATAACCTGGCACGGTCTTGTCTAGTACTGAACGAGAATTCAAACCTGATTCACTGGTGTGGTTGAAAACCACGTCCACCACAACCCGCAAGCCCAACTCATGTAGTGCCTGATTCATCGCACGCATTTCAATAATTCGCGCTACGCCATCAGGATCAGAGGAGTAACTACCCTCTGGTGCGCTGAAATGGTAAGGGTCATAACCCCAGTTAAATCTGTCTACACCGCGGATGTCGTTAACAAGCTCTTGCGCTTCTCCCGCATTTGAAACCGCGCTAATGTTATCGAACACCTGTTGCAAGGTCTGAGTTCGATCAACAGAAGCATCCTGACAAATCGCTGCTCGACGGTTTAAATCACACAGCTTAGCAACGGTACTATCCATACCAACACTGCGAGATTCGTCTTCTTCAATAGTTGCGATATCATTTGCTGGCAGAATATGGAAGTACTTCATTCCCGCATCAGCCAAAGCTTTAAGATGTTGAACAGGCACCGAATCGGTTTCTGTAAAGGCCATGTATTTGCCTCGATTAGCGGCAGACACACTTTCATCTCTAACACTGAAATCACGGATATGACCTTCATAAATCACGCCATCTTCCAAATCCCCTGCTTCAGGAATAGTGTGGCCCATCCATCCTTCAGGGTACAAATCGTCATCGGTTAGATTAACAAATCGAGAAAATCGGCTGTTGGTTGATACTGAGACGGAATACGGGTCAGTCGTTTCAAGTATTTCAACTTTTGCAGAAACAGGGTGAAACACGGACAATTCATAGCGGTACAATTGTCGATCCAACTCTGCTCCACCAGTGTGCGTCCAAATTCCTGTTGTGGGATCTTCAACCATGTCTACAGAAGAAGATAAGGTTTTACCTTCAGAGTATAAATTCAACTTAACGGATTGAGCAGTTGGCGCCCATAATGCCGCAGTGATTGAACCGTCTTCGGAATAGATAGCGCCGAGCGTTGCCTCATCGGCATCTTCTTCACCCCAAGTATATAGGGCATCGAGTACTAAAGGAGTTTGCACTGCGGTTGCGACGATCAGCTTGCCATCAGTGTTATATCCTCCTGCGACCACCTGACCTTTAAGTACCGCTTTAGCATCATCAGCTGTCCAATCACCTGAATAAGCGCTCCAATCCGCTAAATAGCGAGCGCGAGTTCTCTGCTCATCGGTCAAGGTCGCATCAACTAAATCAATAGCCGTGCCATTTAATCCACTTTCCAATGTAGCCTCAATACCAGCGGTAGTCGAATAATGCAATTTAACAGACGCAACCTCATCACCGGTATTCCACACTAGCGTGTTGGTATCCAGCCAATGCGCTGCAGCACCTTCGATTTTAACTGGTTGCTCGCCTAATGATTCAATAGGGAATTCGAACACTGTAGGAACGCCTGAGAACGTAAAGTTCATCCGAGCAAAATCAGGGTCGTCTTGTGAAAGTGGCATTTTAAAATCACCACCGCCCATTTCTTTGCCAGAGTCTTCCGTACCAATATGAATAATGAAATTACCACAGGCGCCGTCTGTGCCGGCGTAACCAGGTTTGAGATCTAAAATCCAGTAGGCACCATAAAAGGGATCGATTCCATCATGTACTCGTCCATTTGCCCATTCTGTATCGTCATCTGCATAGGCATCACATGCATCATTACTCCAAGTATGCAGTCGCCATCCCTCATATGAGGTATCACCTGGCGAATTGTTCGCATCAACTGCGTTGCGGTTGTAATACAAGACCGCTTGGTCTGTGCCGGGAAAAAACACCGGAGTTTCAGCGGTTGGGTCTGCAGCGACGACACATGACTCGTTGCGTGCATCAGGCACGGTAGGCGGGTCACATTGAATTGGTGGAGGCGCAACACAGTTTGCGCCTGCGGCGTCTGGCACTAAGGGTAAATCACAGGTAAGAGCAACAGTCCCAGACTCAACGTCTGAACCGCCGCAACCTGATAAAAATATTGCAGTGAGTAAAGCGGCTAGCAGCACGCGAACTCGATTTCGACTAAACATAGGTAATTGCTCCAATGTTAAATTCTTACTTTGGCAAGTTGCCAAGGAACTCAATTTATTAATCAGTGATTTCATAGTGAATACGTCAAACCAAAGAAGTATTGGGTTCCAAAAAATTGAATTGTGCCCGTTTGATATTCCTGACCAAAGTAACTCTTGGTTGGCTCATCTGTAACGTTATTCACCTGGAACAATAAACCCAGGTTTTCGTTCACGTTATAGGAAGCTTGGAAATCAACGACGACTTCAGAATCAAAATTAACGGTTTGTTGGTTAATGGCGATTTGTTGTGAGGCGAAGGCATCACGGTATCTGACGCTTACACGTGTTTCGAAATCTTCGTACTCATAAAACAGCGTCGCATTCGCTACATTTTCAGAAAGACCAGGAAGGTCAGTCGAAAACACGCCATTATCAGGGTCCAATGTTCGCTGAATTTCACTTTCAGTGAATGAATAACTTGCACTCATACCCAGGCCATCAAAGGGTGCCGGTAAGAAGCTATACACTTGTGTGTATGACAACTCTATTCCTCTAATATAACCACCTTCGGCGTTATTAATTGCTTGCGTATAGGCACCGTTTTCCGTTGGTACTTCAACTGTCAAAGGTCCGCCATCCTGGAAGATTGGCTCGCCTTCAGAGTCTGTCACGATGACAGTTACTGAATCAGGCACTTCAAATCCATTTCCAGCAAAATCAAATGGGTCGATCGTTGCCTCTTCAATAAAAGATTTAATATCTTTGTAAAAAACAGCCGCCACAAAAGCACCTTCAGTTTCTTCGAAGTAATACTCGTATGACAGATCATATTGATTTGCGTAAAACGGTCTTAAGAAAGGACTATTGGTATTGGTCCCTGATATTTTTGCTGTAGGCGCTGATAAAACAATTTCACCCGTATCTTCGTCTAATTCTGCTGTCACCACATCAACAGTGTTTCTGGCATTTGAAAACAGACGATTAATAGGTGCTCGCCCCATCACTTTGGCTGCAGCAAAACGCAATTGTGAATTATCTGTCATTTTAAAGTTTAAGTTTAATGAAGGCAGATAATCTGTGTATTTGTCAGTTAACAACGTATTTCGATAGAAGTTATTGACTAAGCCAGCGTCATCCGTGATGTTTTGCGCGCCAAGCTCAGGTGCTGAAACTTCCACAGTTTGGAAATCACCGTTTTCATCTTCGACTTCAATACTTTTTGTTGTTCGTTCCACTACAGTAGAACTTTGTTCAGACTCAACACGTCGTACACCAATATTACCGGTAACCGCTAAACCGCCTATTTCAGTATCGATGTTTGCCATGATGTAGGCAGAAAGAACATCTTCAAAGACTTTGCCACTTTCGCGTACCGACCAGGACGTGTCTGGACGCGGGAACGCATCTTCAGGTGCATTGAGTACGCCTGGAGCGCCAACACCCCAAGTTTTAACCGGTTGAGGTCTGCCTTCTGGGAACCATGCATCCAAGGCTTTATCCAAATCTATCGACAAGTACGCTGGGAAATTACCGAAGTCACCGCCCCACTCTACGACTTGCGCAATATCGCTGGTCAAACGCAGCGGTGGCTCTGCTGCTGAAAACGTTGAATCGCTGCCATATTCAAACACTGAGCGGTCATTGGTGTATTCGCGATCTGAGTAGCGCACACCTACTTCGATAGAGGATATAAAGTCATTATCTAATTCATAGGTCAGATCAAAACGATAGGCTTGCACCTCGTCTTCATTTTGAAACGGATAAATACCGTATTTGGTAACCATTACACGATCTAAATCACTAAATGCGTCCGCTTGATTAAATCCTACATCAGGTAAATCCAAGCCATTTAACTGATATGAAATTTGAATATTGGTGTCAAATTCCGGGTCAGCGATAGTGGCATCTTCACCGACTAAGGCCCACAACAATCCATTTCTGAAATTACTTTCTGCAGTGGAGAGAGACACGTCAAATGACATTGTCAGATTTTCAGTCGCCTCCCATTCGGCATTAATGCCATAACTTGCAACTTCATCGAAGTCTTGGTTGTCATCATTAACCAGTTCAACTCGGGTAAAACTACCTTCAGTGCGACCAAAGGTACCACCGATTATGCTGTCTCCCACGATAACAGGATTGGTGACATTAGCACTGGCTCCGCCAAGCTTAATACGCATACCGCGCGCAAACTCCTCGGAATCGAATTTGGATAAAAACGCATCCGCTTTCAATTTGAAATTATCAACAGGTGCCCATTCAATAACCGCCATGTAACCGTCGCGGGTTTCTTCACCACCCTGATGCTGTAATTCAAACCCTTCACTCATTCGAAAGGTCTGGCCATCAATTTCCTTGTCAGCATTATTAGCAAAACCAACAAACTGAGTGGAAACACTGGGTTGGAACAATCGCGCATAACCAAGCGCTAAACCAAGAGTGTCATCTAAAAATTTAGTTTGATAAGAAAAACTCAATCGATGTCCATACTCTTCTGCATCCGATACTTCATCTGCACGATCATTAAACATGCCACGCAAATTCATGCTGAATTTATAATCTTCATCAATTTCTAAAGGACTGGCTGTTTGTAATTCAACCGAACCCGCGACCCCCCCTTCAATCAAAGATGCTTTTGGTGACTTGTAAACCGCGGCTGAACTGATTAGTTCTGAAGGGTACTGATCAAACTCAATTGAACGAGAACCACTTGTAGAAACCTGCTCCCGACCGTTCAAAGTAGAGAAGACAAAGTCGCCTGATAGACCGCGAATGTTAATTTCAGCGGCTTGTCCACCAGTACGAACAGCTGATATACCCGGTAATCGTGTTAAGGCATCTGCCATCGATACGTCAGGTAATCCGCCTAAATCATCCGCAGAAAGTTGTTCTGAGACTGTATCACTGAAGCGTTTTTGATTGAGCGACTTAATAAGACTGGTTCTGAAACCTTTGACCTCAATGGTTTCAATTTGATCATCGGCTGTATCAGGCTGCTCTACGGCAGTTTCCTGAGCATAGGAATTAGCTCCTACCATTGCCATACCACTTGCCAAAAAGGCTGCAGTGATCAAACTGGGTCTGAATTTTTTCATGTGTGTTTCCCGTTCCCAATTGTTGGTTTAATTAAACACCTAGAGATTATTCTTTCCGTAGAACGCAAAAATAGATGAATATTACGATCACATTATGTTACATCTGTGTTAACAGGTTGCTCAATGCTGTGCATACGTATTCAATGCATAAAAATGCATCAAATTGTCCGCTCATTTGTAAATTAATTGTTAATTAATGTATTTGGGAAGGTGAAGCTAGTTTATTCTTAGCTTAGCTATATCATTGATTTTGATATTAATAATCAGGTTTCTCGTAGATCCATCGTAGATGTAAGCGCTTTCCGGCAAATTTACTTCTCGATTACTTTTTGCAGGTGATGATTGGGAATTGACGAGGGTCAATTTGTGAATAGACTGTGACCAATTATGCAATTTTAAGGTTATTTCACGTTGTTCAGGTGCACCTTTAAACTGCCCGATGACTTCAAACGTAAATAAGTGGGAGTCGTCATCTGACTGAGCATATTGCATGATCACTTGTTGATAAGCATTATTTGAAAGTGACTGGGGGTCTTCTCCGTTATCATCGAAGAGTACATAACGATTTGCACCGATCGAGTCATCAAAATAGAAGTCTACATTGAGTTTTTGTGTCGAATACTGCTCTGTTGTTTGTATGGCTTCTACTGAGGGAATAAAGGAGCCTGCTCTGACAAACACCGGCAGATGTTGAATATCAGTATTGACTGAGATCTGTTGATTTCCTGTATAGCGATTATCATCCCAGTAATCAAACCAAACGCCGTCAGGAAGTGTTACATTTACTCGCTTTGCGCCAGGATCAGTTACAGGTTTGATTAAAAATGCATGGCCCCATAAATATTGGTCTGCCATATCAAAAAATTCTGGCTTATTTTCATTCTCAAATGCCATGGGTCGCATTAGCGGCATACCGGTCAGACTGTTTTCAAAGGCGAGGCTATAATTATAAGGTAATAATGCATAACGAAGTTTAATGTATCGTCTGACGATGTCCTTTGTTTGAGTATCATGAAACACTGGCTCTGGCGCAATATCCTCCTGAGCATGAGGACGATAAACCGGCTGAAACACACCGTATTGCATCCATCGAATGTACATTTCTTTGTCGAAGGAGTCGCCCCCTGCGAAGCCGCCGAGATCTGAATGGGTGTAAGCTAAACCAAATATGCTCATTTGTAATGACAATTCTACTTGAGGTTTTAAGCCTCCCCAAGAACGACTCACATCCCCAGTCCAAGGGATCATGCCAAATCGTTGAGAGCCCATAAAACCTGAACGCATCAAAATCATGGGGCGACGCTCGGGCGCAAAAGCCTGCTGTTGTTCATAGACCAATTTAGCCCATTGATGCCCATACACGTTGTGTAATTCGTCCGCACTAAAAAGTGAGTCGTTATAGCGGTGCATCAGATCATAAGGGTGGACTTCTGGCTCGCCAAGATCCCCCCACCAACCGGCGACCCCTTGTTGACTTAATTCATCATAGATATCAGAAAACCAATGTTTACCGTGATCACTAAACACATCGATTAACCCGGTATTGCCAAAATAGAATTCAAATTGTCTCGGCCTATTGGCCGGTGTTGTTGCTAACGCTTTTTTGTCTACCGCATCTTGCCAACGACTAGATGTAGACAAAACAAAAGGTTCAGTAATCAAAACCGTTTTAACGCCTTTATCGGAGAAGTCAGTGATCATTTTTTGCGGATTTGGAAACGCTGTTCTGTCCCAGCGAAGATTCCCCATGTGCCCTTTAATATCAGGACCAAACCAATACAAGTCTAAAACCACTGCATCAAGCGGAAAATCGTTTTCGATAAAAGCCTCAACCGTCTTTCTTGTTTCTGCTTCAGTTCGATAACCAAATCGCGACGCAAAATTGCCTAGCGCCCATCTTGGAGGTAGTGGCTGACGTCCCGTCACTTCAGTCAAATTGGCAATTAGTTGTGGGTAAGATTTTCCTGCAACTACCACATAGGCCGCCCGCCCAGCTACCGCATCAAATTGCATGATATCGGCTTCATCATGCCCAATATCCATGTTTCCTTTTGCAGTGTTGTCAAAATATAAGGCGTAGTGACGATTAGACATTACCGCAGGTAGCCCATAATACATTTGACTCGACTCTGTGGTGTATCCGTAGTGCGCACGATTATAAAGCGGGAATTGGTGACCTCGTCTGTCCATTCCTAACACTCGTTGCCCTCCGCCCATCAGTTTTTCATTCTGCTGCAATCGAAAGCGAAATCCATGAATGGCTTTGGTTTTGAAATAACCGATTTCCTCTTCAATCAACAATTCATCTTGTTGGTAAAAGCTCAACCTAAACGGCGACTTGTGGATTTTGACGTTCAATCCAGGCAACACGAACTGCAGCTGTTTTTCGTTTTCAACAACTTCCGTTTTTATGGCATTTTTAGCGTCAACTAATGAAAAAGACGGTAGCTGGGTTCCGGAAGATGTGTCATAAAGCACTTCTATTGCGTGGTCAGAAATGGGTCGAAGAGTGATCTTTTCATTATCAGTCTGAATTGATAATTGGGTCTCACTTATCTGATGCGACAGATAGGTTTTAGCGTGCGCTGATTGGCATAAACACCATCCAATACAGAAGATCCAGGCAAAAAGCCCTAAAGCCGAATGCTTAAACTGAACAGTAACCTTGTCTGTAGAGTTAATCATTCTGAAAACAGCCACAACACGGTTTGTTCAAATTCACTTGCCCAAAAACCTTCATTGTGTTTTGCGCCTTGTACAATTTTACTTCGCAGTTTTGTGCTGGGGTGCCCTTGAGACTCGATTAATGACACCATTTTTTCCATTCCACTGACCATATCTCCTCCCTCTTCGGTGCCAACTAAAAAGTCTAATTTGGCGGATTTAGGTAACGGATTGTCTTGGGTAAATGTAAAGACATCTTGTGAGTACCAATAAGAAGGCGAATATATCCCAGCTTTACTAAATACATCAGGTCGGGCATAGATACCGTAATGAGAAATGAGTCCGCCCATTGAACTGCCCATAATGCCGGTATTTTTAATATCAGCTTTAGTGCGATAATGAGTATCGACGTAAGGTTTAACGACATCAACGATAAAGCTGAGGTATTGTTGTCCTTCGCCCTTACCAAAATCATCATTGTCCCACGCACTCAATTCCGTCATGCGCTTGTCTTCGCCGTTGTCTATTCCTATCACGATAAGTTTTAAACCATTGGTTTCAGACAACTTATTCAATGTTTCATCCACACGCCATTCGCCCGCATATGAGGTCGCGTCATCAAACAGGTTCTGCGCGTCGTGCATATAAAGCACTGGATAATAATCAGTTTCAGAATCGTAATTTGGCGGAAGGTATATTCGAACCTTACGTTTTCGATCCAAGCCTGGCATATCGAAAACACTGTCTAGCACAATAACATTCGGCGCGGCACTAGGTGACCTTTGCTCTGCGATGTTAGCCTGTTGGCTTTTCTCACAAGCCGATAACAACAAAACAATGGCAGTGTAAATAGCAAATCGATTCAAACGGTTAATCATCATGGTGCACCTCTAACACGAGTGAGCCTTTTGCTTGTATCGTCAAATTAACCAAACCTGTTCCTTGCGCAATCTGTAAAATGAAAGATTCATCGTTAAGTAAGTTATGCAATGAGTAATCGCCATCTTCTAAACCCATCTTTTTAATTAAGTCAGGTGGAACATGTAATGTAAACTGTTTGTTTTTCTCAGGCTCAAAGCTGGTTATTACAAAAAGTTGATGATTATCAGTCCAGCGCGCAAACGCAAACTCTTTGGTGCCGTAATCACTGTCTTTCCATCGATTGTATGAATGTAAACTTTGGTAACTGCCGGTCATGGTTGGGTGAAAAGCGCTAATATTCATTACTCTTTCATAAAACTGTCCCAGCGCGAGTTCCTGCTGACTAGATTGACCACCATCAAATTTACCCTTGTTCATCCATCTTTGATGGGCGGGAACGCCAATATAATCAAAAATAGACGTTCGCGAAGGGCGGCCAAATCCGGCATTTTGTTCACCTTTTTCGCCCACATCTTGCCCGAAATACAACATAGTCGGAGAACGGCTAATTAACGCTGATACGACCAATGCAGGCTTACCCCAACTTGCATCACCAGCAAACTCTGGGCTGGCAATACGCTGCTCATCGTGATTTTCTAAAAAGTGCAACATGTGTTGTTCAATATCAAACAGATTAGATTGAATTAACTCCAAAGCATCTGTGGGCTGTTTTTGCTGCATCGCCCATTTTAAGTTGTCGTAAAACTCCACCTTGTCATAAAGATAATCCATCTTACCAAGTTGAATATAATCTCGATACAAGGCCGGGTTGTATACTTCAGCCAAAATAAACGCTTCGGGATTTCGTACTTTGATTGATGAGTTAAGGTAACTCCAAAACTCTACTGGCACCATCTCTGCCATATCGTAACGAAATCCGTCGACGCCTTTATCCAACCAATAATGCACTATATGTTCAAATTTCAGCCATGAATCTGGAATGGTTTTATCTGCCCAAAATTCTGCATGTTGTGCATGGTCTTTAAAGCGATATGCTTCAGATAATTCGGCGAAATCGTAACTTCCATCTGGTCGCACCCCATAATTCACTTTGACTGTTTCGTACCAATCGTCGGCATTAGGTTTGGCTAATCGCGATCCATTGCCTGTCCACTTTGCCGGACTTTCGAAAAATTGACCGTCCGCTAGAGGATGAGGTTCCCCCCCCAAAGGTTTGATGTCATTAGCCAAGTCTGGAACCTGAAAATCTTCACCAGGAATATAATAAAAGTTATTGTTGGGTGCATAGTCGACCGAAGTATTGTCGTCTTCTCCAAAGTCTTTTATTCCCTCGGGTTTGGCTAAGGATTGGTAATCGCGAGCCACATGATTAGGCACGATATCAATGATCACTTTCATACCCTGATCATGGGTGCGCTGAATTAAGGCTTCGAATTCCTCTAATCGTTTTGCCGGATCATCGGCTAAATCCGGATTAACCGAATAATAATCTTTGACTGCATAAGGTGAGCCAGCCCTGCCCTTAACCACATCGGGATCATCATTACTGATCCCATATTCGCTGTAGTCATTAATGACGGCGTGATGCGGTACGCCCGTGTACCAAACATGGCTGACACCTAATGCCTTGATACTTTGCAGGGCTTGTGGCGTAAAATCGCTAAACTTTCCCACCCCATTTTGTTCAATAGTGCCCCAAGGAATATTGTTGTTTTGGGTATTGCCAAACAATCGCGTAAAAACCTGATAAACGACAGGTTTAACCTGAGTAGAATTGCTTTGCATAGGCTGAGTCTTGGTCGCTGATTGACACCCTATTATTGTAAGGGTAGTAACAAAGGCTAAGGTTAGTGCTCTTATCATGCCGAATAAACTCAAACTTGAAAACGAATTGTTAACAAAGTTTAACGTTATTGGTTAACTGGCACACCCTATGTGCATACGTATTCAGCGCATTGATTGCGCCAAAATAGAGACGAATTACCTTTATAGCACTGATTAACAAGCCTTATTTCAAGCTATCCAGATTATGTTGATGACTGGAAAAGTTCAGTGAACAACGACGATTAAACTCTTCAATACCATTTTCTATGAAGTGATCACCGGTTCCTGGCTGGTTGTTGGCGATAGGCGGAAATGCGCCATAACCTGCCAATAGGCAATGCCAAGATATGGTGTCAAAGTGCGTATTCAGCTTTTGTCGATCAATTTCTGCACCCAAGTCTTCGCGTTTGTACCAGACATTAAGTATTTGAATTAAAGATTCTGATAAATGTGTATTATCTCGATTTGCCCGCCAATAATCGCTGTCATCGCGTGTATTCACTTTGTAGTGAGCCACAATATAGTCTCGTACTCGTTCGAAACGTTCTGCAATTTTCTGGTTGAACTCAGCTTGATGTCGATGACTAAATTGGCCTTTTTCAAAATCACCCATAAACATTTCGATGCAGACCTGGACCAAATGCAAGGCCGTGGCTTCCAATGGCTCAATAAACCCTTGTGATAATCCTAAGCCCAAACAGTTGTTGGCCCAGTGCTTTTCAAGCTGACCAACGCGCATTTTTAAATGGCGACAAGATTCTGGGTCGTTTTCAGTACCAATATGCCTGCGTAGTTCCGTCTCAGCTTGGTCTTGATTGATAAAATCAGAGCTGTACACATAACCATTGCCAAACCGATTGGTTAACGGGATCTTCCATGCCCAACCGTTTGATAATGCAGTGGCGCGTGTTTCAACTGGAATAACGTCTTGCATGGGTGTGGGCATCACCACCGCAGAATCATTGAACAAATTCTGTTTGAAACTATTAAATTTTACGTTGAGCGTTTTTTGCATTAACACCGAGGCAAAACCACTGCAATCGACAAAAAAGTCCGCGTCAATCTCGTCACCATTTTCAGTGATCAGCGCTGCGATATCGCCGTTTGCATGCTGTTTTACTGATGACACTTTCGCTTGAATATGCTCAACATCTAGAGTCTCGGCGTGTTGAGCTAAAAATTGTCCCAGCAAGTATGAGTCAAAATGGTATCCATACTCCATAATCATCGGAAAATGTTCTGGCGCAAGGGGACCTTTTACCTGTTTCGCCAACACACCGTTAAGCAGAAATTCTTCAGGGTTGACGTTAGTATCAAGCCCCAATCGTCGAGTTCTACAATTTACGAAAAAAGACTTCTGAGTGAAGGTGTCGGTTTGACAGATGAACGGATGGCTATAATCCTCTATTCCAGATTTTGGACTCCAACCAGCAAACCTAATGTTGACTTTGTAAGTTGCATTACACTGCGGCATCCATTGAGATTCTGAAATATTTAACATTTCGAAAAAACGCTTTAGCGTTGGAGTGGATCCTTCCCCTACCCCCACAATACCGATTTCAGGGGATTCAACCAAGGTGACATGAACGTTTTTATCGGCCCATTTATTAGCGAATAAATTTGCGGCCATCCAACCTGCGGTGCCACCACCCAAAATTACTATCCGTTTAAACTGCTTCAAACTACACCTTACAATAATGCTTTAGAAACTCATCATGAGTAGGCAACTGAGGAATCGGTTGTTGCTTAACATTTTTAACCGTATTTAGCATACTAAACAGACGCTCTTTGTCCAGATTGTTTGCAATAGGATGGTAATCCTTCGGCTCAATACCCTGCCCCAACATCACTTGTAACCAAGAACTCTCCAAAAACAGATCGTTCTGCTCTCTGAATAGCTTCCCTGTTTCGCGGAACAATTCGATTTTGTGCGTCAGACTATCTGGGATTTGCATGTCGCGCATATTACGCCAAAACTGACTGTCATCTCGTTCGTTGACGTGGTAATGCAAAATCAGAAAATCTCTGATTTGTTCATATTCCAATTCAGATTGCTGGTTGTATTCGTTAACGTTAACTGGGTCGATGCCATTGTGTGGGAACAAGTGGATTAATCGCACTATCCCAGATTGAATAAGATGAATACTAGTTGACTCTAAAGGCTCCAAGAATCCACTAGACAATCCCACCGAGACCACATTTTTATTCCATTGTTTGCGGCGCCTACCGGTTTTAAAGTGAATCACTCTAGGTTCATCAAGGGCTTGTGTATCAAGGTTTCCCATCAATGTGCTGGCAGCTTCATCATCCGAACAGTGATCACTACAATATACCAATCCATTGCCATTTCGGTGCTGCAAAGGTATACGCCATTGCCAACCGGCTTTGTGAGCAATGGAACGGGTGTAAGGTAAGGTCTTTTCTAGTCGCTCAGATGGCACTGCAACGGCTCGGTCACAGGGCAACCAATGACTCCAATCTTCATACCCAGTGCCCAAGGTTTTCTGGATGAGCAGACCACGAAAACCTGAGCAATCAATAAACAAGTCACCAGAAATGATTTTGCCGTCATTTAATTGTAATTGTGTCACAAATCCTGTTTGCGGATCTTGTTTTACATGTTCTACCAGGCCTTCCGTGCGGACCACTCCCATTTTCTCACT
This sequence comes from Aliiglaciecola sp. M165, assembly GCF_007197995.1. Taxonomy (GTDB): domain Bacteria; phylum Pseudomonadota; class Gammaproteobacteria; order Enterobacterales; family Alteromonadaceae; genus Aliiglaciecola. Next base: position 187,182 of record NZ_VKKH01000003.1, read on the forward strand.
GAACGTGCGTAGAAATTTAGCATATAAAGACGCGTCAAAATGATAGGCATAAGGCAATTCTAAAATGGGATCTTTACTGTTGATATGCGCAAATTTACCTTCTAAACAGCATAAATAATTTAAATCGTAATCCCACAGGTTAGAATCAAAACCCAGTGTTTTGGCTCTTTTCCAGAAGTGATGAAATTGACAAAACGCCATGCTTTTGCCTGGCGCACCGAAGGTATGAAAATAGCCCTCTCCCTGCACTCGCCAGTTTTCAAATTTAATGGCCAATTTAAGGGTAGCGTTTGTTTCTCGTAGAAACTCTGCTTCGTTAATCCCCAAGACATTGTTGACCAGGCGAATTGGAGGAATGGTGGCTTCCCCAACGCCAACAGTGCCAATACTTTCAGACTCGACCAGCTCGATTTCAACGGGGCCACCGACAACTTTTTTAAGCAATGCAGCAGACAACCATCCGGCCGTTCCGCCACCAACCACTACAACTTTTTTAATGGCTTTGTTCATTTTTTACCATATTGAAAAACAAAAACCCCATCAGTATAAACGGACGGGGTTTTGATTAATATTAAACTTCAATGTTATTGGAGATTAGAACTTATAGTTCAAGCCCAATAAGAAGTTACGACCATAAGTTTGGTACTGCGTGATTTGACGAGGATCATTACCATTTGATTGGATAGTCGCTTCGTCAGTCAAGTTTTGACCTTGAAGTGTCACACGCAATCCGTCAAGTGCATCGATACCTGACTCAGAGAAATCATAACCAATCTGAGCATCCCACTGTTCGCCACCTTGGTCAGTCGCATTAACAAGTGATAGACTTAAACCACGTGTTTCAGATAGGAACTGGTCGCGCTTTGTGCCAGAAATACGGATTTCAAAGCCACTGTTTTCGTAGTATGCCGTGAAGCTGTATGCTTCTTCAGACAAACCAGGAATACGCGAACCGTCATCAAAATCACCGTCCAGGAAGGTTGCACTAGCGACAACACCAAAACCGTCAAGTACATCTACAACGTTGCCCAAAGGCAGGTTACCTTGTAATTCCCAACCTTTAACAGATCCTTCTAAGCCATCTTGACGAGAGCTATTGAATCCTTGGAAGGTTGCAGGCGCCTGGAACGGAGGATCCGTTTGGTCAGAAGACTGATGGAATCCCGGAATATAGAATTCAGTGAAGTCAATCTGAACATTCGACGACTCGTGCCAGTTTTTAATGTCTTTGTAGAAGTAACTGATTGCAAAGAAACCATCATCCGAGAAATAGTTCTCATAAGCGAGGTCAATCTGGTTTGCTTCAATCGGCTTCAGGAATGGGTTACCTGAAGAAGATGACCAGGGTCCTTGACGGGGATCAGCGTTAAGAATTTGGTTGTCATTGAATGCAAAGCTAACTCGATTATTAGGTCGCATGTCATCCATACGTGGACGAGTTAATACTTTAGCAAAAGCTGTTCTGATGAACTGATTTTCCGCGACTTCTAACGTTAAGTTTAAGCTTGGAAGTACATCTGTATACGAATCGCCTGCACTTACTTCCGTTGCATTAACAAAGCCTTCTGCGTTATTAACAGAGTCGAAACCACTTGAGCTCTGATCCGCATCAACGATTTGAACGCCAATGTTACCGCGTAGGAACATATCACCCACTTCAGTATCGATGGTCAATTTAGAGTATATAGTGGTTAGCTCCTCTTCAACTTTGTAGGTATCACCTAAACGGTTAGTATCTAACAATTGAGCGTCTGTTGAGGTGTAAAAACCACTATTAAACAGCGACAAACTGTCGTAGGCCAAAACGCCGTTGATGCCAATAAAACTCAGATCAGCAACACCCAATACTTCCGGAATAGGACCATCATCAGGCCATGTTGGCGCAGTTAAGAAGAAACCATTGTTGATTTTGGTTTTAGAGCGATCTGAATAAACAATACCTGCTTCAAATTCTGTGAAGATACTGAATTCAACCGCACCTTGTACTTGCAAACGGATGCTATCCAAACTTTCATCAAACACAGATTGGTTAACAAAACCGTCTTGCGCGGTTGCTGGACCAAAATCGTCATTTCCTTGGAATTGTTGAATCGGCGCTAACGCACCACCCCAAGCTTGAGGACCCGCCAAACGAATAAGTGAAGGATCAGTCAAATCAACAGGTGCTATAGTAGGGTGATCTGAATACATCACTCCCGTCGAAGTCATTTCCCATGAACGTGCAGTTTGAGGACGGTCAGCGATGCCGGCACGACCTACACCTGAGTAACTCTCGATATCTGTGATGTCTTTATCCACTTCACCTGTAGACAAATCAAACTCTAGCGTCCAATCATCATTTAATTGATATTCAACATTCAAACCGAACGTGGTTAGTTCAGACGTCTGGCTACGTGCATCGTTACGCACTACTGAGAAGAAACCATCGTAATAACCTGAAGTTACCAAGCCATTTTCAACACCAGTTATGTTGTATGCGCTAGTTCCCCACTCGGCGCCACCCTCTTCCAGGCCACGGCGAACATCGTTTTCTTCGAAGTCGATATATAGAGCATCTAACTGAACTTTAAGATTGTCTGAAGGTGCCCACTCGATAACGGCAGCTACAGAAGTACGCTCTAGCAACGCTGATCGAGTGAAGGAATCGTGACCACCTAGAACCACAGAACCATCAGGAACAGCTACCGTGTCATTTCCATCAAAGCGACGAGGGTTCCACTGAGGGTTACCATTTTCATCAAAGGTATTTTCAGGTGTTGTATTGACCCCTGCATAACCCCAACCACGGAATTGATTTTCCTGACGAGGAGATTCTAACGATGCAACAACCAATGCCAAACCCAGTGTGTCGTCTGCAAATGAATCTACGTAGTTGAAAGATAAACGATGACCGTTGTTGTCAAAATCCGGGTTACCTGAATCTGTTTGGTTCTTTTCGTATGATCCGTTTAGCGTGATAGTTCTTTCTTCACCTAGCGGGCTTATAGTCTGCAAATCAACAGTACCACCGATACCTTGGGTGATCATGCCTGCTTCAGGTGTTTTATAGACTAAGATGTTAGACACTATCTCTGAAGGATATAAATCAAACTCAACTCCGCGGTTGTCACCCATACCGAGCAATTCACGACCGTTTAGTGATGTACCCACGTAGTTTTCATTAAAACCACGAACAGATAAACCGCTTGTACGACCGTTACGACGCTCACCGGCAAGGCCAGGTAGACGGGCTAGAGATTCTGCAACACTGGTATCTGGCAATTTACCTATGTCTTCTGCTGAAATCGCTTCAACGATAGACGTGTTGTCCATTTTGATAGCTTGCGCTCGCATTAGACTGCCGCGAATACCGGTAACTTGGATAACTTCGGTGTCATCGCCAGCCTGCGCCTCTTGCGCAAAAGCCATTGGTGAAGTGGCACCAAAAGCAAAACCACTAGTGATCAAGGCAGCCTTGATCAAGTTAGGCTTGAAATTTTTCATGTATGTGTCCCGTGTGTTGTTGAATAAGTGTTAAATACGTTTGTTAGTTTTTTGAAACATGAATTAACACTAATTTAAATTCATGGCGATATTACCGCCATCACTGGCTTTGGCTCAATCTTATGCATACGTATTCAAAAATATGCAAAACATTTTTTTTACATAAAGTATATAAAAGCTTCGTCACTAAAAATCATTATGTCTTTGTTTATATTATCTTTTTATCTCTAAACCATGATATTCGACGAAACAAAAAAATTGTGTAATTTGATTACATATATCAAATGTTAATAATGCGTGAACCAAATTAAAGGTAATATATTTACTCCAACATTGTTATTTTAAGATACTTTTTAAAATATTGAGACGTTTTTGACGCAAAGATAAATGTTATTTAATTACACTTTGTTAACGAATTAGAATTCTTGGGGTTAATCTGGGTTAAACATTGTGTGTCTGTCACACTCTTTTTGAGAAGGTCATGTCATGCTACTCTTCTTAATCGTTACATATAAAAGTTAGGGATTGAACGTTTTGAACAAGCCTTTTGATTTACGAACCAGACCGGCACCAGAAACGATTGATTCAATCGACTCGGGTAAACTGCTTCAACGAGTATCAGAAAATAGACAACCGCTAGTGATTAAAAACTTTGCGTCACATTGGCCAATGGTGAAACAAGCGCAGGAGTCGACAAAAGACGTAGCAAAACATTTAAGCACTTTTCAAACTGGCAAAAACCTAAAGCTCGTTCGCTTGCCTAGTGAAACATCTGGCAGAATGTTTTATAGGGACGATCTTCGCGGCATGAATTTCGACGTGTCTGCACAACCAATTCAGCAATGCATAGACAAAATGCTTGATGAGCAAGATACCGCTCGCTACTGCGTTCAATGCGTTGACGTGAAAACCGCCTTCCCGACTCTTGAGAAATATTTTGATAATCCTCTTTTACCTAATATTTCGCCGTTTATTTGGATTGGTAATGGGATTAGAGTTGCAGCACATTTTGATGAAGCCGACAACATTGCAGTCGTTGCAGCAGGAAACCGACGCTTTACTTTATTCCCTCCAGAGCAGATCCATAACCTTTATATAGGGCCATTAGATTACACCCCGGCAGGTCAGGCGATCAGCCTGGTAGACATGCACCAACCAGATTTGGTGAAGCATCCAAAATATGAAGAGGCTTTTAACCACGCACTATCTGTCGAGCTTGAACCTGGCGATGCCATCTTTATTCCTACTCCATGGTGGCATCATGTTGAGTCGCTTTCTACATTTAATGTGTTAGTAAATTACTGGTGGAGCAATAATCAAACAACCAGCCAATTGCCGTTTCCGATGTTAATGCATGGCCTTCAAGCATTAAAGAACATGCACCCACAGGAAAAGCACGCATGGCAGCATATGATCAAACATTATTTGCTTGAAGAGTTTGGCGACCCTGCCGAGCACATTCCTGAGCAGGCAAAAGGCATTATGGGGCAACCCAATGCTAAAATCTCTCAGATGATACATCAGTGGTTGGCGAGCCAGATTAAATAACCTCAACGCAAAATAAAGTCATTAAAAAACCGCCAATTAAGGCGGTTTTTAATGCTAATTTGTTGTTAAAGCGTTTTTGCGCTTACCAACCGGTAATTTCGCGTAAACCTTTACCAATTTCGGCCAACGAGCGAACAGTTTTTACACCCGCTGCTTCAAGTGCTTTAAATTTATCATCAGCAGTACCTTTACCACCTGCGATAATGGCACCGGCATGGCCCATGCGTTTACCTTCAGGAGCCGTAACACCTGCGATGTAGGAAACAACAGGTTTGGTGACATTGTCTTTGATAAATTCAGCGGCTTCTTCTTCAGCCGTACCACCGATTTCACCGATCATTACAATGGCTTCTGTCGCTGGATCATCTTGGAACAATTTTAAGATGTCGATGAAGTTAGAACCTGGAATCGGATCACCACCGATACCTACACAGGTTGATTGGCCAAAACCTTCGTCAGTCGTTTGTTTAACCGCTTCATACGTCAAAGTACCAGAGCGAGAAACAATACCCACTTTACCTGCTTTGTGAATGTGACCAGGCATAATACCAATCTTACATTCGTCTGGTGTGATAACACCTGGGCAGTTAGGACCAATCATACGCACGCCTTTTTGCGTGATGTATTCTTTCACGTAAAGCATATCGATAGTTGGAATGCCTTCAGTGATACATACGATCAGTTCGATCCCTGCGTCAGCGGCTTCAACAATTGAGTCTTTGCAAAATGGTGCTGGTACGTAAATTACAGATGCCGTTGCGCCGGTGGCTTCAACGGCTTCACGCACTGTATTAAATACTGGAAGACCTAAGTGCTCAGAGCCACCTTTACCCGGTGTAACACCACCGACCATTTGCGTGCCATAAGCGATTGCTTGTTCTGAGTGGAAGGTACCTTGACCACCAGTGAAACCCTGACAAATGACTTTCGTGTTTTTGTCGATTAGTACACTCATGCTGCACCTCCAGCTGCTGCAACAACTTTCTGAGCACCGTCAGTTAAGCTCGTTGCTGCAATAATATTTAAATCACACTCTTGCAATGTTTTCACACCTAGCTCAGCGTTGTTACCTTCAAGGCGAACAACGACAGGAACGTTAACACCAACCTCTTCAACAGCACCAATGATGCCTTCAGCGATCATGTCACAACGAACAATTCCACCAAAAATGTTAACAAACACAGCTTGAACATTTGAATCAGACAGGATGATTTTGAATGCTTCAGTAACGCGTTCTTTAGTCGCGCCGCCACCAACATCAAGGAAGTTAGCCGGGTTTCCGCCGTGAAGTTTAACGATGTCCATCGTGCCCATCGCCAAGCCTGCACCGTTAACCATACAACCAATGTTTCCATCAAGTGCTACATAGTTAAGTTCCCACTTAGCCGCCTGTGCTTCACGGGCATCTTCTTGAGATGGATCGTGCATATCTTGTAATTTAGGTTGGCGATACATGGCATTGCTGTCGATAGCCACTTTTGCATCTAGGCAATGCAAATTACCGTCATCTTTGATCACTAGAGGATTGATTTCGATAAGTGCCACATCTAGTTCTTCAAACATTTTCGCTAAACCCATGAAGATTTTAGTGAATTGTCTGATTTGTACGCCTTCAAGACCTAATTTGAATGCAATTTCACGGGCCTGATAAGGTTGAGCGCCAACAAGTGGATCCACTTCGGCTTTCAAGATTTTTTCAGGAGTTTCTTCTGCTACTTTCTCGATTTCAACACCGCCTTCAGTTGAGGCCATGAATACGATACGACGCGAAGCACGATCAACAACAGCACCAAGATAAAGCTCTTGGTCGATGTCTGTACAAGATTCGACAAGAATACGGCTAACGGGTTGGCCGTTTTCATCTGTCTGATAGGTCACCAAATTTTTGCCTAACCAATTTTGGGCGAATTGTTTGATTTCATCTTTTGTTTTAACCAGCTTAACGCCGCCAGCTTTACCACGTCCACCTGCGTGAACCTGACATTTAACAACCCACTCGCTACCACCAATACGGTCAGCAGCTTCGACTGCTGCGTGAGGAGTATCCGCAGCAAAACCCTCAGAAACAGGTAAACCGTATTCTTTGAATAACTGTTTACCCTGATATTCATGCAAATTCATGGTGTTTCTATCCGTTTTATTTAAGACAAAAGCCGCGTGAAAACGCAGCTTGATTTAAGGTGCACGTATTATAGGCTAAATACATGCAATCGGATAGATGATAACGCAGTTATCATCTATCTTTTTCGTTGCAGACCAAAGTCTTACACATCCAACAATAGACGTGTTGGATCTTCGAGCATTTCTTTGACCGTTACCAGGAAGCCAACAGACTCCTTGCCATCGATAATACGGTGGTCATAAGACAAAGCTAGATACATCATAGGTAAAATTTCTACTTTGCCATTCACCGCCATAGGGCGATCTTGAATTTTATGCATGCCCAGAATCGCACTTTGCGGTGGATTTATAATAGGTGTCGACATCAATGAACCAAATACGCCGCCATTGGTAATGGTGAAGTTACCGCCTTGCAGTTCGTCCATTGAGAGCTTACCGTCACGACCTTTAATGGCGAGTGATTTAATACCGGCCTCAACACCTGCCATGCCTAACGAATCTGTATCACGAAGCACAGGTGTTACCAATCCGCGTGGTGTGGATACCGCAATCGAGATATCGAAGTAGTTATGATAAACAATATCATCACCGTCAATAGAAGCGTTTACTTCAGGGAAGCGTTTTAGTGCTTCGGTTACCGCTTTTACATAAAAAGACATGAAACCTAAACGAATACCATGACGCTTTTCAAAACTTTCTTGGTATTGCTTACGCAAATCCATGATGGGCTTCATGTTAATTTCATTAAATGTTGTCAACATGGCCGTAGAGTTTTTCGCTTCAAGTAAACGGTTAGCAATGGTTTTACGCAGACGTGTCATAGGTACACGTTTTTCAGTGCGCTCACCCGCAGGCACAACAGGCGCAGCTGCTGCAGGAGCTGCCGCGGCAGGTTGTGAACCGCCTTTAAGATGTTTTTCAACATCTTCTTTAGTGATACGACCGCCCTTACCGGTTCCTTTAATGTTTGATGCGTCGACACCCTTTTCTGCAAGCAAACGTCTTACGGAAGGGCTTAATGCATCGTTATCTTCTGCACTTTCTTCTGCATCAGTTGCTGTAGCGGCAGGCGCTGCGCCTGCACCTTCAACAAAGTTTGCAATGGCTTGCTCTGCGGTAACAGTGTCACCTTCTTGTGCAAGGATTTCACTTAATGAGCCGTCTGCTGGTGCAACAACTTCTAAAACCACTTTATCGGTTTCGATATCAACCAAATTTTGGTCGCGAGAAACAGCCTCTCCAGGCTTAACATGCCATGTTGCGATTGTTGCGTCTGCTACCGACTCCGGCAGCACAGGAACTTTTATTTCCACTGATTTACCCTTTGAACTTGAAGTAGTAGGTTGGCTAGCAGCAGGAGCAGGTTTTCCTGTTCCACCGGTAGAACCATTACCTTTTTCTAATTTTGCTATGATCTGCTCGCCGAGTACGGTATCGCCCTCAGCATCTAGAATTTCCGTTATCACGCCTTCTTCTGGAGAAACCACTTCCAACACCACTTTATCGGTTTCGATATCGACCAGGTTTTGATCTCGGCTGACTTTATCACCGACTTTGACGTGCCATGAAGCAATCGAAGCATCTGCAACAGATTCAGGCAACACCGGTACTTTTATTTCTATTGTCATACAGGTTCCTAATTATAAAGTAAGTGCATCGTCAACCAATGCTTTTTGTTGTTGGTTATGGACTGCGGTGTAACCCACGGCAGGTGAAGCTGCAGCAGTTCTGCCAGCATAAGTCAATGTGGCACTTTTGGGAATTGAAGTCCAAAAGTGATGCTGGCTGCAATACCATGCACCTTGGTTTTGTGGTTCTTCTTGACACCAAACCCAGTCTTTAACGTTCTTGTACTTGGTCGCCACTAACTCGTCTAACTCTTTATGAGGGAACGGATACAATTGTTCAATACGAACAATGGCGACATCGTTTTGTTCGTTCTTACGACGTTGCTCTAACAAATCATAATAAACTTTGCCTGAACACATCACTACACGTTTAACATCCGATGCTTTAATGTCGTCTATCTCGTCAATCACATTATGAAAGACACCATCAGTTAGCTCTTCTAAGCTCGATACCGCTAACGGATGACGTAACAACGACTTAGGTGACATGACAATCAACGGGCGACGCATCGGACGGATGGCCTGACGTCTGATCATATTGTAAACCTGCGCCGGTGTAGAAGGTACGCAAACCTGCCAATTATGATCTGCACATAACTGCAAGAATCGCTCAAGTCTGGCTGAACTATGCTCTGGGCCTTGGCCTTCGTATCCGTGAGGGAGCAACAATGTTAGGCCACAAAGCCTACCCCATTTTGCTTCCCCTGAACTTAAAAACTGATCGATAACCACTTGGGCACCGTTGGCAAAGTCACCGAATTGCGCTTCCCAAATGGTTAACGTCCCAGGTTCTGCGGTTGCATAGCCAAATTCAAACGCCATGACTGCTGCTTCAGACAACACTGAATCGTATATTTCCATACGACCTTGTTTGTCATGGATATGCTGCAACGGCATATAATCACTGCCATCAGCTTGATTGTGAAGCACAGCATGCCTGTGGAAAAACGTACCACGACCAGAATCTTGACCGGTCATACGGATCCCTGTACCAATATCAACGATGCTTGCATAGGCCAGGTTTTCAGCCATTCCCCAATCTAGCAGCTTGTCGCCGTTAATCATGGCTTCACGATCACCATAAAGCTTTTTAACGCGAGATTGAAGTTTGTGATCTTCTGGGTAAGTTAAAATACTTTTACCTAGTTCAACGAGTTTGTCTTTGGTTATCGACGCATCATATTCCACATCCCAGTCGTGACCTAAGTAAGGTGTCCAGTCAACCGAATGTTCGGTCATCGGTCTCCATTCCTCTACTACGCACGCGCCGTGGTCCAGCGCTGCACGATACTCAGTAATCAACTTTTCAACTTCATGCTCGTCAATTGTCCCTTCAGAGGTTAATTGGTCTGCATAAATTTGACGTGGCACGGAGTGCTTTTTGATTTTTTGATACATCAAGGGCTGAGTTGCATTTGGCTCATCCGCTTCGTTATGGCCATGGCGACGATAACAAACCAAGTCAATGACCACATCTCGCTTAAATGTATTGCGATAATCCAACGCTAATTTTGTCACAAACATCACCGCTTCAGGATCATCTGAGTTGACGTGGAATATAGGCGCCTGAACCATCTTGGCAATATCAGTACAATATTGTGTCGAGCGTGTATCTTCGGTCTTAGACGTAGTGAAACCAACTTGGTTGTTGATAACGATACGAACGGTCCCTCCCACTTTAAAACCACGGGTTTGAGACATGTTAAATGTTTCTTGCACAACACCCTGACCAGCAATCGCTGAGTCACCATGAATGGTAATAGGCAATACTGCAGAGCCATCTTCACAATCACGTCGGTCCAGACGTGCGCGCACCGACCCCATCACCACAGGGTTAACGATTTCAAGGTGAGAGGGGTTAAAAGCAAGTGCTAAGTGAACATTTCCACCCGGCGTAGCAAAATCAGAAGAGAAGCCCGCGTGATACTTAACATCACCTGCTCCAAGACTTTCGTCATGTTTACCCGAGAACTCATCAAAAAGCACAGAAGGGTTTTTGCCAAGAACATTCACTAAGACATTTAATCTGCCTCGGTGCGCCATACCAACAACGACTTCTTTGGTACCGTTTGCTCCGGCGTGACTGATTAATCCCTTTAACATCGGAACTAATGCATCACCACCTTCAAGGGAAAAACGCTTTGCTCCGGGGAATTTCGCACCTAGGTATTTTTCCATCCCGTCAGCGGCGATAAGCCCTTTTAAAATATTAACTTTTTCGTCACGACTAATTTCAGGTTTGGCTTGAACCGATTCAATACGCTGTTGTAACCAACGCTTTTGTTCCGTGTCGGTAATATGCATGTATTCTGCGCCAATAGAACCACAGTAGGTGCGGTTGAGTGACGCAAATAGCTCTTTAAGACTCATTGAGTCCTGACCAATTGCATAAGAGCCCACGTTATATCGCGTATCGAAGTCTTTTTCGCTGAGCGTATGATGTGACAACTCTAAATCGCGAACTCGTTCCTGTTTCCATAAACCAAGCGGATCTAAGTTGGCGTGTTGGTGCCCTCTGAATCGATAAGCATTGATCAATTGCAGCACTTTAACTTGTTTCTCGTCACCACCGGCTTGTGGTGCCGCAGTCGCTCCGGCTCGAGCAGCTGGGCCTAAAGCTGCCATAGCTCTAAATTGTTCTCGAATGACCGTATGGTTCGAATCGAGCTCAACTCCGTCTAATTTGGGCAGACTATCAAAGATGGTGCGCCACTGCGCTGAAACACTATTTGGATCATCCAAATACATTTCGTAGAGCTCTTCTACGTAAGCAGCGTTGCCGCCAGCCATGTGGGAAGAATCCCACCACGCTTTCATTACGCTTTGTTGCATTATTGTCCCTTGTTTAATTAAGGCTCATTTCCGGTATCTGCATTCGACAGAAAACCATTAGTTATTTTACTTTAACCTGTAAGGCTCGAATTTTTAAGCAAAAAAGCCATCCTGAAAAGGATGGCTATTTAGACTTGCAGTCTGTAAAAACATACGTTTTTATTCGACTAAACTAAACAGCCCGTTGCAAAAGCATAGACTTAATCTGACCAATTGCCTTGGTCGGATTCAATCCTTTGGGGCACACCTGAACACAATTCATGATCCCGTGACATCTGAACACGCTAAATGCATCGTCTAAGTCACTCAACCTTTCATCAGTCGCTGTGTCTCGGCTATCGATTAAAAAGCGGTAAGCATGAAGCAAACCCGCTGGACCGATAAATTTGTCTGGATTCCACCAAAATGATGGGCATGACGTTGAACAACATGCACAGAGTATACACTCATATAATCCGTCTAATTTTGCTCGCTCTTCAGGAGATTGCAAGTGCTCTCTTGCCGGTGGCTGCTTACCGTCGTTAATTAAAAACGGCTTTATTTTTTCATACTGGGTATAGAACTGTGTCATATCGACAACAAGGTCGCGAACTACTGGTAGCCCAGGTAATGGACGGACAACGATTTTGCCTTTTCCTAGTGCCGACAATGGTGTTATGCAGGCTAAACCGTTTTTGCCATTCATGTTGAGACCATCTGAGCCACACACACCCTCACGGCAGGAGCGACGGAAAGACAGTGTTGGATCTTGCTCTTTCAGGGCAATCAAGGCATCTAGCACCATCATGTCTTGCCCTTCTTCTACCTCTAAAGTGTAATCTTGCATGCGAGGTGCGTTATCAACATCCGGGTTGTAACGATATACTGATATATTGAGTTGCATCTTCGTTACTCCTCTTAATAAGTTCTTGCTTTAGGTGGAAACGCTTCACGCAGTTTTGGTGTCATATTGACATCACGACGCGCCATCGATTCTGACTCAGGCAAATACACTGAGTGGCACAACCAGTTTTCATCATCACGATCTGGGAAGTCAAATCGGCTGTGAGCACCACGGCTTTCCGTTCTGAAGTTCGCAGCAACTGCTGTACTGTATGCTGTTTCCATCAAATTATCTAATTCCAGACACTCGATTCGTTGCGTGTTGAAATCACTGCTCTTATCGTCCAAACGCGCATTTTGCAGTCGTTCACGAATTTCTTTCAATTCTGCCAAACCCTCTGCCATAGCTTCACCTTCTCTAAATACCGAGAAATTGAGCTGCATGCACTTCTGAAGATCTTTTTTGATCTGAACAGGATCTTCGCCTTTTCCGACTTCAGAGTTTTCCCAACGGTTGAAGCGCACAAGTGCTTCATCCACGTCGGTTTTGCTTGCATCACGTGCTTCAATCTTATCGATCGCTTTGCCAAGGTGCAGTCCGGTAGCTCGTCCAAACACAACCAAATCGAGTAGAGAGTTGCCACCCAGTCGATTAGCGCCGTGTACAGATACACAAGCTATCTCACCACAGGCAAACAAACCGCCGATTGGCTTCTCGTTGCCGTCTTGGTCAATACCAATCGCTTGACCATCTACATTAGTTGGGATCCCACCCATCATGTAGTGGCAGGTCGGAATAACAGGGATAGGTTCTTTGACCGGGTCAACGTGAGCAAATGTGCGTGATAGCTCCAGGATCCCAGGCAAACGAGACTCAAGAACTTCTTTACCTAAGTGATCTAATTTCAATTTGATATGCGTTCCCCACGGACCTTCACATCCGCGGCCTTCTCGAATTTCTGTCATCATTGAACGGGCAACAACGTCACGTCCGGCCAAGTCTTTGGCATTAGGCGCATAGCGCTCCATGAAACGTTCACCGTCTTTATTGAGTAGATAGCCACCTTCTCCGCGACAACCTTCTGTTACCAATGTTCCCGCACCGGCGATTCCGGTTGGGTGAAACTGCCACATTTCCATATCTTGCACCGGCACACCAGCGCGAAGTGCCATGCCAACACCGTCACCAGTATTGATATGTGCATTAGTCGTTGAGGCATAAATACGCCCTGCACCACCAGTCGCCAAAACAACAGCTTTAGATTTGAAATAAACCACTTCACCGGTTTCAATATCAATGGCAGTACAGCCGACCACATCGCCGTCTTGGTTTTTCACCAAATCCAACGCGTACCATTCGCTAAAGACTTTGGTTTTATTTTTTACATTTTGTTGGTAGAGCAAATGAAGCAAAGCGTGACCTGTTCGGTCGGCTGCGGCTGCAGTTCGAGCGCCCTGCTCTCCACCAAAGTTTTGTGATTGTCCACCGAAAGGACGTTGATAAATTTTACCGTTTTCGAAACGTGAGAAAGGAAGTCCCATATTCTCCATTTCGATAATGGCTTCAGGGCCTGTTTTACACATGTATTCGATCGCATCTTGGTCGCCAATGTAATCGGAGCCCTTGACCGTGTCGTACATGTGCCATTCCCAATTATCTTCATGGGCGTTACCTAAAGCGACCGTGATACCACCTTGGGCAGACACCGTGTGTGAACGGGTTGGAAATACCTTCGAAAGCAATGCGCAAGATCTACCTGACTGAGAAATTTGCAAAGCCGCACGCATTCCAGCGCCGCCTGCACCAACTACTACCGCATCGAACTCATGAACTGGAATCGTCACTTAAACACCCCACAAAACAAATAAACCAACTGCTACATATACGAACGCAATAATATTCAACACATACTGAATCGTTGCTCTTAATCCAGGAGCCTTCACATAATCTGTTAGCACCTGCCATAGCCCAATGCGGACATGAAACATGATTGCCACTAGCGTTGCTAAGGTAAACACCTTCATAAACATGCCGTCAAACAGTCCTTTCCATATTTCGAAAGTCACAACAGGTGTTGTGACAAAGAAGTAGGCCATGTACACAGTAAACAATGTGATGATCAGTGCTGTCGCTCTAAGCGTGACATAATCCTGAACGCCATCTCGTTTCAGGCTTGCTTGATTCGTTACCATAATACAACTCCTATCACGACCGTTAGAAGTATCCACAAGCCAATAGTTGCTTGGGCACTTACATTTCCTGATTTAATTTCTTCCCAGTGTCCCATGTCCATAATGACATGACGGATACCGCCCAAGATGTGGTACGTCAATGCTGACAAGGTGCCAATTGCAATGAATTTGCCAAGTGGGCCAGAAGAAACTTCTTTTACAGTGTTAAAGCCATCTAAAGATGATACTGACACTGCCCAGGCCCAGATCACAAAGATCAAAGCAAAAAACATGGCAACGCCGGTAACACGGTGTAGGATAGAAACGATAGCCGAAGGAGGGAAACTGATTGTATTCAGTTGTAGATTTACTGGTCTTTGTTTTTTCACGTTATATGCCTGTAATCATCGTAGGGATAATTCGCCTTATGTTGCAAGTAGTTCACTTTCAACGTGTTTAAATGGAATATTATCAATAAGCTGTGCAAATATTGTCAATTTGTGCAAATGTTGTTAATTTTTTTTTAAACCTTTAACAACTAAGCAATTTTTTTCCATTTAGTGCGTCAAAGTATATCCAGCGTTTTGCTTAATTACAATTTTTGTTCTTTATTAAAAGAAGATAAATCGAAGTTACGATTTTTTACGTATACGGATTGTCCATAATCAGAATATATATTAAGCATTCATGCATTAAAATTGACTTGAAGGGACTTTATCAGTACAAATAGCGACACTTTTTTTCAAGGTCGTTAATACAAATTTCGTTAACGTCTACAGAACTAGTCTGAGGAGAACATCTTATGGCAGAACAGAACGCCATTTTAAAAGTAGGTGATAAAGAAGTAGAACTGCCAATTTTGTCAGGAACTGCTGGACATGATGTGATTGATGTTCGCGCTTTGGGCGCCAGTGGATACTTTACTTTTGACCCTGGTTTTATGGCTACTGGTTCTTGCGAATCATCCATCACCTTTATTGATGGTGCCAAAGGTATTTTGTTGCATAGAGGCTACTCGATTGAAGATCTGGCAAGAGATGCTGATTATATCGAAGTCTGTTACATGCTATTACATGACAAAACACCGACGTCAGAAGAATATGCAGATTTTAAGCACACGATCACTAACCACACATTGGTTCACGATCAAGTCACTAACTTTTTCCGTGGTTTTAGAAGAGATGCCCACCCTATGGCAATGCTTTGTGGAACCGTGGGAGCTTTAGCCAGCTTTTACCATGATGACCTAGACATTTCCGACCCAGAGCAGCGCTTGCGCAGCGCCTATCGCCTAGTGGCTAAAATGCCTACTTTGGTGGCTATGTGTTACAAGTACAGTATTGGTCAACCGTTTGTCTATCCAAAGAATTCATTAAGCTATGCAGAAAACTTCCTTAACATGATGTTCTCTGTACCTGCTGAAGACTATCAAATTAGTCCAGCGGTTGCTCGTGCAATGGATAGGATCTTTACGTTGCATGCAGACCATGAGCAAAACGCGTCGACATCAACAGTTAGATTGGCAGGTTCGTCTGGTGCGAATCCCTACGCATGTATTGCGGCAGGTGTTGCATCACTTTGGGGCCCAGCTCATGGTGGTGCTAATGAAGCCTGTTTAAATATGTTAGAAGAAATTGGCAGTGTTGATCGCATACCAGAGTTCATCGCCCGTGCTAAAGATAAAGCGGACCCGTTCCGTTTGATGGGCTTTGGACATCGTGTCTATAAAAACTTCGACCCTCGCGCGACCGTTATGCGCGAAAGCTGTCACGAAGTTTTAAATGAATTAAACATCGATGATCCCTTGCTCAATGTTGCCATGGAGTTGGAAAAAATCGCGCTAAACGACCCGTACTTTGCAGAGAAAAAATTATTCCCGAATGTTGATTTTTATTCAGGAATTATTCTCAAAGCCATTGGTATTCCTACCAATATGTTTACATGTATTTTTGCATTGGCACGAACTGTAGGTTGGGTTTCACACTGGCATGAAATGTTAAGTCAGAAAGGCCAAAAAATTGGCCGCCCTCGCCAGTTATATACCGGTGAAGCGCAACGTCAGTACACACCAATCAAAAAGTAGCCCTTTGGTTGATTTGAAAAGTAGCGCCTCTTGGCGCTATTTTTTTCATTGTTGAAAACGAATACCAATTTCACTTTTTACATCACCCATACCTAGAAGGAAAATTATGATCCATACTCATGCAAAACTGCTTGGTTATCTCGGACTCATTCCCTTTATTGTTATGCCGTTTTGGATAACTTGGGGCACGGTTTCGTTTTTCGAAGGTTTTAGCTTTTTTTCACAATATTCTGCCATTATTTTGTCTTTCCTAGGCGGGGTTATCTGGTTAGACGCAATTCGTCATGAAAAGCCAATTTCTCAACTTTATATAGCAATGCTGCCGAGTATTACTGCCTGGTTAAGTATTTCATTGTTACCCGCACTCAGCGGATTAATTGTCTTGTTCTTTTCATATCTTTTGTTGATCCTGTACGAATTTAAAGTCATGCCCATGGCGAGTTGGTACCGTTCACTAAGAATTCGGTTAACAACCATTGCAATGGGTACGCACCTAATGATGATGTGGTTGGCTTGAACCAGCAGAGAATGGAAAATGAATGAAATGAAATTCCTAATTCGTAATGCGACCGCAGCAGATCTACCAATACTTATGCAGTTTGAACAAGGCATTGTGAATGCCGAACGCCCTTTTGATGATACCTTGAAGGATGGCCAGATTCACTACTACGATCTCGCTGAAAAAATTGAATCTCCAACATGCTGTGTAAAAGTTATTGAGGTCAACACGGTAGTGGTCGCCTCGGGATTTGCAGAAATACGTGCGGCCAAAGATTATTACAAACACAATCAATACGGACATTTGGGGTTTATGTATGTCTTACCAGAATATAGAGGAAAAGGGCTAAATCAACTTTTACTCGATGCGTTGATCCAATGGTGTAAAGAACGTGAAGTAAATGAAATTAGGTTAGAAGTTTACCCTGACAATCTCGGCGCCATAAAAGCCTATAAAAAAGTCGGCTTTGAACCACAGTTGCTTCAAATGAGATTACATCAAGAAAAATAGGTCAGCGTGCAAATCTTGTCGCTGACCTTATCCAGGATTGGGGTTAATTACGCTCGAATAACCGCCAACAACTCTTGGGTCTTTTGCTCCATCAAAGCAATATCACCCTTAGATTCGACGTTTAACCGAATGACAGGTTCAGTGTTAGATTTACGCAAATTAAAGCGCCAATTATCAAACTCCAAACCAACTCCATCTGTATCATCTATGACGATTGCATCAGGCTGATACTTGTCTACGACCCTTTGCAATGCGGCGTCGGCATCTTTCAACAAACTATTGATTTCGCCAGAAGACGGAAAAGCCGCGATTCGCTGCCTAACCAGTTCAGACAATGGCAAGCCCGAGGTACATAGCAGTTCAGCGACCAAAAGCCATGGGATCATACCCGAATCACAGTAGGCAAAATCTCTGAAATAATGATGAGCACTCATTTCACCACCATAGACAGCGTCATCAGCTCGCATGCGTTCTTTAATAAACGCGTGCCCGGTTTTACTTTTGATCGGCGTACCACCGGCCGTTTTAACGATATCTTCGGTGTTCCAATACACGCGTGGATCATAAATTATTTTATTATCAGATTCTTTGTCGAGAAACGCCTTAGCCAATAATCCAACTATATAGTAGCCTTCAACAAATTGACCTTTTTCATCAAATAAGAAACATCGGTCAAAATCACCGTCCCAAGCAATACCCATATCGGCACCATTGGCCAATACAGCATCCGCAGTATCAGCCCGACTTTCTGGTAACAATGGATTCGGGATACCATTTGGAAAGTCTCCATCGGCATTGTGATGCACTTTGATAAATTCTATGGGTACGCGCAATTCTTGTAGTCGGGCTTCGATGGCATCCAGCGCAGGACCTGCTGAACCATTACCTGCATTTACCACAAGTTTAAGCGGCTTGAGTTTATCTGCATCAATGTAGGACAACATATGCTTTACGTACTCATCCATACACGAAACTAATTCATATTTGCCTGACGCCAGTAATTTATCTGTTTGCACGCTGCCATTACCAGACAAAAACGCCTCTTCACTTGCAAAAGCTGATACATATTGAGCGAGGCTTTTATCAACCTCTTGTGGCGCATAAGATTGGGCAATATCCCGAATAGCAAAGAGTCCGGTATCACCGCTGATTGGACGCGATCCGGCTTTGACCAATTTCATGCCGTTATAATCAATGGGGTTGTGGCTGGCAGTCACTTCTATGCCACCATCGACATTGAGGTGTTTAGTGGCAAAGTAAATTTCTTCGGTTCCTGTCATTCCCAAATCAAGGACTTTTGCCCCACCATCAATAATGCCAGCACTTAACGCAAGTTTCAGCGGCGCAGAAGTATGTCTGACATCGCCACCTACCACTACCGTTTTTGCTTTCAGGTATTCGGCGAATGCTCTGCCGATACGATAAGCCACATTCTCGTCGAGTTGTTCAATTAATTTGCCACGAATATCGTAAGCTTTGAAACAGCTGATTTGCATTAACTACCCTTCTTTGTCTTCAGTGCGACCGTAACGATCTGAGAAACGCACAATATCATCCTCACCCAAGTAGCTACCTGACTGCACCTCAATTAACTCAAGAGGAACTTTTCCGGGATTTTCCAGTGCATGGATGACACCGATTGGAATATATGTCGATTCATTTTCGGTAACTAAAAAAGTTTCTTCACCATTTGTCACTTTGGCTGTGCCTGAGACAACAATCCAGTGCTCGGCGCGATGGTGGTGCATTTGTACGGATAATTTCTCGCCTGGATTAACGGTGATCCGCTTGACTTGAAAACGCTCACCATTGTCAATCGAATCGTAGCTTCCCCAAGGACGGAAAACCTCTCGATGAAATTCAAACTCTGGGCGATGTGTGCGTTTCAATTCATTAACAATGGTTTTAATGTCTTGGACTTTGTTTTTGTTCGCCACCAAAATAGCGTCTTTGGTTTCAACCACTACAACATCGTCTAAGCCCACCACCGCAATCAGACGCTGTTCGGCATTTATATAACTATTATTTACATTGGTTAACATCACATCACCAAATGCTACATTGCCTTGAGCATCTTTATTATCTGCTGTTTCCCAAAGTGAAGACCAACTGCCTACATCATTCCAGCCGGCATCAAGTGGCACCATCGCCGCGTCTTGAGTTTTCTCCATCACCGCATAATCAACCGAATCATCTGGGCAGGTCGCAAATACGTCCGCATCGACGCGCACAAAATCCAGGTCTTTAGCTTCGGTAGAAATGGCTTTTTTGCAGATTTCCAACATTTCTGGTGCAAATTTTTGCAACTCCTGCAAATAGCGACTGGCTTTAAACATAAACATGCCACTGTTCCAGAAATAATCTCCATTTGCTAAATACGATTTTGCTGTGTCCAAGTCCGGTTTCTCAACAAATTGCGAGACGGCAAAACCAGTTTCAGCCTGGTTTAATTGTTCTCCTTTGCGAATATAACCGTAGCCTGTATGTGCGCAATCCGGCACGATCCCAAAGGTCACTAGCTTTCCTTGCTCAGCCAACTCGTTTGCATGCTGGATTGCTTTATGAAAGGCCTTGTTTTCCTTTATTAAATGGTCTGCAGCAAGCACCAGTAAAACCGGATCTTCACCATTAAGTTGTGCATGAAGTGCTGCCAATGCGATGGCCGGAGCTGTATTGCGACCAACTGGTTCGAGGAGTATGCCACCATGGGTTCTATCCTGCTGTCGAAGTTGCTCAGCCACCAAAAATCGATGAGCCTCATTACAGATAAATATTGCCGGTTCGACATCCAGACTATCTAACCTTGCTATAGTATTTTGCAACATTGTGTTTTCATCCGTGAGGGCTAAAAACTGTTTTGGTAACGCTGCACGAGATTTTGGCCATAAGCGACTTCCAGAGCCACCGGCTAACACAACTGGTTTCATAATATTCCTTAGTGATCGTCAACTCTCGACGACATCCATCAACAATTGAATGGCATGCTATAAAAGCTTTCATCACATATCAATGAATCAAAGCTTAAAATTATAAATTTTTGTCTATTACTGAGGCAATTAATCCCAATCCCAGATATACACCGCCTGCAAGCACCGACATTTTTTATCCGGGGTTGAGGTGTATTAACAATAATTTTCGTAACGATCAACAATTTCATTTGCGATTGGCATTGCCGAAGTCGCGGCAGGTGAAGGCGCATTACATACGTGCAAACTAAATTCATTATTAATGAATTTAAAATCATGTATTAAATCGCCTTGTAGACTAACCGCTTGAGCGCGAATGCCACTACGATAAGGTAATAGATCTGAAGACTTCACTGTAGGACAGTATTTTTGCACGGCTTTTAGATAGCGCTCTTTTGAAACTGAGGTTCTTAACTCTTCCAACACACTGCGTTTATGAGCGTTAAGAAGTCTCCAAAACCCCTTGAATGCAAACATCTCCATACAATCTTTGATATTCACATCAAACTTTCCATAGCTCTCTTTACCGGCGGCCAAAACAGCATTGGGCCCCACCGTCACACTCCCATCAATCATCTTGGTTAGATGCACACCTAAAAACGGTAAGTCTGGATCAGGAACTGGATAAATCAAGTGGGGAAGCCGAGTGTTAAACCGCTCGGGCAGAACAAAATACTCCCCCTTAAAAGGAATGATTTTATAATCAATATCCAAGCCACATGACTTACTGATGTTATCCGTCATAACACCAGAACAATTGATCAAATACCGAGCAGAAATTCGTTTTTCACCATCAGATAAAACTATGCCCTTGCTGCCAATCTCAATATCTGAAACCTTAAACCCGAGATATCGTTGTCCACCAAGCAAAGTGAACTCGTCTATAAGTGCCTTGGTTATTCGTTGATAATCTGTGATCCCAGTCTGATTAATTAGTATGGCTTCCAGCCCCTGAATGTCTGGAGATATGGTTGAAAGCTCTCGTTGGCTGACTCTCTTTGGAGTTAGGTCGTTGCGCTCACATCGGTCGTACAACTTCTGTAATCTTTCCACTTCCAGTTTGTTGGTTGCGACGATTAACTTTCCACATTGTTCGTAAGGCAATGAATTTTTCTGACAATACGCAATGGTTTTTTGCAAGCCTTCTTTACAAAAACGGGCCTTTAAACTGCCGGGTTGATAATAGACGCCTGCATGGATCACCCCGGAATTGCGTCCAGTTTGATGGGTCGCGGCAGCCAATTCCTTTTCTAATATCACCACGTTTTTATTCGGAAATCGCTTTTTTAATTCTAAAGCAGTCGCAGCACCGACAATTCCAGCTCCTACAATAGCGACATCATAATTATTCATGCTTCGACATTCTTTTGTTTCATCTGTCTATATTGATATACTTCGCGCCAATTTATAACCCCTAAGAACGGAACTTTGGCATTTATGGCCCCACAGAAACAGCGATTTGGTGGAACACAACGATTGTACGGCGTTGAGCAAACTGAAAAACTCAAACAAGCACATTTTTGTGTCGTTGGAATCGGAGGAGTGGGTTCCTGGGCTGCAGAGTGCCTTGCCCGAACAGCAGTCGGTCAAATCACCCTGATTGACTTGGATGACATTTGTACAACGAACATTAATCGTCAAATCCACGCCGATCAACAAACCGTAGGCGAAGCAAAAGTGGACGTAATGGCGGCAAGAATTAGCGCAATTAATCCTGAATGCAAGGTGCATTGTATCGAAGACTTCGTTACACAAGAAAATCTAAAGGAATACATCACGCAGAACTTTGACTATGTGATCGACGCGATTGACAGTGTGCCGGCCAAAGCAGCGTTAATTGCATATTGTAAACGAAACAAAATTCGTATCATCACCACAGGTGGTGCCGGCGGCCAAGTCGATCCCAGTAAAATCACTTACACAGATCTATCAAAAACAATCCAAGATCCCCTTGCAGCGAAGCTTCGCAGCCAGTTGAGGCGCTTTCATAACTTCAGCCAGAATAGTCAACGTAGGTTTGGCGTTGAATGTGTATTTTCGACTGAACAATTGCGATACCCTCAAGCCGATGGCGAAGTATCATTTCAAAAACCCAAAGACATTGGTTCAACGAAACTAGATTGCAGCAGTGGATTTGGTGCTTCAGTAGCAGTGACAGCTTCTTTTGGATTTATCGCGGCGTCTAGGGCAATCAACAAATTTTTAGCTTTGTAGCCCTTGCTTCTGATACTTTTTCACGTCCAAGAAAACAGCAATAGCGAGCCAGACAGAAATTATTGATGCGAGCAACCAGGTACTTTCGGCAACTTGCATGATTTCCTCACTCAACACTGCCGTCGTTGCTATAAGCACTAAGTAATAGGGTAAATTCAAAACACCAGCAAGCCAGACCGTCTTGAATGGCTTGTTGTTTGCTCCAGCAGAAAACATAAAAAACGCCAATGAATTGATATGTATCATTGCAAGCAAAAGTGACTTAATACTCAACTTCTCCGTCGTATTCTTTTGTTTTTGATTGAGTCTTCCAAGATAAAAATTAGTCATGGAACCTAAAGTGGCCGCCAATACCATGGCGATGGTTAGATAAATGACGTCACTGACCGAAGGGTTGCTGAGAATAACCAACACGACAGCAAAAAATTGGCCTGGAAAGTAAAAACCTACATAGACGATCGATTCAAGCAATATGATGGTAAATATCAGCACGTAAAAATACTCACCAAAAACGCCTTTCAAATCTTCTAGAATCGCCATACCAGGCGGGATCACCTGCATATCGACAAGTGCAGTGATTAACAGCACTGCAAATAACGCGCTGGCGGGTAAGATAAAGTTGTATTTCATAGTGCAACAAATAGATTGAGTTTGTTGATATTACGTACCTAAACATTTGGCAGATCAACCCGATACCTATAATACGCGCCAGGGCCAGCCGTTCTTTAATATAAAATTAACAACGTAGCTCGATAGGTTTTCAAAATTGCGGCTAAAAATAGAGCGGTTCGATTCGACAAAGGCAAGAATTACATTCACAATCTAAATATATAGTGAAAATCAGTAGGAAATACTATGCGAATGACTCAAGAAGAGCTTGACCACTTGATGGCAGATAGCGCTCAGAATGCGATTGAAACCACCCTCGAAGAATTTAAGGTCGAACTTGATGGAACAGCCGATAGTATTACGCTGGTCGATGACGTTATCTTAAGTTGGGTAGAAAAGTATAAAGACAAAGCGCTGGAAGATAGCGCTGTTTTTACCATCTGCAATATCTACGGGGCTTACGTTGGTGAGATTTTTAAAAGTACTATCGGTGGACATTGGCGCTATGATGAGTCTGACCAGGACGCCCCCTATGTGGTCTTAGAATATGCGGGGAAATCTTATGCATTTGCCGGTATCTGCTATCAACGCTTAGTTAACGATAGTCAAATCAGCGTGAAGAATTATTTTGACAAGGCGCTTGAAAACAACGTGCAATAAAAGAGAGCTGCTCATCTAAACACTTTAGCGTGTCTCCAAGCGCGCCCAGTCTGACACCATGTAACGTAGATGGCGACTTTTTATCAACCAATACAGAATAATAAAATCGATAAGAAGAAATGTGGCAACGTGCCACAAATATTGCCAATCCGCGTTCGCTGCCAATTGCAGTTGGTGCAAAACATCAAGACCTACTGCAATAAACAATAACGGTTTCACCCAAAGTCGAAGTTGATGCCATGGTGTATCCCACCATTTTTCCCTGTAAGCCACAATTGCCATTGCTAGACAGGCCCACAACCCTATTGCAAAACCGAAATACAATTCATTTTGATCAGGATAAAAGATCTCAAGGAGCTGATCCGAGTCACGAAAGTTACTCAAAGATAATACAAATATGAAATAGCTTTTGGCCAAAAACAAACTGCCCCACCAAAAAAACCTGGGAGGTTTTATTCTTCCTGATTCATCGTAATGATTCAGTGGCAACAACAATTTTGCCATTACACTAGTGCGCAACCTGTTGCTCTGAGCCAAGGTTTAACGAGAGCTGCATATCGTCCAGAATGTCATCTAAATCGTCAAAAGTGCCAGTAGATACATAGATACTCATGCTCGAGCGAATGCTGACGTTTTGATTTTCTTCGTCACCTAAAATGGTATTTTCCAATGCAAACTGCATTCGTTCAAAAAACGATTTAGCAGAATCTTCTTCAATATCGGTTAAACAGACGATAAATTGTTCCGGCGCAAACCGTCCAACAATATCTCTATCCCTTGTCACCTGACTTAGCGTACTGGCAATTTGGTTTAATGCTGTATCACTTTTTGTGGCGCCTAGTTGGCGATTAACATCACGGAAGTTTCCTAAATCAAATAAAGCCAAAGCGTTGGTGCGTCCTCTAGAGGGCGACGGAACGCGGCGAATTTCGTTCAATGCGGTTTTTGCGTTTAAAAGCTGTGTAACAGAATCATAACTTTGCCCGCTGACATAACGTCTCCGCAACCAATAAAGCAAGATAGCCAGAAGCGACAGCGATACTGCCGATACAAGTATAATAGAGCGTTTTCGGTCCGCTTCTGTTGCCTGTAAATTTGACTCAAGGGTGCTGATCTGGCTATGCAAATTCGCAACGCCAAGTACTTTTCCGGAAACTTGTTGTTGCATAAACTTGGCTAGCATTAGCTCCGCAAACTGATTAAAGGCCAATTCCGCATTCTCAAAATCACCTAACATCAAATATACGTCGACTTTAAATTTGGAGTAATCTTTGTTCCGATTTATAAACGCCTTATAACCTGAACTTGCCTTATCTTCCTCGTCTAAAAACGCTATCAGACATTGGCGATCTTCATTAGCTAAGCACAGCACTGCACTGTACCAACGAAAAAGTCCAGTATAAATCTGACTGTTAATTTCTGACGAGTAGACTTTCCATTTCGCCAAACTACGACTTAATTGTTCCATATTGCCTGTACGGTAGTGGTAGCCAGCTTCTGAAAGATGCAACCAGACATTCGATATGGGCGTATTGACTGACTCGTTAACTTTCTTAAATTCCTCAATTGTTTTGGCGGCTTGATCAAAGTCACCAGAGGCCATGTTAGAGGAAATAACACTGATTAATGTGGCAAGCAAATTGGAACTGGTATAGGTTTGCAAACCCAGCTCGTATGACTTTTGATATTGTTCTGCCGCCAATGCATGCTGACCCAGCTCTGCGTATAAAAGGCCAATATTGTTGTGAATGTGCGCTAGCGCTGCAAGATCATCAGATGACGAATACTGTTCAACTAATTCGTACATTTTCCCTAGTTTAATCCCTTCATCATTTTGGGCCTCACACATTGTGATAAGTCCAAGTTGGGCACTAAGGCTGACATCAGTAAACTTATTCTGCGCAAGTGAAAATGCTTTTTGATACCACTCACAACGTTCTGGAGACTCTTGTACATCATTGATAAAGCCCAGCTGATAGGTAGCTTCTGCGAAGTATTCATGGGATTGCTGGGCGTTTTCAGCGCTTATTAGTTCAAGTAACTGTTCTTTTGCATCATCATGTTTCCCCTGACAAATTTGCCAGTGAGTTTTTTTGACTATTAATTGTTGTTTTTGCAATTGATTAATCCCAGGTAACTGCAAAAATTGTTCTATGTCATTAATGGCATCAGTTTCGGGACAGTCGTAGGTTTTGACATCGGTTTGTTGAATAAAGGCATCAACTTCTGCACGTCCGTTGGCGATTACTTGCAAACAGACAAATAAAAAACAGATAACTAAAACATGAAGATAACGAAACTTAAATTGCGGATAATTCATCATTACTATCGATAAATGGCACCAATGACTAGAAAGTATTTATCGTAACGATTTTGGTGCATTACAAGTTCCTGAAGTGTAATAGGTTAACTAGTCATGTACAAGATCAACCCGTATTGAAAAGCTGTGAAGGCTAAAATTGTTGGCTTTTCTCCTTGAGTATTCATTTTGCTAGTAAGCCTTTCCAGATTAGAATTACGACCTTTTCAGATATAACCTCTACAGTAGTGGCTGGAAAAGCGGACTAACTACTGTATAATCCAGCCGCGTAAATTTTCAGTTCATTTTTTCAGCAATATTCGGCAACAAAAAGGCACCTCATGACGGTTAATCAATTTGATCCTAGCCAAACAACGACTATGGAATCACCTAAAAAAGTCTTACAGCACGACGCTAAGCATTCTTCCAAGGTGTCTGATAAAGCCGCAAAAATTGGTTTTGTATCTCTGGGTTGTCCAAAAAATCTAGTGGACTCAGAGCGTATTCTCACGCAATTACGCACTGAAGGGTATGACGTCGTACCTACATACAATGATGCTGAACTGGTGATTGTTAACACCTGTGGCTTTATCGATTCCGCCGTTGAGGAATCGTTAGACACCATCGGCGAAGCCTTGGCGGAAAATGGCAAAGTGATAGTTACCGGTTGCCTTGGTGTAAAGGAAAACGAAATTCGTGAAGTACACCCTAATGTGTTGGCAATAACGGGTCCTCATGCCTATGAAACCGTTGTTGAGCAAGTTCACCAACATTTGCCGAAACCTCAACACGACCCATTCATTCAGCTAGTTCCCGATCACGGTATCAAATTGACACCAAAACACTATGCATACTTAAAAATTTCTGAAGGCTGCAATCATCGCTGTACGTTTTGTATTATCCCATCCATGCGTGGCGATTTGGTCAGCCGTCCTATCGGCGAAATACTCGATGAAGCACAGCGTTTGAAAAACGCCGGAGTCAGAGAGTTGCTGGTAATTTCTCAAGATACCAGCGCCTATGGCGTAGATGTTAAAAACAAAACCGGTTTCTGGAACGGCATGCCAGTGAAAACAGGTATGACAGAATTATGTGAAAAACTGGGAGAAATGGGTATTTGGGTGCGCCTTCACTATGTTTATCCTTACCCTTCCGTTGATAAAGTAATACCGCTGATGGCACAAGGTAAAGTTCTTCCCTACTTGGATATTCCTTTCCAGCATGCCAACACTCGGATCCTCAAACTCATGAAGCGCCCTGCTGCCGCTGAACGAACACTAGAACGAATCAAAAAGTGGCGCGAAATGTGTCCAGAATTAATTATTCGTTCCACTTTTATTGTTGGCTTTCCAGGCGAAACCGAGGAAGAGTTTGAAGAGCTGCTTGAGTTTTTAAAAGAAGCTCAGCTCGACCGAGTAGGTTGTTTTAAGTACTCCGAAGTTGAAGGTGCTAAAGCCAACGAGTTGCCCGATCATGTGTCAGAAGAGGTAAAACAGCAACGTTTCGAGAGATTCATGGCTGTCCAATCGCAAATTAGTGCGCAAAAATTACAACAAAAAATTGGACTTGAATATCAAATTCTCATTGACGAAGTCACAAGTGAAGGCGCAGTAGGACGTTGCTTCGCTGATGCGCCAGAAATTGATGGCAATGTCCACTTAACCGACGAATTTGACGTCAAGCCTGGCGATCTAATCTGGGGGCAGATTATCCATGCTGATGAACATGATATGTGGGCAGTAAAAGTCGAGGACTAATCAGTCTTCGACGCTTCTTTTACGTCGTTCTTGTCTATAACATCGCTCATAGCGGCTTCATCGTCGCTAGGTAACACTGCGCTTTGCTCATCAATGGCCCGTTCTAATAGCGCACTATCGAGCCGTTTATTACTTTGCACACCTAACACTCTGAACTGCTCGACTTGACGCACTAAATTACCCTTCCCTTCAGATAACTTGTTCATCGCTGCAAGAAAGTGTTTTTCACTGGTCTCAATGCTCTTGCCGACTTTTTCCATGTCAGCAATAAAACCATGAAACTTGTCGTATAACTTGCCTGCATTCACGGCAATTTTTTGTGCATTTTGGTTTTGATATTCGTACTGCCAAATATTGTTAATTGTGCGCAATGCAACCAATAAGTTGGTTGGACTGACTAACATAATATTGTTATCCAATGCGGTTTTTACCAATTCAGGGGAATGTTCAATGGCTAGCAAGAACGCCGATTCAATGGGTACAAACATCAAAACGTAATCAAGCGTACGCAAGCCTTTTAAGTCTTGATAATCCTTTTTTCCTAAATCTTTAATATGCTGTTTGACCGATGCAACATGGGCATTTAAATGCTGTTTCCGGGCATCATCATCATCTTGCTGATTAAAATAACGTTCGTAGTGGGCCAGTGAGACCTTCGAATCTATGACAATATCTTTGTCATTGGGAAGATGCACAACCACATCTGGTTGATAGCTTTTGCCTGCCTCGTTTTTCAACGAAACCTGGGTTTCAAACTCATGCCCATCTCGCAATCCTGATTCAGTCAGGATCCGTTCAAGCACAACCTCCCCCCAATTTCCTTGCTGTTTGTTATCACCTTTTAAGGCTTTGGTTAGTGCGGAAGCTTCCTGAGTAATTTGCTGGTTAAGCTCTTTTAATCCTAATATTTCGGTTTTTAATGACGCCCGTTCCTGCCCTTCTT
Source organism: Aliiglaciecola sp. M165 (assembly GCF_007197995.1). Lineage (GTDB taxonomy): Bacteria > Pseudomonadota > Gammaproteobacteria > Enterobacterales > Alteromonadaceae > Aliiglaciecola. Next base: position 216,328 of record NZ_VKKH01000003.1, read on the forward strand.
TCACATATTGATCGGTGACTTGTTTTTTAAAGCCCTCAATTTGGTCTTTGAGCGGTGTCAATAACGCATCAAGACCCGCTTTGCTAGTTTGGGTAAACTTCTCATGTTTTTGTTCGAATATTTTGTTGGCTAAATTTTCAAATTGCTCTTGCAAACGCTGTTCAGAAGTCGTCAATAACTCGAGTTTCTCCTGTAAAGAAATACGTTCTTGCGCAAAACCCGCTGATTGCGATTCAAGCTGAGCGTAATATTGATTGGCTTTGTCTTGCGCTTGTTGAGCTTTATTTTGCCAATTTTCAACTTGTTGCTGAATTTGCTTAATTTGAAGATTCTTTTGTTCTAACTCGCCAAGTTGTTTTTGCGCGAGTAATTGCTGTTGATGTGCGTCTTCAACTTTTTGTTGTAATACAGCACTATGTTCTTTGAGTTCGTTCGCCTGTTCCAATAAGAGCTGAATCTTTTGCTCAAACTCTTCATTTAATTGCTTGGTTTGTTCTGCCATTTTTTTGCGGCTGAACACTCCGTTCACCAGCATCCCGACAAAAAAAGCAGCCATGCCTATAGCGATTAAAGCAAACAGCTGTTCGTTACTCAGTTCTAACATTTAGTCTTCTTATTTTAATAGGGTTTGTTAAGCGTGACGGCATCGCAAACGCTTTGCGATGCCATCGAAAATCGAGCGATTAAGACGGTTGCAACGCCTTGTTTAAATCTTCGATTTTGGCTTTCCATATGGCAGGACCGGTCTGATGCGCGTTAGCGCCAGTGCTGTCAACCGCGACAGTGACAGGCATATCTTCAACTTCAAATTCATAAATTGCTTCCATACCTAAGTCTTCAAAGGCCACAACTTTGGATTTTTTAATGGCTTTGGAAACCAAATACGCCGCGCCGCCTACCGCCATTAAATATACGGCTTTATGCTTAGCAATGCTTTCAACCGTAGCGGGACCGCGCTCAGCTTTACCGATCATGCCAATCAATCCTGTTTGCTCGAGCATCATATCAGTGAATTTATCCATTCGTGTTGCCGTTGTTGGACCAGCAGGCCCTACAACTTCATCACCAACAGCATCAACCGGACCAACGTAATAGATGAATCGATTGGTTAAATCGACACCTTCAGGCATGCCTTCACCATTGGCGAGCATAGATTGAATGCGCTTGTGTGCAGCGTCGCGCCCTGTCAGCATCTTGCCTGACAACAGAACAGTTTCGCCGACTTTCCACTCTTGAATATCTTCTTTACTAAGCGTATCGAGGTTAACTCTGCGAGTATCCGCACCGACTTCCCATGTGATATCGGGCCAGTCTTCTAATTTAGGTGGCGCAAATTCAGCAGGCCCAGAGCCGTCTAAATGAAAATGTGCATGACGCGTAGCCGCACAATTAGGGATCATTGCCACAGGTTTAGATGCGGCGTGGGTGGGAACAGATTTGATTTTCACATCAACAACGGTGGTGAGCCCACCTAACCCCTGAGCACCAATACCCAAATCGTTAACTTTTTTGAAAATGTCTAAGCGCAATTTCTCTTCAGTGGTTTGTGCACCGCGCTCCATCAACTCTTGAATATCGACCGGATCCATCAAACTTTCTTTAGCTAGCACTGCAGCTTTTTCCGCCGTACCACCTATGCCTAACCCCAACATTCCAGGTGGGCACCAACCAGCTCCCATGGTAGGTAGTGTCTTGACTACCCATTCAGCAATATCATCGCTGGGATTTAACATCACCATTTTTGATTTATTTTCAGAACCGCCACCCTTAGCGGCTATCATGACTTCAATCTGATCACCTGCAACGGTGTCGATGTGCACAACGGCAGGCGTATTATCTTTAGTATTTGTGCGGCTACCCGCGGGATCAGAAACAATTGATGCCCTAAGCGGATTATCTGGATTCAGGTAAGCACGACGTGTGCCTTCATCGACCATTTGCTGAACCGTCATATCGGTTTTATCCCACTGCACTGCCATACCAATTTTAACGAAGCAGGTGACAATACCAGTGTCCTGACAAAGCGGACGTTTCCCTTCCGCTGACATCCTTGAATTGATTAAGATTTGTGCCATGGCGTCTTTGGCTGCCTGACTTTGCTCTTGATTGTATGCTTTCTCTACGGCTTTGACGTAATCAAGCGGGTGATAATAAGAAATAAACTGCAATGCATCTTCAATGCTATCGATAAAATCTTGCTGGCGAATGAGTGCCATAGGTGCCTCTTTCAATTATTTGTGTCGTTAGAATAACGACATTATGATACCCTCATGTTAACAATTGCTCCATCGTAAAACACTGCTAATTTTCGTATGTTGGTCAAATTTTAATGCGAGATACTGTGAGTAAAAGCGTCCAAATCCAAACACTTGCTATACCCAAAGAAACTGATATCACCGAATTGTTCGCCGTTTACGCTAATAGACCCTGGTCTATGTTGCTTGATTCTGCCAATAGTTCCCACGTTAACGCGCGATTTGATTTTTTTGTTGCTGCGCCAATGGCAACAATCGTTGCCTTTGGAACAGATTGTCAAATTTCAGAGAACGGCCAACAAGACATCCGCTGCCAAGGTAACCCGCTGAGTATAGTAAGGTCACTTATGAAGCGGGTATTAGGCGACAGTGATTCGCTCCCTTTACAGGATAACAACCCTGGCATTCACTTACCTTTTCATTGCGGTGCGGCCGGCTATTTTGGGTATGATTTGGGACGATGCTTTGAAAACTTGCCCGATTCATCTGAACATAGCTATTCAACGCCAGACATGGCCATTGGTTTGTACACGTGGTGTGTTGTAAAAGACAATGTAAAAGGCGTTTTTTATTTGGTTGAATTACCCGGTTTTGATAACCCAAGCGCAGACGATATCGAAAGCCTGGTTAATGCAAAGTTGCACTATTCGGATTCAAATTTTTGTTTGTCGACCAGTTGGCAAGCAAACATGGACAAAACACGCTATCAACAAAGCCTCGACAAAGTGCATAAATATTTGCGCGCTGGTGATTGTTATCAGGTTAATTTTGCGCAACGCTTTAGCGCTCAATATCAGGGCAGCGAATGGTCGGCCTATTTGTCTTTGCGAAAAGCAAATCAAGCGCCTTTCTCGGCATTCATTCGACTTGATGAAAGTGTGATACTGAGCATTTCTCCTGAGCGATTCATCTCATTGAATGACAAAAAGGTCAAAACTCAGCCTATTAAGGGCACACGACCACGCTTTGTTGACAATAAAGTAAAAGATCAGGAGCAAATAACCCTTCTTCAGTCGTCTCCCAAGGACAAAGCTGAAAATTTAATGATTGTCGACTTGCTAAGAAATGATCTAAGCCGGAGCTGTGCACCAGGAACCATTGATGTTCCGCAACTATTCGAAGTCGAGAGTTTCGAAGCTGTTCACCATTTGGTGAGCACAGTTACCGGGCAATTAGATGATAATTTTGATGCCTATGACCTTTTGCAAGGTGCTTTCCCCGGTGGATCAATAACAGGTGCGCCCAAAGTTCGTGCAATGGAAATTATCGATGAATTAGAGCCAAATAGGCGCAACATATACTGTGGTAGCATTGGTTATATTGATGTGTTGGGCAATATGGATACCAATATATGTATACGTACACTGTTATGCGAAAACGATACAATGTATTGCTGGGCTGGTGGAGGCATTGTACTGGATTCGACATCGGAAGATGAATACCAGGAATCGCTGGATAAAGTCTCAAAAATTTTACCCATTCTGGAACGGTTGTAATGGATAGGCAGACCTTTCTTGGCCGCTTTCAACATGCCAGGCAAGTAAGTGCTGCAAAAGATTTTCCACTAAAGGAAGCAGGTAAACCTGCTGCGGTATTGATCCCAATCATTGAGCGAGCCGATGAACTGACAGTGTTATTCACCCAACGGGCAAAACATTTAAAACATCATCCTGGACAAGTGAGTTTTCCTGGTGGCAAACAAGAAAAATCCGATCACAATTTACTCCATACCGCTTTACGCGAAACCGAAGAAGAAATTGGAATTTCCTCGCAACTCATAGACGTCGTAGGAAGGTTACCGAAATTTCGCACCATTAGCCGGTTTGAGGTGACGCCTTTTGTTAGCTTTGTCACGCCACAATTTACCTTGAAGTTAGATAAAAACGAGGTCGATAATGTTTTTGAAGTTCCCTTGTCACATTTGCTTGATAAAAATCAGCATTTAATTCATTGGGTAAAGCGCGGCGGCCACCGTCATCCGGTCTACTTTATACCATGGCAGGACAAAACGATTTGGGGAGCGACTGCGGCATTTGTGCGGCTTCTTTCAGATCATATCAATTGAACTAGAAGGTCAGAGCAACTATCAAGTTTTCTTTACGCTCTGCCCCCACTAATTTTTTCATTCACAGCGACTTTTCCTTGCCCAAGGATTTAACTATGCTCATAGTAGCGCCCTACTTTAAAACTTAATGAGAAACTTCAGTGATAAGCGTATTTGACATGTTCAGTATCGGTATTGGTCCATCCAGCTCACACACGGTTGGGCCAATGCGTGCGGCGAAATCATTTTGCGATCATTTAGAATTGAATCATCAACTGAACACTGTAGATCGGGTCACTGTAGAATTGTTTGGGTCACTTGGACAAACAGGTAAAGGTCATGGAACGGGTAAAGCCGTTATTCTTGGCTTACTAGGTTTGGAACCGGAAACCATCGACGTCAGTTTGGTAGAAGGTTATTTGACACAAATAGAGTCAACGCAAAAAATCGATCTTAATCAACAACACAGGGTTGCATTTCCTAAACAAGGCGCAATTGTCTTTCACCGTCGGAAAACCTTACCACTGCATTCCAATGGAATGACGCTGCATGCATTCAAGCAAGAAGAACTAGTGCTTTCGCAAACTTACTACTCCATTGGTGGCGGTTTTATTGTTAAAGAAGAAGATTTTCAGTCAGTTAAAAACCGTTCATTGGAAAAAGAACAAAAACCTTTGCCTTACTCTTTTTCAACTGCCAATGAATTGGTTCAAAAGTGCAAAGAACACGGGCTTAGTATCAGCGCGTTGATGTTAGAAAACGAAGCCACGGTGCAACCCAAAAGTGAAGTAGTAGAAAAATTGTGGGAGATTTGGCAGGTGATGCTGGAATCGGTTAACAACGGAATTCACACCGAGGGGATTTTACCTGGTGGATTAAAAGTTACCCGCAGAGCGCCAGCTCTCTATCGTCGACTTGAGACGGAACAAACTGCAGACCCAATGCAGGCTATGGATTGGGTTAATTTGTTTGCATTAGCGGTGAACGAAGAAAATGCCGCAGGTGGGAGAGTGGTTACCGCTCCTACCAATGGCGCAGCAGGGATCATTCCTGCCGTGTTGTGCTATTTCGATAAATTCGTGAGAAAAGTTGAAAAACATACCGCCGCCAGATATTTACTAACCGCTGCGGCCATAGGCATTTTGTACAAAAAGAATGCGTCAATTTCAGGTGCAGAAGTCGGTTGTCAGGGCGAAGTGGGCGTTGCCTGCTCAATGGCCGCAGGCGCATTAACTGAAATTATCGGGGGCTCAGTTGACGCTGTTGAAAATGCAGCTGAAATTGGCATGGAACATAATTTAGGACTCACCTGTGATCCTGTTGGCGGACTAGTCCAAGTTCCTTGCATCGAAAGAAACGCAATGGGAGCGATTAAAGCGATCAATGCATCTCGATTAGCACTGAGAGGATCGGGTCAGCATAAGGTGTCCTTGGATAAAGTAATAAAAACCATGTGGGATACTGGCAACGACATGAAGTCTAAATACAAAGAGACCGCACGAGGCGGTCTAGCTGTAAACATTATTGAATGCTAAAAAATCAGGCAAAATCTTATAATTTCCCCTTTGCTCGTTTATTTAACGGGCAAAGTGAGTCCCTTAAACATTTTTTCCACTTCGTCGTTGTTCTTTTGCATCATCGCTCTTTCCACCACATCTTTTGTCAAATGTGGTGCAAAGCGTTCAATAAATTCATACATGTAGCTGCGTAAGAATGACCCTTTCCTGAAACCAATTTTAGTAGTGCTGTAATCAAATAGGTGACTCGCATCGATTTTAACTAAATCATTATCTAGTTTGTCATCGATCGCCATCGAAGCAATTACACCTATGCCAACACCCAGTCTGACGTAGGTTTTAATCACGTCAGCATCGGTTGCAGTAAAGACGATTTTAGGTTCTAAACCGGCTCGGTCAAAGGCTTGATCTAACTCAGAGCGCCCAGTAAAACCAAATACGTAGGTAACTAACGGGAATTCAGCAATATCTTTAATAGTAATAGAGGTTTTCTTCGCAAGGGGATGCTCACGATTTACAATAATACTTCGATTCCAGTGATAACAAGGCAACATCACTAAATCATTGTATAAATGCAATGCTTCTGTAGCGATTGCGAAATCCGCTTCGCCTTTAGCGGCAAGGTCACTGATTTGCGATGGCGTACCTTGGTGCATGTGCAATGACACTTTCTCATATTTACCCATAAAGCCTTTAATGACCTCAGGTAACGCGTACCTAGCTTGAGTATGAGTTGTTGCGATATTTAGCTTACCTTGATCTGGAAGTGTGTGCTCTCTCGCGACTGCCTTGATACTCTCTACTTTTGCCAAGATTTCTCGGGAAATATTGATAACGTCCTGACCTGCATCGGTAACATGGGTTAAATGCTTGCCACTGCGACCAAAAATCTGAACACCAAGTTCATCTTCAAGCATGCGAACTTGTTTGCTGATCCCAGGTTGAGAAGTATAAAGATTTTCCGCTGTTGCGGACACGTTCAAATTATTATTTAAGACTTCAACAATATATCGCAGTTGTTGTAATTTCATTTCTGGTAACCAAATGCCTTTTTGGAAAATACATATATTCAAAATATATATACCTAAGCGGAAATTAATTCCATTAAATTTTAACAAAAGTGGAAATTTTCTTGATGTTTCAACAGTTTTTTTGGCAAATTTCTGCATCTTCGGAGATACTGGTGACTCAAAACAGCGATAAGGCTTTGTGAAAAATGACAAAAGAAACAAAACAAGATATCGATTTTTCTACTGTATTGGCCTCCGCTGTTCACGACATGAAAAGCTCTTTGAATTTGCTCAAACAGTCCATTGATGGATTAAATACGTGTATAGACAAAAACAACCCTAAAGCTAACGCATTTTTGTCCACTGCCCACTATGAATCTTCTCGGCTAAATACCGGACTTGTGCAACTTTTGTCATTATATAGGGCGGAATTGGAAAACCTGCCGATAAATGAAGATGAGTGTTTTATCGAAGACTTGCTAGACAATGTTTTTATTGCCCACGAACACTATTTAGGGCACAAAAATATGACCTTAGAAATCGAGCAATCGCCTGATCTGGTCAAATACTTCGATATCGAACTCATAACACTTTTGCTTAACGATATACTGGTCAATGCCATGCGATATGGTAACAGTAAACTTTTGATTAGTGCGTATGCGGAGGACGATTGGCTTTGTATTCGAATTGAAGACGATGGTCAGGGTTATCCTCCAAGCATGCTTAAATCTAATGATATCGATATGCAAAACGTGAAAATAAGTGAGGGACGAACGGGCTTGGGGTTATTTTTTGCCCGGATGATCGCCGGAGCGCATCGACGTGGTGACAAACGTGGCTTCATCGAGTTGGCGAATGGTGGTAAATTGGGTGGAAGTGTATTTACGCTTAAATTACCGTAACATAAGGCGTTTTTTCAATTGCGAGTCGATAGAACAGGACTGTATGGTTAGATGATTTTTCCTATAATTATAATTTTAATTGTTTCTTTGGTTGTCGTGGCGATTGTTGTCAACGCTTTGCAGCAACACCGAGAAAAAATTGAAGCGGAAAGACGAACTGAAATCGCGAAACAAAAGTCGGTGATTGATGAAACAGAGAACGTATTGATGACTATTGATACAATCCCTGTGTCGCAAAAACTTATTGCTATTCTGCACACCCGAGTGCTCAATGCGTTGAAGGTTATTTTTGAATTAAACCCCTCAATACCAGAGATTCGTCAGCGAATAAAACAGTCCCAAGAACGCATTAAAATGATAAATATTAATGCGCAATCCCCTTCTCAGGATTCTTTTAGCCTGCCCGACAGCGATAAAATGGTTATCCAATATATTCAGGCAGTAAAAAAATTTAGAGTCTTATTGCGCTCAGAACACGCTAAAGGAAAAGTAGATACGCAGACTTTTACCCACGAAGACCGTGCGTTAGCATCGTTACAATTAAGAGTAAATGTTGAAACCTTGGCCAAAAGAGGCAATGCGGCTTTACAGTCAAATATGCTGGGCTCAGCGCGGCAATATTTCGAGAAGGCTATTGCGGCGCTTGAAGGACAAACTCAGCCTGACCAATACAATATCGAACGCAAAGCACAACTAGACGAGCAACTCAGAACTATTCAAGACAATCTTAAAAATGCAAATGCTCAAGATCGCGCGAAAAAACAAGAAGAAGAACGTGACGAGCTGGACGAATTATTTGCACCAAAGAAAAAATGGTAATTTGCTTGGTTTATTTGATTGTTTTTTGTTGTAACTGGTTATTAATTCCCTAGGTGATTTTCCAAGATACTTTCCCACATTGCTTTTGCAGGAACCGACAAGGATTTTCTGTGGGTTTTTAGCATGCCTATTTTTCTGCTTAAGTTGACTCCCTCAATTGCTACGCAAGCCAAACCACTTTGAGAAAACTGTTGCTGGCATATTCCAGGAACCACTGACACTCCCATGTCAGTCTTAACAAACTCCCCGACTGTCGATAGCTGATTAGCTTCTACTACGATATTTAGCCGTAAATCGTGTTGTCGAGTAAACTGTTCAATCCAAAGTCTAATACTGGAACCTCTATTCATTGCCACAAAGTGATACTGAGCTATTTCGTGCCAACTAACGGTGTCTCTTTGTGCAAGTGGATGCTGCGGGGCAAAAACAGCGATGAACTCATTGGTCATTAAGGTTTTAAACACCAGGCCGTCCAGTTGCTCTGTTTCAAAAGAAAATCCAATCTCTGCCCGCCCTACTCTCACTAAGTTGATCACATCCTCCATGACCACATCTCTGATCGTTAAGTTAATTCCGTGCCACTGCTGATGGAAGGATTTAACAATTTTTGGCAATATACTATTGGCAAAAGAAGGCATTGCCGCGAGCGTAAGTTTCCCTCGTTGCATAGCAAATAAGTCACGCATATCCGCTAAAGAAGAATCCCAATCATGAATTAGCCGCATTGCTACGGGCACAAACTCAGCCCCTTCTTTACTCAGTGCGACCTTTCTGGTGGTGCGAGAGAATAGCTCTCCACCAAGTTGCTGTTCGAGTTTTTTAATCGAACTGGACAACGCGGGTTGTGACAAATGAATTTTTTCAGCCGCTTCAGCGAAAGTATTGGATTGGGCAAGCGTCACAAAAGCTTGTAATTGTTTGTATGAGAGCAAAATATACCTTTCATCGTTTGTTGCTATTTATTAATTATTTTTATTAATAATGACATTAAATCAATTTTACTTTAATAACATAAACGTTAATACTTTGTGAAATTTTACATTGGAGCGAACATGAGCGGATTTAATAAAATCGTCACCAGTTATGAAGAGGCGATGGCCGGGCTGGAAGATGGAATGACCGTCATTGCTGGTGGTTTTGGCTTGTGCGGGATCCCTGAAGGGTTAATCGCGCAAATCAAAAAAATGGCGACTAAAGATCTCACAGTTGTATCGAATAATTGTGGGGTCGATGGTTTTGGCCTCGGACTGCTTTTGGAAGATAAACAAATTCGCAAAATGATCTCCTCGTATGTTGGCGAAAATGCGTTGTTTGAAAAGCAATTACTCAATGGCGAATTAGAGGTTGAGCTTACCCCTCAAGGTACACTTGCTGAAAAAATGCGTGCAGGCGGAGCTGGCATCCCCGGTTTTTACACGGCAACAGGATACGGTACACCGGTCGGAGAAGGTAAAGAAGTCAAAGAATTTAATGGGCGCCCGTACATTCTTGAAGAGGCAATCACTGGCGACTTTGCCATCGTTAAAGCCTATAAAGCTGATGTATTTGGTAATTGTATCTACCGTCATACCGCACAAAATTTCAACCCTATGGCGGCAACCGCAGGGAAAATTACCGTTGTAGAGGTTGAAGAAATCGTGCCTCCTGGCGCCATTCCGCCTAGCCAAATTCATACGCCTGGCATCTACGTGGACCGTATCATTCAAGGTCAGTTTGAAAAGCGCATAGAGCGTCGAGTTTTGTCTAAATCAGAAGGAGACAAATAATGGCTTTAACAAGAGACCAAATCGCCATGCGCGTAGCTAAAGAATTCAAAGATGGCGATTATGTGAATCTGGGCATAGGCATCCCAACATTGGCTGCGAACTTTGTCCCTGAAGATATTTCAGTTATGTTGCAATCTGAAAATGGCTTACTCGGTATGGGACCTTATCCAACAGAAGAGCAACTTGATGCTGACATGATCAATGCGGGTAAAGAAACGGTCACGTCTGTGACGGGTGCGTCAATATTCAGCTCAGCCGAGAGTTTTGCCATGATCCGTGGCGGTCACGTAGATTTTACCGTACTTGGCGCCTTTGAGGTGGACGTTAACGGTAGTATTGCGTCATGGATGATCCCCGGAAAGTTAGTCAAAGGCATGGGCGGTGCAATGGATCTTGTCGCAGGTGCTAAAAACATTATCGTCACCATGACTCACGCAGACAAACACGGAAATTCGAAGCTTCTTGAAGCTTGTACATTGCCCCTGACCGGCGTGAACTGCATCAATAAAATTATCACTGATTTAGCGGTTGTAGAAGTCAAGGACGGTGCCTTCCATTTACTGGAGCTTGCCCCTGGAGTCACGGTTGATGAAGTCGCTAGCAAGACCGCGGGCAAACTGATTGTCAATGACAATGTAAAAGAAATGACCTTTTAAACTAAAAATTAGACTTTAGTTTAGTTTTCATTCTTCAAAAGCTGTTTTAAAATGCTCCGGTAACAATATGTTGACCGGAGCTGTTTTGAAAAAAGGATTTCTCTTACTTTCGCTGATCGGGATGATTAGTGTCAATTCTCACTCGCATTATCAAGATGTTTCGTCCATCGATCGAATAGAACACGTTATTAATGAAGCAGAGGATCATTTACGGGTTCTACCTGAGAAAACCATTTCTTTGTTAGAAAACAACAGTCCATTATTGGCAATCGCTACACCTGAGCAGGCATCAGCATGGCACCTCACTGCAATGTTGTCTGCGATTCAAGTATCCGATCTTGATTTGCTCAACCAATCGCTCTATGCCTTATCAGAATTAAAAGAAACGGAGTATTTTAATCAACATTTGGCCAAAATTTTGAGAGGACTCGGTGTTTGGATGAGACGCAGCGGACATTTAACTGCGGCTAAAGCTGGCTACCTGTGCAGTATTGATTATAGTGACTCACCCAAGGACAAAGTCATAGCGATGATTAATTTAGGTGTTGTAGAACGCAATCTAGGAAACCTTGTTTACTCAAACAACATGTATACTGCGGCAAAAGAACTGGCAGTTGAATTAGAAGAGTATGAGTTTTTAGCCATCATTGAAAACAACTTGGGTACCCTTGCAATAACAGAACAACGATATAAGGATGCGCAACAGCACTTTGCCAAGGCACTGGAGATGAATCAATATTTGAACAGGCGCTCTGGTGAAGTACTGACAGCAAATAACTTGTTACTAAGCTTTTTGTATCAAAACGAAACACTACTTTTCCAACGCTTACAGTCAAGGGTTAAACGGTTACTTATTCCGGGCAAAGATTCTGCACGTGAAGCATACTTCAAAATATTACAAGCTGTTCACCAAGTGCAAGTTGCTCCGAGTACGTTGGAAAACGCTCATCAAATCATCGCTGGCAATTTACCATTAGTAAACGACAAAGGCATTCACGGCCTACTGCAGCCGCTGTTAGCTGGAATCGAATATCAGATTTCACTCCCCACCAATGCACAGAACCAGCGTTATAATGGAGTACTTGTTCAACAATTTTCGATGTGCGATTGGCAAAAGTATTCCCAAGATAACTATTTAGCTGTGTTAAAATCAAAAGATAAAGACACCTCAACTAACTAAGTAGTGAATATTGCTTTTTAATGATTTTGCCCTTGATCACCGGATCATCAAAGCCCTAACGCTAAAGAACTTTACTGAGCCAACTGAGATCCAGGCGCTTGCCATTGGGCACGCGTTAATGGGTAAAGATTTGCTGGCCTCGTCAAAAACAGGTTCGGGAAAGACCCTTGCATTTCTTATTCCTGCTCTGCATCGAGTATTAAAAACAAAACCACTAAGTTCTAAAGATGCGAGAGTATTGATCCTGGCGCCCACTAGAGAGTTAGCCAAGCAAGTATTTATGCAGCTTAAGTGGCTGATTTCAGGGCTTCCCGTGTCTGCAACCCTTATTCTTGGTGGTGAAAACTTTAATGATCAGGTAAAAGCATTAAAACGTCGCCCTCAATTTGTTGTTGGCACAGCTGGTCGAGTGGCTGACCATATAAAAGACAAAAGCCTGTTCCTCAATGGTTTAGAGTTACTCATCTTTGATGAAGCCGATAGAATGCTTGATCTCGGATTCGCAGAACAACTTCGTATGATCGACCGCTTTGCCGATCACCGGAAACGTCAAACTATGATGTTTTCAGCCACATTAGATTCGGCGTCGCTGCATTCTTTGACACAACAGATCCTCAAAGCCCCCATGCGTATAAGCGTTGGTAAAGGCAATGAGCAGCACAAAGATATTAATCAAACCTTCTATTTTTCAGATCATCTCGATCACAAAATCAAGCAGTTACTGGCGGTGTTAAACACCACACAAAATAAACAAGTCATCGTTTTTACTGCAACACGAGAAGACACTGAAAAACTCTCTACACACATTAACGAGCAGGGTTTTGACAGCGTTGCACTCAGTGCAGAATTAACTCAATCGCAGCGCAGTAATATAATGAATGCGTTTAGCCGCGGACAACACCAAGTGTTGGTGACAACAGATGTAGCCTCGAGAGGCTTAGACTTACTTAAAGTAGCTTGGGTGATTAACTTTGATCTACCTAAACTAGCGGATGAATATGTACACCGGATCGGTCGAACGGGTCGAGCCGGTAATCAAGGAAGTGCGATTTCTTTCGTCGGCCCTAAAGATTGGAATAGCTTTAAAGCGATTAAGCGCTTCTTACAGCAATCGATTGAATTTAGTGAATTGGAAGGCCTTGAAGCTAAATTTAAAGGGTTAAAAGAACGCACCAGTTCACCAGCAAACCCTAAAGGGTCCAAGCCCAAGAAAAAGCGTAAGCCGCAAAATAGCGAAAAACCCGCCAAACGAGTTCGAATGCAAGAAGGTGTCGAGGTCGGTCATGTGCCGCTAAAGCGTAAGAGAAGTGAGAATTGACAATAGCGGCTAAATGCATAATCATTTTTAATGTAAAGTCACACCAAACATCAATAAAACTAATGGAGAAGCGCGTTGTTTGACATTAAAGTATCTCGAGTCGTTAAAAAAGATATTTCGTTTGTGTTTGAGCAACTCGCCAATCATAGCGAATACAAGCAATTCCCCGGTGTGAAAGGCTCCAAATTATTGGAAAAAGGGAACTCAGAAGACAATGGGTTGGGCGCGTTACGAATGATCGATACAGGCTCAGTTGTATTGCACGAACGGATAGTGAGTTTTGAACGCCCTACTAAGCTTGGTTACCTCATTGAATACTCTACCCCCTTGCCCTTTGCTCATGATTTGGGCGAGATCATCCTTTCTGAACAAGAAGACGGTACTCTGGTTGAATGGCACTCAAAAGGACGAATCAATATTCCTCTTATTGGTGGAATGTTTGACAGTCGTTTTCAAAAAATGGGTGGCAAATCATTTGGCGCGATATTGAAGTTTATCGAAAATATCTAGTAAACACCCAATAAACAAAGGGGTCGACTATTTTTGCAGATGCAAATATTGACTAGCAAAGTGTCTTGGCAGTTAAAAAACGCTCCAGAAGGAGCGTTTTTTAATTTAAGTTAGAAGCTAATATTCCCACCAAGCTTCTTGCCACCAATCTAAAAACTCTTCAAAGTCGATAAAACCGTCATTGTTTTCATCGATCAATTGAAAGCCTTCTTGCACATGACTTGCTTTAGTCTTTGGCGAAAGAATCGTCAGCAGTTCAATAAATTCAGGCAGGTCGATTTGCCCATTATTATCTTTATCAAAATAGTCAAACTCTTTACGGATCTCGGCAACTTTGCTTTCATCCATGGGCGTACTCTGTGTCATAAATAACCTTACTCAGTCACTGTACAGGAATAGTATCTTTTATTACCCGCCTATGTCTATGCCGATTTACCTGCAGCGACCCTTCTTTCTCGTCTCTCAGCCGCTTTGAGTTGACGACGAAGCTTTGTGGCTTTGCGTGCTTCACTGCCAACGTGCTCTTCGTTTCGTTGCTTGGCAAGATTAACCTGTTTTTCTCTTTCTCTAAATCTCGCTATTTGTTCCTCAGAGTGCGTTCCATGGCATTTGGGGCAGCTAACGCCTGGCTCATATAACTCACTTTCTTTGTCATTTGCAGTTATAGGTAAGCGACAAGCATAACAAGCTTCGTAATGGCTCTTTTGTAAATCATGATCGACCGCAACGCGATTGTCGAATACAAAACAGTCCCCTTTCCACATCGTGTCTTCTTTAGGCACTTCTTCCAAATACTTTAAAATGCCCCCCTCTAAATGAAAGACTTCGTCAAAACCCTGTTCTTTCATATAGGCGGTGGATTTTTCGCAGCGAATTCCACCGGTACAAAACATGGCAACTTTTTTGTGGACCTTAGGATCCAGGTTATCTTTCACATACTGGGGGAATTCTCTAAATGTATCAGTTTTAGGGTTCACCGCATTTTCGAAGGTGCCTATTTCAATCTCATAGTCGTTGCGTGTATCGATTAACAACACCTCCGGATCAGAAATCAACGCATTCCAATCTGCGGGTTTGACATAAGTCCCGACGGTTTGTTTTGGATCGATACCCTCAACACCCATTGTCACAATTTCTTTTTTGAGTTTAACTTTTGTGCGGTAAAAAGGCTGGGTGTCATCAAGAGATTCTTTAAAAGAAATGGGGTTAATTCTTTCGTCTTGATTTAAATATGAAATCAAGGCGTCTATGCCTTCCCTACTCCCTGAAATCGTGCCATTGACACCTTCATGGGCAAGTAAAAGAGTACCCTTGATCTGATTGGATTCCATGACGTCAAGGAGTGGTTGACGCATTTCTTTATAATTTTCAAGCGTGACGAATTTGTACATCGCGCAAACAATGAATTTAGACATATCTTTTCCTATTGCGAATTGGAACGTAAAACCAAAGCAAATTTTTGCGGCGCGGAGTATAACAAGATTGTTTGAACAATCAAAATACCCTCAGCATAAACAGGGGTATTATTTAAGCGTGAATGGACTCTAACACGTCATAAAGTATTGTTTCGTCTACTTCGATGGTGTTGTCACTTGCGGCCTTATAACGTTGTTGGGTAACGTGGCTGCAATTGGCGATAATCTCAGCGTCAAGTCGTTTGTCGTCATCAAACATGGCCAGCGGCTGAGGATTCAAAACACACCATAGACGACCATCAGACACATTGTTATGAAATGCAAAATTCGCCTGATTCATTTTTTCCCAATCGACTTGCTCTGCGCTTAACGGGTTGCGCCGATAATGATTTTGGACGTCTAAATTATAAGATTCGTCTGGTTCAGTTTTTTCTATGGCAGGACGCAATAAAACGTTATCAGATAGCATGGCTATTAGTAACGCGAACTTTTCGCCTTGAGCCGTCGACCGATTTATCGATCCGGACCATTCAAGATCAGATTGCACAATTGCATCAAGTGCTTGGGTATTAGACAAGGCAGAAACTCAAAAGATTGATTACTTTTTTATCGAATAGATCGGATATTTCTTTAACGCTATTTACAGTGTGTGTTTTTCTGATAGTATACGCGCCTCTTTCGGAGGGGTACCCAAGCGGTCAACGGGAGCAGACTGTAAATCTGCCGGCTCAGCCTTCGCAGGTTCGAATCCTGCCCCCTCCACCATCTTTTCTAAATACCTAGAAATCCAATTCACACAAAATCAAATAAATTAGTCCTTGAAGGGGCTGGACGAGAAGCTGCGACACGCAGTTCGACTAACTTGTCGGGAACAAGTTAAAACATGCGAAGCATGGCCCGAAGGGCGCCAATTGAATACTTGGGAGTAGAGGCAATAACACATCCATGTGGCTTAATTCCAGCCCAGCATCCCTGCTGGTCGTTCAAGCAGAAGGCGCAGTGCGCCTAAACTCTGCTTTCACCCCCTCCACCATCTTTTCTAACTTCGTATGCTATTTTGATTCATGTTTAATTTTATCCAATATGGCGAGGTTTTCAGGGGATATAGGCATAGACTTAAAAGCGCTAACATTCGCACCTCCCGTATTCCCTCTAGGAAGTAAACCCAAAGAGGTTTTTGTTATCGCACCTATAATCCTCAAGATCTGACCGAATACTTCATTGGTATCACCCTGTCTAAATCCGTATTTCAGCATTTCAAAATGCACACGAGTATGGAAATACGTAGAGTGCTGGCCGAGTACATGAGCATTTTCAAGGTGTCGAAATCCCTCTTTACTTTGGTCGTTTAAAAATGCACTTTTTGCCATGTGCAATCTTTCCACAACGTAAGGTTTTACTGCTTGCCTGATATTCATTTTTTTCTCCTTTAAAGCGCTATAGGTAGCATAAACAATACTTAAAATTTAGTACTGGTTTAAGACCAATCACTGTGTAGTTTGCTATTCACGAGATTGGCTTTACGAACTTACCAAGCAAGTGTAATGTCTATACCAAGTATAGGGTCAACACGGAAATTCTAGATTTATGAAAATTGGCGCCTTGGCTCAAAAGACTGGGTTGAGCATTCAAACAATTCGATTTTACGAACGTCGCGGCCTTTTGCCCAGACCCGAACGCACACAAAGCAACTACCGCATTTACTGTGCCAGCGCACTAAAGCAATTATTATTCATAAAACAGTGCCGCTCATTGGACATGTCAATAGCCGAAATCGATCAACTATTGGTGACAAAAGCGAAACCAGAAAACAGCTGTTCTAGTGTTAATGAAACCATTGAACGGCATATTGAGGATGTGAACAACCGCATTGATGAACTCACCGCCCTACAACATTCACTGCTTTCAATTAAATCAGCATGTGCTGACAACGTAAAAGTCAAAGATTGTGGTGTATTAAATGAATTGGAAAACGTTGCCAATTCTGAAGATTGAGAATTAGCTAGCCGCCTTTTTACAAGTTTCAGACGTTGTTATAACTAAAAAAATTATCCCACTGTGTATCTAATTTTTGTTTGGCAACGGTTAAACACAATGGCAGATATAAATCGCCTTTCGATGCGATCAATTGCATTCGCTCAAGTTTTCCTAAGGCATCAGATATTTCAAAATCCAACGTGCACTGATAGGTTTGCGCGAACCAACGTTCAATCTCCTGATCTAATGCTTGTGCACTTAACCCCTCAGGCGATTTTAGTAAAAAGGTATAAGCTAAAAGTGCTTCTTTAAAATCCTCTTCTTCGGCCGCATCAATCAGCGTGTGAAAAACACCTGCGTTATTGTCCAAGTTTTTAAAATACAAATTATCCGAAAGGGCTTTCATAAATTTAATTTTTCGATTTTTAAACTTGCTCCACTCTTTAAACACAAAGCCGCCTAACACCCCTACTCCAATAGCAAAGGACAAAAAATGTTGTTGGGTCATTTCTACAGATTCGTTGCGCCAGCCAAGCCAAAATGCGACTAAAGCAGCCAGCAGTATAATGGATGCCCCTAACTTAGTGACTAACACCACAGCACCGCCAACAATTGCAGACGCGCTGATGATCACTTTGTCGATTCGCCGCATTCTGACTTCGCTGTTGGGAAACAACATCTCTAGATCGGCTTTTGGCACATTCTGAAAAAGTTTAATGATGGTAGAGCCTGGCTCAAAACCAATTGGTAGCTTTTTCTTGCGTTCAAAATGGGTTTTGTCTTTTAGGGTGATAAACACCGCAACGCGATCGTAGTTGGTAAAATGGATATTTTGTTTTCGCAATCCCCACAATGAGGAGATTGTCTCCGTTTTTTGAGATTCTCCACGACGAAAAAAAACCACTTGTTCAAAATCATCAAATTCTACTTCTAGCCTGACTTTAAACAGGGACTCTTCAGTTAAGGCATCTTGCAAATCCTGTTCTGTTATTTTTTCAAAATTTGCCGCATTAAGCACTTTTGAAAAGTTGTCAGCAAAGGCATTACGAGCATGAATTTTTTGCTGCGAGGTTAACTCGCGTAGCTGACGTGTATCGGCATTGGGATCAAAAGGCGCATAATCATTTTTTAGTGATTCCAACAAATGGTGATACTCAAAATGAATAAAACTGGCAAGCAATTCGCAGAACTGCTTAAATGAGACTTCAGATCCCAGTTGGTCCACTTCTTTAAGACACATTTCTATAATGTCTTGTTTTCTAAAAGGGATAAATCTATCAGCTGCCATAAAAAGTGGTTACTTCCGTTAAGTTTATTCAACGAAAAATACTAACGCTAATTGTCATTACAATAAAGCGCACTTGACCCAACCCCTTGTTAAAAACTGGCATGGAATACTTCAAACAGTTGGATTCACCCCAGAAAATTGCCAAATGCTGAAGCACATAAATGCAAATTTCGCGTTGCTAGAGCTTCTCTGCTAAAGTTTTTGCTACGCCTAATCGACTTAAGCTTTAACATCATGTCTCACTCAAAACCGTTTAGTGCCATTCAGGTAGAAGAAACTGACGATAAACGATACGTTTCAAGTCTGGTGCAAAAGGCCATGTCAGATTTGCCAGACAATGACCTGCTTATCAACGTTCATTACTCTTCATTGAATTATAAAGATGCGCTATCAGCTAGCGGCAATAAACGAGTGACCCGTAATTTTCCTCATACCCCAGGCATCGATGCAGCGGGAGTCGTCGTTGAGGACAAATCAGGCACCTTTGCAGCCGGCGATGAGGTATTGGTCTTTGGTTATGATCTGGGTATGAACACCCCAGGAGGACTTGGGCAGTATATTTCCATTCCCGCAGATTGGGCGGTAAAGCGTCCTGAAGCCCTGTCATTGAAGGAAGCCATGATGTATGGAACAGGCGGTGTTACCGCAGCATTATGTGTACAAAAACTTGAGAAAATGGGGGCGACGCCCGACGATGGTCCGGTCGCGGTGACCGGTGCCACTGGTGGAGTCGGCAGTGTTAGTATCGCAATTCTCAAGCAACTGGGTTACTCCGTCGTGGCTTTTTCAGGCAAACCGGAACAATCTGAAAACCTGTTAGCCCTGGGCGCAGAACAAGTACTGCACAGAGATACGATCAATGAGGTAGGTGACTTGCCTATGGGCAAAGAGATCTGGGCCCATGGTATTGATACCTTAGGCGGTGAATACCTGTCTAATCTTTTAAAACAAATCAAATCAGGCGGCGGCGTTGCTGCCTGTGGCCTTGCAGCATCGGGCGAATTTTCATCAACAGTATTTCCATTTATTATCCGCGGCGTTTCGTTGTTGGGCGTTGATTCCGTCTACATTCCTTTGCATGAAAAACAACATATCTGGCAACGAGTGGCAACTGACATGAAGTTACCTAATTTAGCTTCGATGTGCGAGGAGATCACCCTAGCCCACGTGCCTGAATATCTCAAACGATTTATGCAAGGTAAGGTTGTAGGGCGTTATCTGGTTAACCTAGCTGATTCTTAATCAGAGAATTCTGACATTCCTGAACAAGGAGAAACTTATCAAAGGCAATCTACATTTTTGCGACAAAGCACTTCACAGAGAAGATTTTGAACTGCAAGTTAGAAAGATAGCTACCGTACTGAAAAATCAAGGCGTGCAAACTGGAGATACTCTTGCCATTTTAATGCGCAACGCGCCAGAATATTTGGCGGTGATCGAAGCCTGTCGTTATGTTGAAACCTATTACGTTCCTCTTAATTGGCATGCATCGTCGCAAGAAATTGTGCACATTATTGAAGATTCCAAAACGGCTGTGTTAATTGGTCACAGTGACTTGATCAATGGGTTGAGCAGTGAGGATTTGAGCCAAATACGAGTGTTACAATTCCCAACGCCTGACGAGGTTGTACAGCGCTACGCCCTGCCCCCAATGGCATCAAACCCACCATTGGCAGAAGATCTCATTGAGTTATTGCAAAGTACTCAAGCTATCGACAGCATGCCAAAACGCTTTCGAGGCATGTTTTCTTATACCTCAGGTAGTACGGGTCGCCCGAAAGGAATAAAACGTGAAGTGGATGAGTCAGCCCCCGATAAATACGAGGTGTATCGCGGTTTATCGAAGTCGTTGATGAAGCTTGAGCCTGGCGATCGCTTTTATGTTTCTGCGCCAATGTACCATAGTGCGCCCAATGCACTTTCGATGAGTTGTATAGCCTCAGGGTATGCGGATATTTACATTGAACCAAAATTTGACGCAGAACAATTTCTCGCCGATATCGATCGGTACAAGATCACCCATACTTACATTGTACCCACTATGATGGTGCGCTTGCTTAAATTGCCCGAGCCGGTCAAAAAAGCTTACGACGTATCGTCATTGCGCTTTGCCTTGTCCACAGGCTCCGCCTGCCCTGCTGACGTTAAACAAGCGATGATTGACTGGTTCGGGCCTATATTTTACGAGTCCTACGGGGCTAGCGAAATTGGCTTCATGACTTTGATATCTTCTTCTGAAGCAGCAGATAAACCGGGATCTGTTGGCAAGGTGCTGCCTGGTGGTTCAATCAAGATCCTTGATGATGAGAAACAGCCTTTACATGCTGGAGAATCCGGTTCAATCTATGTATACCTGCCCATGTTTGGCCCTTTTAAATATACCAATGCAGAAGGCGATTTAGCTGATTTACACGTTGATGGCCACACCACCGTCGGAGACGTTGGCTATGTGGATGAAGACGGCTACTTGTTTATTAATGATCGAAAGAAAGACATGATCATCTCAGGCGGAGCGAATATATTTCCGGCGGAAATTGAAGCCGTATTAATTGATATGCCCGACATTGCAGATTGCGCAGTTTTTGGAGCGCCCCACGCGGAATTTGGCGAAACCATAGTTGTGGCGGTGCAATGCGCGGCAGGAAATAGCCTTACCCTCGAACAAATCCATGAATTTCTTGAAGGAAAACTTGCGCGTTTTAAGTTTCCAAGAAAGCTCGACTTGCACGATGCGCTGCCAAGAGAAGACAGTGGTAAGATCTTCAAGCAGCGGCTAAGGGCACCTTATTGGTCAAAATAACAAGGCATTTAGGCGGTCACATCTTGATGTTGCACCTCAATGCGATTAATCCAGACGAAACGCAGGTGGCTTAAAGCCACGAACACAAGACATATCGAGGTTGTCCAAACTTGCTGATTCGACAAATCCATTTAGAAATTGCGGTAGGCAATGGGTATTTTTCAATGCCGATATGCCATGCGCCGTGTGTGGCAAGGAGATATGCAATACGTTATCAAAATGCTCTGCATTTATTTCGCCATAGACTGGCGGAGTCACCGGGTCTTGTTCTCCCGTGATGATTAAAGCCGGTGTTGGAAAGCGTTTTTTCGTCATTGGATGATTCGGACTCAGAGGCAAGCCCCACGCTTCACAGGCTTCAATGTAGTCTTTTGCGATATAATTGCCGACAAATGTGTCCTTTGATGCGACGCTGGTTATTGCCTGATCAAGCTGCCCTGTTTCTTCTGGGCAAACAACGGAAAAGTAATGACCTTCAGGTTCACTTTGCTGAGGTGATTTTGGCACTGCCAAGTCGATAAAAGGCGAAAAATCACCTGCTACGGCTTGGCTCAAAATAAACGGCAGTTGACGGGCTTCTCGGGTATCCAAGAGCATTACCCATATCGATTCGGCAAATATATCTCGGGTTAGGATCCTCGATTCTACTTTGCCGCTGTCAGGATTGAAAAAATCGATTTTGACTGGGTGTTTATCAAGTTTCGTCAATACCGCATTTAAGCTTTGACGAACGTTTGGAAAATTGGCGTGACATTGCGCATCCTGCTGGCAATCGAGTTCAAGCCTATCAAATGCCTGTTGACCAAAACGGGCGTAATCTAGTGGACGCTGAAAATTCAAAATGGATGGCATTGCTAGGATTACGCTGCGGATACTCTGCGGATAGGTATGTAGGTAGGTCAACATAAATCGCGCACCGTATGACCAACCGCCAACGTCCCATTGAGCGTATCCAAGCCATTTGCGGATCTCTTCATAATCATCGATTGCATTTAAGGTTGAATAAGCGCTTAAATCTGCTTTGTCTTCCAGCTCTCCACGACATGCTTTTACTGCTTTGGGTGGATAATAGCGTTGCAGGATGCGGGGTTTGCTGAGTGCCTCGCAATAGAGTGGACTGGATTCATGTAGGCCCCGAGGGTCGATTAACACAACATCTCGCCGCTGTCTGAAAACCTCAAGATACCCACCTTTAGCAAAATACCTGGCATTGGCAATCATTGAATACCGAGGCCCCCCTACATGCTCGATCCAGGCCGAATTTGTGTGTGGCTCGTCTATCGCCGGTATTACCACAAATTTTATGGGAATTTTTGTGCCACTCATTTTTAAGCGATTTTCGTAGACATCCAGCGTGCCACAAAGAAGTGGTTCTTCGATACCGTCTAATTTGCAAATATCCAATGGAAGTCGATTGAGCGCACGATAAGCAGGTAATTCATTTGATGTAGTGGGCGCAGTAACACTGCAGGCAGAAACGGCCGCAGTAATAAAAACGACACAGAGGGTACGCGCAAGGGCTAAGCTACTAGAGTTTTTCATACCTACCAGTATAGGTAATATCCGTTTAAAGACGTAATGGGAAAAAAGATCAAATGGGACAAATAGGTTCAAAACCTATGCTGAAAGTAATTTAATTAGCTCCTATTTTTCACTTAAACCCAATTTTTGTCAGTTAGCAGGCTAGTGCCCATGTCGCTCTGCTTCGCTTAGATTGAGAAAATTAGCCGCATTGTCATAAAGGATTGCCGCTCGCTGTTTTTTGCTAATACTTTTTATACTGTTAAGCCGCTTCAGGATAATGTCGAGAGGCACATTATCTGAACCCAACATGATTCGGTTGCCAAATCCAGACGCTACTAACCGCACTAAGGCTTTCTCATAGTCTTCAATGGGCAAAATACTATTAGTGATGGATAAATCGACATAAACGTTGGGATAGTCTTCAAGCAAACTCAAAGTCTCAGTCCAGAGTTCAGGTATTGAATCACCATCGGAACCAACATGTTGCAGCCAAATTTTAAGACCCGGATGCCTGTCCAGTACAACACGTAAGTGTTTTGGGTTTCCGATATCGCCATTATAATTAGGACAACAGTTGGGATCTTTGCGAATCGATTTGCCAGGCGGTGGTCCGCTCCACTAATGCACACCAACAGGTAAATTAAATTCCGCGGCAAGCGCCCAAAAAGGCGCCAATTTCGCGTCTCCGGGCAATGAACCATCATAGTTAAACATCATCTCGTGAAACGCACCCACTGCACCAGATTGTACCCTGCCTCGAAGCCATTGCAGATTCGGCACCCCTTGTGTCTGAGGAAAACAATAGTACCAAGGTGAGCCAAGGTTTCGAGGGCACGGCATCATTGCCCCCAGAACAAAGCGGTCAGACTTGTCCTGCCATGCTAGCGCTTGTTCTGGAGAAGTAATTGCCACAACAGAAACCACAACATTATGTTGTTTAAGGACATCTATCATGGCATCAATCGACTCACTATCTGTTGAGCCTGAAAGTGGCGCATGACGATGTATATCGATGATCGGTTGGGAGGCCGCTGTTGCGTGACCAGTTAGCAATAGCCAAATGCCTAAATAGAAAATAGTTCGCACGACTCTCACCTTCAGATGACTTAGAAAAAGTATAGGAAAAAACTCTCCCCTAAGCAGTTTTTTACCTCGTTGCTTAAAAAGAACTCTCAAAACGGGAGCGTAATCCTTGTGGAGTGATTCTGATTAACTCCCTCCCTGATCACGAATTAATAATTCCCTTCCCACATTTCCGAGGTTTATTGCATCATGATTATTATGCCGCTAGTCTTAATTCTGGTTAGTTTTTATCCTGTTATTGGCTAAAGTAAAAAGAAAAAGGCGTTCTGGCTTACATTAAGTGGGGAGTAAAGTTGTGCTAGATTGGGCAAAAATCACAGGGCTCGCAGAGCATGCACTAACATTCAATACCAAAGAACTAACCGAATTCCTTAATGCCCTTCCCGACTCAGAAAATTCTAAAGAAATCTCCAAACTACTACACCGTTTACGTCCTACATCTGATTTTTTAGCGACGTCAGTCAGCGATGCGACAACTGATGAGGCAAGTTTAGCTAGCGGCACACTTATTGGCCCATGGAAGATTGACAAAATGATAGGCCGAGGCGGCATGGGCGAAGTGTACCTCGCCTTTCGCGCAGACGGCTTGTACGAGCAACGAGTCGCTCTAAAACTGATCAGCGGCCTTTCGGTCAATCGAGACATGCTCTTTGAAATTGAACGTCGCCGTTTAGCGCAAATGGACCATCCAAATATTGCCAGAATTATAGATGGCGGTAATACAGATGATGGTCGACCCTATATGGTGATGGAATATGTCGACGGTGAACCTATTTGTCGCTATGCAGCAAACCTTCAACTTGACTTAAAACAACGACTGAAACTTTTTATTGCTGTCTGTAATGCCGTTGACTACGCCCATAACAAACTTGTACTGCATCAAGATATAAAATCTAGCAATATCATCATCGGTGCTAATGGCACGCCTCGCTTAATTGATTTTGGCATAGCCTCGGATCTTCATGAAGAGACAGGCTCAACAGCGGCGCTCACCCTGGCCAGCGCCGCTCCAGAACAACTGAAAGGTCAACCGCTAAGCGTTCAGACAGACATATTCGCTTTGGGGATTTTGTTACACGAATTGGTGAGTAAAGAGCGCCCTACCAGACTCAGTAACGGCGGTATGGAAACCGACACTTCCGCAATTAAAGACCAGGATCTAAACGCCATTATCAGTCATGCTTTGTCGTATGAGCCATCCAATCGCTATGCGTCTGCCGCACTTTTTGCTGAGGACGTAAAAGCCATACTAGACAAGCGTCCGGTCAGTGTGAGACCGGGGAAATTCACCTACAAGGCGAGTCGATTTTTAAAGCGGAATCCATTTTCTACTGCCCTTGCTGTCACCACCGTTTCTGCATTGATTATTGGCATACTCGTTAGTCTAAAGTATGCCAACGATGCTAATCATCAGGGTAACCTGGCAACACTTGCGTTGGAAAAAGCCAACTGGCAATTTCAACGCACTGAAGCAACATTAGCCGCGCAGCAAGCATACTCTGATGTGTTGCAACGCGCATTTGGCGGCGAAGAAGATGTGGAGCGCCTCAGTCAATTATTGAAGCAGCGATGGCAAACTGCATTTGACAACAGAGAAAACGATCCTAATACCGCTGCCGCACTCAGTTATGCCATCGGCAGAAACTTTTATTTTCGGGGTGATACTGCCTCAGGTATTGAAATATTTGACGCTTGGATGGCATCAGAAAGTGGCTCAGAGGCATTGCGAGCATTGGGTGAAGAAGCCTACGCGTTGATGCTTTATGACACGGGTCGCTTCGAAGAATCCATAGAGATTTTGCGTGGGTTAGTTGCCTTTTTTGGTGATGGTAGTCAAACCAGCGAGGCAGACGCATCAAACTATGCCAATCGACTAGCAAGATCAACACGAGCACCTGAAGATATAGCGCGCTCTGTGGACTTACTTGAGAATCGCTTAGCCACAACAGAAGCTCCATTTGAGCGACTATTTGCCTATAGTCAATTGGCGGGTATGCGAACCTTGCAGGCAAATTTTGAGGAAGCAACATTCGCCTACGGACAAACCTTACAAATTTTTTTAGATAACCCTGGGTTTGCTGCCTACGGCAGAGATATATCGCGATTCAACTATGCCAGTATTTTGTTAGCATGGCAAAATGATTACGATGCCGCCTACCGTCTTGTCAACGACATCCTTGAGGAAGATGTTCCACTCAAAGGTGAAAGCATTCAACAAGCCAGAGCCCTGATGTTAAAAGCCTGTGTTGAAGCTAACAAAGGTAATAGTGAGCAGGCCATCGCACTCATTGATGATGCTCTGCCGTTGTTTGAGCGTTTTGCCGGAGAAAACAGTGCACTGCACTTTTTGGCAAAAGGTATGCAAGCCTATGTGCTTCTGCTCACTGGAAAAAGCGAGACCGCACTTGCATACACAGAAGATTTGCAAGCAAAAGCGCTTGCCGCCGATTCCAATGGGCGAACAATGAATTTTTTAAAGTTGATGCATGTCTATGTGCTATCTGAGCGCTCTGAGGTATCGCAAGCCGACCTGGAATGGTTAGAAACACCCGATGTCCACAATGATGCAAGTTCAAATATGTTGATGCTATATATCTACAAACGTTTAGCAGATAAGCAACTAGCACCTGCATTTTGGGAAGATTCGAATCAACCCAGCTAAGCCATCTTTTTAGCTAACCAAGCCCGAGCAGTCACCCAATCACGGCGTACTGTGCGCTCCGACATGCCAAGAGCGGTCGCTGTTTCAGCCTCAGTCAACGATGCAAAATACCGGGCGTTCACTATCAATGAGAGTCTTGGCTGCTTTTGCTCCAACTGCTCCAACAATTCATTCAGCATGACAATTTCTTCAGGTGATTCTTTGTATTCAGGCAACAGGGTTTCGCCCTCTTTGTACTCTTGGTTGTCTTGGCTACCGCCACGTTTTTTCGCTAATCGCTGGCGCGCGTGGTCTACCACTACTTGGCGGATAGCCAAGCACATCAGACGACTAAAATGCTGCTGTGATTGCCACACGGTTTGCCCTGTAATTTTAAGAAATGCAGTGTTAAGCACATCATCGGTCATCATGGTGTCATTAAATCTGGCACGCCGACGGTGCACTCGCGCCACATTAAGCAAGCTATGATACGCGTCTTTTACAAGCTCATTGGCAAGCAATTTGTCTTGTTCAGTATCCACTTGGTAGTTCAATGTTTCACAGGCGCTATCAGTCATAGTCTCATCGTATTCAATGCAGGTTTATAAACTCATTTTTAGAATAATGAAAAAAGATGTCCGCATTTTTGTCTCTTTCTCGTTTTTAATCATAGCGGTGCAATTTACACGGTGCAAGATAGGGCAATATTTGCTCTCTTTCGTTCCGTTTAATCCAATTGTGTTCACTCACGCAGGTTTTTTAATAGTAGCTTTCATCGCACAATAACAACATCAAAATAACTGTCGTGTTGATGGGCCTACCTGCCATACGACTAGACATAAAAAGGAATTATTTATGATTAACAACATTAAAAAAACGGCTGTTTGTGCTTTGCTGCTATTAGGCACAGTATCGACGTCATATGCGTCTTTGGTTATCTCTTCAAGTCAAAGCGCCAATGTCTCTGGAAAATATATCCCCCCAATGTCATTCGATTTAGTAGACATGTCTAATTCATATAATGGCAACAATCAGGGAGGTATTTCTTTATTTGATTTTGACCTGGCTGATAAAGGTATTCAAAACGGGAGTGTTGGTTGGGATATTGGCATTGAGCCAGGTACCGTGAAAAGTTTTTCCGACCTACGGCTCACCCATAATTTTGGAAATGGCTCTGATTTTAGTGACCTACATATCGATGTCAGCAGCAGAATTTCTTACGGTGATACTGTAACCATAAGAGATTTATTGCCAAATCAATCCCCCGTACCAAACAATCTATTTGTTCGATTTGAAGTCGCACTAAGTGGTAATTTATTTAATATAGTCAACTATAATGACCCCAGTGTTGATGGTGCTTCGTTGGCAAATTACTTTAGCAGTGCGAGTTTTGGTTCGACGATTGGTAATTCAGCGGGTCAAGCCAACCAAGATGTCACCATGAGCCAAACTAGCAGCACGCATTCAAATGGCGTCTTCAACAATAACGTGAACGAGTTCTCAGTATTGAATTCAAGTGTTATTTTCGAGGACCTATTGTGGAGCCATCAGGCAATATTTGTCGATTGGTCATACAGCGAATTGTTTGATATTGACATCGAAAGTATTGATGCTGGTTCCATCGACATCCATATGCAAAATGATCTGGGTAGCACATTAATTACCCGTGCAAGTGTGTTTGATGAAAATGGAAATTGGCTACCGAATTATGTGGTGGAATCAAGCGGAGGGTTTGACTACGACAATATTTCTAATTTGGTGGCACCAAATCCAACCCCTCGACCTGTCAACTCCCCCGGCACTATGAGCTTATTCGTCTTGCCGCTGCTTGGCATGTTTGCGAGACGCGCTTTCTTAGCGGCGTAAAATGGAAAAAGGGAAAAAGGGGTCGTAAACCTTTGTTGAAAGAATTGAATCAACACCGGCCCCTTTTCTCACACACAAGTACGCTTTGCCCTCTCATCGCTAGAATGTATGATGCTCCCTAGTCAGCAGTATTAAACCTAGTAACCCCAAAAAATTAAAATAGGCATCAATGTTACGTTCCTCTCGAGTAAGACCGCACAATTGGCGTTTACTATCTCTTTTGATGGTTTTTACATTAGCGCATGTAAAAACCGTTATGGCGTATGAAATCGTTATTGATGGCTCTACGGGCGTCAAACCACTGGTAATTTCCCTTGCAAACACCTATCGAGAATTGCAGCCAGCAATCCAGATTGAGATTGGAGCAGGCTTAGATCCTCGGGCAAGAATTCAAGCCTTAACTCATAAGAAAATAGATATTGCCATGGCTAGCCATGGCATCGACAGTCAACAAATATCCAAACTTGGCTTGCAGGTGCATCGAATCGCCAAAATCGCCGTGGTCATGGGTGTGCACCATGGTGTTGATGTTCCTTCAATCTCTCACCAACAATTGTGCGATATTTACAGTGGAAAAATAAATAATTGGAAAAGTCTCGGCGGGGAGTCTGGGCCAATCATTCCATTTATTAGACCTAATAATGAAGTAGACACGGAGGTGATCATTGAGCATGTCCCCTGCTTTGCTGAATTGCACCTTGCTGCCGATATTCAGGTCAAAAACAAATCCGGACAAATGGCTACTGCTCTTGCGCAAACCCCAGGCGCAATTGGCATGACAACGTTAGTGAGAGTGGCGCAAAGTAATCAACACATCATCCCTTTAGCGCTTAACGGTATTCCACCTACCCCAAGTAATCTTATGAGCGATGTTTATCCACTCAGCCGTGATGTATTTTTGATCACCGCGTCTCAACCTTCGCCTCCAGTGGAGGAGTTTCTGGCGTTTGTGCGCAGTGAATCAGGGGCAAATATTATTCGTGCAAATAATGCGGTACCTGCAAAATAAAGATGATGAAATCAGAGATTCGGTTTATCAAGATTCGCTCGGCAACTAGAGTGAAATTAACTCTGTTCTCTTCATCGATTTCACCCTTTTAGCTTCATTCATCGAGCCTTTGCAATAGTCTGGTTGCCAGTGAATAGTCGGGGTCAATTACCAATGCTTTTTTAAACAATGCTCTGGCAGGTTCAAGCTGTTTCTGGTCTCTGCGTACAACTCCCATTCCAACATAAGACTGCTTCCCATCAGGATACACCTGCAAGGAATATTCAAAGATCTTTTCTGCTGCAACTAAATCTTTAGCTCTTATTGCGTCAGCGCCCAAGCTAAATATTGTCGATATTGGCGGCAGGATTTTGTGTCCATAGCGTTTGGACAAGCTATCAAAATGCCCTGTCACTTTATCCAAGGTGTCCAAGTTCTCAATGGGGTTAAAATCAGGGTAAAGCGCGAGAAGAAACTTGGTGAAATCTATCGCTGGTACATGCCCCTGATTCACTAATTCATCCACTTTATAGATAAAATTCTTAGGTTTATGCTCTTCTACAACACTTGAGAATTCAGAAACAAGTTCAGGTAGCCTACCCTCATCATCGCTATAAATGATGTGCAGAGATCTGTTTTCCCCATGGGTTTTAAACGGACCCAATTTTATTTTTTTTTGAATCACTTCGGGTATGACAGAAAGTGATGGGCTGCTCGCAAAGTAGCTATTAAACAGATTGGGGGCATTTAGCATGGTATAAACAGTAAAAAACCCACTGTTAGACGCACCATAGAGCGCTGAAAAACTTGCAGTCCGGTACTTAGCATCAACGTGCGGCATCAGTTCTGTCTCAAAGAATTTGATGTAGTTGTCGGGGATGGTGGTGTCTAGTTCTTCTCGCGTTGGCAACAAAATCCGATTACCTTCAGGTAAATCTATACCAATAAGAATCATCTGAGGAATTTGTCCCTCCCCCATGTAATCCAGTGTAGACGCCAACATGCCAAAACGCGCTCGGTAGTGGGAACCCAGCATATAGAGCACCGGATAGGTCTTGTTGGAACTGTCGTAGTTTTCCGGTAGATGGATAGATAGCGGTACAGTTTTATTTAACACCTTCGACGAAAGTGAAGATATCTGGCCTAAACTCACTGCCGGATTTTCCTTGTCAGCAAACGCCTTGAAACAGCCAAAGCAACCAAGCAGAAAAATTAAAATCGTTTTATATGAGATAACCATAAACACCCCCTCAATTATTCAAAACCCTTTTAAAGTAAAGGACTGAGGGGAATGTAAGGAAGTCAATGTCAAAACACTTGACGCCCCAGTGAATTCTTTCTGATTTCTTGCTGATTTTTGGTTGTTGCGGGCTTACTTAGATTGGTAAATTCAAAAACTTTAATTAACTCTGCCCCCTTTATCTCAGCTAGAGATATTAAAGATATACAAATCAGTTGGTTAGCTGTCAGTTTAATTTACATGTTAGTTATTAATTGAATAACTATTGACAATTTATACAATTAATACAATAGGTTAGAGGTTGGCCCGTATTGTGCTTAAAGCTTTATCAACAAAACAATTTGTTAAAACGCTTAAGTTTTTGCTTTATCCGTAACCAAATAGATGTCCAAGGAATAAAATATGCGTAAACTAATCACAATTGCACTGTTGGGCGCCTTGCCGGTAATAGCCTCAACATCAGCACAAGCTTCACTCATATACAGAACAGGTACTAATTCCTCTCAACAAGCCCCAGCGTTTGATGTATATGATACCAATACCAACACTTGGTCCTCCAGAGCAATGCTTCCAGGTTCAAATACCACGCAATTAGCGTCAAATTCCAATTCTGTATTTGCCCTTACCGAAGATGCGAACATTTACCAATACGACGCAACCTTGGATCAATGGATGTTTCACTTAGCGGGTCCCGCTGCATCAATCGGTCGTCACGCAATATCCATGTTTGACATTGATGCCAATGGCGAATTCTACTGGGGAGACGATGGCTCTTCACAATTGCATTACACAGTAGGTGGCAACTGGAACACTATTGGTACACCAGCGAGAATTTCGTCGGGTTCTGATATCGACATGGTGAATAATCAGCTTCTTATTCGCACCTATTTCCAGGCTGGTTTTTTTACCTATGATATAGACACTCAGTCTTTTGGTACTGTTTGTAATTCCGCTACCACTGTTGGTGAAAATGGCCGCGTCGGCGGTTATTATGATGGAAATTTTTATTCAAGCGTATTCTCTGGTGGCAACATGTTGGCGACCAATACCACAACATGCCAACAGGTTGATACTGGTGCAGCGTTGACCGCCACTCACGCGTCAATGGAAGTCAGCAACGATGGCTTAATATATTTAAATGGTTACAGTGGTACTCAAACTGTATTTGAGGTTTATGATATTGCCACAAATACTTTTACAAGTCTGGCAAATGCTCCGACTTGTGCTCCTGGAGACCATTGTTCATTGGCGATTGTTGAAGACATTAACAGAGTTGAGGTGCCAGAGCCTGCCTCGATAGCGCTAATTCTGGCCGGTTTGTTAGGTTTGAGATCACGAAAAACCCAAGCCGAATAATCATGTAAATATGAAAGTTTGCCTAGCTGGTTAGATTCAGTTAGGCAACCTATTTATACCCCCAACTCGGCATAAGCGAAGCCTCTCAGCAATGCTATTTTTGCGTCTATCGGCGTTGCGCTTTCCCGCAATAACACCCTTTCAATTGAAAAGACCAACGAACGAAATCGCGCCTTGTTTTCCACATAAATTCCTAAAAAGGGGTCGTACACCTTTTAATGCACTTTAATTCTCAAATCGGACGCAAACGGCCAATGGCTGACGTCTCAGAAGTTGGCTCCGATCAAGTGTTTTGACACCTTGATTCGAAGACTAGAGCCAAAGGTCCGTATCCTGTCCTCCGATAATGGCCATGATCTCAACTCTATTGTTGTGGATTCGGAAATAAATCGAATCTGAACCACACGGACAACGGCGATAGCCTGCGCGGATATTGTCTACTGATGGGTAGGCATTTGGGTTATTCACTATGCGCTCAAATGCATCAAAAAACGGATCGTAATATAAGTCAGCTTGCTGCTCACCGAAGTTCTTAAATCCAAATATGTAAATTCGCCTCAAGTCTTCTTTGGCGTCTGCAGAGAGCTTAAAATTACTCACTGAGATTTCAGATCACTTTTGAATTCGCTTCGTATTTCTTCTTTCGATTGGTCGACGAATCCAGAAGATTCAGCGTCTATTAACTTTTGATTAATGGCTTCATTCCGTCGTGCTTGGCGGATCAGTTCATTAACCAGCTCACTTTTACTCGCATATTCTTTGGCGTCTTCTACATGATGTTTTAACCAAGCATCATTTTTTTCAGTTAGTGAAATACTTTGTCTAGGCATGACTAATGTCCAACTTATTAGAAGTGGTGCGATTTTACACCAGGCACTCTAAATATACAAAAAATTGGCTTATCAATGGATAGGACTGACCATGGAAATACCTATGACCGCTATCTTCCCTTAAGACATATTCCAGTAGGGTTCATTGATGAACCGCTATTCGCTCTAGTTTGTCGATCAAGTTTCGGCCAAATAGCGGACAATAGAAAAGTGACTACCACCCCAACTTCGCTTTTTTAATGCAATTAAATCAAGCGGCTTAAACTTTTCGCAGAATGATATCGAATTGCCCGACAGGTGCATCAAATTCGTTGTGTTGGACAAAATCTACAATCAGGCTACTGCGACCTGGTTCAGGTACATTATTCAAAATACCGTCTGTGTTATTGAGTGCTTCGTTGGCAAAATACATCTGCGTGGTGAGTTCAAAAAAGCCGCGTTTTGACACTTTAAAATGAATATGTGGCGGGCGAGACCAACTTCCACTGACACCATAAGCGCCAGGTTTAATTGTTTTAAATCTATACTGACCTGACTCGTCAGTGTTGACTATTCCCCACCCCTGAAAGTCAGGATCCAATGGTGCTGAATTAGTATCGCCAGGATGTGCATATCGGCCTGCTGCGTTGGCTTGCCAGACATCCACAACAGCGTTTGCCAACGGTTCGCCATTTTCATCAAGCACTTTGCCCGTTACCCAAATCGCTTCACCTTTGGCTGCAGACTCATGTCCCTGAATTTGTGTAAGATCCAGATCCCTATCAGTTTGTGGTTTGATTGGATAAAAGGGTCCTTCAACCTGCGATGGCGTAATAGTTTTCTCTGCCAATGCACGACTTGCCGTTAAGCCTGCCGTCAAGGCTAGGCTGCCTTTTAACAGCGCACGTCTACTGATTGATTTATCGTTGCTCATGGTAATCCATGTGAAGGAGTTGTAACCCCTTTATACGCCTCCAAAAAATCCACAGCAAGCTGATGAAAGACGAATCAACAGCGAAAAAGGATCGAAAACTTTTTATTGGCTTTTCCATATAAAATATTAGTTAACTCCGCCTCCTTAATTCAGTAGTTAGTTCCAATCAAGTGTTTTGAAACCTTGATTCTGAATCACACATATTATGTCCTTTTGAGCAACTTGTTACTTGTGCCTAAACGAGGATATTTCATCATAGGGTCTAAAGCCATATACTTGCCCAGAATCTTCATCATATTCTGCAATGCCGACTACTACCTTTAAGTTTCCTTCGAATTCTGGGAACCTACGAGTAATCATGCGAAAAACTCTTTCAATCTGCTCCTCATCAAGGACTACAACAAAGATTGCAAACTCATAAAAGTTTTCTTCATTTAGTAAATAGTATGCGCGGTAAATAATTTCATCTAAACGATGCATCATCATTCTATGGTCTTTAAAGGCTCTAACTTCGAATCCGAACTTTTTCTCGCCCCTATATGCAATAAAGTCAGGAAAGCCTCTCATTTGATGCTCGATGTTGTCAAAGTGATGACTTAACCATTCGTAAACTGACTTTTCTGCTGACTCTACGAAATTCCGAAGGCTTCTAGAATCTATGACTCTACTTTTACGCTCAAAGGTAACAGCCCTTACTTCTTCAATTGCTTGTTCGGCAATTTGAGCGTTTAGCTGTTCATTTGCATAATTTAGGAATCCCTCGGTGTTATAGATATAAAATCTTTCAACATCTGCTTCTCTAGATATTTCTTCAACTAGCTCCGGTCTTGCACCTATTGTTTTAGGGCCACCACTATCAATTTTCCACCACCAATCCGATTTGGCGTCATCAGTAACAAAGATGATGTCCTTTAAGTTTGATGATTTTGCATGTTCAATTAATTGCTTCCAAACAATTAAATCTCCATATTTTCTCTTATATATCAGGCCACCATACGAAAAGGAGTCTTCCTCATCTTTTTCTTTCGTGGAGTCTTTAAAACCTGGAGGAATACCGTTACCGTACCTTTTGTCCCCTTCCTTAAAAAGAGCATCTAGTAAATCTTGAGAGCTAAATGCATCACCAACATTCCCTTCAAAAAGTTGTTCTAACCTTTCGCGAATATGATCATTAGAATTAACATTTATACTTTTTTGCTCGAGGTCATCTAGCTGGCCAATAAACTTATCTTTTATCTCTGAAATTGAATTAACTAATAGGTCTGGGTCAATGTGGCTATGCCTTTTCTTTAGCTGCAAACCTTCTAATTCACCTTGCATCGAAGAAATAGATTTCGAGACAATATTCCTTACTTCTGAGTAGCGTTTATGTTGTTCTGCTATAACGGATAACCTATTTCTCTGATATTCAAGGCCAACATGGTTTGGAATCCATGCACGACCTTTTAAGCGCTCTAGAACTTTGAGAAGCTCATCTCTTGTTGAGGATTGATAACGATAAAGGTTAAGCAAGACGTTTGTGTCGAAAACAAAAACAGAGTTTTTCCATAACTCTGAAAACTCTGCTCCATCGAGTTTATAATACCCTTTAAATTTGTCTCTCATACTTAACTACTTATCCTTAACATGTAATAGTGTATTACTGCGAATTCGCAGTATGTCCAAAATCGAAGCACAGTGAGCCCACATGCTATTAATTATTTTGTTAATATTAGCAATCGCTTAAGTGCTTTCACCAGCATTAAATGATTATGACTGATGCGATAAAGGGGTCAAACACCATTTATTGGCTCATAACAAGGTGTTAACTAACCCCGCCCCTTTTAGCCTTAAATCGGACTGCAAGCTGACATCTCAGTAGTTGGTTCCAATCAAGTGTTCTGACACCTTGATTCTTGCCGTGGCAATGAGTAAATGATGCCATTGGTTATACCGCCATGTTTAGAAAGAGGTACAGACACAACCGAAGATGTGCAGGCGTTCGTCGAACATATTCCTGATGTGTCGATTGTTGCGCATCCTGTCAGTAACAATGCAGTTAAGAGAATTCTCATAAAGTGATACATATATACCTCTTTGATGCATGTCTTGCCCACTCGCAATGCTGGCATACATGCACTTTTTAATATTAAAGCATTTTATAGCCGTCGATGTTTTTTAAAAGGCTCAAAATACGACAAGTCTGAATACGCATTCATGCCTCCTTTGAACAGAAAGTGTAGGTTAAGAGTAATTTCTCTCAACCAATTTCCAAAAATCGCCATTATTTTTCGTTATCTGCGAGCGTTGGACATGCATTCATACCGCCAAGGTTTCATAGTTTATTGCCAGATTTAATTTGGATAGTTCGTTTAAAAGAAATTGAGATGAGCAATGAATTACAACAATTTTATACACCGTGGATCCGTTTGTATTTTAAAAGCTCATTTGGATATAAAATTGAGTGCCAGAAACTAAATGTTCGATTTTCGACCAAAGGCGGACGTCTCAAAAGTTGGCTCTAATCAAGTGTTTTGACACCTTGATTTCGGTACCTACTAAATAAAGATGGTGAAAAGCATCATTCCTTTTATTAAAGATTCGTGCAAATCAATTGACTCTGCCCCTTCTGCAAAGAAACAGTTGGCTTTTATTCTTTCGGGGTTAATATTAGTCAATAAGGCTTTGCCTTTAGAAGAGTTGTCAATTTTAATCACAGGATAAAAAATGACCGAATTAGACTCGAAGTTATTAATTGATGCAAATGCAATAATTAGGCATTACAGCAGTTTAAGGTTCGCAATAATGACCGTCTTAATTGCGGCAAGTGGCGGCCTCTTTACTGTATATGTAAATCTGTACAATAAACCAATATCCACACTGATTTTTTTAATACCATTTATTGGGTTAATCTTATCTATAGTATTTTTTGTAAATGAGCGTCGAATTCGTGGTGTTCAAAAGCACTTTATAGAAGTTGCAGAAAATATTGAGAAAGCCAATGGTTTAAGGGGGTGGAATGATCGTCCTGCCCCGCCTGGACATCATAGAATAGGTAACGCAAGTGTCGTTTTCTATTATGCAAATTTCGCTACGTGGTTAGCAGTTTTGTATGATCTTATAAAACTTTAAATGGATATTTGCTTTCCTTTTTTGAAAAAATTACCACTTAGCTCTATCAAACAGATACTGTCTGCGTATTTAGCTGTCACTTGGTTTGAGGAAAATAGTTCTTCCTTTTCTCATTGACCAAAAGTGGGCGCTCTGTAGTTGGCTCCAATCAAGTGTTTTGACACCTTGATTTCATGTCCCTGAATTTGCGTAAGGTCCAGATTCCTATCAGTTTGTGGATTGATTGGGTAAAAGGGTCCTTCAACCTGCGAGGGAGTAATGGTTTTCTCTGCTAATGCGCGACTTGCCGTTAGGCCTGCCGTCAAGGCCAGACTGCCTTTCAAAAGCGCACGTCTACTGATTGATTTATCGTTGCTCATGGTTATCCATGTGTAGGAGTTGTAGCACCTTTATACGCCACCAAAAAATCCACAGCAAGCTGATGAAAGACGAATCAACAACGAAAAAGGGGCGAAAACTTTTTATTGGCTTTTCCACAATAAAAAATTAGCTAACTCTGCCCCTTTAACCAGTAGTTAGCTGCAATCAAGTGTTTTGACACCTTGAATGTGACATAACCCACCTAGGACAAATCAAGTGTCCTGACACCTTGATTAGCACCTTTATACGCCACCAAAAAATCCACAGCAAGCTGATGAAAGACGAATCAACAGCGAAAAAGGATCGAAAACTTTTTATTGGCTTCTCCACAATAAAAAATTAGTTAACTCCGCCCCCTTAATCCAGTGGTTGGTTCCAATCAAGTGTTTTGGACAAATCAAGTGTTCTGACACCTTGATTCTTCCATAATAAAAAATTAGTTAACTCCGCCCCTTTAACCAGTAGTTAGCTGCAATCAAGTGTTTTGACACCTTGATTCTTAATCATATTCTAAAAGCCACTCACTTATTTTAACTTTGCTAATTAACACCGATACTTTTTGAGTCGTAGTTTTTTATAAAATACGTCTGCAAACGGCCAAAAGCGGACACTATAAATATTTCCAAAATTAAATCAAAAGACCACTTCTAGCAGTTTAATCGAAAAGCGACTTGTACATTTACAATATGTAAATATGGCTGGGTTATACATCAAATTTATGGAAGAATTTGCACCTGTTCGCTAAGTAATAACTCACTGCCGATGAGTTCGGCGCGAGCGGCATATGCATTCTGACAATAAAGAAATATTCTGAGGTTCATGCGTGCTCGTGAAAAGCAAACGTATGCCAATTTCCTACTACGAGTCAATTGACCTTCCGTGCCATCTCCAGCAGCTGCGGGGGTCAGAAGCTTATTGAAACTATACATGTTCCAGCTGGCTTCGATATCATCAAAAATCACTAAGACGTCTTCGTACTCCTCTCCTTTTGATCCATGCTGAGTACTGAGTGGTGTGTGATTAGAAACGAAACTGTAGTATGGGAGGAGCTCGTTCGTTGACATCGATAAAAATTCGTCGGCTAACCAATCAGACTTTTCTTCAGTGTGAATTGCCTTATCGTAAGCCTCAACTCTTGGTTCTCTATCTAATGCTGCAGCCAAACGATCAGAAATATTGCAAAGTCGATTTTCTTTTGCATACCTCAAGATGTCCACAATTGGACGTTCAGCCCACATTTCGGAAAGCTCGTTTACAAGTTTATGAGCACTATCTAGCATCTCCTTAAGAGGGCGGTCTTTATTTATGCCTAATATATCGAAAGCAGGTGTCTCTTCCCGTAATATATCAACAATCTGTTTTTTGTTGCCGCTCTGCATTGAAACTATCAAAGGGCATAGCGATTTGATAAATGGCTTGACTAAGAAATGGTCCCCATCGATATACTCATCTTGTGCTTTGTTCGAGGCATAGACTCCCGAGAATAGATTTTGTAGTGATGAGAACCCAAGACGTCTTGCAATCATCTGGCGCACCAAGAACAGCCTTTTAGCTTCCTCATTATTCTGCCAACCGATGTATTGTAGGGCTTCATCAAACTTCGATAGAGACTGATCTAATTGTTCGGGTGTATATCTTCCACGAGGCCCAGCAGGAGCTTCTGTTTCAATCAAGGTCAGTAACACACTGCCTACATTCAAGGCGCTATCGCCGGCAGGCGTCTGCTGAATGTCATTCCGAAGTTTATTCGTCAGTGCAACGATTGAGGTAGCGGATCGAAAATTTTCTTCTTTCTCGATTGATCGGAACCCTGCTGGCCCATCAAATACACCAGCTCCATTATCATAAATCTGCTGCATAGGATCGCCAAAATAGGCTACCATCGGAAGACCTTCACCAGAACAAATTGTATTGAATGCGGCAATAACACTATCAAAGGTATCCTGCGCTTCATCGACAAAAATGTAAGGAAACTGGAAACCAAGCCCACGTTGCAAAATAGGATTTTCAGATATCAAGTATGCAGCTAAGTCGATGACGTCATCATGACCGATTTGCCCTTTTGAAAAGCTGCTAAATTGGCTCTCATCGTACTTAAACGCGGTCACCTGATCTAAAATTTCTAATTCTGCCGTCAATTCAACAACTCTAGCGCGTGCTCTCTGGGCTGATTGAGAGTTACCACCATTGTCTTTTTCGCGTGCTTTTGCGATATGGGTTGGAATGAGGTTATCACGAAGAGCTGCACGAATATCTTTCGTAAATCGGTTGATGGAACTCCAAAGGAAACTATGAATTGTTGAAACTAAGTAAAGTTCGTCGAACCCAAGCCGCTCCTC
Organism: Aliiglaciecola sp. M165; assembly: GCF_007197995.1. Lineage (GTDB taxonomy): Bacteria > Pseudomonadota > Gammaproteobacteria > Enterobacterales > Alteromonadaceae > Aliiglaciecola. The sequence goes on from NZ_VKKH01000003.1 coordinate 256,036, forward strand.
AATTACAGCAGTTGCTCGCTTAGTATATGTAATACAAACGATTTTCTGACCATTTTTCCTTAAATCACTTCCAACTTCTTCACGAAGAAAATTTAGTGCCGTCACGAGTGAAGTTGTCTTCCCAGAACCAGCTCCTGCTACTACAGAAAAAGACTGAGCGGCCAAAAGGCATTCTTCGATTTCCTTATCTGCTGTAGTCGGCTTGAGCAGTTTGGTCATATGACTGCCTCCTCAATTGCCTGAACTTGGCTTTGTAGCCTCTGTTCAAGCCATTCCAATCCTTCACGGATGTATAATGGTACTTGCCAATCATCAGAAGACAGAACTGTGAGCGCAAAATCGGTTTTCTTGAAGCTCGATTCTCGAATTAGTTCGTACATTGACTGATTCAACTCTTCGGCTACCGTTGGGAACACAACGCTTTTGAACGCTTCTCCTTCACCAAAGATTTGGATGTTTTCATAGATGAATGTCTCTTCTAAAGTTCGACCATGAACCATTATATTCTCGCCTAGAAAATCTACTGCAACTGGGCGCTGGAAAGCAACAAAACGGTCAAGGTCAGTCTGCGACTGATCCTGAGCGGGAATTTCATTGAAATCACTGATCAAAAGTTTTCCCGCAAACATGTTTTTGAGGCTAGCATTAGAAGTTACTGCACCGGCATCAACGGCACAGCAGGCTTTTGCTCGGCCACCACCCTCTGGAGGCTTCACAGAGTCTATGTCGGTGATAACCAAGTAGGGAATGTGTAGGAAGGTCATTAGTTCTGCGAACCGATGAGCATACGCCCCGCCAACTTCTAGCGTAGTAAGGTATTTCGTGTTCAAGTTTGGTGATGTCTTCATGATCATCTGTGGCAGGAGAAGCCGCTCCACAGTGCCTTCAATCAATATCGCGGCATCAGCGAAAAAGAGATCACAATGGATCAGAGCTAGATAGCGTTTTAAAAAATCAAGAGCAGCATCCGCATCTACCTCACCGTCATCCGTAGCAACTGCTGAAGCTTGAAAGTCTCTTAGGTTATGTATCTCTGACACGCGTAGAATTGGAGACACAGCAGGATCTTCTTCTGAGCGATGACACCGCCTGAAATACCTAACTTTTTCAAAATCAACTGAATTGAGAACATGTGATGAGTGCGTTGTAATAACAAGTTGTGGGCTACCAATCCCATCTTCATCGAGATTGTTAAGAATATTCCATATATTACCGATGAATGTTTGTTGAACCTGAGCGTGTAAATGGACTTCGGGCTCTTCGACAAAGATTAGGTGGCATAATGGTCGGCTTTCTAAGGTTTGCAACCACTGCAGCTGAAAATCTCGGATCTGGATCGCCATAAGCACCAAGTTTTTGAACCCCAATCCATTATATGCCTCAGGAAGTTCATGAGCAGTTTCCGCATCTATGTAGATTAAATCTGTGCTGCCTCGCAGTGCGACATCGGCACTGATAGATGAAATTATCTTCAAACGGCGTTCATGTGCTGCAGGTACACCCAAGTCATCCAATACACCCATAAGGTTCCCGAAATGCTCATCATAATGTTCCGTGAGTTTTTCGTTGTTCTCGTCGATAATTTGGATGGCCGCATCGCTAATATCAGCTTGGTCTAAGTTGTTGCGATAGAACGAGGCAAACGCAGTGGAGAGCTTACTGCTACGACTAGCTTCCTCATCATCATTCATATTTCGTTGGGCATCAACGAAGTCCGCTCGCACCAAAGAATTCAATATGCGTTTACCATCAGCAAGCCTGAGTATTGTTTCCTCAATTTCATCGCTTTCCAGCCTTGAAAGTGAAGAGTACTGAATGGAAAAGTGGTGCTTGAAGTTACCATCAAGGCCTAAAAAGTGGCTTAGGCTTCTTTTTCGGTTACCGTCATCATCACTTGGGAAAATGGTGTCATATTCAGCCCATAACTTAGAAATGTCATCTACTGCATACTTGCAGCGGATGCCGACTTCATATGTTTCTATGGAGACACTTGAAAGCAAGGCAAAAGCACGACCAAAAGAGATATTTTCGGGATCAAAATCGAACCAAAGATCTAGCTCTATTGAGGGAAAAACGATGTCTCCTTCAGGTGAATAATGGTCAATCTCTGAGATGCGTTGAATAGAGAAATCATGAATCTTAAAATCCCTAGAAGAGAGAAAGCACCGAAATATGCTGGTTGCCGAAGTCTTCCCACTATTATTTGGCCCAACGAAAACAGTTTCAGAATCTTCGAAATCAACTTCGACCTCTTCAAGGCGACGAAAATTCCTAATAAAGGCTTTAGCTAACCTCATTTTTCACTTCCCTATTGAATATAAAAAACAGCATTTTTCAATCACACATACGGTTTTTTTCATTTATGTATTATTTGATGCCCGATGTCCGCTTTGGGTCGAAACCAGACCCACCTGTACCTATCAGCATACACATCCCCCATCGAATTTAAAGTAAAAATTTTACCGTTAATTTTTACGAAGCTCACTTACCTAATTGCTGGATATATTCAGCTAAAGCTTTGTTTCCAATATCTTCTGGTGTGGTAATTTTAATATGTCGACGATGTTTTCCACCGCCTTCGAGTACATTATGGGGATCGGTAAATTCAGCGCCATTGCTAAACTCGATGGAGACGTGGCCTTTGTAGGAGAAGATACCCGCGACTAATTCGCCATTGAGGTTGTAGGTGATACCGCCGTATTTGAATCCTTCGCTGAAGCCAAATTTGGCGTTTTGAAACTCCGCTCTTAACGCTAATAGCAACTCGTGTCGTTTGGGCGAGAGGAGTCGTGAATCTTCGAGGAAATTGTGAATTTTTTCTTGAAGGGAGTCTGGCATGAGTTTGTCCTTAACACTGTTATTGAAGACTCAAACGAGATTGATACGTTCTCGTTTGAGTCTTATTTTTAACGTCCTGTTGGGTGGAACCAACTAGTTTTTATCAAACAGCCCTTTGAGCTTGTCACTAGCTTTGTCGAGCAACTTGTCTTTTTCTTCATCCAACTTTTCTTTGGCCAAACGTTTAGCTTCGTCTTCCAACCTTTTCTTAGCTTCGGCTTTTGCCTGAGCGATGACATTGTCGAGCATTTCATTGGCAATGGCCGCGCCGACTTGATCTGCTGGCAAACCGTTTGGCTTACCTATTGGGCCGGCATTGAAGGTGGGTAACGTGATTTCATAAGCTTTGGTATCAATTTTCAAATCGCCAGTCGGCAGATTTTCAAAATTAAGTTTCAAGCGCACGTCTTTAACTGTGACATTTTCAACAATCACCAAGGGGTTGGCGCCGTCACCAGACTCGGCTGGTGCCTGTTCGGTTGATGTTGGGATCTGAGCCATTAAATTGTCTTTCAATGCTAGCAAGTTACCCTGCCCGCTTGCGTCAAATTCATACAGAATTTCTGGTGCGTTAATGCTGACATTTTGCACCACATAAGGTTCGCTGGTGACATTGCCTAAATCTAAGGTGACAGATTCAAAGCTAAAAGCATCAGATTGGCTAAAGCCACTGGGGTTTTCTACATCCAAATCGTTGATGGTGAGCCTACCATCAGTTAATGCCAAATCTACATTTAGCACACTTACGCTGGTGCCAAGAAATTTACTGCCTTGTTGCTCGATTTGAGCACGGATAAAATCTCCTGCGCCGCCCAATAGAAACATCACGCCACCTGCGATGAGCAGTACAATCAATCCTACAACAACTAGTCCTTTTTTCATTTATCAGTACCTTTTCAATAACTGTAATATCAATACTCTAGCACATGTTTTGCTACTGCATATGGGCAAAATAGCGGTTATTTTGAAGCAAATAAGCTGAAACTAAATCAGACGGCGAAAAGAATAATGTGACATCCAAATACTCATGTTGCACTTCAATTGCGACCCAAAGTATTCATCTAACTTTTTGATAATCATCATAAATATGCATGGCAAGATGTAAGCATTATGTTTAACCTTCTTGACAGCAATTAACGATGTCTTTGAATAACACCAAGGTTTATATGAATTTCGCAGAGTTTGCCGCATCCAGAAAAAGTGTTCGAGGCTTTAAAAAAACGCCAGTCTCCAGAGAGTTGGTAGACCAAGTCATTAATGCCGCAAAATGGGCACCCTCTTCATATAACACCCAGACCTGGAAGATCCACGCAGTTGCCGGAGAGGTGTTGGATAAAATCCGAGAAGGTAATACTCAAAATACCCTTGCCGGTAAGCCCCACGTTAGAGACTTCCCGTATAAGGAAGATTATCAGGGGATCCACAGACAAAGACAGATTGACGTGGCCATCCAGCTTTTTGAAGTCATGGGGATTACCCGTGAAGACAAAGAAAAACGAATGGACTGGATGATGCGCGGTTTTCGTCAATTTGATGCGCCGGTATCGCTGGTGTTGACCTACGACAAGTCCCTTGAGCCTGCTGGGATCACGCAATTTGGATTGGGCTCTTTGGCATACGGAATTGTGCTCGCCGCTTGGGACTTGGGATTGGGGTGTGTGATCAATGGTCAAGGAATTATGCAATCAGACGTGGTTCACAAATATGCACAAATACCTGATGATGAAGCCATTATGATCTGCATTGCCATGGGCTATCCAGATGAAGATTTTGCTGCAAATGACGTGCGCTCCACCCGCGCAGACAACAAAGATTTTGTGCGCTATCACGGATTCTAAGAGCAACTTTATAAAATTAGAATGCGCATTTTTAAACATTCCTATTACAAGGAGATGCAAAAGTCGTTTATAACAAGTAAAACGGATAAAGAATGACCTATCAGTTCAAGACGAGTAGCTTTTTGCCCATTACTCAGCTATGTTTGTTGTAAGGCGGCCTATGCCTTTGTTTTAACAGTAAATAAGAGAAGTTCATGTTTCACCTGCCCGGTCATCGTTCCTTCGTATACGCGTTAAGCGCGACATCAATGCTCATTTTTCTTACAGGGTGTGCTAATCAAACAAACCCATGTGAAGATATTTTGGAAGTAAAGCAGCAACATCAGGAATGCGAAAGGTTGAGAAAAACCATGTCTCGCACCAATTATCCTCAACAAGCATTGACTGCCAAACTCAGATACGAAGAAGCCTGCTTGAACCTTAGATATTATCGAGATGATTACGACACGATATGCAAAAAAGGCGGAACACCTATTGGCGAGCAGCCTAAGAAAAAAGAAAACGAAGACAAGCCCTAACGAAATAGTCCCGTGAAAATCTCTTTTTCACAATGTTTTGTCCTTCGATAAAGCGGTCATCATCGATCCGCTTACCACACACAACGCACCGATTAAGACAAAAACGTTGAGCTCTATCATGGCGTATTGCCCTGGCAAAAAGTGTTCGGCACCTGCAACGCAAATAAATGTAAATACTGGCCCCGTTGCCACCACGGCACCTACTTTAGACGAGTTCCACACAGCAAGCGCTTCGGTAAAACAACCGTAAGCCACAACGGTATTGATGCAACAAAATACGAGTGCGCCCCATTGCAATCCAGTCATATTTGCCAGTCCTGACAAATCGATAAAAGGTAGCAATGCGATAATACCCACGACATAAATAATCAGGGTTAACTGTTTAGCTGTAAACGAACGAAGTAATAATTTTTGTGACAATGCATAGCCTGCCCATGCTGTGGCAGCAATTAAAACTAGTACTATACCTTTGTTATACTGGGAACCCGCTAAGAGCAGCTCCCCAATATTGGGGCTGAAAAATAAGCCTAAGCCACTAAAGAGGGTCACAGCACCAAAGATTGCTAGGGGATTTAAACGTTCTTTATAAAAAAAGATCCCACCGAGCATCAACATAATAGGTGCAACCTGCATAACAACTTGCACAGTCTCAGGGCTGACATAAGCCAGGCTTTGCACAGTAGTGACATAGTTAACTACCAGAAGTAATGCAGCGATCAATGCAATCAATAAGATCTTCGGAGATTGGCGCGCAAGATTAGGCAAGGCACGTTTGTTTGCGAGAAATATCAATACGATACCTGCTGCGACAAGGAACCTTAACCAGGTAATGCTTTGGCTATCTAACGCTTGTAAACAAATGTGCAGGAATACCGGGAGTACTCCCCAAAGAACTGCAGTGGTCAGTGACAGTAAAAACCCATTCCAATTCAACGACTAATCATCCACCTCACTAAAAATTGGCGCTAATCTTCAATTAAGTCGGTGATATCGTCAACTAGATCATCAATTTCATTGAACATACGTCGTTTTTGTTTTTTGGTTAACGTGGTATTTATCTTCGCCAGCAATCCGGCAAACACCTGGCGGTTGTGCTGATTAGCTGCAATATGAGCGTCGCTGCGAAATTGATCTGGATTTGCCATGACCGCTTGCAATTGCTGAGCAAAATCTTCGAGTTCATTGCGTTGCAATAGTATCGATTTGGCTTGGGCCTGACTAGCGCGGCGATATTCAATCCAATAGTCAAAGGTCGATTGAATATTATCGATCTCAGTATTAATGATCTCTTTTTGCTCATCTGTCAGTCTGCCAATCATATTCTTAAATTGTTTCTGACTGCGCTTTCGACTGTCTTCCCAGCGCTCAGCTTCGGTATCTTCATTCCTTTCTTCAATTTCCTTTAGATTGTCTTTTTCAAGTGTCTCAAACAATTCAATAATTTGTTCATCAGTCAGATTTACCGCCAAAGCAGTAAGCTCCGGGCTAATATGATCACGAAAACGCTCCCAATGTTTACTACCCTGCTCTAACTGTTCAATCCATTGTTCAGCACTTAGCGGACCAGCTTCTAATTGGGATTTTAAATCCAGCAACTGCTGTTTGTACTGCGCTAATTCTGTTGTTCTGTGCCACTTATGCCATTTTTCTATTCGGACATCGAGCAGGTTCTTTTGTTGCTTATTAAGGTCAATGTAGTCGTCAACATACCAGTACAACATCCAGTCGATGTTGTTATAAGCAAATTTTGATGAGCACCCAGATAACACTAGGGTAAATAACACAATAAAAAGAATAGAAAGCCGTTTCATCATTTTGAGTTTCTTAATCAATCATTAAACTAAGGAAGTGAATGGCCAGTATTGCCCATTTCATGTTGTAGAAACAATATCCACTCACGTTTGCTTACAATTAGTACGCATAAAACACAAATTTGGCTGCACCTTCGACAAAAGATTTTAACGGCCTTGAGTCGACAGAATTGCATATAAAAAATACGCTGGCAAAATCACTATTTTGCTATGTTCAACAAGCAATTACACTGATACGCTATAACAAAGTTGATCAGTCTTGGAGATTATCGATGCGAAAAATTGCACTTCTAACCTCTGGAGGAGATGCGCCTGGCATGAATGCATGTATCCGTGCCATTGTACTGACATGTCTTCGTTACGGGATAGAAGTCTACGGCTATCGACACGGTTACAACGGTCTCTTGGATCAAGAATACCTCAACTTACGCGCTAAGAATGTACTCAACATTATTCAACGAGGCGGCACTATATTGCGCAGTGCACGATGCCTAACGTTCAAATCCGACGATGCCGCCAAAATCGCAGCCAAGAATCTGGATATTTTGGGTATTGATGCGTTAATGGTGATTGGGGGAGATGGTTCATTTCGTGGCGCCAAGCACCTCTCGAATCATTGGGGTGGCCAAGTTATCGGATTGCCCGGTACCATCGACAATGACATATACGGCACCGACGCCACCATTGGTTATTACACAGCAATTGAAACAGCACTTTCATCAATTGACAAAGTACGAGACACAGCTGACGCGTTCGAACGTATATTCCTTATCGAAGTCATGGGTCGCCACGCAGGATTCATCGGATTAAATGCAGCCATTGCCTCTGCAGCAGATCAAATTATGGTTCCTGAATTGCAACGTAGCTGTGAAGATGAGCTGCAAAACATTATCAATCATATTGATGCCGTAAAACGGCGCAGGGGAACCTCAAGCTATATCGTAGTCATCACGGAAAATTTATGGCCTGAAGGGGTTACGAAGCTGGCTGAAACGCTCACCGAAAAAACACAAATCGAATGTCGTCCTGTGATCCTTGGTCACGTACAAAGAGGTGGCTCGCCAGTTTCTCAAGACAGGGTGTTAGCGACTAAAATGGGTGCCTTTGCTGTGGAATCTGCTATGGCAGGTGAAACCGGCGTCATGATCACAGAAGTGAATCAACAAGTGCAGTGCGCACCGCTAGAGGTGAGCTGGAGCAAACAAAAAGAATTAGATCCCTATTTGGTAAAGATTCAGCAAGATCTTTTTGACCTGCTAAAACGTCCCTAATCGATCACTCACTCCTACTCAATGCTGTTGCAGTCGCCACGCTAAAGCGTGGCTACCTGTTCACTGTCGTCGGTAAAACGGACTTTTTGACCTTCTCTTAGACGCTCAGCGCCTCTAATGACAACGGGAGATTGTTCATCAATTTCGCCAAAGACTTCAATACGCTCGCCAATGCCAATGCCGGTTTTGACCGATATTTGCTTGGCCTGGTTTTCTCCATCCACTTGATAAACAAAGGCTCCTGATCGGCGCAACACCAATGCATCTCTGGGCACGGTTAATCCTTGATGGTATTTGCTGTGCGGCAGCGCAACACGCACGGCACCACCGATCGCATAGTCGCCGGGCTGCAATCTAACGCGAATTTCCATCATTCTTGAACGTTCATTGCCCACCGGAACAATAGCGCGAATAGGATAAAGTCCTTCGATGTCCCCGGATTTAACGAGCACTGACAAACCCTGTTGGATGTAGGGTACTGCCGAGAGAGGCGCCTTAATGCTCGCTTCAATATTTTCGGTATCCACAACACGCAAAAGCGTTTGTCCGGTTGCAATGTATTCACCTGGGCTTTGCAAACGCTCCACCACCATTGCAGTAAAAGGAGCCTTAATTTGGCTTATCTCGATGCGATGTTCAGTCAGTTTTTTATCTACTTTCGCTTGATTCAACTCCTGGCGCGCAATTTCTAATTCAGATACGACCTCGTCAAGCTGATCTTTTGACGTATTGGCCTGTGCCGCCATGCTACTAAAGCGCTTTTGTTTGCGCTCCAATAAGGTCACTCTTGCTTCCCATTTTGCAATGTTGGCTTGGTTTTGCTCATAGTTTAATTGCAACATATGATCATCCACTTTAGCCAACACCTGACCGACTTCCACCAAATCACCAACGTCTGCCATCCAGGTGATCCGGCCTGGCACCTCTGTAGCAATATTGGAATCTGTACGACTCATTACCGTTCCTGGCACCCATATTTGCTGAGCGATCATCTCACTTTTTACATTTTCGACTTCTACTAACGCAGGAGGCGGTTCTGCTGGAGGCTCCTGCCCTACACTTTGCCACGATACGCTCAATAGACTGGTAAAAAGAACTGCCGAGTATGCTATTTTTCTCATGTGGGTTTCCCAAATTAAATTAATCGTTTTCATGGCTGACTCACTGCGCTTGGCTTAGGTAAAACGCTGTTTTCGGTGGTATTCTGTGGCTGTCTCATGGTCAGTAAGGTAGGCAGCAATAACAACGTGAATATTGTACTGACGCACATTCCGCCCACAATGACAGCGGCCAATCCACGATAGATAACGCTACCTGCACCAGGCATCAGAAGTAGTGGTAACATGCCAAAAATGGAGGTTAGCGTGCTCATAAATATCGGCCTTAATCGCAACAACAAGGCTTGATGTACGGCTTCACGTCTTTCCAGTCCATTACGCTCTCCGTTACGTGTTTGATGTACAAGCAATATGGCATTGTTGACCACCAATCCCAGCAAGATGATAAAGCCGATCATGGTTAGCAAATCCATAGGTTGGAAGCTGATTAAGTTCAATAAGCGCACCGCGATCACGCCACCAACCGTCGCAAGCGGTATGCTTAAAATCACCATTAAACTGTCTGTGAGTGAACGGAAAAGTCCGGCCATCAAAACAAATAGAAGTGCCATAGCAAACAGGAAGTTCTGACTCATAGTGACGATAGCTTTATTTAAACTGTCTGCACTGCCGCCATAATTTATCGCCCCATCGCTGGGCATCATGGCAAGAATTTCTGGTTCAACTTCTTGTTGAATTTTATTCATCGCCTCTTCTAACGACATGTTCTCGGGCGGGTTTACAGATAAGTTAAGTGTACGTCTTCTGTCTACACGTTGAATAAACGTTGGCCCAACGGTTCTTACAACGTCTACAAGTTCACCCATTTGCACCATCTCACCATTGGGTGTCATCACGGGGATAACAGAGAATTGTTCCGGGTCAGACCATTCTTGGGATTTGAAGATGATATTCATCCGTTTAATGCCATCAAAATATTCACCCACGTACATGCCATCACCCATAGAGCGCACTAAATTGGCCATGCGACTGCGGTCCAGGCCAACTTCCATGATCCGCGCATCGTTTGGAAAGAATTGTAATTGCGGCTCGGCTTGGTCAGGATCAGGGTTTACACGAACGTTAGCGCCGGGAAAAGTCTTGCGAAGCAACTCCAATCCATGCTGTGCTGCGGCAGCGACGCCTTCTTGATTTGTCGCTTGCAACCGAATATCAATGCTACGGCCGTTTCCAAAGCCACCAAACAAGTTCCCTTGCATGGCAAATGCTTGGGTATCGGGTAAATCCTTTAAAATCTCATCTCGAACAAGATTCTCCAAATCTCGCACGTCACCTTGATCTTTAGCGCGAACCCCAATGGTGCCGCCATTTGGCCAGGTTATAATGTAATAATTTTTCAGCGCGGGCTGCTTTTCACCGGCCATATAAGGTTTTAATCGTTCAACAACCAGAGACATAACTTCCTGTTCAACAAATTCATCGCTGGCGCCCGCAGGAAAATTGAAAAACGCATCGATTGCATCTCGCTTCACCGGCGGCAGATAATCCAGCTTTGGCATCAACAAGTAGGTTGTTGTCAATGGCACGATCATCAACACGGCGATAGTCACAACGCGTCGTTTAAAGGACTGATTAAGCAGCATGATTTTAGCCGCTATATTTTTCCACAGGTTTTGTAATCGGTCAGCCGGTAACTCACCCTGCAACCACAGGCTGGCTGCGACGGGTAAAACGGTTACGGCAACGATAAACGAAATCATCACCGCGATGGCGATTGTCAGAGCCAGATCCGCAAATAGCTGACCTTCTACATCTTCCAGGAAAATTACCGGAATGAATATCGCTACGGTGGTCGCCGTTGAGGCTAATAATGCACCAAATACTTCCTTGGCTGCTCTTTCTGCGGTTTGAACCGTACTTTCTTCTGGTTTTTTATGCCGCACAATATTTTCAAGCACGACGATGGCTGCATCTAGCACCATCCCTACGGCAAAGGCGAGTCCAGCAAGTGAAATAACATTCAACGAACGACCGGTTATTTGCAATACAACAAAAGTACTTAATAACGAAATTGGGATAGCCAAGGCCACAATTAGCGTGGCGCGACGCTGGCGCATGAACCACCAAAGGATGGCAACGGAAAGCAGAATACCGATCACCAAATTACTGGTGACCAAATTGACGGCACGATAGATAAATACCGACGCGTCAAAAGACTGCACCATAGTTAGCTGTTCGACCGCCAGAACATCTTGATTGATCTCATCCACTCGGTCTTTAACGGCCTCAAGTGTGGCCAAAACATTGGCTTTACTCTCGCGATCTATCCGAATTGAAATCGCCGGGTTACCATTTTGCACAGCAAAATTGGAACCCTCAGCCCGCTGAATTTTGATCTGGGCAATATCACTGAGTTTTATTGGACTGCCATTTCGCCATTCAAGGATCATCTCGCCCATCTCTTGAGGCGCGTATTTTCCTTGAAAACGCAACGTATATTTACGCCGGCCTACATCGACAAACCCGCCAGACACATCATTGGCCGAACCAAGTAGTCTTGAGATATTGGTAAGATCAACGCCTAATTCTGCGGCGAGATAGGGGTCAAATTCAATTTGGAATTCTTCGCTGCCACCTACTCCACTTTCCATTCGAACACGGGAAACCCCACTGATAGATTCAAGACGGGGCCTCACAACGTCTTCAAAAAAGGTGACATAATCACCAATTTCATTGTTGTTGCCGGGGAGTTTTTGTAAAAAGAAATAGGTCAAAGCCGGTTGGCCACCGCCACCACCGCCCATCATAATATTTGGGGACAAAGCGTCTCTTGGAAGTGGCGGGATCCGGTTCATGCGGCTAATCACTTCGATTAAGGTTTTTTGCATGTCGGTTTCAATACCAAATTCAAGATTTATCCAGGCGTTGCCTTGATTCGCCCAGGCGCGCATGTTCTGCAATCCCGGAATACCTTGCAACACTTCTTCTTGAGGTTCTAAAATTTCTGATTCGATTTCTTGTGGGGAAGCGGCACGCCAGAAGGTTTGAATGGATATCCGCGGACGTTCAATATCTGGAAATAACTGCACGGGTAATTTAAATAAACTATAAATCCCCAAAAACGCCAGGATACCGACAGTAATCGCCACACCAGACGCGTTCTTTAATGCAGTTTTTGTTATGTCCATAATGATTCTTATTGCATTGATTGTTAGCAATAACTATAAGTCGCATTAAAGAAGGAAAAAGTTTAAATCTGTTAGTCGCAGAATTTCTGCGACCAGTTACTCGATGAATTTATGAGTGACATTTATCTGCGATAAACGGCATCTGCTTTGAAGGGTAAGGCTGTGATTCAGATACAAAAAAAGAAGCTATTAGCTTCTTTTTGGCAAATCTATGTAAATGATTTATTCAAAGTTTAATCATCTCTTTGACTTTATCACGATGGCTGCGGCTCACTTTTAATTCTGTGCCGTTGGTTAATACCAAATGATATTCACCACTTACATGACTGACCATTTTGTTGACGTATTGGATATTCACAATGGCTGATCTATGTGCGCGCACAAATTTTCTAGGGTCTAACTCTTCTTCAAGTTCTTTCATCGTCCTGCGCATAATGTGCGTCCCGTCACTGGCATGCACACACATATAATCACCCGCAGCATCAATCCATTGAATATCTTCAACCGCCACACGGGTCACTTCAGAACCGTCTTTGATGGCTAGAATATTGGGATACCTTTTGCTATCAAGCTCTTCACCTGAAGCCAATCTTCTTAGTACTTCTTCACAATCGTCACCGGTAAACTCAGCCACCAATTTGGCTAGTTTGACTTTGTGACTGCCCTCTTGATTTAAATCAAATACTTCCTTCACTTTGTCTAAAGCAGTTTTCAATCGCACGCTGTCGATTGGCTTTAGCACATAGTCCAAGGCATGAATATCAAAGGCCTTGATGGCGTAGGTATCATACGCCGTGACAAAAACAATAAGAGGTATGGGCTGTTGAAGTTCTCGTAATTTGTTAATCACCTGAAAGCCATTTAAACCAGGCATTTGTATATCTAAGAAAACAAGGTCGGGGCGTAATTGTGGAATTGTCGATACCGCTTCCAAACCGTTTTGGCATTCCCCCAACAATTCAACATTGTCAAACTCGCTCAGTCGAACGGCTAATCCTTTACGTGCCAACGGCTCGTCATCCACTATTAACGCTTTGATCTTAGTTGTCACTTTCACCTACCTCAAAAGGAATTCGTATGCTCACTTTAATACCTGATGGCTGATTGTTTGATACAACGAAAGAATAGTTGCTGGAATACAAAGAGTTCAGGCGTTCTTGTATGTTTGGCAATCCTACTCCGTTGCATCGTTTCAGTTGCCCATTCTCAATGGTGGCACCTGGCCCATTGTCGGCGACTTCCAACATCAAATCGTGGCCAAAAGACTTAGCAACGACTGTTATCTCTCCGCCTTTCTCCATTTTTGAAATGGCGTATTTAATCGCATTCTCGATAATTGGTTGCAAAATCAGACTTGGAACCAAGGCTTCTTTGCAGTTTTGCGCGATGTCCCATTTCACTTCTAATCGGTCATCGAAGCGCACTTTCTCTATTTCCAAATAGAGTTCCAGAGCTTGTATTTCGTGTTTGAGCGAAATTTTCTTTATCGGATCTTTGTCCAATGAATAGCGTAAAAAATCACTGAGACGACTGACCATGCCCTCGGCAGTTTTATTGTCTTTGACCAAAATAAGGGTGCTTATTGCATTGAGGGTGTTAAACAAAAAATGCGGATTGAGTTGATATCGGAGCATCTTTAAATGGGCTTGATGCGCCATAGTGGAGGCTTTTAGTGCGTTTTGCTTTTCCTTTTGCAGCATTTGGAAGTTTTTAATCCCAAAATACAATCCGCTCCAGCATACCACCATGATTAAGGAGTTAATGGTATTAGTGAAGTACATGTACCACACTTCAGGTCGATAGCCGTGTTTGTATATCTCCCAGTAGTTAATGTTTTTCAACACCGCCCACATCAGGCCAATCACATAGACACTCATAGCGACTATAAACAACATTTTCCATACAGACTGAAGTCGTGCCCAACGGTATATGTAACGAAGTGGTATGGTTAAGAGCCAACCTGCCATGGCATTTAATGCAATGACAAAAATCCAAATGCCTCTGACATCATGCAAAAAAGAACCTATGTAATAGACAATCGCGAATCCAACCCAGCCACCTGTGTGGAGAGTCCAGAATAACCTTTCGCGATTCTCAAACAATTTCTGCCAATTGATCAAAGTGTGTCTCGTTAATTCTATTGCTTTAACAGGATTATACGCATGAGTAAGAAAATAAAGCGGCTATTAATCCCAACCTTAACTCCATTTGTCGCAAAAGGTAGGCTTAACTTAAGATTTTCCGCTGTTGCAATGCATTAGTATTGAATATTAAGGCGTTTTAGCCAATGGCCCCACCACCATGCCGGGCCAACCAGTAAAAACTGCAGATCTTTGAAAAACGAGGGCTTTTTGCCTTCAATATGATGTCCAATGAACTGTAAAATCCACATGATGACAAACAATCCAAGACTAAATTGCCAAACGCTAATGCCGTAAAAGACCAACAATTTAATTGCGCCGAAAGATGCAATAGTCAACAAGGTCATTGCCGCTCCGATAGGACCAGATAACTTAAAGTAATACCATAACACGGGTATCGCAGCGACATGTGCCCAGGTCACATCAAAATGATCGAGAAAAGCCGGCGTCGGGATTGACCAAATTAATGCCAACGACACAAAGTAAATAGCAGGTACAGCTATGGCGTGAATGTAGATATTTGTTTTGTTTTGGTGACTTTCACCGTATTCATTAAGCAGTGCATCTACGCGTCGCATTTTAAAATCTCTCTATTATCTAACCCCAACTCGGGATAATTATTATTATTGTGCAATCATTAATTGGTGCAAAAGACCTTCAACAACCTTTTCAGATTCTTCGAATTTCACGCCTAAATAATAGCGTGTTTCATCGGCTTTTTGGTTCATTACCATGCCTTTTAATTCGGAAATTCGGCCATCAGGGTTTTTGATTGCGAGAGTAATGTCCGTTTTAAGTTCAACTTTTTGCTTCACACTATTTCGATCGACTGAGACTCTGCAGCCACTCAAACTCAGATCTACGATCAAACCATCAAACAACATGATATCTGTTTGCGTCTCAACAACGGTCACAAACACATGGGCATTAGCTCGCTGTTCGCTGCGAAGTGCATGGCATTGAATAGACAAAGGAAAGCTGGTGAAAATATAATTTGAGGGTTTACTGAGGATCACATTAGTTTTAGCTTTAAAAGCTACAACTTCTCCAGATTCTTCCTCATTGATAAATCGGATAACCAAATTGCTGTCAACATAAATAGATTCTCGGAGGCTACCCCACCTGGATTCGTCGGGAAATTTAATGATGATCGCCCGCGTGCCGTCCATGCCAATGAACTCGGTTTTAACCCTTTTCACACCATTTGGAGTCATGACCTGCAGATCCAAAGATAGACCGGGTCGCATTGCGCGTAACTTTCTTAGATCTTCTCTGGTTAAACCAACTTTTTCCTGCAAAATAGCCACGTATGAGCGACCCTCTTATCCGTTTTTTATCACTCGATAAACTTAGTGAATTTGTTATTCACTGATTTATATAGTTTTTAACACGATATGCATACATCCACAATAGCATCGGTATCTACACGCGTATTTCACCAAGTTAATGTATCAGGTATGCTAAATAAAAAATCGATTAAGAGGAATAACTTTGCCCGACACTCATGCTGTCCACTACCACGTTGCGGTTTCGTCCGTAGCAGGTCACTACTTTCATGTTTCTCAAACCATTTATCAACCAACCCCTCAGGGGCAGAAACTCACGCTTCCCGCTTGGATCCCCGGAAGTTATATGATTCGGGACTTTGCTAAAAATATCGTATCGATTCAGGCATATGACAGCGATAACAACCGACTTGATATTGAGAAGTTAGACAAACAAAGTTGGCAAGTTGCCGCTACCGCAGGCCTACTGCGCGTAGAAACCCTAATCTATGCGTTTGATTTGTCGGTCAGAAGCGCTTTCATTAGTGATGAATACGCATTTTTTAATGGTACTAGTGTATTTCTGCAGGCCGTCGGAGTGGATGGCTCCATCTCAGTCGATATTACAATTCCAACAGAAAAGGCATTAACCTGGCAAATTGCCACTGCGCTAAAACAGACGTCATCGAACGATATCACTAAACAATTTAGCGCCAAAGATTACACCCAGCTGATAGATCAACCCGTGGTCATAGGCAACTTAACCGCGCATCAATTTGAGCTGGAAGGCGTTACTTTCGAATTTGTTTTGGCTGGTGACAATTTGGCCGATGTGCCGAGAATTTGCCAAGACTTGAAGAAGATTTGCCTCCATCACCTGCACTTATTCTCCCCGCCTTGCCCTGTTGATCGCTATGTATTCATTACACTGCTATGTGAAAACGGATTTGGTGGTCTAGAACATATGGATTCGACAGTATTGCAGTACGCACGTCATGCACTGCCAAGTGAACATGAAAAAGGCAAGGTATCAGATGAGTATCGTACGTTTTTGAGCTTATGCAGTCATGAATTGTTCCATACTTGGCACGTCAAACGAACCAAACCACAAGCCTTCATTGATATGCAATTAAGTGCAGAAGTATACAGTGAACAGCTGTGGATTTACGAAGGCTTTACCAGCTATGTTGATGACATTAGTTTGCTGCGAACTAAATTAATC
The DNA here is from genome assembly GCF_007197995.1 of Aliiglaciecola sp. M165. GTDB lineage: Bacteria > Pseudomonadota > Gammaproteobacteria > Enterobacterales > Alteromonadaceae > Aliiglaciecola. The sequence goes on from NZ_VKKH01000003.1 coordinate 273,186, forward strand.
GATGAAAACAGTTATTTAGAATTATTAGGACAAACGCTGACACGGCTCGCTCGAAACCCGGGCAACACCAAACAAACAGTAACAGAATCAAGCTTTGATGCCTGGACTCGTTTTTATCAGCAAGACGCCAGCGCCGCGAACAACATTGTCAGCTATTACGCGAAAGGATGCGAAATCGCCTTGTGTTTAGATTTGAAAATGCGTTTGGGTTCACAACACAAGTATACGATTTTCGACCTCATCGATAAACTATGGCAAGAGTTTGGTAGTCAATCTATCGGTACGCAAAATAACAGCATTCAATACCTTTTAGATAAACACTTTGATCTTGATTTGGATGCTTTTTTACAAGACGCACTGTATTCGACAAAAGCATTGCCTACCGATATTTTGCTAAGGGAGTTCGGTGTAAAACTGATCTACCGACCTCGCAACAACGGATCAGATAAAGGTGGGAAACCTGCTGATGATCACCTCAAAGTGGATTTTGGTGCGATGACCAGTGCACAACCCACTGGCGTTAAAATTACTCAAGTGATAGAAAATTCCACTTCTTATATTGCTGGTTTGCAAGTTGGTGACATTGTTATCGCCATTGATAATTGGCAAATTCAGCAACAAAATCTTCACGCAATATTAGATAAACAAGCGTTTAACAAAATTGTTCCCGTACATCTACTTAGAGAAGGGAAATTAACCGAGCTCAAGTTGTCAATTCAGCCAGCTAAACGAGACACCGTTTATTTGCAGATTATCGACGAGCAAAAGGCACATGCCTGGTTAGGCCAAAGTGAATAATTGCATGTGTTAACAGCAGGTCACTAGATTAAAAATAGCCGCCATTTTTATTCACAATGGCGGACAACATAAAGCCGATTGTGCTGCTACAGATGATTAATCCGACGATAAACACAGGTGTGAATTTCGCGACGGCGAATCTCACATTTCTTCGTTCAATGCTGTCTATGACCTCTACCATGTCACTGCGCTCATAATGATGGCGATTGAGAATATAGCGGCCTGTGTCACCCACTCGGGTAAAATAAAAATGGTATTTGTCTAATAAGTCCCGCAATCGCTGTCGATCCAATTGAGTGACTTCTAACACTTCTTCAAAATGGCGACCAATGGGTTCATAACCGTCTAATGCCAAATGAATTTTTACTACTTCAGATGATTTCATCGGCTTTAAACCGATTATTGATTGCATGTCTAAATCCATCGTTTTTACCTAACACCTTCTTCAAAACTGCGAATATAGCATTAAATAAATTCTTCCATGGTCCAGTTTTTTAGTTTCTGGGAGGAACCAACAGTTCCGGGTCAATACGCTCAGAACCCCAATTCATGCGCCAATCAAGATGTGCGCCGGTAACCCTTCCCGTTGCCCCAATTTCGGCAACCAGTTGACCTTGTTTCACTCTATCACCGACTTTTACATGACCGGCATGCAAATGCAAAAAGGTCGAAGAAATGCTATGCCCGTGATCGATAATCATGGTGCCGCCCGAGTAGTACATGTCGGGTACCCATAAAGTGACCACGCCATCGGCAGGTGCATAAACAGGTGTCCCAACTGGTGCAGCAACATCGACACCAAAATGAGGACGTTTAGGTTGGCCATTTAACACTCGTTGGCTGCCATACACACCACTGATGGGTCCATCAGAAGGCCAAATAAATGACTGCATAAAATCAATACGATCATCATCCATTTTACGTGCTTGTGCGACTTGGCGATTGTCTTGTTTAATACGCGCCAAAACCTCTTCAGGCGGTGTGACCATTTTTGGTGGCAAACCTTCAATGCGTTGTACTTGGTAGTCGCGTTTATGCAGAACTATATCCTTGACCTGAGTTTTACCGTCAACATCAACCCATTTTAATTCATGCTGGAGTTTGGCATCTCGTCCAAAACCAAATGCAAAATATCCCTGCTGCGACACTTTCAAGGCCTTATCATTCAACCAAATTTGCGTTTGCGATGGTGCTTTACCTCTGATCAAACTTCCTTGGGTAAACTCACCATCTAGCTCAAGTGCATTTGCAGCAGATGCCAAAAACAACCACATCGCCAAAACGAAGAATTTACGCATAGGCTATGGCTCCCTTACCGACACCTTCAAAAGCAAAGACTTTAAAACTAGAGGAGGTTTCGTGTTTTTTTAGTTCGTCAGCCATGTATTGTGCCAAACATTCGACAGTGGAATCAGTTTTGATGATTTCGCTCTCCGCAATTGGGATCGCTAATGAAAATGATCCTTGTGATGATTCATAACTGAAAAAGTAATGACTTTGCTCGTCGACTGGAATCGATACAAACGCAGAATCTTTAGCATTCACCAGGTCGTCTTCGCTACCAATATAAATATCTTTCCAACGTGTTGCCCAATATTGCTGCCAAGATAAGCTGTAGGTGTCGTTTTCAAAAACGGTCACTTTTGAACGGTGGCCGTGAGCGATTCGCTGACAATTCCCATCATGTTTCTTCAGTCCATGGGTATAGTGGTAAAAAGGTGTATCAATCACTTCCGCACGCAGAACCAATTCTATGCCTTGCACGTTACTCGGCAGATGTGTTGCGATAACCTCTTTTAAGTACTGCCCCACAGAAGAAATCGTGACCTTGTCAGAGTAAACAAAGGCATAGGCCTCAGCAGGACACACCAAATGAATGGTCCGATTGTTTTCTCGCATGAAATCTACACTGACTTGATCGGTGAGCTCGTCTCGCGTGATCACGCTAAACGCATGTTCGGCAGGCACGAGTAGTTTGTGATCAACATATTCATCAATGAGGAACTTCAATTCCTTTTTCACTTTACCAAAATCCAGCACCATGCTTTCTTCATTGAGCGAGCCATCAAGGATCACATCAACAATCCAGCTTTCACCCACCATTCCCCTTTCGGGGCAAAGATAAGAAAAATCCATTACGGTAAGGTCGTTTACAAATAGCTGCATTGATTGAGTCTGTCCTGTCTGGTACTAAAATTTATTAATGGGAAACGAAAATCGTCGATAGTGTGTAAAGTATATCTCAACAACACTGATAGCTGAATTAGCTATTTGTTCGGGTCAACTGATCTTTTAAGTTTGGTGGAATGCCTTTAATCATCAAGGTATCGGTCGCAGTATCATAGTGTATACGATCACCAAACAGTACACGGTCAAAACTCAAGCTCACACCACCCCCTTGACCGCTAAATTTTGCCAAGGTTTTTAATGCACTGCGATCGGCTTGGAAAGTGGATTCCAATGGGGACTCGGTTTGCTGGTTGAATTGGCTAAAGTCACTGCCGTCACTTTTTGGAAGATTTTCAGCAAGTTCCGATACATCAATGTCCTCCCCCTGCTCCAATTTGGATTTATAGTAATCAGAAACAATTTGGCGGGATTGATGTTGCTCTTGTTTATCAAGTTGTTCGCTAGCGAGATACTCATCAACCGTCTTGAGCAGTTGCTTGTTTTGTTGTTTAACATCAACCAGCTCCTCACAACCAATAAAATGCATAAAGAAGTCAGACACTTTTCTTCCCATCCGACCTTTGATAAAGCTGATATAGCGGTTTTGCTCTGGCTCTGTTTTAAATTGCGTTAAATCGAAGCGCACAGCCAATTGCATCTTCGCCAGATCTAGGTGATCTCGATACGACAACTCAAGGTTTTGACTGATTTCTACATGCTGTTTGGTGTTTAAGAGGGTAACCATTAGATATTCTGTGGCTAAAAATTCGTAATGAGAAAAAATGACAAACCCAGTCTCCACGGCGCCCATTTCAACCATACTACGTTTGAGCTTGTCGCAACTCTTAAGACTAAATTCAACAAAAGATTGAGGTGCATTAAGCATGTCTTGCAATGCCTGTTTAAAATTGAATCCCGTTTCGACCGCTTCGTGTCCGTCTTCAGTTTCTCCCTGTGTGTTTTGATCAACAAAACTGCCTACGCCTTTTCCCGGTTTTTGGTTATAGGCATGATTGATTTGCTGGGCAAGATTTTCGATATCTGGTGTGACATCGAAACAAGAATTTTTCGGTAGTATTACCAACTCTTGTTGTTCGTTGACACTTAGCTGATGTACCACAAAATGATGAATGACTGCGCTCATTAAAAAATATAACCTTTTAAAATATATGCATTTTGCCGAAACGAAACATCGTCCGACAAAATAGAATTGCTAGTTACTATCTGTGTGAATGCTGGTATTATTTGCGCAAAACACAGTAAAGGTTACGACATGCCCCAACAATCAAAATATTCAGATGCGCAGTTTGAGGCGCTGATGAATGACATTATATTTGCTTTGGAAAAAAACCAAGCCGATAGAGATCTGTCATTGATGGCTTTGGGTAACGTAATAACCAACATTTTTTCGCATCAGGTTAATCAGAGCCAGCGCGAAAAAATGGCTCAACAGTTTACACAAGTCTTGCTTAAAAGTATCAACGGAAAATAAAAATTAATGATACTCAATGAAACGCCTCGTCGAATCATGGTCACCAAACTCGTTGCTTGGGGTCATTGGTTTGCGCTCACCAATATAATCATCGCCATTATTATCGCTGCAATCTACGTGTTCGCCACACCGCTCCCAGAAACCGTTTTGGGTCATATTTTTTTAATGGTGAATTGGCTAAGCCATATTGGTTTTTTGACCTTTTTTGGATTTGTGATTTTTGTTCTACCGCTAATCTATATTGTTCCTAAATCGCGATTCATTCGAGGAGCGGGTTCAACCATCGCCGCATTAGGGCTTGCATTGTTAGCGTTTGATGCATTGTTATACACAAAGTACGGATTACACTTGAGCTTTGGCAGCGCTGACCTGCTCAAAAACGAAGCGCAAAACGTGATGGAAACCTTGGGCTGGCAGCAATGGGGATTCTTTTTCTTACTGTTTGTTGTGTGGTTGTCGTTCCAGTTGATTTTGGCGAATGCATTGTGGAAACGCATTGAAAGATTCCAAAAGTTCCGCCTGGGTATGCCAATTGGCTCGGTTTTTGTCGCCTGTTTTGTAAGCAGTCATGCGCTGCATGTATGGGCAGATGCCAATCTGTATCAACCCATTATCAAACAAGATAACCTCTTTCCTTTGTCTTATCCTGCGACCGCGAAGACGCTAATGTCTCGATATGGGCTGCTGGATCTAGAAAGCTACCAACAACGCAAGGCGTTGCAATTTGATAGTGGATTGAGCGGCATAAGTTACCCAACGAGCCCAATCTATTGCTCTATCAATAACGACGAGCAAATGGTTCTATTAATTAACACTGATGAGAACCCTGTTGCCCGTGCTGCTCTGTTCTCGTATTCCGAGCACTATGATTTGAGCGCAAGCGCCGACTCAGCAAAAATAGCAGCATTATTTGGTTTGCCAGAAATCTATCACCAAGCGCTACAACAACATACTCCGCTATTGTTAGAGCTTCCCGCGCAACTTGGTTTGCAGGTTCAATTGTTCTCGGAGCAAGAAATCCCTCATGAGCGAATTAATGGGATTCGGACGGAGGATTTTGCTGCATTCAAACGATTTGTGCTCTCTGCCCAGCCAAAACTCGCTATCGGATTCATGTCCTCTGATAAAATAAACACACTGTTGCAATCAGGGCTTTTGCAATCGAATAAGGTCATCGTTTCTCAATTGGCTGGAGAACGCGGCGACATTAAAGCCGTGCAATTATTGTCGAATTTTAATTTGACAGAGGAGGTATCCAGTCACTTGGATTTTGCGCCTACGGTATTAGCTGAACTGGGTTGTCAAACCAGTGCCGACACCTACTCCCTTGGCCAACCACTTCAAACACCATTACGCAATTGGTTGGTGGGTACAAAAGGAAGTAAAGTCATCGTGATGCAAAGTGAAGTTCGCATTGAGTTAATGAGTAATGGAACGTACAAGATTTTTGACCGCCGTAATGGTGAGGAAAGCACAGACAGCCTCAACACGAGTTTAGTTAGCCAGGCGATGAAGCACCTAACCCGCTTCAAAGAATAAATCTGCGGCGTCTTCTAATTGGGTAATCGTTTGATATGTCGCAGAATCATCAGGTTGGTGTTTAGAATTCAGAAGTAGAAACCGGTGGGCAACCCCAGCGGCTTCACTGGCTTTCATATCTGACATTCGATCACCGATCATGACACTGCTATGCATGTCTATTTGATACTTTTTCTGCGCCTGTTGGAACATGCCTGGATTTGGCTTTCGGCATGAACAAGCCGTTCGGTACTCGCCTTCCCCATGGTTTGGATGATGGGGGCAAAAATAGGTATCGCTGATTTTTATTCCCTTGTCATTAAATTGCTCAACCATCCATTCATTTAGCTGTAAAAATTGCTCAGATGAATAATATCCTCGACCAATTCCAGATTGATTGGTGACAACGATAATAAGAAAACCCGCATCTTGGAATCGTTGGCAAAGTGGAAATATTGCATCAAAAAATTGAAAGTTTTGCGCTTGGTATACGTATCCATTGTCGACATTGATGATCCCATCACGATCCAAGAATAACGCTTTTGTCATTGTGCTTTTTTCCAGATTTTTATATCAAAATGTGCTTCGCACACCTTTAGTTCAGATGCAACATTCTGCTTCGCTTGCTCGCTTGTTTGCCAATAATAAGGTGTCATCTTCAACAGTGCCAGTCTCGACTCTGCGCTATCAAGCTCCATATCGAATTGGATCGTTTGTTGTTCAAACAGTTCAAATCGTTCGTCATTTTTAACGTTCGCCTTGTGTTCAAGGCTTTGCTTGTATATCAATGTTTTCAAATGACTTAAATGCCGACTGGCAGGATTAACCGATATCCAGACACCCGACGGTGTTAGGATGCGGAAAACTTCTGACTCACTCAACGGGGCAAATACCTGCAAGATCACATCTACACTGTTGTTCTCGAGTGGAATTTTAAAAGTGCTGGCGACGCTAAATTGTCTGGATTTGTATGCCTTTGCGGCTTTTTGAACGGCTGGCTTGGATATATCACAACCCAGTCCTTCTATCGTCAAGCTGTCTTTTTCTAATGCCGTACAGACATGATTGAGGTAGTACCCTTCCCCACAGCCAGCATCAAACAAACGAATGTGATCGAGTTGACAATGTTTTTTAGCTATCTTCGTAATGGCGACTACCAAAGGAGAGTAATGATTGGCATTAAGAAAAGTGCGTCGGGCACTAATCATTTCAGCGCTATCACCAGGGGCTTTACTCTTGCGTTCCTGAGCCAATTGCAGATTAACGTACCCTTCTTTGGCCTGATCAAAGGCATGACCATTAAGACAGCGCCAGGTTTTGTTGTCTAATTGAAGATTTTTAGTGCAGGCGGGACACGTCCACATGATAATGAGTGAGCCTTGAAGCAATGGCAGGGTCAAAGATTTTGCCCCTGCATAATTGACAGTGTGCTGTATTAAACCCTTGTTCCGCCATCAAGTTCAAGTGTTCGACCGGTAAAGTAGTCGTTTTCGAAAATAAACCTTGCGGCGTGACCAAGTTCGTCTACTTCGGCAAGTCTACCTGCAGGTACAGATTGCAAGAACTTTTCTCGCATTTCAGGACGCATTTGCGCGGCCATTGCAGTATTAACCAAACCTGGTGCGATGCAGCCGGTACGAATTTTAAAGCGAGCTAATTCTTTTGCCCAAGTCACAGTCATGGTGGCTACAGCAGACTTGGATGCAGAATAATTGGTTTGCCCCATGTTACCACCACGTGAAACGGAAGATAGATTGATAATCACCCCCTCACTACCTGTTTCAATCATTTTTGCAGCTGCTTCACGGGCACACAAGAAGGTACCGGTAACGTTGACATCGAGCACTGATTGAAACTGTTGCTTGGACATTTTGTCCACAATCTTACCTTCTTTAACCTTAAGTAACATGCCATCACGCATGATCCCGGCGCTGTTAATTAAACCATTTAACTGTCCAAAGTCAGCGGTTATTTGGTTGAACGTTGACTCAACCGCAGATTCGTCAGTTACATTAACCGCGTAGCCTCTGGCGGTTACGCCTAACTTTTTGATAGCTTCAGCAGCTTGTTCTATGGCCTCTTCTTGCATATCGATAAGCGCTAGATTAGCACCCACTTCTGCGAAGCTTTTGGCCATGGCAAATCCTAGACCTTGTGCAGCCCCGGTAATCGCAATTAGTTTATTTTTAAGTTCCACAAGTCACCTACTTTTCTGTCTTACGTTGACTAAACATTTCGAAAATACTGGAAAAATCACGAGAGCCATTTCCCTGCATACTGTGCATCGAAAACAAGCTTTGAGCGAGTGCCCCCATAGGAGTTGCTGATTGACTTTTAAGCGCAGTATCTAACGCCAGCCCCAAATCTTTGCGCATCAGATCAACCATAAATCCTCCTTGATAACCGTTTGAAGAGGGTACATTCGGCATCACATTTGGGCATGGGTTGTACAACTCCAACGTCCAGTTTCGTCCTGAACTTTGTAACATAATGTCTGACATGACCTTTGGATCCAGACCGTTATCAATCGCCATTTGCAAAGCTTCGCTCGTGCCTGCCATCAATACTGATAGCAGCATATTATTGCAAATTTTAGCAATTTGACCTGCCCCTACATCACCTGCATGAAAAATGTTTTTACCCATATTCTGCAAAATCGGTTCAACACGTTTAAATTGCTCTGCGCTGCCACCGACAATAAACGTCAAGGTGCCTGCCAAGGCTCCGCCTACACCCCCCGAAACCGGCGCATCGACAAAACCTATACCTTTTTGTACCAGTGCATCACCGACTTTTTGGGCAGTCGCTGCGTCAATGGTGCTCGAGTCGACAACCAACGTTTTATCATTCAATGTGTGGATTAAACCGTTTTGCTCATCCAGGTAAAGCGCTTCAACATGTTTACCCGCGGGCAACATGGAGATCACGACGTCTGCATCGTTTACCACTTCCGCAGCGTTTTTAGCGGCAACCGCTCCCTTTTCTACCAAGCTATTAACAGCATCTGATGACAAATCAAATACACGGACTAGGTGACCGGCTTCAACCAAATTAGCCGCCATAGGGCCACCCATATTCCCCAAACCAATAAATCCAATATTTGCCATGACTTTATTCCTTCTTCTAAGCGTTTCTATTTGCTCTGACCAAGATCCGAAAGAGGATGTTGCCCCTCTTTCCAAGGTGATTGGAAAAACGTATCGATCGTCTGCTGATCAACATCTTGAACCTGGGCAAACGCCCACTTTGGTGAGCGATCTTTGTCGATCAGCAAAGCTCGCACGCCTTCTTGGAATTCGCCAAACGTTGCACATCGACACGACATGGTTAACTCCATTTGGAAACATTCTGCGAGTGATAAACCCTGCCCTTTTTGAAGTTGCTCGAACACAAGATGCATCGTAATTGGCGAACCATATGCAATGGAAGCAATGGCTTTCCCTAACCACTTATCATCTGTGACATCGACGGCTTGTAATGCCTCAATATAGTCCGAAACCGTTTTATAATCTGCCAACTCTGCAATGAGCTGCTGATGAGCCTGAACTGAGCCACTTGTTATATCTTTAGCACTCAATTGCTCACACATGTTGGTCAATCGGGATGCGTTTTGCGCGCCACAATGATCCCATTCGATGGAACGGATCTGATTGAGTACTTCACTTTTTTTATCATGATGGATTAAATGATCGGCCAACCCCACAAAAAGAGCATCGTTACCACTGACACTTGCCCCAGTCATACCTAAAAATAATCCACAGCCAGCAGGCATTCTATTCAAAAACCAAGTTCCACCGACATCTGGATAGAGGCCAATGCTAACTTCAGGCATAGCGATCCGCGATGATTCAGTGACAATTCTGTGACTGGCCCCTGCCATTAAGCCTAAACCGCCACCCATGATGATGCCGTTACCCCAAACCAGAATGGGCTTGGAATAAGTGTGGATAAGAAAATCAAGACGATATTCTTCGGTGAAAAAGGTTTCTATAGGTACTGGGATGCTCTGTAAAGAAGTCTGGTGCCCTTTATCACGAGATCCAGCCTGTTCAAACATAGCTTGGTGCATTGAAACTACGTCGCCACCGGCACAAAATGCTTTGTCCCCCTGACTATCAATAAATACCATCGCGACGTCTTCATCACCCTGCCAGGATTGCAATTGATTAAATAACAACTGCACCATCTCCAAGTCAATGGCGTTTAGGGCTTCAGGTTTGTTTAGCGTTGCTACACCAACTTTTTTACCCCCTTCGCAGACCAATAGGTCAAACACTACCGGTAAATTCATAGTTGTTCGCTCACTGTTTAAAGAATTAAATTGTCATTGTCAGCCAATAACCGTCTACCAATGATGACTCGCATTATCTCATTGGTGCCCTCAAGTATTTGATGGACACGAACATCTCTAACGTGACGCTCAAGGGGATATTCTTGGATGTAACCATAACCACCGTGTAATTGCAGCGCGTCATTACACACGTTGAAGCCAACATCGGTTGCAAAACGTTTTGCCATTGCACAATAGGTCGTTTTGTCTGCATCCATGCTGTCTATTTTAAATGCCGCTAGGCGCACCATTTGTCGCGCCGCAACTAATTCTGTTGCCATGTCGGCCAACTTGAATTGTAAGGCTTGAAACGCAGCAAGAGGTTTTCCAAACTGTGTTCGGGTTTTCATGTATTCCGTAGCAGTTTCCAGCGCGCGTTGGGCCGTACCAATCGAACATACAGCAATATTTACGCGGCCACCGTCAAGTCCCATCATTGCAAACTTGAAACCTTCCCCTTCATTACCTAGCAAGTTTTCCACGGGAATTCTGACATCTTCAAATGTGATAAGACGAGTTGGTTGCGCATTCCAACCCATTTTTTCTTCCGCTTTACCATAAATGATCCCTGGGGCGTCTGCCGGGATCACCACTGCAGAAATTCCTTCTGCACCTGGTCCGCCAGTTCTGACCATTACCACCAAAACATCAGTTTCCCCTGCACCGGAAATAAACATTTTGGAGCCATTAATGACATAGTGATCGCCGTCTTTTTTGGCGGTTGTTCGTAGTGACGCAGCGTCAGAACCTGAACCAGGTTCAGTGAGGCAATAAGACGCCAGATGTTCGCCAGTGACAAGTGTTGGACACCAGGTATCTTTTATCGCTTCAGTACCCCAACTAGCGATCATCCAAGTAGCCATGTTGTGAATGGTCATCATCGCAGTGGTTGCCGTGCATCCACTGGCTAGCTGTTCAAAGATAATTGCAGAATCTAAGCGGCTAAGTCCAAGTCCACCAGCTTCTTCGGGCGTGTACAGCGCACAAAAGCCCAGTTCACCTGCTTTTTGTATGACTTCCTTAGGAAAAATATGTTCTTTGTCCCATTTTGCCGCATGAGGGGCGAGCTCTTGCTCAGCAAATTGTTTGGCCGTCTCTGAGAACGCCACTTGATCTTCTGTTAAATCAAAATTCATTTTAATACCTGTCTAAAAAAACGCTGCTTTGCAACCCAATAATATTAGCTTCTCGGACATTAACGCAGGTTGATCGTCATGTTAGGACCAGATGGAATGTCATCTTCAAACCAACGCGCAGTGATCGTTTTGGTTTCAGTATAAAAACGCACAGCCTGTTTGCCGTAGGCATGCAAATCTCCGTAAAACGAATTTTTCCAACCTGTGAATGAGAAAAACGGTAACGGCACTGGAATGGGAACATTGATCCCAACCTGACCCACTTCAATTTCGTGTTGATATTTACGCGCAGCAGCACCACTAGCGGTAAAGATAGATGTACCGTTGCCATAAGGGTTGCGGTTAACCAGTGCGATGGCTTCTTCAAGCGTATCCACTGCCATGCAGCAAAGCACAGGACCAAAGATTTCTTGTTGATAAATAGCCATCTTCTCAGTGACATCGGTAAACACCGTTGGACCCACCCAGTTTCCAGACTCATAACCAGCAAGGTTGAAGTCTGAACCATCAACCAGACAGGTTGCACCTTCATCTTTGCCTTGTTGGATCAGTGACAACACTCTCGCTTTGGCTTGTGGGCTGATAAGGGGACCAAAACCTGCGGCTTCATCGTTCCACAGACCAGGTTTAACTTCTTTTAGCATGTCGCCTAGTTCGTTGATCCACGATTCGCTTTCCCCTACAAATACTGCAACGGATATGGCCATACAACGCTGACCAGCTGCTCCTACAGAGGCGCCAACCAAATTGTTTAACACTTGCGCCTTATTTGCATCGGGCATGATTACAGAATGGTTTTTTGCCCCAGCAAAACACTGTGCGCGTTTCATGTTATCAGTAGCCGTTTTATAAATATGTTGTCCGACCGGTACAGAACCAACAAAAGACACAGCTTTAATGTCTTCATGGTTCAACAATTGATTAACTTGATCTTTGCCACCATGCACAACATTCAGTACACCTTTTGGTGCACCTGCTTCGATAAACAATTCTGCCAGACGAATCGGCGTTAAAGGATCTTGCTCTGACGGTTTTAACACAAATGTATTACCGCAAGCGATTGCCATAGGGAACATCCAAAGCGGGATCATCGCTGGAAAGTTAAACGGCGTAATGCCTAAACACACTCCTAAAGGCTGAATATAGCTGTATGTATCAATTCCTCTGGCAACATTCTCGGCTGTTTCTCCCATCATCATCGACGACACATTTGCGGCTTGTTCAACGACCTCAATCCCACGCCAAACATCGCCCTTCGCATCGGCGAAGGTTTTACCTGTTTCACTACTAAGAATTTCTGCAATTTCATCGTGATGTTTTTTGAGCAATGCCTGATAATTCATCATTACCCTTGCACGTTCCGGCACCGGGACTTCTCGCCAGATTTCGAATGCTTGTTTAGCACTGGCAACAGCCATATCTATTTCCGTTGCAGTAGCACAAGGTGCCTTGGCAATCACTTCGTTAGTGGCCGGGTTAGTCACATCTATACTTTCTTGAGAGTGTGAAGCGCAGAATTCACCGTTGATGAGTAGGGGCACATTTTTCATGTTAGGAACCTTCACAAAATTGAGTTAATCGTTGTTATTAACGGGTGTTAACGTGATGTAAAACAGATTATCAAAGTTTTTACCTTAACGTTAACGTAAAGCTAAAAATCCTCACGTGGAAACTGCCAACTTCTGTATACAGATCGCAATATGTCAACTATCAATCACTCAACCATCATGGTTTGCACTGCACATTACGTATTAAAATTATGATGAAGGTCAAATACATAGTGTTTTTCACTACGCTTGCTTGCTATATTGTTTACAACAGTGATAACCCGTAGAGAGTGTTGTGGAAAGACGCAAAATCAACATTGCAGTGGTTGAGGATAATGGCATGGCCCGAATCCATATGCGTAATCACCTTGTTGACATGGGGTTCATGGATGTTGCCTGTTATTCCCATGGTCGCGATTTAAAACGCGATATGAAAGTCCGTCAAATCGATTTGATTTTGATGGATTTTCACTTAGGGGACCACAAAAATGGCGTCGAAGTTATGCAAGAATTGGGGCGTGAAAAACTACTCAGTCACACCACCAGTTTAATCTTTGTCACCTCTGATCGTCTTCCATTAATCATCGGTCAAATTGTCGATATCCATCCTGATGATCTAGTCATAAAGCCTTACACCATTAAAATTCTAGAAAAAACCATCATAAATACGTTAACGATTAGAAAGCATTGTTTACCGATTCTAAAAAATATGGATGAGAAAAAATATGAAAAGGCCATGGTTCAGTTGCAGGAATTATCAGATAGTAATACCTTGCCCAAATCGCGAACAGCATTATTAAAGCTCAAAGCAAGACTGCTTCTAAAATTGGAACGATTTGAAGAAGCTATACAGTTATATCAATCCGTATTAGATTCCGCAGCAAATGTTATCTGGGCTAAATGGGGACTTATTCATGCTCAATATCTGATGGGCAAAATCGACATTAGCGAAGATTTACTTAAGGATATGTTGGGTGCGCATCTGACCAATGACAAAGCCTGTGAATGGCTGGCACGCATATGTGTAGGTCGACAGGAATATGAAGAAGCCGAAGAATATATTGATTTGATCAAAGAAAGTAGCTTGTCTATGGCTGCGGCAAAGCTAAAAGCCTATGTTTACCAATTACAAAACAAAACCGAAAAAGCCATCGATTTACTTGAAAAAAAACGTATAAACAATAAACACATCCGTGAAAAACATGCTGAATTATCGCTCGAATTAGCAAGATGTTATTTAACAATAGCTGAGTCAAAACAACCTAACGAGCGGGCCAAGCCGATCCAAGTGGCTCGATTTTTAATTGGTAGTGCTGGTCGAGGTTACTTGGAAGAAAATCTAGTTCTGAAGCGTGATTACGCTAATATTCTCGCGGCGATACTGGAAAATGACCAAGACAAGGCGATGAACTTGCTTGAACAAGCGGATTTAAAAGAATTTACCGTTGCAGATGTTCCTACAATGACCGACGCGATCAAAGCTTGGGCAAGCGTTGGAGATGAGAAACGCGCAGCTGAGCTATTGTTCCAAAGCGAAGAGAAGATGCGTGATACCGAGGATTTAACAGAAAAAACCATTTCGTCCATGGTAATCAAACAGCGTGAAGAAGAAATGGGAGCTCGGCGACCCAGAGCACTTAAATTCAATAAGGAAGGCTTGCAGCTGCATAGCCAACAACGATATGAAGAATCTGTGGATTACTTCTATCAGGCCTATCTGCTATTTCCCAAAGAAGCAGCCTTTGGATTAAACCTGCTTCAAGGGTTAATTGAATCAGAAGTATCCGAACACAAAGAAGCTAAAACACTACGTATTTTTAATGAACTAGATAAACGTGATTTGAACAACGCCAACCGAAAACGCCTCAACGAAATAGGTCGGCGGATCAGCGCAAATAAAGAAGCCTTCCTACTAGAGGGCGACGAAGATGATGACATTTGGAATAGCATTAAAAAATAAATCAATCTTTGCTTAGGGGATCGTAGGTTATGCAATATGAACTGATTATCGGTAACAAAAATTATTCATCATGGTCGATGCGTGCGTGGCTTCTGATGAAATTGTCTGGGCTAAGATTTCGTGAAAACACTATTGATTTATTTACTCCAGGCTCAAGAGAAAAAGTTCGAGCTTTAGGCGGTCAGACAGGTTTAGTGCCTGCATTAAAAGTGGATGATTTGGTAATTTGGGATACGTTAGCTATCGCCGAATATCTATATGAATCTCACTCTATAATATGGCCTTCTGACAAGAATGAACGAGCAATAGCCCGCAGTATATGCTGCGAAATTCATTCTGGGATAATGGCATTGCGCACTGCATTGCCAGTGAACATACGTGCTCGTAAAACCCTTGATGAAATTACCGATTCGGTCAAGGAAGATATCAACAGAATCGAACAAATTGTCGAGACTCGACTAATGCTTAGCAAGACAAGTTGGCTTTTTGGTCAATATGGCTTTGTTGACATCATGTTTGCCCCCGTTGCAACGCGGTTTCAAACGTATGGTGTGCGAACTACGAGTTTGGTGGAAAAGTATTTTGAGCGATTACTGGCATTGCCGGATATACAGCGCTGGTGCGAAATGAGCGAACTTGAATCACAAAGAATCGAGCAATTTGAAGACCTGTAGTGCAGCAATGTTGTCTGTCTTTTTTACAATTTTTTCTCTTAGTGAAACAACTGAAATGGGCAATCCAAAATCCATTACGGTCACAGCTTATAACGAGCTCATTTTTGATGTGAAATTTTGGCTAGTTACAATATAAAGTTTTAGTCAGGGAATCGGCAGAAAAGGCCTTTTTTATTCAAGGAAGATGTATGTTTATACCCTATCGAGCAGAAGTTGAAGTCCAAGTTGAACCAATTTCTAATTTTATTGTTATCAGCCTTACATTCTTATTTTTTCTTTTTGTTTATTCAGGATCCAGAGCGATTGATCCCTACGTCCTTGATGGATATAACGCGAGTTTATTTTTCCATGGGTTTATGCACGGAAATTTATCTCATATCCTCGGAAATATGTATTACTTGTTTCTGTTTGGCAATGTCATTTGTTCTCGAATTGGCAATGCTACTTATCCATTTATCTATTTTTGCTTAATTTTCATATCAGGGATAGTTCATGTAGTTTTTGATGGGGCCCCTGCCATCGGAGCAAGTGGCGCGGTGAACGGGATTATCGGCATCTATTTGTTTCTATATCCAAAAACGAAAATAAACTGTGCATGGACATTAATTTGGGCGTGGGGCAAAAAATTTAGGGTCAGTGCTTATTGGTTGATTGGCTTTTGGTTCCTAAAAGATTTGTATGGTGCCTTTGAAAGCAACGCGCCGATTGCATATGTCGCGCATTTAGGTGGTCTTTTCTCAGGCATTCTCGCTGGTTGGCTGATGTATGAGAACAATTGGGTTAAACGACAAAGTGATGAACCCAATTTGTTACAGGTTTTGGGGTTTCGCTAAATCCGTTCATCCCTGGATTTTGGTGAAATTGGGAGATTTAGCTTTCTCTGACAACCCGGTTTCGCCCCTGTTTCTTGGCTTGGTACATGGCGTTATCGGTGCGATCAAACCATTTAACAAATGACTCTTTGGGTTGGTATTGTGCCAGGCCAAAACTACAGGTTATGTGCTCGACAATATCAAAGTGGTGCCCAGCAACTACTGTCTGGATCCGTTTAGCTAATATTTCAGCTTCGTTTAATGTTGAACGTGGGCATAATATTAAAAACTCTTCCCCTCCCCATCGAGCCAATACATCAATTTCTCGAATTTGCTCAGTTACCAACTCACAAAGTGTACATATCACCTCATCACCAATACTGTGACCATGGTTGTCGTTGATCACTTTAAAGTGATCAATATCAAACAAGATCAGGCAGTTAGGCTGTTCAAAACGATTGGCCATGGCAATTTCTTGTTCACATCGCTGGACCATGTAATTTCGATTATATAATGATGTCAATGGATCACGATTGGAGAGAAATTCCAATTGACTATTCTTTTCCAATAGCTCTTCTTGCAAAGACTCTAATAGTTCATTTTTCACCATTAATGTACGATTAAACTTCACCACATAATGATTTCGCCAAGCAACAAGGCAAACTAAAACGATAAACGTGGCAGCCAGCCCAACAAATAGTCGATAATCCACTTCGTCGATCACCTTGACCTGATTCCATTGTCGAAACAACTCAACATGTTCGGCTTCTGAAATAGCATCAATGGCCTGATTTATTTCATTGAGCATATCGGCTCGTCTTTTAATCACGCCCATGCTTAACAAGTCGTGGGGTTTAGCCAGGCCCGAGATTTTAAGATCGCCCAACCCAAACTTCTGAATGTGCGATGTCACCGACAACATTGAGCCGACAAGCACATCAACCTTTCCAGCACTGAGAGCGAGCAAGCCTTTTGCCTCAGTGTCGACCAAAAGAATATTTAATTCAGGGTAGTAACGTTGTACATACTCTTCGTGCCGGTATCCACGCACTAAACCTAGTTTTCGATCGCCTATCGACGAATAGCCTGAAACATAGGCGATACTTGAGTTGGTAACAAATACGTTTTCGGCATTAAAAAAAGGCTTGGAAAAGGCTAAGTACGCATCTCTTTCTGGGGTGCGATTTAACATGGCGGCGGCTTCGCAGCTTCCGTCTTGCAATCGTTGTAAGGTTTCGTTCCAAGATTCGGTAACAACCAGTTTAAAATCTACATTGCTGTACTTTTCAATCAAGCGAACGTAATCGGCGGACAATCCTACGTGCTTGTTTGCGCGGATGGCTTCATAAGGCATCCAGTCAGGGTCAACACAATAGGTTAATACCTGCTTTATCGATTCTTTTTTGACTTGTTGAGGAACATTTGAATAGCTATTTCCAGACCAAAAGGCATGGCCAATGAAGATAGTCATGAGGAAACTAGCACGCACTGCTGTCATTATTATTATTAGTTATCGATGTTTATTTTTTAGACGGTCAGAAGTTAGTATGCTTGCTTCAAAAACGAATTACAACGGTTTATCTACGCCTTATAAAGTTGCGGGTTTAAACGTTACAGTGCCAATTATAAATGGCCCCTTTTTCTAATTACTGATTTGCAACTAGCATCACTGTTAATGACCCAACAAATCCATCAGGTGACTTTTGCTTTTTCGCGAAATCGTGCCTGATCGTATCGCCTACTGTTAACTATTTCGCCCAACCGAATTGCGGCGTTAAGTACGTCGATATGGCGAGTGTAAAGTGGTGTAAATCCAAAACGTAAAATATCAGGTGCGCGAAAATCAGCGATAACCCCCTCATCTATCAGTGCCTGGCAGATTGCGTAGGCGTCTTTGTGAGCCACTGAGATTTGACTGCCTCTTTTTGTTGGATCTTGAGGAGATGAAAGCGCTAAAGTTTCATTCAGCTCCAACTCACTTAAGCATTGAATAAAAAATTCCGTTAATTTGATGGATTTTTCACGGATAAGTCGCATTTCGATGTTATCGAAAACTGACAATGCGGCGTCTAAAACGCTCATCGACAATATAGCAGGTGTTCCAGTCAAATTCTGTGAAATCGTCGGGCTTGCTTGATAGTGCTTATCAAACGCAAAAGGTGACGCATGACCCATCCAACCATAAAGAGGCTGTTGAAAGTGACGTTGGTGGCGTTTTGCGACGTAAATAAAACCCGGCGCACCGGGTCCACCATTGAGATACTTGTAAGTGCATCCTACTGCAAAATCCACTTCGCACTCATCTAGAGCAAGTTCCACCGCGCCGGCACTGTGCGCTAGATCCCAAATTACTAAAATGCCCTGTTCGTGGGCCATTTGAGTGAGCCTTTTCATGTCGTGAATACACCCACTTCTAAAATTCACATGGGTGAGCATTAAGACAGCCACCTCACTATTTAAAGACGGTGCTATGTCGTCTTCTGCAACCAGTTTCAGTTTGCAATGTTGCTCACCGACAAGCGAAGTAAGTCCTTGAACCATATAAAGGTCGGTTGGGAAATTATCGCTTTGAGAGAGCACAAGGCTCCTATTCACTTGCATTTTTAATGCACCACTTAACACTTTAAACAAATTGACTGAAATGGAGTCGCAGCACAAAGTTTGCCCAGCTTGGGCACCAATAATCGGTGCGATTTTTTCTCCCACAACGTGCGGTAAATCAATCCAATTATGGGTATTCCAACTCGAAATCAAGTCAGTTCCCCACTGTTGGTTGATGACTTCAATGGCTCTTTGTTTACAGATCTTTGGTAGAGCACCAAGGGAATTACCATCCAGATAAATTACTCCTTCGGGCAAATCAAACAATTCTCGTTTACTAGCTAGCGGATCGACATTGTCTGCAATACAGGCGATTTGTTGTAGTGATTGATGTAATACCTTCATTCATTTCTCTTATAAATTACAGACAGCAACGCGGCATAAGCAGTACTTTGTGGGTGTAAGAAGTCAAAATGCCCAGCTCCCTCCACTACGAGGACAGATGCAGATGCCTTCTCGGATTGTTCAATTGGGACTATATTGTCTTGGCTACCGTGGATAAGAGTGACATTGTCAAACCACTTCGGCGTTGCCGCGACATACGCGTGTTTTTCCTGCACATAGCTTCCTCCCATGAATTTGTCTGTGGCCGACTGGCAACTGTTCGTGCCCTGGCTATACGAAATCACATCGGTGATCGCAGCCAGGCCAATAGCTTCTATATTCTGATATCTGCTTTTCGCCAAAGCGTCGTTTGCCAAAAGTGCTAAGTGACCACCTGCTGAGTGACCAACTATAAAGACTTTTGTCGGATCAAAACCCCATTGGGACTGATCCAGCGCAAACTTGACGCCTTTCACCGTGTCTTCAAAGGTTCCTGGCCAGCCACCACCTTCATCACCGGTTCGTCGATATTCGATACTCCAAACCATTGCTCCTGAATTAGCCAATGCTGAGGTTAGCGCAAAACTGTGTTCGATGTTAAACGCGTTCAACCAACAACCACCATGAAGAAAAATAAGCAATGGGGGCTTCTGCTCTTTTGGTTTGGGCAGCCAGAGCTTTCCAAATTGCAAAGGAGATGCACCATAGCTCAATGTTTTGTCTGCTTGTTGAAATGGAGCCTGAAGAATATCTTTATACGGTACGTTGATTTTTTCTGCGCTAATTGCAAATCCCGCTGATAACAAACCTAACACTACTGCCGCAATTCTCAATCCGTTTAGATCCATAAAATTAACCCAATAAACTAATCACAAATCAGTACCATGGTAATGCGGTTAAGGGATCATAACCAGCGTAAATCTGACGATATCTGGGTTTTGCGACTGCTAGTTTTTAGGCGGTTTTTACGTTTTTGTACATGAAACTGAACAAAAACCCTTTAGATATCGTCGATCTCATGTCGCGCAAAGTTGACGATATCAAGGAAGTG
Source organism: Aliiglaciecola sp. M165 (assembly GCF_007197995.1). GTDB lineage: Bacteria > Pseudomonadota > Gammaproteobacteria > Enterobacterales > Alteromonadaceae > Aliiglaciecola. The sequence goes on from NZ_VKKH01000003.1 coordinate 293,598, forward strand.
AATTAACTTAAACCAAGGTTTACGTGAACGTAAAGGTAAACCCCTTAAAAAGCATAAAAGAGAAACGGATTCAAGGCGGCCCACATGAGCGATTCGACCCAACACTCTATTACTGATGACAAGGTCAATGAAACAATGCGCACATTCAGTATCGGTGAACTGGCTAAAGAGTTTGCTGTAACGCCTCGCTCAATTCGTTTTTACGAAGAACAACAATTATTGACTCCTAAACGAGAAGGTCAGTCTCGGATCTACAGCAACAAAGACAGAGTTCGACTAAAGTTAGTGCTCCGAGGAAAACGTTTAGGGTTTTCGCTGGCTGAGACAAAAACGCTGTTTAATCTGTATGACAGCCACCAAAATTCTGCAGCACAACTTGAAACCATGTTGCAGATGACCGAACAAAAACGTGCAGTGCTCAATCAGCAACTAGAAGACATAAGAATGTTGATGAGCGAACTGGATGATGTTGAGTCTCGATGCAGAGACGAACTTAAACAATTAAACAGAGGATAACATTGATGAATGCTCCCTACCCTACACTTAATTTTGGACTTGGCGAAGACATCGATATGTTGCGTGACCACGTATACAACTTCGCCCAAGCCGAAATTGCTCCGTTGGCTGAAAAAGCAGATGAAGACAATGCCTTTCCCAATCAGCTATGGCCAAAACTTGGTGAGATGGGACTGTTAGGAGTAACGGTAGCAGAACAATACGGTGGTTCTGATATGGGCTATCTGGCTCATACCGTTGCTATGGAAGAAGTGAGCCGCGCTTCTGCGGGTATTGGTTTAAGTTATGGCGCGCATTCCAATTTATGTGTCAACCAGATACACAAAAACGGCAACGATGCTCAAAAAGAAAAATACTTGCCTAAACTGGTAAGTGGCGAACACATTGGCGCCCTTGCGATGAGCGAGCCCAACGCGGGTTCAGACGTTGTCAGCATGAAGCTGCGTGCAGACAAAAAAGGTGACAAGTACATTCTCAATGGTAATAAAATGTGGATCACCAATGGTCCTGATGCACATACTTTTGTTATCTATGCAAAAACAGACGTTAATGGCGGATCACGTGGGATTACGGCCTTTATCGTTGAAAAAGACACACCAGGGTTCACCCAAGCACAAAAGCTCGACAAATTGGGTATGCGTTCCTCAAATACTTGTGAATTGGTTTTCCAAGACTGTGAAGTGCCTGAAGAAAATATTCTCGGCCACGAAGGCGGTGGCGTTAAAGTTCTAATGAGTGGCCTTGATTATGAACGTCTTGTGTTATCGGGTGGTCCACTTGGGATTATGCAAGCCTGCATGGATGTTGTTGTGCCTTATATTCATGATCGCCAGCAGTTTGGTCAATCCATCGGCCAATTCCAATTAGTACAAGGCAAAATTGCCGATATGTACACTCAAATGAATGCTGCCAGAGCTTATGTTTATGCTGTTGCTCGCTCATGCGATCGCGGTGAAACCACACGTAAAGATGCAGCCGGTGCTATCCTATACTCTGCAGAGTTGGCGACCAAAATGGCACTTGATGCCATTCAATTGCTTGGCGGTAATGGCTACATAAATGAGTACTCAACGGGCAGATTGTTGCGCGATGCCAAATTATACGAAATCGGCGCTGGCACCTCAGAAATTCGCCGCATGTTGATCGGTCGAGAGCTGTTCAACGAAACGCTTTAATCACCAGTTCTGGACTGACATCATAATGTCATGTCAGTCCGTTAAAAATAGCTTAATTGGATCAGGAGCAAATCTGTGCCCCGAATTGCCTCAAAAATAAATACGCAATCTCAGGACTTCGCTGACAACGTAGCTCATATGCGTGAACAAGTAGCGGACCTGAAAGAAATCGTCGCTAAAATAAAACTGGGTGGCGGTGAAAAGTCAAACGAACGTCATACCTCTCGCGGCAAACTTTTACCCCGAGAGCGCATAAACGTGCTATTAGACAGTGGTTCGCCATTTTTGGAGTTGTCTCAATTGGCGGCTTGGAACGTTTACGAAGACTATGTCCCTGCGGCAGGCGTCATTGCGGGTATTGGCCGAGTCTCGGGCATTGAATGCATGATCGTTGCTAACGATGCAACTGTGAAAGGCGGTACCTATTACCCTCTGACGGTAAAAAAACATCTTCGCGCGCAAACCATTGCTCAGCAAAACAACCTGCCATGCATTTATTTAGTCGATTCCGGTGGTGCCAACCTGCCTAGACAGGACGAAGTATTCCCGGATCGTGAGCATTTTGGTCGCATCTTTTTCAATCAGGCGAATTTGTCTGCGCAAAATATTCCACAAATCGCGGTAGTAATGGGGTCTTGTACCGCAGGTGGAGCTTATGTGCCGGCGATGGCAGATGAATCCATCATCGTCAAACAACAGGGAACCATTTTTCTTGGTGGTCCCCCCTTGGTTAAAGCGGCTACCGGGGAAGTTGTCACGGCAGAAGAGCTCGGCGGTGGCGATGTGCACTGTCGAACGTCTGGAGTAGTAGATCATTTGGCTAATAATGATCATCATGCACTGACTATTGCCCGTGACGCCGTAGCGCGTCTTAACCGACCCAAAGTCACCTACATTGACAAAATCGATCCGGTAGAACCTGCCTACCCAGTTGAAGATGTTTATGGCGTGATCCCAAAAGATGCAAGACAACCTTTTGATGTTAGAGAGGTCATTGCACGCATAGTTGATGGTTCTGAGTTTGATGAATTCAAAGCGCTGTTTGGCACAACTTTGGTGTGTGGGTTCGCGCGTATCTTTGGTTATCCTGTTGGGATTGTCGCGAACAACGGGATTTTGTTTTCCGAGTCGGCACAAAAAGGTGCACACTTTATTGAGTTGTGCTCGCAACGCAAAATCCCATTAATTTTCTTACAAAATATCACCGGGTTCATGGTCGGGAAACAATATGAATCTGGCGGCATTGCAAAGCACGGAGCAAAAATGGTGACTGCCGTTGCTTGTGCTAAAGTCCCCAAATTTACCGTGCTCATAGGAGGTAGTTTTGGTGCAGGCAACTATGGCATGTGCGGTCGTGCTTACGATCCAAGATTTATGTTCATGTGGCCCAATGCGCGGATTTCAGTGATGGGCGGCGAACAAGCAGCAGGTGTACTTGCTCAGGTCAAACGGGATCAAAAAACGCGTCAAGGTGAAGATTGGAGCGAAGATCAAGAAGCGGCGTTCAAGCAACCCATAATCGATACATACGAAGAACAAGGACATCCTTACTATGCATCTGCAAGACTATGGGATGATGGCGTGATTGATCCGGCTGACACGCGATTTGTACTGGCACTTTCGATTTCCGCATCATTAAACAAACCCATTGAAGAAACACGCTTTGGCGTGTTCAGAATGTAAGGTAGTTTCCGAACATGACAGATTTAAACATTTCTCCCCAGGCCAATGAGCAAGGTGTTTTGTATCATTTAGACGACCGAGGGGTTGTCACTATTACTTTGAACAGACCGGAAAAGCACAACGCGTTTGATGATCAAATTATTGCCACGCTGACCCAAATGTTTAATCGCGCCGCACGTGATAACAAGGCGAGAGTTGTTGTTTTACAAGCGGCAGGGAAAAGCTTCTGCGCCGGTGCGGATCTCAATTGGATGAAGCGCATGGCAAGCTACTCGTATGATGAAAATGTAGCCGATGCTAATGCCTTGGCGACCATGTTGCATACGCTATACACCCTGCCTAAGCCAACCATTGCAAAAATTCAGGGCGCAGCCTTTGGTGGAGCAGTAGGACTGGTTGCCTGCTGTGACATTGCCATCTCAAGCCGACTTAGTAAGTTTTGCCTAAGCGAAGTTAAACTAGGGCTTATTCCCGCGACGATCAGTCCTTACGTCATCGATGCCATGGGCGATCGCGTTGCCAGACGCTACTTTATGACTGCCGAGGTATTCTCTGCTCGTCGAGCCCGTAGACTCGGCTTAATCAGTGAATCGGTGACCGAAGAAGAGTTAGACAGTAATGTTGAGCTTTTGGTATCACAAATATTGTCAAATGGGCCAGTTGCTGTGGCGGCTGCAAAACAATTAGTTTTCGATGTAAAAGACGAACCGCTTGAAGAAGAATTGATAGAAAAAACTAGTCTGCGTATTGCCACGACTCGAGTATCTGCAGAGGGTCAAGAAGGTTTATCTGCATTCTTGGAAAAACGCACACCGGCATGGCGAGTACAATAATGAAACAAACACGTCCAATTAAAAAACTATTGATCGCTAATCGCGGCGAAATTAGCTGCCGAATCATTAAAACTGCCCGCAAGATGGGTATCGCTACTGTCGCTGTTTATTCTGATGCCGACGCTAATGCATTACACGTTAAAATGGCAGACGAAGCCGTTAGACTTGGACCCGCACCTTCCCGTGAAAGCTATCTTAAGGGTGAGCTGATTATTGCCGCTGCTATAAAATTGGGTGTGGATGCGATTCACCCTGGTTACGGCTTTTTGTCAGAGAATGCCCAGTTCTGCAAACTTTGTGAACAACACGATATTATTTTTGTCGGTCCGCCTGTGCCAGCGATCGAGGCGATGGGATCCAAATCAGCCGCTAAACAAATCATGCAAAAGGCTGGTGTGCCCCTGGTGCCTGGATACCACGGCGAGGATCAATCAGCGGACCTACTCAAGCAACATGCTGATGATATGGGCTACCCGGTACTGCTTAAAGCAGCCGCTGGTGGTGGTGGTAAAGGAATGCGACAAGTTGCCGCTAGCAATGAGTTTTTTGCTGCGTTAGATGCGGCAAAACGTGAAGCCATGTCAAGTTTCAGCGATGACATAATGTTAGTAGAAAAGTATTTGGCTGATCCGCGTCACGTTGAAATACAGGTGTTTTGTGACAACCACGGCAACGGCGTTTATCTATTTGAACGAGATTGTTCGGTACAACGACGACATCAAAAAGTTATCGAAGAGGCGCCAGCTCCGGGAATGACTGAAGCATTACGCGCACAAATGGGCGAAGCCGCGCTCAAAGCCGCTCATGCTATCAATTATGTCGGTGCTGGAACTGTCGAGTTTTTACTGGAACCCGATGGTCAATTTTTCTTCATGGAAATGAACACTCGTTTGCAGGTTGAACACCCAGTAACAGAGATGATTACCCAACAAGACTTGGTTGAATGGCAGCTCAAAGTCGCTCAAAACGAGATACTTCCCTGCGAACAAAGTGATTTGCAAATCCACGGCCATGCATTCGAAGCTCGTGTCTATGCAGAAGATCCAAACAACGACTTTTTACCTTCAACCGGTAAATTGATTAAGCTTGTTCCGCCAACAGAATCACAACACGTGCGCGTTGACACTGGGGTGCTTCAAGGCGATGACGTATCACCCTATTACGATCCTATGATTGCCAAACTGATCGTTTGGGATGCAGACCGCGCAACAGCTTTAGCCAGATTGGCTAGTGCTCTAAGCGATTATCACGTGGATGGTGTAACCACAAATATAGACTTTTTATATAACCTGGCATCACACGAAGCCTTTCAACAAGAAAAATTAACCACACACTTTATTGAGCGCCATGAATCTTCGTTGTTTTTGAGTGACTTATCTTCAACTGAAACAATGGTTCCAATCGCCACTGCGTTTCTGATAATGCGTCGCCAAAGTGAAAACCAATCAAAAGACTTGGTTAATTCACCTTGGCAAGCAAGTAATCATTGGCGCATGAATGAATCCCATTTAGAAAAGTTAGAGTTGCTTATTCAAGGTATTTCAATATCTGTCAAAGTAGAACATTTGGGGCGTTTGGATCACACAAGGCACTCCTTAAAAATTTTTGTCGACAATAAAGAATACGTTTGCGTTTGTGAGCTGAGCAAAGATGTGATGAACATCAACCTAAATGGTCACAATCAGCAGATCAAGTGGGTTGAACGTACTGAGCATGCCACACTTTTCACTGAGCAGATGGCGGTAACCTGTGCGATTCAAGCGCCTGATCTAGGCCTTGAAGATGTCGACGATCATCACGGTGGTTTCAATGCGCCAATGAACGGCACTATCGTGGGTCTATTAGTCGACGTTGACCAACTAGTAGAAAAAGGTGACACGTTGATGGTCATGGAAGCTATGAAGATGGAACACGCTATCAAAGCGCCGAACAAAGGTAAAGTGACTGAGTTTTATTTTAGCGCAGGTGACTTAGTTGGTGGTGGCGCACAACTTTTAGCCTTTGAGCTACAAGAGTAAACATTACTATGCAAACGCTCAACTACCCTGAAAAAGTGAAAATCGTAGAAGTTGGCCCCAGAGACGGTCTACAAAACGAAAAACAACCTGTGAGTTTACAGAGCAAATTAACCTTGATTGATGAGCTCGCGTCAGCAGGATTAAACGTGATCGAAGCAGGCAGTTTTGTGTCGCCCAAATGGGTGCCACAAATGGCTGACAGTGGTGAAATATTTAGACAAATGAAGCGTCATTCTGGCGTCACATATACCGCATTAACTCCGAATTTAAAGGGCTTTGAAGCTGCGCTTGAAGCAGATGTCGATGAAGTCGCGGTGTTTGGCGCCGCGTCTGAAGCCTTTTCACAAAAGAACATCAACTGTTCAATCGATGAAAGCCTGCAGCGATTCCAACCATTAGTTGAGCTGGCGAATCAAAAAGATATCAAAGTCCGAGGTTACCTCTCTTGTGTCTTAGGGTGCCCTTATGAAGGGGAAATCGCCCCACAAAAAGTCGCTGATGTAGCACAAAAGCTATTAAAAATGGGCTGCTATGAAATATCATTGGGAGACACCATAGGTGTTGGAACCCCGGTTAAAACCCGCATGATGTTAGAACATGTATTACAAGTAGTTCCTTTAGATCAAGTCGCTGTGCATTTTCATGATACCTATGGCCAGGCTTTGGCAAATATTTTGGTTGCGCTTCAACTAGGCATTTCAACAATTGACAGTGCTGTAGCGGGTTTAGGTGGATGTCCTTATGCCAGAGGCGCGTCCGGTAATGTGGCAACCGAAGACGTGGTATACATGTTAAATGGCATGGGAATTGAGTCCGGCGTGGATCTCAACGCTCTAGCGTTGGCAGGTAGAAATATCATGCAGGCATTGGGGCGAGAATCACTGTCGAAGGTCGCCGCCGCGCTAAGTCAACAATAACTAGTGATGCGACTATGGGTGATTGGTCGCGGAGGACTCCGCCCAAGAGCACCGCGGAGTTGACGTTGAGATAGACAGTGGCGTTGACGTTGTAATTATGGGAATCACCGGAGTCGATGAGCATTCCAATCCCGCGTCATCCCGTCAGCGCTCTTGGGACGGGTTCTTTTAACCACTAGCACTGATTTTTCGTTAACACCTACCGCATAACTCAACTCACACGTTTCTTCTGTAGTGTACGATTAAATATCGCCAAAGCTTCTGCTTTAGCTCGTTGCACATCGTAATTTGCAGCAGTGATACGACTCACTGCTGCATTCAAATCTTCAGTATTCATACATCCTTGCAACAATGCGAAACCATCGCGGAGCTTAGGAAAAGCGGCAACTAGCTTACTGGACACCATTGGCAGAGCCATGTACCGAGGAAAAAAATTCTCTGTATCTTGAAGTGCAACGACCTGCCCTTTTGTAAGCTGAGGATCAGATTCATAGCCGGTAAACACCTGAGCTTCTTCTGTTTTCAATGCTGCATAACGGTCGGAACCGCAAGGCAAAACGGATTTAAAATTAATCCCATATTCAACTAGACCAAGTAAACAATCTTGGCGATTAATAAATTCCGGATCGGCACTAATGACTAGATTCTTCGCTTTAGTTTTTAGATCGCTGAGCGTTTCTATCTGATGCTCATCTCTTTGCGCTTCCGTCATTACCAGGCAGTAGTCTTCGCTGCAACCTAGTGTTGGAAACCACTCGATACCGAGGTTTTGTCCATATACATTTAATGTTTCGATTATCTCTTCATCGGACTTACACTGAGTATGATCGTCGTCAGCTGTGTGCGAAATATTAAAATATTGAATACAGGTGCCAGTAAAATCCATATAAAGATCGATCCAGCGGTACTTCAATTCCGCAAAGTTATGCATGCTGTCTCCATTTGGATAGCGGATAACACATCGAATGTCTGGCTCGACATGATTTATCGCCAAGGCGAGTAACTCGGATAAAAATAGTTGGGAGGGATCACTTTTTGTACCAATAATCAGTTCAGGATTGGGCTGTGAAAGCCTTTGGTCTGCCAAAATATCCTCACCTGCTAACATAGGCCATAAGGATTGTTCAGATGTGCTGACTTGCTGCTGCACGCGATTGATGGTGTGTTTAAAATCGGATTTTAGTTCATGTAGTTGGACATGGAATTCTTTATCTGAAACCCTCAATGTTAGTGACTGAATGAAACTAGGCATATTGATAATGACAAAAGGCATGATCAGTAGTGCAAACAATATCAGCACTTGATTTGTCGCACGCAAATGCTGATCAAGACCAAATAATTTTAGTTCGGCAAGAAAAAACAACAACACTGCAATGCAGTATGCGCCGAGAAGATAATTTGTCGGATTTTTAAACCACCTTTTATCTTTTGAAACTCTCATATTTTCTCCGTAGACAGGTCTATTGCTTTGTTATCGCAAGGTTATACTGCTAGCTTGAAAGCAATACAGTTCGCTTTTTCCAGAAAGAGGGCCATTCAGTACCTTACCTACTGCATAATTTAATTCTACTTCAGGTTGCCAAGACAAAAATTGCTGAGGCCAACGTTTGATAGAAGCTTTGGAACCAAGAGGAAATGCTTGCGGACTATCGAGTTCACACTCTTGAGATTCGACATCGAATAGCCAGCCCACAATCGTACTGTCTTGATTTAATGGCTTTAACGCGACCGCATCAGACATATCGATGGCGTTGATACTCTTAATTATTAACTCTTGATAGGCCTGTTGATTTGACTTTAATTCTCGAAGAATACGATCAAATTCATCTCTGAGTGCCAGGTTGTCAGGATTACTTTTTGAAAACATCATCTTGTGTGGGACTGCATTGGAAAATTGCCCTTGACTGATCCTTGCAGACAGCGCCGGCAACTGCCTGGATAAAACACTTTCTGCAACTTCTCTTGCTTCCAATAACACTCTGGGTTTCGACAAATATAACAACGCTATCAGTGCATCATTGAGGGACTCAAATCCACACACAGGTTGTGAAGAATTTTTATTCGAGGTAACGGCTGTTTCGTAGGCGATAATATTTAATTTTTCTGAACTGATGTTATTAGCTGTTAACTCTCCATTTGGATAAACTAAAGTAAGATAAACCTCTTGCGAAACCTCTGCATTTGAAAATCCCACAACCTCATGTTGAACACTTTGCAACGCGGGAATAAGCGACGCTATATTGAAATCACTTAATTTTTTATTCGTTTCCAATTTCGTTATCGCCGCACTCGTTATTGGCTCAGTGCTTAACAAGGCATAGGGATAATTATTAACCAGTGTTTCAATTGCATGTGCAGTATCTTTTACCGTACAGGTATTTTGAGGGATATATTGACTAATTAACGGATCGAAATCATAGCCATCCAACATCATCACCGCATGATTTTTAAGATCTTCATAGTTTGATATTTCAATCCCTAGAGGATTATGAAAGCGGTCGTAAAAGACACCAAAGGAAATATCAATCAAGCCTTCGCTAAAATAAAAAAGGGATTCGCGTCTTTCAGTCTGTATATAAGGATAAATTGCTCTGATTTGATTGTTTTTCTGCGCGGTTTCAGCGCTGGCTTGGGCGAGGCTCCATGGCATAAAGCGATACTCTACTTGATAGCCCATTTGGGTAAAAACAAAATCGACAATGGCTCCAGAAATCCCATTGTGCGGCAAAGTCTCACCGCTGTAAGGAGGCCAATTCCCCGTCGCGACTACGACTTTTTTAACTGCAGTTTCTGGCCTTGTTGAAGATACAAAAATTGTGGCTAAAAGCAGTATCATTGCCACAATAAGTCCAACCATAATCATTGGATTGGTGCGCTGCACTGACATTATCTCCTTTGTGCTTGTCCATAAATTTCTATTGAATCGTGAAAGTTTCAGATAAAAACACTTACTGCTACTGATTAAATTTTAGCCAAGTGAATGAGGATTGCCATCTAATACCAACCCTAATAGGGACCGTTGCTCCAGAAAAATCCCACATTGCGCTAAAAACACTTTCGAAACACACCAGAAAACAGTACCTTTAATCAGAGGTTAAACCTTTTTGTGGTTTTTGAGCTATATGATGAAAACTGGGATCAAATCTGTCATAACACTATGCGTGCTGAGCCTGCTCAGTTTAGCTGTTTCAGCTCAGGTTTTGGTGCGTGAAAGGTTTACTCACTATTCAATCGAGCCAGACAGCGTTGAGCAGATAAAATTAGAGCTTCGCCGAAAATCTCCAGTGAGCAAAGAGAATCAGTTGTTTCATGGTGGCACTCAGTGGAAACTGATCCCCAAATTTGGCTTGCAGCGCGTTGGAAATTTGTGCCAAATCTCCGATATCCAAGTCTCTTTGGATGGTATTTTTACGTTACCCAAAATGACCAATCGCACTACGGCATCGGAAACGATTCAACGTACCTTTGACTCCTATTACACGTCACTGTTAGAACATGAAAGAGGACATCAAGATCTTTGGTTGCAAGCAGGTCAGGAAATTGAACGCGCACTCAAAACCATGCCCCCACACTTTCAATGTGAACAGTTAAAACGCCAAGCAACGAATCGGGTGAGTGAAATAGTTGAACATTACCAGCAGCAAAATAAACTGTATGATACGTCCACGGGGCATGGAAAAACCCAAGGCGTTTACATCGGAAACCCACCAAAGTAACGCCCATTTAGATTGTTCTTTTTATGAAATCCTTGGAACACAAAACGTAATTTAAGATTGATTTTCCACAATCGTCTTGAGATTGCTTAACCCCTGTTCAAAGTCAGGGCCAATCATCGAATCCATCATTAGTGCAAAATAGTGATTGATTGGATTGCTTCCGACATCACCATAATCTCTCCATGTTACTGTCGTGACGCCTTGACTCTCAACAAGCTGTAACTCTCCAGTCGAGCCCATATCAAAGTCTGGAAAATACAGGCTATACGTCACGTTCTTATTGGGCACCAAAGCCGTGATGGTCATCTCACCACTGCCTTCCTGCTCACTTTGCCAACTTGATTTCATGCCAAGGGCAGCAGTTGTTCCAGAATATGTCACTTTCATTTGTGGATCTCGGGCAAACCAAACACCCCAATTTTTCCACTGCTTTAAATCGACAATATGTGGATAAACTTCTTCTGCCGGAGCCTCAATGACCACAGTGCGTTGTACGCTAAACTCGGATGGCAAAAAGAAGCCCACAACGATCAATACAACAAATAAAAGTACAATCCCTATGAACATATTTTTTAAAAGTGTCATGTTTATTTTCTCAATGTGTTGTTTGCGTTTAGCCAATATAACATTTTGTTAACATTTTCAAAATGTTAAAACGGTCTCTAATTATGTTCTAACCATAAGCCGCCAATCGTGATCATTCGATCGTTTTGGAAGATTTTAATTCAGCCCATGACAACTGCGTTATTGAGAGTGAATCCCATTGTTATTTTGGCGTTCAGACGTCGAAAATTATCCTTGATAAAATTGGTGTTGGTATTCGCTCGGAGAAATGCCGACAAATTTGTGAAAGTTAAAACGCAAAGTCACCGTGTTATCGAATCCGACTCTAGAGGCTAATTCATCCATTGTTAACCGATCTTTTTCTAGTAATTCTTTTGCCAATCGAATGCGCTGTTGATTCAACCACTCCTTGGGTGGCATGCCAATCGAAGCTTTAAAGTGACGATCAAAACTACGCCTGGACATATTCGCATGTCGCGCCAGGTCATCCACTTTCAATAAGGTATTAAGCTGTTCAATTGCCCAATCCAAAGTGCTTGAAAAGCGTTGGTGCTTTTGCGGAACGGGAGTTTCGACAAACTGAGCCTGCCCGCCCGTACGATGCGGTGAAATCACCAGTCGTCTGGCAACTTCATTGGCGACTTCGTGACCAAAATCCTGGCGCACGATTTCGATAGCCAAATCCAATGCTGCAGCACTGCCGGCTGAACAAGCCAAATTATCATGCTGGGTATACAACACGTTATCGACATACTCGACCAGTGGAAAACGTTGTTGAAACTGCTTAGCGTAGCGCCAGTGTGTGGTGGCTTGGCAATTGTTCAGTAAACCCAGTTGCGCAGGTAAAAACGCACCTGAACAAAAAGTTATAATTCGTTTATTTAATCCATGAAAGGCGACAATTTGCTCAGCCAAGGCAACTTTAATTTTTTTGGATTCAGTGTTCCAACCAGGGATCAACAAAATGTCATAGTGTAGAATTTCGTTAACTTCCTGCACTTTGAGTTGCAATCCATTAGGGGCATTTAACACATCGGCATCAAAACTGATGACGTCGCATTTGTACCAACTGGGCTTGTCCTTTTTGGGATAACCAAATACCTCTAAGGCACATCCTAACTCAAACATAGGCAAGTTGTCCGTCACCAAAATAGCCATATGTAGCATTTCTACGATTCCTGAAAGTCATCTTTGATTGGCTTATTATTGGTGAAATTATTGTTTTTTGCCAACTAATCTCGCTAAGTTGACCCATTCAGCGTATTTGTTGTTTTTGTTATTTGTTTTTACTCGTCCATCATGCCAAACTCAAATTACAAGGCGACTGTTTGTGTAGTCTCTCTCCTTGGCAACTTAAACATCTTTTCTGTGTATGAGGAATTGCCTGTATGGAAAGTCAAAACCCCCGCTATATTAGTAACCTAACAAAAGAGACTTATGCTCTCATCTTGGCCGGCGGGAGAGGATCAAGGCTGCATGAATTAACTAATTGGCGTGCAAAGCCTGCATTATATTTTGGAGGAAAATTCCGAATTATTGATTTTCCTCTATCAAATTGCATTAATTCCGGGATCCGTCGTGTCGGTGTGGTCACCCAATACAAATCCCACTCGCTCATTCGACACCTCGTCCGTGGCTGGGGCCATTTTAAAAAGGAACTGGGTGAATCAGTAGAAATTCTACCGGCGTCACAGCGATCTTCAGATAACTGGTATCAGGGAACTGCTGACGCGGTATTTCAAAATATTGATATTATCCGTGATGAATTACCCAAATACGTGATGATTTTGTCGGGTGATCATATATATCGTATGGACTATGGAACCCTTATCGCTAAGCACGCTGAATCTGGCGCTAAAATGACTGTGTGCTGCATGCCTGTACCAATTCACGAAGCTGCTGGTCAGTTTGGTGTCATGTCGGTCGATGAGGATATGCGCATAAAAGGGTTTGAAGAAAAACCCGAGCATCCTTCTCCCCTACCTGGTAACAATGAAAAATGTCTCGCTTCCATGGGTAATTATGTTTTTGATACTGAGTTTTTGTTTGAGCAATTGAAAAAAGATGCAGAAAAATCAGATTCTGATCGCGACTTTGGTAAGGACATCATTCCCGACATCATCAAAGATCATCCGGTATATGCCTATGCTTTTGATGAAACCGATCAAAGAGAAGTATATTGGCGTGATGTCGGCACCTTGGACTCATTCTGGATGGCCAATATGGAATTAGTTCAACCTGTCCCTGCGTTGAATTTGTATGACAAACGTTGGCCGATTTGGACCTATCAAGAGCAATTGCCGCCTGCAAAGTTTGTCTGGGAAGAAGACAACCGACGTGGTTCTGCCATAAACTCAGTGGTGTCTGGTGGTTGTATTATTTCAGGTGCGACGGTACGCAAAACTGTGTGTTTCTCGAATGTTCGAGTGCACTCCTATTCTGAGGTCGAAGATTCTGTATTACTTCCCGATGTGGAAATAAAACGTAATTGTCGAGTGCGAAGAGCGATAATAGACCGAGGTTGTATTATTCCTGAGGGCATGACTATTGGTCATAGTCGTCATGATGATGAGGCGCGAGGCTTCAGAGTTACTGATCAAGGAGTCGTGCTCGTCACACGGGAAATGTTAGGTTTACCTGTAGGTTACTAGGCATTTTTCAACGATATTATGAAGCGCCCGTCAATACTTGCGGGCGTTCTATTCAATATTCTAATTCACTGCAATATCTTCCCAACGATCAATTGTTTGTGCAATGAGTTGAGCAACTTCTTCGGGCTGCTCAAGAGGAAACATATGCCCTCCGTTTGCAATCTCCTGATGCTCAAGCTGATTGTATTTGATAAATGGTGCGATCCTTTTGGGCCGACAGACAGTAGTGTGTTGCCCTGTTATAAGCTTTGCAGGAACCTGCAACTTGCCATAAAAACGATGAATATTAAGCGGTATGGTTCGAAATATATTTGCCTCGACGTTATGGTCGAAACTCAGTGAATGCCCAGACTCGTGACTCTCAATTGCCGCGTCCACATAATTTGCTATGGATTCTGGGTGCATATCTTTAAATAATGTTTTGTTTTGAAAATACTCTATTAAATTCGTGCCTTTTGGCCATGACGTGCAACGATTGAGGGTTTGATGGGCAGGTGTCAGGCGATCAAACAATGGCGTTTTTCTTATGCTTCTCACCACCATGCTGGTTAATCCCGTGATCAGCGGCGGATCCAGCATAATCAACCCTTTAACCATTTGCGGAAACTTACAGGCTGTCATGTAAGACACCACCGCACCAAATGAGTGGCCAACTAGATACACAGGTTCTTCGCTATTTTCCTGCAAATATTGGCTCAGTTCTTTCACTGGGTTTGACCAGTCCTGATCGACAGGAAATGCAGGATTATGGGCAAATTTCTCCAATGCAATAATCGAAAACTGCCCTTCCAAATATGAAAAGAGTTTCCTGTAGCTACTGGCAGGAAAACCGTTTGCATGAGCAAAATGAAGTGTCACTGGTTTGGTCATTTGCGACCCTTTTTTGAAAATACTTCTAAAATCATTGGTTGCGTAGTTCACTAGGTGAGATACCGTACCAACGTTTGAATGCACGTCTAAAATTTGCAACGTCAGAATAGCCTAAATTATAGGCAACCTGTTTAGTGCTTTGTCTATGTGAAATGATATATTGTTTGGCCAGCACGGCTCTCACTTCCTCTAATATCTGTTTAAAACTAGTCCCCTCAGCAATCAATCTTCGATGTAAGGTTCTTGGTGTCAGGTTTAAC
This sequence comes from Aliiglaciecola sp. M165, assembly GCF_007197995.1. Taxonomy (GTDB): domain Bacteria; phylum Pseudomonadota; class Gammaproteobacteria; order Enterobacterales; family Alteromonadaceae; genus Aliiglaciecola. The sequence continues at coordinate 308,801 of NZ_VKKH01000003.1, forward strand.
GCACTGCTGACTTGTTCAAGACTCAAGAAATGTTCTCGGCTATTCATCAACAGGCTCTTAATTTTCCAAGCAAGGGAGCCACTGTTAATTACCCGCTGCAATTCCGCTTCACACATTTTTTTCGCCTGATAGAACGCATGTTCATCAGCATGGATCAATGGCGCATCCAATGAGTTTTTATCCAAAACCAATATGGCTTGTGGTGCATCAAACTCTGTTTGGCAACAAAACGTTTGAGTATACTGTGCGGCGTACTCAGGTCTCTCAAATGGAAATTCGATCCTCAATAGCACGGATTTTTCAGGCAACACAGTATTAAGAATATTATCGATGGTGACAGCCATCACTTCAAAAAAACAGGCTCGGATATGACTCAAATCCACACGTTCATGCATGATAATGCGAAGGTGTTCCATCTGATCGTCTAACTCAATCGCTACCAAAGGTGTACGAGTGGTCACAAAGCGTTCAAACACACTTAAAACTTGCCGAATGTTTTGACAACTAAGCAGCGCAAGCCCCAGTGCACCGTGGGTATTGATTGACAAACGTTTGCCTAACATAAGACCCATATGTGGCTGACCAGACAAGGCAATTGCACTAAGTATCAACTTTTCGTACTGTTCATAGGTCAGCAGCTTTTGATCTTGAATGACATCCTCTGCACTCAAGTTAACTTGTTTAAGCCAGGATTTAGTGTCGATTTCATTTGATTCTAAATACTGTTGAATCTGCCCGATGTAATGGAGTGGCAGATTGGCATTGTTCACTAAAAAGTATCCTTCAATAAATTCATACCCACATGTAAACCAATTGTGAACACTTTGTCAATAAATGACTCCGATATGACAAGATAAGCTCTCTTGTCTGAATCCATAATTGATTACACTGTTTCAAAAGTGAGGTGCTATGAAAACTGTGACGCTTAATGACAAAACGTTTGAGGTTGAAAAAGGTCAACCAATATTGGACGCGGCTTTATTCGCCGGTTTAGATTTTCCGTTTGATTGCCGCGTTGGCAGTTGTGGTCATTGCAAATGCACGTTGACCGACGGGCAAATTCGCCAACTTGATACCTTCGAGTATGCGTTATTACCTGAAGAAATAGACAACAACGTAATTCTTGCTTGTCAAAGCACAGTAAAAACAGACGTCGTCATTTCGCTGGATGATGCTAACGAATAGAACAACAAGGTAATAAAAATGATGCACTATATTAAATTTAGCCTGTTTCATGTGCTAACTCTGATTACCATTGCAGCACTGTTCTTTGCTCAACACTGGATTGTATACGGGTATGTTGCGATAACCTTCTTTATCATTGCTGGTGATGCTTTGTTGGGTGATGACACTACGATCCCAGGCTATAGGAATAAGTGGCTTTTAGACTTGCAATTATTTATTGCCTTACCTTTACTATTTATCCTTTTGTTTATTAGTCTGTGGCATATCAGCAGCCAGGATCCTCTAGGCTTCGGTCAGTTTTTGCAAAGCACATTCGGTTATGATTTGTTTTTAGCAAGGGAAAATACACACACCTGGCATCATGTAGTGGCAATATTTTTTGTTGGACTTATGGTTTCAACTATAGGCACAGTGACCGGTCATGAGCTTGTACATCGTACCTATAGCCCAGGCTCAGTAACGGTAGGAAGATGGTTACTCGCGTTTAGTTTCGATGCAAACTTCTCCGTTGAACATGTTTACGGCCACCACAGATATGTCGCAACGGCCGAAGACCCCGCGACGGCACCACGGGGCAGAAATGTCTACCAGCACATTGTGCTTTCAACAATCAAAGGAAATATCAGTGCCTGGAATATTGAAAAACAACGATTAATACGCAAAGGACAAAACGTTTTCAGCCATCACAATGTGTGCCTTAGAGGATATTTAATGAGCATTGTCCTGCTTTTGCTCTCTTACACTATTGCAAAATGGGCAGGTGTATTGTTTTTCACGTTAAGCGCATTATGGGCCAAGGCCATGTTAGAGATTGTTAACTACATGGAACATTATGGAATGGTCAGAAACCCGAAAAAACGTGTTGAGCCAAGACACAGCTGGAATACTAATAAAAAAATCAGCTCATGGGCTATGTTTAATTTATCTCGGCATTCTCACCACCACGCTCATGGTCAACTGCCCTATCATCAACTTAAACCTTATCCACAAGCACCTACGATGATCAGCGGTTACCTAGCAACTATATTCATCACTATGATCCCACCTTTGTGGTTTAAGCTAATGAAACCCAAACTCAAGGAGTGGGATGAAAAATATGCTAACGACGAAGAAAAAGCCTTGTTAAATCATCAACTCTCAAACTCAAATAGCTAATTTATCTACAAGTTGAAATTAAGTCTCGTAGGGGGGAATGGTCCGTAACGTTCCCCTCACTAACGATATCTGCTATCCGTTTAGTAATATCGCAGATAGTTAAATCGCAATTAAGGTATGTCATTGCATACCTGAGTATCATCTTGGTGATTTATTTCTTTTTCTGCTTAGGACAAACTTGCCTCAAGTTAATTAAGCAATTCGGTCAAGAGAGGTCAACATGAAGCATTCAGCAAAGATCCTTGCAACAGCAAGCGTTTTAGCTTTGACCCTAAGTGGCGCAGCAAATGCGAGTATCACAGCATCGGTTCAAACCGTTTGCGAGAAAGCAGAGCGAGCCTCGTCAAACAATGTTGTTGGCGCAAATACCGAAGGGCAACAAGCGTATTCAGATATGCTATCACAACACTTTAATTTGAGTAGTTGTAACGGTTTGCAGTTGCTGAACAACACGCCAAGTAACCTGGAGTCGAAATCTTCAGAGAGTGAAGCGGCAGAGGTGGCGCACCTTACAGATTAAGCGTTTTGGCTTGTGTAGCCAAAGCAGTAAAAATTTCCTTTGATACTTAGTGGTACTTTCCCGTCCTTAGATGGTTATAGCCGCTCCTCCCCGGAGCGGCTTTTTTTTGCCTGTTTTACTTTGTAGCTGACTGGCTAATTCTATATGCGGTTCGTTATCAACCGTTTCGCTGCTCTGCATTCTCCCAGTCTTTTGTGACGCGCGTTGAAGTCCAGAAAAACGCCAGTATTGACAAAATATAAGGCACAATCAGCCAGGTCATGGCTATTCTCAGCGCCTCAACTGTTCCATGGGTTTCAGTTAAACTTTGACTTAGTATTCCGACAAAAGTAGGCCCGCCGCCCAAGGCAATGATGTTTAACACAAAGAAAAACAATGCTGTCGACATAGCACGGACTTTTACTGGTGCTAGCGTTTGCGCGAGTGCGAATGAGGGCCCCAAATTTGAGCCTGTTGTAAACAACAAAATGGTCATCATAATCAAAGATAAACTTAAGCTCTCAACATACAAACCAAAGAAAAGTGCAGGCGTACCAATGATCAGCATTAATGCAGGAACATACCCATAAGCTTTTTTAGTTTTTACGCTCCATTTATCAACCAAAAAGCCGCCTATCCAGACGCCCAACGCATAGGCAGTGCCATTGATAATACCCATTATTATTAATAAGTTGGCAAAATCGATTCCAACATGGGCTCGAACATAAAAATCAATTATCCACGTCGATATCGCATAATTACCAAATGAGCCAAATGAAATTCCCAGGCACATTCCCCACCAAGATGGGATAGTCAACAAGGTCTTTAATGCCTGTTTGAACGGCACCTGTTCTAGGTTTGCTGCGGAATTGTCACCGCCGCGCTTAGGTTCTTTAACCGTCAATTTTAGAATAATGGCGAGGATGATCCCTGGAATTCCAACGCTTAGCATGACAACACGCCAATCAGCGTTTCCTCCTTTGATAAGAAAAGCCGTAGCAAAAAACGCTAGCATCACCCCAAATGGGATCCCCAAAGAATAAATAGCCAACGCCTTAGCACGTTTTTCCTTTGGAAAAAGATCGGAAATCATCGAATGAGAAGGAGGACTGCCGCCAGCTTCGCCGATTCCAACCCCTATTCGGGCCAGTGCAAGTTGAAGATAATTGGTAGCGAGACCAGAAAGTGCGGTAAAGCCACTCCACATTGTTAACGAAATTGCCACAATGTTTACTCGGCTGTAGCGGTCAGCAAGCCAGGCGATTGGAATACCGACAATCGTGTAAAGTAACGCGAAATAGATCCCTTTTAGCCAGCCAAGCTGAGCATCATCTAAGCCCAAATCCTCTTTAATCAATGGTGACAATATGCCAATAATTTGCCGGTCAATGAAATTAAATGCGTAAACTAAAGTGAGAATAAAAAGCACATACATCCTGTATTTATTGCTGACTTCAGTTTTTTCTGCTGGTAGATCTGATTGCGAGCTTTGTTCAGACACTTGTTCAGTTTGAGACATAGAGATTCTCTGTTCCTGTTGAGATTAATTTTATACTAATGGTGTGCCGTATAAATAAACAAGCAAAGTTGTTAACCATTTGTAAATAAAATAAATATCATCAACAAGAATGATAGTGAATCAATATTTAAGCCTGATCTTTTTTGAAATCCATGCGTTAAAACCTCTAAACCCATTGGACATCGGACCAGTTAGGCGTTATAACATACTGAAATAGTAAAAGATGACTAAAATGACTATCGATCAACTTCTACAACAAGCCACGCTCCATAGCGAAGACAAAGACCAACAACCTCATTTGAGCATCCCAAAAGAGTGGACTCAGGGTCGAACCGCATTTGGCGGATTGTCAGCCGCTATGGTTTATGCAGCCGTTAAACAGCAACTTAGTGATGATCGTGTTATGCGCTCGTTCAATTGCAGTTTTGTTGGTCCTTTAGAGGCCGAAACGCCATTCACGATAGATGTTGAAATACTCAGACAAGGTAAGAATGCCACGCAAGTTTTGGCTAAGGCTATTCAAAACGAAAAAGTCTGCCTGCTCTGCCAGATATGTTTTGGCGTTGCCAGAGAATCCAAAGTCAATGTCATCAATCAAGACACCCATCAAATGCAGGTGCCTGCCAAAGCGAAGTTTTTACCTCAAATACCAAAAGTAACGCCTAAATTTTTACGTCATTTTGACTTGGCAATCGAACAAGGAGGCCTCCCCTTCACTGGCAGTAAAGTAAGCCTCATTGACGGCTGGATGCGTTTTAAAAAAGCGCCGGGCTCCATCAGTGACGCCCATTTGATATGTTTAATCGATGCTTGGCCGCCGACAGTTTTACAACTGTTACGATGGCCAGCCCCTGCCAGCACCATGACCTGGAATATCGAGTTTATTCACCCTCATAAGGTATTTAAGGCAACGAATTGGATGGCTTACCAAGCTAGAACAAGACAAGCGGCCGATGGTTATGCGCACACTGAGGCCAACATCTGGGATCAACACGGTCAACTCATCGCGCTAAGCAGACAAACTGTGGGTATTTTTGACTAAAGCACGGCCGTCGAACTGGGACTAAACATCGCTAAAACACTCAGGCTTTGCATACCCACATGGTTAAGGGCGCTAGTGAGGTCTTCATCGTCAAACCCTAGCTCTTCATACATCTCAATTTCTAGGTTAGCATGCCCAGAGTAGATTTCAGGGTTACAATTGTCTAACGCCATGACATAGCTCAATTGCATGATTTTGTCGTCCAAACTCGTTGGTTTGGTAATCGAAAAATGCTGGTTACTAATCGGCTGGTAGATTGCTTTAGGAATGCCCCACATTTTCACTAATGTCGCACCAATATCAGCATAAGTCGCGCCCAGATGTCTTTTTTGCAACATCAATGGGGTTTCTGTTTCATTGATTAGCGAGCATTTTTGTGCCATTTCTGGATTGAAACGGATCATCACTAGCTCACCTACATTATGCAACAGTCCGGAAACAAACAAACGTTCAGACTCTTTGATCCCCAATTTTTCAGCAAAATATTTGTTTAGCAAACCGCAGTAAACGGCGTTTTCCCAATAACGTTCCAAATCTACAACGTCGCGATTTACTTCCTCAAAGGTCTTGCAGATACTACATGCAACCACAAGATCATAGACTGAATTTGTGCCGATAACTTGAATGGCCTTGGTAATCGAATCGATTTGTCTTGGGAATTTATACAGAGCACTGTTGGCGATTTTGAGCAATTGCACTGTCAAAGCCGGGTCGAAATTGATCAACGCGGCAATGTCTTCCATGTCAGTTGCATGATCATCAATGAGGCGCTTTATCTGTAAAACAGCATCAGGCAGTACAAAAATGTCTTTTGCTTCAGAAGCATAGTCAAGCGCATGCACGTTTTGTTCTCCATTTCGCAAACATAATTACTAGTGTAGTTAACTTAATTAAAAAAGCGCAAACTTACGATTATCAAAGCGCAACGAATGTATTAATACGGATAACGAAAAAGCTTATTTTTTGCAAACTAAACCATAAAGCTGTTTAGCTGTGTAGGATTTTTTTTCCTGTTCAGGCTCAATTTTTCTTAAGCTTTTCACTAAATTGACAATAACCTGATTACACGGGCATTCGATGTCCAGCGCATTTGCCTGTTCGATAATTGCACCATTGAGATGATCGATTTCGGTTGGTTTACCTTGAGAAACGTCCCACCACATCGAAGTTCGCACGTTGGGATCGATGGCCAACATTTTGTTGGCTATCAACTTAAATAAGAAATTAGGTAATCGCAACACTTTTGGTATCAAGTGACCTGACAAAGCCGTCACTTTTGGCAACGTGATATTAAGCGCGTCAGTGACTGCTAAAAGTTCATCCATCATGGCAGCAATCACTAAACGATAATGTTTTTGCTCAAGCATAGCCTTCACCGGTATATCTGCTAACGCATTGATACTGTTACCTAAATTTAACTGTAATTTCGCCCACAATAAAGCATCCATCTGTGCATTGGAATTGACCGGTAATAAATCACTTTGAATACTTGAGATCAATTCGCTTAACCAAGGTTTCGATGAATTTAGTGATTCTATTGTCAGTGCCCCCTCGGAGCCTCGGTGAAAATGCCCATCTTTCATTTCTACAACATTAAATGGAACCATCGCCCGCAAGACAATATTGTTTGGAAAACGTTGTTTGACTATCAGTTCTGAGCCGAGCCCGTTTTGGCAACAAATGATAACTGTATTGTCGCCAACAAAAGGCCCAAGCTCTGCGCTGGCGCTTTCTACCCCTGTGCACTTGACGGTTAACCATACAAAATCAAAATTATTTGTGCTTGCCGTGTCAGATGCGTGGTGAAAGATTAAATTTTTAATACTTGCTGTATGATCGAGATAATCGCTGAGCAGTAAGCCTTCACGCAATTTTTGACGGACTTTGGCGCGGCATAATAAGGTCACTGGGATGTTTTTCTGAGCTATAGCCGCTCCCAGATAACAACCAATTAACCCTGCTCCAAAAATCAGATGACTTGGCATACATGTTCCCTAGCACTTATGAATAGCATGTACGAATCGCACTGTAATAAGACCATTACACAATGATAAGGCTTTCCCCCGCCGGTGCATAGCGATATGATCAATGTGAATTATTTGACAGACTTTGTAGATGCCTGATTACAAACAACAAAACAACATAGCGAAGCAAAGCGCAACCGAGCGTTTGTTGGTTATAGGCTATGTTTGGCCCGAGCCTAACTCCTCGGCAGCGGGTAAACATATGTTAAGTTTACTCAAGATGTTTCTACAGCAAGGGATCGATATTACTTTCGCCAGTCCAGCAAGCCTGGGAGAGCACAAATATGACCTGACAACTCTAGGCATTGACGAGGTATCCATCGCCTTGAACTGTTCATCATTTGATAAGTTCATTGAACAGCTGAACCCCGACTATGTGTTATTTGACCGATTTATGATGGAAGAGCAGTTCGGCTGGCGAGTCGCAGCCCAATGCCCAAATGCATTGCGTATACTCGACACAGAAGACTTACATTTTTTGCGTCATTCCCGTCATCAAACGCAAAAAAATACATCACTTCTAGACTGTCAAAATGATATCCAACAATCTGATTTAGCATTAAGAGAAATCGCCGCTATTTATCGCAGTGACTTGACACTTATCATTTCTCAATACGAAATGAATATTCTGACAGACGATTTTAGCGTACCCCAGTGTTTGCTCCATTATTGCCCTTTTATGTTGGAATTGGCGACTCGCTCGAAGCAGGCACTTCTCTACGAACAAAGGCAACATTTTGTCAGTATAGGTAATTTTCGCCATGCTCCAAATTGGGACGCAGTATTGTACCTAAACAATACAATTTGGCCGCTTATTCGAAAACAGCTTCCTGACGCTGAATTGCACGTATTTGGCGCTTACCCGCCGCCAAAAGCCACACAATTACACAATCCAAAAAAAGGTTTTTATGTCGATGGTTGGGTAAATGATGCGCAAAAAATGTTAGAAAACGCTAGAGTGTTATTAGCGCCTTTGCGTTTTGGCGCAGGTCTCAAAGGCAAGCTGACGGATGCAATGATGACCTATACGCCCAGTGTCACTACCTCAATGGGTGCACAAGGCATGGCAGAAAAAGTTAACTGGCCTGGATTAATAGCAGACTCACCAGAAGCCTTTTCTAACGCTGCGACGACCTTGTATAGCGATGCAAAACAATGGCGTATTGCCTCAGCAAAAACAACAAAGCTATTGTCTGCAAACTTTGATTTCGCCATTCATTCTAAAGCGCTATGGCAGCGCATTTCACAAACAAAACAACACTTAACAACTCACCGGCTGAACAACTTTACCGGAAGAATGTTGCAACATCACTCAATGAAAAGTACGCAATATATGGCTCAATGGATTGAAGCCAAAAATCGAAATAAAGCAACCTAATCAATCCCAAGGTTGCTCAATCCGAGTTGAGATGAAGTTAGCTCAGCTTTGCATCATTTTTTAATGCTCTGTTCTCCTAACCACTCAATGTGATACAGATCACGGCGTCTGTCTAAAAAGTTTCGTACTGAACCGGTGTTTTGCAATATTTGAAGTTTATCCAGGTCGACATCAACGATTAGCGTCATCTCAGTGTTAGGTGTTGTTTCTGCCATAACTGCGTCATGAGGAAATGCAAAATCAGAAGGCGAAAATACTGCGGTTTGCCCATATTGGATATCAACATTGTCAACTTTGGGTAAGTTTCCAATACTGCCTGCAATCGCCACATAACACTCGTTTTCAATGGCCCTGGCTTGCGCGCAACGTTTTACACGTAAATAACCGTTTTTAGTATCTGTCCAAAACGGCACAAAAAGTATTTGCATTTCTTCTTCGCTAAGTAAGCGTGCTAGTTCCGGAAACTCCACGTCATAGCAAATTAAAATCCCTATTCGACCGAAGTCAGTATCGAACAACGTAAGGCGGTCGCCACCTTCCATCGCCCAATCTTTCTTCTCAGAAGGCGTTGGATGTAGTTTGTACTGAGATTCGATCGTACCATCACGTTTGCAAATATATGCAACGTTATACAGCAAATTATCCTCGATCAACGGCATAGATCCAGCAATGATATTGATGTTGTAGCTGACTGCCATCTTTGACACTTCGGTGATGATATCTTGGGTGTAAGTAGCCAAATGCTTTATTGCTTCAATTGAAGAGCTTTGATCGCCTAAGCCCATTAATGGCGCATTAAAAAACTCCGGAAATAGTGCCACATCGCTGCGATAATCTGACAATGCATCAACAAAATACTCAAATTGCTGAAGCAACTCTGCCAGACTTGCCATTTCACGCATTTGCCACTGCACGCAACCTATTCTCACCACATCCTTTTTTCGCCCAAATAGTTTTCGTTTGGTGGGTTCATAGTAAATATTGAACCACTCGAGTAAGGTTGCATAGCCTTCAGATTCTTTGTCTTCGGGCAAATATCCTTTTAATACTCGCTTTACTTCGAAATCATTCGACAACTGAAAGGTTAATATGGGATCGTACAAATCTCGACGCTTAACTGATTCAATATATTTTTGTGGCGACATCTCATGACTGTGTTTTGTGTAATTGGGAATTCGCCCGCCCAATATAATCGCGCGTAGATTTAAGCTTTGGCACAGTTCTTTTCTCGCTTCATACAAGCGCCTACCAAGCCTCAAGTTTCGATAATCTGGATCAACAAAAACTTCTATGCCATACAGCACGTCGCCATTGGGATCGTGAGTGGTTAGATAGGCATCTCCGGTAATTTCATCATAGGTATGTTCGTCACCAAATTTGTCATAGTCGACAATGACAGAAAATGCTGCAGCAACCACTTTACCGTCATCTTCAATACAGATTTGTCCATCTTTGAATGTCTTGAGCATCGCAACAAAACGTTTCTTGGTTATTGAGCCACCTAAGTTTGGATAGACCCTCTCCATAATGTTGCGGATATCGTCGAAATCGACAAGCTTAAGGTTGCGAGCAAGTAATTTGACATCATTTTCTTGTGACATTTGCGTTTCCGACTAAATAATCATTAAAAGATTGGCTAAATTGGATATAAAGCCTTACTAAGATAAAGCGATATTACTGTGCGAGTGAATGAATGGTTTTAACTACGGCCATTATTCCATTTCCTCTGGAGTCGCTGAGGTGTTGAGACAGACTCAGATGCTCAATATATTTTTTAAAATCAAACTGAGCAATAAATATTTTAGGTTGATTTTGTATGGGTTCTATCAATATCGCAAGTAATCCACGAACAATTTTACCTGTTGCATCTGCCTCAAAACTCATGGTTTGATTTGAATGTAGTGTCGCCTTTAACCAAACTTGAGATTCACACCCAAACACCTCATTTTGTGGCGTTTTCAACGAAGCATCTAATCGTTGTAATTGCTTGCCAGCGAGCATTATTTGACGATAAACCGCATCCCATCCTCTGGCGGCTAGCAATGTTTCAGCAATTGAATTTGGAGCATGTTTTGTGTTTTGTTTAACAACGGCTTGATTTGATAATTCACTCGACTGTATTTGCGCTAAAACATTTTCTAGCGCATTTACAAAAAAGTCTATTTCTTCAATAGTGTTATAACACGCCAACGAAATCCGTAATGTACCGGAAATACCAAGTGAATCCATTAAAGGCATCACACAGTGGTGCCCTACTCTCAACGCGATATTCTGTTCATTAAGAAGAATGGCGATGTCTTGAGAATGATACCCATCAACTCGGAATGATAAAGTTGAAATGCTTTTATTGGTATCACCATAAACGACTAAATCTTCAAACTGAGTAACTTTTTGTCGAAGGTGCGCAATTAGCCGTGCTTCGTGATCGGTGATCAGCTGTCGATGCTCGCAGATAAAATTGATAGCCGCATTAAGGCCAAAAACGCCCTCTATATTTGGTGTTCCTGCCTCGAACTTGAATGGCGCGATTTGAAAGCTGGCATCCTTGAAGCTTACTTTTTCAATCATTTCACCGCCACTTAGAAATATCGGCAACTTTTCCAGTGCTGCTTTTTTTCCATAAAGCACCCCCACCCCTGTGGGTCCATACATTTTGTGTGAACTAAACGCCAAAAAGTCGCAATCCAGTGCGTTAACGTCAATGGTCATATGCGCCACAGCCTGTGCGGCATCGACCAGCGTTAACGCCCCCATCAATTTGGCCTTTTTGAGGAAAGCCTCGATGGGTTGGATACTACCTAATGCGTTAGATACCATTCCCAGCGCAACGACACAGGTCTTTTCATTTAGCAGCGTCAATCCCTTTGCAACATCCCATATACCCTTTTTGTCTACGGGAATAATGTCTAAAAAGAGTTTTTTCTTCTGTGCTAGTTGCTGCCATGGCACAAGGTTAGCGTGATGTTCTGTCGCAGAGAGTAATATACGACCACCTTCTTCAATATCTGCATCAGCAAGTGCTTTAGCAACAAGATTAATGCTCTCCGTCGCACCTTTTGTAAAAACTATCTGTTCTGCACAGCTTGCGTTTAAAAAAGTGCTTATATTGCGCCTTGCTTGTTCAAACTCGTTGGTTGTATTACTAGCTAGGGAAAATGACGAGCGATGCACGTTGGCATTTTTATGCAAATAAAAATCCTGAATAGCGTCAATCACACATTGAGGCTTATGGGTGGTGGCCGCATTGTCAAAATAGATGATCGAAGAATTTTGAGATTGCTCAAAAAAAGGAAAAAACGTGCGTAAGGAAGTGTCTTTCATATTACCTTTAAATATTTTGAGAAAATCAGTTATGAAGCAGGTAGTTTAGTGAGTATTGTACGCTGAGAGTTCAAAATAATCACATTGGTTTTTCTTTTCCGACGTTAAAAATAGAGGTTTCATGTCAAATTCTAAAGCATACATAATTCTTATATCGATGATGTTCATCAGTATGCTCAGTATGGCAGGGATCGCACTTCCTTATCCGATTCTTGCACCACTTTTTGTCGACGCGCCGCTTAACGACTTCAATCATTTCCTACAATTTCCACCGAAGATATTGCTGGCGATTGTGCTTGCCGCTTTCCCCGTGGGTGCATTGATCGGCTCTACGTTTTTAGGCGCATTATCAGATAGCTACGGCAGAAAGTGGACGTTGGCGGGTTCAATATCTCTGAGTGCTCTGGGTTATGTGTTGTGCGGTTACGCTTTGCTCCAACAAGATTATTTGATGTTTGTATTTGCTCGATTTGTCACAGGCTTATTTAGTGGTAACGTTTCCATTGCCCGAGCCATCGCAGCAGATCTGCACCCGGTAATCGATAAGACAAGAGCGTTTTCATGGACATACGCAGCGGGCTATGTCGGCTGGCTTGTAGGACCATTGGCGGGAGGATATTTAATGCTTCTGGGAGCGCATACTGCGTTTTTTGCAGCAACAATCGCGTTAATGGTATCCGCGATCTTAACAGTAACATTAATAAGTGAAACCTCTCAGTCCACAACCGACCCTCAACATCGATTTTTTCATTTATTATACCAGCACAACTCGTTGCGGTTGTTACACCACAAAGCCTTACAAAAAGTGTTTGTTCTTGCGCTGGTTATGAACCTAGGCCTAAACGCTTTTTACGAATTTTATCCCGTTTGGTTAGTCGAAGTGTTTAGTTTTAGCAGCATTCAAATTGGCCACCATACAGCAGTTTTGACTCTTTGCATGGTCCTTGCCAGTTCGTTGTTGCTCGAAAGAATACGCAATACATTAGGTAAAATAGGCAGCATTGTATATGCACTGGTTCTGGCAGGTTGCCTGTTATTGGCCACGCCTTTTGTCAATATGAGTTGGATTTTGCCCTACTTTGTCTTTATGGGAATGTTAATTGCTGTATTTAATGGACTATTGCCGGTCTATTTCAGTGACAGATACGAGCAGTTTGGCCAAGGGAAGTTGATGGGCCTATTAACCATTACCTTTTATTTGGCCAATGCATTGATTGCGATTATCGGTGGGATTGTCAGCTTAGTTGGCGCTACCTGGAGCGTCGTGCTTGGTGGTTTGATTTTATTGGTTAGTGCAAGTCTATTGCGACTTTTTGATCGCTCAACTTCTTATGAAGAGGCCCGTTTAGAAGTACCGGGCCGATAGACTACTGCTCCATCTGCTCTGCAAAACAGGCTAATACCTCAGAAGCTTCAAGCATTATCCCCTCTTCGTCATCGCCAATTGGAAAGACCAAAACGAGGGTCCCGTTTTTTTGCATGCCAGGCAGCCATTGATTTAACCAGGCATCCAAGTCAATTTTTTTCGGCGTACAATCAGGAAAATCATCTTTTTCCCATGCTTTGGCAAATGACTCGTGAGGCCAAATTGGTACACAGGCATCTTCCTCTGCTTGCAATAACAACCAACCATTTTCACCGAACAGCCCCCACAACTCTCTGTTTTCAACCATTGCCGTCAATGCATAGTCGAACCTTTCTTCTGGTTGCAGTTTACTGATCTCTACAAATTCGTCGGAGCTAAGCTGACTCATTCAGTTTCCTTAATGGAATTTTTGACTTATTTATCTACTACTACGTTAATTATGGCAAAAACTATCACCTCTTTCTTGATTTATCAGTCATTTGCAACCTTAATTGAAGTAAGGGAAAAATATTATGCCATCGGAATCCGTTAAACAGCCCGCTTCTACACCCAACAGAAAATGGTGGGTATATGCCATATTGCTGGTTCTCGTATTAGGAGTTCTGGCATACTATGGCCTGCAAAGTAGAAAAGATCGCTCATCCAATCATGATTATTATCGAGTGCTATATGAGGCATCCAATTCGTTTAATGAAAATTTAATTAAGCTTGATAGCATGCACCGCTACAAAGAAGGGGTGTCGTCTATCCGTTCTCTGCTTCCAAGTTATTCCAGAGAGGCTATTTCCAATGCCAAACAGCTCGCAGCAAAGTCGTTTAAATACGAAATTGTTGGGCAATCTTTAGTTGTTTCGTCGAAGGAATCCCCTGAATTCAGTGCAAAACTGGCGTTCGAAGATATATTGCCCGATCCCAAAAAGGGCTTTAGCCAATATTTATTTGCCAACGAAAACGGTGATGTCTTGGCAAGAGTTGGGGGAGAAAGAACCATTTCAATCGTTGAACTGAGCAGTATCAATCAACAAATCCAGCGCAAGAACAAACAATTTCAGCTCAATTTTACAGACCCAGAGGAACAACAATCGACTGGAACCCGCGTGCCACTGCCCAGTTATAGCAATCATGTTGATATGAAGATTTCGTATGGTGATTTTCGGGTTTACGTTTTCCCCTTTTCTCTTGCCACGCCTTTAGATCAAAAAAATGAATCCAAAACTAGTGTTTTAGACCGTTTGTATTTAGTTGGTTTATTGCCCCAAGATAAACTGGCCAGCCGCGGTAGCGATGATTGGAACATTTCAGTATTAGTCGTCACAGTAATCAGCTTATTCTTCATTTGGTGCATGTTAAGGCTTTATTTATTGCCAAAAAACCAATCGATTACTCGGTCATATCGGGTAATGACAAATGCTGCGAGTTATTTATTCTACATAGTGATCATCGCCATGACCTTGGCATACTTTCAAAAATCTTTGTTGCAAATTGAAAAAGATGATTTGGCCAGACAATATAGCCAGTACTTAAGCCAGAACTTTGCTAAAGACCTAGGCGATGTATTTTCTCAACTAGCAAGTTATCGGGATTTTTATTTGGGCATTCTTAAAGCCCTAAAAGATTTACCTGATAAACCTGAGCAGTACACCAGCTATCCACAAACCGAAATACAGAATTTTAATGAGACAATAGGAGCTGCAATTGTCACCTTAGATAGCAAATCTTGTGCTGGCGGGGAAAACGCCAGCTCAATGCCAAGCATGGCAAGTACTGCATACAAGAAATACCCAATAAAGATTGATTGCAACGCAAAAGATGGGAAGTCTTTGGATGTTGATATTTCTCTCAACGATCATGCTATTTCGGTAATGCAGCAGGCCTACACATCGACCAAATCGCGCACGACAACCTTGGATTTTTACTCCAATAATCAATTGGTTGAATTGGAGCCTGAAAAATCTTTAGAAACCTCAATCGATCCACTAGCCAAACGAGATCCAAAAAGTATTTTATCGGTTTTTGCACTCAACCGTGAAGGCAGCTCAGTGTTACCTTCAATGAACTTCCAGGAGAGTAATTCCCTACCTAGAACCGTTAATTTGTCGCACAGAAACTATTATAAAAAAGTACGCGATCACCAAGGGTGGGATCTCACCCTTCCGGTCTCGAAAACTGATCCCACCGAAGAATACGTTCAATTTAACAATGTGTATATCCAGCGGTTGCTTAACGTCAATAATGGCACGCGAGGCACAACTATTTCTATGCCTATATATGATCACAGCAAAACGCAAAAAGCGAATTTTGATTACATTATTGGCGCAGATGTCATTCTGCCTTCTGTTACCCTCGGCCAGGCGCCACCCTATGATTTTATTTATATGGTGGTTGATAGGAGCAGTGGAGAAGTGTTGTTCCACAATGACAGCAACCGTTCACTGGTGGAAAATCTTTATTTTTCAGGCGACACACGCTCTCCTCTAAGTAAGTGGTTAAGAGCCGGTTTAGACCACTATCCAGAGTTGGGAAATGATCTCATTACCGGCAGCTATCATGGGCAGGCTGGTCGATTTGCAGTCACCAATACCGCGGTAGACAAATGGGCTGTCGTGGTCTTTTATCCAGACGATAGTCTGGATACCTTCATGACCAATCAGTTTTTATATGTCGCCTCCACTTTTGCCGTGTTGATCGCGTCAATGATCGCGATTATTTATGGCGTCAGACATTTTGTTTGGACAAGCACTTTGAAACGAAAGCTAAAGCTTCCCGCTAAACTTAATGTCAGATTGGTTATGCTCGTCAGCTCCGTACTGTTTAGCGCTGGGTATAGTTTGTACATTATTGGTTTTAATTTAGAGGATCTGATTTTTTATCAAAATCAATGGAATTGGTCGGTGTGGATACCTGTTGTAGGTCTTCTTATCGCTACGTTTGTAGTTTACAAGGGGTGTTACAATCATTTTTGCTATCCATTAAATGACGTGAATCAAAATACAGTTCACACCGCTACCTTGGGATCAAGACGCCTTATCATTGCCGTATTAATCGCGGTTGGAATTCACTTTGTTTATTTGCAGAAAACTGCGGACGCGCCACAAAAAAGTTTAGATTTTCATTATCAGCAACTTGCCTGCAACTGGTTAAATTACGAACGCCAAGAGCTTGTTACTATCGGTTTGAGTCGCTATCCCAATTCAATTACCTCCACTCGCATAGCACCTATGGACTTGTTACCCCTCAATCCGTCTTGGCGAGCCAGGTTAATCGGCGAAAGTACGCATAAATCTGCAACCGGTCTTGATAGTAACCAGAGCGCCCCTTCGTCATCTCAGCAATTGTGTACTAATCACTCAACCCAAGTGACTCCTGACGACTACCCTAGCCTTGGCTCTGTCTTTGGCGCGACCTATATGTGGCAATGGATCAATATATATCTGCTGGATAAAGACTTAGCAACGGGTTATCAACCTTATCAAACCTTCACTGATGAACAGCATTTTAAAAATGGCGTCACCACCAAATTAATCACTTCCACCTTATTGTTTGCGGGATTGTTGAGTTTAATCATGTGGTTTTGGTTTAGATACAATGTCAGAGTGCTGTGGAACAAGCTGTATTGTCCAGAACGTTTCTTACAACACGTACAAAGACTTACGCAGTCTGTTAATACGTTGGAATTTGAAGAACGTAACCAAAACCTAAAAATCGAATGTGACACGGTAAAACTCAATGGTATTGGCTTGGCGTTATTGTTGAGAACCATGACCTACAATCAGGATAAGCATTCTGATCGCTTATTAGCTGGATTTGAAGAGCTATTCGAAAAAAGTCCGTGTTTACAAAAATTTAGCAAAGAAGGCAGTTTTCTTCCCAATCTGAAACTTAACTTGAAAAAAGATCCCGACACCCAGCTGTTACATTTGGAGCTATGGGATATTGAAACCTGCTTGGAAAAAAGTGGCTTTAGACAACTACTTCTCGACTTAATAATGGAATTTAAATCTTTAACGCTTTCCAATCAACTTGCCAGTTTCACTATTTTTGCGGGGTTCCACAGTTTACAACGGGTCAAAATGAAAGACCCATTAATGCTAGATCACAGTTCTATCTTAGATCACTCAGAATATTTATCATGGGCCGAATGTTTAATGGACTTTATAGTGGTTGTGCCAGAAAGTTTTCAGCAAGGTATCGATTGGCAGTTATTGCACGAGGAAGTTGCGGCGTTTCCGGAATTACAGTTTCTTGACCGTCCCCTCCCTGAACAATCTGACGAGGACGGCTGGCAATATGTTTGGAAGCGAGACGAAGAAGCCAATCTCGAAAGCCGTTGGACAACAATCAATTACATTCTGTTAAATGCAGAAGCATTGTATCGATTTAAATGGGAATCCTGCTCGAGTGCTGAAAAACTGGCATTATTGAATCTAGCAAAACAGCAACGTCTGAATCCAGCTAATACGCAAATGATCGAGCATTTAGCGTTAAACGGATTGATTACAGTTCGCAAAGGCCACCTAGATATTATTAATCAAAGTTTCGCGCATTTTGTGTTACATGCTGAAACCAATGCAACCTTGAATCGACTGGTGCAGCATGGTGAAGCCGGAATTTGGAAAAATTATAAGATCCCACTTGGCGTTATGATAGTGCTGATAATTGGAGGTATCGCCCTAACGTCCGGAGAGTCTGTTTACATAATTGCTGCGTCGGTGGCCGGTGTATTGGGCACCATAGCCAGCGTCACCAACAGTGCAAATCTATTGCGAGGTCAGTTGAAGGATTAATGTTTCTGATACATTGCCAACGCTAATTTAATTCAAACCTGATTCAACCTCTGACTCAATCCGCTACTGCGTCGGCAATGGGATGTTAAACAGTTCAGCAATACATCTTTTTTACTATACAGATGGAAGGATTCTCGCGCGCGAGTTAGCCCAGTGTAAAACAGCTCTCTGCTTAAGCTTGCATTGTGGTGCGCAGCAACGTAATCGGGTAGGCAAAGATGAATGGTTTGAAATTCGGAGCCTTGGCTTTTATGGATCGTCATGGCATAAACCGTGTCATAAGGTGGTAAACGACTCAACAACACACCTCGGATATTATCCGGTCCCTCTTTAAACCAGGCTTTATTAAGCTGAGGATTTTCTGGATCTGGCATGACAATGCCAATATCACCATTGAATAAGCCTAGATTGTGATCATTACTCGATAACATGATCCCATGACCAGCATAATCTGCCTCCCCTAATTCAATGACGCCTTGTTTGACCAGCTCATGTTCAATTTTGTGGTTAATGTTTTCAACGCCCCATTCTCCCGTTTTAAATGCACAAAGTATTTGCTGTTTTTCAAGTTGCGCAAAGGCTTTTGTAACGTCACCGCTCTGGATGGCATCAAAATAGTCATGCAAATTGGCGGCAAAGCGCTGTACCAAATCATTGACGGTGGCGTGCTGATGCCATCGCGTTTGCTCGCCTTTTGCTAAGAGCGTTAACGAAGCATCTATCTGACCATTGATCACCGCTTTAGATAATTGACCTATTTCACTTGCATCCGAAAACCGGTGACTTTTTCGAAGAGTCACCAAAGCGTCTTGCATGGGAGAGTAGCTCTCCTCTTTGCTATTGTTGTTTCGTCCTATGTATTTGATATCAATGCCTGCAGCAGCGCTGATCAAATCAGACATATGCTGACTAAACTGTGCTGTATGCTCCGCAGCCTTAGCCGACTGGCAAATATCGTAGAGTACGCTGCCAGTTTCTACAGACGTCAATTGATTGTGATCACCGAGTAACACGACTCTTGCCTGAGGTGGCAGCGCGTCAAGCAGCTTACACATCAAGGGTAAATCAACCATCGACGCTTCATCTACAATCAACACATCCAAATGCAGAGGATTTGACCGGTTGTGTTTAAACTCGACACTGCGAATTTTAACACCCAGCAATCTATGGATGGTGCTGGATTGAGCATCTAAAGTAGATTGAAAACTCTCTGGTAGGATTTTTTTAGCACCTATTAGTGATTCACTTAATCGTGCTGCGGCTTTACCGGTGGGTGCTACCAGCTTGATCGTTAATGGGCGAGCGTCTTTAGGTTGTAAACCTTGCAATACTGCGAGTAGCTTCGCTACGGTCGTGGTTTTACCTGTTCCAGGCCCACCCGTAATAACACTGAACGACTGGCTTGCAGCAACGCACACCGCAACTTTTTGCCAATCAATCGACTCTTCGACATGTTTATTTACAGAGCTAGCCGCAGGAAACAGTTGGTCAAGGAGTTGTTTAAGATACCCAATGTCCAAATCTATTTTTTTTGATAGACGTCTTTGGATCACTGCGGACAATGCCACTTCATAGTCGTAGTAACGACGCAGATAACCTTGATTATGTTCAAGTACTATCGGCTGGCTCATCTGTTCTTTCGGTCTTGTCGCCACACAACTGGCCTGCGTTAATATTTGCTGTAACGCTGAAACTGAAGTTGTGCCTAATAACGCCAACGTTGCCTCGGGTAAATCGTTCAAATCCAGGCAACTGTCTTGATGCCTAGACCGCTGACTTAACAAACTTGCAAATAAAGCAACACAGATGTTTTGCGGTTTGTTTTGTTGAAAAACAAATTGTCCAAATGCAATATCGAGGCTGTTCAAACCCAGTTCACTAATTTGCGTTTTTGCAGAAATTTCGAAGGTGTTAACTGAATTCATTGCCACAGCCCCAACTGTTGTGGAGACTGTGGCTCTGAGCTTTCAATTTCATTCACTGGCGGCTGATTGTGCGTGCCATCAAAAAGTTGGTCGAGTGCCTCAATGTCACATAATGCTGGTTTGAAATAATAGATACCATGACCAGGAAAGTTAGGTGACATGCCTCGCAAGAACCAATAAAAAGCGCCACCTATATGGTGTTCGTAATCGTAGTCAGCAACTTTAACCTTAAGCCATCGATGCAAAGCCAAGATATATAAAACACTTTGCAGATGATAATCATGATCAATCATGGCTTGTTCTAACTTTTCGGGAATGTATTCCTCATAGGCATCACCGATATGATTGGACTTGTAATCCGCCACATAAAAGCGTCCGTTAACAATAAAGGTTAAATCAATAAAACCTTTCAACATGCCATTAAGTTCCTGGAACTGATAATGCCTTCGTGTTGCAGGAAATATGCGATTGATAAGCGAGTTAAAATCTTTTTCATTGACTTGATGAAGTGGAAGATGGAATTCCATTTCTGCACAGATTTGCGCGCTGGAAAGCTCCTGTAAGCTAAATTGTGTCTGTATTGGTGAAACGTCTGAGTGTTGGTGTAGAGTAATCGGTGTTTGAAGAATTTCCTGCACCCATTTTTCTACTATTGAAAACCACTTATCTTCAATGCCGAACCAAGTTCCTTGTTGTTCGATGACATCAGAAAGTTGATCGAGTTGTTGAAAATCAAAATTTTCGAACACACCGTGCAAAAATGAGCCTGCCTGAGCGCCTCGCGTAAAGCTAAATCGATCCAGCCGAGACTCGTCATCAACCAGCACAGTTTCACTTTCTACCATAGCCGGAGAAAGTGGCTTCTCATCTGTGCCGGGTAGTTCTGCTTCAATATGATGTTGATTTTTGGCAATGGCGGAATAGCTGGTAATACGCCAATTTCGGTTAATGGAACGACTCAACTTAGCGATCTGATAAGTCGTTTCGGCTGAAACTTGTGGCGGCTGATAAACATAGAGTTCAGGCTCAAGCCCAACGCTAACAACCTCTACAGAAGAATGTTTTTGCAATTGTTCCAAGCGCTTAGTTATCGTCTCGTTTGAGGGTAAATCATCAGATTTCAGTAACAATTTCCCCATTGCGGTCAGAGCTAATCCCGATTGTTTACTGGAACGTCCTAATGTCGGATTCCAAATACCAACAAAACAATGGTGAATTGCCCTGGTGAGCGCAACGTACAACAAACGAATGTCTTCAGCTAAACGCTCTTCATCAGCAATTTGCAAACCAAATGGCTGATTCAATGCATCGTACTGTAATTGTCTGTTCTCATCGTGAAAAATCGCTTCAGAAGCCGACCTATATGCACAGGCAAAGGGTACAAACACCAATGGAAACTCCAAGCCTTTTGATGTATGCATGGTGATTATCTGCACCAAATTTTCATCCGTTTCCAGTCGTAATTGTTGAGACTCACTGGCATGGTCAGGCTGTAAAATCTGTTGTCCCAACCAATATACCAGCTGGCTCTCACCAGGCGATGTGACACTCTGTTGCTGTAATAATTCCGTTAAGTGGCGTAAATCAGTGATTTGTCTAAGTCCGTCTTTGTCATTGACAATTAGTCGGGAAAACACATCAAAATGCTGTAAAAACTGATTGAGCACTAACATGACGCTCTGAGTTTGCCAACGTGCACGCCATTTGAGACATTTTTCAACTAACCCTTGCCAGGCAAGTTCGTCTTTAAACAATTCATCCAATTCTGTTGCATTCATGCAAAACATACTGCCCATTAAGGCTGCTTTGAGTTTGCGATCATCGGTTGGATCAGCCAGGGCCGTTAATAATCTATACAGATCATTCGCGGTTTCACTTGCAAAAACACTATGACGAACTTGAAAAACGCATTCCACATTAGCGTCATTGAGTGCCTGTTTAATCATCGCTGCTTCGCTGCGATCACGCACCAGTACGCAACAATCCCCAGCTGTCACCGATTGATTTGTAACGTCACCAGTTTCATTTAATGAACTAATGCTGCCACTTTCTATTAATTCAACAATGGCGTTGGCGGTGTATCGTGCCAGCGCGGGTTTAGCTTTCGCAGCACTGAGAAACTCACTCTTATCAGTTAGATTCACAAAACGCAGGCTTGCCATTTCCCCTTGTTCAGTTTGCACCTGTGTTTTTTCTCTGGCCGGTTTTACCGGTAAAAATGGAATGTCCTGTTCAAATAAAAAGCCGTTTTCGCTGGTTGCAAAAAAACAGTTGACCGCTTCGACAAGATCTCTCTGAGAGCGCCAGTTGGTGTCCAGGGTATAATGATGTTGATCATTTATATCTCGTTTGGCCTGAATATAAGTAAAGATATCAGCACCACGAAAAGCGTAGATTGCTTGCTTGGGATCTCCAATCATGGTGAAGCTATGTTGGGATTGGTTCAGCGGATAGAGGTGGCTAAACAATTCAAACTGAACGTTATCTGTATCTTGAAATTCATCAATTAATGCAGCTTTGAAACGAGCACCAACCGCTTCTGCAAGCGCCTTGCCCTGCTTTTGTGTCAAGGCATCTCTTAGGCGCGTCAATAAGTCATCAGGGGTTAGCAGGTGATTTTGTTGTTTCAACGATTTCAGGTTAATCCTCACCTGTTCAAACGCGTGTTGAAGACGAGCCTGATGATAATCTTGCAACGCTTTTATTCGCAGGCTTTCGGCGTGTTCAAACCGTGAAAAATCTAACATGGAGAGGTCTGGGCTTTTGGTGGACTTAGCTTTTGCCACTCGATCTGGAAAAAAGTCTACCCAACCTTGCTTAAACGGGCACATTAATAATGTGCTATGACAAAACGCATCCATTTGCGAATAAATTTGTGGTTTACCCAACCGGGTATTGCCTTTCAAGTGAGCTTGTTGAAGATGCGCCGAGACTTGATTGGCTAGCCACCATTTTTTCAAGGCAACGCTGGCTTCATCTGCAGCATTGACGTGTTGTTTGGCCGAATCCAATTGTACGATTTTAGTCAAGGAGACCGATTTATGGATTAGCGGTTTTAAATTCGCAAGTAAATGTTGTGGTGTAGACCAAATATTCCTTAACCATAAGGCTTCATGTGCATCCAATGGCACGATGAAACGACGCCAGTAATCTTCTACCGCCAGTTTTAACCAGCTTGATTCATCCAATTCAAATTGTTCACCAAAGGCGCTGCCACTCTCAAACGCATACTCTGCTAGCATTTTTTGGCAGAAACTGTGGATAGTATAGATCGCTGCCTCGTCCATTTGCTTTTCAGCTAAAGACAAGGTTTCACATGCCTTAGATAAATCCTCGGTATCGTCTATCAATTTTTGGATAAAGCCATCGTCGCTGTACCCTTGGTAAAAATCCAAATAGCATTGATGAATACGAGCTCTTATACGCTCTTTCAACTCCGCCGTGGCAGCATTAGTAAAGGTGACAACCAGAATATTTTCAACGGATAAATGTCCCAAATGCGCACAGTTGTGTCCCAAAATTAACCGTAAATACAAGTTAACAATGGTGTAGGTTTTGCCCGTTCCCGCACTGGCTTCTATCAATGCCGCCCCTTTTAATGGGAATCGATAGGTATCTAAAATATTCACGATTTCACTTCCCATTGGTACATAGGCGCGACAACCTGTTGGGATATCTCATCGAAACGGTCAAGCACCTCTTGCAATTGCGGAAACATTCGCTGGATATTCGCCTCTTGGCCTTCGCCACTAACCATATAATTTCCATCAAAAACAGCAATAGCTTTATTCAAGTCGCCAGTTTCTATCCAAGTTGCCGCACTATTTGGAAAAAACGGCAAAGGCTCATTGAGCCCATTTTGATAGACCTGTATTAGTTTGGCGAGCTCGCTACGCGCCTCCTTGGGTTCTACGGCCGATAACGTAAAGCTTTTGTCTTTGGCAACAAAAATTCCTTGAAGGTCGCCTGAGTTTGCACTTTTGTTTGAATTTTGCATCGCGCAATAGCTCAACCAAAGTAGCCAAAGTTTGAGTTTGTCCTGTCCGCGTAATTTACCAGGCCTGAACAAAATCAAGTTATGGTTAAAAATGTCTTGCACCCAGCCCTGTAAATTGAATTCGCCTAATACGATGTCAACTTCGGCACGTTGTTTTTTTTGTTCTCCCGTCGCGTCCATCACCCGTTGCAAGAATTCTTCATTGTCTAAAAAGATATCCTTGGCATCTAGTTTACCGATTTCTCCGATTGGCAAAATGCCCTGCGATTGCCACTGAGCCAGCGCTTGAGATTCCAGTCCAGCGGCATCAAAGCTTGCTGATGTCGCTTTTTCAACGAGGGTTTGGTTCATGTGATAACGCAGCAAGCCATCGATGTTAAATGGCTCCTCGTCAACGAGGGAGTCATGGTAGATTTGCAAACCAGTGCGCCAGCGAAAGTGAAAAAAGTAGCGCGCAGGATTGACATAAAACGCCACCAATTCATTTAGTTCAATATTCGATGAACCCAATTCCTCTGGCTTTGGCAAAGCTTCAGTGATAAATGGCGATGCGATCTCTGTCAATTGGCGCTGATTGATTACCGACAACCAATGTTGTTGAAAACTCAATGACAGTTTTCCACCCTGGCGAAAATAAGGTTCACTGAATGGTTGCAAATGATGACTAAATTGGATGTGTTGCAACATCCGGTCGTTTGTCGAATCGGCAAGATCTTCAACAGGTGCAGATAAACAAAAAACACTCAGGCAATAGTCTGTTAACTCAGAAACCAAAATGGATGGGTTGCGATCAGAGTTGTCTCTGGCACTTGCACCAATAAAACTAATATAAAGCTGTTGTCTGGCGGACAATAACGCTTCTAAAAACAAATATCGGTCATCTTGTCTTCGAGAGCGATCCCCGCGTCTTGCGCTACTATGTCTGACTAAATCAAATCCAATAGGTACGGTTTGACGAGGATAATCTTGATCATTCATTCCCAAAAGACACACTTGCGAAAATGGAATGCTGCGCATCGGCATCAATGTACAAAAATTTACCGTGCCGGCCAGAAAACGTTGCCCTACCCCTTTACTTTGTATGCTTTCTTTAACGGCCGAATAAAATATGTCTTGTTCAATTGGAGCGTCGTATTGCTGATGATGCTCAGCTATGGATTCTATCCCTTGACGCAGCTTATTCAGAAAAACCTGTTGCTCTTCTGGTACTAAATAAAATCGATCAATAAACTCAAGGGCCGCTTCGCTTTTACTCTGCAGCGGCGCCTGTAGAGAGCAAAACTGCATCATGTCATGCAGGCACTTGGCAAATTCATATAACTTGCCTAACGCTAAGGCATTTTGCCCTTCGATATCAAGATAAGGTGATATAAAGGAATATCGATTTTTGGTGTCTTCGTCGGCGATTCGCTCGAACAGGTTGTGACCTGACATGGCATAGCCTGCAATCAGGCGTTCCAATGCGAATAAAAACGTATTTTGAAAAGTCTCCGGTAACAACCAACGTTGTTTGTCTTCGTCATCCCATCCCCATCTGAAGCCTGAGTCTGTCAACCAAAATCGAATGTTTTCATAGTCATCAAGCGTTATTTCGAACTTTGCCGCGATAGCGGGCACTTCCAACAATGTCAAAACATCTGTCAGGCCTAAACGACTTTGATGCAAGCTCAACATTTGTAGAAAACTGTCAACAACATCTGACTCTTGTGTAACGTTCCGATCGGAAATGCTGTAAGGGATGAACATGTCTGTTGTCATGCTGCCAAAGACACCGTCAATATAGGGCGCGTAGCTTGCAACGTCAGGCATCATTACAACGATATCGGTTGGATTAAGCTGAGGATTGGCTTCAAATTGATGGAGCAAAAAATCATGCAGAACTTCTAGTTCTCTGATTTTAGAATGACAACTGTGAATTTGTATTGAATTGTCGTCAGTCGCGACAATTATTTTGGGAAACTGCTCTCCGTCTCCTAATAATTCCTCTGCGCTTAGGGGCAGATGGCTCCCTCGCATGGTTAAATTCAGCACTTCAGATTGCAGCGTTTCGAGCATATTTTGGGGTTCGTATTCAATAAAATAATCATGTTGTTCGGCACTGCTCATCAACAACATTTCGTGGTAGTCCCTGCCCGGTTTCCCCCAACTAGCCAACAGCGGATTACCAACGTCTAAATATCCATCGTTGGGATTTTTTTCTGCGGGTTGAGACTGTGCGCTTAATCGACGTTTTACTCGGGTCTTTTCATCGACGATGTCGCCCCAGTATTGCGCACAGGGGTTGCACCAAAAAAGAAAAACGTCTCGATTTTGACCAATGGCTTCAAACACCTGCAATTGCTGCTGCGGAAGTGCTGAAATACCAAAGATATACAAAGGCAGCGGTTCTTTTTCCAAGTTATCGCGGCTAATTTTTTCGATTAGCTGTGAATGAAGGTTTGCACGGTGATACGTTGATTCACCCAGAGATTCGGTTTCTTCCACCAGCGCACGCCATAAAATCACTTGCCATTGGTGATTGTCGATAATCGATGGTTCAAAAGATGGATCAGCAAGCTCGCCTCCAGACTCCCAACTCATGATCCAATCAGGTCGGTAGACTTGGTATTGATCATAAACGTCGGCGATTTTTTGGCAAAGTTGAAACAAGGTAAACTGACTACCCTGTTTAACATAATCATTTACCTGCGAAAATGCTGGATGTGAAAGGTAACCGGGTAACACCTGCATCAATTTCCAAGTCATATTATCTTTGGTAAAAGACGAGGTTGTAGGCAAGTCATCAAAATACGCTTGATATTGGTTCCAGATATAACTTGAAGGAAGCGGAAAATCGATATTTGCGGCAATGTTTAGTGAATTGGCAATGTCAATTTTAAGCCACTGAGCCATACCTGGGCTTTGTACAATAATTGTGTCGGGCTGCAGAATTCTTTGCAGGTTATCCTTGGCATAGCCAGAGGTTTTAATTAATGCGATGAGTTGTTGCTGCAGAACTTCCATTTTGTTTGATTGAATCAAATGCAGCACAAAAATACCCTCATATTATTTTTCATTTTCCCTTCGCCGCATTATTTTCTGCGTTTCATGGTAACCGGTTTGGGTCCCTAAAACCAAGCAAAAATAGCGGCATTCAGACAGGCGATAGACCGATGTAATTACTGGAATTTAAGCCGAAACGAGTTTAGCCGCGATGGAATGTTTGCTAGCATTGTTATCTTTGCATGGAATCATTATGAAATTTGTCTCGTTCAATATCAATGGCATTCGGGCACGCTTGCATCAACTTAGTGCATTGATAGAAAAGCACCAGCCGGATGTGATTGGGCTACAAGAAATTAAGGTGCACAATGATCAGTTTCCCATTGATGATGTCGCGGCTTTGGGTTATCACGTTTATTTTCATGGACAAAAAGGCCACTATGGCGTGGCAATGTTGTGTAAACAAAAGCCTTTGGACGTGCAATACGGCTTCCCCTCAGACAGTGAAGATGCCCAACGCAGAATGATCATGGTGACCTATCCTATGCCCAATGGAGAGCCAGTGCGTGTATTAAATGGCTATTTTCCGCAGGGTGAAAATCAATCTCACGAAACTAAATATCCTGCCAAACGAAAGTTTTATCAAGATTTGATGGGTTACCTAACCCAACATCATCAGAATGATGAAAATGTTGTTGTCATGGGTGATGTTAATATTTCGCACACGGATATGGATATCGGAATAGGTGAAGACAACCGCAAACGTTGGTTGCGGACAGGAAAATGCAGCTTCCTGCCGGAAGAGCGTCAATGGCTAAACGATTTGTTTAAATGGGGATTTGAGGATGGGTTCCGGAGCCTAAATCCTGATGGTTCAGAGCATTACAGCTGGTTTGATTATCGTTCTAAAGGCTTCGATGATAATCGCGGATTACGCATCGATTTGATCCTCGCCACCAAGACTTTGCACCAGCATCTAAAAGATGCCGGTATCGATTATGAATTAAGGGGAATTGAAAAGCCTTCTGATCATGCGCCGATATGGGCAACTTACGAGTCCTAGATGTTTGATATTACCTTCATTCAATCGATAGCGTGGCTGGTATATTTAGGCAGCATTGTATTTATCCTTAGAAAAGTATCTTTTGCCGAATTTGTTGAAGATAAGAAAAAGCAACATCTTGTTCTAGGCGCGTCGATTTCTGTTTTCGGGTTATGGCTGTTCAGAGTGGGTGTTACACCGGGCTTGGACGTTCACTTTTTATGGCTTACCGCAATGACACTGTTATTGGGATTGCGGTGGGCGCTGTTAAGTGGGTTTATTACGCTATTTGTCGCTACCCTTGCCGGTTATGATGGATGGGGTATGTTTGGCGTGAACGGATTGTTGGGAATTACGGCCCCAATACTAATCAGCTATCTCATATATAACTTTTCATTTCATAAACTGCCCAGACATTTTTTCGTCTATGTGTTCTTCTGCGCATTTTTTGCCGGGGCTGCGATGATTGCACTTAAGATGTTATTACTGGGCGGTTACTATTACCTTGAGAGTTTTTACCCGGCGGATATCATTGTTGATACCTATTTAATGTTGATCCCTTTATTACTTTTCTCGGAAGGTATGTTAAACGGTATGACAATGACTTTGTTGATTATTTATAAACCCACTTGGGTGTATACGTTCTACGATAAATATTATTTGAAAGACAAATAACACTTAAAAAGGCAATCCTTGTTGCGCATAAGCATTTTTCGTTACAAAGGTGATTAGTGTGACCAGAGCGGAGGCAGCAAAGGCTTCCGCTCTGGGGAAACTACTAAGCGTTACTTATCAAAAAGAATATCGTGAACATTTTTTAGATCGGTTTTTCCTTCCATAATCTCGTCCGGCGTCAGCCCAGAGATTTCATGAGGGAAAACTAACCACTCATCGCTTTCATGAATCGAGTAGTTAGGAACAAGTTGTGTCTTGTTATTCGCGGGTTTGTAATATGGACAAGCTACGCGTATATCACCTGGCATATTACGTCGTGACAATTTTTTAATTTGCTTGATCAAGGCTTCGACACTGCGACCCGAATCAAACACATCATCGACAATCAGCAACGCATCATCCGCATTGGCGTTTTCAATCAAGTAATGTAAACCATGCACTTTGATCTCTTTAGATTGTTTGTCGATGCCATAATATGACGATGTCCGCACGGCAATGTGGTCTGTATCCACTTTTTTGTAGTCAAAATATTCTTGCACTGCAATCCCGATAGGCGCGCCACCTCGCCAAATACCTACGATAAAGTGCGGACGAAAGCCGTCTTGATAGACTTTTGCCGCGAGGCGGAATGAATCTTCAAGGAGCTGCTGTGCAGTTATATATGTTTTTTGCATTAACTAACCTTAGTGTGTAATTCAATGTTCAGTGACGTATCACTAATTTCAATGTGCGATAGTATAAAGTATCGTGAAACAATTCGCTTCATTACCTTTTGCTCGTTTACGTTATTCATACTTCAACGCTTCTGCTGGCCGAACTCTCAAAGCCCGATAAGCAGGATAAAGTGTCGCGGCGAAGCATAGTCCTATGGATAACATGACCAAAGAGGCAATTTGTGGCCATTGAACATCTACGGGCAACCCCTGACCGTCTCCGATGGCCACAGGCACATTAAGAAGTTGCAGCAAATTGTTAAGCTGCCATACCACCAACAAGCCCCCAATGAGTCCAATAACAGTGCCTTTAACGCCGTTATACAACCCATTGATAAGAAAAATCGACAGTATCTGGCGCCCGTTCATACCCTGTGTGCGTAAAATTGCGATATCACCTTGCTTTTCGGTCACGATCATTACCAAAGCAGAAATGATATTAAACGCGGCCACCGCAATAATCAGCAGTAGCATCAAGGACATCATGTTTTTTTCCATTTTCACTGCGTCAAACAGTGGTCCTTGGCGAGCTCGCCAATTAGTTGTGGGTAAATCAATATCGGCTTCAACCTGTTGGTATTGAAATGCATCATGCAAAAACAATCGAGTTTGACTCACATCTTCAGCTTTTTTTCGCAATAATTTAGCACTGTCATGGATATGCACGTATGCGACTTTATCATCCATTTGTGAGGCCAGATCAAAAATCCCTACGACATTAAATAAGCGCTGACTTGGCATTCTGCCAAACGGACTGTAACTGCTAGCACCGGCAGAAATGAGCCGTAGTTGATCGCCTGGACGTATGCTGAGTTGAGTGGCTAACGCTCGGCCTATAACAACATTGTATTGACCTGCTTGCAGATCTGATAACGTACCGTAAACCATATTATCAGCCAAAACCGAACTGTTCTGCATAAACTCGGGATCAATACCGTGGATCAGTACACCTTGTATTCCTCGACGAGATTGCACAATGCCTTCACTTTCAGAGAATGCTGAGCTAAAAGCCACAAGCTCATGGGAAGAATAATCTACTCTTAGCGTGTCATCTTGCTTCAGCGTATCAACGACAATATGCGGAGTTATTCCCAACATTCTGGTTTTTAACTGCAATTCGAAGCCGTTCATGACAGATGAGACGGTAATCAACGCCAACATACCCAATGCAATCCCCACCACCGAAAACAGGTTGATGAATGCAATAAAGTGCGTTGATTTGCTTGCCTTGGCATATCGCAGACCAATGAATGCAGAAACAGGGTATGACATAGTTAAAAGTAGGCCTAAACAAAATACGATGAGACAAACATTCAAAAAGAATGGTCTTTTTGACTGTTCACTGCGTTGAATAAACTGGCATAATACGTGTTTGATTCGACGCATACAACATGCGAACACCATGCAAAGGTTGGAATAACCGAGTTAAAGTACGGATCAATTTGGCACAATGCTGATATGCTCTAATTAAACTGAATTGAGGACGTTATGGATCCAGCCAGTCTTGAACAAAAAATGGCACAATTTCATGAGTTTTTTACCATCAAGCACACTCTGAGTGTCAATATGATCCCGTTAGGGCAAGATTATGACTTACCTCATGTGAGCCGCTTAGTGGATCAAATGCCCTACGCATTTCAAATTGCTGCACAGATGTCTGCTGTTGATACTCAAGCTTTAAGACCCCTGCGTAATCTTGGCGAACATGCAAAAGACCTCGCAGACTTTCTCAATCAACAAAACAAAAAAATCGATTTAATGATGTCGTTTATTTTACAGCAGCAAGATCAGCCAGAACACCGTTATCAGTCGATTGAATTTGGCGGAGGCGGTTTAGTGTTATTGAGCGATAAGCCTTTCGCTGAAGGAGAATATGCTGAGTTAAAGATATTTCTCAGTGCCGAAGCCGCGGGTGTCTATTGTATTGGCGAAGTAGTTGAATCGAAACAATGTGAAAATGGTTTTCAAATATCGCTTTTGTATAGCCGCATTAGAGAAGAAGATCAGGAACTACTGGTGCGCGCCAGTCTGCATCAACAAACGTTGCAACTTCGCGCTCGTGCGAAACAACAAAACGAAACAAATTAATGGTAACAAGTATTTTTTCACCGGATTTACCCAAGAAACCCGGTTTTATTGCTCAATGGGGCAATCTTCAAGGCAGTAGTTTATCTCTGGCGATCACTCAAGGCGCACGGGCCAACAAGGGGTCAACACTACTTGTCACGGCTGATACGCCAACTGCACTGAAACTTGAAAAAGAGTGTCACTTCTTTTTGCAAGGCGATAACCAAGACCAGATTGATGTCAAATTGTTACCCGATTGGGAAACCCTCCCCTACGATAATTTTTCGCCCCATCAAGACATCGTTTCGCAGCGTCTGGAAACACTTTACGAATTGACCCAGAACAAACGCTGTATTTTCATAGTTCCCGTTAATACCTTGCTGCAACGATTAGCACCCATTGACTTTATGGGGCAATACTTGTTGATCCTCAACACTGGTCAAACATTGAACGTTAAAGAGTTCACCCTTGGTCTGGAGAAATCTGGCTACCAAAATGTTAGCCAGGTCATGAGTCATGGGGAATACAGTATCCGCGGCAGTATCATTGATTTGTTTCCAATGGGCAGCAATCAACCGTTTCGTATCGATTTGTTTGATGATGAAATCGATACAATCAGAGTATTCGACCCCGATAATCAGCGCTCCGGAGATACCGTCGAGGGGATCAAATTATTACCCGCCAGAGAATTTCCAACTGATGAACCTGCGATCAAACGATTCAGACAACAGTATCTTGAAAAATTTGATGCAAACAACAGTAAAGAGTCAGTCTACTACCAAGTGGGTAAAGGCTTGATGCCTGGAGGGATTGAGTATTATCTCCCACTATTTTTTGAACACACCTCGACACTATTTGATTATTTGCATCAAGACACCTTGATTATGACCCATGGTGACCTGAGTTCAGCGTGCGAATTTTACTGGGCAGATTTAACAGAACGATATGAACAACATCGATATAACCCTGCTCGGCCGTTGCTCGAACCCAATGATATCTGTCAACGTTACGATGAGCTGTTTGGTGGATTGAAGCGCTGGCCTAGAGTTAACTTAAACTCAATGCCCTCTGATACGTCCAAAGCTGGGAGCGTCAATTTTCAGATCGAAGCAATCGGTGACATATCCATAAAACATCAAAATAAGGTTCCTTGGACAAGCCTTAAAAGCTCTCATCAGGCTTGGTTGAAAAATGGTCAGAAAGTCTTATTTTGCGCTGAGTCCCAGGGCCGTCGAGAAAGTTTAGTGGAATTGCTGGCCAAGGCAGACATTAAAGCAAAGGTTTTTGATGACTTACCCAGTTTTCTAGCCAGCCATGAAAAAATTGGTATCACTATTGGTCTTGCCGAGCACAGTTTTCAATTGTTAGAAAACGACGCTGCACTAGCATTTGTAACTGAAACGCAATTATTAGGTCACAAAATAAGTCAAAGACGATTGCGTGAAAAACGTCAAGCGACCGACGAAAGTGCAGTGATCCGCAACCTTGCAGAATTGGCCGAAGGTCAACCTGTGGTACATCTAGATCATGGGGTTGGACGCTTTATTGGCCTGCAAACCCTAGACGCTGGTGGCGTCACAACAGAATACCTCACCATAGAGTATGCAAAGGAAGCCAAACTTTATGTTCCTGTGGCTTCCTTGCATTTAATCAGTCGCTACAGTGGCGGTGATTTAGAACATGCTCCCCTGCACTTTTTAGGTTCCGATACGTGGAGCAAAGCAAAGAAAAAAGCAGCGGAAAAAGTGCGCGATGTCGCTGCACAATTGTTAGATGTGTATGCCCGGCGTGCAGCCAAGCCAGGATTCGCCTATAAAATTGACTGGCCAGAGTATCAAGCCTTTGCAGACAGTTTTCCGTTTGAAGAGACTGTTGACCAGCAACAAGCTATCAGCGCGGTTATTCAAGACATGGGCAGTCCCAACGCAATGGACAGGCTTGTCTGTGGTGATGTTGGCTTTGGTAAAACCGAAGTTGCCATGCGCGCCGCTTTTTTGGCGGCTAATCAAGGTAAACAGGTCGCCATATTGGTGCCTACGACACTGCTTGCACAGCAACACTACGAAAACTTCAAAGACCGATTTGCCCAGTGGCCATTTCAAATCGAAGTAATGTCTAGATTCGTTACCGGTAAAAACCAGAAATCGGTGATGTCAGGCATTGAACAAGGTAAAGTCGATATTGTGATAGGCACGCATAAGCTACTGCAAGATGATATTAAATTTAAAGACTTAGGTCTGGTTATTATTGACGAGGAGCATCGCTTTGGCGTGCGTCAAAAAGAGAAATTTAAAGCTTTGCGAGCCGACGTAGATATTCTTACCCTGACAGCAACACCCATTCCACGAACACTGAATATGGCACTTAGTGGTATGCGTGATTTATCCATAATTGCAACGCCTCCTGCAAAAAGGCTCGCCATTAAAACTTTTGTTCATCAACGCAGCAAGGAGCTACTGCGCGAAGCCATTATGCGTGAGATATTACGCGGCGGCCAAGTGTACTTTTTACACAATGAAGTTGAGTCGATTGAAAAAACCGCTGCTGAAATTGCAGAAGTAGTGCCTGAAGCACGCATTGCCATCGGCCACGGCCAAATGCGAGAGCGGGAACTCGAATCTGTTATGAGCGATTTTTATCACCAGCGGTTTAATGTGTTGGTGTGCACGACAATTATCGAAACAGGTATCGATGTGCCATCTGCCAACACGATTATTATGGATCGCGCTGACCACCTTGGTTTGGCGCAGCTTCACCAGCTTAGAGGACGTGTGGGTCGCTCGCATCATCAGGCATACGCCTACTTACTTACGCCTCATCCAAAAAGAATGACCCGTGACGCGAAAAAACGGTTGGATGCTATTTCAACCTTGGAAGATTTAGGTGCAGGTTTCGCATTGGCGACCCACGACCTGGAAATTCGAGGAGCTGGGGAATTGCTCGGCGACGATCAATCAGGCCAAATAGCCACTGTTGGATTCTCGCTATATATGGATATGCTTGAGCAAGCCGTTGAAGCATTAAAAGAAGGCAAAGAGCCCTCGCTAGAGGATGCCCTTTCAGCACAAACAGAGATTGACCTGAGAGTACCTGCATTGTTACCAGAAGATTACATTGGTGAAGTGAATACCAGATTATCCTTGTATAAAAAGCTGGCAGGATGTAAAGATCTTACTGCAATTAAAGAATTTCAGATTGAACTGATTGATCGATTCGGACTTTTACCTGATCCTGCTAAGAATCTGGTGAAAATTGCAGAAATGAAATTACAGGCCAAGGGCTTGGGAATAAGTAAAATAGACGCGACACTAAAAGGCGCAGTCATTGAATTTACAACAGATACTAAAGTTGAGCCGGGTTACTTAATTCGTCTAATTCAGACTAAACCGCAAAAATTCAAACTAGAAGGTCCTCAAAAATTGAAAGTTGTTATAGAAAATGAGTCAGTGAAGCAACGCATCAATGCCGTCGATAATCTATTAAACGATTTACAAGGCCAGGTTAAAGCCGCGTGAAAATCTTCAATAAAAACCTGTTTAGATTGAAACATATTAGCTTTTGCAATGTTAGTCGCCTGTGCTGGGTTGGATTGCTGACATTTGTTGCACTGACCAGCATGCAAAGCAACGCTCAGGAACGTGAATGGTGGTTCGACATCGAAGTCATTGTTTACAAAAGAAATATATCTCCCAGTGAGGTAATGGAAAACTTTGCTCCGAAACTTCGTCTAGTTGATACACAAATGAGCATTCCATTGTTGCGTGAATATGTTCAACCGGACTTGAACTATCTTTATCAAAGTTTGCCCCTTTGTTTTGCACCTGCAAAAGAAATTAGGCCAATACAAGCGATACCCGAATTTGACCTAGCGTTAGCACCTGCTCCTGATTTATCAGTTCTTGATGATTTAATGCAATTAGATAGTAATGAAAACGACCGATTCGTTGAGCAGCAAGATATTTCTGAGAATGTTCAAGCCGAGCAAATGGTAAGGGAGGCGCTTGCACCCACTACTGTTTTATCTGGCGAGGCTGCAGACGGAATAGCTGAGAGCAAAACGGCGGCGTTAAGCGTTTGGATAGATTCTATTTATTTAACCGAATTTACAACACCAGATCCGATTTTATGTCGTTTTGAAAATGAAACCGCTCCAACGTTATTTGTTGAAAAAGTGCCAACGTTAGTCACCGAGCGAGAGTGGCCCCTGCAAAAGCATCCTCAGCTACTTTCAAGTGAAAGTCTGCAGTTAAGTGACTTTGCTCGTGATATTAACCGTCAACGGGGTTTGTCTCTTATGTCGCATTTTGCTTGGCGACAGCAAGTGTTTTTTGGTCAAGAGAATGCGACACCGCTTCACTTAATCGCCGGTGAAAATTTTGCTGACAGATTTGTTGCCGATGGAACTCTCAAACCCAAAAAATCTGAAAAAAGCGATGATTACGTGGCGCTCGACACAGTGCAGCAGAATTCAGCGGAAGATATCTCAAAAGAACTTGAAAACGAAGCGCCACCGTTAACACCATCCAACGCATTTAGTCTTGTAGATAAAATTCGTGAAGCCCTAGCTAACGAGCAATTTCAATATGATCCAGATGACTATCAAGTATCTGAGCTGGATAACGTGGCAGAATTGGAAAGCCTTAACGACAAGCACAGTGATAGTCAAAAGGTACAAGAGCACGACCTATGGGAATTGGATGGCAATTTAACCGTGTTTCTACGCTATATTCAACGCACCCCTTACTTGCATATTGATGGCGATCTCGATTTCAGGTCACCGGTATTTGATCAGCCTCTTTATCTACAGAATCAACCTGATGATTCTGCCGTTGAAATGCCTGGGCTAAAGGAACCAGATAGATTGCAGAGTTTCCCTTTCCAACAGCTCAGAAGAGTGATCAGCAAACAAATTCATTATTTTGATCACCCGATGTTTGGTTTAATTGTACAGATCCGACGGTATGATTTTCCCGAACCCGCCAAATCTGAACAACAACAGTAGAAAGCAGTGAAGATATATACAAAAACAGGTGATAAAGGTCAGACGCAGATCTATGCAGACAAGATGGTCCGCATGGAAAAAAGCGCTGACGTACTGGAGTGTTACGGCACACTGGATGAGTTGAATGCACATATCGGCTTGTTGCTGAGCGAGAATAGCGATCCGATTATATTGTCGCAACAATCCCTTTTGCTAGATATTCAAAAGAATCTGTTCCAAATTGGTTTTGCCATTTCTGCTACCAGTTCCATGGATCAAAACGCAGTCTCCGAGTTAGAGTTAAGGATCGATGAACTACAGGCATCACTCCCCGCTCAAACGCATTTTCTTTTACCTGGTGGCCATAAAACCGCAGCGCAAACCCATGTTTGCCGGACGGTGGCACGTCGGGCCGAGCGAAGGCTTGTTGCGTTAATCTCTGACTACCCCGTCCCTGAATCTTGTTTGAGTTATGTCAATCGCTTGTCTGATTACTTCTTTATCTTGGCTCGAAAAATTAATATTCATCATCAAGTCAAAGAAACAACCGTTTGAAATGTCTCAACAAGCTTGTTGGTGACGGAAAATGCAACTACGCTCTAGTTTTTTGCTAGCAGGTTAGACAACGATTATGACAATACCTATCCCCCATCGCGCGAGTGGCTTTGTAATGGGTGCAGCTAACGCAAATGTGACAATTGATGTGTTTGTTGATTTGCAATGTCCCCACTCTAAGCAAGCGTGGCCAACGCTTATGTCATTAGTAGAACATTATAAAAATCAATCCGTTAGCTTACGAACACACTTGATCACCCTGAGTAATCATCGACAAGCATGGGATATGAGTTTGGGACTGTTTGCTTTTGCCCAAGGCGACGTTGAACGTTTTTATTCGTTTGCCTCATTCATGTATCAAAACCAAGAGCAGTTTTACAACGCTGAATTTAAACACAAAACCCATAATGATTTGCAACAGCTCGTTGCGGACTTAGCGCAACAACATGCCCAGATAAATAGAGAAGCGTTTATAAAACGAATGGCTGATGAAGATATTTACATTCTTGCCCGCACACCAATCAGGTATGCGGCTACGCGAGCGGTGTGGGCAACACCAACAATGTTTGTAAACAATGGCGCAAAGCTGCCCGTAAATCATCGTTCGCCCCTTGAACATTGGATAGCACTCATTGATCCCTTGTTGTCTGATGAAGCTTAACAAGTTTCGGTTCGCCGTCAGGTTCGGGTGAAAATAGTAACAAGTGTAATGACGCCTGCCGCAATGAGGTTTAATACAAAGCCTTCTCTTGCCATGGTTTGAATTCTCACTTTATCTGTACCGTAAACGATCGCATTGGGCGCTGTGGCCACAGGCAACATAAATGCGCAACTCGCACTAATAGCCGCTGGCATCATTAACAACACCGGATCAATGCCTGCCGCTACGCCAGCGGTAGCCAGTATTGGCATTAATAACGTTGCGGTAGCAGTATTTGAGGTAATTTCGGTTAAGAATGTAACAAACAAGCAAATACTCAATATTAGCAAAGGGGTGGGAAGTTCAGACAAACCGGTTAACCATCCACCCATGACTTCGCTTAATCCTGAAGCGGTGAACGCTTTTGCAATACAGATACCGCCAGCAAATAATAACAACATACCCCAAGGAATCGAAACAGCGGTGTTCCAATCCAATAACGAATCTGATTTTCCTTTTTCTGTTTTATTTCCAGAAGGCACCAAAAACATCAGCACAACACCAATCAATGCAATGGTGCTGTCTCCAACCTTTGGCATATTTAGCCATTCACTCCAATAAGGTCTGGTTACCCAGGCTATGGCGACACATCCGAATACTGTCAAAACTCGCTTTTCTGCGCTGCTCCAGGTTCCAACTTTAGGAAGATGACAATCTTCCATCTGCGATAACCCGCGCGTTAACCACATCGCCATGAGTGGAATTGCAATGATTACTATCGGGATCCCTGTTTTCATCCATTCCAGGAAATTTATTTCCTTGCCCTGCGTCTCGCTGTAAACACTCATAAATATGATATTTGGTGGTGTCCCTACCGGTGTCCCCACACCTCCAAGGCTGGCCGCGTAAGCGATCCCCAAAATCAGCGCTGTGACAATTCGAGGATTGTTAATATGGGGTATCACCGCCAATACAATGGGCAATAACATCAGCGTGGTAGCAGAATTAGAAATCCACATGCTCAAAATAGCAGCAGTTAACATGAAGCCTAACAGCAACCTTTTAGCATTTTGACTTCCCGTCATCCTTAACATGTAAATGGCCAAACGCTGATGAACATTAGACTTCTCTAATGATTTCGATAGCATAAATGCACCCATCAACAGCATAATGACGTGACTACCCAATGCCGATGCTGCCTGTTGATGGGTTAATACGCCCGCCATAGGAAACGCGAAAAACGGAATTAAAGAGGTGACTGGAATGGGTAAGGCTTCAGACACCCATAAAACTGCTACAAATAAGGTTATCGCGGCTGTCGAGGCAATCTGATTAGGCTCACCAATGCTAACAAGAATGAAGAACAACAGAAGCGAGACAACAAAAGCTCCCGCAACAATGGGGTATTTAATCTGCATGAAAAGCGTCCAATTTAGCGCTTACGGAGCGATAGCGGGGGGTCTTTTTTAATGCTTCAAATGTTAGCTGAACTGGTGACTTTAACATCGTCCTAGTCCTTTTTGATGATGGTGTATTGTTATCTAACTGATCCAATACCTCAATGGCACCTTCAGGGTTATTACACACTAATGTCATGTCAGCGCCAGCAACCAGTGCAGCATGCGCGCGCTCTGCGTAAGACCCAAGATGCTCCGCGCCTTTCATCGACAAGTCATCAGAAAAAACCACGCCATCAAACCCCATTTGCTGGCGCAAAATATGCTGTATCCATATCGAAGAAAAGCCAGCAGGCAAAGTATCCACTGCGGGGTATATAACGTGTGCTGGCATGACTGCATCTAGCAGCCCTCTTTGCTGAATCGCCTGAAATACTTGCATGTCGATCGACATGATATCCTCTTTGCTTCGCGTATCTATCGGCATAGCAATATGTGAGTCCTCTTTAACATTTCCATGACCAGGAAAATGCTTGCCAGTCGCCTTCATGCCAGCCTCATGCATACCTTGAATAAATGCACTGGCAAGAGGAACAATATGTTGCGGCATTGGATGAAAACTGCGATCACCAATCACCTCACTGATCCCACAAATATCTAACACCGGGGCAAAGCTGATATCAATATCTAATGCGAGTAACTCTGAAGCCATCAACCAAGCAAATTCTGAAGCTAACGTTAGAGACTGTTCGTCCGGTACTGTAACTTCTGACCACAATTTACCCATCGCGGGGATTTTGCTAAAGCCTTTACGAAACCGCTGTACTCTGCCCCCTTCATGGTCTACTGCAATGAGAATATCATCTTTGGCACTTTGACGAATTTGTCTGACAAGTTCGGCTAATTGTTGCGGATCATGATAATTTCGTGTGAATAGGATTAATCCACCGACTAGAGGATGGGCAAGAACTTCTCTTTCCTCTGAAGATAGCTCGAATCCTGCAACGTCCAGCATTATTGGGCCCATACGGCACTCTTTTTGATTAGATTCTGTTAAAACTATAAAAGAATGAAAAACATAACTAAAGTGAAATTGTCATCTAATTGTACGCTGCTCTCCTTCTTTCGATTATTAAAGTCCCAATTTATCAACTTTGACGCCATTTATTCGAAAAATCGACCAATTCCTAATAATTGCATACGTATGTTTGCAGTGAACAAGGCAGCACTTAGGTTACAATCTTGTTAACAAATATCGGTAGAGAGATAACATGTTTGCATTTCAGAAAAATCTGACCAATGGGTTTTACGCGTTACTTAGCTTACCCGCAACTGCTATGGGATTTGCGCTTTCTGTGCAAATAGCAGCCCTTAGTTGGTTGCTCACTACCCAGTATGGGCTGGATTTACATGATGTTGGTTTTGTTTGGGCAGCGGGCCCCATCGCCGGCATTTTAGGACAAGTAATTGTTGGCGTGATCAGCGACAACGTTTGGCTGTGGAATGGCCGTCGACGTCCTTTCATTATCATTGGTGGTGTGCTTGCAGCACTTAGTTTATTAGCCTTACCGAATATTGGAGTGATTTCATCGGCACTTGGGGTAAACGGTATATTAGGTGTAGCCGTTTTGATCGCATTGACCTTGGATTTATCAATCAATGTAAGCTTTAATCCAACACGAGCAATCATAGCCGATGTCACTCCCAAAGGGCATGAACGCACCAAAGGTTATACCTGGATGCAGACTGTGTCGGGGTCCTTTGGCGTACTGGCCTATGTTATTGGCACGTTTTGGAACAACTATGCGCTGATTTACATAGGTGTTGGGCTTGTGTTCATCATGTCAATTATCCCGCCTTTGTTTATCAAAGAGCCTGAAGTGCTTGGCGACGATTCAGCAGCAGAACCCATTCCCAAATTAGGTTTCATCAACGGCATGCAAATGATAGAGCCTTTGTGGGGATTCTTAATTTACTCGCTGTATGCCTTTGCAATCAAAATGGCGGGGATCGAAATCACCCATTATTGGGTTGAAATAGCTTGTTTGCTAATTACCCTTGGATTTATTGCAAAAACCTTAATGGCTGCGGAACAAATCAAAGCGGATGGCACCAGTGAAATCGGCTTTAAAAAAGTATTGGCGGCTCATTCGTTTACCTGGCTCGGAGTGCAGTCAATGTTTATCTACATGATTGGCTTTTTGAATCAGAACCTGCCTGAATTAACCGATACACAAACAGGCCAGGTGATCAGTGCCAGCTTTCTGGTGCTTAGCGTAGTTTCGGCGATTCTTCCCGCTTTGTTATTGGAGCCTCTAGCCAGAAAGATAGGTCGTGTTAAAGTTCACACCTATTGCATCGTTTCTATGGCTATTGCGTACCTCGCACTTTCGCAGTTGGGTGGTAGCAAACTTACCATCTATGTGATGATGGCATTTCTAGGTATAGGTTGGGCCGCAACGATCAGCTTGCCCTTCGCAATCATGTCGCAAAAAGTCAATGCCGCAAAAATGGGGCTGTACATGGGTTTGTTTAACCTTTCAGTTGTTCTTCCTCAACTGGTTTCAAGTTTAGGCATCGGAAAAGTCATTCAACAAGTCGAAGATAAGAACCTGTTGTTCGTGATTTGTGGGATAAGCCTGGCAATATCAGCCGTCTCCTGGCTGTCTGTTCGAGAGGATATATCCACCGTGAATGAAGTTGAAACTGTGGGCGGTGGCGCACACTAAATTATGGTTTTAACTTTGAGGTATTCGTTATCCGGTGCGTGGCTCCTACTGAGCCACGCGCTGGTTTAGCAATAGCCACTGTTCTCGGGCTTGTTTTAAATACGGAGCAACATCTTCGTCCCCAGCTAATTGTTGAGCAATTTGCAAAATTTGCTTGTCACGTAGGGCCAACAATTCATCAGATCTTGCAAATAAATCCTTTGCTTCTGGATAGATAAGTTTGAGATCTTGTATGCCTTTTAACTCTCGGTATCGTTTTTCAAACGCAATGGAAAACAACTGACGTTTCGCCAAAAACTGCATAAAGTGCAGACCGCTGTCACTGGAAAGTAAATTTATTTGTGAAGCCGGCAAATTAGCGGCTATTGCTATTTCTATGGCCTTTTGTTGCAGTGCCTTGGCAGCTTCAATATCACTGTTTTTCACCGCAGCTTGCATGCCCGATTGAAACTCATCATTTTCCAAAATAGTTTGATAACTGATACTTGGTAAGATGCTCAGTTGTTGATTTGGAACCGGGTTTTCATTGTTCTCTGCCACTTGTCTGTGGGTTGTCGCGTCCACTTTTTTATCTAGAAAAGAATGTTGCAGGCTAATAATAGCTACAACCATGACGCCCAAAGCACCAAGTGCAATTAAGTATTTTTTATTCATTAGGAGTTTCTTGTTGAGAACCTTTTACGCTTTCCGCAAACACGCGAGCCGCTATCGACTCGCCAGAAAAAAGGTTTTGATGCGCGAAAAATTGATAAAAATATAATACGAAAAAAACGCACTCTAAGAGTGCGTTTATTGATTATTGACCACCGGA
Source organism: Aliiglaciecola sp. M165 (assembly GCF_007197995.1). Classification (GTDB taxonomy): domain Bacteria; phylum Pseudomonadota; class Gammaproteobacteria; order Enterobacterales; family Alteromonadaceae; genus Aliiglaciecola. Next base: position 351,588 of record NZ_VKKH01000003.1, read on the forward strand.
TGGCTCGGTGTTTTCTACCCGACTTTTGAGCTTTTGCCCAGGTCGGAAAGTTACAACACGTCTTGCTTTTATTGGAATATCTTCACCTGTCTTAGGGTTCCTACCAGGCCGCTCGTTTTTTTCACGCAAATCAAAATTGCCAAAACCAGAAAGCTTAACTTGCTCACCTGACTCAAGCGCTTCTCGAACTTCCTCAAAAAACGATTCAACAAGATCTTTTGCATCTCGTTTGTTAATACCCAATTTTTCAAACAAATGTTCTGCCATTTCGGCTTTGGTTAACGCCATACCGTCAATCCCTCAATGATGCCCCGAACTTTTCTGATAACTGGGACAGAATGTCATCTACTACTGCTTGAATTTCAATTTCTTCAAGAGTTCTTGTTTGGTCCTGTAAGGTAAGAGAGATTGCCAGGCTCTTATGACCGGCCTCGATACCCTTTCCTCTGTATACATCGAACAAGTTTAGGCCAACTAGTTGATTTCCGCCAAATTTTTCGATGTAAGATAATATTTCACCTACAACTTTATCTTCCTCTACAACGATCGCAATGTCACGTCTATTTGCAGGGAATTTAGATATTTCCTCGGCAAGTGGCAGTTTTTTACGACCAATGGCAGCAAAATCCAGCTCAAATACAAAGGTTTTACCATTAAGACCCAGTGTCTTGGTGAACTTAGGATGCACAGCACCAACAAAACCAACACGCTTATCGTCTAAATATATTGCAGCGCTTTGACCTGGATGCAATACACTGTGCTGCTCTGCCACAAAAGTGAATGCGCCTTTATTCGCGGTTACCGCTAACAAAGCTTCTACATCACCTTTAATATCAAAAAAGTCTACCGCTCTGTCTTCGTCATTCCAACTTTCGTTTAATCGATTGCCTGAAATGACACCGGCGATAACCTGTTGCTGTTGAACGCCTGTTTTTTCTGTTTTTTCAGGAATAAAGCGCAAACCTGTTTCGAATAAACGCACACGAGATTGCTGGCGTTTCTGATTATAAGAAACCGCTTGCAGAAGCCCTGTCCACAAACTCACACGCATTACTGACATGTCTGCTGAAATAGGATGCGGTAAAACCATACCCTGCATATCAGGGAATAATTCGCCTTGCGCCTTAGGATCAACAAATGAATAGGTAATGGCTTCTTGGTAGTCTCTTTCAACCAATGTCTGTTTTAGTCTATCGTTTGACAGGTTTTGTTCCCGATGAACTGACATTTTTAATTTTGCAGTAGGAGAAATCTCAGGAATACTGTTATAGCCGTAGACTCTTGCGACTTCTTCAATCAAATCTTCTTCAATACTAATATCGAATCGATACGCAGGAACAAGCGTTGTCCAGGCATTTTCTTTGAAACTTACTTGCAAGCCGAGGCGTCGCAATATGTCTGTGACTTTTTCAGGGTTAACCTCAATGCCCAAAACCTTATTCAACCGTTGGGCGCGCAAAGAAACTTCGCGGGCTTTGGGCAAGTGTGACTCACTTATCCCTTCAGTGATTGGGCCAGCTTCGCCACCAACAATTGACAATAGCAGTTGTGTTGCTCTTTCCATCGCTTGACGTTGAAGCTGCGGGTCGACACCACGCTCATAACGGTGAGAGGCATCTGTATGTAAACCGTACTGGCGCGCTTTACCCATAATGGCATCAGGGGCAAAAAAGGCGCTTTCCAGGAATATATGTTTTGATTCTTTGGTCACACCCGAATATTCACCACCAAAAATTCCGGCCATCGCCAAGGCTTTTTGCTGGTCAGCGATTACCAAGGTATTTTCATTAAGCTCGACTTCATTGCCATCAAGTAAAACCAGCTTTTCAGATTTATTCGCAAACCTGACAACCACGTCACCTTCAAGTTTTTCATGATCAAACGCATGCATTGGATGACCAAGTTCCAATAGGACATAGTTTGTGACGTCAACTACAGGATCAATACTTCGTATACCACTTCGGCGCAACTTCTCTTGCATCCAAAGTGGCGATTGTGTGTCAAGGTTGATGTTATTAATCACCCTTCCCAAATAACGAGGACAGGCTTCTGGCGCTTCAAGTTGAATCCCACGGCTCTCATCATGTAAAGCCTCAACAGGTGAGATGTCTGGCGCGCAAACCTCAGACTGATTTAAAACGCCGACTTCTCTAGCTAGACCTCGAATACCTAAACAGTCGGCTCGATTTGGCGTTAAATCCACTTCAATGGTCACATCGTCTAGCTCTAAATATTCGCGCATATCTTTGCCAACTGGTGCATCGTCGGCTAATTCCATTATGCCGTCGTGATCATCACTGATTCCCAGCTCAGAAAAACTGCACAACATGCCGTAAGAAGGCTGACCGCGAAGTTTTGCTTTTTTGATTTTAAAGTTACCAGGTAGAACAGCGCCTACCATTGCAACAGCGACTTTAATTCCTTGACGACAATTAGGAGCACCACAGACAATGTCCAACAATTCTTCTTCACCGACATTTATTTTAGTGACACGAAGCTTGTCGGCATCAGGGTGTTGTCCGCATTCGACAACTTCGCCAACGACAACACCTGAAAACTCACCAGCAACAGGTTCGATACCATCAACTTCTAAACCTGCCATACTAAGTTGTTCTGACAGTTCATCGGTCGAAATAGATGGATTGACCCACTCGCGTAACCACTTTTCACTGAATTTCATGTTATTGGCTTTCCTTATCTGAACTGCTTGAGGAAACGAAGATCGTTTTCGAAAAACGCGCGAAGATCGTTCACGCCATAACGCAACATGGTGAGTCGCTCGACCCCCATACCAAATGCAAATCCTGTGTATTTTTCTGGATCTATGTTCACAGCTTTCAAAACGTTAGGATGCACCATTCCGCAGCCTAATACTTCCAACCATTTTCCGTTTTTACCCATCACATCTACCTCTGCAGAAGGTTCGGTAAATGGGAAATAAGAAGGTCTAAATCGCACTTTCAAATCTTCTTCGAAGAAATTGTTCAAGAAGTCATGAAGAATGCCTTTCAACTCCGCAAAACTGACGTTTTCGTCAACCATCAATCCTTCAACTTGATGAAACATTGGCGTATGTGTCTGATCGTAATCATTGCGGTAAACTCGTCCCGGTGAAATGATCCTAAGAGGCGGTTTTTCGACTTCCATGGTTCGAATTTGAACCCCTGACGTTTGGGTTCGAAGCATGACATCTGGGTTGAAATAGAACGTATCATGATCTGCGCGTGCAGGATGATTCGCAGGGATGTTTAACGCATCAAAGTTGTGAAAACCGTCTTCAACTTCAGGCCCAGATTTAACCGCAAAACCCAATTCACCAAAAAATGTCTCAATACGTTTGATAGTGCGGCTAACAGGGTGTAGCCCGCCAACTTCATCGCCTCGGCCTGGTAGCGTAACATCAATCGTTTCATTAGCCAGCTTTGCGTTTAGCTCTTGATCTTTCAGGAATTCGTTTCGAGCACCGATCATTCCCTGAATTTTCTGTTTTGCTACATTGATTTTTTGACCAGCGACAGGTCTTTCTTCAGCAGACAATTTACCCAAACCTTTGAGTAATTCAGTCATGCGCCCTTTTTTACCCATGAATTCAACGCGCACAGCGTCGAGGGTGTTGGCGTCTTGAGCAGCGTTTATCTGCTCTTCTGCTTGTTTGATTATGGCATCAAGATCCATATTTTCCCCGAATTGGATTAGATTTTCGCGTTCTATTTTCACTGGTAAATGAAGTGAAAAAGCATTTAAAAAAAGAACCCGCAATTCTACACGAAATAAGGCGTTGTAGGCTAGCGTCAATTAGTTGAAATTATGGGATAAATCGTTTGTTATTGTTACATTCTGGATCTTCTTGAGAAATATTTATAGTGAAGGGGGAAAACAATTAGTCTTGTTCTTTGTTAGTCCCAAACTCAATCACAGTGAAAACCACAGCGACTCCTAACACAGTCCAAATTGAAATGTTGTAAAAGTAAGCTCCGACTGCCAATAAAATGCAGAAAAACAAGCCTATGACATGATTATATTTTTTGAGAATCTGTTGGAAATTATTAGGATTTTTTTTCATAGCATTTCAATGGTAAATAGTTCGCGTTAATTGTTTTAAAGAAAATGGCATAGGTAATCGTCAAAATTAGAGAGATGCTACCCAAAATCAAGTATTCAAATTTCATCAAAGTTAACGTCGCCCAACAAAGAAACACGTTTGTGAGCACGACATAAATAAAATTTACCTCTATTTTATTTGAACAGCACGAGCAAGTGACGGCTGAGCTCAGTTCACTCGTTTCAATTTTGCCTCGCTTGCATTCTGGACAAGTTCTCTGTGGCTTTAACATAATTGCTTCCAAACAGCGCCCCTTTCGGGGCGACTTTATTAAGTTTATAGGCTATTTTTATTAGTCTGTTTTTTTCAAGTCTTTCTCGCCAACGTTATTACTGTCTCTGTTGGCAGAGCCTCCTGAAAAGCTTTGGGCCGCCTTCAAACCTCCATACAAGGCAGCCAGACTAGCTGCTCTAGACGCAACATAGCCACCCAGACTGCGCACGGCGAAGTGTCCTGCAAAAGAATACGCTGTCGATGCGATAGCCACGATGAGGGGAAAAGCCCCACCATTAACTTGCTCAATTTGCTTATCAGATAATGATTGCATTGTATTTCCTTATTTTTTAGGTCACATCATTGTGACTCTATGAGCATAGTGAAAAGCATAACCATTGGAACTAGACCCATGGTCCAGTTTTTAATAGCTTTTTGTAATAGCAATATTTGTTTTTATGCCATTCCCGCAAGCTCTTATGGCAAGGACGCTGTGGGGAATCTCTTGGGGTTTGAAGAGATCTCCGAAAACAGCACTCGGAGATGACGTAGTGGGAGCATGCGGTGAGGACGTAGTCAGTGCATTCGAAGATGACGTAGTGGGACCATGCGGTGAGGACGTAGCGGGAGCATATGAAGATGACGTAGTGGGAGCATATGAAGATGACGTAGTGAGAGCATACGGAGAGGACGTAGTTGGTGCACACGAAGAGGACGTAATGGGAGCATTCGAAGATGACATAGTGGGAACATATGAAGATGACGTAGTGAGAGCATACGGAGAGGACGTAGTTGGTGCACACGAAGAGGACGTAATGGGAGCGCACGGATGTAGTGGGTGCGTACGGAGAGGATATAGTGGAAAAGTTAGTGATGACGTGCTTTGCGGTTTCCAAAACGAAAAAAGGCGAGCCATCCAGGCTCGCCTTTTTCCGAAAGAACTTAAACTTAATTGTTAAAAATTAAGCCAATGCGCCTTTTGCTGCTTCAACCAAAGCAGTAAACGCGTTTTTGTCATGCACAGCGATGTCGGCAAGGATCTTACGATCGATTTCGACAGACGCTTTCTTCAAACCGTTGATAAAACGGCTGTAAGACATGCCATTTTGACGGGCAGCAGCATTAATACGTGCAATCCATAATTGACGGAATTGACGCTTACGCTGACGACGGTCACGGTATGCATATTGACCAGCTTTTGTTACCGCCTGGACAGCAACGCGATAAACTCGACTACGAGCTCCGTAATAACCTTTGGCTTGCTTTAGTACCTTCTTGTGACGGGCACGGGCAACTACACCACGTTTTACTCTTGCCATTTTTCAGTCTCCTCTATCTTAAACGTAAGGCAACATGCGTTGAATCAACGCAGTGTCAGCTACATGGGCTAATTTCTTGCCACGCAAGTGACGTTTACGCTTAGAACTCTTCTTGGTCAGGATGTGACGCAAGTGAGACTGTTTGCTCTTGAAACGACCTGAAGCGGTTTTTCTAAAACGCTTGGCTGCTCCACTATTACTTTTCATTTTAGGCATAGCTAAAACTCCGCATTGTTAAGACCACTTCAAAGGACGTGCAATGCACGACTGCTTTGGGGTCATGTTTACAACTTAGCAGCAAGGTGAACCTAGGTGCAGATCCGATTTTACGGTCCTTAGTTACTTGTAAACCTAAACTACTTCTTAATTGGGGCGAGCACCATGATCATCTGACGACCCTCTACCCTATGAGGGAAAGACTCGCAGTTGGCAATGTCTTCTAAATCCGTGCGAACACGTTTTAGTTGTTCAATGCCGATCTCTTGGTGGGCCATTTCACGTCCGCGAAAGCGGATCGTTACCTTGGCCTTATCACCTCCTTCTAGAAAGCGACGCAGGTTGCGCAGTTTTACCTGGTAGTCGCCTTCATCAGTGCCAGGGCGAAATTTAATCTCCTTGACCTGAATTTGCTTTTGTTTTTTCTTTTGCTCTTTTTGAGCTTTACTCTTCTCGAAAAGGAACTTTCCGTAATCCATTACTTTACATACAGGCGGCTCAGCATTTGGACTAATTTCTACTAAATCCAAACCAGCTTGGTCGGCAAGATCTTGTGCTTCACCCAGAGATACAACCCCTAACTGTTCACCTTCTTTACCAATTAAGCGAACTTCTGTCGCTGTGATTTCTTCATTGATATTGGCTTTATCGCCTTGAGCCTTATTATTAGCGCCTTTAATATGTTATTCCTCCACGAAATTAATCTAGTTGCTTAGACACGACCTTGTCATTTATTAACTCAATAAATGCATCAACGGTAAATTTACCTAGGTCATCGCCCTTGCGTGAACGCACAGCCACTTCGTTTGCTTCCATTTCTTTATCACCAACGACTAATAAAAATGGAACACGCCTAAGAGTGTGCTCGCGGATTTTAAAGCCTATCTTCTCATTTCTCAAGTCAGACTTTGCTCTAAATCCATTTTCTTGTAATTTTTTCGCTACATTTGATGCATATTCACCTTGTTTGTCGGTAATATTCATCACTACCACCTGATTTGGTGCTAACCAGGTCGGATACAAGCCAGCGTATTCTTCGGTAAGAATTCCAATAAATCGCTCAAGCGATCCTAAAGTTGCACGGTGGATCATCACCGGCACTTTTCGTTCACCATCTTCGGCTACATAAGTCGCGCCTAATCGGCCTGGCATAGAAAAGTCCAGTTGGACGGTACCGCATTGCCACGCTCTGTCTAAACAGTCATGCAAAGTAAATTCAATTTTAGGGCCATAAAATGCCCCCTCGCCTGGCAGATAATCAAATTCTATTTCTTTAGAATGCAATGCATCGGCAAGTTTTTGTTCAGCTTTATCCCAAACTTCATCTGAACCAACCCGTTTTTCAGGACGAGTAGACAGTTTTACAACGATTTTTTCAAAGCCAAACACTTTGTATACGTCATAGATCATTTCAATGCAGCTAGCGACTTCATCTTGGATTTGATCTTCAGTGCAGAAAATGTGTGCGTCATCTTGAGTAAAGCCGCGAACGCGCATCAATCCGTGCAACGCACCTGAGGGTTCGTTTCTGTGACAACAACCAAATTCGGCCATACGCAAAGGTAAATCACGATAAGATTTCAGGCCTTGATTAAATATTTGCACATGACCCGGACAATTCATTGGCTTGATCGCATATTCACGCTTTTCAGATTCAGTGGTGAACATGTTTTCTGCGTACTTGTCCCAATGACCAGATTTTTCCCACAAAACGCGGTCCATCATCAATGGCCCTTTTACTTCGCCAAAGTTGTACTCACGTTGTTTTTCGCGAATAAACTTTTCAAGTTCTGTATAAATGCTCCACCCATCGTTGTGCCAAAACACCATGCCTGGCGCTTCTTCTTGCCAATGAAATAAGTCTAACGCTTTACCAATTTTTCGGTGATCGCGTTTTTCTGCTTCTTCCAGACGATTTAGATACGCTTTTAACTGCTTTTTGTCAGCCCATGCAGTGCCATAAATACGCTGAAGCATTTTATTCTCACTATCACCACGCCAATAAGCTCCGGCAACTTTCATAATTTTGAAATGCTGGCAAAAACGCATGTTGGGCACATGGGGACCACGACACATATCAATGTATTCTTCGTGATGATATAGCCCAGGCTGATCGTCTTTGGCGATGTTTTCATCCAAAATTTCTATTTTGTAGGTTTCGCCACGTTGTTCGAAGGTATCACGGGCTTCCTGCCAACTAACTTTCTTTTTCACCACATCATAATTTTTCTTGGCCAAAGCAAGCATGTGCTTTTCCAGCTTCTGTAGGTCATCGTCGTTTAACGAATGTTCCATATCGATGTCGTAATAAAAGCCATTGTCGATAGTCGGGCCGATTGCCATTTTCACGTCTGGGTAAAGTTGTTTAATTGCGTGACCAATCAAGTGGGCACAAGAGTGACGAATAATTTCCAACCCTTCTTCGTCTCTAGCAGTAATGATTTGTAGTTTTGCGTCCTCGGTTATCATGTCGACGGCATCAACTAGCTCGCCATTGACACGGCCGGCTATGGTGGCCTTTGCCAATCCTGGGCCAATATCATTGGCAACATCAAGAACAGAAACTGCATTATCAAACTGGCGTTGACTGCCATCGGGAAGGGTTATTGTTAACATCATATTTCCTTACACAGTGGTGACACCTACCAAGCGCCACGTGTGAATTAATCTTTGTTGAAGCGGTCTATAGCTGTATAAGCAGTAGCAACCATAAAAAAACACCCACATTTGGGTGTTCAGTGCAACTTATTGACGCGCTATACGTAATAAAAAACATCTAACACTCTGCTACGATCAGAGCCAGGAAGCTATGATAACTAACAAGCCCAGAATGATGCAATCAAATCGAACAGGAATCTTCAAAAGATTACTGATTAATACAATGCTATTGATGCTGTGTCCTATGTTTGCGATTGCGCAACAATCAGACACACAAGAATGGCGCGTGGTTAAATCGAAATGGGGCATAGAAATTGCCACTCGTCCACATGCGAATGGCTACAAATATGTTAGAGCCAAAACAAAAGTGCACGGCTCGCAGACAGACTTCGTCAAGCTATTGGACAATATCGAGATTGGCCCCGATTGGATAGCAAACTGTAAGAAGGTTGAGCTTATCGCCAGCGAAGGCCAATCTGTGCGTGTCGTGCATACATATTTCAAGGCTCCATGGCCGGTTAAAGACAGAGATATGGTCACGCGATCTAACACGGTAATCGATGAACACACCGGCGACATTACCATCACTGTTGTGGATTACGGACAAAATGTCGCGGCTGCAGATAAACACGTGCGAATGGAGGCTGTGCATGGCACGTGGTCGCTTAGAACCTTGGCTGAAAACGAATATGAGCTCATGTACGAGGGTTATGGTGAACCTGCTGGCAAAATCCCGTTGTGGTTGGCAAATCAAATTTTGGTCTCATCAACGTTTGACACCTTTGTTGGTATCAAAAAGCAATTAAATCTTGTTTCGCCATAGGCTAGTAAATGCTGTTTTCAAATAATGTGTGTTTTACGCCGACTAGTATTGCATTATTAATAGTACCGTTGACCATCTGAATAAATAGACCGAGCTTATGGAACCTATAGAAATATTTGAACGGTATTTAAATCAACTAATTACAATACTCGAAAAAGCCCAAGGGTTTTGTGCAGAGCAAACAATCAAAGAAACTGAGTTGTTGGAAGAACGACTTGCGCCTGATATGTTCCCGCTTAAACAACAAATCTCGACAGCGATAAATTTTACCATACGAATTTGTGCACCTTTAGCAAACAACCCTCACTTAAATGTGCCCATCAATACAAAAAGTTTTGCAGATTGCATAGCTAGTTGTGAGCAAATGATTCAGCGACTTTATGAGCTGGAAATTGATCAACATTTCGCAGATAACCTGCCAATGATCCAATCGACTTCAGGGTTTCAAGAAAATGAATTTCATGCAATGGAATATATCTATGCCTACGGACTACCGAATTTCATTTTTCACCTAAGTATGGTGTATTCAATTTTGCGTAAAAATGGCGTTCCTCTTAGTAAAGGGGATTTCGATGGCTATCATGCCTACCCAGAAGGGTTTTACTTCGACGCCGATTAATCAACCGAACTTGCACGGAGTTGGTCTGACCAAGTGTTAATTACTATTCGTTATAACAATGACAAAATAAATAGTTAAATGAACCATCATCTTTGGCTGCGTGATCCATACTCAAAATTGAGTAATCACTTTAAGCAATATCATGTGGCACTTTATTAGCGATCAAATTAGTCAACAAACGCAGAATGACTTTATTTGTGACGACATTCGAGACATGGACGCTGGCGATTCGCACAAGGCCTACCGTATTTCAGATGGTAGAAAACGTTATTTTGTGAAAGTTAATCACGCGGACAAGCTCCCCCACTTTGAGGCAGAAGCGGAAGGTTTGGTGCATTTTGATAAGACACAGTTATTCAGGGTGCCTCAAGTAATTTGCTGTGGAGTCTGTGAAGACAATAGCTTTTTAGTGATGGAATTTATCACCCTTTCACAAGGTGATGACCAAGCCTGGGCGGATTTTGGTAAACAGCTCGCCAATTTACACAAAAATCAAACACAACAAATGTATGGTTGGCAAGACGATAATTTTATCGGGCTTAGTCCGCAACCCAATCGCTGGCATAAAAAATGGCCACAATTTTTTGCTGAGCAGCGTATTGGCTTTATGTTGCAGCTACTGGCTGAAAAAGGCCATAAGCTAGGCGACATCGATGAAGTCGTTAGCTCCGTCGAAAATTTATTATCTGGGCATAACCCTGTAGCCTCAATGTTGCACGGTGATCTGTGGCGCGGAAATACCGGCTTTAATAAGAACCAAGCGGTGATGTTCGATCCCGCATTTTATTATGGCGATCGTGAAACTGATATTGCAATGACCGAGTTATTCAACAAGTTTCCTGCTGCTTTTTATCAAGGCTATGAAGCAGCTTGGCCTCTGAGTGAGCACTATCAATATCGTAAATCTATCTATCAGTTATATCATTTGCTTAATCATGCTGTGATGTTTGGCGGCCATTATCTCCAATCTGCACAAGCCACCTTAAAAAACTTACATAACTAACAAAGTACAATCGCAATTGTTGGCTTGATACGCTTGTGCGCTGCCTAGATTGAATATAGGCTTCGTTCACCTTCGGTCTATAGAAATTTAGTTTTATGCAAACCAAAGTTGCTTTTATAACCGGCAGTGCAAAGCGCATCGGTGCATACACAGCTGCTTACCTTCATGAAAAAGGCTTTAATGTCGTAATTCATTGCAACCAATCGTTGCAAGAAGCCAACGACCTCGCGACAACGTTAAATAAAACCCGAGCGTTCTCCGCAAAAGTTGTCCAGGGCGACCTGACTCGTATCGAAGCCCTTTCTACGATCGCCGAACAAGCCACGCAAGCATTTGGTAGACTTGATGTTTTGATAAATAACGCCTCAGCTTTTTATCCAACGCCAATGGGCCACATCACAGAACAGGACTGGCAGTGCTTATTTGCCAGCAACGCCCAGGCCCCATTATTTCTTACGCAACTATGTAAAAAACAACTTGAAGCGAATCAAGGAGTTGTTGTGAATATGGTTGATATCCATGCACAGCGCCCATTAAAGAGCCATACTGTTTACTGTATGGCGAAGGCGGCATTGGTAACCATGACACAGTCTTTAGCTCAGGAGCTTGCTCCTGACGTTCGAGTGAACGGTATCGCTCCGGGGGCGATATTGTGGCCCAGCGAAGCGTTGCAAGAAAGTGAAAAAAATCACATCTTGCGGCAAATTCCTCTGCAAAAAATGGGTACCGAAAAAGATATTGCTCAAGCTATCGCCTTTTTGATCGATGCGCCCTACATCACCGGGCAAATTCTTGCCGTTGATGGAGGACGTAGTATTGCAAATCCGCATAGTGCTTAGGAGGATTTATGTCTTCGTTACATGAGCAAACCATTGAATGCCCTCATTGCGGGCATCATCTTCACGTATCACTTGATAGCAGTAATGGCGATCAAGATTTTTTCGATGAATGTCCAAACTGTTGTCATGACATTCACATCAAAATGCATATTGATGATCTACACCGAAAGTTGGACGTAAATATTGTTTCAGACGATGAGCAGATATATTAGGGACAGTTATTTTTACGTTTTTATTAGGCAACGACTCGGCTAGTTCAAGCATTAGGTACCATAGATATCAATACCTTGCCCTCTTGCTTGTTGTTACAATCATGACGGGTTGTACTCGAGCACCAATCGAATCTCATTTGAAAGACTATGCTGGCCGACTCTCGAATGTACTAGGGCAACCCATCGTTCTTAAGCCATCGACAGATACATTAAGGTTTCCTGCCGCGGTCGATTTAAGAGTAACGATCCCTGAAATAACCATTAATCTTCGCGAGTTTTATGCTCTGGATAATTGTGAAGTTTCGACACTTATTGCACAGCGCAACACGGCTCTGGGTAAAACCCAACTCCCTTCGACCCGCTACGTTTACGAAGTTAATTTAATAGACGGATTGCAACAATGTTTGGCCCAAGCCGATGAGCCGAATCAACGACAGGCTCTAACGCAATGGTTAACACAAAAAAGCAGCAATGTTCAGCGTGTATGGGCTGATATGCTGCAAAACAGCAGCGAAATCAAGCAAACCTTAACTGACAACCAAGGGTATTTCACGGCCCACAGTGATGCACGATTAGCTGAATATAAGACATCATGGCACTATATTATTTCGTTGTATCAGCACCACGAAGACGTTGACGCAGAGAAATTAGAAAATGCACTTAATTTTTTACGACAAAACCCATTATTTGCTCGACTGTGGCGCACACAATCGTTGCTGTCTAATCAATTAGAACAATTAAATGAACAACTCTTGGCTATCGAACCCAATTTGCTGTGCGACTCTGCATCGAATCAACAACAAGCTGAATATCTTAAAAATGTATTTCAATTGTTTTTCATCGATCGCATTCAGCCCTTCGCAGCGCAGCTTGATCAAAATCAATATGCACTGCGACCTATCATCGATTCCTTGCAAGATAACAGCGACATCAGTGAAGCCTTGAGGGTGTTCTTAAACGCGCGGCAACAAAGTTTTTTGCGATATCAAAACAGTGTTTTGGTACACGTAAAATTTTGGCAAAGACTCTTCACCCGATGTGATCTTTCGCCTAATTAACGTTTAAACGCCAAAAATAACTGTATATAATTACAGCCATGCAGCAAGATAACATCAAATACTCTCAACGAACCTGTTTTATATATGATAAACGTGGTGAGTTGGTCGGTAAAATTCAATTTCAGCGAGAGCCGATTTTCAAGACCTGGAGAATTAAATATTTAACAGAGAGCTTACCGTTCAACAGTTATGATCATCCAGAAATCATAAAAGAAAAGTTGGAGGACAACGATTTGAACTGGTCGTGGGGGAAAATAAAGCACTATTACGGATATCAGCGACATTGAACAATCAAACAAAAAAACGCTCACATTTTTAAAGTAATGTGAGCGTTTGTGCCAAATCTGACTAGTTAGTAATTTTGATGAGTCTTCCTGAAGTCCCATCTTCTAAAACAAAAATATCTCCTTGAGCATTTTGTTCTATTTCTCGGACACGCTGTCCCCACTCGTATCTAGCGGCTTCTTTGGCGCGATGATGTGGACGTTTTTCATGTTTTTCAAATTCAACACGAATGATTGCTTTAGATGATAACCCACCGATAAAACCATCTCCTCGCCAATCAGCGTATTTGTCTCCTTTGTAGATCATAAACCCTGCAGGGCTAATGGCAGGTACCCATGCCACGGTAGGTGCTACGTATATTGGCATGCTTGCATGAGACGGAATTTCTACACCTGAATAATGAGAGCCTTCAGATACGACTGGATAACCATAGTTTCGGGCCTTTTCTATTAAATTGAGTTCGTCTCCGTGAGCAGGACCCATTTCATGTACCCATAGATTACCGTCCAAATCAAAATCTATACCTAAAGGATTACGGTGACCAAGTGTCCATATTTCATTGGTCACAGGACCGTTCTTGGCAAATGGATTGTCGTCGGGAATAGAGCCATCTTGATGAATTCTAACCACCTTGCCAATATTCATTGCCATATTTTGAGAAGGGGTAAACTTCTGCCTATCACCTGATGTAATGAAAACATAGCCATCCGCAGACAAGGCTATTCGATGGGCGTAGTGACCATTGCCGGTCACTTTTGGAGACTGTTCCCATATATTTTCCCGCTGGGTCAAACGCGCGGAGTCAGACGTTAACTCTAGCCTAGCCCGCTCTACTACCGCACCACTGAACCTGTCGTCGTTTTTATCCCGACCAACATAAGAAATAAATACGGTGTTGTTACTGGCAAAGTCTGGATGCACAACGATATCTCCCAATCCTCCTTGCCCTTTTGCTTGAGTTTCAGGCACGCCTATTACTTCGGCTTGTTTTTTGCCGTTGCGGTCGAGCAACCAAATAGCACCCGCTTTCTCTGATACCAATGCTCGTCCGTCAGGCAGAAAGGCCATTGCCCATGGACGGTTGAACGTCTCGAGCACCTCGCCCTTTAACTCAGCGCCGTCAGTTGATTTCATCTCGATGACTGTTTGTGAAAAAACAGGTTGGCAAACCATCATTAAAAATATCGACGTCAATTGTGTAATTGTCTTTAGTTTCATAGCGTTCCCTTGGGAATATATTGATCGTGATGAATATACGCGCCTAAGCCAAAGAAAGCTCACCCCCATACTTAATTCATCTCAAAGTTGGAATGAATCGGTATTAGCGCTGACTGAAAACAGGTGTTTACCATGCATAAATTCTGTTTGTAACGACATTGAGACCAAACACCATTTTTACGCCATGACTTTCAATGATAAATAGTCATTAGTAAAAATAAGTTAGTGAGTAGTGAACGAAACCTCTATGCTTTGGGTAGCATATTTAAAGTAACGAGTTACCCAAGGAAAATTCTATGACTACTTCTCGAATTACTATTCTGTTATCGATGTTTGCTGTGGTGGCGGTAAACCAACAGTCCTTCGCTCAAGACAGCGCGAAAAAGCCTGTTCAAGCTAATGATTTAGTTGAAATATTTGAAAAGTTAGGTGGTAAACATCCGGGTTTTAGAAAAGCACATGCCCGCGGCTTATGTGCCTCGGGCATTTTTACACCTTCTACCGACCAAGCCATGCAAGAACACTTCAAAAGCGCCAGTCTGCTTTCAAACGGTGAATTACCAGTAAGTATGCGCTTTTCACTTGGTGGCGCCAACCCTAATGCCGACGAACGTGCACCCGGAACCAGAGGGATGGGAATGAAAATATCACTTCCTGACGGAAGTATGCACGTTTTTACTGGTAATAACTTCCCAGTATTTGCAGGTAAAGATCCCGAAACATTTTTTGGCTTTTTGTCTACTTTGTTGCCTGACGAAGACGGTGTAAGAGACCCTAAGAGAACCGGTAAATTCATCATGGAAAACCCAAGCGTTCAGGCTCACGCTGCGTGGCAACAAAGTGCAAAAACTGCGGCGTCTTATGCAAATACTGAGTTCTTTGGCTTACACACATTTTTTTATAATCAAGGACAGGCAAATGAAACGAAATTCAGGTGGCATCTCACGCCTGATCTAGGCGTGCAAACACTATCAAAAGACGAAGCCGCCCAAAAACCAGAAGCATTTCTGGCTGACACGATGAAAAAGCAAATGGCAGATTCAACTGTAAGCTTTACCTTGCATGCAAGCATTGGCCAAGCCGAAGACAGTGATATCGACCCTTCAAGCCAATGGCCCTCACAAAGAGCAAAAGTGAGTTTGGGTAAAATCACCCTCACCAGTGCAGGAGATGACAGCTGCAACAACACTAACTATGATCCAAATCTGCTGTCTAAAGGGTTTTCGCCTAGTGCAGATCCTATTTTGCGGATGCGCTCGCCAGCTTATGCGATTTCATTTGGGAAGCGTTTGAGTAATCAGTAGTTTTTTTACCATTCAAAACCGTCAAAGCTGCACATTCGAACCCGCCAAATAGCAAAAAGGCAACAAAGTGATTATTCATCATTTTATTGCCTTTTTTGTTATTGCTGCGATTGAGCAATTTTTATTTAGGTATTAACAACTTAAGCGACGGGACAAAATGTTACGATTTGCGAAAACGCCCAAAGCCCAATGCCATAAGCGCAATTGAAAGCAAGGCAAGTGAACCTGGCTCCGGAATCGCTGATACGCCTAATACTTCGACATCATCGCTGCTGCCATCTACCCAAAGCATAAAGTGGGTGCCGATAAACATATCTTGCATCTCAAATGCCCACTCTCTTTCCCCATCGGGGCCAGACACATCAAATATCGACTCGCCAAGTATGATGGAATCCGGGTTGTTAAAAAGCACAGAAGACACGTTGAAATCGTCCGAGCGCCCCAAATCTCCCATAAAGAAATCGAAAATATTCACATTATGGCTGAAAGAAAATAGCAATCCTTCATCAGGGTCCGTTGCATAGTTGCTGCTTGAACCACCATCCAGATCATTACCGTCATCGGCAGAAGAAAGTACACCTAATCCTTCGTCATCTTGGAAGACACCGAAACCATCTTCGGTAACCATCTGCCATGCTTCCAACTGGTCACCATCGGAATTATAACTTGTGGTCCAGGCGGTCACAGAAAGCATCAGATCGCCGTCCGCAAAGATCATTTCGTTGCTGATATTTGTATTGTTTTCATCCCAAAGAGGAAAAACATAGGTGGGTTGAGCAAAAGATTGAAAACAAGAAAACATTAATACTGAGCTGGCAGTCAACACAGATAATTTTTTAAACAACTTTAATTTCATTACAACTACTACATCAATTAAATAATAAGGACGTCGACCTAAAAGCACTTTCTGTGCCAACTATTTAATTATTATTTTTCAATGATATACGGAAAATTTTACAGTTAAATGTAAATTTTTTTGACACTGGATATTTTCAAGCTTGATAATTCATTCGCCATAACTTTTAAATAATCTAGATAAAAGAAATCAAACTTAGTCCTTATCGATTCATTGGCTTTTCACGCGTATTTCACATCTACTGTCGTATCTTTTTAGCTATTCACTGCGTAACTAAAGAAATAAAAGATGAAAAGTAAAAAAGCATTGGCTTTTGGAGTACTCGTTAGCATTTATTCATTTGGCGTTGTAAAAGTAACTGAAGCTTCCCTTGAAGATAACTCTCCCAATAAACAGAGTGTATTAGTTTCCTCAGTAAAGGCTGCTATTGAACGATATGAACAAACACCAAAAGAAAATTGGGCTTTTCAAGTATCTCGCTATGAAAATGAAGAGGGGCAAATCAGCAGCAGCATAGAGCATTACACACCTAATGTTGATGTATCCAAACAATGGACATTGACCCAAATTAACGGCGAGGCCCCGACTCCTCAGCAAATCAATAATTTTGTCAAAAGCAAAGTCAAAGACCAAAAGCGTTCAGATAAGAGTCTTTCTATTGAGTTGCGAAAACTTATCAAGCTTGATTCATTAACGCTCATTAAGGAAAGTGAAAATATCCTTGATATCAATTTTAACGTTCAATTAGACCGCTTGGGTTCAGATGCAAAAGATAAATTGCAAGGTAGGCTAACATTGAACAAGCAATATGGTTTCATCGAAAGTATTGTCATAACCAATAAAGCGGAATTTTCTCCGATGTTTTCCGCCACTATTCGTGATTTGGAACTAACCATTATGTTTGTACAAATCAATGATGCCATTCTACTGCATCAACAAAATTTAAACATGAAGGGGACCTTTGCTTTTTTCAGCGAAATAGATGAAGTGTCTCGCGACGTTTTTTCAAATTACCGTTTTGTCTCAGATGTTAAGCTAGCGGGAGGCAAGTAGCAGCTGTTCTGACGTTCTGACGTTCTGACGTTCTGACACCACGTTTATATCATCAATACCCGCCACATGTATTTTTCAGCAAAACGTCAGTGAAAAATCATTTAATGTGATTTTAGTTCCTCTAGGTTATGAAAAACGCAATTCACTAATTTCTAAATTCTCGCTTTTTTTACATAAGGACAACATTATGATCATTGGCGCTACGCTAAAAAAAATATTCATGGCAACGGCCGCCGTGGCAATTGTTGTGGGTGCTTTTCTCGTTTATGCATTGGCTGGCTTAGGTGCCCGTCCAGTTTTATTTGCCGAGCCACCAAGTTTTGTTAAAAAGTATGCTACAACATTGCAGTACTCCAATGCATATCCCCTTGACGCATCCAAAACAGTTGGCAAACAGTTAGACGAGACTGAATCCGTAAAAATCACGACGGATTTCTTAAAAGAAGAAGCATTGGTCCGCAAGGTATTTTTCGAAGATGAATCGCCAGGTTTGATACTTCCTTTGTTTGCACATCCAGATAGAACACAGAGGGTGAAAATTGCCTCGGCGTTTTCCGCTGTGAACGTTAAGTTTACCCACGATGAAGAAAGTGGATTTCCTGAAAAAAGGCGTCAGTTTTGGTTAGATGTAAAAGAACATATTCCCAATATAAAAAATGCATTGTTTGAAGCCCTGGCCGCGTCAGCTAAAGAAGGCTCTAAGAGCACCATCCCATACACACTAGCTTGGATGCCAGGACAAGACCACGAGACCGTCGAGTTCTTTGCCTGGTCTGCAAAACACCACCCAGATCAGTGGGTACGTCGTTTTTCTGTTTACTTTGTGGTCGAATTTGGCGAAAACGAAGAACTTGCCAGTTCACTGCTACAAGACCGAACCCATGATCCGGATTATGGCGTGCGCAGAGAAGTTTTAGACCTGCGAATTAAACGACTTACCGGACAAAATCAACAAAGTTAGTTGCCTATTGATAAATCAGTTTATAAATCCACTATATGGAGACGTCTATTTAAGGCGTCTTTTTGATTGGACATATTAGATTATTTCGCACAACCAAACTCAGCTTGCGCAAATGTCACCTTAAAATTGGATTTCACTTCGCTCAACATTTCGTTTCGATGAATTTGCACGGAAATTGGTGCGTCTGAGTAGACTCGAATTATCGACCATTGGACCGGGTCATAGAGAGCGGTGGTGCGGAGCGCGGCCTTGACCGTCCGCGTCAGACTGCCAGACTCACCTTGCGCAAATGCCACCTCAAAATAGGATATCGCTTGGCTCAAAACGAAGAAGAGTGGACAGCCACAAACTATACCATCGAGTTAACCCAATCAACTAAGCTTGAGTGACTAGTGTAAAAGGAAACTGACATGCCATTGCCAAGGAAGCGCCAGATAAGTTTAGAAGACACTCCCTACTATCATTGTGTTTCACGTTGTGTGCGCCGAGCGTTTTTGTGTGGGGAAGATGCCTATTCCGGTCAATCTTATGAACATCGCAGGCAATGGGTAGAAGACCGCCTGTTATTTTTGTCAACGGCCTTTGCCATCGACGTGTGCGCATACGCCATAATGAACAATCATTTTCATGTGGTGTTATTTGTCAATACAGAGAAAGCAAACGGTTTGTCTGATAAAGACATTTGTCTTCGATGGCACAAACTCCACAAGGGTACACTGCTTACTCAGCGATTTGCGTCCGAAGGTGCTGATTCATTGTGTGACGCTGAAAAGTTAACGCTTGCGTCGACTCTTGCCATTTACCGACAGAGACTCATGGATATCAGCTGGTTTATGCGGGAATTAAACGAACCCATTGCCCGTCAAGCCAACCAAGAAGACAACTGCACTGGCCATTTCTGGGAAGGACGATTTAAATCACAAGCATTACTGGATGAACATGCACTGGCTGCCTGCATGGCGTATGTCGACCTAAATCCAATCCGTGCTAACATGGCAAAAACACCTGAAACGTCAGAGCACACCAGCATTAGACGACGCATCCAAGACCTTAAACGAGGCTATGAGCCCAGAACACTAATGCCCTTTGTGGGTAATCCGCGGCAAACCCTACCCCATGGCCTAACATTCAACCTGATAGACTACATCAACTTGGTAGAGCAATCTGGCAAAATTCTGCATTCTCATAAACGCGGCGCGATAGATATCAATCAATCCCCTATTCTGTTGCGACTCGGAATTGATGAAACACTCTGGGAGAGATTAACGTCTGAATTTGAACGACATTTCAGTGTGGCGGCCGGAAATGTGACCACATTGGACACACACAGAAAACACAGAAGGCAAAGACGACAATCTCATTAGAGACGCTTACCACGATTCAAACCTTCCTAGTCTTAAAAGCGCTAAACGCGCCAATTTAGGCTGCATTAAAAACGGTAATTTCACTCCATTTCGCACGTTGAAGTTTTCCAATTCATGAAAATTATGCATATTCGCCAAGTTAAAAGAGTCGAAGTCACGCGCAAAACGGAAAGGAAATGCAAATCATAATATTCAAAATATTATGGCTGTCCATGAAGTTGTTCTTGACACACTTTTGACACACTCAGTGAAAATTTGGGAAATTCAAGAACGAGAAAATCTCAAATGACACACTGGTGACACACCAGTAAATACAATAACTTAGATGATAATCGATGTAAATATAGCCTGACTCACTTTGACACACTCGAAAATGACAAAAGCACGGAGCCTAAAAGTATAAACATATGATTTTATTATGAAAAAATGGTGCGTCCGAGTAGACTCGAACTACCGACCCCCACCATGTCAAGGTGGTGCTCTAACCAACTGAGCTACGGACGCACTTTGTCAAGACACTCAACACGAATGTGTTAAGCGGCGCGTATAATAACGATGCTAATGCTGTTGTTCAAGCGCTTTTTTGCTCCTATTAACTTGTTTGCTCATTATTCATTCGCAAGTCGTTAAAATGCAAAAGGTTTCACTTTAGCAGCAACGTTAGGATCTTGTGTCATTTGCATAAAGGCGTCACCGAGTTGATCGCTCTTTTTGATGACCGTTTGCCAATATTCAATACGCTGCTCTGTTGGCATAGTTTCAAAATCTTTTCGGTCAGGGATCTTTTGATACGGTAGTGATGCAATAAATTCTGAGCTAGGCACCGCCATGACCACTTTGTCGTAACTGCTTTTGTGCGGGAGTCTTCTTTTTAATGATTTATCAAACCAACCTGGAATGGGACGCGGATAAAAATGTGGATAAAACACAAGGCCCTTTTGAGGACCAAAGGTTAAATCAAAATGATAATCAATAATTCCACCATCGCGATACATTCCTTTTGGTGCACCATTGATATTCTCAACCCCTTCAATGACGATGGGAATGGAACCCGAAGCCATCAGAGCTTGGGCTAAATTATTTTTGGCTAAATTGATGGTATAGGTTGGCATCTTGTTCGGATCGTCAATTTGCAATTCACTAGTAGGTGAAGCAAACACGTAACGCTCATAAAAGCGCTGTAAAAAGGTACGTTTAACTGCATTGGCACCAGCACTGGCTAGTAACCCTGTCATTTGCAATGGTTTACTCTCGAATCGCGTCAAACCTTTACAACGAGCCACAATAAAGTGAGCTTTAATGATGGGATTATTGATGATTTCTTCAATGCCATTTTCGCCTAATACATAGTCAAGCAGTTCCAGGCTCGATAAGGTAATTTCTCGAATAGACGGTTTGGCAGAATAAGTAACATTGGAATAACGTTCGGCCAATCGATTTATGGCCGCTAGGGGATCGTTTTGACCAAAACATGCAAAGCGAAAAGCACCTGCAGACGAGCCAATGATGTTTAACGGTCTTTCTCTATTGGCAAAGAATTGCGAGAAAACAACCCTGTCCAACCCCGCCAGCACAAACCATTTAGGCCCGCCAGAAGCCCCCAGCATGTAATCAAACAAAGATTGATCGAGTCCATTTTGTTCAATGGCTTTGAGCGCGGTTGGCCCTGCATATAAATCTAAAACGTGCACGTTTGCCTATCAACGGTTACTGTAATGGAGCTAATGTATCAATCAATAAGGCTATTGCAAGACAAAGTAGCGATTCTTTGTATTTAAGTTATTGATAGTCTTATATTTGCTTTTTCAACGACCAATGTTTTTTGGTTTAAATTAATATTTCTCAGCAGCATATTTAAGAGTGCTGTTAGAATACAATTACAGCTCATTGCATTTTTTCACAAGAGGCAACAAATGCGTTCAAGGACGATAGTATTGATAACCTTGGCGGTTTTTATAGCCGCAATTTATTATTTTTTTAGTGACGAGAAGCTAAACCCGGAAGCACAAAAATGGATAGAATATTATTCAAAACCTGCAAATCTAGATAAGAACATTTTCATTGAATTTATTGCTTTAGGAAGTGATTCAGAAAATGCATATGAATTGGCGGTTAATCGATATGAAGACTCCGTTAAGCACATCAAAAATGGATTTGTGGACGACGAAAGGTTAATAACATATCCTGAAATTCCTGGCTATTTTGACTTCCACGAGAATTCACTATTTTGCACTTTTGATGAAGAGAAGTGTTTTGAACAACTTAAGCTAAACCGTTCAAAAATCGAACCTACTATCAATTTGCATGCACAACGAATTAAAAAGTTAATTTCTCTAAGCGAACTCTCGAATTTTAGCCATATCAACTCGATGGCAACTCAACAAGACCTTAATCAACTGCGGTTCATGTTTAACATTGCTGCGATTGACACCTACAACGCATATTTGGACAAAGACCATACAACAGTTTCCCAAAATCTAAGCTCGCTCATTCATATCGATCGGAAACTAATGGAACACTCTGGAAAAGGGAGCTTTTTTATTTCATTTATCGTAAACGTTCAAGCTCTTTATATTCCAATAATTCAGCATTTGATTGCTTCAGACTTTAACCAATGGCAACAGTTGCGAAATCAATTGCCCCCCTTAAGCATGGAGGAATTATCTAATAATCAGATGCATATAAATATGTTTGCTGATGGCTATCATTCCTTAAAATTCGAATCAATTGCGAACCAAATCGAAGAAAACAGTCATTTAAACAGAATGACTGCAAAGCTGCGTTATAAAGAGAACGCAACAAACAACAGACTATACGAAAGATTACAATATGATCTGATTGAGTCACCTGAAAAAAGTGTGCTGCTTGAGGAGCTTACTGAAAAGGGTATTGAACGAGAAAAACACTATGATAGTTGGCGTAGTATTAGTAAGCATATGTTTTTAATCCCGTTAATGAACCCTCGAAATATTGTTGGTTCAATACTAGCTACTACAATTGCCCCCAGATTTTTAGATATTTACGATGACGCTATCGAAGCGGACCTAAAGCTATATTTGCTCAATATCCTGATTGAATTGGAGCACAATGGCATAGAGAGGATCCTTGAAAAGGACCAATATACGAATCCATATACGGGCGAAAAGCCTTTCACTGAAAACGGAAGTTTATGTTATCAGATGGAAGAACCCATATGTTTGGCTTTATCTATATCAACTTGAACCCGAATTATCCTCAAACAACGCGCACACTGCCCCGGCAGGATCCTGAATGATGATGTAGCGACTTTCGCCCCCGTAGGTTTTCATTGATGACACTGTTTTACCGCCCATGTTTTCGACCGCTTCAAGGGACTCATCTAGATTGGCAACTTTAAAATACAATAACCATTGAGAAGGTAAGTCTGCGTTTCCGCCTCGGGCATGACAAATGCCTACGGTGTCCTGGCCATTTCCAGGTAATTGCATGGAATAATCTTCATAATCTCCCATGCTGACTGGGTTAACCTTCCACCCTACTACTTGCTGGTAAAAATCTTTGAGCCCTGACGCATTTTCTACTGTGATATCAGTCCAAACCACTGAACCCACTTGACCATCAGACATAATTGGCTTTCCTGTTAGTTGTTGATTTCCTCGGCGCTGAAAACGCCCGTGATGCAAAAACACACAGCTGGAATAAATCCTTAATTATCATATTCTTAATAAAGATATAAAGTTTCCTGCACAAGGTTATCCACAGAATCAGTGGATAACCTTAAACGAGTATATTTTTCACCTTTTTTACTGAGTCTGAATTTCAACCCTTGACTTACATAATAGCTAACGCAAAATGATAGACCAAATATAAAGGAATAAATATGCCGAAACAGACGCTTGCTGCCTTGCCTGATAAATTCGTGATCCATAGCTTACCTGTTCACGCAGAGATCCCCTCTCAGGTACTGAATGCATCCCTGTATTTCATTGGCAAAACCCACGATGAATTGTCAATTGTGGTACCCCAGACTGTGCAGGTTGACTCGGAAGAATGCGATGAAGACTGGCGTGTGTTGGAGGTGTTAGGGCCACTTGAATTATCCATGGTCGGGATCATGGCGCAAATTGGCAATGTTTTAGCCGCCGCAAAAGTCAGCATCTTTATCGTTTCCACATTTGAAACTGATTTTTTCCTGGTGAAACAAAAAGATCTCAACACCGCTGCATCTGCGCTTGAACAAGACGGATATAAAGTCATTTTGTAATGAGCCTGCTTTCCTGTTTGCTTGACGGCGATAATATTCCGCCGCATAAAAAGAAAATAGATGTGCTTTCTCCTGTCAGTGGAAATGTCCAACCTTTAGATGCATTCAGCAACCTAACCCTAAGCCAGCGCATTTTTGGCGAAGGCGCAGCCATTGAAGTGAGCGGGTTTCAGGTGGTCGCGCCATTTGATTGTGTAGTCACTGAGTTCCCCATGACTGCCGCGCACATTCGGTTACGCGACAAACATGGCTTGCGCCTGCATATTCAATGTGGCGTTAATGCCCATCGTTTATATGGCGAAGGTTTTAAACGCAAAGTCAAGGTGGCACAAAAGGTCAGACAAGGCCAAGTACTACTGGAGTTCGATGGCAGAAAATTGCGTCAGTCGTTAGATGATCCTAAATTTGCTGTCACCCTGCTAAACAGTGATAAAGTCCAGGGTATCCTATTAAACCAGCGCAAGGTCACTGCCCTGGAGGATGTACTTTTTTCTGTCATTGTTTAAAAACGGATTTACTCTCCTGTTCACAAACCGTTATATTCATATCACTTATTTTCTAGAGACTAAAACCCCCAATGACAAAGATGTTTGGTATTAAAAATTGCGACACTATTAAAAAAGCCAAAAAATGGTTGGAGCAAAATGGCATAGATTACGTATTTCATGACTATCGCGTCGACGGTATCGATGAGCAGTGGTTGGTGCAGATGGAGTCCCTTGTGGGTTGGGAGAAACTGCTGAATCAACGGGGAACAACTTTTCGGAAATTAAGTGACGAGCAAAAATCTGATTTAAATGCGCAAAAAGCTATACTGTTAATGCTTGAAGCGCCTGCCATGATCAAGCGCCCGTTGTTAATGCATCAAGAACAAGCCTATCTTGGATTTAAGCCTGCTGAGTATGAGGCCATTTTTTCATGACTTCAAAAACCATAGATTTAACCAAAGACCTCATTAATCGCCGCTCAGTAACACCTGAAGATGCCGGTTGTCAGGAGATGATGGCGGAAATATTGGCTCCATTAGGATTTAATATCGAATCCATGGTTTTTCATGACACCACCAATATGTGGGCAAGAAAAGGAACCACTGGGCCGCTGTTTTGCTTTGCCGGTCATACCGACGTTGTTCCCTCTGGCCCTGAAGAAAATTGGCTTACAGCGCCATTTGAAGCGACAGAAAAAGGCGACTTTTTGTATGGTCGCGGTGCAGCCGATATGAAAGGTAGTCTTGCCGCGATGTTGGTGGCAACCGAGCGTTTTGTTAAGGATTTTCCAAACCACCAAGGCAGCATTGCCTTTTTAACTACCAGTGACGAAGAAGGTCCCTTCATAAATGGCACCACTAAAGTCATCGATACATTGGAAGCGCGAAATGAAAAGATCGACTGGTGTTTAGTTGGAGAGCCTTCAAGCACAGAAAAGATCGGGGACATTGTCAAAAACGGACGCCGCGGCTCCTTAACCGGAGATCTAGTGGTAAAAGGCGTTCAAGGCCACGTTGCGTATCCACACTTGGCGAGAAATCCAGTGCATGTGGCCTCGCCGGCCTTAGCAGAATTAGCCCAAACTCATTGGGATGATGGTAACGCATTTTTCCCACCAACGAGCTTTCAAATCTCCAATATCAACGGCGGAACTGGCGCTGGCAATGTTATTCCAGGCGAGCTCAGTGTGTGTTTTAACTTCCGGTTTTCCACCGAAGTAACCGACAAACAATTAATTGAGCGTGTTTATGAAGTATTGGATCGTCATGGTGTAGAGTATGACATCAAATGGACGTTCAACGGCCAACCCTTTTTAACCGATTCCGGCCCCCTGGTCGAAGCAACTCAGCATGCTATTCAGGCGATAACGGGCTTAAACACTGAACTGTCGACCGCAGGCGGCACATCTGATGGTCGATTCATAGCGCCAACCGGTGCTCAAGTTATTGAATTGGGGCCGGTCAACGCAACCATTCATAAAGTTGATGAGTGTGTAAAAATGGATGATTTGAATACCTTAACTGATATTTATTACGACATCTTGAGGCGATTACTCTCGTGAACTTAACTGCTCGTCATTGGCTAGGTCTGACCGACGAACACATTCAACCTATCGATGATATACATGGACTGGAAAAAGCGACTAAGCATGCTTTTTTAGCCATGCAAGATGCCGCACATGCCGACAACATAGATTTACAATTGGTTAGCAGCTTCCGCGATTTTAAAAAGCAGTTGTCAATCTGGCAACGCAAATGGATAGGCGAGTTGCCACTTTACAGTATTGAAAATGAGCTCATCAATGGCGCTAAGCTAGATGATTTGGCGAAAATTCACGCCATTATGAGCTGGTCAGCAATGCCAGGGGGCAGTCGTCATCATTGGGGTACGGATTTTGACGTATTTGATCGGGATAGTAGCAAACGAAGCAAAAAGCCCTTTCAGTTGATTAGCCAGGAATATCAACCAGGCGGCCCCTGTTACGAGCTGAACTGCTGGCTTAACGAAAGAGCGTCTGAATTTGGCTTTATCCGCCCTTACGCTTCGTACAATGGTGGGGTCGCTCCCGAAGCATGGCATCTAAGCTACGAGCCAGTATCGAGCCAAATCGTCAATTCCTTGGATATTGTGGCGTTACATCAGCAGATCGAAAAAACAGAAATTGGCGGAAAGGCCACCTTACTGCGACACTTAGAAGCATTATTCAAGCGTTATACGCTTAACGGGGGCGCCGCATGAACACATGGTTAATCATTAGTTTATTGGTCGCTTTGGGGATTATTGTTGGCAATATTATGCTGTTAAAATATAGTGCAAAAATGAAATTCGAGAAGCCTAAAAAATCGCTAACCCCCTCCTCGAAAAAAGACGACTCTCACGATGATAGTCTCGACGACGGGGATGATAAAAAATAGCTATTCGTTAAATTAAGCGAATATGTGGATCCACAAATGGAGGGCTAAATTATGCGCATCTTGATTTTGGCAAATAAAGATTTGGCCAGCAATCTAGCGATTAATTTATTGCTTAACGCCGCACCACAGCATACCTATTCCATTTTATTGTCTTCAAAAGTCGGTTCAACCAGCGACTTACCTGCCCAGCTCAATGAACTTGCGTTTTTTGAACAACATTTGTTTAACGACATCATTTTTCAACTCGCAAATAAGCTAGATAAGAAGGGAAGTCATTGTCTGGATAGCTTTGATGGGCTCAAGCAAAAAGGCATTGCTGTCGCTAACATCAGTCACATCAATCAAGCTGCGGGAGTGACAGCTGTCGCAGCCTTTAAACCGAATCTCATTGTATCCATTAGATTTGGGCAAATCTTGCAACAACCGATAATAGATATTCCGGAATTTGGTGTCATTAATCTGCACTCTGGGTTGCTGCCGAATTATCGCGGGGTTATGGCAACATTTTGGGCGATGTTAAATCAAGAGACAGAGTATGGAACAAGCTTACACTATATCGATTCAAACAAGATTGATGCAGGAAATATAATATCCACGACTAAACACCCACTCGATTGCAAAAAATCTTATCTTTACAATGTGTTATCTCTTTATTCAGCGGGTGCGAAACAAATTGTTGATTCGATAAAAGAAATTGAACAGGGCCTTGATTTAAAATCGAAGCCAATGGATATCAACCGGGGCAACTACTTCAGTCACCCAGACGATAAGGCACTCAACAGGTTTAATGAGCAAGGCAATCGCTTATTGGACTACTCAGAAATTGTTGAGTTTGCAAAGTGGTATTATCAAACCCCCTTTGATTTAACTTAACAATTTCTGAGCGTTATATTTATGCCTTAAAATCGTACCTGATACATTTTTCGTGTATCAAAATTTCCTTGTAGCCCTTCCACATAGAGATGACAAATCGCATCTGTTCCTTGAACTTGATCAGTGCTGAGCAAAGGGTGAATATGCTTGGCAAACGCCATCCATGCAGCCGCATACTTTTGCATAAACCCTTGTCCACCCCATTCTTCCGTGCGTTTTTTCACTTGTGAAGGAGCGAAAAATAAGTGCCCTTTTAGCTCTCCCTCAAACTTTTTCATTTGCGATTTCACATCTGTCACCCCGATGTAAATCATGCTTTGCATAGCATCACCCAGGTGCTCTTGAATATTGAGCAACAAGGGTTTGTTACCCGCAAAATCCAGCACTATGGTGTCTTGTTGATTACTAAGAATGTTGTATTCGTCATAACTCAGGACTTGGTCATAACAACCGCTTTCCTTGGTAAAGGCTATATTGCCTTTTGAGGTTAACCCAACCACCTTGTAATCGACGCCTCTTTGTTGAGCATGGTGTTTTAATAAAAACCCTGCACCGTAAGCGGTTTTGCTTGAAGCGCTAGTCAGCACTACAGTTTTAGTCGAAGACGTAATTTGTTCGCTTACGAAGTCGTCCAATACGAAAGACGTCATGAACAATGGGCGGAAGTTAAGTTGCCAATCTTCATTTTTGGGATCATAACCTGGGTCAACGGCTGTTCTGACGTATTGATCGTAAACAGGCGAGATACTCTTGCGTTTTTCACTCACATCATAAAAGCTTTGCCGAGTGATGTTGCCAGCTTTAATCACCAAATGGGACGACAGTGGCAAATAACCAAAGACCTTTTCTCCCACTTTCACCTCGTCACAGCGGCTTGCTTCAACGGTGGCAAATCCCCAGATGGGCAAGATGCCATAACCCTCCTCAGCGGGGAAAAACCCCCAATAACCCATCATATCGCCCATCAGTGCATAGGTAATATTGTTGGCAGAAAATCCGAATGACTCTATTTTCAGTAATACTTCATCATGCTCTAAAGCGTTCGAATCGATGTCTTGATTCACAACTTTCACATTTGACAATGCTGACTTGTCTATTTGAATTTGGGTATTAGAAACGACTGTCATTGAGCACACCTTTTGGGTTAACGGCAATTTGCCGTGGTATTCATTACATATGTGTATCATAGTGGTTGTTATAGCAAAGCCTAATCATAGTTTTGAATAGCAAAAAATAATGAGGATGAATCCATGCAAACCTTTGACATAGTCGTATTTGGTGCAACGAGTTTTGTTGGCAAAATCATGGTGCGTTACATGATGGACACCTTTCCCAAACACGACAAGGCACCAACTTGGGCCATCGCAGGAAGAAGTGAAGCGAAGTTAAAAGCACTTAAAGACGAATTGGGTGAACATGGCCAGTCTTTGTCAACCATCGTCGCCGATGCAGCCAATGAAGAACAGCTTAATGCAATGTGCGAGCAGGCCAAGGTTATCGTATCAACGGTAGGCCCATACGCTCTTTACGGCGAACCACTTATAAAAGCCTGTGTGACCAGTGGAACCGATTATTGCGACTTAACCGGCGAGCCTCAATGGATCGCCAGAATGCTCAAACGTTATGAAAAAGTCGCGCAAATTAGTGGTTCACGGATCGTCCATTGTTGTGGTTTTGATTCAATACCATCAGATTTAGGGGTTTGGTACACCCAAAAGCAGGCTAATGCGACCTTTAATGAAACCTGTCAAAAAATATTTATGCGTGTCAAAGCCATGAAAGGCGCAGCAAGTGGTGGCACGGTAGCAAGTATGATGAACCTGGTTAAAGAAGCGACAACCGACAAAGACCTACGACGCATGCTGGCAAATCCGTATGCCTTGTGCCCGCAGGAACATCCTTTTAAAGCCCGACAGGAAAACTTAAAAACCGCACGTTTCGATGAAAACACTCAAAGCTGGATTGCACCTTTTATTATGGCTGCGATCAACACACGTGTGGTGCATCGCAGCAATGCCATGCAGGGCAACGCTTATGGTGACGATTTTATATACGATGAAGCCATGATGATGGGCAAAGGCGCTGGAGGCGGGATGCGAGCGGGATTGCTATCAACAGGACTCGGTGGATTCATGGTGGCCGC
This sequence comes from Aliiglaciecola sp. M165, assembly GCF_007197995.1. Classification (GTDB taxonomy): domain Bacteria; phylum Pseudomonadota; class Gammaproteobacteria; order Enterobacterales; family Alteromonadaceae; genus Aliiglaciecola. The sequence goes on from NZ_VKKH01000003.1 coordinate 381,852, forward strand.
GGCTCTGCCTCCAACCCGCTGGTTAATGGAGAAAACATTTTTACCCAAACCTGGTGAAGGACCGAGTGAAAAAGAACAATTGGAAGGCTTTTACGATCTTCGCTTTTTTGCGCAAACGGCTTCGGGTAATAAAATTCAATGCAAAGTCACAGGTGACAGAGATCCGGGTTACGGTTCTACCGGCAAAATGTTGGCAGAGTCGGCAGCATGCTTAGCGCTTGATATCGATAAAAATGAGCGCAAGGGTGGATTTTGGACACCAGCCTCTGCGATGGCCGAGCCATTATTAGTGCGATTAGAAAAATATGCAGGGCTCTCCTTTTCTGTCGTTGAATAAATGTTTGATCTTAGTTTGGTTATTTTTCGTTCAAATTGCTAAATGAGCAAACTGGGATCACAGATGAAACTCCATATTGAATCTATCGAAGGCGGTACATATCTAGCCACGGTCGAAAACAACACTGAGCAAGAGTTAGCCAAAAATAACGGCAAACCCATTGCATTTCATTGCTTAAATGAAATTAAAGAACACTTCGATGGCCAGGATTTTGAACAGGTTTGGCTGAAGCAAAACACACCTTACGATGAGATGTGTGGATTAGATGACAAAAATGAAAAGCTGGAAATGTTAATTGATTGGCATTGATTATTGACTGAAGTTCTCCTTTGCAATAGGCACCAACCATTTTTCAAATTGGCTGACTTTGTGCCAGGAAAAATGATGTTCAGGAGCAACTAGAAATAATGAATACGGGCTGGCTACATTGAAGTCTAACAAAGTCACCAACTCTCCCCTCAATAAGTAGTCCGATACCAAAATATAGTTAGCTAACATAAACCCTCGTCCTGCGACGGCGTTTTCAATCAGTGGCACCGAATTATTTGACCGTACAATCGGAACCATTTTACTTCGGTCAATACCGAAATTTTCGCACGTTTCGTTGAAGATCGCGGTGATACTGCGGCTCACGTCTTCAAGCCAAGGCAACTGGAAGACCTGTTTAGGATCCTGCCGGTCTATTTGTGCAACACAATCTGGACTTGCGACAAAAACAAGTCGTTCTTTAAATAAAACTTTACTCTTCACACCTGTATAATTGCCTTTTCCCATTCGAATCGCTACATCAATGTCGCCACTAGAAAAGTCAACTAATTCGTTACTTGGAGCCAGTTGCACCATAATATCTGGGTTCTCCTGTTGAAACGTTTGTAGGCGTGGCATTAGCCAAAAAGAAACAAATGAATAAAGTGTTGATACACGCAATATATTTGGATTTGGATCACTGGATAATCGACTGATCCCTTCCTGGAAATGTTCAAACCCTGCATCTATATGAGGGAGTAAAGCCTGCCCTTCTGCGGTTAAGTCAGTTTGACGTGTCCCTCTGACAAATAATTGCACATTCAGTTGTTGCTCCAACAACTTAATTTGTTGGCTAACCGCGGCCTGTGTCACATTTAATTTCTGGGCGGCAAGCTTAAAGCTTTTTAACTTACCTGCTGTCAAAAAAAAATGAAGTGATTTAAGCGGTGGTAGACGCTGATTCATTATTAACTCCGCAAATACAACTTAAATTTTTCTTAACTATAGTTCAGTTTTTATCGTTTGTTCAACACAAATTATCGCCCTATCCTTAATCCTGTCATCAACACATAAGAGGGCTCTACCATGAAAAACCTAATCGCTTACACGCTTTTATTTATAGCAGCTTTGGCTACATCAATCGCATCAGCAGAAATCACGGGAGATATGGAAAAACGCCTTACCGAAAAGGGATACCCTTACGGTTTACTCGTTGAAAGAGTCGATTCAGTAAAGATTTTATTTAGTGAAGACCAGCAAGGCATCAGTTGTTCTGTGGAATTGGAAAACAAGGGGTCTTTGCACAAAAGCGACACTGTATACGTGAAAAAAAATCGATTTGAACAGAAACCACTGTCATCTTGTCTTGCTCGCAGCCAAGCCAAAACCTGGTTGGCACAAACCTTTTAAACATAAAGATTGTTCCCGCTCCCTAGGAGCGTTTTTGTCCCCGCTTACCGTTAGCGGGGATTTTTTTGTTTCGAATATAGAGGGTCTCATACCTAGCCAGTCCAGGGGCGTCAACTTAGAACCAACAACTTCATCTCATTTCAATGACGTAGTCTCTTAACCAACAACGTCGTCTGCAACCCGCTGCGTCATCTCAATCCAACAACATCATCTCCTTACAATTACATCATCCCCGAGTGCTCTTGTCGGGGATCTCTGTGGCCATTGAGAGATCCTCGACAAGAGCACTCGAGGATGACGTATATTTTTGAACGGTGCATGATGTATTTTTTGAACGGAGATGACGTATTTTTCGAACGAGGGATGACGTTTTTTTGAACGGGGAATGACGTGTATTCTTGAATGACGGAGTGACAAAATGTTTTTAACGTGACGACGATTTACAAATTAGAGTGTAGCGGAGGGAGAGGGAATTATAACTTCAAATATAAATATCCAGATGTTTTCTGCCGTGCTTATCGGTCGTGGGTAATTCTGGATCAACCTCGGGTTTAACATCCTTTGGCTTTTCTTCTTTGTCAGCATTGTCATCGGATTTTTTAAAATACTTTTCTCTGGCCTCACGTTCCTCAGCATTTAATTCTTTTTCCTCATCGTTTAGTCGACGAAGCTTGGCTTCCTTATCAACCTGTTTGACACGCAACTCTTCCTTCTCGATTGCGGTTTTCCCTTCTCGAGGTAGGACAGAAAACAGTAGATCATTGCTCATAGAGAGCTCCTTTATTTATCATCATACGAGTTTGCGTTTTTAACTTTCCTTTCTCATCTATCGTATTGTTATTGACCAACTTTAGCTTTATTCGTTCATATTTTGCACAAACCTATCAGTTCACGGTTTGATTAAAATCAAGCTCATATCATTTTGTTGTAACTAATACACAGAATGTTGCAAGGTTTTGTTATGTTTTGCTGTGTTTACTCTTGCATTATTTAAGCCATTTGGATAATGTTCGTCGCGTCTTTACTTAATGAAATGAACGAACCCAAAGAATATGATCTGTTTAGCAGCAAATACACGTTTTCATGCGCATCATCATATAGCATAACCTTTCAGGTTCGTGCTGGAAGGTTTATTGTCCTTCCAGTGGAGCAGAATTTTTCTAAACCCCCGGAAGGAAACTTCTGGGGGTTTTTGTTTGTACTGACACAAATTCGAAGTAACACGATCGACGTATTAATCAGATAGATGACAACATTGAGGCAATAAAATGAGCGATAGCAAGAGACTACGCATTGCAGTGCAGAAAAAAGGACGACTGAGTGACGAAAGTATTTCGTTGCTTAAAGCCATTGGGATCAAACTTCAAATCAGAGATCGCCTCTTAATTGCCCATTCAACCAATCAACCTATCGATTTGTTACTAGTACGTGATGACGATATCCCAGGTCTGGTTATGGACGGTGTGGTTGATATGGGGTTTATCGGTGAAAATGAGCTTGAAGAAAAGATGTTAGAACGCAAGCAGTCTGACCGAGCTCACGAATTTAAAACGTTGCGCCGCCTTGACTACGGCGGCTGCCAATTATCCATCGCAGTACCTAACGAATTTCACTACTCAGGGTTATCGGATTTAAATGGTCTTAAAATTGCCACGACCTATCCTTTCTTGTTGGAACGATTTTTTGAGCAAAACGATATCGATGCACAAGCCGTCATGCTAACCGGCTCCGTTGAAGTTGCGCCGCGGGCAGGTGTCGCCGATGCCATTTGCGATTTAGTTTCTACCGGCGCTACTCTTGAAGCGAATGGCCTCAAGGAAGAAGCAGTAATATTTAAATCTAAGGCGGTGCTAATTCAGCGTGATGGTGAGTTAACCGAAGATAAACAAGCTTTAATTAATCGTTTATTGCCGAGGATTGACGGCGTTATGCAAGCAAAAGAAAGCAAGTATATTATGCTGCATGCACCAAAAGCGTACTTGGAACAAGTGAAAAGCTTGTTACCCGGTGCAGAAAACCCTACGGTTTTGCCTCTCGCGAATAACCAAGATGTGGTAGCGATACACGTTGTAAGCTCCGAAACCTTATTTTGGGAAACCATGGAAAAACTCAAAGCCCTAGGGTGTAGCTCCATTTTGGTTATGCCAATTGAAAAAATGATGGGTTAATCGATGACAGCGACGGTAAAAAACTGGTCAACACTCAACGATGGACAAAAAAAATCGTTGTTGAGTCGCCCAGCGCAAGCAGATAACCAAGGGTTGACTGCCAGCGTTAAAAATATACTAGAAACGATAAAGCAACGAGGCGATGAAGGTATTCGCGAGCTGACAAAACAATTTGATGGGGTCAGGTTGGGTAAAATCCGCCTCGCTGAGGCGGCCATTGAGGAAGCCAAAAATACTATTGCGCCGGAAGTAAAGGACGCGATTGATCTGGCCTATCAAAATATAAGGGCGTTTCACCAAGCGCAATTTCCGCAGGACGTTAAGGTTGAGACACAGCCTGGCGTAGTCTGTGAACTCAAACACACGCCTCTTGCTTCAGTCGGTTTATACATCCCGGGTGGAACAGCGCCTCTTCCTTCAACCGTGTTGATGCTTGGCGCAACGGCTCAAGTGGCAGGTTGTCCCCGCCGTATCTTGTGCACCCCGCCCGATGCTCAAGGCAATATCGCAGTAGAAATCCGTTATGCGGCATCGATATGTGGCATTGAGGAAATATATCTGGTGGGTGGAGCCCAGGCTATTGCGGCTATGGCGTTTGGCACGGCTTCGATTGCAAAAGTCGATAAAATTTATGGCCCAGGCAACAGCTACGTAACCGAAGCAAAACAACAAGTCAGTACTCGACCTGATGGTGCGGCTATCGACATGCCAGCCGGTCCGTCTGAGGTGTTGGTGATTGCTGATGAAAAAGCTAATCCAGTTTTTGTAGCGGCAGATTTACTTTCACAAGCTGAGCATGGAACAGATTCCCAAGCCATTTTGGTGAGCAATAGCCAAAGTCTTATCAGTCAAACTCAACAGGAAGTCGAAAAGCAACTCGCCCAACTTAATCGTCGTGACATTGCACAGATGGCAATGCAACACGGCCGCTACATACTGACCGACAGTATTGAACAAGCCGTTCAGGTTAGTAACGAATATGCTCCGGAGCACCTGATTGTGCAAACTCAAAATGCCAGGCAATTGCTTGCTAGCTTAAACAATGCCGGTTCGATCTTTGTCGGCCAATGGTCGCCCGAGTCCGCCGGCGATTACGCCAGCGGGACAAACCATGTATTGCCCACCTACGGATATGCGCGCAACTACTCTAGCTTAGGTCTGGTTGATTTTATGCGTCGCTATACAGTTCAGGAACTCAGTTATGAAGGGCTGCAAAATATTGGGCCAGCGATAATGAACCTGGCAGATGCTGAGGGCTTAGATGCACACAGGCAGGCAGTAGCCTTAAGATTGCAAGGTGATAAGTGATGAGCGCATTAGTTGATAAATTAACCAGTGATTCGTTAAAGGCCTTAAAACCTTATGAATCTGCCCGTCGATTGTTTGCTGCATCAGAGTCTGGGCAACAACAAGTTTGGCTTAACGCCAATGAATCGCCTTTTGCTAATCCCTATGAAGTGGATGATTCGCGGTTTAATCGTTATCCGGATTGTCAGCCCAGTAAGGTTATACAGAGCTATGCTGCCTATTCTGGTGTTGCTGCACAAAATACCTTGGTAACACGCGGTGCAGACGAGGGAATAGAACTGCTCATTCGCGCGTTTTGTACACCCGATATAGACAACATCCTGATATGTCCACCGACCTATGGCATGTACGCTATCAGTGCGCAAACATGCAACGTTGGGGTGCTTGAGGCGCCATTGAATCCTGACTTTAGCTTAAATGTGCCGACCATTTGCGAATTTAAAGATAAGGTTAATCTAGTGTTTATTTGCTCACCAAATAATCCCACGGGTACCTGTGTTGATCCGCAGCAGGTGCTTGCTGTCGCTGAACATTTTGCTGACTCTGCACTGGTAGTGGTTGACGAAGCTTATATTGAGTTTGATTGGCAAAACAGCTGGGCGAACAAGCTGTCTAAACACCCTAACATTGTTGTATTGCGCACGCTTTCAAAAGCCTTTGCACTGGCTGGATTGCGATGTGGGTTCACTCTGGCAGACCCATCAGTCATCCAGGCAATGTTAAAAGTCATTGCTCCCTACCCCATTCCAGAGCCTGTGGCACAGATTGCCCAACAAGCACTAACGGATGAAGGGATAACATTGATGCGCGATCAAGTTGACACCATCAGCGAACAGCGCGAACTCATGAAGAATGCATTGCTTACTTTCCCTTCTGTGGAGTTAGTTGGCGATGACAAAGCTAATTTCATTTTGTTTCGTTGCGCTGCAAAAAATGCACTTATGCAATACCTAATCGATAACCAAATATTAATTAGAGATCAATCCAAGCAGCGAGGTCTGGACAATTGTTTACGCATTACCATTGGTAACGAAAAACAAAATCAGCAATTAATAAGCTTGTTGACGTCATTCTTTTTATCCATTTCACCAGAACAACAGGATCAGGCACTATGAGCGCCCAACCCATTTTATTTATTGACCGTGATGGCACGCTTGTAGAAGAGCCGCCAGTAGATAAACAATTAGACAAGCTCGAAAAACTGGTTTTTGAACCTCATGTCATCCCCGTTTTATTAAAGTTGCAACAGGCAGGCTACCGTCTGGTAATGGTAAGTAATCAAGACGGACTGGGAACAGATGCTTTTCCGCAAAAGGATTTTGATGCGCCGCATGATCTAATGATGCAAATATTTAGCTCACAAGGCGTGCACTTTGATGATGTGTTGATTTGTCCCCACTTTGATCATGAACAGTGCAGCTGCCGTAAGCCCAATTTGGGTCTGGTTACTGACTATCTGCAACAAGGACGCATCGATTTTACCCGATCTATGGTCATTGGCGACCGTGACACAGACGTTCAACTTGCTAAAAATATGGGGATCCAAAGTCAAAAATACGACCGCGAATCAAACAATTGGCAAGCCATTGAAAAGTCGATTCTAACCGCAAGCAGAACGGCCACAGTTCAGCGCAATACGTCTGAAACGCAAATATCCGTTTTTGTTGATCTTGATTCAGAAAACAAATCAAAGATTGAAACCGGAATTGGCTTTTTTGATCACATGCTTGATCAAATCGCTACTCATGGCGGGTTTGAATTGCAGCTTAAAGTGAATGGCGATTTGCATATCGACGATCATCATAGCGTCGAAGACACCGCCCTTGCCCTTGGCGAAGCCCTCAAATCAGCGCTAGGCAACAAACGGGGTATTGGTCGATTTGGTTTTGCATTGCCTATGGATGAATGCCGAGCAGAGTGTATTTTGGATATTTCCAATCGCCCACATTTGCAATTTGATGCACCCTTTACCCGTGAGGCGGTGGGTGAAATGGCGACGGAAATGGTCCCACACTTTTTCTACTCAATCGCACAAGCAATGGGCTTGTCATTGCATTTGTCCACGACAGAGGGTAACGCCCATCACCAGGTCGAGAGCTTGTTTAAAGTATTTGGTAGAGCATTACGCCAAGCCATTACTAAAGTTGGTGATACCTTACCAAGTAGTAAAGGAGCGTTGTAATGGCGACGCAAAAAACGGTCATCATCAACACCGGCTGTGCCAATATCTCTTCGGTTAAGTTTGCCATGCAGCGATTGTCTGACAATGTCAGCGTTTCAGAAGATGTCGGCGAAATTCAAGCTGCCGATAAAATTATTTTGCCGGGTGTTGGCAGTGCTAATGCCGCGATGGACAGTATTCAACATAAATGCCTAACCGCATGTATTCAAACGCTCAAGCAACCCGTGCTTGGGGTCTGTTTAGGCATGCAATTGATGGTGACGCGTTCAGAGGAAAAAGCGCAACAGAGTCAGCAAGATTTTACCCCCTGTCTTGATGTGATTCCTGGCCAGGTGAAACGCATGCAAGTTGGCGATTTACGGCTACCGCACATGGGTTGGAACACGGTCTCGCCAAAAAATGACCTTTCGATTTTTAGAGGGATCCCTGCAGGCACTTACTTTTACTTTGTGCATAGTTTTGCCGTGGATGTTTATGAACATACATTAGCATCATCAGAATATGGTCAGTCATTTTCTGCCTCGTTGCACAAAGACAACTTTTTTGGTGTGCAATTTCACCCTGAACGCTCAGGAGATGCCGGTGCAACCCTCTTGGAGAACTTTTTAACATTATGATTATTCCAGCAATCGATTTAATTGACGGAGCGGTTGTTCGCTTGTTTCAGGGCGACTACGCACAAAAAACGCAATACCAGTTAGATCCCGTTGATGTGGTGAATGACTATGCCAACCAGGGCGCAAATTGGTTGCATATAGTTGATTTAACCGGGGCAAAAGACACTGACAAACGCCAGCTTTCATTAATTAAACGGATGGTCGAAACCAAACGTATGGATTTCCAGGCAGGTGGTGGGATCCGCAGTGAAAAAGATGTCAGCCAATTATTAGATATTGGCGTTAAGCGCATTGTGATAGGTTCACTGGCAGCTAAACAACCTGAACTTGTCAAACAATGGGTCAGCAAGTATTCGCCGGAAGCCATAGTATTGGCATTAGATGTCAACATCGATGAACAAGGCAACAAAATGATCGCGACTCACGGTTGGCAGCAAAGCTCGGGCGTCGCCCTAGAAGGACTGTTAGAAGACTTTTTATCGGTTGGCGCCAAACATGTGTTGTGCACCGATATAAGCCGCGATGGCACCTTACAAGGCTCTAACGAATCTCTCTATGCACAAATGAAACAACAATTTCCCAGTGTGGTTTGGCAAGCATCAGGCGGCATTGGCTCGCTAGCTGATATCGAAGCACTGAAACCGACTCACGTCGACAGTGTTATCTTAGGCCGGGCATTGTTAGAAGGTAAATTCACTCTAACGGAGGCGATAGCATGCTGGCAAGACGCATAATTCCTTGTTTAGATGTTCGCGACGGCAAAGTTGTTAAAGGCGTTAAATTTCGCAATCACGAAATCATTGGCGATATCGTTCCTCTTGCTGAGCAATACGCGTTGCAAGGTGCTGACGAGCTGGTCTTTTATGATATCACCGCGTCCAGTGACCAACGTGTAGTAGATAAAAGTTGGGTCAGTCGCATTGCTGAGGTCATCGACATTCCATTTTGTGTGGCTGGCGGCATTAAGTCAGTTGCTGACGCTGGTCGAATTCTAGAAATGGGTGCTGATAAAATTTCCGTCAACTCCCCGGCTTTGGAGAACCCAGAATTGATCACTCAATTGCACGACACCTTTGGACAACAATGTGTTGTCGTCGGGATAGACAGCTATTTCAACGAAAAAAGTGGTCAATACGAAGTGTATCAATTTACTGGTGATGAAAAACGCACACAAAACACAGGACGTTTAACCGCGGATTGGGTAGCTGAAGTGCAACAACGTGGTGCTGGTGAAATTGTCCTCAACTGCATGAACCAAGATGGCGTGCGCCAAGGCTACGATATAGAACAATTAACCAATATTCGACAAGCTTGTTCCGTGCCTTTGATTGCATCAGGAGGCGCTGGTGAAAAACATCATTTTTATGATGTGTTTAAGCAAGCAGACGTTGATGGGGCTCTAGCGGCCTCGGTGTTCCACAAAGGCATTATCCCGATTCCTGAGCTTAAAGATTTCTTGCGCGCACAAGGCGTAGTGATCAGAGATGATTTTCGTCGCAAAAGTGCATAACCACGCAAAAACAGACAACCCATAGACAATAATTAGGTTCTAAATAATGAAAATGACAACTGACAATATCACGCAATTGAGCTGGGAAAAGATGGACGGCCTTTTACCGTGTATTGTACAAAATGCGTCAAGCGGAAAAGTGTTGATGCAGGGTTACATGAATCAAGAAGCATTGGCAAAAACGTTGGAAAGTGGACAAGTTACCTTTTTCAGCCGTTCAAAACAAAGATTGTGGACCAAAGGAGAAAGTTCCGGACACGTATTGAATCTAGTCGATATCAGCGCAGACTGTGATCAAGACTCCTTGCTAGCCTTAGTCCATCCACAAGGACCAACTTGCCACTTGGGCACAGAGTCATGTTGGGCCCACAGCAAAGATCCTGCGTTTACTTTTGTAGCCAATTTAGAGGCCTTATTAGCGCAAAGAAAAAATGCCGATCCTGAATCTAGCTACACTGCAAAACTTTATAGTAAAGGCATAAAACGCATTGCTCAAAAAGTAGGAGAAGAAGGCGTGGAAACGGCACTCGCCGCGACCGTCAAAGATCTCGAAGAGCTAAAAAATGAATCTGCGGATCTGTTGTATCATCTGATAGTGCTATTACAGGCTTCAGATTTGTCGTTAAATGATGTCATTGAGGTGTTAAAGCAGCGACACCAGGGCTAGTTTTTATTCAATAGTTGTTGGCAGTAGAAGAGGCAAACCGACACTGCCCCCCCTACTTTTCTTTTGTCGTTTCTGGTTTGCGTCTACCGATTGTTTATGTTTAATTAACCGTCTAAATCACAATAAGACTAGATTAAACTGAGTGAGTTATGCGCACCTTGGGATTAATTGGTGGAATGAGTTGGGAATCAACGGTCACCTACTACCAACGAATGAATCAACAAATCAAAGCTAAACTCGGTGGATTGCACTCAGCAAAAGTGGTACTGCACAGTGTCGATTTTGCACAAATTGAAAAACTCCAACATCAGGGCCAATGGCAAGCATTGGGAGAGATACTCGCCAAAGCAGCTGCAGGTCTAGAAAGTGCAGGGGCCGATTGCATTCTTATTTGCACAAATACCATGCACAAAGTCGCTGAGCAGGTGCAGCAAGCCGTATCCATCCCTCTTATTCATATTGCAGACGCAACGGCTGATGCATTGCGGCATCAAAATATCTCGCGGGTAGCGTTGCTAGGTACGCGTTTTACCATGGAGCAGGACTTTTATGCCGGTAGACTGAATCAACAGCACGATATACAAGTACTCACACCTAACCAAGCGCAGCGGGATAAGATCCATCAAGTGATTTATCAAGAGCTATGTGTGGGACAAATCCAACCTGAATCAAAATTGTTCTATTTACAAGTTATCAAAGAACTCCACAAGCAAGGTGCACAAGGGGTTATTTTGGGGTGTACCGAAATAGGTCTACTGGTTAAACAACAAGACACCACAATCCCGCTTTTTGATACGACATTAATTCATGCCGATACCGCTGTTGCCTTTGCTCTAAAATAGCGCTATTTCGACTATTGAGTTTGAACAACTAGACACATTTCATTACAAAGCGAACTTGAATTCAGCGACAAGAAATTGTTCAAATATATACTCAAACTTAGGATCGCAGGACCATAAATATGACTGATAAGTTGAAAACATTAGCCAAAGAAAACTGGGGCTTTTTACTGATCATTCTGCTGATGTTTGCCTCACGCAGTAGTTTGGCTGACTGGTATCACGTCCCTTCTGGCTCGATGTTACCAACCATTGAGGTAGGCGACCGTATCTTTGTTAACAAGCTGGCTTATCGATTAGAAGTCCCTTTCACTGACGTGCCTATTATGCAAACAGGGTCACCCGAACGCGGGGATATCGTCGTTTTTAACTCTATTGCTGCCAATGAAAGGCTGGTAAAACGTGTGATTGGTATGCCTGGTGATCAAATATCCATGACAAATAACCAACTGATCATCAATGGCCACGTCATTCAATATCAAAATGAACAGGAAAGTCATTTTTATTCTGAGGATCTTTTAGGTTTGCAGCATCAAGTTCAATTTGTGCCTGTTCCTAGCCCTAAACATTCGTTTGATACGATTGTAGTTCCTGCCGATCACTATTTTGTCATGGGTGACAATAGAAATAATAGTCGTGATTCTCGTTATTATGGATTTGTCAGTGCGGCCGAATTACAAGGAAAAGCAATTGGCGTCATTGCCTCTTTTGATTCAAAAAATTACTATTTGCCCAAAGAAAATAGAAATTTCATTAAATTGATTTAATGTTTTTATGTATTATTTTCAGATAGTTAAAAATATTTTTAAATTTTTTTGAAAATTAAGTATTGAAAAATATCGTGTTCGCCACATATCTTTATTGTCGACGCCGAAAGGGTCGACAAACGATGTCGCCGAATAGTCGGGACATTATTCTAATAGTTAACATATTGCTTAATTGCGAGGATATGAATTATGCGTAATATCGATCTATCTCCACTTTATCGTTCTTTTATCGGCTTTGATCACTTGGCATCTATGATTGATGCATCACAAAGCGAAAAACAAACGTCTTACCCTCCTTACAACATTGAGTTACTTGAAGAAGACAAGTATCGCATTACAATGGCTGTAGCAGGCTTTTCACAAGACGATATCAGTATCGAAGTACAAGAAAATACACTGAAAGTGTCAGGCACTTTGGAATCAGAACCCAAAGAGCGTAAGTTCCTGCACAAAGGTATTTCTGAAAGAAACTTCGAACGTAAATTCCAGTTGGGTGACCATGTAAAAGTACTCAATGCTGACATGCAAAATGGCTTGCTGCATATAGAACTTGAACGTGTCATTCCAGAGGCCAAAAAACCTAGAAAAATTGAGATTGGCAGCAGGTTGATTGAAAACCAGTCCTAACCTCAAATAAAATAAACATGTGTGTTGAAACGGCGTCTTAGGACGCCGTTTTTTTATTGGATTTGATTTAACAGGTTGAGCAATTCCATTACATAATATTCAAATCGATTTGGACAATCCTGTCTCCGTGCGCACTGCCAAGATACAGGTATTTTCCTTCTCGCAATGCGACCGTGGCATACCCCATCGGCATGTCAGCTTGTTTTAAACGGAATTCAACGTTTAGAGTGTTAGGGTCGGCCAGTAATATTTCGAAAGGCAACATACAAGGTTTGCTGGTCTCATGATTGCATTCTTCGCTGATAGGGTTGTGCAAATGTGATGCTATCCACAATTGGCCTGATGAATCGATAGTAATATTGTCAGGTTGCTGAACGGCCATTTCGCCTAGTTTTTGATCTTTAGCAATATCAATTTTTATAGTTTTATCGTCACCGTACAAGTTCACAAAGGCGATGTTTTTTTGCCGATCAACCGCTATGCCATTGGGCGCAGCTCCGCTTGCGCTTTCTAACTTCGTAAAGCCGCTTTCTGGATGCCAACGCCAAACCCATCCAGTATCCATGCCTAACAAATATTTAGTCACGAGTAACCAGTACGGTGTAGATTTGTTCCACATGTGTGTCACAACAAATCCTTTGTCTTCCAAGCTACTCACATCGTTAATAAAGGGATCTCCTGGAGGAGTTGCACAGCCTCGCCATTGAAGTCGCCATGGTCCGATGGGATCATCAGTATCACTATTCTCGATAATCTGGAAAAACTCGACAGTTTCACGCCCGCCGTGGTTAACCACTAGCAGAGCAAGCTCATTTTCGCTGCGTCGGTGGAAGTCTATCCCATGTGGGCTAAATGCTTCGGTATCCGGTTGCTCACAATCATTCATTCCCCATGACTCACCTGCCAATTGCCAGTTAATATCAATAGACATTTTGTGTTTTCTTGCCGTATCAAAGAGCACTAAATTTCCAGGTTCATTTGACATGAATGTACCCATTTCACTGACGATGAGAAAATCGGTGTCAGGAATACTCACCATATCTTCGGGATTGGTAAACATGCAGTACGGCTTGGCGTTGCCGATAGCTTCGCAATGACTCACAAGATCAGCATTTGATGTGGTTCGAGGGGTGCAGCCGATGAGTGAAGCGATCAAAGTTATTGTTAAAAGTATGCGTAAATGCAACTTACGGACTGTTATCATAGGATTGCAATCATCAGTACAAAATGAGCAAACATAAAACAGAACCGATAAGCAAAGATGCAAAGGTCATAAGCATTCCCCAAATTCGTTGCCAACTTGCCCCAACATGATGCCGTAAGCCGTACGCATGCAGCAAGCGGCCTGCGAGCATGAGAACACCGGCTAAATGGAGCAATATGTGATGACTGTCGTTGAGTTCGGCAATCAACATCATGACTAGCGCCAAAGGAACGTATTCGGCGAAATTGCCATGAGCTCTAATAAAACCTAAAAAATGCGCGTCTCCACCATCTCCTAAAGAGACTTTTTTACTACGACGCTGATTGATGACCAGAATGGATAAATAAACAAATGTGATACCTAAAAGACCAGCATAGAAGGCCGTTATTGGCGTTGTCATTATAGTTTCTGCCATAAAAAAACCCACGAACGTGGGTTTAGTCTAACCTTTTTTTAGAAGAATTTGTTAGCCCAATTTTTCTTCTAACTGTGCACTCACAACTTCAACTGCTTGTGTCCCATCTATTTTCAAATAGGAACAATTGCCGTTTTGCGCTTCTTTGTTGTAATAATCCACTAGAGGCTTGGTTTGCTCATGATAAATCTCCAAACGTTTACGAACCGTTTGCTCTTCATCATCAGGGCGTATCACCAGCTCTTCACCAGTTTCATTGTCTTTACCTTCCTGCTTAGGCGGATTATAGGTGACATGGTAAACGCGACCTGAGCCAGGATGGACTCTACGCCCTGCCATGCGCTCGACAATGACATCATCAGCAACATCAAACTCGATACAATGATCGATTTTTATACCTGCCTGTTTCATTGCATCAGCTTGAGGTATCGTGCGTGGAAACCCATCTAACAAAAATCCACCTGCGCAATCATCTTGAGCGATGCGTTCTTTTACCAGACCAATAATCAATTCATCAGATACTAGCTTACCTTCATCCATGACTTTCTTCGCAGCTAATCCCAGTTCAGTGCCTGCCTTGATTGCCGCTCTTAGCATATCGCCCGTTGAGATTTGCGGGATCCCATATTTGCCCATCAAAAACTGAGCTTGGGTGCCTTTGCCTGCACCTGGCGCGCCAAGTAAAATAATGCGCATGCCATGTCCTCTTAAGTAGTAAAATTCAATCCAAGCGCAACTTTACACATTCACATGCAGGGATACAAGAATATCGACGCACACTACGCCTAAAGTCGCAAAAAATTCCTATTAAAACCTTCGCTTGGCCACATAGAATTTTAAAATAAAGGTTTTAAACAAAAAAACGGGCGAAGTGCCCGTTTTTTAAACTATTTAGAACTCGATTATTTAGCCAGATCCATAAGTAGTTTGTTCAGGTTCTGTACAAAACTAGCCGGATCTTTCAAACTGCCTTGTTCAGATAGAGCGGCCTGATCGTATAATACGCCAACCCATTGAGAAAATTGAGCTTCGTCTTGCACGTCAGCGAGCATTTTTACTAACTGATGCTCAGGATTCATTTCAAAATGATACTTAGCTTCTGGTACAGGTTGCCCTGCTGACTGCATTAATTTGATCATCTGAGTCGACATGCCACTCTCATCGGTGACGATACAAGCAGGTGAATCGGTTAATCTGTGAGTAAATTTTACGTCGACGACTTTGTCGCCTAGAGCCGTTTTCACACGTTCGAGCAAACCTTCAACTTCTTTTTCTGCCTGCTCTTGCTCTTTTTTGCTCTCTTCGTCTTCCAAATCACCCAGATCAAGCGCGCCACGCGCAATTGACTGGAACTGTTTCTCTTGGAATTCACTAAGGTGAGACATTAGCCATTCGTCAATACGATCTGACATAAGCAATACTTCGATGCCTTTTTTGCGGAAGATCTCAAGATGCGGGCTTGATTTAGCTGCTTGGTAGCTGTCAGCAGTTATAAAGTAGATCTTGTCTTGACCTTCTTTCATTCGGCCGATGTAATCTTCCAATGACACGGTTTGTGCGTCACTGTCGTTCTCAGTCGAAGCAAATCGCAGTAGGCCTGCAACTTTGTCTTTGTTAGCAAAATCTTCAGCTGGGCCTTCTTTGAGCACGTTACCAAATTCTTTCCAGAACAGCTGATATTTGTCGGCATCATTTTTAGCCAGACGTTCTAGCATCTGCAGAACACGTTTGGTGCAGCCTTGACGGATAGCCTGCGTGATTTTGTTGTCTTGAAGAATTTCACGAGAAACGTTCAAAGGCAGATCGTTTGAATCAAGTAAACCTTTCACAAAACGCAGGTAAACAGGCATAAACTGCTCTGCGTCATCCATAATGAAAACTCGTTGTACGTAAAGCTTTAAGCCATGGCTTTGTTCACGATTCCAAAGGTCAAAGGGAGCCTTTGAAGGGATATAAAGCAGGCTAGTATATTCAGTTTTACCTTCGACTTTATTGTGTGCATGCAGCAAAGGATCAGTAAAATCATGTGACACGTGCTTGTAAAATTCATTGTATTCTTCAGCGCTGATTTCAGACTTATCACGGGTCCACAGTGCAGTGGCTTTATTGACTGCTTCCCACTCTCCGGGCTGGGCTGCAATTTTTTCACCATCGGGTCCGTCTGACTCTGGCACTTCGTCTTTCCACATTTTAACAGGGATACCAATGTGCTCAGAATATTTGGTTATGATTGAACGCAAGCGCCAGTCATCTGCAAATTCTTTTTCGTCTTCCCTTAGGTGCAGAACGATTTCTGTTCCACGTTCAGCTTTTTCGATGTCTTTTGTGGTAAATTCGCCCTCGCCTGCAGACTCCCATTCAACACCTTTATCTGCTGAATCACCCGCTTTGCGACTGCGCACTGTTACCTTGTCTGCAACAATAAACGCAGAATAGAAGCCAACACCAAATTGGCCAATTAACTGTGAATCTTTTGCTTGATCACCTGAAAGATTGCTAAAGAACTCTTTAGTACCCGACTTTGCTATCGTTCCTAGATGTTCGATGACATCTTCTTTGCTCATACCAATACCATTATCAGAAATGGTTATGGTTTTAGCCTCTTTATCTGCACTGAGTTTAACTGCTAAGTCACCATCATTTTCAAAAAGGCTTGAGTCAGATAGCGCTTTGAATCGTAATTTATCTGCAGCATCAGCAGCATTGGAAACTAATTCACGTAAAAATATTTCTTTATTTGAGTAAAGTGAATGGATCATCAATTGAAGTAACTGTTTTACTTCCGTTTGAAATCCATGCGTTTCTTGATGAGCTGTTTCAGCCATAAACAAATTTCTCCTAATTATCACAAAACTACTTGGCTAAGAAGATGAGGCCAATTCAATGCATTTCAAGCATCTTTTTTTATTTAAATAAGGATTTGGCTAAATGGAATGAAAGAGGCGTACTAGAGCGCGCGACGCCCCGTAAATGCATGGACAAGAGTGTTACCATCAACATATTCTAGTTCGCCACCAACAGGCATTCCATGGGCTAGACGGGTTGCGCTGATTTGCTTTGCTTTACACATCTGCGCGATGTAGTGTGCGGTCGCTTCACCTTCAACCGTCGGGTTGGTAGCCAGGATAACCTCTTGAAATTTTCCTGACGCTAGCTGTTGTTCCAGTTCGTCCAAACCAATTTCATTTGGCCCAATACCGTCAATAGGTGACAAGTGCCCCATCAATACAAAGTAACGCCCTTTAAATTCTGCAGTTTGCTCGATAGACAATACATCTTGAGGAGACTCTACTATACAGAGTTGCCCACACGCTTCTCTACCTGGATCATCACATATTTCGCACAGCGAAGACTCGGTAAAGGTCCGGCATGATTGGCAGTGCTTGATGTGCTCCATCGCATCATGCAGCACTTGTGAAAGTTGCAGCGCCCCCTTGCGATTGCGCTCAAGCAAATGAAACGCCATTCGCTGAGCACTTTTTTTGCCAACACCCGGCAAATGTGTCAAAGAACTGATTAACTCAGAAATAAGAGGACTGAATTTCATGTTTGAATTTTATCGCCTGATGATTAAAACGGCATCTTAAAGCCAGGCGGCAACGGCATACCACCAGTCACTTCACTCATTTTTTCTTTACTGGTTTCTTGAACTCTGCGAACTGCGTCATTGATTGCGGCCGCAACCAGATCTTCAATCATTTCTTTATCATCATCCATCAGCGAAGGGTCGATATCGACACGTCTGACATTGTGGTTACAGGTCATAGTCACTTTAACCATCCCTGCTCCAGCTTCGCCTGTCACCTCGATTTTCGCCAGGTCTTCTTGGGTTTGCTGCATACGCTCTTGCATTTGCTGAGCTTGCTTCATGATATTACCCATGCCACCTTTAAACATAATTTGTCTCTCTTATCTTACTAAATTATCTTGGTTTTATACTGTCATCCACCACATGCGCGGCAAACGTCGACTTTAATCGATTAATATTTTCATCATTGTCAGCCACTTTCCTTGCGTGTTGCATACGCACTTGATTAATGGTTTGCTGCACAGCAAAAGGCGTATTGATGGGTTGAGTGTGCTCAACAATCAACTCAATGTCTTCATTAAAAAGCTGACTTAGCGCCTGCTGAAGTTGATTTCGTGCCGACTCTGTATCTAGATGTGGTTTCGAATCCAGCAACTTCAAGGTTACAACCTGAGCATTTTTTTCATAAGCCGAGTGCAGCGCTAATTGTTTGGTCAACGCGGTCACTTGCATTTGCTCGATTAATTGACTCCAGGTATCCAGTTGTTGTGCTGCCGTGACTTTTTCACCGCTTTGCAAAAAAGCTGGGACATCAAAATCAACTTCTACTTCAATAGGCTCATTCAAGTGAGCCATAGGGTCGAATGCTTCCGCCAGTTCGCTCTGCTCTGGTGGTGGAGCTGATTCAAGCGTTATTGGATTGGATGATTCTTCACTCCACGGCGGAGTATCACTGCTCTGTTGTTGTGAAGCAACAGGCAATTCAGGTTCATTTTTTGCTGGCTCTGTGGTTGTTAAAACCTTTTCAGACTCGTCAGCAATAGGTTGATCAAGTGAAAGGTTTTCCATTGTTGCAGAATCGTCGACATCGCTGGAGTACAAGGCAGATTCTTGAAAAGCCTTTTCTTCGGCAACCGTCTCAACCTGCTGTATTTCCGGGCTTGATTCATTTTTGAGACTATCTTCAAATTCAGCAGCGGTTGAATTCTCACCAAGCGAGGGAATTGAGGTTGGAGCCGTTTGTGAATCTAGCTTTTTGGCAGCAAATTGCTTGGGATTGAATTCCAGCTCAGACTTTTTTACTGGAGTATCAGCTACCTCCGAAGCAATCTCTTTTTGCGCTAATTGATTTTTTAGTGCGATCAAGTTCTGTGTTGACGTGATCAAAGATTCACTACTTGTGTTGTGGTCCATTTGCTTTGCCATTTCAGCTTGATGGCTAAGGTCAATCGAATTGTCTGGAGTTGGTAATGACGGCTGGGCAACAGCGGCCATGTTTTCCTCTGCATAAAAGTCAGCAAGGCTGGACTCACCTTGAGGCATCTCTTCAGAAAAGCGCTCTTCGTTGTAGTCTGGCTTTTCAAAGAAGGACGCAGAAGTTGCTTCAACTGGCACTACAGGCTTTATTTCAGCCTTGTCAGTTTCTGGCTCAGAGTCTGGTATTAAATCACTTTCAATCGCTTTTGAAGACTCAACTGCTTCGCTTTCAGAGGCATCTACTTCAGTGCTTTTTATCTGTGCACCCAACGCTTGAGCCTGTTTTAACAGCGTCTCTTGCTCAACGTTAAGAGCGTCTATCGATTGTTTGGTTTGAGCTGATGAACCGTCTTGGTGATCAGATTTAACCTGTTCAACGGCTAAGTCATTTGTTTCTTGCGAAGACAAATTCAAAGGCGATGGATTAAATGCCAACATGCGCAACAAGGTCATTTCTAAACCCACTCGCGCATCAGCAGCAAAGGGTAAATCTTTTTTACCTTGTAAAGCAATTTGATAGGCTAGCTGAACTTGCTCAGGGGGGAGCATTTTAGATAACTGGAATATCGCTCTGGCTGAGCCGGTTTCCAATTTGCACGCTTCTGGCACAAATTGCGTCAACGCCACTTGATGCAGCAAGCTCATCATCTCAGCTAAAACGTTCTCAAAATCAATTGCATGTGCTGCGAGCTTTTCAACGAGCGCCATAACTTCTTGGGCATCATTATTAAACACACTATGAACAAGTTTTAAAACCTGCCCTTTATCCATCAAGCCTAACATGTCAGTTACAACTTGAGCACTGACATTGCCATTTCCTTGGGCAATCGCCTGATCGGTTAGACTCAGCGCATCGCGCATACTACCTTGAGCAGCTCTGGACAGTTGTTGAATCGCTGAAGGCTCAAAGGTGATCTGCTCTTGCGTCAGAACATGGGTTAATTGCTGGCTAATCTGTTCTCGTGAAAGCGCTTTGAGATTAAACTGCAAACAACGGGACAATATTGTTACCGGTAACTTTTGGGGATCCGTTGTAGCGAGCAGAAACTTGACATGAGGAGGTGGTTCCTCAAGGGTTTTTAACAATGCATTGAAACTATGCTTAGAGAGCATATGCACTTCGTCGATAAGATAGACTTTGAAATCACCACGTGTCGGCTTGTACTGCACGTTATCGAGCAATTCACGGGTATCTTCAACCTTAGTGCGTGACGCAGCATCGATTTCCAATAAATCGACGAAGCTACCGTTTTCTATTTCTTTACAGGTATGACACTCACCACAGGGGTTAGCGCTCATGCCTTTATCACAGTTTAAACTTTTTGAAAAAATCCGTGCGATAGTGGTTTTACCAACACCCCGGGTGCCAGTAAACAGGTAGGCATGATGTAATCGGTTATTATCGAGTGCATTTGATATCGCACTGACAACATGCTCTTGCCCGACTAATTCGGAAAAGCGACTAGGTCGCCATTTTCGGGCCAGAACTTGATAAGCCATCAGACGTTATTCACCATCAAAATGACATAACGAGTGACACGTTACACCATGATCATTTAAACGCTTTTCACCACCTAGGTCAGGTAATGAAATAATAAAGCCAGCATGTTCAGCGATACCACCTAATTCACGAATCAAATTAGCTGTCGCAACCATAGTGCCACCTGTTGCCAACAAATCGTCAATCATTAACACGTTTTCACCAGGCTTGATGGCGTCTGCATGAATTTCCAACATATCCATGCCATATTCCAATTCATAGCTTTGCGAAATGGTTTCTCGAGGTAATTTGTTTGGCTTTCGCACCGGAACAAACCCTATTCCCAATTCAATTGCCAGAGGCGCGCCAAACAAAAAGCCTCTGGCTTCCGTTCCCGCGACTTTGTCGAATTTAAGGGGTTTGAACTGTTCTAGCAATAGCTCAATACTTTTGGAAAACGCGGTATGATCTTCAAGAATTGAGGTCACGTCACGAAACATGATCCCAGGCTTGGGGTAATCGGCGACCGTTTTGATGACCGACTTAATATATTCAGCTGACACAGACTTCCTCTTTGTGGCTTGCTTAAATTAGTATCCGTGAAAGTTCACGTTATAGATAATATACAAACCATCCAAGAAAGACGTGCATAAGTGGGATCGCAAGCAGCGTCACAATAGCCACTATAAAATATGTCCAGTTAAACGGATCAATTTGGCCTTCTTGTTCTTGCATGCTTTTCTCCAATCTTTAGGTGTTTGCAAAGCCGCAAATAGTAATGCAAAGTCGCTCAGATTAACAGTGCTTAATGATTTGGTATCAATAATATTTGTTGATCCAGTAGCTGTTCGATTGTTTGTTTGGTACCGTCACAAACTTGCTCTTCTGGCAATTGCGGCAGTGCTAACACCATTTGAGTAAGTAACTCCTCCATGGTCACAGAATCAGTGCTTTGCACTAAATTTAGCAGGTGTGCAGTGACGGCATTAACCACCGTGAATCCGACTTCAAAGTCAGCTTTTCGATAGACCACGATATAATTAGTCTCAGCAGATTTTTCCGGGTGATATTCTTCACTAATTTGATGAACTGGGAAGGCATAGCCAGCCAGTGTCGCGGTTTCAGAAAAACATAACGATGAAATGTCTTCTAGATGATCCCAAACATGTGCGTCTTGACTATGCTTTTTAATGCTAATCGCCAATTCTAGCCATTCATAATGGGCAAGCTCTTGTAAATACGGTGGATCATCAGACGTGGCCTGATGTTCGTTACTTAAGTACTCGACGAACTCTTTGCTGATATCAACAAAGTAAGGGGAACGACAATGATGATGTACAAAAAATGCACGGGCCAGTCTTTGCCATTTTTGCTCACCATAAATACTTTCCAGTACCGGAAAGCCAGAGCTGAGAAACCCTAAAACATTGTTAAAGAATAATTCTCGATACACCTTGAGACGTCGTTCCTCGATTCCGCTTGGCGCTGAAGTGTTCTCAGGGTTCCGGATGTATTCAACAAAATTGGCTTGGGTGTCTGAAAATGAAGTCATTTAGGCTAACGCTCCTATTTGACTGTGTTTGCTTGCCACACGCTTCTGAATGGAACGTATTTTTTCAACTTCCAAAAGTAAAGTTTCGATTGGAGGAATATTAAAATCGCGCTCTAATAATGTTGGGAAAACACCGTGTATTTCATAGGCTTGCTCTAAAAGATCCCATACTGGCTGGATCACGTCAGCACCATGAGTATCAACTTTTAGATCATCAGCTTCGTCATAATGACCAGCAATATGTCCATACACTATTTTGCCGGAGGGCATGGCTCGCAAGAATTCCTGAGCATCGTATTTGTGGTTAATCGAGTTTACATAGATATTATTAACATCAAGTAGCATCAAACAGCCAGACTTTTCCAGTACTTGAACTGTAAAATCAAGCTCTGACATTTCTTGTCCAGGCGCAGCATAGTAGGATACATTTTCTAGCACCAATGGCCGCTCAATTATGTCTTGCACCTGCCTAATCCGATCAACAACATGACTAACCGCTTCTTTTGTGAAAGGAATCGGCATCAAATCGTACATGTGCCCTTCGCCAGAACAATAACTAAGGTGTTCGCTGTAATAGAGTACGCTGTGTCTGTCTAAAAAGGCTTTTACATCCTTTAAAAAATTAATGTCTAATGGATCTGAGCTACCAATGGACAATGATAAACCGTGATTCACGAAATTAGTTTGTTTGGTAAACTCAGTCAGCTGTTGCTGATATTTGCCGCCCAGAGGGATCCAATTTTCGGGTGCCACTTCCCAAAAGTCGACCTGCTTTGGTATATCAGGCAATAGATCGTCGATCATTTCACGGCGTAACCCAAGCCCTACCCCTGCAAGTTTTTTTTGACTCATATTCAACCCCTGCTTGAACTAAGAACGCTCTTTTTGCTCGTATTAAGTTTAAATAAAAAAGGCCGGCAATGCCGACCTTTGTTAGCAATGCTTAATTTACAAGATTAAGCTTGGCCACCGCATTTGCCTTCGCCACACTTGCCTTCTTTCTTAGCTTTGTCGCCGCCACATTTGCCTTCGCCACACTTGCCTTCTTTCTTAGCTTTGTCGCCGCCACATTTGCCTTCGCCGCACTTGCCTTCTTTCTTAGCTTTGTCGCCGCCACATTTGCCTTCGCCGCACTTGCCTTCTTTCTTAGCTTTGTCGCCGCCACATTTGCCTTCGCCACACTTGCCTTCTTTCTTAGCTTTGTCGCCGCCACACTTACCTTCGCCGCACTTGCCTTCTTTCTTAGCTTTGTCGCCGCCACATTTGCCTTCGCCACACTTACCTTCAGCAGCGTCTTGCATGTAACCAGCGTCAAGCGTTTGAACACCAAAAGGGGTAGCATTCGCGCTTAAACTCACAGATGCAAGTGAGCCGATGACGACTGCGCCGACTGTAGTAGCGATAGTAGTTTTTTTAACTTGTTTCATGATTATTCCTATAAAATATTTTTTGTGAGTCTAAACACTTTTGTTGCATTCGGTTTATAAGACCTTTGCATGTTAAAATTTATTTCACTTTTTTTTGATTTGTTCGTTTTATCGATTATTCATCGAATAAATCCGTTGAGTAACCCATGAGCTAAGCAAAACATCAGGTTAAAAGTGAATTTGCCTTAACATAATTCGATTTCGTTGTTTTAGACAGACTGTGATCGGCGTTTCTTTCACTAAAGTTATCACAAATTTATAACAATTAAAGTTTTTGCGGGATAATTTATTGCTCAGCTGCGGAGGTTTCCGACTTCGCAACTGGTTAAAGAGAGGAATGTACGTCAGCACCGAAGTGACCACTAGAGGATTCACTTCGGTAATAATACCAATCCACATAAAGAAGTGATCAGTCAGAATGCGCCCAGCGGTTTTTGAACAAAGCGTCGCTATGCCCAAAGGGTGGTTCCCTTTCAAATAGCGACAATGCAGGTCACAAGCCGCTGGGACATTCCCTTCGGACGAGATTTAAGTGGGCGTACTCAGCGTTGCCTGAACTTAAAAGAGCCCCACTCTTGATTCATTCAAGCGCCTTGATTACGCCCATTTACTTTCTCGCTGCCTGATCATTTCTTTGTGCGGATTGGTATTAAAGCCAGGCTAACCTTTGTACTTGATTGAACAGCCGTATGGAGGAGTCAGTTTGTTGTCGATATTTTGACCAGCCAGTAATGCAGTCAGTCCTTGATCAACATAATTGGTCGCTTTAGGGATATCTGCAGGATTTGCCGACTTGATACTGTCGATTCCTCCTGCATATTTCAACTCCCCTTTAGGGTCAATAATGTACATATGAGGTGTAGTTTTTGCTGCGTACTGCTTTCCAACATTTCCTTCTGGGTCGAATAACACATGGTTTGGTGCAGCATTGCGATTGGTAGTTAGTTCGTTAGCTTTTGCTGCGTCAACATACCCTTGTTTTCCTGGTGCTGAAGATATAATCGACAACCAAACGACATCTTTTTCTGTGTATTTGCGTTGCAAGGCCTGCATGTTGTCGCTTTCATAATGTTTTTTCACGTAGGGGCATAAATGATTGGTCCATTCTAAAACCACGTGTTTGCCCTTAAAATCAGATAAGGACACAGTTTCACCGTTACTGCCCGTCAATGTGAAATCTGGTGCTGCGCTGTCTACGCTCACCTTTGCAAAAGCACTGGTACCTATAAGCAGTGCAGCGACTGTTAACCATTTTCTAACCATGTCAACGCTCCTCTCTAGCTTGATTGATTGCATTTACAACAATATTTGGGGTTAAAATTTGCGGTAGCACTTGTTTTGTCTTATCTCCCGCATACACCACATATAATGGTACGCCAGCTCGTTCATATTGGGTCAAATATGACAAAATTTCTGCATTTTTATTTGTCCAATCCCCCACCATGTATGTCACATCTGAACTGGCCAGCGCCGATTTAACCTCTTTGTCTGTTAAAGCGATTTGCTCATTCACTTTGCAGGTAATACACCAGTCTGCAGTCATGTTTACCATAACAACTTGCCCCTGCTGTTTTAACTTAGTTAATTGAAACTCGTCAAACGCAATAGCGTTCGACGGTTGATTAGATGCGGTAGACACCAATATCTGCTGAATTCCATACATGTATACGGGTAACCCTATACAAAGCAAACCAGAAATAATCATTGCCAGACGCATGAATCTGCCTGATAGCTTGTCTACCAACCAGATAAACATGCAAAAGCTGGTTAACGCGACA
The DNA here is from genome assembly GCF_007197995.1 of Aliiglaciecola sp. M165. Classification (GTDB taxonomy): domain Bacteria; phylum Pseudomonadota; class Gammaproteobacteria; order Enterobacterales; family Alteromonadaceae; genus Aliiglaciecola. Next base: position 407,391 of record NZ_VKKH01000003.1, read on the forward strand.
AGTAGTAAAAACTGAGCTTGAACACCTGCTTGCCCAGCAAACACCCAACACAACCAGGCGACAGTTAAGAACATAGGAAAAGCAAGAACCTTTTTAAATGTGACCATCCAAAGCCCAGGTTTGGGTAACATAGAAGCGAATTTTTGCGACATAAACAACAACGTTAGTGGCAAGGCAAACCCGATAGCCAGCGAATTAAATAGCAGAATAGTTATTAGTGGTTCACTTACCAAAGCTATACCCAATGCAGCCGCCATGAAGGGCGCCGTGCAAGGAGAAGCAACGATGACGGCTAGAACACCTGTGCTGAAATGGGAAAAAGAAGAATTACCCGAAACCAATGATTGACCAACACCAGCAAAACTGTTGCCAACAGGCACTGCATCTAGAAGTGTCATAGCAATGAAGGTAAACAAAAATGCGAGCAGGATCACAACAATAGGTTCTTGCATATGAAACCCCCACCCGACTTGCTGCCCGCCTAGCTGTAATAATAGAATAACGACTGCAAAAGCATTAAAACTTGCGAGCACACCCAGCAAATACGACCAGTTATGATCTGAGTTGGTGGGGTTGTTTTGTAGAGCCAGGGCTTTGATTGACAAAATTGGCAACACACAAGGCATTAAATTTAGGATCAGGCCGCCAATAAATGCCATCCCCATGTAAATAATCAGTTCAGCGCCTGACAAATCATTTGCGCCACCAGATAGGTTGACTTCACTTGTAGCGGATAAAAGCTGTGAGTCCACATAACGAGCATTTTGTCCATCTGAGAGCAGCCACTGTAATTGTGTAGCTTCACCGCTAAAGTAGGCCGACTTAGCCATCAGTATTCGTGCAGTTTGTTCTTCTCCCCAAACAATCTGCTGCTCACCTGCATGCTGGATAAGCGCACTATCAAATGGAAAGAGTGTCCATCGTGATGTGTCAAGCCCGCTAATTTCTATGGCAATGTGCTCGTCCAAAATTTCGTGTTTAGCCTTTATTAACGACAGATTTGGCAATTCGTTGCGAGCTTGCTCAAATATTGGCGCATCTTTTGAAAGCAGAGTTTCCAATTGAACAGGCAGTGAAAATCCTAATGTGGCCCACCCCGGAATACAGTCTTCTTTGCATACCAACCAAGAAATATCAACACGTATATCGACAATTTCTTCGGTTTTTATACCCTCAGGAACAGATACATCAACCATCAATAAATTAGCCCCATCAAAGCCATAGTTGACGAGATGCGCAACAGGTATCGCCTTTGGAATCGGCCATTGTATTTCACCAAACTGGAGAGGCGTATCAGATTGCCAGTCAATTTTTGGCGCTTCTCCAGAATCACCAGGGTTTCGCCAATAGGTATGCCAATCTTGTTCTGGCTCAAACAAAACGCCCAGCGTGATCGTTTGTCCCGGCACTAACGCTTGAACTTCGGACAACAAAGTGACTTGAATATGTGGACCCTGCGCCCCGGGCTTAAGATCGTTAGCGTCTGCAAAAGGGCTTGCACCAATAAAGAAAATAAGAAGAAATATATTAAGCGCAGTTTTCATGAAAAGAAGCCAATTCATCCAAGACTTTGTGTTTAACGTAACAACACAGATGTTATATCAATAAATACGGAAAAAATGAAAAAAAGGTACAGAGTTTTTCTTGCTTTGCTGGTTATGTTTGCCACTGGTGCATGCTTAAGCAAGATGAGTAGCCACGAAATGCTATCTTTGCAACAACTCAAGTGGAAACATCGCATTGTCGTCACCACGCTAGTCGATAACGATGCGGTAAATGCGCTTGCTGAGCAAATCAAAAAAAATAGTGATTTTTTTGATGAACGAAAACTTATTGTTGTGGTGAAAGTGAATGATATGCTAGTTGAAATAAAACAAAACATAATGATTGAAGGCAACAACAAAACTCAGTTTTTAAACCGGTTACAAAACAATAATACAATCTTAATAGGATTAGACGGCGGCACTAAAGCGACTTATCCAGCCTTGAATTGGCAAGAAATATTTGCCGATATCGATAGCATGCCAATGCGAAGAAACGAGATTGAAAGGAACATAAAAGATAACAAATAAAAAAGGCCCAGTCTTTCGACTGAGCCTTGTTTATATGGCGTCCCCTAGGGGATTCGAACCCCTGTTACCGCCGTGAAAGGGCGGTGTCCTAGGCCTCTAGACGAAGGGGACAGAAATTTTGTCACCAAAGCATGCTTTGGTAAATTTCTGTAAGGCGAAGTGAGCTTGCGAACTGAGCGACCTTATTTGGTCTTCAAAACAACAATCTAACTTTTCTTACAAAAACAACTTCTATCTCAACTATTTACCCAATCCGCCTAGGAATGTGGACTGAGCGTTCCTTGTTACCGACAAGCGGTCAACAAAACACATCCTGTGTTCTGGTATATGGCGTCCCCTAGGGGATTATAAAATACGTCCTGTATTTTACCCTTCGGGCCGTCGCAAGCGACGTTCAAAATGGTTCCCGACCATTTTGTCGAACCTAGGGTTCTCATCCCCTAGATTCATTTTGCTACTAAAAATCACGATTTCTAGCAGACTTCTATATGGCGTCCCCTAGGGGATTCGAACCCCTGTTACCGCCGTGAAAGGGCGGTGTCCTAGGCCTCTAGACGAAGGGGACAGAAATTTTGTCACCAAAGCTCCGCTTTGGTAAATTTCTGTAAGGCGAAGTGAGCTTGCGAACTGAGCGACCTTATTTAGTCTTCAAAACAACAAACTAACTTTATCTTACAAAAATAAAATTCTTGTCTAATCATATGCTTACTGGCCTAGGTGGTAGTAAACAATCCTTGATATTGGTGGAGCTAGGCGGGATCGAACCGCCGACCTCTTGCATGCCATGCAAGCGCTCTCCCAGCTGAGCTATAGCCCCGTGCTTATGTCACTAGTTGCTTAGCCTTGTCGCTAGCTACCATTCCTTGACAGCGGGGCGCATTCTAGGCATCTGACTTATTTATGTCAACGATTTTTTTATGAATTTTCTCTGTTTGCTATATAAATAAGCGCTTTGTCGATTCGCTGCACAATTTGCTCTTTATAGAGCAAATTTAAAGTGACATCTAAAGAGGGTGAATTGCCAGCGCCGGTCACCGCCACCCGCAATGGCATACCCACTTTACCCATACCGACTTCGAGTTCTTCAGCTGTAGCATTTATCGCCTGCTGAATGTTTTCTGGCATCCAGTCGTTGATAGCTCTCAATTTGTTTTGAACCAACTCAAGTGCAGCTTTTGCTACAGGGCGTAAATGCTTTTTCGCAGCGCCAGCGTCAAATTCCTCATAGTCCTCATAGAAATAGCGACTAATCTGCGCCAATTCTTTTAAGGTTTTAACTCGGTCCGCCTGAATTGCAATGACCGATTCCAGAGTTGGCCCATTTGAAGTGTCAATGCCCTGCTGTTCAAAATGCCAACAGGCATGTTGAGCTACTTCGCTAGCCGGTAGTGTTTTAATGTAGTGCTGATTTAACCAAACCAGTTTATCGGTATTAAATGCTGATGCTGATTGCCCTATTGCATCCAGATCGAATAATTCAATCATTTCTTCAACTGAAAATATTTCCTGATCTCCATGTGACCACCCCAAGCGTACAAGGTAATTTAGCAAAGCCTGGGGTAAGTAACCGTCATCGCGATATTGCATTACGCTTACCGCACCATGTCGTTTTGACAACTTTTTGCCGTCATCACCTAAAATCATCGAAACGTGGGCATATTCTGGTACAGGTGCTTCCAACGCATTAAGGATATTGATTTGTCGAGGAGTATTATTGATATGGTCTTCTCCACGCACAACATGAGTGATACCCATGTCCCAATCATCAACGACTACGCAAAAATTATACGTTGGTGCGCCGTCACTACGTTGAATAATTAAGTCATCCAATTCAGTGTTACTGATGTCTATTTTTCCACGAATGTGGTCGTTTATCGTTACGACACCATCAAGTGGATTTTTAAAGCGTATGGCATAGGGTTGATCAGATGGGTGATCGGTTCGGTCTCTCCACGTGCCTGGGTAACGCGGTTTTTCACCATTGGCCATTTGCGTTTCGCGAATCGAGTCTAGCTCTTCTGAGCTCATAAAACACTTATAAGCCTTCCCTTCATCTAACAATTTTTGGATCAGCTCTTTATATCTATCAAAACGTTGTGTCTGATAGTAGGGACCATCATCGTGATCCAGTCCCAACCAGGCCATGCCTTCTAGAATCGCGTCAATGGCTTCTTGCGTTGAACGTTCAATGTCAGTGTCTTCGATGCGCAGGACAAATTTGCCCCCTTTACTTTTTGCGTAAAGCCAAGAATAAAGTGCAGTTCTTGCACCACCAACGTGAAGATAACCTGTTGGACTAGGTGCAAATCGAGTAGTAATGGACATTGAATTGGATTCCTCAGAAAATAAAAGCGGAGTTTAACAGTCTCCCGCTCAGTTTAAAAAGAGTAAATCATGGTTTTAGCAAAATGTAGTGGGCCTAAATTATGACTAAGTGTAGATATCGATTTACTAAAAAACATGTTAATAAATGAAGAGAACCGAATCACATTGAATTTTTGAGTGTTTTTAATCGGATGTGAACAGAAATCAGCCATTCACACAATAAAAGTCATTTTTTCAGTTGACAGCAAAGTCCGCATATCTATAATAGCGCTCCACTTGCCAAGCACGGCAGGTTTTTTTGAAGAAGGACGCTTAGCTCAGTTGGGAGAGCATCGCCCTTACAAGGCGAGGGTCACTGGTTCAAGCCCAGTAGCGTCCACCATTTTTTAAAATGGTATGTGGGAGAGCATCGCCGCTCTTTACAAAAGACGAGGCGAGCTGGTTCAAAATCAGTAGCGTCCACCATTTTTTAAAATGGTATGTGGGAGAGCATCGCCGCTCTTTA
>NZ_VKKH01000004.1 GCF_007197995.1 Aliiglaciecola sp. M165
GTGTAAGGAGGTGATCCAACCCCAGGTTCCCCTAGGGTTACCTTGTTACGACTTCACCCCAGTCATGAAACACAAAGTGGTGAACGTCCCCCCGAAGGTTAGACTATCCACTTCTTTTGCATCCCACTCCCATGGTGTGACGGGCGGTGTGTACAAGGCCCGGGAACGTATTCACCGCAGTATGCTGACCTGCGATTACTAGCGATTCCGACTTCATGGAGTCGAGTTGCAGACTCCAATCCGGACTACGACGAGCTTTAAGGGGTCCGCTCCACATCACTGTCTCGCTTCCCTCTGTACTCGCCATTGTAGCACGTGTGTAGCCCTACTCGTAAGGGCCATGATGACTTGACGTCGTCCCCACCTTCCTCCGGTTTGTCACCGGCAGTCTCCTTAGAGTGCCCAACTAAATGCTGGCAACTAAGGACAAGGGTTGCGCTCGTTGCGGGACTTAACCCAACATCTCACGACACGAGCTGACGACAGCCATGCAGCACCTGTCTCAGAATTCCCGAAGGCACTGAGGCATCTCTGCCAAATTTTCTGGATGTCAAGAGTAGGTAAGGTTCTTCGCGTTGCATCGAATTAAACCACATGCTCCACCGCTTGTGCGGGCCCCCGTCAATTCATTTGAGTTTTAACCTTGCGGCCGTACTCCCCAGGCGGTCTACTTAGCGCGTTAGCTTCGCTACTCACGTATATAATACACAAACAGCTAGTAGACAGCGTTTACGGTGTGGACTACCAGGGTATCTAATCCTGTTCGCTACCCACACTTTCGCACATGAGCGTCAGTCTTTGGCCAGGGAGTCGCCTTCGCCACTGATGTTCCTCCAGATATCTACGCATTTCACCGCTACACCTGGAATTCCACTCCCCTCTCCAAGACTCTAGTCATACAGTTCTAAATGCTATTCCCAGGTTGAGCCCGGGGCTTTCACATCTAGCTTATATAACCGCCTGCGTGCGCTTTACGCCCAGTAATTCCGATTAACGCTCGCACCCTCCGTATTACCGCGGCTGCTGGCACGGAGTTAGCCGGTGCTTCTTCTGTTGCTAACGTCACAGATACTGGGTATTAACCAGCACCCTTTCCTCACAACTGAAAGTGCTTTACAACCCGAAGGCCTTCTTCACACACGCGGCATGGCTGCATCAGGGTTTCCCCCATTGTGCAATATTCCCCACTGCTGCCTCCCGTAGGAGTCTGGGCCGTGTCTCAGTCCCAGTGTGGCTGATCTTCCTCTCAGAACAGCTAGAGATCGTCGCCTTGGTGGGCCTTTACCCCACCAACTAGCTAATCTCGCTTGGGCTGCTCTTTGCGCGGGAGGAACAAGTCCCCCCTTTGGTCCGTAAACATCATGCGGTATTAGCTATCGTTTCCAATAGTTATCCCCCTCGCAAAGGCACATTCCCAAGTATTACTCACCCGTCCGCCACTCGTCATCTTCTAGCAAGCTAGAAATGTTACCGTTCGACTTGCATGTGTTAGGCCTGCCGCCAGCGTTCAATCTGAGCCATGATCAAACTCTTCAATTAAACTTTCGAAATATGAACTTTTTTGGTAAGCACTCTTATAATGAGTGCCCACACAGATTGTCTTGTTGCAAATTGTTAAAGAACGTTTCGCTCTTCGAGTGGACCGAGCCTCTCTCAAGCGGGACGCGAATTCTACACGCCCCTTGGATGTTGTCAACCTATTAATTTAAGTTTTTCAAATTATCATCCATTCTTTTCAAAGTTGCCCATTTTGAAGCAGGTGACTCCGAAAAGCTGGGCGCATTTTAGTGATTTATAACTATAGGTCAACCCTCATACCGAAAAAAAATCAAATTTAGTCTAATCTCTTCCAATCGAGTTTATTTTTTAAACTCTCGGTGAATTTGGTGTTAATTTTGTAAATTTGCTGTTACTTTTAAACTCTTGTCTGATACGGATGTCTGAGAAGTTGTAAATAGATGTTTATTTAGGTATCCGTAATGAAGAAGTTTATTTGTGTCGCAATCACTATTGGTGCTTTTTGCCATCAAGCTTATGCCATCAATGTAAATGGCGATGATAAAAAGAAAGAAACACAATTAACGGCAGCTTTTGTCCAAAAGCAGGTCAGTCAATCTATGTCTATTGGCCGTGCTATAAAAAGTATTATTAGTCATTACCCACGCGAAGCGATTACTGTTGTCGATACTGCGTTAGATTTATATCCTGAAAAGTATAAAGAGATTATACATGCGGCCATATCAGCAGAACCTGCGTTAACAGGCGAAGTCGTGACCCTCGCTCTAGAAAAAGGAATTAGTAGTTGTTCAAGCATTGTTGAAACCGCAATAAATGCTGAGCCTAGTTATGTTGACTTTGTTGTACGCGCTGCAGCTTATTCCACACCTGAAGAGCTCGACGATATAGTGAGAATTGCAGTTGAAACAGAACCTGATTCTGCGGACAACATCGTTCAGACCCTCTCTAGATCACACCCTAATGAAATGGTTGAGATCATCAAAACTGCTGTGAGTGCCGTACCTTTTGTAGGCGAATATGTGGTCGACGCATTATTGGCTTCTTTTCCTGATGAAGCTGAGCAAGTCGTTACAACGGCGCTACGAGAATCTATAGGCGAACAAGAAAGCATGCGAAGAATTATGGCTACCGCTATCAATGCAGGTGTTTCACCGGATGAATTAGCCAAATATGCTAAAAATGCAGGGGCCAGCGAAGAACATTTAGCATTTGTAGAAAGCCAGTAGACTTTACTACTATCGAGAAACGATACGCGATTATCTCCTTCACTTAAGAAATGACATAAGACCTAACATCAGATACAAAAAAGCCGAGCAGTTGCTCGGCTTTTCTATTTTTGGAGTCTTACTCCTCTGTTGCTTCTTCCGTTTCTTCAACGTCTTCTACAACAGGACGGTCAACTAGTTCAACATAAGCCATTGGCGCATTGTCACCTGTGCGGAATCCACATTTTAGAATACGGATGTAACCGCCTGGGCGAGCTTCATAGCGCGGACCAAGTTCGTTGAATAATTTACCTACTACTTCTTTATCACCAGTGCGAGCCATCGCCAAACGACGATTAGCGACACTGTCTTGCTTAGCAAGTGTGATAAGAGGCTCGATTACGCGACGCAATTCTTTCGCTTTTGGCAAAGTTGTTTTAATCACTTCATGCTTTACCAAAGATCCCGCCATGTTTTTAAACATAGCTTGGCGATGACTGCTGTTACGATTTAACTGACGACCACTGTTACGATGGCGCATAGCTCTATCCTTCTTTACAAATCAGTTTATCTTGCGACCTGATTAATCTTTTTCTGCGATACTCTCTGGTGGCCAATTTTCAAGGCGCATTCCCAGAGAAAGACCACGTGATGCCAACACATCTTTAATCTCAGTAAGAGATTTTTTACCCAAGTTAGGCGTCTTAAGAAGCTCAACTTCGGTGCGTTGCACCAGGTCACCAATGTACTGGATAGCTTCTGCTTTCAAGCAGTTAGCAGAACGTACGGTTAGCTCTAAATCGTCAACTGGACGAAGAAGAATCGGATCAAATTCCGGCTTCTCTTCTTTAGCCACTGGCTCAGAGATATCACGAAGTTCAACAAATGCGTCTAATTGCTCAGCTAAAACTGTAGCTGAACGACGGATTGCTTCTTCGGGATCCAAAGTTCCATTGGTTTCCATGTCGATGATCAATTTGTCAAGGTCTGTACGTTGTTCAACACGTGCAGACTCAACATTGTAAGCAATACGTTCTACCGGACTGTAGGAAGCATCCACTAACAAACGACCGATTGGTCGATCATCTTCTTCGGAGGAACGGCGTGTCGATGCAGGAACGTATCCACGGCCCATTTCCACTTTGATGCGCATGCTTAACTCGGCGTCGCCAGTAAGCGTACAAATCACGTGGTCAGGGTTGACGATTTCCACATCACCATCATGCTGGATGTCACCAGCAGTAACAGGGCCCGCACCAGACTTAACTAAAGTAAGGGTAGCTTCAGTTTTGCCTTCGATTTTCACAGCTAAACCTTTAAGGTTCAACAAGATCTCGATGACATCTTCTTGTACACCTTCTTTGGTGCTGTACTCGTGTAATACACCATCGATTTCTACTTCTGTCACTGCGCAACCTGGCATAGATGACAAAAGGATGCGACGAAGCGCATTACCAAGAGTATGACCAAAACCACGCTCTAATGGTTCAAGTGTGACCTTAGCGCGTGTTGGTGATAAGTTTTCTATTTCCACTAACCTTGGTTTTAGGAATTCAGTTACAGAACCCGGCATTGTTTCCTCTCTTGATTATGCTTTACTTAGAGTAAAGTTCGACGATCAACTGTTCGTTAATTTCAGCAGACAAGTCAGTTCTTTCAGGAATGCGTTTAAACACACCTTCCATCTTCTTGCTGTCTACTTCAATCCAAGTTGGTTTTTCACGTTGGTCCGCCAATTCTAAAGCCGCAACGATACGCGCTTGCTTCTTAGACTTTTCACGAACGGAAACAACGTCTTCAGCAGAAACGTTATAAGAAGGTATGTTTACTACCTTACCGTTAACCATGATTGCTTTATGGCTTACAAGCTGGCGTGCTTCAGCACGTGTGCTTGCAAAACCCATGCGGTAAACAACATTGTCAAGACGCTGCTCTAAAAGCTGAAGCAGGTTTTCACCTGTGTTGCCTTTAAGACGCGCTGCTTCTTTATAGTAATTACGGAACTGCTTTTCCAATACGCCATACATACGACGTACTTTTTGCTTTTCACGTAACTGCACACCGTAATCAGACAAACGGCCACGACGGGCACCATGCTGACCAGGAGCAGTATCTATTTTACATTTCGAGTCAATTGCTCGAACGCCACTTTTAAGGAACAAATCTGTTCCTTCGCGACGACTAAGTTTGAGTTTTGGACCCAAATATCTAGCCATGATCTTTCTCCAACTGTCCGTCGATTAAACGCGACGTTTTTTCGGTGGACGACAACCGTTGTGAGGAATAGGTGTCACATCGGTAATGTTTGTGATTTTGTAACCAGTAGCATTCAAAGCACGGATCGCAGACTCACGACCTGGACCTGGACCTTTAACGAATACTTCTAAGTTTTTCAAACCGTAATCCTGAGCAGCAACGCCTGCGCGCTCAGCAGCAACCTGTGCAGCAAAAGGGGTAGATTTACGTGAACCACGGAAACCAGAACCACCTGACGTTGCCCAAGCCAAGGCATTACCTTGACGGTCAGTAATAGTCACAATTGTGTTGTTGAAAGACGCATGGATATGAGCCATACCGTCTGCAACTTGACGTTTAGCGCGCTTACGCGTGCTCTTTGTAGGTGCTTTAGCCATAACTAACCTCGCTTACTTTTTAATTGGCTTACGAGGACCTTTACGGGTACGCGCATTAGTTTTAGTGCGCTGACCACGTAGAGGTAAGCTACGACGGTGGCGAATACCACGGAAGCAACCTAGGTCCATCAAACGTTTGATGTTCATTGATACTTCACGGCGAAGGTCACCCTCTACCATGAATTTCGCGACTTCGTCACGAAGCTTATCAATCGTTGTTTCATCAAGATCTTTAATCTTGGTTGACTCTGTAACACCAGCAGCGGCACAAATGCTTTTCGCACGTGTCGCGCCTACGCCATAGATTGATTGGATAGCAATCACAGCGTGCTTGTGTTCAGGGATGTTAATGCCAGCGATACGGGCCATTAACAGCACTCCTCTTAAATTAATGTCATCAGCCTAAAAAGCCCGATAGGATACTTACCCGATGACCAAATTGCAAATTAAGCTTGGGTGAGTCGGTAGTATGACCGATTTCACCCAAATACCACTTTGATTAGCCTTGCCTTTGCTTATGCTTAGGGTCATTGCTACAAATTACTCGTACTACGCCATTGCGTTTAACGATTTTGCAGCTACGGCAAATCTTTTTAACGGATGCACGAACTTTCATATCACCACTCCGTAAACGCTTATCTTACCGGCCGTAGCCTTTAAGATTCGCTTTCTTAAGAACAGATTCATATTGATGTGACATCAAATGAGTCTGCACCTGCGCCATAAAGTCCATGATGACCACTACAATAATAAGTAGTGATGTACCGCCAAAGTAGAACTGAACGTTCCAGGCGATCAACATAAACTCAGGCACCAAACAAATAAAGGTTATGTAAAGTGCGCCTGCCAAAGTAAGGCGTGTCATTACTTTATCGATGTAACGTGAGGTTTGCTCACCAGGACGAATACCTGGAACAAACGCACCAGACTTCTTCAAGTTATCTGCCGTTTCACGTGGGTTAAATACCAACGCTGTATAGAAGAAACAGAAGAAGATGATCGCCGCAGCGTACAACATCACATACAAAGGCTGTCCTGGGGACAACATCAAAGCCACATCTTGCAACCAAGAAAATGACTCATTTTGACCAAACCAACTTGCGATGGTTCCAGGGAATAAAATAATACTAGATGCAAAGATTGGTGGAATAACACCCGCCATGTTTACCTTTAACGGTAAATGTGTGCTTTGCGCTGCAAACACCTTGCGGCCCTGCTGTTTCTTTGCGTAGTTAACGACGATACGACGTTGGCCACGCTCAACAAACACTACAAAGTATGTGATGGCGACAATGATAACCGCAATCAACAATAGCAATAGTATATTTAAATCACCCTGTCTGGCTTGTTCCGCAGTTTGCCCAATCGCTGTTGGCAAACCGGCAACAATACCAGTAAAGATCAATATGGAGATACCGTTACCGATACCTCTTTCGGTAATCTGCTCACCCAACCACATCAAGAACATGGTACCGGTGACCAAACTGACTACCGCAGTAAAGTAAAAACCGAAGCCTGGTGCAATTACCAAACCTGAGATAAGGTTAGGTAAATTAGTCGCGATTCCAATTGCTTGGAAAGTGGCTAATACCAACGTGAAATAACGTGTGTATTGGCTGATTTTACGACGTCCCGCTTCGCCTTCTTTTTTCAGTTCAATCATTGGCGGATGCACAACTGTGAGCAACTGCATAATAATTGACGCTGAAATGTACGGCATAATACCTAGGGCAAGAACCGATGCGCGCTCAAGCGCACCACCTGAAAACATATTAAACATTTCCACGATGGTGCCCTTTTGCTGCTCAAATAATTGAGCGAGCACATTGGCATCAATACCAGGAATAGGTACATATGAACCGAGTCTAAATACAATGATCGCACCTAGTACGAACAACAGTCTTGATTTAAGCTCGCTCAAGCCGCCTTTGGCGCTTGAGTCCTGTCCTGGTTTTGCCATCTAGCTTATTCCTCTACTTTTCCGCCAGCTGCTTGAATTGCTTCAAGTGCGCCTTTAGATACCTTTAAACCTTTTACAGTAACTGCACGTGAGATTTCACCACTTTTCATGACTTTAACGTGTAGCATTTCTTTTTTGACAAGACCTGCTGCTTTTAACGTCTCAAGTGAAACCACATCACCTTCTACTTTAGCGATTTCAGCCAATGTAACCTGGTCAGAAACCATAGATACACGAGATGTGAAACCGAACTTAGGTAGACGGCGTTGGATTGGCATTTGTCCGCCTTCAAAACCAGGCTTAACAGAACCGCCAGAGCGACTCTTTTGACCTTTGTGACCGCGGCCACCAGTTTTACCAAGACCAGAACCGATACCGCGACCTACGCGCTTACCAGAATTTTTAGCTCCAGGTGCAGGAGCAAGTGTATTAAGTCTCATCAATTACTCCTCCACTACTTCAACCATGTAAAATACACGGTTGATCATGCCACGTACTGCTGGGGTGTCTTCCAACTCACGAACATGACCGATGCGACGTAGACCTAAACCAGTAAGCGTAGCTTTGTGCTTAGGAAGACGACCAATAGAGCTTTTAGTTTGCTTTACTTTAATCGTTGCCATGTTCATTTACCCCAAAATTTGATCAACAGGCAATCCACGTTTAGCGGCAATCCCTTCAGGAGAGTTCATCTCTACTAAAGCGTTGATTGTTGCGCGAACAACGTTGATTGGGTTTGTTGAGCCGTAGCATTTTGAAAGTACGTTTTGTACACCCGCAACTTCAAGTACTGCACGCATTGCACCACCGGCAATGATACCAGTACCTTCTGATGCTGGTTGCATGTAGACTTTAGAGCCCGAGTGACGTCCTTTAATCGGATGCTGTAGCGTGTTGCCGTTAAGGTCAACGTTCACAAGATTGCGACGTGCCTTTTCCATAGCCTTTTGGATAGCAGCAGGAACTTCACGCGCCTTACCGTAACCAAAACCAACACGACCATTTCCGTCACCAACTACTGTCAAAGCAGTAAAGCTAAAGATACGACCACCTTTAACTACTTTTGATACACGGTTTACAGCGATTAGTTTTTCTAACAGGTCACCCTGTTGTTGAACTTCTACTTTAGCCATAACTAACTCCTAGAACTGAAGGCCTGCTTCACGAGCAGCATCAGCCAATGCTTTAACTCGACCGTGATATTTGAAACCGCTGCGATCGAAAGCAATCTCTTTGATTCCTTTTTCGATAGCTCGTTCTGCAATCGCTTTTCCTACTGCTGCTGCAGCTTCTGCATTGCCCGTTGATTTAACGGCTTTGCGAAGATCTGCTTCAACTGTAGACGCTGCCGCCAACACTTCAGAACCATTTGGCGCGATTAACTGCGCGTAAATGTGACGTGGTGTGCGGTTAATAACTAAGCGATGCGCGGCCAGTTCACTAATTTTTTTGCGTGCGCGGGTAGCGCGGCGCAAGCGAGCTGATTTCTTATCCATCGTATCACCTACCTACTTTTTCTTAGCTTCTTTACGACGCACAACTTCATCAGCGTAACGAACACCTTTACCTTTATAAGGCTCTGGTGGACGGTATCCACGGATGTTAGCTGCAACCTGACCTACTTGCTGCTTATCGGCGCCTTTGACGACGATTTCAGTTTGTGTAGGAGTCTCAACTGAAATACCAGCAGGCATTTCATAAACGACAGGGTGAGAGAAGCCCAACGTTAGGTTTAGTTTGCTACCTTGTGCTTGAGCACGATAACCAACACCATTAAGTTGTAGTTTCTTTTCAAACCCTTGTGATACACCTAGAACCATTGCGTTCAAGATTGAGCGAGCTGTACCAGCTTGAGCCCAATTGTTAGCAACACCTTCACGAGGAAGTGCTTTCAATTGATTCTCTTCTTGTACAACTTCAACCGCATCATTAAATACGCGAGTTAGGGTACCGTTTTTTCCTTTAACTGTGATCTCTTGACCAGCGATAGATACTTCTACACCAGACGCGATATCAACAGGAGCTTTTGCTATACGTGACATTTTCTATCTCCCGTTATGCTACATAACCGATGATCTCACCACCCATGCCCGCTTTACGCGCTGCACGGTCAGTCATCACACCTTTTGAGGTAGACACGATAGCAATGCCCAAACCACCCATCACTTTAGGAAGCTCATCTTTTTTCTTGTAGATGCGCAAACCAGGACGGCTGACTCGTTCAATGCTCTCAATTACTTTTTTGCCTTCGAAGTACTTAAGTGCTACTTCGATAACAGGCTTAACGTCACCAGAGACTGCGAAGTCTGCAATGTAACCTTCATCTTTCAAAACTTTTGCTATAGAAACGCGAAGTTTTGAAGAAGGCATAGTCACACTAACTTTGCTAGCCAATTGGCCGTTACGTATGCGGGTAAACATATCCGCGATAGGATCTTGCATGCTCATTTTATGCTACTCCTTACCAGCTGGCTTTTTTAAGGCCAGGGACTTCACCGCGCATCGCTGCTTCGCGAAGCTTAATACGGCTTAGACCAAATTTGCGTAGGAACCCATGTGGACGTCCAGTCACTCGACAGCGATTTTGCTTACGAGAGAGACTTGAGTCACGTGGAAGTTGTTGTAGCTTAAGCACAGCATCCCAACGCTCTTCTTCAGAAACGTTAACATCGCTGATAATCGCTTTTAGCGCAGCACGTTTAGTACCGTACTTTGCTGCTAGCTTGGCGCGTTTTACTTCGCGCGCTTTCATTGATTCTTTTGCCATAACCCTACACCTTATTTTCTGAACGGGAAGTTAAACGCTGATAACAACGCTTTAGCTTCATCGTCTGAGTTTGCGCTAGTAGTGATAGTGATATCCATACCGCGAATTTTATCAACTTTATCAAAGTCGATCTCAGGGAAGATAATTTGTTCACGAACACCCATGCTGTAGTTACCACGGCCGTCGAATGATTTTGCATTCAAGCCACGGAAGTCACGGATACGAGGAATTGCGATTGAAATCAAACGCTCCAAGAATTCCCACATACGTTCGCCACGTAAGGTTACTTTACAGCCAATCGGATAACCTTCACGGATTTTAAAACCCGCAACGGATTTACGAGCAACAGTAACAATTGGTTTTTGACCAGCAATAGCAGCCATATCAGCCTGCGCGCTCTCTAAAACTTTTTTGTCCGCAATCGCTTCACCAAGACCCATGTTCAAGGTGATTTTTTCGATCCGAGGGACTTGCATGACGCTTTTGTAGTTGAACTGCTTCGCAAGTTCTCCCACTACTGTTTCTTTATAGAAATCATGCAGTTTCGCCATCGTACACTCCAATTAATTAAACAAGTTCGCCGTTAGACTTGAAGAAACGCACTTTCTTTTCTTCTTCTAAACGGAAACCAACGCGATCTGCTTTGCCCGTAGCCGGGTTAACAATCGCTACATTTGATACGTGAATTGCTGCTTCCTTTTCAATGATGCCACCAGGGACATTCAATTGAGGATTAGGCTTCTGGTGTTTCTTAACCAGATTCACACCTTCTATGATTAGCTTGTCTTCAGACGCTAGTACTTTAAGGACTTTGCCTTGTTTTCCTTTGTCTTTGCCTGCTAATACGACTACTTCATCATCACGACGAATTTTTCTAGCCATTATCGTGACTCCTTATAGTACCTCTGGGGCCAATGAAATGATCTTCATGAAGGAATCTCCACGAAGTTCACGAGTGACCGGGCCAAAGATACGCGTACCAATAGGTTGCTTGTTTGCATTAAGCAAAACAGCTGCGTTGTTATCAAAACGGATAGTAGAACCATCAGCTCGACGAACGCCTTTCCTAGTACGCACCACCACTGCATTCAGAACGTCACCTTTTTTTACTTTGCCACGAGGAATTGCTTCCTTGACAGTAACTTTGATGATGTCACCGATATGTGCATAACGGCGATGCGAGCCACCAAGAACCTTAATACACTGAACCCTGCGAGCGCCGGAATTGTCGGCTACATCCAGGTTAGTTTGCATTTGGATCATGTTAGTGCTCCGCTGTTAAATTAAGACTCTCCCGAGTCGTTTAAGCTGCAAAAAGACAACCCGAAATCGATTTAAAAACCGAATACTTGCTGACTTTTTATACATACCCCGATAAAAAGGGCGCGAAATGATAACAGAAAAGAATGTACTGCGGTAGCGCAAATTGAAAAAAAATGACAGTAATCGTGATTCTAATTTGTTAATTAGAATATAGGGTGTAAATCTTAGATCAAAAGGGCAAACAGAGAGTTAAAGTTGAGCATCAATTTACCCCGCCCCAAAAGCAAGACGACTCCCTAAGGAGCCATCTAAATTTACATCAACAATCTATTGATTAGAACAATAAAGAGATTTTGTATCCCGTTGGCGAATCTAAAGATTCTTCGATCATGATGATATAGTTGGCTTCTTCATTCAAACCAAGCAGTTCGGTTCTGTCCAACAACACCTGCGTATCTTCGTTATCATCGAAAACGGCCACTAGCTCATAAAAATCGCTTGGTAAGGTTACCGTTTTCGCTTCACCGAAATCGATACTTGCAATCAAGAACTGCGCTGATTCAATCGTTTCATCTTTACGAACAAAATATAAATCTACATCTGTAAAATCAGAGACCAGGTTTGCCGCGACCACTTGTTTATCGAATACTTGTGGTTGCGTGCTTTCATCAAATGACAAAGATGTTAACGCATCATTTTCATCCTGATAAATGACAATGGCTTTGCTTTCCCCTTGATTTAGCGTTACAAGGCGATTGTTGAAAGTCAGTTCGGCGTTCGTTGTAGAGTTCGCCGACAAACGATAGTCCCCAAATTCTACCTCTGTAAAACCAGAAAGTGTATTTGCTGCCAACTCGACAGCAGGCGTCACAACATCTGTTCCGTCAAGGGCGATGCTTACTGCGTCATTATCTAGGCTGTTATACAGACGATATTGCGAACTTGCATCGATATCATCCAAGTTACCAACCGTAGATGAATTCAGAATCAGGTCTACTTCAATGCCTGACTGAATGGCTCCACTACTTCCGCGAATAACTAGCACGTACTCAGTGGCGAATTGGAAAGAAACCGTATTACTCTCAAAAATGACTTCTTGAGAACCCGGTTCAGTAAGATAAATTGTGTAGCTGCCTTCGTCGAAATCTTCGCTATCTGAGTCAGGGGCCCAGAAAGTTTGCTCTTCGAAACTTTCGTAGTTGATCGTTCCTAACAAATTTGCAGCGGTGAAAGGTGCACCCGAATCACTCATATACAAGTCATAGCTGCTCTGGTCGTCTGTGACAGACACAGCAAACAATCTGAAGTGATCTTCAAGTTCTTCGCGGTTAAAACGATATTCATTGAATGTCGGGTTACCGAAGTCTCCTGTCAACATCACTAGCGTTTTTTGACCAGTAGGAATATCGATTTCACGAGTTTCTAAAATAATTTCTTCGTCATCCGAATCAGTCCTGAAAAACTCGATTTCGGTGAATCCACCGTCTACCTGAAATAGAGTGGTTGCATCTCCATATGAAGATGAACCCAAAATACGGGTCTGCTCTGTTCCACGAATCGTGGTGACTGCGCTGTTTGATGATCCATTATAAAACTGAATGAAACCGGCATTTGAAAATTGTTGGTTATCATCGTCTGAGCTGCTGCAGGCGGTTAACCCTGTGGCTAAAACTGCACCCATCAGGGCTATACTAACTTTACTTCGCATTAAAACACTTTCCTTTCATAACAAGCGCAAAATCAAATTGCGGGGGATTCTATAACGAAGTTACGATTCATACACTAAATAAAAGTTCAAACCTTTGTAAAATCTTTACAAAAAAACCCGCAACAGTCGCTTTCAGGCGCGTATCATAACCAAACTACCTTGTCTTTGTAAGATGAATTAATGACGTCGTGGTATTTTTTCTCTAACACATGGCGTTTTATCTTCAATGTTGGCGTCAACATGTCGTTTTCAATCGTCCATTCTTCTTTTACCACAATAAGACGGTCTAGGACTTGGTGACTTTCCAATTTGGCATTCACGTCGTTTAATGTTGTGGTCAACGATTCTGTGACAGTCTCTTTATCGAGTTTTTTAGCATCTTCAGACAAAACCAACATCGCAATCGGTTGTTTCAAACTGCTGCCGGTCACGCACACTTGTTCAATGTTAGAGTTTTCCATCAGACTTGATTCAATCGGTACAGGCGTAACGTATTTTCCTTTTGCTGTTTTAAAAATGTCTTTTAATCGACCAGTAATACGCACATATCCGTCGCCATCAATTTCGCCTTTATCACCAGTACGTAGATAACCATCGTCGGTAAACACTTCTGCGGTTTTCTCTGGCTCAAGATAATATTCCTTCATATTACAAGGGCCTTTGACTTGAATTTCGCCTTCATCAGAAATACGCACATCGACTCCTTCATAGGCTTTACCAATGCATCCCACTTTGTCCATTCTAAAAGGCACGCTACTTGTGCCATAGGCACAGTTTTCGGTCATCCCCCACCCTTCAGAAATGTTGATACCGATTTTGCTGAACCACTTGATTGTTGCAGGGGATATGGGAGCAGACCCACTCGCCCATAAGCGCGCGTTATTTAATCCTAATCCATTTCGAATCTTTTTCGCGACGATTCCGCCAAAAATTGGAATTTTTAGCATGAAATCGAGTTTCTTCTGAGGCATCTGGGACAGAACCCCCATCTGGAAACGCGTCCACAATCTCGGAACAGAGATAAAGAGCGTAGGCTGCGCTCGTTGTATATCTGTTTTAAAGGTATCCAATGATTCGATGAAAAATATTTGCATACCTGAATACAAACTTGCCATCTCAACAAGAATACGTTCAGTTATATGCGACAATGGTAAATAGCTCAAAATTCGGTCATTATCATCGACGGTCAATGCATCAAGCGAGCTATTCCCCGTCCAACTTATTGCCTCATAAGTATGTACAACACCTTTTGGATTGCCGGTGCTACCTGAGGTGTAGATGATAGTCATTACTTCATCCATTGCCGGTACACGTTTTCCTTCAAAAGGTTCGACATCAGTAAACGACTGCCAGTCTATATCGCATTTAACCCCTTCATAAGGGAAGCCTATGCTTTTAACCTCTTCTGGCACCGCCTTGATTTGTTCAGCTGCATTTTCTAATTTGCCAACAAATATGACCGGGCATTTTGCGTGATCCAAAACATATTTTATTGTATCTGGGCCCGCCGTTGGAAAAATTGGAACCGATATGTGTCCCGCAAGCATTATGGCTAAATCGGTGATAAACCATTCCGCGCAGTTTTTAGAAATTAGCGCAATATGGCTGCCCTCTGGTAAATCTAAATTTTTTAATCCTTGTGCGACTTTTCTCACCTGAAGATCAAAATCCTTCCAAGTGAACTGTTTAACCTGCCCGTTTACAGGTTGGTTCAAAAACAATTGATCAGGGCGATTTTCTATTTGCTCGTAGAGCATTTCCAGAGGTGTTTTTATTGTCATTTGGCTACCTAACATGTTTTAAACGAATGAATAATAAACCTGTAGAAGGTATGTAAATATTCGTAATAAGGGTTCAAGTTACTCAAGATTAATATTCTAATTAACAAAAAGCTAACACATTCGATACATTGTATAGATAAATAAACCTGCTAACTTAAAAAGGACTGTTTTAAATAACCTATCTAATGCCCCTCAACATTAGTTATTTGTTTAACAACTTGACCAATAAGGATAATTTTCTTGGCAGAATTTCAACCCATTGACACGATATGGGTATTGTTTTGTACGTGTCTGCTGGTTTTTATGCAAGCTGGATTCAGTTGTTTAGAAGCTGGAGCTGTAAGAGCTAAGAACAATGTTAACGTTGTAATGAAAAACTTTGCCGATTTGTGCATTAGTTTTTTAATTTTTGCAATCCTAGGTTTTGGTCTCATGTTCGAAGGCCAATGGCAAAGTATCCTAACCATCTCCATTTTTGAGCAACAAACCAATTCTCATTATTATGTCGTGTTTTTATATCAGGCAATGTTTTGCGCCACCGCAATTACCATTGTGTCAGGTGCTGTCGCTGAGCGAATGAAATTTAATGGTTATTTATTCCTGGCTGCTGTCGTTGCTTCGCTCATCTATCCTGTAGTTGGGAATTGGATTTGGGGAGGTCTATTGTCCAAAGATGCAAACATTGGTTGGTTAGCAAGGTTGGGGTTTCATGATTTTGCTGGAGCAACAGTTGTGCATTCGGTTGGAGGCTGGATTGCACTGGCCGCCGTGCTGGTAATCGGGCCACGACTAGGCAGGTTTGGCCCAAAAACAAATAAAATTGAGCCTTCCTCGTTACCACTGTCTTCCCTGGGTGTGTTTTTGCTTTGGATTGGATGGTTAGGGTTTAATGGCGGCAGTAGCTTGCAAATGGACGCCAAAACCCCCTTGATACTATTGATCACCATGATAGGTGGTGTCAGTGGCATTTTTTCAGCCTTGGTTTATTCTCATGTTGTCTTCAAGAAAGCACGTGTGATGCTGGTGATGAATGGGGGTTTGGCAGGGCTGGTTTCGGTGACAGGAGCTGCAGATATTATCGCACTGCATCATGCACTTTTTATTGGCTTGGTAGCGGGTTTACTGCCTGGACTTTCACAATGCATACTAAATAAGTTCAAAATCGATGATGCCATTGGTGCCATTCCTGTGCATCTAGCAGGAGGGATATGGGGAACTTTAGTGGCTGGCTTTTATGTTGAATTATTGCCTAACCAAAGCCGTATTGATGCCCTATCAATCCAACTTATTGGCATTATGGTAGTGGGTGGATTCGTATTTATTTGCGCTTATTCGATCCTTAAGATTACCAATCGTTTTTTCAGGTTGCGGGTAAGTGAAGAAGCTGAACTTGTAGGCTTGAATGTATATGA
Source organism: Aliiglaciecola sp. M165 (assembly GCF_007197995.1). Lineage (GTDB taxonomy): Bacteria > Pseudomonadota > Gammaproteobacteria > Enterobacterales > Alteromonadaceae > Aliiglaciecola. The sequence goes on from NZ_VKKH01000004.1 coordinate 16,248, forward strand.
ACATGGCGTAGTTGAAACCCAGCTCGAATTGATAAAACATATGTCTGAGCAAATAAAAAGTGGTGACTTCGCAACAAAAGCGGCTGTTGATTCCCAATCATCAAGCCACAGTTTTGCCAGTTATTATAATGAAGTTTTAGCCAAATTTAGTGAACTGCAGAACCAAAAAGAGCTTGCCTTAAAAAAGGCGCAATGGCAGGCACAAAGAGATCCTTTAAGCGGTTTACTGAATAGACGGGCATTCACCTCGGTATTGGAGAGCGAAAAAGGGCACTTAGCCAAAGCAGCCAAGTCATCGGTAGTGTGTATTGTTGATGTCGACTTTTTCAAAAAAATTAATGATGACTTTGGTCATGACGCTGGTGACATGGCAATAATACAAATTAGTGATTTGCTTAAAAAGGGAATTAGACGCGACGATTCAGTCGGTCGAATTGGCGGTGAAGAATTTTGTATTTTGTTTAGTGAAACTCATCTAGACAAAGCAGTAGAGATCCTTGAAAAACTCAGAACGAGTATTTTCAATACACCTTTCATATATGAAAACAAAAAGATCGAACTGTCGGTCAGCATCGGTGTCACTGAGTTCAAACGGGATGACTCTATATCTGATACGTTAAAGCGAGCAGATTTTGCGCTGTATCGAGCAAAGAAAAACGATCGAAATCAGGTAATTACTTACATTTAACTCACTACATTTGATGTTTTACAAGAGCTTAGGTGTTGTTCTAACTCTAAGAGCTCATCTGGGTTAGCCAACACAATGGTTTTTTGCCAGTTGGTATAATTTGACACTACTCTATTACAGTCGTTAAGACGCATCAGGAAGTCTTTGAATGTCTTGGCCACGTAGCCATTTTCAAATGATGTGGCATGATTATTGTTTTGCATATCCTCGTGCATAATATTTAGTATTGCGTGCGCTTTCTCATAATCATTTAGGGTCATAAGTGTTTTCACAACACGGGCCCTCGCGGTAATAATCATTGAGGTTGCGTCTGGGTAGAATTGTCTTTTCATTTCTAGAGATTGCTGAAAATAGTCTAGAGCATCCGGAAACTTTTTGGAGTCAAAATAAAAGCTCCCAATCACGCTTAAGCTCGCTGCCAAGTGCGGATGAGCGCCGTCAAACAATTGTTCTCGTAACGCCTTGGCTTTGAACAAATGATACTCAGACTCCGCAAGTCGCCCATTGCGCAAGTACAACACGCCTAAATTGCTATGATTGGTGGCGATTTCCGGATTCACTTCATCAAAAATTTGATTATTTATTCGTAGCGCCTCTAGATAATGAAATTCCGACTTTTTAACTTGTTTTTGTTGCGCGTAAATTGCCGCGATATCATTGTGTGCTATGCCAATGGCTGGATGAATCTCTCCCATTGACTCGCGACCCATATCGATAACTTGTTGTAAATAATCAATCCCCTGTTGTTCGTCGATAAAACTCATTGTCGACCCCAGGTCGAGTAAATCGCCTGCTATCACCGGGTGACTTTCAGGATAAATTTGCCTGTCAATTTCCAAGGCTCTAAGTAACAAATCTTTGGCCGTTTCAAATTCACCAATTTGATCAACAAAATATCCCCAGTCGCTGTAACTCTGAGCGGTGACGGGGTGCAATTCTCCATAGGTCTTCAATATTAGCTGGTGCACTCTCTGAGCACCTTGAATAGCCCCCGTGTAATTTCCTTCAGAGGCAAGCAATAGGTTTTGTGCGATTAAGGTATCAATAATTTGTTTGGAATCTTCTTTTAAATGCTGTCGCTGAATAGACAGTCCTTTATCGTGCAAGGAACGTGCTTGCTGCAAATGCCCTCGTTCTTCAGCCGATTTCGACATGGCTAACAAAATCTCTGCAGTTTCCAGGGAGTCAGGTCCCATCACCTCTTGTTGGATCTGCAGTGCCTTTTGCAAAATTGCATCGTACTGATTGTATTCCCCTTGTAAAAAATACAACTTCGCAAGTTCTTTATAATTCCTTACCAGTGCCTGAGGATTTTCGCTAACCCGTTGCTCCCTGTAGTTTTGTTCTTTACTTAAAATAGTCTGTGCTTGGCTAACGATACCTAAACTTAGATAAACTCTACCGATAGTATGATTTAGTTCATGTTGAATATCCGGTTGGCTACTCAGGGTCGCATTAATTCGAATTGCTCCCTGGTCGAGTACTTGCCTTGCGGTGACTCGATTTCCGAGCGATTCGATGGGGTCGGAGATACTAAATACATCTACCAAGAAGTCGCTGACTTGCTGTGCAGTTTGTAATCGCTGTTGGGCAAGGTCTCGCTGTTTCGATACTTCAAAGGTGTAAAACAATACAGTTGCCACAAACGCCACAAATGCAGCGCCACCAAATGATAACGTTTTTGGAAAGCGTGTCGCCAATTTACTGATTTGATAAATTGACGTTTGTGGTCGTGCTTTAACCGGCAGCTTTCTAAAATAGTTACGAATATCATCTGCAAGTGCCGAAGCTGAGGGGTAACGCCGTGCTGGTTCCTTTTCCAATGCCATCTGAGCGATTGCATCTAAATCACCCTTGAGCAAGCTTTTCACTTTAGCGCTTTCCACTACCTCACTCATCAATTTTGGCCGTAAGGTTTGAATTGCTCGACTTAAGGTTTCAATATTTTCAAAGTGCCCTTGGTAGGGTGATTTTCCGGTTAACAATTTAAACAACAATACTCCCAATGAATAAATATCCGTGGACGTAGTGATATTTTGCTTAGCAACCTGTTCAGGGCTGGCACTTTCAGGCGTCATCGCCTGCGTGGTCTTCTGTTTGTCTAACGATTCATCATTGTCGTCAATGGTCGCTATCCCAAAATCCAACAATTTGACCCTACCTTCAGCGGTGACCATGATGTTTTCTGCTTTAATATCTTGATGAATCACTAAGTTTTGGTGGGCATATTCTACCGCATCGCATACTTGTAAAAATATACTTAATAGCTGTTGGAAATTTTGCTCATCATTTTCAATACATGTAGTAAGTGGCTTCCCATCAATGTATTCCATCACTAAAAAAGGGATACCCTGGTTTGTTGTACCTCCATCTAGTAGCCGTGCAATATTTTGGTGATCCAAGTCTGCCAGAATTTGGCGTTCTCGCTGGAAACGCTCAATTGCTTGATTAGAAAAAAGTCTTGCATGTAATAGCTTAATCGCGACATTTTGTTCATAGCTATTGTCTACTCGTTTACCCAAGTAAACACTGCCCATTCCTCCTTCCGCTATTTTTTCTGTCACTTGGAAATGACCTATCAAACTGCCAATTTCAAGCTCAAACAAACTCGACACAACATCTGAAGTTTGCTCAGCCATAAGCTGAGACAAACCAAGATCATCAACATCACTTTGCGCTTCCAACATTGAACATACGGTTTGGTACAAGGCTTTATCGTCGTTACAGGCACTGCTAATAAAATTCAGACGCTGTTCGACTGGTTGACTTAACGCTTGTTCGAAAAGTAATTTAGCTTGATGCCAATTGTCGTCGGCCATTTATTTTACGCCTAATTGCTTGGCTAACCAGGCCTTGGAAAAACGCATTTCACGTTCGACTGTTGAAAGTGAAAGTCCTTTGAGGAGCGCTATCTCAGACAACGTCAAACCCGCGAAATATTTGAGTTCAAAAATTTCTGCATTCTGTTGGTCTTTTTTCGCCAAGCGGTCAAGCAATTGGTCGATTAACACCAGCTCTTCAGATGGATCGACATTCTGCGCAAACAGAGACTCGGTGTAAGTGGAGGAAACGGCATTGTCTCCTCTCTTTTGGGTCATTTTTTGTCGCGCGTGATCGACTAAAATCCGACGCATTTGTTTAGCTGCAATAGCAAAAAAATGATCACGGTTTTGCCAACTAACATCCTTATCAACCAAATTTATAAATGCTTCATTTACCAAACACGTTGCTTGAAGGGTATGGCCGGCTTTTTCGTTTTGCATATAGCGTTTAGCAAGGCGATGTAACTCGCTAAATACAATAGGTGCAATGGCCTTGCTTACGGCGTTTTTATCGTCTCCTATGTGATTTAAAAGCTGCGTGACGTCGGCGGTATTTGGCATCGAGATTCCTTAAAGCTACTCATACCATGCTAGGACCTGATTAAAAAATATTCAATTATTTTGACGGGTTCTTTCGTAGTTTTTCGCTGACGTTAATAAGGGCGGGCTGAACTGCCTGAAAAATGGAGAAATACGATGAACTTTTTTAATAAATGGACGAAGGTTAGCTCAGCAGCCGTAATCGCAGCCAGCTTAAGTCTCCAAGCTTTTTCAACGTTGGCAAACGCATCTGCATTTGATTGCGACGCAACACAATGCACAGTCAACTTATCCCCCGCTTTGCAACTGATTGCAGGAGCAGGAAATGTTAACGACTCCCAGAGTCCAGGTCGAATCGAAATTGTTGGTGACGTGCGCTTAATTGCACAAGGAATAGATTTACCGCTTGGTGACACACAGTTGGTAATGGAAACGGACCCAAATACCGGACAATTAATGGAGTTTTATGGTTTAGCAAAAATGCCACTTGACGAGTGGTCTATTCTAGATAACTTAAGCCTGGATGCTGAGCCTCCTATGGCCGTGGTCGGTTTGTTTCAACAACAAACTGTGGAAGACTTATTTGATGGCATGATCCCATTGAACAATGCTGTTGCACTCGACGGCAGCCAGCGTCAATCCACTCAACCATATCTAGTTTTTCATACCAGCACGGGTGGCCTATCTCTTGATTTAAACAAAATGTTCAAATTGGGAATGAGCGACAAATCGTCATTTGCGATTTCAATTCCGGGTCAAAAAAGTGTGAGCTTTGCCCTTGATGTGCATGACCCTTACTTATTCACCGGTCAGGATTTTTCTATCAAATTGGAAAATTTAAACAAAGATGAACCAAGTAAGCTTGCACCTGAAAAAACCTATTTGGCTATCAACAGCCAAGTGATCGATGAGCATGGCGATGTTACTTCAGAAATCACAGAGTATTATGATGATTCGGGACGGTTGGTGAATAAATTCATACGCGATCCCCATACTGGAGCACTGGTCAAACACGATATTGCAGCAGATGGTCAAGTTACGGTGAGTTTTTACCAACGAGACGATGTTGGCGACTTTGTCCGCGAGGGTGCCGATAAGCAAGATGGTGATCACTTCAACTTGCTTGAACTCGATAACGGCATTGATGTGAATGATAGCGCAAGAACACGGATGTCAGGCTATCGTGTGGTAAATCAAGACGAAAGAAATGCAGATGGTTCGATAAAACGCGAAATTACCGAGTACCACGATAACCAAGGCAACTTGGTCAGCAAGTTCCTCTATGACCCGGCAACAGGTTCAATGGTCAAACAAGATTTTGATAAAAATGGTCATATGACTGTGAGTTTCTATCAACAAGATGCTGCCGGAGATTTTGTGCGTGATGGCGCTGATAAAAATGATGGTGACTATTTCAACAAAAATGAAATAGCTCAGGGCAAAGACGTTAGTGATCCTGCCCGTGCTCGCGACCTCGACCCAGCTGCTCAACCTAAAGACAACAAAAAACGCCGTAAATTTGAATTGGGCATCGATGCGTTCGCTTTTTCAAAAAATGGTTGGTTGCCTTATGAAGCGCAGAATACATACGGTGTTCCCCATGACTCACGTCATTTTAGCGGCAACCTTTACATGAAAGGTGCTATCACTATGGACGGTACTTTGGTACTTGATGGTGAAGTTGTTACTTATATTGGTGAACAAGGCTTTACCATGGGTGGCAATGGAGACCTTGCCTTCACAATTCCAGCATTGCCAGAACCGGTTGATTTTTCTCTCTATTTAGGCAGTGCCTCATCCACATTCCAAATAGTCCACGACCGGCAAATGGCATTTATCAGTGGCGTCATGCAGCCTGACACAGGACTTTTTGAAAAGCTTCTTCCGATAACCCCTGAAGGCCAAGTCCTTGCAGCTGGTTACATTGATAACAATCTAGTGGATACAAATATTTCATTAGAAGGAAGCTTCAGTCTTGGGGCCAAGTTAATTGGTGATTTGATTGGTGTACCTTTAAACAACCTGCAAAGTGTTCAAGGAAAAGCACAGCTTAGCCCCACCGGATTCAGCCTAAATGGTATTACTGAGAGTCAAATTCATCCAGATATTGCATTTGGTGGAGCAATTTCTGTTGAAGTCGATATTCCTTTTATCAACCCTGACGAATTTAGCCTCAAACTTGCGGGTAAAGCGGATGTCTTTGGCGTTGGCCTAGATGAAGTCAGTATCGCTATTTCACGTGAAGGTATGTTTATCAACGGCATTTTTGTTACACCGCTGACTGAGATGGCAATGTTAGGTTCGATCACTAACCGTGGACCAGCCTTAACAGGCTATGCCACCATCTCACTTGGGCTTGGCGACATTACCGGCGCAATGAAAAACGCCACTGAAGCCTTGACCAAAGCGCAAGCCGAAGTCAACCGATTGAGCATTGAAATAGACAGGTTACGTCAAGAGGTCATTGAACGTCGCGCTAAACATGCCACAGCGCTACAAAAAGCCCAAGCTGCTGTAACCTTCGCACAAAATGAAGTTAACCGTTTGAATGCCCTGGTAGCAAAAGAATACAAAGGTATTAGCTATCAAAAATCACGGATTTCTAGCAAATATAGATGGTACAAAAAAGCGAAGTGGTATCAAAAAGCCGGACGCTGGGCAGCTTATAAAGCTGAAAAAGCTTGGCGCAGCGCAGTCATAGCCAAACACTATGCCGCCATAGGCGTATTTAAAGCAACCATCGTTGCAGCTAAATTAGCTTTAGAAGGTGCCAAACTGTCTCTGCGCGGATTAGAAGAATTAACTGAAGTTGCCCCAGTTGATCTAGACCCGAAAGTGGCGGCGGTCATTGTAGCAAAAGGGGTTGCCATTACTGCGCTTGAGGTGGCGAAATTGCCATTCAAACACATCCCAGTAATCGACTATGATTTTGAAGGGAAGATTGAGGCCACTTTGGATATCACTGGTATACATGGTGTAGTGACTGCTGAATTTGATGGTTACGAAGCGCTTCGAGGTTCGCTGCAATTCGACCCCATCCCTAGAGCTTGTATTACCATTGCCACTTTTGGAGAGGCCTGTACGAAGTTTTAATTAAAGAAATGAGTCAAAAGCGCCGGCTTTATGCCGGCGCTTTTAATCAGGAGAAAATAGCCAAATCAACCCTCTAGTTTTGCCTTTGCCTGACGATTTCAAACAGACACACGCCGGTTGCTACCGAGACATTCAAACTGGTGACGGTACCGGCCATGGGGAGCTTAATCAAATCATCACAGTGTTCACGGGTTAATCGACGCATACCTTTACCTTCGGCCCCCATAACCAATGCTATTGGCCCAGTCATTTTACATTCATATAAGCTTTGTTTTGCTTCACCAGCAGTACCAATGATCCAAACACCCGCTTGCTGTAAGTCACGTAGGGTGCGGGCCAAATTTGTTACCTGCACAAGGGGAATTACGTCTGCCGCACCACTTGCGACTTTTCTGACTGTTGGCGTCAATGCTGCAGACTTGTCTTTTGGCACTACAACCGCGTGAACACCTGCCGCTTCAGCGGTACGCAAACATGCGCCAAGATTATGTGGGTCAGTTACACCGTCTAACACAAGTAAAAACGGTGTCTCATTGGCCTTCACAATCTCATCCAAATCGTTTTCACTGTATTGACGGCCAGGTTTAGCTCTAGCAACAACACCTTGGTGTTGCTCGCCATTTACTTTATCGTCAAGCACTTTTCGGTGGCAAAACTGCACGGCGATGCCAAATCGTCTGGCTTGATTAATTATATTTGTCAGGCGTTGATCATCTCGCCCTTTTAAAACAAACAATTCAATGAGGCGCTCGGGCTCTCTGTTAACGACTGCTTCTAACGCATGTATGCCATACAACCACTCATTCTGAGCCATAGATATTATTTCCTTTTCGAACTGCGCTTGGTCGAGCGACGGGCTTTACTTGACGGTTTAACGCCTGTGCGCTTCTGATCGTCTTTTTTTACGGTTTTACTAGGTTGCTTCTTTTTCGCAGCCGCTCCTTCGGTCGACGTTCGAGGTTTAGCGGCGCTTTTTTTCTTGGCCTGTTGTTTTTTGCCACGGGTAATCATTGGCTCATCCAAAATGAAATCGATTTTACGTTCATCCAGGTTAACAGCTGCCACTTTGACTTGCAGGGCATCTCCTAAACGGTAACGTTTACCCATAGCTTCACCCACCAGGCACTGTTTAACTTCATCAAAGTGATAATAATCATTTTCCAGCGATGAAATATGCACCAATCCGTCGATATGAAACTCACTTAATCTGACAAAAAAACCAAAACCTGTTACCGACGCAATCACGCCGTCAAATACATCACCTACATGGTCAAGCATAAATTCGCATTTAAGCCAATCTGCCACATCACGGGTGGCGTCGTCAGCTCTGCGTTCTGTCATTGAACATTGTTCACCCAAGGCTTCTACTTCATCCGCAGAGTATGATTTTCCGCCAGTTTGACTTTTTTTGTTGGCCTGTTTGTTCAAGACTGCTTTGATTGCGCGATGCACAACCAAATCAGGGTAGCGTCGAATAGGCGAGGTAAAATGGGCGTACGCTTCTAATGCCAAGCCAAAGTGACCAATGTTGTCATTGTCATACACCGCTTGTTTCATGGAACGCAGCAACATGGTTTGGATTAATTCCTGATCGGGTCGGCCTTGAATTTTGCTGACCAGATCGGTGAAATCTTGTGGTTTTGCTTCGCTGCCAATTCGATGTTCTATACCTACTTCTTTCAAGTAAGAAGTAAAGCTAGTTAAACGATCTTCATTGGGTTCATCATGGATCCGGTACAACGCTGGCGCGTTATTTTTTTCCAGGAATTGTGCAGCAGACACGTTCGCCAGGATCATGCACTCTTCGATAAGTTTATGAGCGTCATTGCGCACAACAGGAATAATATGGTCAATTTTCCGTTGGGCATTGAACACAAATTTACTTTCTTGAGTTTCAAACTCAATCGCACCACGTTTGTTGCGGCTGCGTTTTAATGCACGATACATGTCATGCAGGTTGCGCAAGTGCGGAACATGCTCTGCATATCTTTTGTTAAGTTGTGGATCACCATCTAGGATTTCGCCCACTTTGGTGTAAGTCAACCGGGCTTTAGAGTTCATCACCGCTTCATAGAAATGATAGTCTTGAAGTTTCCCACGGGCGCTTACGGTCATTTCACAAACCATGCACAACCTATCAACTTCAGGGTTTAGCGAGCACAACCCATTGCTCAAAACCTCTGGCAGCATGGGTACAACCTGTTCAGGAAAATACACCGAGTTGCCGCGCGCTTGGGCTTCCTGATCTAGAGCAGTACCAGTCCGCACATAATAGCTCACATCGGCGATCGCTACCCACAGCGTCCAGCCTCCTTCATCCAAAGGCTCGCAAAACACAGCATCATCAAAATCTCTTGCATCTTCACCATCTATGGTGACCAAAGGCAGTTGTCGTAAGTCTATCCGACCTTGCTTTGCCTCCTCTGGCACTTGATCAGTGAGATGACTAACCTGCTTGTTAACGCCTTTTGGCCAATCATGGGGAATGTCGAAAGTGCGTAATGCCATTTCGATTTCCATCCCAGGGGCCATATGTTCGCCAAGAACTTCTTTAATCTTGCCGATGGGATTGACCCGTTTTCTGGGACGTTGCACGATTTCAACCACCACAACATGGCCTTGTCGAGCACCATTGACACTTTCCGAAGGGATCATAATTTCATGACAAATACGACTGTCGTCGGGGATCACCAAACTCACACCATGTTCGACAAAATAGCGGCCGACAATAGGTTCACTACGAGGCTCAATGACTCGCGCAATACGCGCTTCGCGTTTGCCACGATTGTCCGTTCCACTCTCTTTGGCTAGCACAACGTCGTCATGTAACAATGCTTGCATTTGAGCCTGATGGATAAATAAGTCTTTTTCTCCATCATCGCGCTTAAGAAAACCGAAGCCGTCACGATGTCCAATAACTCGGCCTTTTATAAGTTCCATTTTCTCGGCAAGACCGTATTTTTTCTGACGGTTGAAAACAATTTGACCTTCACGCTCCATCGCTCTGAGACGGCGCTGAATACCTACCCGATTATCTTCATCGTCGGCGTTAACAAATTGGCAAATTTCAAGAAAGGTAAGGGGAGTTTTTTCTCTTTCCAGTACCTGCAATAAATATTCTCTGCTAGCTACTGGGTTGTCGTATTTATCTTTTTCGCGTTGGTAGTGTGGATCGTCTTTTTTTAGTTTTTGTTCATTTTTTATATTCATGGGCGGCATTATAGCTTCTGATTGCGAACAAACTATGTTTTTTTGGAAATATGTGCATTTTTTATTCTACGCAGTCTCTTCGCAAGCATAATTTAACTCAATGCCTGTAAGCTAGATAAACTGATATGCATCACCGTACAGGTTTTCTAACAGTAGGCCTTGATTATGAAAATCCTCTCGGGCAACACCAGCCATCTCAAATCGTCCAGCAACATAGACCTGATAGGGTTCTAGGCTGACAAAATCGGCCATTACAGCTTTGTGTACCCAACCCGCTTTGCCTTTCCAATCTGCAGAAGGTTCATCGACGACTGGTTGAAAAGTAAAATGAGAATGCTGTTGTTGCAGTGTCTTTAGCATGTTATAGGCGTACATGTCATCAAGAGTGCGTGTGCCCCAATATAAAAAAATCGGTTCTTTACAGGGTAACGACAAGCGTTTTTGTAGAATTGCCAGCGTATAAGAAAACCCAGTGCCCCCAGCGAGTAATATGGTTGGTTTAATTCGTTCTTCTCTTAAAAACGCATCTCCGTGACCACCATCGACCCATACCTCTCCATCTTGCTGCATTTTTTCAAGTACTTCTGAAGCATAAGCATTGTCTGGGCCTGCGCCGATATGCAGAACCAATTGATTGTCCGGCGTTGGCGCATTAGCAATTGAAAAAGGTCTAAGATCTTTTTCTCCCATCACTACTCGCAAATATTGCCCAGCCAGATACTTCATAGACGTATCTGGCGTCAATACAACTTTACTTACGACAGAGGTAAATGCCTCAATTGATTCTACTTTGCATCGTATTGGTGTCATGTAACGTTCTAGTCTCTTTTCATTTGTGTAGGGACAATATCGAGTTCATCCCAAATAGCGTCGATTTTATCTTTGACTTGTTGATCCATTTCAATAGGTACGCCCCACTCTCTGTCTGTTTCACCAGGAAACTTGTTGGTTGCGTCCATACCCATTTTGGATCCCAACCCTGAAACTGGCGACGCAAAATCCAAATAGTCGATAGGCGTATTCTCGATCATCGTGGTGTCTCTGGCAGGATCCATCCGTGTTGTAATTGCCCAAATCACATCTTGCCAGTCTCTGGCGTTGACATCGTCATCGCATACTATAACAAATTTGGTATACATAAACTGGCGCAAAAATGACCAAACTCCCATCATGACGCGCTTCGCATGACCTGGATATTGCTTTTTCATGGTTACCACGGCGAGACGATAGCTGCACCCCTCTGGTGGTAAATAAAAGTCGACAATTTCGGGGAACTGCTTTTGCAATATAGGCACAAACACTTCGTTAAGTGCTACACCTAGAATAGCAGGCTCATCTGGTGGTCTACCGGTATAGGTTGAATGGTAAATGGGTTTTTTGCGATGAGTAATATGAGTGACTGTAAAAACAGGGAATTCATCCACTTCATTATAATAACCCGTATGGTCACCATAGGGGCCCTCCGGAGCAGTTTCTCCTGGCGCAATATAACCCTCTAAAACGATTTCAGCATTGGCTGGCACCTGCAAATCATTACTTATCGATTTCACGACTTCGGTTTTATCACCGCGCAACAAACCCGCAAAGGCATATTCAGATAAGGTATCAGGGACAGGTGTGACTGCGCCTAAAATGGTAGCAGGATCAGCCCCGAGCGCTACAGAAACAGGATAATTTTCGCCGGGATTAGTTTGACAGAACTCTCTAAAATCTAATGCACCGCCACGATGGGAGAGCCAGCGCATGATAACCTTATTTTTGCCAATGACTTGTTGACGATAAATCCCTAGATTCTGACGTTTTTTGTGCGGCCCGCGCGTTACGGTAAGGCCCCAGGTGATTAATGGTGCAGCGTCTCCAGGCCAACAGCGTTGAATGGGAAACTGGTTGAGATCGACGTCATCGCCAGAAATCACTTCTTCCTGGCAGACGCCTTTGCGTACTTCTTTTGCAGGCATATTGAGTACCTGTTTCAAGACGGGCAATTTATCCCACAAATCTTTGATTCCCTTGGGCGGCTCAGGTTCTTTTAAGTAGGCGAGTAACTTGCCCACTTCACGCAAGGCCTCAACGGATTCTTGTCCCATGCCCAATGCGACCCGTTCGGGTGTGCCAAACAGATTCGCCAGTACAGGTATTGAATGCCCTTTTGGATTTTCGAATAAGATCGCCGGACCACCCGCTCTGAGCGTTCGGTCTGCAATTTCTGTCATCTCCAAATCGGTGTCGATCTCTTTTGTGACACGCTTAAGCTGACCCATTTTTTCTAACTGCGCGATGAAATCACGTAAGTCTTTGTATTTCATATTGAACCGCTACCTCTTGAATGCGCTAAGTATAAACCTGTGAGGGCAGATATACGAGCAGACTGACACTTTAGTTTGAAATATTCATTGTTAATTTTTTGTAATTAACTTCATTCAGCGATAGTCTAAGACATAATGAATTTGCGAGAGGATCCGAATGAAACGCTTATTGTTTTGCACAGTTTTGTGGGTAACTTCATTCAGTGTGGTTGCACAGGCTCCAACCTGCGATAACACGGTTTACAGACAATTTGATTTTTGGGTTGGTGAATGGGACGTGTATACCGCCCAAGGTCAAATTGCGGGAAAAAATACGATTTCCAAACAGCTAGGCAATTGTATTTTAAAAGAAGACTATTCAACGCCGTCTGGTTACACAGGGCAAAGCTTTAATATATATGATCGGATATCCGGTCAATGGCATCAAACCTGGGTAGATAACACTGGCCTGCTGCTGTCTTTATACGGGCAACTTGAAGGCAACGCCATGGTGTTGCAAGGCAAAGGTAAAAACCCCCAGGGCCAAGACATATTGCATCGAATTACCTGGACGCCTGTTCCTGATGGAAGTGTCCGTCAGCACTGGGAGTCGAGTACTGATGAAGGTAAATCGTGGAGCACAGTGTTTGATGGAAAGTACGTTAAACGAAAATAATTAATACAGAAAATGAGGTCTATATGCCATTCAACCAAGAATTAACCGATGAATTAAACCTCATCTTAAAATTTCCAAACAAAAGCCTGATGCAAGGTTTAAAAATCCACCATGATGCCGATCCTGCAATGGTATCAGCGGCACAACGATTGTTTGACAAAGGCATTGTCAGCCAACCCGATGGTGGTTATTTAACTGATTTAGGTCACGACTTGGCCGAGCACGCTCAGGTTATTCAATCCGCTTTAACACATACCTAATCGACAAATAAAACTCTACAGACACTCGAGCGTGTCTATTGTTGATGACTATTTTGAGTAAAGGCAATGTCGCAGGTTGTATGTGCTTGGCTTTAGCTAATAGACAGTGCGTTGACTAACGTTTGTCTTGTGTCAGTTGCATAAATCACTGCGTCCAATTCCAGCACAGTTGCAACCTCCATTGCCTTACCTTTTTCGTATTGCTGCGCCACTAATTTATTAAACAGCCTTTGCCTTTTTTCAGGATCATCTTCGCTTTCTAACTCGGTTTTAAAGCCGAGTTTAACGGCACCTTCTAGTCCCATTGCGCCAAATTCTCCCGTTGGCCATGACACCATATAACAAGGTTTTTTGGTGCTTCCACCCAGCATCGCTTGAGCTCCAAGCCCATAACATTTTCGTAAAACCACAGCGACGAATTTTACCGATATTCCGGCCCCTGTTGTAAACAATTCCGTGAGCTTTCTCACTGCTCCTTGTTGTTCATGCTCTGGTCCCACCATAAAGCCAGGTGTGTCCACAAAAGAAACCATTGGAATAGCAAAGCGGTTGCACAACGCCATGAATCGATTTAGCTTTTCTGCAGCGGACACATCAATGGCACCACCAAGCACTTTACAATTATTGGCGATTACACCAACCGCTTGACCTTCCAATCTTGCTAAACCGGTAACAATGGATTTGCCATGCTGGGCGCCAAGTTCGATGAAACTATCACTATCGAGTACATTTTTAATGACATCAAAAACGTTGTAGGTAAATCGTCTGTCTTCGGGTAAAACCGATAAAAGCAGCTGCTTTTTTGGCTCATACCATTGTTTGGCCCTGCCTTGAAAAAAGCCAAGACAAAACTGAGCGATTTGGATCCCGTGATCCTCATCTCGAGCCACAATATCCACGACACCATTTGCCGCTTGTGACTCTATCGGGCCAATTTGGGTTGGATCATATTTGCCCAGACCTCCGCCCTCAATCATTGCCGGGCCAGCCATTCCAATGCTGGAATTTTGTGTTGCTATAGTAATATCACCAGCGCCAAATAGGGCCGCATTGCCAGCAAAACAGTAGCCATTGTTTACTGTAATTCGGGGAATAAGCCCTGATAAACCTGCCCAATTACTGAACGTTGTGCACTGCAATCCGGAAATCACCGTTGTGATATCTGTATCGCCGGGGCGTCCACCTCCCCCTTCTGTCAACATAATTACGGGCAACTTTTGTTGCCGGATAATATCAATCATCCGATCCAGTTTGGCGTGGTGGAAATACCCTTGCGTGCCAGCAAGTACAGAATAGTCATTGATAATCAGCGCCGTGGCATGGGAATCCGACTCAATGGTGTTTTCATTTACCGTTCCAATTCCTGTAATCACGCCATCGGCAGCGGTAGAGGATTGTAAATCGCTATAATCTTTGCGCTGACGTTGAGCCGCAACAGCTAACTGACCATATTCTATAAAGCTTTCAAGCACGCATAACTTGGCAAGGTTTTCCCGGGCCGTATTAAAGCCTTTTTTATGTCGTTTTTCTGTTTGTTCCAGACGATATGCATCCAGGGTTTTATTGAGGCGTTGGGCTAGTTCATCATCGAGGTTTTTGTTAGTTTTGTTTTTCATTCGGCGCCTGTTTAGTTCCACGGTGTACTGTTTTAAACAAAAATATCCGAGCGTGGCAATTGTTTAAAACGATTATTCCTAAGCTAGCATGCAAAAATGCCCTATTAAAATGATTAAGAGTAATTGTCAGTTATAGCTATGGAAAATAATCGTATGTCGATAACGCTGGTGCAATAGCAAGTTAATTGACGTTCAGTTCCGATTTCGGCGCTCCTGAGCGGGCAATTGTGGTTAGTATCTCATTCTTTAGACCAACTAAGGATGTCTACATGACCCAACCAAATACGAATTTTTTCAAACAACGCCAACATCAAGCTGATCCACTCATAGTGTCTAATATTTGGGATGCTGCAAGTGCCAAAATTGTTGAATTTTCAGGCGCAGAAGCGTTAGCCACTAGTAGCGCGGCGGTTGCATGGTCTTTAGGTTATGCTGATGGCAGCAATATCCCAGTCAATCTTCACCTTGAAGCAATCAAGCGTATCCGCGGGGCGACCACAATTCCTTTAACCGTTGATATCGAAAATGGTTATAGCGACAAGCCAGAGAACATTGCAGAGCTTGCACATGCTTTGGTCGATATCGGTGTTCAAGGCATTAACATTGAAGACGGGAAAGATAGTCCGGAACTTCTCATCCAAAAAATTCGAACGATTAAATCAGCAGTGGGTAAATTGCTGTTTGTGAACGCCAGGACAGACACATACTTGCATTCTATCGTAGCGGAAGAACAGCGATTGAAGGAAACGCAAGCGCGACTAAAGAGATATGAAGAATCTGGTGCAGATGGAATCTTTATTCCCGGCTTAAACAGCAGAGACATTGTTGAGCAACTCCACACCTCCTTGCCAATCAATCTCATGATTAAAAACGTAACGGAAATTCAAAACTTAAAGGATTGCAAAGTTAGCAGGTTTAGTTTTGGCCCAACGCCATTTTTAGAGGTTTATGGTTCGCTATCGATCCACTGTGGTTTGTCTCCTTATTCAGCAGAAAACAAAGCGCTGGATTTTGAAACAATGAATAATTTATAAAATTAAGTTAGCGACTCATATAATCCTGTCGAAGGGATTTAGATAGTTTTTCGATGGCATACCTTAATGCCGTTCGGGGCATTTTCGGCAAGTTTTCATCAAGGAATTTCAGCAGTACAGCTTCATTTCGTTTACCCATTTCACGCAACATCCAGCCTGTTGCTTTGTGGATCAGATCTTCGGGGTCATCGAGTAACATTGAAGCTAGCTTAAGCGTGTCATCAAATTGCTCATGACGAATAAAATGAAGCGTTGAAACGATAGCGATACGTCTTTCCCACATG
The DNA here is from genome assembly GCF_007197995.1 of Aliiglaciecola sp. M165. GTDB lineage: Bacteria > Pseudomonadota > Gammaproteobacteria > Enterobacterales > Alteromonadaceae > Aliiglaciecola. The sequence goes on from NZ_VKKH01000004.1 coordinate 32,756, forward strand.
GATGGCGAGGCCGCAAGTGAATACAACTTGGTGCGATCGCGACTAAAAAAATAAGGACCAATGATGTGATAGCAAGACCCATCCACTAAGTCCCAGTTATTAATATATTGACTATGGGCCAAGTAAAAGTGCGCGATATCTTCTTGTTGTTGAGCAGCGGCTTTTTTGTATTGTAGGACGAGAATTAGTAGTGCCAGATGCCGGGCTTCATGATATCGGTGAGTGAGCAGGTGCTGAATGTCCTCAATCGTAATGTTTTTATATTTTTTAGAAAGCGTATGCAAAACCGGATTTCGAATCCCTAAAAAACTATCACCATACCCATATTGAGATTCTCCAGTTTTAAAGAATTTTTGTTTAGCAGTAGCATCGGTTGCATTTTGTAGACTTTCAAGCTCACCGATAATCGGGTGTGTCATGCGTTTATTATTTAGTATTTAGCGAAAATGTCGATACACTTAGCATGAACCTTTTGAATTACTTTTCAATGGATATTTTGCTATGCGTTTAGGTCGCTTCGTTGCATTCAGTTTTTTTTGTATTGTTGGCTGTTCCAAATCATTTGCCGCAGAACCGATCAAAGCGGTCGAACTCTACAGCCAAGACGAATTGCTTTCTCTGATCCAAAAGAATGAACACTTGTCCCGCGTCGTGCTTGACCGCTGTCAACTTGTGCAGGATATCGAAGCGCGTGCTGAAACATTGAAAATCCCCGCTTTTCAATTTTTGTGGGGTGATATGTTGGCATGGGGTGTATGTGTTGACGCAGAGCCTGTGCGCGGGATCAGTTACATGAAGGAAGCGGCTGACCAAGGATTGGCGCCTGCGCTAGAGCAACTAGGTCGTTACTATGCACAGGGAAAGTTAGTCCAAGAAGATAAACAACGGGCTGTCATATATTTACGGGAAGCCGCTGCACTGGGCAACCTCAACGCACAAATTCAACTTGCCGACCTGTTTATAGAGGGTTTTGGTAGCCCTTACGATTATGAGGATGCTTATCACTGGCTTTACAATGCAATAACTGATGACAAAGACCTTCACTCTAAAGTTGCCAGGTGTATGTCTGACTTAGAGAAATTAATGCATCCAAAAGCGATTAGAACGGCTCGACGTCCGCTGGATAGTTAAAGACTGATTCGCAATCTTCTTCATTTAATTGGTAGGCTGTTTAAAGGTTTCAAACTGTTCAGGTAAATAACTTGCAAGCTGCCCTGCCAAATCAACATAGGTCTTTAGTGCTTTGGGCAAGGATAGGTATATATCCGGCAAAGAATCGATAAGCTTGTTGTTACCCACTCGTTGGGCCTGTTGTTTCGCTAAAGGGACATCTGCGAACGTACTGAACATCATTAAGCAATGTTTCAGATCCCGTTGATATCTCTCTACTTTGCCAGGCTCACTTTCTTGCACGTTTTGCCAACAGCTTTGCCATAAAGACTCAAGATGCGTATGTCCTGCCAGTAAACCTTGTAACCACTGGCTGCAATGCATTTCAGGCGTTGCGTCATCAGGTAATGGCTGTCCTTGACCTGGATAGTCAAAGCGTTCTGAGCGCATAGCCTTTAACTGCTCCTGTAGTAACCCCATTAACACTTCGGCAATTTCATCTGCCTCTTGCATAGAGGGGATCTTTCCATGCTGCTTAAAAGACCAGTTTAACCAAACCTCAGGCATAGGGATCTCTGGAGCTGCGCAAACGGCAAACACTAAACCTTGCAAATAATTAGCATTGTGTAATACGCCGACATGCTTTTTTTCTGTCAGCGTTTTTAACTTCAGTGCGTAATCAGGTTGGGCAATTGGCAATCAGTTCTCCTAAACATTGCAGCGTTGTCTTAAATAGAAAGTCTAAAAGAGACGCTCATACTGCCTGAGGATATATGAGCTTCATCGCTTTTTTAAGTTAAATGACGGAAAACTTTATGATTTACATTGACATTGATCCATTTAATAACGTTATAATGTATCAATTGTTACAGTATAACATTCCAAGCCATAAAAATTAATCATAGAGGAATTTCCCGTGTTGCGGTCCAAACAAACTATTCTCGTTAGCGCCATATCAATCGCTTTGGGGTTGAGCCAACATGCCGTTGCGCAAACCAAACCCACGCAAAAAGATGAACAAGAAGTTGAAACCTTAGTTGTCACGGCAAACCCACTCAATCGTAGTGTTCTTGAATCGGCGGCACCAGTGTCAATCATCACTGGCGAAGATTTACAATCCAGAGTCGCTCCGACGCTAGGTGAAACCCTGAAAAATGTCCCTGGCGTGCACAGTACATACTTTGGCCCCGTCTCAAGCAGCCCCATAATTCGCGGATTGGACGGTCCAAGGATCAAAGTCCTTCAAAACGGTTTAGATGTTTCTGATGCATCGCGAATTGGCCCTGACCATATCGTTTCAACTGAAACATCAAACGCCAGACAAATTGAAGTTCTTCGTGGTCCTGCCACCTTATTGTATGGAAGTGGTGCAATTGGTGGTGTGGTCAACGTAGTCGACAATCGTTTACCCGTTACTCCCATTGACGGATTTGAAGGCAGTGCTAGTTATTTACACGACACCGTTTCGAGTGAAGATCTATTTAACGTCAATGTTGACGGTGGAAGCGGCAATTTCGTTTTCCACTTTGACGCATTTGATAGAGAAACAGACGATTACGACATTCCGGGGCCCGCTGAAATTGGTAGTGACGAAGATACCGGTGTCTTGGAAAACTCATTTATTGATGCCAATGGCTTCAATGTAGGTATTGGCTGGGCAACTGATTCGTTCAATGCCGCTTTGGCATTTGGAAACCTCGAAAGTGAATACGGAATTCCGGGCCATGCGCACGGGCATGAGGATGAGCACGAAGAAGAGCATGAAGGTGAACATGAAGATGAGCACGAGCATGACGAAGAAGAAGAGGTTGTCTTTGGACAATTAGAGCAAGATCGTGTGCAAGCCCTGTTAGATTGGAAAAACCTTGATGGCTTCTTTAGCGAAGTCAGTGTTAGAGGTGCTTACACAGACTATTCTCATAATGAAGTAGAAGATGGCGAAATCGGCACCACCTTTAGTAATGAATCGTTAGAAACCCGATTATGGGCTAAGCACCGTAAAACCAACGGTTGGGAAGGTGTGTTAGGCCTTAACTATGTTAACAGTGATTTCGAAGCTTTGGGTGATGAAGCCTTTACTCCGGCCTCTGAAACGGATTCGGTTGCCGTGTTTTTGCTCGAAGAAAAGCGCATTGACAATGTTTTATATCAATTTGGCGCGCGATATGAAGACATCACCATCAGCGTAGATAATAGTTTTTTTGAACACCATGACGAGCACGAAGAAGAGCACGAGGGCGAACATGAGGAAGAGCATGAAGAAGAAGCGTTCTTTTTTGACGATCAGGACTTCTCCGCAGTTAGTTTATCTGCTGGGGCTGTGTGGACGATCGATAGTGCCCACACATTGTCATTTAATTTAGCTCATTCGCAACGAGCCCCTTCTGCGTCCGAGATATTTTCCAATGGACTTCATATTGCTACTAATACATTTGAATTAGGTGCGGCATTTGATATTGAAGTGGGTGAAGACCCAGATGAATATGAAATTGTCAGAAATGAGCAACGAATCGAAAAAGAGGTTGCTAATAATCTCGATATCACCTTGCATCTGACCAACAAGCATGTTGAAGCTACTTTTAGTGTTTTCTACAACAAAATTGATGACTATTTGTTTCAACAAAATACTGGCTTCAATTTCGATGGTGAACATGGCCATGGCGCTCACGAAGAAGAGCATGAGGAAGAGCACGAAGGCGAACATATGCATGAGTCTGACGAAGAAGGCATTCCAATCTTCATTTTCAGACAACAAGATGCTGAGTTATATGGTTTTGAAGCCGAGGTAGATTGGCACTTCAATGACAATTTGCGGCTAGAAACCTTCGCTGACGTGACACGCGCTGAGTTATCTGATGGACAAAATGTACCAAGAATTCCGCCGCTTCGGATAGGCGCTGAATTGCATTGGGAGAAAGATAATTGGCATGCTGAAATAGGTGCAACCTATTATGCAAAACAAGACAATATTGCAGAATTTGAGACCGTCACAGAAGGTTACACGCTGATGAATGCGGCATATAGTTACTACATGGATGTAGCAGACAAAGAGCTCGTGATATTTGTCAGAGGCAATAATTTAACCAACCGCGAAGCTCGCGTGCACGCATCTTTCATTAAAGATGATGCACCGTTACCTGGTAGATCCTTTGTACTAGGCGCGAGAATGCAGTTCTAGTCTGTAAGCTTTCCGTTAAGACAAGGGGCTTGCCCCTTGTCAATATCCCCACAAATACATCTCAATTCGCTGCAACTTTCTACGCTAAAGCAAACCACGCCTCAGTATCGTTTTATCCCGCCCCCCTACCATTTTGATTTTGACACTGTTAACGTTTAATAAAGTTTTATAGCGTGTTGATTAAAATGAAAAAAATCGGTCCTGCTCTGCTAGTCACTGCTGCGTTTATTGGCCCTGGAACCGTTACCACTGCATCACTTGCAGGCGGCAGCTATGGTTTTGCGCTAGTGTGGGCATTGTTGTTCTCTGTTATTGCGACATTTGTATTGCAAGAAATGGCGTCACGCTTAGGTCTTGCTACAGGTAGTGGACTTGCTCAGGCAATTCGAGAGCAATTTACAGGTTGGGTAAAATGGGCAGTAGTCGGATTGATTGTCTGCGCAATAGGCATAGGGAATGCTGCATACCAGGCGGGAAACCTTACGGGAGCAGCTTTGGGTTTGAGCTCTGTTGCCCCAGGACAACTACGCAATTGGGTTTGGGTATTAGGATTGGTCGCCACAGCCCTTCTCTACTTCGGTCGTTATGGATTGTTAGAAAGAGTACTGATTGGCCTGGTTGGATTAATGTCTCTGGTTTTCTTTTCGACCATGTTGATGGCCTCGCCGGATTGGTCGGCAATGTTGAAAGGTGCGCTCAGTTTTTCTATCCCTAATGGCAGTATTTTGGTAGTGATTGCGCTAATTGGTACAACCATAGTGCCGTACAATTTATTTCTGCATGCCAGTATTGTTGCGGCAAAACGTAATGAGTCAAAACAAGACCCAAAAGGCCCAACCGATCTAGATCAGGCCATTGCAGAAAACCGTTTTGATGCGGCAATGTCTATCGGTTTAGGAGGGATCATTACCCTATCAATATTGGCATGTTCAGCGTCAGTGTTTTTTGCCACACAAACACAAGTCCAGACGTCCAATATCGCTGCTCAGTTGGAGCCTTTGCTAGGGTCTTATGCAAATCTATTTTTTGCTTTGGGATTGTTTGCTGCGGGATTGACCAGTGCAATTACAGCACCATTAGCCGCTGCCTATGCTGTCAGCGGTGCATTGGGTTGGAATGCTCAACTAAATAGCCCGCGATTCAGAGCAATTTGGCTCACCGTAATGTTGGCCGGAGTACTCGTCGCCAGCCTCGGTTTAAAACCTCTTGCTGCAATTTTGTTTGCGCAAGCTACTAATGGATTGCTGTTACCGATAATAGCTTTATTTTTAATCTGGGTAATGAATAATTCTCAACTTATGGGCCATCACAGAAATGGCATGATAGGCAACCTAATCGGTGGTCTGATTGTGCTATTTGTCTCTGCGCTTGGACTTTATAAATTGATAAGCTTATTTTTTTAACGCGATTAACTTTAAGCCTTAAGCCGCGTAAACGCCTCGATAAGTTGACTTCTCGGGCAACCAAAATTAATTCGCACAAAGCGCTTATCTCCAAAATCTACTCCTGGAGATGGGCCGACCCCTTTGCTTTCAAAATAAGCCTGAGGGTCTTCAACACCTAGTCCACTGGCATCGATCCAAGCTAAAAAGGTCGCATCAACTTTTAGCAACCTTAGCCCCTCGATGCTTTGAACCTGTTGCTCCACGTACGCCAAGTTTTCGCGCAAATAATCCAGTAAATTTTGATGCCACTCATCGCATTGGGTAAACGCTACTTCAGTTGCAACCAGTCCCATGACATTCGCCCAGGGGACAAATCCCTGCGTGGCAGACACAAATTTTGTGCGCAATGAACGGTTGGGTATTATCGCAAATGACGTCCCTAATCCAGCGATATTGAAGGTTTTACTCGCCGCCATCAAGGTAATCGATGAGTCACGCAAGCTCTGTTCACGCCCAGCGGGAATATGCTGTTTGCTTTGATCCAGGATGAGATCACAATGGATCTCATCAGAGCAAAGTTTAACGTTATTTCGATTGCAAATTTCAGCTACTTTTTCCAGTTCTTGTTGTGACAACACAGAGCCAACAGGATTCATTGGATTGCAAATTATAAACAGTTTGCATTTTGGATCGGCGGCGGCCTCCTCAAGTTGTTCAAAATTCAGCGTCCAGCGTCCGTCCACTTCAACCGAGTCTATTTCGACCCTTTGCAAACCATTGATAGCAGGAGCCGCTCTTAACGGAGGGTAGTTTGGTGTTTGGACTAAAACTGTATCCCCTGTCCGACAGTAGGCTTTACAGGCAACATTAAATGCCGGCACCACACCAGGGGTCCAAACTATCCAATCTTGTTCTATTTCCCAATCGTGTTTATCTGCCAACCAACGCATCACCGCCTTATTTGCAGGCTCATATTGCGCTGGTAATGTATAGCCAAATAAACCATGATCACAACGCGCTTTTAACGCTTGCTGTATGGGCAAAGGACTGGCAAATTCGGTATCCGCCACCCACATGGGTAAGATATCCTTACCTTTGTACTTTTCCCATTTATATGCGTGAGTGGAAGATCTATCGATGATTTCATCAAACTGCATGATTTGGCCTTTAACCATTGGTGAAAATTGTGAGAATGCCAAAAAAGACATTGCATAATTCCTTGGCTGGAATGCTAACTAGCTGAGTAGATTATTAACTTTTTCAGTCAAGTCATAATTTTTAAATGGCTTGGCAACAAAGTCCGTCGCCCCTTCTTTACGCGCCGTGATGACCAAATCTCGCGTTGCGTTTCCCGTTAACATCAAAAAGGGGAGATTAGGGGCGCGCTTACGCAAGGTTTTAAGCACTTCAATGCCATCTTTTTCGGGCATCTGCCAATCACATATCACTAGGTTAATATCACTGATTTTATCTGAGCAAATGTATTCTATGGCTTGGGTACCACTGCTTAAAGTAGTAATTTTACCTTCAATGAACTCTTCCAAAATCAACTGCAGTAATTCAAGTGTTATTTGATCATCATCGACCACTAAGACATTGTGCACGAGACAAATCCTCACTGTTAGCATGTATAAAATATACCTGCATATCTGATAATTGACCAACTCTATTTCACCTAGAATTATGAGATGCCAATTCAGCCAAACGTGTTTTACTAAGTTACTTTCAAATTACTAAGGTCAATAAAGTTTCACTTCAATAGTATTCGTTGATTCAGATCAATACCGCCTATTCTGCATCGAATTACGATAGCCATATCAACTAAGGAGACCGTTATGAAACAGAATGTTGGCATATTAGACACTGCAGTTCGTTCAATCATTGCTTGCGTATTATTGGCAATCGCGTTTGAAGGAATTTACAGCAATACCGTGAGTATAATTCTAGCGGTAGTAGGCACGGCAATGTTTGTCACATCAAGTTTTGGCATATGCATGATTTATAAGGCGCTGGGAATTGATACCTACCCTGATTTCAAAGATGACTCTTATCATCCTCATTAGGTCAAATGCTTTTGGGGCTTTTTAAAAAAGTCCCATCTGATCACTGGTGATTTGCTCAAAGGATAATCCGACAAAAGGCAAAATTCCCTCAGCAATGGGACGGATTTGTTTGTCCACATAGTGCTCATGATCAATAGGCGAAGATATGTAGTCAATTGGCTGCGGGCCATCGAGAGTGATGACATAGCTAATCCACCCTTTGCGTTGATATTGTAAAGGTTTGCCCAACTCCTCATTGCGCTTGTCTGCAATTCTGGCAGCTTTCACATGAGGCGGAACGTTCTTTGTGTACATTTCCAATTTTTGTCTGAGGCGTTTGCGATAAACCAGTTCCTGATCAACTTTTCCAGCACGAATTTCTGCCACAGTATCTCGCAAAAACTGATTCACATCGGCGCCTTCAAACACCATTTTGTACAGTTTAGGTTGGAAGGATTTTGCTAATTTAGTCCAATCGGAACGAACCGTTTCCAAGCCTTTGAAAACCAATTCTGTTTGACCGTTAGCCAGCGCTTTAACGCCGGCATAACGCTTTTTACTTCCCAGCTCTGAGCCGCGAATTGTAGGCATTAAAAAGGTTTCAAAGTGCGTTTCAAATTCAATTTCTAAAAAACACTCCAGCGACAATTCTGATGCCAGTTTTTGTCGCCATTTTGAATTAATTTCGCTCTCGAGTTTTTCACCAATTTCCCTAGCTTGCGCAGCGTTTTCAACGTTTTCCAACCAAACAAAGGTTGAGTCCGTATCACCATATATGACTTTGTAGCCGTGTTGTTGGATCCACATTGCAGTGGTTTGCATAATGTCATGTCCACGCAAGGTAATCGAACTTGCCAGTCGCGTATCGTAAAATGGACATCCTCCAGAACCCAACACGCCATAAAACGAATTCATCAGTATTTTGATAGCTTGAGAGCGGGCCTGATCATTGTTTTTCTTGGCTTCATCACGTTGGTCCCACAAGCTTGAAATGATGTCGGGTAAAAAGTGCTTATTTCGTGAAAAAAGCGCGCCTTTAAACCCAGGTATGGCATCGTCAGGATCACGAAGTCCTTCTACTAACCCCATTGGATCAATTTTGAATGTGCGAATAATGGAAGGATAAAGGCTTTTGAAATCGAGCACCAATACATGTTTGTACAAACCTGGTGCAGAATCCATAACATAGCCGCCTGGGCTTGCTAATCCCCCATTAGCCGGACGATTAGGAGAGACATACCCTGCACGGTGTAATTTAGGTAGATACAAATTGATGAAGGCCGCGACCGAGCCGCCCATTCTGTCGAGCTCTAACCCCGTAATTTGACTTCGCAGAATTAAGTAATCCATAACCTTTGTGTGCGAAAATATCTGTTCAACCAGAACGCAATCCTGAAGATTATATCGTGCAAGTTTAGGTTTATTATGCTGAAAATCCTGAGCAATGGTTTCCACCCTATTGTCAACATCCTCAGTATCCTTGCTCATGCCCAATAATTCTTGTGCCACATGTTGCAAGGTGAAACTCTCAAATTGGTAAGTCGCTGTCTTTAAGCTATCAATGCCATCGACGACGACTCGCCCAGCCAACCTGACAAAACACTGATTCGAATCGCCTCTTGCATCCCTAAATTCTAGTTCGCTGTTGTCTCGCCCTAGGTTAAGCTTAACGTTATTCAACTTAGCGCGTTCGACCAAAACTTTAAAATCAAAATTGATCAGATTCCAGCCGATAATAATATCCGGGTTAAACGATTGAACCTGTTTGACAAAGTGTTGCAGTAATTGGCGTTCATTGTTAACCCATACAATCCATTCCTCTGCATCTTGAGGGTCACCTATCATGATGACTTGCTTAAAAACTCCGCTGCTTAAACCGATGGAAAAAAGCTCGCCTTGCATGCTGCATTCTATGTCGATGGATAGAAGCGTTAAGTCTGGTGAATATTCACAAGGCTTCAACTTTGCGTCGGTGATCACTGTAAGCGGTTTTAAATCACCTTGTTGTTGTGATTGCGTCACCCCGACAAAAGCTGCCGCGCCATAAATAAAACGCTCCATTAAATATCTATCTGAGACACGAATATCGTTTTCATAACAACTGATGCCAGCGACCCGAAAAATGTCGCGGGCTCGATAGAAGTCGAACGAGGACTGAAAATACACACCGCATACCGGAAAATGCGAGAAGGTTTTTAACGTGAGGTATGTAACATTGCTATTTGCATTGAGGTTATTGCGTCGCAACAATGCATTGACTGTTTTTTCGTCTTGTTGAGCCACAAACAGAACCAAACGCTGGGCTTCTGTGACTAATTTTACAGGTCCCTTGTTCGTTGATAGCCAAAATTCCAGATAAGTTTTACCGCGCAGCTCTAGTTGTTTTCTAGTGAGAATAAACCCTTGCTGATGCTCACACAAATTCAGACACTTTGCTCCTTTGACCGCTTGCGTGCTTGCTTAAATCGATTGAGGCAAGTATACGTGTTCACAATTCCATTTGCAGCATTGCTGGGTCCTCTTTGTCATAAATAACCACTTTGTCTCGTCCTCCTCTTTTTGCCTGATACAATGCGGTGTCGCAGTGAAGTAGCACTTCCTCTGCACTTAATCCTTGCTGAAACTGCGTCAATCCAATGGAAATTGAAAGCTTTAGTCCTTCTTGGGAAAACTGTTCTGACAGAGTTTTGACTTTCAAAGAAAGGCTTTTCAAGGTGTTTTCCGCATCATGTAAACTGGTATGAGGCAAAGCAATTAAGAATTCTTCTCCACCAATACGCCCCACGACATCAGTTTGCCTGAACGTGTTTGTACACAATTGTCCAAAGCGCTTAAGCACTTTGTCCCCTACTGCGTGACCGTATGTATCATTAATTTTTTTGAACAGATCGATGTCAGCGATCGCAATTGCCAGGTGCAAATTATGGCGCTGAGCAAGCTCCATTTGATTATGTAGTTTTTCCATTGCGCTGCGTCTATTGGAAAGTCCGGTCAGACTATCGGTGTTAGCGAGTTTTTCGAATCTCGCTCTATTTTTTAGGGCGCGATAGACCATAATGATCAACAGGCCACAAATTATCAGTGTTGCCCCAAACAATAAAAGTAGCTGTAGATTTTTTGTTTCTACGGCATTGAGATCGGATTTTTGCAGTTGATTTTGTTGTTCGAGTAGTTGATTCTCTCGCTCCTTCATATCAATCTCATATTGAGACCGTAAACTGTGCAACTGTCTGGTGCTCTGCTGACTAAGCAACTGCTGTTTTTCACTAACCGTTTCATATAACAATTCAAACGCTTTTTGATTTTCACCTTTTTTTGCCCAAAACAGGGCTCGAGTCTCGTCTAACTCAATGCTTTGTATTGGCATATTTTGCTTATCAATAACACTGTCTGCCAAGTTTAAATAACGTTCGGCTTCAGTGAGTTCATTTTTTGCAAGGGCAACTAAAAGCATATTTTTATAAGCTTCTACCAGCATGAACTTGTTGTCACTTTGCAAAAATATATCCAGAGCTTGTTGCAATTGTTCCTCGGCACTTTGCAAATCATTTGTCGTCAGAGATATGCCCGCTAACTCCTTTAATGCATAAGCCACGCCCTGCAAATCACCCGCAACTTGTGCCAGATTTTTTGATTGGGTTAATAACGAACGTCCTAGCTCGGTGTTACCCAAATTGTTGTGAGCCTTACCGAGACCGTACAGTGCGATACTCAATTCTAAATCGTTTTCATTTTCTCGATGGAATTCAGCGGCTTCTTCAAAAAAGGGGATTGCCAGTGCGTCTTCTCGACGATATTCGTAAACCAAAGCGAGCATGCCAGCAATGTCACCTCGGCTTAGGTTTTTTGCGCTGGGGGCCAATTCATATGCCCGCTGCAAGTCTTTTAATGCACCTTGATAGTCAACCAGACTGTTTCGTAATACACCCCGTACAAAAAGTCCATTAACGACCATGTCCAAATCGTCGTTTAATTCTCCCCATATTACAGCCGCATTGGCTCCTAACAGCCCACTATTAGGCGTACCTACAATGTCAAATGCTTGTGATTCGTTGAGCTTTGTCATGTGAAACAGCCAGGGTTGTTCTTCTCTATCCACGTATTTGAGCGCGGTTTGCGCATTGTCCAGAGATTTCTGAGGATAGCTCAACGCAAAGTAAACCATACTCAGTGCCGAATGATGCTGTGCGATAACATTGGGGTCTTGTAATTGAGCCGGAGGAATTTGATTTAATGCAGCCAATACATCACCGGGAGACTTGGGGATTTGCATAATCCATTCGCGATACGGATCGCTCCATTCACGAATGGGCGCAGCGATAGCGCTCATACATGTCAGCGTCAACAACAATCCTAGTAGCCAATTTAATCGACGCAATGCACACCTCTTATCCTTCAAGTTGATAGACCGTTACATCGTTAATAAAGAAAAGTAAAATTAATCGATTTCTTTACTTGAGTAGCAGTATTTAAAGTGTACAACATTTGCACGGAATCAAAATTATTGACGTTTATACCTTTTGATTGGACTTTAACCTTTTACGAGAGCGGGTTAATCACTGACAATGATATTTTGGGTGATTACCTTGTCCTCCAGCATGATAAGAATAAACAATTCGCCATAATCCGCTTCACCGATCTTTTTCGATTCACCACCTAATAGCGATAACAACTCCGGTGTTGTATTGCTGTGCCCAACAATCAGGGCATTTTGTTGATCACTTTTGAGCCGCTGAGCAAAATCTTGCAAATTCGAAGGGTCGTATGACGTTACGTTTAAATCATTGGCTATTGCACTTGGTGTCGCAGTTTGCTGAGTGCGTCGATAATCCGTGCTGTAAACCACCGCCAATTGTTTATCTGTCAAGACATGAACCAAAGATTCCGCTCGTTTTAAACCTTGTAAGGTGAGTTCAGGGTCGGATTGATTAGTTTGTTTTTCAAAATGTCGCACTAAGTAAAGCTCGTAAGCAAAAGAGGGTAAACAAAAAGTGATCAGCAAAGTCAGCATGAATGTGCGCATAAAGGTTCCCGAATTGTCTGGCTTCCCAAAGGTTGCGGCACGATATTGTGTAATACCTGCTTAAACACTGGAAATACCGTTGCATTTTAGTTTCTAATAGACAGATTAATGATAACAACAAAAGTAAAACTTAGATGACAATTTATCAGGGTAATATACGTAAAATGCAGGGACACGCGCACATTGGTGATACAGTGGCCTATCAACTGCCAATCGGCAATGACCTGCTGGATGTGAATCCACTTATTGGCTCACCCATTAGTGTTCAATTCTCGCAAACGATAAACTGCGTTCATTGCCAGGCGAAGACCAAGAAGAGCTTTAATCAGGGATATTGCTATCGTTGTTTAATGAAATTAGCACAGTGCGATAGCTGCATAATAAAACCTGAAAATTGCCACTATGATCAAGGCACCTGCCGTGAACCTGAATGGGGTGAAGCCAACTGTCTACAAGACCATTTTGTCTATCTGGCCAACACGGGCGCAGTAAAAGTGGGTATTACGCGGCATGTGACTGACGGTATCTCCAGCCGCTGGGTAGATCAGGGTGCAACCCAGGCGATCCCGATTATGCGAGTAAAAAATCGTTTGTTAAGTGGCTTGGTTGAAACCGTTTTTAAACAACATATTGCTGACAAAACCAATTGGCGTACCATGCTTAAAGGCAAACCTGATCAACAAGACCTTATTGCATTGCGAGAACGCTTATTTGAACTGGTTGAAATGGAATTGGATCAAATTACTTCTGAACATGGATTACAAGCTATTAGCCTGGTCGACATGCCAGCCGTAGATATAGAATATCCGGTTACCCATTACCCAGACAAAATTAAATCGATTAATCTTGATAAAGAGCTAGAGTTTGAAGGGGTCTTGCAAGGTATAAAAGGACAATATTGGCTACTCGACAATAACCGTGTCATCAACATGCGCAAATATTCGGGTTATGATTTGAGCATAGAAGTATAACGATTTAACAAACAATCATAAAAGGTGAGAGCATGAATAGCGCACTTCGGGCACTTATAGTTGTTGCGATTGCTAGTTTATTTACCGCGGTTTTAACCTGGGCCCATGGCACACAACATCACACTAATTTACTTGAGTCGCCGATGTTATTGTGTGCGCTGATCGCTTTCTTAATTCAGTGGTTAGTGTTTATTCCTTCCTATCTTTATCAAACCGAGCGTTTTTACGACTTAACCGGTAGCATTACTTTTGTTTGTGTGACCTTTCTTGCACTGTATTCACAACGGGATCTTTCCATCACGTCTATCTTACTTGCTGCGATGGTCATCATATGGTCGGCTCGACTGGGTACATTTTTGTTTTCTAGGATCCTTAAAGATGGCAGCGACAATCGGTTTAACGAAATAAAACCTAACAAATATCGCTTTTTCTCTGCTTGGACATTACAAGGTCTTTGGGTGTTTCTCACTGCCAGTCCGGCTTTCATGGTGATCACCTCAACCCAACAAAGCCACTTGAATTATCTAACTATTATTGGTGTCTTGATCTGGCTATTTGGATTTGCCTTTGAAGTGATAGCAGATGATCAGAAACGTCGATTTAAACGTGACCCGCAAAACAATGGCGACTTTATTCGAGATGGCTTGTGGGCAAGGTCTCGGCACCCAAATTATTTTGGTGAAATCACCCTATGGGTAGGTGTTGCTATCGCAGCCTTACCTATGCTTTCAGGTTGGCAACATCTAGTGTTGATGTCACCAGTTTTTGTATATTTATTGCTTACTAAAGTAAGTGGCGTACCTATGTTAGAACAAAAAGCTGACAGCAAGTGGTCAGATAATCCCGACTATTTAGCATACAAACAAACTACGCCAGTGCTGATACCCAAGTTATTTGGATAAGAAACCTTTTACACGACTAATTGACGTGTTGCCCTGCACTTTCCAACTCTTCTTGTAAACGTTTGGCTTCATCTGCTCTTGGGCGCGTAAAACGCGCAAGTGCCATGTATAGAACGGGAGTAAGATACAAAGTAAATACGACCGCAATCCCCAAGCCACCAAAGACCACCCAACCAATCGCATTGCGGGCCTCAGCACCGGCTCCAGTCGATAGGATCAAAGGAAGCCCACCGAGGATTGTGGATACCAATGTCATCATGATCGGACGCAGGCGAACTTTACCAGCCTCTAGGATAGCGTCGTATACTGAGGCACCTCGATCACGCAACTGATCAGCAAATTCCACCAGCAAAATACTATTTTTGGCTAGCAGACCGATAAGCATCACTAAGCCAATTTGCGAATAAATGTTGATTGATGTACCGGTGAAATACAAGGCAAATAACGCTGCTGCAATACCGAAGGGCACGGTAATCATAACGACCAAGGCACTGTTTACACTTTCAAATTGTGCAGCAAGTACAAGCAACACAATAACAAAGGCCAAGACATAGGTCATCAGCACTTGCTGGGAGGTTTCCTGGAAAGTTTTTGCCTCGCCCAAAAACACCACGCCAATCCCATCCGGCAAGCTGCTTTGCGCTAAACCACGCAAGCTTTCAACCGCTTGTTGCATGGTAACGCCCTCATTTAGCTCAAAATCCAGCTCGATTGCCCGACGTTGAGCATGTCGCTCTAGCTCCGCAGCGACGCCCTCTTCGGTAATAAACGCTAAACTGGATAGAGGCACCAGACCGCCGTTATTTGACGCCACATAGAGGTTCGTAAGATCAGAAGGATTGCTGAGGTTAGCATTTGAAGCCTGTAAAATAATGGGGATGGATTGATCACCCACATTAAGATCAGCGATATCATCTCCATTGATCGCGGCTCGCAATGTACTGGATATGTCCGCAAATGACACACCGAGTTCTTCTGCACGCCTGCGGTCGATGTTGACCCTTAGCTGTGGTTGGGTTGGCTGATATGAAATGCGTATACTGCCAAACAATGTTAATTCTTGTTCGATTAGCGTTTTATAATCCAGTGCTGCTTGATAGATTTGCGAATAATCTTCACCAGTTAGTGCAAGCTCTAAACCGCCTCCACGGCCACGCAAATTCAAGCTATTCGAGCCAAATGCTCGGCCCGGTGCACCGGGTATTGCAGCAATTTGCGGGCGCAGTTTATCGATGATTTCTTGCTGGGACTCGCTGCGCTGGTCCCAAGGTTTAAGAGGAATTGTAATAAAAACGATATTGGGATCCCACTGCCCCACTACAGTATAAATGGATTTGATTTCACCTTTTTCGACATAAGGTAGCAAAATGTTTTCCATTTTGATCGCTTGCCTATCCATGAAATTGATACCTACACCATCAGGCCCACGAGCAAAAATCCGTATATTTCCGCGATCTTCAGGCGGCAGGAGTTCATTATCTAGAGATGTGTACAAGTAAGCTGCAATTCCTGCGGTAGTTAGACTCAGCAAAACGATAAGCCAGGAAAATTTTAAGCTCCACTTAAGGCTGGTTTGGTAGCCATCTAAAATGCGTTGACCTATCCCCCCTAAAAAGTGTTTGTTGTTCTTTTTGAGGGGCAACCGTGCTGTAAGTGCTGGCACAATCGACAGGGCAACAAACGATGAAATGATCACCGTGCTGGCCAATACTCCGCCAAATTCGCGGAACAACCTGCCTGCTGTTGAAGGTAAAAATGCGATGGGGATAAATACCGCTGCCAACACAGCCGTTGTCGCAACGACAGCAAAGAAAACTTCGCGACTACCAATGACCGCAGATGCCCTAGCCCCTAACCCCATGCCCCGTCTACGCTGGATATTTTCTGACACAACAATCGCATCATCAACGATCAATCCGGTAGCTAATACTAGCGCGAGCAAGGTCAATATATTAATTGAGAACCCCAGCGCCCACATAACGGCCAAGCCACCAATGAGTGACACAGGGATAGCAAACGCTGGAACGATAGTCGCTCTTCCTGAGCCAATAAACACCCACAATGTCAGAACAACAAGAGTGATGGTAAATGCCAGCGACGTTAACACCTCTTCAACGGAGCCTCGAATAAATTCCGCATCATCTGAGGTAACAGTAATCTCCAAATTGGGGAAACGGGTTTGTAACTGTTCGACCATAGCAAGCACTTCGTCGGAGATCTCGATCGTGTTGGAACTTGCTTGTCTGAGCACACCAATGCCGATAACGGGTGTGCCGTCTAATCTCACCATGCTTTGCGCATCAGCCGGACCAAAATATACGCTAGCCACATCGCCGATTCGGGTGTCCCCACGAACAATGATGTTTTCGACTTGTTGTGCATTAACTGAGGTAGCGTCCGCTCTGACTATCAATGTTTGATCGGTTGAACGCAAGCTCCCGGCAGGTACATCAAAAGGCGCAAGTCGTAATGCTGAAGCAACTTCAGTGACCGACAGACCAAAACTGGTCAATCGCAATGGATCGATCGTCACGCGCAAAACCCGCTCCCGCTCACCATTGAGCCGGACATCGGCAACCCCGGGAATGCTTAGAAACATTGGCGCAACATCTGTTTCAACCATATCGGTCATCGCTTCCATGCTCATCGATTGACTTGACACAGCGAGGCTGACCACAGCTTGTGCGTCGTTGTCTGCTTTGATAATCGACAAACGTTCGACGTCATCGGGAAGCTCTCGTTGAACGCGACTTATCGCTTCGCGGGTTTCATTGGCGGCATCCTCCAAATTGATACCGGGTCTGAATTCGACCACGGTTCTAGAAAAACCTTCTTCGCTTTGGGCGCGAATAGAGGTCACACCGCTGACGCGCGCAATCGCGCCTTCTAATCGACTAGTCACTTCGGTGTCTACCGTCTCAGGGGAACCGCCTGGAAAGTTGGCTGTGACAGTCAATCGGGGTCGGTCAACATCGGGCAGTTCACGTACTTCCAATCCGCTTAGGGCCGCCAATCCTGCGATCATAATGAGCAAATTCACAACGACAATAAGTACAGGGCGCCTCACCGACAATGAAGGCAAGTCGTTTTGTGTAAGAGCGGTATTTGAATCAGTAAAAGAGGGTTTCACGGTAATTGTGCCAATGCAGTCTGCGAGTTTACTTCTTGCCCAGGCCTCAACCGTTGTATCCCTTCAGTGATGAGCGTGTCGTTATCAGATAAGTCCCCTTCGACGAGCAAATACCCGCGCAAACGTTGTTTGATTTGTACTGGCACTTTTACGGCTTTGTTGTCTACGACCTTCCACACAAAAGCCCCTGATGCACCCCAAGATAGACCAGATTCAGGCACCATAGGGAATGCCTGCCCGGCAACAGTCAAATTGACTCTAAAACTCATTCCAGGGCGATATTCGTCGGCAGTGTTGTCTAAAATGGCGCGAATGCGTAACGTTCTATCGTCAGTGCTAATACGCGAATCTAACTGAGCAATTTTAGCGACTAGGCTTTTTCCACGATTTGTCCATGGTTGCAGAGTAACTTGGCTATCATTAGATAACATGGCCACAGAAGACTCAGGTGCTCTGAAATTGATATACAACTGGCTGCGATCATCTAAGGTTGTGATCAATGTTTGTTGCGTGATCCGATCTCCTACCTCAATTTCAGTTAGGCCAACCGTACCGCTAAAAGGCGCTATCACTTGTCTGTCTTGCAGGTCAGCTTGAGCATCAAGCACATCCACTTTGGCCAATTCTTTCGCCGTTTTTGCGTCATCTAGGGCACTTTGAGTCACCGCGCCTTTGTCTCTGCTTTGTTCCAGCCGCTCAAGGTTTCGTGTTGCATCCTTAAGCTGAATTTGCGCTCGTTGTAAGGCTACAACTTGTCGTCTGGCGTCCAGCTCGATTAGCACACTGCCCTTCTCGACCCATTGGCCCGGTACAAAATTCACCGCCACCACTTTGTCCGCGGCGGCCGGAAAAATCGCTAGCGAGTTAATTGCCTCTGCAGTGCCTACAGCTTCCACAACAGTTTGTTGAATATCGATTTTTACTGGTTCAACGATAACATTGGCAGGCCTGTTGCCACCGCGGGATTGTTGCGCTAAAGCAGAGCTGACACATAAAAATGATGTGAAGACGACTAATAACGAGCTCTGAGTTAAGTGATTTTTCATGGATCATCTATTCTTATTAGGTTGTAACTGATACTGTTATTCTTCGATATCTGATCACCTTCGTTAATCAAAGCTAAAACTAGTATTATGGCGTTTTGAGAAAATCCTTAATTGCATCTTTGTAATTTCGACTGACCTTGATGCGATCGTGTTCGCCTAGGACCAGAAAAAACTCTCCTTTTGTATGCGGGATCACTTTCTCGATAAAATTCAGATTAACGATAGTAGATCGATGAACCCGCTTAAATATATCTTCATCAAGTTCACTCAATAACTCTTTTAAAGTGCTTCTTTTTATATGTGTCACATCATCTACGTGCAGACAAACGTAATCCCCTGCTGCATCAATCCATTTTATTTCTGATTGTTTAAGCAGTGTTATTTCATCTCGCTCCCGGATAACGATCTTCTTTTCAACCGGAGCACTAGACTGCGCAGGTGAAGGTTCTGCAAGATCAGCTTCGTTACCTGAATTGTTGATGGTATTGATAGCACTCAATATTCGAGGTTTGTTTTCAGGAACCTTGTCAACAGCCACGCGCTTTATAGCCCGCTCAATTGCTCGTTCGATTCGTTGAAGATCGATAGGTTTGAGTATGTAGTCCACCGCATGAATGTCAAACGCATCCAGAGCATATTGCTCATAAGCTGTGGTAAAAACGACCAAGGGCAAGATATCGCTTTGCAAGTTTTTCACCACATCAAAACCATTAAGCCCTGGCATTTCAATATCTAAAAAGGCGATATCAGGATTCAAATCCATCACCAACCGAATGGCTTCACGTCCATTTTTACCTTCACCGATAATTTCGACCATGTCGAGTTGTTGCAGCTTAGACCTGAGCAGTTTTAGCGCTAAAGGTTCATCATCAACAATAATCGCGGTAAGTTTTGTCATGCAGTTGTCTCATCTTTAGTTTGGATGTGTTTACTCTGTTTAGAATGAAATTCCAATGGAATATCGATTGTCGTTTCTAATCCACCGGATGGCAACAAGCGGATGTTGACTGAATAATTGTCGTGGTACAGAGCTTTGAGCCGCTCGTCAGTATTTCGCAGGCCTACCCCCCTTCCCGTGGAGCTATGCAATTTGGTATTGGCTGTCTTAGCGCCCGACCCGCTATCGCTAAGTTGTAATGCTAATCTGTGATTTTTTGCTGTCGCGTACAAGGAAATAGTGCCGCCTGTTTCACTCTTTGCTATGGCATGTTTCATTGAGTTTTCGATAATTGGCTGCAACAACAAACTAGGCACCAGGGCTAAAGTAGCTTGAGGTTCGATGTTAAAATCAAGTTGAAGCCGGTCTTCAAAACGCGTTTTTTCAATTTCCAAATACAAATTAAGCGCCTTAACTTCCTGCTCAAGAGTGATTTTTGTATCGGGATTATTATCCAACGAGTGACGCAAAAATTTGCTGAGTTGCACTGTCATATTCTGAGCTTTTTGAGTTTCATTGTCTTCCACTAGGGAATTAATTGCGTTGAGTGTGTTGCATAAAAAATGTGGGTTAAGTTGGTAACGAAGCATTTTAAGCTGTGCATCTCGGGCGACACTCTGCGCCTTCATTCGCTTCAATTGTTCTTCACGGGCATCTGATTCTGCTTGCAACATGATGACATGCTCAGTTTGCAATAGTTCGTAGTATCGGAGTCCGTGAAACAACCCCGTCCAACAAAAATAAATGAAGATACTGGCGAAGTGCCAGCCACCTAACTGTTCCCATTCTTCGGTTTCCCCTGTCAGCGAGATAAAAATCTGAACCCGGGCTAATGTCCAGATAAATGAAACGATAAACACCACGACAGAACCGACGACTAATCGATATCGGATTGACCGATCCCAAATACGCATGAAGGTCCAATACAGCGGCACAGACAAAATGAACCCGACGATTGCTTGTAATACGATATGCCAGAGGTGTGATTGGCCATATGGGCCGTACCATAGGGTCAAAATAACAAAACTGTTAATACTAACAAAAGTCCAAAAACCGGATTGCCACAACCAATAATCTCTGGGGGTGTGAAAAGATGACACTCTGTTTTTAGAATATTGTGTTGTCACAGATACTTCCCAAGTTTTGAGCTGCAAAGAGTCTACACGCTGCTCTGGATGTCGACCAGTTACGTTGTCCTATCCATCCGACTGTAAGTCCGGTTTATCGCAATTGGCCCTAAAAATCATGAATAATGAATAGGATAACGCGCTAACTTGTTGCACAAATGTTAATAGTATCGGCATTAGCCATTAATTCAATTATTTGTAGAGTTCTTTTTCAGCCCATGCATACTCAAAATAGTCATAACGTTTTTTACGTCGCTTACATTTCACTCATCGTCGCGCTGGGTGGTTTTTTAATGGGCTTTGACGCCTCTGTCATTTCCGGTGTGAATAAATTCATCACACTTGAATTCAATTTGTCCGAACTTGAGTTGGGATGGGCTGTGTCATCTTTAACGCTAACAGCAACCTTGGCAATGATGATTTCTGGTCCATTAGCCGACAAGCTGGGCAGAAAACCCGTTTTAATGATTGCCGCACTTTTATTTCTAATTTCAGCCGTGTTGTCTGCCTTTGCACCCAATTTTATCACCTTGATTCTGGCCCGTATGATAGGTGGTTTGGGTGTGGGGGCAGCGCTTATCATTGCGCCCATGTACATCGCAGAAATTGCTCCTGCACATCTACGTGGCCGGCTTGTTTCGTTTAATCAACTCAACATAGTCATTGGGATCACCGTTGCGTTTTTTAGTAATTATTTGATCCTTCAGTGGTCACAAGAACAGCAGGCGTGGCAGCAGGCACTGCAATTTGCCGAGCACAACTGGCGTTGGATGTTAGGGGTTGAGGCCATTCCAGCAGTGCTTTATTTGGTTGCTTTACTATTTGTTCCCGAAAGTCCTCGCTGGTTGCTACTAAAAGGTGAACAACAAAAAGCGAAGAATGTACTGCTCAATACGGCCTCAGAAGAAGCAGTAGACGCCGCCATTGTCGAGATCAACCAAAGCATTCATCATGATAAAGCAAAGGCTAAAGGCGCTATTCGAGATCTGCTAAACCCGTCTTTGCGTTTCGTGCTACTTATCGGTATTTCTATCGCTGTACTTCAGCAAATTACTGGTATCAACGCCGTATTCTTCTATGCGCCGATGATATTTGAACAAAGTGGATTTGGTACAGACGCGTCTTTCATGCAAGCTATTTTAGTGGGTATTATCAATTTGGTATTTACCATACTAGCGATATCATTAATCGATAAAATTGGCAGAAAGGCGCTTTTAATCGTCGGTGTGGGAGGTATTGCACTATGTATGGCAACACTCGCCTATCAGTTTGGTGCTGCCACTTATCAGCTATCAATTGAAGATGCCCAGCAAATCCTTGTCAGTTCGCCGTCATTGCAGCAATTACCATTAATCGGGCAAGTCTTTTCTAACGATGTGTCATTCAAAGCAGCACTTGTTGCGCAACTTGGCGCTGACATTGCCAGCCAACATGAATCCTCATTGATCGCGGCAGCCATTAACCTTAATCAACAGGTGGTATTGGTTGGTTTGCTGGGATTTGTAGCGTGTTTTGCTGTGTCTTTAGGCCCAGTTATGTGGGTGCTATTTTCAGAGTTGTTTCCAAACAAAGTGCGAGGCATTGCAATCTCTTTTGTTGGCCTCATCAATTCAGCCATCAGCTTCCTTGTGCAGTTTATATTCCCCTGGGAACTTGCAACCCTTGGTGCATCAACGACCTTCGCACTTTATTCGTTGTTTGCAACCCTAGGGTTAATGATAGTGATCAGGTATCTACCAGAAACCAAAGGGCGCTCACTGGAAGAGTTAGAGGTCGAATTAGCTAGATAACCTCAACTAGAGATAAGCATAGCTGTCCAGCAGAGCCCTAAAGCCCAATGAATATGCAGTAACCCAGACTTAAAAAAGGGAGACTAAATTTAGTCTCCCTTTTTCATTCGGCAACATTAATTTTGATTGATAAAAAACGTCACACCGCTTTATTATACCTTTGAGGCTGGTCAAACAGAGCTTGCATGACAGGTTTTGGCTGTCGATTTTCGTAGAAAAGTCCCCAATGTTTTTCTGGTTCATTTTCATCATCAGACCCCTTCCAAGGTTCATCAAACGCCTCAAAAACAAAGGTCAGCACATCATTCAGCTCAGCCCAATGCATAAGATCTTGATAATACTTCATCTGAATTTGTTCATTGGCATTGTGCACTTCAATGCCGCGTCCGTTTGAACGGGTTGTCCAGCCTGCTTCTGTAACGACAATGGGAACCTTTGGGTGAACCGCTTTTACCAGTTGATAATTTTCTTGAGTATAAGCAATAGCTTCGTCAACAGACTTATACTCCCAGGCAGGATAGGTATGAATGGATATAAAATCGAGATGCTCAACCAGCGGCAGCAGTTTGTTAGTCCAAGGCACATAATTTTCACAAAAGGTAACCGGTTGTGTGCAGCCGGCTTTTACTTGTCGCGCATAATGAATAAGCCTATCAACGGGTACCATGTGATCGTTCCATTCGACACTCGCTTCGTTACCAATAGACACCGAAAAAACAATCTCCGGATAGGCATTAGCGAAATCTATCATGCGCATAATGTGCTGCTGATTGACATGTTGGTTGAGTTGTAATTCATGTTCAGGGTAATGCGCTCCCCAGGGGCAATTTGGGTTACTCACTTCAGCGGCAAGATCGACACCCAACATGATTTGCAAAGGTAGACTCTCATTTCTAATAACGCTTAGCACCATATGAGCATGGTGACTACAATCATACAACCGCAGAACAGACCAATGTTGAACTAGAATTAGTAGGTCTTCTTTAATCTGTTCATAGCTGGGAAATACGCCTGAGCGAGGGTCCTGTCCGTGACGATAGCCAGAATAACAAATGGCATTTTTATGTTTTAACTGTAATGAAAAATCAGTCATCATATTGCCCATACTTTGCTTTACCTTCTTCGTCCCACAGGCCCCAAAACGCGCCAACATCACCTTCATCTTCGACTTTCCAGGCTTCATCAAAGGACGAGAAATAGAATATATTGATGTCTTCCTCATCAGCCCACTTGTACGTACTCAGGAAATACTCAATCGCGTTGTTATACGAAGGCACTGAGCCTCGTTCAGGGCTTCCCACATTTGGCCAACCTGTTTCACTTATGACAACCGGCTTGCCTTTTGCTACAGACTGGGCACGACGATACATGTCTTTCATGTATATAAGTGCGTGCTCAATCGGGTACCCTTCCCAAAACGGATAACAATTAGCAAAAATCACATCACAAGCGTCGGCAATTTCTGGATAATCAACAAATTCGAAGTAAGCGTCTACGTAGCCTACGGGAACACCAGGCGCAGCGGTTTGTACCCGTTTAATGTAGTCAATCAACTGATCAGGAGTTAACTCACCGCGAAGCAAAACTTCGTTACCTACGCCCATCATATCGGCGTGACCGCTTTTAGCGACTTCGATGGCGTTAAGTATCTCAACTTCGTTCTTTTCCAAGTCGTCACTAAGCCAAACGCCGACTAAAGATTTGAGACCTTTTTTTGCGGCGACTTTAGGGATCAATTGGTTACCCTCAGTGCAAGAAAAGGTTCTGATCCAGTTGACGTAAGGGCTAATGATAGAAAGTCGCATATCGATAAGCTCTTCTGTGACCTCTGTGCCAGGCCCCTGTCCACGAATATACGGACTAAACGAAATACCATGAATTTTTTGTTTTAAGCGTTCACTTACTAATTGCTTTTTTTGATCGAGGCTCAGACTCTTATAGTTGATCCCCGCCAGATTTCTGCGTCTGTAATAACGGCTAGACATTATTCTTTCCTTTTTAGTCGGTGCACTACTGGCCAAAGAGTTGGTGCGAGTTCAAGTTAACAACAACCTTCAAGATTTGCCCTGTTCGATTAAACAAATGATTTGCCTGCTCTTGTGTCAAAGCTAGTTCGTCACTGCACTGGGCATTTTGTCCTTGGTCAAACACCGTGATACCCGCAGGCTCGCCGTCATTTAGCGAGTAAATAAACGGAACCTGGCACCAAGTGAAGCCCAAACAATTTTTTTCAATATTTAGAAGTTGCCACTCTCCAGAAACGTCCAAATAGTAAAATGGGCTATCTGTTTTACGGAATTCTCTTTGGCGCAATAACTTAGGCACAATACTGACCTTGCCTTTGTTTACCTGAAGGCCAAGTTCGCCAAAACGCGTCAGCACCTCTTCTTTCACCTGACCTGTCATTCCCGGTTGCTGTGCACCGGCGTGTTTCGGTGTATGTGAATAAGGGTCGGTTGGGAAGGCACCATATTCTTCAGGCGTTTTATTAAATCCAATCCCGTGACGCACCTTATAATATAACTCACCCAATCGATGGATCACGGCAAGATCTTGACCATCCTCAATGGCCCAAAAGAACTGCTCTTTAACCGCCAACAAGAGTTTTGAAACCATGTGCCAATAAACACTGCCCAATCCTTCAAAACCAAACATTCCGCCTGAACGTCCGGTGAATTCAGCGTGCTGAAATACCGACTCATAAAGCGCCATTATGGTAGGAATCGATTGCTCTAAAGATTGGCCGTATTTACCTTTAAGTTGTGCTAATACGTCAGCCAAATCTCCTGCATTTTTAATGTCTGCATTGAATCGATGATCGCCTCGTGCATCACAAGTGAGTAATCGCATGTCATTGTCTGACAGCATTTGTGCGACCACCGGAATGCTTGCAATTGATTCACTTGGGATAACGTTTTTCCGCAAGAATGGGGTTTGTTTGCGGTCTGGATAGAGCATGAAAGTATTTTGATCGTCCCGGTAGACGTCACTTTCAAACAAGGCTTCGAGCACATCCACTGCCTGTTGGCCTTTAATTGCACCGCTGCTAAGTGCCGCAACCTGACCTTCAAGCATAGGATATAAGTGTTTAACCTGCAGTTCGTCAGACTTAATTGCAAGCAAATTATAGGCATGATAGAGACCATCGTCGCCCTGGTTCTGCTTGATACTGTGCTCTATACAACTCATTGACGAGGCTAACAATTCCTTAATCAGCTCGCACTCAAGAGTTGTCTTATCAGCAAAGCCATTATTGGCGTAAACCTGCTGTCTATAATCACTGGCTAAACGCCCAATTTCTTGCAAAAACGCCAAGCTCTGCTGTGAAGTCACAGGACCGTCATCTAACGTTTTGCTCATTGTTTGCAGCGCACTGGCCGTTGTTTCTAGCCAATGTGCCACTTCACTGGATAACTCGACAGTCCCGGATTGAGTCGCAACCAAGTTCTGCACAAAAGCAATGTAGCGACGCATGTAATAAAGAGTGACCATGGATAAACCTTGGCCAACCAAGGCATTATTAGCATCGTTCCATTCTGGTCTTTGCGTATTTAACCAAATCCCACCATCAATCACCAGATTGCTTAATTTGGTTAGCAGGGGTACTAACAACTTTTCCAATAAATTGACCTGATAGACCTCATTATCTGGAGTAAGAATTAACTTGCCATCAGCACCCAAAGTTTCGACAACTTCGTCGATGTTTGCAGCAACCTTTTCATCATACAGCACAGTGCTTTTGGCATCTTTGGCCAACTCTTCAAAAGGCTTGATTCGATAAGGAACGTTGGCATAACAAAACACCGGCTTAAATAATAACTGAGTCAGCGTTTGTGGATGAAACTGCTCTGACAATTCCAACATCTTAAGCAAATAAATGATCTGATGATCTCCCCAATAGCCAATGTAACTCCAGGGGTCATCTGGCTCTTCCACTTCCCAATCAATGCCCTGCTTAGTGATACGATAAGGGTTGTAACCGTCCATCGTTGAGGCATTGACGAATTTTGCAATCACACTTTCGATGAACTCAGGATAGCTAAAGGTAAGCGCTTCCCAATTTTGGAATATATCGCGCCAGTTTCCTTGATAACTGAGGAGTGGGTTGCCCTGCTTGTCCTTTAACTCAATTGCAAACTGATTCCAAGGGCGGCTTGGGTCTCCATGACGGCGTCCAAATGTAATGGGCAAATATTCTAATGTAAGCCGCAATAATTGTGTGTCGTTTTGCTGCTCCACCCGTGTGTGAAGCTCTTGAACACTAATAACTTGTGGCAGGTTTTGTAAAAAGTCTTGATGATTTTGATAAATCTTTTTATTGAATGACTTGATGGTGGCGGAGAAATCTTCCGCAGAAATACGATACTGGTCATTAAAAATACCGCCCCGCAAAACGTTAAACAGGGTGTTTGCATAGTGGTGTACCGAGACATTTTCTTCTTCGGTACACTGCATACCGTCGCTAGATGCCATAATTCTAGCCAATTGATCATGACCATGTTTGATCGAATCATTCAACGCTGTTGCAAGTGACTCAAGCTCATTGAGTTGACTCAATAACGCCACAATTTGAGTTTGGTCTTGTTCAACATTGGCGATAATTTTCCAGGTTTTATAACCGTTTGCCGCAAGCTCAAATTTACTATGAACAAGATAAGCACCTCGCATACCTCGACAATGTGACTCGGTTATCACATTTTGGCCCAAGCGGAAATGCTTAAGTTGCTGTTCAGATAGCAGAAATTGCGTGTTTTCAAGCCCCAAACAGAACACCGTATTAGCTCTTAGCGACTCGCTGGGTTCCGCCCGATCCGTGATGCCAGAATAGAGCGAAAATATCCCCAGCCCTGTATCGGCGTCCAATTCTGAAAATTTGTATGCGTCGACGAGATTGCTCGATTGGGTTTGAGTAAACCTAGGTGTACCCGCAGGCAATAAGTTAGTGAGGCCATCGATTACTTCGATACTTGTCACATCGTTGCGCAAATTTGTAACCTTGGCATCTCTGCAAAATCCGAACTCTTCACTAAACGACCAACGATACGTGAAGCTAAGATTCAACGTCAGGTTGATTTCTTCGAATACCAGCACGTCACCCAAAACACTTTTATATAGATTGCGTTCTATCTTGTCAGTGTGGAAACGTTCTACGTTAAAAGGTTCCCATTGAAACTGACCTTCGGATGTTTTTACTTTTAACAGCGTTTTGCAGCCTGTATGAGGCGTACTCTCGTAGATTTTATCTACGGTTACATACGGAAACAGTGCTGTCTCAGGCGAGATTCTACCCGCTGTTAATCCGCCGTTGGACGCAGCAAACAACCAATGATCACTGTGCGATATCAAGCTGATAAAAAATGGCGGCATTTGATCGACATGCGCTATTTTATAAAAGCGATCTTCGCCCAAATTGACGAATTGACCCGAAACTTTTTGTGTACTAGTACTGTTCATAATTTTTTATTCTGAAAAGAGTTAGAAAAAGCGATTAGCTAGTTTGTATTTATTGTGCGAAAAATTTGCACAAACTATTGCCAGTTTTTCTTGTCCTGAACTAACTCTTTTTCATACCTATACCTTTTGTCGAAATGATTGGTCTCAACCGCAAACCTTATTCGATGAATGAAGGGGTGCAACGTAAACAAGCTCAAGCGGACTGTTATTGCGGCAAGGAGGCTGTATTGCTTACCAGATTTGTATCACAATGGGCGGATAAATTGTTTATCAGTCGCACTCAATTAGGCATTTATAAATGTAAATGTAAACACCTCTTTTATAGTACCAGTCCGCTCCATCTCTTTGCTGTCCCGTCTCACCGTATTTAATTCCAAGGCTATTAACCTTTATGTTACACATGTAAACAGGTAGTTAACATCTAGCACCACCACTGTGCGCTCACGGCTGTTTCTCGACACTGAGCAATAATGGTTGTGTTAGGCAAAGTCACCTTGATTGTTCGGAGAAAACCATGGGAATTAAGAGCGTTAATTATAAGACGCACAAACTTTCGGTTACAGCCAGTATTTTGGCAGCACTGACCCTTAGCGGGTGTGGTGGTGGTTCAAATACAAATACCGATATAAAAGCGGTTGACACGTCCGCGCCAGTCTCTGACTGGGTAATGGTGTGGAATGATGAATTCGATGGCGCCGGAATAGATGCCAACAAATGGACACATGAAGTAAATTGTGCTGGCGGCGGTAACCAAGAGAAGCAGTGCTACACCGATTCTGACGAAAACTCTTTTGTTGCCGACGGTATGTTAAACATAGTCGCTAAGCCAACTTCTGAGTCTGTGGATACGGGTTTGCCGCTTCCCTACACGTCAGCTCGCCTGGTTACGAAAAATAAAGGTGACTTTAGATACGGCCGCATTGAAATGCGCGCCAAAGTGCCCTTTGGCCAAGGCAGTTGGCCCGCGTTTTGGATGCTTCCTACAGATGAGGTCTATGGTGGCTGGCCAAAATCTGGCGAAATTGATATTTTTGAATCCGTTAACTTAGGAGTGGTTTCAGAAGAAGGCGTAGAAGAGCGCAATATCTACGGAACCCTTCATTATGGGCGCGACTTTCCTAACAATGAAAGCTCAGGCCAACCTTATCTTCTTCCCAATGGCGTGAATCCATCAGACGGATTCCATACCTATGCGATTGAATGGCAAGAAGGCGAAATTCGTTGGTATATGGATGGTTACCTTTATGCCACACAAATGGCCTCTGAGGTGCGTTTCAATAGCAAAGATGAAGCAGTTGGCTTGATCCATAGAGGTTGGTTTGCAGAATATTTCGACATCGCTACAGGCGAGCAACAAGTATTTTGGGATAGCTCACCCTTTGATCAGGATTTTCATTTAATCCTAAACTTTGCTGTTGGCGGGAGCTGGCCGGAAAACGTCAACAATTTGGGTATTGATGAGTCAGCCTTCGCTGGCGGACAAGCATTCCAAATTGACTACGTTCGTGTTTACGAATGTTCTATCGATCCTGACACAGGAGCGGGTTGTGAAACCGTTCGTGGTGGCTACAAAGACGAAAACACTTTGGTTGAAGGTAAAGCACCTACGCCAACGCCTCCAACGCCTGACGTAGCAGTGCCTATTACTATATTTGACGATGCTGAAAATCCTTTGTGGAAGCTTTGGGATTGCTGTGGTGGTACAACACCTGCTGTTGTAACTGATGATGCCGAACATGGCGCAGTCGCTGAGTTCCAGATACTGGATAACGCCGGCACAGTGTTAGGTTTCAATAGCCGCCCTGATGTTTCAGAAGGTGGCACACCGTTTAACGCTTCGGCGATGTTAACGACGGGTAATTTATCCTTTGAAATGAAGGTTGTGAATGCGCCGACTTCTGATACGACCTGGCTGTTAAAGGTCGAAGGGGACAACAACACCTCATTTGCCGAAGTTGCCTTGAACACAAGTGTCGAAGGCGCAGATCCGGTTACTGGTCAGTGGCAAACCTATACCTTCCCTTTACAAGCGTTGAGCGATGCAGGTTTAGATATCAGCGCAATTGATGTCATTATGATATTCCCAGCGTGGCAAACCGGTGAAGGCGCAATCTATCGCGTTGATAACGTAGAAATTGCCGAGCCAGGTGGCCAGGTGTTCCCTGAGTTAGTGCTGTTTGAAGACCAAGCCAATCCAGACTGGCCATTGTGGGATTGCTGTGGTGGTACAACGCCTACTGAAGAAATGGATGATGCCGATCATGGCGTGGTTGCTGAATTTTCAATCCTAAACAATGACGGCACTGTACTTGGGTTCAAACCAGCGGATGGTTCTGGCATTAACTTTGACGCGTCAGCACTACTTACTGATGGTGTCGTGCAGTTTGAAATGAAAGTTGTCAATGCACCAACTTCACCTGATGCAGTATGGAAGTTCAAAATTGAAGGTGACGGTGCCACATCGGCAGTAGAAGTCGACTTGTCAACCGGTAATGGTGGTGCAGATCCTGTGACCGGAGAGTGGGCAACTTACACCTTTGCGATTTCAGACCTTGCTGATGCGGGCTTAGATATCAGTGTGATTGATGTCTTAATGATTTTCCCTGCATGGCAAACCGGTGAAGGGGCTATCTACCGCGTGGACAACGCCAAAATCTTCAACCCGAATGCTACGAGTGGACCAACAGGTCCTCGTGAAGTGGTCTTTGCCGATGCAGAGAGCGGAAACTGGCCACTATGGGATTGTTGCGGCGGAACCACGCCAACAGTTGAAACCGATGATGCTGATCATGGTGCAGTTGCTGAGTTCCAGATCCTCAATAATGATGGGACTGTACTTGGATTTAATAGCAGACTTCCCGATGATGGCGCGCCATTTGACGCCTCAGCGTTGTTAACCACAGGAACCCTTAGCTTTGAAATGAAAGTCGTAAGTCCGCCGACTGCAGATACGACCTGGTTATTGAAAGTTGAAGCTGACAATAATACATCCTTCGCTGAAGTAGCACTAAATACCAGCACTGAAGGGGCTAACCCAGTGACGGGTGAGTGGCAAACTTATACCTTCCCTCTCTCAGCCTTGTCCGATGCAGGGCTAGATATCAGTGCTATTGACGTCATCATGATATTCCCTGCATGGCAGACCGGAGAAGGCGCAGTTTACCGCGTAGATAATCTGGTGATTGGAAATCCTGGTGATACGGGTCAAGCGCAAGATGGCAACTCACTTGTCACATTTTTCAAAGATGACGCCAATGCAGAGTGGCCGCTTTGGGATTGTTGCGGCGGTACTACGCCAACAGTGGCTGCTGACGATGCAGATCACGGCGCAACAGCAGAATTCCAAATCCTTGATAACGCAGGAACAGTGCTTGGCTTCTACAGCCGGGATGCGGGTTCACCTGTAGATGCTAGTGCATACCTAACGACTGGTACCCTGACTTTCGAAATGAAAATCGTGACGCCTCCTTCAGGAGGCGATACAAACTGGCTGCTTAAAGTTGAAGCAGACAATAACACGTCTTTTGCGGAAGTTAATTTGAACACCAGTAATGAAGGACAAGACCCCGTAGTAGGACAATGGCAAACCTATACATTCGATCTACTCGCTTTGTCTGATGCAGGCCTGGACCTTAGTGCAATTGATGTAGTGATGGTTTTCCCAGCATGGCAGACGGGCGGTGGAGCGATTTATCGTATCGACAACGCCATGATCACAACCAATTAATTGATACTGAACACACTAAGGGTTTTATCCCGCGGAACTTTACACAATGCGCCAGCGGGATAAAACAGCCACATGAAGAAAATTATAAGTAGGGTAACTATGAAAGACATGAACTTCAGTAAGAAATACCTTGCCGCATCCATCTCTGTGCTTTTGGGCACAGCAGTTGTACCTCAAATTTCAGCGCAAGAGGCAGATAATGCCGATGCCGCTGGAGGGGATGTAGAAGTCATTGCTGTACGAGGGATCCGCGGCAGTTTAATGCGCGCGCAAGATTTAAAACGCGACGGACAAGGCGTTGTTGACGCTATATCCGCTGAAGAAATGGGTAAATTCCCCGATACTAACCTTGCCGAATCACTGCAACGTATTACCGGTGTCACGGTAAGCAGAAGCAACGGTGAAGGTAGTGAAATTACCGTGCGGGGATTTGGTCCAGATTTTAACTTGATTACCTTAAATGGTCGTCAAATGCCAGGAACAGGTAATACTCGTTCTTTCAAATTGGAAAACTTGTCATCGTCAGGTGTTAGCGCCTTGGAGTTATATAAAACTGGCCGTGCAGATATTCCATCCGGTGGACTAGGTGCAACGGTAAATATTGTCACAGCAAGACCTTTGGCATCTCCTGGTTTGAAATATTCATTGTCCGCCAAAGGAATTTATGATGAGTCAAACGTTGAAGGGGATGATGTCACTCCAGAATTGTCTGCTTTGTATAGCGATACCTACGCAGACAATACTATTGGTTTGGCCATATCTTTGTCGATGCAAGATCGTG
Source organism: Aliiglaciecola sp. M165 (assembly GCF_007197995.1). GTDB lineage: Bacteria > Pseudomonadota > Gammaproteobacteria > Enterobacterales > Alteromonadaceae > Aliiglaciecola. The sequence continues at coordinate 65,359 of NZ_VKKH01000004.1, forward strand.
ACTTCCAACAACAAAGTGCAAATATTCCAGGTTGGCAAGCCGACCAAGGGCCATTTGGCAACGCGACTTCGGCAATAGATTTGCGTCCAGACGCAGCCAATGAAGAAGAAGACATAATGGGTGGCACGACCACTGCCGATGGTAAGGCCGGTCATACCTATTTCCCCCGCCAGATTTCATATAACATTAACAATGTTCAACGCTCTCGTTTCAACGGGCAAGCAACCTTGCAATATGCGCCTCGAGACGATATGACCTTTACTCTGGACTATGTTTATTCTGAAGCGGAAACAGCGACGTCGGGTTTAGGCTATGGCATCTGGTTTAACTTTGGCGGAAATGTGACAAGTTATGAATTGGATGAGCGCGGAACGGCCATTCGCTTTACCGAAACCGCCAATGATTTTGCGCACTCCGCCAATAGAGAAACTTTATTGGTAGAAAGTGATTCCATCGGATTTAATTTCGAATGGCAAATCACTGACGACATTCATTTTGAATTGGATTATCACGATTCAAAAACCGAGACCGACAATGGTGCTGATGATGGTACTGGACACTCTGGTAACATCATTCTCGGACCGAACAACATCGTGACTAAAACCTATGATTTTTCTGAAGGTGGCATTCCGCAATTTGTCATGACCTGGCCAGATAACGCCGCCGAGGCAAGTCCAGCCGATTTTGATCCGTTGTTTGCTCAATTTAGCCGTGGTGTGGGCGAGTCTACCGTCGAACAACTGCAATTAGATGCCGAATGGGTTAACCCTGATGATAGCTTCCTAATGAGCGTTCGTGCTGGTATTGCCATTACCGACCAAACCTTTGGTGGAAGAAACGCCTTTAGTGGCAACCAAGGTCCCGGCGGTTACAATGGCAACCAAGCTATCTTCCCAGATAGCATGTTTGTAAGACGAGATTCAGGTGACTTCCTTGACGAATTTTCTAATGGCGGTGCAAACCTCACTACCGATTACTACTACGCGTTTGATTATGCTGAGGCAGTTGGTAGATTGCAGTCTTTCTTTGGCTTTAATCCAGATCCGTTTGAATCTTTTGTTACGGAAGGCCTAGCAGACTTGACCGAAGAAACACAAAGTGCCTATGTCGCAGCAGACATGTACTTCGAAATCGGAGATATGCCGGTAGATGTCAATGTGGGAGTGCGCTATGAACAGACAGACGTAATCAGTATTGTCGATCAGGATGTTGAAGACTTTGTTGTTTGGACTAACCCAACGGAGTGGCAGTTGCGCTTTAGACCAAGCGAGACCGGCAGCGTTCAGTTTACCGGCGAGCATGATTTGTACCTACCAAACTTGGATATTAAGGTAGAGGTGACCGACGATATTATTGCCAGACTCTCTACAAGTAAAACGATTACCCGAGCACCGCTAGGAAATCTAGTTGGTGCACGTTCACTATCGCCAGCCCCTAAACCAGGTAGCAGAAATGGTGCGGCGGGGAACACCAACTTGCAACCCTTTGAATCGACTAACCTGGATTTGATCGTTGAGTACTATTACGAAGAAGCGAGTTATATTGCACTGGGGTATTTCAGAAAAGACGTGAAAAACTTTATAAGCAACAATCAGACGCTGCTGACTTTCGAAGGTTTACGTGACCCGCTAAATGGTCCACGTGCCGCGCAAGCGACAGCTGAGCTCGTTGCTGCCGGAATCCCTGTTACTGACGGTGCAATTTGGCAGCAGTTGATTGACAGTGGCCAAGGAATCGATGACGCCTGTTGTCAAACCCAGATCATCCGTCAGAACCCTGATGACCCACTTATTGAATGGTTGGTGAGTCGTCCTGAAAATGGTGATGACAAGACTGTAGATGGATTTGAATTCGCGATCCAGCATATGTTTGGTGAAACCGGCTTTGGTGCTGGCTTTAACTTTACAATAGTTGATGGTGACGTAGAATTTGACGTAGACAGCTTTGAAAGACAAGCACCTTTAAACGGCCTGAGTGACTCAGCCAATATTCAATTGTTCTACGAAAAAGATGGCCTTTCAGCAAAAATTACTTACGCATGGCGTGATGATTATTTGATTGGTGTTGGTCAACAGCAAGGCTCTGCTGAATCTCCGCCTCAATTCGGTAAAGAATACGCACAAACTGATATCAGTATTAACTACGATATTACTGAAAATCTAACGGTGTTTTTTGAAGGTTTAAATATAACCAATGAAACCGAGGAAGGTTACGGACGCTACGAAGAGCAATTCTTGTTTGCTCGTCAATATGGTTCCCGTTACAACCTAGGTGCACGTTACACCTTCTAAGCGAAGGTTGTTATGAAAAAAGCCGCTTTTTAAGCGGCTTTTTGATATGCTTTTTTTAATCTGTTCACTTGGAGTAAGAAGTGGTCGATCATCAAATTAGAAAAATTGTTATCGTCGGTGGTGGCACCGCTGGATGGCTGACAGCGGGTGTGATTGCTGCAGAACATTTAGCCAACTCTGAGCAAGGAATATCAGTAACCTTGATAGAATCGCCGGACGTGAGCCCCATAGGTGTTGGCGAAGGTACCTGGCCAACTATGCGTGGAACCTTGCGCAAAATGGGAATTAGCGAAACGGATTTTATCCGCGAATGTGACGCCTCGTTCAAACAAGGGGCAAAGTTCGCCAAATGGGTTACAGGTGCTGAAGATGATGCCTACTATCATCCACTTGTTCTTCCTCAAGGATACGAGCAAATTAACTTAGCGCCGTTTTGGCAAGAACAAGCCGACAAGGTTTCGTTTGCCGATGCCGTCTCATTTCAAGGGCACCTATGTGATCAGCACTTGGCCCCAAAACAAAATACCACGCCAGAATATGCCCATGTTGCAAACTATGCGTATCATCTTGACGCCGGTAAATTTTCCACATTTTTGACTAAACATTGCACCGAGAAACTTGGCGTAACTCATATCCTTGACCATGTTACCGACATTAACAGTCACGATAACGGCGATATCCGTTCTATCAATACGAAAATGTCAGGGGAATTGGAAGCGGATCTATTCGTTGATTGCACAGGTTTCAATGCACTATTAATCGGTAAGCATTACCAAATTCCATTTATTAACAAACGCCATATTCTCTTCAATGACACTGCACTTGCAGTGCACGTGCCCTATGAAACTGAACAAAGCCCTATTGCGTCTCATACTATATCAACGGGGCAAAGTGCAGGCTGGATCTGGGACATTGGACTGCCCTCTCGACGCGGTGTAGGCCATGTTTTTTCTTCTGACCACACCACGGTTGAGCATGCAGAAACGGAATTGAGAGACTACATAAAGCAAAGCATTGGTGATAAAGCGGATGAATTAAAGGTTCGAAAAATCCCCATCGTGCCTGGCCACAGGCAGGTATTTTGGCATAAAAACTGTGTTGCTGTAGGGCTATCAGCAGGGTTCCTCGAGCCGCTGGAAGCGTCAGCGTTAGTGCTTGTTGAGCTGTCGGCTGCAATGATCAGCGAGCAAATGCCCGCAACGCGCAGTGTAATGGATATTGTCGCAAAACGCTTTAACGATAAGTTCCTGTATCGCTGGGATCGAATCATTGATTTTCTTAAACTTCACTACATTTTAACCAAGCGCACCGATACCGATTATTGGGTGGATAATTGCGATAAGAAAACGATCCCGGAAGACCTTAGACAGCTAATGGAGCTATGGCGATATCATAGCCCTTGGCATAGCGATTTCACGCAAATTGATGAAGTATTCCCTTCTGCCAGCTATCAATATGTGTTGTATGGAATGGGATTTAAAACCGAATCTGCTGGCACCCAAAGACGCTCATTAGATAAACAACTTGCGATGGAGAATTTTCGCAAAAACCAACAACTGACCCAAAAGCTTATAAAAGGACTGCCAACAAATCGGGCACTCATCAATAAAATACGTCAGTTTGGATTGCAGCGCATTTAACTCGGAAAACGAGACAATCAAACCAACAACTAGTCTAGGTGCTAGTAAGAAATACAATAACTAATCAGGACACTCTATGCCAAACCATCAAGTACTCGACAATGTGACGCACAAAGATTTAAAAATCATAACCGACATGCTTCCCAGACTCGGTGACGATGTCAGCTATGCGAATATTTTTGTATCTGAGTTCAGACAAGTACAAGGTGTTTATCCGATCTTTTTTAGAAAGAATTCAGAGTCAGGAAAATTTGAAGCCATCGCCATGTTCGGCTTTGCTGAAATGGAGAATTTGTATTTAACCGAAAAAGGCTGGCAAGGCGACTATGTGCCATTGAGTATTCAACGTCGCCCTTTCTTGATTGGTTTTCAAAATACTCAAGTTGATGGTGTACTAACTCAGGAACCTGTGGTCTTTGTTGATATGGATAGTCCACGAGTTTCTGAAGAAATTGGTGAGCCTGTATTTTTGGAACAAGGGGGGCAAAGCGATTATTTACAGCACATGACATCGGTACTTAAGGCTGTTAACGAAGGGCACCAACTCACAGATGAATTTGTTGCAGAACTGCTTTCACAGGATTTGATTGAATCGGTTAGCATAAAAGTCACTGTCAAAGATGGAAGTAACAACGAACTCACAGGCATTTACACAATCAACGAAGAAAAAGTGGCAGCGCTGAGCGGCGAGGATTTGCAAAATTTACATAGCAAAGGCTACTTGCAAATGATCCATATGATCGAGGCATCAATGGCCAATCTTTCTCCGTTGATAGAAAAGAAAAACGCGACCCTATAGAGATGCAAAGTGCTGTCATTTAGCTCGAAAAATACGATTAAAGAGATACATTCTGCCAGCGAATCAGATTTGACCTCTGAGTTATTATGTTGCAATGAACCCGCTGTTCTTAGAGGGCTTATTAAATCCTGGCCATTAGTACAAGCGGCTGAGAAAAGCGCACAGCATGCTGCAGACTATTTAACCAGTAGTGCGAATGACCGTCCCGTGCAAGCCTTCGTGGCTGGTGCTGCCGAACAAGGCCGCTTTTTTTACAACGAAACAATGGATGGCTTTAATTTCTCGCCAAAAACAACAAACTTCAAAAACGTAATCGACGATATTTTTGCTCATGCAAATAATCCAGCTTTAGATTCAACTTATTTGGGTTCGACATCAATCAATCACATATTGCCCGAGTTTCGTTTGCACAACGAAGTTGATCTGCTCAAAGATTCGCCCTTAGTGAGCATATGGGTAGGTACGCCTTCGCGGATCGCCGCTCACTATGACATCCCAGATAACTTGGCCTGTGTGGCTACTGGAAAAAGGCGATTTACTTTGTTTCCACCAGATCAAATAGATAATTTATATGTAGGCCCGTTAGATTTCACTCCCGCTGGACAGTCTGCCAGCATGGTCGACTTTCATAATGTTGACTACCGTCAGTTTCCGAAATTTAAAGAGGCCATTGAGCAAAGCATTATTATAGAACTAGCGCCCGGCGACGCGCTATTTATTCCTAGTATGTGGTGGCATCATGTCGAGGGCTTGGAGGACTTTAATGTTTTAGTCAACTACTGGTGGCGGCAAGTCCCCAATTTTATGGGTACGCCACTCGATGCGTTAAATCATGGGATCTTAAGTATTCGAGATTTGCCCAAAGCACAAAGAGATATATGGCGAAACATGTTTGAGCATTACGTATTTTCGGCTCGGGAGCCAACCCATATTCCTCCTGAGCGACGGGGAAGCTTGAATCCACTGGATGAAACCCTTGCACGGCAAATCCGTGCAGCATTAATCAACAAACTCAATCGTTAGCAACAGGCTACTTATACCCATTTGGTCTATCAAAAGTGGTTATTCAATTCGAATACTCTCTACAACAATATGCAGATCTTGACCACCGTCATTTCCTTCCAGCACAAATGGATTTATTACCGAGGTTAAATCCACCTGATTTCCCGGTGATAGCGAATTACTCGCAGCACTAATATCTGAAACAGGGATACTGTATGACTGAAAATCCCCTCCTTCAACGGGCAGTCCACCATAATCGGACAAATTCACGTCACTTAGATTTGGCCAACCTGAATCTATTTTAACGAACACATCCGTATGGCTTCCTAGGCTCGCTAGCCTTAAATCAAAACGCAGAAATCCCTGTTCGTAAGCACTTAGATCAAGGACTACTGGAGCAATGAGATAAACATTGCCTGTCATACTAAAATCAGCCTCTAACGTGCCACTATTGAGTGTAATACTGTCATTGTCTGCTTCGTTATTTCCCGGAAAGTTTCCGATGCTGTAGCCATCTTGAAGTTGATCATCTAGCAATACCAGTGGCGCTATCAACGACGCTGTTTGAAACTCTGTTGTTATAGCAATAGATTCTTGCGAACTGTCATCTAAGGCACTGATACTAATCGTGTAAGTCGTTTGTTCGGACAAGCCACTGAGGGTGGTTTCTAGACGGTTTACCGATGTCACCACTTCAAAGTTATCCGGTCCAGACAGCACGACATTGTAGCTATTTATACTGCCCTCATCCTCCGCTGCTTGCCAGCGCACTGTAGCCTGTGTTGCGGTGATATTCTCGACGGCCAAAACACCTTGCATTTGAGGAGGTAAATCGGCATTGAGATCGGCCGTTGTCACCTCAGCTTCAATTGAATTTGAACGGTTTCCTGCCACATCCAAGGCCGTGACAATCACGCTATAAGCTGTGTTATCCGACAGACCTTGGACTTGGTTCGAAGTTGATGTACTCACAACAGTTTGAACCGTGACACCGTTTTGTTGAATTTGAATTTCGTAGGATGCAACACGAACGTTGTCCGTTGCAGGGTCCCAGCCCAAATCAACGGATGTTCGCCTCACGTTAGACACCATGACGTCACCCGCAAATTCTGGCGGCAGTTGATCATCCAATTCAAGCTCTTGGGTAGTTACTCGTGTCATGACCCCTGGTTGAACAAGCAGCGATACGCCGTCTGAGAAATTGACGGTCTTTTCCTGTTCGGAAAAATTATACGACAGATAAGTGCGATTATCGTCTTTTTCAAACACCATTGAAGCCGGGTCATCTGCGGTAACATCGCCGTTTCCTGTAAGCATATTCCCCAGCTGAGTAAAGGTGTGTATCCAATGGTAGGTATGTGCTTTAGTTTCGCCGAACTCTGGCACATAATCTGCCATACTTTCATAGTCGTCTAATGCGGCTTGGGCATCATTGGTTGCCCACAAATTCCACCAAACGTCCCTCCACTGGTCTTCATCTAACCCAGAAGGTTTACCATTTTCTGATTCAGACATTCCCAACTCAATGTAGTCGCGCATATAATCTGGGTATTGACCAACGTGGAGAGTAAGGGGATTAATAGGCAGACCCTGAATTCCTAGAATATGGGCATAACGCGGACTAAACCAAGTGGAAAATACGGCACCATCGCCCCATATGATTGACGTTGTGATTTTATCGTAGGTTGAAGGAAAATTATTATACTCTTCGGGTTTACCCTGATAATGATCAATGTTGTTCCAGTACTGCCAATAAGTTGCGGCTGTAGAGGCATGCAAATAGGTGCCGCGATCTACCAAGTCTTGTTGCCCGGTTATCAATCCATAGAGCGTAATTGCTCCATAGGCGTTAGCTGCCTCAGAAGTCGATTCGTTATTGTTGCCTCTGGCAAAATTGACCATCCCCGATGCCCAAGAGAAGCCATTTGCTGGATCAAAATGGCGTAAATAAGGAAACATCTCGTCATCACGCCCACCCGCATAGTCTCTAATCAGTAATTCAATCATAGGGCCATATTGTGCTTCGGAGCACCACGCCAAATCGACTCGACATATTTCAGCGGCTGCGCGGACAAAGTATCCATAATGAAAATGGTGATCGTTAAGCATTTGATGGGATAAAAAGGACTCACTGACCCCTAATAACGTATCCCAATCTTCATCATAAACAAAGTACTTGTCTTCATCGAAAGTATCGCCAGTTGCAGCGGTAAACCAATCTGCAAGCTCGAGTTTAAGCCAATTAATGAATACGTCGGCTTGTTGATCAAGCCCAGCAGATCGCGCAATTGCCGCTAGCTCGGCAACTTTTGAATAAGCTTTACCCGACCAATAGGTGTCTGTAAAGGTATTCCAATTGTCTTGACCTTGTGCGATAAAGTCATTGACAAGTTGCGTCAACACTGCCCTATCTATGCTACCGTCGATGGTTGGCAAAAATGGGAGTACTCCCACGGAAGGTATTTGATAGGAAAAGTCTTGACCTGGTAAAAATTTAACGGTTCCTCTGGCACTGCGCACACTTTGTGTTGAAATAATGTCACCTGCATTTTTCCAATGCAGAGGATGCAGTCCCATCATTGTGTCTAAAGGCTCACCAGACTGATCGAGATAATGATGAGTAATGTTAACGGCTTGCGACTCGCTCTCGATTTGGTAGGTAATGTCGACCTTACTGACCACATTTCTGGCGTAAAGTTTGAATTCATCTACCGTACCTTGAGTTGGCGTGTCTAAGTTCGACGGTGGCAACAATGCTAGGGTGAATTCGTTAGTCTGCGAATTGATAGTGATGCTGTTGGATGTCGCACCGCTAAAAGTTGTTCCTTCATCACCAATTAATAAATAAGTGTTTTTATTCCCAGCGACCCTTGTCCACAGCCCTAAACTATTATCGCCTGTTGAAAACGTTCCTTTCTCGCCACCATCTTCTCTTAATGTTTTGATTACAAAGTCACCCTCATAGGTTTTAAAAAACACATAGGGCGAACCATGCAAAAATGTGGCTTCCATTACAGGGTTACCTGAGGCCTGCCATTCAATGGTCATTGAACCATCGCTACTTTCTTTCAAATAACCTTCTAAATTGAAATGCATTGAATTTGCAACAGCAATTCCATCAAACACTTCTGCAAAAGGGTCCGGGATCGGATATTGGAAATTTATCTCATCCATTGATTGCAAACCGCTAGGAATACCCATAACGCGAACACCTGATTGGCTGATTCTGGCGATAATAGGGTCAGGCGTAATGTATGCAGCGCTGTCAGGGTCCTGGAGTGTCATCTCTCCCAAAAACGATACTGAACCCCACCAACGATGAGACGCAAAGGGTTTTTCAGCGGCTGGCCCAGTGACTTGTGGGAAACGTTTGGTGATAGTGCCTACAGGTTTGTTATCCGTTGTGCATCCACTGACGCCTGGTTGAACTACGCCTGCGTTATAAACCCAGAAACCATAGTCCTCGGTACACCGATAACCTTCTTCATTGAACTTATCTACCACATTGCCCGCACCAAAGTTTGTCACCTTAGCAGATTCGCCCACAGGTGGAGGTGGCGGCGGCGGTGGCGGTGGCGGCGGTGGCGGCGGTGGCGGTGGCGGCGGTGGTGGTGGTGGCGGCTCGGGTACGGCAGGGGGTGCAACCGATGGACCTTCTTGAGTAGAATTTGAGCCTGAACCACAGGCAGTCAGAAATGCCAGACAAACACTAGATGCAATGATTGATCTCGTTTTCATTTTTTATCCAAAACAGAAGTGAATATACATCAATGGAAACGAGACGAATTCACCGATTAACCAAAGTTAACCATTTAAATAGAAGCGGCCTTGTAGAAACCGCAGAGAGCTTGTTCGCCAACGCTAGCAACCCTTGCATGACTTACAAATTTTGAAAATAAGATCTTTTACAACAACTACAAAAAGATCATATTCTTTCCATCGTCTGCACCAGTTGTAAATATGCATCATGCCTTCGATACGTTGGTACAAATGTTAACAAATACGTTACACCGTATTAGCATTTGAACAATGCAAATACGGTGAGACGTGGCATCTTTAGAGATAAGGCGGCATCGGTACCTTAGACCTTAGTCTAAGTTAAGAACGCGCAGGTCCATTTCAACTGTCGATAAGTCCTTCGTGTCTTATTTCAATTGATATGGGAGAAAGGTGAATTAAGGTTATCAAAGGTAAGTTCGCTGAGAACAAATTTACACTCCAACAATAAAACTATAAGAGCGTTGGGATACCCTATGCAAAATCAAGTCGTGGCGTTGAGTGAATACTCAGCTAAGCTCACATATTCTGAAAAATCGTTGTCATTGTTAGCACAAATGACAATGGAAGAAAAAATTGGTCAAATGTGCCAGGTTTCCGGCGAATACGGGCAGATCAGTCATGATCTAGCTGAAAATATTCGGGCTGGCAAAGTAGGTTCTGTGATCAACGAAGTTGAACCTAATACTCTTAAAGAACTTCAACATATAGCCGTTCACCAAACACGCCTGGGTATACCGTTATTGTTTGGTAGAGATGTGATCCATGGTTTTAAAACGATTTTCCCTATTCCCATAGGTCAAGCTGCCAGTTGGTCACCAGAATTGGTAAAAGAAGCTGCATCAATCGCTGCATTTGAAGCATCTAATGTGGGCATCAATTGGACATTTGCTCCAATGATCGATATCAGCCGAGATCCACGTTGGGGTCGCATTGCTGAAAGCATGGGTGAAGACCCAATGCTTTGTTCTGTGATGGGTGCCGCAATGGTCAAGGGGTTTCAAGGTGAAAACCTTTGCGAACCGACTAGCATTGCTGCATGTGCTAAACACTTCGTTGGATATGGTGCATCAGAAAGTGGTCGCGACTACTGCACAACAAATATTCCAGAAAACGAGCTCCGAAATATCTATTTGCCGCCCTTCCATGCTGCCGCCAAAGCGGGAGTATGCACTTTTATGTCATCGTTTAGTGACTTGGACGGCATTCCAGCAAGTGGCAATAAGTGGCTACTAAAGGATATTTTACGAGATGAATGGCGATTCAACGGATTTGTGGTCAGCGATTGGGAGTCCGTTTCACAATTACAAGTTCACGGAGTGACTGAGAATGACAAAGGATCGGCTGAACTAGCCTTTGACGCTGGTGTGGACATGGAGATGGTTTCAAAATCCTACTCTGAACATCTCCAGTCTCTAATCGATGAAAACAAGATAAGCGAAGCGCAAATAGATACCTGTGTCCTGCGTATTTTGGAAACTAAATTCAGTTTGGGATTGTTCGAAGAGCAATCTAACCGCTTCAATCCCGTTGATTTTTACTTACCTGAGCATTTGGCTACAGCCAAAGAACTGGCCATAAAGAGCTGCGTACTTTTACAAAATAAAGCGCAATGTTTGCCACTTTGTAAAGAGTCAATCAAACGCTTAGCTGTAATTGGACCTTTGGCAGATGATGGGTACGAACAACTAGGCACATGGGTTTTTGATGGTGAAGCGCATCACAGTGTAACCCTATTAGACAGCTTGAAATCCTATTTGCCAGAAGATGTCGAAATCCTCGCCAGTCAGGGACTAAAAAATAGTCGTTCGACTGATACTAATTTGTTTGACCATGCACTCCAAGCGGCACATCAAAGTGACGCCATTATTTTATGTCTTGGTGAGGAATCGATTTTATCTGGTGAAGCACACTGCCGCTCGGACATTTCGTTGCCTGGTGCACAACATGAGCTGATAGATCGTTTATCTTCAGTCGGCAAACCTATCGTGCTGGTTATCATGGCCGGAAGACCACTGACGATTGAACCTATATTAGAGAAAGTTGATAGTATTTTATTTGCATGGCATCCAGGCACGATGGCTGGCCCAGCATTGACAGATATCATATTTGGTGAGGTATCGCCCTCGGGAAAATTGCCAGTAACCTTTCCTCGAGTCGTTGGTCAAATCCCTATTTATTATAATCAAAAGCATGGTGGGAAACCCGCTACCAATGACAACTTCGTACACATGAACAATATTCCCCAGCGAGCTGAACAGACATCGTTGGGGATGGCTGCCACCCACTTAGACACGCATTTCACCCCACTTTTTGAATTTGGTTATGGACTTTCTTATACACAATTTGAATACAGCGGATTACAATTAAATTCACATAAGCTTAACCAAAGCGGAACCTTAACGATAACCGCCACACTAAGCAATGTAGGTGAATGTGCTGCCGAAGAAGTAGTGCAACTGTATGTGAGGGACTTGGTGGGCAGCGTTACACGACCAGTTAAAGAATTGAAACAGTTTCAACGCTTAAGGGTTGAACCTAAAACGAGTACACAAGTGGAATTTGAGCTAAATGCCGACGAACTTGCATTTTATGCGCGAGATAACCGTCGAAAAACAGAATTAGGCCGATTTCACCTTTGGGTTGGAGGAAGTTCTGCAGCGAATTTGCGCACAGAGTTTGAGTTAATTAGTGATTAAAAAGCGCTCTACGTATGAAAACGTTGACAAACAACGAGTTGAAGAAATCCTCAACTCGATGAATCTAGCACAGAAAATTGGCCAGATGACTCAGGCTGAGCGAACGACTTGCTCGCCAGATGATGTTTACCGTTTTCATTTGGGTTCGGTGCTTAGCGCGGCTGGCTCCCGTCCTGGCGACAATACGCCGCAAGACTGGGTCACTATGAACGATCAATATTGGTTGGCGTCAATGGCGGATGATGATCACCACATTCCCATTCCCATTTTGTATGGTGTCGATGCAGTACATGGAAATAGCAATTTAAAAAGCGCTGTGATTTTCCCTCACAATATTGGCTTGGGTGCTATGTATGATTTAGCTTTGGTTGAAAAAGTTGCTCGGGTTACCGCTTCAGAGGTGCTTACCACTGGCGTTGATTGGGTATTTTCTCCTAATCTTGCAGTAGCTAGGGATTACCATTGGGGACGAACCTATGAAAGTTATTCTGAGAGTCCGGAACTAGTCGGTGGTTTTGCTACAGCCATGGTCAAAGGTTTGCAAGACAACTCTTCAAACCAAGGAGTCATCGCTTGTGCAAAACATTGGATTGGAGATGGTGGAACGATCAATGGCATTGATCAGGGTGACACCATACTGAATTGGCATGATTTAAAAAGAATTCATATTGCCCCCTATGTACAAGCCATCGAAGCTGGCGTGCACTCAATTATGGTGTCTTTCAGCTCGTGGAATGGCGACAAATGTCATGCACATCACCATCTCATCAAAGAGGTACTCAAGCAAGACATGGGATTTGAAGGCATAGTCATTTCAGATATGCAAGGCATCGACTACCTTGCAGATGATTTTTATTTGGCCGTAGCGCAGGGCGTAAATGCAGGTATTGATATGTTCATGGTACCTGACAACTGGCGAGAGTTTATAGAAAACCTGACAAGCCATATTGAACTGGGTACCGTTTCGCTGGAAAGAATCGATGATGCGGTCAGACGAATAATCACTGTTAAATTAGCATCGGGCCTCTTTGATAAACCTCGTCCCTCGCAACGGCCAACCAGTTTGTCGGCAGATTTTGGCCAGCAACCTCATCGCCATATCGCCCGAGAAGCCGTGCAAAAATCGCTGGTACTGCTGAAAAATGATAGGAATAGGTTGCCTTTACGGCATAACCAGAAAGTGCTTGTTTGCGGCAAAAATGCGCATAATATTGGTCATCAATGTGGTGGATTCACCGTAAACTGGCAAGGTTTTGATGGCAACGATGAGATCATTGGCGGTTCATCTATCTGGGAGGGAATTCAACAGAAGGCGTCCGAATCGAAATTGGTGGCACCAGAGGACATTCAACACGTAGAAAAAGATCAATTCGACATTGCTGTGGTGGTGATTGGTGAAACACCCTATGCAGAAGGTCACGGTGACATTCGTGGCGATGACCATTTTATTATGCAATCTGGAAAAAGTATTAATGGCCAAATTAAGTTACAAGAGGCCTCAGGGCACACACTTGAGCTATGTGCATTGCATCCCCAAGATCTCGAGATCATTGAGCATCTCAACCAAAAGTCAATTCCCGTGGTTACCATCATGATTTCTGGCCGTCCGCTAATTATCAATAATGTATTGAATGCTTGTGATGCTTTTGTTGCGGCTTGGCTACCCGGTTCTGAAGGTTTAGGAGTGGCTGATGTACTATTTGGTGATGTCGATTTTTCCGGCAAACTCGCCTTTAGCTGGCCAGAAACATCATTCCCGACTGTGAATATCGGCGATGAACCTTACGAACCTAAATTCGCCATCGGTTATGGGATGTCATATCAACACAATTCGTTATCTGCCAAAGCGGGATAGGGATTTAATTCGCTAATTCCGATACCAAGTGCATTAACACCGATTAAATCAATGCTTCCAAAGGTCTGTTTACGTCCAATAGGAGAATATTTTCCTTTGCAGTGGAACGTTGATGCATCTTCAGATGAAAGCTCTAGCTGCACAGCAAATCTTTTTGGGCTCTTTGGCAATGCGTTTGCTGCTGTTACCTCTAGCATTAATCTCTTTGAAATAGAAAACAATATAGGCGTTCATGGCAATAGCCATCTGGCTTAATCGGATCTGGTTAGTCGGCTTGCATAAAGCGTTTCAGCCAATAAAAAGAGCACAAATATTGTTGGTCCTTTACTGTGAAATCAGCGTAGTTACTCTACTATCGTCACTGAGTTAAATTAAGTAAATGTACAAACGGAAACTGTTCTATTTTGGCCTGACCTCCGCCTTCATTTTGTTAGTCGCGCTGATCTGCACAGCAATCTCAGCGCAACTCACTCGAGAAAATCTGAAACAAAGCACTGTTGCCCAAACACTGTTGGTGGAGCATCAGCAGTTATCCAGTATTTCTTATCGACTATTCAAGCAACTCACCGACGAAGTTATCTTCGGCCAAAATGCGAATCAATCTGAAGTGCGTAAAAAGCAGACCATGATAACTCAGTCTATAGCCAATATCCGCCAACTTGAGCTGCAGCAAAGAGAAGCATTGGGCGCAGCCGTTACCCAAGGTAGCGTCGAAGATACCAGTGAGCTTGAATCCTTGATTAACCAAATTATTGCAGAATTCCAAGGTGTCGTGGGTAGTAACGATGCAACACCATTGAATCAGCAAGAAAGATTACGTAGATTGCTTGAAGACACCATCGACAATGAATTTAGAGAAGCCATCAACGCAGCAGTTTCCAGACAGAGTCGTGTTGTAGCAGCAATCAACGCAAGAATAGATACACTCAATACAGCCATGGTTTGGTTTACGATTGGATTGGGGGCGTTATCAGTTCCACTCATCATCTACGGGTGTTACTGGCTTTTCAACCAGCTCTATCAACCTTTAATCTTAATCAAAGGCGCAACGAACGCCATTGCAGCCGGGCATTATGACCGTCCGATTTCTGAAAAACTCGATGATGAATTTGAAGCATTAGCTGCGGCGATTAACCAGCTTGCAAAGCAGTTGCAGGAACACCAAGCCTATGAAATCAAATCAAGAAAACAGCTTGAATTTGAAGTTGAACAGCGCACACATGAACTCACTAATGCAAACTTACAGTTAACAAAAATTGACTCACGGCGCAGGCAGTTTATTGCAGATGTTTCTCACGAGTTACGCACTCCGCTAACTATCATTCGAGGTGAAGCACAAGTGACTTTGAGGATGCACTCCGCCTCTGAAGAGGATTACAAAGCAACACTGGCAGCGATTTTGGAACAATCCGTAGGTTTAAGTCGACTAGTAGATGATTTGTTGTTGCTTACTCGTGCGGAAATGAATCAACTTCACTTAGAAATTAGTGCTATTGATATTCTACCTCTAGTGAGCGCAGAAATAGCCAAATGGCAACGTTTACATGAATCTCGCCAAATTACATTGCAAACTGACACTCAACTGCACACCATGAATGTGCTTGCGGACACGCCTCGAATTCAGCAAGTCCTATCAATTTTACTGGACAATGCAACCAAGTATTCTGCCGTTGACCAACCAATTGAAGTGTACGTTGCTGCTAAAGGATCATTTGCTTGCGTGACTATTAAGGATTCAGGCGCTGGTATTTCCGCAGCAGAAATTGAAAACATATTTGAGCGATTTGTGCGCTTTAGCAAACATAATGAAGGGTTGGGCCTAGGCTTGCCCATTGCCAGAGCGATAATTGAAGCCCATAAAGGTACAATTACTGTTGAATCAAACCAAGGAGAAGGCTCCGCATTCTCAATTACAATTCCCGCAGAGACGCGCTCATGAAAATATTATTAGCTGATGATGAAAAACCGCTATTGAGCTTTTTGGAGCGTGGTCTGCGTGCCGAAGGATACGAATGTCATACGATTAGCACGCTGCATGAAGTGCTACCTTTTGTCAGAAAAAATAAGCCTCCTCTGATGGTGTTAGATAGGTTGTTTGGCAGTGAAGACAGCATCAGCATCATCGAAGCAATTAAAGGATTACCGTCTCCTCCTATGATTTTGATGCTCACCGCTTTGGACGAAGTCAGCGAAAGGGTCAAAGGACTGCAACACGGTGCTGACGATTATTTGTGTAAACCCTTCGATTTTGATGAGTTGCTAGCACGCATTACTGCCTTGCGAAGAAGGGTTGATAAAGCCATTCAACCTAATCAAAACACTATCGAGGTTGGCGAACTAAAAATTGCACTTGATGAACGTGTAGCATTGTTAAAGGGCGAGGAAATATCGCTAACCAAGATTGAATTCGAATTGTTGCTGTATCTGGCGGAAAATCAAAAGAAAGTATTGTCTAGAGAGCGTATTTTAAGTCGCGTCTGGCAAACGTATCACGATCCGCAAACCAATATTGTGGATGTCTATATAAGTAAACTGAGAAGAAAGCTAGATGGTGACCCTAAGATCACCATCCAAACGCTTAGGGGAAATGGTTATCGCCTGAGCTCAAACGAGGGCTAGTTGATAGCAGACAATAGTTTTGGGTTAGTTACTAAATTGCGCACACCGTGTGCATGATCTTCGTTAAATACGTTGTCTTTACACCAATCACCAACTGAATTGATGTCCAGCGTCGCAACCTGTGGTCTAACACTCCAGCTAACTTGAAGCGGCGAGCCCTGCTCGTTGTATGAGGGACCAGTGGTTGAGCCAAGATACTCAACGGGAGAGCCTGTATTACTTGGGATGTTCGGCGCCTGAGCATAACCATTGACATTGTTAATGGCAGCAAGTTCGTTAAAATCTAGCGCGTTTTCATCGTTAGCCAATACAAAAACCTGCCCTTCAACGCGAAGGCCCGGATTCATGGTTGAGTCAGCCAAACATGCACCTAAAGTTGGACCGGGCTGCACTTGTGCCGCAGAGAAAACCCAATGCACTTCTATGGTATCGCCTGCCTGTAGAGGATCACCTTTAGCTGCACAGACACCACCTCTAACTTGTTTAAGTTGTGCTTGAGACAGTTGGCCGTTGTAGACGTAACCAGTGTTTTTACCTTTACCGTCGCCATTGCCTGCATAGGTGGTAAATTCACCACCCTTGTGCTCAGCATTTTTGTGGAAATGAATATTACATAAATTCATTTGACTGCGATTTGGCGCATAACCAAATACACGCTGGTTGGTGCCATAATCTTGATCGATATCACGAGGGGATTGAGGGCCAAAGCCCTTTCCGTCTGTATTCTTCTCAAGCGAGGCGCGCTGTTTTTCTACGACACTGTCAGCTACATCTTTCGCTGAAGCTGAGAATACACAAACGCTGGTTAACGCTAGAGCTATGACGCTTTTTTTACCAATTACACTGATTTTACTCATGTTTATTCCTCTATAAATATATACGATAAAATTATTGCTAATCGTAAATACTTTACTTTATCGTTTTTGGCTCACTTAATAACGGAGTTTTTTCACTCATCTGATGAGTTTCACATTACACCTATCTACTGTTGTAAATATCGCTTTACTTTTAGAAACGGTACCCCACTGAAACCGTGTAAACCCAAGGATCAATTTCGATACTGTCGACTGATCCTGCGGTGCCATTCAAGTTGAAGGAAGCTTCGGTATCAATGTCAATCCAACGAACTGAGCCATTAATAAACCATTTATCGTTTAACATGTAATCTACACCCAATTGGGCGGCTAGACCAAATGAATTATCCAAAGACAAATCAGCTAAGCCTGCCCCTCCATTAGCAGACGTGAATTCTTCATCGAAGAAAATAGTGTAGTTGAGTCCAAGACCAGCGTAAGGACGGAATTGGCTGGAGCTATCAGTGAAATAGTAATTTATCGACACTGTGGGCGGAAGGTGAGTTACTTCACCTAACTGATCGCCGGTACCTAACGGGTCGTTAACACCAAAATTCACGTCATGCTTAAATGGCGTTGCTGCCAAAACCTCAACATTCATGTTGTCCGCGAAAAAGTACGCAAAATTAAGTCCTAGTTGGGTGTTATTGTCAACGGTCAAATTAACCCCCAGATCATTCCCACCTACAACAATATTTGACGATGACTCATCAGGAGCAACCGTGGCAAGTCCTGCGCGAATGATAAAATCGCCTTTTTCAAACGCCAGCACATGTTGTGATGCAAAGATTGTAGATAGGGCCAGTAGAGTGACGCTGCTTTTTTTCATAACGTACCTTAATATTGGTTGTTTTTGACAGCCGCAATGGTAGTGAAAGAACCTGAAAAAGACTTTACACAAACATTAAAATTAGATTAAAAATTGGGTGTTTTAGGCAAGTGTAAAAACGTTACCCCTATGATTTTTATACACATTATTGATATACATGCATTGCTATAGCCGTCAGAATTGCAGGCAGAATGCAGGCTCTTTACAGATTCTCGTGATTTTATTGAGCACTAAGATTGGCGGTTTGGATGGGTAATGCTCAATAGCCTTGGAAGACTTTGCGAGTTGGAAAGAACTCCTAACCTGTCGACCAGCAAGATATAACGAGGATCGCTTCGCAATCCATCTAACATTCGATTAACGTAATGAAGATGATGTCTGTATAGCGATCTTTTAAAGCCTGCTGAAGATATTCGAAGCCGTCATCCGCGTTTCCCTGTGTGAAGGCAACATTGGCTAATAGTGTTGGTGGAACATAGGATGTATCAGCAAGAAATTTAAGCGCACAAAAAGGCTCTCTGCTTCTTGCTGCTGCCCCCGTTAAAATAAGCCGCCGCAAGGTTCGATAAGGCATTCGTTACAAATTCTAATCTTCATTTTGGTTAAGTAGCGTAAATAGTTTGCTGCTAAGTAAAGCCCGCCCCGTCGCTTGGTTGTGACGGCGTTTTGTTTTCACGGAACGGGTGCTGCCGGCTTTCGACCAACCCCAAGCCCAACAACATGGTGTTGACGACGGATTCCAACTCCTTTTCATTGCGACCTGCTTTTGCCATGGTAGCCGTGCCGCATAATAACGAATTTAGACTCAGGGCAATTTCATTGGCACGCTTGTCGTAACCTTGTGATTTAGATTCTTCATCTTCACGCAACAACCTCTCAAGCTCAGTCTGCATATGCTGATTAAGATCAACGATCAGTTGGCGAGACTCCCTCGGTATAGTGTCATTGCTTGATTCATTAATGCACGCACTGATATAACAACCTTTAGGCGAAGTATTCTCGCATTGACCAACAACAGTCGACATTAAAAATTCCTTGATTCTCTTTTCAATCGTCATATTGACTTTGTATAACCATTGCAGATGAGGAGCCGCTTGCTGTTCCACATATAAGTTTGTTGCTTGGGTGAACAAGGCCTCTTTGTTGCCAAAAGTACTGTACATACTCGGCTTATTGATCCCCATCGCCTGAGTAAGATCAGACAATGACGCTCCGACATACCCTTTTTGCCAAAATACTTGCATGGCCGCTTCGAGCGCTAACTCTTTGTTAAATGATAACTTTCTCCCACCTGCCATAAGATATCTCCGTTAGATATATTTAAATTTTGATTTTTATTTGCGTTATTGTACCGAACGGTATAAATTTATCAACCATACCGAACGGTACAATATTTTTTAAATTTAAGAGGATATAAAAATGAGCTACACAATTGGAAACAAAATCGCATTGGTTACTGGCGCAAATCGCGGAATTGGCAAAAGCATCGTTGAACACCTATTAGCAAATGGCGCTAAGAAAGTTTATTTAGCCGTTCGTAATACCGCTTCAACCGGTGAACTTGAAAAATCTTACGGTGATAGAGTAAAAACCCTGAGAGCTGACGTCGCGGACAAGCGCTCTATACAAGCGTTAGCAGAACAAGCAACCGATGTGGATGTCGTCATTAATAATGCGGGTATCTTGGCAAGCGCTCCAGCTATTGGAGCCGACACAGAAGCCGCCCTAAAGAACGAACTTGATATAAACTTATTTGGACTGCTTAATGTAGCCAACGCATTTGCCCCAGCGTTAGAGCAAAATAAGGGTGCTTTAGTCCAACTTAACTCAGTCGTATCGATTCGCAATTTTTCAGCGTTTGCGACCTATTCGGTATCAAAGGCTGCTTCATATTCTTTGACTCAAGCTTTAAGAGAAACCTTAGCGCCCAAAGGAGTCAAGGTTGTTAGTGTTCACCCCGGCCCGATTGATACGGATATGGGTGCGCAAGCAGGATTTGATCAAGTTGCGCCAGCAAGTGTGGTCGCGCAAAGTATTTTAGAGGCATTGGAAAAAGACGAATTCCACGCCTTCCCTGACGAGATGGCTAAAATGTTTGGCGAAGGCTACAAATCTTATGCCGATAATTTCGTGACTGCTGATTTAGGAGGGGAATAAGGTTTTAACAATTCTGTCCCATATCTAAAAATTAGCCGATACAAATAACTTTTTATCTATTCGCTAATTCGTTTAGACAAACCGCATTAAACTCTTTTAGTGCGGTTACTTTAGCTCATTATGAAGTAAATAAGCATTGAAGCAAAAATGAACTTAACCCATTGAGTTGGCGTACTCAGTGTGATTAGAATGTTTTGTATGTCTTAAGACCAATCAATAAGGCCTAATCTTTTGCGAAAAACGTTGTTTATTGTCAAACAAGTAGCTTTATTCTGCGTGGCTGTCGCCTGTGTTTTTATCTCAGCTCGAGCGTTTACTCAAGAAAACAAAAGCGCTTACGCCACCGCGGTTAATATTGCAGGTAAGCAGCTCATGTTGATACAAAAGATCAGCAAAGAAGTACTTTTTTCCAAGTTGCAAACATCGAAGGTCCACCAGCTAACCAGCCTTGCCGACACAGCGACGCAATTCCACCAAGCACAGTTAGGATTAATGCACGGTAGCGAGGTGCTGGGACTTCCAAAAACTACCGATCAAGCGCAACTAAAGAAAATGCAAAACATATTGACGCTTTGGGAAGCCTACTTTTCGGCACTGGAAGATTCGGTACTTTCCCGCAGCATTGATGACAAATTAGTCGAGTTGGTCACTGAGACCAATGAAAAGTTGTTAATCGAATTAGATGAAATGGTTGTGGTTTTTCAAAACGTTGCTGATGAGCAGTTATCTAATTTGCCCGAAACTCTACCTACTACCATTAACCTTGCCGGCAGACAGCGAATGTTGTCGCAAAAAATGGCTAAAGAGTGCTTACTTGTCGAAGCGGGTATGGAACGACAAACGAACCTGCAAAAGCTTAGCAATAGTCAAAAGGAGTTTGAGAAAGTTCACCATGGGTTAGTGCGAGGAAATGAAAGTCTAAATTTGCAAGTCCAGCCTACATTTGAAATCAAACAACAATTGTCAAAAGTGTCCGAAGACTGGCTCTCATTTAAAACATTACTTAAGTCATGCGGAACTAACAAAAATCCAAAAGATCAAGAAGTCTTTTTTGACTCACTGTCACATCTGAATCTAGTACTATTGCGCAATATGAATCACGCAGTCGAAATGTATGAGTCGTTAGCTTACGAAACACAATGATATAGAAGTATCACTAGCTGTAATTTTTGCTTTGAATTTCGATATCAGGATTGCGTTCAGTCTTACTTATCCCGAATAGGGGTTAGTTAGCGACCGACAACTCAATCACTTCTTTTTTCTCTGACGCGACCAGTGTCACCAACAACTCGCCGTCACGGATATCGGTGATGTAATCAATGTCGGGCGAAACAAAACCGAGTACAGTCAGCGAGTCAGTTTTGAGATCAAAAGACCAGAGCTGGTTGTCACGATTGATGCCGTAAATCACATCATTTTCAATCACAAATCGTTTTGATGAACCTTGTTCTAACAGCGGCTCAATCAATGTATCCTCAATACCTCCTCGCTGCCAGAATCGATGCATTTGGTCGACAAATATCAAGGCCCCGCTTTGACTTTGTGCTGCCCATTGCACGCCCTTATCATTAATACGCTGATAATCGCGGGTGTTTAAATCGATGTTAACCAGTTTTCGAAGACCATTGACCCGAATATTTGCCGTAACACTTTGACTCTCGGCATCCCAATGAAATACATCAGTAACCATGTGAGAGAAATCGATTCTGGTTTTATCCCCGTTAGGATGCAACAGATGTAAACCCATATCAGCTAATACCAATAGCTCTGTACCTTGAGGATCCCAAAGCATATTCCTAATGTAAAAGCCTCTAGGGAAATTGCTCATTATTTTGGCTGGGTGGTCTCCAAACATCCAAATCTGTTCACTTCCTGTGCGCCCAGAGGCCATGGCAATTGAATTTTCATTAGGCTGAAATTTGGCGATATATTCACTGTCTATCGACCGTTCGAAAACAGAAACTTCCAAGGTTTTTCCAGTCAAGGATTCAAGATGATTTGCTTCATTTTCTAAAAGCTTGGGTAGCACTAGGCGAGCAACATCATTGTCGTAACGCCCCTTGATGAGTAACACTCGACTGCCATCGGGGTGAAAGCTTGCGCCGCCAATATTTGTATCAAACGGAAAATCCACCGAACCAACTTCGCCGTTTTCAGACAAGCTAAATAGCTGCCCAGCATAGTTCAA
This sequence comes from Aliiglaciecola sp. M165, assembly GCF_007197995.1. Lineage (GTDB taxonomy): Bacteria > Pseudomonadota > Gammaproteobacteria > Enterobacterales > Alteromonadaceae > Aliiglaciecola. The sequence continues at coordinate 88,069 of NZ_VKKH01000004.1, forward strand.
TACAAGGTGTTCAGTGTTGGGAACAAACTGAAAGTGCAACTTCAATAGGCGCGGCGAATTATCTGGAAATTTGATCGGATGGCTTGATTTTACACTGCCATCTGCATACAGAATGTCGATGTGATGCTCGCCGTCATTTTTAACCGTGTTAACTGCGAACAATTGCCGCTGCGCCGACCATGCATAGTTGAATACATGCCCTCCTTCAATTTGATAGAGGTTTGAGCTGCTTTTATTCTCAGTTGAGTAACGGATAAGGCGCCAGTATTGGTCTTCCCTTTGCATCATTGCAATATGCTGATTATCCAGCCAAATGGGTTTTCTTATCGCTGAATTTTGGCAGTGCAAAAGCACTTCTGCCGTTTGAGGTTCAAGTAATGCTTGTTCGAAATCCAAGCTCATTAGCTTGTAGCAGGTATTTTGAGTGATTGGTTTGGTGCAGTCCTCTTCTTTAATATAGGTCAGCCTTTTGCCATCTGGCGATAGGTTCTGGTCAGCGTAAGTTCCGCGTTCATTGGTTAGCTGGTACTCCTCCAATGTGCTGGCATTTTTCGCCCAGATATTATTCATACATACTTTGTCAAAGTAGCGATGGAAAAGCACGTATTCGCCGTTGGGTGAATACGCTGCACCGTATTCTTTGTTGTCAGTGGCTGTTAGATAGTTAAGCTCCCTAAGCTTCAAGTCTGACGCCGTATTCTGGGACCTAAATAGTGCAAACGATGCTATCAACAACGCTACAATAATCATTGGCCAAACGTAGGCGCTATGTGTCTTTTTGTTATCTAACGTTGTTTTTACAGTCTGTTGGCTAACAGAATAGCTTACATCCTGTTGAGGTGGGATATCGCCAATGTCAGCAGACATTTCTTCAGTTTGCGCAACGTTATCATTTTCAGCTGCAACTGCGCGCGCACTGTCAGACCAGTTAACGTCGCATTCGATACTATAGCCTTGTTTCGCGTGGGTCTTGATGATGCCTTGTGTTTTACTGTTTTCTCCGAGCGCCTTACGCAATTGTGCAATGCTGCGTTGCAGCGTATTAGGCGTGACAACAGTATTAGGCCACACTTTGTCGAGCAACTCGTCATAACTGACGACCCTTCCACGATTCTCAGCAAGATGAGTGAGCACTGACAACGCTTTGGGAGGTAGTGTCTGTGACTGAGTATGTTGGCTGATCTGGTTTCTGGATAAGTCGACAAAGAATTCACCCAACCAGTATTGTTTTGCCATAAAAGCGGATACCTGAAAAACAAGAAACTAAACAGGTCAGAATCCTAACACAAGCTCAGCTCATGACTACCCAGTAAAACAAAACGTCAGCAAAAAATCAGCGAAATTTCACAATCCCTTCATGTGTTTGAGTTTCATTTGCTTCAATCTGGCTCACCAAGCACTTTGACGGACGGCAAACAACATGAGCAAATATGTACTTTTTATCTTGATAACTCTGCTACATTTCACTCAGGTTCAGGCAAGCGAATATAAGCCATTCGAAATTCCCAGAACTCAAGTCATTCCGATTCAAGATTCTCAGTCAAACAAACAGTATGAACTCTATGTTAAATTGCCAGAAGGGTACGCTGACAATAAAGACAAAAAATACCCAGTGGTGTATTTCACCGATGCTGTATGGCATATTGAATTACTGTCCGCAGCAACGGCGTTTATACTCGAAGACGTTATTTTGGTTGGCGTTTCCTGGCAAACAGATATTAGTAGTGCGCTGCAACAAAAATATGGTGATCATGCTAGTCGTTTTACTGACTATTCTTTTTGGACCAAAACCAACCCTAACCACCCTTTGCTGAAATTTGGCCAGGCTGATAGTCATTTGGCTTTCATTCGCAATGATGTGTTTAAAACTATCGAAAGCAACTATCAAACTAGTCCCGATAATCGATCTTATTTTGGCTATTCCTTAGGTGGATTATTTGGCGCTTACACCTTACTCACTCAACCCGAAACCTTCAAACACTACATTCTCGGCAGCCCTTCGGTTCAATTGCTAACTAAGGAGGATTCTGCCATTGAGTTCACCAGCAAAAACATCGATGCCAATGTTTATATTTCACACGGTGATTTAGAGACCACTAGCAGCGAACCTATCGCAACCTTTGTAGCACTGTTGAATAAAAGAAACGACAAAAAACTGGCCATTACTCACAAGGTAATAAAAGGCGATCATCAAAGCGCATTTCCCGCCACAGGTATCAGCGGCGTTACGTGGTTAGCTGAGTTGCTAAACGAAAAGGATGTAAAATAAATCATCGTTGTATTTATCATCTTATAGATAAGCGAATTGATCATGATAGGCTAAAGACTTCGCTAACCAGAATGACTGAGCTTGATGGCGTTGGATTAGCAGAGGAAATTTCAACAAGCCACTATGATTATCAACAAGCGCATAGGCGTTTTCCTTTACATCGACAGTTGCAACCAGACTAAACGATGATCTGATGAACTAGCGCGATCGGCGACTAGTCGATGTAGGGCGTCATCATGACTCGGCCAGAATACGCCTCCGTCGAGCACCTCAAAGTGCTTTGATGGGATCACATAATCCGCACGGGCTCCCCAACTGGCAGTATGATACTTAGCATAAGGATTTTCAGGTCGGTTTAGTCTACCGGCTTCGCTTTGCGGTGTGAAAACATCATTTACTTGATTAGATGCTAACAACTGTGCAATCACTGATTTGGTGTCATTGACTCTGTCGGCCGAGGCATTTTGATCACCCAAAATAACGAACTTTGCCCCGTTAGTTAAGCCACCATAGTTCCCCCGATCATCGTAAATGTAATCATCCTGCCCCGGTGTAATATAATCAAGCCAAAAGCGAATTTCGTCATGATTACGTTTGCCGTTTCGATCTTCAGGCCCATCAAAAACAGGTGGTGTTGGGTGACTGGCTAATACTCGAATGACTTCATCGTTAATTCGCACAGGAATGTCCCAGTGAGACTTCGAGGATAACCTTAAATTTCCCCATTCCCACTCATTATAGAAAGGCTTGCCGCTCACCGGATCTATAGGAACAAGTGCATTGGGCATATCCGCCCAAAGGAAGCGCTGAAAGGTTCGAATGTCTTCGTTAACGATTGGATATTTGGATAACAACACCATTCCATAGTGACCAGAATACATGCCAAAGCCTTGAGCGTCGGCGCCGAATTTTTCATATTCACCATTGTTGTCCAAATCAAAAGGTGTCGGTAACCCGGTATTTGACTGCGCGTAAAAAACATGGGGGTAATGGATCGGTACACTGCCATTATGAGAATGAGCCAAGTAATTTTTAACAAACGCTTGCACGCCGTGTTTTGGATTGTCGATAAAATCGAATTCGTTCAATAACACGATGTCTGGCTTCGTACGTTGAATAATTTCCGCAATATTTTTAATTTGAGGATGCTGTCCGGTCGCTAGATGCTCCATCAATACCTGCGGACCCGGAGCAAGTTCAGATTGATTATCAGGATCGGTATAATTGCGCGCTTCCATGCTGACATTAAAACTCGCAATGGTAATCGACTTGGACTCGTTAGGTTCGGGGGTTACTGCACTACATGCGGTCAATAAAAATATCCAGAGCAGATGTAACTTATTCACGGTCATTCTCCCATTAAACGTTTTCCGCGCCACAAATGCCTCACTCGAGTGTATTGAAGATACTAATTCAAAAATTGTAAACCCAGATTAAGTTGCATGTATAGAAAGTTTGGAAATTAATATTTAGTACATAAACCCATACAAAAATCGTTGTGGATCGACAATTACTTTTATTTTTCAAATAGCGAATATGCTTGATTGTGTTATGTTTGTGTAAATAAAAAACAAAATAAAACGTCAGAAAAGGGACTTTCCCCTCAGGAAACAAAATCATGTCAATATCTAAATATCTAGTATTAGGTAGTCTTGCTGTCGCGTTTTTTGTCACATCAACGCACATCGTCGCTAAAGATGCACCTGAAAATCCACTCGCTAATATTCCTTTGCGCAACATAGGACCAGCAATGATTTCAGGGCGAATCTCTGATTTCGCAGTCAACCCTAATCACTCAAACGAATTCTATGTTGCCACTGCTTCTGGGAATCTCTGGAAGACCACAAACAACATGACAACCTGGACTCCCCTTTTTGAAAAAGAAGGAGCCTATGCGATTGGGGTCATTGAAATGGCACCTTCAAACTCCAATGTACTATGGCTCGGCTCAGGCGAAAATAATTCGCAGCGTTCTGTGGCATATGGTGATGGCGTTTACAAGTCTGCGGATGGCGGAAAGTCGTGGGAGCATATGGGCTTAAAAAACTCAGGCCACATTTCACAAATCTGGATTGATCCCAACGACATCAACCATGTCCTAGTTGCTTCTCAAGGCCCTCTTTGGAGTAATGGTGGTGACAGAGGCTTATATAAAACCACAGATAGTGGAAAGTCTTGGGAACGTATTTTAGATATTGATATTTACACTGGGGTGAATGAATTTGTTGTCGACCCGGCCGATCCCAACAACATTGTTGCCACTAGTTACCAACGTCGTCGGCATGTCTGGACGCTGATTAATGGTGGGCCAGGCAGCGGTATACACAAAACTACCGATGGCGGAAAAACCTGGTCGCGTATTTCGTCAGGCCTGCCTGCAGAAAACATGGGCCGCATTGGCATTGCAATGGCGCCTTCATCTCCCAACATGTTGTATGCCATTGTTGAATCCAACGACAAAGATAAGGGTGTCTACCGTTCTGAAGATTTTGGTCAAACGTGGAATAAACGCTCGGGGCACATGACCAGCAGTCCACAGTACTACAACGAATTAGTGGTAGACCCGCTAAATCCAGAGCGTGTTTATTCCCTTGATACCTTTACCACAGTGTCTGAAGATGGCGGAAAATCCTTCAACGCTCTTTCCAATGAATTTCGTCACGTCGATGATCATGCTCTTTGGATAGATCCAAAAAATACCAATCACCTCATCATGGGTGGTGATGGCGGCGTTTACGAAAGTTGGGATAGAGGCCAAAAATGGCGATGGGCGCAAAATCTGCCACTTGGGCAGTTTTACCGCGCACAACCCGATAACGCAGAACCCTTTTATAACGTATGCGGTGGCACTCAAGACAACAATTCCTTGTGCGCCCCCTCTCGCACCGAGGTTATTCATGGCATCACCAATGCAGACTGGAATATCGTCATTGGTGGAGACGGGTATAAACCGCAAATTGACCCAAATGACCCAAACATCATATACGCCCAATACCAATACGGTGGCTTAGCTCGATATGACAGGCGTACCCGAGAACGTGTGTCAATTACACCTCACCCTAAAATGGGAGAAAATGCCTACAAATGGAATTGGAATTCGCCGTTATTATTGAGTCCACACAGTCCAACTCGACTTTTTTACGCCGCAGAGAAATTGTTCCAAACTGATGATCGCGGTGAAACGTGGCGAGTTATCAGCCCTGATTTAACTCGCCAAATCGACCGCAACAAGTTAAAAGTGATGGATAGAGTTTGGAGTGTGGACACTATCGCTAAGAATGCGTCGACATCCATGTACGGCTCGATCATTGCACTCAACGAAAGTCCTTTAAAAGAAGGTTTGATTTACGTCGGTTCAGATGACGGACTGATCAGTGTTACAGAGGATGGCGGACAGAATTGGCGTACCGAGGACAGTTTCCGCGGTGTGCCCGACATGTCTTTAGTGGAAGATATTATCGCTTCTCTGCACAACGAAAATGTAGCCTATGCGGTATTCGACAATCACAAACGTGGTGATTATAAACCTTATGTATTCAAAACGACCAACAAAGGTAAAAGCTGGAAACTCATCAGCAACGACCTTCCAGATTGGGGCTCGGCGCATACCATAGCTGAAGATCATGTTGATCCAAACCTGTTGTTTGTCGGCACTGAGTTTGGCCTGTTTGTTAGTCAAAATGGCGGTAAAAATTGGTCTCCCATGAAAGGAAAATTCCCCACAATCGCCGTGCGTGATTTGGAAATCCAACGTCGTGAAAGTGATTTAGTTGTTGGTACCTTTGGCCGCGGGATTTACATTTTGGACGATTACTCGCCACTGCGGACAAAAGCTGATGACTTGAAAAAGCAGACCGCGACACTGTTTGGGGTTAAAGATAGCTGGCTGTATCTGCAAGGCTATCAATACGGCGGCGAACGCAATGGATCTAATGGTGATGCCTTTTTCACTGCCGACAACCCTGCTTATGGAGCGGTATTCTCATACTATTTGAGAGATGGTTTTGAGACGTTACAAAAACAACGACGGGAAAAAGAAAAAGTCATTGAAAAAGAAGGTGGTGACACCCCCTACCCTAGCTGGGATACCTTGCGAAAAGAAGATCAAGAAGAAGCGCCGAGTGTATTTCTAGAAGTTAAAGATGCGCAAGGTCAAGTCATTCGCCGTGTTGATGCTACTGCTAGCAAGGGTTTTCATCGTGTCGCATGGGACATGCACTATCCGTCTTCTGCGCCAGTCAACCTATCTAAACCTTCAGGCTATGTGCCACCTTGGGCAATCCCGCCTAAAGGCCCTATCGCATTACCCGGACAATACACCGTCACCCTTAAAAAGCGACAATTCGGTAAAGTATCAGCGCTGTCTGAACCACAAACATTCAACTTAAAACTGTTGAATAACAGCCCTGAAATCACCAATGACCGCGAAGGATTGCTGGCGGTTCAGCAGCGGGCTGCTAATTTATTCCGCTCAGTGCGTGGAGCGTCTAAAGCACAAGGTGAATTGCGCGACCGTATCAAGCATTTAACTGCAGCAGTAGACTTAACACCGTCTTCGACTGAGCAACATGCCCAGGCAGTTCGAGCACTAACAGCTAGACTGGCACAATTAAGCGTGCTGTTGGATGGAGATGCTACAGTAAGAGCTCGCCAAGAACCGGTTCCCTGGTCTGTATCAGGCCGTACTTTCAGCTTGTACTACGCAATTAGTGGTAGTCAGAACAAAGTATCGGGTAACCATTTGGCGTCATTGGATATCGCAGAAGCTGAATATACTCGCGTAGCAGACCAACTCAAAGTGTTACAGTCTGAGTTAACGGCGCTCGAAAACCAGCTTGAATCTGTTGGTGCGCCCTGGACACCGGGCCGGATTCCCACGATAGAGTAAGTAGAAAAAAGCCGCCTTTCATTAGGCGGCTTTGATTAAAACACTTAACCGAGCGTGTTTGAGTCTCAACGCAATTTTCTATATACAAATCTTGGACTGAACGATTTTTTACCCCAAAAAACAATAAAGAGTTAGGGAAATACTATGTTTAAACGCATAAACGGCCTAATTGTGGCCGCCGCGTTGACTATCAGTTGTTCTATGTCAACCGCGATAGCAAAAGACGATAAAGATGATTCAGCTTTATCCAGTGAAACGTTTAAAGAACTGAAGTTTCGTAATATCGGGCCAGCGTTTATGTCTGGCCGAATTGCCGATATCGCCATCGACCCCAACGATGAAAGTACCTGGTATGTTGGCGTTGGATCAGGTGGAGTCTGGAAAACCGTCAATTCTGGCGTAACCTGGAAGCCCGTTTTTGATAAACAACCGGTATATTCTATTGGTGCAGTAGTGCTGGATCCGCAGAATTCGAATACCATTTGGGTAGGCTCCGGGGAAAATGTTGGTGGCCGACACGTTAGTTTTGGAGACGGTATCTATCGCAGTCAAGATGGCGGTAACAAATGGAAAAATATGGGGCTCAAAGACAGTCGACATATTTCTGAAATCATCGTTCATCCTAAAGATTCGAATACGATTTGGGTCGCTGCACAAGGCAACCTGTGGGCCAAAGGTGGGGAGCGTGGCTTCTACAAATCTACCGACGGTGGCGATACCTGGACCCGTACACTTGGCGACGATGAGTGGACCGGCGTTACTGATATTGTCATGGATCCACGAGACCCGAATGTGATCTATGCGGCTACTTGGCAACGGCATAGAACAGTTGCGGCTTATTATGGTGGTGGCCCAGGATCTGGCATCCATAAATCGGTCGACGGAGGGGACACCTGGACTGAGCTTGAGAATGGCTTGCCTGAAGGTGAAATGGGTAAAATTGGTTTAGCCATTTCACCTATGCAGCCTGATGTAGTGTATGCCGCGATAGAACTTGATCGCCGCAAAGGGGCAGTGTATCGCTCATCAGATCGAGGCGCGTCTTGGGAGAAAGGCGCTGACGCGGTAGCCGGTGGAACCGGCCCACATTATTATCAGGAACTCTATGTCAGCCCCCACTATTTCGATCATATTTATCTTGCTGGCGTGCGTATGCAAGAATCTAAAGACGGCGGTAAGACCTTCGTCACTATGAAAGAAGAGGATAAACACTCTGACAATCATGCGATGGAATTTGTTGCCTCTGACAAAAACTACATGATGGTAGGATCTGACGGCGGGATCTATGAGAGCTTTGACAATGGAGAAAACTGGCGTTACGTCAGCAACCTGCCAATAACTCAGTATTACAAAGTCGCCGTTGATGATGAAGCACCCTTTTACAATATCTATGGTGGTACACAAGATAACAACACTCAAGGTGGTCCCTCTCGTACTGACACCTTGCATGGGATTTTAAATGCGGATTGGGAAGTTATTCTTTTTGGTGATGGCCATCAGCCAGCTACTGAACCAGGTAATCCAGACATCGTTTATGCCCAGTGGCAACAGGGAAACTTAACACGTTTTGATCGCACCAATGGTGAGATGGTTTATGTACAACCTCAACCTGCCAAAGGCGAAGGTCCGGAGCGATTCAATTGGGATGCACCAATCTTGGTGAGTCCTCACAAGCCAACCCGTTTATATTTTGCTTCTCATAGGGTGTGGCGCTCAGAAGATCGTGGCGATACCTGGCAGGCCATTTCGGGCGATCTGACTGGAAATCGCGAACGAATTCGACAGCCTATTATGGGGGGCCAACAAAGCTGGGACGGTGCATGGGATATCTATGCAATGTCACAATACTCAACCATTACATCTCTGGCTGAATCACCTTTGCAAGAAGGCTTGATTTACGCTGGTACTGATGATGGTTTCATTCAAGTCTCTGAGAATGGCGGACAAAAGTGGCGTAAGATAGAAGTTGGTGATTTACCCAAGGTACCTGACACCGCTTTTGTGAATGATATCAAAGCTGACTTATTTGATGCAGACACCGTGTATGTCACCCTGGACAACCACAAATATGGCGATTTCAAACCCTATATTTTAAAAAGCACTAACCGAGGAAAATCGTGGAAATCTATTGCAGGTAACATACCTGACAAACATTTGGTTTGGCGCGTGGTGCAAGATCATGTCGATAGAAACTTGTTGTTCGCTGGTACTGAATTTGGTTTATTTTTCACGCCCAACGGTGGCAAAAAATGGGTTGAGCTGGACGGTGGTTTACCCACAATTTCGTTCCGTGACTTAGCCATTCAACGCCGTGAAAATGATTTAGTCGGTGCAAGTTTCGGTAGAGGATTCTATGTCCTTGATGACTACTCAGCTTTGCGTAACCTATCAGAAAAAGCCCTGCAACAGGAGGCGATCTTATTCCCTACTCGCAAAGCGTGGTGGTATATCGAAAGAGGCACCCTAGGCTTAAGAGATAAAGGTTCGCAAGGCGCAAGTTTATACGCCGCCCCTAATCCAGAGTATGGTGCCACTTTTACTTATTACTTAAAAGACGAATTAAAAACGCAAAAAGCCCTTCGCAAAAAGCGAGAAAAAGAACTGAAAGAAGACAAAAAGAAGATTTCTTTCCCAAGCTGGGAAGCGTTAGAAGCAGAGGAACGTGAACAACCAACTGCCATCTGGTTTACCGTTAAAGATGCTCAAGGCAATGTTGTGCGTCGTATATCAGGGCCAACCAAAAAAGGGATCCAGCGGGTAACTTGGGACCTGCGTTGGCCACCTCATGAAGCGGTGAGTATTACCGAAGGCTCTTGGTTGGGAGATCCTCAAGGCATGATGGTTGCTCCCGGTACCTATTCTTTGTCCATGAGCAAAGAGGTCAATGGCGTGGTTACAGATTTATCCGGTGAGCAAACGTTTGAGGTTGAACCACTGCGTAAAGGCGGCGCCTTGGACGGTGCAACACCACAAGAAGTCGCTGCATTTTGGAAGCAATTAGCCAATGTGCAAGGCGTCGCTAGTGCAGTCAGTGAAGCACTTGAAGGCGCGAATAAGCATTTGGCCTCTTTAGAAATCGCAATGGACAGAGCATTGTCGGCACCGGGAACCTTGGATGCACAATATACCCAACTTAGAAATAGCTTGAACGCTCTAGACAGCCAACTTAATGGTAACAAAGCGAAAAATCAGGTGGGTGCATGGAATCATCCGGGTATTTACGATCGGCTCAGCCATGCGAGTATTGGTACATTTAGATCGACCTATGGCCCAACGCCCGCGATACGCGAAAGTCTGAACATCGCGACTGAGGAATTGCGAGAGCTTAGCAAGGCACTGAATATCATCCTTGAGCAACGTATCCCTGCGTTTGAACAAAAGCTTAAAGATGCTGGCGCACCTTGGGCGCCGGGACAACCTTTGCCAACACTATAAGGCTAACTATGAGTCGTCGCACTGTTGGCGGCGACTCGATTTCGCTTTCATCTATGATCCTTTTTCCAAGAATTTTTGCTCTATTATCCTGCACAATTGGATTGCTTACACACGCATCTGAACAAGTGAACGACCATGTGCTGGTTGTCGGCAAAAAGCCGAGTTACCTGAACGACCTCAATGGGTTACTGCCTATAGACGTTGTCGATACTTCAGCCATTGAGCAAACAGGCTCTATTGCGGAATTGTTTACTGCCTCACCAAGCGTAAATTTTAATGGTCAAGGGGGACTACTGCAAACTCTCAGCATTCGCGGCCTATCTCGATGGCGCATTCAAACAATGATCGAAGGTGTGCCTATCCATAGTGAAAGGCGATCGGGTAACGCCGCAGAATTTATCGCCCCAGGTATGGTTGGCAGTGCCTATGTGTTGTCAGGCGCAGCGTCAACACAGTTAGGATCAGGCGCATTAGGTGGTGGTATCGATTTACAACTTGCCGCCACCACCACTCCAACGCTGAGCACGACGTTGGATCTGCAACAAGATTATCGAAGCATTCAGACATTAGGTGGACGAGTTTTAGAAAACAGCCGCCTTTATTGGGGGGGAAGCCTTCGTCACGCTAACAATGGTAAAGACAGCGCAAACCAGCCTCTATTCAATGGCTTTGAACAGTCAGTCATTTGGATCAGACAAACATCGGAAGAATATTCAATAAGCGATGCACTCTTTGTTATTTCGAGCGCGAATAACATAGGTAAAGCCAATTCTGATCCCATCAACAGTCGCCTAACGCGATACCCCAATAACGATCATTGGCTTGCTAAGCTGGATTTTGATTGGCTCAATGCCGGGGTTTATGCGCACAAAGCTCGCCTTGATACATCGATCGTGCGTCCAGAGCAACGAACCAATTCCCTACAAAACGCGGCCCTTGGTTGGGGAGCCAGAGTTGGCGACACGTCATTTATTGGAAATTGGCAATTAGATTGGCAACTGGCGTTTGACGCCCGTCGTGGCGTAAAGGCTTCCGAACAAGAGGCAACAGCTGAAGGAGAATTGGTATTTGATAGAACCAACCTTGATGCTCATCAGCAAGCGTGGTCATTATCGACGGATATTGTTCGGCAATTGAAAGATTGGCGCATAGCGACTGGAGTGAGACTCGAGCACATAGCCCAGCACTCTGATGTGGGAACGTCAATAAGTGTCAGTGATTCCAATCTTAGTGCTTTTTTGGTTGCTAAAAAACAGTGGTCCCAGAGCTGGTCAACTCGCTTCTATTTGAGTAGCGCATTTCGCACCCCCACACTCACCGAACGTTTCTTTTTTGGCAATACGCCACGAGGGATATCCCAAGGTGACCCTAACCTTGAGACTGAAAACGCTAAAAATATACAGCTAGATATTGATTATCAAGGGCAACATGTTTCATTGGGTGTCAGCGTATTCCATCAACAAATCGACAATTACATTGAACGTATTGATTTGAGCTCTTTGCTTCAACAATACGTTAACCTGGGCGATGCTGAAATTGATGGTGTCAGTTATCACTCTCATTGGATCTTGTCGCCGAATCTGTACCTCAAACTACATGGGCAGTGGTTGTGGGGTGAAGATAATAATGACATGCCCATCAATGATGTGAGCCCACATCAACACAATATGAAACTGGGCTGGCATCAGGACTCACATGAACTGTGGATCAACATGGCTTATCGACACGCACATCGACGAGTAGGCAGTAGTGAGTTACCCACAAAGAAAGTTGTACATTTTCGTGCCGGTTACCAGCACATGATATCGCCGTCTTTGTCCATGCGAGTGTTGGCATCAAATATCACTGATAAGGTCTATGCGCTAAGCACTGATGACTTAGCGCCCAATGCGCTGGGCCCAAATATTGAATTCAATTTAACCTATGTATTTTAGTCGGAAGTAATTTGTTGAATTCTCGCTTTTTTACTTGAAGTAGCAAACCGCTTCCAGTCACTATCACAACAGGAATAAAAATAACGAGTGCGCGCCATAAGTGTTTCGCCAGGTAGACAAAGTTTTTTAAGCACAAATCATCAACAATATAACACTTGTTACCAGACGTTTTTATAGAATCAGCACTCTTAACGTGTTCAATATTTGTTAACTTAAACATTGCTGTTTAGGTTATATGCCCAGAGCCTTAAGTTAGGTACTTGCATGGCGCTTTCTTCAAAAGAAAGCTTAAATGCTGACAGGTTCAATAATGGGTAATAGGCCTCTATGTTAATTTAGTCCTTCGTTATGCGAGACACAGATTCTCTAATTACAAGTGACGGTTCGAATGATTTGTTAATCGAGCCCATCGATTTCTTATATACATCTTCCATTATGATGCGTGCAGCCATCTTGCCCATGTCAGTAATTGGGTTGTCTACCGTGGAAAGACGGGGAAAGGTATAACGAGAAAATACGACATTATCAAATCCCATGACAGATAAATCCTCAGGCAAAGACAAACCACATTCTCGAGCAGTAGCCATTACACCTGTTGCCATCTCGTCATTTCCGCACACCACTGCACTGAATTGTATGCCGCTGTCATGGAAGTGTTTAAACCCCTCCTGGCCGCCAGTTTGCAAGTAGTCACCAGTAAAAATTCGTGTCTGATCAATACCTATCCCTGCTTCCATTAGGGCCCTTCTGTGGCCTGCTAAACGCTGTATAGCATCCTTTTTATGTTCGGGGCCAGATATATATACGATGTTCCTATGCCCATGCTCGATAACCGCTTTTGTTGCCAAGTACCCACCCAATTCATTGTTCAGACTAATACAATGATCACTAATTTGTGGAATTTGACGATTCAATATCACGATAGGTACCTTGCCCTGACTCAACTCTATCAAGTATTCGTCGGACAAACTCTCAACGTGCAGGATTAAGGCATCACAGTTACGGCCGATGAGAAATTCAATGCCTTCTTTTTCATGCAAAGGGTCATTCTCACTGGCTGTGACAACGATATGTTTTTCGAATTGTCGACACTCCGCGTCGATAGCTCCCATCATTCGAGTAAAGAAAGGACTTTTTAACTCGCTTACCAATACACCTATACAATCAGATCGGTTAGAAGCCAATGACTTAGCAACCGAATTAGGCTTGTAATTGAGCTGCTTCATCGCCCGCTCAACTTTATCTTTGGTGGTTTTTCTGACGGCGCTGCTGTCGTTAATAACGCGAGACACAGTAGCCAGCGATACCCCAGCTAATTTAGATACTTCATATATAGTTGCCATAAATCACTTCACTTACATCGACGCTTACTTATAACACACCGATAAAATTTAACACCACTTTTTTGTGTATATTCGCACAAAGAAAACACCAAAAATGTAAGCGTAATTCATTTTTTATTACTTTTTACACCAACAATCACAGTACATTTAATAGCCAAACTTAGATTCCAGACGAGTTTTATTATCCTTTAATATCAACAATATAATAATTATGTTCGTGATATTTTAATTTAATGTTAAAAATAAGTTGATCAAATACAAGTCATGAATTAGGCTTAAATGTAAGCGCTTACACCAAAATATTACAAAGCGTGACTCATTGCCGTAACAACAGCAATGAGCAATTGCACACTAAGGGCTCTGTTTAGGGGCTCCAATTAACATACTATGGGCTTATACATGAAAGCTAAACAGACTAATTTTAAACACACCTTAATCGCGAGAAGCGTGTCGGTTATTCTTGGTGTGGGTACTGCATTTCCGCTTCTTGCACAAGATGCAGATGATGTTGAAGTAATCCAGGTCACTGGTATCCGTGGAAGTGTTCAAGAATCCATGAACATAAAACGAGAATCATCGGGCGTCGTTGATGCCATTTCTGCAGAGGATATTGGTAAATTCCCAGACACTAATCTGGCTGAATCTTTACAACGTATTACCGGTATTTCAATCTCAAGAAATAATGGTGAAGGTAATCAGGTTACCGCGCGTGGGTTTGGTCCTGACTTCAATATGGTGACGTTGAATGGTCGGACAATGCCGGGGTCTGCGCTACCTGCCGGTGGCGGGGCGGCTAATTCCCGAGCATTCGACTTCTCCGATCTCGCATCAGAGGGTGTGCGTGCGGTAGAAGTGTATAAAACCGGCAGAGCAAGTATTGCCACGGGTGGTATTGGTGCTTCAATCAACATTCGTACTGCGCGTCCTTTTGACGCTGTTGAATCGGGTTTTTCAGCTACCGTTGGTATCAAGGCACTTCACGATACAACCAACCGTGTAGGTGATGATGTCACCCCTGAAGTTTCGACGTTTGTTAATTGGACTGATGAAGACGAACGTTTTGGTGTTTCACTTTCTGCAAGTTTCCAAGACCGTGACAGTGCTGCCGTGGGCGCATTCGTTAACCAGTGGCGGGTCAATCCTTTTGACGGCACTGTGCCGCAATCACCCGATCCAAACAACCCTGCCAGTGGTGCCCCCGTTGTGTTAAATAATGCTCCGGCTATGGGGCAGCTTTTCGCAATACCGTCTGATTTACGCTACTTTATCGCTGACCGAGAGCGTGAAAGAACAAACGCACAGTTGACAGTGCAATTTGCACCGAGTGACGACATTGTTGCAACTTTAGATTACACCTATTCTAAACAAGACTTATTTGAAGCCAGAGCGGAACAGTCGATTTGGATGGATGATCGCTATTTTGCTGAACTGACGTTTGATAATGAAACGGTCAAAACCCCTATTGGCATTCGCCAAGAACGTCGCGACTTATTACCGCGAGACTTAGGGTTAGCCGTTCAAGAGTTGAACCAGGTTAATGAAAACAAATCTATTGGTCTAAATGTTGAGTACAATGTCACCGATGATCTGTTCTTGGCATTTGATTTCCACCGTTCTTCAGCTGATGGTCTTCCCGATGCGCCCTATGGTACTTGGACCAACCTTGGTTTAGGGGCAAATGTTGTGCGAGGTCAAGGTGTTGACTTTAGCGGCGAATTCCCAATCATGTTAGTTGATTTTGATGACGAAGCTCGTGGGAACTTGAATCCAAATGGAGTTCTGGATCAGGACGATGTCGGCACATCGATTTTGGACATGCAGTTTAGTTCCCAAGAAACCGACGTAACTCAAGCCCGCATTGATGGTCAGTACATGTTTGATGACGGAAGTATTAATTTTGGTATTGAGTCACGTGCAATGGAAAGCACATCCATGCAGTCGCTTACTCGGCATACAATGGGTAACTGGGGTATCGAGAACCCTGGTGAATTGCCTGCTGGTATCCTCTCTCCCATCAGCCTCGCTGAAGAATTTAATGACTACAATACCAGTGGTATCTTTAGTCAAGGTTTCACTGGCAATGTCGCCGAACTGGGTGCATTTGCTTCGCAAGCATATGGTTTTGATTTTGTAGCAAACAATCCATTTGCAACTAATCGAACAATAGAAGAAGACATCACTGCACTTTATTTTGAATTTGATATTAGTGGCGAGCTTAACGGCATGCCTTACGACGTTCTTGCTGGTGTCAGATACGAAGATACTGAAACAACGTCTATTGCCAACATTAGCTTACCAAGTGGTGTTGCATGGGAAGGCAACAACGATTTTAACGTGCGTTTCGGAAGTGCCATGGAAGATGTGAGCGTGACGTCCTCTTACGACCATGTTCTGCCTGCTTTAGATTTTAACCTTGAAGTTGCTGAAGGCATGATGGCGAGGTTCTCATACAGTAAAACGATAGCCAGACCCACCTATAACAACCTCAGTGCAGCAGCAACAGTGAGTCCTCCAAGCGGCCCTACGTTGATCACCGGAGAGGCAACCGCAACAGCTAGTTCGGGTAACCCATCGCTTGTGCCACTAGAGTCTGACAACTTGGATTTGTCCTTTGAATACTATTTCGATGAAACAAGCTACGTGTCTGTCGGCTTCTATGACAAACGTGTGCGCAACTTCATTGGTAACGAACAGGTTGAAGAAAGCGTATTCGGATTACGTGATGCCACCGCTGGTCCTCGTGCTCAAGCAGCGCAAGCCGAATTGGAGCGCTTGGGCATTCCACTAAGTGATACCACGCTATTCAATATGGTTGCGGCTATGGAAAATGGTATTGATTACTTCTCTCTTAGTGATGAGCAGTTTGAAGCACAATTCGATGTATTGCCTAACGATAGCGACCCTTTGCTAACATTTATTAACGCTAAACCCGTTAATAACAAAAGTGCCAATATCTATGGGTTCGAATTAGCTGCGCAACATTTCTTCGGAGACAGTGGTTTCGGCGTCCATGCTAACTACACAACCGTAAACGGCGATGTAGGCTTTGATAATAACGCCGACCCGTCTGTTACACAGTTTGCACTAGTTGGTTTGAGTGATACGGCAAACTTGATTTTGATGTACGAAAAAGATGCCATTCAAGCGCGGATTGCCTATAACTGGCGCGACAACTTCCTCGACAACGCAACACAATATGTCAACGAACCGGGTTATACGGAGTCCTTGTCGCAAATAGATTTCAACATTTCTTACGAAATCAACGACACAATGACGGTGTTCCTTGAAGGGATCAATATCACTGAAGAGAACAGTCGTCGACATGGTCGAACGTCTGCTCAACTATGGCGCTTGGAACAATTAGGTGCCCGCTACGCTCTGGGTATTAGGGCCTCGTTTTAAGCCACTGTTTCTGTGAAAGTCGTGTGTGTGAGTCTGCCAAGGATGGCAGCTTCCCTTAGGGATCGACACAGGCTATTCTGAAGTTAATAATCACAACCAGTAACTGTAAATGCATAATCATCATATTGTCATTGTTGGCGGCGGAAGTGCCGGTTGGCTTACTGCTGGACTGCTAGCAGCACGAATCACTGCTCAGCGTTCACAAGGTATCAAAATCACGGTGATAGAATCCCCAGATGTCGCGACAATTGGTGTCGGTGAAGGCACATGGCCATCTATGCGGCACACACTGCAACAGATTGGCATACCAGAAACCCAATTTATGCTGCATTGCAACGCGTCGTTCAAACAAGGTTCAAGTTTTTACGGATGGCGTTCGGGTGAAAAAAATGACTACTACGTACATCCGTTTACGACTCCACCGGGTTATGCAGAGCTAGATATCGCATCGGGTTGGCGAGCATTGCACCCAGACCGAGCCTACTCAGATACCGTAAGCGCACAATCACAAGTCTGTGCATATGGTAAAGCACCCAAACAACTTCAAACACCAGATTATGCTGGCGTGACCAATTATGGATACCATTTCAACGCGGACAAATTTGTCGAATTGGTCAAAAACCATTGTATTGATCAGTTAGGCGTGAATTGCTTAGTTGATCATGTTGAATCCGTTACGGCACATCCAAACAATGATATCGATGCCGTCACCTGTAAAACACATGGCATGGTGCAGGGGGATCTTTTTGTAGATTGCACTGGCATGCGTTCCCTGCTAATTGGCCAGCATTTTAACGTCCCTTGGATATCACAACGCCATGTACTATTTAACGACTCTGCTGTAGCGGTTCAGGCCCCCTATGACTCTGCACAAACTGATATTGTTTCAACAACCCTAGCCACAGCGCAGTCCGAAGGCTGGATTTGGGATATTGGTCTAAGCAACCGACGGGGTGTAGGTTATGTTTTTGCCAGCCAATATACCGATGCTGCGACTGCTGAGCAGTCGCTGACAGAATATCTAGCACGCTCAATGAGTAAAGATGCTATGAGCGCATTAACGCCGCGGGTCTTGCATTTTAAACCCGGCTACAGACAAGAATTCTGGAAAGGCAACTGCGTAGCAATTGGCATGTCTTCGGGTTTCATCGAACCTCTAGAGGCTTCCGCTCTTGCTATGGTCGAGTTATCAGCGACGATGCTCTGTGACCACTTACCTAGTCTAATGACGCAAATGCCCACCGTGCGCAAGCGATTCAACCAACGCTTTCGTTATCGTTGGCAAAGAGTAATTGATTTTATCAAGCTTCATTATGCTATCAGTGAGCGCACAGACAGCGAATATTGGCGAGACAACCGCAGCCAAAATAGTATTCCAGACTCTTTGCACGAATTATTAGAGCTTTGGCGCCACCAATCACCCTCTAGGTATGACTTCATCGAAAACGAAGAAGTCTTCCCATCAGCCAGCTATCAATATGTATTGTACGGAATGGACTATCACACTCAATCCACTTCGTTGTCCACTGCTGAACTTGAACACTGTCAGCAATTATTCGCAAAAAATACAGAGTATGTTTCTCGCCTGTTACAGGGATTACCTTCTAATCGTGATTGGCTGACAGCAAAATCCCAAAGTGGATTGGCACAAACAGGTTAAAAATGAATACGACTTATCAAAATTCTGTCAAACGGGTGATTATCGCAGGGGGCGGCACTGCAGGTTGGATGACCGCAGCCGCCCTATCAAAGTTAATTGGCAAATCACTTGATATTACCTTGGTGGAATCAGACCAAATTGCCACCATAGGTGTGGGTGAAGCGACCATCCCACCTATCCGCACCTTTCATCGATTGTTAGGCATCGACGAACGAGACTTTATGCGCGCCACACAAGCGACCTTCAAATTAGGCATTCAATTTGAAAATTGGCGCACCGCAAATGACGTATACATTCACTCATTTGGTGTAACGGGCAGAGAGTGTTGGGCCGGTGAATTCCATCATTTTTGGCTAAAAGCGCAACAGCTTGGTATTGCCGAAGCGTTTGGCGATTATTGCTTTGAGCTTAAAGCGGCACAGCAACAGAAATTTGGCTTCAACGAGCAGAACCCTATCAACTTTGCCTATCATTTAGATGCTATTGGCTATGCAAAATTCTTACGTGTGTTCGCTGAAAAGCATGGCGTAAAACGGGTTGAAGGTAAAATCGACAAGGTGAGCGTAGATCAGGCAACTGGATTTATCTCTAGTTTGAGTTTAGACAAAGGTAAAACGCTCACCGCTGACTTGTTTATCGATTGCACCGGATTTAGAGGCTTGTTAATTGAGCAAGCACTGCATTCTGGGTACGAAGATTGGTCGCACTATATGTTGTGCGACAGTGCCGTGGCAATGCAAACTTCACCCACAGAGGCGCCATTGCCGTACACGCGCTCAATCGCTCATGATTCGGGCTGGCGGTGGCAAATTCCACTGCAAAACCGGGTCGGAAATGGCATGGTGTATTCCAGTTCTCACCTGTCAAAAGAACAAGCGGAACAACGTCTACGTGAAAATGTCACCGGAGAGCCGCTCAATCAGCCCAATCATATTCGTTTTCGTCCTGGAAAACGTAAGCAACCTTGGAAGAAAAACTGTATTGCAATTGGTTTATCTTCGGGATTCATTGAACCCCTTGAATCAACCAGTATTCACCTTATCATGACATCTATTGTCAGGCTCATGCGGCTATTTCCATTTGACGGTGTAACTCAGAGTGCAACCGACGAATACAATCGCAAACTTGGCTGCGAAATGGACTGTATTCTCGACTTCATCACAATGCACTACAAAGTGACTCAGCGAGATGACAGCGAATTCTGGCGCTACTGTAAGCAGATGGATGTACCTGATTCTTTGGCGCACAAACTCCAGTTGTTTGAAGACACTGGACGCGTGTTTCTGGATGAATTTGACATATTTAGAGTCGACTCCTGGACCCAAGTGATGTTAGGCCAGGGCCTAGTGCCTAAACAGTTTCATCGTATCGTAGATGAAATGGACCAAGCTGAATTGTCGCGTTTCATGGCAACCATCAAAAACGATGTGGACAAACGCTTAACTTCACTACCCAGTCACACCGAATTCTTATCTCATTACTTAAAACAACAATAAACAAAAGGAAAGTAACATGCACGTGCCGTTAAAAGAGAAGCTCGGTTATGCGATGGGCGACGTAGCCTCCAACTTCTACTGGCGCGTGTTTGATGTGTTTCTATTTATCTTCTACACCGACATCGTCGGCCTATCTCCTGCCGCTGTTGGCACTATGATGTTGGTAACTCGCCTCATCGATGCGTTCACTGATCCAATGATGGGTGCACTGGCTGACCGCACTAAAACCCGATTTGGCAAGTTTCGCCCCTACCTATTGTGGGGCATCATTCCCCTTGCCGCGGCCGGCGTATTAACTTTTACCGTACCGGATTTGGACCAAGATGGCCGCCTGATTTGGGCCTACGCAACTTACGTTTTTATGATGCTAGCCTACACCTTTATTAATGTTCCTTATGGTGCACTGTTGGGCGTAATCAGTCAGGACAGTCAACAACGAACAGCGCTAAGTAGCTTTCGATTCATTGGCGCCTTTTCAGGCGGCACAATTGTCGCTTATATTACGCCGGAACTGGTAAGTTGGTATGGAAATGGAGATGATGCAGTAGGCTGGCAACTTACCATGGTTACCTATGGTGTTATCGCCGCCGTTTTATTCAGCATCACTTTCTTATCTTGCAAAGAGCGTGTGCAACCCATAGCGAAAGAAACCCATTCGGTTGTGCAAGACATCAAAGACTTATTGCACAATAAACCCTGGATCGTGCTGTTTTCTCTGGCACTGATCATCATGCTCACCATTACCATCAGAGCCAGTGTCGGCACCTTTTATTTTAAGTACTTTGTCGAGCGAGAAGATCTGATTGGTCTATTTACCGGGTTATATATGATTTCGCTCGCCATTGGTGCTGCCAGTACCCCGTTACTGACAAAGCTTTTGGGTAAAAGGCAACTGTTAATCCTGCTTATGTCACTTGTCACCGTGTTTTCAGTCATGTTCTATTTTGTTGAAAAAGACCAGATTGAACTTATATTTGCGTTACAAATCGCCATTGGTTTGTGTTTGGGACCAAAGTCTCCCTTAGTTTTTTCCATGTATGCAGATACTGCAGACTACTCCGAGTTAAAAACAGGGCGACGCTCAACGGCTATGGTTTTTGCCGCCGCGGCATTCTCACAAAAACTCGGTGGCGCTTTGGCTGGCGCTTCCATTGGCTGGGTATTGGCGGCCGTTGGATACCAAGCAAATGTTGTGCAAACCCACGAATCCAATCATGGTATCGTTTTGCTCATATCCATCATTCCTGGCGTATTTGCACTGCTATCTGTGTTTTGTATAACCCTTTACAAATTGAGTGAACAGCAGATGGTTGACATTCATCAACAGTTAGCGCAACAACGCTCCACTCAAGGAGCCTAATTATGCCGTCTGGGATTTATTCGATTAATTCAGACACTGCGTCAGTCAATTTACATAGTCCAACCGCAATACCCAATGCATGTGGCTTCTTGTGGAATCCCAAAATGATGATTCAGATGAATTGTCGAGGTTATGCGGTTGCCCAATTCATGCAGCCTGAACCGGCAAAATATGCGCGACCGCCGAACATTGAAGCGCAAACCTTCATGCAACCAGAACATCACTACTTTGCTCATCACCCTGGGCGTTTTGTTTACGTTAAAGAAGCAGGGAAATCGCTGTTTTCTATGCCCTTTGAACCAGTAAGGCACGCTCCGGAGATATACTTGTTTGAACACTTTCAGAATAAACTGCGCTGGGTGATCGAAGAGCAATCTATCCGTTATACTTTAACGCTAACGCTAGCAGAAGATGAAGCTGTTGAACATTGGACATTGAAGATTGAAAACCTCAGCAAGGTTGCCCGGAGTTTGTCAATCTATCCGTATTTTCCTTTCGGTTACATGTCGTGGATGAACCAAAGCGCAGTGTTTTCGCCAGAGCTTAACACGATAATTGCCAGCAGCATTACGCCTTACCAAAAAGTCTCTGACCAAGCGAAAATCAGTGCATTAAAGGACAAATCGTTTTTCGCTTCAGATCGGACGCCAGATAGCTGGACAGCGATGCAACAAAGCTTTGAAGGAATGGGCGGATTGCAGCAGCCTGATGGCGTGATGCAACCAAAGTTGCCACAACAAAACGCGTGTTACGAAGTACCTACTGCGGCAATGCAATTCGACTTAACCATTGAACCAGGTGACTGTGAATCCTTTCAGTGGTTGTTTGGTCCCGCTCATAACGAAGATGAAATCCGCGGCTTACTCTCTATATTCAAGGGCCCAAACAACCAGCCCGACAGTGCAACCAATGCACCGATTGAGATTGACTGCCCCGATACAGATTTTAGCACCTTTGTGAATACGTGGTTACCACGTCAGGTGAAGTATCACGGAGAATCTAACCGCTTAACAACCGATCCACAAACGCGCAATTATCTGCAAGATCAAATGGGGATGCTTTATCTCAATCCTGAGAAAGCAAAAGACGCATTCCTATTTGCCCTGCGGCAACAGCATTCATCGGGCGAAATGCCAGATGGTATTTTGCTGCATCCCGACGCTGAACTGAAATATATCAATCAAGTTCCCCATTCAGACCACAATGTATGGCTAATCATTTTCCTTGATGCTTACATACGAGAGACGGGCGACAGGCAAATATTAAATGAGTTTTGTCCCTACGCAGATGCCGGGGCAGAGACCGTATTCGACCATGTAGAAGCTGCGATGCAGCACCTATACAAGAACTTGGATGAACGAGGGTTATCGCTGATTCATCAGGGCGATTGGTGTGATCCAATGAACATGGTGGGTCACAAAGGAAAAGGTGTTTCGGCTTGGCTTAGCATGGCCACATCCTACAGTTTTAAGTTGTGGTCAGCCTTATGTGAGCAATCAAACCATTCAGCAACAGCAGAGTATTGGCGAGCGTGCCAAAACCAACTGAATCAACAGATCCGAGAATTTTTTAAGCTTGGTAAATGGTTTGCTCGAGGTATAACTGACGACAATAACGTGTTTGGAATAGAAACGGATGTTGAGGGGAAGATATTTCTTAATCCTCAGAGCTGGGCAGTGTTATGTGGCGCCATAGAGAATGAAAATGAACTCAACACAATCATTGAGCAAGTCGAAAAGCATTTGTACACTCCCTATGGTCCCATGTTATTGGCACCCAGTTACACCAAGTTCCGCGCTGATATCGGCCGCGTAACCCAAAAATCTCCCGGCGTGGCTGAAAATGGAAGCGTTTACAATCATGCTGCTGTATTTTATGCGTGTGCACTGTTTGAAGCTGGGTTCGGAAACAAGGGTTATGCAGTGTTGAAAAACATGTTGCCATCTGAAGAAGATGTCTCGCAAAGAGGCCAACTTCCGGTCTACATTCCAAACTATTACCGGGGAGCCTATTTTCAGTTTCCACAACATGCAGGACGATCCAGTCATTTATTCAACACGGGCACGATGGCATGGTACTACCAAACCGTCATTGAAGGTTTGTTTGGATTAAAAGGTGGTGTGCAAGGCTTATGTGTTGCGCCCCAATTGCCATCGGATTGGCACAAGGCCTCGGCAGCGAGGTGGTTTAGAGGCGTTTACTACCAAGTTCAGTACGAACGCGATACTGAGGTCACAGACATTCAGGTTTCAGCCCAAGGTGCGAGCGTCATTCAACAACATTGGGTATGTGAACCCTACAACAAACATGTTTCGGTTGTCGTTAAGTTACCGGTGAGCCCATGAAACCTTTTCACCTCATCATAATCATGGGCGTGAGCGGAAGCGGCAAAACCACCGTTGCACAGCAGTTAGCCGATGAAATTGGTGCTTCATTTCTGGATGCGGATGACTTTCATTCAGAGTCTGCTCGACAGCAAATGGCGGCTGGAGTGCCGCTAACGGACGAGCAAAGGTTGCCGTGGATAGGCAGAATAATCGAATTTATTGAGCAAAACCTGACAGAAGATAAGTGTTTTGTGCTGGCTTATTCAGGACTGAGGAAAGCGCATCGAAAGTTATTCTTAGCACTCCCTTATTCTGTTCAGTGCATTATGCTGCAGACGTCTAAACAGGTGATTGCAGCAAGGTTACAAAGGCGCTCAGAGCACTTCTTTGATGCCAATTTATTGCATTCGCAATTTGAAAGTCTGGAATTACCCAACGATGACGAACACATTATGTTAATGGACGCCAATCAGCCACTAGCAAGTTTGAAGGACTCACTAACAGCGCGTCTGGGCTTTAACTGAATTATCTTTGAAAGCCGTAACAAGCCGATACTAGCGTTATACGCTTGCCCGCCTGGCAATCAGTTCAGTTGTCATAGTCGCCTGCATCTGGTTATTGATGGGATAAGCCATCATCACCGCTGCTCCGAGTAAGGCAAATACAGATGGGATGACGCTCATTAACAACAGCATGCCAGGTATAGACTGCACCGCGGTATTCACATCCATGCCGTTATAACCATAAGACGCGAGTACCACCAGCACCAGCGCACCAGCAAAGCCCCCTCCGGTTTTTTGCACGAAAGTGCCTGCGGAATATACTAACCCAGTTGCACGGCGACCTGTTCGCCATTCGGAGTAATCAGCAGAATCCCCTAACATTGAAAAGAACAAAGTGGGCATCATGGCAGCAAAAAACTCAGCACTGCAACCGAGAATGAAGATCAAGGAGATTTGCTCGGCACCCACTAAATACATTGACGTTGTCAAAACAGCACTGGCAATCAATGCCATGATAAAAACTTGTTTTCGCCCCCACCGTTTGACGAAAAATTCAGTACACAATGCACCGATGACAGACACGATCAGCAGCGCTGCAAAGTATTTACCTGCAAGTAGCTCATCACCGACATAATATTTAAAATAATAGGCAACAACACCATACTTGATGCCATTAAACATCATCGTTAAAAAACCCAGTGCCAGTAAGATAAGCCAGGGTTTGTTGGATAATAAATCCACCATATCCTGTTGCACGCGAGAACGTTCACTTTCTGGTTGATTCTTCAGCCTTTTGATAGCAAACGCTGTAAACGCTGCTATCAGCACTAAAAAAACAAAGGTAGGTAAACTGCGATAATAGAAAAACAAGGTAATCGCCAAAAGTGGCAGCAGAATAAATGGCAATTGTTTACTTAAATCAATGACTTCGCGGGACAAAGATGAGTCAGTGCTAGCCACAGGAACAACACGCTCTTTGGTGCCGGCAACAGTAATTAACATTAGAAACATGAGTAGCGCAGAAAACACATACATACTGTATTGATAGCCAATCGCATCATTGCCACTTCCAAAGTAAGCAACCATGTCGGGGAGGAAGCCCATCACAAACAGACCACCTAAAAATGCACCCGCAAAGCGAAATCCAGACAACGACGTACGTTCTACGTCAGAGCTAGTCATCACGCCCATTAACGCCGAATACGGCACATTGTTAAATGTATACGCCAGTGTCAAGCCAATGTAAGTAGCGTAGGCATAAATGAGTTTGTTTTGTGCCGACCAATCAGGGGTGGTGAAGCACAACACCATAAACAACCCTAGAAAAGGTGTTGATATGAAGATCCAGGGTCTAAACTTTCCCCAGCGCGTATTGGTGCGGTCGGCAACCATACCCATAATAATGTCCGTGATGCCGTCCGACAATCTAACAACCAGAAAAAGAAGTGCCGCTGCACTGGCTGAGATCCCAAATGTGTCAGTATAAAAGACGGCAAGATAAGCAAGTGCACCACGCCAAACCAAGTTTGCGGCTGCATCACCAAGTGCATAGGCGATTTTTTCTTGTAGTTTTAGTTGTTCAATCTGCATCTCGACAATCTCTACTTTTATACGGCTGTAGCGAAATTACGTTTTTCAATCAATCCACGATAGGCATGAGCACTGGCTTTAAACGTACGTTTTTGCGTAGCATAGTCAACATGAATTAATCCGAAACGTTTTAAATAACCCTCTGCCCATTCAAAATTGTCCATCAGGCTCCAAGCAAAGTACCCGTTGATGACAACACCACTTTCCATTGCGTCGTGCACCGCCTTTAAGTGCATTTGGTAGTATTCGATTCGGTCAAGATCATAGACTTGACCATCTACCATTTTGTCATCCATTGCCGCCCCATTCTCTGTAATATAAATGGGCGGTAGTGAGTACATCTCGTGCAATCTGGTAAGCAAGTAAGTCAGTGCTGCCGGATAAATTTCCCATCCAATGTCTGTCTTGGGCGATAAATGAGGATGTTCAAAGTACAACTGGGCGGGATCATCCGAGGCCGAATACCTTAACCGGGTGTAGAAATTAATCCCTAAAAAATCCATCTTTTGCTGCATGATTGAAAAGTCGCCCTCTTGAATTGGCGGACGATGAGCCTCAGGCAGTTTGTCAATCACATCTGGATAGCAACCATCAAATAAAGGTTTTATGTACCATTGGTTAATGTATTGATCAGCATCGTTGGTTGCTATGAGATCTGCTTCATCATTAGAATATGGGTAACAAGGAGTAAAATTCAGTACTATTCCTGCCAGCGCCTTTTCGGTGTTTCGACGAATAGCTTTCATCCCCAGGCCGTGGGCTAATAAAATGTGGTGTGCAGCAGTACGGCCTTGACTCACCCCTGTAAGCCCAGGTGCATGCACGCCTACTTCATAGCCTAAATAAGCCGAGCAAAAGGGTTCGTTGAATGTCGCATAGGACTCCACAGAGTCCCCTAACCGGCCAACCACTGCATCAACATACTTTTCGAATTCAAAGGCTGTGTCACGATTAAGCCAACCACCTGCGTCTTCCAAATATTGTGGCAAGTCCCAATGGTACAGGGTCACAAAAGGACGAATGCCCTCTGCCCGCAATGCTTCAATCAATTGTTCATAAAATTGAATACCGTTCTCGTTTAGCTCGCCTTGTTGAGTCATCACCCGTGGCCATGAAATCGAAAATCGGTATGCATCCACTCCCAACTTAACTAAGATTTTCACATCGTCTCGAAAACGTTTTATGTGTTCGCAAGCAATCAAGCCATGGCTATTGTCTGCAATCTTGCCGGGCGTTGCGCAAAACGTATCCCAAATACTGGGTAGACGCTCATCAGCACTCCCTTCGATTTGAAATGAAGACGTTGCAACACCGAATATAAAAGAACGGTCCATCATCGGAGACTGAGAAGGGAGTTGCAAAGCTTTATTCATGGTACTCACTCAAACTGGTAGGGCAAACATTTAAGTCGCCAAAGATTAAAAAAATGTTAATGAATACAGTTTATAGCTTAATTCAACCGCAAATGAAAGCGCTTTCATTAAAGTGCGCATTTATTTTCCATTTTGTATTGGCATACGAGGCTTACCAACAGGCAGGTTAAGTGCTGAGACTTGTTGCGAAATGCTTGGTTTTAGTGATTGACGGTTTGACCATTTAGCTTCATCAAATAACGAATACTTTCGGGTACCTGCAACATCACTCTTGATGATTCATCTTCAATAAAAAAGTAACGTATGCCCTGTTGCTTTGCGACTTCAACGACTTTGTCGATTCCCACGTCACCGGTGCCTAACACGACATTCACTTCAACATCAGCACGACCATCTGAACTATCAGGTGAGCCATGTTTACGATCCTTTAGATGCAATGAAGTAAATTTACCCGGGTATCGCGTAAGAAAATCCACAGGATCCTGACCACCTTGTTTAATCCAAAATACATCCATTTGGAAGGTCGCGTGTTCAACATTATTCAACATATAGTCGAGAATGGTGCCATCTTCGTATGGGAAGAATTCATAACCATGGGGATGGTATTGCAGCGTCACGCCGTTGGCAGCAAGTATCTTGCCTGCCTTGTTAAGTACATCAACAGCGGCCTTTGCGTCCTCAATGCTAAATACACCTTCATGGGGAATCCAATAAAAGGTTGCGAATCGAGCACCGTAGAATTTCGCTTTATAAGCTACAGCAATCGGATTGTCTCTGACTTCTTCATAACTCGTATCAGCACTGACAACTTGCACGTGGTGGCGGTCCAACAACGCTTTAAAATCACTCAATGAATGACCATAGAGATTCCCACCGCCCTCGACTGAGTGTAATCCCCACTCTTCGACAGCCGCAATCGCTGCAGGCAGGTCTTTTTCCATCTGGTGTCGCAAGCTGTATAGTTGCAGGCCAATTTCATGGGCGAACAGCGTTGATGAGATCGAGGTAGTCAGTAATATCACACTGGCCTGAAGGGCTAATTTTAATTTTTTCATCGTATTCTCACATAGTGCTGTCAGTCTGAACCTGCAACCTTGGCAGATACACTTAAATTCGTCTTTGCTTCATTTCCTGAGCGCAAAAATCTACGGCGCGAACGGTTAACGCCATAAAGGTCAATGACGGATTAACCGTCGCCGATGAACAATAAGAAGCTCCGTCAGTCACAAATAGATTTGGAATATCATGGGCTTGGTTATAGCCATTGAGTATTGAGTCTTTCTTGTCACGGCCCATTCGCGCGGTGCCCAGCTCATGAATGGCTGACCCCGGAGGGTTTGAGTCGGTTGTCACACGGCTAGACACATGCTTTACCCCCACCTTCTTGAGCATCTTTTCACATTCTTCTGCGCAATCTTCCATCATCAACTTTTCGTTTTCAGACCACTGCACATTGAAATGCAGTTGCGGCATTCCCCACTTGTCTTTGTTGGTAGGATGGAGGGTCACTTGATTGTCAAATCGGGGCAGCATCTCACCCTGCGCATAAAACCCAAAATACCAATCACCTGGACGGGTTAGACTCGCTTTGTAATCAGCGCCGATGCCATCTTTTTGCTCAGCGCCCTTCCAATTACCTCGGCTTGCGCCGCCACCCAAAGCATAACCACGCACATAATGTTTTTTATAGCGGCTCGGTTCAAACTGGAAATTTGGTACATAAATACCCGTGGGTCGTCGGCCCGAGTAATACTCGTTATCAAAGCCTTCAACTATGCCCCCGGCATTAGCATTATAATTGTGGTCCATTAGATAATGACCCAGCACACCTGACGTATTGGCAATCCCATTAGGGAATTTGCGCGAAGTCGAATTCAGCATAATTTGCGTCGACCCTAAGGTTGAAGCACATAGAAAAACCACTTTGGCAAAGTATTCACGAGTGGATAAATCTTTGTCGTCTATGACTCTGACACCCTTGACGCGGTTAGTCTTTTCATCGTAAATCACACTGTGAACGATGCTGTCAACGGCGATGGTCAAATTGCCAGTGGCTGCGGCAAAGGGCAACGTCGAGCTCTGTGTCGAAAAGTAGGCTCCGAATGAACACCCTTTATGGCACTCATCACGCGCTTGACACATCACCCGACCATGGCTCATATGATATTCCGTTGGCACCGATAAGTGTGCAGTTCGTCCCATGACCATTGGACGTTCTGGAAAGTATCGCGCCAATTGCTTTTGCAGATCCAATTCCACTTTGTTCATTTCAAAGGGCGGTAACGTATCACCGTCAGGGAGTTGAGCCAGCCCATCTTTTGCACCAGAAATACCGGCATGTTTTTCTACATATTGATACCAGGTCGCCAAGTCTTTGTAACGAATAGGCCAGTCATTGCCATGGCCATCCGCTTTATTGGCGTTAAAATCGTACTCGCTCATACGATAGGATTGTCGGTGCCAAGTGAGGGATTTCCCTCCCAATTGATTGCCTCGAATCCAATTGAAATCGGTGTTTTTTTCCGTGGAATAAGGCAAATCCCTGTCATTGCCAAAAAAGTGTTTGGTCGCATCGTTAAACGCGTAGCATTTTGACTGAACTGGGTGTTGTTCCTGCGTTAAGATATTATTAACTTTAGTGCGCTCAGCAAATGTCCAAGGGCCTTTGCCTTCGGTTATATAGTCTTTTCTGTGTTCGACTTTACGACCACGCTCTACCATTAGCACTTTGAAACCACGTTCGGTGAATTCTTTGGCTGCCCAGCCTCCAGTGACGCCGGATCCAATCACAAGAACATCAAATTCTTGTTGGGTGTCTTTTACAAAAATGTCGTTCACTTGCATTAATATTGCCTAATAATAATTCAATGAGCCATAGACTTTGGTTTCCGCTGTCACTGGAACTGAGCCCTTGTAGCCGCCAGGCACTGCTTGATAATTGAGTACCTGCGTGGCGCCAATCTCACTGGTGAAATAGCCAAAAAGAATGAGCCCCTTGAGAAACTTAAAATCTGCATGTAACGTCTCTGGAAACCCGTCTCTGCTTTCGATTTTAACCAGAAGATCAGTTTTCTGTTGCGGAGTCATCTTAGTGTAGGAACTTACCTTGAGGGTTTGCGCACGGCCTTCTACTGTATTGATAAGTTCTCTCACCGATTGTTGTTGTTGTTTTGAATGACATTGGCTGAGTTGATGGTCGATAAATCCGTGACAATCTACGTCTGCTGCACCGGGTGTATCCGTGCGCGGCAAGACAGTTTCACACAGCTCGCGCAATACCTGCATTTGTTTTTTATTCAACACTTTACCATCACTTAAGTGGCTATCATTTTTAGGTGTATAAGCTAACGCAGATGTTACGCCTGTTGCAGTAACTAAGGTCGCAGCAACAGAAGTACCAAGGGTGGCGCCGAGTTTTTTTAAAAACCAGCGTCGGCTATCCTGCGAATTTGAGATGTTTTGTTTACTCATCACACGTCCTAGTTTTGCGTTGCGGTAGCGATGCGCTGACCGGTTATTCGTTTGACAATAAAAAACAACACTGCAAAGGCAACGATTAAAATCACAGGGAAGAGTAACAAGTTTTGCAACACCTCTTGACCTGCGAGTATTTGTACCTGAGTCGGGTCAAGATTTTGCGCCTCTGCACTGGCTGTCGCATCGTCAATCCAGGTGCCTATCACGGGGTTCCACATGCTAACTGCAAACATGCCGGCTCCGCCGATGATGGACAGTCCAAGTGCGCCTGTCTTGGGTAAATACTCTGAAACACAGCCAAGCATTGTAGGCCAAAAATAACATACACCCACTGCGAATATGATTGCCGCTAGATAAATCATTCCACCTGACACCATGCTCATCATTAGCATACCAATACTTGCAAAAATAGCTGAGAACAATAGGACACCCGCTGGGTTCAAGCGATGCACGATCGGGCCTGCATAGTAGCGACCCACCGCCATAATGCCCGTCATCAGAGCCAAAATAATCATTGGCGATGCACCTGATGCGCCTAAAATGCCCTGTATCCACTGTTGTGTGCCAAGCTCTGTTGTTGCCGTTAATGTCATGCAGGCGACGAGAAAGATATATAGCGGTGTAAAAAGGTGTTTAATGTTGTCAACGGTAGAATGTTGCGAGCGGTCAAACTCAGGAAATTCACTTGATAGCAGCATATACCCGTAAATGAGTGTGGGGACAATGATCGTAGCAACCTGTAACTGCCAACCCAGTCCTGCGCTTGTCATCACGTTTGAAATGAGTGCACCAATGACAATGCCCCCTGGGAACCAGACATGAAACTTGTTTAGCATAGTGGTTTTATTGTCTTCGTATATTTCAGCAATAAGTGGATTACAACCTGCTTCAACTGAGCCGTTAGCAAAACCGATTAAAAATGTTGAAATCAATAGCCCCCAAAAACCGCCTGAGCTAATTGTCAGAATTAGACCAAGTAAGTGACAGACGAAGGCTAACGTAATGAGCTTCTTGGCGCCCATTGCGTTATACAAAATACCGCCGAACATAGTGGCTAACGGAAAGCCTAGAAACGCCATCGCGTTTACCCAGCCCAGCTGATTGGCAGACAAACCATACTGCGCACCAAGCTCACCTAAAATGCCTGCACGAATGGCAAACGTCATCGATGTTACAGTGAGTGCTAGACAGCAAAGAATAAATACTTTATTCGCTCGCAGTTTATCCATTGTGATTCTCCTTCAATCCTAGTGTGCGTCGATTAGCTGCTTCATCAGTTTCGCCACCAGCAAAATCATCAAACGCTTTATCGGTAGGACGAATGATATGTTTGGCGATAAAAGGAGCTCCTTCAGTGGCGCCGTCCTCTGGATGTTTGATACAGCATTCCCATTCCAATACCGCCCATCCTTCATAACCGTATTGGGTCAACTTGCTAAATATTTGCGAAAAGTCGACTTGCCCGTCGCCCAGTGATCGGAATCTTCCAGGGCGATTAATCCAATCTTCGTAGCCACCATAAACGCCCATTCTTCCTGATGGATGGAACTCAGCATCTTTGACGTGAAAGGCTTTGATCCGCTCATGATACAAATCGATAAACGCTAAGTAGTCTAATTGTTGCAACACAAAATGGCTTGGGTCATAAAGAATATTTGCACGGGGGTGATGATTTGTTGCCTCAAGAAAGCGTTCAAAGGTTGCACCGTCGTGCAAATCTTCACCTGGGTGCAGTTCATAGCAGACATCGACACCGCATTCGTCAAATTTGTTCAGTATCGGTACCCAACGGTCGGCTAATTCGGCAAATCCTGTTTCAACCAAGCCTTTCGGACGTTGTGGCCAAGGGTAAAATGTGTGCCAAAGCAGTGCACCAGAAAACGTCGCATGAGCATTTAATCCAAAATTTTGACTGGCTTTGGCTGCCCACATCATTTGTTGGTTCGCCCATTGCGTGCGCGCTTGCGGATTGCCTTTGACTTCATCCGGTGCGAATCCATCAAACATGCTGTCATAAGCAGGATGAACCGCGACTAACTGTCCTTGTAAATGGGTTGAAAGCTCTGTGATTTGAAGCCCATGAGATGCGGCAATCCCCATCAACTCAGAACAGTATGTTTGACTTGTAGCCGCGCGTTCCAGATCAAAGAGTCGCGCATCCCATGTTGGCACCTGGACACCTTTGAATCCTTTTGAAGCGGCCCATTCACAAATGCTGTCAAAACTATTGAATGGCGCGTCATCCGATGCAAACTGAGCGAGAAAAATTGCAGGGCCTTTAATTTGATTCATACTATGCCTTTATGATTTCAAGGGTGTTTTGGTGGTTTCAAACGGATGCCATTTGGTCTCTGATTGGCTAGCAGCGACTGCGTTTTCAATAAACGCCATACCACGAATCGCATCTGTGACTCCGGGCACGGGGTTGGCGACCTCCTGCCCCCTTTCGTAAGCCAGAATTTGCTTAGCGAAATCCTGGTAAATATTGGCAAACGCCTCTAAATATCCTTCAGGGTGGCCAGCGGGTGTGCGGGTCGCTGCTTGCGCAGTGGTAGCCATGTCTCCTACACCTGTGCGATACAGGTGGCTTGGTGCATTATTCTGTTTCAACCAAAGACTGTTTGGCTCTTGTTGTTGCCACGACAAACTTGCAAGTTCCCCGTAGACACGCAAGGTGAGATTATTCTCCTCTCCGACAGCGATTTGACTCGACATCAAAGTTCCCCGTGCGCCATTGTCGAAACGCATGAGCACAGTGCCGTCATCATCTAGTTGCCGGCCGTTCACTACAGAGGCAAGATCGGAACACAGTTCGGTAATGTGTAAACCGGTGACAAATTCCACTAGATTGGCAGCGTGCACACCGATGTCTCCCATACAGCAGCTCACACCTGCTCGATTGGGATCGATCCGCCAACTTGCTTGTTTGGAGCTTGCATCTTCCGAAGCGGCTAACCATCCCTGGTGATATTCGGCTATGATTTTTACTACCTTTCCAAGCCTGCCACTTGCCACGAGAGCTTGCGCCTGCTTAACCATGGGATAACCCGTATAAGTGTGGGTCAGACCAAACAATTGATCCGTTTGCTTAACCACCTTTTCGAGCGCTAGCGCTTCTTCAAGAGAGTAGGTCGCGGGTTTATCGCTCAACACATGAAAACCCGCCTCTAAGGCGGCTTTGGCGACGGGAAAATGTAAATGATTAGGCGTTACTATTGCAACAAAGTCCATCCTTTCGCTACTTGGAAGCTTCGCCTCTGCCGTTAACATTTGATTAAAATCTGAGTAGCAGCGTTTTTCATCAAGATACAGAGACCGGCCTGAATTAATCGACCGCTCTGGGTCTGAGCTAAAAGCCCCACACACTAAATCTATCTGGCCATCAATACGGGATGCCATTCTGTGCACCTCACCGATGAAGGCACCTTCACCGCCGCCGACCATACCCATTTTTATTTTTCTTACCATGATAATTTCGTTTTAACTTCGCTTTGTTGAGCGAGCTTGAAACTCAGTTCAAGTGCCACATCGAGATGTAAAATAATTGTAATAAGTATTACCAATTAATCCCGAAAAGTGTTATTAAAAAATCGGTGCTGTATGCAACAAATTCGGCGTCACTAAAATTTTTGAATGATATTTGGGGTAAATGATGTCAATGAGAACTCGCGAAGAGGCAGTTGCGATGCTAGAAAAACTGGATATGACGCAATTAATCAGTATGTTTGATCTGCTACCCGGGACTTTGTTTTGGATAAAAGACCAAGATTGTCGCTTTATTCATGCCAACCAACTCTTTGTCGAACACAGTGGTTTACGGTGTATCAGTAACATTTTGGGGCAAACCGACTACGCGATCTCTCCCCCGCAATTGGCCCGCCAATATATGTCAGATGATCAGAAAGTGATGGCCGGAGAAATAGTGACAAATCGCGTCGAGCTCAACATGGAGCCGTCTGGCGAATTCAGTTGGTACTCAACATCCAAACGCCCTTTGTTCGATAGTCACCACAACATTATTGGTTCTTACGGATTCACACATTCATTGGAGCAAAGCGCACAAACTCTCTCAAACGTTGAAGCCATCAAAGCACCGGTTGAGTTTGTCAGAAAAAATTTCCACCAAGAAATCAGCGTCACCGAACTGGCAGAAATCTCGTTTTTGTCGGTTAGTGCACTGGAACGTCGATTTAAAAAATATTTGGGCAAAACGCCTAAGCAATTTATTAACGAAATTCGCTTGGAGAATGCCCGTCGAAAGCTCATTGAAACGCGATTGCCAATCCTGGAGATCGCCAACCAATGCGGCTTTGCAGAACATAGCTATTTCAGTCGCCAGTTTAAATCAATGTTCGGCGTACTGCCTTCAGACTTACGTGAAGAAGTCACGCGCAAGGTCAGCACTTCGGATCTGGATGCGATAGAGCAGGATCAACATCTTTGATATTCAATATCGCCGATTTCGTGGCATAACAAGGAGAATTTGTCTTAGTTTGTCGAACACACTCTTCTATACACTGGAGTAATTATACTGCAGTAGCAATAATATGAGGCTGACAAGATGAAATCAGTGTTAAGTAAAACGGTTTTGCAATCGATGGGTTTCGCCCTGATTCTAACTGGCTTAATGTCATGTGGTAGCAGTTCCAATTCACCAGCAGATCCCACTCCAATACCACCGAGCAGCCCGCCTACGGTGGCACAAGAGTCACCTTTACCTTTGCCTGTTGTCAATCAAAATACGCTTGCTGACGCAGAGATGCCGGCAGACGTTATTGCTAAGATGGGGATTGGCATTAACCTCGGTAATACCCTTGATGCGCCAAACGAAGGGGACTGGGCACTGGCAGCTGAAGAATATTACATTCAGGCGTTTCAAGATGCCGGGTTCAAGCATGTAAGAATACCTATCACCTGGGGAAACCGGATTCAGGAGCAAGCGCCGTACACGATCGATGCTGATTTTCTGGATAGGGTGGAACTGATTGTAGATTGGGTATTAGACAGAGACATGTACGCCATCATCAATGTTCACCACGACAGCTGGATAAAGGAAAACTATGACGACATCAGTCAACGCAATCGATTCGATACCATTTGGTTAACCCTATCCGAGCGGTTCAAAAACAAATCCGCCAAGTTACTTTTTGAGATAATAAACGAGCCTCGTGGATTGAGTATCAATCAAATCAACCAACTCAATTTGCGCACCATGGATATTATTCGTAACCAAACCCGTAACCGCATTATCATCTACGCTGGCAATGAGTGGTCTGCATTGGATGACTTATTTAATGTTGCTATCCCTTATCCGCAAGATGAGTACCTCATAGCGAATTTCCATAGCTACGATCCATGGAATTTCGCGGGAATTTGTGTGCAACCGTGGGGAAGCGAAGAAGACAAAACCAATATGGAGAACCACTACATGCACGCCAGGGATTGGTCAGATACTAACGGCATTCCGATCATGATGAACGAGTTTGGCTCAGCGAAATTTGATTTTCAAAATCCACAAAACGTGTGTGCGTCGAGCGAACGCGCTGATTATTTGCGCACTTCGGTTGCCATGATCAAAAAATACGGTATTGCGGCCACCTTTTGGGATGATGGTGGGTCTTTTAGCACCTATGACCGCAGCACAAATACCTGGGGTTTTGAAATGGAGATTTTAACCGAGTAGCACAGTCGGTTGAGCACCTCTAGAATAGGTGCTGCTAATCGAGAAAGGGTAGCTCTTTGATAGCAACCTCGTTGCCAAGATTCAACACATACACAGGACCCAGCGCAATGCGTTGTTTTTGTGCCGCCAGTTGAAAACTAATTTGTGATTCATTGTTAGCAAAGTCGGTATGGGCTTTTCCTGCAAAAGTATAGGACGCCCATTGTGAGCTGATCGAAAATCGTTTGCTGAAACTGGCGGAGTAAGGTGACTGACTAAGCTGCAATGCGGCCTGGCGAATATCCCCTCCCTCATCGCTTAACAAGCGAGCAAAGAATAAAACAAACACAACGTCACCTTTTTTGATTTCGCCACCAATCGTCATATAGGCCCCAGCATCGTATGGCTGACGGCCCGCTTGTTTGACGTCGATTTCATAAGATGCACCACCAACAGCATCACTATTTTGATTAAGTTTGCCGCTAGCAATGTCACCAAAATGATTAATTGAGTCTGCATAAGGTACAGCGATTAGACTGCTTTCAACGGGCATTTCACTGATAAGTTTGGCATAAATGATATCAATCTCTTTTGATTTATCCTGTGCCCAACTTGCAAAAGAACATATAGATAAAAACAGAGCTAGCACCAAAGCTATGGTTCCATGTGTTTTAGGACGTAGAGGTGTCATCAAGCTTGACTTAGATATTTTACCTGAAGGTGTTTTGTTCATACTGTTCTCCTTACCAAATTTAATGACAATTTATTAGCCATTTTAAAATTTAATCGACTGACACTTTTTAGGAAAACGATAGATAAACATTTGAATGTGTGGAAATCAGGGACGATTTCGCCAAGCGCCCAGGGATGGGTTCACAGCGCCATTCAAATGATTATCTATCGCTTTCCTATTTACCAAGCTTTCACTTACTACAAAATGCTCACGTAAAGTCTCTTTCGCTCTTCCACACAAAAAAAATGTCTGGTATGGCGCGACATCCAGGACTAAAGGCTGCTCAGGATATCAATCTTGGTCAGTATGAGCGCAGTGTTGTGCGATAAATTCAGCGTGCGTTGGCAAACTCTCCGCACAATGTGCAATCACCTGTTTCATCTTGGATAAATGCTCGTTGAGTCGGCTGGCCTCTCTGGCATCAGACAATGGATGATGGCCTTGAGCCCGGAAATTCTGCCCTTCCATCACTGCCAGCCAACTGGGGATGCCGAAAAGCTCTTCGTTGTCGCGGAAAATGTGGCCTCCGGTTTTGTACAACTCCAATTTATTCGAAAGATAATCAGGAATGGGCATATTTCGACAGTATTCCCAAAACGTGGAATCGGTACGTTGATTGACTTTGTAGTGCAAAATTAGGAAGTCACGCACCCGCTCATATTCGAATACCGTCAACTCGTTGTATCGATCAATCAAACTTTGGCTAAAGCGCTTATCAGGGAACAGGCTCATGAGTTTGGTCACGCCAGTTTGAATTAAATGTATGCTGGTGCTTTCCAGCGGCTCCATAAATCCACCAGACAGGCCGATTGCAATACAATTCTTGTTCCAGAATTTGTTGCGTCGTCCGGTGGTGAAACGCAGTAACTTTGGCTCGGCTAGTAATTTACCTTCTAAATTATCCAGTAGAATAGACGTGGCTTCATCATCACTCATGTACTGACTGCTATAAACGTGCCCATTGCCAATGCGGTGTTGCAAGGGGATTCGCCATTGCCAGCCAGCTTTTCGTGCAGTGGAGCGCGTATAAGGAATAGGCGGACCGTTTGACTCACAAGGCGCGGCGACTGCGCGGTCACATGGCAACCAGTGTGTCCAATCCTCGTATCCGGTTTTTAATGCACCTTCAATTAACAGGCCACGAAAACCTGTGCAATCGATGAATAGATCTGCCGTCAATACTTCGCCATTTTCCAAGGTGATCGATTCAACAAACCCGTCGTCCTGGCGCAGAGAGACAGAGCTCACTTTTCCTTCTATGCGCTGTACGTCTCGTTTTTCGGCGAACTTACGTAAATACTTTGCATAAAGCCCTGCATCAAACTGAAACGCATACGCCATCTGTGCAAGAGGGGAATTGGGGATGTTTTTAGGCCTAGAAAAGCGCTCACGTTTTGCCGCGGCGATAGAAAGAGAAAAATCCGATAGATCAGTATCGTATCCTGCATCTCTGAGTTTTAACCAGTAATGGTGAAAAGGAATATTGTCGGCCATCGGTGAGCCGTATACACCAAAGGGGTGAATGTATCGTTCACCCAAGTTGCCCCAGTTAACAAATTCAATACCGAGCTTAAAGGTCCCTTTAGTTTCTCTAATAAACTCATTTTCATCTATGCCAAGCACTTCGTTGAAAGTGCGTATTGCCGGGATTGTGGCTTCACCTACACCTACCGTACCGATTTCGTCTGACTCGACCAATCGTATTCGACGACCTTTTTTATAGAAACTTTTTGACAGTGCAGCGGCCGCCATCCATCCAGCTGTGCCACCACCAACAATAAGAACGTCTCTGACTTGTTCATCAGCAATTAGCGCCGGTTCGGAAGCATGAGTTTGTTGCATGGTGGGTAGACTCCTATTTTGCACCACAGAATTGCTGTAAAAAATGATAATGCGCTGGCATCTTGTCGCTTATCTGGTCTATTAAGCCTGCCAGTTGCTCAAATGCATCCAAGCTGTCTTGCAAGTTTTGTTGCCCGACATCTAGTAGACGATCGTATTCCTTGGGCCACAATCCCAATCCTAAAAACAAAGACAACCATGTTTTCTCGGAAAAGGTTTCTCGCTCGTAAAAAGGGAAACGGCCGGTTTGCTCAAAAAGCTTCATTTTGTGCATCAAGGATTCGGGGCATTTGGCTTGCGTTTGGGCGCGCCAGAACGGACTATCGATGGGGGCTTTTTCTCGGGCTAGGAGCGCAAAATACGCACAGTGGTAATCTAACACCCTGGCATATTCCTCTTCACAGAGATTGTTGTACTCATCTCTACTTGGACATTCAACATGTTCGTTCAAGCTTCTGTCTGGCAACAGATCAATCAGTCTTAGCACAGCAGATTGCACCAAATGGAAATTACTCGCTGCGATTCGTCCCAGACTGCCCGCAGCGTCGCCCATTGCCACACAGTTTCCAACCCAAAATGACGCAACACGTTGTGATTTCTGTTGACGGAAAATAACAGTCTCCAAAGCCGCCGAATCCAAATCTAACGACGCTAACGCCTCTTCTTGTGTCTGATGTGCACTGCTGTAGTGATATTCATTCACTGTTTGCGCCTGCAACGGAAAATTAAGATTAAAACCAGCTTGGTTGGGGTTGATTTGCGTGGTGGCTTTAGGCTTAGGTTTGTTGTCAGTGACATACTGAATACTGTTGTCGCACGGCAAGTAATCACTGTAATCGACAAACCCAACTTGCAGCGCCTGGTCAATCAAGCGGCTGTGCGCCGTACAATCAATAAAAAGATCAGCACTTATATGTTGCGTATTATCTAAACAAATCGACTGAATATGAGTGCATTGTTTATCATTTTCGCTGCCAATGTTGACTGTTTTCACAGCAGAGATTTCACCCACGACACTGGTAGCACCAAGTTTTTTCGCAAAGTCTTTCATCCCAGCCGCGTACCGTTTGGCGTCGACATGAATTGCATAGGAAAATGGCAGGTTCTGTGCCCCAGCCTGGGGTAAGCCAAACTTGCCTTTGCCTGCAGCCGCCGCTGGCAAAGAGAACCGGTTCAAATCTATCGGAACACCCGCCCGTTTTGCTTTGGTTAAATGATGTTGGAATGCAATATTGTCAATCACCGAACCATAAGGACTCATTGCATGATAGAAAACGTTAGACTGGCTAGTCTCTGCAGCTAACGTTGAATCCGGTAATACATACTCAGTAGCAAGCTTATAAGTTCCTTTTGTAACTGCCATCAGTTGTCGTTCTGTCAAACCGAGCACGCGATGAAAATAGTCAATGGCAGGTAACGTCGATTCTCCCAGGTTATCAACCGGTGCATTGAGCTCTTCTACAACCATCACTTTTGTTGGTGTTTTATATAATCTTCGAGCAAGACAGGCTGCAACCGTCCAGGCATATAAACCACAACCGACCACAACAATAGTATTCAAAGGTGTGTTGGACGGCTGAGTGTGGCTTAGCGGTTCGATTGGTTTTTGCTGCATATGTACATCAACATCCATACAGACTTAAGTTGGCCGGTGGCGGTGGTGTTTGCCAGCCTGTTTCTAAATCACAATGCTTGGCCAGACTTTCTGCGTGCATAGGCATCTGGGCACTGGCCAGACTCACCTGTGACTTTACCTCATCAAGACGCCGCTTAATTTGTTCAATGGGAAGAGCATCTAATTGCCAATCGTAGTGTTTAGGTATAATCCCTTGCCCAAAATAAACCGCCAACCAGCTAGCTTTAAGAAAAAGTCCCTCGGTATATTGCACGACGCGTCCACGCTCTTTGAACAGGTCTATCTTATGTGCCAGCCCTTGAGGAAGCTGCATGGTGCGCACGTATTTCCAAAAGTCAGAGTCATCGCGCTGGGTCGCGTGATAATGCAAGACCAAAAAGTCTCTCAAGCGTTCAAACTCCAGTTGCATCATGCGATTGTATTCATCCACGCGCACGGCTTCACAATGCTTGTTTGGGAAAAAATCCAGCAATTTCATAATACCTAACTGAATAAGATGGATACTGGTACTTTCCAAAGGCTCTAAAAACCCAGCAGAGAGGCCAATGGCAACACAATTTTTGTTCCAGACCTTTTTGCGTTTGCCGGTAGTAAAGCGCAAAAAATTGGGCTCAGCAGTCGGCTCACCATCGAGGTTTTTCAGTAAGATATCTAGGGCAGTGTTATCGTCCATGTAAGGACTTGAGTAAATGTGTCCATTGCCAACGCGATTTTGCAGCGGAATTCGCCATTGCCACCCTGCCTCGCGAGCAGTGGCTCGGGTGTAAGGTAAAGGCGGCGTGTTGGCTTGGCATGGAATCGCGATGGCGCGGTCACAAGGCAACCAATGACGCCAGTCATCGTAACCTGTGTTGAGACAGTCTTCGATTAGCAAGCCTTTAAATCCCGAGCAATCGACAAAAAAGTCAGCACTTAATTGGGTACCATCTTCTAAGGTTACCGATTGGATAAAGCCAGAATCCTGGTGTTGTTTAACTTGGGTGACGATCCCTTCTTGGCGGGTGACTCCTCGCTGGGTTGAATATTCACGCAGATACTTTGCAAATAATCCCGCATCCATATGAAACGCATAAGAGAAAGTTGATAAAATCGACCGCTCATCCGTGTCAGGATAATCAAACTTCTGCGCTTTGGACGCTACGACAGGAAGTGAATAATCGCCAATTGGATTGATGTGCCCGTTTTGTCGCAATTTAACGTAGTAATGGTGGAAATCAATACCTTTGATAGGCTCGCCAAAGTCGCCAAACGGATGAATATAGGCATCTCCTACCTTGCCCCAGTTAACAAATTCTATACCGGTCTTATAGGTAGCATTGGTTGCTCGCATAAATTCTTGTTCGTCAATACCAAGACGCTTAATAAAATAGCGCAGATGGGGCAATGTCGCTTCACCCACTCCAACTGTACCAATTCGGTCAGATTCGATTAAGGTGATGTTAGTGTG
Organism: Aliiglaciecola sp. M165; assembly: GCF_007197995.1. Classification (GTDB taxonomy): domain Bacteria; phylum Pseudomonadota; class Gammaproteobacteria; order Enterobacterales; family Alteromonadaceae; genus Aliiglaciecola. The sequence continues at coordinate 130,446 of NZ_VKKH01000004.1, forward strand.
CGTCAATAGATTTGAAAGGGCCGCTGCTGTCATCCAGCCAGCCGTGCCGCCACCTACAATAATTATCGACTTTATGGAGTCATCTTGCATGTCTTGCTTTTTTTGTTTTTCTTTTTCTTCTTGCATAGAAATTACACTTCGAGCGGGCGTATCAATTTGCCCAGTTTGCGACATCCAACATTATAGAACTTTTTCGGCGTGTACTCTTTTTGTTAGCTTAGCAGCTTGATGTTGATAAGAGAACGTAATAGTCCATCATTCGAATAAAAAGGGACGCCAAAGAAGCGTCCCTTTAGTTCCAATCATAGGCCTTAGAAAGACCCTCTCAAAATAAAGGAGATCCGTCTATCATTGGTAAAGGAGCTCCTCACCACAGTGTCCCCTCCTTGGTTAACCTGCATCCGAGTGTTGGATTCAGACTCTGTGAGGTTTTGCCCCTGCACACCTATTTGCAATTCATCAGTCAAGTTGTAGAAGATTGACGCGTCAACCTGCCCTCTTGCCTCGTTGAAAATGGGCACGCCAAGGTTGACCTGGCGAATTGTCAGCAGATAATCAGAGCGATAGTTGTAGGCAATACGCGCCTGAAAATCGTCGTCTTCATACATTCCCACAAAGTTGTATGTGCGCTTCGATAATCCTTGCAGCGGCAGGTTATCAAAAGGTAGCTCCGCCCTTGATACATCCGATGGACTACCTGATTCATTCGGTCGCGTATTTTGATTAGGCACCCCACTTTCTCTTAAGAATGTCGCATTGAACTGCACACCCAAATTTGAAAATATCCCGGGTAATTCGTCAAAGAATTGTTGATAGGCCACCTCTAAACCGCTCAAATTGCCGTCGCCGACATTGATGGTTGTCGACACACTTACCGGCAATGTCACGCCGTTGTGAGTAATGTCCTGATTAAAGGTGTCATTGGAAAAGAATCCTTCAATTGATTTGTGGAAAACACCAACAGATAGCGAATCTGCATCGTCAAAATACCATTCCAGAGACAGATCGAAGTCTGTGGATTCCATTGGATCCAGGAATGGGTTACCGCTGCGCCGCTCAATTTCGTCGATGACGACTGGAGATTGTTCAAGGTTTGGATCGACTTCAACGGTGTCCGCTGTGTAATTGTAGTTGTAGCGTAAATTACCCGAGTCGGCAAAAGCAACAGACTTCGAAAATGCAAATCTGGCAATTAGATTTTCACCAATCAAATACTTCACATTTAAGCTGGGTAACACGGTTGAATAGCTACTGCTTGTCGACGTAACAATGCTGTCTCCATTAAAGAAAGCGGCTTGTTCTGGCGTTAGCTGCAAGTTCGCTGATGTTTGCACAGGATAGTTTTCTCCCCCCGCAACACTGGTATCAATATTCACGTAGCGTAACCCTACATTACCTGACCAGCGAGACTCACCGCCAAAGTTTAGCTTTGCGTAGAATGCTGTATTTTCTTCAGTTATACGGTTAATTTCACCGGGCAAATAGCTTGTACCATCCACCGCACCGCCACGTGCAGACAACGGTGGTCTGCCAAACCCAGCCAAACCAGTTATGAAGCTGTCGTAGTCTGCCACCAAACTAGGATTTGCAAACAAGCCATTTACTGCGCCACCTGCATTGCCATTGTGGAACCCGTCAAAGCCAAATTGTACTGGGGCTGCGATAGGCACATCGCCGATGTCAGCAAAGGGGTCGCCGTCCCATGAGGGTGCACGTCTGTCACCATTAAAATCAACCCAGCCGCCGGCCCATTCTTCGGAAAGATTTTGCCAGTTGTAGGTCGACCAACGGGTGGTCTGATCGCGTTCTGCGTAACGTGCACCGACTTCTACCGAATCGAGATATTCATGATCAAGTTCATAGTCCACATCAAATTGGAATGCTGTTTGATCACCTTCTGATTCTTCAAGGTGATCCATCGCTGCGCGATAGAAAAAGTTACTTGGGTCGTTGAAGAAATCTTCGGCACTTTGAGTACTGGTACTAGGGGTCAAAAAGTCTACTACAGGTGTATCACCCTGTGCATCGACCAGAATGTTAATACCGCTACCCGAACTTGGGATAAAACCGCCAAAAACTGACAAATCAACGATGTCGGTTGTCGCGTCGACTCTTTGCACGTCGAACTCAACCCGTAAGTCAGAATTTACTTGATATTGTGCATTAAAGGTAAATTCCTCGAGAATCTCTTCGGCATTACTTTGACGTGTTTGAGGACCCAGTCCACCTTGAATGTTAACTAAGGTACCTCCAGTGAATGAAACATCATTATAGGTTACGTCATCGCCCAAACTGCCATAGGCTTGATCATCAGAGAAAAAGGCATACTCCAGCCACTTGGTAGTCGAGTCAGAGCGGATGTATTCTGCGGTTAGCAGCAAGGTTTCATCCAAATTCTGATATTGCACAGAAGCAGAAGATGCCTGCCGTTGACGCTCTGTAGTGGTTGAGCGAACCCCTGCATTGATTGGTACATAGCGATCTTGTCCGGCACCGGCAGCGTCCTCTACCAGGTTGTGTTGACCCAGTTCAGAACCATCAGCTCTGAAGGTTAAGTCAACATCACTGTGACTAACCAAGAAGCCAATTTCACCGCTTTCAATACTGAACACATCTGAATACAAACCGGAGAAGCCAAATTCAGGCTCTTCTGACAAATTACCTTCGCTGCGCTGAATTTCGAAACTCACAATACGCGATGAGCTATCTAGCGGTTTACGCGTGTTCAAATTGATTGTACCGGCGATACCCCCTTCAATCATATCCGCAGTTTGGTTTTTGAAAATCTCAACGCTACCGAGTAGTTGTGGAGAAATGTCGTCAAAGCCCAATCCATTTGTCGAATCCGCGGCGACACTGTCACGGCCGTTAATGCCCGTGCGGGTTTGAGGAAGACCACGCAAGGTTGCATCACTACCCTCGGTTGAGAAGTGATCCGGATCATTAGGTGCCGCGAATCGTTCAATCGCAATACCGGGCACACGTTGCAATGCTTCAACCACACTTGCGTCTGGCAATGCACCAAGATCCGAGGCAGAAATCGCGTCTACAAAGGTATCTGCATTTCGTTTTATTGCTTGCGCCTCGGTCAAGCTTAATCGTTGACCTCGGACCTCAATACGCTCTTCAATTTGATCTGTGTCGTCTTCTTGAGCTTCTTGAGCGTAAACGGGAACATTCATAGTGGCAGCACCAATGCATACCGCTAAAAATGATTTTTTAAAAGGTGACCATTCGATGTTTCGAGCGTGAACGGCGTTTTTGCTCTTGTATTTCTTCATCTATCTGTCCTTCCGGAGTCAATGTGTGTTGAAAATTTATTAAAAAACAAATGCTAATTCTGTAAGCTATTTTATTATTAGAAAGCGCTTACATTTTTAATTATATTATTAATATTTTGTTTATTTTACCTTTAGTTTTATGTGCAAAATTAGGAGTGGTTCCTAAGTGGAATAAGACAAAAAAACTCGTCACTTGTAATGATAATAAGTGCTGAAATCGACATTTGCAACAGTATTTTAACATTTTAACCACCTTTTACGCCCTATTGTTAATGTTTTTAACATTTATAACTTCGTAGAATGACTTCGGTTTATTTTGCTGAGCTAAAGATAAAATCCAAGATTTCGCTGGCCCTCAAGCAACTCAAAAATCACCCATAAAACCCACCATTTTGTAAGCGCTATACATTTTTTTCATAACGACAAACTGTGCGTATACAAAAGCTTAAAATCTGATTGTTATTAACCATACAAAATCCGATTCACTTTATTTTCTAGAAATTCCTGTTGGCCACTCACGTGACCCGGTTTGAAATCTTGATTAAGGGTTGTATCAGCTAGGGATGCCAAACTGTGTTGACCGGCCATGATGTGTCGACCTAATTCGGTGTTCCAGCCAGCGTAGCGTTCTGCTACGTTTGCAGCGAGAAAGTTGTCCTCAATCATTGCCGCAGCCTTTTTTAATGCAAGTGCCATATGGTCCATGCCGCCGATGTGTCCATAGAGCAAATCCGCAGAGTCTGAACTCTGGCGACGAAGTTTACAGTCGAAGTTCAACCCTCCAGTTGAAAATCCGCCGGCTTGAAGAATTTCATACATAACTAAAGTAAGCTCATCTACTGCATTGGGAAATTGGTCGGTATCCCAACCGTTTTGAGGGTCCCCTCGATTGGCGTCGATGCTACCAAAGATGCCCAATGAAATAGCGGTAGCAATTTCATGATGGAATGAGTGCCCTGCCAACGTTGCGTGATTGGCCTCGATGTTCATTTTAAATTCTTGCTCCAAACCAAACTGTTTCAGAAAACCGTAAACCGTCGCACTATCATAATCGTATTGATGCTTGGTGGGTTCTTGTGGCTTGGGTTCTATTAGCAAGGTACCTTCAAAGCCAATTTTGTATTTGTACTCAACCACCATCTGCATAAAGCGTCCCAACTGTTCTCGTTCTTGCCGAAGATCTGTATTGAGTAAGGTTTCATATCCTTCACGCCCACCCCACAACACATAATTTTCTCCGCCCAAACGCTGCGTCGCATTCATAGCATGAAACACTTGGGAAGCCGCATATGAAAACACTTCAGGATTGGGGTTGGTTGCGCCACCCGCCGCATAACGAGGATGGCTAAATAAATTCGCAGTACCCCACAATAGTTTCATGCCTGTTTCAGCTTGTTTTGCTTCCAGGAGGTCAACCATAGCTTCGAAGTTGTTGACATAGTCTCGAATGGAGTCGCCCTCTGGCGCTACGTCAATATCGTGAAAACAGTAATAAGGAATGTTCAATTTGCTGAAAAACTCAAACGCTGCATCGGCTTTTTGTTTCGCACGTTGCATCGGATCGCCAGGTTGTAACCAAGGGCGATTGAATGTGCCCTGCCCAAATACGTCTGTCCCATCCCAACAAAAGTTATGCCAATAACACGCCGCAAAGCGCAAATGCTCTTTCATGGATTTTCCCAGTACCACCTCGTCAGGGTCATAATGATGGAAAGCCAGCGGGTTGTCTGACTGTGTGCCCTCAAATTGAATAGGGTTAATATGTTCAAAGTAAGTGGCCATTAATAAACCTCCTGATGTGGCATTGATACGCGCCCTGTCCAAGTAAATAATTGAGTTAACATAAGTCGTGAAGTCGTTGATAAAGCGATTGAAAACGTTGACGCCGCTTTTGGTAAAGCTCAAAACACTGCGGATCCGGTGTATGCACTTGCTCAATTTGAGGAACAGGGCAAACCTGTTCAATGGGTCGTTCAGGTTGCATGGCTAACTGCGCCAGTCGCGCTGCTCCGATTGCGGGCCCAACCTCGCTGCCTGCACGATAAATGATTTTTTTGCCCAACACATCTGCCAACATTTGGCGCCAGTATTGGCTTTTCGCCCCACCGCCTATCAAGTTAATTTCTTGGGCTGCTTTACCGGATTCATGAAGCGCATCGACACCGTCTGCAAACGCAAAGCTGACACCTTCGAGTATCGAATGGGTCAAACTGGCACGATCATTTGAATGGGTTAATCCAAAGAAATTACCCTTTGCATGAGGATTATTGTGAGGGGTGCGCTCACCGCTTAAATAAGGTAGAAAAAGCGGAGCGCTTTTTTTGTTAACTTGCGCGGCCCCCAGTTCATCGAGTAATTCCGCAACCTCTTTTTGTACGATATTGTCTGCAAACCATTGCAAACAACTTGCCGCACTGAGCAATACCGACATCAAATGCCATCGATCTGGTAGCGCGTGACAAAAGCTATGTACTGCCCTGTCAGGATTTGCTGTAAACCCATCGGTAACCAGAAAATACACGCCTGACGTACCGAGCGAGATCATCGCTTGACCGCTTTGGGTGAGTCCGACACCCATTGCCCCTGCAGCATTATCGCCTGCACCTGCAATGACTGGAACACTAGACATGCCCCAGCGCCTGGCATGTTCAAGCTTGACATAACCTGTAACTTGGTTGCTTTCAAACAATTTTGGCATCTGTGAGCGATTAAGATCACAGGCTTCCAAAAGCCTTTCACTCCAATCGCGCTTACCCACATCAAGCCAACCTGTCCCTGCCGAATCAGACATATCAGACGCAAAGTCACCGGTGAGTAAAAATCGTAAAAAATCTTTGGGTAATAATACTTTTGCGATCAAGGAGAAGAGATCGGGTTCTTGCTGCTTAATCCACAACAATTTAGGCGCTGTAAACCCTGTCATCATGACATTGCCCGTAATCGTGCGACTATCAGGTACTAACGCTTCCAATTCTTGGCACTGCGCTTCGCTACGCCCATCATTCCACAATATTGCGGGCCGAAGTACTTGATTTTGTGCGCCAAGCAAGGTCGCTCCATGCATCTGACCGGACAACCCCATCGCCAGCACTCGACTGAGATCTTGGCGCTCAGACAAAGACGTCATACACGAATCCAACCCATGCCACCAATGATTGGGATCTTGCTCTGACCAAAGTGGCTGGGGCCTCGAAACGCTCAGATCATAGCTTTCGGTATCTAAGACTTTTCCATTGTCGAGCATTAGGATCACTTTAATCCCGGATGTGCCCAAATCAACGCCTAGATACATAATTCGTTTTCCGATTCAAAATCTGTTAACAAATTTTTTACGAGAATCAAACAATAATCAATTACGAAATTTGATAATTAAATTCCGTAATTTCGTATTTGTCTCCATTTACTTAATTTTGTATTAAGCTAAATTCAATAATAAAAAAAGTAATGTTTGAGAGTGGAGTAACTGGCACACAATGCACACATCAAGACATGGTATATCGTTGTTGTTTAATGCAAACAAAGTCTACGACAGGCAAGTAATAGAGGGCATTGGTCGATATTTGCAATCTTCCAAAGTGGCATGGGATGTGTACTTGGAAGAAGACTTTTTAGCTCGCATAGAGCGCATTGAAAATTGGGTAGGCGACGGCATCATTGCGGATTTTGATGATCCGTCGATTCAACGCGCCTTGCAACACAGCAAACTGCCGATAGTGGGTGTTGGAGGCTCCTATCAAGACCAGGCAGACTATCCCGATGTGCCCTATGTAGCGACCGACAACTTAGCGGTAATTCGAGCCGCTTACGAACACCTAAAACAAAAAGGATTGGAACGTTTTGCTTTTTATGGTTTGCCGCAAGATGACTATCACCGCTGGGCTATCGAAAGAGAAAAAGCGATCGTTCAACTATGTGATGAAGATGGCTATGAATGTTTTGTTTACCGGGGGCATCATACACGACCAGAAACCTGGCAAGGCGCTATGAACAGCTTATCTGAATGGCTACAAAGTTTACCTTCACCTGTCGGGATCATCTCGGTCACAGACGCCAGAGCAAGACATTTACTGCAAGCTTGTGATCAAATTGGCAAATTGGTGCCTGAGCAAATTTCTATTGTCGGCATAGATGACGATGACATAGCCCGTAATTTAAGTCGAATTAGCCTAAGCTCAGTTACCCAAGGAGCGTTGGAAATGGGTTACCAAGCGGCGAAGCTGCTTCATCGCCGACTCGACAATCCTAACCTTAAAAACAAAATCGTAACCGTCCCACCAGTAGGCGTCATAGGCCGTCAATCCACTGACTACAAAGCGCTGGGCGATCCTTTTGTTGCACAGGCGATCCACTTTATCAGTCAAAATGCCTGCTCAGGTATTAAAGTGCAGCAGGTACTAGATTATGTCGGTATTTCACGTTCTAACTTGGAAAATCGCTTCATGGAGGAATGTCGTCACAGTATTCATCATGCAATCCACGAAAGAAAGCTCAAAGAAGCATGCCAGTTGCTTGCGCAAGGAGATAAGCCGTTACCAAAAATTGCCACACTTAGCGGCTATCCATCGCTCCCCTATATGTACGCGGTGTTTCGAAAACACTATAACCTCACACCCAAGCAGTATCAGCAGCAAAACCGATCAAACGTATTGTGAAGCTTGAATCAAGCACATAAATGTCATATTGAACCCACCCAGTTTGCATGGTTTAGCGACAGATAATGAGGGGAGGTTTACCGTCATAACTGACCTGACAAGGCCTCGACTAACTAGCATCACTAAGACAATGCTATGGCCCCAAATATTCGATTCAATTTAACCTATGTATTCTAGTCCGACGTATGTTGTTGAATTCTGGCTTTTTTGCGTCTAAAGCGCGAAGTGAATGTGGTATACAACAGCACTAGCCCACTCATCCAAAGAAACAGAAGCACAACGGCAACGGGTAAAAATACCCACAGTTTAGCGTCTTCAAAAAACCAACTACCGTCGTGGATCGCTTCGATGGTATCTGAGCGACGATAAGCGACCTGCAATACCTTTCCTGTGTGCCCGTCAATTTGAATTTCAAAATTATTTTTGCTGAGGATCTTAACGATCCCTTTGCCTGGTCGCACATCAAGTCGGTCGATATCCTGCCAAGTGTCAATGCCTGCATCTGGGACCTGCGTGGCGATTTGCAAAATCACATCGAAAGACAGTGAAGGGCTTTTGTATTCACCTTTTTGTGTCGCAGGTTGGATCCACTCAACTTGCTTTTTTACCTGCAGTAGCAATCCACTTCCAATCACTATCACAATGGGAATAAAAATAACAAGTGCGCCCCAAAGGTGAAGCGAACGACTGAGCTGACGAAGACGGACTTTCATATTTCTCTTTACTACAACCTAAATTGATTCAATAGCATATCAAAATTCATCACATAGATTTAGAGTTCACGACGAATCTAATGAAAACGGCTGTCATTTTCTCAAAGGATTAGGAGGGATCAGAAACCAACTGGCTAAAACCAGAGCACCAAATGCAGTGTATATCGCTACAAAGACCCAGTCAGGAGCAGTGTAATACAAAATTTGATGCAGCCAATATTGAATAAAGGATGTTTGATAAACCGACTCCCCCGCTGCTTCTCGTAGCGCCATTTCCCATACAGTCAGTGGACAATCGTTACCCAGCCATGTGCTAACAACCACAAAGGTAATCGCAGTGAGATGACCTAACCTAAACCAAAAATTTTTTACCCAAGGCCAGATCAGCCAGTAACCCATGTATATCAACACTAATCCAACCACGACAAATGCCACAAATAAGGTGTGAACAATAAGAATGCTGTCTGCCAGAACCAAATAAACAGTTTCTTTAGCCATCAACAATTAGCGGTTAGCGTTGGTATTTCAATAATAGTTTATTGCGCATGTTATCGGTAGCTCAACGCTTGCTCGACGCTAAAATATGCGCCACCACACTGAGCTCCCCCCAAGAGTTCCTTAAGCTTTATCCTCGAAAGCCCCCATAACGTCATCTCCGAGTGCTCTTATCAGAGATCTTTTAATACTTCTATTGGTCTAACAAGATCCCGCCCTAAAAGCATTGGCGGGATCACGTTTCCTCTCTTGGTACCAGAGCGTAAGGTTGGATTTCCTAAGAGCGAAGCTCCGCCTAACCCCACGACACGTCAAGAATGGCGTGGCTGGGTGCGTTACCAGGGACGGGTTCATTCTGCGTTTTGTGCTGAATAAATTAGAAGTGTCGCACCTATCAAACGCATAAAACGTCATCTCCGAGCGCTCTCCTAACGTCATCACGGTGTGTCGTAGCAGCGATAGTGCCTTCTTTTGTAACGAGAATGAAAATGTTGAATCAAGTGTTTTAATGCCTTGTTTCGCAGTTGCATTTCTACTACCGCACTGAGAAAACTTTATTAGTGATTTTCCACTGACCTGCTTCTTTTAATAGTAGTAAATAATCTACATAGATCTGGTCGTTCATTTCGATTTCCGCTTTTACCATGGCAACGGCGTTTGTTATATCTATACTGATAACGCGTCCAACACGAGGGTACATTACCCCTTCCTTGAATCCGGCGACATAATCCTCAGCATTCCATGAAATGGCCTTACCGTCTCGCACAAACTGTAATTTCATTCCCGGCATAAACACGTCTTTGAGTATTGCTGGCGTGCCTTTGGAAGTGCCGTCAAAGTATTTCTGCAATGCGGTTAACACCCCATCAAAATCACCGGACTTATCTCTTGCAAAAGCGTCAGGTAAGCAGGTAGTCAACAGTATGGTTGCCGCGAATAAGTTAACTAAGTATTTCATTTGTCAATGCCCCTAATCTTAAATTAATAGCTAATTTCAGGGAGATATTTTGCAAGGCTGATTCGATATTCGCTGATGCCTTCTTTCACCTCTTGCGGCAATAATTGCACAGGGTCAAAGACCCCTTTTTGTTCTAGCTTTTTATAAAATTCAATAATTGAATCGCTATGAAATACCAAAAAGACTGTGGGCAAATTGCTTCCGTACTGTTTCACATAAGTAGAAAAATATAGGGGCGCTTTTGCTTTTTTCTGAGTTACTACCCATTCGCTAAAACTTTTGCGAATATTCGCATCACGATTTAATTGAATCTCTACAAACACCATATGAGAATACGGAGATTTCATCTCTTTGGTGGGTTCCGATGACATGCTATCTCTGTAACTGATGAGAAAATAATCCTGTTGCGTTATAGTTTTCGTATAAACAGCGCCATTGCTGGCAAGAAATTCAGCATCAAAATGCTCTGCCACTTCAGCCCAATCGGCGTCACTTTGTGCCTGATAGTCATGGCTTTTTTGCGCATTGAACGCTACATGACGACCGTCATCAAATTGATAAAAACGCCAGCTTTGTTGATAGCCAGTTTCATCTACCTTTTGTTTGAAACGTGCCAAGGCAGTTTCATGATCTTGTACAAGGTGAGGGGCAATGGTGTCGTCAGCCACCACAAAATAAGGTGATGGTACTATTGCTGATGCGTCAGTAGCATTGAGCCCCGCCAATAAGGTGACAAGACCTGCATATTTTCCTAATTTCATAACAATCTCCGCTAATTCGAAATCGTCGCCAATATGTCACAACAAAAAATAACCCATAGACAAGACAATACAGGCGGCAACATATTCACGATAAGCGGCTTGTTAAACCTTAAAAACACCAGTGAAAGCGACGACAAAAGTATAGGGTCTGAAGAATAATAATTTGCAGGCTTACGACAAAACAGCAAGGAGATCTTTGTATCGTCGACTGAATTTGACTTGTTTTTGATTACTCATTTCTACAAATCCATCTCCAAATCGCCCCCTTTCAAGACGCACCACATGAGCAGAATTCACCATAAAGGATTTATGAGTGCGAAAGAAAAACGCCGGATCCAACTCTGTCGCCAGTCGTTTAAATGAGTCGCGGGTGATCAACGTAGCGTGTCGATCATGCTGGTCATCGTGGTAATACAAAGCCAGATGGTCGCCAATTGATTCAAGGTAAATCAGGTATTTCTGTTTAATACGGTACAAGCCGTCACCGGTTTTCACACTAAGACCCAGTTGAGACTCGTTAGATTTAATTTGTTGAAATAGAGCATCCACAGTGTCTTTTTTAAACATCAAGTGTTGTTCCTGAAGACGCCGCCTGACCTTTTGCATCATCTCATCAAATCGAAGTTGTTCGATGGGCTTGAGCAAATAATCCAAGGCATTGTTATCGAAGGCTTTTATCGCATATTGGTTATAAGCGGTAATAAACACAATTAACGGCGGATTATCTGGCCAGAGATCTAGCAGCCCAAAACCGTCTTCACCGGGCAATTCGATATCCAGAAAGACCAAGTCAGGTTTTGCTAGCGCTTTTGTTTTTATTGCAGTCACTGAATAACCATGTAATTGAATATCGATATCAGAATGAGCACCAAGCGCTATTTCAATTCCTTTGTGGGCGGCCGGTTCATCATCGATAATCCAACAACGAATACTCATAAAGCCACCTCAAGTGGCAATGTTACAATGACCTCGAACTGGCCATCATTGCAGAATGTCTGCAATTGGCCATTCTCCGCGTAAAGCAATTTCAGTCGATTAGCCACATTCTCAAGCCCTGTGTTGGTACCTGCTGATGACCCGACTTTTGACGCATCATAGGGGTTTTTCAACAATATCTTAAGGTGTTTTTGTGTAATGCTAGCACTAAGTTCGATAGTGCATTTACCCCCTAATTGCCAACTAAACTTAATGGCATTTTCCATCAGTGGCTGCAATAGTAATGGCGGAAGGAAAGCCGTAAGTGCCGCTTCCTGAATATGATTCTTAATCTGAATGTGCTGATGAAACCGTTGTTGTTCTATCTCTACAAAATTATTCAACAGATCGAGTTCCTGCTGTAGCTGGATTTTATTATTAAACTTGTGCTCCAACGTACTGCGCAAAAACCTACTAAGTTTCACCACCATATTATGTGCGGTATCGTTTTGTTTTTGCAAAATAGCAACATCAATAGAGTTTAAAACGTTGAATAAAAAATGCGGATTAAGCTGGTAGAGTAATTGCTGTAGTTGTGCGTCTCTTGCACTACTTTTAATACTTAGTAATTCTTCTTGTTGGGCTTTTTTCTGTAAATAAATGTGAGCACTAACAAACAATCCTGCCCAAACTAATATAACCAAAACACTATAAGAACTCCCCTCCCACAAGTTAAGAAACGGCGACTTTAGCAATTCCTCGAAGGTAATATGATAATGTAGAAGTCGGCTCAGGTTGTGCCAGATAAATACAGAAACCAGACCCACTGAAACAAGTACAGGTACTCTAAACACCAGCGCGCGATCTTCCGTGCGCTCATAAATTAACGCAAAGATAGCAGTACAGATCATGGCCGTCATCGGTGCGAACAAGCTACCTTGCCAATGATTTTCTCCATACATGACATGACTAATATGCTCAGCGGCGCCATAGAGAAGCCAAAACAAAACATGAGCTATGCGCAGAAAGGGATATTGATACAAGGAATTTCCGTTAAAAAACGTGATCACCACTTTAGTTTAGTATGACGCATGCGCAAATTAAAAGCCTGATGGCAGTTCGAGTACCAATCAACGATATGATGGTTGAGAATAGCGTATCGCAGCAAGAAAAAAGCAATCTACGTTTGTCGTAGCAGCCGCAAAAAACGATAAACCTTTTCATGTCCGAATCGTTTCTAATTAGTTGGTGCGCATTTTGTCAATAGAACTCCTGCTTGTTGTACATTAACCAGGAGGAAAATTGGTATCCAAGAGTGCATCGGGATACACTCCTGGCATCACATTATCAGTTATTCAAGGCTGTGGTCTTGCAAGTGTTTTCCGTTAATATCTACAGAAAAAATGTGACGCCGACCTTTCACATCGGCTTCAAAATACACCAATTGGCTGTCGGTTGACCAGCGAGGCGATGCCACGGCACCGGTCAATTCTGTAAGTTGTTTTACCTCAGTTCCATCCGCTTTCATCACAAAAATGTTATCACTGCCATTGCTACGGTCAGATACGAAGGCTATTAATCGGCCATTGGGTGACAGGCTCGCATCAAAATCGGCAGATGGATTTTGAGTTAATTCGATAAATTCACCATTTGCCTGATTCATTGCAAGCACTTCCCAATTACCTTCGATTGGACTGGAAAAGATGATTGGATACTCTTCACTTACCCAATGTGGGCGGTAGTGCCATAAATCATCACCGGAAATCTGCGTGTAATTTGTTCCATCAACGTTCACTCGATAGATACTCGTTTGTCTATTTTGTGTCCCACTAAAAATCAGTTGTTTACCATCTTTAGACCAACGAGGATCTTGCTCATTAATTTTGGAATGCGTAACGTTGCGCGTTTTTAAGGTACCTGTGTCGAGGACAAAGATATCCTTGTTATTGCCAACCATTGTTGTGTAAGCAATATAACGACCATCAGGTGATATTTCGGCTTCACTTTCAAAGCCTTGGGAATGTGTGAGGCGATGGTGCTGCTCTTGCCCTTTTCTATGCAACATCAACTCTCTGTTACCATGTTGACTACTGACATAGGCGCGGTTGCCATTTTCAGACACACTAGGGTACTGATGATCCAGGTTTCGTTTGGTGATACGTTTAACGCTATTATCAGCGAGGGACAATTGATATAAGTCGCCATCAAACCCTAATCCACCATGACGGTTCGAGGTAAAAGTGACGCTGCTTGAATCAGGTGCAAATTTCGGGTAACGGTTATTGCTGTGCCCAAAAGTGCGTTGTTTTAAATTTTTCCCTGTCGGTGAAATAGTAAATATATGGTCATTGCCGTTAGTGCGCATTGAAAACACGACCTGTTTGTTGTCATTACTCCAATCTATGTAGGCGATATTATTCGCCGTTTTGTATATGATTTTAGGATCCGTTCCATCGGTATTTAACACTACCAATTGATTAGTTTGTGTATCGTCTGTGGCAACCAACACAATGTGTTTACCATCCGCTGAGAAACGCGGCGCTGCAACGAGATCCGGTTGGGCTCCGAACTGCAAGGTCTTAAGAGATTTTGAGGTGAGATCAAACGTGTGTAGCGTGGCAGAGCGGTTGCCTTTTTCACCATAACGTGTAAATAACAAGGTTTTACCATCTGGAGAAAAATCTGGGTCGTTACCCTCGGTTAAGCGCGTTTTATTGCTGCCATCACTGTTAATAATATATACAAATCGCTGTCCGGTGGCACCTGCACCATGCGAATATGCAAGCTGACTACCACTTGGCGACCACGTTGGCCATAAATCCTGACCGCGATTAAACGACAAGTTTGTCGGATTACTACCGTCCCGATTTGCCACATAAATTTCGTAGTCGCCTTCTCTGTCTGTTACAAATGCGATTTTTTTGCCATCGGGTGAAATAACTCCTGCTATATCAGCAGCGGCGTAAGTGTTTAGCGACGTCATGATAAGAGCGGGAATTAGTAGTGGACGAATTATCGTATTTTTAGAGTGTTGTTTAATATTCATTGAAATACCTCCTGTCAAAGTGACTGGCATTAAACCTGAGTGATTGAAGGCTGTACTCATCTGGGCAAAATTTATATGTGATTTTTTGCACACCAAAAACAAACCAAATTTATTTTATTAAATTTCAATAAGTTAGATATTAAAGTTGCGTATTTACAAACAGCTAATACTCTGGAGTTTTGTGATATTGTGCTAGTATCTTTCTAGTTTTTGCACATAAATACTTCACGGGAATAGCGGTTGACACTTTCAGTTAAGTTAAATAATGGCCAACTTTATCAGGTGGATATGACAGCCAATCAGTTACTTGGCACCTCGGGTGAGGTCATTACACTACAAGCGAAAACCATGGCACTTTTTGTCTTTCTTTTGCAGCACAACCATCAAGTGGTAACCCGAGGACAAATTGCAGAACAGGTATGGCTCGGAACGCCAGTAGTTGATAACGCGATTACCAATGCTATTGCTAAAATTCGAAAAGCCTTAATGGACGATCCAACAACACCGACTTTACTCCATACCATCCCAAAAGTAGGTTACAAACTAACCATTGAAACAAACACTAAGGCTATTCCCGACAATCGGCATGAACTATTGGCGCCAACGCAACGGGATCAGGCAGTAAAAAACGCAACTAGCCAACGGGTAAAGTGGGGGTCAACTGCCTTGATTGTGTTCTTGGTATGTGTAGTGACAATTAGCTCGTGGTGGCTGCAAAGACTGTCACCTACTCCAGCCCAACAAACCGCAGTGCACAATGTTGCCACACAGATATACATGGCTGTACTGCCGTTCAATCAAAAAGGCGATTCAAACATTCCTGTTCACGTTCTGCATGGCATAACAGATAACATTCATCAACAATTAAGCACCAATCATAGATTACAGTTACTCGATATGACGACCACCCGCCGCCCCGGCGTCGCTCAACTTAGCTTGGAAGATATGGCACAACAACTAGAAATTTCCTATGTTCTTTCGGGCTCAGTGCGGCAGCTAAAACAAAGTTATAAGATTGAAACTCAATTAACAGACATCCATAGTCAAAAAGTTGTGCACCGGCAGTCAGTATCCATTGGGCTAAATAATCTGGCCTTCGTGAGCGAGAAAATCGTGAAGCCCGTTCTAAATGTATTTAGCCTTAGTCAACAAAAAAAAACCGCCGAACCCATCCCCTTTGTCGCCTACGATTTATATCTTCTGGGGCAATTTCATATCGATAAACGGCAGCCGGAATCGCTACAAAAAGCCATTGCATTGTTGTCTCAAGCTACAACATTGGATCCTAAAATGGCACCCGCATTTAGCGCCCTTGCCAAGGCATACCTTCTCTCTTCGTTTTATACGGAGCAGGAAAAGGCTGAGATTGAATCTTTGGCCGAAAAAGCCGTTTTCACCGCCCTAAGTTTAGACAGTCAACTCGCCGATGCACATGCAGTCCTTGGCTTTCTAAAAGCCACTTTCGGCGACAATGAGAGTGCCATGCGATCGTACCTCAGAGCATTGGAATTGGCCCCTAACAACGCTGAAGTGTGGATGCGAATTGGTTTATTGCACCTTAGTCAATGGCAATACAACCTCGCGGTTGAATCATTAAGTAAGGCGGTTAAATTGTCGCCACTGGATCCTCTTATCAATGTGAATTTGGCAGAAGCACTGATATACAAAGGCGATATTATTCCTGGATTGCAGCGTTATGAAACCGTGTTCGCACAACCAGATGTCCCTTTAAGCTACCATCGATACGCAGCCATTGTTGCTAGCAACGTAGGCCGACATCAAATGGCAGAACAGTGGGCAAAGCATGCGGTGGAAAAACAGCCAGATGATCCTCTGAATCAAAGTGCGCTGGCATACATCTACCTGCAACTAGGAAACTTTTCTGAGGCAAGCGAGATATTGCAATATATCGATGCGAAAAACAGTTCACATTTGCAGATTCGGCGTACTTACTTCTTGTGGCTGTGGTTAAGTGGTGAACATCAAGCTTTGCTCGAGTATTGCAAAGCCTTATTAGAGAAAATTGCAGCGTCGCCCTCAGTTAATGAAAAACGTTTTGTCTATCCAGTATTTGCGGCACGCACTGGCATAGCCTTGCTGCTCAATAATCAACTAACGCAAGCAATTGAATTTTTGGAGCACGCTCTAAATAGTGAGAGTGGCCAAGATCCCACGTTTATTCTCGAATTCCGTCCTTTTTTGAGTTTTGCTTATCAACTCGCCGGCGAAAAGGCGTTGTTTATAGATAGTCAAGAAGTACTAAGTCGTCACATTGAGTCGTTTGAACAAAATGCCCCCAATGGCGTGCAAATCCAACTCACCAAATTGCTATTATTAGTCATGAACAATCAGCTTACAGAGGCCAATAACTTGCTGCAGCACTTACAAAAAGTAGGATGGCAACCCAACACTTACTTTTTAGCATTACAACCACTGCAACCTTTGTGGCAAAAACCCATTAGTTCACCAAAAACGCTCTAATCAGTGGTCTAAATGAAAAATGATAAACTTATTGGTCTATCTTAAGTGGCAGACAGTGATATTGTCGCGTATGGGGAAACACGCTTGATTGCCGCTACTTAGAGCATTGTTTTTTTAATGCCATCTTTCCAACCCACGTCCATACCCAACTAAGAGAATTAACTTTTGAATTGTGAATATGATTTGGTACATCACTAGCGACTGTTTCAGATTGAGTATTTGACCAATGCAAATCAACACAAAGTGTCATCTTCGCTCTCCCCCAATGCCTTCCCCGCATACTCTCCACCAACGTCATCTCCGAACCTTCCAAAACGTCTTCTCCGAGTGCTCTCCCCCACAGCGTCATCTCCGCGCGCTCTTGGCGGAGATCTTTTTTACACCTCAGAGAAATTAACCAGATCCCGGCCTAAAAGCGTTGCCGGGACGACGTGTAATATTAATCCGGCGAGATGAAATAACCTAGACGCAGAAAACAAAAAACCAACTAAAAAATTGGTTTAAAGTTTGGTATCAGAGGGTGAAGTCGGTCTTTTTAGCAACGGAGTTGCGCCCGACTGAACAACTTGCCATGGATGGCAAGGCTGGGTGCGTTACCAGGGACGGGTTCATTCTGCGTTTTTGTGCTGAATAAATTAGAAGTGTCGCACCTATCAAACGCATAAATCCTCATCTCCGAGCACTCTCTACCATCTTCATTTCCGCACCTTACAAAACGTCATCTCCTAGTGCTCTCCCCCAAGATCATCTCCGAACCTTCCAAAACGTCATCTCCGAGTGCTCTTATCGGAGATCTGTATAACAGCCCACCAGATCCCGGCCTAAAAGCGTTGCCGGGACGACGTGTAATATTAGTCCGGCGAATGAAAACAACCTCCAATTTCAGGCACAAAAAAACCAACTAAAAAGTTGGTTTAGATGTTTGGTACCAGAGGGTGAAGTCGGTCTTTTTAGCAACGGAGTTGCGCCCGACTGAACGACTTGCCATGGATGGCAAGGCTGGGTGCGTTACCAAGGACGGGTTCATTCTGCGTTTTGTGCAGACCTTATTCGAAGTAACGCCCCTAAACTGTAGTCCGGCGAGTGAAAACAACCTCCAATTTCAGGCACAAAAAAACCAACTAAAAAGTTGGTTTAGATGTTTGGTACCAGAGGCCGGACTTGAACCGGCACACCATTACTGGCGGCGGATTTTGAATCCGCTGCGTCTACCAATTCCGCCACTCTGGCATCGGGAATTTAATCGTTGTGATTAAATCAGGTAGTCACTCGCTGTGCTAAAGAGTGGCAGGCATTATAGCGGGCCCATTAAAGCTTGCAAGCATTTTGTGAAAGGAATCGAACGTTTGGTGATTTTTCATGCACATCAATTTAACCGTGTCATTCAATCTATTCGAACAACCTCTCACAACTCCCCTACCCCTTCAATCTGCAAACTGTCTGATCATGTTGTTCAAGGTGTCTTTAGCATCACCAAAAATCATTCTACTGTTTGGTTTAAAAAACAGTGGATTATCTATTCCAGCGAATCCTGAAGCCATACCTCGTTTAAGAACAAAAACGTTTTTAGCCAAATCCGCGTTGATAACCGGCATTCCATAAATCGGGCTGCCCTGCATTTCTCGCGCGGCTGGATTTACCACGTCGTTTGCGCCTATCACCAACGCCACGTCAAAGTTTTCAATACGATTATTGATTTCGTCCATTTCAAAAAGTTGCTCATAAGACACGTCAGCTTCGGCTAACAATACATTCATGTGCCCTGGCATTCTCCCCGCTACCGGATGAATCGCATATGCCACTTCTGCTCCATTGTTTTCAAGCAATTCTTGCAGCTCCTTCATTGCGTGCTGTGCTTGCGCCACCGCCATCCCGTAACCGGGAACAACCACCACCGATTGGGCGGCTTCCAGCACGTAATATGCGTCATCTGCACTCAGGGGTTTAACTTCGCCCTCTATAACCATGTCTGAAGTGTGAACAGGCTGAAACCCAGAAAACAATACATTGCTTAACGAGCGGTTCATCGCCTTACACATAATACTTGTTAAAATAATCCCACCGGCTCCAACCAATGATCCCGCTACAATAAGCAGGTTATTTTGAATCGCGAAACCGGCTGCACAAGCGGCTAATCCTGAGTAGCTGTTGAGAAGGGAAATAACAACAGGCATGTCCGCGCCACCAATTGGCATGACGAGCATGATGCCCATAACTAGTGCTAAGGCCATAGCGATATATAAAATATTTGGTATATTTGGTATATTTGGTTGGGTCACTAGCACATAACCTGCTACAAGTATTGCGACAACAATGGCGCTATTTACGATGGCCTGCCCGCGAAATACAACGGCACGGCCAGTGATCCTCTCGCTAAGTTTTGCCCACGCGACAATACTGCCAGAAAATGTCACTCCACCGATTAAAAGCGCCAACATTGTTGCTATCAATACAAATTGACTCAAGTTAATGCCTTTTTCAAGGGTTGACCAGGCAACAAACAAACTGGCCAATCCGCCAATGCCATTAAACAGAGAGACCATTTCAGGCATCGCTGTCATCGCTACCAATCTTGCAGCAAAGATCCCCACGATGGATCCTGCAAACATCGCCAAGAGAATCCATTCAAAAGAAACGATCGACCGATCCAAAAGTGTCACAACAATTGCCAGCAACATGGCTGCCCCTGATAATGCGTTTCCTTTACGAGCTGAAGATGGGTGTCCTAAAAACTTTAAGCCCAAAATAAACAGAATTGCCGCCAATACATAAGTGAAGTTGATAACTAAATCAGTTTCCATGGTTTAGCCCTCCTTCTTTTTAAACATGGCGAGCATTCTGTCCGTCACTAAATACCCTCCCACCACATTAATGGTGGCAAGAAATACTGCAAATGCACCGAGATAGGTAGCGTATTGATCTAGAGGGCCACCAGAAATGGTTATTGCCCCGACAACGGTAATACCTGAAATGGCATTTGCGCCTGACATTAATGGTGTGTGCAAGGTCGCAGGGACTTTATGGATCAGTTCAAATCCCACGAATATTGACAGTATCAATATGAATAAAAGATAGATTGCATCCATGTTACGCCGCTCCTGCCGTTTTATTTAGTTGATCGAATGACGCGTAATACTCTTTGATGGTTTTATTAACCACTTCCTTTTGGTGAGTGATCACACATCCTGATTGAATTTCGTCGTTGATATTAATGTCAAAAAGATTGCGTTCTTTGTCCCAAAATTCACTGACAAGATTGAACAGGTTATTGGCATACATTTGACTTGCATGTATAGCAACACCTGCAGCCCAATCCCCTGTTCCGATGATAGTGACACCATTTTTTTCGACCGTTTTTCCCCCTTCAGAGCCAGCAACATTGCCACCGTTTTGAGCAGCCATATCAACAATTACGCTACCAGGTTTCATCTGACTTACCACGTCGGCATCGATCAGTAACGGCGGTTTTCGACCAAATAATTGGGCGGTAGTGATAACGATGTCGGATTCGATGATGCATTTGGCCTGCTCTTTCTGTTGCTTTTCCAACTGAGCTGGCGTCAACGCCTGTGCATACCCTTGTTGAGTTTCACCGGTTTCACCTAAATCGATCTCTAGGAACTTGGCACCTAAGGATTGGACTTGTTCAGCAACAACACTTCTTGTATCAAATGCCGTTACGCTAGCACCAAGGCGTTTGGCCGTAGCAATAGCCTGTAAACCCGCTACCCCAGCACCAATAACAAACACTTTTGCCGGCTTTAGTGTGCCAGAGGGGGTCATCATCATTGGCAACACCCCTTGCAAATGATTTACCGCTTTCATCACCATTACGTAGCCAGCGAGACTCGCTTGAGAACTCAATGCGTCCATCTTTTGACAGCGACTAATTCTTGGGATCATTTCCATGCTGATGCCGGTAATTCCCAAATCGCAAAGTTCACCTACGTACTGATACTCATTAAATGGATCGAGAAAACTGATCAGAATAGGCGATTCATTTGCCAGATGAGGCAAGTCGCGCTTTGGTAATCTGTGCAGCGTCAGAACTAAGTCAGCTTTATTCAGTAATTCTGTTCGATTTTCTACGATGGTTGCGCCGTGCGCTTTGTATTCTTCATCTGAAATAAAAAGGTGATTCCCCAAACCTGCTTCAACCAGCACTTCTGCGCCCATGGACTTGTAAGCTTTGACATTGATGGGTAAAAGCGAACATCGTTTTTCAGCGGTATTTTCCTCTTTAGGAAAAGCAATATTGGGCATGCCCCCTCCAATTAAAACGTGCAAAACGTTCCAACGACTATGCACTTATAGAGTTAAAACATGTAATTCATAATATTTATGTGGGGCATAGATTAGGTTGTTAGACTGCGTGAAGTCACAATCCCAATGATACTTTTAGAGCATTTTTTAGATATTTATCAAATAGATAGGATACTAATTTAATGTGTGATGTTTGGTGGCTTATCTTGCCGATTTAAACTTGTACGAATATTAATCAACAGATTTACGCTAGATCTTTGCCGAATTTTCGCTTTGAACGGGTTTTCGAAGGCCTAATTTTATAGAAGATCAGTATTATCGAGGCGACCAATAAATCGAACTTAATCTGGGAATTACTTTCATGAATGAATGGGGTTGAACTCATTCACTGAAGTCATAAACTTTTGGCAAATAGAAATCTTCTCCTGCTTTATGCTTCTTCTGCATGACTTCAAAAAACGCTTTGATTGAAATTCCATGCGCCTTCTTGACGTTTAATTTGGTTTGCAAATCTTCAATAAAATCCTCGGTGATGTTGTGCGCATATTTGATCAGTTCCAAATCGGCCTCGTCACCCACATCAAAATAAGATTGCACAAATGTATGCAATTGTGCGATGCGAAATAGCACCTTCATCGTCGATGGGATCCATCGTTTAAATTCCATATCTGGATGATTGATTAACTCTGTATCTACCTCACGATTCTTCATCCATGGAATGCAATGAATCTCGAACCCTCTATGCGTAAACACTTTGTAGATTGACAGCCTCGGGCTTTGAGTAAATATTGTTGATCCCAGCTCACCGTCTTTTCCTTCGAGCATTTTTGGATTCCAGTTTCCCTGATTCAACACCAGATCCAAGGAGTTCTCAAAGCCGTACCGAAACATTCCTTCTGCCAAACCTAGCGATGTCGATACGGCATGATAAAATGCCGGAACATTTCCAAAGGTGATTTTTTGTTTTAGACGATTGATTTCACGAAGTTTTATATCTGCGTTGTAGGCAGAGGTCGTTGTTTTAGTCATAATAAGTAGATCAGACATACATGCCTATACATTAGGCGCTATTGACTTTTTTGGCAATCGACAAACTCGTAATGATACGTATTATGAGTCCCCACAATATTTGAGAAGTTCGATCTACCCAAAAATACTAGCTAAGTACACAAATAACGTAAGGGTTATCCATGACAAAGGCACAAAGCGGCTTCCCAAGAGCAGGTTTTTTCAGACGGTTAGCAGCAATGATATATGATTTGCTGGTCGCCGTGGCGGTCGCCATGTGCGCGGGTTTGGTTTTTATGCTGTTTATGTTGTTAAGTTTTGAGAATGGATTGATCCCCAAACAAGGTTACGAACACTTCATGGATTTTTTCCAGCAATCTTTGCTGTATAAAACACTTGCGCAACTCTGGGTTGGTGCTTGGGTTTTAGGATTTTTCTTGTGGTTCTGGCGTAATGGTGGGCAAACAATTGGAATGCGAGCTTGGCGCCTTCGATTGTTTAGCACAACAGACCGCCCAATGGGCTATGGGCGCGCATTATTGAGGGTGCTGTGTTCTCTGGGCGGAATAGGCACACTGCTGGTTTTACTGGATATTAAACACAAGCAATCGCTGCAGGACAGACTGGCAAAAACAGAAATGTTGGTACTGACAAAAGATGCAAACCATCATAAAGCATGGAAGTCGATTCAGGATTGAGTAATCTCAACTTGGCATGACTCAAGACATGCCAAGAGTGATTCAGCCATTGTATGAGGGCTTTAGCGTCGAAGCAAAAACCCTGCGATACCGGCAAAAACGAAGCTTGGAACTAGTGCGCCTAAAATGGGTGGGATTTGGAAAACCAGACTGAAAGTGCCAAAGGTTTCATTGCTGATGAAAAAAGCAAACCCTGCCAGCACCCCCATGATAATTCTTGCGCCCATTGTCACACTTCGAAGTGGCCCAAAAACAAAAGATAACGCCATTAGCAGCATCACACCAATCGAAATAGGCTGAAATATTTTACGCCATAACGCCAGATTATAACGACCAGAGTCCTGGCTATTGTTCTCCAAGTAATTGACATAGTCATACAACCCTAGGATTGACAAGGCTTCAGGCTTAACCGTAACGACCCCCAACTTGTCGGGCGTTAAGGTAGATTGCCAGTCACCTAATTCTATTGCCTGACCACGAATACGTTGATCGCCAATGAAGGTGTAATTCACATCGGTAAGTTGCCATTTGTCATCGACAAAAACCGCTGATTCAGCGGAGGTGATCTGCCGGAGGTTCAACTCATTGTCAAATTCGTACACATTAATGTCTAGCAAATTAGTCCGATCGACTACCTCACCGATACTAACAAAGTTGTCGCCATCTTTTGCCCAAACCAAACGATCTGATGAGAATAAGCTACCGCCGGATATTGCCTGGGTGCGTATTTCTTTAGCTTTAGCTTCTGTGATGGGCGCCACCCATTCACCTATGGCCATCACAAACAACACCATAAGTAGTGCCGACTTCATCGCAGAAACCGTGATGTCCCAGCGAGACTGTCCCGCTGATTGCATGACTACAAGTTCTGAATTACTGGCTAACATCCCCATGCCAATCAGCCCGCCGAGTAATGTCGCCATCGGGAAAAATTGTTCAAGCTCTCTGGGTAAACTTAACAACACATAGACTCCAGCGACGGTCATATCGTAACTGCCACGCCCGACGCTTTTCATCTGTTCAATAAATTTAATCAACGCACTTAAACCAACCAAAACCGATAGACTAATGGCGGTTGTACCCAGTAGCGTTCTGGCTATGTAAAGATCGAGGATTTTAAACATTTTTACCCCCACCTAACGCAGCGCGAAAACGCACGCCAATGGGCCGGCCTTTCATCACGAGGGTAACGCCGATCAGGAAGATAACGGCATGCACCCACCACAAACCCAATTGTGGTGGGATTTTGCCATCTTCTAGCACTTTGCGCCCAGCCATGAGCAACATAAAATAGCCGAGATACAGCAGCAAAGCTGGGAACATTTTGCCAAATCGACCCTGCCGAGGGTCCACGGCACTAAGCGGCACGGCAATTAACACCAGAAAAGGTAAAGACAAAGGTATCGCTATTCGCCATTGCAGCTCAGCTATCGCTTCGATTGAATTGTCATTAAGTAATTCATTACTTGGTATGGCGGTCATCTTACGGCGCTTCTGTTCAGCAGCTTGCTCCGATATTTGGATTTGATATTCATCAAACTCAATCACTTGATAATCCACCTCACCGCGCTCACCTTCGTATTGCAAACCTTGTTCTAACACTAATTGCTGAGAGCCATCATCCGCAAGACGCACCGTGCCGCTTTGCGAATAAACGATGTGGACGCCTTCTTCGTCTTGCTTATCATGTTGCGCTAGAAAAACCTTGTTCAAGCTGGCGTTATCAGAATCGATGTCATGCACAAATATGACCGCTCTTCTATTTGCTGTCTCTTGGAAACGCCCAGGAAGCAGCGCGGTCAGCCCGCTCTCGGAGCCCGCTTTTTCTTGCAGTTGATATTCACTTTCTACAGACAATGGCGCCAACCAAAGGGTTAGCACAGCGGTGATGACCGCCATAAATGCCGACAATGCCAGCATGATACGTGTGATGTACCATTCACTGATCCCACAAGCGCGCATGACAGTCATTTCACTGTCGACGTACAAACGACCATGAGCGAGCATAATGCCCAAAAACAGACTTAGCGGAAGGATAAGCGAGGCTAGATAAGGTGTGCTCAGGGCTAAGAAGCCTAAGACAAGACTTGCAGGTATTTCGCCATCAGACGCGTCCGCGAGCACCCTAACAAAGTTGCGCGTGAGGAAAATAGCCATAATGACCATAAAAACCGCAAGTTGCGATTTCACAGTTTCTTTAAGTAAATAGCGAAATATCAGCACACATATCCCAAAGGAAAAGTCGCATTTTTAGTGGCATGATGCGAAATTTTAAGTAAACTTA
This sequence comes from Aliiglaciecola sp. M165, assembly GCF_007197995.1. Lineage (GTDB taxonomy): Bacteria > Pseudomonadota > Gammaproteobacteria > Enterobacterales > Alteromonadaceae > Aliiglaciecola. The sequence goes on from NZ_VKKH01000004.1 coordinate 156,001, forward strand.
ATGTTTTGACAAGTTTAATGTATGAATGGCCTGAAATAAAGCCACTCTAAACTTGAATTTCATAGATTATGTCCTTCGGCACTGTGAACCGCAATGGCAGATAATCCCAAAAATTAACATAAACCTGATTGATGACTTGCACAATTAGTCTGCTCGTCAGTCAAAAAGTTTCGTAGAAGTGAGGAATCAGCATGGAATTTAGCGTTAAAAGCGGAAGCCCTGAAAAGCAACGCAGCGCTTGTATTGTGGTCGGTGTATTCGAACCACGCCGGTTGACTGCGGTTGCAGAACAATTAGACGAGATCAGTGAAGGTTATATCAGCAATTTACTACGACGGGGAGACCTGGAAGGTAAAGCTGGCCAAATGCTGCTTTTGCACCACGTACCCAACATCCTTAGTGAACGAGTATTGCTGGTTGGTTGTGGCAAAGAACGTGAGCTTGACGAACGTCAATACAAACAAATCATTTCCAAAACGATCAAAACGCTCAACGAAACAGGTTCAATGGAAGCTGTATGTTTCCTTAGCGAGTTGCATGTTAAAAGCCGTGACATCTACTGGAAGGTTCGTCAGGCAGTAGAAACTACCCAAGATACGCTTTACAGCTTCCTGGCGATGAAAACCAAAAAGGGGGAGCCAAGACGTCCACTGCGGAAAATCGTCTTTAACGTCCCTACTCGGCGCGAATTACCTATCGGCGAGAGAGCGGTAGAGCACGGCTTGGCAATCGCTGCTGGCATGAAAACCACAAAAGATGTGGCGAACATGCCGCCGAATATTTGTAATCCCGCTTACCTACTCGATCAGGCAAAAGAACTTGAAACGTACCCCAGTGTAGCTGTTGAATCAGTGAATGAAAAACAGATGCATGAGTTAGGAATGCATTCCTACTTAGCGGTAGGTCGCGGTTCAGCAAACGAATCGATCATGTCGATTATTCATCACAAAGGTGGTGAAGAAGGCGAAGCGCCTGTTGTGCTTGTTGGTAAAGGTTTGACCTTCGATTCAGGAGGAATATCTCTCAAACCTGGCGAAGCCATGGACGAGATGAAGTACGACATGGGCGGCGCCGCGGGCGTGTTAGGTACTATGCACGCTATTGCGCAGCTTAACTTGCCCATTAATGTAATTGGCATTTTAGCGGGCTGTGAAAACATGCCTGACGCCAATGCATACCGCCCCGGTGATATCCTCACAACCATGTCAGGGCAAACTGTAGAAGTACTAAACACAGATGCAGAAGGCCGATTAGTGTTGTGTGATGCATTGACCTTCGTCGAACGTTACGAACCAGATTTGGTTATCGATGTCGCTACCCTGACTGGCGCTTGCATTATCGCTTTGGGCGCGCACGCAACGGGGATCATGAGTAACCATAATCCTCTGGCTCATGAGCTACTAAATGCCTCTGAGCAAAGTGGCGACAAAGCTTGGCGTTTGCCACTTTGGGACGAATATCAATCACAACTAGACAGTCCTTTTGCCGATATGACCAACCTTGGTGGCCGTGCCGCTGGCACAATCACCGCAGCGTGTTTCTTGTCGCGCTTTACCAAGAAATATAATTGGGCGCACATGGATATCGCTGGCACCGCTTGGCGCAGTGGCAAAAATAAAGGGGCAACAGGTCGTCCAGTGCCAATGCTTTCTCAGTTTTTGATGAATCGTGCAGGTATTGAAAGCGAAGATTAATGGCTGACGTGACCTTTTATACTCACGAAGCAGAATCGTCAAATCTGCAAGCTTCAACAGACCCTAGTGCGCCGGACCATTGGGTCACGGCGTGCGAAGTTGTCGCTCAATGCTATCGCAACAAAAGGCGCTGCCTAGTGTTGTGTAATAACCAACAGCAAGCAGAAGCCCTCGACGATTTACTTTGGAAACGGCCACTCGATGGCTTCATTCCTCATAACCTGGTTGGCGAAGGCCCTAATGGAGGTGCGCCAGTTGAAATAAGCTGGCAGCAAACCACAACACATACAAGGCCGGTGCTAATCAATTTGGCCGACGACATGCCTTCGAACTTACAAGGCTTAAAACATGTTTTCGACTTTGTCCCTGTGGAAGACACCGCCAAACAACAGGCCAGAGAGAGATACAAACAATATCGAGCGGCAAGGTTTACCATGCATTCTTTGCCCGCTAGCAGCATTTACGAGAACCAAAATGGATAAGACTTTTAGTCCCCAAAATATAGAACAACAACGCTATCAACATTGGGAAGACAGTGGCTATTTCAAGGCAAGTGGTCAAGGTGACCCTTACTGTATTTTACTTCCACCGCCCAATGTCACCGGTAGTTTGCACATGGGGCACGCATTTCAGCACACAATTATGGATGCGCTCATCCGATATCATCGAATGAAAGGCGACAATACCCTTTGGCAGTGTGGTACCGATCACGCTGGGATCGCCACCCAGATGGTTGTAGAGCGTCAGTTGAATGCCGAAAATAAAACCCGTCACGATCTCGGACGGGAAGCCTTTGTCGACAAAATTTGGCAGTGGAAAGAACACTCCGGTGGCACTATCACCCAACAAATGCGTCGTTTAGGTACCTCGCCGGATTGGGAGCGAGAAGCTTTCACCATGAATCCGGATCTGTCTGAAGCGGTTCAAGAAGTCTTTGTGAAATTGCACGAGGAAGGTCTCATATATCGCGGTAAACGTTTGGTGAATTGGGACCCGGTTTTACACACAGCAGTATCCGATCTTGAAGTGCTCAACGAAGAAGAAGATGGCTTCATGTGGCACATGCGATATCCACTGGCAGACGGTTCAGGTGAGATAGTCGTTGCCACGACGCGTCCTGAAACAATGCTCGGTGACACCGCCGTAGCCGTTCACCCTGAAGATGAACGTTACCAAGGATTGATTGGCAAACAAATTAAATTGCCCGTTACTGATCGCTTGATCACCATCATTGCAGATGATTATGTAGATCCAGAATTTGGTACTGGTTGCGTTAAAATTACCCCTGCCCATGATTTTAACGATTACGACATGGGAAAACGTCACAACCTGGAAATGATTAACATCTTTACGGCTGACGCCAAGATAAACGATAACGCCCCAGAATCGTTACGTGGACTCGATCGATTTGATGCGCGCAAGCAAATTGTTGCCCAGCTTGAAGAGCAAAACCTTTTAGTTAAAGTTGAAAATCACAAACTCAAAGTGCCCCGCGGAGATCGCACCGGTGCGGTCATTGAACCTTATCTTACCGATCAATGGTACGTAGCGGTTGAATCACTGGCAAAACCCGCAATCGAAGCAGTAGAAAGTGGCGAAATCAAGTTTGTACCAGAGAACTGGAATAAGACTTACTATCAATGGATGTATAACATTCAAGATTGGTGTATCTCACGCCAATTGTGGTGGGGACACCGCATCCCTGCTTGGTATGACGAACAGAACAATGTTTATGTTGGCCGAAATGAAGCAGAAGTAAGAAATAAACATAAACTTTCGGATGATGTAACACTGCGCCAAGACGAAGATGTACTCGACACCTGGTTTTCTTCGGCATTATGGCCCTTTGCCACTATGGGTTGGCCGCACGATACCAAAGAACTGGAAACCTTTGTGCCAAGTTCGGTTTTGGTCACAGGGTTTGACATCATTTTCTTCTGGGTAGCCAGAATGATCATGATGACGAAAAAATTTACTGGCAAAATCCCTTTCAAAGAAATTTACATTACAGGCCTTATTCGCGACGAACAGGGCGACAAAATGTCAAAATCTAAAGGCAATGTGCTCGATCCCATTGACCTGATTGACGGTATTTCTCTTGATGCGTTAGTCGAAAAACGCACAGCGGGAATGATGCAGCCGAAAAAAGCCGCAGCCATAACTAAGCGCACCAAAAAGCAGTTTCCAGAAGGAATCAATGCTTACGGCACCGATGCCTTGCGTTTCACTTTTGCTGCGATGGCGTCGACAAGTCGAGACATCAATTTTGACATGGGCCGGGTGGAAGGCTATCGCAATTTTTGTAATAAGCTTTGGAACGCCTCTCGCTTTGTGTTGATGAACACAGAGGATCAGGACACCGGTTCAAACGGTGGTGAACTGGAATTAAGCCTTGCAGACAAGTGGATATGGGCTAGATTCCAACACACCCTTAATGAATTTGAATCCGCAATAAAGGATTATCGTTTTGACATTGCAGCACAAGCGGTTTATGAGTTTACCTGGAATCAATTCTGTGACTGGTATCTAGAACTATCAAAGCCTGTGTTAAATGCCGACGCTAGCAGTGAGGCACAGAAACGCGGTACCCGTCACACGCTGATAAATGTATTGGAAAACTTGCTGCGTTTGTTGCATCCATTTATGCCCTACATTACAGATGAAATCTGGTTGCGTGTTTCGCCATTGTGCGGAATTGAGGGCGACAGCATTATGACTCAACCTTTCCCTGTGCAAGATGCCAACAGGCAAGATGCCCAGGTTTTATCAGACATAGAATGGGTGAAGAGTTTTATCGTTGGTATCCGCAACATACGAGGTGAAATGGATATTTCACCAAATAAACCGTTGAATGTGCTGCTTAAAAATGTCCGTGAACAAGATCAACAACGATTAGCGCTTAGTGATAGCTTCCTGGCTAAAATGGCCAAGCTTGAAAGCATTACGCAGTTATCTGCAGGTGAAACAGGCCCAGCCTCAGCGACCGCACTCGTGGGTGAGATGGAAATCCTTATTCCCATGGCGGGTTTGATCGACAAAGACGCTGAACTTTCACGCATTGCTAAAGCGTTGGATAAAATCGAAAAAGACTATGCTCGTACACAGGGTAAATTGAGCAATGAAAAATTTGTCAGCAATGCCCCAGCAGCAGTCATCGACAAAGAAAAAGCCAAGCTGGAAGATTTCCAGATGCAGCTCGACAAGCTAAAAGCACAGCGAGAGACCATCGAAGCACTTTGATGTTTTTCCGCCATTAACTACAAAAAAACCCCAGTTTATGCTGGGGTTTTTTGATTGCATTGTTCGCCTTTAAAGCGAGAAATAAAAATTAATTTCATTTTAAATTCAACTTTTTGAAAAAAGTGCTGTAGTTATTCAAGAGAATTAAATTTAACGCATTCAACCAGGAACACAATGACAGAAGAATGCCAGCTAATGTTGCTTGTTCAACAAGGCCAACTGGACAAATTAGCGCCGCTTTTTGAAGCATACAAGGTCAGATTGTTTAACTATTTTTTGCAGCGCGGGCATAGCCGAAGCGCGAGTGAAGATTTGGTGCAGGAAACCTTTACAAAAGTTTTGGCATATCGGGATAGCTTCGGTGCTCAGGGTACATTCCGCAGTTGGCTTTACGGTGTGGCTAGGAATACTGCCGTTGATCACTATCGAAAACACAAACAAAGCGATCAACACGAATCCTTAGATGCACAGCAACCTTCTACTGAAAGTGGTGAAGGTAATGACTTGACAGAGAAGCTACACAAGGCACAACAGCAGGATATTTTTCAACGCTGTTTGGCACAGATATCGGTGCAAGACAGCGAAATTATCTTACTCAGTCGTGTACATCAACTGAAATACGAGGACATCGCCATGTTACTGGGCTGCAACGTCAATACGTTGAAATCAAAAATGCAGGCAGCGCTCAATCGATTGCACCAAAAATATCAAGATTTAACGAATGAGGGAGACCCTTCATCATGAACAAACAACAAATTTTAGAAAGTAAAATCGCGCAACTTTGTGGTGAGCAATATGTGCCTATCGACAGTGCAGGAGAAGCACTTATCGAACAAAATCCAGAACTTAAACAGGAAATCGCCTTTCTAGAAGCGATTTGGCATCCAAATACTGTGTCACTGCAACAGCCCTCTGCTGATCTAGACTTGGGCTTTTACAAAATGTTAGCCAGTGCCCAGTCCGCTCAGGCAAGATATCCATCCATACCGACGGCAGAATCGAGTGCAGTAAGCACAAAGGTCGACCTCTTATTCAGTCGAATTAAGCGTTGGTTCACACCTCAACACATTGCACAATTTGCCTCACTAGTTGTTGTTTTCATGCTTGGGTTTTATCTGAACAGTAGCGAAAGTGATCGCGCTTCAAGTCTGCAGCTAGATGCACTTAATGAACAAGTATCGTCGCTTAATACCATGATGGCGATTTCATTGTTGCAGCAACCCAATGCCAGTGAGCGGTTAGCAGGTGTGGCGTTTACCCAAAAAGCCAATTTACACCATCAAGAATTGTCTAATTTAATGCTGCAAACTCTGCGAAACGATAGTGCAACACCGGTCAAACTGGCCATCATTAATGCTCTGTCAGCTAACGCCATCGACAGCTTTGAGCTGGCATTGCTCGAGATTATTCAAGCAGAAAACAATGTTCTTGTGCAAATAGAGTTGAGTCGTTTGCTGTATTCACAGGGGTCGCCTTCGACAATACAAGCACTTTTAGAATTGGGTAAGCAAGAGCAATTGCATCCGGACTTGCGCCAGTGGATCAATGACATCAAAGCGACAGCATCGACATAGATCAGACATCGATTAGGAGAAGTAATATGAAAATCGTTATAGCCTCGTTAGTTGCTGCACTAGCACTAACCTGTATGCCTTCTGTAGGCAAAGAAAAAGAGTACCAAGTTGATTTGTCTAAACCTGGGGAACCTGTCAACTTAAATGTTGACGTCTATTACGGTTCGGTGAATGTTCAAGGTTACGATGGTGAAGAGATCATTGTTATGGTCAATGCCCGAGCTGATTTACCCAAAGAAAGCGATGTGAAGGAAAAACATCAACAGTACACCCGTCAGCAACAGAAGAACCCACCACGCTCTTCTGAAGGCCTACGCAAAATTAGTAGCAACGCATTACAGGTCAGTATTAGAGAGTCTAATAATCGCGTTTATATTGAAAGTGAACGATCGGACAAATTTGTCGAAATCCTTGTGCGAGTCCCTAAACGTGCCTCCGTGTCGGCAGAGGTGTATCGTGGTGGCGAAATCAACATTGACAACATTACTGGTGCTTTGGAATTAGAAACCTGGCGAGCTGGAATTGTTGCTAAGGGAGTGACTGGACCAATAGTTGCCGAAACTTACGACTCTGATATCGTTGTCGCGTTTAGCCAATTCAGTGAGCAAAACCCGTCGTCAATAGCTAGTCACAGTGGCAATATCGATGTCACTTTATCGAACAAAAGCAAAGCGAAAATAAAACTGCAAAACTATAAGGGCGAAATTTATTCTGGGCTGAGTGCTGATTTTGTTTCGGAAGATCAAGTTAAACGTAACGCAGATCGTTCCGGACAAGAAATTGTTATTGGAAGCATGTTAGCCGCAACTGTCAATGGAGGGGAACAAACGTTAACCCTCGTTTCCTATAGCGGTGACTTTTACCTGCGCCAATAGCTTGGTCAGTGTGAATTTTTAAACTGATACAGCGAATAGTTAAAAAACTTACAATAACATCCCAACAGAGCCATATTCTTTGATAAGCTTTTAATTCTAAAGCTAACAATTAATATGGCCTATGCTCGGACGGGACTTCATGCAGGTTTATTCAACAAGGGTTGTTATACCTAACCTTTACATCAAGATTGCAACGATGCTACCAGTTTTCGTCTGGATATTGGCCATGTTGTTAATTCCAGCCCAAAGCGCCCATGGACAACAAAAACAAGCCAAGTTAATTTTTGCGGCAGACATGCCAATTATCAGTGATAATAGCCAAGGCACCTACCCAAAACTCGGTACCGCACTGTACTTGTATCGGCAAAGCAATATCCCCACTTTTTTCCTGTTTGGCGGCAACAGTCTCGGCCCAAGCCCAATGTCTACTTACGACAGTGGTTCCCATATTGTTGATTTACTCAATAGTCTAGAGCCCGACGCCATGGGAGTGACAAAAAGAGAATATAGTTATTACGAGGAACAACTTTCATTGAGAGCCTATGAAGCCGGCTTTCCAATGATCGCTTCCAATTTATATGATCCCTTAAACCAAGCGATGCAAGATGGTCTGGTTAAATCGGTTCTATTGGACAGAGGAGGCATCAAACTTGGCATTCTCGCAGTGATTGATCCTGCAGCCAAAAAGCAGTATTTGTTGCAGCGCATCGAAATACTCGACGTCGAAGAGAGCTTGAGGAAAGAATCAAAAAAGCTTCGACAACAAGGCGCAGATATTATTGCGGTCATGCATGGGAAAATTTTCCCGGAGATCGAAGAGCTCATCGTCGAGGGTATTATCGATTTAAGTTTGGTCAAAGATCGCTACTCAACCGCCCGCCCAACACTCTCATCACCTTTTGATGCACAAGCTGTGTTTTTGACAGAACCTGGCGATATAGCAGTCGTTAACATGGCCGTTAGTGAAAACACCAAGCAAATTTCGTGGCAGAAGGAGTCCATTCTGTCACTGCAAGAAGAACCAAATATTGCAGAGCTTCGGGATGACTATGCAAAACGCCTAAATCGATTGATGAATTTACCTCTGGCAAAAGTAGAGACGCCGTTCAACACATTGAGAAACGAAGTCCGTTCAAATGAGAGTGCCTTCGGAAATCTTGTCACCGACGCTATGGTTGAATTGACACAATCTGATATTGCGTTGATCAACAGCGGTATTATCAGAGGCGATCGTTATTACCAAACTGGTGAGGCATTTACGCGCAAAAGTTTAGCAACAGAACTGCCGTTCAGATCTGGTTTGATTGTCGTAGAAATTGATGGCGCCAGTTTACTTCAGGCAATTGAAGATTCCCTTGATGAATATCATTTAAACAAAGGGAAATTTCCTCAGGTGGCCAACATGCAGATCACCTTCGATAGTCAGCGACCTGTGAATGAACGACTTGTCTCTATCACCATTGATGGCAAGCCGATATCTCCTAAAAAGACCTACAAACTGGCAACAACGGATTATTTGCATGATGGTGGTGATGGGTATGTCAGTTTTACGAATATGCCCGTGATTGCAAAATATAGCGAACCATTAGTTACCATAGCTGAAGTTGTTAGATACAAATTAAGCCGTGAGAAAATAATTAATTCAATTGAACAGCAACGCATCGTCAATATTGGTGAATGATTTAAGCATGACGGTTTTAAACAAGAATCAACAAAACAAACGCGCCAAAAGACACTCTCTTAGATTTGTCTTCACCTTGTCACTTAGCGCCTTGTTCTTTTTATTTTCAGGGGTTACCACCTTTACTTTTTATCGTTTGGTGCAAACTAATCAGGTGTTTAAGCAGATGGCAGACACCTCCATACCTCGAATATTGGAGTTTGAAAAAATATCCAATATTGCCAGTGAGTTGAGGCACTATACAGAAAAGCTATCCAGTGCCAGAAACCCTCCTTCATTAAGGATCGCCAGGGCGCAGACGAACGCAAAGGTGCAGGAAATAAGTGAGTTGTTTTATAAGGTTAATTTTGATTCGATTACCGTGGCGGAATTTGCCACCATTTCAGATGAGCTCATAGAATTATCAAATTTAGTTGCCAAGCGCTTACTAATTGTCGACCAGCTAAAAGAATCTGAGCAACAAATATATGACTTGTTGACACGATTTGCCAATTTGGACTCCGAAGGGTTTAGTGATACGTTCAATCGCAATTGGACGAAGCAGTACTCGGACTTATTTGCTTTGGTTACCAAGAGCCTAACACTGACACAGCTCAATGAACTTCGATTGCTGAAAAGTCAAATTTCCGCTTCGGTAGAAAACTTACCCGCTTCTTCTTCATTTCCTACTCTACTAGCGCAATCAAGAATAAATGACATGTACAAAGATTTTCATTTATTTGTCTTGTCGGAAAAAGGACTGATAAATCAGCGAATGGAACAACTTAGGATCGAAGGCAGAGCAGTTGGGCGAGGCCACTTTACGGTCAATCTGGTTTCTGACTTTGCTCGTTCAGTACGTTTCCAAGCTTCACTGATTAGCCAAGACGTTTTAGCAGAATCCATCGAAAAAAATAGAGCGATAGACCAGCAAGTGAACATCATATCTATCTCTTTGGGAATTTCGCTGCTGATTTTGTTTGCCATCACATGGTTTCTTAAGTCGAGAGTCATCAACCGATTAACAGAACTAGACAGCATGGTCCGAGGCAAAATTGGTATGGAGAGCACAAAAATAGAAATAGGTGGAAATGACGAAATTTCAGATATTGCTGAAACTTTCCAAAAATTTACTCAAAAAATTGAAGCGCAACAGGAAGAACTATCAAAGTTAGTGCTATTAGATGGATTAACCGGGATTGCCAACAGAAGAGCCTTTGATCAAGAGTGGGCAAAACAATATTCTCAAGCAAAACGATTTGATCAAAGCTTATCGATACTTATCATCGACGTAGACTTTTTCAAAAACTTTAACGACTTATATGGCCATCAAATGGGTGATGACACCTTAAAAGTGATCGCTGGGATATTCAAAAATAGGCTAAAACGCGATATCGATCTTGTCGCACGTTACGGTGGTGAAGAGTTTGCTGTAATCCTGCCAAATACTGACCAGGCAGGCGCCAAAACAGTGGCAAATTCGCTCAGAGAATCTGTTGAGAATATCGCTATCAAACATGAAAGCAGTGAAGTCTCCGACGTCGTCACGGTTAGTATTGGTTTCGCCACGATGACTGAAGAATCCGCAAAGACAATAACGGCAGATGAGTTGATTAAACAAGCTGACATGGCGCTGTATTGTGCGAAAAAACTAGGTAGAAATCGAGCGGAGCAAGCTTAAAAAGCCTGGTTAAACTCGGGGTATGTCCTTATACTTTCTAGCACTGCAATTAGCGTCCGACGCTAAAACTTTACCCCTTTAAGTTCTCATAATTCGCGCCACTGTAGCTGACTTTAGTGTCACCTAATTCTTTTATTCCTCATCGCAACTTGGCCATTCCCTTAATTCATCAATGCTTGCAATAACCAAATTCACGATCTATTATGATATCAATTTGATATCACTTTGTATGAGGAGAAACAGCATGGTGAATGAAAAACAAGGATTTTCAGCAAATGGTTATGTTGCAATTATTATTTGGCTAGTCGCCTTACTAGTGGGATTTACAATGATGAGCAACGTCAACGCCCCATTTAATATTTCTGAAGTTATCATTTTGATATACATGATCGCTGTCTTAGGTTGCCTGGCAGGATTCTTTATGGTCCAACCTAACCAAGGCAAAGTATTGACGTTATTTGGAAGCTACGTGGGCACAGAAAAGCGCAATGGGTTGCGTTGGACCATACCCTTTTTTATGCGTAAATCCATCTCACTAAGAATTCGTAATTTCGAAAGTGGCAAAATTAAAGTCAACGACAATTTGGGCAATCCGATTGAAATAGCGACCATTGTTGTTTGGTCAGTGACCGATACTGCAGAAGCAGTGTTTGAAGTGGATGATTATGAAAGCTATGTCACTATTCAGAGTGAATCGGCGTTGAGAAATCTAACCAGCACTTATTCCTATGATCCTCAAAATGAGGAAGACATATCATTACGTAGTCATCCTGTAGAGGTTTCTGAAAATCTAAAACGAGAAATACAAGACCGACTAGGCAAAGCTGGCGTTACTGTGCACGAAGCACGAATAAGCCACCTCGCCTATGCACAGGAAATCGCTAGCGCAATGTTACAACGCCAACAAGCAACAGCGATTATCGCCGCACGAAATAAAATTGTTGAAGGAGCTGTGGGCATGGTAGAGATGGCACTGGATCGTCTCAAAGAAAAGAATGTCGTAGAATTAGATGAAGAGCGAAAAGCAGCGATGGTTAGCAACCTGCTAGTCGTTTTATGTGCAGACAAGAGCACTCAGCCTATCGTCAACACAGGAACTATCTATTAAGGAATAAACAATGAGCTGGGAATACAAGATCATTGATATTGCTGCAAAACAAAAAGGATTGTTTAACAGCAGTTGGGAAACGCAAGAGGTAGAAAACTACCTTAACGAGCTTGGTCGAAACGGTTGGGAGTTAGTGAGCTTTTCTCCACCCAACATGACTGGGTTTGGCAGCAAAGCATTCAGCGCCGTGTTAAAACGGCCTAAATAGAAGAGGATATTGTGGCCAAAAAAGCCTATCCATTAAGGATCAACGAAGATGTACTCGCCGCAATGCAACGCTGGTCTGACGATGAGTTACGCAGCCTCAATGCTCAAATCGAATATGTGTTGAGAGAGGCATTAGTTAAAAGTGGCCGAGTTAAACTGGTTCAACAAGCTGTCACTCAGGTTGTTGAACAAACCGTTGATTTAGAGCAAAACCAAAAAAAGGGAGGCTAATGCCTCCCGAAAATCTTACCTAACCTGACTAACTTTTTGTGAAGAGGATCCTCCGCATTAGTACAGGAATCAACAGCAAGGCAAGAATTCCAAAACTTCCACCAGATTCAGTTACTACGACCACCGTATCAACTTCTTCGAAACTTTTACTTTCAAGGGTCAAAAGGGTTAGGTCCGCGTCATTAAATCCATCAAATGTGGCGACTAAACTGTCATCAAACCCGTCGTATAACTCGATTAGCAATTCATAGTCCCCGCTGGGGAAACCACTCAATAAATCACTTTCGACCACAAAGCTATCAGTGCTTGAATCACCATTAATAATAAACAGTGAGGTGGTATGATATTCTTCAAACACGCTACCTCGTGTTAAGTACAACCTAGCGTAGACTTCTGCTTCGCTGTAAACAGTATCGGCATCAAATTCAACGGTAAAGGTTGAATAATAGCCATCAAAATCTTCGTCAACATTGAAGGTGACAAACGCATCATAAATCCAAAAATCAGGGTCAGGCACTGAAGTACGCAAGTCTTTATCAAAGGGCTTGGAAAGAGGCGCAGCCAATTGCTTGGCCTGATGTTTACTGAGCTTTCCAGCCGTTCCCTCCAAAGACGTAGGTTTATCGCTTCCAGTCATTCCTTTCTTAGTAACCCCTTTCTTAGTAACTATGGCAAGTTGTTGGCCATGTTGTGACTCTTTAGATGATACGCTGATCTGCTCAGTTCGAGTCGACTCCTGGGCGTTGACCACTTGGGTAAATGGCACGCTAGATAAAAACAAAAAACTTAGCAATGTAAATCGAGTCATGAGACCTCCAGTTGAGCTTTTCCTTAATTCTTAAGTGTATTGTGACAAGACAAAGATGAATAAAAGCTGAAGACAAACTTAACCGCTAAAAAATATTCTGATGAGAATAAGATGAGGTAAGGAAAATTTCTCAATCCAGGATCTGGGGTGAATGATGTAGAAGTGAGCGCTGCATGACTTGCAGCGCGAGACTCAGAAAATATAAGTAGCCGCAACTCTATGTATAGACTCCACCACTCCAGCTTAGCTACAGTGGTGGAGTCTATACATCGAATTGAGATTAAGTAGTTAAATCGTCAGGCTACGATTACTCGATAAAATATGTTCCCCAGCCGTCGTAATGAATACTGTGTTTGTCGGCGATGGTTAATAGAGCGTCAGTATCTTTATTGATCGCATCAATATCCAACATACGTTCAGCAACAGCATCAAAGCAGAATATGGTCCCACCATCATCCAGCATCAATTCTTCAGCGTCACCGACCTCAAAACCGGCTTTAAATGCGTCTACGGCTGCTTTCTCTAACACATCAAAATTCGCATGAGCAAAATGATATTCAATAGTGTGAGGTAAGCTTTTGTTGCTGCCATCTTCTATCAAAGCGTCAACGGTCTCTTGATTAAACTCATACCATTCCTGTTTTTCTTGTTCATTGCTCATCAAAGATATCCTTGAAAATTTTATTCATTTAAAGATGACAAAAGGTATGCCTAATCTATTGAACTTTGTCTAGTTGCGCAACTTGCTCATCAAGGTCACTGATTTTAGCCGCCATTGAAGTGCGGAAATAGTCAGCCCATTGTTTGGCATCTTTGCTGTCATCAACAACAACAGGTTCACACAGCTCAATGAGTAAGGTGCCATTATTCCAACGATTGAGCTTGATTTTATTTTGCAAATTGCTGGTGCATACCATCACTACCGGTTCATTGACCGCTTGGGCGATTCTAAACGCACCCGTTTTAAATGGCAGTAAACCACGACCACGACTTCGTGTTCCTTCGGGGAAGAAGTACACTGACAAACGTCGTTTGTTGATCTTTTCAACTGTTTGCGCGAGGGTGTCATGGGCCCTGCCCTTGTTTTTTCGATCAATAAGAATATTACCCGATAGCCAATAAAGCCAGCCAAAGACTGGGATCCAGATTAGGCTTTTTTTACCTACTGTGACTACGCCTTTTTGCGCTGACAAGCAAACCGTGATCAGATCATAACTATTTTGATGATTGGCGATGAACACATAAGGACCGCCATGTTTTACTGAATCCGGTACTCTTAATTCAACTTTCACACCCACCATTTTGGACATGACGCCATACACTTTGCCAATAACGTAAACGTTATCCCGATGAAATGGACGCAGAACACACATCAATATCAACAGAAGATTGGCGAAAATAAAATATATAAAAATGGAGACGATGCGAATTAAAGCTAACACGTGTACTCTCAAAATTTTGACCGGCGCTGAGTATACATCGTTTCTTTTGGATGCCAAATTCAATACGACAAAATCCACCGCTCGTCTGATGAGTTTCTGTTAAAGCATACATTGACATGCTAAGGTCAAATCATAAGCTAAAGTTAATACACCGTGGCCGATAAAAAGACGTCATGCGCACAGCGCCAATTTAAAACGAGGTGATCCTTTCCAATGCAAACGTTTACTCCTGAAGACTTAGATGACGATATTCTTAACGACCTTCTCGAAGAGATTAACGAACTTTACGAGGCAAGCGAGCAGACCTTGATTGAATTGGAATTGCGTCCAGAAGACAATGAACTTCAACGTTCTTTATTTCGCTCTGTACACACTATTAAAGGGGACCTAGGTCTCGTCAGCTTCTCCCCTATGATCCCGCTTTTGCAGCATGTGGAAGACTTGCTGGACTATTTGCGAAAAGGCCAGATTAAGTACACAAGTACCATGAGTGATTTGGTGCTGCTGACAATGGATAGGGTTAAAATATTCGTCGAAGGCTGTTTCAAAAAAGGCAAAGCTGAATATGACCCTGAATTGTACAAATTGCTTGTCAGTCACGTATCAAAAATTTCGCCAGAAAACCCTACCCAACATGAGAAATTGCTTGCAGATGCAGTCCTGTTGCTTGATCCAAGTCTTGACCTTGGTCAAGAAGATGCAGAACAAGATGCAACACCTTCTAGATCCGTTACTTTAGCAAATACTGGTATTCCAAAAGGCTTGAGCAGTGAAAAGCAAATGGATGTACTGTTTTTCCGAGAAATCATGAAACCTATTGAGCGTCGTTCAATGTATTGGGAAGGCAGAGGTGACCGGATCGCAAAACTCGCATTTTATATTAACAATCTCGCGGACAAACCAATTGAAGAGGACCAGCTTGCTGTTGCTTGTTATGTGCATGACTTTGGTATGGCATTTATGCCACTCAAAATTTTGCATAAACAAGACAAATTGACAGAGAACGAATTTAACCTAATGCGCTCACATGTATATAAAAGCTCGCGCTTGCTCGAGCATCTGGATCAATGGAATGGTGCTCGTAAAATCGTGATGCAACACCACGAGCGGATTGACGGTAGTGGTTATCCACTTGGGATCAAAGAAAAAGAGATATGCGATGGTGCCAGGTTACTTGCTATCTTGGACACTTTTGACGCACTCACTCACTCGCGTGCTCACACGGGTCATGTCAAGCGCCCCAAAAAGAAAGCCGTAATTGAAATTAATCGCGTCGCTGAAGGTCAGTTTTGTAAAACTTGGATGGGCCACTTTAATCGCGGTATGGCAGCGCTGTTAACTAAATAAACTCGCTACTTACAGAAAGGTTAACGAGCTGGCTTATTTTACTGCGCCAGCTCGTCGAAGGTTACTCACAATTACGCCTTGGTGCTGATGAACGAGTCAATAGCAGTTGCTTTGCGAGACTGTGCGAAATCTACAAGGTCTTGACCAGCACAGGTTACACTGTTGGATTCAAGTACACGGTTAAGAACACGTTTTTGTGACGAACCTAATTCACCAACAAAACGGTTCAAAGCGATCTTGAACAATTTTACATCATTGTTGATTACGGCTTTACAAAATGGCGCGAAGTGAGTGTCACCAACATACTTAACGTTCGCTGGAGCATTAGATGCTGAAGCTGTGAACGAAACCGCTGCTGAGAACAAAGTTGCTAGAATTACTTTTTTCATATCAATACCTCTTAAATAATAAAATTGAAATGCATGGTTTATCTAACCAGCGAGAGATATTGTAATTTAATTACAAATTATTGTTGTTTTATTACTGTTTAAGTTAGTTTAAATTGATGTAAACGATAGTCAAAACCACACAGTAAAAATCGTAAACATTTGTATTTAAATGATTTATACTAAATCCAATATAACGTAATAGAATATTCTTAAACCTATTACGTCTAAAAAGGTATGTAATTTTATTACATATTATCGCAATAATTAGTGAAACTTTCAGAATTGTTAAAAAATTTAACCTAAATCCAGGGGTTTTCTATGTAAATCCAATAAAAAAGCAGCCACTAGAGGCTGCTTTTCGGGAAAATAACCGTTCACATTTTATAAGCGTAGGACTTTTTCACCTCTTGCTAAACCACAGACTCCCGTTCTTGAAGATTCAATAACTTCAGTCTGTTGAGACATCGCTTGCGAAAACGAATCCAATTTGTCACTAGTTCCAGTTATTTGAATTGTGTAATTCTTAGCGTCGACATCAACGATTTGGGCTCTGAAAATATCAACGGTGCGATTTACTTCAGAACGCACAGCATCAGTTTTTGCAGAAACCTTGATTAACATTAGCTCCCTTTCAACATGAGTGCCTTCTGTTAAGTCGGTGACTTTCAACACATCGATTAGTTTATTCACTTGCTTGGTGATTTGTTCAATCACTTTATCGTCACCATGTGTCACTATGGTTAGGCGAGATAAACTGCCATCTGTTGTTGGTGCAACACAGAGTGAGTCGACGTTATACCCTCTTTGCGAGAACACACCAACGATTCTAGACAATGCGCCGGGTTCATTTTCCATTAATACTGAAATGATTCGTCTCATTAAGTGCGCTCCGTCTTGCTAAGTCTCATATCATCCATAGCACCATATTTTATTTGCATGGGGTAAACGTGTTCATTTTGATCAACTGAGATATCCATAAAGACCAATCGGTCTTTCTCTGCAAAACAACGCTGCATTGCATCGTCGAGTTCAGATGGATGGTCCACTTTGATCCCAACATGGCCGTAGGCTTCCGCCAATTTAACAAAATCCGGCATCGAATCCATATAGGAATGGGAATGACGCCCTTTGTATATCATATCCTGCCATTGGCGCACCATGCCCAGAGCGCGGTTATTCAACGAGATTATTTTTACTGGCAAGTTGTATTGCAAGCAGGTTGACAACTCCTGAATATTCATCTGAATACTGCCGTCACCCGTGATCACTAACGAAACCGCATCAGGATTTGCCATCTGCACACCCATCGCGGCAGGTAATCCAAAGCCCATGGTGCCGAGTCCGCCAGAGTTGATCCATCTGCGTGGTTTGGCAAAAGGATAATACAAGGCTGCAAACATTTGATGTTGCCCCACATCAGAGCTAACAAATGCATCACCGTTAGTGTGTTTGTATACTGACTCAACCACTTGCTGGGGCTTTATTACTTCGCTACTAGTCTGATAATGCAAACACTTGCGCGCCCGCCACTGATCAATTTGTTTCCACCAGTCAGCCAGTTTTGCCGGTTGTTCAGACAAGTCTTGATTCTCAAGTTGTTTAAGTACTTGTTCTAATACTTTGTCTACGGACCCCACAACAGGGATATGCACAGCAACCGTTTTTGAAATTGACGCGGGGTCGATATCCACATGAATAATCGTTGCGTGTGGACAAAACTTGCTGACATTGTTTGTTACTCGGTCATCGAACCTTGCACCTAAAGCGAATATGCAATCAGCATTGTGCATGGTTTTATTGGCCTCAAGGGTGCCGTGCATACCAAGCATGCCAACAAATTGTTCATGTATACCAGAAAACGCACCTAAGCCCATCAATGTTGACGTTACGGGCGCATTAAGCTTTTCAGCTAACTGGGTAATCAATTCCGAGGCTTCAGAAGTAATCGCTCCTCCACCAACATAAAGTACAGGGCGTTTAGCGCCAAGTAAGGTTTCTACCGTTTTCTTGATTTGTTTGCTGTGCCCTTTAAGCGTTGGATTGTATGAACGCATCGTCACATCATTTGGATATTGATACGGATGTTCGTCAAGAATACTGACCAAATCCTTAGGTAAATCCACCACAACAGGTCCAGGGCGTCCTGTGTTAGCAATGTAGTAGGCTTTGGCAATAGCTTTAGGAATATCCTCTGCGCGTTTAACTAAAAAACTGTGCTTAACGATAGGACGCGAACAACCCACCATATCAGTTTCTTGGAATGCGTCTTCGCCAATGTGCATGGAAGGAACCTGTCCAGACAACACAACCATAGGAATCGAATCCATGTAGGCGGTAGCAATGCCGGTAATCGTGTTTGTTGCCCCAGGCCCAGAAGTAACAAGAACTGTACCTGTCTTACCTGTCGAACGGGCATAACCGTCTGCCATATGTGCTGCAGCTTGTTCGTGGCGGACGAGTACATGTTTGACATCATCTTGTGCATAAAGCGCATCATAAATATCAAGAACGGCTCCACCAGGGTAACCGAATACATGTGTGACTCCCGAATCTTTGAGCGCGCGAACAACCATCGCTGCTCCTGACATCATTTCCACCAGCGTTCCTCCTAGGGACAAAACAATTAAATTCTAATTTAAGTGGACTATACGTGACAGATTAGGAAGATAAAACAGCAAAAGGCGATAAAGTGAGATACGTATCCCAATATACAGCTTTTTTAGGACAAGCATCCTATTTTGAGACAATTTCAAGCTATATATTAGGATATATTTACATTTGATTTACAAATTAAGAGCTCTCGTCATCTAAATCCACCTCTAGCTCAAGGTCGTCATCTTCTATGTCTGTATCGTCATCCTCACTCACTCGGGTTGGCTTATTGCCATAAATGCTGCCTAATTTAGGACGATTAATACGTTTTTGGTATTTTAACCAAGCTCTTTCTGCAATCGTCTCTGGCTCCGCTTTTCCATAAGCAACCATGAGAAAGTGCTCATCCTCTGCAGACTCGGCAGATATTTGGCCATCCACCAAAGCGGCAAGCAAAGCACCAAATTGACTGAGTGCTTTGCTTTCGTTAATCGAAAAATCTCCTGAACGAGAAAAACCATAAGGATAGTTTTTAGCGTCGTTGAAGATGCGTTTTGTTAAAGATTCTCTTGAAACATTTGCCATTAGTGAACATCCCAAAATACAAAATAACTAAAAGAGTAAAGCGTCGTTTTCAGCCTGTTATTTAGAATCAAATTGACCTTGTGTCAATAAAAATCACATGACATTTTTGTGTCGAAACTCAACCTTAAACAGCGACCCGTTATTTTATAAGTTGGTGAGGTTCAAAAAGTTTACTTTTTAGGCACCCATGCCCAGATCATTTCTGCTTCCATTGGGGTGATGTTGGCACCATCTGTAATAGTCACTTTTACACTCACCTCGCCTTTAGGTTCTTGTTGCATCAATGCTATTTGTTCATCTGTTAGACTCGCTACCGCTATAATGTCACCAGAACAGCGCTTGACGTAGTTCAGGTTCATTGTCTTTATCAATGGTAATTTGTCTCCTGGCAGATTGATTCCTACGATAAAACCGGTCGCAGATTCAGCTAAGAGCGCCATAGTCGCCGCGTGCACAGTACCAATGTGATTACGTACTTTACGAATGTTCTTTTGTTTAAAGGTAACTTGCTTGCCGTCGGTTCCGAGAATATTAACTCTCACCGTACCCGCTAATTTCACGGTGTGCCGAAAGACCATGGTCATAAGAAATGAACTCAGCCATGTTGGATAACCATTAACTTTGTCGACGAATTTTCTAAGCGGATTAGCAACTGCCATAATAAAACCTTTATTATTAATTTATCTGGTTGGACCACTAGAAGTCTGAACCTTTCTTACTAAAGTTTCAAGCACAAAAAAAGCTCGGCGATTGCCGAGCTTTTTGTTACACCTGTGTGATTAACTATATTTTCACATTGAAACCCAAGAATGCATATCGGCCAACCGCACTTACTGGGTAAGCATAGTTGGTGATAAATGGCTTTTCGTCTGTGATGTTATTCAACCCGCCATAGACTTGCAGTGACTCATCAATATCATAACTAAATGATAAATCATGTACCCACATTTCATCCTGGAATACAGAATCTCCATACAAGGATTGGGCGGTTTCGATCTCTAAGAAACCAAGTAGCATTTCGTCAACATATTGGTTTTGCAACGATAGACGCAAGCCTTCGTATTCCCAAGACAAGGTGACATTACCTGCCAACTCTGGACGACGAATTTCGCCTAGTTCAGGATCAACTTCTGTTAGATCAAGTGGGTTGGTGAAATCATCCAACTCATTAACCTTAGTGCCACCAACTTTGATCTCAAATTCATGAGCATCGATATCAAATTCGTAGGCTAACGAGAAATCGTAACCACTGGTTTCACGTTTTGCGAAGTTAATTGATACTGATTCAATGAAGTTGAAACCGCCATTAGCAGGGTTTCTCGATAATAATGAACAGAACTGTTGATTCAAACTATTACCTTGGAAACACCCGTCAGCAATGTTTTGCCCACTGACCGCGTTGATGGCATCTTCAATTGAGATGTCCCAATAGTCGATACTTAAACTAAAGCCTTCCAAGAAGCTCGGTGTGAAAACAAACCCATAAGAGGTTGTTTCAGCGGTTTCTTCTTGAAGGTTGGGGTTACCACCCGTTATCCCACCAAATGCAGCGGTTAATGGATCAGCAAAAACATAATTACCTGCTCCATCAGTTGGATCGAAGCCAATGCCCTGGAAGAATGCTACACAGTTGGCTTGTGTGCTATTAGCCAAGTCTGCCTGTCCACCGTCACGTAATGCTTGCAATTGCGCCGCATCACAAGGGTCAGTTGGGCGGAAAGTGGTTCCAGTACGCGGCCCAAACAACTCGGTGATATTCGGTGCACGTACAGCCTCAGACAAGTTAACGCGGAATCGTAAGTCCTCATAAGGTGCCCAAACGACTCTAGCTAACCAGGTAGTCGTGGTGCCAATAGTAGAGTAATCAGAGTAACGCGCAGCTAAGTCTAGCGTCAGTTCTTCTGCACCCGGTGCTCCTTCTAGCAGTGGAACAGATAATTCGGCAAACACTTCTGTGACGTCATAATCACCGGTTTCATCGATGGTTAATGTAGCGGGACGGAAAGTCAGTTTGTTATTGTCCGAAACCGTGTTTAGAAGTGTTCCTGCAGCAAATGGGGCCCCCTCAGGAATGACGCCTCGTTGCCAAGGGTCAAAGCGCGCTTCAGACTCTTCTTTTCGGTATTCCGCACCCACTGCGAACGCAATTGAACCTGCTGGCAATTCAAAATATTCTGACGAATCACCGGCTAAACTTGCACTGAGAATCGTCTGTTCAAGGGTGATTTTGTCACGTTCTTGAACGGTTACCCAATCGACTGCCTCCTGGGTAATACCTGTAGCCCCAGCCCAGATATTTAGTGGTACACAGGTACCGTCTCCAGGAGTGAATGAGAAGTATCCCGGGTCGTATGTTGGAATATCGAAAGGTGTTGTTTGTGCTTCAGTTGTTGGATCGACTTGCGAACGACAGGCTACTTCGCCGGTAGCGGGATCAGTCACTGCATCTATCGCTGCAAAGAATCTATCGTTAATGACGGCATTATTGCGCGTGGTTTCCAGGTCAAATCGACCATAAACAGCACTAACTTCATAATTGAAATCGTTATCTAAAACACCTTTGATTCCACCAACAACACGAAAGGTTTCGCGTTTGTTTTTGGTATCACCATCTCCAATGGAGATCGG
The DNA here is from genome assembly GCF_007197995.1 of Aliiglaciecola sp. M165. Classification (GTDB taxonomy): domain Bacteria; phylum Pseudomonadota; class Gammaproteobacteria; order Enterobacterales; family Alteromonadaceae; genus Aliiglaciecola. The sequence goes on from NZ_VKKH01000004.1 coordinate 178,062, forward strand.
GTCAATAGTAATACTCACGCCGCCAGTTGCTCGAGCTGTATCTTGAATAAAAGTAGGTAGATATGGGTTATCAGGCTTACCTAGCAATAAATCCCAGAATGATGTGGGCTGAGCATTGTTTTCAACCTCTTGCGCAGAGTATTTTATACTGCCATAAATCTGCGTATCGTCATTGATATCATATTTAGTTAGCAAATTGACAGTGATCTTCTCTTCGGGGATCAACAAATAGCTATCTGCGCGTTGGATAGTATCAAATGAATCTCCTCCGAAACCTTGAGTGGCACTAGACACCAAACCATCTTGAGTAGGGCGAACTGTCCCGTCTGCCAACACTGTCCAGCATCCACCAATTGCGCCAAAAGACTCTGTGCCAAAGACAGACTGGTAACCTGTCGATGAGTCGTAACAATCTGGCACGCCGTTGTTATTTAAGTCGATCGGGGTATTGGGGTCAAAGCCGTCAAATGTAAAAGCGTTGCCCGGAACGATTAGCCCGTAACCAGAAGTGAACGGGAAAGTCCGGCCAGGCAAAACAGCCCTTTGCGGCGCTGCTGCAGCCGCAGAGATAAAGTCTAATTCAGCCTGGGTTAAATCAGGATCACTGCCAAAGGCAGCGTTATAATCTTCGATAAAGGCGTCAGCACTGCCGGGCACCGCTAAACCGAAAGAAGAACGATCATTGGCAGGGCTAAAGAATTGTGCAAAATTCGGCATATTGCTGGCTTGAATATCACCTTGTTGAAAACGTTTTGCTGGATTAGTCCAATCTCGTCCCGTTCCCACGAATAGGCCTTCTTCACCGCGATCAGAGGCTTTTAATCCATCATTACTTCCGTACTCGACGCTGATAACCACATTACCTTTGTCGTTGTCGAACGACTCACCAAATAGTGCGCTGATTTTGAACTGTGACGCATCCCCTTCTGAAGAAGTACCTGCTTGCGCATCAAACTCAAACCCTTCAAAGTCGTCTTTGAGAATAAAGTTAACTACACCGGTTACCGCATCCGCTCCGTAAACGGCCGATGCACCACCGGTTAATACTTCTACGTCGCGTATTAAGTTGGTTGGAACTGAACCAATGTCCACGGCACCAGAACCTTGCGCACCGCCCACATGGCGCTTGCCATTGACCAATACAAGCGTTCGGTTAGCACCGAGGCCTCTTAGATTTAACACGTTAGCACCATCGGCCAAACCTGCATCACCGACGTTATTGGAATTTGCAGTCCCGGTAGTTGTTGATGAAAACAATGCGGGAATATCGTTGACAACTTCGGAAATATTAAACTCACCAGAAGATCGGATGTCTTCTGCTGAAACCGATTGTATGGGTGCACCAGAACCGATATTCGCATCACGGATGATGCGTGACCCAGTAATGGCTATACGCTCTACATCTTGTTCTTGTGCTGCGGCGTCCTGTGCCAATGTGCTAAAGCTTGTTCCAGACATAGCTAAGGCTAATGCCGACAGCTTCAACATCGGGTTTTTATGGTATTTCATTGTGGTCTCCTACAACATGGCGAAAATGCCAAATTTGTTGTTAAACAGTTGTTGTGTATACGTTTTCTTATTTTAATTATTATTATTTTATTTCTGTCACTACCCGTACGACCGATTGGTTCTCGCTAAGCAAACGGTGATTCTTTGTAACCCTCTCCACAAAAGAAGAAGCATGAATCATGCCTGATTTCGCATCACCACGTGAGTTAAACAAGTGATAATCGAGTTAAAAATGAATAATTATTCAGTTCACTCGCACACAAGTGCAAAACTTCACTGTTTCAAGCCCATGTGCGCACCAACAAAGTGCAGCAGGCTTGTTTGAAACATAGCATGTTTCATAAAAAAATCACAAATTTCCCAAAAACGTGCACGAAAGCACCAGAAATGCTCAACGAATATGTGACTAATCATTCAATACTAAGAATTTAGTACTTTTTTTTTGAGTAAAAACAGGAAATTAACTGTGCATGATTATGCAAAAAGTGCATTTTCAGCAAAGAATCATGATTGATTCATAATTAACCCTGACTACAAGCGTGTTTATCCAAATTCGAATTCTCTCAAATCAAGATGGGGTGGTGTAAACAAAGGCGAGTATGATGACCAAATAATGGAATGAAAAAATTGAGCGTGCTAAAGACTAAAGATGAATCGCTGACAAGCACCCAAGATTTCGCTGATGAAGTGAAAGACTGTCTGAAATTGTGGGTTCAATTTTTTTGGATTTAAAAATTTGGAGCGGGAAACGAGACTCGAACTCGCGACCCCGACCTTGGCAAGGTCGTGCTCTACCAACTGAGCTATTCCCGCATAGAGGTGGTGCTAAATTTCCGTATATTTGGTGCGGTTCATCCTAAACCGGGTGCGCATTTTACAAAAATAATGACGCGAAGCAAGCGTTATTTTTAATTAATTTAACTAACGCTTAAATATTAAACACTTGGCGACGATAAAAAGCCATTTCTTCGATGGATTCACGAATATCGTCTAGCGCCTGGTGCGTGCCTTTCTTTTGAAATCCATCTAGCACTTCTGGTTTCCAGCGCTTGGTTAGCTCTTTAATGGTACTGACATCAATACTTCTGTAATGAAAATAATTTTCAAGAGCTGGCATGTATTTTACTAAAAAACGTCTGTCTTGGCCGATAGTGTTGCCACATAAGGGTGATTGTCCAGAGGGAACATACTTTTCGAGGAAAGCGATGGTTTGATCCACTGCTTTTTGCTCATTGACTTTGCTGTCTCGACACCTTTGCGTCAACCCTGACTTACCATGAACATCAATGCACCACGGGTCCATGTTATCCAATATTTCATCACTTTGTTTTATCGCCAATACTGGACCTTCAGCCAAAATATTTAGATTCTTATCCGTGACAATGGTGGCAATTTCAAGGATCACATCGGTTGCGGGATCCAACCCTGTCATTTCAAGATCAATCCAAACCAAATTTTCATTATTGATAGTCATCAGCAGGCCCTTTATAAGCGTTTATGAAATCCTCACCAGCAAGTGATAGAATGCCTTTCATATTTCTTATTGAAGTTAACATGTAAGTGTTTTCTGAAACAATACAGTATTTTATAACGTGGCAAAAAAACCCAAGTTAACACATAAACAAAAACGGCAAGTATCAAGCAACCGTAAAAAACGTCTATCATCAAAAGACACCTTTAGCGACGACGAACAACTTGGTGAAAGCCGAGCAGGTGTTGTCATTGGTCGCTTTGGTAAGCATGCAGATGTAGAAGAGTCTTCCGGTGTCATTACAAAGTGTCATATCAGACGCACTGTAGACAGTGTGGTATGCGGAGACAGAGTTGAATTCCGCCCCGGTAAAGACGCCTCCCAATCGGTTAATGGCATAATTGAACTTGTGCATGATAGAGATTCAGTGTTAACACGCCCCGATTTTTACGATGGAGTGAAACCGATAGCCGCCAATATTGATCAAATTATTATCGTCAGCTCTGTACTGCCTGCATTATCACTCAATATTATTGATCGCTATTTAGTGGCCTCCGAAGATGTCCGGATCACACCCATCATACTGTTAAATAAGGTTGAACTGCTTGATGAAACATCTCGAAAAGAAGTCAACCAACAACTAGATATGTATCGAGATATTGGCTATCAAGTCATGTTAACCAGTTGCAAAACCGGTGAAGGCATAGATGAATTGACAGGGTTGTTGAAAGACAAGATAAGCGTCTTTGTCGGCCAGTCTGGTGTTGGTAAATCCAGTATTGTTAACCAGCTACTGCCTGATGCAGACGAAGCCATTGGTGAAATTTCTGATAATTCAGGACTTGGCCAACATACCACTACAGCAGCAAAACTGCTGCATTTTCCACAAGGCGGTGATCTTATCGACTCCCCTGGGGTTCGAGAATTTGCTTTATGGCACCTACCCGTTGAAAGTATAACCAACGGGTTTGTTGAGTTTCGTGACTATGTAGGCGGCTGTAAATTCCGCGATTGCAAGCACCTTGACGATCCAGGCTGTTTGATAAGGCAGGCTGCGGAGCAAGGGGAAATCGACATGTTACGTTATGACAGCTACCACAAGATATTGGCTTCAATGCTGGAAAATAGGCCAAACAGGGTTATCCCGCTGTAAAGGATTTTGCAGTGGGTAATACAACAAAAAAATTATGAGTTAGACCGACAGATTCTCACACGCCAAGTCAAAAGTAAGATACAATCTCGGCGGTTTTAATTTGGAGTTTCCGACCTTGATAAATTGGCTAAAAATTAAGTTTCAGTACATGTTGCCTAAACACCTTCTGTCTCGTCTTGTGGGCAAACTGGCAGCGGCTGAAGCAGGTTCCTTAACCACGTCATTAATTAAACTTTTTATTAAGCAGTATGACGTTGATATGTCAGAAGCCAAAAATCCAGATCCCGCGTATTACCGCACGTTTAATGAATTCTTTACTCGCGAACTAAAAGACGGCGTCAGACCCATCTGTTCAGAACAAAATCAGCTAGCGATGTCCGTTGACGGGACAGTAAGTCAAATTGGCGATATCGACTTTGATACAATCTTTCAAGCCAAGGGTCACGATTTCAGCTTAACAACGTTGTTGGGTGGGAACCCAGATTTGGCAGAACCATTCAAAGGTGGGAAATTCGCCACCATTTATTTATCTCCTAAAGATTACCATCGCATTCATATGCCTATGGATGGAGTTTTGACCGATATGGTTTATGTACCTGGTGATTTATTTTCGGTAAATCCCCTAACCACAGAAAACGTTCCCGGTCTGTTTGCCAGAAACGAAAGGGTTGTATGTATATTTGATTCACCCAAAGGTAAATTTTCAATTGTATTGGTCGGTGCAACGATTGTTGCCAGCATCGAAACAATATGGGCAGGTACAGTCACACCGCCTGCTGGCAAAAATGTACAACATTGGCGCTACCCCGCAGATAGCGAAAATACTGTAAGCCTTAAAAAAGGGGAAGAAATGGGCTTATTCAAGCTCGGCTCTACAATCGTGGCTTGTTTCGAGCCAGGTATGGTTGAATTTAATGGTCAACAAAGTGGCGATGTAACGAGACTAGGTGAAGTTTTTGCGACGCTGAAAGACTGATCAGCGTGGACCCAGTAAAAAAAAGCCTCTGGTCGTTACACCTAACTGTCATCCTACTGGGTGCGACGGCCTTAATGTCTAAAATCATTCCTTTGTCTGCCACCGATATCACGTTTGGTCGTTCAATTGTGGCATTTGTGGTTTTGGCACTGATTGTCAAACTGTCTGGGACCCGATTACGTCTCAAATCTCTGCGAGATTATGGTTTTGCTATCGCACTAGGCTTCTTAATGTCCGCACACTGGGTCACCTATTTTGCCGCAATGCAATACTCTTCGGTGTCAGTAGGCATGATCGCATTATTTACTTTCCCGGTAATCGCAGTGCTATTAGAGCCTTTTTTTGAAGGGATCCGGCTAGTTTGGCAAGATCTTGTCAGCGCGTTGGTTGTCTTCTTAGGAATTTTCTTGATTGTGCCAGAGGTTTCGCTGGAAAACGACGTTACTCTGGGGATTCTGATTGGTGTTTTTTCTGCAATTTTGTACGCCCTAAGAAATCTATTTCATCGCAAGTATTTCTCGCATTATAGCGGGGCGCATGCCATGACCTACCAAACTCTGGTCATTTTTGTCAGTCTGTTATTCTTCGTTTCTGAAGATTTGTTTGTTGCCAGCAGTGAAACCTATACCTGGTTGATTGTACTAGGAATTTTCTTGACCGCCCTGCCCCATGCAATGATAGCGGCGAGCCTCAAACATTTGCGTGTCAAAACATTTGCTCTGGTCGCTTGTATGCAACCCCTTTATGGTGTGATTTTGGCGATATTGGTTTTAGACGAAAAACCCAATTGGCAAACTTTTGTTGGTGGAATACTGGTAATATCCGCCGCAATTTACGAAACTGTTAATGCTCAAAAATTACATCGCAAATAATATACCTTCGCGCGATCTAAGGAGTCATTTTGCTCGTTTTTGCCCATCGAGGTGCCAGTGCCATAGCGCCTGAAAATACGTTATTGGCGATTTCTGCTGCCGTTCAACACAACGCAGATGGTATCGAATTTGACGTTTACCAACACGGCAATGAATTTATCCTGATCCATGATTGTTGGTTACACCGAACCACCGACGGCAGAGGCAATATCTACGATTTTACACTTGCAGAGCTACAGGCATTCAATGCTGGACAGGGTGAAAAAATCCCTACCTTGGCACAAGTGTTGACCCGAATTTCTGGTGCATGCCAAATCAATATCGAAATGAAAGGCGTACAAGACGCTCAAGCAATCTTGTCTTACGTTAATCAAGTTGTTACTGAGCAACACATTCCTGCAAATAACATCATCTACTCCTCATTCGATCATCATTTACTGAAAGAAATAAAATCGCTTCAACCCGACGCACGGATAGGTGCACTTACCGCTAACAAACCTCTGACCTATGCAAAATTCGCAGAAGATTTACAGGCGGAATATATGAATGCAGATGTCACCTTTGTCGATCAGGCATTTGTTGAAGATGCCCATGCTAGAGGACTAAAAATTGGTGTCTACACCGTTGACCAAGCACAGGATTTGGCGCGTCTTAAAAGTTGGGGAGTAGATATGGTATTTAGTAATCACCCAGCAAACGCTAAGCGGATCATTAAAAATTTAAAGTAGGTGGTTAGTGCGCAGAGCTGCACTCTTGACACGAATTACAACTTTTACATAACTTAATATTCAGTACGTGTGCGGCAACGATAAGCAACGCGCCGAACCCTATCGTCAATGGTTCGTACGCTTCACCAAACATATCTTTATTCCAGTAGACCAGACCGCCAATCAACAGACTGTAAATAGGATAAAGCTGACGATGATAACGGTAAAAGCCAGAAAGCAACGCCCAAAACCCAATGATCATGGATAAAGACAATATGGTTTTTTCAAACCAATCTTCTGCAAAAAAAGAGGCGCTTACAAAAGGCAAAACAGGGATCAAAATGGGCAACAACAAACAATGCAAAGCACAGAGACTGGATGTCCAGATCCCTACCCTATCCATTATTGATTTGCGTTGTATTTGTGCCACGAAATGTTTCCTGATAGCCATCTTTTGTAAAACGGACGTTATAGTATAACATTTCGTGAATTTTGCAAGCCTTTCTTACTTGGATTATCGCACTCTAGATCTATTGTACTGGGTTACTAGTATTGCCAATTGGGAAAAGCAACACCAATTGTGATAGGCAATGACTCCATAGGACTATTCCCCCAACAAATCGCGAAGCTTCTGCTCTGCGATTTGCGCTGGGGTTAGGTTTTGTTGCTGTTCGCTTGACGTATTTGCTTCTGAATCAGGCTCCTCGCCAAACAGCGCAGCGAGTTGCGCTTTGGCCTTTAGCGCTTTTTGATTTCCAGTCACTTCAAAGTTTTGGCCTGAAGGAGAAAAATAGTCACAAAAATTCGCTTTTTCTCTATCGCTGACATGTTCGGCGCGAGGTTCATTGCACCCTCCCCGACCATCGTACTCTTTACACATTCTGCAAACATGTTGATCGGCGCCACACTGCGGGCATTCCTCCCGTCGCGACATCGGAAAAATAACGTCTGTCAGTTCAACGCCGCACTGCCAGCATGACAAATCATTGTGCATAATCAGGGTCCAGAAATAGATCTTGTCTCAATCTAAATCAACAATGTAAACGAAACAAGCTTATTGGTGCTGATCAAACATGATGACATTTCCATCAGGGTCTTTCATGATGAAATGAGCGGGGCCACTCTCTCCTGTCGTGGCAGTTTCTATTTCATGACCTTTGCCCTTTACATGGGCTTCAATCGCTCTGGCGTCTTTCGGATTAAAAGTCAGAATATTGTGATCAAACATATCCTGAAAAAGGCCGATTACCACCTCGCCTTTCTGCAAAATTAACCATTTATCTTCAATTCCTCCGCACTCTTCATGTGTCACAAAGCCAAGATCTTCGTAGAATGCTTTCGATTTAACGATATCCTTAACGGCTAAGCTGACAGAAAATTGTCCTAATTCCATATTAATTCCTCTTTCAATTGTTTGGTTGGTCTTTCATCGCGATGGCTGTCACTAAAGTGAACAAAACGCCTATCAAAAACACCGTCATAAACATCACGAACAAATAAAATAGCTGACTGTTCATCAAATCAGAGTAACTTGCTAGCTCTTGAAGTTGCCTGTCAATTGTTGCAGCGTCTTCGCCACTTTCACGGATCTGTTGTTCTGAATACTGTAAATAAGTTTGAAGAAAACCTGGCTCGAGCACGTTGACATAAAGCCAATTGTAAAGAGCAAAAAAGAGTCCGCCAATTGCACTCACACCTAACCCAACTTTAAGCCCATCTGAAAACAGCATGGGTTGCCCTTCTTTATTGACCTTATATTGTTTCGTAGCAAAATAAATACTGATTGAACTGAGCACCATGACACTGTAGCCAGCAATCTCACTTTTGGTGAAATTTTCAGGAGATGTGCCGATCAGAATATAGGACAAGCCAAATCCAACCATCAGTGCGAGACCATAATAACACCCATAGCGAACAACGAGATTGCCCATCTTGTTTTCCTTACAGATACGATTTTAAGTTGTGCTAACTATAGCTAATTGTTTTGAAAATGTAGGAGTGAATTTAGGGTGAAAAACGGGTGGTTTTCATTTCACCTGAACGGGTCGATTTTCAAATCCCAAATCTTGAGCTTTAGCGACCGCCTCGGCACGGTTTGCCACAGATAGCTTTCGATAAAGGTTTTTAAGGTGTGTTTTGATGGTGTTCACAGAAACATGTTGTGAATCCGCTATTTGCTGATTACTCATGCCGGCGAGCAACCCTTGCAATATTGTTCTTTCTTTGGCCGTCAAAGGTTCTTCAATTACCGTTTCGCTGGAGCGCTTGATGTCCGGTTTATCCATCTTTACTTTTCTGGTTTGCAACCATCCAAGACCTGTCGCTATCCCAACAAGAAGGAAAAATACCGCCAACAATCCAGTGTATAACTCCATACTGAAACGATAGGAAAACAATTGATATTCAAGGGTTTTAACTAACACTAGACCTAAACTGAGGATAAGACCGTAACGCAAGATCAAAGGAATGTTACGTATTCGCTGCAAGATTTCTTGCCAGATCGATGCTTTAGCTTCTTTATTCATGAACAAGGTTTACCATTTGCGAATAGATTTCACCTCTGATGCTATCAACGAGCGGTAGAATGATCAAAGTTGTTGTCCGTCAATTCAATCATTTAGAAATTGTAAAAACAAATCCAAGTTTGTCTATGGCAAATCTTACCCTAGCTTTTATAATGCTCTGCATTAAAATAACAACTTGGCAAAAAACACCCATATCAAGGTGTGCTTGCTGTAATCAAAGAGCCCACTTTTTCGATGACTCAAAACGCGCTCCCTAGCGAACTCGATAACCATACGCCTATGATGCGTCAATACCTGACAATCAAAGCTGAACACCCAGATATTTTGTTGTTTTATCGTATGGGTGACTTTTACGAACTGTTTTTTGATGATGCTAAGAAGGCCGCAGAGTTATTGGATATTTCGTTAACAGCCCGGGGGAAGTCCGGGGGCAATGCTATTCCAATGGCGGGTGTTCCTTACCATGCTGTTGAGAATTATTTGGCGCGCCTAGTTAAGATGGGCCAATCGGTTGCAATCTGTGAGCAGGTCGGTGACCCGGCCACCAGCAAAGGGCCGGTCGAGCGTAAAGTTCAGCGTATTGTTACCCCAGGCACAGTCACTGATGAAGCCCTGCTGGAAGACAAACACGACAACTTGTTGGCGGCAGTGTTTGAGCGTAAATTACGGTTTGGTTATGCGACATTGGATCTGACCAGCGGCCGTTTTTGTGTCGTAGAGTTGGCGGAAGAAGAATCTTTATTAGCAGAATTGCAGCGTACCAATCCTGCCGAGCTGCTTTATCCAGAGAATTTTGCCTTTTCACATTTGATTGATAATCGTGAAGGACTCAGACGCAGACCAGAATGGGAATTTGATTTTCAAACGGCCACCACACAATTGAACCAGCAGTTTGGCACACAAACCTTGGATGGATTTGGTGTGCAAAATGCGCCCCTTGCCATCTGCGCCGCTGGCTGCGTGATGCAATACGTTAAAGACACTCAGCGCGCTGCACTGCCCCATGTGCGCCAGATTAAAATGGAAAACACCACAGATTCAGTATTAATGGATGCCGCCACAAGGCGCAATCTGGAGCTGACTATTAACCTATCTGGCTCAACTGAAAATACCTTAGCCAGTGTGATGGATCACACCAAAACGGCAATGGGAAGTCGACTTTTGAAACGTTGGATACAAAGCCCAATTCGCGATATTGACTGTTTGAAAAACCGTCAGGAAAGGATCCAATCCCTGATCGAATCCGATTACGATGCGCTTCAATCCAATCTTAAACAGGTTGGCGACATGGAACGGGCGCTCGCTCGATTAGCGCTACGTTCTGCCCGCCCCAGAGATTTTTCGCGCATCAACAGCGCCTTAGCGCAACTTCCCGACATCCAAGCTCAACTCAAAGCGTTATCACCCGCTTTCGCAAACATGCGTAAGGATATATCTGAATTCCCTCAATTCTTGGATTTGTTGGAACGAGCCATTATTGATAATCCGCCGGTCCTGATCCGTGACGGCGGTGTCATCGCACATGGCTATAACGAAGAATTAGATGAATTAAGAAACCTCGCCAAAGGCGCAACCGACTACCTGGATGAACTAGAACAACGAGAGAAACAAAGAACCGGCATCCCAACGCTCAAGGTCAGTTATAACAAAGTTCACGGCTATTATATTGAAGTGAGCCGCAGTTACGCTGATCAAGTGCCGGCGGATTATGTGCGCAGACAAACCTTAAAAAATAATGAACGCTATATCATCACTGAGCTAAAAGAACACGAAGACAAAGTGTTAACCAGCCAAGGCCGTGCGTTAGCCTTAGAGAAGCAGCTTTACGAGCAATTATTCGATCAATTACTTCCTCATTTAAACGAGTTGATGGCATGTGCTTTGGGTTTAGCGGAATTAGATGTTTTGTGTAATTTGGCGGAGCGTGCTGAGTCCCTGGATTGGCATCGTCCAACGCTTAGTGATAATACGGGCATTTTCTACGAACAAGGTCGCCACCCTGTTGTTGAACAGGTGATGCAAAACCCTTTCATTGCCAATCCACTTGCCCTGTCTAGCTCCCGACGTATGCTCGTGATTACTGGTCCCAATATGGGAGGAAAATCTACGTATATGCGGCAAAGTGCGTTGATTGTGTTGATGGCCTATATCGGCAGCTTTGTCCCTGCTCAAGAGGCTGTCATTGGACCAATTGATCGCATTTTCACCAGAATTGGGGCATCGGATGATTTAGCTTCAGGTCGTTCGACGTTTATGGTTGAAATGACTGAGACAGCTAACATTTTAAATAACGCTAGCGCTAATAGTCTGGTGTTAATGGACGAAATTGGTCGAGGCACCAGCACTTATGATGGACTATCGTTAGCTTGGGCGTGTGCAGAGTATTTAGGCAATAAAATTAAAGCGTTTACCTTGTTTGCGACGCATTATTTTGAATTAACCCAATTAGCAAATGATAAATCGCATATGGCAAATGTGCATCTTGACGCAGTGGAACACCAAGATACGATTCGTTTTATGCACGCCGTACAGGAAGGACCAGCAAACCGCAGCTATGGATTACAAGTTGCACAATTGGCTGGCGTGCCCCGCGGTGTGATCCAATCAGCCAAGAAAAAACTGCAGTTATTGGAATCTGAGCCAGTCGTCGAAAAAGATTTAAGTGAAGTGAGTGATCACTTACACCAAATGGATTTACTGGATGAAATTGACCCGCTAAAAGAAAAGCTGCGCAATACTGATCCCGATGAACTAACACCTAAACAAGCACTCGAACTGCTCTACATCCTAAAGAAGCTTAGCGATTGAGGCCTATTAGCGTTTAGGTAGGCTCAATAGGTGTAGTGGCTGAGGTGCCAAACCCTATAAAAAAATCAATAAAGTTGGTTGGAGCAATTGTATGGTTCGTCGCCCTTTAGTATACTGTTACGCCGTCCATTAGCCGAAAATTGTCGGTACCTTGGTCACGTATTCTTACTCAACTCCAAACGTCTTAGGTTTTACATGACATATTATATTTTCGTCACAGGTGGTGTGGTTTCATCACTTGGAAAAGGTATTGCTGCTGCGTCACTTGCGGCTATCTTAGAAGCTCGTGGATTGAAGGTAACCATGCTTAAACTGGATCCTTACATCAACGTTGATCCTGGTACCATGAGCCCCATTCAGCACGGAGAAGTATTTGTCACAGACGATGGTGCTGAAACCGATCTGGATTTAGGTCACTACGAACGTTTTATTCGCACTCGCATGACAAAAAGAAACAACTTTACGACGGGCCGTGTATACGAAGAAGTATTAAAGCGCGAGCGTCGTGGAGATTATTTAGGTGCGACCATTCAGGTTATCCCGCACATTACTAACGAAATAAAACGGCGAGTCATCGATGGTGCTGAAGGCAACGATATTGCCATTGTAGAAATTGGCGGCACGGTAGGTGATATTGAATCACAACCGTTTCTTGAGGCAATTCGTCAGCTAGGCGCAGAATTAGGCCGTGAACGTGCCATGTACATGCACCTTACATTAGTTCCTTACATGGCCGCTTCTGGTGAGGTGAAAACCAAACCTACCCAGCACTCAGTAAAAGAGTTACGCTCAATCGGTATTCAGCCTGACATTTTGGTCTGCCGTTCAGAGAGCGCACTGCCTTCTAACGAACGTTCAAAAATAGCATTATTTACCAACGTGCCTGAAAAAGCGGTTATCGGGTTAAAAGACGTAGACAGTATTTATCGCATCCCTGCGGCACTCAAAGCCCAAGGCATGGATGAATTAGTCGTCAATCGTTTTGGTTTGGATTGCCCTGAGGCCGATCTTGTCGAATGGGAACAAGTGCTCTATGCAGAATCAAACCCTACGGGTGAAGTGAATATTGGTATGGTCGGCAAATACGTTGAGTTGCCAGATGCTTACAAATCGGTCAATGAAGCCCTAAAGCATGCGGGTCTTAAAAATCGTCTCCACGTCAACATTCGTTATATTGATTCGCAGGATGTAGAGAGTAAAGGCGAACAAGCTTTGACAAACCTAGATGCGATTCTAGTACCCGGTGGATTTGGCGAACGCGGAATTGAAGGTAAGATTGCCGCAGCTAAATACGCCAGAGAAAATAATGTGCCTTATTTAGGCATTTGTTTGGGCATGCAGGTAGCTCTTATCGAATTTGCTCGCAACGTTGTAGGTATGGAAAAAGCCAATAGCACTGAATTTGATCCTGAATCCCCTTTCCCAGTCGTTGGCCTAATTACAGAATGGCTCGATGCAGCGGGTAGCACAGAGGTCAGAGATGAAAGCTCAGATCTAGGTGGTACAATGCGTGTGGGGAGTCAACTGTGTCATTTAATTCCTGGTACAAAAGCTCACGAGACTTATGGCAATATCGAAATTTATGAACGTCACCGTCATCGTTATGAAGTGAATAATAATTTGCGCGAGCAAATTGAATCCGCCGGGATGGTAGTTTCTGGATTGTCGACAGATAAACGTTTGGTCGAAGTCATCGAATTGCCAGAACATCCGTGGTTTATAGCAGGCCAGTTCCACCCTGAATTTAACTCTACTCCTCGCGACGGACATCCATTGTTTAGTGGGTTTGTCAAAGCTGCGGGGGAATATCATAAAAATAATAATTAGTAGGTAAACATCCCAGTGCGCGCCTAACAATAATTTTTTCAATTAGGGCAATTGGGGAACAAGAATCAATTAACATTTTTATAAGGCAACAAAAATGGCAAAAATCAGCAAGATTATTGGCCGTGAGGTAATGGACTCGCGTGGTAACCCAACTGTAGAAGCAGACGTCTATTTGGATAGTGGTGCTTGGGGTCGCGCATGTGCACCATCGGGTGCATCAACGGGTTCGCGCGAAGCGTTGGAATTACGTGACGGTGACAAAAGCCGCTATTTAGGTAAAGGGGTATTAACCGCTGTTGCTGCTGTAAATAACGAGATTCAATCTGCGTTGGTTGGATTGGACGCCCTCGATCAACGTAATATTGACCAAGTCATGATTGATCTTGATGGCACTGAAAATAAAGAAAAATTTGGTGCAAATGCCATTCTTGCGGTGTCGTTAGCGACAGCAAAAGCGGCGGCAATGGAAAAGAAAATTCCACTTTATCAGCATATTTCAGAGCTTAATGGTACCGCAGGTCAATACTCTATGCCGGTGCCTATGATGAACATCATCAACGGCGGAGAGCATGCCGACAATAACGTAGATATTCAGGAATTTATGGTCCAGCCTGTCGGTGCACCAAACTTTCGTGAAGCGCTTCGAATGGGCGCTGAAATATTCCATAGTTTGAAAAAAGTGTTATCAAGCAAAGGATTAAACACGGCTGTGGGTGATGAAGGTGGATTTGCGCCTAACTTAAGCTCTAACGAAGAAGCACTGAAAGTGATTATTCAAGCGGTAGAAAACGCCGGATATAGAATGGATACCGATGTGACCTTAGCACTTGATTGTGCGTCGTCTGAATTTTATGTTGACGGTCAGTACGACATGAAAGGCGAAGGTAAAGTGTTTAGCTCCAACGAGTTTAGTGACTACCTTGCAGAACTTTCTTCGAAGTATCCAATCATTTCCATCGAAGATGGGCTAGACGAGAGTGATTGGGACGGTTGGGCTTACCTGACTAAAATTCTAGGTGACAAGGTACAATTGGTTGGCGACGATCTTTTTGTGACCAACACTAAAATTTTGAAGCGCGGCATCGACAATGGCGTCGGTAACTCTATTCTGATCAAGTTTAACCAAATTGGTTCGTTGTCAGAAACATTAGATGCCATCAAAATGGCTAAAGATGCCGGATTTACTGCTGTAATTTCCCACCGTAGCGGAGAAACAGAAGATGCGACAATCGCTGATTTGGCGGTAGGTACCGCAGCGGGTCAGATTAAAACCGGTTCCCTTTGCCGTTCTGACCGCGTTGCAAAGTACAACCAATTACTGCGCATTGAAGAAGAGCTGGGAAGTGCTGCAAGTTATGCAGGTCGTAAAGAAATAAAAGGCCAATAGCCACCTCGTTTATCAAGTGTCTGGGCTTAGCGCTCAGACACTTGCTGACAAAACAGGTAGTTGTCTGATATAACTCTGAAGATGTCCGATACCAGTCCTCAACAGCAAGTTGATATCTTCGCTAACGATAATAGACAGCGCCACTTTGCCGAGCTGTGCAACGCCCTGTACGAACGGGAACTGTATGCGTTAGGTAAAAAAGCCCCTAATAATATCAAATTGTTACAAAGACGACTTTCTGGTCTCCCCTACCATATAAAAAATGCTGCGGAATATTTACTCGATCATACTGCACCGATTGAAGTAGATATTCACAATGGCAGTTGGCAGGCGAAACAATCTGCTAAATGCGTTGTACAAAAACATAATAGCGAGAAAAGTCAATCCTGGTTCCATAGCCATGCGAGCATGGGATTACCCGTACCGGTTTATGTCAACGATATGGGCATTGAATCGATTGAATTGGATTCGATAGACCGTATTGAACAAGATAGCCATCGTTTACATGTAAACAAACACGGTTGGTTTCATTTAGACGGCAGCTTTGAAGGCGAACCCTCGCATCCTCACCAAAAGAAGGTTTTGCTGTTGCCGAACAAACTAAACCTCACCGCAGCCTGTTGTGGACATACCTGGAATCACAAAGGTAAGTCGGTGCCTCGCGCACTGAGTTTGCGCGAACTTCTGTTGTCGACCAAGATCAATTGGAAGACGTTTAAAGGCTAGCGAAAGTGGTTCTGTAATCTGCCGATGGGATTACTTAATCTCTTATAAGGGTTACTTATTCCAAAGCGATATATACGAAGATGTTAACTTTGGTTGACGCTTTACGCGAATGACGATACAAATACGCATAGTGACAAAGTGCTTTAGAAATCAACTAAGCACTAAAGAGAATAAACGTACTAAGAGAACAAAAGTGAACAAACCTTTTGCTATTTTACTCAACATCCTACTCCTTCTGGCAGCGAGACTGCACGGGTAGGTTGTATTAGTCACAACCAATTTTCAAAACCCGTGCATCGCACGGGTTTTTTTGTATGGGCAATCCTCAATTGGAATCGAGGATAACAGGAGAAAGATGATGTCAAATCAAGTAAAAATATTCGACACAACCTTGCGCGACGGTGAACAAGCCTTGCCTGCAAGCCTCACTGTTAAGGAAAAACTACAAATTGCCCTGGCCCTCGAACGATTAGGTGTAGATATTATCGAAGCCGGCTTCCCTGTCTCTTCGCCAGGAGATTTCGCCTCAGTGCAAAGCATTGCCCGAGAAGTGAAAAACTCTATCGTGTGCGGATTGTCCCGAGCATTGGAAAAAGATATCGATGCCTGCGGAGAATCTTTGCGCGTCGCTGAGCAATTCCGGATCCATACGTTTATTGCCACTTCAGACATTCACGTCGACGCCAAGCTAAAAAAATCACAAGAACAGGTTGTTGAGATGGCTGTTCACGCCATTAAACACGCTCGAAGATATACCGATGATGTCGAGTTTTCCTGTGAAGATGCGGGGCGTACACATATTGATTATTTGTGTCGAATGGTAGAAGCCGCTATTGACGCTGGGGCAAGCACAGTTAATATTCCCGACACCGTTGGCTATACTACACCAACAGAATTTGGTGGTATTATTCAGTCCTTATTCAACCGTGTACCAAATATTGATAAAGCGACTATTTCAGTGCACTGTCACAACGATTTGGGCCTAGCGGTAGCCAATTCATTGGCCGCAGTAGAACAAGGTGCTCGTCAGGTTGAAGCGACAATAAATGGCATAGGGGAGCGTGCCGGAAACTGCTCGTTAGAAGAAATTGCGATGATTTTGCAAACCCGTCAGGCAATGTTAGGCATGCAAACTAACATCAAATCACAAGAAATTTCTCGCACATCAAAACTTGTCAGTCAGTTGTGTAACATGCCGGTGCAATCCAATAAAGCGATTGTCGGTGCGAATGCGTTTAGTCACTCATCAGGTATTCACCAAGACGGCGTGCTTAAAGCGCAAAACACCTATGAAATTATGACACCCGAAAGTGTCGGCATTAACAAGAACAACCTTAATTTGACCTCTCGCTCAGGTCGCCATGTGATTAAACATCGGTTGAGTGAATTGGGCTATCAGAACAGCGACTATAATCTGGAAGATATTTATTCAGCCTTTGTTCGATTGGCTGACAAAAAAGGCCAGGTATTTGACTACGATTTGGAAGCGTTACTGTTTTTTAATCAACAAAAACAAGAAGAAGCGCACTACGAATTACTTTATTTACAAGCAAATTCCGGACGGGAAATTATCCCTAGCGCAACGGTTAAAATGCGTATCGGAGACACAGAAGTCACTGAATCTGCGATAGGAAATGGACCCGTTGACGCAGCTTATAATGCCATTACCAAAGCCATCGGCCACAACAAAGTTGAAGTGGTTGACTTCAAATTGGATTCAAAAGGTAAAGGCGCCGACGCGCTGGCACAAGTGAGTGTGGTGGCAGAATATAATGGTCGACGTTTTAATGGTATTGGTCTGGCAACAGACATCGTAGAAAGTGGTGTTAAGGCATTAATATATGTATTAAATAACACTCATTTAGCTGACCAAATTGATCAACAGAAAAAACAACAAGTTAAAATTGCAGGGGTATAAATGTCAAACTATAACATCGCGGTATTAGCGGGAGACGGTATTGGTCCAGAAGTCATGGTTGAGGCCAAAAAAGTCCTGGCAGCGATTGAATCCACCAGCGACCTCAGCTTCTCATTAAACGAATTTGATGTAGGTGGTTGTGCCATTGACAACCATGGTCATGCCCTACCTGAATATACCTTGGAGGGCTGTGAACAAGCAGACGCCATATTATTTGGTTCAATTGGCGGCCCGAAGTGGGACGATTTGCCTTTGGAGCTGAGGCCTGAACGGGCTGCACTGTTAAAGCTGCGAAGCCACTTCGATTTATTCAGTAATTTGCGACCTGCAAAAATATATCCAGGCTTGGAGTCGTTATCTCCGCTTCGCGCCGACATTGCAGCAAGTGGCTTCGATGTATTGGTGGTTCGCGAACTGACCAGTGGGATCTATTTTGGCCAACCTAAAGGGATTGAAGGGGAAGGTGAAGAGCAATTTGCCTATGACACCATGCGGTATAGCAAAAAAGAGATCCGCCGAATTGCCGTTAGTGCCTTCGAAGCAGCGATGAAAAGAGGTAAACACGTCACCTCAGTTGATAAAGCCAATGTACTGGTTTGTTCAAGACTCTGGCGTGAAATCACTGAAGAAGTCGCACAAGATTATCCTCAGGTTACCCTCGAACATATTTATATCGACAACGCGACCATGCAGTTGCTGCGATATCCAAATCAATTTGATGTGATGTTGTGTTCTAATCTATTTGGCGACATTATTTCTGACGAATGTGCCATGATCACCGGCTCGATGGGCTTATTGCCTTCAGCCAGCATCAATCAAAATGGGTTTGGACTTTATGAGCCAGCGGGCGGTTCAGCACCAGACATTGCAGGCAAAGGTATCGCTAATCCAATTGCCCAAATTCTTTCAGCTGCAATGTTATTAAGATTCAGTCTGAACCAATCTGAGGCAGCGGACCGTATAGAAGCAGCAGTAATAAAAACGCTGGCTGACGGTGTATTGACCGGTGAGCTTCTTGCACCTGAAAATAGACATGCTGCACGTTCAACGTCAGAAGTAGGCGACTACATTTGCGCTCTGATTTTGTCAGATCAAAACTAATATCACGGGACAAACCAATGGCTAAATCTTTATACGACAAAATCTGGCAAGCACATATTGTGGATGAATTGGGAGACGACTCGTTAGTTTATATCGATCGTCACTTGATCCACGAAGTGACTTCACCTCAAGCCTTTGCAGGATTAAATGACAAACAACGCAAAGTACGGTGTCCTGAAAAAACCATCGCCACCATGGATCACAGTATTTCTACACGTTCGTTGGCACTGGATGCTTGTGGTCCAGACAATCAATTACAGCTGCAGACGCTGGTAAAGAATTGCGACGAACATGGCATTGAGCTGTTTCCTGTTGGTCATCAAAAACAAGGTATTGTGCATGTCATAGGTCCTGAGTTAGGGATTATCCAACCTGGTATGACTGTGGTCTGTGGTGATTCACATACTGCTACCCATGGCGCGTTTGGTGCTTTGGCGTTTGGTATAGGCACATCACAAGTTGAGCATGTACTTGCCACGCAAACGTTAAAACAATCCAAAGCAAAAAGCATGTTGGTTAGAGTGGATGGTCAACTCCACGAAGGGATCACTGCCAAGGATGTTATTTTAGCCATCATCGGCAAAATCGGTCATGCAGGAGCGACCGGCCACGTCATCGAATACGCCGGAGAAGCTATTACTGCACTGTCCATGGAAGAACGCATGACGGTATGCAATATGAGCATTGAAGCCGGGGCCAAAGCAGGTTTTATCGCACCCGACGACACGACATTCGACTATTTAAAAGACAAAGAATATGCCCCCAAAGGCGAATTATGGGACAAAGCCCTGGCGTATTGGCAAACACTGCATTCAGATGAAGGCGCAACCTTTGACACCCTGGTTGAGCTCAATGCTCAAGACATTCTTCCACAGGTTACGTGGGGAACTAACCCAGGTCAGGTAATCGGCGTAAATGTGCCGATTCCCTCACCGGACGATTTTACCAATCCTATCGATCGCGAATCAGCGATTAAAGCCCTTAAGTATATGGATTTACAACCCGGCACCAAGTTGGTTGATGTAGAAATTAATAATGTTTTTATTGGATCCTGTACAAATAGCCGAATCGAAGATTTACGGGCAGCAGCAAAAGTCGCTCAGAAAGGCAAGGTTGCACAAGGGGTTACCGCAATTGTGGTGCCCGGGTCGGTGTCGGTGAAAAAGCAAGCTGAACAGGAAAACCTGGATAAAATATTTATCGACGCCGGTTTTGAATGGCGATTGCCAGGTTGTTCCATGTGTCTTGGTATGAACGATGATGTATTAACTCAAGGTGATCGCTGTGCATCAACCAGTAACCGTAACTTTGAAGGTAGGCAAGGTAGAGGAGCTAGAACTCACTTAGTCTCTCCAGCAATGGCTGCAGCTGCAGCCATTAAAGGCCGTTTCGCAGACGTTCGGGAATTATAGGAGCAATTTATGCCAGGTTTTACTACTCACATCGGTAACGCTGTCCCCCTTGATCAAGCCAATGTTGATACGGACCAGATTATCCCAAAACAATTTTTAACCGGTGTTACCCGCAGCGGCTATGGTAAACACCTTTTTCACGATTGGCGCTACCTAGACCTTCACGAAAAAGAACCCAATCCAGAATTTGTTTTAAATAAGCCTGAGCATCAAGGTGCCAGTATTTTATTAGCAAGAGAAAATTTTGGCTGCGGTTCAAGCCGAGAACATGCCCCTTGGGCGCTTGATGATTACGGATTTAAGGTAATTATTGCCCCAAGTTTTGCAGACATTTTTTATGGTAATTGTATCAATAATCAACTGCTCCCGATTGCGCTTAGCAGCCAACATATGGATAGTATTTTCGACGCCGTCAAGGCTCAAGCAAGCACTCTAATTTTGGTTGATTTACCGGCGCAAACTGTCAAAGTTAATGAACACACATTTTCTTTTGAGATTGCAGAGCACCATAAAAACAACCTGATTAAAGGTTTGGATGCGATTGGTCAAACGCTAGAATTGGACGACAAAATTCTTCAATATGAAGAAAATGCACTGACCTGGATGAGATAGTTTATTATCGTCAAGTTTCGCTTAACAAAGTGACTTAAAATCGTGATTTTAAGGAAGATTTGTTAGGCGCTTTGATTTAGTATACGGTTTTTATCAACAAGCAACGAGATGAGTGGTAAATGCTGCAGGCAATTGACATTGATGATCTAAAGCCAGGGATGTTCGTCAACAACGTGATCGAACAAACCGGCACTTTGAAAATCAAAACAAAGGGATTGGTCAAAACTGAAAAATCGGTCGCTTTGTTAAAGGCCAAAGGCGTTGTTAAGTTGGAAATCGATTTAACACGTGGTGACGGTTTAGAACAGCCTGCAGATCAACCTACTAAAAACAGTGCTGGTGCCTCATCCTCGCCCCGCGAGATGACAGATCAAGAACAGATTGAAGCGGCTATCAAGCTGTATGATCAAGCCCTTACTATTCAGAGCAAATTTTTCAAACGTTTGGAAGTAAATGACACTCCCTCTTTGGAAGCAGTCAAAGATCTCAGTTTAGGGATCATTGATGCCGTTTTTGAGATGCCTAATGGTTTATGTTGCTTGTCGTTGCTCAACAAAACCGGTCGATATTTGTTAGAACATTCGGTTAATTGTTCCATTTTAATGACCATGTTTGGCCAACATAAGGGTATGTCTAAGACTGAAATCGAAGATTTGAGTTTAGCCGGTTTACTGATGGATGTCGGTATGACAAACATGCCAAAAGACATCACACAATCCAGCAAAAAGCTCACTGACGCTGAAAAAGAAGTGGTTACCACTCACGTCGACATAGGGTTGGATTTGGTTGAACGCTGCGGTTCAATTTCTGACAATGTTCGCGACGTCATCTATAACCATCACGAGCGTTTCGACGGTTCGGGTTATCCAGATGCTCAAAGTGATGTAGATGTTAGTCAGTATGCTCGTATGGCAGCCATTGTGGACAGCTACGATGCGATGATCAGTGAACGCTTGTTCAAAAAAGCCATCACGCCATCCAGAGCACTTCGCCGACTATTGCAGGATAACGGATACGATCAAACACTGGTCGCAGAATTTATCCAATGCATTGGTGTCCACCCGGTTGGTTCCTTGGTAAAACTTAATAATGATCGTTTAGGAATTGTCGTCAGGGGTAACAAAGACGTCCCTCTCCAACCCGTCGTTGCAACCTTTTACCACCTGAAAACGGGTAACTATTCTGAAGTGAAAAAGATCGACTTGAGCCAATCAAAAGTGCAAATCGAGGGTGCGGTTCGACCAGAAGAATTTGGTTTAAACCTGACGAAATTCTTCCGAGAAATATTTGCCAGCACGATTTAATTGCCCGGAATTTGTGGCCTCAACCTCAATGATTCGGAAAATACTGTGATGTCCTTGCCGCTTACCAATCAGACAAGGCATCCATACTAAACTCTTGTCCTTTGAACACCATTATAACGTGTTGAGGCTCTATCCCTACGACGCGCAGACCCTCTTCTATTTCTTGCCCTTCTGTTATTCTTCGCCCATTCACTCTTACCCAACGTTCCTCTGGCTCCGATGCGTATAAATGGGCTGAAAAGGAAATACTAGGAAGCTGAGTTAAAACCCAAGCAGGTAACTCAGTCACCGGTGGCACATTCTTAATCGGTTGAACGTCAACCGCGGGGTCTTGCGGTTGGGTATCGCCTAATGCCGTCATGGCATCTTGAAAGCGCTTGATGAGATCGGGCGGAATGACAGTTTGTGCTTCTACGTTATCGGCTTGATTGGCTAAATTGGCCTCTCGTTCTTCTAAGGGCACGCCCAACACTAATTCCTGAGGAGCTTGTTGCTCAGGTAGTGCATCCACCTCTTTTTCATTTGGTGCACTAGATACTGGATTTGTAACGAGTGGATTAGATTGAGTAGAAGCTGGAGCACTTGTTTCAGGCGCAGGCGCAATAGTCGAAGAGTTTGATTGACTAGCGGGCGGCATCGCTGTGTCAGCGGGTGTCTGCTGCGTGACTTCCACTTTTGGTTGAGAGAGTTGTTGCACCCAAGAGGTCAGGTTTGCTCCAACTAACCCTATGCAAAAACCTCCTACGACAACTGTCACAACGATACCGACTTTCTTGCCATAATACTGCCAAGCTTCAGGAAGCTCCTGAACCGTTGGCAAAAATAAACTACGGTTAAATTGTTCAGATATTCCTTGATCGCTTTGTTGAGCGTAGTTGCCGGTGTCTTCTAACCATTGTTGTGTTTTGGATTTGGTAATTTTAGGCTTTTTAATTTCAACCGTCATATCGGGGTCGACTTCAACTTCTTGTACCCCCATCTCGGTTAACGCATTGATCATATCGCGGCTGTTAACCAAACCAGATTTTTTGATCTTCACTGGGCCATTTTGCGCAGTGACTTTGATAATCACCATGCCTTCTTTCAAATCTGAAATATTAATCCGTTTGGTCATCTCAAGTCCCTACCCAGAAACCTAACAGTGCCGACAAGACAAAACATGACGCCAGTATTGCTGTCCATTGTCTTCCTTGACGCTGTTTGACAACGTCATCACCCAGTATTTGTCGCGCAGCAGCGATAAAAATATGCCTATGAACATAAGGATGCTGCTTGGTGAAAGTAAGGGTTAATGCTCGGTCGCATAACAAGTTTATGACGCGAGGGATCCCACCGGTAATCTGGTAAATCGCCTGTATCGTCGGTTTGCTAAATATATGTTCATTGCCGTCAGCTACCGACAACCTGTGAGCAATGTAGTTTCTGACTTCGGCAGGTGACAGAGGCAACAAATGATAGCGAGCGGTAATGCGCTGGGCGAGCTGCCTTAACTCGTTGCGTTTGAGCAGCTGTTGCAACTCCGGTTGACCGATGAGTACCACTTTAAGCAGCTTTTCGCGATTAGTTTCTAAATTAGTGAGCAATCGCAATTGCTCCAATACTTCTGGTAACAAATGTTGTGCTTCATCAACAATGAGTACGGTATTGATGCCATTATGATGATTGGTGGTCAGTTTGGTGAGAATTTTGTCAGTAAAATATTTAAGACTTGCTTGTTTTTTTAGATAACGAATTTTCAATTCATCACAAATAGTGGCTAACAGTTCAATCGCCGATAATGTCGGGTTGAGTATCATCGCCACTTGGGTATTTTCTGGAAGTTGCTGCAAAAGCTTTCTTGAAACCGTGGTTTTACCTGTACCTACTTCACCGGTCAACATTACAAATCCGCCACTTTCCCTGAGACCGAAAGTCAGGTGAGCAAGCGCTTCCTGGTGCCGCGGACTCATATATAGATAGTCCGGATTAGGTGCAATGGAAAAAGGATTATCCGATAATCCAAAATAATTCAGATACATGTTGTTTTTTACGAGCCAGTACAGATTGTCGAACGATAAGGTAACACTTATTGCATTGATGTCAAAGACTGCATTTGCAGGGGTTTTCAGGCATAATAATATGGCAGTTGAGGAGTAAAGAAATCGAATGAATATCTATCTTGTTGGGGGGGCAGTGCGCGACCAATTATTAGGCCTGACAGTCAGTGATAAAGACTGGGTGGTCGTTGGCGCAACTGAGCAAGCCATGTTGGACAGAGGTTATATCCAAGTTGGAAATGATTTCCCGGTATTTTTGCACCCCAAAACAAAAGAAGAATATGCCTTAGCTCGCACCGAAAGAAAAAACGGTAAAGGTTATACCGGATTTGAAGTCGACAGCAGTCAAACCATAACACTTGAACAAGATCTGTTGCGCAGAGATCTAACGATTAATGCTATGGCAATGGATGAAGAAGCACAGCTTATTGACCCCTACAATGGTCAAAAAGATCTGAAAAACAAAATATTACGCCATATTTCCCCTGCTTTTAGTGAAGATCCATTGCGGGTTCTGCGTGTTGCGCGATTTGCCGCCCGCTATCATCATCTAGGATTCCAGGTAGCAGAAGAAACTATGGAGCTTATGTCGTTGATGGTTAGGGATGGCGAACTAGACCATTTGATTGCTGAGCGGGTGTGGAAAGAAACCTCACGGGCGCTGCTAGAACCTGCTCCTCAAGTTTTTTTTGAATTGCTCAGGGAATGTGGTGCGCTTCGGGTATGGTTCCCAGAATTAAACAAACTTTGGGGTATCCCTAACCCTGCCAAGTGGCACCCTGAAATCGATACGGGGGTCCACACAATGATGGTTTTGCAACAAGCTGCAATGTTGTCTGACGATCTGTCAATTCGTTATGCTGCACTTGTGCATGACTTTGGAAAAGGGCTGACTAATCCAGCACTGTGGCCTTCTCATCGTGGTCATGAAAAACTGGGAATCGAACCCATCAATGCATTGAGTGCAAGATTAAAGGTTCCCAATCATTGCAATGACCTTGCGGTGCTTATGAGTGAATTCCACAGTCACGTACATCGCGCCTTCGAGCTTAAGCCGTCGACAATTTTAAACATGCTCAACAGATGTGATGCTTGGCGCAAACCGCAGCGATACCAAGATATGTTAACCACCTGTAAAGCGGATGCACGTGGAAGAACTGGCTTTGAACATATCGCTTATGAACAGGCAGATTATTTACTTGAAACCCTTGATGTGGCGCAACGAGTAGACGTACAAGAGATTGTATCTGATGGATTTAAGGGCAAAGACATCAAGATAAAATTGGACGAAAAACGCACCCAAGCTATCGCTGAGCTAAAGCGCAATACGCCGGTGCCTGAAGCAAACTAACAAATTAAGTGCCTTCGGTGGCAATAGTCATCTATAATTGCGCCGATTCCACACAACCCCTTAATCATGAACGCGAGAGACTATGTTTGAACAATTAGATCTGGATGACAAATTATGCAGTGCCGTGGCCCAAATGGGTTATACATCACCCACCAGCATACAGTCTCTTGTCATTCCTCCCGCTATGGAAGGCAAAGATATTCTCGCTAGTGCGCCCACGGGCACGGGTAAAACCGCCGCGTTTTTACTGCCAGTTTGTCAATTTTTGCTCGATTTTCCTCGACAACAGCCCGGTGCTTGTCGCGTTCTGATCCTCACACCGACACGAGAATTGGCCGTACAGGTATACGAGCAGGCAGTGCAAATCACCCAATATACAAATTTAGTTTGTGGGGTGATCACAGGTGGTATCAACTATGGAACAGATAGAGATACTCTCGCGCAAAACCTAGATATTCTCGTCGCTACACCAGGCCGATTGTTTGAACACATAGAAAAAGAAAGTTTTGATTGCCGAGAAATCGAAAGTCTCATTTTGGACGAAGCTGATCGCATGTTAGACATGGGGTTTAGTGCCATTGTTAATCAAATCGCTGCCGAAGCAAGATGGCGCAAACAAAGTATGCTGTTTTCTGCCACGTTGGAAGGTGCTGGGATTGCCCGTTTTGCCAAAGACTTATTAAACGAGCCGGTGCTATTAGAAGCCAACCCTAGCCGTAAAGAACACGCCAAAATATTACAGTGGTTACATTTAGCTGATGACATACATCACAAATATGCGTTGTTAAAACACATATTAGAACATCAAGTCACTTCTGCTGTGGTTTTTGTTAAAACTCGAGACCGCCTCAATCAGCTTAAACAGATGCTAGAGCGCGATGGGTTTACCGTTTGTTGGTTGCAAGGCGAAATGCCTCAAGACAAACGTAACGCTGCCTTGGCAAACTTTAAAGCCGGCGAAATTAAAATTTTACTCGCTACAGACGTCGCGGCTCGCGGTATCGACGTGGAAAACATCAGCCATGTGATCAACTATGATATGCCGCGCACTGCAGATATTTACGTTCATCGAATTGGCCGCACAGGAAGAGCTGGCAAAAAGGGGACGGCTATTTCTATCGCAGAAGCTCACGATATGGGGATTGTCGCAAAAATTGAGCGTTACACGAATCAGCGCTTAAAACGCCGGGTGATAGACGAGCTTAGACCAAAGAACAAAGAAGCTAAGCCGCCGATGAAGAAGAAAAAGCCCAAAGGTGAAAAGAAAAAAGTGAAAAAGCCTAAGAAGAATAAACGCTAGGCTAGAGCGTGTTTTCCTAAACCCAGCCCCTATCCCTAAAAGCCTTCAACGCCTGAGTGAATTCCTGCATTTCTTCTGGCGTCCCAACGGATATTCGATTCCAACCGTGTTCTTTTGTCATCCGTCTGCCAACACGGATGTTATTTTGTTTCATTCGTTCGCTGTAGGTAGCCAAGTCGCTGTTAATCCTATGCAAAACAAAGTTTGTATTGCTAGGAACAAAAGGCAAATGCAGTTTTGAGAGTGTATCGGTAAGGATTGTTTTGGCTTGTTGGTTTGATGCTAAGCTGTGCTGATAAAAAGCGTCATCCTTGAGGGAGGCACTGGCAGCTGCTACGCCTGCCGCTGAGAGATTAAAGGTAGTCGCAAATTTCTCAATTTTTTTAGCGGTAGCCGGCGCAGCGATCCCATATCCGACACGCATACCTGCCATGCCATAGATTTTTGAAAACGTACGTGTGAGCACCAGGTTTTCTTTACCCGATTTAATCAGAGGTAATACGCTGGCGTAATTAGGATTGAGCTGCGCATATTCGAAGTAAGCTTCATCGATCAAAAACAGATGATTATCAGGCGCGTTTAAGACCCACTCATGTAAAGCCGATTGATCAACAATAGTGC
Organism: Aliiglaciecola sp. M165; assembly: GCF_007197995.1. Classification (GTDB taxonomy): domain Bacteria; phylum Pseudomonadota; class Gammaproteobacteria; order Enterobacterales; family Alteromonadaceae; genus Aliiglaciecola. The sequence continues at coordinate 205,678 of NZ_VKKH01000004.1, forward strand.
CCGTTGGATTATTTGGGTTACATATGTTGATCAGCAAAGGACCCTTAATTTTTCTGGCCTGCTTCTTGAGTTGAGCTATGTCAGTGACAAATCCCTCACCCACATCAACTCGCTGAACTGCCATACCTTGAGCTTGGCTGCGTCGCTTTACATCGCCGAAGGTTGGATTTGGTTCTAACACTGAGGCTTTGTTGTGCGCCGCATAGGTCACCACAGCACCAATAACTTCGGTAGACCCATTTCCTAATAAAACCTGCTCTGATTTGACACCATGTTGGGCTGCTAGCTCTGACCTGAGAATATTGACCCCCTTGTCAGCATATCTGTTCCCCATAAGCTCAACAGCGTTCTTTGCTGCTTTGAGAGCATTGGCTGACATACCCAGTGAGTTTTCATTGAAGTGAAGCAATAGCTCAGATTTTCCCTGTCGAGACGCCAGAAAAGAACTTGATTGAGCAAAAGATGCCGGAATTAACAGTCCAGCACCGGCTAACACCATGCCTTGCGAGACAGTCTTTAAAAACATTCTGCGAGAAGCGGTCGATAGTCGTTGAGCCATAGCGGTTCCTTGCAACCAAATTGTGCTAACAGCCTAAATTAAAACGCTTTCGAACGCTAATTTTCTAGCGACCGCCAAAATCGTACAAGAATGCCCACTTAATTGGGCATTCACTACTCATGGTGGGTTAGCTAGTCCACAAGTGATTGATAGACCAAGTTTCTAAAGTCGTCATGATAACGATGAAACCCAATGGGAATAAACTGCGCCATAGATATCATGACCAGATTTTCTTTTGGATCAATTCTAAAGTAGGTAGACGCTGCGCCCCCCCAACCATAATTCCCTTTTGAGCTCATAAACCTTGATTGGCCTGGATCTACTGTCACTGACATAGCAAGACCATAACCTTCCCCTGTTGACTCTGCATTAAAAGGAATAAGGTTATCTGGGAGGTGATTACTGCGCATATATTCAACGGTTTTACGTCCCAGGACCCGTACGCCATTGTACTCGCCACCGTTTAACAACATTTGCGCAAATTTAAGATAATCGGTCATGGTCGAAGTCAAGCCGCCACCGCCATTGTGAACAGCAGGATCACTCATGTAGTCACCTAAAGGCTCATTTTCCATAACGATTGTTTGGCCTTTGTCGCCAACCGTATAGATTTGTGAAAAACGATCAAGATTTTCCGCAGAAACGCTGAATCCGGTGTCATTCATCGCAAGTGGAGTGAAAATATGTTTCTGCATATATTCACCCAATTTCATACCAGAGATGCGCTCAACTAAAAAGCCGATGATGTCGGTATTCACACCATAATGCCAAGCAGTTCCAGGTTGGTGATTTAAAGGCAATTTGGCAATGGAACGTAGCGCTTCAGCGGAATCTTTTGCCGGTCCTTCGGCTATCAGGGCTTGATAAAGCTTGTCCACTTCACTATTGCTAAATCCGTAGCTAAAACCGGCGGTATGGGTAAATAAGTCGATAATGCGGATCGGAAATTTTGCATCTTCAACTACCATATCGTCCCCGGAGCCACTCACATAAACCTTGAGATCTTTCAATTCAGGTAAATATTTGTCGATAGGATCCTGCATATGAAACTTGCCCTGCTCCCACAACGTTAGCGCTGCCACAGCAGTTACAGGTTTAGTCATTGAATAGATTCGGAAAATGGTATTTTCACTTAGCGGCACCTTGTTTTCCCGATCTTGCATGCCCTGAGTTGCCCAGTGCACTACTTGGCCGTTTCTAGCAACCAAAGTCATTACGCCAGCCAACTTCTCGTCATCAATATATTGCTGCATTACCGGAGCAATACGAGCAAGCCTTTGTTCAGAAAACCCTTGATTTGATTGTTGGGCAGCAAAGTCTAAATCGACAGATGAAGTGGCCTGACACGCGAATAGCGTCAAAGCCAAGATTAGGGCAAAAGTGTGTTTCATTAGCGCTTCCGTTTATTTTTGTTAATCACAGTCTAGCTAGCTAATCGTCACAGGCAAGGTCGCAGTGTATGATAAATCTGAATAGCCAAATATAAATAATCACAATAGTGGATTTAACTGGTTATTCAGCACCTTGGCTGAGATTATTGATGAATCAGTTTTACCTATCAGATTTTTTACCTGTTTGCTAAAAGTGTATTATAATCGTCCTTCAGCACTTCGCATTTAGTGCTTTTTCTCTGGGCTGCCAAGAGTTTGAATTATTAATACTACAAAAATTATCGAAGATAATCTGCGCGATAAAGCCAGCGTCATGTATAAAAACGTCATTCCCGGAATGCTTGGCAGTATCGTGGCGGCTGCAGTGTTAGTATTTGGGTTTGCCGAGCCAACCACACACAGTCTAAAAGTTCTTTGGTTCAGTGCAATTTGCGTGCTTATGGTAGTAAGAATTGTCGACGGCTTATATTGGTATTACCGTCTTAAAGATACCAATTTTGAAGGCAGAGCTGCGATCACTCGTTTTATCACCGGTGCTGTAGCAACCGCGTTGTTATGGAGTGTATTTGCGGTAGGATTTTTTGACACTATGTCAGAAACTGAGTTTGCCGTAACCATGGCTATTTTATGTAGCATCGCCGCAGGTTCAAACAGTGTATTGTCTGGCCACAAACAAACAGCGATTTTATTTGTTTTGCTTATGCTGGTACCTATCTCATCAATGGCCGTCATAGCGGGGACCCAAATTCATTTTTATTTGGGAATTTTAGGTTTGATGTTTAGTGTTGCGCTAAGTATGTCAGGGGTCAAGACAGCTAGACTAACCAGCGAAACCGTTGCTTTGCGCAATGAGAATAAGCAATTAGTCGACAAAATGCATAGTGAAATCGCACAAGTAGACGATGTTCACAAACAACTTTCAGATGCCTACGAGCGTCTAAACGAAGCAAATTCCTCGCTTGAAAAAGAAGTAGAGAGGCGAACAGAGGAAATCCGTGAACTGTCCAACCTCGACCCATTGACACAACTCTATAATCGTTCAGCATTCATTGCACAACTGAAAGCGACAGTTGATGCAAGCGTAGAAAGGGGCCACTCGATCGCCTTGCTTTTTATTGATTTGAATGGATTTAAAAAGATAAATGATACTTTGGGTCATCAGGTGGGTGATGCCGTGTTAGTTGAAATAGCCAACCGTTTAGGTGCCTTCGCGAATGATTACCAAGCGGGTCGATGGGGTGGTGATGAATTTTTAATGTTACTGCCCTATGCCGATAGCGACACCGCTATGTCTGTCGCCAACGCACTGCAGGCTAGAATTTCTCAACCGTTGGATGTGATGTCGAATCAACTGCACCTTGATGCCACTATTGGTATCGCAATGCTACCAGAGCATACAGCCGATGAACTCGAACTGATCCAACTAGCCGACTTCGCCATGTTTGAACAGAAAAAGTTGCAACTAAGCACACCTCGCATGTTTACCCATGATCTGTTCCAAAGTCTAAAGAATGTCGAAGCGTTACGAGATGGACTTCAGGAAGCTATTAATAAAAAGCAACTCTACCTGTGTTACCAGCCGATTATATGCTGTAAATCAAAAGAACCCTGGTCATTTGAAGCCTTGCTACGTTGGAACTTTGACAACACATTAATCCGTCCTGATATCTTTATTCCATTAGCTGAACAATCGGGATTTATTCACGATATTGGCGCTTGGGTGCTTAATAGAGCTTGTATCGATGCAAGTCAATGGCAACATAGTCCAGATGCATCGGTATCGGTTAACGTATCGATCATTCAATTAATGGATGAAGATTTCATTAAAATTCTCGATAAAGCACTCGAAACCAGTAAATTACCCCCGGAAAGACTGCATCTTGAAATTACTGAATCCATGTTTGCTGACAATAAACAGCGTGTCAGGGACCAACTTGACGCCATCAAGTCCCGTAAGGTTCAGGTTTCCATTGATGATTTTGGCACCGGTTACTCCTCTTTGAGCCAGCTGCAAATGTTGAATTTTGACGTGATTAAAATTGACCGTTCATTTGTTCAAAATATGCAATCTGGCGGTGAAGCGATTATCAGAGCAACCTTATTTATCGCCAACGAATTTGGTAGCCAAACTGTTGCTGAAGGTATTGAATCAGAGCACGAGGCGATCAAGTTGTCTGAAATGGGCGTGGATTTCCTTCAAGGATTTATGTTTGCCAAACCTATGACCAATGATGATTTGCGTCTGTGGGTGGAAAAACAGGAAACCGCGCACCTAACCACAAACTCCGCATTTTAAAAAATCCTGATTAACTTCCAATATCCGAATTGAAAGTTTACCGCGCCACGGGCACAATACTGCGTTTCGAATTTGAGAAGCTCCTATGGCCCAGCTTTATTTCTATTACTCTGCTATGAATGCAGGTAAGTCGACCTCGTTGTTGCAATCAGCCTATAATTATCAAGAAAGAGGGATGCGTGCTGAGATCTTTACAGCGGCTTTGGATGACCGTTATGGTCAGGGCAAGGTCTCTTCGAGAATCGGTTTGCATGCAACAGCCAACTTGTTTAGTGCTCAAAGCAATATGTTTGAGGACATCAAACAACTTTCCGAACAAGGCAAGATTGATTGCGTGTTTATTGATGAATCTCAGTTTTTATCGAAAGAACAGGTCAAACAACTAACTCAAGTTGTGGATTCACTGCGCATTCCGGTGCTGGCTTATGGGTTGCGTACCGACTTTTTGGGCGAAACCTTTGAAGGCAGCCATTACTTACTCGCCTGGGCAGACAAAATGATAGAGCTAAAAACTGTCTGTCACTGCGGTCGCAAAGCAAATTTTGTGGTGCGGCGCGACGACAAAGGCGTTGCGGTTAAAGAAGGGGCGCAAGTACAGGTGGGCGGAAATGATTCCTACGAATCTATGTGTCGTAAACACTTTACAGAACTAGTTTGGTAAAAGCCTCTTTTCTAATAGAGATCCCCGCTTCGTGGTGCACGCAAAATAAGCCGTTAGGGAACTTTTAAGTAGTAAGGTACATTAAGTGTATTGGTGAGATTAGCCTACGGAATGTTTCGGTCTAAATAACGAGTGACTTTATCGCAAGGACAATACCAGCTAGTGCAATTTTAGAGTATGTCAAAATCCAAATGGAATTAATTCCCTTTTAAAGCTGCTTAGGAGTTCTAACGGACGCAGCGTACTGAAAATCCATATTCAAGGTGTTGCGAAGCCTGGCGTATATCCTCTGAATTGAGCTCCAGTATGAAAGTCCATCCAAATTCCTTGTCTTCCATATCCTTAGACCAAAAAATTGCTACTTTAGTAAACTTATTGGGATGTTCGCCATTATTACCGTATCCCGCAGGGAGAGCAGAGAATCCGCTTGTATCCTTGTTTACCTCTACCCCCCAGGCATTTTTTGCTTTGTAGTTACCCGCATTTGACTGCAACTCACCCTCGAACAGCTCTAGCCAGTCAAAATTTCCTGGAAGGCGCCAGCCAAGGGGGCAGGCTTGTGTGGCGCTGTTGAAATCATAAAGTAATCCATACTTCTCCGTTTTATCCTGTTGTTGATTTGGGGGATAGATGTTTAGTTGCCTGCCTTCTGATGACTTTGTGACTCGAAGGTTTGATGCCATCCATTCCAGGTTGCCAATTTCGATGGTTTGGTATTGATTACCATCTATATCTGTTACCTGACTATAAGCATCGACTGTCAACAACATAGAAAGACTTAGGAGGAGAAGTTTATTCGAGAGCATGCGGATTACTTTCTGCAACAGAGAATATAAAGCGATACTGACACCTTTCACTCGTCAGTGAAACTCTCTTAATCTTGTTTTTTGGTGTATTTGACTTAACGGTTGTTTTCTTGAGACTGGGCAGGAATCATGCGAATAGGGTTACTGCAAAATGTATCTGAACGAAACGCCTGATGAAATTTCACGTCCCCTCAAACTAATTTGGACAGTCGAAAATATTCAGTTACAGTCATACAATTCCAAGATAACGGTCAATAAATCTATTATGGAATCAATTTTTCACAAAGGTCAAAAATACACTCTACACATTGGTTTTAGGGATGACGACTCGCTTCGAATCCCCTTTAATCGACTAACCAAGAGAGTATATGGATTCGATTTTGAGAATTGGCACCAGCACGGATACTGGGGTGAGAAATACATCCCATATGCATTGATGCAAGGCGATGAGATGGTATCCAATGTATCGATAAGCATTATTGATTTTCTGGTTGATGAAAAAAAGCGCACATTTATTCAAATTGGCTCCGTCATGACCAATCCGGACAAAAGACATCAAGGGTTAAACAAGCTTCTGCTTGAAAAAGTGCTGCAAGATTGGCGTGATAATTGCGATTTAATCTACCTATTTGCAAATAATACCGTTCTCGATTTCTATCCAAAATTTGGTTTTAGACAAATAGACCAGTGGCAATACGCTAGACAAATTATTGCTAAAGGCAACAATCATAACGTCACTAAACTTGATATGTCATTGCCTGAAAACAAGCAACTCCTGCACGATAAAATCAATTGCTCGATTCCTGTATCTAAACTTTCTATGATCCAGAATGCTTCACTTGTTCTGTTTTACTACACCGTTTTTTTGGCACAAAACGTTTATCAGATTGATGAACTTAATGCCTTAGCGATAGCAGACTTTGAAGATGGCGTCATGTATTTACACGATGTTTATTCTCAGAGTGATGTGGCATTAGATGAAGTGGTATCTGCGCTCGCAAACGATGCCGTTAATAATACCAATCCACACAAAGAAGTGGTCAGGCAGCGAGAAAGTAAATGGGCGTAATCAAGGCGCTTGAATGAAGGAAGAGTGGGGCTCTTTTAAGTTCAAGCAACGCTGAGTACGCCCATTTAAATCTCGCCCGAAGGGAATGTCCCAGCGGCTTTTGACCTGCATTGTCGCTATTTGAAAGGGAACCACCCTTCGGGCATAGCGACGCTTTGTTCAAAAACCGCTGGGCGCATTCTGACTGATCACTTCTTTATGTGGATTGGTATACGGTAGTGCTAGGCTTTACCCCGCTTGATAGCGGTGCATTTGACATACATAAACTGATTCCTGACGATGTTCTATTTGTACTCGACGACAAACACGGAATTTTTGAGAACAACAAACTCATGTTCCCCGTGATGTCTCATGCCTGATTGTATAGGCAGCTTGAATCGCTCTGTAACGCTTAACCTTACAAATCAGATAATTCCTTACATCGGACCTGATTTTTCTATTCCCACTTGAATTGAGGCTCAGTGTTGATACTAATCTGAGCGGTTACTTCTTCGAGCAATAAAGAACAAGAATGTGCCAACCAACACGAAGCCACCGAGGGTCTGCCATTGCGTCACATTAGTCTGTGTCGTTAACCAGATGCTAAGTAACAGCGCAATGGGCGCTGCAATCAAAATAGTTGGGTTAAATGCCGGATAGCCAGCGCGTTGACGAAGAGTCGGCAGCGCAATGATCGATAAGATATAAGCGAGCAATCGAGCCAGTGTGCTTACAGCTGCTAGCGCTAGGAAATCGTCCCATAACGAAAACAAGATCGCTCCAATCCCAAAAAAAATAATGGAGTTAGCAGGTGTGCCCCAACGCGATACCTTACCGAACCAGGCAGGTAACAGTGCATCATCCGCAAGTGCCGGTGGCATTCGGCTCGCCGAAGTATGGCCTGCTGTGAGGTTAGCCAATACACTCACAACAATAGTCGCAGCGACCAGCAACGCGCCAATATCGCCGCCATACTCACCAGCTAACGACGTCAATGGAGCCTCGGGCCCTGTTCCCGCTATTACACTGTGACTGTATGCCCATTGCAGTCCAAAATAAATCAGCGTGACGACTGCGAGGCCAATCATCAACGCGCGCGGCATAGCGAATCTGGGATCTTTTGTTTCACCCGCCGGAATGGTTGCATTCTCAAAGCCTACAAAGGCATAAAGGGCGGCTAAAGCAATACCTTCAACAGCACTAAATTGCGGTAGCACCACTTCACCATCGTTTGAGGCTGCACCAATGCCAATGACCATCAAAATCAACAAGGGCAAAAGCTTAAATAGAGTCATAGTACCTAGTACGGCGACGACTCTCTTTATGCCGATAACGTTAATAATAGTAAGTCCACCCAATACACAGATGATCAGTGCAATTTTTGCCGTTCCCTCGCCAACAGCCGGCCAAAGAGCTGCCGCATAAGCGACCATCACCAGTACATTGGCGCCTTGGCTGATCAGTCGTGCGGCAAAGAATGTCCAGCCAACGACAAACCCCGGATAGGCACCGAACGCATCGCCTACGTAACGCTGTGGTCCGCCCGAGCGATCGGTGAGTTTGGTGAGCTCGGCGAAGCAAAGTACGATAGTCATGACCAATACCCCACCTAAGAGTAACAACCAGGGTGCAAAAGTGCCGACGGCAGCATGAAGCGCTTCGGGGAGTCCAAAAATGCCTGCGCCAATCAGACCATTCACCACAATGAAAAAGACACCGAGCATTCCCATGTCACGACGATACTTTGAGATAGTGTTCTTCAAACAGCCCCTCCAGGATATATTAATATAATAATCAGCAACTTAGTTGCATTGTAGGTGAAAGTAATGTGACTTGATAACGTTAAAACGCAGAAAGCTGAAATTTACCAATAGCATCTAAACCTCAGCTACCATAAAACAAATGGCGCACAATCAACTAAAGGTCTTTTTAATCTTATGTACTACTAACAATATGTTTGACGAATCTCAGTTTTAATCTAATGAGCAGGAAAACAGTTTACAAAACTAGTTGAGTAAATATCCTGGTCTTCAAAAGATCCCTACTTTGTGCTTTTTGAGAAGTCTGCAGGGATCTGCTATTCAACAAGACGAACTAAGCCCCAGTTTTAATATCGTCCAAATGATATTTATCGATCAACGAGTACAATGTTGGTCTGGTGACTCCCAGTAACTCCGCAGTGCGAGACATATTTTTGTCTGACTGGAAATAAGCACGCCTAATGGCCTTACTTTCCGCTTGCTCACGCACTTCACGCAAATTCAAGCTTTCACTTTCTTCGCCGTTCTCACGATAAACTAAACCCAAATCATCGGCTTGAATGGTACTACCTTCCGCGAGAATAACCGCCGATTTTAATTTGTTTTGAAGCTCGCGAATGTTGCCATTCCATTTGTGTTGCAGCATGGCTTTAACTGCGCCATCACTCAAACCTTTAACTTTAGTGCCAAACTCTTCGTTGTATTGATTGAGGAAGGTTTTGGCCAACAAAATAACATCGTTTTCACGATCTCTTAGAGGCGGAATGCTGATAATAATTTCACCGACCCGGTAAAACAAATCTTCACGAAATGTCTGTTCGGAGACCATATCCTGAAGATTCCTATGTGTCGCACAAATGACTCGAATATCGACGGGAATTTCACTGCGTCCGCCAACGCGCTCTATTATACGCTCCTGCAAAAATCGTAACATTTTTGCCTGCAAACCCAGCGGCATATCACCAATTTCATCTAAAAATACAGTGCCTCCTTGGGCCGTCTCTATTTTTCCTAACGTCGTTTTATTTGCCCCCGTGAAAGCGCCTTTTTCATAACCAAAAAGTTCACTTTCCAACAGATTTTCAGGGATCGATGCACAGTTGATGGCCACAAAAGGCTTGTCTTTACGCAAACTGTGATCATGAATACTGCGGGCGAAAACTTCTTTACCTGTACCACTTTCACCAAGTAATAAAGTACTGATGTCAGTTTGTGCGATTTTTTCTGCTTTGCGGCTGACCTGTTGAATGCTTTCGCTGTTTCCAATGATTTTACTCATTGAAGAAGAGGTTTTTGCTAGTTGCCTGTTTTCTTGCTCGAGATCATATAAATTCGCCGCTCGATTGATGAGTATTTGAATGGTGTCTGAATCGATTGGTTTTTGATAAAAGTCATAAGCACCAAGTGAAATGGCTTTTAACGCATTTTCCTTGTCGTTATTGCCTGTCACCACAATCACTTTTGTTTGTGGCGCTAATGCCAGTATTTCTTCCAGAGCCGCTAATCCTTCAGATGCATTGGCGGGATCGGGGGGAAGTCCAAGGTCTAACGTAATCACCTTAGGCTCATAACGTCGAAGTTGATTGATTGCAGATTGTCTGTCCTCTGCAAACACTACCTCATAGTCACTCAAACTCCATTTGAGCTGTTTTTGTATCCCCAAATCATCATCAACAACTAATATTCTGTCCACTTAATCCTGGCTCCACTTCTTTGTAATTATTATTCTGTCGGAAAACTCAACGTAAATACTGAGCCTTTATTTTGCTCACTTTCAACTTTAACGCTACCGCCAATTTTCTCTACAAAGTTCTTTGCGTCATAGGCACCTATACCCATCCCGGCATTTCCTTTTGTCGTGTCAAAAGGTTTGAATAAGCGGTTTTCGATGAAATCTTTACTCATTCCCTCACCTGAATCGGTAATGATAACCAACAAGAAACGATGATCGACGGACAAATCAACGGTAATAATTACCTCACCATCGTCTGGCGTAGCTTGCTGTGCATTACTGATCAGGTGATACATAACATTACAGAATTTTTCTTCATCTATCACCAGTTGTTTTTCCTGCACAACATTTAATTTTGGTATAGGGAGGTTGCCAGAACACTTTTGATGAATAACGTCATGCAAACGCTCGGAGACGTCGCATAACTTGTGGTGACTTTTTTGCTGTTCATTTTTATCCGTCAGCTGCCTAAGCATTTTATCCATTCGTGCTTTGGTGTGTTCAAGGGTTTCAAAGGTGTCAGCAATAAATTCTGGATTATCTTTGTGCTGCTCTGCATTCGCAAGGATAAGGTCAATCTGAGCAAGCACGTTTTTTAGATCGTGCAAGACAAAGGCAGACATTCTATTGAATGCCGCAAACTGCGCGTTCTCAGCAACCTCTTTACCCGCTTCATTGTGAAAAACATAACTAGACACCTGTGCCGTCACTGCAGACAAATAGTCTCGCAATTCCCAATTTAATTTTCTCGACTCTTGTTGGTTGTTGAGTAAAGCCAGCCCCCACAGAGATCCTGACTTATAAATCGGTAATACAATTTGGAATGAGCATTCGTTTAATAAAGCATGGTTAAGTTTTAGCCCTTCGTAAACGAAGGGCTTGTAACGCAACTCTTCGATATCAATGATCCACTCTTTGTTTTCACAGTATTGACATAACTCCTGAACCAACTGCCATTCTTTGTCAGTCAATTCTTGTTGATGAATTGACGCTTTTACGTTGAGCAATTGACCTTCTTTTTTAAGCAACATTCCTTCTTCATATTCGATAGCCTGCATTAACCCATTCAACGCGTTTTGGTATACGGCACTGATGTCAGACTCGTTTGAAGGTAATGCTTCGGTCAACTTCAACCATTCAATTCGATAATCGAACTGGTTTGCAAAGAAGTGTTTGGTGATGAATACACGAATTTTCACCCGCAAACTATTGGATAAAAACAGTGTCATGAGCAAGGCAGTCGAAAGCGCAATAAGCACAATCTGAATTGTGCCCCCCCACTCGCCACCAATATATTTGACGAAATAGCCGGCTAATGCCATTAAAAACAAATAGCCCCCTGCCACCATCAACAACGAGCTATGTAAGACGATTTCACGGGAGATAAAAATATCAACCCCCCAATGTTTGATTCGGCGTATCGCCAAAACCAACAACGGCAACAGCGCTGTATAGATATATCCACGAGCGGCGATGTAATTCACTTCAATACTGCCGACCATCGCAGCATTAGCAAAGGTAACAAACTCAAATAAATTTGTTGCACCCAGGTATAGAATCAAAGGTTTGTAGGCCCACTTATGCTCTCCAGCTTGACGATAAATCAACTCAAGCATGACCAATACTTGCAAGGCAATAACGGTTTGGATAACGAAGCTCCAGGACACAGGCATAACGACCGTGTATGACAATGCGATCGATGCAACAGGTATTGCGATCATTATCAATGAAAACGGGCTGGCAAGAACTTGCTTCAAGCTTCTGAAGTCGTTTTTTATACACGAAAGCAAAAATACCAACCAAATCAATTGCTTAAATGTATCAAATACCAACAAATTGTGCAGATTAATGGCTCCGAACAACATATTGATATGAAACAGTGACCAACACGCAGTGCCTGCAGTAGCTAGTATTAACAAATACTTTGCTAATCCAGATTTACGCACAGTAAATAGCAGTAACAACAGTAAGCTGTAGCTCACTGCACTCAATGCAAAACCGAGATCAGCAATCATGGCAGTAACACGTTAATATTTTCAACAACTAAAACACCTTTCTCATTAACCACTAGCGTTTTTGCACGACCATACTACCAATTGAATAGCCTGCACCAAACGAGCAAATCAGTCCATAGTCACCAGATTGTAAGTCTCGATGATGCAAATTAAACGCAATGATGGAACCAGCAGATGCTGTATTAGCATAACGATCTAGCACGATAGGTGCCTCTTCAGTGCTTGGTTGTCGACCAAGCAATTTTTTAGTAATTAAGGTGTTCATGTTGATATTGGCCTGATGTAACCACCAACGCTTAACATTCTCTGGGGTCAGGTCGTGACGAAGTAAATGTGCGGCAATATGCTCGGCAGCCATAGGGCAAACTTCCTTGAACACCTTACGTCCTGCTTGATGGAACAATTTGTCCTCAGTATATGGGGATGACTCATAAGCATGGCTCATGTAGCCAAAATTGGATCGAATGTTGTTCGAAAAATCGGTAACGGCTTTAGTACTTAGAATATCAAATTGATGTTCACTGGTTGCAGTTTCCCGATCTTCAATGACCATTGCCGTGGCGACATCGCCAAAAATAAAGTGACTATCTCTATCTTTATAATTTATCTGTGGAGATACCAACTCAGGATTAATTACCAACACACATTTAGCGGTTTGCGCCGCAATCATCTCATAAGCTCTGTGTACGCCAAATGTTGCTGCTGAACAGGCGACCAGCATATCGAATGCGAACCCTTTGATCCCCAGTTCACCCTGAACTTCTATCGCAATTGCTGGATAGGAACGTTGCGTGTAAGCACATGAAACTATCACAGCATCAACATCTGCTGGGGTTTTATTCGCTGCTTTAAGTGCTTTATGCGCCGCTTCAATCGCAATTTCTGCCTGATGAGAAAGTTCATCGTCAGCACGTTCCGCAATTCTTGGGCGCATTCTATCGACATCGAGCACACCGTCTTTTTCGTAAATATAACGGCTTTGTATCCCAGATGCTTTTTCAACAAACTCAGCACTCGAAAAAGGTTTTGCTTCAATTTCACCGTTTTCAATCTCGATTTTGTACTCTTGATTGAATTTTTCTGCAAAGGCGTTGTAGCTATCCACCAGTTCTTCGTTTGATATGCTGTGTGGAGGCGTCCATAGGCCTGACCCACTTATTACGACTTGCTTTGTCATTTATTAGAATCCGATATTTTTAACAACTATTAACCGCATAAGCTTAGCGGTTTCATTGCCAAAAGTCATGACACAAATGGTGGTCGGGCCTTGTACAAAAAAGGCTACTCAATTGAGTAGCCTAAAAGATGACTAGAGTATATTTTATTTCTTCGTATGATGCGTCAGTTCTCCGCTAAAAAACATAGCCTTCGGACCTTTCTATCAATTTTTTAACCGATAGATTATCTTTTACGCATGACTGTACGTCTTTGTTTTTGAAGACATAGATTCGATCCTGGCGAGTACGCTGCTCGGCAGACCCGAACCTCGACAAAACGAAACTGATGTTTTCAGATTCGGGGAGTGCCTTTAGGCCATTACCATATTTGCATAACGTAGTGGCAACATTGCTTTCAAACTGCGCGAGAAACTCAGCATATTGCTTTTTCCGCAAGGCGACTTTTTCAGCGTTCCTTTGTCTTTGCTCTTCAGCGAGTTTTTTACTGAGCTTCTCAACCTCTTCTTGCTGCGATTGCAAGGTGTTAATTTCAGTTTGCAGTTCATTTTTTTCTGCTGTTAATTCTTTTCGGCGCTCGCCGTCAGCATTACGCATTTGAAATTCAATGTCTCTTAACCGACGCTCGTTGTTCCTGCGTTGCCAAGAGTAATCACGTTCTTCCTGACGCAGATCTCTTAGCCTTTCTCTGGCTTGTTCCATTGCTTCATGCGCATGTTCCATTGCTGCTTCGACTTCTTCTGACCATTCACTATCATCAATATCAATGAGATAGGTTCCTTCACCACCAGAAATAGCTGGAAGCGGTGGTACAGGAGGTTTAGGTGCAACAATCATGTCGTGCCCGTCCCAGAATTCGAATGAAAAGCTATTACGACCCGAACTTGTGCTCACTTCAAACACAACACCTTGATTCGCCAAATAAGTCACTTCAAAATTTCTGACCGTAATCCCTTCTCTTTTATCACCCTGTTTCAGCGATGTTTTTAAGATATTGCTCATAATTTCCAGCTCATTGTTAAGCTCGACCAGGTTAGTTTTAGCCATAGCATTTGCGCATAACATACTGGAAACTAGCATTGCGATACTGGCGGAAATCAACGTTCGTTTTGTGCTCTTAAAAGTTTTCATTTTCTACTCCTAATTATTCGTTTGTAACAGGTAACGACGCTTCACCGGACCAGGGTTGTGCGTTGGCACTATCGAATATTTCTTGTTGTAATTGATTTAGTTGACGCGCGTAAAAAATTTGATCTTCACTACGCTGCTCATTGATAAATTTGATCAGTTCGCCGAAATCTTCTTTACGTTCTTGTCGACTAGAGGCCAGCAAATAGTTGGTCAATTGAGTACTCGCATCCAACTGTTGTTCTCGCAAGGACTGGGCATAAGCATTCATTGCAAGTTGTTGATTTTGTTGGAATTCAGCAAGTCGTTGATCGACTATCATTTGCACATCTGAAGAACGATTTTTATTGAAACTCACTGTTAATTGGCCGTTTTCAACCTGTGCTTCGAACCCACTAAAAACCAATACAACGGCGAAGATAGATAACGCTGTAGACAACGCTGGAAAGCCTGACCATTGCCACCATTTTGTTTGCTCACCCTGTTCAAAAGTAGAGGCACGATCCCAATTTGGCACCTCAGCTGCTTGGTAGTCCTGAGCTTTCAACAGTGTGCTGTTGACCATTTGAACTTGCTGGGCAAATTCTTCATCTTGTGCACAGCGTTGTTCAAACGCCTGACGTTGTTGGTCATCTAACTCGCCTTCCATCCAAGCGGCAAGTAATTGTTGTTCGTTCAAATTAGGCATATTCAACCTCCATAAAGGTTTTTAATTTTGCGAGCGCACTGTACAACTGCGATTTTGCAGTATTTGATGAAATCCCCAGCTGTTCTGCTATTTCATCAAACGTAAACTGACCAAAAAACTTCAGCTCAACAACGGCCTTTTGAGACATCGGCAATCGCTGCATAGCTTCAACTAATTGATGATTATGCTGAGATTTGGCTAACACTTGTTCCAAACTCGGCTCTGTACTCTCTATTTCAGGGCTATCTTCTAGCCCTTGGTGCGGTTTTTTACGCCGATAAAACTCAATACAGCGGTAGTGTGCAATCTTAAACAACCAGCCTCTGAAGCTACCGTCTCCGCGATAGTTTGCTAGATTTCGAAACACAGAAATAAAAACTTCTTGCATCAAATCCAACGCATCGTGGTTGTTCCCTGTCATGCGAATACCATAATTGTATATTTGGGCTTCATAGCGTTTGATTAAATTCAACCAGGCACGTTTGTTTCCGCTTAATGCCTTTTGAATGAGGTGTTCATCGCTCTTCTCAAACACTTATTAGTAATCCTTTGTTTTAGTTATTGATAAAGTCGACACGCTTTTTAAAAAAGTTTGGATATCAACAATAATTATTTAGTTAAGGTAGGAATAGGCATTAGTGGCGACAATAATTCGGCTAATAATCTGAATAGTCGGATACGTGTAGTACCCGCTCTCCAAACTAAGCCAATTTCGCGAAACGCATTGTTTTCGGCAGGCATCGAGATCAGCGGTGAAGTACTAAGAATATGATGTTTGATAGCTAATTCAGGCATAAAGGTATAACCCAATTTGCTATTCGCAATCTGAACCAGCGTATATAAACTTGAAGCGGCTAGATTGTTAACCTGTTCTGCATGTTGCAACCCACATGCGCTAACCGCATGTCCTGTCATGCAGTGTTCTTTTTGCAGTAAAAATACACTTTGTTTTGGCAATGCCGAGACATCCATGGGTTGTGGCAATGTGCTGACGAGATCACTGTGGGCGATTAAATGAAAAGGATCATGACCAATAACCAGCTGTTTACATCCAGGCGTATCCATTGGTAAAGCAAGGATCAATATGTCGAGTTCGCCATCGCCCAACTGTTTTAACAAATTCTCAGTAGTATCTTCTTGCAACTGCAAATTGATATCCGGCAGCTCGCTATTCACAGTGTTAATAACATCTTCAAATACAAAAGGCGCAATGGTTGGAATAACCCCGAGCTTTAGATTTCCTGCCTGCCAATTGCCGGCAGTTTGCGCAAAATCAACCAATTCATTTGCATCATTTAGCAGTTTTCTACTTTTCTCAACAAGCTCCAACCCAAACGGTGTAAACACAAAGGTTTTGTGATCCCTTTCTAACAGTTGACAACCAAACTGTTCCTCCAAGTTTTGGATAGCGGTGCTCAGCGTCGACTGGCTAACGTGACACTGTTGTGCTGCCTTATTAAAATGCTGCACTTGATGCAAGGTGACAAGATACTGAAGGTGTTTAAGGTTTGGCCATTTCATACAAACGCGATTCTGAAAAACTGATTAGTATCACTAGTTTAAATCAATTTTTTAAATATTGTTACTTACCTGTTCGTTCCAGCCAAAAATTCGCACAGTTAGCGAATCGGAATTGGGATGCGGCAATCAGGCGAAAGCTTGATTTACAATCTCTTCCGACAATTGATATGCATTAATACTTTGTGAGTTAAAGGTCACAAAAAAAGGCGCTAACGCGCCTTTTTACAAAATTGTAATACGTTAAACCGTAAATATGGCCTTTAACATATAGAAGAAAACAACTGACAGCGCTGCCCCCGCCGGTAAAGTAATAACCCAGGAAACAACAATATTTCTGACCACGCCAAGATTCAATGCCGCAATTCCTCTTGCCATGCCCACACCCAGCACAGCCCCAACAAGTGTCTGTGTGGTTGATATGGGTAGGCCTGTACCAGAAGCTATTACGACAGTAGACGCAGCTGCTAATTCGGCAGCAAAACCTCGGCTTGGCGTAAGATGTGTAATTCCCTTGCCGATAGTACGGATAACGCGGTGACCAAACAATGCTAAGCCCGCTACAATACCGAAGGCTCCCAGGGGTAAAATCCACCATTCAAGAGGGGTCTTTGCAACAATCTCACCACCGTTGTTTACTACTGACACAACTGCAGCCAATGGCCCGATAGCATTGGCAACGTCATTGGAACCATGCGCAAATGCCATACAACAAGCTGTGACGATCATTAATATCGCAAAGACTTTTTCAACATTGGTGTAGTGCATGGATTTGTCTAAACTTTCATCAAATTTAATTCGGTTGATGTAAAACCGCCCAACCAAACCGATGGCTATCGCTATGCCAATTGCCCATGAGTACCCTTCAATTTGGCTAAGGTTTAGACCAACATGTTTTAATCCTTTTTTGATGGTAACCAACGCCATTACAAAACCGGCAAGCGCCATATAAAACGGCACATATCGTTTAGCACTTTTGAATGGATTATCAGTGTCAAAAATAAGCCGTTGAGCACTAATAAAGATCAAGTAAGCGATGAATCCCGAAATCGCCGGTGTGATCACCCAGCTAGCAACGATACCCCCTACTTTCGACCATACAACGGCATCAGCACTCACTCCCACGGCGGCAAAGCCAACGATTGCGCCAATAATTGAGTGCGTTGTTGAGACCGGCCAACCCAAATAGGATGCCACAGCTAGCCATATTCCAGCTGAGAGCAGCGCAGATATCATGCCGAATACCAATAACTCCGGAGTATCGACAAAATAGGCTGCATCGATGATACCTTTTCGGATAGTCGCTGTAACTTCTCCGCCCGCCAAATAGGCGCCGGCGAATTCAAATATCATGGCAATAAAGATTGCTTGTTTAATCGTAAGCGCTTTTGAACCTACGGATGTGCCCATGGCATTGGCCACGTCGTTCGCACCAACCCCCCATGCCATTAAAAAGCCGACCGCAGCCGCGATTACTATCAGGATAATCCCGTAACTATTTATAATTTCCATTGCGAAAAACCTTAACCTGCCAACATCAATTCGAGTCTAGCGCCAACGCGCTCCGCTACATCAGCCAACTCGCCAACCCATTCAATGATGTTATATAAAAACATCACTTCCACTGGGTTTAAGTCTGCTTCAAGTTCTAACAACGTTCTTCGTAATCCGACTTGCATGAAGTCTGTGTCATCTTCGATGAGGTCTAATTTTTTGATCATGGTTTCAACCAAATCAACTTCGCGCCCTTTAAAACCTGCCTCTAGTAGCTCATCAAGCTCATTGATAACATTTTTTGCTTGTGAAGTGGCATCCAGACAACGTTCTAAATATTGGGCAAACCCATCTTTAATTTGCGCTGGAATTTGCAGTTTCCGGCCGAGCACACGACCCGATATGTCTTTTGCTTTGTTGGCAATTTTATCTTGCTGAGTGAGCAATCCCAGAATGTCCGAACGCTGAATTGGCATGAACAGTCCGCTAGGTAAATTGGTTCGCAATTCTCGTTTAATCTTATCTGCTTCTTTCTCAAGCTTTGAGATTTGTTGTTGAACCTGTTCTGCAGCGTCCCAATCGTTTTGATAAACGTGCTGAAAAAAAGATGTAAGTAGCTGACTACATTGGTCGACCTTATTGATGTGGTCTTCCAATGGCTTTAGGGGCGATTTAGCAAACACTCCCAAAAAGGAATTTGTAGGCATAAGATTTCTCTTTTAACTTTCGTTTGGCCATTACTGCGACGCATCATACTTGAAACTTTCTTAGCTTTACATGACTTTTACGCACAAAAGTCGAGCCGGGTAAATTTCAATCCAATGATAATTTAAGCTCACTAACGCAGAAAAACCGAGTAAAAGTTAACGACAAACAACAACAAAGCGATGTCAAAGTAAGCTAACAATTGCATCGACATTGCGATATCGCTTAACAAATCATATCTGAGCTTAACTTATCTCAAAAAATCAAATAATTAAGCTTATTTAACCGCGCCTTTAGGCTATGCTAAAAGGCATAGTTTTAAAATTAAGGAAGCTGAAATGAAACCGATTATTTTAACCTTGATAGGAAACGACAAGCCAGGGCTGATCGAGTCTCTAGCACAAAAGGTTTATTCAATAGAAGGGAATTGGTTATCGAGTAATTTTTCTCATATGGCTGGTCAGTTTGCTGGATTTGTGGAGTTGAACATTCCCGCAGACAAGCATCAAGGATTTGTTGAATACCTAAATAGTCACCCTGACCTAACCATTCATTCAGTGAGCACAGAATCTGCTGACGAATCATCCGATAATGTCGCACAAATTGAAATTATTGGAAACGATAAACCTGGAATAGTCCAAGAGCTAACCTCAGTATTGCATGGCTTCAATATAAATATCGTCAAGTTCACTTCTGGTTGTGAAAGCGCCCCCAATTGGGGAAGTTTATTGTTTAAAGCCCAGGCAACCGTAACAATACCCGAGGGGTTTGATACGGACCAACTGACCGGCGCATTAGAGGGGGTCGCCAATGATCTCGTCGTTGATGTCACTATCAAGTAGTCTGGAGTAAACGACCTATTGTCATACTAAGTTCATCTAATTTGTGGATTATGGATTGTTTGTGTCATAAAAGAGGCCCAACGTATAAGCTATGTCAGTAACAGAATTGTATTATCCTAAAGAACTCAGTTGGTTGTCTTTCAACGAAAGAGTGTTACAAGAAGCCGCTGATAAAAATAATCCCATCATAGAACGTATACGCTTTCTTGGTATTTTTTCCAGTAATATGGATGAGTTCTATCGTGTTCGTGTCGCAGAGGTTAAACGTCAGATTTATATCCATATGGACGAAGATGACGAGGTGGCTGCCGCATCAAAAAAAGAATTGATGGTAAAGATTCAGCATAAAGTTTTAATCATGACTGAACAATTTGAGAAGCTTTACGAAGACATAATCAAGGGGTTGAGTAAGTACAACATTCATATTATTCAAAAAGATCAGCTCAGTGACTTTCAAAAAAGTTGGCTAATTGATTATTTTCGTAACAAAATCTTAAGACATATCGCGCCAATTCTGTTGCATAAAAAAGTTGATCTTGTAAAGCGGCTTAATGATGTTGGTACCTTTCTTTATGTGGCCATCGTCAGAGAAGGAAAGGCCACTAAGTATGCCACTATTGAACTGCCGACCGAGGCCATGTCGCGCTTTATATTAATTCCACCTGAAAACAGTCGCAAAAAGAAGCACATAATTTTAATCGATGATGTTATCCAACTTTGTTTAGATATCATTTTCAAAGGCTTTGTAGAATTTGACGAGCTTTACGCATACTCCTTTAAGGTCACTAGAGATTCTGAATATTCAATCAACGATGAGATTGATGAAAGTTTCGTCGAGAAGATGTCAGAAAGTATGAAACAGCGTCTCATTGCTGAACCTGTGCGTGTTATCTACGATGGTGATATGCCAGAAGATATGCTTAAAAACCTTAAGAAGCGTTTAAAGATTTCATCTTATGACAGCCTTATTCCTGGCGGGTCCTATCGTAATTTTAAGGACTTCATTGGCTTCCCTAACGTTGGCAGAAGCTATTTAGAAAATCCAAAACTACCAGCAATTAATAGCAAGGTATTTTCCGAATTTGATACCGTTTTTGATGCTATTACTCACAAGGACATCTTACTTTATTACCCCTACCATCGGTTTTTGCATTTTACTGAATTTGTGCGGCAGGCTGCCTTTGACCCGAGCGTAAAAAACATTCGATTAAACATTTATCGAGTTGCCAACAAATCACGGATCGTCAGTTCACTGATTGATGCCGTGGACAACGGAAAAACGGTTACTGTGGTGGTGGAACTTAGGGCCAGATTTGACGAAGAAGCCAATATAGAATGGTCAAAAACCATGACTGACGCGGGCATTCGTGTTGTTCTGGGTTCTCCGTCATTTAAAATACACAGCAAATTATGTGTGGTCAGTCGCGAAGAAAATGGACAGCTGGTGAATTACGCGCATTTTGGTACGGGAAATTTCAATGAAAAAACCGCCAAAATTTATACCGACTTTAGTTTGTTTACGCGTAATCAAGAATTAGCTCAGGAAGCTTTATTGGTGTTTGACCTGATTCAACTTCCGTACAGGCGCACAAAGTTCCAGCATTTGCAGGTGTCGCCCTTGAATGCTCGAACTAAAATTCAAATTCTTGTCAGACAAGAAATTCAAAACGCGATAGAAGGTCTACCAAACGGTATTACACTAAAAGTAAACAATCTGGTTGATCAGGAGCTGATTGATGATTTGTATCGGGCGAGCCAGGCGGGAGTGAAGGTTCAAATTATCCTCCGAGGCATGTGTGGTTTGCTACCAAACGTAAAAGGATTAAGTGAAAATATCAGCATAATTAGTATTGTTGACCGCTTTTTGGAGCACCCGAGGGTTATGGTGTTTAAAAATGCAGGTCAACCCAAAGTGTTTATTTCTTCCGCTGATTGGATGGGCAGAAATATGGATAACCGTATCGAAGTCGGCTGCCCAATCTACGATGAAGAATTAAAACAACGAATTATTGATATTTTAGATATACAGTTAAAAGATACGCTTAAAGCAAGAGTGATTGACGCAAAACAAAGCAACAAATACGTCAAGCGGGGGAATCGCCGCAAATTGCGATCTCAAGTGGAAATCTACCACTATCTAAAAAACTTGGAATAACGTGAAATATCTTTCATCAACATTAAGTGGTGACCCAACGTGCCTGACGTAAGTGAAGTATTTGATAATATAGAGTCAAGACCAACGACTCAGGTCGCGGCGCTAGATTTAGGCTCGAACAGTTTCCACCTGGTCGTCGCTCGTATTGTTGCTGACAACGTACAGATACTGCATCGCATCAAACAAAAAGTGCGACTTGCCAATGGTTTAGATCAACACAACATACTTTCGCAAGAAGCCATCGACAGAGGTATAGATACCTTGAAGGTCATTGCCGAAAGCCTGAAAGGATTCGAACCCGACACGGTAAGAATCGTAGCCACCTATACATTGCGAAAAGCGAAAAACGCCAAGGAGTTTATTCGTGCAGCTAAAAAGGTTTTCCCCTACCCTATTGAAGTGATCTCTGGTATCGAAGAAGCGCGTCTGATTTATTCCGGTGTGGCGCACACAAATCAGGATACAGGACAACGCTTGGTTGTAGACATTGGTGGTGGGTCTACTGAATTCATTATTGGCGAAGGTTTCGACGCCAAGTTGCTTCGCAGTCTGCAGATGGGTTGTGTTAGCTATACTAAAAGGTTTTTTAGTGGTGGCGAACTCACTCGCCAGGCATTTAAAAAAGCAACAACTGCCGCGCAGCAAGAATTAGAATTGATTGACGACAAGTACTTAAAAACGGGTTGGCAAACTTGTATTGGAACCTCAGGAACCATCAAAGCGATAGTATTATTGGCACAGTCGCTTGATGAATCCAACCCCGAAGGATTCGTTGCGCTAGATGATTTGGAAATTCTTCGCAACCAGTGTATAGACGCTGGACACATCGAAAACCTTCAATTTGAACAAATCACACCCGATCGACGCCCCGTATTGGCCGCGGGGATCGCTGTTCTCATAGGCGTATTCAAAAGTCTAAAGATATTAACTATGGAGTACTCACCTGCTGCACTTCGCGAGGGTGTACTTTATGAAATGGAAGAACAACTTTCTCATCGCGATATTCGAGAGCGCACTGCGCAAAGTTTAGCAACTCGATATGACGTCGACACTGAACAAGCAAAAAGAGTTCATAACACCGCACTTTCAATTTACGACCAATGCAGAAAGGGTTGGAAAATTGGTGGGCAGGAAAATAACAATATGCTCGGGTGGGCTGCGCTTTTACATGAAATAGGACTGCAAATTAATACCCGTGGGGTCCAGCGTCATTCTGCGTATATCATACAAAATGTTGATTTACATGGTTTTAATCAAGAACAGCAAAGTTTACTGTCGATATTAATCAGGTTCCATCGCAAAAAAGTTCGCCCCGAAGAAATCCCCGAGTTCTGGCAATTTGACGCGCAAGTCGTGTTTAAGTTGCTGGCATTACTGAGGATTAGTGTGCTGCTGAATATCAAACGTCAAGATGACATTATTCCAGAGTTTGACGTAGATGCTTCAGAAAACAAAATAGTGCTGACATTTCCTCCGCATTGGTTAGAACAAAAGCCAATTTTCATGGCAGATTTGAGTCGTGAACAGCAATATTTGAACGCGCTGGGGTTGGAATTAAAATTTGCTTAATAGACGCAACTAGCGTCCAAGATATTCGTCGATGAGTTCAGACAATTTCTCATCCAAATGTTCTTCAAATTCATCCAAGTCTTTTGAAAATACATTCAAATAGGCTGATGCTTTGGCGTGGTCTAGTTTTTTACCATTGGTTCGATACTCTGTTTCGGGCAACGCTTTATCATAGCGAGGAGTGATAACCCAACGGACAAAATCAGAGTCTAAATTAGCGACTGCTTTTTTTGCGTGTTTGCAAAAGCCTTCAATATGCTCAGCACCATCCGGCCCCAGACATCCAGGTTCAACTCGGAAAGTCACCGTTAATTTTTTGTATAGTGGTAGCGGAAGTTCGTAGTCCATTGCGTCGTTTTTCTCGTTAGATGTATTTCAATATAGACGAGCAAATTGTCTGTGCAAATAGGAAATTAAAAAAGCCGAGCAATTGCTCGGCTAATTTTTACAGCATTACCCCATTAACTCGCGTTGAGTGAATTAGGTAATTGATGCATCGTAAATGGATTGAATGGATAGATCTAAGGTCCCTTCAAATTCTTCATCAGTGAGTTGATATAGCAGTCCTTCCGATAACGCACGAGAAAAGCTGGCTATCATGCCTTTATTTTCGCTTAATCGGCGGTTTGCTTCCTCTCTGCTGTATCCACCAGATAACGCTACCACTTTTAACACTCTAGGGTGAGCAACAAGGCTGTCATAGAATCCAGCGATTTCAGGTAAGGTCAATTTTAACATGACAGATTGTGTTGTTGGTAATGCATCCAAGTGTTTGAGCAATTCGCCTTTCAACAATAATTCGGCAGCAGATTTCTCTGGGCTATTAATATCGACTTCTGGCTCGATAATAGGCACCAAACCTTTGGCAAGAATTTGGGCACCGACGACAAATTGCTGCTCCACAATATCATGCACACCTTTCTCATTCGCGAGTTTGATCACTGAGCGCATTTTAGTACCAAACACATCCTTGGCATTTGCTTTATCCAACAGTTCATCTAGCCCTGGAATGGGTTTCATTAACTGAACACCGTTGGCCTCGTCTTCCAGACCTTTATCAACTTTCAGAAAAGGGACGACATTTTTTTCTTGCCATAAGTAACGTGAGCTGGCTTTACCCTCGATGTCTCTGTCTAAGGTATTTTCGAATAAAATTGCACCTAACACCCGTTTACCATTGAATGCTTTACTTGTGACGATACGAGTGCGCATTGCGTGAACTTGGGCAAACATTTCCTCGTCATTTGTATAGGCACTTTCATCAACACCATAAAGTTTTAAGGCTTTTGGTGTGCTTCCTCCACTTTGGTCAAGTGCGGCGATAAACCCATTCTCAGTTTCAATCTTTTTCAGCATGTCTAATTGTGCTTGTGATGCCATTCGCAACACTCCTTTTTAAAGCTTGGTAGAATACAAAGGTTGTTTAGAACGCTTCTGCGTTTCTTGTTTTTTTCAATCGTTTCGTAAAAGGCTAGGCTTGCCCTCGTTTTTCCAACATGGCTACAGCGGGTAACACTTTTCCTTCCAGAAACTCCAGAAAAGCGCCCCCTCCTGTAGAGATGTAAGAGACTTTATCAGCAATATCGTACTTATCAACAGCGGCAAGCGTATCACCACCACCGGCAATTGAAAATGCTTCGCTGTTGGCAATTGCTTGGGCGAGTCGTTTAGTACCTTCACCAAATTGATCAAATTCAAATACCCCGACTGGGCCATTCCATACGATGGTACCCGCTTTTTCAATCATCTGCGCCAAGGATTCAGCTGTTTTTGGCCCAATATCGAATATCATGTCTTCGGGTCCAACGTTTTCAACAGATTTGAGTGTCGCCTCTGCGGTTTCAGAAAATTCTTGCCCCACAACAACATCTTCTGGTACTGGAATTTGACCACCCGCCTTTTTGGCTGCGTCAATCAATCGATTGGCTTCTGGGATCAAATCTTCTTCATACAATGATTTGCCAACGCCATGACCTTGCGCCGCAATAAAGGTATTGGCAATTCCGCCACCAACAATGAGTTGATCGACGATCGAAGAAAGGGAATCAAGTACAGTCAATTTGGTCGATACTTTTGAGCCTCCGACAATGGCCAACATTGGACGTGCGGGGTTATCGAGGGCTTTTCCCAATGCGCTTAGTTCACCGGATAACAGTGGTCCAGAACAAGCAACTGGAGCAAATTTAGCAACACCATGGGTCGATGCTTGTGCTCTATGTGCAGTCCCAAATGCATCCATTACAAATACATCGCATAGGGCAGCATATTGTTGGGCGAGTGCTTCATCATCTTTCTTTTCGCCAACATTGAAACGAACATTTTCAAGAATGACCAACTCACCAACGTTAACGTCGACCTCTGTACCTAGATAATTTTTTTCCAGTCTGACGGAACAATCCAGTGCATCATTGAGATAATCCACAATAGGGGCAAGCGAGTATTGCTGCTCAAACTGGCCTTCTGTTGGTCTACCTAAATGTGACATGACCAACACTTTGGCTCCGGCATTAAGCGCATGCTCAATAGTGGGTATAGCAGCCTTTAGCCGCGCATCGGAGGCAACGTTACCGTCTTTGATCGGCACATTTAAATCTTCTCTGATCAGTACTCGCTTACCTGACAGTTCAAGATCAGTCATGTTGATAATTGTCATTTTTGTTCCTCAAAACTTTTTAAAATGTTTATTCAATGGTTTTTTCAGACCACTTATTCTAAAAACATCGCTGCCGCTGTATCAATCATCCTATTCGCAAATCCCCACTCGTTGTCACACCAGACCAAGGTTTTGACTAGCTGTTTGTGACTGACTCGTGTTTGTGTACCATCAACAATGCAAGAATGGGGATCGTGGTTAAAATCCACCGACACTAAAGGCTCTTCAGTGTAACCTAAAATTCCTTGTAATCTGCCCAGACCTGCACTTCTGAGCACCTGATTAACTTGCGCAATAGAAACCTCTTTTGCCAAGGTCACGCTAAGATCCATAGCGGTCACATTAATCGTGGGCACGCGAACAGCGATCGCTTCGAATTTTCCAGCAAACTTAGGCAAAATGCGTTCAATTCCGACCGCTAGTTTAGTATCAACGGGAATGATCGACTGACTGGCTGCTCGAGTCCTGCGTAAATCTGGATGGTAGGCATCAATAACCTGCTGATCATGCATTGAAGAATGAATTGTTGTAATAGTGCCACTCAACACTTCAAAGGCGTCGTCTAGCACTTGTATCACTGGCACAATACAGTTTGTGGTGCATGAACCATTCGATACGATGCGATCTTCCGGTTTAAGCAGGTGGTCGTTGATGCCGTAAATGACCGTTGCATCCATATCCGGTGTTGATGGATGAGAAAAAAGGACTTTTCTTGCACCCTGCGCAATATGAAACTCAGCATCTGCTCTATCGTTATGAACGCCTGTGCATTCCATGACCAAATCGATATCCAGTTCCGCCCATGGCAGCTCATGTAAGTGTTCACATTGCAATAATGTGATGGTGTCTTGGTCAACTTTTAGTTTGCCACTTTCAAGGCTTACAGAATGACCGAAGCGGCCATGGGAAGTGTCGTATTTGAGCAGGTGCGCAATGCCTTCAGGATCGGCGATTTCGTTTATTGCAACGACTTTGATATCTTCGTTTCGATGCGTCTCATACAGGGCACGCAATACATTGCGGCCAATTCGACCAAACCCATTGATAGCTATTTTTATCATTTAATGCTCAATGCTAAGCAGGTGCCGTTCCCGGCACCTGTCTGGATGCACATAGACTTAATTACAATAAGCGTTTTGCTGCTTCAACAATCGCATCAGGTGTAAAACCGAAGTGCTTCATTAAGGCGCCACCTGGGGCAGATTCTCCGAAGGTAGACATGCCGATTATTTCGCCTCCCAAGCCAACATACTTGAACCAGAAGTCAACATGGGCAGCTTCAACGGCAATGCGCTTAGTCACAGATTTTGGTAAAACCGCTTCTTGGTAAGCTGCATCTTGCTTGTCAAATACATTGGTACTAGGCATGGAAACCACTCTGACCTTGGTCCCATCATCAGCTAATTGTTTGGCAGCTTCTAAGGTAATATTTACTTCAGAACCTGTGGCAATCAAGATGACTTCTGGTGAAGAGTCGTTTTCAAACAATACATAACCGCCTTTTGCAATATTGGCCAGCTGCGCATCATCACGTTGCTGTGCTTGCAATCCCTGACGACTAAATACGAGAGATGTTGGACCTTGTGTCCTTTCAATCGCTGCTTTCCATGCAACGGCTGTTTCAGCGCCATCACAAGGACGCCAGGTTTCCATATTGGGTGTCATTCTCAGATTAGCAACTTGCTCAACAGGCTGGTGCGTAGGGCCGTCCTCCCCCTGACCAATCGAGTCATGTGTGTAGACAAATATATTCGGAATTCCCATTAATGCCGACATTCTCACCGCATTGCGAGCATATTCCATAAACATTAAGAAAGTTGCACCATAAGCTCTGAAGCCACCGTGCAACCCCAGTCCATTCATGATTGCGCTCATACCAAACTCACGGACACCATAAAATATATAGTTTCCGCTGGCATCATCAGCTGTGATCCCTTTGGAACCCGACCACAACGTTAGGTTCGAGCCAGCAAGATCCGCTGATCCCCCAACAACCTCGGGAAGCATACCTGCAAAGGCTTCAATCGCGTTTTGAGACGCTTTTCTGCTCGCAATATTTTCGGCTTTTTGTTGGGTTTCTTTGATAAATGCGGTCGCTTTGCTTTCAAAATCAGCTGGTAACTCACCTGCTAACCGGCGCTTCAATTCAGCAGCTAACTCTGGGAAAGACTTTGCATAGGCGTCAAATGCTGTATTCCAGCTTTCTTCTCTTTGAGCACCTTGTTGTTTGGCATCCCAGTTAGCATAAATGTCTTCTGGGACAACAAAAGGTTCATGGCTCCACGATAGTGCCTTACGGGTTTCTTGCACCTCGTCAAGGCCCAAGGGTGAACCATGGCTGTCATGACTTCCAGATTTATTGGGTGAGCCAAAACCGATGACAGTTTTACAACAAATCATCGTTGGACGAGCAGTTTCTGCTTTTGCTTGTTCAATAGCAGCTTTAATCGCTTCAGGATCGTGACCATCTACATCAGCAATAACATGCCAACCGTAAGACTCGAATCTTGCAGGCGTATCATCGGTGAACCAGCCTTCTACTTCGCCATCGATAGAGATGCCGTTGTCATCCCAAAATGCTACCAGCTTGCCAAGACCCAAGGTGCCCGCGAGCGAACATGCCTCGTGAGACACGCCTTCCATTAAACAACCATCACCTAAAAAACAATAAGTAAAGTGATCGATGATGTCATGACCAGGTTGATTAAATTGGGCACCGAGCATTTTTTCAGCGATTGCCATACCAACAGCGTTAGTGATGCCCTGCCCCAGAGGACCCGTTGTAGTCTCGACACCCGGTGCATAACCGTATTCAGGATGCCCAGGTGTTTTAGAATGAAGTTGTCTGAAGTTTTTTAACTCTTCTATTGGTAGATCGTAACCACTTAAATGCAATAAAGAATAAATAAGCATCGAGCCGTGACCATTAGAGAGAACAAATCGATCACGGTTAGCCCATCCAGGGTTAGTTGGATTGTGCTGTAAAAAATCACTCCATAAAACCTGGGCAATATCTGCCATTCCCATAGGTGCGCCTGGGTGACCAGAGTTAGCTTGTTGCACTGCATCCATGGACAAAGCGCGAATGGCGTTGGCGAGTTCTCGACGTGACGGCATAGAGTCTCCTGCTATTTGATTGCCTAAAGCGTGATCAAAGCCCATAAAATAAACGTAAGACTCTGACTGTTATCACTTTGATACTAATGAGGCTGGCCATTTTCTATCAGCCACAGTCGAACTGCAACGCTTATTCATTATTGATTATGCTTTTCTGATGACTTTTTTGTCTGGAAAGCTTTTTGAACATTTAGACATTTGGACGTCTAGATGTAAAGACTGGTATTTTTGTTATTTGTGGTTAAAATAGAAAAATCGCCGATGAACTATAGCCAAGGCATAAAAAATTAACTGTAGGACTTTTACATGACATCACACCTATTCACCTCAGAATCTGTGTCCGAAGGGCATCCGGATAAAATCGCCGACCAGATTTCAGACGCCGTATTGGATGCAATCCTAGAGCAGGATCCAAAAGCCAGGGTTGCCTGCGAAACTTTTGTTAAGACAGGTATGGTCTTAGTAGGAGGTGAGGTGACCACATCCGCATGGGTAGACATTGAAGAACTGACCCGAAAAACAGTCAGAGAAATAGGCTATACCCACTCAGATATGGGATTTGACGCTGATTCGTGTGCGGTGCTCAATGCCATAGGCAAGCAGTCGCCAGACATTAACCAAGGAGTCGACCGCAAACGACCTGAAGAACAAGGAGCTGGAGACCAAGGGCTGATGTTTGGTTATGCCAGTGACGAAACAGACGTATTAATGCCAGCCCCGGTAACTTATTCCCACCGGTTGGTTAAGCGTCAAGCCGAGGTGCGGAAAAACGGCACCTTGAACTGGTTGAGACCAGATGCCAAGAGTCAAGTGACCTTTGTTTACGAAAACAATCAGCCCGTTGGTATTGATGCGGTTGTGCTTTCAACCCAACATTGTGACTCGATCAGTACAGCAGATCTACAAGAAGCAGTCATGGAAGAAATTATCAAACCTGTATTGCCTGAAAAATGGTTAACCGCGAATACAAAGTTTTTTATCAACCCGACAGGTCGCTTTGTGATTGGTGGTCCTATGGGTGATTGTGGCTTAACAGGTCGCAAAATAATTGTAGACACCTACGGCGGAATGGCTCGCCACGGTGGCGGAGCCTTCTCTGGCAAAGATCCTTCTAAAGTTGATCGTTCGGCGGCTTACGCTGGCCGTTATGTTGCTAAAAATATTGTTGCTGCAGGCTTGGCCAAACGCTGTGAAATACAGGTGTCTTATGCCATTGGCGTGGCTGAGCCGACTTCTATCAGCATCGAAACCTTTGGCACAGGAAGCGTATCCGATGAAAAGCTAACGGAGTTAGTGCGTAATCATTTCGATCTTCGCCCCTACGGCCTGATTCAAATGCTAGATTTAGAACGTCCAATTTACCAGCAAACAGCAGCTTACGGACATTTTGGCAGAGAAGAGTTTCCTTGGGAAAAAACCGATAAAGCGTTAGAACTTAAGAACGCAATCAAATAACGCTTAAAAGTGCAGTTGACGTAAAATTTCATACAGCAAAGATCAAAGTGCCCTAATATTCAGAAAGATCTTGTTCACAATGATAATGGCTTGTCGCGTAAACTTTGACGTTACGCGACATTCTTACTCGCACACACTCTCCCGCATCGGCTGGAAAGTGATCAAGTACGACAATGACCTGATCACCATCTACAGCGCGCAAATAGTATTCATATCCCTGATTTGACCCTTCAAACAAAGACGTAATTGCACCGCCAAGCAATGCGCCGACAATTGCGCCACCTAAAATATCACCGCGATCACCGTGAGAATTCTCCAACGCACCCCATAATCCCCAAGCGACAGCGGCTTCTCCCACTTCAGAATCAAATTTGATCGGGTAAACTTGTTCAACCTGAGCATAAAATTCGGTGACATATTGATTGCGGTCTCCATGCTCATAATCGTATGAAGCACAACCGGCCAGGAAAAACACCGAGATCAATGTGCTGACTACAAAGTTAAATGGTTTCATTGTTCTGTACCCAATTTGCAATGATAATGGTCAATATAGCGTCACGAAATTGAACCTAACCTTAACAACATCAGATGTGATATAACATTTATCACGTGTGCGAATTTGTACAGCACCTTAAACACTTTTAAACATCTAGCTTACGGACAACAGGAATGACATCAGTCACCAAACACATCATATTAGCAGCAACTTTCGCTTTTTTACTCACGGCTTGTGCTACGTCACCTACGGGACGTTCACAATTGAAACTTTATTCCAAAGGGCAATTGGCGAATATGGGCGCTCAAGCTTTTGACAGCATGAAGTCGAATCAAAAAGTATCTAAACAAGCGGTAGATAACCAATATGTTTCTTGCATCACATCCTATATAACTAAACATGTGCCTAAAAGTGTGTATGACGGCGAATGGGAATTGGTGGTGTTTGACGAACCCCAAATTAACGCATTCGCTCTACCTGGTGGTAAAATTGGCGTTTATACAGGTCTAATGGAAGTCGCTGAGAACCAGCATCAGCTTGCCGCCGTCATTGGTCACGAAGTGGGTCACGTTATCGCCGAACATGGTAACGAAAGAATGTCCAACTCAACACTGATAGGTATGGGTATGGAAGTGACCAATCAGTTGCTACAAAGCAATCAAATAGCTAACAGCAATATGATCATGGCAGCGATTGGCATGGGTGTGCAGGTTGGTGTTCAATTACCTTTTAGTCGTACTCATGAAACTGAAGCTGATTTAATTGGCCTAGAGCTAATGGCTCGAGCTGGTTTTGACCCCAAGGAATCCGTCAATTTATGGGTTAATATGGATAAAGCAAGTGGCGGTAAGCGCCCTGCTGAGTTTATGTCCACCCACCCCTCTCCAGCGACTCGCATTGAAACTTTGCAAAGCAATATGGCCGCGGCTTCTCACCTTGCCAACCAAGCGACAGACAGGCCAAACTGTCAAAAATAATCGACATAAAAAATGCCGCAATTGCGGCATTTTTCATATAGAAAGTAGTTAACTCTCTGTTTTGTGAACGTGCACATCCATTTGCGGGAACGGGATACCGATACCTTCTTGGTCGAAACGAAGCTTGACTGCTTCGGTAAAATCAAATTTCACCGCCCAAAAATCGGCTGACTTGACCCAAGGGCGAACCACAAAATTAACGCTGCTATCGGCTAATTCAGAAACCGCCACTGTAGGCTCAGGGTCTTTTAAAATGCGCTCATCAGCAGCAACCATCTCGAGCAAAATCTCTTTTGCTTTTTTCAAGTCTGCATCATAGGCAATACCTACAACCATATCGACTCTGCGCGTTTCTTTAGCGGAGAAATTGACAATGTTGCCACCATAAATTGCACCATTGGGAACAATAATCTCTTTATTGTCTGGTGTCGTCATCAGTGTGGTGAAGATGGTGATGTCTTTCACTACACCAGCCGTACCGCCCGCTTCGACAAAATCACCACGTGCAAACGGGCGAAAAACCAGCAACATCACACCGGCAGCGAAGTTTTGCAATGACCCTTGCAAGGACAAGCCTATCGCTAAACCTGCAGCACCTAAAATCGCCACAAGTGACGTTGTATTGACGCCAAGTTCATTCAATGAGGCAATAATAACAAACAGCATCAATATGGCAGTCAGGATAGACTTCAGGAAGTCTACCAACATGTCGTCATATTTCGAACGTGCCATGACTTTGCCAAATACACCGATCAGTATACCGACGACAATTTTACCGATAACGTAAATTAAAATCGCAAACAATATGTTTAATCCGTAAGGGATCACATAGGTTTCAACGAGCTGCGATACGTCTATATCTTCAAACATTCACTTTCTCCCGAGCTTTATTATTTATTTAGGTTGCGAAAGAATTCTATCCAAATACCTAAAAGCTAAAGCTGTTTGGTCCGGTACAACTAAATTCTACATCGACTTGAGAAATAATAGATGAATCAGATAGATATGCACTATATTTTTGTACTTTGTGGAACAAAATTGTGTTGCAAATTGGCGTCAATTGAATACCCGATTGACGCCAAATGTATTGAACCTTGTAACACGAATGTCAAATTAATCCGTTACAGTGGGCTCGATTGGTCGCTGAACAATAAATAAGCATATGAAATAACTCAGCTTTTAAAAATTATCTGGTGTTAAGCGCTTTTTTGAGTAACCAATACGCGTAATTAACTGCTATACTTACGCTCCGTTTTAAAAAGTGTCAGCTTTTAAAAAACGATTTGCGTAATATTTTTAAAGGAATTGAAAATGTTAATACTCTCAATTATCTTCGTTAGCTTAGTAGTTCTCTTGATATTTTGTTTATCAAAAGATACCGGCGAGCACACTGTGCATGCTCGAAAAGGCCTTACCTCGAGAAGGTCAGATACTAAAAAGCCTGCTGAGCAACGAACAATTGATACATCAGATACAATCGGTGCTAACTGATTGATCGAGCTGCTGGGCAAAGCCCAGCGGCGTATCTAACTCCGGATTTATCCTCGATTTAATCAACTCAGATCGTTTTACGGTTCTCAATAAACTGCGTAAACTAGAGCCTGTTAATTTTCGTTTTTCATTTTAATCAGACCTCTGGACAATTTTTGACATGCGTATACCCAGAATTTTTCATCCCGATGTGCTTAAAGTTGACCAAGTAATAGCATTATCTGCTGACGCCTCAAATCATTTAGCAAATGTGCTTAGACTTGATTCTGGGCATCCTATTGTTTTGTTCAATGGCGATGGAACCGAATACAGTGGAGAGTTGACCGAGGTAAAAAAAAGACAGGTGTTTGCCAGTGTTGATGCCAAACTTTCCATTAACGTCGAGTCTCCACTATTGATTCATCTGGGCCAAGGTGTCTCTCGAGGTGATCGCATGGACTTTGCCATTCAAAAGGCAGTTGAGTTGGGTGTAAGTGAAATTACACCTATTTTGACTGAACGATGTGCGGTGAAGTTATCTCCAGAGCGCTGGCAAAAAAAGCACCAGCAGTGGCTCAAACTAATTCAATCTGCCTGTGAACAGTGTGGCCGCAACACCCTCCCTACTCTCCACAAACCAATATCACTTAGTGAGTGGTTACGCCAATCTACAAATCAAGCCCGGGTCACGCTTGATCCCAAAGCAACAAAAAGCATTAAGCATTTGGCGTTGTCACCCCAAGGAGTCAGGTTGTTGATTGGACCAGAAGGTGGTCTCACTGACAATGAAATATATAGTACTGAGCAAGTGGGATTTGACGCAGTACAAATGGGTCCCAGAGTGCTTAGAACAGAAACTGCCGCTATCGCTGCAATAAGCGCCCTTCAAGCGATACATGGGGATTTATAGGTAAAAATATTGCCGTTTACAGAATCTTTCAGTGTGATAGATTGGTGTTTGTTTTTTAAACAGAGCAATCTAAAATACTCAACTATAATTAGAAGATAATGAGTTCACTGAAAGTCGTAGATATCAACGAATCGCGTAGGTTCACACATCTTAAACGTCACAACGCTATCGAGCACGGAAGAGCAAATGCGCTCGATTCTCTTGTTAAAGGCAAGCCGCTTCATGATGTCCTCAGTCAAATAATTTACAGCCTTGAATCAGCGACTGAAGGTCTAAAGTGCTGCATAAGTTTACTTGATGAATCTAAGACAGTTTTGTCTCCTTTTGCTGGTCCAAGTTTGTCGCCTGAATTTTTGCAAGCGCTGGAAAACCTGCGTATTTACCCTGCTAACAGTACCTGTGCAAAAGCGCTAGCAAGCAAGGAGCTAGAAGTTTGCGAAAATATTTTTGACGATCCGGATTGGGCAGGGTTTACCGATGCGGCCGAAGAACATCAATTGAGTTCCTGTTGGTCCCAACCAATTATCTCTCCAAATGGTGAGCCCTTTGGTACCTTCTGTATGTATTTTTCTAAACCTAGCTCGCCAGATCAAGATGATATAGATTCACTGCTGTATGAAGCCCAAATCGTTTCGATTATTTTAGAGCGAGCGAGCAACATTGAACAACTCAAAAACGCCAACATCAGTTTAGAGCGGCGGGTTGAAGAGCGAACAAAAGAACTCACCGAAGCAAACTTACTTCTCAAAAAGGCACTCGAACAGCGAAATGAAGTACAGCTACAGTTAGTTGAAATGGAAAATATGGCAGCGCTTGGCACAATGATGTCTAGTTTGACCCATGAGATCAACACGCCTATTGGTGTCGCAATTACCGCTATATCGCATTTAAGATCGATTCAGGAACAGTCATACGAATTGTTTAAACAAGAGAAGTTAAAACGCTCAACTCTCCAACGTTTTTTTGAAGAATCTGAAGAAAGCGCAGAAATCATTGAGCGCAATTTAATGCGCTCGACAAACTTGATCAAAACGTTTAAACAATTATCGATTGATCAACACAGCCAAGATGCAAGAAAAATTAATGTGTGTGGTTATTTGGATGAAATCTTGCTCAGCCTTAAGCCTCGTTTAAAACGCACTAAGCATAAATTCTGCATAGATGTGGATCCGGAACTGGAAATAATTAGCAATCCTGGCGCGATCAGTCAGCTGTTGATCAATCTGATCATGAATTCTGCTCAACATGCTTTTGATCAAGACACTATTGGTCATATTTTTTTCAAGGTAAGAGAGTTTGAAGGAGCAACCGGCGAAAAAAGCATTAAAGTAATCTACAAAGACAATGGATGCGGCATGTCAGAAAATACCATTGAAAATATTTACAAACCCTTTTTTACAAGCGCTCGCAACGCAGGTGGCAGCGGTTTGGGTATGCACATTTGTTACAATATTGTCGTCAAAGTGCTAGGTGGACGCATTGATTGCCGCTCAAAATTAGGTAAAGGTGTGGAATTTACAATCACGTTCCCTGAAGCGAAATTAGGGTTAGGCGCTAAATAACCCCAATCCCGGATTGGGGTTAAAAAACACCAGCTAGATATAAAGGAACCCACTTAAAATCGTCGTTCTCTCTACTAAATAAGTTAGATAATTCCCTGCTCTATCGCTTTTAAAACCGCTCGAGTGCGATCTCTTACCCCTAGTTTAGCCAACACATTAGACACTTGATTTTTCACAGTGCCTTCGGATTTAAACATTGCTTGAGATATCTCCCGGTTGCTACAACCTGCGGCCATCAACCTTAAAATTTCAACTTCTTTTGTACTAAGTGGTTCCGGGGTTTCGATACTATCAAATTCATTTTGTTTACCCTGCAAACCTTGCAGCACCCGCTCGGTGATTGCTGGTTGAATAAGTGTTTCGCCCGCATGCACAGTTTCAATCGCTTCGACCAGTGTTTCCAAAGACACATCTTTAAGAAGATATCCTTTAGCTCCTGCTTGCATAGCCTGCATAACCAATTGGTGATCATCAAACGTCGTGAGCATGATTACCGGGGGTTGAGAATCTGGCTCCCACTGATTGATAAGAGCCACAGCTTCGATACCGGTTTTAATGGGCATACGAATATCCATCAGCACGACATCGGGATTCTGCAAACAAATTTCATCGAGTGCTTGCTGTCCATCAGCAGCTTCAGCCACGACCTGAATTTTGTCTGAAAGCGACAATAAACTTTTAATCCCCTCTCGAACCAAGGTTTGGTCGTCGACCACCATGACTTTAATACTCATAGCACCTCCGGAAGTTCGATAACCGTCTTAAACCCGTTTGGAGAAAGGTTGGCAATGAAATTCCCCCCCAATTCCTTGATTCTCTCTCTCATACCTTTTAATCCATTTCCTTCGGTAAGTGTTTTAGATTTTTTATGATGCCCGTCATCGCTCATTTCAACCAAAAGATTATTATCAATTTGATCAATGCTGATAGAAAAATGTTTTGCGTCACTGTGTTTTAAGGTATTCGTCAAGCACTCCTGAACACACTTCAAAATGGCATCAGCAGTATGCATATCGCTGATCTGGATACTGCGTTTAATATCTAGATCGATGGTAAGGTTTGGCACATTTTCGATAAGCTGTCTCAATGCAAATTGCCATTCAATCGCTGATTTTTCGCGAATTTCAGAGACCGCTTCCCGCACATCACTCAAAAGCAATTTGGATAGATCGTGGCATTGCTGGATGTTTTTTTGTGCCTCGCCATCGGTGATCCGTGCCGCTACCTGCAATTTTATTGTCAATGCCGTCAAATGGTGCCCAAGCAGGTCATGAATATTACGGGAAATCCTTACTCTTTCAGCTTGTTTTGCAGCTTCCCCTAACAAGGCTTGAGTGGCCAACAGCTCTCTATTTATTTCATTAGCTGCTTCCCGCGCCCTTTTTTCCCTAATGGTGGCGTTTACCATCACCAGAGCAAACATATTGAAGGTCCAAAACAGAAGCGCAGATAATCCATTAAACTCTCTTCCCCAAGCGACAGAGAAAACAATCCAAAGGGGGGCTGACCACAATGGAGAAGAGATTACAGCAGTTCGAAATGAGACAAAATAGGGTAGCTGTGCACTCCATATAGTCACCAGGATTGCGATGTAGGTGAAAGGAACAACTGCTGCTGCTGCCATTATTGCAATATATTGAACAACAAGTAACGAAATGCTTACTTGGATGTTTTCTAACGCGTCATGCTCAACAATCGAAGCCAAAAAACTCAACTTAAAAATCACAAAGAAGGTCACCGCCGCAGCGATTGATGTCCAAGAGTAATCATTTGAGTCATACATCAACCAAACAGCCGATATGCTAACAACAGCCCAAGCCATAACGGCCGTAAGGCTTTCAATACTTATATATTTATTAACGAGATGCTTAACGTCCATTCATTCAGGGTTCATGAGCTGATGTGATATCGTCTAGTATGCGACATAACCCCCGCTGAACTCCATAGGTATAAAGTCACTTTTAAAAAAATGACTTTTGGCACTGCATTCATTTTGGCCGGCAATTTAAAGTGTAGTCATACTTGATTTAGGAGAGTTTGCATGAATGCATTACATGGTTTTTTATTTTCGAGTCATATAGTCGTTGGAACCTTGGCCTTAATATTGTTTTGGATCCCGATTGTGGCGCGCAAAGGCGGGATAAATCATATTAAATTTGGCAGATTCTATGGCTGGACGATGTATACCGTAGCCGCTACAGGTGCGTTAATGGCAATTTTAGTGTTGTACGATCCCCTGCAAATTAAAGGACACCTCATGAATGCCGGCACAGATCCAGAGAAATTTAGCGCTACAATTAGAATATTCTGGGGATTTTTATTGTTTTTGAGCCTGATCACCTACGTCAGCGTTCGTCAGGGATTCGCAGTATTGTTGCATAAACAAAACACTCAAGCTTTGCGCACGTTTTGGCATATATCACCACTGGTATTAACAGCAATAGGTGGTGCAATAATATTAACCCTTGGCATCATGCACTCGCGAATTTTGCATATTGTATTTGGTTTGCTCGGGATAAGTTTGGCGACGGGTATGTTGCGCTATTGCCTAAATAAAACACCTAATCCCAACCAGTGGCTGTTAGAGCACTTTGGCGGCATGATAGGCTCTGGGATTGGCGCGTATACCGCATTTATTGCCTTTGGTGGTCGTCAACTTTTTGCTCAAGCAGGATCACTGCAACTTATTTTTTGGATAGCACCGGGCGTCATTGGCAGTATCGCAATTTTCTATTTATCACGTAAATACCAACCTAAAGCGGCAAATAATGCTAATGCCAAATTATCCAGTTCGCCGGACAATAAGACTTAATTTTGAAAGGCTGGCAGCCATTACTTGCGAGGTTATTGATTAATTTATTGGGACAATTACTCTGACTGCACCTATTCAACAAATCGAGTTCCAGAGTATGAATAAAGTGTTATCAGCAATTCTGTTATTGGTCGGGTTAATTCATATCCTGCCAATAACAGGCGCATTTGGGATGCAACAATTATCCAACCTCTACGCACTCGACAAACTGAGCGCTAGCGCTGAATTGCTGATGCGGCATAGAGCCATTTTACTCTCATTAATTGGATTGATTCTTATCATGTCAGCATTTTTGCAAGCATTACAGGTGTCAGCCTTAATATTGGCCATGATCTCAGTGTCTAGTTTTTTGTTGCTGTGGTT
The DNA here is from genome assembly GCF_007197995.1 of Aliiglaciecola sp. M165. Classification (GTDB taxonomy): domain Bacteria; phylum Pseudomonadota; class Gammaproteobacteria; order Enterobacterales; family Alteromonadaceae; genus Aliiglaciecola. The sequence continues at coordinate 245,035 of NZ_VKKH01000004.1, forward strand.
TTTAATGGAAGCACCTAATGCAAAATTATCCGTCGTAGCAATCGTAGATGCATTCGCCTTGGTGCTTTTGTTGATCGCTTCGGGATTTTATTGGCGTTTGCATTCTACAATCCACTGAACTCATGAATGTTGGTCTCTGTATGGTTCAATGAACGGGTAACACTGTGGTGTATTTAATTTGTTCCATCGCAAAACTTGATGTGACATCAGACAAATCCACGCCAGAGACTAGATTTTTATAAAATCGATCAAAAGCTTTTAAATCCTGTACTACAACTTTTAACATGTAATCGTACTCTCCACTCATGCGATAAAATTCAACCACTTCGTCAAAACTACTGGCATGTTTGGCAAATGCTTTTAACCACTTGTCATCGTGTTTTGCCGCTTTTACTTGCACAAAAGCCGTGGTTCCAAGACCCATCGCTTCAGCGTTTAACAGTGCTACACGCTTTTGAATGACCCCAGACGCTTCGAGTTTTTGAATGCGACGCCAGCAGGGTGTTGTGCTTAAACCTACTTGCTCAGCTATGTCATTGACCGAGACTGTCACGTCGTTTTGTAATATTCGCAGAATTTGCGCATCTATAGCATCAACTTTCACATAATCACCATTATTAGAATTTAATTCCAATATATCAGTGATTATTGATATTTATTAGCATTTTATTCCTAAATTGCGTGTCACTATATCAATATCAAAAAGTAAAAATTAACACCAAGCCCAAATTAGGGTTAATTTCCTAGAGGAAAAAGCCAATGTTAGCCAGACCCACCGCAATTCAATCTTCACAGTTAAAGCCCCGTGGAATTTATGCCGACATTACCCAAACGATTGGTAATACTCCTATGGTGGCACTCAACCGGATCGTACAGAATTTACAACTCAAAAATGAAATTGTTGCCAAAATCGAGTATTTCAATCCAGCTGGCTCGGTCAAAGACCGACCAGCACTGGCTATGATTGATAGTTTAATGGCGTCAGAGTCGTTCAATGAAAAAACGCAGATCATCGAAGCCACGTCTGGCAATAATGGAGTTGCCTGTGCTTGGATATGTGCAATTAGGAAAATCCCACTTACCGTTGTGATCCCCGAACACATGTCGATTGAGCGCAGAAAATTGATGAGGCTTTATGGGGCTAATGTCATCACCACACCTAAAGCGCTTGGCACAAAAGGCGCCATCGATCACGCACATCAGTTGGTATCCAATACTCCACATGCCGTTTCGCTCAATCAATTTTCAAATCCGGCCAACCCGGAAATGCACGGCCAAACTACTGCGCAGGAGATATGGCGTGATTGCGATGGAAAAGTCGATATATTTGTCGCTGGCGTGGGCACTGGCGGCACCATCACGGGTATCGCAAAATCGTTAAAACTGTTGAATCCTGAACTGCAAGTGATTGCCGTAGAACCAACTGCCTGTCCGGTTTTAAGCCAGGGCCGCTCAGGGGTTCACAAGATCCAGGGACTGAGCTCTGGTCATGTGCCCGATGTGTTGGAGTTGTCTTTGCTTGATGGCATTGAAACTGTCACCGATGATGATGCCATTGAACACGCTCGGTTATTGGCTCGAGATGAAGGATTGCCTGTTGGGATATCCTCAGGTGCTGCGCTGTGTGCCTGCTTGCGACTTGCTCGAAACCCGCAAAATGAAGGTAAACGCATTGTAACGCTGTTTGCCGACACAGCAGAGCGCTATTACAGTACCGACCTGTTTGAGGAAGCGGAGTGATAAAGCACCGCAAACTGCACCTAATTGGCTAAAGCGTACAATTTGCCGCGCTTGGATTGGACACCACTTTCACTTCTTTCAATTGCAGGATAAGGCCTCGGCTTGAAGAGATTGAAAAAGGTGTCTGCACTGCCCCCAAGTTCGCACCTGATGCTGCAAAACAACTTAGTTTGACCTGTGCAGTTTGCCAACCTTTGCCGGCCGCCGCCTGCAACGAGCTGCTGATATCCATGCTCACAGAACAACCTTCGCCACAGCCTAAAATCAAATTTGATTTAGCACTACTGGATTGGATCACCTTGTAGACAATTTGAAACGTCATGTCGCCAACGACCTGTTGAGTTAAATCAATAGGTTTACCTTCGATAGCTAAAGTCGCGTCCCCAGTCCACGTCAACATCACTGTGTCTTCTTGCGCTTTGTCATCAGTCGCCACTGCAGTCAAGGTACCATTTGCATTGGTCTGCATCTTTGAGGTCACCTGAGTCTGACTGTAGCGGTCCTTCAACATCATTCGCCATGGCACAACTGGATCACCGGCATAAACGAATCGCGTCACGTGCTCTATCTCACCATTGATATCCTCGCTCAGTGGGCCTAAAGCAGCATTGTCTTGCAAAGAGAGTCCGTAACCAATGGGAAACAAAGGTGAATAGATAGTGTTTCCTTCATTCAACACATCATCGCTAGGTTTAGCAGGCCAAGAAAATGAAAGCCGTCCGGTGAAATCAAATCGAGCTTTTCCGGCTGCATCAGTAAACATCAAATCGGCAATACCGCCCCCTTCAGAGCCAGGCAACCAGGCTGCAACAAAGGCGTCAGATTGATTAATTTCTGGATTAACCCACAATGGACGACCTGACAAAAACACCGCTACCGTGGGGATATTCTGTTGCTTGAAGCGTTTCAACAACCTTAAGCCATTGTTAGACACATAATCCAAATGTTGCAGATCCCCCTGAAATTCCGCATAAGGCTGCTCTCCAAAGACCACGATAGCGACATCAGGGCGAACATTGAAACTACTATCTTGACTCAATTCAGCATGCCCTCCGGCTTCGCTAACGACTTGCTGAATTCCTTGGAATATCGATTGTGCATTGGGAAAATGTTCGGGATTGTTGTTGTTTCCCTGCCAGGTAAGCGTCCACCCACCCGCTTGTTGAGCGATATTGTTAGCGCCTTCACCCGTGACCAACACATTGATGTTGGGCCGCAACGGCAACAACTGGTTATTGTTTTTTAGCAAAACTAAAGATTTACGAACGGCTTCTCGTGCTACTGCTCTGTGCTCTTGGTGTCCCAAGAGTTCAAATTCACCCGCCATTGGACGATTGGAAGGAAGACCTGCGTCAAAGACCCCTGCGCGTAATTTCACTCGTAAAATTCTTGCTACCGCCTCATCAAGCCTTTGTTGGCTGACCACACCGCTTTTTACTTGCTTTAAAAGATTTTTATATAACCCTTTCCAACTGTCTGGCGCCATGAACATATCTAGCCCAGCATTGAACGCCTGCGCACAAGACACTTTTGAGCAACCTTTCACTTGAGCGTGCCCGTTCCAATCACCAACAACAAATCCATCAAACCCCAGGCGGCCAACCAAAATGTCAGAAAGCATCACCTTGGAGCCGTGCATTTTGGCCCCGTTCCAACTATTGAATGAAGCCATTACTACCTGTACGCCTGATTGAATCGCCGGGACATAGCCAGCAGCATGTAAGTCGCGCATAACCTCTTCATCGATCAGCACGTCTCCCTGATCAATTCCCTCTTCGGTTGCACCATCGCCAACAAAGTGTTTTGCCGTAGCGATGATGCGAGAGTGGTCAAGAAAGGTCGAATGGTGCAAGTCTCCTTGCAAACCAGAAACAATATGCGGCGTATAACTAGCGACCAAATTGGGGTCTTCAGAGTAGCTTTCATAGGTGCGACCCCAGCGATCGTTTCTGGCCACCGCTAAAGTCGGTGCAAAGGTCCAATCTAAACCCGTTACTCGGGTTTCCAGAGCAGTAATTTGACCAATTTTATGCAACAGTTGCGGGTCATTAGTTGCGCCCAAACCAATGTTATGGGGAAACAACGTTGCACCAACAACATTACTATTACCGTGAACTGCATCGGTTCCCCACATGATTGGGACTCCAGTTCTTCCATTTTTGGTGTCGATAGAGGCTTTCCAGAATTCATCCGCGAGTGCCAGCCATCTTTCTGCCGAAGCGTGGTTGTCGTTGCCGGGGCCCGAATTTCCGCCGTTCAAGATTGAACCTAAGTGGTATTCTGCGGCTTGCTCAGGTGTAATGTAGTTAATATCAGCCTGAATTACTTGCCCCACTTTTTCTTCAAGCGTCATTTTGGCTAGCAAATCGCTGATCCTTGATTCAACCAATGCATCTCGCTTCAATGGAGAAGTGTGTAACGGCCAATTTTCAGGATTAACGAAAGGCTTGTTTTGTTGTCTAGTTTCAACGATGTTGTTTGTTTGATTACTACAGCCCCATAGCATTAACAATGAAGCAAAAAAACAGCTCAAACTGCGCATGTTGTTTCCTTTTTAGTATTTCGCAGACAGGTTCCAAAACCGCTTGTCATCACACGTATTAGTTTAGGCATAGCTTGATAACAATTTCACCACATTTCTACTAGGGCGTGCTGATCTTTGCAGGATGAAATTTAGCGCAGCGTTTTTAGCATCAAAGGCAACGTTCTACCTGAGATAGAACCAGAAGCCCGTTCACCAATAATTTCGCAGCCCATTTTCCGATAAAACCCCACTGCATTGGGATCACTTTGAATGAGTAAAGCGTTAGCCTGCATATTTACGCTCAACTGGCATGCATGTTCAAATAGTTGCTGCCCAACTCCCTTCCCCATCCAATTAGGGTGGGTAAACAATGCCTCCAATTCGACTGTATTGTTATCCGCTTCGCCCGACGTATCTAAACAATAAAATGCCAATATTTCATCGTGACAACTTTTCAAGCAGTAATAGAATAAATTGGAAGCTTCGATTTTTTTCGCGGAAACTGACAGTTCTTCGCGGGCAGCATTCATAAAAGATTCGTCATACCCCCAATAGCCTTTTGCAAGCATGGCAATATCTGTAAGGGTATCTGAATCATCTGGCTTAGCTAGTGTTATATTCATAATTGCAAAGATTTGTCATAGCCTTGAAATTTTTATTGTCATCACTAAATCTTGTGTATCATATAAACACAATTCAGTGTAAGGATCAGCTTTGACTATTAAGCTCGGGATCGTGATGGATCCTATCAACTCGATCAACATTAAAAAAGATACCAGTTTCGCCATGCTGCTAAAAGCACAAAGCCGTGGTTATGACATTCGCTATATGGAAATGTCGGATCTGTATCTGGACAACGGCAAACCGATGGCCAAAATGCGTAAACTTGAGGTTGCTGAAAATACCCAGAAGTGGTTCGAGTTAGGCGATACAGAAATTCTTTGTTTAGCAGAGTTGGACGTTATCTTAATGCGCAAAGACCCGCCCTTTGACGGCGAATTTCTTTATGCTACACAAATGTTTTCTCTGGCAGAGCAAGCGGGAACCCTGGTTGTAAACCGTTCTCAAAGTCTGCGCGATTTTAACGAAAAACTATTTACTTCTTGGTTTCCCGAACTCATTCCAGACACCTTAGTCACTCGAGATTCAGCGTTGATTCGAGCATTTCATCAAAAACACCAGGATATTATTTGTAAACCTTTGGACGGCATGGGCGGAACGTCCATCTTTAGAGTCAAAGAAGATGGCACAAACCTCGGCGTCATTATTGAGACATTGACGCAATTAGGTACAACTTACGCAATGTTTCAGCGTTACATGCCGCAGATTAAAGACGGTGATAAGCGCATACTCATCATTGATGGACAGGTTGTTCCTTATTGCTTAGCTAGGTTGCCAACAAAAGGGGAAACCCGAGGCAACCTTGCTGCTGGCGGCATTGGACGCCCGCAGCCCCTATCTGAATCAGACCGACATATTGCCGAGACAATTGCCCCATTATTGGTTGAAAAAGGACTCATTTTTGTAGGATTAGACGTTATCGGCGATCGAATTACGGAAATCAATGTCACTAGCCCAACCTGCGTAAGAGAAATTGAAGCCGCTTATGATGTAGATATTACCGGTATGCTTTTTGATGCCATTGAAAAAAGACTTGGAGATGCACATGGATAGCTTTGAGCATCACTTGCTAGTTGCAATGCCAAACATGGATGATCCCTATTTCGCCCGATCGTTAACCTACATCTGCGAACACAATGACAAAGGTGCGATGGGGTTAGTCATCAATCAGCCGGTTGGGATGTCACTAAAAGAACTTATTGAACAAGCGGATAAAGACGCCATTGTATTGCAAGAAAAAGCAGAAACGATTGTTCTTGCCGGAGGGCCTGTCAGCCAAGATAGAGGGTTTATTCTGCATACCAGTCAACCTGGTTGGAGTTCTAGTTTGCAGTTGACACCTGAAATTATGATCACAACATCCAAAGACATTCTTTCTGTGCTGGGCAATGAAAATGCCCCCGAGAAAAGCCTTGTAACCTTGGGTTATGCTGGTTGGACAGCGGGGCAATTGGAAGAGGAAGTACAACAGAATTCCTGGCTGATTGTCGAAGCAGACACCGACATATTATTTGATGTTCCCATTCATAAAAAGTGGGAGGAAGCCGTTCGTAAACTTGGTATAGATGTCTGGCAACTTGGCCCTGATGCTGGGCATGCCTAAGGATGAATGCAGCACTTAAAGATAGTCGAGATTTATGATGCGAACACTTCTGGGCTTTGACTTTGGCACAAAAAGCATCGGCGTCGCCGTTGGCCAGGAAATTACCGGCACAGCATCTCCACTAGAAGCATTACCTGCCCGAGATGGTATTCCTAATTGGGATAGCGTTGCATCATTATTCGAACAGTGGTCGCCACAACTCGTGGTGGTCGGACTGCCGCTAAATATGGACGGCAGTAAGCAGCAAGTTACCTTTGCCGCCCAAAAATTTGCTAATCGATTGCATGCTAAATACAAAGTGCCTGTGCAAACCGTTGATGAACGTCTGACCACAGTCGACGCAAAATCTCGTTTGTTTGAATTGGGTGGCTACAAAAAATTAAGTAAAGGAAAAGTCGATAGTGTCTCCGCTTGTTTAATTATCGAAAGTTTCTTTGAACAATAATCCCGCACTATTGAAATAATTCTGCCACAGGGTCTGTCTTAAGCACTACGATGTTTTAACAGAGACCACAATGAGAACCCTTGTTTTAATCGCGACCCTGATATTCACCTTTTCTGTATACGCGCAAGAGGATATTGCTCCGCAGTGGAGCCTTAAAACCGAAACTGGCGAAACCGTAAGTTCAACAGATTTTGCTGGCAAACCTCTTGTTATTCACGTTTGGGCAACCTGGTGTCCCTATTGTAAAAAACTTCAACCCGGTTTGGACCGTCTTTATAAAAAGTATCAACCACAAGGGTTAGAAATGATCGCGATAAGCGTGCGCGAAGACGAGGATGCAACGCCTCAAGCCGTGCTTGATGCTCGTGGTTACGATATAAAAACATTGATTAAGGGTGAGAGTGTTGCAGAAGAATTTAATGTTGCCGGAACGCCTACCACGATTTTTATCGACAAAAAGGGCAACATTATTGCTCAAACAACGTCATCGGATCCGGATGACCCAAGATTAGAGCAAGTGTTCAAGTACCTTGTTAGTCGCTAGGCAAAACAAAATCTCAAGTTAATTACCCCAATCCTGGATTGGGGTTAACTACTGCTCGGAACCGCGCTGTGACCCACATTGCCAACATAGTGCAAAATTGGCTTCATTACCTTCACCACATTCCGCGCATGTCCAAGGCTCAGTTTCAGAAGTCGTTTGTTGATTAAATTGAGCAATTAATTGTTTGGCCTTTGGCTGCCACTCAGCATCCGTTAACCAAACTTCGGGCATAATGTCCATTGGCGATAACTCCCCAATGGCACCTATGGCAAACTCATTTTTGATGAAATTGGGAATATTGTTGTCATCAAGCAACTGCTTAATTTGATACACCATGAATCTGTCGTTATGCCAATAAATTTTTTGCACAATTAATCCATATCTATTGATACATTTGAGAGCGAGCCCAACCCGGTGCCTTCCTCAGTATCAAGTTTAATCATAAGACGCAAATCATTGGGTGAATCCGCATGGTGTATAGCCTGGTCCATCGTGATGCGGTCTTCTTTGTACAACTCATACAATGCCATATCGAAACTTTGCATGCCCATCTCTTTGCCTTTTTTCATCGCTTCTTTGAGAGAGCCAATTTCGTTGCGCTGAATAAGATCTGTCACCAAGGGAGAATTCAACAATATTTCAATTGCCGCTACTCGCCCTCTACCGTCAGCCGTCGGCACCAACTGCTGCGCAACAATCGCTCTCAAATTTAAGCTAAGGTCAAAGCGCAGCTTTTCGTGTTGCTCTGGTGGGGCCAAATGCATAATACGTTCAATCGCTTGATTGGCGTTATTGGCGTGCAATGTGGCAACGCATAAATGCCCCGTATCGGCAAATGACATGGCGTATTCCATGGTTTCCATAGAGCGGATCTCACCAATCAAAATAACATCCGGCGCCTGACGCAATGAGCTTTTTAGTGCATCATCAAAAGAGCGAGTGTCGATGCCGACTTCTCTTTGCGTCACCACACAACCTGCATGTTCATGCACAAATTCAATTGGGTCTTCAATGGTCAGAATATGTCCACGAGAATTTTGATTGCGATGCCCAATCAGTGCGGCGAGTGAGGTGGATTTACCAGTACCCGTCGCCCCCACGAACAACAAGAGTCCGCGTTTCGACATGATTACGTCTTTGAGTATTTCAGGAAGCCCAAGATCATCTGCTTTAGGAATTTGTGTGACAATGCGACGCACCACCATTCCAGCCAAGTCTCTTTGCCAGAAAGCGCTACAACGAAATCGCCCAATCCCTTCTCGAGCGATAGCAAAGTTACATTCTTTGCTTTGTTCAAATTCGTCACGTTGTTTGTCGCTCATTACGTTATTGACTAACGCCAGTGCAGCTTCCTGAGACAGTCTTTCATCACTGATCGCGGTCATTTGGCCATTAATTTTTGCGCTGATAGGAAAACCAACGGTGATAAATAAATCAGACGCGCCTTGCTCAGCCATTTTGCGCAGGTAAGGACTTAAATCCATGATTGCCTCCTAGAAACCGACTTTGGGTTGTTTGTCTATCGATTTGGCCGCAGCATCCTGGGCAGTAATCACCCCTTGGGCGACTAGCCGTTGCAAGCATTGATCCATGGTCTGCATACCATGGGCTTGACCCGTCTGTATAACAGAATACATTTGCGGTACCTTGTCTTCTCTAATGAGATTTCGAATCGCCGGAATACCAATCATAATTTCATGGGCAGCGATCCTGCCACCACCGACTTTTTTGAGTAGTGTCTGGGAGATAACCGCACGAAGGGATTCAGACAACATGGAACGCACCATGGATTTTTCTTCTGCGGGAAAGACATCGATAATACGGTCAATAGTTTTGGGGGCTGAGTTGGTATGCAGGGTTGCAAACACCAAATGGCCAGTTTCAGCCGCTGAGATTGCCAAACGAATAGTTTCCAAATCACGCAACTCACCGACCAAAATCACATCGGGATCTTCACGTAATGCACTACGCAACGCATTGCTGAAACTGTGGGTATCACGATGCACTTCACGTTGGTTGATGACACACAGTTTGTTCTCATGAACAAATTCAATAGGGTCTTCAATCGTCAAAATATGCTCACGTTTATGCATATTGATATGATCAATCATGGCGGCAAGGGTGGTACTTTTACCAGAGCCTGTTGCGCCTGTTACCAACACGATCCCTGTAGGCTGGTTAATGATGTCTTTAAATATTGACGGGGCCCCTAAATCATCTAGGGTCAGAACTTTACTGGGTATCGTCCTCAATACAGCTGCCGCTCCGCGATTTTGCACAAAGGCATTTACCCTAAATCTCGACAAGTCTTTGACTTCAAAAGAAAAGTCGACTTCCAAGTTTTCCTCGTACTCTTTGCGCTGTTTGTCATTCATAATTTCGTAAACGAGCGCATGAACTTGTTTGTGGTCTAATTCGTCAACATTCAGTCGACGCATTTCGCCATCGACTCGAATAATCGGAGGCAATCCTGCCGTTAGGTGCAAATCCGATGCATTATTCTTAACACTAAAAGCTAAAAGTTCGGTAATATCCAAAACACTATTCTCCGTTAATACATTGGCTTTATGGAAACAATAGCAGAACGTCTCAAAAGCGCACTGGAAAGCCTGGAACAGGCTAATCAAAAAGCTAATCGTGCGCCAAATTCAGTACAATTACTAGCAGTAAGTAAAACCAAACCAGTATCCGATATTGTCCAAGCGTATGAAGCTGGACACCGATTGTTCGGTGAAAACTATGTACAAGAGGGTGTCGAAAAAATTCAGGCATTGCAAGAGCTTAGCGACATACAGTGGCATTTCATCGGCCCATTGCAATCAAATAAAACTAAAATGGTCGCGGAGAATTTTGATTGGGTGCAAAGTGTCGAGCGAGCAAAAATAGCGCAACGCTTGAACGATCAACGAACTCCTCACAAGAGGTTAAACGTGCTAATTCAGGTCAATATTAACGCAGAGGAGAGTAAGGCCGGCGTGTTACCAGAGGACGTCGACGACTTAGCAAATTTAGTTAAATCCTTACCAAACCTCAAATTACGGGGCTTGATGGCGATCCCCAACGCCGCACAAAACGAAGAACAGTTGATGCAAACATTTTTGCAGATGAAAGCCCTTTATACTCAACTACGACAAAATTATTCCTCTATTGATACTCTATCAATGGGCATGAGTAATGATATGCAACAGGCTGTATTAGCCGGTAGTACTATGGTCAGAGTGGGAACTGCAATCTTTGGTGCACGAACATAATCTTAAACAACAGTCATCTGACTCAAACTCTACAGGTTTATTAATGTCGAATAAAACGATTGCCTTTATTGGCGCTGGTAACATGACACGCTCAATCATCTCAGGATTAGTCAATGCCAACTACCCTGCTGAGCGAATCATTGCCAGCAACCCGTCTACAAACAAACTCGAATCTCTAAAAAGTGACTTTGCAATAAACACGACGCAAGACAACCATTTTGCGGTTGAAAATGCTCATGTCGTGGTATTAGCCGTCAAGCCTCAACTTATGGAAGACGTCTGTGCTGACTTGTCCAAACATTGTGATCTACAAGACAAACTTTTTGTCAGCATCGCTGCTGGAATTAACCACCAGAGGCTGCAACAGATGCTGGGAGGAAATTATCCATTAGTCAGAACCATGCCAAACACACCAAGCATGCTGCGCAAAGGCATGACAGGGTTGTATGCACCCTCTGACGTGTCTGCAGACGACAAGAATCTCGTACAAATGATTATGCAATCTGTTGGTGAAACCCTCTGGGTTGAAGAAGAAGCCGATATCGATTTAGTGATTGCGGCAGCGGGAAGCAGCCCAGCCTATTTCTTTCTTTTTTTGGAGGCCATGCAAAATCATGCGATTGAACTTGGAATGGATAAGAATGCCTCGCGAAAACTAGTGCAGCAAGCTATGTTAGGGGCTGCGGAAATGGTTTGTCACAATCCCACTCTTGAAATTAATGAGCTTCGGGCCCAAGTTACATCAAAAGGCGGGACGACTGCCAAAGCAATTGAGCACTTTCAAGCACAGCAATTGGAAAAAATTATCGCAGGTGCGATGGATGCCGCCATTTTGCGTGCAGGACAAATGGCCAAACAATTTTAAGGTAAAGATGTTGTTATGAATGCAATGGTATTTTTAGTTAGCACCCTGTTTTCTCTATATTTGATGGTGGTGCTTTTGCGCGTCTGGTTACAATTGGCTCAGGCTGATTTTTACAACCAATTTAGCCAGTTTGTGGTGAAGGCGACTCACCCTATTGTTGGACCATTACGGCGCTTTATTCCTTCATTTGGACGATTAGATACAGCAACCTTAGTATTGGCTTTTGCAGTGGCTTTGCTGCGCACTTGGACTGTTTTGGCAATTCAGGGGTATATGTCTAGCGACATTGTAGATTTGCTTCTTATGGCCTTGTTTTTCTTGATTTCAGAGGCAATGCAGTTAGTATTCTGGGTATTGATCATCCGCGCTATCTTGAGCTGGGTTAGCCAAGGGCAAAACCCACTTGAGTATCTGTTGCATCAACTCACTGAACCACTGGTTGCACCAATTCGCAGAATAATACCGCCTATTGGCGGGTTGGATTTGTCACCGATGATTCTAATAATTGCTCTGATTTTTTTGATGAAACTGTTGGGTTTTCAATGAACTTAATTGGTGCATTAGGGTTCGTTCAGTATTATGAGTAAATACTTTAAAATAGAACATAAAATACTAGTTATAGTGTTTTTGTGGCTGGGTATGTGGTTATCCAGCCCTGCTTTTGCTGAGCAAAAACGGGTTTTGGGTGACTGGGAAGTGCACTATATCGCCTTCAACACTACGTTTTTAACGCCTGAAATCGCCCGAATCAACAGTATCCAACGTAGTCCCAACAATACTTTAATTAATATTTCAGTGCTGGATCGCCGAACTAAAGAAGCCCAAGAATTGGAAATTACAGGGACAGCAAGAAATCTTTTAGGCACAACCACTAAACTGCAATTCAAACAAGTCAAAGAGGGCAAAGCGATTTATTACTTAGCACCTTTTTCTTTTGATGACGAAGAACATTATCGGTTTCAAATAGTAATGAAACAAGGCAGTAATAGCCAAACTTTGCGTTTCGAGCAAAAACTTTACAGGGAATAATTATCGTTCACTTCATAGACTAAGGTTTAATTGATAAAGCGTCACTAATGTACTAATTTTTAAGACGTATTTGTGAAAAGTAAGGTCGAGATGTCAAAATCCGAGTCAGTGGTTAACCGCTCCAAACGGGCCACGCTAAAGAAATTAACGTCAGGCAGTCTGGCTACTCTTGCTTTGGCTAAAGCACCTTATGTTTTTGCACGTAATAAGGTACAGCTTAAAATTCTGGGCACCCATGTGACGCTGCAAGAGGAGCTGCGTCAAAAAGCCATGGCTGACTTAGGAATCGATTTACTTTTTGAACCAAAAGGCAGTGCTGCGGTATTGCAAAAAGCCTCCATGGCGCCTAGTTCATTTGATTTATTTGAACAATGGTCAAATAGCATCAATGTGTTGTGGCGATCTGGTTCCATTCAACCTATCGAAAAAAAACGCATCAGCAATTGGACTGAAATCAACGCTTTGACTAAAACAGGCAAAGTCGCCAAGGATGCAAAATTTGGCGCGGGTGATGCACCTTACAAATTATTGCACGTGCAAGAAGACAATTCTCTGGGAATACCCCATACCGATAAAATAAGCTTCCTGCCTTATGTTCATAATGTCGATTCATTTGGCTACAACACCAACGTCATTCCTAAGGGCATCCCATATGAAACAGAGAGTTGGGGATGGCTGCTGGACGAAAAACACAGAGGCAAAGTTGGGATTGTCAATGCACCGACCATCGGACTCTTTGATTTGGCTTTGGCCGCCCAAGCCAATGGCGTTGTGACTTTTGGCGATATTGGCGCGATGACCAAACAAGAGTTGGATATCCTGTTTAATCATCTTATCGAGCTTAAGCAAAATAACCATTTCAGTGGTTTTTGGACCTCAGTACCCGAATCCGTTGATTTCATGCGAACTAATCGTGTGCATATTGAAAGTATGTTTTCACCTGCTGTGTCGGCACTAAACGGTCAAAATGTGCCCGTCACCTTTGCGGCCCCGAAAGAGGGTTATCGAGGTTGGCACGGCGTTATGTGCCTGTCTTCAGCAACTCAAGGCAGTAAAAAGGACGCAGCTTATGATTACATGAACTGGTGGTTGTCCGGTTGGCCGGGTGCATTCATTGCACGACAAGGTTATTACATTTCCAATCCGCAACGTTCAGCAAAATATTTAAGTAACGCTGAATGGGATTATTGGTATCAGGGTAAAGCCGCGGCAGAAGATTTGCGTGGCACCGATGGTAATATTTCAGTTAAAAAAGGTGACATCCGAACAGGTGGCAGTTACGAAAAACGTTTCAGTAATGTTGCAGTATGGAATACAGTGATGCCTATCTATGAATATAGTTTACAAAAGTGGTACGAGTTCATTAGTACATAATCACTGAGGCAAGGATTGATTGTTCAGGTCACTTAAATTTCAGATTTCCATCGTGCTGTTCGCCATGGTATTGCTCCTGGTCGCGCAAGGCTTCGTGTCGCGTGAAAATCAGCAAAGGTTCAATGACGGAATAGAGCTCTCCCAACGCACCGTTGAGCGGGTCAACATTGTTAGTGAATTGGAAAAGGACGTACTGGACCTGCAGCGCTTCGTTTTAATATTCAAGCAAACCGCTAGCAGTTCGGTACTGACACGATTTGATTCCATTTACAACAAGGTAGTAAGTAACTTAGGGCTGTTGGAAGACTCGGTAGCCTTAGAACAGAATGTTGAAGCCTATCAAGACCTGGTCACTCGTATGCGCTCTCATCTAGAAGATTACCGAAGTAATTTTGAGACCGTGGTAGAAGGACGTAGCCGCCAGGAAAATCTGTACCGAGATGGTATCGAGCTAGACATTCAAACTTTGGAAACTAAACTCAAAGACTATGAAAACAGTCATTTGCTAAACGAGCTAGAACGCACTGGACTTGCAACAGCGCGCTATCATCTTGCATCCTCTCAAGCAAAAGCACTTAATTTCTTAATCAGCCCAGATCCCGGAATTATAGAGCAATTTAAGCGGGAGCTAATCCTCACCCGTGAAGCATTGATACCATTATCTGGTGCCAATGGATTCGATCAGAGTATCGAGCAAGGACTATCAAAATTATCCGCTGATTTTTTACAATTGACCCAGGTCACCCGTGGCTATTTGTTTTTGGTCAATGTTGTCATGGCCGGCTCTGCTAACGAGTTTTTGTATTTAGCAAGAGAACTTAGTCAATTGGTAACAGACAATCAGCAACAAACCAAGGCAAGCGTTTTACAAAAAGCAAATGTTGCACAAGTTAATAACGATTTATTTGCTGGCATAAGTATCGCTCTGGCCTTGTTTGCTGCGTTGTTTTTTGTATACCGCGTAATGTTGCCCATTAACACCATGACAGAACTTTTTAATACGCTGGCAGATGGAAAAGACATTGAGCAAGTTCCCCTTACGGAGCGTAAAGATGAAATTGGTGAATTAGCTTCTGCGGCCAATGTTTTTCACGAGAAGAATCTGCAAACCACTGAGTTATTAGAAAACGCCAAACAACTCAATGTACAACAGGAAAAACTTAATAACGACCTTGCCCTTTCGACACTAAAAGCAGAGCAAGCAACGGCGTCCAAAAGCATTTTTCTGGCCAATATGAGTCATGAAATACGCACCCCAATGAATGGGATAATTGGCTTGATTGAAATTGTGCTTAAATCCGAATTGACGACCGAACAGCGTGAGAATTTGCGCAAAGTTGCCTTTTCATCACATATTTTGATGAGTTTAATTAACGATATACTTGATTTTTCGAAGATTGAAGCAGGCAAGCTTGATATAGAAAATGTGCTGTTTTCGCCTAAATCATTGTTCGAAAATTTATTGTCAAACATTTCGGTAAAAGCAAAAGAGAAGAACTTAAATATCCAGTTTATGGTCAATCCTGACTTGCCCGTGCAACTGATTGGCGATCCACTTAGGATCAGTCAAGTAATGCTCAATTTGTGCACCAACGCCGTTAAATTCACGCGAAATGGAACAGTTAAAATAGAAATCGACTTTGCATATACCAATACCCATTCGATAGATCTTAAAATGTCGGTAATCGATACCGGTATTGGCATGGATGAGCAACAACTGAACAACGTTTTTGCACCTTTTACTCAAGCTGATGGGTCGACAAGTCGTCAGTTTGGAGGTACTGGCCTTGGACTCTCGATAGTCAAACAGCTGGTTAATTTAATGCAAGGCTCAGTGGCTGTCGATTCTGAGGTTAACGTCGGGACCCGATTTGACGTTTGTGTACCTATGAGGGTTGAAGACGACTCAGATAGAATCATGAATATGTCTATCGACAAACACCTCTGCTTTTATCGCATCAATGACTGCCAAGTAATAGCTAAACAATACCTCAAAGCAATCGATGCACATTACCAACAACTTGACGAGACATCCCTTGAGCAGTTTATCCTCGATGCGCCCTCAGATAGTATTCTTTTAATTGAAATTGATGAGTTGGAGACCCATAAAAAACTGCAAAAATCTATTGCCGACGCTGTGGCGAAAAACATTCATTTAGGATTAGTCACCAATACACAACCCAGTACGTTGCCTGCTTTGTTAGCACAAAAATATAAGATTCCGGTAATGGCGCACCCATACAGCCCTGCGCAATTCAAAGAATTTATCTACCAAATATGCGATCTACAACTGACCGAGGATGAGTTGCATGAGTCGGCGTTTGAGTTAACCAATCATCAGCTTTCCGGGCACATTTTGCTTGTTGAGGATAATGCCATTAATCAAGCCGTCGCAGGGGAAATGTTGAGACAAATGGGGCTTACCTTTGATGTCGCGGAAGATGGATTACAAGCGGTTACAAAAGTTGTTAATTCTCCGCATTACGACTTGATACTGATGGACATACAAATGCCCAACATGGACGGTTACGCAGCAACCAAAATGCTACGTGAAAGAGGTTTTGACGAGCTAATTATCTGTGGGTTATCGGCTAATGCAATGAAAAGCGACTTTAATAAGGCCTTCGAAGCGGGTATGAATGACTATATTACCAAGCCAATCAAACAAGTCTTGTTAGCTGAGATGTTGATGAAATATCTGCCCGAAAGAGCCGATGTCGAAACTTGATAACACCACACAAACCCGCTCCCGATCAAGCCATTGTAATACCTACTGGCGTCGCTTGTCCGATTTGGGTCGACTAAATTTCTGACTTTACTCGTTGACCTACCTGCGCCTGTTCATCGATCGCAATACGCTTTTGTACTTCTCGCTGGATAGCATCAAATACTGATTGCATAGGGTATCCGTCAGCAACCATGTTATTGGCCAATTGGAAACTTCGAATTCCTGCACGCGTTGCAGGACCGATGATTCCGTCGGCTTTGCCTACATCAAATCCTAAATAATTTAGTCCTTCTTGCAAAGACACCATGTCGCTAATTGGATAGTTCGGTAAATCGGGTAGTGCTTTGTACCACTGGGGTTTACCAACAATTCTATCCGCCAGGTAACCCACGGCAAGCGCGTAAGACTCCGAATTGTTCCAACGCATGATCACATCAAAGTTTGCATAAACCAAAAATGCAGGCCCGCTGGCACCGGTTGGCAGAATAAGTGAAGCACTAAGATCTGTATCAGATAGCGAACTGTCGTCGACTTTTTTAATCCCTAAGGCCGACCATTGGGCAAGTGTTTTTGTTCTGTCTTTGCCCGCATATGCATAATCGAACTCGTTAGGGATCGTAACTTCGCGTCCCCATCTGAATCCACTTTGCCAACCTAACTGGTTTAAGAAGTTAGCTGCAGATGTTAGCGCATCCTCCTCACTGTCCCAAAGGTCAACTTTGCCGTCGCCATCGCCGTCAACAGCATAATTTATGTAAGCTGAAGGCATAAATTGTGTATGTCCCATGGCTCCCGCCCATGATCCTTGCATCTTGGTTTTAGTTAAAGATTCACGCTCCATCAGCCGAATAGCAATCAATAGCTCTTGGGTAAAGAACCGACTTCTTCTGGGATCACACGCCAGCGTAGCCAACGAATCAATAATAGGCATTTTACCCTTGTAGCTGCCAAAGTTTGTTTCCAGACCCCAGAATGACACAAGATAATGGGCTGGGATCCCATATTTTTGCGTTAGTTGGGCCAACAAAGCATTGTGCTTTTTGAGCATCTCTTTGCCTTTAGCAATACGCCAATCAGTGACCCGTTTATTTAAATATGCAGGAAAAGTTTGCACAAATTCAGGTTGGTTCCGATCGTACTCTAGAACTTTGTCTATTTTTCTGACATCACCCAAAGCAGCATCAACATATTTGGCGTCAATTCCAGATTCGAGTGCAGTTTGTTGAATGTTGGTTATACACTGTTCAAAGCTTAATGAGTGGGAAGCGTCCTGTGCACTAGCATGCATAACAGGACCAAAGGTTAGCGTCATTACAAGCACACACCAAGCTTGCATTGAGTGGTTCAACATAACGTCCTCGGGTTCAGCGTTTCACCTAAGGTATAGGCGGTGAAACGGAATAATTATTCGCCCATCATACACGTTGAGTTTGTACTCAGACAAGAATTGTTATTGCGCTGCGCGTTTAAAAACCAGTGTCGAAGCGTTACTTTCATCGCTGCAGAATCGATAGCCGTCTGAGCTAAAATCCTTCAATCCCTCGGGCGTATTAATTCGATTCTGAATAATATATTTTGCCATCATTCCTCGGGCTTTTTTTGCAAAAAAGCTAATAATTTTATATTGGCCGTTCTTTTCATCTTTAAACACAGGGGTCACTATTTTTGCATTTAAAGCATCTGCTTTTACAGACTTAAAGTATTCATTTGAAGCCAGATTGACCAAAACCTCAGCGTGTTGATGTTGCAGCGCGTCGTTCAGACCTTCAGTAATGTGTTTTCCCCAAAATGCATAGAGATCTTTGCCGCGGCCATTTTTTAGTTTGGTCCCCATTTCCAAACGATAAGGTTGCATCAAATCAAGAGGCTTTAACAAGCCATACAAACCGGACAAGATACGGAGTCTTTGTTGAGCAAAATCTAAATCTTCTTCGCTCAGTTTGTCAGCTTCAAGTCCTGCGTAAACATCCCCATTAAAGGCAAATAACGCTTGCTTAGCGTTTTCTTGATCAAAGGGAGTCGACCAACTAGAAAAGCGTGCAGCATTTAGACCCGCCAGTTTATCGCTGATCCCCATCAGGCTAGAAAGATCTGCCGGACTGAGTGTTTTACATTGGTCTACGAGTTCTTGTGCGTGCCCTAAGAAATCAGGTTGTGAAAAAGGCAGAGATTGAGTCGAGGATTCAAAATCTAGATTTTTGGCCGGAGATACAACTAAGAGCATTTCTATTCCTATTAAGTATTGGCTTTGTTCGGCAGGTTGAACACTGAATTTTGCCTAATGATGATAATGACAAATCAAGACTCACCGATTTGGCTTAGCTACATTGAATAAGGGTTAGTTATGTAAATTCAAGGTGTGTGGATCATCTAAATCTCTTTAAAGCTAGTTCCCACTAAAGATGGTATAGATTACATTGACCCGCATAAAAAATCTTTGAAGTTATAACTTAGTGTTATTTTTTCTGGTTTTGTCGGGTAGAAATTTGATAATCGGTTGAGTAGCCCTAGAAACCTTGAGCTAACCATATATACTCTATGCCCAAGTAAAAACTTAATGTCTGCATGGTAAATATATCAAGATACAAACTTGATAAATCAACTTGCTATGTTTTTTCACCAGAGGTTTTCAATGACAAATCAATTAACTGCGCTAAGAGAAATCACCACTGTTGTTGCCGATACCGGCGATATCGAAGCTATCAAAAAATACCAACCTGTTGATGCGACAACGAATCCTTCGCTGTTACTCAAAGCGTCCGAATTACCACAGTACAAATCACTTATTGATGAGTCGGTTGCGTGGGCCAAACAACAGTCTAATGATCTAGCCCAGCAAATCGAAGATGCGGGTGACAAACTCGCTGTAAGTATTGGTAAAGAGATAGTGGATATTGTTCCTGGCAGAATTTCGACAGAAGTTGATGCACGTTTGTCATTTGATACGCAAGGCAGTATTAAAAAAGCACAGAAACTCATTGAGCTGTATGCCCAAGCAGGCGTAAACAAAGACCGAGTTTTGATTAAATTGGCCTCCACTTGGGAGGGGATTCGCGCTGCAGAAGAACTAGAGAAGCAAGGTATCAACTGTAATCTCACTTTATTATTCAGTTTTGCCCAAGCTAGAGCTTGTGCTGAAGCCGGCGTATTTTTGATCTCTCCTTTTGTTGGCCGCATCCTCGATTGGTACAAAGCGAGTACCGGAAAAGATAGCTATCCTGCGGCGGAAGATCCTGGCGTTTTGTCGGTAAGTAAAATTTATCAGTACTACAAAGAACATGGTTACAAAACCGTTGTAATGGGTGCTAGCTTCAGAAACACCGGTGAGATCGTAGAATTAGCAGGCTGTGACAGACTAACCATTAGTCCCAATCTGTTAGAAGAATTATCGAACACACCTGGCGGTCTTGAAACCAAATTGATCGACCAGGGCGCGAGCAAAACACCTGGGGATAAATTGACTGAAAGTCAATTTAGATGGGAACACAATGAAGACCCTATGGCCACAGAAAAACTAGCAGAAGGCATTCGAAACTTCGCCAAAGATCAAGACAAACTCGAAGTCATGCTGAAAAACTTATTGTCATCATAAATAGTCAGGATAAATGCCATGTCTACATTGAGCCAGACCGAACAATGGAAGTCGTTAAACACACTTGCTGAAGGCCTAAATGGTCAACACATGCGCGATTGGTTTGAACAGGATCCGCAACGTGCCAAACGTTACAGCGTTAAAGCCTGTGGGATCTTTTTGGATTATTCGAAAAACCTGATTAATGAGTCGGTTCTCGACGCTTTGTTTGATCTTGCTGACAAACAAAACGTGTCTGGGAAACGCGACGGCATGTTTGCTGGCGAGATAATCAATCACACAGAAAAGCGTGCGGTGCTGCATACTGCATTGCGAAACTTTTCTGGGCAGCCGGTCTACGTTGATGGGCAAGATGTAATGCCTGAGGTGTTGGCTACTCAAGATAAAATACGTGATTTTGTGGCAAGCATTCATTCAGGTGACCATAAAGGGGCAACTGGCAAGGCAATCAAACATATCGTGAGTATTGGTATCGGTGGGTCATTTTTAGGTCCTAAAATTATGTCTGAGGCCCTAAAACCTTATTGGCATGACGGGATCACCGTGCACTACGTGGCGAATGTAGACGGATGTCACATAACTGACGTGCTTGCGGCTTTGGATTATGAAGACACCTTGGTCGTCATGTCGTCCAAATCTTTTACCACTCAGGAAACCTTGCAAAACACCCTCACTGCTAAAGCATGGTTTTTGGAGCAAGGCGGAAGCCAAAGCGATATCGCCAAACATTTTGTGGCAGTATCGTCGAATGTCAAAGCCGCGGTCGAATTTGGTATGGATGAGAACAACATCTTCCCTATGTGGGACTGGGTAGGCGGCAGATATTCATTGTGGTCGGCGATTGGCCTGCCCATCGCCCTTACTATCGGCTATGACAATTACCGCGCGATATTGCAAGGTGCCTACGAAATGGATTGTCATTTTAAGCAAGCGCCGATGAACGAGAACTTGCCAATGCTGATGGCCTTGTTAGGGGTTTGGTATACCAACTTTCATGCAGCACAAAGCCATGTACTTCTGCCCTATTACCATTATTTGCGGGGCTTCCCAGCCTACGTACAACAGCTAGATATGGAAAGTAATGGCAAACGTATTGCTAATCAGGCTGATGATATTGATTACGCTACAGGCCCAGTCATCTGGGGGAGCGAAGGCACAAACGGCCAACATTCGTTTCATCAATTGATCCACCAAGGCAAAGTGTTGATACCAGCAGACTTTATGTTGCCACTTAACGTGCCTAACAAAAATGACACGCATCACAGTATGTTGGCGTCTAATTGTTTCGGTCAAACCCAAGCGCTGATGCAAGGGAAAACCTATGATGAATGTTATGCCGATCTTAAGGATGCGAATATCGACAATGCAACTCGTCACTCGCTGGCCAAACACAAAACCATGCCGGGCAATAAACCCAGTAATACATTGTTATTTGATCGGTTAGATCCCAAAACCTTAGGTGCATTAGTTGCGTTGTATGAACACAAAGTATTTGTTCAAGGTGCTATTTGGGAGGTTAATTCATTCGATCAATGGGGCGTGGAGCTTGGCAAAGTGCTTGGTAATCAAGTGTTGGATAAAATCGTCGATTCCGAGTCGAACCTTGATTTCGATGCTTCGACCAACCAGCTTATTAGTGCATTTCGAAACGCTAATTCGCAATAAGATCCCCGCACAGCGTGCGCCCACAAGAAACCGCGGAGAAGACGTTTAATAATACGTCATCTCCGAGCGCTTCCACCCTCGTCATCTCCGAGTGCTTTCACCCACGTCATCTCCGAGCGCTTCCGCCCACGTCATCTCCGAGCGCTTTTGTCGGAGATCTCTTGGAGACTAATCAGATCCCCCACTGCGTGCGCGCCAGAAGGGACCACAGTGATGACGTTTTTATCTGTATGCTCCGAAAACAATAACCTACGTCATACCTTGTGCATTTTTTAAGCAAATGTTTTATAGAGGTTTTTGGCCTGTGATCTAATGTCACCATTTCTTCATCATTTGTTAATAAAAAGTAAAAGTAAGTGTTTTATTTTGTTCAAGCCTATGGTACATACTGTACTTGCAACGACATTGGTCAGGAAAAACCAAGTCGATTGTCAGCCTTATTTGCGAAAAAATAAAAATGGAGACGTCAAGTGGATACTAAAGAACTTCTATCGATGATTGACAGCGAAGCCCGCCCATCAAAAACAAAAAGCAAAAAGCGTAAGTGGAGAGAAATTGAAGCGATTCAAGATCGCTACCGCCTTAGAAAAGAACTAGAAGAAATGGATATGTCACTCGAAGCAGAATTGGCAAATCTATAAACACTAAGCCCCGCTCATGCGGGGCTTTTTTATTACTTTTATAATTTTTAGCTAACCCCAATTGATTGGGATTTGACCTTGTGTCTCTAATAAATTGTTTGTTTGGCTAAAATGACCGCAGCCCAAAAATCCTCTGTGTGCGGACAGTGGAGAAGGATGTGTGGAAGTGAGCACATGATGGGCAGTTCGATCTATTAACTGACCTTTTTTCTGTGCGTGACCTCCCCATAGTAAAAACACCAGACCCTTTTTGTGCTGACTTAATATTTTTATCACTGTGTCTGTGAAGGTTTCCCATCCTATCTTAGCGTGAGAATGAGCCTTTCCCTGCTCCACCGTGAGCACTGTATTGAGCAGGAGCACCCCTTGTTCGGCCCAGGATTGCAGATATCCATGATCTGGAATTTGAAATCCTTCGATATCTTGATGCAGTTCTTTATAAATATTTTTTAAGGATGGCGGCACTTTAACGCTGGGTAAAACAGAAAAACACAAGCCGTGGGCCTGGCCTTCACCATGGTAGGGATCTTGACCAAGTATCACCACTTTCACATCATCAAAAGACGTGCTTTTAAATGCGTTAAAGACGTCTTGCTGCGGTGGAAAGATCACTTTACCGTTGTCTCGTTCACTGCTGACAAACTCGATAATCTGTTTGAAATAAGGGCGTTGCTTTTCTTCGCCCAACAGATCTTTCCAACTCGGCACAGACTAACCTTTTAACGTTGCAAACAAATGCGCTTTAAGCGCTTTATAATCGCTAGGAAGTTCAGCAGATAATATCTCTTTACCTGCACAATCTGCCAGAGGTTGAGGAAGGCTAATAGGTTGACCTAGCACATTTTCAACACTTTCGCGGAATTTTGCAGGATGGGCAGTGCCCAGGAAAATCCCAGTATCACCTTCTTCCATGAACCGCATCAGTGACTTGAAAGCAATTGCAGCATGAGGCTCGCTGATATAACCCAACTGAGCGAGTTGTTTCATCGCGACCTGCGTATATTCTTCATCAACTGCGTCTCCGACTAATAGTTTCTTGTCGATAAACCCTTGTTCAATTAACGCTTCAATTCTCGGCCAGTTGTTGGGTTGGCTAACATCCATAGCGTTAGATAATGTTGCTACTGTCGTGCTCGGCTCCCATTGGCCGGTTTTCAAATAACGAGGGACTGTGTCATTGGAGTTGGTCGCCGCGACAAACTTTTTAATCGGTAAACCCATGACTTTGGCAATCATACCGGCAGTAAGATTACCGAAGTTTCCGCTTGGAACAGACACAACAACGTTGTCGCGCTTATCAGCTTCAAGTTGTGATATCGCTTCAAAGTAGTAACACACCTGAGCTAACAGTCGACTGATATTTATTGAATTGGCAGAATTCAGGTGCAACCCTTCTCTGACTTCCGGATCATCAAATGCGCTTTTAACCAATTGTTGGCAGGCATCAAAATCATCTTCAATGGCAACAGTGTGAATATTGTCACCCAATGTGGTAAAGAGTTTTTCTTGTAAAACACTGATCTTACCCTTGGGATACAATATCACCACATTGATGTTGTCTATGCCATGAAAAGCGTGCGCAACTGCCGCACCGGTGTCGCCAGAAGTTGCGGTCAGGATGGTAATAGGCTGCCCTTTAGCAATAACAGAAAGCACCTGTGCCATAAAACGCCCGCCAAAATCTTTAAAAGCTAATGTCGGTCCATGGTATAACTCTAGGCTGTACACGTTGTCTTTGACTTCAACTAAAGGTGCACCAAATATAAAGGCTTTTTCAACAATGCTTTTGACGTCTTCTTTGTCCATTTCATCGCCAATGAGGCGCGTCAGGATCTCAACGGAACGCTCAACAAATGGCATTGATAATATTTCGTCAATGTTGTCAAATGACGAAAATTGTTGAGGAAAGTACAACCCCTGATTTTTACCCAAGCCTTTTTTAACCGCCTGCGCAAAACTGGCTGTATCCGTATTGTCTTTTAAATTAAACAGTTCCACTAATTACTACCTTAAACTCGTTGCCGGTGCCCTGGCACCCAAAAATCAAGCGGTCATCGCCCCTTGTTTATCAATTTTGCAAATATGACTAAATCCATTATCGTTTTGAATGTAGTGTTCATTCAACCATCGTTGAATATTTTCTGCATGTGTTAACTCGTTGCACACGGCAAAAACTGTAGGGCCTGAGCCAGAAATCCCAAATGCCAAACCACCATTATCGATGGCGTATTCGCGGCTCTGGTCGAAATATGGCAACAACGACTTTCGATAAGGTTCAGCTAATACATCGTTCATGACCGCTGCCGCCAATTCTTCATCCTGGCGATAACAAGCATCAACAAATACCGCAAGTTGCTGACCGAATTCTATCGTCTTAGACATGTCAACGTGTTTGGGTAAGATATTCCTGGCCTCCGCTGTCGATACACTGATACCAGAATAGCATACAACCCAATACCAATTCTCAAACACTGGCAGCGACAAAGCGATTTGATTCGAATGACTATTCATCAACGTTAAACCGCCAACGTAACAAGGTGCTACGTTGTCGTAGTGCACACTGCCGCTGATTTGGCCTTCCAGCTCTCCCATCAATAACAGTAATTCACTTTGCGAAAAAGGTTGACCATGAAAATCATTAAGACCATGCAGCGCCGCTACGATCGAACTGGCACTGGAGCCCAGGCCACTGCCGATTGGCAAATTCTTGGCCAATGTCATGTGCACAGTTTGTGCGGTCTGACCACGCTCACCCAATTTAGCACTAAACGCTTGATAACAGCGGTACACAATATTGGTTTTCGGATCTGCAGGCAGTTTGTGGGCAAATCGCCCTTCAACACTTAAAGAAAACTCAGCGGCTTTTTGAATTGTTACTTCATCTCCGAGTCGAGAACCATCCAAAGGTGCCAGCGCTGCGCCAAGTAAATCAAAACCTAAACTCACATTTCCAATAGAAGCGGGAGCGTAAGCCGTTATGCTGTTTTGATCATCTACATTCATCATCAATTAAACATCCTGCTTCCAAGGCATAGTGCGCAGTACATCGGCAAATACTCCTGCCGCCGTCACGGTAGCCCCGGCGCCATAGCCTCGAATAACATACGGAATAGGTTGATAATAATGACTATGTATCGCCAAGGCGTTTTCACCTTCTTTTATTGTGTAAAGAGGATGCGCGCTGTCAACGGCTTTTAAAGACACTTTACATTGACCGCTCTCGATGGAACCAACATACCTTAGCACCTGCCCTTTTGATTTTGCTTCATCAACTAACTGTTGATAATGCTCATCTAGTTTAGGTAAATTCTGCATAAATTCATCAATCGAACCACTGGCATCAAAAGAGTCCGGTAACACAGATTCGATTTGAATGTCTTCTAATTCAAGTTCGAGATCGGCCTCTCGGGCCATTATGAGTAATTTTCGCGCAACATCCATTCCCGACAAATCGTCACGAGGATCAGGCTCGGTAAATCCATTTTGTTGTGCCGTAGAGGTTGCTTGGGAAATGCTCAGACCTTCCTCTAGCTTTCCAAAAACAAAGGACAAAGAGCCAGACAAAATACCTTCAAAACGTTTTAGCTCATCACCAGCATAGATTAACTTTTGTAAGTTATCGATGACTGGCAGCCCCGCACCCACGGTCGTTTCATAAAGAAACTGACGGTTTGTTTTCTGTGCAGTAGCTCTTAACTGACGGTAGTAGCTAATCTCACTGGTATTGGCTTTTTTATTAGGAGTGACAACATGAAACCCCGCATTCAAGAAATCGACGTATTGACTAGCGATAAATTCGTTACTGGTACAATCAATGATAACCGGATTAATTAAACTGTTCTCTTGCACAAAATCCACCAGCGTTGGAACAGAAAATGTGGTTTCAGACAAACTTAGTTGCGCAGGCCAGGCGTTATTGAGATCGACTCCCCCTTTTTCCAGAAGTAACTGCTTACTGTTAGCTATGCCATAAACTTTCAGGCTAATCCCACGTTCAAGCAATGGGTTTTGTTGCCGTGCCATCTGTTGCAAAAGCTCTTTCCCCACATTGCCACACCCCACCAGGAAAACGTCAATGGAGTGGGAATTCGAGAAAAAATTCTGGTGAACAACCTTAACCGCTTCTTTGGCGCGGTGGCTTTCAATAACAGTTGATATTGAGCGTTCAGAAGAGCCTTGGGCGATAGCCACGTTGTTGACTCGCGCTTGTGCCAAAGAACTGAAGAATTTCGCGGCTAAACCTTTTGAATGACGCATTCCGTCACCTACTAATGTTACGATAGCCAAATCGTGTCTGACTTCTATAGGATCTAAAAGATTGTTAGCCAGTTCCAAGGCAAAGGCATCTTCCAACAAATTTTGCGCACGTTCCGAGTCTTTACTGTGGATACAAAAGCTGATGCTGTATTCCGAAGACGATTGTGTGATCAGGCTGATAGAAATATTCGCATTAGACATCACTTCAAATACACGGCTGGCCATACCCACCATGCCCTTCATTCCAGGCCCAGCAACGTTGAACATTGACATGTCATCAAGATGAGAAATGCCTTTGACACTGGTCCAGATTTCACTGGATTCTTTACCTATTAAGGTGCCTGGTGCCGCTGGGTTTAGTGTGTTGCGGATCAAGCAAGGGATGTGATGCTGAGCAATGGGTCCGATCGTTTTCGGATGCAGAACTTTAGCGCCAAAATAAGACAGCTCCATAGCTTCTTGGTAGGTGAGCTTGTCAAGCAATACTGCGCCTTCAACTTGATTTGGGTCAGCATTGTAAACACCATCTACATCTGTCCATATTTCACAGCATTGTGCATCCAAACAAGCAGCGAGGATTGCCGCTGAGTAATCAGACCCATTGCGCCCCAGAGTAACTTTTTCACCGTCGAGATTAACGGCAACAAATCCAGGCATAATTAATACTTCTGCGGGATCGTATACCATGTCAGCAAATCGGGCTTTACTTACTGCAACATCAGCAATGCTATCTAGATATTCGCCTTCTGCTACGATGTACTGAACGGGATCAATAATGTGATTTTTTTGTCCAAGCGAGGTCAGGATTTCACTAAAAATGTTGACACTGACGTACTCCCCCATACTGAGGATTTTGGCGGTGATTAGATCTGGCGCACAACGAAGAAGCTGAATACCGTCCAGATGTTGTTTCAGCTCTTCCAAGGTAACATCAATGAATTGGTGAATTCTGGCGGTGCGAAAAGCGGGTAAGGTGCTGGTCAAATCATCGCAGATGCCGTTTAGCGTCATGCCAAGTTTGGCGTAAAGTTCGCCAAAATCTTTCCCTTCACTCGCTCTGTCACACAATAGTGAAAGTGCATTCGTCACACCTTTGGGTGCAGAAAGTACCACTGCTGCACCGTTTTCCTGATGGCTGGCCAGACTGATGTCCTTCACGCTCAAGTAGCGTTTTGCATCAGCTAACGACGACCCACCAAATTTCAACACCTTCATTTGTCGCTCCTGTTCCACACTTGTATATTTTAACCTAAACACTTTTTAGGGCCGTAAATAACAAAAAAGCCCGCTAGTTTCGCGGGCTTTTTTTTAAATTTCTTTAAGCACTAGCCGGCGACAGTCCCAATTGGGCTGGTAATCATCATCATGCCGGTGGTGCTAATTATTGTTTTTGTTTTCATATCTGCAATTTGCCGTATAGACGTCTATATGTCAACTAGCAAAGTCAGATTATTGGGGATTTTTAATTTTTAGAGCGTGTTTATCTTTGTTGTATGAAATTTTTTTCGTTAGCTTTCAATACAACCCAAAGCGTTGCAATACGCTTTGTAACTTATGCCCGTCCACAGGTTTTTCAATAAAATCCAATGCGCCGAGTTGTTCAACACGTTGTTTCATTTCAGGTTGAATATCACCGGAGATGACAATAACAAATACTTCGATACATTTGTTTTTGATCTCTTGTAATACCTCGATACCGTCCATGATTGGCATAGTCAGATCAAGGAACAGTAGTGCGTAGGTGGACTCTTGTAACTTCTCGACAGCTTCTTGGCCATTAGTCGCAAGATCAACTTCACTGGCAAAGTTTTCTGGCAGGCTGCGCTGCACCATTTTTCGGGCAATCGCAGAATCATCACATATCAATACTGGAAAACTCACAAGGATTCCTTTTTTATTATTATTGTTTGGTTAATTTGTGGTTCAATATGCTGAACAATCATCAACACTGTACTTTGACAGAAACTATGCAGTCAATTCAAGAAAAAGTTGCTTACCAGATTCTTTTTGGATTTGAAAAAAACTATCGATGGTTCTGTCGAATCACTTCAGGCGCTAAACTACGGTTTGAACAAGCCCAATGGAACGCAGCACAATCCGCGGTCAAAGAGCGTATATCCACTTATGAACAAAGTTTGTCTGACACCGTCGCCGAACTCTACACCTTGCTCAATCCACACAAGCAAACCACTGATTTTTGGCAAGATGTTAAGCGCAATTTCGCTGAACAACTTGATCAGCATCCACAGTATGAGCTAGCAGAAACCTTCTACAACTCGGTTATTGGTCGCATCTATAAACACGGGAAAATAGACGACTCCATCATGTTTATTCTGCCGAGTCGTTGCTACTTCGCCGGCCAGGACAGGGCAAAAATCGTCAACAGCTTCGATACCAGTGGCACAGTGGGTTCGATGATGGCATCAATTCTGACCATCTACCGTTTTGCAATTGATTTTGAAAATAAAAAACTGGATCTTCAAAACTTGGACAATGCCTTAAGGCAACGGCTTGATCGAGAACAGCTAGCTCGTGTGCACACAGTGGAAATACTTAAACCGGTATTCTACCGTGGGAAAGCTGCTTACTTAATTGGCCGTATTTGTATGCCGGAGCAAACACTGCCCTTTGTCATTGCGCTGCTGGTAAACGATAAAAAACAATTGGTGGTTGATGCTCTGCTAACTGAGAACAAAGACTTGAGTGTTATCTTCGGTTTTGCACGTTCTTACTTTATGGCAGATACCCTTTACCCAGCGGAAATTGTGGCGTTTCTGCAAGAGCTGATGCCCAACAAAAAGAATTTCGAGTTATACATGGCGATTGGTCATTATAAGCATGGCAAAACCGTATTCTATCGGAATTTTCTACAACACCTATCGCAATCTGAAGATAAGTTCACCTTCGCGCCAGGCATTCGCGGGCTGGTCATGGCGGTATTCCATCTTCCCTCATACGGCGTGGTTTTTAAAATTATTAAAGACGAATTTCCAGAGAGTAAAAGTGTAACCCGTGAACAAGTTAGAGATTGCTATCGTTTAGTAAAAATGACCGACCGAGTCGGTCGCATGGCGGATACCCATGAGTATGTAAACTTTAGATTGCCCCTGGATCGTGTCGATCAGCAGCTTTTAAATGAGCTGCAAGACGTTGCCAGTAAAAATATAGCAGTGACAGATACCGAGCTCATCATCAAACACGTTTATATTGAACGCAAAATGACGCCGCTTAATTTGTATCTACAACAAGAGTCTGATGAGAACAAAGTCGCTCAAGCGATCGATGATTTAGGTTTGTGTATCAAGCAAATTGCCGCTGCAAATATATTCCCTGGCGATATGC
This sequence comes from Aliiglaciecola sp. M165, assembly GCF_007197995.1. Classification (GTDB taxonomy): domain Bacteria; phylum Pseudomonadota; class Gammaproteobacteria; order Enterobacterales; family Alteromonadaceae; genus Aliiglaciecola. The sequence goes on from NZ_VKKH01000004.1 coordinate 275,256, forward strand.
TGCACAAAAATTTTGGCGTAACGCGCCATGGCAGAGTAATCTTTTATGATTACGATGAAATATGTTTAATGCATCAGCGCACTTTTCGGGATTTACCCAAGTCCGATGATCCCTTTGCCATGGATACCTTATCTGTCTCGCCGGTTGACGTATTTCCCGAACAATTTGAGCATTTTATTGTTGGTAAAAAACACCTCAAGGATTTGTTAAAACAACTCCACCCTGACTTGATGACAGCCGAATATTGGCGAGCTGCGCAGCAACGCGCCGCCACGGGAGAGGTACAGCATTTTTCACCCTATTCGGAGAGCAAACGCTTCTTACGTCATGGATAAAAAAAGTAACGCACTTACAGCGGAGTTGTCACTTTGCCTTCCCTCTATCGAGCAGCGACTGTCAGTTGACTGGCAGAATGATAACCAAGTGCAGCTATGGCTTAAACGCGATGATCAGATTCATTCCGTCATATCAGGAAATAAGTGGCGCAAATTGTCATATGCCTTAGAAAAGATTTACCAATCTCCTCCTAAAATGGTGATCAGTTTCGGCGGTGGGTACTCTAATCATCTCCATGCATTGGCTTACTGCTGTGCACAAATTTCGGTACCATTATTGGCAATAGTCAGGGGAGACTATTCAGATAACATGACGCCAATGCTCACCGACATACAAGGTTGGGGAGCCAATATTGAATTTGTGTCCAAGGCAATTTATCAGCAGCGCACTGAGCAACATTTCCTCGGTAATTTGATACGCAAACATCCAGGCGCAACGATTATTCCTGAAGGGGGTTCTTCCGAGCACTCGCAACAAGGCGTGAACGATATTATTGTCGAACTTACCCAGCCATACGACTGGATTATTGCCCCGGTTGCCAGTGGTGGCACGCTTGCAGGGCTTAGTGCAGCCTGTGGCAAATCCGCTACTCATCGAAATACCAAGATATTAGGGGTCGCGGCACTAAAAGGCGAAAACTATTTGGAGTCTTTAGTTGAAGGGCTGTGTCCAAGTGCTCGGAACTGGCAAATTGAGCATGGCTTTCACTTTGGTGGATACGCTAAATCTAATCAGCAACTAGATGAGTTTTGTGCTGATTTTCAGCAATCCCTTGATGTCCCCATCGAACCTGTGTATTCAGGAAAAATGTTGTTTGCAATCAGACATATGGTAGAAAACAATGAGTTTGCCCAAGGAAGTAAAATTCTCGCTTTGCATACGGGTGGATTACAAGGTGCTAGAAGTGCATAAAACAATAAGAAAGTTGGCCGTTTAAGATGGGAATAAGCGATTGGATAATGGGGTTTGCTGGCGCATCGCCACTGGAATGGGTTGCGACCATCAGCGGTTTTATCTGTGTTTTCCTGATTATCCGACGCAATATCTGGTGCTTCTTTTTCGGGTTTATCCAGGTAACGCTCTACAGTTGGATATTCTTCGATGTGAAGCTCTATTCTGATGCCATCTTGCATGTCATTTACATTGGCTTTCAGATTTATGGCTATTGGATATGGTCGCATAATATGGATAACACAGGCCATGTAATCGTTGATCCCGGTAGTGTCAGATATTACGCGCTGACAATTCTCATCGCGCTAGCCGCTGCATCAGGGTGGGGTTGGTTTATGGACAATCATACCGATGCATCTTTTGCTTACTTTGACGCCTTTACGACTGCCACCAGCCTGGCTGCACAGTGGCTCATGACTCACAAAAAGCTATTCAACTGGAGCTTTTGGATTGTCGTCGATATTGTTGCCATCTGGATTTATTGGCAAAAAGGACTATTTCCAACCTCGGCGTTATATTTATGTTTCTTGATCATGGCATGTATTGGGCAATGGCAATGGGTCAAAGCCTACAAATCGGCGAAATCAGCTTCACACTCAGTAGTAACGGATTGAAGCAATTAACTGGAATTACCCGGTATAAACGACTATTTTTTAAAACCACTCTTGCGTATACAAATATCGGTGATAGCATGCGCGAAATTGAGTTAAATTCAACAAATTAGGATTTTTGTATGTCTCGAGTTTTGATTATCGGAGCTGGCGGTGTCGCCTCTGTAACCGTGAAAAAGTGCGCTCGATTACCTGAGCATTTTGATGAAATATATTTGGCAAGCCGAACCGTATCAAAGTGTGAAGCACTTCAACAAGAAGTGGGCACAGATCGCGTAAAAGGTGTATTTGCTGTAGACGCCGACAATGCGAGTGAAGTCGAAGCCTTGATCAATCAAGTTAAACCCGACTTATTGGTTAATCTAGCGCTGCCATACCAAGACCTGCCTATTATGGATGCATGCCTAGCCACAGGTACTGACTACTTGGATACCGCGAACTACGAACCTAAAGACGTCGCTAAATTTGAGTACTCTTGGCAGTGGGCCTATCAAGAGCGCTTTAAACAAAAAGGCATCATGGCATTGTTGGGAAGCGGCTTTGATCCAGGTGTGACTAACGTTTACACCGCGTATGCAGCCAAACACTATTTTGATGAAATACACTATCTCGATATTGTTGATTGTAATGGCGGTGATCACGGTCAAGCTTTTGCAACCAATTTCAATCCAGAAATCAATATCCGCGAAATCACCCAACGTGGTCGTTTCTGGGAAGATGGCCAGTGGAAAGAAACTGACCCTTTGAGTGTTCGTGAAGATCTCGACTATCAGAACATTGGTGTTAGAGCTTCTTATTTGATGTTCCATGAGGAATTGGAATCTCTGGTTAAACACTTCCCTACATTAAAACGTGCACGTTTTTGGATGACCTTTGGCGAGGCATATCTGACTCATTTGCGCGTGCTGGAAGGGATCGGAATGACCAGCATTGAACCGATTGACTTTCAGGGCCAGCAAATTGTTCCTCTGGAGTTTCTTAAAGCTGTATTGCCTAACCCGGGTTCGCTTGCCGATGGTTACACAGGCATGACCTGCATAGGCACCTACATCACTGGCGTGAAAGACGGCAAAGAGAAAACTATCTTTATCTACAACAATTGTGATCACGCTGCCTGTTTTGAAGAAGTTGGCGCTCAAGCGGTTTCCTACACAACTGGCGTTCCAGCAATGATTGGTGCAGCACTCATGCTCAACGGCACCTGGAAACAAGATGGCGTTTGGAATATGGAGCAGTTTGACCCAGACCCATTCATGGACATGTTGAACAAGCATGGGTTGCCTTGGCATGTGATCGAATGTGAAAAAAGCCCGTTTAGTCAATAAACTATCAACACAAAGTGACGAACATCCTTTAGGATGTTCTTCACCTCTCTTAACAGATACAGTCACATAGGACCTACCGAGCCGTGAAAGATCCCTTGTTAAATCCTGCAATCCCCTCCCCTTGCTTTGTTTGTGAAGAACAAAAACTGGAATCCAACTTGCAATTAATGCAGCGGGTTCAAGGGCAAACGGGTGTGGATATTATTCTTGCGCTCAAGGGTTTTTCCATGTGGTCAACATTTGATTTGGTTGGTCAATATTTGAAAGGTTGCACGGCCAGCTCGGTCTGGGAGGCCAAGCTGGCTAAATACGAAATGGGCAAAGAAGTCCACGCCTACTCACCAGCTTACAAATCATCGGATATCGATGAACTATTGCCTTTGGTTGAACACATCTCTTTTAATAGCCTTACCCAATGGCAACAGTATAAAGAGCAGGTACTAGCTGCGGGCATTTCCGCAGGGATCCGCATCAACCCTGAACATCGGGAAGCAACAACCGAATTGTATGACCCGAGCGCGCCAGGATCCCGCTTGGGCGTTCTAAGAAGTACCTTGGAAAATGCAGATTTATCAGGGATTGACGGGTTTCATGTTCACAATCTTTGTGAGTGTGATTCCTACGCGACGGAACGCACGCTCAACGCGGTAGAGCAGCGATTTGGCCAATGGTTGCCTCAATTAAAATGGTTGAATTTAGGTGGTGGACACTTGATGACGCGAGAAGGTTATGATGTTGAACATTTGATTCAAACGCTGAATGCCTTTAAAGCCCGTTATCCCAATTTACATGTAATCATGGAACCCGGCTCGGCGGTTGCCTGGCAAACAGGTACCTTGGTAAGCGAAGTGGTCGATATTGTTGAGAACGACGGTCAAATTGCTATTTTAGACATTTCGGCCACAGGCCATATGCCTGATGTGTTGGAAATGCCTTATCGTCCAGAAGTGCGCGGGGCTGATGAAGCTGGCGTGAAAGCACACAGCTATAAACTGGGGGGTAATTCTTGTTTAGCAGGAGATGTCATTGACACCTATAGCTTTGACGATCCCTTAGAGGTAGGCGATCGTATTATTTTTGAAGACATGATCCACTACACCATGGTTAAAACCACATTTTTTAACGGCGTTGAGCACCCCTCTATAGGAATACTGAGAAAGAACGGCGAGTTTGAACTGATTAGAAAATTTGAATATGAAGATTTTCGCGACCGTCTATCCTAAAAAACAAGTTAGACGCAGCACACCTTTAGCTAGCTTTTTAACTGGCGCATACCGAATAGCACCAAAAACAAACCCAGTATGTGCAAAACTGAAATTGGCTCGCCTAAAAGTTGATTGGACAATAGAATAGTAAAAAGCGGCCCTACAGTACCCACAATGCCAGCTTTACTGGCGCCGATCAATTTCACGCCCGCGCCGATTAAAAACGATGGGATCAACGTCATAAAAATCGATACGACGAGCACACCATAATAATGGGTCTCGCTGTAATCAAACATTTCGTTTCTACCTTCAACAAACGCATGGATCAGCAACGTAATACTCGCAGCTATCATCGCTAAACAGATAAATCGTTGACTACCGAACTTTCGCGAGTATTTTTGATTAGCAACCATAAACCACGCAGTAAAAATACTCGCCAGAAACACCAAGAAGCTACCCCATAATAGGTTTTCACCACCAAAAGACATATCCGCGTAGAAAAATACCAGAATTCCCGCGTAGGAGAGCAGCAGCGCCAACCAGAGTTTCGGCATGGGCTTTTCGCCAAGTAACATCCAACTAAACAAAATGGCGATGGCTGGATAGCAGAATAGAATGATCCGCTCCAAACCTGCAGTAATGTATTGCAACCCCAACAAATCCAGATAACTGGCAATGTGATAGCAGGCAATACCCGCTATCGCACAGCCAATCAATTCTTTAACGCTGATGGACAGCCACCCTTTTCGATAGGTCAATAGTGCCAAGATGCCCACATAAAACGGCAATACAAATAACATCCGCAACGTTTGCAGATCTAAGGGATCAATACTGAGTTGATAAAGGTACTTGACCATGATCGCTTTACTGGAAAACAAAATGGTTCCCATTACGACAAAAACCGCGCCTTTATTTATCGTCAAGGTTTACTGATTTCCGTCTGCTTGGAGTGCATTAAACCCTTTGGAAATATGCAGTTTGCGCTGGTTATCGACAATCAACACTTCGTAGCCCGGGGTGCGATTGAGTAAATCTATCCCCTCTTGTACGCCCATGACAAAGACCGCCGTTGATAATGCGTCATTAAAGGTACTTCGATTGCCAACGATAGTCACGCTTTGCACTTGGTAGGCAGATTTACCGCTGGTAGGACTTATGATGTGATGATAGCGTGTCTGCCCTTCCTCAAAATAACGTTCGTAATCGCCGGAAGTCGACATCGCAATATTTTCAAGTGGCAGAACCACAGCTTGACGATTGGTGTCTCGAGGGTCACGGATCCCTACTTTCCAGGGTCTGCCGCATCGATCACCCAACAATCCCGTGTCTCCCCCTGCAGTCACAAGTGCATGCTTAACACCCATGTCAGCAAGGATCTGCAAATTATTGTCAATCGCGTGGCCCTTGGCAATACCACCCAAATCAATTTTGACATTAGGGTGAGCAAAGTAAACGGTTTTATTATCAGGATTTAATACGATATGGCGATAATCTATAGCGTCGAGTAAGGCATCAATCTCACCTTGCTGGGGACGCTTTTTCGCACGGAAATCATATAAATAACCCACACTTGCGTAAGTAATGTCAAAAGAACCGCCGGTATCTTCAGATAATCCAACTGCTAGTGATAACAATTCAAACAGCTCATCAGAGACGGCTACTGGATCTTTCGCTGCTTGTTTGTTTATTAATGACACTTCACTATGCGCAATATAAGTGCTCATGAGCTGGTTAATACGTTCCATTTCGGTCATGATAGCCGACACAGCGGCTTTACCCGAGACATCGTTAGGTGCCCAAATCTCTGTGTAAATATTGGTTCCCATGATGCCAGCAGTGCCGGTAAACCAATAACCGTCACCTAGCTCATCACAACTATATGCTTTGGTTTTTTCAAGTTTAAAAGCTGCTGATTGACTATGTACGAAGAAACTAAAGCCACTAAGTAGCGCAAAAAAAACGATTAACTTCACGCTATTCATCGATGGACAATCCATATTGATACAATGCATTTTTCTTTAAATCATAATGGGCAGCGGTTATGGCAGCCGCTTTTTTAAGTGGTAATTCTGCCATCATCAATTTCAGCAATGCGATGGCTTCTGAAGGCAAGTCGTTTTGCACGTCCTTGTTGCCGCCAACCATAATGACAAACTCCCCACGTTGATGATTGTCATCGGCTTTGAGCCAAACAAGGGTTTCCTCTGCTGTTGCACTGTGGAATGTTTCAAAGGTTTTACTGATTTCCTTTGCAATAACAACCTGCCTGTGGCCGCCAAGCACCTCAACGATAGCTGTCAAAGTGTCAACTACTCGTCGTGGAGATTCGTAGAATACGGTGGTTGCGCTGTCGTTGATTAACGTTTCTAAAGCTTGATGTTTAGCAAGGTGTTTAACCGGCAAAAATCCGTAAAACACAAATTTGTCAGTGGCTAATCCAGATGCACATAACGCAGCAATGGCAGCACAAGGACCGGCGATTGGCACGACAGTGATGCCCTGCTCGCGACACAGGTTGACCAAACCATAACCCGGATCGGAAATCAAAGGCGTCCCTGCGTCTGAAATGAGCGCGACATTTAAGCCACTCTCCAAATCTTTAACCAGCAATTGTTTTTTCTGCGACTCGTTGTGATCGTGCATGGACGTAAGCCGAGTACTGATGTCATAGTGATTAAGTAACTTCTGGCTATGACGAGTATCCTCTGCTGCAATAACATCAACGTCTTTGAGTACGTCAATCGCGCGAAAGGTGATATCCTGCAAATTACCAATTGGGGTCGCTACTACATACAATGTGCCTTTTTGTAACACTTGATCACAGCCTTAGATTGTTTTCACGGTTGAGGCATTTTAAACTACCTTCTCATAAATAGGTGGGAAAATTTTGAAAGCAACGATGGTTAAATTGAACAGTCTGAAATTGACATTCGCATTGGGGTTTATTTCGCTCTGCCTGATAGGTTGTGGTTCAACCTCAAGCCCAAAATCTCAGGCGCAATCCAATCGTGCCCCCCTTGTGCAAGTTGAAGAACAGCCTATTCTCGAGCAATCGCCAGATTATTACCTGGATGAAGCGCAAAGATTGTATGCACAAAGCCAAGATGAAATGGTACGTAATCAATGGCTATTGAGAGCTGCAGAAGCCTACAAACAGCAGCAAGGCTGCCAACAAAGTAAAAAAATCCTGCAAATTAGCCTGCCGTTTATCCAGGATTCGTCTCTGCGAAATCAAGCACACATTATTTTGGCAGAGTGTCTTTTGCAAACACCTACCTTGGATGAAAATCTGTTTGAGCAATATTTAAGTCAAATTGACCCCAACATCAGTCATCAGAATCGTGCAACTCAACTCAAGATCGCATGGCAAATGAGAAAGGGCCGATGGTTGAATGCGGCAAAATCTATGCTATCGATTTACGATGGCACACCAATACAAAGCGAACAGATATGGTACGCACTGCAAAGATTACCGACGGAATCATTGCAAACTGCTTCACTACAATCCTCTGGTCTAGCCCCATGGCTTCAACTGAGTTTAATCATTCGAGAGTACGGTTTTGAACCCGATGCATTAAAACTGGCCATAAGCGAATGGCAAAGTCGATATAATGAGCATACTTTGAGTGTGTTTTTACCACAAGAGGTCAGCTTGGCCCTCAATCTAGTGCCATTAAAACAGCAGCGAACGGGCATACTTTTGCCACTGACTGGGCGATTGGCAGCACAAGGGCTTGCAATTAAAGAAGGGGTTTTGGCCGCCTATTTTCAGCAGAAAAAGCCTCTTCAGTTTCAGCCGTCAGGGAGTGATAATTTGGGTGAAATGGAATACCCGCAAGTTGAATTTTTTGATACCAATGTATTAAGCATTGCACAACTTGTTGAAGCGACAAAATCACTTGATATAGTGATAGGCCCACTAATGAAGGACACCTTGACCGAGTTTGCCGCAAATGCGCCACGTTCATTAAACATTATCGGTTTGAACCGCATTGAACAGACTATTACCGAGGCGACACTGGACGACATCTCGCCACCCCAGGAATTTGTCGATGACACCTTGTCAGACGAAACAGATGTTCCCGGCTTACGTGTGTTTTTTGCATTATCACCTGAAGACGAAGCGGTACAGTTGGCTCAAAAAGTAGCGTCTACTGGCGCACGTTCTCCCATCGTTATTTCTCAGGAAACTGGTGCAGCAAAACGAATGGCTGATACCTTCATAATGACGTGGAAGCAAATAGCGGATAAAGATTCGGGTGAGCCATCATTGGCGACTTACATTGACAACAAAAGCATGAGATCTAGCCTAACCTCATTGCTCGACGTTGAGCAAAGTCGGCAGCGTATCCGCCAATTAGAAAGTGTGACTAGCAATCAATTGCACGCTGTACCAAGAAATCGAAGAGATATAGACGCAATCATACTTTTTGCCACGCCTGAGCAAACCGAACTTCTAAATCCAATTGTTGAAGCGAGCTTGAGCCCGTTTAACGACAAAACCGTTCCGGTATATGCGTCGTCACGTAGTTACAGCCAAAACTTTAGCAATAACAGTTTACGTGATTTACGCAATATTACTTTTACTGACATGCCTTGGATGTTACCCGGGCACAACTTTATGCTCCTGCAACAAGAGTCAGAGGAAATTTGGCCAGGACGGGATGACACACTCAAACGACTCTTCGCGTTAGGATTTGATGCGTTTTCGCTAGTCGATGATTTGCCAAGTTTGGTCACTCTTCCTCAGTTAAGCAAAGCCGGTTTGACCGGTAAATTATCTGTTGATCAGCAAGGAAATGTTAATCGCGTTTTGCCCTTTGGCAAAATAACCGAACAAGACGTGATTTTAATTGCAATGGATTAAGGCGGCTTTGTCGAGGGTAATCGGTAAACAAGCTGAACAACGGGCATTGACGTTCTTAGTCGAGAGTGGATTACGACTGTATCAGCAAAATTACTATTGCCGAGGTGGTGAGATCGATCTCATTATGCAAGATCAGCAAGAGTGGGTGTTTGTCGAGGTGAAATTCAGACATAGCTCTCGTTTTGGTAGCGCTGCAGAGTATTTTCATGCAGCAAAACGCAAAAAATTTACCTATGCATTGAAACAATTTATGCATCAACACCGTCTAAATCCTGCAATGGTTCCCCACAGGATTGACTTAGTCGCCATTGAAGGAGAGGAAATTCAATGGTTTAAAGGTGTATAATCCAATTAGCGCGTTATCTAATTGCAATAATAACAATAGAGATTCTCATGATTGAACAGATTAAAGCCAACTTTACCGAAAGTATTCAGACAAAAATTGCTGCAGGTGAAGTGTTGCCAGAGGCCATATATCGTGCATCACAAATGATGGTTGATGCGTTGATTCGAGGTAATAAAATTCTTGCTTGTGGTAATGGTGGGTCAGCGGGTGATGCACAGCATTTTTCATCAGAAATGTTAAACCGTTACGAAAGAGATCGCCCTAGCTTGCCAGCATTGGCACTGACCACCGATACGTCAACGTTGACATCTATCGCCAACGATTACAGCTACGATGAGGTGTTTTCCAAACAAGTTCGCGCATTAGGCCAGGCAGGTGATATATTGCTGGCGATTTCAACAAGTGGCAACTCGCGCAACGTTATCAACGCCATGGAGGCAGCCTTGAGTAGAGATATGACCATTGTTGCACTCACCGGAAAAGATGGTGGTGAAATGGCAGGGTTGCTTGGTCCTAGTGACGTAGAGATACGTGTACCCTCAAGCCGCACAGCACGAATTCAGGAAGTCCATTTATTGGTCATCCACAACTTATGCGAATGCATCGATGACAGTTTATTTCCAGAGCAAAGTGCGGAGTAACCCATGACTAAGGCACTGATTAACCTCATTACTATCGCTTGTATCCTTTCGGTATTGCAGGGTTGCGCTGCCGTGGTAGTTGGCGCTGGGGCGGGGGTTGCCTCAGCAGCCCACGACCGCAGAACCCTTGGTAGTCAAATCGACGATAAAACGGCTACGGCCAGACTATCTTCTGCGTTTTCTAAAAACAAAGCCTTAGACGCAGCAAATATTGATATTACTGTGTTTAACGGAATTGTTTTGCTGGCAGGCCAAGCGCCGACTGAAGAATTAAGAAACGAAATTAGTCGCACTGCACAAAGTGTTAAGAATCTACGAAAAATCCACAATCAAATTCGCATTGGTAAACCAATTCCTGCCAGTGTCTCAGCAAATGACGTTTGGTTAGCCTCTAAAGTCAAAGGCGCACTACTTACCGATGAAAGAATTGATGGTCTGCATATTGAAGTAGAAGTAGAAGACTCTGAAGTTTTCTTACTCGGCTTAGTTAAAGCCTCTGAAGCGGATATCGCTGTTGATGTGGCAAGAAATATCAATGGTGTCGCCAAGGTGATCAAAGCGTTTGAAGAGATTTAGTTTTTCAATGTAACGTTAGGCTTGGCAGATCCTGCCACTGAGTACACACCAAAAGAACAATATTGCGTCTTCCCCGAATGAACAAGATTGCATCTTCCCCGAGTGCTCTTATCGGGGATCTCGTGAAAAACAAGATTGCGTCTTCCCCGAATACTCTTATCGGGGATCTTGTGAAAAACAAGATTGCGTCTTCCCCGAATGCTCTTATCGGGGATCTCATGAAAAACAGCCACACTAAATCAGCTGTCTTGGGAAGGCCCCCATATCTTTGTTAAGCCATTTTGCATCAAACAGTAATTCGTCGACTTTTTCTTGTGCAGCACGTATCTGAGACGAATTCATTTTTTCGAATAACCTAAAATAGGCTTCGTTTACTTTTGCTTTTTCACTGTCTAAGGCACTGTACAACCCCTGCCATATTGCCGCTTTTTCCAATTCGTTTTTGTCTAAGTAGTAGCCCACATAAAATTCATAGACTGTGGGTTGAATGTCTGCAATGACCTTGGCCTTTTGTAATGCCAATCTGGCGTACTCAAGGGCTTTTGGCATGTCTCGTTTGGCTGTTTGGGTCATAAGGGCGACATAGACATCAACGTGTACTTCATCCGCAGATTCAAATCCATTAACCATTGACTCCCAATAATCTTGATTTTGCGAATAGGTCCATAACCATAAGTTAACTTCCGGGCGGATCATTCTTTGCGTGCTGGATATCAATGCTTTTTGTATTTCTGGAATTTTACGAATTGTGGTGATTTGTGATTGCTTGTCGTCTTTGTTTCTCACGGCTTCTGAAATGTGGGCATCTTCGAGGCAGCCCTTATATTTGTCCAGAGACTTAAGCGCCTTGTAAGTGTGTATTGATGAGAGTTGTTCTCTCTGTCTTGCTAGGTCCCGGATAACATCACTACGTGGTATGGAACAGAGCGCACCTGAGTGGGTCGATTCACATATGTCAGCGTAAGTGTCACAGATTTGCCACATGGACGCGTCAGCGACTTTTCCGTCGTCACAACCTGTCAGTCCTACTAACACTGCAATAAACAACACAAAACGCATAAATGATCTCTTTATTGACCGGGATGACATAATCTAGCAAATAAAAAAGGCGCTGTGCAGCGCCTACATAACTATTTTATGACTTTAAGATTCGGAGGACCTTTTTTGGCAGGTTTTGGTGCCGCTTTAGAGGTGACCTCGATGCCTTCATCCGCACCAGATTCATCTAATGGTGCGCTGTCTAATCCATCTTCGGGCGTAAACACAGTGCCGGCACCATTTTCCTTGGCATAAATCGCTAAAACGGCATGACAAGGAAATATAAGCTGTCGTGGAACACCGCCAAAACGTGCTTCGAAAGAGACATCGACATTGTCCATATTCATCTTTACACAAGCACTGGGTGAAACATTCAACACTATTTGTCCATCGCGTACATGTTCCTGGGGCACTTGTGTGCCCGGAATTGTAGCATCGACGACTAAGTAGGGCGTCAGATCGTTATCAACTATCCACTCGTAGAACGCACGAAGCAAATATGGCTGATTTGAGGTCATCATCATAGATTGTATGTTTGCTTACAATGGATCGTGGATTTCGCGCTCTTGATCAGTCAAAGAGGCTTTGAACGAACTGCGCGCAAATATACGATTCATGTACGCCATAACTTCCTTGCTGCCATTGCCAGTCAATTGAATACCCAAAGAAGGTAACCTCCATAACAATGGTGCCAAGTAGCAATCAACCAAGCTGAATTCTTCACTCATAAAGAACGGCGTTTCAGCAAACAAAGGTGCCAAGCTCAACAAAGCTTCTCTCAGCTCATTGCGCTGTGCGTCAACGTCGCCCTTACCAGCAAGAACGTTTTCAGCCAGCGAGTACCAGTCTTGCTCGATGCGATGCATCATCAGACGGCTTTGGCCGCGAGAAACAGGATATACGGGCATTAACGGTGGATGTGGGAAACGCTCATCCAGATATTCCATTATGATATGCGACTTGTACAGTACTAGCTCACGGTCGACCAGTGTTGGCACAGTTCCATAAGGATTTAAATCAAGCAAATCTTCTGGCAGATTCGTTGGATCAGTATAACTAATCTCAACACCTACCCCTTTTTCTGCAAGTACAATGCGTACTTGGTGACTGTAAATATCACTAGTGTCAGAGAACAACGTCATGATAGAACGTTTATTCGCGGCTACAGCCATTAACTATCCTCCAGAATCAACAAAATTATCAGTGAATATCGGTATATTGAATTAACGCAAATTCACTTTAGCTCGCGACGAATTCGGCGAGCCCATTAAAAAAAGGGGCATTTTGGCCCCTTTTCGGATTATACCTGATTTTTTGGCGAATTAGTGCACATCACGCCAATATTCTTTCTTCAATAAATAAACGAAGAAAAATAGTACGACGATGAAGGCAATCACCCATCGGCCAATCGATTCGAGCTTGAGGCGGCCAGGTTCGCCGACGTACACAAGGTAGTTAACTAAATCTAAAACAGCCTTGTCGTATTCCTCTGGGCTAAGTTCACCATTGCCATCGGTTTTGATGCCAACATAAACCTGCTTCATTTCACCATCAACCATACGTTCTTCATATGTTTGGCGTGGTGTGCCTTGCAGCTCTTCTAATACATGAGGCATACCTACATTCGGGAACACTTCGTTATTCACACCAAACGTTTTGCTTTCGTCAACATAAAACGTACGCAAATATGTGTACAACCAATCTGCACCGCGGACTCTGCCCACAAGCGTTAAATCAGGAGGCGGCGCACCAAACCAAGTCGCAGCATCATCACCAGGAATGGCGCTTTTAATATGATCAGAGACTTTTTCACCGGTAAACTGCAAATATTCCTGGCCCAATTCGTTTGGAATACCAAGATCTTTAAAGCTGCGCTCATAACGTTGATACTGCATGTTGTGGCAACCAAGGCAGTAATTGTTAAACAGCATTGCACCACTTTGCAGAGACGCTTTATCGGTTAAATCAATGTCGGCTTTGTCTAATGGAATAGACGGGCCTGCTGCAAAAACCATCCCTGAGAACAGGAAAGATAAAACAAACGTCAATTTTTTCATTTCGTGATCCTTGCAGGTAACGGCTTAGTTTTTTCGTTTTTGCTGTAGATAAATAACAACACAAAAAAGCCAAAGTACATGATAGTGGCAATTTGCGATGCGGTAATTTTCCAGTTTTCTTGTGGAGTTCCACCCAAATACCCTAGGAAAATAAATACTGCAGCAAAAATCAGTAGGTTCCACTTATGGAAGCCACAACGGTAGCGCCAGGATTTCACTTTTCCGCGGTCAATCCAAGGCAGCAAGAATAACGCGACGATAGCCGCAAACATGGCAATAACACCACCTAACTTGTCAGGCACCGCTTTCAATATCGCGTAGAAAGGCGTGAAATACCAAACAGGGAAAATATGCTCTGGCGTTTTCAACGGGTTAGCGATCTCGAAATTAGGCTTCTCCAGGAAGTAACCACCCATTTCAGGCATGAAGAACATAACATAGGAGAACAGGCCTAAGAATACTGCAAAGGCAACCAAATCTTTTAATACGATATGCGGGAAAAACGGTACTACGTCATCGATGATATCGTACTTGTTTGTATAGTATTCATGGATCTCATAGTTAGTTTTTTCATCTTCACTTAACGAACCTTTTTGGCGCTTAACTTCCACACCATCTGGATTATTTGAACCCACTTCATGAAGAGCAACAATATGCAAAAAGACTAGAATGACGATTACTAATGGCAATGCAATAACGTGCAACGCGAAGAATCGGTTTAGAGTTGCACCAGAGATAACATAATCACCTTGGATCCATTCAACCAAATCTGGCCCAATAACCGGAATGGCACTAAACAGAGAAACAATAACCTGCGCACCCCAATAAGACATTTGTCCCCATGGCAATACATAACCCATGAAGGCTTCAGCCATCAATGCTAGGTAAATGAACATACCAAACAACCACAGCAATTCACGTGGTTTCTGGTAAGAGCCATACATCATGCCGCGGAACATGTGTAGATACACAACAATAAAGAATGCTGAAGCACCCGTGGAATGCATATATCGCAGAATGTCGCCGTATGGCACATCTCGCATAATGTACTCTACTGACGCAAAAGCTTGTTCGGCCGTAGGAACATAATTCATGGTTAACCAGATGCCTGTGACGATCTGGTTGACTAAAACGATAGTGGCGAGGAATCCAAATATATACCAAAAATTCATATTTTTTGGCGCTGGATATTGAATGGCGTGCATGTTCGCGACGCGCATCATGGGGATTCGATATTCGATCCAATCTAATAGACTTTTAAACATCTTATGCATTCTCCCCTTCGCCTAACGACCCAACGATTACGGTGTTGTCGTCTTTAAAGAAATAAGGTGGCACTTGAAGGTTAGAAGGTGCAGGAACGCTTTGAAATACGCGACCAGCCATATCAAATTTTGAGCCATGGCAAGGGCAGAAAAATCCTTCCGCAATACCTTCTGCATACTGTGCAAACGCACCATCAGTTAAGTGCTGTGGTGAACAGCCCAAGTGAGTGCAGATACCAACAAGGATGAGATACTCTTCTTTCAACGAACGATATGCATTTTTCGCAAACTCAGGTTGCTGCTCTACCTCAGAGTTTGGATCTTTGAGTTGATCTTCATGTGCGTTCAAGGAAGCTAGCAATTCTGGCGTTCGCCTCACTACCCAAACTGGCTTACTGCGCCAAATGACCCGAATAAGCTGTCCAGGCTCTACTTTGCTAATGTCAATTTCAACATCGGCGCCAGCGGCTTTGGCTTTTTCACTTGGGCTCCATGACCCTATAAAGGGCACTGCAACACCTGCTACACCAACCGCACCAACAACCGAGGTGGCGACCGTAAGGAATCGACGCCTTGGGTTATATTGGGGTTGATTGTCGTTCACAGACGAATCATTCGTATCAACAGACACATTGCTCATCCACTTTTCTCCAGTTTCGGATTTAGTGATACTTCTTGAACGTAAATAAGTTGGTTCCGATGATTTTTTATCACCAGTTAACTAGCACAAGAAATGACGGTTTCGTATTAACGTTAAATGATAAAAGAAAACCCCTAATAAAGACAAGGAATTACATCAATATTGGAGATTTTTAGAAAGATTATTTTTGACTGGCGATAATTGCCTCATTGAGAGAACGATTTTTTGATGAAATTCTAGTCAAATTGCTCTGCAAATAAAAAAACCCAGCCGATGGCTGGGTTTTTGAAAATCTGAAAACGTAAAATTAACGTTTTGAGAATTGTGGACGCTTACGTGCTTTATGAAGACCCACTTTCTTACGCTCAACTTTACGTGCATCACGGGTAACAAAACCAGCTTTACGTAGAGCAGGACGAAGTGTTTCATCAAATTCCATCAATGCACGAGTAATGCCGTGACGGATTGCACCAGCTTGACCGCTGATACCACCACCAGCAACGGTGACGTATAGGTCAAACTTTTCAGTCATTTCAACAAGCTCAAGTGGTTGACGAACGATCATACGTGCCGTTTCGCGACCAAAAAACTCATCCAAAGGACGTTTATTAACAACAATATTACCACTACCTGGGCGAAGGAAAACGCGAGCGGTAGAGCTTTTGCGACGGCCTGTGCCGTAGTATTGAGTATCTGCCATTTTTCTCGCTCCTTAAATGTCTAGAACTTGAGGCTGTTGAGCAGCATGTGAATGCTCAGGACCAGCGTACACTTTCATTTTGCGGAACATATCACGTCCAAGAGGACCTTTAGGCAACATACCTTTAACCGCTTTCTCAATGATCATTTCAGGCTTGTGAGCTTGAAGTTTTTCAAAAGTCGTTTCTTTCAACCCGCCAACATAACCAGTGTAAGAGTAATACTTCTTACCTTTAGCCTTGTTGCCAGTAACAGTAACCTTCTCAGCGTTGATAACGATGATGTAATCACCCGTGTCAACGTGAGGTGTATATTCTGCTTTATGCTTTCCGCGCAAGCGAATCGCAATTTCTGTGGCCAAACGGCCCAATGTTTTGTCTGCGGCGTCTACCACATACCAGTCGCGTTTTACCGTCTCTGGCTTTGCAACAAAAGTTTTCATTATAAATTACCCGAATTCTCGAAATTGTTACCTGTTTGTTTTCTGCACCTGACAAGTCTGTATTCCAAACCATCACCTCCAGAAAACCTCTAAAATCAAACCTTTGACCCCTTCGAGCCGCTTGATTCTTCCACTTTCCCAAAGTGGGCGTAACTGGGCAGGGCGCGAATTATACAGAAGTTTGGGTAAAACGCGAGTGCATTTTGTGGTTAATTCGCGAGTTTTTACAAAAAATCACACCTCAATGAAACAAAAAGTGCAAAGTGAACGTAAATGGTAAAGACAGAGTTTACAAAGCAACAATGAAATGTTGCAGTAGAATCGTTACAAAAATGTGATTAGTCATACTAAGCGACGCACGTTATATTTTGGCAAAAGGTTTAGTGTATAACTTATCATAATGCCGTTGTGCATTAGCCGTGTCCCAAGGACCAAACGTTTATCGAGGTGTTGTATGAAGTTTTTAACTTTCGCTATTGTTGTCACAGCCATTGGCCATGTAGGGCTGGTTCAAGCAACGAGCCTACGTTCCGAGCAAATCCAGCGTGCCGCAGTTGCTGCTGTAAAAGATGATCCCGATGGCACTGCTCGAATTGTTGGAGGTTCAAATACAGATCTTGGTGATTTCCCATTCATGTCTGCATTGGTAGCAGTTAGCCAACAAATTGCGACATCGGTAAACGTTGATGGTACTGCGTATGCGTCTGATGATTTCTCTTTTGCTCCGGAAGGGAGTGCACAAGGTAGTTTGGTGTCTTGTGGCTTGGCAGGTGAAACATGCACAGGAGTGCAAGGCAGTATCTGTTTGATTGAACGAGGCGAGTTTAATTTTTCCGTGAAGGCGCTCAACTGCGAGGCTGGGGGTGGAATTGGCGCCATCATATACAACAATATTCCTGGGCCGCTCTCGAGTGGAACATTGGGTAACGATTTTAGTGGAAATATCCCTGTTGTGGCTATTTCCCAAGAGAATGGTCAAAGCTTAGAGCAATTACAAAATGCCTCTGCTTCGATAAGTGTCAGTGCTCTTGGTGGCGCTATACAAAGTTCAAGTTGTGGTGCTACGTTTCTCGGCGATCGTTGGGTGCTCACCGCAGCCCACTGTGTCGATTCTCCTTTCTCTAATCAACTAAGAGTCAATGTGGGTGAATACGATCTGCGTGATGGGGCAAATGAAGCGATTACTATTTCGCGAATTTACATTCACCCTAACTACATTGCTAACGAATTTGATTACGACGTTGCATTGCTGGAATTAACACGAAGTGTCGAAGCACCGGTTATAAATCTCGCTGATGCCGCGACAACACTTGCATTTACCAACGAAAATCGCGTAGCAAAAACCATTGGCTGGGGAGGCAGAATTGCTTATGCACCGGGTGACGGCCCGACGGGTAACTTCCCGGATATCTTGCAAGAAGTTGAACTCCCTCTGCTGACGAATACCCAGTGTCGTAATATCCTTGCTGACTCACAAAATATTTCGCCCACTTCCACAGGCGTTACTGACCGCATGATATGTGCAGCGGTAGATTTCGGAGGCAGAAGTGCCTGCCAAGGAGACAGCGGTGGCCCCTTGTTTGTTGAAACCAACAGCGGCCCAGTACAAGTCGGGATCACAAGTTGGGGCATCGGCTGTGCAGAACAAGGTTTCCCAGGCGTATACGCCCGTGTCGGAGAGCTAATGGATTTCATCGATGCTACGCGTTTTGGTGTCGGTCTCACTGGCGTGGCCAATTTTACTAACTCCCCAGTCAATAGTGGGTTTACTCAACAATATACTGTCACTAATAACTCAGAAAATTCAGTTAGTTTAGGTTTTACGCTATCAAACCAAACAGATTTTTCTGTCGACTCAACAAGTTGTACTACTCTGCTTGCTGGACAGAGTTGCCAGCTAAATGTAGCGATCAATGCGTCAAGTCCAGGGCTTAAACAAGCTCAAATCGCTGTGTCGACAGATTTAGCAGAAATCCCCACAAGTGGAATATCTATCCTCGGTTTTGCGGTAGCCAGTGCGCCGGGTTTAGAAAGTGCAGCAGGTGCCACAGAATCCGAGATCTCCCTGTTTAGTGGTGGTGATCGCATCTGGCAAGTAGATAATTCTGGGGGCGTGGTCAGTGGAAGCATTGCAGACAGACAAGACAGCATCTTAATCGCCAGAGTGGAAGGCCAAGGCACACTCCAATTTGATTGGTCGGTGTCATCAGAGGAGAATGTTGATGAACCAAGCGAACCTTTCGATGCGTTGTATTTGTTAGTCAATGGTGAACAACAAGATTTTATTTCTGGTGAAATACCGTTTACCACCGTTTCTGTTGCCTTAGACCAGGATATCAATTTAATTGAATGGGCTTATCGAAAAGATCCCGGTGTTTCTGAGGGACAAGATCAAGGACGAGTAAGAAATGTGCAGTTCACTGCTGCGCAAGCACCGGCGCCTTCACCCTCTCCTGCACCAACACCCTCACCCACTAGCAGCAGTTCAGGTGGTGGCGCGATATTGTATCTGTTATTTGGTCTGATGATGGTTTTTGTGCGTCGATTAAAATCGTAAATTTAGTGATTTAATTTTACCGAAGCCTGTTTGGAGCCAAACCAAACAGCTTCGATGTCTTTACCAGAAAGTGGCTTACCAAAGAAATATCCTTGGAATTCGGCAATACTGAGGTCTTTGCATAATGAAAATTGAAAGGCGTTTTCCACACCTTCCGCAATGACTTTTAAGCCAACGATATGAGACATTACAGACATCCCTCTAACAATCGCCATGTGACGCGCATGGCTCGGATCAGTTGGCAACATTGACTTGTCCAGTTTTACAATAGCGATAGGATAATTCACAAGGTGCGACAACGACGAATAGCCGGTACCAAAATCATCCAATGCTAGTTTGCACCCTAACACGTCTAATTGGTCAATAGTTTTTTTGGTGTTCGAATTGTCATCCAACAACGCGGTTTCCGTGATTTCCAAAGTTAAGTGTCGCGCTTCAATTTGATGTTTTTTAAGGGTACCTTTGATCACATCAAGCAAATTCTCATCTTCCAATTGTCTGGCCGATAAGTTCACCGCCATAGTTAATTCAGGATGATAATTTTGCTGCCACCGAGCGAGTGTTTCTAACGCTGTATCCAGTACCCAATTCCCTATTTCGTTTATCAGTAACGATTGTTCAGCCATTGGAATAAATTCATCTGGTGTGCATTTATGAGTGCAGCTAGGCCAACGTATGAGTGCTTCAAACCCTGTTAGCTCTTGATCTTTACCCGCTAACACGGGTTGAAAGTGCAATTCAAAATCTTTTTCTTTGGTCGCTTTTTTTAGTTCCAGTTCAATTTGAAAAGTTCGTGAAAACTGCTGCTGCATGATATCTTGAAAAAAACAAAACTGGTTGCGACCAAGGTGTTTTGCCTGATACATGGCAATATCAGCAAAACGTACCAGTTCTTTCGAGCTGTCCGCGTTATCTGGATGCAGGGCAATACCTATACTTACCCCTGTTTGTAATTTGAATTCCCTAACTGAAACAGGTTGTTCGAGCGCTTTAACAATTCTTCGAGCAACCAAGTCAGCGTCCCGAGCATGCCCTAAGTCGCTTAAAACTATGGCAAATTCATCCCCTCCGAGCCGCGCAAATACTTCTTCTCCTCGTAAACAAGCGGCTATTTTTTTCACAACCTCCTGGAGTAATTCATCGCCAAGTTCGTGGCCAAAGGTATCATTGATGTTTTTGAAATGATCCAGATCGAGAAGCAATAGAGCAAGACTAGACTTCCCACGGGTATTTTGTCTTACCGCGGTGTTTAAGCTTCGCTCGAAATGGTAGCGGTTTGACAACCCAGTTAATGAATCCGTCTCTGCCATTTCGCGCACCCGGCAGTAACTTTCAAACAACTTACTTTCCAGTTCGAATCGCTTTTGCGCTTGAAAAATGGCTCGCGTGAGTTTGGAAGCTGATATTTCATCTTTGGGAAGAAAATCCTGAGCACCAGCTTGCAGACATTTTAAGGCTAGTTTTTCATCGCCGGACGCGCTCATCATGACGATGGCTGCGTTGCCGAGTTTGGGGCGGGATCGGAGCACCTTCATCATTTCAAGACCGTTGAGATTTGGCATCATATAATCAAGCAGAACGATGTCAAACGAATCGAGTTCCAACGCATCTAAACCCTCTTGTGCCGTATTAACCTCAATTAATTTTTCTGGACTAATGTGCCGACTAATAGCCCTTTTAACAATCTCGCGATCTACTAAGTCATCATCAACTAACAAAATATTCATCTTACTCTTCCTTATCCTTCAGCAGTTACTTAGGTAGATGAACCACTTTCCAATATCCATCGAGCAAATCGATAATGTTAAGAAACGCCTTACCTGATTCGTCTTTAACAAAATACCCTGCAACGTTGAGCCGATAGCTTTCAACAATATCTTGTTCATCATCTGAGGTGGTAAGAACAAACACTACACTGTCTTGATAGTTTGGCTTCGCTCTAATTTTTTTAAGAAACTCAATGCCGTTGATTCTTGGCATTTGTAGATCGAGCAATATTACAAAGGGTTTTGTAACGAGATTTACATCGAGCATTTCTAGAGCTGCCAATCCATCTTGAGCTCGAATTATCGGATTGGCGATACGTTGCTTTGCGAACCCTCGTTCAATGCTTAGAGCATCTATGTCATCATCTTCAATCAGAAACAATGTCACTTCACTAGAGTTTGTTTGCTCCATAACTTCAGCTCCTTTCTCTTGGCCACATTAAGGTAAATTGTGTGCCAACGTCATTTGGACAACAAACCGAGACGTTGCCACGATAATAGGACAAGGTTTTTTCTACCATGGACAACCCTAGTCCACTCCCCTCTACCTGATCTCTAGGTTTTAATGTCTGAAATTTTTCGAATATTTTTTCAAACATCGACTCATCGATACCTGGCCCATCATCTGTGACAGTAATTTTGTAATGTGAAGGCAATGTGCAAGACGCAATCCAAATATTTCCATCCCGTTTATGGTGATGTTTGATCGCATTCGAGATTAAATTAGTGAGCACTAATTCTAATGGTATCCGTGGTAAGACAACCTGTTGAGAATCTACGTGGATCTGAAAGGCTTCAGGAATATCTATCAATTCACAGCAACTTGCGACCGTTTCTTTCAGATCCAAATCTTGAAACGCCTGAACATCGCGACCGATCCGTGCAAAACTCAACAAATCGCTTAACAGCCTTAACATCCGATCTGCACGGCTTTTTATCAAATCAAAATGTTTTTGGCTGAGCGCATCAAATTGGTCAGCCGCGTCTTCTTCGATAAAGGAGACTAATCGTTTAATTGCATTTAATGGCGATTTCAAGTCATGTGAAGCCACATAAGCAAACTCATCTAAATCGTTGTTAGATTTAGTCAGTTGGGCAATCAATTGCTCTTTTTCAGTAATATCCTGACTGACTCCCAAAATATAAGGTTCGCCAGACATAAGTTCAAAGCGAGTTTTTACTGTATTGATGGTTCTTATTTTACCCGACGGAAAGGTGATTTTTTCTATCACCTCAGAGCGTCCAGTTTCAAACGCAATCACATCGTTTTGCAAAAAGTCCCTAGCTTCTTCTTCGGGGTAGGATTCAAGCGTTGTATAGCCAATCACTTTATCTCTCATTTCGGGCGGGTATAAATTGATAAAGTTTCGATTAGCCAGCACTAATTTAAAGTCTTTGTCTTTAGCAAAGATGAGATCTTGATTGGTTTCGGTAATTAATTCATATAATTCCGCTAAATTAACAAGATCATTGTTTTGCTTGCGCAACTTCAATTGTGTCACGATATCTTTTGCTAAAATTCTCAAGACAGTTTCTTGAGCTGATGAAAAGGGCTCTTCCTGAGCAGCACAAACAAACAATCCGCCCAGATGGTCCGAGTCATCTACGGTCAAGGACGTACCGATTAGATGTTTGGTTGAAACAGGGAGATGTTTATCAACTTCCTTATTCAAACCTTTGAAGCTGGAGAAATCGTCAATTTGGCTAGTACCATCAGCCTGTGATACCCAATCATATAAAGCGGCTAGCTGCTCTAGTGAGAGATCAAAGTTCTTTTTGTTACATAGTGCGTAATTGACTTCACTAATCACAACAAATACAACAGCCGATTCAAACACTTGTGACGCAACCATCACTGCATCATCAAGTAGACTTTTAGTTTCTTTGAGATCTAACCCATATTGTTGTTTTTTGGAGAAGCTATCCGTCGCAAGCAAGACTTTTGATTTTAACATCTACTCGTTTCCACCAATATTAATCCCTTGACTGCTCAGTATGAGTCATTTTTTTCTCAATTGTTACTAAACTTTGGTCTAAAGTTATTGGAAAATCATTGAAGGTGAGGAGCGCTTCTATAAGTTGCTAACAGTTGATGACTTCCTGAATCTTTTTCTTAACGGCTGAAGCGCTAAAGGGCTTGCTGATCAACGCATCAATGCCTAACCCTTTGATTGTATTATCGGCTTCAGTGGTAAGTGCAGCAGTGACTAATAAATAGGGAGTAGTAGGAAATTTCTTCTTGAACACGTTAAATAACTCTAAACCGTCTAACATAGGCATCTTCCAATCGCTAATCACCAGGTCGACGTCAGTTGAATCAGCAGCGCAGAAATATTGATAAGCATCAAAACTATCATCAAACGCAATGCATCCTAGCTGTGGCAGTTCATCGACAGCGTAACATAGCATTTCAAGAGAGATGGGGTCATCGTCTATGATTACGACGTTGTAGTTAGGCATTACACATTCACAATGTTAAACAAGCGCGGAGTAGCATGCCGCTGACCGTCAAGCCAAGCAAGAGCTAAATAAGAAATCTAGACTAAAGTATATGCATGCTTTACAACGTCTTTTGTTTAGTTGCACAAAACACTTCCCATTTTATTTCTTAGTACTTCAGGAGTGGTTTCTCCTTTAACTAGATAGCCCTGAACCAAGCCAAAAGACATTGCTTTGTCGATGTCTTCTTGACGGTCGGACGAAGAGTACATAAAAATGGCAAAGTTGAGGGCGGATTGGTTGTCCAACTTTTGCAAGGTTTCCAAAAACTCAAAACCGCCCATAGTTGGCATGTTAACGTCTAGCACTATGGCTTTGGGAATTTGGACCTGATTGCTTAACCCTTTTTCCAAATACGAAAGCGCTTCTGTTCCGTCAGTGCATTCAACGATGTGTACATTCTCTATTTCTGATATTTGTCTAGATAATATGTATCGATCAATTTCGCTATCGTCGACAACCAACACGCATGAGGGCATTAGACAGCTCACTATTTGTCAAAAATTATTCTAAAAGTAGTGCCAAATTCATTTGAGGTAAAGTCTATTCGGCCATTCAATCTTATTACCGTTTTATTAACCGCTGCCAAACCCATACCAGAACCATCGCCAGATTGGGGAGAAAAACGTTGGAACATTTTGAAAACATTACCTTGTTTTTCTGTGGGGATCCCGCAGCCATTGTCCATTACACTCAAAATAAACGTGTCTTGATTTTCAACAATGCTGAGCTTTACCCAACGTTTGTCTTTGTTTGGATCTCGGTATCGAATCGAATTGTCAACGAGCTTTTCTAATATGTCTTGAATGCATGCCTCAGAGGAGATCAATGGTGATTGGATATTTATCTCGGAATGGAAATCGTATTTATTTTCCTGCATATTTCCTTTGAACAGGCGTTCTATATGTAAAAATACCTTTTTAAATTCAACTTCACTTTTGTGTATAGTTTTCTCTTTAGAATCGGTAACCGACGCTATCCCTGAAATCAGCAGTTCCATTTTCTCCATCAGTTGAGTCACTCTTTTGGTATTGAGTTTTGCTTCCTCTAATGACCCCGCTTCAATATCCTCAAGGATCAATTTGGATAGGTTTTTTGTTGACACCAATGGTCCTTTCAAATCGTGAGATGAATGATATGCAAATTGAGCAAGATCCTCATTAGCTTGCTTGAGTGACTTGCTCCGCTGCATAACCTTTTCTTTTAGGGCTTGATTAATGTGCCTTTGCTCGATTTCCGATTCGATTCTCTTTTTTGCTTCAATGAGAAGCGTTTTTAGCTCGCCCGATACCTTGGACCCGATCAATTCTTCAATATCTGTTGTATCACCTTGTTTTTTGAGAAGTTCGATAGCCGAATTGATAGACCCGGTTATATTTCTTGACAGCCAAGTGATAAATGCAACATTAAATAGAGAGATGAATACTACAAGAGGGATCATAGAGGCGATTACAAACTTTACAGTTTCGGTAATTGGCTTTTCAAATTCGTAGGAGTTTTGCGCAAAAACTCTCGCTCCCTCCAAGAGTCCTTCTACAAATAGTTTTTTGTCGATATGTTGATTTCGGTATTGCTGAATTAACAGCAAAGTGGCCTCAACGTCTTTAATATCTTTTTTGCAAAGTTCCAGAGCATAAGAAGTGCCTATCATTGACATGATAAAGCGATTGAGACGGTTTACCTGCTCTAAACATTCAACAGGTTGCGCCCGAATATTTTTCAAAGTGTTTTCTATCACAGGAATAGGAATGTCTTGACCATTTGCGTACGCATGGATGTGCTCGGAGAATTCAATACTGTATTTTAAATGCAGAGAATTGAGTTGATGAAACTTTGCGCCTTTAGAGACTTCGAACACAGCCCAAAGGGTGATACTAACCTCTAACAAAGTCAAAACGACGATGATTAACAGTTTATGCGAAATCTTCAATGAAAAAGTACTTATGCGTTAATAATATGGCTAACTATATTGAGCCGCGGATTATGGACGAAATCGACATAATGACAATTAGACTTTAGATTAACGTTACAGGTGCCAATCAGAGAATGCACAAGGTTAAGAACTTTGTTTAATAGATTGCCAAACGGCTTCCATTTCCTCTAACGAAGCGTCTTGCAAGCTTACATTTTTTTCTGATAAATCGTTTTCAACTGCTCTGAAGCGTTTTTCGAATTTAGCATTTGCTTTGCGTAAAGCACTGTATGCGTCGACTTTGGCATGTCGGGACAGGTTGACGATGGCAAAAAGTAAATCACCGATTTCTTCTTCGATTCGGTTCTGATCCAACGGGTTTGTTTTCAGTTCAGCCTTAACTTCGTCTAACTCTTCTTCCACTTTGGCCAGCACAGGTGCTACGTCTGGCCAATCAAAGCCCACTTTGGCACATTTTGTTTGTAATTTATGCGCACGAGTAATGGGAGGCAATCCTTTGGGGACATTCGCTAAGATGCTGCCATCAACAAGCCCTCCCTTCTCTTCTCGCTCTTGACGTTTAATCGCTTCCCAGGAAAGCTCTAAATCGTCTACTGCTTGGTTTGCAAAAACGTGAGGGTGACGGCGGATGAGCTTATCAGCCACTGCACCAGCAATCGCTTCAAAATCGAAATGGTTTTGCTCAACACCTAATTGCGCATAGAACACTATTTGAAAAAGCAAATCGCCCAATTCGTCTTTAACATCCTGCATATCACCATTTTCGATAGCATCAGCGACTTCATATGCTTCTTCTATCGTATGAGGAACGATACTTTCAAAGGTTTGCTGTTTGTCCCAGGGACATCCGCTTTGTGGATCACGGAGTTGTTCCATTACACGTAACAGACGGTCGACGTTTGGAAAACTTCTTGGTCGATCCGAGTTATTTGTCGAGTCGTTTGACATCCGACACCCCTTTTA
Organism: Aliiglaciecola sp. M165; assembly: GCF_007197995.1. Lineage (GTDB taxonomy): Bacteria > Pseudomonadota > Gammaproteobacteria > Enterobacterales > Alteromonadaceae > Aliiglaciecola. Next base: position 301,973 of record NZ_VKKH01000004.1, read on the forward strand.
TTTGACGCAGTTTCGCAGTGACCCGTGACAAACTATTGAGATCTTTCACCTCAAGGGTTAGCTTAATCTTAGCAGTGTGATCTTTGGTATTGCTCAGGCTATTAACGCCCAGTAAAGTCACTTTGTCGTTGGCAAGTATCGTAGTGATGTCCCGTAAAATGCCGTCTCTGTCTACGGTGTAAACATCGAGTTCGGTAAGAAAACTACTGAGTAGATCATTTGACCAGTTAACGTCAATTTGCCGCTCTGGATGCTGCTCTATTAGTCTGGCGAGTTGCTCACAGTTTTGGCGATGCACACTCACACCTCGCCCAAGGGTAATGTAGCCATGGATTGGGTCCCCTGGCAAAGGTTGACAGCACTTGGCAATCTGACTCATTAGATTTCCGATCCCTTCGACTGTAACGCTGTCTTTGCTTGGTTTACTGGGCCGTGACGTGGTTTTTAATCTTGGGTCAATTTCTGGTGCGGGGGCCTCTAATTGCTGAAGATAGTGCACAACTTGCATGATCCGAATATCACCACCACCGACCGCTGCATGGAGATCATCCACCGACTGCATATTGAATCGTTCAATAGCATTTTTCAGATCTTTTAATCCCAATCCGACTTTACTCAACTCCCGCTCAAGCAACTCCTTCCCGGCCTGCTGATTTTTGTCTTTGTCTTGTTTTTTGAAAAACGTATGGATCTTTGCCCTTGCTCTAGACGAGAAAACATAGCCAAGACCCGGGTGCATCCAATCACGACTGGGATTTAGATTCTTTCCGGTCAATACTTCGACCTGATCACCGGTTTGCAACTGATAGGTAAAAGGCACAATTCGCCCATCAATTTTGGCGCCTATGCATCGGTGCCCAACATTACTGTGCACATAATAAGCAAAATCTAAAGGTGTAGAGCCAAGAGGTAAATCAATTACATCCCCTTTGGGTGTGAACACGTAAACACGATCATCAAATACCTGACTACGCAATTCTTCAACCAAATCACCAGACTCGGCAACCTCTTCCTGCCAAAGCAGAATTTTACGCAACCAGTTTATTTTCTCTTCATAGGCCGACCGCTCAGTACTGACACCCTCTTTATATTTCCAATGCGCAGCAACACCTAATTCGGCGTCCTGGTGCATTTGTTGGGTGCGAATCTGGATCTCAACGGGACGCCCCTGCGGACCAACAATAACCGAGTGAATGGATTGATAACCATTGGGTTTGGGCGTAGCAATATAGTCGTCAAATTCATTAGGGATGTGTTTGTATTGGGAATGCACGATCCCCAAGGCGCCATAACAATCTTGCAAACGTTCAGCAATGATCCTCACCGCCCGAATATCGTAGAGCTGTTCAAAATCAAGGTGCTTTTTCTGCATTTTTTTCCAAATGCTATAGATATGCTTGGGACGACCATACACCTCAGCTTTAATACCGTTTTGATCAAGCTTTTGCTGCAAACTCGATACAAAGTCTTCAATATATTGTTCACGGTCGGCGCGACGCTCATCAAGAAGCTGGGCGATTTGTTTGTAGGTCTCTGGATGTAAATAGCGAAAGGATAAATCCTCAAGTTCCCACTTGAGCTGACCAATGCCCAGGCGATTTGCCAAAGGTGCATAAATAGTTGCACATTCGCGCGCTACCAGAACGCGCATTTCTTCGTTTTCTTGTTTAATTTTCTGCAGTGTGCAAATGCGTTCAGCCAACTTAATTAATACTGTCCTGACGTCTTCAACCATCGCCAGTAGCATGCGCCTGATATTATCAATTTGGGTTTCATCAGCTTTATCACCAGAAGTAGCATGTAACGATTTGATCGCATCCATTCTTCTAACACCGCTTATCAAATGCCGAATTCCCGGACTAAACTCTTCCTCTATTTGTTCATCATCAAGTTGGTGCAATTCGCAATAGGGGTAAACTAAAGAGGCTTGCAGGGTTTCATCATCCATATTCAATTCATGGAGTATTTCTACCATTTCTTGACCTACTAAAAGGATCTCTGGCGACTCAGAGGTTTCTCGTAGCTTTTGTTTGGTCGCGTCAGACAAATTCAGGCTGTCTAGCCATTGCTCAAATGGCGGACGTTCGGGCTGATGAACTTTTCGAATGGAAACCATATTTTATGCCGTTAAGGTTAGTTCGCTTGACGTTTTATTGTTTAGGCACAAACAGTGCCATCAATTCAGTATGCGCGGTTTGTGGAAACATATCCATCAGACCTATTTTACTAATTTGATATTTGTGTGCGAGTAATTTAGCCGTGTCTCTAGCAAAGGTGGCAGGATTACAGGATACATAAAGAATGTGTGAAGGCTTTCCTTGCACAATAAGATCGACGGCTTCACCCGCACCATCGCGTGCAGGATCAAGTAACACTTTATTAAAGGTTAACAGTTCGTCTTTGCTTATTGCTTTTGCATTATTCAGATCAGCTTGCCAAAATTGACAATTAGAAATGTTATTTTTTAGTGCGTTTTGTGTGGCCCGTTGCACCATTTCAGCCACACCTTCGACACCCACTACAGTTTTACATTGGCTAGCCATTGGCAGACTGAAATTGCCAATTCCACAAAATAAGTCAAGCACGTTATCTTCAGAATCCAACGACAGCCAGTTGCATGCCTGCTCTATCATCTGTCTATTAACGCTGTCGTTGACTTGCACAAAATCGTTAATGTTTACCGCCAGTTCGATGTCATTGGGTACATCAAAAACCAAAGGCTGGTCTGTCAGGTCTGCTAGTGTAATCTGATGATGGTTATCTTCGTAGGCTAATTGAATTTGATTCATCCGCGAAAACTCAGCCCATTTGTCTTTGTCTTGTTGATTGAGTGATTTTGTCACTCGCAAGCAGACTTGGATACCCTTGCTTCCCTCAAACATTGAAACGTGGCCAATTGCCGACGGATTATCTAAGGTCGCCATGACATTCTGTAGCGGCTCGATTAAGTGCTGTAAAGCGGGGGTTAATACCTGACATTGCTGAATAGAAAATATTTGCTTACTACCAGATTGTCGAAAGCCCAGTTTTATATCTTGGCGATTTCTGGCATCCACCGACAAACGGGTTTTACGCCGATAACCTGTCGGCTCAGCGTAAAGAGTTGGGCTCCAATGAAGTTGGCCAACGAGATCGCCAATGGTCCGATGCACCGACTTCTTTATTCCCCGCGTGGACAATGATCCTTTTTTCCGTTGCCCAGTTTGACCTATACTGTGGATCAACGGAGTGTGCAAAATTAGTTGCTCAATCGATGTTTGTTTCATCGAACACACTGAATCGGCTGATACGTGCTGAGTTTGGCAGCCGCCACATTGATTAAAGTGCTGACAAAAAGGAGTCGTGCGAGCTGGGCTTGCTTGTATAACTTTTTTCAGTTCTGCTCGACAAAAGCGGGCTTTTTGCTCGCGGATCACTATCTCTACTTTTTCACCTGGCAAAGCACCTTCAACAAAAATTACCGGTTGATGATCGCTAACGACACCAATTCCGGTGTGCTCAAGAGAGTTGATTTCTACGCACATTGTTTTACCCACCAATTGATTAGCCTGGTGGGATTTAGTTGTTGAGGGTTTTACCTTAAAAAGGTTAGCCATCTAGCGTATTACCTTCTAACAGTACTGTGGCGACAGCATAATGCTGCTCATCAGAAATGGTCACTAAAGCGTGAGTGATACCGCGCTGCTCGCACATTTTTTTGAAAGCCCCGGAGTAATTCAACTTGGGCTCTCCGAGCTCACCATTGGTAATCTCTAACTGTTGCCAACCGATACCGTTACCAATGCCAGTTCCCAATGCTTTGACCGCCGCTTCTTTGGCGGCAAACCTTTTGGCCAAGTAACGTTCAGGGAACTTATGCTGTTGATAGATGGAAAATTCTGTCTCTGTCAAAATACGGCGGGGCAAGCGCTCGGATTTAATTACTTGTTGTTGCAATCGGGCAATTTCAACAATATCCGTACCTAATCCTAAAACGGCCAATTTAGTTTCTCGCTTCCAACATTAATTGTTTCATATCACGCACCGCTTTATCTAAACCGTCAAAGGCAGCACGGGCGATAATTGCATGGCCAATGTTCAACTCTATGATCTCAGGTAAAGCAGCAATAGGTTTGACATTATGATAGTGCAAACCGTGTCCTGCATTAACCTTTAAACCAATAGAGTCTGCGTAGGAAATACCTTTTTTAAGTTTCTCTAATTCGACTTGCATCTGTTCTTCGCTTTTTGCTTCAGCGTATTGCCCTGTATGAATTTCAATATAGGGTGCACCTGCCTCCTTGGCCGCATCTATTTGAGCCAGTTCGGCATCAATAAACAGCGACACAAGAATATCGTCAGCAGCTAAGCTGTCACAGGCACTACGGATTTTGTCGAGATTTCCTAACACATCCAAACCACCTTCGGTGGTCAACTCTTCTCGTTTTTCAGGCACCAGGCAGCAAAACTCCGGCTTTGTTTGTGAAGCAATAACCAACATTTCTTCGGTCACTGCCATTTCTAAGTTCAACCGAGTATTGATGGTGTCTCTTAGTAGGCGAACATCTCGATCGTTAATGTGCCTGCGATCTTCTCTTAAATGCACAGTGATACCGTCCGCTCCAGCTCGTTCAGCGATATCAGCAGCGTGCACAGGATCTGGGTAATGTGTTCCTCTGGCATTGCGCAGTGTTGCAATATGATCAATGTTCACACCCAGATAAATATCTTTCATTTTGTTTGCTCCATTTTTTGGAATAATTCTCTGCTTTTTAGAGGTTTGTCGCCAAGTAAGGGTTTTAGTGCCATCCGTGTCACACGTTTGGCTGTGCTCAGGCTTTCCTTGTCCCATTCGTATCTGGCAGCCTTTAGTACGCTCTCACCACTGAAACGGTTTTTGGATTTATCTGCATTTGCTAACAATTGAAATCCCTGCTCCAAGGTAAAATAATACTCGCCATTTGGTTCAATCTCAGTGTTTGATTGCAGGTCTTCATGCCAAGAAAAACCGTAACCTAAATCGGCCAATAAATGAATTTCAAATTCACGCAGGACCGCTTCCATCGACTGGTTTTCAGACAATCTGAGCACACTGGCTAAATACAGATCATAGGTGACAGGAAACGCTATGTCAGCAGGTAACAATCGATTTAGCAATTCGTTTAAATACAATGCGCAAAATAGTGCATTGCCTTGCAAGGTAAATCCACGACCATCGCTTTCTACCTGTACCAAAGTTTTTAAATCCGATTTTCCGCTAAACACAAGCTGCAATGCCTGAAAAGGTTGTAACAAGCTTTTCTTTTCTTGGCTTTTTGCACTTTTCCCGCCATGAACACCGCGACAAACCGCGGATAGTCGTCCATGTTCTCGGGTAAAAAAGTCGACAATAGAACTTGTTTCACGATAGGGACGACGATGCAAGACCACACCTGTTAGGATATTTTGCATACTGTTAAGCATTACTCGGCATTATTCAAAAACACTTCATGTTGGCTTTCAATTGAGCTGCTAGAGCTGTTAACTTATCTGGTAGTCTATTCAGGCAACCTTAATCCTAACGACTTTCATCACCTCAAATTCTAGGCCCGCTATTTCTTCAGTAATAGGATAATAGGTCAGGTTTACCAAGCTTCCGTTAAGATTCTTATAGGCCTTTTTACGGCGAAATTTGAAGGGTATTTCGTAGCCTTCAATCATAATTGTATTGACGATCCAATCATCATCTTTGCGCTGGACATGAGAAACAACTTTCATATCTTCTGAATGCACCAAATTTTGGTGCTTTTCCAACATTTTCTTTACCGGAGACTTAGCCATAGTAGAATTCATCTGTAAACCAACTTGCATAATAACATTTACGCAGGCAAATTGGTGCCAATGTGAATATCAAATAGAAAAAAGGACTTCCATACCGATGAGAAGATGGGCAATTGTTGTGGTGATAGCCTGTGTATTGGTCACTACAGGGTGCGACACTGAGTCCACAAAAACGGATTCGATGCTTTATCGCGAAGCAGCGATCCGGGACGCGCAAAAACCGCTTAAAAAAGCCTTTAAGATACTGGATCAAAAAATCAGAAGTAATCCTAAAGACAATTTAGATGTTCTCCTTATCGCGCAAAACGCGATGGTCGAATCTCGTCAAATATACAAAAAGAATAACATCGTCAATTTTGAAGATGACAAACTCACGGAGTTAGAAAATTATTTCGAATCGCTGCAACCAGAGTTGGTGGAATTCGCGTCTGACTTACTTATAAACGTAGTAAATCGAACCGAGCTATTGCGCACACAAATAGAAGAAGCCAAGACGCAGCCCTACAGTGCCAGAGGAAATGACACCTCACAACTCGTCGATTTTTTAGGTCAGAAATATAATGAAGACGTGAAAAGCTGTTGTTTGCAAAAGTTGTCGCAGATCGATCAGCTCCTGCAACGAGAAGCAGCTCAGTATCGTGAGTTACTCATTCTGATCCGCTCGATAAATTCCGAACTGGGTAACGTCATTAAAGAAAAAGGCTACGCAAATAAACTAAAAAGGCGGATCTTAGCCATAACATAACCGTTTGCTAGGGGATTTTGATTTAAAGACAGAGGTAAATGCATTGACACTGCTAGGATAATTAAAAATAATGGGGTTTCAATGCTGAAGTGAGGACGACCTCACCGCTCTATCTCATTCGGGGACGACTCCAAGATGGAGTTGTGTTATGTCTTGGTTTTATCTTGTTCTTGCGGGTATTTTCGAAGCTGGCTGGCTTATTTCAATTATCAAATCCGAATCCTTTTCCAAACCTCAATTTATTGTAATTGGCGTTTTATCTACGGCTCTGAGTCTAACGCTATTTTCAATCTCGTTATATTAGATCCCAATTACAGTGGCCTACTTAGTTTGGTTAGCCGTTGGCGCGGTGTCATTGGTGTTAAAAGATGTTTTTGTCAATGGCACACCTATTTTAATTCAACAATTGTTCTTTATATCGCTGATAGTAATTGGCATAGTCGGTATAAAAGTCAGTCTTTAGTCAGGAGCAAATCGACGTGTCGGGTGAGACTAATTTAGATATTTTGTTGAAATCGATGAGCCCTCAATTGAATGAGGGCGAATTTGTTTTTGTATCCATTGAAAATGGCCGTTATGGGCAGTTAGGTGAACTTGCCCCTATCGCTATGTTTATGGAAACCGAAGGCATGACCCTTGTTGTTCCAAAATCAACTGCCGATGACAGTGGGTTTAGCTACAATTCAACCTTTTGCTGCATTACGTTGACGATTCACTCTAGCTTAGACGCTGTGGGCTTAACTGCGGCATTCGCCAGTAAGCTAGCTGAAAAAGACATCAGTGCGAACGTCATTGCCGGTTACTACCATGATCACATCTTTGTTCAGAGTGAAAAGTCAGAGCAGGCAATGAGTGCACTGAATGAATTCAGAATATAGTGTATGGTTTTACCGCCGTAGCGAATCGTGAAGGTCTATTAGATGGCTTATTGTAATTTCCACTTTTGCATGATGCGCTGATATTCACCGTTTGCTTTAAGCGCAATTATGCCAGTTTGAAGTGTCTCAACCACTTGGGCATTTGTGTTAAGACCGGTTGCCATTTCTAGCTGAAAATTAAGCTCCTCAACATCGTAAATGGGTTCGATTTCTGAAGCATCGAGGCCAACACTCTGTATTTCATATTTACCTGTTTGTACATTGGCAATGACCATATCTATTCGACCTTTAAACAACATGGTCCAAAGCTGTTCCGTGCTCGATACTAACGCCAAGTTATCGTTTTCGATAAACCCCCTCTTTAAAAGGTAATTGGCGGCCCCGTAGCCGCGCACAGACCCCACTAAAAACTGTTTAGCTTGTTCGATACTTGTTAGCCTAATGTGTTTGTTTTTTGCCAGACGTATAAATGATGCACGCACCGAATGTACCTCGCCCAACCATTGAAAAAGAGGTTCTCTGCTACTGGTACGAAGTGCTGAAATGAGAATGACATTTGGTTCGTTTGCGGCTTGATGAATAGCTCTGGCCCACGGCAAATGTTCAATAGTGGCATTGACTTGTGTGAGTTCAATTAACGATTTTGCTAAATCAAAATTAACACCTTGAGGCTCACCATTTTCATCAAGCCAATAATAAGGAGCCGCTATTTCGCTATAAAACCTAAGAATGTTTGGCTCATCGGTCGCTTTTACTTCGAAACCAATCAAGGCTAGCAACACAACTAAGCCTTTTCGAATAAAAAACAAAATTAATCTCCTGAGACGAAGCTCTATACTGGAAATTTCTAAATCGCCTACTAGTTAGGTGGTTCAATCGAATTTATTTAGAGGAGTACATACTATTGTGGTATCGGAGCAACAGCAATTATTTATGCAAATTAGTCTTAATGCCGGATTTAAACACTAATCTTGTTCGGTCTGGAGCTTTTTAATTATCCCTTTGTTAGCTTCTGGAAAACTTAACCTATGCAACTCGTCAATTCTGACCCATTGAGTAAGCTGTCCTTCCATGCCTGTTGGCTCCCCTTCAAATCCATCAATAATGTGAATGTGCAATCTGACATGTTTGTCGCCATAGTCATGTTCAATCAACATAAACTCAGATTGCGAATGCACTATAATACCCAATTCTTCATTCAGTTCACGGCACATGGCGTGTTCGACCGTTTCGTCTGATTCGACTTTTCCGCCTGGAAATTCCCACAGACCGCCTTGATGTAAGTCATCTGCCCGTTTACTAACAAAAATTTGGTCGTTGCGCTGAATAACTCCCACGGCAACATCCACTATTTTCATCATTGTATTTCCTTTCAAATTTGTGACATAAAAAAGGGACAGTGCAAAAGCTGTCCCTGTTTCTTAGCGTGTTCGGGCTAACTTAACTTGCCATGACACTGTTTATACTTTTTACCTGAACCACAGGGGCAAGGATCGTTTCGCCCAACCTTAGGTCCCTCGCGCACTGCCGTTTTCGGGCCTGCAGCTTGGTCCTGAGATTCTTGATTAGGTGATTCATGTTCGTAGTTTTTGGGCACTTCATCTGCTTGACGGCGTTGTTCTTCAACTGCATCGACGTCAGATTCCGCTTTAACACGAACTTTACTTAAGATGTTGATCACTTCAACTTTTAGGTTTTCCAACATTTCGGAAAACAGCTGGAATGACTCACGTTTGTATTCCTGTTTCGGATTTTTTTGAGCGTAGCCACGTAAATGAATACCTTGGCGTAAATGATCCATAGCCGCTAAGTGTTCTTTCCAAGAGCTGTCGAGATTCTGTAACATCACGGCTTTTTCGAACTGGCGCATGACATCCGGCCCGACTGTTTCTTCTTTTTGCTTGTAGGCCGTTTGCACTTCACCCAAAATGCGCTCACGTAGTTTTTCTTCAAAGAGTTTGTCGTCTTCGTCAAGCCACTGTTGAATCGGCATTTCCATTAAGAAATCACCTTTGATCCGCTCTTCCAATCCTGGAACATCCCACATTTCTTCTAGAGATTGTGGCGGGATGTACTCGTCAATCATACTGCTGACGACATCTTCACGAATCGCATCAACGGTATCGCTAATATCACCTTCATCCAATAATTCGTTTCGTTGTTCGTAAATAACTTTACGTTGATCATTGGCCACATCATCGAATTCAAGTAGCTGTTTACGAATATCGAAGTTGCGTCCTTCAACTTTACGCTGAGCATTCTCGATTGCTCGCGTTACCCAAGGATGTTCAATGGCTTCGCCTCTTTCCATCCCTAGACGTTTCATCATGTTGCCCATCTTTTCAGAGGCAAAAATACGCATCAATCCGTCTTCTAAAGACAAATAGAATCTTGATGAACCTGGGTCACCTTGACGACCAGAACGACCCCGTAATTGATTGTCGATTCGGCGAGATTCATGGCGCTCGGTACCAATAATATGCAAGCCACCAGCATCAAGTACTTTTTGGTGATCTTCTTCCCACTGAGCCTTAATTTTTGCTACTTTTTCTGGCTTGGGATCATTGATTTTGGCTAACTCAGACTGCCAATTACCGCCCAATACAATATCCGTACCTCGACCAGCCATGTTAGTAGCAATTGTCACAGCACCTGGACGACCAGCCTGAGCGACGATATCAGCTTCACGTAAATGCTGTTTGGCGTTAAGTACTTCATGTTTAATTTTAGCTTTACGCAGTACACCGGACAATAATTCAGAATTTTCAATCGAAACCGTACCCACCAAAGTAGGCTGTCCACGCTTAACACAATCTAAAATATCTTCAACAATGGCTTCGTATTTTTCCTCAGCGGTGAGATATATCAGATCAGCTTTATCATCACGGATCATCGGCTTATTGGTTGGAATAACTACCGTTTCTAATCCATATATATGATTAAATTCAAATGCTTCAGTATCCGCCGTACCTGTCATGCCAGATAGTTTTTCGTATAATCGGAAGTAATTCTGGAAGGTAATCGAAGCAAGCGTCTGGTTCTCGTTTTGGATCTTCACACCTTCTTTTGCTTCTACAGCCTGGTGCAAACCCTCAGACCAGCGACGTCCTTCCATCGTGCGCCCAGTGTGCTCATCGACGATGACAATCTCATCATCTTTAACGATGTAATCGACGTCTTTGCTAAACAGTTTATGAGCACGCAGCGCCGCATTGACATGATGTAAAAGAGAGATATTTGCGGCGGCAAATAAAGAATCCTCTTCAGACAGAATTCCCTGACGTTGCAAAATTTCTTCAACGTGGATCTGGCCACGTTCAGTTAGATGGATCTGTTTACCTTTTTCATCGATGGTAAAGTCACCTTCACCTTCACGGCCTTGCTCATCACCTTCTTTATCTTCTTCAGCTTGCTCGACAAGTTCGGGGATAATCACGTTAATTTTTCGGTAAAGTTCAGCATTGTCTTCTGCCTGACCTGAAATAATCAACGGTGTGCGAGCTTCATCAATCAAGATTGAATCGACTTCATCGATAACCGCAAAATTTAAACCGCGCTGGACGCGGTCTTGAGGGCTAAATGCCATGTTATCTCTGAGGTAATCAAAGCCGAATTCATTGTTTGTCCCGTAGGTGATGTCGGCGTTGTAGGCATCTTTTTTGTCTGCGTGAGCCATACCCGGTACGTTACATCCGACTGTCAGCCCCAAAAATTCGAATAAAGGTCTACTCCAATCAGCATCACGTTTCGCAAGGTAGTCATTAACGGTAATGACATGTACACCCTTGCCAGATAAACCGTTTAGATAAGCGGGTAACGTCGAGGTAAGGGTTTTACCTTCACCTGTACGCATTTCAGATATCTTACCCTGATGAAGCACTTGGCCACCAAGCATCTGCACATCAAAATGACGCATTTCAAAGACACGTTTGCTGGCTTCGCGAACAACAGCAAATGCTTCGATAAGCAAATCGTCTAACGTAGCGCCATCGTTCAAGCGCTGCTTAAATTCAGCGGTTTTGCCTTTTAATTGCTCATCGCTTAAAGCTTCATACTCAGCTTCAAGGGCATTGATTTGTTCAACACTCTTATTGAGTTTTTTTAGGAGGCGGTCGTTTCGACTACCAAATATTTTTGTGAATATGCTCGCAAACATGGATTTACAGCTTCCAATCTATCAAATTAAAACTACTTGCTTCATTGCAAAGTAGCGAAAATAACACAATCGGCTCCAAATGGAGCCGATTGTCTAATACTGATTCACGCGACGATTATCGTCGGTAAACAAACGGTAGAGGGTCTTGTTGCTTGCCATTGCGCAATACTTCGTAATGCACATGTGCACCAGTTGAACGTCCAGTACTGCCCATCAACGCAATTTCTTGACCACGGGTAACGACATCCCCAATCTTAACACTTAGCGCTTTGTTATGACCATAGCGAGTGATCAATCCGTTACCGTGATCGATCTCGACGAGATTTCCATAGCCATATCGTTCACCTGACCAAGTGACCAATCCAGCGCCAGTCGCTACTACAGGCTCACCTTCATCACCAGCAAAATCGACACCTTTGTGCATCGCTGGCATTCCGCTAAAGGGGTCCTTACGCATGCCATAATAAGATGACAACCAACCAGACTTAATAGGACGACCAATTAACTCCACTTGATCGTTGATATGGTGATTGAGCATGATAGATTCAAGGGCTGAAAGTTCTTGGGTTTTTGAAGCCAGTGTATGTTGCAATGATTCAATTCGGTTAAGCATCTCGTGCTCACCTTCAATTTTTATCACTGCGTCCATCAGCGGGCCGCCAGTGGCAGGGATATCATTAAAACTAAATTCGTCTTGCTTCAAGCCGGCTTGGTCAACAAGTTTGCTGCCTAATGCATTGATACGATGAATCTGGCCTTCAACATCCGCCAACTTCAACATGATCCCAGATAGCTGTTCCTGGGTAGCAGATTTGAGTTGGTCGATTTCTTTTTGCTGCGTAACAAAACCATTTTTAGCAAATTCAATTCTGGCTTTTGTCTCATCAACCTGATGTGCTGTGCGGCTGGACAGGGATAACAATCCAAACACAAATACACACCCAACAACTAAGCGACGCTTGCCTATCTTGTAGGAGAATTCTGTGGATTTGCCTTTGTAATGCAGTGTTAAACTCATTAAATCATTTTCTCTCAATCTCGAACCGGCCAGCATTCTAAACAGATTGCTGTCAATTGGGTAGTAAATTTAGGTATCCTGCTGCAACCCGATTGATTGTTTTTCATACAATTCTATCGACCTTGGAACCGAAAATCCTTAATGCAAATTTGTTCTTCAAATCAGCAGTATAACAATACCTTGTAAAACATAAGGTTATCAAGGTATTTGATGGATAAACAAAAATGCCGCACAAAGCGGCATTTAGAAAATCATAATTTAGTTAGCAAGTACCGGCGAAGCGAAATGAATTGGGACTTCATCCTGAGATTCGTAGCTTACGTACTCCCAGCAGCTTTGGTCTTGCAACATAGCATTTAGTAATTTGTTATTCAGCCCGTGACCAGATTTGTAGGCACGCAACTCGCCGACGATACTATGACCGCCTAGATACAAATCGCCCACGGCATCCAAAATCTTATGCTTAAGGAATTCGTCGTCATAACGAAGCCCTTCCGGGTTCAAAACACGATACTCATCAAGTGCAACGGCGTTTGACATGCTGCCACCTAATGCCAGATTATTCGCATTCATGTATTCAAGGTCTCGCATGAAACCAAAGGTTCTTGCGCGACTAACCTTATCTACATAAGAGGTGGCGTCAAAGTCCATCACAACATGTTGGCGTGTTTGACTGATAACCGGGTGTTCAAAATCAATTTTAAAGTCAACACGAAAGCCATCGTACGGGTGAAACTCAGCCCATTTGTCGCCTTCTTCAACGCGGATGGGTTTAGTAATTCGAATAAATTTTTTGGCCGCATTCAGCTCTTCAATACCGGCAGATTGCAACAAGAAAATGAATGGACTCGCGCTGCCATCCATAATTGGTAGTTCGTTGCTGTCTACTTCAACAATAATGTTGTCAATGCCCAGACCCGCTAGCGCTGAGGCCAAATGTTCAACAGTGAAAATAGACACGCCGTCTTCATTACTTAAGCACGTGCATAACACTGTGTCGCCAACAGCATTTGCTTTAGCAGGGATATCCACGTGAGGCTCAAGGTCTATGCGGCGAAATACAATACCTGTATTCGCCGGCGCAGGCCGGAGAGTCATGGTGACCTTTTCACCTTTGTGCAGACCAATCCCTGTTTCTTGCACAGCATGTTTTATTGTGCGTTGCTTAATCATTTAACAGTATGCCTATTCTAATCGCTCTAGCGAAAAAACGGCGCATAGTATACTGACTAACTGGTCCAATGTCAAAAAACTGTAACATGGCCCAATGTTTGCAAAATTGACGATTACGTCAAACCGGCAAATAACATCGTCGCTACCGAGTTAGTGCCTACAAACAATTCAGCGATACAACCGCTATTCCACTCCCAAAATTTTCCGGCTTCAACATCCTAAGACAGCAGCTTAGCCTGGAAATTCAATCTATATCGAATTAGTCAGCTTGCTTTCGCAAAAACGCCGGAATATCCAAGTACTCACAATTGAGTTCTTCTTTTTCTTCCATTGCGACCGCTTTGTTCATATCAGTCGCTGCATTACCCACTCGATCGCCGGCTTCTGGTTGCAATTTGAAATTCTTGGCTTCAGCTGAAACACGAGAACCTTGGCTGCTGACCAATGAAATGTCTGGTTTGCGCTCTGCACCAATTCCCGTTGCAACTACGGTCACGCGCAATTCGTCAGTCATTTCCATATCAATAACTGTACCCACGACCACAGTAGCGTTTTCAGACGCAAAGGCTTTAACAGCGTTACCGACAGTTTCAAATTCGTCGATAGCGAAATCTGGTCCAGCAGTAATATTGACCAAAATACCGCGCGCACCAGATAAATCGATATCTTCGAGTAACGGACAAGCGATCGCCGCTTCAGAGGCTTCTTCAGCACGATCTTCACCTGACGCTGAACCGCTTCCCATCATGGCTGTGCCCATTTCAGACATCACCGTTTTTACGTCGGCGAAGTCAACGTTGATCAATCCTGGACGAGTGATCAATTCAGCAATTCCCTGAACGGCACCGCGAAGGACATCGTTCGCTGCGCTGAACGCTTGCAGTAATGGAGTTCCACGTCCCATAACTTTCAGTAACTTTTCGTTCGGTATGGTGATCAGTGAATCGACGTATTTTGACAATTCTTCGATACCTTGGTCAGCAAATTCTGTGCGTTTTCTGCCTTCAAAAGGAAAAGGTTTAGTCACAACAGCAACCGTTAAGATACCCAACTCTTTGGCAACTTTTGCCACTTCTGGCGCGGCCCCTGTACCGGTTCCACCACCCATTCCTGCGGTAATAAATACCATGTCAGCGCCTTCCAGACTTTGTCTGATCGTTTCTCGATCCTCTTCGGCAGCCTGACGACCAATATTAGGATTGGCACCTGCACCCAGACCTTTGGTTACCCCTGAACCAATTTGTAATGTCAGGTTTGCTGATGAGCTACGTAGTACCTGAGCATCGGTATTGACAGCAATAAACTCCACACCTTCGATACTTTGCGACACCATGTGTTCGATGGCGTTTCCACCACCGCCACCAACACCAATAACTTTGATGACAGCTTCTTCGCTGTGACTATCCATTAATTCAAACATTATTATTCTCCGATTTTTGCGCGATAAAATGTGGATTTAGCGATTCCACATTCAATTTTTTAAGGTTCTGAGACATCTCCATGCTCAGAACTCCCCCTTAAACCAACTCTGAATACGATGCCAAAGTCCTTCTGCATTATTCGCTTTTTGTGCGGACTTGGACTGCAATGACTCTTTACCGTATTGCAATAAACCCACAACGGTTGCAAACGTAGCGTCATCGACGTATTCAGATAAACCTTTCACTCCAATTGGAGCACCGACTCGCACTGGCATTTGGAATAGCTCTTCAGCAAATTCCACGGCACCTTCCATTTTGGCAGAGCCGCCAGTGAGTACGATTCCTGCAGCAATTTGCTCTTCGAGCCCGCTGCTTTTGATCTCTTCTAGGATCAATTCAAACAATTCTTGATAACGAGGTTCTATTACCTCAGCCAATGTGTGTCTGGACATGACACGAGCCGGTCTACCGCCCACACTTGGCACTTGTATTTGTTCTTCCATGCTAACCATGTCGCGTAATGCACATGCATAGTTGATCTTGATATCTTCAGCATGGTTAATTGGTGTTCTAAATATTTTGGCTATGTCGCTAGTAATTTGATTTCCCGCAACAGGAATTACCGCCGTATGGCGAATCGCTCCGTCGGAATAAATCACCATGTCGATAGTGCCACCACCGATGTCGACGACACATACACCGAGTTCTTTTTCATCTTCGGTTAAGACAGCATAACTTGACGCCAATGCTGAAAAGATCATCTGATCGGCGTTAAGTTCACAACGTTCAATACATTTCACCAAATTTTTGGCCATATCGTCCGCACAAGTGATGATATGCGCCTTGGCTTCCATTCGTACGCCTGACATACCAACAGGGTTTTTGATCCCCTCTTGCACATCAATGGTGTATTCCTGAGGCAGCACATGTAAGAGCCTACGTTCCAGCGCAATAGGAACCGAACGCGCTGCATGAACCACATTGTCTACATCGTCTGCCGTCACTTCCTGGTTATTGATCGGCACCATGCCACTCTCATTTTGGCATTTAACATGTCTACCAGAAATCGACATAAAGACAGACGACACTCGGCAATCAGCCATGAGTTCCATTTCGCCTACAGCACGTTGCACTGACTGAACCAATAGGTTGAGATCATTTACTCCGCCTTTGTCCATGCCCTTTGATGAGTGTGTGCCAACACCAACAACACTAATATCGCCATCGTCTAGCACTTCTGCTACGACAGCTTTTACTTTGCTGGTGCCTAGATCTAAGCCAACAATCAGGTTACGTTCTGCTACCTTAGACATTCAGTTCTCTTCTCACGTTAATTAACTCTCTTGCTCTTGTTCAGTTAACTGTTTCCAACCTACTGCTAAGCCGGTGTCATAGCGTAAATCTACATATTCAATTTGTTTATCTTGTTGTTTCAACAATGGATAGACATCAACAAATCGTTGCAATCTATCGACAAACTCTGAGCGGCCCAGATTTAGCTTCACGCCATTTTTAAGCCGTATATTCCAGGCAAATCGTTCACTTAAATACAGCTCTTCAATCGTCAAATTTTCACTATTTAGCAATGTCTGCATCGCACGATAGCCTTGCAATGCAGTTTTTTCACTGCCACCCGGACCGAATAAGCTGGGCAAGGCTGCATCTTCAAGTCGTGCATCAAATGCTTGGCCATATTGATTCAATAACGAATCATTGTTCCATCTGGCACTGGCTATCTCTTCAACCACATGGATGTTCAAGGTATTCGGCCAACGCTTTCTAACCGACGCACGATACACCCACGGCATGGCTTCAATTTGTTGGTGCACGCTGTCCACATCAATCTTAAAAAAGCTCTCCTTGTGACGAGCTTTTACCGATTGTTCAATCGATTCTTGTGACACATGCACCTTGTTGCCACTTACCAGTACCTTTTTAACGGGTGCTTTTTGCGCATCCTCTAACCAGTTATCTAACCACCAGCCTGCATAAAACAAACTCAGGATCACCAATATCAAAAACACCAACCCACCCATTTGATAGGTCGATAATATGTTTTTGCTGGGCGCCTGCTGTTCCATTGCTACGCATCCGCCGTCGCTAAAATGGCCAGTGACAGTTGCTCAAAACTCATTCCGGCTTGCTTGGCTGCCATTGGCACCAAACTTTTTTCCGTCATACCCGGTACCGTATTGGCTTCGAGTAAATAGAACTGTCCTTGTTCGTCTCGCATAAAGTCCACTCGCCCCCAACCTGTTGCGCCCACGGCATCGAACGCGTCTATCGCGAGGCGCCCCAACTGTGCTTCATCTTGCGCATTTAGGCCACTCGGGCAAAAGTACTCAGTACTATTTGAGTGATATTTAGCATCATAATCATAAAAGTTGTGGGGAGTTGACATACGAATAGATGGCAAAGCTTCGCCATTCAGAATCGTCACTGTGTATTCTGGACCTTGTATGAACTGCTCTAACAAGACTGTATTGTCATATTTAAAGGCGTCTTGTATGGCCGTTTCTAATTGTGCAGCGCTTGTCACTTTCGCCATGCCGATGCTTGAACCTTCCTGCGCCGGTTTGACCATGACGATGTCCCCCAAGGTTGCCATTATAACCTTGCATGATCCCGCATCAAAGCTTCTTTTCTCAGCAATTTGATATTTTGCAGTGGGCAATCCTCGCGTTTGCCAAATTTGCTTCGTTCTGACCTTATCCATTGCCAATGCAGACCCTAAAACACCACTACCCGTAAAAGGTAAATTCAATAATTGCAACGCCCCTTGCATGCTGCCGTCTTCACCACCTCGCCCATGCAGCATGATGACTGCACGGTCAAAGTCTTGGTTAATTAAATCTGTAATGGGGTGCTCTGCTGGATCAAAACCATGGGCGTCGACACCAGCGTTTTGTAACGCATTCAACACTGCATTTCCGGAGCGAAGCGAAACCTCTCGTTCGGCGGAAATGCCGCCCAAAAGTACGGCGACCTTACCGTATTGTTTTACATCCACATGGAAAACTACATTCATGCAGGCATCCCCTCGCTCAGTTTACTTTTTTCTAATTCAATGGACTGAAGATATTTGGCTATTTGGCCTATGTTTCCCGCGCCTTGGGTCATCAAAATGTCGTCATCTTTGAGTGTTTCCGCGAGGAGTTTGGGCAATTCTTCTTTGCTTGCCACATATATGGGTTCAAGTTGGCCACGTTGTCTGATGGAGCGGCACAACGATTTGCTGTCTGCGCCTTCGATAGGCGCTTCACCAGCGCTGTAGACTTCTAGTAATAGCAATACGTCGACTTGCGATAATACACGGACAAAATCCTCGTAAAGATCACGGGTTCGGGTAAAGCGGTGAGGTTGATAAGCCATCACAATGCGATTTTCCGGCCAGTTATTCCTAGCCACCGCGATAGTTGCTTCAACTTCGGTTGGATGATGACCATAATCGTCAACTAAGGTGACGACACCTTCACCGGTGTCGAACTCACCTAATTGCTCAAACCTTCGGCCAATGCCACCAAAGGCTGCTAACGCGTCAACTATCGCCTGATCTTCTACTCCCTCGTCGGTTGCAACAGCAATAGCAGCAAGGGCGTTAAGTACATTGTGTTTTCCGGCAATATTGAGGCTGATGTGCAGTTCAGGTTTGCCTTCACGTAAAGCGGTGAACTGGCTTTGATTAAATCCAAATTCAATATCTATGGCTCGCACATCCGCTTGTTCACTTAGACCATAAGTCACAATCTTCCTGCCGATACGCGGCACAAGTTCTTGGATCACCGGATCGTCAATACAAACCACGGCTAAGCCATAGAACGGAAGATTGTGTAAAAAATCTAAGTAGGTATCTTGCATGCGTGCAAAATCACCGTCATAGGTGTCCATATGATCCGGTTCAATGTTGGTGACAATCGAGACCATAGGCTGCAGGTGCACAAAAGATGCATCGCTTTCATCGGCTTCAGCAATTAAATATCTGCTACTGCCCAATTTGGCGTTAGTCCCTGCACTGTTTAGCAATCCACCAATAACAAAGGTGGGATCCAATTCACCTTGCGCAAAAATAGTCGCTAATAAACTGGTGGTAGTCGTTTTACCGTGAGTGCCAGCAACCGCGATACCATGCCTAAAGCGCATAAGCTCAGCTAGCATTTCGGCCCGACGAATAACCGGAATTCTGGCCTCTTTAGCGGCAATAATCTCAGGATTACTGTGATCGATAGCACTCGACACCACGACGACGTTCGCATTAACAATATTGCTGGCTTGATGACCAATGTAAATCAGCGCACCCTTTGCTTCGAGACGCTGCGTCATGGCATTGTTTTGTTGGTCGGACCCGGAAATTTGGTAGCCTTCATTAAGTAAGACTTCGGCGATCCCACCCATACCTGCGCCACCTATACCAATGAAATGTATTTGCTTTATCCTGCGCATTTCAGGAATGTGATAATTCACTTTATCTGGACGTGTCATGCAGCCATTCCTCCCAGGTCTTCACAGATATCGGCAACGGTTTGCGTGGCTTCGGGTTTAGCCAAACTCTTCGCACGCTCGCCGATTTCACCAATTTTTTTAGGCTCAGCAAGCAATTCATTAAGTACCGGATATAAGTCACCTTGTTCTAATTTATTCTGTGGCATCAAAATCCCTGCACCTTCATCACACAGTGCTCGGGCGTTAACGGTTTGGTGGTCGTCAACTGCATGAGGTAATGGAACAAAAATCGCAGCAACACCGCTCATCGCCACTTCAGCAACAGTCAACGCACCTGCGCGACAGATGATGACATCTGCCCATCGATACGCTGCGGCCATATCGTCAATAAACTCAGTCACTTTGCAATCAACGTGCTCACCAATTTGCTGTTGGTACGATTGTTTAACTTCTTCTTGATTACCTTTACCTGTCTGATGCCACACAGAAAACGCGTCAAGTTTAGCGAGTGCAGAAGGCACATATTCATTAAGCACTTTTGCCCCTAATGACCCACCAACAATTAAAATATGCCGTGTGTTTCTTTGCAGAGTAGATACCGACTGATCCGCAAATTCAGGTCTTACCGGATTACCTACCCAAAGATATTTATGCGTATCGGTATTTTTACCAAAGGCGTGATCAAAGCCCATAAGCACTTTAGACGCCACTTTAGCCAGCACTTTGTTAGTGACTCCAGGTAATGCGTTTTGCTCATGGACCGCCAATGGGATCCCTCGTAACCACGCAGCGATGCCACCAGGACCACTAGCAAATCCCCCCATTCCTAACACAACATCAGGTTGGATCTTTTTGATTACTGCGTTGGCTTGAGCAACAGCTCTTAGCAATTGAAATGGTGCTTTTAATTTGCGCAGCAAACCATTTCCACGCACACCTGCGACATCTACAAAGCTGATATCAAACCCGGCTTTGGGCACAATTTCAGCTTCCATTCTTGCTGACGTACCTAACCAATGGATATTCCAATTGCGACGTTTCAATTCATTCGCCACGGCAATGCCTGGAAAAACGTGCCCGCCTGTACCACCGGCCATAATCAAAATCGTTTTACCCATAGCTGACCTCGCTTTGACCAAGAGGGTCGCTGCTCTTTTCGTCTCTACTTTTTTGGGTTTGTATATCGTCAATCAGCTTTTTCACTTTCGATTTAGCTTTTTTGTTCGCTGGCTTTTTCTTCGAGCCTTTGCTCATGGCTTGTACACCATCAACACGGATTTCAAAATCAATTCGCAACAAGATGGCCACCGCAACGGACATCACAATCAAACTCGAACCACCGTAACTCACTAGTGGCAGTGTCAGTCCTTTAGTTGGCAAAATTCCTGCACTGGCACCGACATTAACCGCGGTTTGGAAGCTAAACCAAATACCAATTGCATAGGCGAGATAGGCATCAAAAGGACGTTCATTGGCAATGGCTTTATTACCCAATTGAAGCGCTTTAAAAACCAAGAAAAATAGAATTGCCAGGACTACTGCAACACCAACAAAACCAAATTCTTCCGCTAATATTGCCACGATAAAGTCGGTATGTGCTTCAGGTAAATATTCTAGTTTTTGCAAACTATTGCCTAACCCCTGACCAAACCAATCTCCGCGGCCAAAGGCCATCAATGACTGGGTTAATTGATACCCTTTGCCGAAGGGGTCGGCCCAGGGATCCCAAAATGAAGTCATACGCGCAATTCGATAACCTTCTAACAAAATCAAGGCTGTAATAGCCGCCAATCCGGTGATCACCAAACCAAAAAATTGCCAAAGTTTTGCACCGGCTAAAAAGAGTAAACCAATGGTCGTAGCAAACATTACGACAACAGTACCTAAATCTGGTTGCATCAGGAGCAGCAGCGCCAAGACAAAAAACACGATCAAGGGCTTAATAAAGCCTTTTAGGTTTTCAGTGACTTCTTCGTATCGACGGACTAAATAGCCAGCCAAGTAGCAGAAGAAAAACAGTTTGGCGATTTCAGCAACTTGAATGGTGATGGGGCCCAGCGACAACCAACGGCGGCTGCCATTTACGGTTTTACCGATAAACAACACCAAAATAAGTAGAACTACTGCACTGAGCAATAACCACGGATTGCTTTTTCGCCACCACTGCATCGGAATTTGCATGACAATAAACGCAGCTACCACAGCCAGGCATAAATAAATACTGTGGCGAATCGCGAAATAAAAAGGTGCGCCTTTCATTTGCTCGGCAACCGGCATTGATGCAGATGTCACTATTACTAATCCGATAGCCATCAACGCCAGACTTAGCAAAATGAGATTCACATCAAAAGGAAGATTGGCCGCGCTGTCACCGTCAAAGCGCTGGGCGAACATTCTTCGCAATGTAGAATCTTTGTTGTGGTTATTTTGCTTGTCAGTTTTCACAACGTTACTCATGATGCGATCTCCAACAAAGCTTGTTTGAAGGTGTCGCCACGTTGCTGATAGTTGTCAAACATATCGATACTTGCGCAAGCGGGTGACAAGAGCACAGTGTCACCAGATTGAGCCAGCGAATAAGCAAGCTTTACCGCTTCTTTTAAATCACTGACTTCCACGCTGCCAGGTTTCAACGCAGCAATTTGCCTTCCATCTTTGCCTAAAGTAATCAGCAAGTCGACGGCCGACAGCAACAAGGGCTGCAACTCGGAAAAATCTGCATTTTTTCCATCGCCGCCAGCGATTAAAACTAATTTGCCCGACTTTTTATCAACCAGGCTTTCGATTGCCGCAATGGTAGCGCCAACATTTGTAGCTTTAGAATCGTTTATCCAAGTCACATTTTTTGGCTGACCAACGAATTCAAATCGATGTGCTAACCCTTTAAAGGCATGAATCGCGTCTCGCAAAGCTGCGGTATCGAGTTGCAAATGTTCAACACACGCCAATGCAGCCTGAATATTAAGCATGTTGTGAAGACCCTTAATACCGCACGCATGCTGTTCGATAAAACGTTCTCCACGGTGCAATATTGCATCCATGTTAAGGTCATATTGCCAGCCTTTTTGCGTTGTACTTAATCCAAAACTTTGTTCTTCATCAAACACTTCTGGCCAAGTTAATTTGTCATCTCTGTTGGCAATTTTATGTTTAGCATTTAAGTAAATTCTGCTTTTTGCTTGTACATAGGCGTCCAATTTAAGATGCCGGTCCAAGTGGTCTTCACTGATGTTCAAAATCGTCGCACATACTGGCGCGAGAGACGACAACGTTTCCAATTGAAAGCTGGATAGCTCTAAAACCAGAAAATCCGCTTCTATATCCACTAAATCCAATACAGGTGTGCCGATATTACCGCCCATCACAGCGTTTTTACCGGCACTGTTAAGCATATCGGTAACTAAGCTGGTGACCGTTGACTTGCCGTTTGAGCCAGTAATTGCAATCACAGGAATCGTATTGACCCGAGCAAATAGCTCAACGTCGCCTATCACGTCAACACCACACTTTTTAGCCTGTTGAATCTCGTTGACGTTTGGATTTACTCCAGGGCTTAAAACAATCATGTTAGCCCGACTTAGCACCTCTGCGTCCAATCTCCCAACAATACCTCGAGTGTTCGCGGGAATGGAGGCATTAGGGTTGCTATCCATAACGGAGACAATTGCACCCTGTTGTTGTAAAAATCGCACACATGAGCGACCGGTCAGTCCAAGACCGACGACGACCACATGTTGATTTTTAACGTCCAACGAATGCATAAATTTGTCTACCTCAATTTCAGGGTCGCAAGACCAATCAGCACCAGGATCAGTGAAATGATCCAAAATCGCACTATGACACGGGGCTCTGGCCAACCTTTTAATTCATAATGATGATGAATAGGCGCCATTCTAAAAATTCGCTGGCCTCGCAGTTTGTATGAGCCAACCTGCAGGATCACAGACAGAGTTTCAATGACGAACACTCCCCCCATAATGATCAATACAATTTCCTGGCGCACTAAAACCGCCATAATGCCGAGTGTTCCGCCAAGTGCCAATGAGCCTACATCGCCCATAAAGACTTGCGCCGGATAGGTGTTAAACCACAAAAATCCTAACCCAGCACCAACGATGGCGGTGCTCACGATGACAAGTTCACTGGTTAGCGGAATGTAAGGAATATTCAAGTATGCTGAGAAGTTAATGTTACCGGTGGCATAGGCAAAAATCGCCAATGCACCAGCAACTAGAATAGTGGGTACAATTGCCAGGCCATCTAAGCCATCTGTAAGATTAACCGCGTTGCTGGTGCCTACTACCGTAAAATAGACCACAACCATAAAGAAAAGTCCGAGTTGCGGCATGACCTCTTTGAAAAAGGGCACGAGTAATGCGGTTTCTGCGGGGTCCTGACGGTAAGCATAAAGATATACCGCAACACCAATAGCGATAACCGACTGCCAAAAATATTTCCATTTAGCGATTAAGCCTTTGGGATCCTTCCTAATCACTTTACGGTAGTCATCAATAAAACCGATTGCGCCATACCCTACAACGACAGACAACACCACCCAAACATAGCGATTACTCAGGTCTGCCCACAGCAAAGCACTGGTCAAAATTGCCGCTAGTATCAACAACCCACCCATAGTCGGCGTTCCAGATTTGGACAGGTGACTTTGCGGCCCGTCATCTCTAACGGTTTGGCCAATCTGCAAGCGCTGCAACCAGCGGATCATTGCCGGTCCAATTAATACCGCCATCAATAAGGCTGTCAACGTGCTAAGGATCGCTCGCAGGGTTAGGTACGAAAATACATTAAACCCTGCATCAAATTGTTGCAGCCACTCGGCCAGCCAAATTAACATGCAATGCGCTCCCGGTGGCGTTCAAACTTTCCCACGGGTGATTCCTCAAGGGCTTTCACCACTTTTTCCATTCGCGCGCTACGAGAACCTTTTACAAGAATAGTGATGTCACGTTGTTCACGAGCCAGGCGATCATTCACGTATGCCACTAAGTTATTCATGTCACTGAAGTGTTTGCCACCAAAAGCATCACTTGCTGACTGGCTCAGCACGCCCAACGTTAACAAATTATCAATTCCCTTCGATTTAGCGTGTTCGCCAACTAGCTCATGGTAGTAGCGAGCCTTTTCACCCAATTCTCCCATGTCGCCCAGTATTAACAGACGATAGCCACTAAAACTGCTCAGCAGATCAACCGCAGCGTTAACCGACGCTACATTGGCGTTGTAAGTATCATCTAGAATTTTCACTTGATTGGTTAACTGTTTAACCTGCAAACGACCACTGACCTGTTGCATGTTTTGCAATCCGAATTTGATATCTTCAAGGCTAGCGCCAACATTCATCGCTAACGCGGCGGCCACCAGTGAATTACTCACGTTATGTTCGCCAGGTAGCGCCAATGTCAGATGCACATTTCCTTTTGGTGTGCACAGTAAAAATTGCGCACAACCATCCAAACCTAAGGTGATATCTTTGGCATGAAATTCGGTTTCGGATTCCGTCGAAAAGCAAACTGTTTTGGAGTACTTCAGCTTGCCAGACCAAAACTGATAGAATTGACTGTCAGCATTGATAACAGCTGTGCCCTCTTCGTTTAGGCCTTTAAAGATTTCGCTTTTTGCTCTGGCAACACCCAGCAGGCTGCCAAATCCTTCTAGGTGCGCGGCGGCGGCATTGACGATAGTCGCCACATCTGGCTTTACTAAGCTTGTTGTATAAGCGATCTCACCAAGGTGATTAGCGCCCATTTCGATGACCGCAAAATCATGCTTCTCTTCTAGCCTTAACAGAGTAAGGGGTACACCAATATCATTATTGAAATTTCCTTTGGTTGCCAAAACATTGCCGATGCGTGACAAAATGGCGGCAACCATTTCTTTCACCGTAGTTTTTCCGCTACTCCCGGTAATACCTACTGTTTTTGGATTAACTTTTGATTTTACAGCGGCACCTAAAGCACCTAACGCCATTCTGGTATCTTCGACCAAAATATAAGGCAATTCAGTTTCCACGGGTTGCGAAACGATCAACGCCGCAGCTCCAGATTTTGTTGCGATATCAATGAACTTGTGACCGTCAAAGTTGGGACCAACAAGGGCGATAAATAGATCACCCTTGCCAAGTGTTCGGGTGTCAGTGCTCACGCCGGTAATATCTTGATTTTTTCCGACTAAATTTCCAGAGACGTGTTGTGCTATCCAATCAAGGGACACTGTTATCATTATAATTTCTCCAAACTTAGCTTTTTGACGTACTCACGCTCGTCATATGGCAAACTGTGTTCGCCGATGATTTGTGTAGTTTCATGACCTTTCCCCGCAACCAACACCAGGTCGCCAGGGCTGCTTTGAACAATTGCCCGTTTGATAGCGTTTTTTCTATCCAATTCAACAACAACGCCATCAGCGTTTTGCATATCTTGTAAAATGTCCGCGACAATAGAACGAGGGGCTTCAGAACGGCTGTTATCGGTTGTCACAAAGACTTTATCGCTGTTTTGCTGGGCAATTTTGCCCATCATTGGGCGTTTACCTTTATCTCGATCACCACCACATCCAAATACGCTGTATAGCGTGCCGCTGCAATGCATTCTCGCCGACACCAACGCCTGCTCTAAAGCATCTGGAGTATGGGCATAATCTACAATGATGTTGCCTCTGTCTAATGTGGCAAAAAGCTCCATGCGTCCAGCAACGGGCTTCACGTTGTGACAAGCAATGGCAAGGGCATCCAACGGATGGCCTAATACCAGTAAGCTTGCCAGAGCGGCCAGCAGGTTCGACACGTTAAAGTTACCTAACAAGGCACAATCAATCTGTGCATTTCCCCAACTAGACCGCAACATAAAGCTCAGCCCATTGCCGTGAAATGCGACGTTCTCAGCAAGGCAATATTGCCATTGTGGGTCTAATTCTTTAGACGAAAGTTGAGTCGACAATATGGTGATGTTTTGCGCATCTGAGGCGGCCTGAATCCAATTTTTTGCTTCGATATCATCCAGGTTGACAATGACTTGCTTAAGTCCAGGTTGCGTGAGCAATAGCCGTTTAGCGCGGGCGTACTCTTCCATCGTGCCATGATAATCTAGATGATCTCGCGTAAGATTTGTGAATACAGCGACATCGGTTTTTAACCCTTCTATTCTGCTTTGCACTAAGGCGTGAGAAGAGGCCTCAAGGGCAACTTGTTTAGCGTCTTGGGCGACAAACTCAGCCAACAACCGTTGCATTTGGCAAGCATCAGGTGTGGTATTGAGGGTCTTTTCTAAATCTTCAATCCGGTTGGTGTACATGCCTGCACCCAAAGTGCCAATCGAAGCGGCAGCGTCACCTAACAGATAACGTAGCTGACTGATGAGTTGTACCGTAGAAGTCTTACCATTGGTGCCTGTCACCGCAATCACATCGAGTTTTTCTGCCGGCATGCCGTAAAAGGTTGCTGCCACGTGAGAGAGCTTAGCGGCCAATTGATAAAAACTAATGATGACGGTTTGTTCGCGCATTTGCAGGTTGCCATGTTCCTTGGCGCCATCTACTTCCTGCAAGACCATGCGAGCACCAAGACTGATGGCCTGGGGAATGAAGTTTCTGCCGTCGAGATTGTGACCTTTCACTGCGACAAAAACGCTGTGAAAGCCAACTTCTCTGCTGTCTAAGACCAATTCATTGACATCGACGTCTGGTGCCTCGATAGCAAACTGCTGCAAGGTTGCTTTGATGTTTCTTGGAGGTAACAAAGAAGACATCTTATTGCCCCCCATTTTTAGCGATGGATGATACATCCCGCGCGTCAGGGGCAACGTTTAGCAACTGCAACGAAGTTGACATGATTTGCCCAAATACCGGAGCTGCTGTATCACCGCCGTAGTACAAGTCGCCCTTAGGTTCATTGATCAATACAACCACAGCGAGCTGAGGATCTGAAACCGGTGCAACACCTGCAAAAATGTTCACATACTGCTCTCCATAGCCACCTTTTACCGCTTTACGCGAAGTGCCGGTTTTTCCGGCGACTCGGTAACCAGGCACCTGTGCTTTTGTGCCAGACCCACCTTCGTCTAAAACACTTTCCATCATTTCTAGTACTTGCGTAGCATGTACTTCGCTAAGCACGCGTTCCGTCTCTTTTTGCTCATCTGACATGATAATGTTTAGTGGCTGTTTGACACCGCCGTTACCCAAAATGGCATACATTCTGGCCAATTGCATCGTCGTCACTGTCAGGCCATAGCCAAACGATAATGTAGACAATTCAAAGTCTGACCAACGGCGCTGCTCATTAAACAACCCTTGAGTTTCACCAATAAGATTGGTGCCGGTATCGCTCATTAGCCCCATGTTGTAATACATGTCTAAGAAAAACTCTTTTGGCACAGACAAGGCTAATTTGGAGGTTCCAACATTGCTCGATTTTTGAATAATGCCAGTCAGATCCAACTTGCCGTAATTTTTTGAATCTCGAACGATACTGCCACCCAGTCGTCTCCATCCAGGCGAAGTGTCCAACACCGTCGCCGCTTTCGCTGAGCCGAATTCAAGGGCACTGAGCACTGCTAAAGGTTTTACCGACGAGCCAGGTTCAAAGGTATCAGTAATGGCACGGTTACGTATCAACCTGGCTGATACACCTTTGCGATTATTGGGATTGAACGAAGGACTGTTAACCATTGCCAACACCTCTCCGGTGTTAACATCAACGACAACAGCCGAGCCCGATGTCGCGCGATAATAGTGTACGGCTGATTTTAGCTCACGAAATGCCAATGCTTGAATCCGCTGATCGATTGTCAACTGGATGTCTTGTGGCTCTTTGCCTTTTGCTTCATCGAGAACTTCAACCTGACGTCCTTTGGCGTCGCGGCGAATAGTGCGAGAGTCCGGCGTACCTGAAAGCCACTTGTCATAAAGTTTTTCAATTCCCTCGATACCTTCATCGTCGACATTGGTAAATCCAATCAAGTGAGCAGAGACCTCACCAGCAGGATAAAAGCGACGGGACTCATCTACCAGGTGAACGCCAGGGATTTTCAAGTTTTTAACGAAAGTGGCCATAGCCGGTGAAACCTGGCGTTGCAAATACACAAACTTTCTATTTTCGTCTGTAGCTTTTTTAATTAATTGATCGACATCGCGGCCAAGCACTTTCGCCAAAGCTTCCCATCGGCGAACATCGTGCAACGCATTTTTGTCAGGGTTGTTGATAGTTGGAGGGTGGGCCCAAACCGCTTTGGCTGGCACGCTAACGGCTAGTTGCTCTCCGTTTCTATCGGTTATTAGGCCGCGATAGACTTCGGAATTGAGCACTCGCAATGTTCGATTGTCACCCTCTTCAATTAGTTGATCAGGGTTGATCACTTGAATATACGCAGCTCTGACAGTCAGAACACCAAACACCATAAGAATCGCCACCACGACAACAACAAATCGCCATTGCATTAAGCTGGGTGCAATTTTTTGTTTCGCTTGTTTATTCCTGGCCGTCATTTTAAGCGCACCACCACTTCTTCTTCCGGAGACGGACGATGCATATTAAGCTGCTTCTTCATAGCCACTTCGATACGGTTGTGATCTGTCAGTGCCCCCTGTTCTAAGATCAGATGACGCCATTCGATATCCAGCTGATCTTGCTCCTGCATCAGAGCTTCCAAGGTGATTGACATCTGCCTATTGTGATGAGCACTTAGGATCACCGCAAAGGCACTTATCAATACCATTAAAAACAACAAAACCCGTATCGGATGACGGGCTAGTTCGGAGAGGATTATGGCGACCAAATTAAAATTGGTCTTTATCTGGGTCATAATTTCTCCGCCACCCTTAGCACCGAACTTCGGGCTCGCGGATTGTCGGATGTCTCCAACGAACTCGGTTTAATCGCCTTACCAACTAACTTCATCGCTCGCGTCGCATCTATCTCAGCCTGAGTGATAGCCATGCGCGCCGGAACCTGCATGCCACGGCTTTGCTCACGCATAAAGCGCTTAACTAATCTGTCCTCCAATGAATGAAAACTAATGACCGCTAAACGACCTCCAGAAGCTAAACATGAAAGCGCACCTTTTAGCCCAGTGCGTACTTCATCCAGCTCACTATTAATGTAAATACGAATCCCTTGGAATGCGCGGGTGGCTGGATGTTTGTATTTATCTTTGACCGGCACCGCCTCATCAATCAGTTTGGCAAGTTGTAAGGTCGTCGTTAGTGGACTTTCTTCGCGCGTGGTAACAATGGCATGAGCAATGCGTTTGCCAAATTTTTCTTCACCATATTCTTTAATCACCTGACTGATGTCGTCTTGATCAGCGGTTTGCAGCCATTGTGCTGCACTGATGCCTTTAGTGGTGTCCATACGCATATCCAATGGACCTTCGCGCATGAAACTAAACCCCCGCTGGGCATCATCTAACTGCGGAGATGAGACTCCCAAATCCATAAGGACACCGTTTACTTTGCCAGCTAAACCGTACTTCTGTGCGACTTCGTCAATATGCGAAAACGCGGTGTGTTCGATTTGAAAACGTGGATCAGAGGAAAAGCGTTGCGCTGCCTCAATGGCTTGTGGATCTCTGTCCAACGCTATTAGCTTGCCGTTTTGACCTAACTTATCAAGAATGTGCGCAGAATGGCCGCCACGACCGAAAGTCGCATCGATATAGATCCCATCAGGTTGAATAGCCAAAGCGTCGATGGATTCATCCAACAAGACTGATTTGTGCAGAGTTTGAGACTGCTCCAGTGCTGCATTGCTCATCACAAAGAGAAATCCTGCAGGCGCTCAGTAAGTTCAATTTGTCCTGATTTTTCGGTCTCAATATCCAAATGAACTTGTTCTTGCCAGGTTTTCGCATCCCAAATTTCAAATTTGTTCAATTGACCAACTAACATAATTTCTTTATCAAGATTGGCATGTTGACGCAAAGGAGCGGATAATAAAAAGCGACCGTTTTTGTCCATGTCGCCTTCCATTGCATAACCGAGCAAAAGCCTTTGTAGACGTCGCTCATGGGGTATCATGCTGGAAAGCTTGCTGAGTTTAAGTTCGATTTCTTCCCATTCGGGAAGTGGGTAAAGTAGCAGACAGCTTTGCTGTGTATCGATTGTGCAAACTAGTTGTCCCTGACAATCATCCAGCAACAGCTGACGGTACCGTGTTGGTATCGCCACCCTGCCTTTTACATCTAGATTGATTGCGTTAGCGCCGCGGAACATATCCCCTAGCCTTTTTAATTGTTTTGCTTTTGTTATTTTCTGATTTAGCACCAGTTTGCGACACATTTAGATCACTTTGATCCACTTTCTGCCACAATTACCCACAAAATAGAGTTTAGGTTTCCCGTCGTCCCATTGTCAAGGATAAAAACGTTCTATTTGAATGCCAGCAAAGCTAGAAAAATTAAGGCCTGCACCGAAACGGCTGATTATTATGAAAAAAGAGAAAAAGACTGGTTTTACATACAGTTAAAATAGGCAACTAAAAAAAGTAAAAATGATGTTAAAAAGTGTTTGGTAGATAATGTTTTTTAATAATATGATAGTACATATTAATGTTGGTAATTGTTCGCCAGAAATTGAACTGTATCCCTTTACAAACGTTAGCATGGGGAAGCAGGGTGGTTAGTGGTTAAGTGATCATTTCAACCAACACCAGCTTATCGAACACTGAGAGATATGAATCATTTTGCAACTTACCCTAGCCTAAAAAGCAAATCAATTTACATCACAGGCGGTGCTACAGGCATTGGTGCGGTGATGGTTGAGCAATTTGCAGAACAGGGTGCAACAGTCACTTTTGTGGATACCAACCAAAAAAGTGGTGAGGCCCTGGCTGACAGGCTCAATGCTCATCCGCAATATGAAGTCTCGTTTGAAACACTTGATGTGACAGATATCGAATCTTTAAAGATGAGTATTGAAAACTGTGCCAGAAAACACGGCGCCCTCGATGTACTGATTAACAATGTGGCAAATGACCACCGGCATTCTCCACTTGAAATTGATGTACAAGGCTGGCGTGATTGCCTTGCGGTAAATCTGGACGCAACCTTTTTTGCTTGTCAGGCGGCTATTCCGTTCATGCGTGAACAACGAGCAGGAAACATTATAAACCTTAGTTCAATCAATGTGTTAATCGGCCCAAAGCAAATGCCAGGTTATGTGGCTGCAAAATCGGCACTCAATGGCCTTAGTAAATCTTTAGCGAATCAATATGGTGAATACAATATCCGCGTCAATACAATTCTTCCCGGATGGGTAGTAACCGAAAAGCAACAAGACTTGTGGCTAACCCCTGAAGCCGAGAGAGAATGGCAAAAATCTGTGGCGTTACGAGGACGCTTGGAGCCCATTCAGGTCGCCAATATGGCATTATTTTTAGCCGCCGATGACAGTGAAATGATCACTGGTCAACAATTCATCATTGATGCGGGGCGCACATGAACAATAGCTCACCTCAAATGATGATTTTAGGCGATTGGGGTACCAGTGTATGCCGTCTTTACCTGTGTCAATTCATTGATGAACAGTTAACTGTTGTAGACCGAAAAGCGGGGCCTGGAAGTAAAAAAGATCTCGATTTAGAGCAAAGCTTTTTTAATTTATGCAGTGACTGGCTTGAGGAATTTGGCAGGGTACCGGTGTTTTTGATTGGTACTGTTGGCTCAAATATTGGTTGGAAGTTGGTGCCTTATGTGTCATGCCCTACTGATCAGCATCAACTCCTTGCCTCGGCCATGAGTTTTGACGCCAGAGGCGTCCCTTTTACAATCTTCCCCGGGTTGTCGTGTCAGAACCGCCACAAGTTACCCGATGTTATGCGCGGTGAAGAAACACAAATATTCGGCTTTTTGTCTCAACAGCCAAATCATCCAGCAGAACAACTTGTTTGCTTGCCAGGCACTCATACCAAATGGGCCCTGCTTGAACATGACAGTATCAGCTCTTTTATCACTAGTCCTGTAGGAGAATTGTTTGAGGTGCTGAGTAACCATTCCGTGTTGCTCAACCCAATTGACGACGACAGTTGGGATCAAAAAGGCTTTTCCGAAGGGCTTGATATCGGATTAAGCAAAACCAGTAATATCATTCATACACTTTTTGCTACGCGCGCTAAGCAAGTCTTGAATAATCAAAGCAATACTCAGGCATCCTGTTTTTTGTCGGGGCTGTTAATCGGTGCAGATGTAAAAGCCGCAATGCAAGATTTTCATTTGTTTTCTAATGTTGTGCTTATTGGCTCTTCGAAAATTAACTCTCTTTACGAAGTTGCCTTAAATAAACTCAACATCAGAACCGAACATTACACGAGTGAATGGGCAACAACATGTGGACTTCAAGCACTCACCTCAGAACGCTGGAAGCAACTCGATGAACGTAGCTGACATTCTTTGTGATCAAAAAGTCATCGCGATATTGCGCGGTGTAACGCCTGAGAATATATACCAAGTGTGTGAGTCGTTAGTTATTGCCGGTGTCAGAGCCGTTGAAGTGCCATTGAATTCTCCGTTTGCCTTGCAAAGTATTCAAACCATTGCCGAGCACTTTGCTAACGAACTGGTTTTTGGGGCAGGGACAGTCGTCAACGCAGAGCAAGTTGATAACGTAAGACAAGCTGGCGGCCAGTTCATTGTTTCGCCCAATACTGACAGCCGCGTTATATCTCAGGCACATAAGAATCACCTTGTCCCTATTCCAGGTATTGCAACGCCGAGTGAAGCGTATATTGCGATTGAAAGTGGTGCCAAACTTTTAAAAGTTTTTCCAGCCAATACATTAGGACGAGATTTCGTCAAAGCAATAAAGACAGTTCTTCCATCAGACATACATTTGTTTGCAGTAGGTCAAGTAGACCTCAATAATTTAAACGGATGGTTGGCGGCAGGATGCACTGGCGTTGGAATAGGTAGCCAACTTTTTAATCCAACGGATAGCCAACATCAGTGGCAGGAAAAGTGTCATTTGTTAAGCACATTTTTAACCTCGAATAAGATTGGGCAACATGCTAAATTGTAGTCTTGAAACCGTTTTAAATGTGCAAAACAGATTAGGTGAAGGGGTGATTTGGGATTCATCTCAACAGTGTTTTTGGTGGACAGATATCCTCACCAATAAAATGTTTAGGTGGGCATTCAACGGCAAGCCTCAAGTGTTCGACACGCCCCACAGGTTGTGCTCATTCGGCTTAACGCCAGTGGCAAACAAATTCATTGCTGCTTTCGACTTTGGTTTTGCTTTTTTTGAGCCCTTGACCGGCAAGATAGAGAACGTCTGCGAAGTTGAATCGTCTCTCCATAACAATCGATTGAATGATGGTCGAGTAGACAGACAAGGACGATTTTGGGCAGGGTCAATGCGCCAATCCGAATCAGGGGAATTAGGATCTCTATATTGTTTAGCGAATGGTCAAGCGATTAAGCGTTTGGATGGAATAGAGATCAGTAATGGCTTGTGCTGGAGTCAAAATGGTCGACAAATTTACCACGCCGATTCACCCACGCGTACCATCAAAGTGGCTGATTACAATGCAGAAAATGGCCAGATATCCCATTGGCGAAAGTTTGTTAAGACTGATAAGGGAGCTTATCCGGACGGAGCCTGTATAGATAACGAAGATCATCTATGGAGTGCTCAATGGGGTTCACACAAGATCAAACGTTATACCCCACTTGGCGAAAAAGTATTTGAGTTTGAGTTACCTTGTAAGCAACCCACATGCATTGCTTTTGGTGGCCCTGACCTGCAACACATTATTGTTACCAGTGCTTGGGATGGATTAGAAAACGAACCGGGCAACACTTCTGATCAGGGCAGTGTTTTTGTTCTGAAAACCAATGTTAAGGGTATAGTTGAATCGATTTGTACCCAAAATTAAAAAAGTATCGACAGGTAATATTGTCGAATTAAATTAAAGTAGGAAATCACATGGCTGGAAGAATGTTCAGCGGAAATTTTACACGACACATAGTGCAATCTCTTGGCAAATCTATTGCTTTGGGAGAGTACCCACAAGGCCAGCCGCTAAAAGCTGAAGCTGAATTGTGTGAGGAGTTTGACGCCAGTCGAACGGTTTTACGTGAAGCAGTAAAGATGTTGACTGCCAAAGGTATGTTAGACGCCAGACCGCGCCGAGGAACCATTGTTTTACCAGAATCCCAATGGAATTTATCCGATCCAGAAATTCTCAATTGGCTGTTGGACCGTAAAGGCTCTTTACCCATTATTTCTGAATTTGCCGATATGCGCCTGGCCATTGAACCTGCTGCAGCTGGCTTGGCCGCGTCGAATTTAACAGCCGAAAACAGAAAAACTCTTATCCATGCGATAGACCGAATGAAAGCCGCTGCGAAAGGAGAAGATGACCACTTAGACTCAGACATCGCCTTCCATGTGGGCATTCTCGAAGCCAGTGGCAATCGATTTTTCTGGAATATGCGCCATACCATTGAAGTCGCTCTGCGATTTAGTATTCGTATTACCAACCGGCGAAAAGGTGTTGAACGAGCAAGTGTAGACGATCACCAACGTATTTTAGATTTTATCTTAAATGCGGATCCTGAAGGAGCAGAAAATGAAATGCGCACCCTGCTTGGTGAGGCAAAAATGTTGTTAAATCAACAAATTGAACAAGAGAGTAAAAAGTAGGTCCTCTACGCTGGCTATGTGCTGCTTACTAGCGTCTATAGTCAGATGTTGGGACTTTAAGCGTTAAACGCGGGACAGACATTAACCAATCAATCATCCATCGAATTAAGAGGAAAGTATGGCTAATTTGGATAACTGCATTCTGGCAATTGATCAGGGCACAACGTCTAGTCGTGCAATTGTGTTTGGACCAGGATCAGAAATCATCGCTGTGGCCCAGCAAGAGTTTACTCAGCACTATCCGAACGACGGCTGGGTCGAACATGATCCCGAAGACATCTGGCAATCCACTTTGAGTGTCTGCCAACAAGCAATGCAAGATGCCGCAGATAAAGGCGCAGCGGTTGTCGGCATCGGTGTCACTAATCAGCGTGAAACGACATTAGTTTGGGATCGCAAGACAGGCAAGCCTGTCTACAACGCGATTGTATGGCAAGACCGCCGTACTGCGCCAAAGTGCAGAGAATTGAAAGAAAAAGGGCATCTAGATAGTGTCAGAGAAAAAACCGGATTGTTATTGGATCCCTATTTTTCGGCATCAAAGGTTGCATGGATATTGGAAAATGTCATGGGTGCCAGAGAAAAGGCTGAAAATGGAGAGCTGGCGTTTGGCACCGTTGATAGCTTCTTAATTTGGCGTCTGACTGGCGGTAAAGTGCATGCAACAGACATCACCAATGCCAGTCGCACTAGCTTATTTAACATTCACACCCAGCAATGGGATGAAGACCTGTTGGATTTATTCAATGTACCAGCATCTGTACTACCTGAAGTCAAAGAATGTGCTGATGACTTTGGGGTGGCACTCCCATCATTATTAGGCAAATCTGTGCCCATCTGTGGTGTTGCCGGTGATCAACAGGCTGCTTCTTTTGGCCAATGCTGTTTTGAGCCGGGTAGTATAAAAAGTACCTATGGCACCGGCTGTTTTGTATTGTTGAACACCGGTGACAAAGCATTTGAGTCGAAAAACCAATTACTGACGACAGTGGCCTATAAGCTAAATGGCCAAGTTCACTATGCGCTTGAAGGGTCGATTTTCATCGCTGGTGCTGCTGTTCAATGGCTCAGAGATGGCATTAGAGTCATTGAAAATGCGTTGCAGAC
The DNA here is from genome assembly GCF_007197995.1 of Aliiglaciecola sp. M165. Classification (GTDB taxonomy): domain Bacteria; phylum Pseudomonadota; class Gammaproteobacteria; order Enterobacterales; family Alteromonadaceae; genus Aliiglaciecola. The sequence goes on from NZ_VKKH01000004.1 coordinate 338,361, forward strand.
CGAACCCTTAGCAACCAGTTTAGATTACGATCACGGCGTATATTTAGTCCCTGCATTTGCAGGAATGGGGGCTCCTTACTGGGATCCTGAAGCCCGTGGAGCGATATTTGGACTTACTCGAGGCACAACTAATGCTCACCTTTCCCGAGCGGCGCTGGAATCCGTTGCATTTCAAACCTCAGATCTACTAAAAGCGATGTCTGAAGATGGCGTTAAGCCCACGGTGTTGAAAGTTGACGGAGGAATGGTAGCAAACAATTGGGTCTGCCAATTTTTGACTGACGTTTTAAATATCACAGTGCAGCGCCCTAAGATAATGGAAACCACTGCGTTAGGCGCCGCTTACCTTGCTGGATTGCAGTTAGGTTTGTATGAGTCTACCCAAGCTTTAGCCAATAAAAACCTAATCGATAGTGAATTTGACGCCGATATGTCTCAACAGCGGCGCGAGAAATTGCTATCGGGTTGGCAAAATGCCGTGCAGTGTACTTTGGGGTTTAAACGACATTAAACTACCCAAAATTCGAATCGCTTCGCCTCAGGTTAGACAGCTTGAGTTTTCGTTGATAAACAAGAGTGTATTAACACCATGATAGAGCGCACACAATTTGGCACTATGCCAGACGGTCAAATAGTCGAAAGTTTCATCATGACCAACAAAAATGGTATTTCGGTAGAGATTTTGACGCTCGGAGCCATTATTCGTAGTTGGACAATCAATGATGAGAATCAGACAGATATAGTGCTGGGTTTTGATACTGTCGAGGATTACTTGGCTGATCAAGGTTATATCGGCCGAACCGTTGGTCGTTACGCTAACAGAATCGAAAAAGGCCAATTTAGTTTAGGTGGTGTTCCCTTTCAGGTGAACACCAACTTGCAAGGCCACTGTTTGCACGGTGGCAAAGATGGCTTTCACAACCGTCTTTGGCGCGTTACACATATTGACGATGATGAACAGCAAATGTCCTTGCGACTGCGCATTATCAGTCAAGATGGCGATCAAGGATTTCCTGGCACACTGCGGGTAGACGTAACCTTCGCACTGGATCAGGACAACGGATTGACCATAACCTATGAAGCTGAATCTGATGCAGATACTGTGTTCAATCCCACTCAGCATAGCTACTTTAATTTGGCTGGACACGATAGCGGAGAGGTTTTTGAACAGAGCCTACAAGTCGTTTCGCGTCATTATACGCCTGCAAATTCTCAGGGGATCCCTACAGGTGAAATTCGTGAGGTCGAAGGTACTGCGTTTGATCTTAACGATGCTAGCAAACTAGAGGAACTTATTCATCATACCGACCCACAAATCACTGCCGCCAATGGTCTGGATCATAATTGGTGTATTGAAAATTTTGATCCTAAGCAACAAACCTTACAGCTTGCGGCTATTGCATCAGATGCAAAACATGGAAGAAAGCTTTTAGTTCATACTACGATGCCAGGCGTTCAAGTCTATACTGGCAATTTTGTTGGCGACAAACCCAAGGGGAAAGGCGACGTGACTTATGGTCCCTACCATGCATTTTGTGTGGAATCGCAATTTTACCCCAATAGTCCAAATGAATCGGCATTTCCTAGCCCAGAACTCAAGGCCGGAGAAACCTTCATATCAAAAACTCGATATCAAATATTGTAGGTAACCTTATCTCGAAAGATAGTTTAAAGGCAGGTCAAAGAACAAAAAAACCGAGCAGTTGCTCGGTTTTTAATTCGATATTTTAGCGATATCGCCTAGTTTGCAGCAGGTGCTTCTTCTTTCGCTTCTGCTTCTGCTTTTTCGTCAACGATTGCTAATTGAATACCACGGATAGGCTTATCTGTGTTAGCCGATAATTGAACCAAACGATTAAGTTGTGCTAGTGACAACATAACCGTATAAATTGCACCTAAGTAACCGTTTTTCTTAAATTCAAGTGTCACTTCATCAGGCAATTCGTTTACACGTTTTTCGTTGATGCTGTAAACGCCTGTTACGTTACGAGTTTCGCCATTAACATACTGAACATTTAGCTGAACCGTATCTAATAAGCCCAATTCGTTAATGCGCTTAACAAAACGTTGCGTGGCCATTTCGCTGTTGGCGATTTCACCAAGCAAATCATTGCGGTTCTTAAGATAATCGGTCATTTCACCCTCAGGGGTAAACAAACTCTCACCTTCATCACCTACCAAATCACTATTTTCATCAATGAAAACACCTAACTTGTCACCATCAGGACGAACATCGAATGGGTAGCGCTGAACGCTAAGAGGCATGACGTGCCCTAGCCACTTGTCTTCGCTGTAATACAGGTTACTGTTTTGCTCAAGCCCTAGCATAGCGATTGAGTGAAAAGAACCGCTTGGCTGGTCTTTAATAAATACGATAGGCATACAGCTTGCGATTTGAGCGAAGTCGCGCAATGTCGCGGATGCCAAATGGATAGCTTTAGTAAACTCAAATTTATGTGAGGTTTTAACTTTCAGATTGCTATGGAGCGCTTTGTCCAATGGAATATAGTTCGTTTTCATTACATCTTGTCTCTTTTAAAAAATTGCTCCCGAAAATCAAAAATAACGGAGCTAGAATCACTCTCTATTCCCTTACAACTTTGTATATTTCATCATGGGTTAAAACACAGAAATACCAGCATGGGCGAGAAAGTGTGCAAGTATGTTAGATTTGCGCGCCGAAGTCACCACCCAATCGTCGATTTATGAAAATAGATTGTTAAAAAATGATGCGCTTGGACGTTTAATTGTTTCAGTATCAGGGGTTCAGGAACGAATTAAGCCGATTTGACGTTATCTTGTTCAATTCCCGACCCATTCAGTGACGCAATGTATTCTTGCAATTTTGCTTCGGCTTGCTCGCCGAAAAGGATCTCACAAGCTTCTCTAAGGCCCGGCGCGCTAAGAATGTCCTCTTGCCGCACCACTAGTGATATTTTGGAGCGACGGCGCAAGAAATCTTCCAATTTGGTGATCATCTCTCGATCCGCTGCATGCTCAATCTCAACACGCAGATACTCACTATTTTCGATTAACAGTTCACCCATCTTAGGGTTTTCACGGATCATTTCGATCATATTAATGGCATTGCGTCCATATCGTCGCCAAAAGCGTTGAGTCAGCGGTTCAGACGAGCTGGTTGGAGTAAGATCGTCTAAGCCCATCAACTTTGCACGATGATAAAACTCTTTTTTGACCGAGTCATCAGGCTCGCCATACCATTTCTGATCTCGATAAGGTAATTCAATACCAAAGCCATTGATCAAATCGGCCACTTCATCACCGACATTTATACAGTCGGTCAGTTTGCCACCAAAGATTGACATGTATTTTTTGTCTTCGTCTTTGTCTATTGCATGCTTACGAGACAACTGAACCCAGTCAGCTTTGCCACCTTTGCCTTCAATCGCTAATGGTCTGACACCGCATCGCTCAGCAATAATGTCGGCATTGGTCAAGGGTTTGTCTAAGGACAATAATTTGTTTACATTCGATAAGACAAAAGCTCGGTCGTCTTCGGTGACGTAAGACACGGGTTTGTCGACTTGGGTATCAGTTGTGCCAATACAGGTTTTAGGGCCCATTGGGATAACAAAAAATAGGCGACCATCGTCGGCAAAAAACGTCAGCACTTTATTGCTTTGCGTAAGTCGATCAACGATTAAATGAATACCTTTAGAGAAAACATGGTGATGGTCAGTTTTTTGTAAGTTGACATCATTTATCTCGTCAACAAAGGGGCCTGCGGCATTTATAAAGGCTTTGGAACGAATGACAATTTCTTCACCACTAATTTCATCTTTTGCATGACTTACCCAAACATCTCCCTCGCGACTAGATTTGGTCAACCCAACATAGTTTGCAGCGATACACCCATAACTGATACTTGAACGAATGAAGTTAAACACAAAACGTGCATCGTTATCATATAAATAACTATCGGAATACTCGAATCCGCCTGCTACGTTTTTGGTATCAACAACTTCTTCAAGGGTTTTGATGTTTTTGGGCGTAAGATACGTTGGCATCTTGGTGAAAAAGCGTCCCATAATCCAATATAGAAGCGTTCCCAAAAATACGAAAAACGGTGGAAAACGGAAGCCCTTTTGAATGCTTGTGAAAAAGCGAATTTCTTTCACTGTAGACGGGTAACTGCGCATCAAGTGGTTACGACTTTTACACAACTTATTGACCAAACCATATTCATGGCTTTCCAAGTACTTAATCCCGCCCCAGGCTAAATTGGATGAATTAGAACTGGTAAACCCGGCAAAATCGCCTTTATCGATCAATGCCACTTTAACACCCTTGGCAGCCAGTGCCGCAGCAGAGACAGCACCATTGATGCCGCCTCCGACTATCAGCACATCAAACACGCCTTTGGGCAACTTATCGATATTGCTTTTTCTAAGGTTGATCATACATTCGACTCTTTCACGGTTTCAGCTTTACTCGGAAACTTAATCGTTTAAGCTACTTTAACCTCACTGTTCGCCCATGACAAGCTTGCGGATTGTTTAAATACCACTTTATTGACTAATAACGCGACAGACACACAACTAATCAAAGTAATGAACATTAGGTGGATGTAGTGCAGTCCAAAAGGGGCGAATAAGGGCGATATTGGAAAAGAAACTAAACCATAGAACAATACACCGAATATCACCGCCGTAATTCCAGCATTGGCATGAACATTTTTAAACAATAATCCGACAACAAAAATAGACAATATTGGCATGCTCAATAGTCCGTAAAGCTGTTGTAGTAGGTTTATGATACTGTCTGCTTGCGCGTATACAGGTACAAGTAATAAAGACAATATTGTCAACCCAGCTGTTACCCAACCACTCAGCCTTTGTACATTAGGGCTATCATTGATATAGGCTTCATGAACATCACAAACATAAAGTGCCGTGGCGGAATTTAAGTTACTGTTATAAGTAGTCAATACTGCGGCAGCCATTGCCGCGGCGAAAATGCCTGATAACCATGCGGGTAACAAGTCTCCTACTATGCGGCCATAGGCGGCATCTCCGATATCTCCGTAAAGTTTGTAGGAAATTATCCCTGGCACAACAATGATAGCTGGGACGATTAAAAATCTTATTCCTGCAGCAGCAAATACGCCTTTTTGCGCTTCCTTGAGGCTAGGTGCAGCCATTGCACGTTGAGTGATAACCTGATTTGTTCCCCAATAAAACATTTGGATGAAAATCATACCTGTTAACAGCGTGTGCCATGGGATCGGTGAATCATCATCGCCAATCAAGGTCAAACGTTCTGCTGGAATGCCCGAAAAATCATAGTCAATGGCATTAAGTGCTAACAGTACAACCACGATAGCCATGCCCAATAATAAGACGCCAGAATACGTATCTGATACGGCTACAGCCCTTAATCCGCCAAATATTGCATACATGGCACCTACTGCCGCAAAGGTGATAGCAATGTACATCAGAGGGATATCGACGTTGAACATCGTTTGCATGAAAAGTGAACCAGAGTAGATAACCGCAGGGCAAAAAATTAACGCACTACCTAAGAAAAACATCACACTGATCACTGCACGAATGTTCTTGTTCTGATATCTTTGCTCCAATAATTCGGTCGTGGTAGTGCAATTATATTTGTAATAAACGGGTAAAAACACTTTTGCCAAGATAAATAGACCAACCACAGCGGAGAATTCCCAAAGAGCTAAAAGAGCCATCTGATTGCCGTTCATGCCAACCAGCTGATCGGTACTCAAATTAGTTAGCGTGATAGAGCCTGCCACAAAATACCAAGCCAAACCGCCACCAGCCAAAAAGTACTCTTTATTCTGATTGGCTTGCCGATGCCCTTTCCCCTTGCAATGCAGGTAAGTCGCAAATGCGATCGCAATTGTCACGCCGACAAAGACCAATATTTGTATGAGATTTTCGGTCATTAGATTATTCCCCTAACCCTAAACGGTGCTGTAAGGCCAACTGAAAGCTGGCTAATATTATTTTTAAAATGCATTGGCATCTTTGGCGACTTCCATTTTTAATTGTTTGATCTGGTTGCCTTGAGATATCGCGTTATATCGCCGGATAAGTGCGTTCAACTGATATAAAGAAATCAACATAGCGTTAATCGGGATCAGATATCCCAACTGATTCAATTCAGCCAGAATTTCCCCGCCGAGTTGCTGAAACTTCGCTTCATCAATCACGTAAATACCATTTAAACGCTGTATTCCACTGTCAAATTGAATATTCAAATCGATAGCTTTTAAGAGTCCTAATGTATCGAGCTTTTGGGTAAACTGGTGGGTTTCGATACTGTGTTTAATGTCTGCCTCTAAAAGTGCTTTGACTTTACTTAGATAAAGGGTTGCGGCCCCTTTCTCATCGAATAAGGCTTCGCCATTTTCGGTTGAAAAAGCAGTGCTATTTTCATCGATGCCAATAGTGTAGGCATTTTCCTCTTTCGGCGATTTCATCAGATACATTGGATGAGTCTGCATTGATGAAGGGGTAAAAGTTGCGGTCCAGGTATCATCTTGAACAAAGAGATTTTGTTCCGGGGTAAGCCCAGTAAGCGCAGATAAAACAAAGCCTCCATCATGACCGCTTCGAGTATAAATGACCGGTAAATTGGTGGCCGCTTGGGAAACCTCACTTACTTTAAGGCTCATGATTTGCTGACCTTGAGCAAACAAAGTCTTGGATTGCGGTACAACTTTAAAATTTTTGTGCGCTTTACTTGTCAATTCGACTAATTCAAACATTAATAGGACTTCTCTACCTTGCTGTGGATAACCACGTTTCTATGTATTCTCTGTGTGGAGGTAAGGTTTGCAACATTTGTTGCGTCAATTTGGCATTGCGCTGAATAATCTGTTGCGCCTGTTCGCTCTGTTGGTACAGGTATTGGCGTTTTTCAAAATCAGGTTTAAAGCCCATCCCGTAAAGGACATACTGATAACTCGCTGCTGGAAACAGCTCAATAGCACTGTCAAAATCTCCGCTAACAGGGCCACGGGTTTTCCATATTGCGAGATCCTCTTGCAGTGATTCCGGGATCGTGTCCGGGTTGCAATGAGCCTGCCAATAGGGTTCTGAGCGCTTTGTAAGCATGTAGTGCAACTTCAAGAAGTCGATGATCCTCTGCCAACGATAATCCATCTGCTGGTTAAAACGTTTGGCAGTAATCGCCATGATATCCGTATCAGCCGGCATATTTTCAGCGATATATCGCGCCGAAATCTCAACCAACATGATGGCTGTCGCTTCCAGCGGCTCAACAAACCCTGCAGCCATGCCAACTGCGACACAGTTTTTATGCCAAAAACGTTCTCTATGACCTGAGTCAAAGGTAATTTTTCGTGGCTCAAGACCTTTAGCTTGCTCACCTAAATAATTCTGCAGGTTAGCCAACGCATCATCGTCACTGAGGTATTCGGAAGAATAAACATGTCCAACACCTCGTCTATGAGTGAGTCCAATATCCCAAATCCATCCTGCATTTTGAGCGGTTGCAATAGTATGACTGGCGATAGGTGAAGCTGGGTCAGGATAAGGTACTTGCATAGCAAGGGCAGTGTCATTGAACAAAACATCGTTGCATTGTTTAAATGGAACTCCCAAGGCTTTACCTAACAGTAAACTGGCCAGTCCGGTGCAATCAACAAAGAGATCACCAGCAATTTCCTCACCAGCTTGAAGTTGAATGGATTTAATCCCGCCATCCTCTGTTAAATTAACCTTGTCGACGGTTCCAATAATCTGCGTCACATTCAGGTTGTTTTTGCAATGCTCCTTGAGAAGTTCCGCAAATGCACCCGCATCAAGATGGTAGGCATAATTGCACTGGCCGTTAAATTCTCGTTCTGCCATGGTTCTGGGAGCCAGACCGGCTTCGCAGATATGATGCTGGAAGTTCGACTCAACAGCGTAGGATTCAATATTAGATACATAAGGGGCTAAATCGAGACGACCATAACCCAAAGGAACCGTAAAAGGATGATAATAAAAATCTCCATTACCATGCACCCATTCTACAAATTTTCCACCTTGCTTAAACACTGCATGACATCGGCTAAACAAATCACTTTCTTTGATACCAATTTGTTGCATGGTGTTTTTCATCGTCGGCCAAGTACCCTCGCCAACACCAATGGTGGGAATATCAGACGACTCAACAAGTAAGACTTCTAAGCCTTGGCCAGGCGCTGATTTATGCTGGGCAGCAATGACAGCGGCGCTTAACCAGCCAGCGGTACCACCACCAACAATTACTATTTTTTTAATTTGCTCCGACATACGGTTTTAATTGCTCTACTAATAAACGGAATAAACTTCATCAAATCAATTGCCTTAGCATTCTGTCTAAAACGGAGTTCGACTAAATACTAAGGGAGTTAATTTAATGTTAATGCAGCCAAGGATAGATTCATATCATTTATCCCTTTCTGCTTGTCAGATTTAAAAAATGGTCCGCCCTAAATCGGTACGGACCATTTCAATGAACTACATTGTAAACCGTTCTAGCGAATTAGAAATTCGCACGAACGCCAATAGCATAACGCGTTCCTGTATCAAGGATTTGAGTTATTTGATTTGCGAATCGACCATGTTTAATAGTCTCTTCACCTGTCAAATTGATGCCTTCAATGAAAACTGTAAAGTTGTCATTGATGTCATAACTCGCACTTGCATCCCACTGTCCATATGTATCAACAAACTCCGGTTCACCCGTTCCTGCAGCTAATGTCTGCAAGAAAGACTCCCGGTTGTTGTAAGCAACACGAGCTTGTATCGCATCTCTTTCATAGAACAAGATTAAGTTTTGCGAATCGCCCAAGCCTTCTAAAGCAAAGGTCTGACTGACACTGGTATCTACTTCAGCGTTACTGTTCACCACAGTCGCATTAGCCGTAATACCAAAGCCCGACTCCCAAACATGGGTAACTGCTACTTCAAAACCATTTACTGTGGCGGTTTCTCCATTTTGAGGACGGCTAACGAAGAAGTCCTCAGTTGCACCTTGAAGCTCATCCGATACTACGGCGCCTGGAGGCAATAGATCCGGTGTACAGTTTCCGCAAACGTTACCTGGCGTAGTAGCCCGATCACCCAATGCGAAGGTTTCAGTACCACGCAACGTGGTAATGAAATCTTCAACTTCTTTATTGAAGTATGCGAAAGTCAGAGAACTTGCATCACCAAAGTACCACTCGTAGGAGATATCCCAGTTTTCAGATTTAAACGGACGCAGAGCAGGGTTACCACCCGCTGCCGTCAGATTCTGCAGACGTGGCTCACCAAAGTTAGTTGCAGGTGACAACTGACTCAATGTAGGACGTGTAAGCGTATCGTAATATGAGAAACGAAGTACCATGTCATCTTGCAAATCCAATTTGAAGTTGAAGCTAGGCAACAAATTAGCGTAACTACCACCTTTGGTGATTGGCGAGCTTCCAGAGAATACGTTTGCAAATAATGTCGTATCACTGGTTGCGATGATATCACTCAATACTTGCTCACGACCATCGACTGAGATTTTGGTTTCGCTGTACCGGGCACCGACATTTGCTGTCCAAGGCATGTCTCCGAATTCACCTTCAAACACAAAATCCATGTAAAGGCTGGTGACATCTTCTGAAATAATTGAGAAGTCGTCTAAACGCTCTGGCGCCCAGGCATTGTTGGCTGCGATGATCGCAGCGGTTGTGCCTAATGGAACACCGGCAGTTGTATCGTTAGCCTGCTGGATCGTTGTATCTGTCGCTAAGAAGTCAAAGATCCCGGCTGCATCATAGGTGTACCACGTATCCGTGATTCCACCAAAGAAGTTATCTGCAGTAAATGGCTGCAAAATACCTTCAGGGAACGGAGCTCGATAACCTCCAAACAGACCAAACATTTGCGAAATGTTATTGGTATGTGAGAAGTTCTGTATGGCTTTTTCGCGATCCTGCATGTAAGCACCAAACTTCATTTGCGTGAAGGTGTCGCTGTCAGGCGTATATGCGAAGTCTGCCCGCAATTCGGTTATCTCATCTTCGTCTTTGTCGCCACTTTTGCCATAAACGTGAGCTCGGCCCAAATCTGAACTTGGCAGTGAACCATTAGAAAATCCATCGTGTTGCGTCAGGAATCGGCCGTTCTCAAGGGTAGTTTGATAGTTGTTAACAATACCGACAACGGTAAAGTAAGTTCCACCATCCGAAGTGTCGTTCTCAGCAGTGGAGGTTGATATATCAAAGTTAGCTTTGAGGTTTTCTTGGATGTCCCACTCGACGTTTAGACCAAATGCTTCAATGGATACTTCGCGACGGTTTTGCGTACTTTGAACAAAGTCAGTTGCCGCATTGCCACCTACCTGGTCAATATAAGTTGCGGTTCTGGTTTCTTCGTCAATTTCGACTCTACCGACCCGCGTTGGCTCATACCAAGCTGCTAAATCATTGACCTGTGAGTCAACTTCAAACTCTGATATGAAACCATCAAAAGTGATGGAGATATCATCTGATGGTGCATATTGAAGGACCAAAGACGCATTAGTTCTAGTCCGTTCTTGTGCATCAGAAATATGATCGACGTTTCTCGGGATGTAGATGTTGCTCGCTAGAACTTCTCCTGCGGTGTTCGAGACAGTTATACCCGGACGCCAACCCGCTGTACCGATTGAGTTGATGGTTACATCACGAACTTGATGAGAAGCGGAGAACAATACGCCAAACCGGTCTTCGTTGAATGTGTTGCTGACAAGAAATGATGCACTAGGAGAGGTTTTCTCGTTAATCGATTCTCGTGTGCCCTTTACTGAGCCTGCAATTCTAAAACCATCAATATCGAATGGTTTTGCTGTTGAAATATTGATTGTCGCACCTATGCCACCCTCTTGAAGAGAAGCATTGGTACTTTTATATACGTCTGCGCCGGTGATCATTTCAGCAGCAATGACGTCAAAGCTGAATTCACGGCCTGGGTTTTCGTTAGCGATTTGCCGACCATTGACCATGACTTGGTTAAATTGAGGTCCAAAACCACGCACCGTAACAAATTGTCCTTCTCCACCATTACGGTCAATAGAAACACCTGTTATACGCTGCAAAGATTCTGCAACGTTCAGATCTGGGAATTTACCCAAATCTTCTGCTGCAATGCCATCTGATACGATCAGTGCTTCTTTCTTATCAGACATAGCTCTTTTCAAACTGCTTACAATCCCCGTAACCTGAATGACTTCGACATCATCAGCTGAGGCATCTTGAGCAATTGCGGGTAGTGAAACGAGTGTAGCAGTAGTAGGTACTAATAAGGCTGCTTTAATAGCAGTCCTAAGATAACTTCTTTTCATCAGAAGCCCCCTGTTGTCCTGTTAATTGTTTTATGTGTTCTTGCTTTTTATCCGTGAAAAAACGAATTGGGTACTACATCGAATTGACACGTTTTAACAAACGTCGTTATTTCGTCGCTTGCATATATTGTATGTTAAATAGTATTTATATGAACTGTCAACATACCATTAACACTTATATAAGATATACGTGCATGGCAAATTACGCGAAAAATCCCTGTAATTAGATGTTAACTGTGTGCTTACCATTTGCTTGAAAATACGACAAATTGTTGGCCATTTATGACATTTCTCTTTAATTAACAAAAAGTTAAATTTTTTGTCTTTATCGATAAGTTTCTGAAATTTTAATTTTTCACGACATTAAATTATTTCGAATTATATTTTTATATGCTAAAAAACTATTTATAGTATTTATATGTTTTAAAAACCTGTTTACAATTTGTAGTAATTTATTCATACAATCATGAAAAACGATAAGAGAGCCATTCATGTCAAAGAACATTCCAGATTTTGTAAGACTCGAAGGTAAACAGTCTTCGATGGTTTTAGCCTTTAACCGAGGCGCACCTCAAGTTATTTACTGGGGAAAAAAGTTGTCAGCGGCCACCAACAACGATATGTTGACGACGTTAAGAATTAGACAGGAAGTCCCTGCATCACCCACTCGCGAAGCAAAACGCTCACTTACAACCACCACTGGCGAAGGCTTTTCTGGCAATCCTGGGTTGAAGCTCTTTGGTGACGCGTCACAATGGGCGGTGGCTCCTACTATTGTTGATGTACAACAAGATGACAGTACCAGCGTTACTATTCACAACCTTGACAAAACGAGGGAAATTAAAGTCATACACCGAGTTCGAATAGATTTTGAATCAGATGTTATTGTATTAAGCAGTGAAGTCGTCAATTTAGGTGATGCTGATATCAATCTTGAATGGTGCACAGCCGCTACCCTCCCAGTCCCAGAGTATACAAATCAAATCTTAGGTTTTGAAGGCCATTGGGCTGGAGAGTTTCATGAGCAGCATGTAGAACAATTTTTTGGTTCATACTTACGCGAAAACCGCCGAGGAAGAACTTCACATGATGCATTTCCGGGGCTCATAATCACCAGTAAAACCTGCGATCAGCAACAAGGCGATGCCTATGGTTTTCACCTTGGCTGGAGCGGCAATCATCGGTTGCTTAGCGAAAAAATGGCCGATGGCAGAGCCTTTGTGCAGATGGGCGAATTGCTGTTACCCGGTGAAGTTACTCTGCACACCAACGACTCCTATCATTCACCAAAGCTCTATGCCAGCTTCAGCTCAAAAGGCCTGTCAGCGTTATCTCAACAATATCACCGCTATGTAAGAAAAAATTTGTTGAAATACAACGCCGCTGAAAAACTTCGTCCAGTGCACTACAACACATGGGAAGGGATCTATTTTGATCATGACGTCGACACGCTAAAAGACTTAGCCGACCGTGCGGCACAACTCGGCGTCGAACGTTTTGTTTTAGATGACGGTTGGTTTATTGGTCGCCATAACGATAAAGCAGGCCTAGGCGACTGGTATGTCGATGAGTCAATCTATCCACAAGGATTAACGCCGGTAATTGAACACGTAAACGATTTAGGCATGGAATTTGGCCTGTGGTTTGAACCAGAAATGGTCAATCCTGATAGTAATCTTTTTAGAGAACACCCGGATTGGATCCTCTCTACTCCGCCAAACGAGGATGTTGGGTTTCGCAATCAATTGGTGTTGGATTTAACCCGTCAGGAAGTTTTCGACTATTTATACGAACGTCTCGACTGTTTACTCAGCGAAAACAATATTGCTTACATAAAATGGGATATGAACCGCGATATTAATCAACCAGGTGATCAATATTTCAAGCCGGCAGTGCATCGTCAAACTAAAGCCCTTTACGCATTATTAGATGCAGTTAAAAAAGCGCACCCGAATGTTGAGATAGAAAGCTGTTCTTCCGGTGGTGCACGCGCTGATTACGGTGTGTTAGAGCGCACAGATAGAGTGTGGACATCAGATTCAAATGACGCTTTGGAGCGACTCAAGATCCAAAAAGGGTTTTCCTATTTCTTCCCTTCAGAGTTAATGGGCAGCCACGTTGGCCCGAGAGACTGTCATATTACCCACCGTAATTTAACCATGTCGATGCGTGCCTCGGTTGTGCTCTTTGGTCACATGGGTATGGAAATGGACCTAAGAGAACTCACTGACGAAGAGAAAGTCGAGTTAAAAGCTATGGTTGATTTATATAAACAGCATCGCGCGCTGATCCACTCCGGAGACATGGTTAGGCTGTCGCTACCAGATTACGCAATGGGCACTGGGGTGGTTTCTGCTGACAAAAATGAAGCCTTGTTTTCATATAGTTTGATACGCAGTCACACATCTGGTTTACCCGATCAAATACGCTTTTCAGGACTGGACCCTCACAAAATCTATAAGTTGCATGTGGTTTGGCCTATTCGTTCTGGGGACTTTTGGCCAAAATCATCTATTTCAAACTTTGAAACGAATTTGCCCAAAATAGATGGTCAATGTTTTAGTGGTGAAGCCCTCATGCAATTGGGTAAACAATTGCCCAGATTGGTCCCAAACAGCAGTTTGATATATCACCTATTGGAGCAGGCTTAATTGCCTGCTCTAACAAAAATTGTCATGCCAAAGAACTCATTTGTTACAAATCATACATAAAGCTTCCAACCTAAACGATTTAGTAAAAAAATCGTTTCTATTAAGCGACTGTTTCTGATTAATATATGCAGCAACAACTTGTTTTGCGTCACTTTATTCGAACCCATTATTGGAAACCGAGGATCTTGTTTGAATATTAAGTCGTTTAGCGCTCCTCTTTGAGGAATATGGAAGCACATGAGCCTAGATCAAGATAGTCAAACAGATACACCTCAACAATCAGACTTTGATAAGTTGATCAGCGAAATCAAGTATCTCCCGCCAAAAAAACTGACCAAAAGCTATATTAATAGAATTATTCTGTCTCAAGGCTTGCATGTGGATCCATCTCTGGCGCTTAGCGAAGTTATGAGGTTAACGGGTCCATGCCACAAAACACTCGACTTTCGATGGAAATTAAAAGGTGTAGAGGTTGGCGAAATAAACATTTTGGAAAAAGTCCACTTTGTTGATAAGTGGACGGCCAAATTCCTTATCGAAGAAATTAAAAAGTACGGACTCCGATACACCCAAGGGGCTTATGAAGCTGCCAAAGTATTTTTTAGAGATAATCGCAAACTTCTTGTTAATAGGCAAAAAGAGGTCGACACACCAATAGACATGTTGAAGTTTTGTGGTGAGTTCAAGCGTTCAGAAGAGAGGATGTTTTTTGCCAAAACCGTTTCTTTAGTGCCCCTATCAATAAACAAAAACCCAGTCGATTATGAAGCTCAAGAAGATGATATGCAGGATAAGGTTGATGCAGTCACTTCTAATATCAGTAAAAGTGCACTAAAGCTGAGGATGGAAAAAGACATTGGTGCAACACAATTTGTCGTCGTTCGTTTTGACAGCCTTGAGCAGGAATTGGTGTTTTCTCAATCGAACATTATTTATAAAGTAATAAAAAAGATTAAACACGACGAAAACCATTCCTATGAATATATTCTTGAGCTGCAACCTAACGAGTGCAATCAAGAATTTGCACATTATTTAAAAAACCTGATATTCAGTCACAAACATAAATATAAAGTCGATTTAAACGGAATTACAGACTCTGCTTATTCTAAGGTATGCGAAAACTACTTTATTAACGCCTCCGAGCAAATTGATTTTTTTGTCGATAAAAATGGTGACCTTAAATACGTACTTGAACATTTTTCCCATCAATTTTGTGCACGGTATTTTGGGGATGGCATCGAGCAAGTCGTAGCAAACATAATTCAACATCATAAATTAACTTCCTGTGAAACCACGTTTTTATTCTGTACCCGAGGAACAAAATCAGAAATTAGCGATGGCTCACAGGTTACGTTAATTTCAAGTCTTTTTGATAGTCGAAAACCTGATGAGTTTTACGCTTCTATTGCGCAGTACGGTAAAGCAAAGTCTTCAAAATTATTTAAAGTGGTCGTATCGAAAGTATTGGCGAACCGGGCATTCAGAACCTCATCAATCCCCAAAGAAAGTCAAGAAACCTATGGTTCTACTCGAATAAACCGTCATTCCGAATCTACCAAAAAATCGATCGCACAATGTGCCTGGCATGTCTCAGTCCATCCAATAGATCATTATGGAATTTCAACCCAGACTAACAACTCAAAAACGAGCTTGGCACCTCACACAAACGCATTAACAATTTCTTCGGTCAATAACCCGCAATACAAACATGTTTTTCGGGAAACGGACGAAAAACGCACGGAAGATCGGTTTAATTATGTTACCGCGGCAACCGTAGAATTTAATGGTAGATTGATCAACGGAACCACAGTCGACGTCTCTTCTCTCGGCTTATGTGTCAAACTGGATCAAAATGCCGATTTTCCGGTAGGCGCTACTGTAACGGTGTCATTTAGCAAACTTGCCGATAGAACAACGATTTTCGATTTAAATCGCTGTAAATATAACGTTGTAAAGTATTCAGATGGACATGTTCATTTGTCTAACAAAGCGTTTTCCTCTCATGATGGCAAGGAATTTTGGCATAAGTTCATCTCTTCAAAGCTGGAACAGATAACCAAATCTAAAGGGCAGGAAGGTGATTACGGAATAAGCAGAGCTCTTAATAATATTGCGGTGAGTTCGTATGCAGATAATGTATTGTTCTACAAACAAATGAACAAACGCCCTCTCGCCACTGTTTTTATTGAAAGTGGGCTAGAAAAGGAATTAGACGATTTTGTCATTGACGAACAAAGCGTTCGCACTTGGTTTTACCATCCTAAAATTTACCCGATTTTAACTCGTGCCCATGAAAAACTGTTTGAAAAGCAAAAGCAAAGCCACATGTTTTTGTCGATAAATTTCCACAGAACCTTGGGCGGAGAAGTCATTGAGGACATCAATATTACCCATGCAGACACTATCACCTCGGATACGGAATCTTTTATCGACGCGAACAAAGTCAAAGCGCGAGAGCAGTTAATTTTTCACTTGGTACCCTATAAGGCAACCAACCAATTTTGTCGCTACAACACCGATGAATTAAATTATATCAAGCACTTTGCGCCTCATAAAAGCGAAGAATTGTTGACCAAGATAAAAGATGTCAAAGGAATGTTTATCATGACCGACATCACCCAGTTGTTCGCTTGATCGAAGCGTCAACGATAGTCTTATCATTGAAACACTCTACAGCACAATCAAGCCTAAGCATTTATGCAATGAATCTATTTTGTAAAGATTGACACATTCTATCGGTTCAAAAAAGCTTGACTGCGTTGAATACTGTTTTCACGAATATTGCCATAAAACAAACTGAAATCGAGCAGATGATAACTACCATCCTCGGCATCTAAATGATTTGAAAAAGCATTGTCTTGTTGACGCTGAACATGCAACACGCCAGTTTGATCACATTGTGCCCAAGTCAGGTTAGGAGTAAGAGGAGCCAAAGATTCATGTTTAAAACCAGGGTTTTTCGCTAATAACATATACTTTATTGTGCGCTTAAACTCCACCGGATAGGCACCTTTATGTTGGCTAGCGTCAGTCCGCTCAGTATTCGTTTGCCAGCTTAACGGATTCACACAAGCAATGGGCTTGCCCTCAGTAATTTCCCAACCACTATTATACCAATGTCGGTAACCTTGGGCCAATGCGCCACCTTGTCCATAGGTGTCATAAGAAACGATACATCCTGTTTGTTCGGCAGACTGACACAAGCCTGTGTGGTTGAAATTACGGTCAAGTAAATCCAGTGGCAACCAATATCCAATGGTGTATGCCGCCACCATCCTCTCCTGCAAGGCCGTGCCGTCGATTTGATTAGCAATTAAGCGTAACGCATGCAAACTACCTTGGCTGTGTCCCACGATTATAAAAGGACGCTGTTGATTGTGTTGAGCGAGAAAGTAATCGAATGCAGACTCAACATCTTGATAAGCCAAATCCAACGCTTGATAACTGGATGATAAATCTTCATCTCCAAAGGCAGCCAAGTGAGCTTGTCGATAAATCGGCGCATAAATCTCACAACAGCCATTAAAGGCACTGGCCATGCTGGACAACATATATTCCAGAGACTGTGCTTCAGACATGGTTTCGTCCATAGTCGAATTCCAGCTGCCCGGTCCAACATAGCCAGTAGAATGCACAAAAAATACGTCCACAGGCTTTTCGGCTAGATCGTGCTGGGTATCAACCCCCTCTGGGATCAAATCGGCAGTGTCTTGCAATAAAGGCAAAGCTGCCCAAAACTTTTGCTGGCTATATACAGGTGCAGCAGGAGTGGTATCAACACTAAAGGGCCCTTTTGGTAACATATACCACTGCACACCTTGAAACGCAGCAAACAAAAATACGGCAAGAAAAACCACTACAATGGCAGACCACTTAAATATTCGTTTCACAAAATTGCTTCCTTTTGGATCTTTGATGAGCACCTTACCGCAGTGATTAATATAGCGTAATTTATATTATTTATACTTGACTATTGACGTAGGTGAAAACCGGGTATCATCAGTATTCTCATACCGAATTGGTTTACTTTATCGGAGAAAAAAGTGCGAAACATACTGATTAGTGCCGCCACCCTGCTTGTTTTTATTTCAATTGGATTGCCATCTTTTGCTCAGCAAGATTGGCCATACCCAGAAGACGCCCCCACCCCACAACCTGTTGATATCGGCACAGCCAGTGATCGTCCCATCGACATTTCACGATTTCTACTGGCCCGCGGTGCACGGGGTGGGAGTATCAATCAGCAAGGCACCCATATTGCGTTTAGCAGCAATGCAACGGGCATCTCTCAGTTGTGGGTAATGTCGGTAAAAGGCGGCCAAGCAAGCCAGCTAACTTTTGGCAATGGCATTACCTTTTTCCGCTGGCACCCTGATGGCAAAACAATCCTCTACGGTGCAGACAATAATGGCGATGAGCGTGAGGCGTATTATCTGATCAGTACTGACGGGCTCAAAGAAACGCTCGCGATGCCCAGCAGCAAAGCGTATCGCGCGTTTGGCGCATTTCATCAAGATGGAAATCGCTTTAGCTATGCGTCTACCCAAAGAAATGGTAGAGACTTTGACCTCTACGTTTATGACATAAAGAAACGTCAGTCTCAGATGGTGTTCCAAGCTGAATTTGGGTTCTTCCCTCGCGCTTGGCGTCCAAATTCAGAGCAAATGTTAGTCACTGAAACCGTTGGTGAGGATGGGGAAAACCTCTTTTTACTTGATACGAGAACGCAACAACTCTCTGCGCTGTTTAAGCCAACACCTTCAGCCGCTTTTAGAGATTTTCATTGGAAAAAAGATGGATCAGGGTTTTATTTTATCAGCAATGATCAGACCGAAATGCTCTCGCTTCGCTATTACGATGTGGCGAGTAAACGAACTGATGTAATCGTCAAAACCGATGCAGAGCTGGACAATGTGGAATTGTGCAAAAACGGCAATCAATTGCTTTACAGCATTAACGATAATGGATTTGAAACGCTGTTTAGCACGCCGACTACTTCGTTTTCTCCCAAACAAATAGATTTACCATCGGGCACCCTTAACTTTTCTTGCAGCGATGCAGACAAAGCGGTTGTCACCCATTTAGGGCCAGATTCTCCAGGCACTGTACTTAGTATTGATTTAAACAAGCACAAAGCCACTGTGGTGAGAAAACCTGATATGGCGGGAATTTCTCCCAACGTTTTACTAAGTCCAGAAGTCGTGACATTCCCCGCACAAGATGGGGTTCAGCTTCAAGGCTTGTTATATCTGCCCAAAAATAGTGAGGCTAAGCCGCCCATCGTCATCGATATTCATGGTGGTCCCACTGCACAATCTCGCCCCGCCTGGCAGCCATTAACCCAATATTTGTTAGGTAAAGGCATTGCCGTACTGGATATCAATGTACGCGGTTCGACAGGGTTTGGTAAAACTTATGCGCGACTCGATAATCAAGAAAAGCGACTCGACAGCGTCAGAGATTTAGTCGACGCCTTAGCCTGGCTCAAACAAGACGGAAGAGTTAATGCAGATAAGGCCGCAGCAATGGGAGGCTCATACGGTGGCTACATGGTGAACGCTGTGATGGGCGCTTACCCAGATGCCTTTGTCGCGGGGGCTTCTTTTGTTGGCGTCGCCGACTGGGTCCGCGCATTACAAACGGCGTCACCAGGATTGAAGGCCTCCGACAGAATCGAATATGGCGATATTACCGACCCTAAGTGGCAAGAATTTTATGCGGTGAACTCCCCTATCAATACGGTGGACAAAATTGTATCGCCGATGTTTTTCCAGCATGGTGTGAATGATCCTAGAGACCCGGTCACCGAGTCTGATACTATGGTTCAAGCACTCAGGGATAGAAACATTCCGGTAACCTATCTGCGACTGCAGGACGAAGGGCATTCGGTGAGGAAGCTAACCAATCGAGTGATGTTTTATCGACAGCTCGCAGACTTCTTAGAAACGCACTTAAAAAACGACAAATAGAACAAACAGGAAACATGGCAATGAAAAAAATGCTCGCACTTTGTGTCGCGATGGCACTCAGCGGATGTGCAACAGCAGATAATGGTAACTACCACGCCTCTGAAAAAGCCAAAAATATTGCGCAAAAATACATCATCGTGGACGGTCATATTGACGTGCCATATCGTTTGCAAGAGAAATGGGTAGATGTCACCCAAGCCACCCAGGGCGGCGATTTTGATTATCCTCGGGCAGTCGCAGGAGGCTTGAACGCCCCGTTTATGTCAATCTATGTGCCGGCTTCTTTGGATAACTCTCCCGAATCAACTGCCCTTGCTCATAGGCTGATCGATTATGTTGAGGCCATTGTCGGTCGCGCTCCAGATAAATTCGCCATTGCCAAATCTGTTGCCGATGTTGAACAACAGTTTCAACAAGGTTTAATTTCTCTGCCGATGGGTATGGAAAACGGTTCGCCTGTGCAAGGCAGCATGGACACTCTCAAGCAATTTTATGATCGCGGAATACGCTACATCACCCTGGCTCATTCGATGAGCAACCATATCTCTGACTCCTCTTATGATTTGCGCCGCAAATGGAAAGGGTTAAGTCCCTTTGGCAAAGATTTGATAGTGGAGATGAACAATTTAGGCATCATGATCGATATCTCTCATGTTTCCGATGCAGCGTTTTATCAAGCGGTTGAAATCAGCAAAGTACCGGTGATTGCCTCCCACTCTTCATTGCGCAGTTTCACCCCTGGCTTCGAGCGTAATATGGACGACGAGATGATCAAGGCGCTGGGTAAAAATGGCGGTGTGATCATGATCAATTTTGGTTCAACCTTCGTTGATCCTGTCTCTCGCGCTTGGCGCATCGAAATGGGCGATAAGCGTAAAGCGGTTGAGGAAAAATTCGGTCGAGACAGCGCTCAATATCAAGCGTTCGAGAAAGAGTATCGCGAAACAAGCCCCTTCCCTTTCTCAAACGTTGAAACAGTGCTGGATCATATTGATCATGTGGTAAAACTGGTTGGTGTCGACCACGTTGGCATTGGCTCTGACTATGATGGCGTAGGGGATTCACTGCCAATAGGTTTAAAAGATGTATCAACCTACCCCAATTTGGTTCAAGGATTATTGGATCGAAATTATAGTGAAGCGGATATTGAAAAGCTCCTGGGTACTAACTTAATTCGCGTGTGGCGAGAAGTTGAACAATACGCAGCGAAAAACTAAAAATCTAGAAATGATGAGACGTTGATCCAGAGTAGTGTTGAGTTTGCATAAACACACTCTGGATTAATTCTGCGTCACTACTGGCACGATGTCGATGGCACTCTTTGGCCGCGCAAATGGTTTCTTGGGTATCGTGCCACTTTTCCATTTGCTGTTCGGTCAAAATATTTTCAAGGGGACTAAGAGTAAAGGTCATTTTCATCTTGGCCGCATCAAACAACTTAATCAACCATGGGTAGTCCACTACCCAACCGTCTGAATAGACCGTTTGACCTACCAATAATTTATTTAAGTCAGCACAGATTTGTCTAGGCGGTTGACCATGAGTAACTAAAGCGCCTCGAGAAATGCCATGCAGGGCTTCAGCCTCTTCGGACCAATGCGTCCAATCATCTTGTGGCTGGATCAAACGACAGTACTTTTGCGACAAATAAGTCACCACTCCAACTTCAATAGGGTAGCTCTGGCTACCAAAACCGCTGGCCTCAACATCGATAACAGTTGGGATGATGATTTTATTGATGCCTTTTACTCCAAATCAAAATCAAGACTAACAAAAAATATAATCCAATATCTCAGTGTTATCCTGTTTTTGTTACAAATATTTTCGATACACTGTAATTAATTGGCCAACTGAAGGACTATCGCTATACAACTTTCAAAAAGGAATGAAATGTTAGCAGTTGAGAGCATAGGTAAACACTATTCAGGGAAGGCGGCACTGCAGAGTGTCAGCTTTGGCATCCAGCCAGGCGAGATCGTAGCATTATTAGGTGCAAATGGTTCAGGCAAAACCACGACTATTAATTCCATCTGTAATTTGATCGATTTTGAATTGGGTGATATCCGTTTCGAGGGTATCTCTATTCGCAAAGACAAAAGTTACCTTGCGCAAATTGGTGCAGTGTTAGGGGGAAGTCGCAATATTAATTGGCGATTAACGGCCAGCCAAAATGCCCAATACTTTGCCGCACTGCGCGGGCATCACGGTAAAGCGCTAAAAGCAAGAATTGCAGAGTTAGAAGATCAATTGGGACTGGCACAATACGCGAAATTAGAAGTGCTTAAGCTTTCAACGGGTAACAAACAAAAGGCGTCTTTACTCAGTGCGTTATCCTACTCTCCAAAGTTGTTACTGCTTGACGAACCCACATTGGGCTTGGATTTTAAAACCGTCGGTGACCTTCAACAGATCATTTTAGAGCAATCCCAACAACACCAACAGGGATACCTGATTACCTCCCATGATATGAGTTTCATCGACAAAATATGTCAAAAGGTAGTGGTCATCGACCAAGGCCAGGTGATATTCAATGGCAGTATAGAGTCACTCAAACAAAAGCTCTTTGCCTACCGTATGGTTATAAATTTGCCGGTCCAAGACCATCTTTCAGTTTCCAAATCTATCGAAGAATTGTGCTTTGGGCACTATCACATTGAGCAGACCCAAGAGGGCTTTAACATTCAATACGAAACCCCTGATCAAGTGCTGGCATTGTTATCATGGTTACATACGTCGAATAAAACCATAGGCGATTTGACGATGACCGAACTGAGTATGGAAGAGGCGTACAAGTCACTTACCACAGGAGATAAAGAAGTATGAGCTGGTGGTTATTATTTAAAAATGAAGTCAAACTGCAAGCATTTGATATGCGCCAATACTGGTTTGAAACAGTGGCGAGCCTGGTTGTCCTGTGTGGGATGTTTGTCGCCTTGTTTTATGGTGTTAAATCTTTTGCCTTTGAAGGCGGCGTAGGGCAATCTCTCGATGGCTTAGTGTTTGGTTTTTTACTTTGGGCATTTGCCTCCGCAGCTTACATGTCGGTGACAAGAACGGTAGTAGATGACACTCAAAAAGGTTACATCGAACAACTCTTTATAAACCCAAAAGGTTTCACGGCAATCTTGTTTGTCAAAACCATGGTCGAACTACTTTCCGCACTTTTATTTATGACATTGATGGCTTATTTGGTGATGTGGTTAACGGGCAACTGGTTAGATATTAATTTTCTGCGCTTTTTCCTTGTGCTAATCATTGCAGCGCCTTCTCTGATTGGCTTAGGATTATTCGTCAGCGGATTTGCCCTGGTGTTTAAACGGGTAGACACTATTGGCCATATGTTAGCATTGGCGTTGATGGCCCTGGTTGCTCTGGATGGCCTTCCTTTTGGCCCACTAAGCTTTCTGCCTTTTACACCCGGTGTGTCCCTTGCCAGAGATTGGGTATTGCAACACAGCAACCTAAACCTCTCCGATGTGCTCATCGTCATCGCTAATTCGGCGATATATTTTGCAATTGGCAGTGTGGTATTTAAACACTTTGAAAAGGTCGCAAAGCGTAAGAATTTGATAGGGCAATATTAGCGCATGATAGAAACCAAAAGACTCACCTTGCGTCAATGGCAAACCCAAGACTTTCCCTTATTTGCGAAAATGAATGGGTCTGCCATTGTGATGAAGTATTTTGAAAATACTTTGAGCCGAGACAAAAGCGACGAATTAGCCAACAGACTAAGAGGCTTGATTGCACAACGGGGTTGGGGTCTGTGGGCGTTAGAAGAAAAACTCACGGGTCATTTTGTGGGTTTTGTCGGATTAAATGAAGCGCCCGACACACTTCCATGCAGCCCAGCCGTAGAAATAGGTTGGCGACTGTCTAACGAATTTTGGGGCAAGGGTTATGCGACCGAGGCCGCCAAAGCTTCTCTAAGTTATGCTTTTGATTCTCTCAAGCTAGAAAAAGTAGTCTCCTTTACCGCAATCATCAACACACCTTCCATCAAAGTCATGGAGCGTATTGGCATGCAAAATACAAAGCAGAATTTCCCTCACCCCGGTGTGAAAGGAAACAGATTAAAAGAACATGTGCTTTACCAGATCACTGCACAGCAGTGGTTCAGAATGGATAACTAATCGATAACAAGAAGTAAAAAGAAAAGTGAGTTGGTCAATAAGCCGGGTTCTGTAACCTTAAAAAGGTGACAATCATTCATCTAGGCCAGCAATCGCTCACTGGCTCAAGCAACCTACCCGGTTCCAACGCGGGCCGCGCCGTAAGGAACCCTATTTGGTCTTGCTCCGGGTGGAGTTTACCCTGCTGCCAACTGTTACCAGTGGCCCGGTGCGCTCTTACCGCACCCTTTCACCCTTACCGGTAAAGTTGTCGAAACAACTATACTTAGGCGGTCTTCTCTCTGCTGCACTTGTCGTCGGCTCACGCCGCCCAGACGTTATCTGGCACCCTGCCCATTGGAGCCCGGACTTTCCTCCCCTTGTTGTACCAAAAGGCCAACAAGCGGCGATTGTCTTGACCAACTCGCGGCGCAGTTTACTTGGATGTCCTTAGATTTACAAATCAGCGATGCAATTTAGCTTTACAATTCGATATGCTCAACGAATACCATTCTGCGACCCTTTTTGCTGGGCGTCAGATCATAAGGTGCATCATCGTCAATAAAATATTCCTCGTATTCGGCAATCACTAAACGTCTACGAATTTTAGAATTTGGATTATCGGCACCTTTTGGCAAAGTAACCTGCCCTCTCCACAAAGTGGGTATAATAAGAACATATTGCAATAAATTTTCCTTTTGTAGCGCCTGATAATCACCAGCCTTTTGCAAGGCCCTTGCGCGTTTTTTCAACGTGGCCAATCTCGCTTTTTGTGCTGGGCTTTCCGGTATTTTCCTGGCGACGGGTTTTGCTGTTTTTGTCAGTTTGCTTGCCGTATCTTTTTTCCAACCAAAGTCTTCGCCCAAAGCGGGATCAAGACGTTCCACCCAGACTTCTACAATTGTTTTGGGCTCCACATCAGCGGCCTTGACTAAAGTCAGTTGCCCGTCAATCGGCAGTGAATACATGGGAGCGGTGAGACTTTCTTGATGACCACTTGAGTCACTGTAGCTGGTGCCAAATACTTCTACGGTGCGTATCAATGGGGTATTACCAGGGGTGATGGTGATGGATCGATCATTGGCCAAGGTTGCAAAATCCGCCAACACAATATTAGACAAATGATTATTGGGCAACGACACCGGCTGATATCGTGCCAGTGCCAGTCGAATAAAGGGGTAGTAGGCAGTTTTAGGAGAAATGTCGATATCACAAAACCACAAATCCCGCTGTTCATCGTAATACACGTCATGGGGCGCTATGTTTACTTTCCTTTTTAGTTTTCCTTGGTTGCTAAGTCCCTTGAACGTCCTCACCTGTGGATGCACTAGGTTGTTTGTTTCGAATTGACCGGCAGGCTGATCCGCTTCAGTGTTGGGCGCAAAATCTGGCAGCCAACTTCCCTGAGGATCCGGAGCGGTTCGGGCATTGTTAAAATCACTGGCTTTTGGAGCTGGGCCCGCCACAAAGCTACTGAGCCAAGCGGGATCATTGCCCCATTGCGTGACAAAGTTTTTGATAGGTTGAGATCCCGGCTTAAGATTGGGATCTTCTCCTGCCATTTCATCACCAGGTAATACGACCGCTAACATCTCTCCATAACCACTGACATTCCAGGGACGGTCCAAATAGACACGTAACCCCCACCCGCGGCGCAAGCTGTGCTGTTTGCCTTTGCTTTTCGATCTAACCCATTGATAAGTAGGCACTGTGTACAGAACTTCCGGCGCTGGAGGTGGTGCCGAGCTAGGTACCCAATCTACAACCGGTGGGCTTTGCACTTTAATATTCTGGTCGGTGAGTACTGCAGGGACAACCGTGTTATCTACCAATATATTTTCCGGCATATATTCCCTAAAACGACTGGTTGCTACAAGCCAATACTCGATTCTGCGATAACGGGTATCTTCAAATTCATGCACTTTGTCCACCAGTTTGCTGTTACCCTTACTACCCGCTCGGATCAAATCTGGCTTGAGGATTTGGTGCTCGGGTTTACCCCGGTAGTTGTTCTTTTCACTCACTTTTACTGAAAATGCGCGGTCAGTTTTGATGATATTATCCGGTAATACGTTTTGATCTAAACTCGGTTCATTCCAACGGGCCATCAAGTCAGCAATTTCGGTGCTTTTCAAACTTAACGGTGTGGTGTAACGAGGAATCGCCCAGGTTTGATTTTCTTCTCTGATCATTTGAATGGTTAATTCTGGCGTGATCAAAGGTTTTTGCACCGCATGCACCAATTCGATTTCTCGCCAGGGGGTAATCATCCAATGTTGGCCATCTAATGCGCGTTTTTCCAATTTTTGTTGTTCTGCAGTACTAAGCCACTGCCAAACCCCCATAAGTTGCAATATGGGCTTATCGGGTTTAACACTTAAACGCAATTTAGCCCGGCAGGCTTTGGGAAGCGGAATATGCAACACACGCTCTAATTCCTTATATTCTGGCATGGCATTGGGATCATCAAATAAACGCACTTTAAAAGGCAGAGCGTCAGGCCATGAACCAGTAAAGTTGTACAGCGGAATAGGAATGATAGTGTTTTCTGAATAACCCGGAATGCCAAAAATTCGCGCTGCAATCTCAACACACAATGGATCAGGTAAATAAGGCAGTACTCCGCCTTCCGCTAATATCGCATAGTCGGTCATCCCCAAAGGCCTATCGGGGTCTTCGATGATTGGTGGCGGAATCGATGGAATGGACTCAACGGCCAACGGCTTGTCTTTGCTGGCCAGGGTGGCATAAAAAGACGGATCCACCTTGGTCGTATCATCTAATAGCCCATGCACTTCAGCATCTTTGACTGAGGCATTTTCACATAAAATGAAACGCCGACTGATTTGTGTAGTTTCAACATCATTAAGTGGCGGGCTGTCATTGAAAGTTCTTATCGCCATCAATTGCATCGACTCGCCCTCTTCAGGGCTCTCTGTACTACCTTGTGTGGGTTTTACCAGCGCAATCACTGGGGCTTTGATGGGTTCATAACGCAAATAGGGTTGCGCATGTATTTCAGGTTGTTCGTTCTGCCAGTCTCTGGGGTTGGGAGCTAATGAATTACCGGCTAAATCCACTGCCCTGGCGCGAACCCAATAACGTCGGCCATAACGCAAACGGGGTAAAGTCCCCGGTGATGCCTGGAACCTTGTTCTAAGCGGCACACCGGCAGGCACGTTAGCACCTTGGTCGTTTACCTTGTCTTGGTTGTCGACGATTTTCCCTGGCATTGGCGCGCATAGGCTCCACCCCGTCCACGACATTAACATCTCGTGCAAACTGATAATCTCTGGGTGACTGGTTCGATCGGCAGATTGGGTGGCCGCCAACCTGACAATACCCTCTTCTTGAACATTGAGAACTGGATTATTGGCAACCTGGTATGCACAATTGCGCTGACACAAAGAGTGCCATTGATTGCTAACATCATCCCAAATATCAAAGCGATAACCGCGCACCAAATCTTCTGCGTGAGTAATGGGTAGCTGGTTAGTTGAGGGTCCATTGGGTGCTTGGAGCGCAGCGGTAAACTCATTGTTCAATACATTGGAATTATTGAATCGTTGGGCTAAATCTAGTTCTCGTTCTCGTTGCACCAGCATCAGGCCTGCATTTCTCAGTGCTGCGACGCCCGTTGTGCGCTCTGCTCTGGTAGTCGGATCCAATCGTTTTTGGTCAGTTTTTTGCCTAACTAGTGAGCGGGCAGTATTTATCGCTTTAATACCACTTCCATCAATATCGTGTTGCAGCAAATCAAAATGCTCAATACTGATATCGAGCAATCCTTTATTGACAGACACTTTATGTTTAGCCGGTTGCTGGCTGGATAACATCGAAAAGTTATCTCTTTGCAATGCGCATTGCACTCGCGTCGATACACTTGGGCTTCGGTTCACCCGTCTGCGCCCTCTTGGCGCTGGGAGATCAACTTCAACGTGCAGCAGTGCATTACTCGAAGGATTAAAAACATCTGGCTCGACCAATGCATCGATAACCAATCCCATTCGTCTTAGCAAGGTTGGGTACTGATTCATTGCCGCGACAACTTGGTGGAAGTCATACATTTCAGCCAATTGCTGCTCGCTGGGTAGAGCTTGACGTTTAACTTTTCGCCATTGGGTATTCGCCTTTTCTGGTTTATCCGTTAACCCTTGATAATTTGCTGTTTGTTGGTGGCCTAACGGCGTATGAAACAATTGAAACAGTAAAAGGTCTCGCTGCGTCTGACTCAATGATGATGACTTAAAGTCCTTGATAAAATCATCAAATTGCTTTTCGATATCCCGGTGCAAATGATTGGGATACTCACTGTCGTATTCTCTATCCAAAAGGTTAATATCATTGATTAGTTCATCCCATTCTGGAGTTTTTAACACTTGCTGAATTTCCGGCAACTGGTCATCTGCCTGAGCCGCCAAAGCTCGGTACAGATGTTTTTGCCGTTCGGCCATTTTTGTTGAAGAGTAAGACAAGATCTTACGTGCAGACATGTCTTCAAAATTAAACCCGTCGACTCGTGTTGTGCTGGGTAAAAGCGCCTGCCAGATACTCGCATCGGCGCCACCGTAGGCTAAATCAATACGACAACTTCCCTGTGATTGGTTTCCCGTAAAGCTAACCTGTTGCTGATTAAAATGCAGGGTGAATTTGCAGTTTGCCAGTGTTTCTGGCCAGTTTACGAAATCGTTAAAGCTAGACAGGTTTTGCGGCGCATTTTCAGCATCCAAACGAGGGGACAATAAGATCGATATCTTAAGTTCTTTGTTTTCATTCAAGCCATTGGGCATGGCCGTCCACAGCAATGATTGCTTAGCCATTATGCTGCCTCCTCTAATGCAAACGCGTTGCAATATTCCGCCCAATCGCTAGCAGCTGGCATTAGATCCAGGAAGGTAGGATCAGAATCAGAACCGGCAAATTGACGTCGACAATGAGCAGTAACACTGCCACTAAATACCAGTACCTCCACCTCGATGATCAAGCTTGCTTCACCCCACACAACAGATTCGCCATTTTCTTTGAGGTAACTGAGCGACAAGTTAAAGGTCAATGACGCAGAGATGAGGCCAATGATGGAAAGTTCACCATGCAAGCGTACATAGCCAGAAATCTCAACAGACTCCTGCATCCAATGGAAATACACACCTCCTTTAACTTCGACTCCACCACTAGCGACACCTAAATCAATGGAAATGGCAGCGCCAAACTCCAAAGAGGCTTCAATCTCTTCTACCCCTGTCGTACCAATGCCAAGGGCAAAAAAGCCGCCTCCACCAAAAAGTGAAACCGTTAAACTAAAGGGGTTTTGCCGCTCTGAGAAGTTGAATCGCACCTGCATAGGCTCATTGTTAAAAGGCAATGAAAAACTAGCGCCGATGGACATGTTGGTCAGGGCAAATATCCCCACTTGTACAGAGGGAATGGCCAGTGAATAACTTGCTGTTAAACCACTGGGCGACACCGCAATATTAGGTGGGTCGCTAAACCCATCCATAGGAATGATGTCGCTAAGTTGATTAACAAACTCTAGCGGGCCACCAAATTCAACAGGCCCTTCGTTGTTTGATAGAGGATGTAAATCCACCATCACATCAGGCTTACTGCCGGTTTTTGTTGAAAACTGTAGTCGGTCAAACCAAATGGTAATAAAACCAAAGAGGTTTATTTTAAAGTTCTCTAATGTTGCCAAGGATTCGGCGGTGACTTGATTCACCTGCCCAATAGGCGCACTGACCACACCATGCATACTGAATGAAGTATCCAAGCCAGGTTTTGGGGTATGAATGAAGATATCCAAGCTGTCTTTTTGGGTGATAGTGGTATGCCAGTCAAAACTTGCTTCGAGTTTTTCGCCCACTTCGCGGCTGAGCATTTTAGGCGCATCGTCTAAACCACCGGTCAAGCTAATTAGCTCTGCAATGCTGATGCCGCCAAGTATTTTTGCATCATTAAAAAAGGCAATGGGGTCAAAGGTATTGTCGGCTACCTTTGCAGGGTCGCCTGTTGGACCAATTTTGCGGGACAGCCCGGCTATTCCCATTGAAGGTGATGCTATCGCGCCCAGTGAATCACTTTTTGATTTGTCTTCACTAAAGCCCATTTCAAAAGGTGTTGTTGCTTCTAGAAACAGCTCTCCAGCATTGTTGCCATTTAGCGAAGCGGGAAAACCATTTTGCTTATAGGTAGCAGGAAAATGAACATTCAATTTTGCCGTAGGATCATTGAGCATGCGCTGCACCGCGCGAATACTGATGTCAGCATTTTCCATCTCGGGGTAGATATGTGGATCTAGCGCAGTGGCCGATGAATCTTCGGCACCTCTGAACAACATGGTAGCAGTGGGCAGTCTGGGATCACCTTGAATGTCAGCATTGCCTGGTAGTGGCGCATAACAGATTGTACTGCCAGCAAAATCGGTATTACGACGTGAATTAGAAGCCGCATTGTAGGCTTCACGCACGTGCACAGGTTTTGCCTGATTGGCTTCCACACCGACAAACAAAAGTGGCATTGAAAAACTGCTGCGCTTTCCTGCGATATCTTCGCCGGTTAGCTCAAATTCAAAATCAGTAATACTGCTTACCATTGGCCAAAATGCCGAGCGCTTAGGAACGGGGTTTTGTGCATCATTGAATAAATCTAAATAACCATCAGCTGGTTCTATCGCTGATTGCACTGGTGCGCGCAGATTTGGCGTGACGCGGGTGTTAATTTTAATAGAAGAAAAAGGAAAGTTACGTCCTTTAAACTCATGGCCAGTACCATTAAAGGTTTTTACCTGCTCTCGCACTACGATAAAAAATCGTTGTCGAAGCACAGCAACACGTTTTGATAAGTTGTTTTGGTAACTTTCGAACTTACGTTCAGTCACTTTGATTAGCGATGCGGAATGTCCAAACGGATATAAATATCCGCTATACACCACGCGAACATATTGGTCTCGTCCTTGTGCAGCTAAATGACGCCACTGTTCAAGACCAACACCCGCTGGCAGCGTGCGATAGTCCCAACTTCCTTCGGCGTCAATCAGACCTCCTATTGAAGACAGGATAAGGCGATCGGCTTGGGCAGGTAGAGGTTTGTAGCTTGGAGGGTAGCGGTTTTCACTGGCTTGTTTTTCTGTGTAACCCGCCATCAGTTTGACCAAAGCTTCGCGATCTGGGCCATCTAAACTCATTCTAAACGGACGAGGAGGATCCATATTGGCTGCAGCAACGATCCCATCCAGTTCGTAATCCGGTGACCAGATAGCCCGTATTGGGGTTTTGTTGGTCGTGGTTGCTAACGAACTGGATGCAAGTCCTGTATGCCATAGCTCAATGTGATTATTATGTACCAAGGACTGTTCTAAATGTCGCCAGTGAGAACCAGGCAATGGGCTGGTGATTAAACGGTATGGTAATTCCAGTGCTGTGACAGAAGCAGGTGGTTGATGAGGATTAAACACATACTTTAAACCTTCGATAACCTCAACGATACCCGCAGCCAATTCTGCAGAGCGAACAGCGACTTGTTTGATCAAAATGAGTGCAAACAGGGTTTCGCCCAATTCGCTGATGTCACCATAATTTAATTTGCTGTAGCGACGTTTTAATAGACTAAATTCAGTATTGGCAATACGATTGATTTGCTGTCTAGAGCGTTGAGTGATTTTACCACTGAAATTTTGCACCAGCTGTTTTGCTACCCGAGTTGCAGATGCACGCACCGCTGACGTTACCCTTGCAGAGGCTTGGGTAGTCATGGCCTGCATTGCAAACTTTGAGGTAATTGCCCAACTGTTTTGCTTTGAAAACGCTTCTTTAAGCCAGCCTTTTTCTGCCAATGCAAACTTTCCAGGTACTGGCAGTGCTAAGCTGCTCAAATGCATGGGCCAGGTTTTACAGGCTAACAACACTGACGAATAATCAAGTGGCAAAGAGTCAACGTCTTCAGGCATAACAAATGCCAGCCGACTAGGTTGCGCCATACGCATTTTTGCAAAAGGTAGATTACCTGTGGGTTCACCGTAGTCGACCGGTACATTTTTCCCATTTGGCCCTGAATCCGGAAAATCAGTATCCCCTTGTCCCTCGACTATCTCAGGGCCAGTAGCATCTAAAAACGCCTGCTCGCCAAAATGCTGAGCAGGTAATTCAAGGATGATAATACTTTCTCTGTTAGGATCTTTGGGTATCAGCCGAGGTGGTTGCTCAGGAGCAACTTTTAAATTAATGACCCTAAGTTCAAACAGCAGCAAATCGTCTGGCCGCCTGCCTTGCAATACTAACTGTTCATATCCAGCAATACCGATTTTGGACCAAAAATTACGATGATCGGTAGCCTGAACGGCAGATACTTTACTGGAGGTTACAACTTTCTTATTGGTTCTTTTTGATATACGTGAACTGCTTTTTCGCGTTACTACATCAGTTTTTCTAACTGACATAATGACTCCGAGAGCATTGATAACGTTTTTAGGTTATACGAACGTTCGCTTTGCTTGAGATATAGTTAAGTCAAAAGCTTAGTTCAGTAATTTCATAGCAACAAGTGACGCTAAATAAAGACATCAAGACGATAAATTGAAGGACCGCAGTAAAATAAAAAATGATCATTATTATCTTGACCTTAAAGTAACTTTAACCTTTAGACTGACCTTATCAGTTTTAAAAAACGACTTGGAAATAAGATGTATCGCATTGGTGAGTTCTCTAAAATTGCGCAGGTTGCTGCTAGCCTGCTTCGCTACTATGACGATATTGGGTTGTTTCAGCCTGCACATATTGATGAAGAAAGCGGCTATCGATTTTATAGTTCGACCCAGCTTCCAAAGCTAAATCGCATTATTGCTTTGAAAGATTTGGGTTTGAGTTTGGAACAAATAAAACGACTTGTAGAGAATGATATTAGTGCCGACGAAATGCGCGGAATGCTGGCATTGCGCAAAGCGCAAATAGAACAAAACTTGGAAGCAGAACATCAGCGTTTGAATGCTGTGGAAAATCGACTGGTTCAAATTGAACGATGCGGGGTAATAGAAGAAGACGAAGTGGTACTAAAACGCATTCCAGCCCAGCCCTTTTTATCGACCCGCCACATATGTGAAAGCCTCGATGACACATTTAGGCTGATTCAAGAAATTAGAGAAACGACGTCAAAAGAGCTGCCCCAAAACGTCATCGATCGATTTGCCGCAGTTGTGCACAGCGAACAGTTTGATGAACAGCGCTGGGATTTGGAATTCGGTTTTTTACTCACCAAACCTTTCAACAAATCACTCACTTTGCCAAGCAACAATACTATGCAAGTCAGAGAATTGCCCGCCATAGATACAGCTCTGACATCTGTTCGAACAGGTGGTCCTGAAAACGGTATTTCTTGTTATGCCGCAATTGGTGCATATGCCGAAAAACATGGTTATGTGTTAACAGATGTTGGGCGGGAAGTGTTCCTTGTTCCACCGGGCGAAGTCGATTTTGCTGATATGGTGGTCGAAATACAATACCCGGTAAGGCAAGCACCAACCTAACCATCAACCAGTTCTCCCTCAATTTTTAAAACCGGACTCAGTGCTGAACTGAGGCTAGCGGGTAAGTCATGCCTGCAGAAAATCAACTAGCTCTCAAACGAGGAAAATATAATGCAAATTAATGTGAAACATGACCTAAAGGCAAACGTTAGCGCTGAACAGATTTGGGCGTTAATTGGGGAACAGTTCGATAGTGTTGGCCAATGGGCCTCAGGTGTTGCAAGCTCTTCAGGCAAACAGAGAGGATCATCAATTAATGGCTCAAAGTTTACCGGAAGAACATGCCAGACCGACATAGGTGCGGTAGATGAAACCATAACAGAATACAACCCCGGTACATTTTCAGTGGGATATAAGGCGATCGCTTCTGGGATGCCTTTTTTTGTAAAGCAGCTTAATAATCGATGGAAAATTACGCCTCTGGGTGAGAGCTCATGTCAGGTATCAATGCATTTAGTTGTCGACCTAGCGCCAATTATTGGGCACCTCATGGCACCGCTAATGAAAATGCAATTGACAAAACTCACTGGCGAATCAGTCGAAGAATTGATTTATTTTGCTACCACTGGCCAAATTCACGTGCGAAAAGTAAAAGCACAACAAAAACTCATGGCCAAAGCGGCGTAAATTGTCTAAGTACAACAGTGAAATCGAACAAGATCGATTAAAAGTATCTAGGTCTTGTTCTTTTTTACTTCTTAGATGTTAAAGCTGAATTGAGAAATTCGTTTACCTGCTTTCACGCAAGGCTCTTATACTTTATAAACTAACCAATTCGGCTGTTCGGTGGGCTGATTTGAGTATTCTCATTTACGCGTGAGGCACTAATAATCGTCAACACTATCGTAGTTGTAATCAGGCAGATCGTCTGTGTCATTGTCCAGGCGAGACTCAAACGACTCGTTCTTTAACAGACTTGCATCCAATAGGTTGATAAAATCATCCATTTCATCAAGTGGTGCAAAATCCCTTAGGTAACCTTCTGCGGATAGTTGAAAAATCAAACCTTTTTGAGCGTGTGATGGCAAGTGCAATGATACTTCTGTGAAACAGTGCTGTGCTCGTTGCCAAGCATCCTCAAACTTGCCATCAAGATAGTCTATATTTGGCGGCATGATAAACACTGTTTTGTCCAATAGACCAAGTTGCAAGAGTTTTCTTGCTTCCCAAACTGTGCCAGGTCTGTCTGATGGGATCATCAATATAACTTTGCTGCTTTGCATTAAGGTTAAGACTTTTTGCTGCCACTGCTGTTCAGAACTCTTTATTCTCGCTGCTCCTTGGTATTCACCAGGTAAACCAAAGGTAACGAGCAGCATTACAGGAGATAAAAACCGACTAATTGCGAGTTCTAAATCTACGTTTCTGACCATAAGTTGGCCCGTTGTTTCAAATGCACGCAGATAAAGTGCAGTGGATTGAATGCTATGTGGCTGATTGATTTTAGCTAACGCTATTTGCATGAATGTCTCGGCTTCTTCATCTAACAGCTTATACATATTTTTCAACGCAAATCTTCGTCTGATGAATTCCAGTATGATTCCCAGAATAAAACTCAGGCATACTAGCAGCAAAAGCGTATAAACAAGGTACTCTTGAGCATTCTGTACAATTGATACGACAAGTAGTAGTGAAATCACTAGAACAGAAATTGGAAAAAGTAACATTCGACGCGCCTGAGACTGAATCTTGTTACAGACGAGATCCTGACAACTTAGCTTCAAGTCTTTGAACCCAAAGTTAAATAACGTCGATAGAAAGGCGAGAGAAAGATTCGCTTGAGAAAAGCTGGTCTTAATTTCTTTCTCATCGTGTGCAGGTACATATCGCATTACATCAATGGTGTACCTGAAATAATCAGCAGTGAATGCGCAGCAGGCAACTAGTAGCAAAAAAATAACCCTAGAATCGGTGAGTGACGGCGCAGCGGGAATTAAAACGAAGGCAACCAAGACCACTATTGTCCAGAACACTCGGCGAATTGCATTAGGCGATTGTTTTTTCCCAAGAAGCTCTAAAAAAGAATTTACTCGCGCTTTTTTTACTGGCCGTTGTGTGTCATCTGTGTGGCTACCCAACGCATTTTTTATTTTGCGTTTTGTAGATAGGTCATTGAGCAAAGGGCTTGGATGCTTTTTTAGATAGGTATATGCTGAGTTGCCAGCTGTATCTACTAATCCTGTGTTTGCGCCATGTGTGGCTAGTAGTTCAACAATTTCTGAGTTCAATATAAACGCCGCATACATGAGTGCTGTTTTACCAAACACGTTTTGCGCATCAATATCCGCCTTTGCGTCAATCAAGCACTTTACTGCGTCAGTGAAACCCAGTTTACACGCGACCATTAAAGGCGTATTGCCTTTAAAGTCAATTGCCTCTAAAACTTCTTTGTTGACGGCAAGTAAACGAATACTTGTTAGTGCGTTTTCTCGTACAGCCACGATGAGGAGGGACTCACCGCGTTCATTCCTAATCATTGGTACACCAAATTGCTGTAAATATTTTCGGAAAGCACAAAAGTCGTTATTTTTAATGTGTAGGAATAGCGGATGCTCTTCGCTCATCAGGTATTCCTTTTATATGCGCAGGCCAACGACTATCACTACAGCGATATGTAAAACCAGAAAAACGAGTGGGATCAATCGTTCTAACGTTGTAAACACTAGATATTCACCCTTAGGTTTCTGTTTTCTTAAAATCACCCATTCCACATCAAACGGTTGGGCTGGAAAGAATTGCTCTAATTCGTGAATGACTTTGAATTTCGCGGTATTGAGATCGCGATATGAGCAAATCAATCGATACCAAAGCAGAGAAACGATTATGCCGATGAACGACATAATGAAAAGAGTGACAAGACCCGTCTCAAATTGTTTATGAACAAAACTTAGTAGCGTCAAGATTGTTGCATTGAGCGTAATAAAAAAACTATTTGCTACTTGCCTACGATGGCTCACAGCTTCAGCCGTGCCAACATAAATTTTATATTGCTCTAGCAATGTTTGGATTTGTGCTTCTGACATTTCCTTTTTCTTTGTCATCATTCTATTCTTTTCGTTCCCTAAAGCGACCCCCGAAAGCTTAGCTCAATAATTTCCACTGTGTATTTTTTAATTGAGTAGGCAAGACGGGTCGTCTATTTTCAATTGATAGGTCAACTTAATGAAGAATATAAGGAAATTATAATGAAGAAGGGTTTGATAATAGGTAAATATCCTATTTAGATAACAGCTACTTAGTAGAATTTTAACTACGCTCGATTATTCAGAGATTACTTAAAAATCACCCTGAAGCAGCAATCGCTTTTACAAGATAAAAACAGTCATTGGCTAAATACAAACGGTTAGACAGGGACGCTTGTTGAAAAACAATGGACACCCACAAACTATACCATCGGATTTACCCCATCAACTAAGCTTGAGTGACTAGTTTCAAAGGAATCTTGATTTGCCATTGCCAAGGAAGCGCCAGATAAGTTTAGAAGACACATCCTACTATCATTGTTTTTCACGTTGTGTACGCCGAGCGTTTTTGTGTGGTGAAGATACCTATTCCGGTCAATCTTATGAGCATCGCAGACAGTGGGTAGAAGACCGCCTGTTGTTTTTGACCACTGCGTTTGCCATCGAAGTGTGTGCATATGCCATCATGAGCAATCATTTTCATGTGGTGTTATGTGTCAATGCCGAGCAAGCAAAGGGATTGTCTGATAGAGACATTTGTCTTCGATGGCACAAACTTCACAAAGGTACACTGCTTACTCAGCGATTTGCTTCCGAAGGTGCTGACTCATTGTGTGAGGCTGAAAAGTTAACGCTTGCCTCGACACTTGCCATTTACCGACAAAGACTCATGGATATCAGCTGGTTTATGCGGGAATTAAACGAACCCATTGCCCGCCAAGCTAACCAAGAAGACAACTGCACTGGCCATTTCTGGGAAGGACGATTTAAATCACAAGCATTACTGGATGAACATGCATTGGCTGCCTGCATGGTGTATGTCGACCTAAATCCAATCCGTGCTAGCATAGCAAAAACTCCTGAAACGTCAGAGCACACCAGCATTAGACGACGCATCCAAGACCTTAAACGAGGCTATCAGCCCAGAACATTAATGTCATTCGTAGGTAATCCGCGGCAAACCCAACCCCATGGCCTAACATTCAACCTGATTGACTACATCAACTTGGTAGAGCAATCCGGAAGAACTCTGCATCCTCACAAACGCGGCGCGATAGATATCAATCAATCCCCTATCATAATGCGACTCGGTATTGATGAAATGCTCTGGGAGAGATTAACGTCTGAATTTGAAGGGCATTTTAGTGTGGCCGCCGGAAATGTGACCACACTACAAACATACAAAAAACGTAGAAGACAAAAACGACTATCTGGATAGACACGCTCGCCACGATTCAAACCCTCCTAATCTGACAAACGCAAGACGCGTCCATTTATGCTGAACTGAAAACCGTATTTTCACTCCAAAACACACGCTAAAGTCTTAGAATTATTAAAACATGGATATTTAATCAGACAAACCTGTACCGTTTCCAAACTGGCCAAGACAGTGAAAATTAAATTTTTGAGCATGCCTGTCCATGTATTCATGTGTCCATGTATTCATGCCTGCAGAAAATCAACTAGCTCTCAAACGAGGAAAATATAATGCAAATTAATGTGAAACATGACCTAAAGGCAGACGTTAACGCTGAACAGATTTGGGCGTTAATTGGGGAACAGTTCGATAGTGTTGGCCAATGGGCCTCAGGTGTTGCAAGCTCTTCAGGCAAACAAAGCGGATCATCAATTAATGGCTCAAAGTTCACCGGAAGAACATGCCAGACCGACATAGGTGCGGTAGATGAAACCATAACAGAATACAACCCCGGTACATTTTCAGTGGGATACAAGGCGATCGCTTCAGGGATGCCTTTTTTTGTAAAGCAGCTTAATAATCGATGGAAAATTACGCCTCTGGGTGAAAGCTCATGTCAGGTGTCAATGCATTTAGTTGTCGACCTGACGCCAATTATTGGGCACCTCATGGCACCGCTAATGAAAATGCAATTGACAAAACTCACTGGCGAATCGGTCGAAGAATTGATTTATTTTGCTACCACTGGCCAAATTCACGTGCGAAAAGTAAAAGCACAACAAAAACTCATGGCCAAAGCGGCGTAAATTGTCTAAGTACAACAGTGAAATCGAACAAGATCGATTAAAAGTATCTAGGTCTTGTTCTTTTTTACTTCTTAGATGCAAATGCTGAATTGAGAAATTCGTTTGCCTGTTACTTTCCTGCCACTAAATAGTTGGCATAAAGAGATCAACTATTGAGAATGAGTATTGTGGGTGCATATGATCCTATAACTATGCTTTTTCTATTTTACTTATTGTTCCCTGAGCCACCGCCACTAGAGTTTCACCGTTTTCACTTACCGCGTAAACCTTGCATTCGCAAACTGCTTGCCGTTTACCTGAAGATATTACTGTCGCTCTTGAAATCAAAGTGTGGCCAATAGCGGGGCGTAAGTAGTTTATTTTGAACTCAGATGTAACGCTGTCACCCAAAACCGAACCTCCAGCGTAGGTCAAGCAGTTATCAGCCAAGTAACTTACAACTCCCCCATGTACAAATCCATGTTGCTGTTTTAGTTCGTTTTTAATGGGCAAAACAATTTCAGCGGTACCAACTTCAAAACGAATTAGTTTAGCGCCAAGCAATTTGCTGAAGGGCTGAGATTCTAAAATATTTTCCCCAAATTTAAAAAGTTCACTCATGAATAAATTACCTCTAACTAAACACATAAACCTATTTTCTATGGTCTCACATTTCTTGATAAAATTTCGGCGTGAAACTACTAATCAATGGGCAGTAGCCACAATCTATTTTCCGAAAAATCAACTGTGATATCAAATGACTTCAAAATTGAAACACCGACATTTATGTCAGCGGCATTGTCTGTAGGGTCTATTGCTGCAGTGATGCTCGAAAAGTCTTTTCCAGCAATATTGATTTTTTTCAACATAACTAAGTTTCTTTCTATGCTGCCGCCAATACCGCCTCCAGGTTTTTTCCCGATCAATCTTGCCGGGGTTAACAGGTTATTCTTCGTTGCATATTTAGCACCTATCAAAACCTCGCTTCCATTACCCAAATCGAAATCGGCTAAGACCTTAGCGGAATTTTCAAACTGTAAAGGAAACTGCTTGATGCCATGAGAATTCGTTAACGGTAGTTCTGCGCCTGAGGGTATTAAATCTTTTTTAACTGTAGATATGCTTTTATCTCTAAAACTAAGTTGAATTCTTGCTGAATCAAAGAATTCTCTGCCAACAATCACCTTAACAGGTTTTCCAATAATCCTCTTTGAGATATCAGAAAGATCCAAAACTGCAACATTTCTGTTTAGTAGTTTTACGTCCAAAATGTCGAAATTAACCCCTGAAGCAAATTGCACCTTTTGACTACCGCCAGTACCTTTGGCAATCTGTGAGCCATTTAAGTTTAATGACAGTGTATCGGCAAATAATCCATCAATAAGCGACATTTCGGCACCTGAATCAAGCAATGCTTCGGTTGTGACTCCGTTAACAGAAATGGTTATGAATAAACGATTATTCGTAGTTCTTAATTGTTGAGTCGCTGCTTCAATAGTTTCAACAATGCATAGATTAATGATCATCGCTAAGATTAGACATATCTTAGCGTTGCATAAAAATGCCAAATACTTCATTGATTCTCTCTTTTGAGTTTGTGTTTTCACAAATATAGTATTACTGTTGAAATATATCAATAAATTTCAACAATGATGATGAGTAACGATTTGAATAAAAAATTTTTAATAACTACTTCTGAGCAGGTAGACACTATATCTAACGGGGTTAGACAGGAAATCCTAGATACCTTGCGAGCATTCGGAAAATGCAGCATTGCCGAGATCGCTTCTCATTTGGGGAGACCTGCCGATGCGTTGTATTATCACATCAAGAAATTGTTGACTGCTGAAATCATAAAGGTCGACAGTGTCAACAAGGTTAATCGCCGGCTAGAGACCGTCTACACTCTGTCACAAACGTCAATAAGCGACATCATGACTCGTTACGATTTATCGGATCCAGAAATAGTTGCTAGCCTCAAAAAAATGACGTCGGCCATGATGAAGTTAACATTAAAGGATTTTTCTGAAGCATTGGTCTTAAAGGATTCAGTGACTATCGGTGAAAACCGAAATCTTTGGGCCAGTCGCAATAAATGCTGGTTAACAGACGGTGATATCTTGGAAGTAAATCAACTGTTGCATAGATTGACTGAACTTACTACAAAACCAAAGCGTGAGGGAGCCGACAGACTCTGTACTTTGACATGGGTTTTGGCACCTGTAAATGCGAGAAAGCAGAAACGATGATACAGCGATTTGGTGCAAGTTCCGAAACAATCAGAAACAATGGACACCCACAAACTATACCATTGAGTTTACCCCACCAACTAAACTTGAATGACAAGTAACATAAAAACTTGATTTACCATTGCCAAAGAAGCGCCAGATAAGTTTAGAAGACACACCCTACTATCATTGAGTGTCACGCTGTGTACATAGAGCTATTTTATGTGGGGAAGATACCTACTCTGGTAAATCTTATGACAGCAATTCAACCAATTTTCTCACGCAATGCATTTAGCGCAGCAACTGAGAAACCTCGATCGTAAAAGTGTACGACCTTTCCCTGTTCATCGAGTAATAATACCCGTGCATTTTTTGGTTTTACGTTGCCAGTAAAACGCTGCAGTTTGTCTCCATCGGTGTAAACCGTGATTACATCTGCCCAGAGTTCGCTGGGGATCCCCTCTCGCATGCTGTTGTCAATATTGTTGCTCACCAGCCGAGCAAAGACATTTTTAATCGCCGGGATTTCAAATACCCGAGTATCCGTTTGTGTCATATCCAAACCAATCAGCCAGCGATCTATATCAAACTGAGACTTGTGCACATACCCGAGCAATAACAAGGTGGGTTGACCAATAAAATCCTCCGGTATAGAAATCACCTGTCCATCCAAACTTTCGCCCGTTGCCGCAGGCATTGCCGCGCCTATTTTAACTTCGCCTGGATAGTCATAACTGGCGCATCCAGTCAGTAAAACACTCACTAACAACGCTGCAAACACTTTTTTCACTTTGGCTTCTACCTCTAACTATTTGCAACTCATACGTTTTTACTATTTAAAAAGATTAGTCGGTACGCCATTTCCTTTTGACCACTTGAGCGTGATGCATTTTGTAACATTGTAGGGCTTTGCCGCGTAAAGGATGCCTCGTAAGCTGGGTAATAACATTTAGTCCAGAATGGAGAATAATAATGGCATTCAAGCCCCTATCTTTGAGACAGTCGCTATATGCCTCCTTGTTCCTAACCATAGGTTTAAGTGCACCGATGAGCTATTCGAATCCAAAGGAAACTCATCAGGATCCTCGTGTTGTTGCCTTTGAAACGGGCTTAATTGATCGCATGAAGCGAGGTCAGGATAACCCTAAACGTTGGACCATCGAACAGCGACTTGCTGCTCACGAGGTGCCTGGGGTTGCCGTTGCTATTATCGACAATAACCAAGTGGTTTGGTCAGCCGGTTACGGCACTAAATTAGCGGGAACTGAACAAATCATTGATGAGGACACCGTCTTTTCAGTTGGCTCTGTAAGTAAAATGATCAACGCAGCATTAATTTTGCGCCTGGTTGCTGAAGGAAAACTGGATCTGGACGCCGATGTAAATACTTACCTGAAGTCTTGGAAAGTTGAAGAGTCACCCCACACAACGGATCACAAAGTCACTTTGCGACGGATACTTGCCCATACCGCTGGGTTTAGTCAGCATGGCTTTGCCGACTACCTACCTAACGAATCCTTGCCCACGCCATTACAAACCTTAAATGGCACTGGGCCTGCGAAAAACGGTCGGGTCAGGTTGATGTTTGAGCCGGGCAAAATGATGGATTACTCCGGTGGTGGTATTACTGTGTCGCAACAGTTAATCGAAGATGTCACCGGCCTTGCCTACCCTGATGCCGCGCAAAAATACGTGTTTGCCCCACTTAAGATGTCTAGAAGCACATTTGTAAACCCATTGCCGGAAGATTATCAAAATGTTGCTAAGGCTCATGATGAATATGGACAGCCCACGGCGCTTCCGCGGGGGTATGAAGCTATGCCTGAAATGGCGGCTTCTGGGCTGTGGACCAGCGCAGAAGATCTGGCCAAATTTGTGCTGGCACTAATGAACAGTCAGCATGCTGAAGATGGTTTTTTGCCCAAGCCCGTCGCCCAAGACATGTTGACACGGGTCAAAAACAGTTGGTATGGATTAGGTCCAAGATTAAACGGCTCTGGTGACACTAGGGTATTCCATCATGGCGGTGCTAAC
The DNA here is from genome assembly GCF_007197995.1 of Aliiglaciecola sp. M165. Classification (GTDB taxonomy): domain Bacteria; phylum Pseudomonadota; class Gammaproteobacteria; order Enterobacterales; family Alteromonadaceae; genus Aliiglaciecola. Next base: position 381,365 of record NZ_VKKH01000004.1, read on the forward strand.
AACAGTTATAGAGCCTACATGGAAGGCCAGATAAACGAAGGAAAAGGTATTGTCGTGCTAACCAATGGCACGGATGGTCATTGGGTAAACAGCGAAATCAGAAAGGCCGCAGAAGATGCATTTGGCTGGAAAGTTAAAGCAGATGGTGGATATGAAGAGCCGACGTTTTGAAAATAAAAAGCCAAGTGTTTATGCGCATAAACACTTGGCTTAACTAATTTAACCCCCAATTCTAGATTGGGGTTAATTTAATTAAAACGGGAAGAAGTCTAACGAATAATCCAACGTTGTGGCGGTTACCGCGGCGGCACCAAAGTTAATCAAACGAATACGAGCTAGTAGCTTGTCTTCCAATTCCGGATAGTCCAATTCACTGGAAACCAGTTTGATACTGCTGACACTGCCATCGGGAGAGATTTGCAGGTTCACCGTTATCTTACCTTGTAGACTTGGATCTTCGCGCAGTGCTCGGCGATAAATGGTGTACAACGCACCTTTATTCGCATCAAAGCCTTTACGGATAGATTCCACGTCACGACTGCCCAATACGGTTTCCTCAGTGACTAACTCTTTAGCCGCTAACGACGCTAAGCCTTCGTTAGGTGCATTGAATTCGGTGGTTTTACGCCCAGCCAATTCACCACGAGCACCCACATCAGATGACAGATTACTGGTATTTAGACCACCACTTTTGTCAGCGACTTTTTTACCAATAAACGCCCTTTGTTCAACGTTGGTTTGACCCGCACCTTGGATCATCTCGGTATCGGCAAGATTATTGATATTCGCTTGGCTGCGCATACTGTTTAAATCATCCTGAAACTGTAGCAGCCCACTTTGTTTGGCTTTTGCACGAGCTTGCTCGGCCAATTCTGCCTGAGTAGGTTGTTTCACTTCTGGTTTGGGCTCAGGTTTTGGCGGCTCAACCTTTTCCTCTACTGGTTTAGGTGGCTCTGGTTCCGGCTCAGGCTCTTCGATAACCTCTTCAGGTGGCGCTTCTTCCGGGATAGGCTTAGGCGGCTCAACAGGTTTTGGCGGTTCTACCTTTTGCGCTTCAATAATCTTGGTCAGCTGAGGAGGAATACGTTCCTTTTCTTCACGGGTTTGCTCAGGTAATTCCTGCCATTTCACTACCAGCGCCATGATAAGGGTCAAAACCAACACCACCATGGTCAGCTTGTTAAAGAACTTGTTTTCTTTATCGCTGGATGACCAGGGTAACTGGCTGCGGAATTGCGATTGCATTACCGCACTCATGCTTCACCTTCCTGTGGAATTTGTTCTACTGCCAGGGAGATATTGGTATACCCAGCCTGTGCACAGGTTTGCATGATTTTTTTCAGCAAGCTGTAAGGGATCGCTTGATCACCCATGATCGTAATTGCACGAGCTATGTCATTGGGGTCACGTTCATCATCACCTTCTACCGCAATAATTTTGGTGCGGTTCTTTTGATAGGTAAGTTCTTTTTCAAGCGGTTCAATAATATTGCTTTGCTGAGCAATAACCTGCTCCACGTCCGCCATTTTCTGGCCTTGTAGCAATATGTGGTTAGCATTGACCAGCAACACCAAGGTTTCTTGTGCGGCAGTTTCAGCATTGGACTCAGGAAGCTTCACGCTTTTGTCGGTCTGCAAAACCTGCACATCCGAAGCGTTAAACATCAAGAAGAACACCAAAATGGTAAAGATGTCCATCAATGACACCAAGCTCAACTTGGATTCTTTGGCCATGCGCTTGTGATGTCTCTCCATACGAGAGGCGCGAACGGATTTTTTCATCTATTTGTCCTCTTGTTATGGGTTGCCATTGGCGTTTTCTGACACTAATAGCGCCGGCGCATCGCCCAATGAGATTTGCGGAAACAGCTCGGCTTGAACCACTGACGCGACCACAACTTCATCGTATGAGCGGGTGGTATCCATCAGTGCCACAATGACCTGATACGGAATATCTTCTTCGAGTAACAAGGTCGCCTGATTTTTCTCAAGCCCTTTGTTTTTGAGTGTCTGCTTAATTTGTTTAAGGATGTCTTGTAAACCCTGATAATCGTATGCATCGTCGACATTGGGGATCGCCTGAACCAGATAACCTTGCGGATAAAACACTTCTATACCCGTTTGACGTACCAGTATTTCAAGCTGCTTGTCTTTTTCATCCAATTCGGTTTGCTCAGTCGCTTCGCCCAACTCAGGAAGTGAAAGCTCTAACACCGTAATGCGTGAAAACACCATCATCATCAACAGAACAGGCACCAGCACAATCATCAAATTCATGAACGAGGTGATATCCAGTTCGGCATCCTTTTTTTGCAGACGTTTTCTTCTGCCCAACATAAGGAATTAGTCCGTGGTACGTGAACGAGTAGAAATTGCCTGACGGCCCATCAGCATGTTCAAACACTTCACACCTGCCATCTCCATACTGTCAACGATCTCAGTAGTCTTGGTTTGTAAGATGGAGTGAAAGGCAAGCAATGGAATTGCCGCAATCAAACCAAATGCTGTGGTGTTCATCGCCACCGAAATACTTTGCGACAACAAGCTGGCCTTTTCAGATGGGTCTGCTGTGGCCACGGCAGAGAATGCAGCGATCAAACCAATGATGGTACCTAACAACCCTAATAGGGTTGAGATATTGGCCAATGTTGCCAAATATCCTGTGCGTTTTTCCAGCCTGGGAGTACTCTCCATCAAGCCTTCTTCCATCGCATATTCAATGTCTTCTCTGCGCTGGCTAAGTGACATTCTGGCAATACCTGCACCAATAATACGACTGATAGGCGCACTATTTGATTTACCAAAATTCAAAATGCCGTCGTAGTTTGCCGTCTCAAGCATGGGCTCGATCTGCTTGAAAGCTTTTTGATTAGTTCGTTTGGCGAAACTTAAAAACAAGAAGCGCTCCAGCGCAATCGCCAAACCGATTGCCAACACAACAGCAATTGGGAACATAAAGGATCCGCCTTCTTGAAAGAAGCGAACAATAACGTTAAAAATTTCCATAACAGCACCTTAGTTTTGCAATGGGAGACAGTCTACTCGCTTATCTCCGGCTGTATCGTATGAGAATATCCACACAGTTAACTTTTTTAATAACTTAGAAGGTTAATTTTGTTACCTTTTCCAAGCACTTATCGATTGTTATTTTTGATCATCGCCTGTTGCGCGCTCAAAATGTTGCACCTTGCGTATAAACTCCTCACGATCCAAAGGCATGAAATCCTGCTCTATGCGCTTTACAAATGGACTAGGGAGGGATGCCTTGTCCCGCGGTGGTTGCCACGGAACAATAGACAAAACTTTGGGTTGCTCACGACTACCACGAATGGTGTCCTGAATTTGCAAAATACCGTTTCGCTGGGACACGCGTTGCTGATCAGAAGAGCGCGAGTCAGATTGGGGAGTAGTCTCTAATGGTTGTTCCTGCGCCACTTGTGCAGCAGCGGGATCAGCGTTAAGTGGCTGTTCGTCAGCTATGGTGTCTTGCTGGGCTTGAGCAAAAACGTTCGAACAAAAAAGCAAACAGGTAACGATAATCAGCGATTTCATTGCGCCCCTCCTGCTGAAGCGGTCCTAACCTGCCGTTTAAGATCGGCTATCCAACCTCTCACTTGCCTGGACGGTTTTTCCTGCAGCGCTTGATACAACTCAAACTGGCTCAATGCTTGGGCTTTTTTGTCTGTATATAAATCGTAAAGAATGCCTAAGTTTAAATAAGCATTATCATATGCAGGCCAGCTGGCAATGGCTTTTTTATAATGCGCTTCGGCTTGTTCGAATAATCCAAGTTCTCGTAGCACACGGGCTAGGCGATTATGCGCAAAGTAATTATGTTGATTGGCTTTAATCGCTTTTTCAAAAGACGTTTTGGCTTGCTGCAACAATTCCTGTTTCTGATCCCACTTGCTATTCGGTAACGCGGTGTAGGCATCCATTTTCAGATCACCCAAAATCACCCACGGACCAGACAAACCCGGTTGAGACTGGGTCAAATCCAACAAAATAGTTTCCGCCACTTTAGGTTTGTTCTCCTGCTTAGCGGTTACGGCTTGCCTGAACTGACGTTTGGCCGTTTCATCAACGCTGGGAGAACCCGAAAGATACAGATTGGGCATGGCACGTAGCTCAGCAACTTTCTGTTGTAGCGGGTCAACAACAACTTGTGCTTGCTCACCTTGCGCAGCGCCACCTTCGGAAGCTTGTTCAGTCTCTTTGGCTAAATCGCTTGATTGCTGAGCAGCCTCTGGCTTTTCCGGTGCCTCACTAAACACTGTGTCGAGGCTGGCACATCCGCTGACGAATAAGACGACTAAGCATGCTAAAAGGAGTTGCATCGAACTAATAGACTTCATCGATATTCTCCGTAATTTTTTCAGATTTGTTGTAACGTCCGGGCAATAATTTGCTCAAGGCAGCAAAACTTTCTTTTACCCAACGATCATAGACACCCTGGCCCGTGCGTTTGATATTGGCTTCATGAATACCAATCGCCTGTTCTTCAAAGGGATAGGCTTGTTCTTCAATCAGAATATCGTATTGCTCCAACTCCAGAGCAGACAGCCCTTTTGGTCTTTCTGACTGCATCAAGTCACGAGCCAACTGACCATAAATTTCGGCAATTTTGAAATTAGCAGCGGTGCTAAATTCGGCGATTTTATATTCCAATGTGGCATTTAATCTTGATAGCGCTGAATCTAAAGCCGAACGTTTCTTTTTGAGACTGCGGTTTAACGGCAATGACAATTTAATATTTTTAAACGCCTGCACACTGTCTTGGGCGAAGACCATCGACGACATCGCAGCCAAATAACGAGACCGATCGGTTCGACTGTTACCCGCTTGGGCATCGCCCTCTATCAATTTTCGCAACCAGAATCGGCGTTTCGCGTCTTCATTGCTGCGCACATAAAACTCACTCATTTGATAGCGGGCTTCGGTTACCTCATCAAAAGGTTCAGGGTAGCTGTGTGCGTAGGTGCGATAAGACTCAAGTGCAGGCTGCCTTTCATCCGCTTTTAAATAGTATTGGGCAGCAATGTAAAGTGCTTCTCTACCTTGTTCAGATTTAGGATCAGCCTGCCACAACTGTTTTAATTCGTTGGCTGCTAGCAACCAGTTCTCATTCTGTTGATAGGCGAAGATTAACTTGTCTTGAATATTCGCAGCCAACAGGTGGCTGGCAAATCTTACCCGGAAATCTTCAAGCAACTCGGTGGCTTGAGTCCATTGTTTCATTTCCAGCAAATAGGTGGCGGCATCGTATTGAGCATTGACTCTGGCGCTGCTTAACGGCGCTTTTTCAATTACACGCAAGAAGTCGTCAATGGCCAAAGACACATACTGTTTCTCAAGGTTGGCTTCGGCCTGTTTATAAATACTGGCGGCGAGCCTTTCCAACATATCCTTGTGACGTGGGTCGCTGATTTGTAATTGCGCCAGAATGCCTTCATAGCTTAATTCGGCGTCGGCGAATTGTTGCAGTTCAAACTGGCTGTGTGCAATAACCAACTGTCCCGCCAATTTGCGTTCGTTATCTACTGCTGGTTGCCATTCCAACACGCTCATGGCGTTTTCAATTGCCATATCAAAACGTTCTAGCGCAAAAAACTGTTGCATCGAATCGTACAGAACATCGATAGCGCGTGGATCATCGGCAAAGCGATTGACAAATTGTTGCTGACTGGCAAGTTGTTCGTCTTGCCATTTTTGTATGTCTAGCGGATCAGAAAGAGTCTGGCGAAGCTCTCTAAAGGCCAGAATCGCTGCATAACCCGCCTCAGCAGCACGGGGCTCGTTGAGGTATTGATAGGCATAAATTTCGTATGCGTCTATCGCTTCAATGAAATTACGGGCTTCAAATAAACTTTCTGCCAAATTAAAGGTCATTTGCGGTGTCAGGTCATCAATAGGAAAGGTTTGAATAAACTCTCTGTACAGCTTGGCTGCCTGACGATAGGCGATGGTGGCCTTTTCGCGATTTTCTTCAACCTTATCTAGCTGTTCTTCGTCAGGTTCATTGGCCGCTTGGGTTAGCAATTGCGCTTTGCTGTGTTCGTATTGCGCCAACTCTTGTAGATAGTCTTTTAAGAATGGTTTCACTTCTTCTTGAAGAAGCTGACCCCAAGCTTGCCAATAGGGTCCATTAATGCCATAACGGTCAATAAAGTCTTGTTTGGCAGGCAAAACCAAGGTCGGGAACTTGCCGATGATGTAAGCGTCAATTTGTTTTACTGCAAAAAACGGTGCTTTGTTGTGCTCTGGATGCACTTCTGTGAATGCACGGTATACAAGAGCACTATCGCGATAACGATCCTCATTGAGAAATTGCTGGCCTAAACGATCGTAAACTAAATCTTCATAATGACGCTCGCCAACTTGCTCATAAAACGCTTTTAGGCTTTGTTCTGCCCCTTGGTAGGAAAACAACATGGCCATGATGCGGATACTATCGTTGACCAAACGTTTCTCTCCTACGCGCAACAATTCAAGTTGTTGCTCTGCGCGAAGCTGTCTAAGCATCTGCGAATCGATCACGCTGTTGGGTAATTTTTGGTCGAGCAACTTGGTAAAAGCCACCAGCGCATTGTTGTACTGTTCGGTTTTGAAATGGCTCCAACCCAACATGTAGGCTGCAGACATGTAATAGTCGTTGTTTTCGCCAAACGTCAGAACCTCATTATATGCCGCTATTGCGCCACGATAGTCGTTGCGGTTAAAAAGGATTTCGCCACGTCTAAATTGCAACTCAGCCACATAAAGGTTGTCTGGGAATTCACTCAACAACTGATCAACAACTTGTAGGCTTTGTTCAGATTGTCCTTGCAGATCATAAGCTTTCGCCAGCTGATAGAGTACTTCGGCGTTGTCGGTTTGTTGTGGATGTTGGGCTAAAATCTGTTGGTACTGGTCGATGGCTAAATCAAAATATCCGCGATCGATGGGCGCTGCCCCTACTTCCTGTTGCTGTTCAGCAAGCAAAATTTCCAGATCAGCTAATCGATATTGCACAATTTTTATCGTTTCTGGATCATTGACCACGTCAAGCAAACCGCGATAGGCATCACGTAAATTTTGTAATCCTTGATCAGGTAATGGATCGTGATTAAGCGAAACTGGCTCGAAATACACTTCACCTAAGGTTTGTTTAGGCGCAACGGCCTGTTCTTCAGGAGGTGGATCAAAAACACTGCTGCAAGCGGTGATTGCCAGAACGCTGGTCATGAGCCCCAAACGCATGCCCTTGCTGAACAGGGCTTTGTTGACAAATCTGCGCACCATCATCGCTGCGCCCCTTGTTCATCTGCCTGGGCTTTTCTAAACGCTTTGTCGTTCAAGCGCACAATCGCCAACTGTGCCTGCAACTTGTAGTTATCCAGTTGTGCCAACTGTTGATTGAGTTTGGACGCAAACAAACTGTTAAGTTCATCCAATTGCATACGCTGCACTGCAATATTTGCGTCGCGTTTGGCATTCAATTCATTTTGTAGCTGCGCGATACGCTGTCGCTGGCTTTGATATTTAGGCGGTTCATTTAGTCGGGTGACAAGAATGCCTTGCTGCGCCGTTGTTTTGGTAATGGCTAAGTTAACGTCATTTAACACTTTTTGTGCCTGCCAACTGCGTGAAGCTAGGTTATCTGCGGCATTCCAGACCATCACCCCTTGCAATCGTTTCAGCCGTTGCTGATACTTCGGATTAAGAGGCTTTTGATCAAGCTCTGCACGCTTGGTGACAATATTTTGATGATTCGCCAACGCTCTTTCTAAACGGGTCTGCCATTCCAATTCCTGTTCGTTGGCCAGGATTTGCGGTGATTTTTTGGACTGCTCAAGTTGCTGTTGCAAGGCATCGCGAGTAGCCGTTAGCTCTGCCAGTCGGCCCAACAGGTCATTCTGTTTTAGCTCTTCTGCGCGGGCCAAAGTAACTTGTTCACGTTCATCTAACATTAAACTAAAGGTATCCAAGCGAGATTGCCAAGCAGCCAATTGCTTTGATAAGTCTAAGCTTTGCGACAACCAAGCCATTTGATTGCGAAATTCCTTACTTAACATCACTGCCGAAAGGTGTGCAGGGATTTCCTCAGACCAATCTTCATTAACAGCAAGCTGCGTAAAAAAGTCATCATTGATCGTGTTGAGGCTGGCGCGTAAAAATTGAGATTCACGGGCAAAACGGTTTAGCCCGCGCTGTAAGTTATCCACTGCTTGGGTGGGCGCAAACGCTTGCTCAAAGGCATAGGCAGACGCCAAATAAGACTCCATTACATATTCGTTACTGCGAGGCACTTTTTGCAATCGCTGCCAGGCTGACAACGCAGTTTGATATTCTTCTCGCTGTGCGGCCGCCCAACCATAACCGAGTATCGCAGAATCGGTATCAAGCGAATCCAAACGAACACGATTGAACGCCTCTAACGCTTTTAGTGCTTGTTGATTTTTGAGGTGGGCATAACCAATCGTTAAGTTGGCACGATCACGTAACGCATCTTGCTCGGTCTGATCAATCTGTTGCAATGGAGACCACCAACCTTGCAATAGGTCGTTAAAAAAGCTGGTTTGCTGAGTGGCAAGCTGTTCAAGGGTCTGCACAGATTGGTTATATTGACCCTGTTGCAATTGCGCCAGCCCCTGGTTATAGAGCACGTACTGACGGAAAATCGAATCGTCTGACAGTTCACTTAACCAGTATTGGGTGTTTAGACCCTGCTCTGGATCCACTTGGCTTTGTAAACTGGCGAGTTGGCTTTGCAGATAAATCCACTGATCCTTGTCATAGTCACTCAGGTATTCTTGTGCACTATCTAGGCTGATTTTACTCAGAGTCGCCTGTGCCTGGGAATATTGTTGTTTTTGGAATAGCGCCTTGCCTAATAAAAACCAAGCTTGAGTTTGAGTTTTGTCGTCTGCAACTTGACTAAGTAACTGATTAAAAATGTCCGCGGCTTGTTCTTCCAGCCCATAAGCCAAACTAATACCGCCCTTAAGGAGCAGCGGGTCAACCCCGGTATTAGAGACTTTCTCCAGGCTGCTGGGACATTTTTGATTAAGGATCTCAAAACGTGTTAGCGCCTCGTAGAAATCTTGTTGGAAATAAAAATACAAAATTTCCTGATAGGCTTTGTCCAGCTGATTTTGCTCACAGGATTGAACCCCTTGGACGGGAAAACAGAACATAAACAATCCTGCCAACCAAGCAGTTTTTATTGCCTTAATCTTATGCATTATACAAAGCACATTCTTGCCCATTACAACTCAACAACAGCAAACTCTGGTTGTTGTTTGGCAGTGGAATCGTTAATCGTCAATTCCAGTGCTTTGGCATCGGCACCTTTGCTAAAGGTGAAGGTTGTCGCACGTTTGTATTCTCTATCTTCCGGCCCTTTACCAACAAAAAAGGCATTCAGTTGGTGATCACCTTGTGGCAAGTTGCCAATATACAAGCGTTGCACGCCACCGCGATACAGCGCATCAATTTGTCTGTCTGTGTATAAATACTGAGTGACGACCTCACCACCCATTTTCAACTCCACGGAATCCAACTTAAAGTAAGTACCTACATCCATTGAAAGGTACACCACTACTTGTGTACTGGATGGGAAAAGCAAATCTTCTTCAAGTACAAACAGGTCACGGTTAAGTGCTACAACATCCTTTCTCAGTTGCTGTAATTGCTTTGCGATAGACTCAGGCTTAGCATCACTATTGTTTTCATTGCTGGCGTCTTGGGCAACGCTAAAGGTTGCTACAAACAACAAACTAAAAATAAAAAATGAACGAACGAATGTCATGTGTTCTCCTAATACCAAGCTGACACAAAAATGCGTGTCACGTTGGCGGAAAATTCAAATAATGGCTCTTCACCTACTGGCGCATCAGCGAGCACATTTCTAAAATCATCATATTGGAATCTAAGGTGATCCAACTCATAGTTAGCGGTGACTTTTTTAATCCAGGAAGACTGAGAAAACTTGTGCTCATAAGTGAGACTGAGCCCTAAGGAGACGTTACTAAATGTGCTCATTTCCTTGTCTCGGGCGCGGAAGTTAAATTCTGCGCTACGAGCAAATAAATCCTGATAAAAATCAGCGCTGTCTTGTTCATACACACGAACACGCAAATCCAACAACCAGTTGTCACCAAAAGTATGGATGTAACCCAGCTTGTAGCTGGTCGCGTCAATTCCCCAGGTATCAGAGAAAATTCTCGCTTCACCATACACGCTGGCTCGGTAAGGCAAGTAATAATTTACGTTAATCGCCGCCGCATTACTGGTGCGAGTATTAGGGTATACCTCGGTTTCAAACCGAAAGCCACGTTCCGCGGTTGGATCGACAAATCGCACAGCACGATAGGGATTATTTAAATACCCTTCATCAGAAATGTTTTCAAACGTCAGACCCATGATCATGTTTTTGGTAAGCACTTGCGTCAGACCTAGCTGGAATTGCTGACGCTCGGCTTCTTCGAGAAAATTCTCATCTCCCCGTTTGCCCACTTCGTCCCAACCTTTTGAATAGCCCATGCTTAAGGTGGTTAGGTCACCAAAAAAATCCTGCGAAATACCAAAGTGAACCGACCGGGCTTCAAAGTCATTTTCAGAGCTGCTGGTAAAGTTCAGGTTCATCAAGGTTTTATTGTGCAGGAAATCAACACCCACGCTATGTTCGGTGCGTTCTTCTTCATATGGACTCGCTGTCGCCAGCACATCAATGGAAGCACCAGATATAGTGTCTACATAATAATTTGCTGACACCGACACCTTGTTGCCAAATTGCTTACGGACCAGTACTGATGGTCCGTCAATGGACATACCATCACCTTCGTAGGAGTGATACATGACATCGGCGCGTTCTTGAGGAAGTACTGCGGCCATTGCACTCACTGCAAACATCAGTAGTACCTGAATGCAAATTAAAATAATCAGGCTGCGTTTTAACATCAATCCGGTCACCCTCAGTTGCACCCGCATCCGCCACCAGCTCCGCCTTCAGCGCCACGCGCTCCTTCGCGGGCTTGGAATGCGTGCATGGTGTAACTAAACGACACAGGGTTGCGGTTCATTGCCATGATAGGATCAGCAAGATTATCGCGCTCGTAAGGCTTAACCCAAGGCTCAATGGTAGTTTGGCAACCGCTTGTGAGTAGCACGCTAGCGACGATAGCCGCCATACCGATATTACGAGAGTGTTTACTATTCATCGTTATTTCCTTCAAAGCACCAAGGCTGAAAGTACTATTCTCTTAACAGCGTTTTAATCACTGTTTTATACTTGTCTTCATCACCGCTTTTGTAGCCATAATGGGTCAAACGCTTGTTACCATCACGGTCAACAATCACAGTCGTTGGCATGGCACGAACGTCATACATTTTGCTGACTTTATCGTTGTCATCAAACAACACTGGAAAGCTCACAGGAATATCATCAAGCAAGATATTGGCTTTTTCTGGATTCTCATCCACATTGACTGCCAATACAGTAAAGCCAAGGTCTTCGTATTCTTGTTGCATGTCTTCAAAATGTGGCAATTCTTCTCGACATGGCGCACACCAAGACGCCCAGAAGTTGATCAAAACAACATTGCCCTGCTGCTCTTCTAGGCGCAGGTTCTCTCCAGATTTACTTTTTAAAGTAAAATCTGGTGCAGGTTGCTTGTCAGCAGCCGTAGCAGTAAATGCGGTAAACAGCATTAATGTGATGACTGCTGCAAACAGCAGATAGAAATTAGAAAAAGGTTTTGAATTCATGACAATACTCCGTCAACTATTCGATTTAATTTGACTTAAAAGAAAAAGGTCGCGCCCAGGCCATATTCAATATTATGGGTGGTCTTTTCTTCGCCAATAATTTCGCTATTAAAAATGTGATCTTTAAGGCCAATGTGCAGCGCAAAATAATCGGTTAGTAATAATCGGTACCCCGCACCAATGGTCACTGTAAAGCGGTCATCGCCACCAAAGTCTGTGCTGCCTGCACCCAAGGTAAAATAGGTAGCCGAGTTAAACACCAGATTGCGCGTTAAAAACACTTCACCGTTTAGGTTGTAGCCCAATGACAGGTTGTAATAGGTGTAGTCGCGCTCTTCGTCAGTTAAAAAAGGCGCTCCGCCACTTAATATTTCAAAACTGGTGCGCCCGGCTTCCGACTTTCCATAACTGGCTTCGACAAAAAAATCTTCGCTGACGTGATAAGCCAGACGTGCACCTATCACCGGATCAGAAGAAAAATCTTCAATACTGAGAATACCGGCGAACAAACCGATTTCGAAGTTCTCGCTATCGATGTTTGATTCGTTGATATCACGGCGCTGCAATTCAGGCTCAATCACGCTTTGTGTCTGATTTTGCGCTTGCGGTTCATCTTGCTGCTGCGCATAGCCCGTGTTTGCCAAAGCGAATAAAACCGTTCCTAGAAAAACACTGCGAATCCGAGTTTCCACTCTTCCAGCTCCTCATTTTCATCACGCTCTGTCAGCGCAAGTAAGTTTTGATATTCAAGTCGTACAACAAAGTTTTGTGCCAAGTAGTATCGCAATCCGATACTGCCTGCCAATAAATCGCTGGTGCGTGTTTCTTCGCCAGATTGCACCAAGTTTGCCCGAGGCTTAGTCTGCAGTTGCCCTAGGCCTAACCTAAAATAGGGCGAAAAGCGCCACTCTGGAAAAGTGGTATGGGTCACACTTAACAATGCAAAACGATTTTCTGAAAAATCCCCTAATGCCTGGCTGTAACTCAATTCAGTAGCGATATTTTCAGTGATCACCCAGCTGGCAAATACTGACAACGACGGCACTCCTTCCAATGAACCGCCGCTGGCACCAAATTCAAAAGTGCGCTCTTGGTAGCTTTCAAAGCTGCCATCAGCGATTTCAACCGGTTGGCCTTCACTACTGAGCGTCAGTTTCAATGCGTCTTGTTTGACCCAACCTTCCTGACCTTTGCGAGTGCGCACCTTGAACCAGCTTGTGCGTCGTTTTAACACGCTGATCCATTCATCTTTTTCTGCCACATAAAATACTGGATATCCCACAGCTGGGCCGGTATGCATTTCAATGTAGGGCTCTACTATTTGTACTTCTGGCAACACTTCTTCAGCGTTTACCGTTTTAACTGTTGTGCTTACACACGCTATCAGTCCTATCAGGACCATCCACTTTGCCATAACTTCCATCAACTAGTCTGCCGGAGCCGCAAAGGGATTATTATAGTATTGGCCACCAATATCCAGCCATTCTGCGATCAGTTTGAGTTCCGCCGGCGTTAACCAACCCACATGGCTGCCACCTGCTTCAAATGGTGTAAAGAAGCGGGCACTGCTGAGGGCACCGTTGGTACTCATGCTATTAGCAACATTAATGGTTTGAAAAACAGGAATAGGATTGCCTTCAGCATCCAAAATCAATTCACCGTCTTCGTCACGCTCAAAGACTGGATCACCGTTTTGGTCAAAGACCTGCACTAGACGGTCAACCAGCGCACCTTCAACAAGCTCTTGTTCTTGATCGCCAAACATTAGCTCTCGGTAACTGGTCAAAAAATCTGGATTGTCAGTAGAGGGGGAACCGGTTAAATCCAATTGAGCCAAAGGTACTTTTGGCATATCGGCTTCGTCGGTTGGCGAATGACAGCTCACGCAGGTTTGGTCGCTTAATACAGTGACACCATCTTCAGCCAAGGTCACTCGTGACACTTCAAAAATGGGGTGAACACTTTCTGGGTAGTTAATTTGAATACGGCAAAGCGGCGTCCAATTTGTCGCACAGGCTGTAGTTACCGGTAAAGGAGAGTTCAAATCACCATAGGCGTAAGTGATAGTTTCAGCGGGTGCTGCAATCGCCGGATCTGTCCAGATATCTTCAAACGTAATGTCCGATTGAGGATACTGTGCACCATTAATGCGCGCAGCAGTTTGTGCCATGGTTTCGCCCAAGTCTGCAAACAGTGCGGGGTTAGTATTCGGGAATGGCGCACCTGTGGTGGTTGCACCGGCATTGATTGACGGGGCTTCAGCATCAGGTCGGCCATGAGGCAATTCACTGTCTTGCGTGTGACAGCCATTACAGGTTTTCACTTCACCAGCGGCAAACTGTAACCAATTTTGGTGGCGCTCACCCATTCGTTTGCCGTTGATGTCTACCAGGCTAAAGGCCAGTGGCAAGTTTGCCGGCACTTCAAACAAGGCCGACCCATCCGGTTGCACTGGCGCATAGCCAATGATTTCTCGCATAAGTTGATTACGACTGCGGCCAAACGCTGAGTTGTCAAAATCGCGCACGTCTTCATCTGGAATAGAAACTGACTTCACCACTCGGATAAATTGAACGGGACGATTTAATACGGGAGTTTGTGTGGGATCGGCAAGTGCGGCAATCCCCTGAGGCGATTGGTCAACACCAGCAAAATCATACACGCTACGAATATGCACCTTGGCCAGGTTCGCGTCGGCAAGTTCTTGTTCAAACTCAGTCGCTTGCTGAGCATTACCAGGAAACGGGCGCTCTTCCATCGCAAGGGCTTCGGTAATCATCTCACCTTCGGTAGGTACACCTATAGGTAATTGGGTATTTTCAACCGAATCAAACATCCACAAGCCAAATAACAAGGGCGCTTCTTCCACATCCGGGTTAGCCAACAACTCTTCATCACAAGGTAAAATTTTACGTGGTTCGGGTTCAACACCTTCGACTGGCTCAATAACCTCTTGCTCCGGGTCGAACACACGACATTGACTCCAGCTAAAAATGACACGGCCGCTGCCATCCCATAAAGGATATACTGATGCGAAGCGTCCACCAGGCGATAAGCTGCCATCAATAGTGATGTTATCGAATAAAACGGGAACTTGCGCCGGCCCAGCAAGACCAGTCTGTGACGCAATGGGCTGTTGAATGTCGATAAAATTCGTTAAATCGATACTGACATAATCGCCACCAATGGTCTCACCAGAAAAAGGACGAATTGCGCTAAGCACACGACCATCAGGCAGTTCGCGAGTCTTGACGAATTGCAGTGAGTCGTCAGTTCTATCTGAATCATGACTGTGACGGCCATAGAGAATTTCTAACTCAGAGCCATCAGTATTCATTTGGTATAAATTAATGCTGTCGTTGTTACCGGCTTGATCCCAGCGACTAAACAAAATTTTACCGCTGCTTAATACGGTTGGGTCCAAATCGTGACTCTGATTGAAGGAAATTTGCTGGATGTCTGAACCATCGGAATCCATCACATGGATTACCGAAGAAAACTCATCTAGTCCTTCATCCAGACCTTGATATTGGGGTTTACCTTCGTCAAGTAAAATGGCTTGGTTACCAGATTGACGGGTTGAACTAAAAGCGATTCTGCCATCAGGCAAATAGACTGGGCCAGTATCCTGACCTTCTTCTGCGACGATGTCAGAAGTAATTACTCTTCTGAGTACATCTGTGACGCGATTGTATTCCCAAATATTCCACGTGGGTTGTTCGTCGTCATCAGCATTTTCAATTTCTGGCGCACGCATGGCAAACACAAGACGCTCGCCGTCGTATGACACTTCCATGTCTTTTACATCGTAACCCGGTAAGGGATCTTCATCGGTTGCCTGTTCTGTTTGTTCCTCGCTGAAAAATGCACGATCGGTAATGTTAGTTTCAAGAGCACTAGCTGACGCTCTGGCTTTCACAAAAATTGCCGCGCCTGGGATAAACTCGAAGGGCTGTCTTAGGTCATTGGTGATCAGGTTACCATCTTCGTCTAGGGGTAACGCTCGCTTAACAAACGCAATAGGCACATCAACGACAACAGGATCCGGTTCTTGGTTATTTGAAACAAATTGTTGCTCGCCGCCACAGGCGGTCAGCAGCAATGCTGTGCATACTGCCATAGTCGTGCAATGCATTAACTTTGTTGAGCTTATGCTTTTCAACTTCATTTCTACCGCCAAATATCCAGTGCTGGGCCGCGATGGCTGTCCACAACGCAAAAAGAGATTCCACAACACATAACTTCAAGGGTGTATTATCCGCCGCTTGTTGGGAACTTTAAACTGTCTCCTTCGCGTGACAATCTGTTAACTCATGTTGTCGAAAAACGCTATGAGTGTTGCAAACTCTAATACCTATTGTGCTCAAGTGTTCCATTAACTAGCACGCTTAACAATCAAGCAATTAATGCTTAGTAATATTATTTAATACCTTTCGTTCCCTTTCCCCTGAGTGATTCAAGGTATTGATATCACTACAAAAGAAAAAGTTAAAAAATTTTAAAAAATCTAAAACTAGGAGGGAACAGTGATAAGTGTAGCAAATATATAACACACCTCATTCCACTAACCATCACACCTAGGGCATTGAAAAACAAATAAAATTTGCACTTTAGTTGGAGGAGCAGCCTTCCAGGGGGCCAAGAACGTTTCTACAAACCGACTACTTCCCCCAAAAACTGCACTTGAAAACGACTCTATTTTCGATATAGCGCAACAAGAATGGGCGCTGGCCTGAAAAATGCTATTTAATCTTGGATAAGCAAATGCGATATCGCGTACTAAACTAAAACGCTTACGAATAAATGGTGTGATAGTTGAGTTAAAGATAGTTAAGTTGAAAATTCTTGATAACACAAAGCCGTATTTATCACGCAAGGGATTGAAAGGACACGGGACTATCCTTTCAATCACTGACTTAGGTATAGATTAATACACGTAATGGTAGGCGCACATATTTACCCTTCGGGGCGAGTTCGTCTACTTTAGGTGTACAGCAGTAAGGAGTTCCAATTTGAAAAGTGCAGTATCAAACATGGGTCATCTTTGGTGTAACCACCCTTTTATGACAAAAACCGTTGCAGGACTCATGTTCGCTGCGACATTGTACGCGCCTACAGACGCTTTTGCGGGCCCGAGAGAACAAGCCAAACGTATACATGACCGCTTGGCTGGGGTGCCAGCAGATGCTACGACACTGGACACTATGGCAATGTTAATTGCTGATGATGATGTCGATGAAGCCGCTTTTATGGCCATGAATAATCCCTCATTTTATAGTGTCACGCTGAAAAACTGGGTGACCCCCTGGACAAATGAAGAAGCAGATGTGTTTGCACCACTCAATGATTACACCGCTACGGTGATTGGAATCGCCAGAGACAATGTCGACTTTAGAGAAATTCTCAGTGGCAACATACTTTATGTGGGTGATGCTGGATTGAATTTACCGGCTTATGCTATCGATAATAATAATCACTATCAGGCAATGGAAGACCGAGAGCTCGATCTGAGTACCGCGTTAGTGGCAAGCACACAAACAGCCGTCACGGGATTACCTGATGAGGCGACCGCGGGTGTTATGACAACTCGCGCTGCAGCCAAATCGTTTTTTAAAGATGGAACCAATCGCGCCATGTTCCGTTTTACCTTGATGAATCATCTATGCACTGATTTAGAAGGGGTAAAAGACGTGTCCAGAGCACCCGATAGAATTCGTCAAGACGTCAGTCGCAGCCCAGGTGGCGATAGCCGAATATTTTTAAATTCTTGTATTGGCTGCCATTCAGGCATGGATCCTTTATCTCAAGCGTTTGCTTACTACAACTATACCTATGACATCGAGGGCGACCCTGATGGCATTAATGGCCGACTCACCTACAACAGCGAAGGCCAAACCGATCCGGTAACAGGCTCACGAGTGACCGAGAAACATCAAATTAACGGTAACAACTTTCCCTTTGGTTTTATTATCGAAGATGATCGTTGGGACAATTATTGGCGTTCGGGTTTAAATAAGAATTTGGGTTGGGATGAATCTTTACCCAGCAGCGGGTACGGCGCTAAAACAATGGGTAGAGAACTGGCCCACAGCCAGCAATTTGCTCAATGCCAAGTGAAAAAAGTATTTAACAACGTCTGTTTACGCGAGCCCCAAGACAATGACGACCGCACCCAAATCAGCGTTATGGTTAGCAATTTCCGAGACAGCGGATTTCAGATCAAACGGGTATTTGCTGATGCCGCCAACTACTGTAAGGGGAGCTAATCATGAAGTATTTAACTCTCTCCCAAACCCTTAAAATTTCCTTACTAGCAACTAGTGCATTGGTATTGGTAGCCTGCGGAGGCAGTTCCGCTACAGTGGAACAAACGCCTCTTCCACCACCGGTAGAACAACCCAGAGAAACCTATTCCGGGCCGCCTGCGAGCACAGATGACGTGCAGCGTTTCAAATTGAGCTTATGGGACAACATCAGTGGTACCGATCGTTGTGGCGCTTGCCATGTAGACGGTGGTCAATCACCGGAGTTCGTCCGTGCTGATGATATCAATTTGGCTTACGCTGAAACGAATCCATTGGTGAATCTTGAAGATCCAGAAAGCTCTCGCCTTGTCACTAAAGTAGCAGGGGGACACAACTGTTGGTTAGCCAGTGCAGATGCATGTGCTGACATCATGACTACGTGGATCGCAAATTGGGCTGATACGGAAGTCAGCGCAAACGAAATCCAGTTAGAAGCACCCGTGCAAAAGGCCCCTGGGGCCAACAAAAACTTCCCGGCAGACAGCGATTTATTTGCTGCCACGGTTCATCCTCTGTTAGAAACTTACTGTGCGAGTTGCCATACTAATTCTGCTGCCATTCCTATTTCGCCTTATTTTGCATCCAGCGATGTAGATGAAGCTTATGAAGCGTCAAAAGCCAGAATTAACTTGGACAACCCTGCGGTATCCCGTTTTGTGGGCAGAGTTCGCGACGAATTCCACAACTGTTGGAGCAATTGCTCAAGCGACAGTGACGAACTTATCGCCGCGATTCAATCCATGTCAGATGGCATTGACGTGACAGAACTGGCCCCCGAGCTAGTCAATAGCCAAGCGCTAACCTTGTTTGATGGTACATTGGCAACTGGCGGCGGTCGATTTGAGACTGACGTAATCGCTAAATGGGAGTTTAAAACGGGTTCAGGTACAACAGCCTTCGACACGAGTGGTGTAGAACCGGCGATAAATTTAACCCTCAGCGGCAGTGTCAACTGGATAGGCGGTTGGGGAATTCAACTGCAAAATGGTAAAGCGCAAGGCAGCACAGCCAGTAGTAAAAAGATCCATGACTTGATCACGGCTACGGGCGAAATGTCCATTGAAGCTTGGGTTGTACCGGCGAACGTGACTCAAGAAGGCCCGGCGAGGATCGTGAGCTATTCAGGTGGCTCTCAAGCCCGTAATTTAATGCTGGGACAAACACTTTATAACTACGACTACCTACTTAGAACCAGCGAAACTGACGGAAACGGTGAACCTGCGTTATCTACCGCCGATGCAGATGAGCTGCTTCAAGCAAGTTTGCAACATGTAGTGGTCACTTATGACCCGGTTAATGGTCGTCAAATCTTTGTGAACGGCGAAAATGCCGGAGTAAGTGACGACATTGATGTGGGCAACTTCAACGAGTGGAACGACACCTATGCGTTTGTGCTAGGTAACGAGGTATCTGGTGATATTCCTTGGGCAGGTTCAATTCGCTTGGTGGCCATCCACAATCGTGCATTAACGCCAGAGCAAATCACTCAGAATTTTGATGTGGGGATCGGTCAAAAGTTCTTCTTACTGTTTAACGTCTCCGAACACATCAGTATTCCACAAAGTTATGTGGTGATGGAAGTCAGTCAGTTTGATAGCTACAGCTACCTATTTACCGAGCCCTTCTTTGTGACCTTGGATAGTAATGCAAGCATCGAAGATGTACCTATGCGTGGCATGCGACTTGGGGTGAATGGTCGTGAAGCGCCCACCGGGCAAGTTTTCCAAAACCTGGACGTCAACATCAATTCAAATGACTACGTACTGGGACAAGGACAAAACTTATCTCGACTAGGCACAACTGTTGCCATTGAAAAAGGCCCCGAAGTGGACGAATTTTTCTTAACTTTTGAACAACTTGGCAACGCCAGCAATGTTGTGGTCGAAGCCGATCCTCCCGCGCCAGCCCCGGCAGCCGACCTAGAGGCTCAATCAGTTATCGGTGTCAGAAACTTTGCTGAAATTAATGCAAGTATGTCCGCTGTTACTGGTGTACCTACCAGCAATGCAGAAGTTAAGGCGTCATTTGAAAGTTTGAAACAACAGCTTCCCACAGTGACAAACCCGGGTAGCTTCCTGGCGTCAAACCAAATGGCAGTCACCCAAATGGCAATCAAATATTGCGATCAATTAGTCGAAGACAATAGTTTGCGTGCCAGTTACTTTGCGGGGTTTGATTTCACTCAACCTGCTAGCAGTGCCTATGATACACAAGACCGTAACCTGATTATCACGCCTTTACTCGACAGGGTAATTGGACAAAATGTTGCTACTCAGCCCGAGCGCACTGCAGTTGCTACAGAATTAAATAACTTGATAGATACCCTGACCGACTGTGGTGCAGGTAAAACATGTGATGCGAATTATACCCGCACTATCGCCAAAGCCACTTGTGCAGCGACCATTGGTAGTGCTGCGGTATTGGTTCAGTAGAGAGACGAAAGGTTAATAAGATGAAAAAAACGAAGTTTGACAATTTATCAGCTGACGCCCCTCTGCTTCATGATGATCATGCCAAGCCGGTAACTCGCAGAGAGTTTATTTCTCAAGGGTTTACTGCAGGCCTAGGCACCGTTATGGCAGGTTCGGTTTTCAGCATGTTCGCCAATCCGCGCAATGCAAATGCGGCCTTATCCAGTGACTTGGAAGCATTGAAAGCCAGCTGCGGGATTGCCACCCAAGGCGCAGGGAAAATTCCATTTATCTGTTTTGATCTCGCTGGTGGGGCGAATATTTCTGGCTCGAATGTGCTAGTTGGTGGCAGAGGAGGTCAAATGGATTTTCTCAGTACCGCTGGCTACAGCAAGTTAGGGTTGCCTGGCGATATGATCCCATCGATTATGAATCCCCAGACCGGTTTGAGTGATTTTATTAATACCGAATTTGGATTGGCATTTCACTCCGATAGTGCCTATTTACGTGGCATGCAGGAAAAAGTGAACCCAGCGAACCGTGCCAATATCAATGGTGCCGTGATCCCAGCCCGCTCGGAAAATGACACAGGTAACAACCCGCACAATCCTATGTACGGCATCAACCGAGTTGGTGCAGATGGTTCGCTATTGACCTTAATTGGTTCACGTAATTCTGACTCAGGCGGCAATAGCATGGCGCCAGCGATGATGATAGATGAAGCCAAACGGCCAACAAAAGTTGATCGCCCTTCTGATGTAACGGGTCTCGTTGACACCGGCGATTTGGTTGGCCTGCTGAGCCAACAAGACTCAGTTGCAGTGATGGAATCCATTCAACGGATCAGTGATATGAAGCTAGGTCAGGTTAACACGCAAATTACCACCGATGATGTGATCAAAGATCTAGTGCGTTGTGGTTATGTTAAGAGCGCCGATATCACCGATCGTTTTGGTGACCCCTCCTCGCTTAATCCTGAACTTGATCCAGACATCGTCGGAGACACTGGCATATTCACTCAAGCGGAATTTGACAGCGACGGGGAATTTAGAAAAGCAGCAGCGGTGATGAAACTGGTGATCAATGGATTCGCGGGTGCAGGAACAATTACTATGGGTGGATTCGATTATCACACGGGGAACCGTATGGTAGGCGAAGTCCGTGATCTGCGCGCAGGCCGCTGTATGGGCGCTTGTATTGAATACGCTGCCCGAGTTGGCGTGCCCATAATGATGTATGTGTGCAGTGATGGCTCGGTTGCCAGTAACGGAACCATTGATGACTCAGTTGATGGTCGCGGTAAAGGTGTTTGGACAGGCGATAACTCGTCAACTGCAGCTTCGTTTTTCATGGTCTACAATCCCAACGGAACACCTCAATTAATTGGCGCTACACCGGAGCAACAAGCGCAGCACCAACAAATCGGGTACATGCGTCGCGATGCGTCAGTAGAGACAGCTGCAACACCTGCCGCTAACAACGTGAACTTGCTGGTCGAAACAGTAATATTAAATTACATGGCGCTGCACGGTGAGCAAGGTAATTTCTCGGCATTGTTCCCTTCCAATGGCTTGGGTAACTCGACATTAATGGATAGCCTTACGGCGTTTGAGCCTATAGTGAACGGGACAATCTCTTAGAGCGTGTTTACCTTTGCTGTATGATTTTGGAAAACAAAAAATGATTGAAAAGACTGCTTGTGTGCAGTCTTTTTTATTTTTAAGGCTTGAATTGGCAAGTCGGTCTCCTATATATTCCCGCTAGGATAAATTTTTAACAGGGATGAAAAATGCGCCGAACAATAATATTTGGAATTGCATTCGCTTTTACCTTCAATCAAGCTTTCGCTGAAACTACATTTTCTGAAGCCTTTTCACAATACAACCAAGCCATTGAAAATCAAGACCATACTGCGGCAGTCGAACATGCACTAGTTGCACTTTCACTTGGCCAACAGAAATTTGGTCAAAACAGTGAAAATGCCATTAATTTGCAATACAACCTGGGATTAGCCTATTTGCAAAACCGCCAGCTAGATGAAGGGTTTGACACCTTGGCAGATGTCGCCAATCAATATAGTGAAACTAAAGGTGAAGTTTCCATTGAACGATTCAACGCGTTATTGGATCAGCTATCCAGCGCAAAATACTTGATGCACAAAGGCTACCAAAAAGCCCCCAAGCAATACACCTTATTGGTTGAAACACTAGAAGAAACACTCGACAAAACGCAAGTTCTGTCTGATGTTCAGCAAGGTCAGCGGTTATATTTGTTCAGCAAAATTCTGTATGAAAGACCACTTTCATCGTGGTTTTTTGATGTTGCGCTAGAGATGTCAGAAAAAGCTGAAAATTTATTAGTGCAAACGCTGGGCAATGAGGATGCTAAAACCGTCGAAGTACAATTTCGAATTGCTCGTTTCAAACAAGCTCAACGCAAACGCACTGAGGCGGCCGAGTATTATGAAAAAATCGTCAACACATTTGGGCACGAAATGGAGACGTCACACCCACTAGAATTGGCTTCCAGAGCAGCCCTAGTTGATTTGTATGAGCGCTTAGGGGAGTCTGACAGGGCGACAGAACACTGCGTGGCAATCGGACATTTGACACCCTGGCAAAGTGATATTGAGCCAACGCCACTGTACCGTTTAGAGCCCATGTATCCAATGGAAGAAGCCCGCAAAAATAAACAGGGCAATGTGGTCTTGAGTTTCGATATCGATACATTTGGCTTTGTAAAGAATATCAAAGTGATATCCAAAGAAGGGAGTTACGGTTTTGCTAAGCAAGCCAGACGCGCATTGCAAAAATGGCGTTATGCTCCAAAGATCGTTGATGGAAAACCTGAGGTGGCCAAAAACATGCGCGTTCAATTGAATTTCAAGTTGAATGATGCCTAACGGCGATTTATTTAACCTGAACTCGGGATAAGAGAATCTGCAACTTATTGATTTTAATGAAAAGACTAAAACATATGACCCGGTAGTGGTCTAAAGTTCGAGTTCAAGGCACACAAGTGAAGGAATAACGGGTTATTTCGAGCTTGTGTAACGCAGAAATCGTACTTTAGAACGCTGCTGGGTGGATTCGCTTATCCCGAGTTCAGGTTATTTGATGTGGGGCTTTTTTTAGTTCGCCCCGGCTAATTCCTTCAGTGGCTGATACGTAGACTCCCTGAACCATTTTGTGATCACCACTTTTTCACCCTTTATTATCGGATGCGCATGGTGCTTTGTGAAAGGGTTAGGTGTTCCGTCAACATTTAAGTTATTCCATACTAGGGCGGTTCCCATTTTCGGTTTGAATTTAATACCCAGCTCAACAAACTCTGTTTCGCCCCCTTCACAATCCTCGTCCAAATAAATCATGAATGTCCAAGTACGCTGTCCGCCATCTTTGGAATAGGTTTTATAATCATTTGAACCCGGGGCAAAGTAATCGTAATGCGCTTTAAACTGCTGACCCACTGCATAATGCTGTGCTTGAATCACTTCTTTTTCACCAACCCCCAAACCCAAGGCGTCAACAATTTTTTTATCGATTTGAGACGCCAGAGGATCTTTTGTAAAAGGTAAGTCACAGGTTGACGAGGTGCGGAAACCCTCGTATATTTTTTCTTCTCGTGCAGGAATTTCCGAAGGTCGTAATTTCGACTTGGTCAAAGCAATCAACGCGTCACATTCAGTTTGGTCTAGAAAGTGATCGATTCTTATCATTTGCACACGGTTGTCATCAATGACAATTGCATCGTATTGATCTAGCTTGCTCAATAATTTTGGCTGCGACACCCGTTGATAAAAGGCTGCATCTTGGTTGCATTGAATGTCATCAGGTAAGTTCTTGCCCAACGCTATTTTTGCTGCCTCAAAAGTGAATCCATTTTGTAGCAAGATTTTTAGAATTTCCATTGGGTCGGAGCCTTGCAGAAGACTGTCTAATACCCATTTGCTCCAATTCTGTGGCAATACCGCCATTAAAATCTCCTTTTAACTACCATGACATAACAATTTTAACTTATATTCGTTAGCCCAAATCATTGCTAGACAACACCGTTCAGCATTGTAATTTTACATTCTGGGGCGAGGTTATTTATGTTAACGGATAACGGGGTGGCTTGTTAACCACCAAATAATGAAATTACTTATTTATATGAGTTTTTACAAGCCGAATAGATTATTACGAATAACGCTTAACATTAGGCTGTTTGAGGGAAACAGTGACTTCGCTGGAAAACTCGAAAGAAAAAACACTGCCTTTTCCCACCTCGCTTTTTACGTCTAAAGCTGAGTTATGATGGGTCAATACATGTTTAACGATAGACAGCCCTAAACCAGAGCCCCCAGTCTTTCT
This sequence comes from Aliiglaciecola sp. M165, assembly GCF_007197995.1. Lineage (GTDB taxonomy): Bacteria > Pseudomonadota > Gammaproteobacteria > Enterobacterales > Alteromonadaceae > Aliiglaciecola. Next base: position 406,180 of record NZ_VKKH01000004.1, read on the forward strand.
CGAACGCGCTTTGTCTACCCGATAAAAACGCTCGGTCAGTCTGTTTAAGTGTTGTTCGGCGATACCTTCCCCATTGTCTTGAACACTGAAATGCGCCTTGTCATCAATCAATTGCCAAGTCACCCGGATTTTACCTGGCATCGGCGTGTAATGAATGGCATTAAAAATCAAATTAGAGAACGCGCTGCGTAACTCTGTCTCAATGCCGTAGACGGAGAGATGCTGATCTACGTCAAACAGCAATTCATGTTGCTTATCTTTATTTAAAGAGTTCGCTTCAAGCTGAATCGCTGACATCATGAGTGGTACGTTAACTACTTTTGCAAAGACTTTTTCAGAGCTCGCTTCAATGCGCGACAGCAGTAAAAGCTCTTCCACTAAATTTTGCATTCGCTCTGATTGGGAGCGCATTTCGGTGAAAGCCTTCTTCAAAAAAGCAGGCGGCACGTTTTCAGCATTGGGTAAGGTTTCAAGATAACCATTGAGTACCGTTAGAGGCGTACGCAATTCATGTGATACGTTTGCAACAAAGTCTTTGCGCATTTGTTCTAGTTGCATCAACCGAGTGACGTCACGGGCTATCAGCAGCAAATGCTGATCCCCGTATGGCATAATTCGGTATTCAAGTATTTTTTCGATATTGGAAGGCGACGGTACTTCAACCGGAATATCGTAATTGTTGTTATAAAAGTATTCAACGAATTTAGGATGGCGGATCAGGTTATCAATTCTGCGCCCAGAATCCTGCGGCCAGCGCAACCCCAGCTCAATCCGAGCCAAACGGTTGCACCATTGAATGCACGCATTAGAATCTAAGACCACTGTGGCATCAGGAATCGCTTCGGAGCCTTCTCGATAACGCTTGATAATGTAAGTAAGTTCTTTACGTTTGCGCCGATTTCGACGTTGAATGTAATACACACCTTCATAGATATGTTCCCAAAAGCCCGACGCGCTGGGGGGAGTGATTTTTTTGCTATGCCATATCCAACGATTGAACCTGTAAAGGTGCCAGGAGTGATAACCCAGCAGCCACGAAGAGCCGACGGCCAATGCTATCGCTAACGCATCAAAAGCAAGCCCAAAAATAACCACTACAAGATAGAAGGCTGCAATTCGCGACAGGCTTTTTAACCACGAAAAAGAGTAATACATTGGACCAGCTCATTTGTACCTGAAAGTAGGCGTTTCGGAGTGTAGTCGATCTTTTATTAACTTTAAACTTTAAACTTTCACAGAAAAACGATAGCCCGCACCGCGAACAGTTTGGATCATTTCATCATGGCCAAATTGCGAAATAGCTTTACGAAGCCGCCTGATATGAACATCAACCGTTCTGTCTTCGACGTAAACATTGGTACCCCAAACGTTGTCAAGTAGTTGCTCACGGCTGTATACACGTTCAACATGGGTCATGAAAAAATGTAGCAGCTTGAATTCAGTTGGTCCCATATTCAATGGCTCGCTATTGACCGAAACTCGATGGGAAACAGGGTCCAGCGTTAGCCCTTGATATGAGATGGGCTCTTCCGCAGAGGTTGGCGTGACTCGACGCATTACCGCTTTGATTCTGGCCCCTAACTCCTTGGGAGAAAAAGGTTTTGTAATGTAATCGTCCGCGCCTGATTCTAAACCACGCACTTTATCTTCTTCTTCGCCTCGCGCGGTAAGCATAATAATTGGAATATCTCGGGTAAACTCATGCTCTTTTAGCTTTTTTGCTAACTGCACACCGCTACCACCAGGTAACATCCAATCAAGTAATATTAAATCTGGATAGGGTTCTTTGAGCATTTTCAGTGCGACGTGATAATCTTCAGCTTGTATTGTTTCATAGCCTAACTGTTCTAAAACGAATTCAAGCATTTCGCGGATTGGTGCTTCGTCTTCAACCAGTAAAATTCTTTTTGGCATTAATTTATTCCCGCTCATAGTCAAAGCTCACCATTATTCGGTTCAAATATGACAGTTTTATTAACGTTATCACAAAATTTAATACTTTAACGGTACCCTCATACTCTCACCGCAACAATGTTACTATTTACCAGAGTGTGTTTATCTTTGCGCAAATTTTTAGGATGCAATTTAAAGCATTACCTTGTTAATTGAGGTGATAACGCATATCCTTATTTTTCGGAGTATATTCATAACGTTAAGCCTGCAGGTATATGAATGGCTAAAGTCAAAACAGGATTGTCAAAGAAGTTACTTACCAGAGTTCTGTCTGTGTACTTCATTTTGACGCTGATTGTGACTGTGGGTCAGATATTAACCGAATACCTCAATGCTAAAAACCACATCCAAAGTGAGCTGCAAACACTTAAAAACACCTTCAGTGTCAGTCTAACCCGCGCAATTTGGGAACTTAACAATCCTCAAGCGGTTTCTATAGCCGAAGGTTTGATGGAGTTGCCCATTATCGAAGGCGTGCAAATCCGTGACGAAAACGGTGTTTACATTGCCGACAAAGGGCGTACTTCCGACCAACCCCCAGACGTTATCACCGCGGGTATCATGCGGGACCATGAAGGTGGTACCTTTGGCTATTCATTCCCACTTATTTTTGAGTTTTCGGGGCGTACTTCACGAGTGGGCGACGTCACACTTTATTCAAGCGCTGGAATTATATTTGGACGTATAGAAGTTGGTGTCTTTTTCTTAATTGGTAACGCAATTATCAAAACGGCGTTTTTGGTGTTTTTATTCCTCAACGCATTTCGACAAATGCTTACCGACCCACTGGAAGAATTGACACAACAAATCAGTGAATTTGATGTCGACAGGCCTGAATCTTCCAAGTTGCACTTGCATATTGACGACGATAATGAACTGAAATTGTTGCAAGTCTCCTATAACGAACTTATTGATGATTTGATCGACTACAAACAAAAACTCAGAAGTGCAAAGAACGAGCTCACCGAAGCGAACCGAAAACTAGACGATCAAAATATTTTGCTGGAACAGGAAGTGGCCAAAAAAACCGCTTCGCTGAGTAAAATCATGCTGGATCTTGAGCAACAAAAAGACGAGTTGATTGTTAACCAGAGAGAACTTCGACAAGAAAACGAGAACCGGCAGTATATTGAAGATGAGCTGCGTAAACGTAATCGTGAACTTGCCGAGTCGATGGAAACGGTAAAATTGGCCAAAGACCAATTAGTTGAGTCTGAACGAATGGCATCTTTAGGAGGTCTAGTTGCTGGCATCGCTCATGATGTCAACACACCGCTGGGTGTGGGTGTTACCGCCGCCAGCTTCTTGCAAGAAAGGATTAAAACGCTACAAACCGCCTATGATGACAAAACCTTAACGGGCAAAACAATGAGCTCTTTTTTATCTGAAGCGCAGCAAACCACTAATCTACTGCTAGGCAATTTGAATCGAGCATCAGAGTTAATATCGAGTTTTAAACAAGTCGCTGTAGACCAAACAAGTGAAGCCGAACGAGACGTCGATTTAAAACTCTACATTCAAGAAGTTATCCAATCCTTGGCACCTAGCTTTAAAAAAACCGAGCATAAAATCGAAGTCGACTGCCCAGATGATTTAGTCGTCAAAATTGCCCCTGGAGCCATTGCGCAAATCTTCACCAACATGATTATGAACTCGTTAATCCATGGTTTTGATGACAAAAAAAATGGATTGATCAATATTAAGATCACTCAACAGGATGACGACGTTGTGATCAAATATTGTGATGATGGAAAAGGTCTTACAGAAGAAAACCTTGAACGTCATTTTGATGCCTTTTTCACAACAAAACGCGGCAAAGGCGGCAGTGGATTAGGCACCCACATTATGTACAATCTGGTGACCCAGGCGCTAAATGGCAAAATTTCGGCCAGTAGCCAACTGGGTCATGGTTTACATTACCATATTCAGTTTCCAATCCATCATTAAGTACTGTAGCAAATCCATTCAGCTTATTTAACAGTTGCGGGCAAGCAGCACATCAATTATTGCGGAATATCAATACCATTCCATCTTTTTTAGGCACTGAAACGTGTTATTCTTCGCGCCCTTATATTTTCATCATCAAATTAGAAAGTAGATCTCATGTGGTTTAAAAATTTAAAGCTGTTTGCCATCACTCAACCTCTAGACTGGCAAGAATCTGACATTGAAGACAATCTAAAAAGCTTCGCATTTCGTCCCTGCAATAGTCAGGAACTTTCAACGATGGGTTTCGCCTCTCCTTTTCAAACAGGCGACAGTCTGATTCACAGCGCTCAAGGTCGCATTTGGATTACGCTCAAAAAACAAGAACGCATTTTACCTGCAGTTGTGGTCAACACCGAGCTCGCTGAGAAAGTTGCGCAAATTGAAGCAGATACGGGTTCTCCAGTGGGCAAAAAGGCGCAACAAGATTTAAAGCAAGAAATTGTTCAGCGCTTGCTACCACAAGCTTTTACTAAAAACAGTTATATTCACGGCTTCATCTCCACTAAAGATAATCTTGTCGTGGTTGATGCATCCGCTGATGGCAAAGCAGAAGCGTTTTTAGCCATGGTAAGAAAAGCTATGACGACCTTACCTGTAGTGCCTTTGTCTAGAAATAGCATCCGGGCTGAGTTGACCAGTTGGCTGAATGACGATGCGGTACCCAATGATGTGGTACTTTTAGAAGAAGCAGAGTTCCGTGGGCAAGGCGAACAAGACAGTGTTGTCAGAGTAAAAAACCAAGAACTGAGCGACGAAGAAATATTGCAGCATTTAAGTGCAGGAAAGTTTGTGCACAAATTGGCAATTGAATGGAATGAAACCTTGTCTGCAATGCTCGAAGAGGACATGTCAGTGAAACGTTTGAAGTTCACCGATGTCATCAAAGAACAAAATGACGACATAACAAAAGAAGATAAACTCGCCCGATTAGATGCTGACTTCGCGCTGATGTCTGGCGAAATCGTGCGTTTCGCCCAGTGGTTAAAAACAACCTTTGAACTTGATGAAGAATAAACCCTAAGTCGCACCCGAACGTATTATTCGAACTATGCCGACCTATACGGCATAGTCGAATCTACTGCAAAAAAGCGTGGTGTTAGTTTTAAATTTCGTCTGCCTGCCCTTTTGAAAACAAACCAAAGGGGCAGTTTTAGTGATTAGGAAAATGCAGCTTTAGCACTTTCTCTTGCTTCCATAAAGTCTTCACTATCAAGCACTTCTAGATTCTCAATGATGCCCTTGTCGAGGCAAATCTGCATGACCTGATCTTTTTTGCTGTCAAAAATACCGGCCATTGCGGCACCAAATCTAACAAAATCGATAAACGCAACTTCTTCAGGTTGATACGCCATATCTCGCCATTTTTCCGCCACAATCACAAATTGTTCGTCAAAATCCCATTGACGCATTATTTTTGCGCCAATACGGCCAGATAATTTAAGAATTGCCGCATTCAAAAATGTCGGATTAGCAAAAACTTCTTCGTGACGCTCAGCCTCTGTCAGAATGGGCAAAACCCCAATGTTGTGAACGAGTGCCGCCAAAGTCATACTGTCCATGCTCACATGGCGCTGTTTCGTTTTACTATAAAGCTGTAACGCTGCAACCGCATAAGAAAGGGTGTCAATTGTGTACCCCCAAATTTTACTGATGTAGCCTTTCACCAATTCGTTTTTGGAGACAAACAATTGTTCCATTGCTAATGCGGTTGAGATGTTTTTAATCTGGCTAAGGCCAATGCGCGTAACCGCTTGTTGAACAGAAGTGACTTTGATCGTTCGGCCAAGATATGCACTGTTAGAAATTTTAATGATTCGGGCACTTAAAGATGGATCCTGAGAAATAATTTCTCCCATCGCATTGAGGTTAATGTCGGGATCATCCGCGGCACGTCGCACCTTCAAGGCTATCGCAGGGAGTGTGGGCAACACGAGCGTATCATTTTTTATTTTCTCAACCAATATGGTCAATAAGGCATTCTCAGTGGACATATTTCTTCCTATTATTTGTGCGTCGGCATTTCACCATTTAGCATATAGCGACTCAAGCACTGTTTTGCAGATTCAAAATCTTTCATTTTGTTGTATTGTTAGGCATGAAGACTTGAATGGCCGCTTTTTAATGGTTTGAGACCCGTTGTTGACATCGAAGGCTCCACAACAAATACACAAACCAAATATTCAGCGCCTATACGCTACGCAAAGCGATTTAAATTTGCAATTCAATTATTTATGCATTTAATAAAAAAAACAATTTAGGACAATAAAAGATGCGGAAAAAACTCATTTCGACAGTACTGGCAGCACTATTTTTAACGGCTTGCTCACCCTCTGAACCAACTGTTCAACAATCTGAGCAGGAAGAAGCACCTGCACAACAAGGCTATACGCTTCTGAATGACGCAGCTTCTCGACTCGATATTTATTTCCCTGTCGAATTAACCGCTGATTTATCAACTTACACACAAAATCAAAGAGACATGCTTGCACTGTTAATTGACGCGTCAAAGATTATGGATGATTTGTTTTGGGTGCAGGCTTATGGTGAAAACAAGGATGATTTTCTTGCCATGATTTCTGATCCCAAGGTTAGAGCTTTTGCTGAAATTAACTATGGCCCGTGGGATCGATTGAATGGTGATAAACCCTTTTTAACCAACACAGTTGAGAAAAACCCTGGTGCAGAGTTCTACCCAGCGGACATGAGCAAAGAAGAATTGCTAAAAAGCGATTTAGCGCAAAAAGATAACCTCTACTCAATGATTTCCCGCGACATTGATGGAAAGCTTATAGAGGTGCCTTATTCGGAGTACTTTGCTGAAGAACTTGCTGCTGCTTCTGCGTTATTGACCCAAGCAGCTGAGTTAGCTGATAACCAAGCCTTCGCTAACTACTTGCGTATGCGCGCCAAAGCACTGTTAACTGATGAATTTCAGGCATCTGACTTTGCCTGGATGGACATGAAAGACAATCCAATTGAGGTGGTAATAGGACCAATTGAAACATACGAGGACCAGTTATTCGGCTATCGTGCAGCGTTTGAATCCTATGTTTTACTAAAAGATATGAGCTGGAGTGAGCGATTAGCGAAATACGCTGATTATTTGCCTGAATTGCAACGGGGTCTTCCAGTGCCAGAGCAATATAAAGCTGAAATGCCCGGCAGTAATGCTGATCTAAATGCCTATGACGTGATCTACTATGCTGGCCATTCCAATGCAGCCAGCAAAACCATCGCCATTAACCTTCCTAATGATGAACAAGTTCAATTGGAAAAAGGGACTCGTCGATTGCAATTGAAAAACGCAATGCGAGCCAAGTTTGATCATATTCTTGTTCCTATTTCACAACAATTAATCGTTCCTGAACAGCGTAAACACATCACCTTCAACGCATTTTTTGCCAACACTATGTTCCATGAAGTAGCTCACGGCTTGGGGATTAAGAACACTTTGGACGGGTCTTCAACGGTACGAGGTGCATTAAAAGAACACGCCTCAGCCCTAGAAGAAGGTAAAGCTGATATTCTTGGTGTATACATGGTCGAGCAGTTACTTGATAAAGGCGTTATCACCGAGGGACAATTAGAAGACTACTACGTGACGTTTATGGCAGGTATTTTTCGCTCAGTCAGATTTGGTGCTTCCAGCGCTCACGGAAAAGCGAATATGATCCGCTTTAACTTTTTTAAAGAGCAAGGGGCTTTCAGTCGCGATGAGCAAGGATTGTACAAAGTAGATATAGCCAAAATGGGTAGCGCAATTTCTGCTCTCTCAGAACTAATTCTCACATTACAGGGAGATGGGGACTACGATGGCGTCGCTGAGCTAGTCGCTGACAAAGGGGTGATCAAAGAAGTCTTAGCAGCAGATCTTCAGGCTTTAGCAGATGCAAATATACCTGTTGATATTACCTTTAAACAAGGTAAAGAAGTTTTAGGACTATAATGTGAAGTGATACCAATCGGTCGCGCGTTTTGGCGCGCGTACCGCTTATAATAAGCTTGTGCAACAAATAATAAACGGGCATTCACTATTAACACTGAAGAAGTACTTAGAAAAAAGGCCGACCAAGATGCCGCCAGAATGCTTTATGGCAATGGTTACGCTGGCCTTGTTATGAGTTTGGTCGCATCCAGCATGCTGGTTTATGGCTTTGATACGCCGGAAATTGCTGATTTCAAGCTGTACTGGTGGACAGCTATTTCATTGGTCATCGCAGTGCGATTTGTTGATGCAATCGTCTGGCAGAAAACCGTTCAATTTACCGATTTCGATGGGTGTAAAGCCGTTTACCGATTTACCTTTGGTACCGTACTTACTGCGCTTTTGTGGAGTGCATACTGTTTATTCACGTTTCCTTTTACCAACACCATCGAGTTAGCCTTTAACATTATTGTTGTCTCGGCAATGGCTGGAGGCTCAGCAACAGTTTTGGCAGCCTACAAGCCTGGTGCAATGCTTTATGTATTTATTCTGTTGTTCCCATTTTCCATTGCACTGCTGCTTTCTGCGGAATTTTACGAATACGTTCTTGGGATCCTGGGACTTTCGTTTTGCGGAATAATGCTCATAACCTCTAGGAAAGCTGCAGATTTTACTGCCCAGGCAATAACATTAAAAAACGAAAATGCAGTGTTGGTTGGTCACATGGAGGAAGAAGTTGATCAACGTACTGCGCAGATCTATGAGTTATCGAACATCGATCCACTTACTGGCCTTTACAACCGCAAAGCTTTTTTGGCAAATTTACGAAAGCACATTCATCACGCTTCAGAGCAGAAAACCTTTGCTCTACTGTTCATAGACTTAGATGGCTTTAAAAAAATCAATGATACCATTGGTCATGAAACCGGTGATTTGGTGTTAAAACAAACCTCCGAACGTTTACAACACAATTGCCCTGACCAGCAACTCCTTTGTCGTTGGGGCGGAGACGAATTTTTGGTGGGTTTGGACGACGCCAATGAAGCTTCAGCTGTATCACTGGCGAAGAAGCTTATCCACAAAATTTCAGACGCCTATGTTTTTGAAAACAATCGCTTAACCATAGGCGCAACCATAGGCATCGCATTTTATCCACTGCATGCTAGCGACGAAAACACGCTCATACAGCTAGCTGACACAGCGATGTACTATCAAAAGAAACTGTCTCCTTCAACCGCAGGGGTATTTTCTGCGGATTTGGGGCATCAACTAAGTAGAGAGCAATACTTAAAAGACGCATTATTTGACGCCATAGAAAAACAACAATTGCGCCTGGTATTCCAACCTATCGTTGACAGCATTTCCCATCAACCTGTGGCATTTGAAGCATTATTAAGATGGCACCTGAATGGAGAAGATATTCCTCCCTATGAGTTCATAAAAATCGCTGAGCAATATGGGCAAATTCGAAGAATAGGGGCTTGGGTTTTACACGAAGCTTGCTTGACTGCAAAGGGCTGGCAATCACAACAACAAGCTTCAGTGAGCGTTAATGTCAGTGTTACTCAGCTGCAGGACCCAGACTTTATAGATATGGTCGACGATGTGATTGAACAGTCTCAGTTGAATCCAAGCCGCTTACACATTGAGATCACCGAATCAGTGTTTGCGGCTGATAAGGATATTTTACTCAACAAAATTGCCCACTTGCAAAACCGAGGAATTCAAGTTTCGATTGATGATTTTGGAACTGAATACTCTTCCTTAGCGGTGATCCAAGAGCTCGGAGCAAATATCGTTAAAATTGACCGATCTTTTATTTCAAATATCGATACAAATGGAACTCCAATTATCAGTGCAGTCTTGGAGATCGCCAAAGCCTTTGGTTACGCGGTGGTTGCAGAAGGCATTGAATGCAAATCTCAGGCAGACAAACTAGAGGCAATGGGTGTGCACTATCTGCAAGGGTTTTATTTCGCTAAACCTATGGAGTCCGAGCAACTAGCCCAATACATGGTAAATAACCTGAACTCGGGATAAGAGAATCTGCAACTTATTGATTTTAATGATAATACTAAAATATATGACCCGGTAGTGGTCTAAAGTTCGAGTTCAAGGCACACAAGTGAAGGAATAACGGGTTATTTCGAGCTTGTGTAACGCAGAAATCGTACTTTAGGGCGCTGCTGGGTGGATTTGCTTATCCCGAGTTCAGGTTAAATACTAAGGAAGATCCTGTTTAAGTGCATCTTGGTAAGGCGGCCATCCCATGGCTTTACCCGCTAACACATGCAGGTGAATGTGGTACACGGTCTGGCCACCATCGGGGTTGCAATTCATCACGGCCCGATAACCATTTTGTTCAAACCCCATTTCTTTAGCGATACTCGCCGCTGCCAGATACATCTTGCCTATCAGCTCGGCATCTTCTGCAGCAATGTCATTAATCGTCGCAATAGGCTTTTTAGGGATAACCAGAAAATGTGTAGGCGCCTGCGGATTAATATCATTAAAGGCTAACACCTCGTCATCTTCATAAATGATGTCAGCGGGAATATCTCGGTCAATGATTTTAGTAAAAATAGTTTCTGCCATGTCGTCTTCCAGATAATTATTAGATGAATAAAGAGCTTGTTAACGTTACCAAAATACAAATCCTAATAGCACTATACCCAATACTAGACGGTAAATCACAAACGGCAGCATGCCGATTTTAGAGATCCACGACAAGAATAAGAAAATACAGGCATAGGCACTCACAAAGGACAATCCAATACCATAAAACAGCGCTTCCCAATCAACAGCCGTCTGCTGCTGAATGAGATCAAGGGTTTTTAAAAAGCCCGCCCCCAGAATGGCAGGAATCGATAATAAAAAGGAAAATCGGGCCGTGCTTTCGCGATCCAACCCCAACATTAGCCCTGCCGTCATGGTGATCCCTGAACGAGAAGTACCGGGGATGATCGCCAGCATTTGCGCCAAACCAATCAACAGAGAGGTTTTCCAAGTCAGCTGATAGATATTTTTGCGTTGTTTACCGGTAACATCTGCATACCATAAAACCAAGCCAAAAAAGATCGTAGTACAGGCGATAACGAGAGCCGAACGAGTGTGGGTTTCAATGAAGTCCTTTGCCAGCAATCCAAAAATCACGACGGGAATGGAGGCAATAATAACCGACCATGCTAAACGACTATCATCACTTTGTTGTTTGCTAAATCCATGGGAAAACCAGGCAACCAACATTTTGGTAATATCGTCGCGAAAATAAATCATTACAGCAAGCAAGCTACCAACGTGAACGGCGACATCAAACGCCATGCCTTGGTTGTCCCAGCCCAGAAGCTCAGAAGGAAGAATTAAATGTGCAGAGCTTGAGATAGGTAAAAATTCGGTAATGCCCTGAATAATGGCCAAAACAATAATTTCAAACAATGTCATGATTAAAGCGGGCTCCAATTAAAATCGATTTTCCATAGTTTTTGTTGTTGATTATCATAATCTTGCCACAGCGCGCCAATTGATTTTTGACGTGTAGGGTGAACGACATCTGCAGCTATTTCGCTCAACGGTAACAATACGAATGCATTGTATTCAATTTCTTCACGAGGCAATATCACCCCTTGTTGGGTTATCATATCGTCGTACAGAAGCAGGTCCAAATCCAGCGTTCGCGGCGCAAACTTTTTTTCACCTCGAATACGCCCATTGGCCGTTTCAATGCTCTTCAGGATCTTACAGACATCCTCAACAGAGTGCGCGGTTTTGGCGCCTACGACTAAATTGTAAAAATGCGACCCTTCAAATCCTACGGCTTCACTTTCGTAAACACTCGACAGTTGTAAGTCACCAAACTCATCGTACATCGCCTGCAATCCGGCCACCGTATGTGTTTCCCTGTCGATATTACTGCCGACGCTGATGTAGATATGATGCATCATAGCGCGTTGCCGGAGAAATCTTCGCGATTGGCATGCATCTGAACAGTTACAGCATTTGCGTTGGGTAAGATGTGCGGTTTGGTAATAGCAATTTTGACCTTAGCCACATCTGGGTAGGTAAAACAATGTTCAATCAGGTGGTTGGCTAAGGCTTCGAGCAACTCGAAAGAGCTGTCATCAGCTAATTTTTCTATTTGGCTGGCCAGAGCTGCGTAGTCTATGGTGTCATTGACGTCGTCGCTTTTTGCCGCTTTAGACAAAGGTAAACTCAGTTCAATATCGACAACCAAAGCTTGTTTGGCTTCACGTTCCCAATCATAAACACCGATCAACGACTTTACTGTTAAGCCTTGTATTATTATTTTATCCATGACAGATCCGCGCAGTAATTGAACTCAAATGCTATAAAGTGACTGCGCTATTTAATTTTCGATGGCACTATCACTGTTGGTCCGACTGGAACCGGCCACGAGTTTAACCCTTTAGGAAGTTCAAGTACATGACAGCTCTGACAATTTTAATGCTAGCCAGCGCATATCTCGCTGGGTCGGTATCAAGTGCGATTCTTGTCAGCAAGCTTTTTTACCTGCCGAACCCGCGAGTTCATGGTTCGGGTAATCCCGGCGCCACAAATATTTTGCGGTTGGGTGGCCGGTTTCCAGCTGCGTTAGTACTAACATTTGATATATTGAAAGGTACGATCCCTGTATGGCTCAGTTATTATCTTGGGTTTTCTCCTTTATTGCTTGGTCTTGTTGCTATCATGGCCTGCCTTGGCCACATTTTCCCGTTGTACTTTGGCTTCAAAGGCGGCAAGGCTGTTGCGACGGCATTTGGTGCAATGTTACCTATTGGGCTTGAATTAGCGGGCGCATTAATTGCCTGCTGGTTGTTATTTGTGTTCGCAACGGGTTATTCGTCTCTGGCAGCCATTGCCGCAGTATCGTTATCACCAATACTTACGTACTTCATTAAACCGGAGTATACCCTGCCTGTTTCGATGCTTGCGGCTCTGATCGTACTTCGCCACAAAGACAATATTGTTCGCTTGATTCAGGGACAAGAAACTAAGATATGGGACAAAGGTCGCGCAGCAAGGCGTTCGCCAAAACCTTAGCTAGACCTTTGTTGCCTATCAATGTTTGCTATTAAAGTGCTAGTAAGCTGTCCAATGGCCATCGAGGTTTGGCCTTGCTGACTAGAGGTTCATATTGCCCAGCTTTTAACCTTTGCAGCCCTGCATAGGCGATCATCGCACCATTATCAGTACAAAACTCCAACCGCGGATAGTACACTTCACCGTTGAGTTTTTTCATCATCTCTTCCAAGCGGCTTCTCAACATAGTGTTGGCACTGACCCCTCCAGCAATCACCAGATTTTTTAATCCAGTATACTTTAACGCTCGTTTGCATTTGATGGCTAGGGTGTCTACCACGGCCTCTTGAAAGGCGTACGCAATGTCTGCCCGGGTCTGCTCTTCATTATCTTGTTCACGGATAAGGTTGGCTGCCGCCGTTTTTAGCCCACTAAAACTGAAATCCAAACCCGGTCTATCCGTCATTGGGCGGGGCAAGGTATATATTCCAGCACGACCTTTTTCAGCTAGTCGCGCTAGCATAGGTCCACCGGGGTAATCCAATCCCATCATTTTGGCTGTTTTATCGAAGGCCTCACCTGCCGCATCATCTACAGACTCACCCAGCACTTCATATTGACCAATTCCATCTACCCGCACCATCATCGAATGACCGCCAGACACAAGTAGGGCCACAAACGGAAAGTCAGGTTTGGGATCATCTAACATCGGCGCAAGTAAATGCCCTTCCATGTGGTGGACACCCACAGCAGGAACGTCCCAGGCATAAGCGAGGCTCCGCCCAACCGAGGCGCCAACCAGCAAAGCACCAATTAATCCAGGACCTTGAGTGTAAGCCACACCATCTAGTTGTTCTGCTTCGGTGTTAGCATCAGCGAGTGCCTTTTTAATCAACGGCACAATTTTTCGCACGTGATCTCTTGACGCCAATTCGGGTACAACCCCCCCATAATCGGCATGAAGCTTAACCTGACTGTATAGTTCGTGTGACAATAACCCTTCATTATCATCAAGGATGGCAATACCTGTTTCATCACAAGAGGTTTCAATTCCTAAGATTCGCATACGGCGCTCGCTACTATTCTGGATTTAGGCTGACAATGATGTAAGTGTACCTTTCCAACCTTAGAGGCGCTACACTAGAGCGTGTTTATAATTACGACGATTTTGTTGATAGAGGCCATATTGACCACAAATTAGGGCCTTTTATTTAAAATAAACCTTAATATCCCCTTTACAAGCGCTTGGGTAATGATTAAAATTCCGCACCATTTTTGACCGTACCGGCTATTTTTTGGGCTGGTAAACCAGATTTACTATTTTGAGGTGAGATTTTAATGCCAATCGTTAAAGTTAGAGAGAACGAACCATTTGACGTAGCGCTGCGTCGTTTTAAGCGTTCATGTGAAAAAGCCGGTGTTCTTTCAGAAGTTCGTCGTCGCGAATTTTTTGAAAAGCCGACTTGGGAACGTAAGCGCAAGAAAGCAGCTGCTAAAAAACGTCATTTGAAAAAGTTAGCTCGCGAAAACGCACGTCGTATCAAGTTATACTAAATCTCGCTTGAATCGCTTGGTGATGCTTCGCCAAGCGATACACGTCTAACATTCTAATCTTCGAGTTCCCACATGAGTCTTGTTGAACAACTTAAAAGCGCCATGAAAGATGCTATGCGCGCTAAAGAAAAACTGCGTCTTGGTACCATAAGAATGGCCTTGGCAGCGGTAAAGCAAAAAGAAGTGGATGAACGTATCGAGCTGACTGATGCTGATGTTATTGCGCTGTTGACCAAAATGGTTAAACAACGCAAAGATGCTGCACAGCAGTATGAACAAGCTGATCGTCAAGATTTGGCTGATACTGAGAATGCTGAGATAGAAGTTATTCAGACGTTTTTACCTCAACCGCTGAGCGAAGCTGAATTGAATGATCTCATTCAGCAAGCAATGGATGAAACCCAAGCGGCTGGCATGCAAGACATGGGCAAAGTAATGGGCTGGTTGAAGCCGAAGGTCCAGGGTCGCGCTGACATGGGTAGATTGAGTGGTCAAATAAAAGCAAAGTTGGCATAACAAAACAACTTATTCCTCTGCTTTGACAACTTTGACAAGCCGCATTTACCAAATAATGCGGCTTGTTTGTTTCTAGCGCTTGCTGATACATTAACCCATGAATTTCGATAACACCTGATAGACTAGGCTCCCCAATTATGGCTGGCAGAATTCCACGCGACTTTATTGATGATTTGATTGCACGGACTGACATCGTGGAATTGGTAGATAGCCGTGTCAAACTTAAAAAAGCTGGCCGCAACTATCAAGCGTGTTGTCCATTTCACAACGAAAAAAGCCCTTCTTTTACCGTCAGCCAAGACAAACAGTTTTACCATTGTTTTGGTTGCGGTGCGCACGGTAATGCGATTTCATTTCTGATTGAATTTGACCGCCTGGAGTTCCCCGAAGCGGTTGAAGAGCTTGCCCGTTTTCACAGTTTAGAAGTGCCTAGAGAAAAAGGCGGCAAGCCAGCACATACTCAGCAGCAAAAAGCACAAATCGCAGACGACTATGAATTGATGGAAAAAGCAGCAAAGTATTTTCAACATCAGCTCAAGCATCACCAACAAAGTGAAAAAGCCGTCAACTATTTGAAAGGCCGTGGGCTCAGCGGTGAAATAGTTAAGGCATTTGGAATTGGCTTTGCCCCGCCTGAATGGGACGGAATTTTCAAACAATTTGGTACCACCCCGGAAAAGCAGCAACAGTTATTAGACTTAAAACTGATCACTGAAAATGATAACCGAAAACGCTTCGACTTTTTTAGAGATCGGATTATGTTTCCCATTCGCGACAAGCGCGGCAGAGTGATCGGATTTGGTGGCAGAGTTCTTGAGGACGGCGGTCCCAAATATTTAAACTCTCCTGAAACACGCATTTTCCATAAAGGTCATGAGCTTTATGGTTTTATTAATGCTAAACAGGCTCATCGCAAGCTTGAGCGACTGATGATTGTTGAAGGGTACATGGATGTTGTTGCCCTTGCACAATTTGGCATCGACTATGCCGTTGCGTCTCTAGGAACCGCCACTACGCCAGAACATGTGCAAATGCTGTTTCGTGCTGCGCCAGAAATCATCTGTTGTTATGACGGAGACCGAGCGGGCCGTGATGCGGCGTGGCGAGCGCTGGAAAATGCATTACCCCATCTTAAAGATGGTGTAGAGATGAAGTTTTTGTTCTTACCTGACGGTGAAGATCCCGATACTCTAGTGAGAAAAACTGGGAAAGAAGATTTCGAGCAAATTCTGTCTGAACAGGCCGTCTCTCTTTCACAATTCTTTTTTGACAACTTGTTGCAGCAATTTAATGTCGGTAGTAGTGAAGGAAAAGCTGCACTAACAAAAGCTGCTAGAGATTATATTAATCTAGTACAAGCGGAAAATTTATCGGCCCTCTTGGAAGAAGAGCTGCGTAAAAAAGTTAAAGGCGATAGCTATCGCGCTGACGTCCTTAACGATATCAAGCAAGCAAATCAGATAGGAAAGTCCAGGGTAATGGATTTTCAAACCCCAAACAAAGCGAACATTTCGCCGGTACGTAAAATGCTCACGCTACTGTTATTACACCCGGGGTTAGCCGCACAACATCCGGAAATTCAACCGCAAGCACTCAACGTTGAGTTTATCAAAGGCCTAAAAACCCTGATTAAGATGCATCAATTCTGCATGTCCAAAACTCATATCAACACCGGCCATGTGTTAGAACATTTTCGTAACGATCCTGAAGCCAGGCATCTGCAGCAACTCCTTAACGTTGACCATGCCGCCGATGATGCCAGGCCGGATAAGCAGTACATAGATAGTTTTAATCGCTTAATTGAACAGCAGCTCAAAGCTAGATATCAACAGTTGTTGGCCAAAGGCAGTGGGATGAATGATGACGAAAAGCAAGAATTTAAATTACTCACACAAACCAAAGCCACTTACAGCGCTGAATAATTTTTAGCACTGCTCACCTTGAATAAATAATGTTCACCCATACCTAATGCTCACGAAGCTAGGAGCACTAAGTATTTCGACAGAAGTACTGGCCGGAGTAGTATAAATTCTGCTATACTGGCTAATTCGCAAACGCCTCGGTGAATGCTATTTCATCCGGTTAGTATTTCACCCTCCGGACAGACTTTTAACTGATTTTGAGAAACGTAGGTTATATGGCGCAAAGCAAGCAGTCTCAGATTAAACTCCTTATCGTAAAAGGAAAAGAGCAAGGTTACTTAACATTTGCTGAAGTAAATGATCACCTTCCCCAAGATATAGTCGATTCTGATCAAATAGAAGACATCATTCGCATGATCAATGATATGGGGATCCAGGTTTTCGAATCTGCTCCAGACTCAGATGAATTGTTGATGCAAGAAACCACGGCTGATGAGGAAGTTGCCGAAGCGGCCGCTCAAGCATTGGCTACGGTAGAAAGTGAAATTGGTCGCACCACAGATCCTGTTCGCATGTATATGCGTGAAATGGGCACAGTAGAGCTTCTCACTCGTGAAGGCGAAATTGAAATTGCCAAACGCATTGAAGACGGCATCAACCAGGTTCAGTGCTCAGTGGCAGAATACCCTGAAGCCATCACCTATTTGCTTGATCAGTGGGACTTATTTGAAGCAGAAGAAATCCGCTTAAGTGACATCATTATTGGTTTTGTTGATCCTAACGAGACCGACGTAGCCCCAACGGCTACGCACGTTGGTTCTGAGTTATCCGAAGAAGAATTGGACGACGAAGATGATGACGAAGATGAAGATGACGAAGAAGAAGATACAGGTCCAGATCCTGAGCTAGCAAAAGAAAAATTTGATGCGTTGCGAGCGCAATACATTATTGCTCGTGACGTGATTGCCAGCAAAGGTCGTTCGCACAAAGACGCTAGAAAACAGATCAATGAGCTGAGTGAAGTATTTAAAGAGTTTCGATTAGTTCCTAAGCAATTTGATCGCATGGTTAAAAACATGCGTGGCATGATGGATCGGGTGCGGGTTCAAGAGCGCATCGTGATGAAGCACTGTGTTGCGAATGCCAAAATGCCGAAAAAAGACTTTATCAAAGCTTTTGCAGGCAATGAAACAACCACTGATTGGCTAAATACCTTATTGGCAAGCGACGCCAGCTATGTGCCTGCACTACTCGAAGTTAAAGAAGAGTTAGAGCGTGCAATCAGCAAGATGAACCAGGTCGAAGAAGAGACTGGGTTGGTCATTGCAGATATCAAAGACATTAATCGTCGTATGTCGATCGGCGAAGCCAAAGCTCGACGAGCCAAAAAAGAGATGGTCGAAGCAAACTTACGTTTGGTTATATCGATCGCCAAAAAATACACCAACCGCGGCCTACAATTCCTTGATTTGATTCAAGAAGGTAATATCGGTTTGATGAAGGCAGTTGATAAATTTGAATACCGTCGTGGTTACAAGTTTTCAACTTACGCTACGTGGTGGATCCGTCAGGCTATTACGCGCTCAATTGCCGACCAGGCGCGCACAATTCGTATACCAGTGCATATGATTGAGACAATCAATAAACTCAATCGTATCTCCAGACAAATGCTTCAGGAAATGGGTCGAGAACCTACACCTGAAGAATTGTCAGAGCGCATGATTATGCCTGAAGATAAGATACGTAAGGTGTTGAAGATTGCTAAAGAGCCGATTTCAATGGAAACCCCCATTGGTGACGATGAAGATTCGCACTTAGGTGATTTCATCGAAGACAGCACCATTGTTCAGCCATTGGACTCTGCTACAGGCGGTAGTTTGAAAGATGCAACGCAAGAAGTATTAGCTGGCTTAACCGCAAGAGAAGCTAAAGTACTGCGCATGCGTTTTGGTATTGATATGAACACGGACCATACGTTGGAAGAAGTGGGTAAACAGTTTGACGTTACTCGTGAGCGTATTCGACAAATCGAAGCCAAAGCATTGCGTAAACTGCGTCATCCAAGTCGCTCTGAGCAACTTAAAAGCTTCTTAGACGAATAATTAATTATCTGAGCAGATTATCATCTGCTATTGGTATCAAAAACCCCCACAAAACAGTGTTTTGTGGGGGTTTTGTTTATTATCGTTACACAGCAGTAAACAAGCTCGTTGTCTTCAATAGATGGTCGGAATGCGGTGCAATATAATATCTGAGACTTTGCGACTACTAGGCAAAAAGGTATGGATCACGGGAATGTCGATTGTGTTAGTAATGTGTTCGTGAGTGACTTCTGATTTGGATACAACGCCGTCGTTTGGCTCGTCGAGAAAGTATTTCTTGGTCAACACAAAACCACGAGTACCAACGATTGCAGTCGTTGGTACAGCAGGAATATATATTGAACCTAAACGTTGCTTAGATGCCAACAATTGACCACAGTCACCACTGAAAAGCTGAAATCCCAATTCATTTTGACTTTTATTGGCCAGGCGAGGTGGATAAACAGGCGAACCTAGTAAAAATAAATGCTTTGGCTGATTAGCCAATGAGACGAGCTGTTGGAGAGCTGCTCTTAATAAGACACCTCCCAAGGAATGACCGACCAGAATGTAGTCACCTTTCTCGGCAACTTGGCAAATTTTCTCTTTAACCCTTGTGACAATATCATCAAACAATTCAGTCGCTGCAAGATAAGCAACAACATCGACTTCGTGACCATGACGGCGTAGACGCCACAACATGGGGGTACCTGATATGGGTGAACGCCCCATGCCATGCACAAACAATATTTGCATCCTGATAAATCCTGTCGCTTAAATACATACTCATCCATTTTAACCCTCGCAATTTGAGCGATTGTTAAAATGGAAGACTATTACAGCAGACTTGGACCTAAATTGCTTCTCCCTTTTTGTAAGGTAATTGCTCATCGAGCTGATCTATTTTCTGCGTAAGTTGCTCCGGCGACCCCGTCTTTCTTGCCAACCAGTAGTATGCAATGGGAACAACATATAGTGTCATGAAAGCCGAAAGCGCTACGCCCGAGAATATCACCACTCCAATCACTGCACGACTCTCAGAACCCGGTCCGGTTGCTAGTACAAGAGGCAGTGCGCTAAAAACGGTAGTAAATCCTGTCATAACAATGGGTCTCAAGCGTTGTGTCGCGGCACGTTTTAATGCATCTTCAAATTCCATCCCGGCATCACGTAATTGATTGGCAAATTCAACAATGAGGATACCGTTTTTCGCCGCCAAACCGATCAGCATGACCAAGCCAATTTGACTATAAATATTTAAACTCGATCCAGACACATACAAACCGATAAACGCCCCCAACAACGCGAGCGGAACCGTCAACATGATAACCAAAGGGTGTATCCAGCTTTCAAACTGTGCAGCAAGCACTAGAAAGGTTATCGCCAATGCCAAAATGAAGATAAAAATGATTGAATTTCCAGATTCTTGATAAAGCTGAGACTCACCTTTGTAATCAATAGAAACACTGTCTGGAAGTTCTGTTTTGACGATATCTTCCAGATAAGTTAAGGCTTCGCCAACAGTATAGCCATCTGCCAAATTGGCACTAATGGTGATGCTACGCATGCGATTGTATCGGTTTAACCGAGAGGAAGTGGCCTGCTCTTCAAAGCTCAACAGATTGTCCATAGGGATCAACGCATTGGTTCGTTGTGAGCGCACGTACAAATTATCAATGCTTTGTGGACTGCGATAATCTTCCTCCCAACCTTCCATGATCACATCATATTCTTGCCCGCGATCTAAGTAGGTAGACACGCGACGCTGTCCAAGCATGGTCTCCAAAGTTCGGCCAATATCTGAAATCGACACGCCTAAGTCGGCAGCACGTTGGCGATCGATATTCACCAGCAACTGCGGCAAGGTCTCTTTATAGTCTGAATCTAAGCGTAACAAGTTAGGATTTTCAGAAGCCTTTTCCAACACAATGTCTCGCCAACGCACCAGGTCTTCATAGGTATTGCCTTGCAATACGAATTGCACCGGCCGTCCTAAACCTCGTCCTCCAAGGCTGCTGCGCATGATGGCAAAGGCACGCACATCAGGAATAGTCGATAGCTTTGTACTGACTTCATCCATTAAATCAAAAGTTGGTCGTGTGCGATCTTTCCAATTTGCCATCCCCACAATCGCGATCCCTGCTCCACCGCCAAATCCAGGTGTGCGGACTAGCACACGATTCACCTCACCGGTATCCAGATAAGGCAATAGGATGTCTTCAACCTTTTTCAAATTGGCCGCATTGCTTTCGAAACTTGCCCCTTCAGCTCCTTGCATGGAGATAAAGAAATTGCCACGGTCTTCTTTTGGCACAAACTCACTAGGAATTTTTTGACTAAGTTGAACAAGCGCTACCACGCTCAGAACAAGCATAATTGCGACGATAATTGGCTGATGTAGGGTTTTATTCAAGCTGTTAAAATAGCCGGTTTCGATCTTCTTGAACGTTGTATCCATCCACTTTCCAAAGCCCGAACTACGCTTTCTGTTTTCGAGCAATTTAGACGACAACATTGGCGAAAGTGTCAATGCGGTAAAACTGGAAAATGCTACTGCGGCGGCGATTGCCAAAGCAAATTCAGTGAACAGTCGCCCAATATTTCCTTCTAAAAACACCAATGGCACAAACACAGAAATTAGGACCAATGTCGTAGCGACAACGGCAAATCCAACCTCTCTGGCCCCGCGATAAGCTGCCAATAGTGGTGGCTCGCCCATCTCTATTCGCCGATAGATATTTTCGATCACGACAATGGCGTCATCTACCACCAATCCTATTGCTAATACTAGAGCCAGCAGCGTGAGCAGATTGATGGAAAAACCCAATGCGTACATGACGATAAATGCCGCTACCAAAGAAACGGGCACGGTTACCGCAGGTATTATTGTCGCGCGAATGTTGCCCAGGAAAAGATAGATAACCAGCACAACTAACGCCATTGCAATACCCAGAGTGTTGTAAACCTCATTGATAGATTCTTCGATAAACACCGACGAGTCATAACTGGGGACAATAAAAATATTTTCTGGCAAGGTTTGGGAAATCTGCTCCATGGCTTTTTTGGCTTCTTTCGCCACTTCAAGGGTGTTGGCCTTAGATTGTTTGACGATCCCCAAACCAATCATATTGACGCCATCACCACGAAATTGGGTCTCGTCATCTTCAGAAGCTAGTTCGACTTTAGCGACCTCGCCTAACTTAATTAAATACCCGTCTGCCCCGGCTTTGACCGTAAGATCGGCAAAATCGTCCGGCGTTAAGAAGCTTCGTGCAACACGGACTTCAAAATCTCGGTCGTTAGATTCAACTTCTCCTGCGGGTAACTCGACATTTTCAGAGCGGATCACCCGCTCAATATCGGCGACGGTAATTTCACGGGCGGCCATCGCATTACGATCGAGCCACACTTTCATTGCATAGGTTCGACCACCGCCCAACTGCACACGAGCGATACCATTGACGACTGATAAACGGTCGACAACAAAACGATCGGCGTAGTCAGTAAGCTCCATCACCGACAAGTTGTCACTGCGTAGGTTATACCAAACAATCACACTTTCATCAGAATCGGACTTTGATACCTCTGGCGGATCGGCTTGGTCAGGCAGATTATTCAATGCCCGGCTAACACGCTCACGCACATCGTTTGAGGCGGCGTCTATGTCTCTGGAAAGATTAAATTCGATACTAATGTTGGAGCGTCCGTTACGACTAGTAGAGGTGATATTTTTTATCCCCTCAATGCCTGATATGCGGTCTTCGAGCAATTGAGTAATGCGAGTTTCGATGATAGACGCTGAAGCGCCAGGATAACTTGTATTGATCGACACAATGGGCGGATCAATATCTGGATATTCACGTAGCGACAACATGCTGATTGCAACAATGCCGAAAATGATCAACAACAAGTTAACTACTGAAGCAAAGACGGGCCTTTTTACCGACAAATCTGAAAGTATCATAATGTCCTCCGGTTACAGTGTGGTTTCGCTGAGAATCGACACTGTGGAACCATTGCGCAGCCTTAGCGCGCCCTCAACAACCACCTGCTCACCGCTACTTAAACCCGAGACAATCTGCACTATCCCAGGGCGTCGAAGTCCGGTAACCACTTCTTTTTGAACGGCTTTGTCTTCCTCAATTACAAAGACAAACTGTTTATCTTCGTTTGGAATAATCGACTTTTCAGGCACAACCAACGAATTCATTACACGTTTTTGTAAATTGATTTGTAATAACATGCCTGGGCGAAGCTTCAATTCTGGGTTGTCGATTATCGCTCTGACTTGGATGGAACGGGTATTCGCATCAACCCGTGAATCGACACTGCTAATTTCCCCTTTGAATGTTTCGCCAGGGTACGCAACAGAAAGCGCATCGACCAGCTGCTTTTGAGCTAATGAAGGTAGATGGTTTTCGGATATATTGAAATCAACTTTGACCTGGCGCAAATCATCCAATGTTGTTAGCACATCGCTAGGTGTCACATAGGCACCAACACTAACCTGTCGAATGCCCAACTTACCTGCAAAGGGCGCTCGTAGTTCCAATTCTGCTAACCGTGCATTAGCGACTTCCAATTGTGCTTTAAGCGCTTTCACCCTGGCTTGTTGTTCATCAAGAAGTTGCTCTGAGGCTACGCTGGTGCGGGCGAGATTTGAAATACGTTTTAGCTGACGCTGCGCTTCTTGCAAGTTAATGGTAAGCTCGTTGACCCGGGCTTTTTCTTCACGGTCATTCAATGTCATGAGTAGTTGACCCGCTTCCACCACATCCCCATCATCAAAATGGATCGTTTGAATAACATCCGATTGCTGGGTAGTAAGGGATACCGCCTCATTCGCTCGCGCTGTGCCTAAAGCTTCAACCACAACCGGAAATTCTGTTTGTGCAACCGTATACACCACTACAGGTGTTGCATTGCCACCACGACGGCCTTGTTTTTGCTCTTCATCTGCGGGCAGATTCAAGAATATTAAAAGTCCAATCAGCGCGACAGTCGCTATCATCAGCGGAGAAAGCATTTTTTTGATGGTCATTTAGGGTTCCCGAATTAAAGTGAAAAGAGCTACAACATTCCATTACGTACAGTTGATACTTTCATAGTAGACTGTTCGCAAATGAAAAGCGCAGCGATTATACGCCACAGCATGTTAAATAGATTAGTAATTTACCTCTGTATATCGGCAATTGGTCTTATAGGGTGCCAACAAGAGATCCCAAGCGATCCTGCTTGCAGAGTAAAAGAACAAGAAAAGCCAAAAACCATTGCAAACGCAGCCTGTATTATTCGTTTAGATGATCAGTTGTTGACCGTCACCCATCGAATGACAGGACGATTTGATGTACCCGGAGGCACAACAGACATGTCGGAGTCTTCTCAATGTACGGCACACAGAGAGGTATGGGAAGAAACCGGATTCAACGTTGAAGTGGGTGAATGGCTGGCCACCAGCACTCAGGGTATGCGATTTTATAGTTGTAAACTCGCAGGGCATTTTGACGGTGAGTTGCAAACTTTTCCCGTTCCACCCTGGTCGACAACTGAAATCGATGGGATCCAGTTGCTTGACCCCTTTGCAATATCCGATAAAGATTGGCGTTTCCCGAATCAGCTTCCATTGATTCGAGACATGTTTAATCAAGTAGAAGACTCTGCACAACCCAGCAAAAAACACCCTGCTGAAGAACTTCTGCCCAGGCCTGTCCCTGAATCGTAATAAACCTGCGTAAAAAGAACTTATCTTCACTATTTATGCAAATAATTAAAAAAGTTTCGCTTTATGGGTATACTGGTCCGATAAGTTGAAAACCTGATAGGATCGAAAATGCCTCAATACCAAGCCCCTACAACTGATATCCAGTTTCTACTGCACGACTGGTTATCCCTTCAACAACATTACGAAGCTATAGGACTCGGAGACTTTGACAAAGAGTTGGTTAACGAAATCATTAGCCAAGGAGCCAAATTTGCTGAACAAGTCATAGCTCCCCTTAATCGCGAAGGTGATGAACAAAGTTGCAAGCTAGAAAATGGCAAAGTGACCACGCCAGAAGGCTTTGCTCAGGCATACCAGGAATACATCGCTAATGGTTGGAATGCCATGCTCGGTGACGCGGATTACGATGGACAAGATCTGCCCTACTCGATGGCCGTGCCCGTGCATGAAATGCTTAACTCAGCCAATGTGAGTTGGCGATTAATCAGCATGCTCACTGAAAGCGCTGTACTTGCGGTAAGCAAGCATGGCGAGCAATCACTCAAAGATCGCTTTTTGGCGAAGCTAATTTCTGGTGAGTGGACAGGCACCATGTGTTTAACCGAACCCCATGCAGGAACCGATCTCAGTCTACTGTCAACCAAAGCCGAGCCGCAGGCCGATGGTTCCTATCAAATCACCGGTAGCAAAATTTTCATCTCAGGTGGCGATCAAGACTGGACCGACAATGTATTACACCTTGTCTTAGCGCGTTTACCTGACGCCCCTGCTGGTGTTAAAGGGATAAGCTTGTTTCTAGTGCCCAAAATACTTTTGAATGAGCAAAATGAACTGTCTGAAGAAAACTCGCTATCGGTGGGTAGCTTAGAGAAAAAGATGGGTATAAAAGCGTGTCCAACGTGCGTGATGAACTTCGATCAAGCAACAGGTTATTTAGTGGGGGCGCCACATAAAGGTTTGGCATGCATGTTCACCATGATGAATGACGCACGTTTCCAAGTTGGCCTGCAAGGTCTTGGGATCGCAGAAGCCTCTTATCAAGGCGCTCTTGCCTATGCCCGAGAAAGATTGCAATCGCGGGCACCTCAAGGGGTGCAAAACCCTGATGGAAAAGCTGATCCAATTATTGCACAGCCGGATGTACGCAAAATGTTGCTGACACAGAAATCCTTAACCGAAGGGTGTCGTGCGCTGAGCTTGTTATACGCAACGCAAATGGATATTGAGAAAAATGCTGAAGATGAAAAAACCAGGCATGACGCCGCAGCTGTACTGGCATTTCTTACACCTATCGCTAAAGGTTTTATGACTGACGTCGGTCAAGAAGCGAGTCATTTAGGCGTTCAAGTATATGGCGGACACGGATTTATTCGCGAATGGGGAATGGAGCAATTGATCCGCGATAGCCGTATTACCCAATTGTATGAAGGAACCAACGGGATCCAAGCTGCCGATTTAATTGGACGCAAATTGTCTCGTGACAATGGCACCATGTTAGCCGCTACCGTAGACCTTTTTGAATCGCTAATTGATAAAATGACCGATGAGAGTTCTCGATCTCAAGCAAAATCAATACTAACTCAGTGGCAGGTTTTATCTCTGGACTTAAAAGAACGTTCTGCTATTGATCTGGCGGGCGCAGCCTACGATTACATGCACTACAGTGCGTACAGCTTAATAGGCGTACTATGGTTGAGTATGGCAGATTGTGCGGCTAATTCAGATAACTCATTGGTTAAAGCTGGCAAACAAAAGACCTGCGATTTTTATATTAAACGCATGTTGCCAAGAAGAGATGTGTTCGCACGTAATTTGTTGGAAGATGCTAATGATCTAGTCTCAGTTGAGGATAGTTTGTTCGACTATCAAAGTTAGTTAACAATTTCATAAAGCTAAAAAAAACCGGAGCCAATGTGCTCCGGTTTTTTATGCCTGACTCTCTGTCAGATTCTTAAGGTGCGCATCGACTGCGTGTGCAAAGCGCTAGAAGTGCTCTCACGTCAGAGGTATTCACCACGCCATCATTGTTGTAGTCATGCTCCTCAACGGTAGCTTGGCCTGATCTTATCAAGTTAAGAAACACGCGAATGTCTAAGCTGTCTACATCTTGGTCACCATCTAGGTCGCCTACGACGGCTGCGGCAACCAAGTCAAAGCTGACCATTACGGGATCGTGATCAGACACTCTGAACGAGTCAGGGGCATAATACTCTGCTACTTGATTGTCAGACTTAAACTCAACGTTGTAGTCTAGAGACACCGGCTCATCGGCGTTTATATGCCATTCAATACTATCGATGGCTTGTGCAAGCAATGAACGAGTAGCTAATGCATGATCAAGGTATCCGTATTCACCGCCAAAGGTGTAAGAATACGCATCTGCCCCTTGGAAGTTCTCGATAACATTCACATAGCCACTTAGCTCAAGCGTTGCGATTGGATCTTCTTTGGCATACGCGTTCAAATCACCAATGATCAGCACATTCTCTTTATCAGCAAGTTCTGGAGCATCCGCTATCCATTGCGCCAATGCGCTAGATTGCGCAACACGAGTTGGATTAAAACAGCCTTGTCCATCGCCCTGGTCTGTGTCAGCACCACTTGAATTACGGCAACTCTTCGATTTGAAATGGTTAACTACAACGGTAATTTCTCCACCGTTGTTCGCCACAAAGGTTTGTGCCATAGGTGGACGGTTGAATACAGCGTCAAAATTTAGCTGCACATCACCTTCTAGGCTCACTGATGCTGGTTTATAAAGCAAACCCACGGCAATGGCATCAGTGCCAAGCGGACCAGTGCTGCTAACAAATGCATAGGTACCAGCGCCAGCAACAGCATTAAGTCTGTCAGTCAATTCAGCAATCATACTGTTGGCATCGAAACCATCATTTTCGATTTCCATTAGGCCAACAATATCAGCGTCCATCGCTGCGACGGCAGAAACTGTTTTAGCGATTTGACGTTCAAATTCTTCCAAACTGTCAGCACCACGTGAGGTAGGGAATCCACCTCCTAATCCGTCACCGTTAAACAGATTCAAAACATTAATGCTTGCAACTGTGACATTTCCGCGAGTCAACGAAGGCGCATCTTCACGAGGGTTGGTTTGCTCAAACGTTGGCTCAGATAGTGGGTGAATTCGATAATTACCAAAACTATAGTCCAATGGACCAGTCAAAGACGTCACCGTATCGCCACCTCTAAGGGTATTGCTAGCAGACAAGTTACCCGTTGGATAAACAACAGGATCTGGATTTTGTTGCGTTGAGGCATCATCCATAACAACTCTGTTCAATGCATTTCGCTCCGCTAAAGCCGTCGCTTCCGGTGAAAGTGGCGCATGAAGATTAGTCGGTGTGAAAATGCGCTCTGAAGACAGAGTCACTTCACCAAAACGTCCTAAACCAAAGTTGTTAGTAACAACCAATGGTGCTGCGTTTGTGACCAACATACCTTCGATAGACTCAGCTTTCTCAGCACTGTCAAATGGTAGTGAGAAGATCGTTGCATCAACACTTCCTGCACCACAGTCTAGAGCATCTGCAGAGACACTCAATTGAGTGCGGCCAAAGTTTTCTTCGACAGTGCCCAGAACTCGAACAACGCTACCAACAGCCGGCAATGCGCCACTAGCAAGATAGTCTACATACAAGCCTTCTGAAGTAGCCGAATCACCATCTTGGTCTGCATCTTCTTCTTGTAAGAAGAAAGCGCCAAGACCGTCATAGCTCCCCGTCACAACCGCTTCAACAATGTGATCCTGCCCCTCTAACAACGAGCTGCTACCAGAACCTTGGATCGCACTGATTAAGGTTGCAGGGTCAGCACATTGGCCGATGACAGGGTCTTCACCACCTGGGTCACCGCTTCCACCAAATGTTTTGCCATCCGGGCCAGAACCTGGTGTACCAAAATCTCCGTCTCCATAGCTCTCAACATTTTCAGCAAACCAATTAGCACCATCATTATTGTCCAATGTCGCACTGATCAATGTCATCGATGCGCCGTTTGGATCAGGGAAGACAGGACCGCCGTCATATTCAACAATGTCTTCAACTGACCCATCTGGACGCTGAAGAACTATCTCATCAGCGCCGTTGGCGATAAACATGCCACTGTACTGATAGAGTGCTTCAAAACCACCATTGGTAGTACTGTCCTCGTTATTGGTAAACACCGCGTAGGTGCCTGCAGGGACGTACACATCCGTAGAGATAGTGTGTGAATCGCTGTCATTATCACGAAGCGTCCAACCGTTCATGTTAGCTGCAATAACGCCAGTGTTCAGCACTTCAAAGTACTCACCACTTCCGTCAGATACTGCACGAGGATTCTGCATGATTTCTGTGATCACCAAACTGAAACTTGCATCACCTGTTCCAGGTGTTCCTAAATCACCGGCACCATAAGCTTCTGTGCTTGTTGCCCATTTCGATCCCACATTGTTATCGCCAAACAGGTCAACCAAAACCATTGAAGCGCCATTTGGATCGGGGAAATCAGGGCCGCCATCGTAGGTTATCTCGTCAACGATGTTTCCATCTGGGTCGGTAAGAACCAACTCATCTCCACCGTTTGCCAACGCCATTGAGCTGCCATAAGCATACGCCAATTCAATACCACCGTTAGCGGTCATATCAGCGTTTCTGCCCAATACGGCATATTCCCCGACACCAATAAACACATCTTGGTCAACAACAAACGAATCAAAGTCGTTATCGCCAATAGTCCAACCGTTAAGGTTGATAACTTGGGTACTGGTATTTAGGACTTCAAACCACTCACCATTTGAATCACTGACTACACTTGGGTTTTGCATAATTTCTGTGATCAACAGTGCATCAGCTTCGACTGTACCCGCGTCACCTCCTGGGTCACCACCTTCACCAGGGTCGACAGGATCTCCGCCACCTTCACCACCTGTGTTTCCACAAGCTTCTGTGCTGTACAACATGGACACCCACTCTGGATGATCGATGTACGGGTTACGGTTGCCCTGATACTCGTAGATGTCGTCATTTCGAGCTTGCTCTGTGGTGTCCACAGGATCTGCAACATGCCATTCTACCAGGCGACAGAGCAATCCTAGGTTAGGTTGCCCCGTTGAAGTTAAGTTGCTGACCAGCACCAAATCAGGCGTTACGTCGCCCAAACCTTCATAACGAGTGTCCATGTAGAACATCATTCGAGCGACATCACCTTTTACCGCATCACGAGGTTCAAATGAATCGCTATCAACTCGGTTCTCAGGCGCTTCTGCAAGGGGTGCATCACTGTTATCAAAATCTAGATTACCACGATCACCGTTAACAGAAATATCTGTAGGACGCAGATGGTGGATGTCCGTAAATGCCTCAAAACTAGGTAGTTGATCACGAGGACCATTGTCAGGGAAGCCTTTGCTGTTAGGCCATACGTGCTCACGATTCCAGTTGTCTGGATCAGTACTTTGCGCACCGCTTCCATTGGACAATTTTGGCAATGAAATGCCTTTGTACAATAAGGTAACGTTATCTGAGTTTGTCGGATCTTCGTCAGTTTCAGTTAAAGCTGTCCACACTTGATTGTAAGTAAGAACACGATGATCATTAGTAATTATCGTATTAATTGCAGATTTAATAACGCTAGGATCAGAAGCTAAGTCCACTTCGGTAATCGCCGCAGCATAATAGGTTGCGTCATCAAAAGTCGATGCATCGGCGACTTTATCAAGATCTGGACAGTTAAAGCACACGCCTTCAAGGCCACCACCTTCACCGCCTTCTCCGCCACCCGCTTCGCTACTAACAACAATGTCATCAAGACGAATAAATTCGCTGCCTGCATTGTTTTGCATAGCGACTCTTAATACAAGAGAGCTGCCTGTGCCGACGTCTATTGATAATGCAACCGAGGTAAAATCATCAATCAAAGTGCGTTCTGCAGATCCCTGACCGTTGAAGTTAGTGACTTTAACAAATTCGCCATTATCAATTGAATAAGAAAAATCGAAATAATCTGTGGATTCATGTGTCCCGTCTTCTTCTGCGCGCAAGGATACGTTTACCGTGCCTTTATCGGTAATGTCTATAGATTCAGACAACCAAACGGCTTCACCGTCTAAGTCACGACCCTCCATACGGCCGCTTTGTACGCGGAAATAATCAGAGGTTGCAGTGAGGGCGGCGCCACTAACATCAATTGACCATTTGGTAACACCGGCCATATCGATAGTTTCAAACGTTGCGCCTTTTTGGTCTAATTCCGGGGCATTAAAATCTTCGGACCATATGGTTTCCCCATAGGCTGAAGTTGCCATCGAAGCGCAACAAAGCGCCGCAATCGCAGTGAGTTTGGTTTTCATGGTCTCTCCTAACATGAGTACAGCAAATGCCACTTCATGGCTTATTATTTATTTTTGTTTGTTTTTTATTGAGCGTTGACGCTCTTTTTTAAACTGGTCGGATGTTATTCTATTTTTGTGACAAATAAATGACACTGAATGACCTAATTTCATTGTGAATACTGGCAGAATTAGTACAGTTATTCAACGAATTAAATGTCTGGAGAGCATGAGGGATGTTTAGTTTTTTTACCCATCATACTTAATGATTTGGCCTTTCTTTTTGATTTTTAAAGACTATTTTTAGAGTGAATCCTGAACAAATGGTCAAAAAAAAACCGCCCAATGGGCGGCTTCTTGCTCAGTTCTTAGCGATCATTTCGGGAAACTCGCCATGAAACCAATGTCGGATCATATTTTTTTCATAACGTAAGTTTTCACTTTTAAAGAATGGATTGTGTCGATCCTGGAAACCCATATCTTTTAATTTCACTTCAGCGGACTCTTGCACTACATTGCCCTGCGCATCCGTTAACGTGTAAGAGAAAGTCATACGCGGAATTTCGCCACGTTTAATCAGCCTAACATCATTGCCTGAATGCCCTAAACCGACAAATGAAGAAGGCCACACACGTCCGGCAAGGTCTAGATCTGTGACCGTGATTGACAACGTTTGACCTTCAGCGAGCGACTCAGATAATTCTTCAAAGTACTTATCGAGCTGTTTGAACGTTTGCTCACGATATCTCTTACGCGACTGATTGGTCGGTTGCACATCCCGATAATCCTCAGGATTTTCCCATGTCACTTCTATGTTTCCTTTAGCAGCGCTTGCACCAGAGATCAAAAGCAATGTCGCTCCAGTTGCTAAAAGTGCCGCCTTGGTTGCTATTGCGATGGATGATTTACTCATTATTTTATCTCCTAGAACCTTTGACGTATTCGTACCACATTAATCGGGAATCTACTAAGAGTATAGTAGATTTTACTGAACCTATACTGAATACGATAATAGACCGCTAAAAGTTGCAAATAGTTGCACCCTTCCTGTTTCAGTTACAGCAATCCACATAAAAAAGTGGATTGAAGTGATAAAAAAGGGCCCCCTACGGTGCGATGGCAGGATCGACCGAAGCGGCCCAAAAAGCGCTGTGCGCTTAAAACGGCCCGCTAATTTGCCCGTCGCTCCATGAAGACAACCAAACTTGGTTGCCGCGAATATAATAAACGTTTTGGCCATGAATAATGCTGCGATCATCCCCAGAGTAAACATAGGTATCAGAGGTATTTTCCACTTCTAAGCTATTGACCCAATCTAGTGTGGGATCTTGGGCATTGCTATCACTTTGTAGCAGTACCAGGCTGTTTCGCGAACGCAACATTGATGTGCTTGCTGGATCAATGTCATCGGAATTACCCCATTGCTCTACCGGCAAGGCAAATTGATAAACGCCCTCGATATTCAATGCACTTAACGCTTTGTAATTCCATTCAACAGGTGTATAGGCATCCTCGATCACCAATGGTGTGATCTCCAATGGATTAGCTGGGTCGCGCACATCAAACAAGCTAATTTTCAAGCCACTAACTGGAACCGGAGCAATGACTTGCTCACCTGTGGCAGGAATGTTCGCTAAATTGATTTGTTGCCCGATTCCTAATAGAAGATCATTTTCCATTGGATGCAGGTAACTAGAAAATCCGGGAATTTCTAAACTTCCTGTAATAATTGGGCTTGTGTTGTCGGTTAAATCAATCACATAGAGGGGATCAATTTGTAAAAACGTTACTACGTACGCTTTGTCATCGACAAAACGTACAGCATAAATATCCTCATCTGGCTTACCAATCTTCTCTGGCTGGTCTTGGTTAGGTAAGATGGCAACTGCTTCCAATTCATTGGCTTGTTGAGACAACACGGTTAATCTGTGCTCGGGTGAACCAGAACTGTAATCGGTAGAAACAACGCGCAGAAATCCATCCTTTTCGTTCAACTTGAATACCGGATCACTTCGCCAATTCAGCACACCCTGCACACTGCCCGAAGCTTGATAAGAAAGATCGGATAACTGGACTTTGTGAAAACTAGTTTGCTCTGAACTCACACCGGAACCGATATACAAGTTTTGCTCAGACATATACATCATGTAAGCATAAACGCTCATACACATTGATTGAATTTCAGTAGGTTCCAGCAAATTTATTTTTGTCACCGTGAGAATTTGCGCATACCCATCATCGTTTGTAGCTTCGGCCGGAACATAGCATTGCTCAATGTTGTTTAACGGTTGAGACTGCCCGTCGACGTAACGCTTTGGCATGATTGAACTTGATGGTGTACTAAGAATTTTCTGATAGGTGTCAAGTTTCTCAGCGTCTGAGGCCGCGCCTGGCGCAATATCGCTGACGTAAGGAACGTAATTACTAACAATAAATAGTGCATCATCTATTCGACGTGAAGACAACAAAGCACCATCGATTTTTATTTCAGTCACCAACTCAACGTCTGTCGGGTCAGAAACGTCGTGAATGTTGATGGTAATTTCCGGTTCTGAATATACCCACGGCAAACTGGATAAAGTGTCGATGGAATAATATGGCGACTCAATGCCCAGCGTAGCGAGCCTATCTTGATGAAGATAAAGCCCTTCAATGTTGTTTACACCACCCGCTAGTTCAATATCCGTTTGGGCTTGCAAAGTAAAGTCTTCATTCCGAGTCAGTACTCTTACTTTAACCTCTTCTTGGTTGGCGAGGGTCCAATTGGGAAATGTCGCAAGAAAAAGGGTTTCGCCGTCATATTTGATCCGATCCGCCTCATCAACGCCTTGCTCAACGGTGTTTGTTCCAGAAAATGAAAAATTGTTTTCCGGTGCTGGTGTCGCAGGAGCGGCATCAGTTGTTGGTGTTGAAGGCGCCGAGGTCGATGCTACAGTTGTCGCGTAAATCCCATTGCGGATAAATGTACTTGCCTTACCCTGTGCAAGTGGCCCATCAAACCCTTTAGCTGCATTCACTTGCGGTACGGTTATTATTGGTTCTGGGTCGTCACTACTACTGCCGCCACAAGCAGTCAATAATGCTAAAGTAGGAACTACTGCTATATATAAAATTCGAAAGGTCATCCTGATATCTCCAAACTAGATTGCTCACTCATAATTTAGTCCCCACATGACCCTCAGTCTGCTACGAAATGACAATAATTGTGAAAATTTGTAATCCTCCCATGAGGTATGGTCAAAGGTCTGGTAATCTTCTGTTTATTGGAGATTTTTAGAGTTGAATTTTGAACCCGGATATATCGAAAGGATTAGTCAAAGCCTTTGCCACCTTTTTCATCTATGCGCTGTTGCAAAACCAAGTTTTTGCTTGTGAACCACCGCAGAATTGTGCCAAACAAGGGGAATGGGATGTCGGTATCGCGTTCGGACTAGGTGTTCGAGATAACCCTCTAGTCGATGGTGATACAATCCCAAACGTAGTGTTGTTTGATATTGCCTGGTACGGCGACACTATGTATTTTGACAATGGTGAGCTTGGATTTAAGTGGCACGATTCTGACTCAGTGTTGGCAGAATCTTATCTAACACTCGACCGCGAAAATACGTTTTTTGAGTTATGGCACCCAGGCAACTTTACAGTCAATGCTGCAACACCTCCTTCGCCAGGCCAAACGCCGTTGCCTGGTGACAGCAATTTCGAAATCTCTGTGGATGATGTTTCAACACGCAAATGGGCGATTAACTTTGGCTCCCGAGTTCACTATTACTTTGATGATTACGAAGCATCATTTTCGATAGAAACTGATATTTCCTCGGTTCACCAAGGACACAAAGCAGAGATATCGTTAGAACGTTTATGGAAAGGGGAAAACTGGAACGTAAGACTTCGACCTAGTGTGATTTGGAAGAGCGACAACCATGTTAATTATTATTACGGTATTTCCCCAGCTGACACCGAAATAGAAGCGCTATTTTACAGCGCCAAGAGTGGCTTCCAGCCGGGTATCTCATTATCCTTCACACGCACCATAACTCCTCAATGGTACTGGGTTGCGAATGCCTCTTATCGAAGGTTACATGGCTCCATGGTTGACAGTCCGCTGGTAGACAAAAGAACGATTGCGAGTTTTTTTGTTGGTGCGGGGTATCGGTTCTAAATGCAAAAGAGTCCTGTACTAAAAGCGCTCCTGGCGTCCCTATTCGCTGCAATAATTCCTGGTGTGTATGCACAACCCTCCCCCAACAACTGGGAGGTGAGTCCTAAAGTGTGTATCGTTGAAAGCATGGGGGATGAATGCGAAATTGCCTTAAACATTAATGTTCAAAAACTTGAGAAAGGGCGGTATTGTTATTTTCAAAACGACACATTATTGAGTTGCTGGCACACTGAAAACACCCAGAATCAAGTGGTATTGCGATTTAGCGAACCAACGATACTTATTTTAAAAAATCAACATGATGAGACCGTTTTTAGCCATCCAATCGACCTCAAGGCAAGAGAAAGCACTAAGCGAACCCGGCGGGTCAGACAACCTTGGAGTCTATTTTGAGCACGCGTATTTTGTTAATTGAGGACGACAAGCGACTTAGTCAACTTATGCAGGACTTTTTGGAGCAAAACGACTTTGTAGTGAAATGCTTATACGACTCAATTGGCTTGGCACAGGTTATGAAGTCCTTCAATCCCGATATTATCGTGCTCGATATCATGTTACCTGGGGAAGACGGTTTTGAATTGTGCCGGAAGTTACGCCGCGTTTTTGTTGGCCCGTTGCTATTTGTGACAGCAAAAAGTTCAGATTTCGACCAAGTTTTAGGGCTCGAATTAGGTGCAGATGACTATGTTATTAAACCGGTAGAGCCAAGAGTTTTACTCGCCCGTATCAATGCGCTAATGCGCCGTGGAGACTTTTCTCTTCAGGAAAATATTGCTGAGACTGAAAGCCTTGAATATGGCCAATTATTGATTAACAAGCAATCTCGCGAAGTTTTTTTGGCAAAAGAGTCTATTCAGCTCACTAGCCACGAATTTGATATGTTGTGGAAACTGGCCACAAATCCTTCCAAACTGGTTACTCGCGAAACACTCTACAGCGAGTTAATTGGAAGAGAGTATGACGGCTTAGATCGCTCGGCGGATGTCAGGATTTCACGTCTGCGCAAAAAACTAAAAGATAATCCGCAAAACCCATTTCGAATTAAAACGATTTGGGGCAAAGGCTTTTTCTTTGTACCTGATGCTTGGAACGAATAACGATGACGCGTTTGTTCCTGAGTTTGTACCTGTTTATTGTTTTGTCTTTGGTTGTTCTCAGTGCGTTACTTAATCAAATTTTTTTTAGCAACGATGCACTCAATCAAGAACAGCAAGCCATTATTAGCTTGCTCACCGACCTCAATCAACAAAGCCAACTCAGTGCCGTAAATCTGGACACTGATCTGTTTCACGTAGAGATGATGAACATGTCAGATATGGCTTGGCGCGATGAAGAGCGTGAAAAGCTCAATGATGGCCTGCCGATAG
Source organism: Aliiglaciecola sp. M165 (assembly GCF_007197995.1). Lineage (GTDB taxonomy): Bacteria > Pseudomonadota > Gammaproteobacteria > Enterobacterales > Alteromonadaceae > Aliiglaciecola. The sequence continues at coordinate 442,670 of NZ_VKKH01000004.1, forward strand.
TGCTGTTTGACAACACTCAAGGAACGCAAGTTTACTTCAATCATTCGTCAGACAAGTTATTGGAAGTCACTTTGCCTACCAATCAAGAAAAAGGCACTAACTATTACCTTTATAGCGGCGTATTTTTTGCGGTATTGGCTGCACTTATTGCTCTGTGGTTGTGGCCATTGTGGAGTGATCTACAACGATTAAAGCAAGCCGCAATTGATATTGACCCGAATGACGAATATCAACCCATTAGTATCGAAGCACGTTCGGCAGTCAAGCCTATCGCCATTGCCTTGAATGACTTAGGCAAAAGAGTGACATCTTTGCTTCACGCTCAGAGAGAACTCACCGGGGCAGTTGCCCACGAATTTAGAACGCCTTTATCAAGATTGAAGTTTGCTATTGCAACAAATAAAGATTCTCCCTCCTCTGCATTGTTGGCCATGAATCAAGATATTGATGAATTAGAAAAATTGGTCCAAGAAATGCTCGACTACACTAGTATGGAAACGCAACAGCCTGAATTAAACGTTACGGAAATACCTCTGCTGGCATTGTGTCAGCAACGTTGTGAATATATTTTGGGCTCTTTGCCTGAGCCACCTATAACGACCTTTGCTGGCCACGATCGTTTAATTTTGGGCGACGGACATTTTATTGAACGTGCAATTGATAATTTACTACAGAATGCCTGTCGCTATGCCGTAGAACGCATTGAAATTGTGTTGACTGACCATGCATCTGGTATCGTTTTGTCGATTGAAGACGACGGAAAAGGCATACACCCAAATCTTCGGGAACGTATTTTTGACCCGTTTTTTCGCCCCGATCAAGGTCGTGACAGAAAACGCGGTGGGGCAGGTTTAGGCTTGGCTATTGTAAAAAGGATAATGCATTGGCACAACGGTCGCTGTTGGGTGCAAGAGTCTCACATGGGTGGTGCAAAATTTTGTCTTGAATTTAAGATATAGTAAATCAGAGATTTAAGTGACGTTGTCAGCGACAAATATAAAGTCAGATTAAGTCGCCTTCTTGACGTCAACCAGTTTAGATGAATTGATAGTGTGACAAACCAATTCTAGGTTTGCACCGTTTACGAAAGGATTAATTTCTCGCTGCACACAATATTTGTTGTGGAAATGTTCTAAATTGGCTGAACTTTCAGTAACTTGATTTAAGTAGTCTTTTTGGAAGTCTCGCATATGCCCGGTGTGCGGAGCCAACGAATAACGTAAATCGTCTAATTGAGTTTGTTCCAGTCGCAGGGTAATTTCACTCATAAACGATGTGAGAGATTGTTGGACGTCTGACAACAAATATTGTACGAATGATGAACGTAAAACGGTCACCAACACTACAATTTCAGCCAGTACGATCAGATATCTAAACATTGCTTTACTACAATCTCTTTGAAACGGGTTTAAAATATATACTGATGTTAAATCACCACGCGCGAACTGCAAAGCGGTAACTATTATGCGCAAACATACTTAAGTTTGTGGCGTTATACATATTTGACCAGACTAAACCACATGTTTTCAGCGGCCCCTAGGCGACAATGTTAATAAATTCAATTGGTTTTGTATTTTACTCTTTACTGCTATAGGTATACTGACCAATAACCAAAACGGCAGGATCCTGGGATAGTGAATTCATGAAAGTGGCATTTGTTTGCAACATCACCTAAACCTTGTACAAACGCTTTTATGAATGTTGAACATCATTGATCCAGATTAACAACTAATCTCGACTCCATGTCATAATAGCCGCCTCTTTGTGTTATAAAGAATTTACCCAAGGCTTTTGGGGCAAATGTTTTCCATTTTGAAGGATTTTTGAATGAGTGAGCGCATTCCTGTTAAAACGATTTCTCCTGTCAAAGTTCACAAACCATCTCCCTCTAAAAATGACAATGGCTACCAGCCAAGAAGCAGAATTTATGTACGTGCTGTTGAAGGAACGTTAGAAACCTTTCGTCGCTTTTTTGGATTAATATTCCTAGGAATTTTTGCCATATTGCCGTGGTTGCAATTTAATGGAAACCAAGCGATTTTGTTCGACATTGGCGCTCAGAGATTCAATATTTTTGGGTTGACGTTATGGCCACAAGATCTGACGTTATTGGCCTGGCTACTGATTGTTGCAGCATTTGCACTATTTTTTATTACCACCTTTGCAGGAAGAGTGTGGTGTGGATTTATGTGTCCTCAAACGACCTGGACGTTTATTTTTATTTGGTTTGAAGAAAAAATCGAAGGAGCCAGAAACAAACGTATCAAGCTCGACCAACGTAAAATGGATTTCGATAAATTCTGGCGCAAAACGTTAAAACACTTTTCCTGGGTGATGGTAGCACTGCTAACTTCTCTTACCTTTGTTGGGTACTTCACACCTATTGATATGTTATTTATAGACTTTTTTACGTTTGGAGCCAGTTTTTGGGCGACCCTGTCAGTCGTATTTTTTACTTTTTGCACCTATGGTAATGCCGGTTGGATGCGCGAAATCATGTGTACTCACATATGTCCTTATGCGAGGTTTCAATCTGCGATGTTTGATAAAGACACATTCACTGTCGCTTACGACAGCAGCAGAGGTGAGAAACGTGGGCCCCGTTCACGAAAAACAAGCAGAGAACAAAACCTAGAAAAAGGCTTAGGTGACTGCATTGACTGTAACCTCTGTGTTCAGGTTTGTCCCACAGGCATTGATATCCGTAACGGCTTGCAATATGAGTGTATCAATTGCGGAGCCTGTGTTGATGCTTGTAATGGTGTCATGGACAAAATGAATTATCCAAAAGGATTGATCAGTTTCACTTCTGAACATGAATTAGCGGGAGGTAAAACGCACATTATTCGACCAAAACTGGTAGGTTATGCTGTCGTTCTGCTGGTAATGGTTTCACTACTAGTATTTGAAATCGCCACGCGGATCCCATTAGAAGTAGATATAATTCGCGACCGCAATTCATTATATAGAGAAACCAACGACGGCTTAGTGGAAAATGTCTTTACCTTAAAAGTGCTAAATAAATCACAAACCCCCAGAACTTACCAGATCATCGTGGAAGGGTTAGATGGACACAGATTTATAGGTGAAACACAAGTTTATGTGCAAGGCGGTGAAGTATTGAGTCATCCGTTGAGCTTAGCCATTGACCCTTATGCATTGGAAGAGACCGTGACAGAGTTTTATTTTAACGTACAGACGCTAGATATGCCTGAAGGTGAGGATATTATTGAGGTACGTGAACCCAGTAAGTTTATTTATCGATGAGCAATATCATCACAACGACATTCGATTTTGCGCATCTTGGGCCAGATTTAATCCTCGATGCAATTGAGTCAAAAGGCCTGGTTGTAGAATCAGGGCTACTAGCACTAAATAGTTACGAAAACCGTGTTTATCAATTCTTATGCGATGACAGAAAACGCTATGTTGCGAAGTTTTATCGTCCGCAAAGGTGGCAGAAATCGCAAATCCAAGAAGAGCATGATTTTGCACTGGAGCTTCAAGAGCATGAGATCCCCGTAGTTGCGCCATTGAAATTGGGCGGCGAAACGCTGCACGACTTTAACGGATTCTATTTCGCATTGTTCCCTTCTGTAGGTGGCAGAGAGTTTGAGGTCGACAATCTCGATCAATTGGAGTGGATGGGACGTTTTATCGGTCGTATTCACAGAGTTTCCAGTCAAAAATCGTTTTCTCACCGACCTACCCTTGGTGTGCAAGAGCACCTCATTGATGCCAGCCAGACGCTTCGAAAAACAGAACTCATCCCTCAAAGTTTACACACATCCTTTTTCGCGATTCTGGATTTGGTTGTCGAAGCTTGTATGCAAAGGTATGAGTCAAATAACGTTATTCGACTTCATGGCGACTGCCACCCTGGTAATATCTTGTGGCGCGATGGACCGACCTTCGTTGACCTCGATGACTGTAGAATGGGGCCAGCAATTCAGGACCTATGGATGATGCTGTCAGGTGACCGCCATCAACAGCGCATTCAGCTCGACACACTAGTTGAGGCGTATGAAGAATTCAGTGACTTTGATTCAACACAACTTCAGTTGATTGAACCACTGCGCGGTATGCGTATGGTCCACTACATGGCTTGGCTGTCTAAACGATGGCAAGACCCAGCTTTTCCGCTAGCTTTTCCATGGTTTGCAGACAATAAATATTGGGAAGGACAGATTCTTGCGTTAAAAGAGCAATTGTCCGCATTAAACGAACCAAGTTTGACCCTTTTTTAATTCCATTATCGACAAATTTATATCCTTTTTAGACTCGTTAGCTATAATAGCGGCTCGAAGGTGCTGCGCTGCTCATGAGTAGTAAAGTTAAACGGGAAGTCAGTGCGCTGGAGCATAAAATCCAGCAAAGCTGACGCTGCCCCCGCAACGGTAAATAAGTCAACAATTAACTGCTCACCACTGTTCAAAAATTACTGAATGGGAAGGTGTTAATTGGTCTATGCAATCTGAAGTCATTCTCGGATTTAATCGACACTTATAAGCCCGGATACCGGCCTTGGAACTCGAACGCACCCATGTGTGCGAAATAATTACGTGCTCGGGTGGAGCACTTAACAAGGTCAACTAAATGAAAAAAAATACATTATCTTTAGCGGTAAATGCCTGTTTATTGCTGTCTATTCCAACGATTGGTGCATCTGCACAAAGCTACGCGCAAACTGATGAATCTTCCATCGAAAAAGTGACAGTCGTATCTAGCCGTATTGCCCAACCGGCTAATCAACTGGCAACAAGTGTTTCTGTCATTGACGAAGAGATGCTCAAATCTAGGGTTTCTCTCAATATTACCGATATTCTCCGATCTTCGACCTCTGTCGGTGTATCCAATGCCGGAGGTTTGGGAAAAACCACGGTATTACGGATCCGAGGTGAAGAGGGATTCAGAACCAAACTTTATATTGATGGGGTAGAGTTAAGCGACCCATCATCGCCGCAAGTCTCGCCAATTTTTGATGATATTCTCACAGGTCATCTCTCGCGGATCGAAATTTTGCGTGGTGCGCAGGGGTTAGCCTATGGTGCCGATGCGGGGGGTGTTATCAGTATGTTCACTAAAACCCCTTCTGAAGGTTTAAGCACTAACCTTAGTTTTGGTGCGTCACGTTATAACACCCAAGAGTTTGCAGCGAGTCTATCTGCCGGTAGTGAACACGGCAGTATTTTGGTCGCCACATCTTCACTATCGAGTGACGGTTTCAATGCGCAGACTTCAGATACCTCAGGTGAGGAAGATGGTTATGACAATCAAAGTCTTTACCTCAAAGCCCTCTATCGCCTAAATGACCGTATTGACGTCTCACTGGTTGTCAGACAAGTGGATGCAGATAATCACTACGACGGTTGTTTCGACAACATCACTTTTGCACAAATCAATACCTGTACAACAGATTCTGATCAACAAACAATCCGAACTGCTATTAATTATGCCGCCGACTCCGGTAGTCACCAGCTTGCATTCAATCGCACAGACGTTGAAAGGCGTTTTATCAACGACGGTGTTTTCAGTTTCGAAAACAAAGGACAAGTGAATAAGTTTGAATATCTTGGCAACACGCGTTTGTTGGATCACAACTTGGTTTATGGTGCTGAGATGCTTGAAGAAGAAATTGTCGGACAAGATTTATCCAGAAAACAAAATAGCGTTTTTATTGAATGGTTGGGTGAATTTGACGACACACTGTTTTTAAATGTTGGCGCTAGGCAAGATGATAATGACACTTTTGGCAATCATACTAGTTTACGGGCTGGCGCTGCCAAACTTGTTGAATTCGGTAACGCGACACTTAAGATTAAAAGTAGTATTGGCACCGGTTTTCGAGCACCAAGTCTATTTGAACAAAATTATAATGATGGCCCCTTCGCGTTCGGTGAAGCCGCAGGCTTGCAGTTAGTCGAAGAAAATAGCGAAGGACTCGACATTGGATTTGAACTCTATAACATTCGAGGCACTAAACTGGAAGTTGTGTGGTTTGAACAATCCATTGAAAACGAAATCATATTCGACAATGCGGGATTCCAAGGATATCTGCAATCTACCGGCACTAGCCGATCCAAAGGAGTAGAATTCAATATAGAGCATACATTTGCCAACTCACTGACGTTTTGGGCCAACTATACATACAATGATGCACAAGATGGTACGGGGAACAAACGCCTGAGACGTCCCAAAAACAAGGCAAACTTTGGTGTGTTGCGCACATTTTTGGATGATGATCTCAATATTGAACTCACACACCGTATCGTTAACGGAGCAGTAGATATTGGCGGAGAAGAATTGGACGATTACACAATCACAGATTTTTCGATGCGTTATCAAGCCTCGGATCTGTTCTCTGTTAAGTTGGGATTGACCAATTTATTTGACCGCAAATACCAAGAAGTCCGTGGTTTCAACACCGCTGGCAGATCACTTTACATCTCTACAGACTTTTCGTTTTAGAAAGGTTTACTTAGCTTTACTCGGCGTCGCTCCTGGGGCGCCGACACGTTTTTTTACCGAAAATCTGGCACTTATAACCTTTTTTGTCTACTTTTAGTTTGAAAACAATACATGCTTTGGGACCTTTAGATGAGTTATCAACGCTTCTTAGGACAGATGTTATTAATTAATATCTCTCAACACTTGGTGAATTCATTCAGCTATTTTTATCAATCAATATTCCCACCTCTTCCTTACTTTCATTCACAACTAAATATACCAAAGTCTAAATGCCGTATATTTTTATATACCTTTGCAATATTACACATACCTCATCACGCAAGAACCGGATAGAAAAAGTTAAACAATATCTGTATCTTACGCGCCGGATCAATTGACTGTTTATTTTTTAAGCTACATTTGAACACATAAAGAGAGGACACATGTTGAAGAATTTTATACGTAATACTGTTTTGGCAACCAGCCTGACAGTAATCACTGCAAGCGCCTTTGCAGATGTAGTGGTGGTCGTTCACCCAAGCAACTCGAGCGAATTGAGTGCTAAACAAGTACAACGCATTTTTTTAGGTAAAGAGAAGAAGTTTTCCAATGGAACGGCTGTAAACCCAATTAATCAGACTAGCAATGCTGCACGAAACGACTTCGATTCCAATGTGTTAGGTCGCAGTTCAACGCAGGTAGCCGCTTATTGGTCAAAACTGGTATTTACGGGTAAAGGGATCCCTCCCAAAGAAGTAAATGGTGATGCGGAAGTCGTCGCAGCTGTCGCTGCTGACCCTTCAGCGATCGGCTATGTAGACAGTGCCGCTGTAACAGGCGATGTCAAAGCCATTCCACTTAACTAATTTTGGGAGACCTAATCATGAAAAAGACTTTACCAATTATTGCGCTAACTTGCGCTACCTCGTTTTCCGCTAGCGCTGAAGTACGTATTAATGGCTTTGCCAACTTTATTGGTGGTATCACCAGTAGTGACGATGCTGTTTATGGCTATGACGACAGAGTTTCTTTTAGCGATGAAAGCCTGTTTGCGATTCAAATTAGTGGCGATGTCAACGACAAAGTCACGGCTACCGGTCAAATTCTAGCCCGTGGCGAAAATGATTACGAAGCCGATTTCGAGTGGGCTTATTTAACGTTCCAAGCGACTGATGAATTGGCCATCTCTGCTGGGCGCATAAGAATGCCTTTATTCCGCTATTCAGCGTCCTCGGATGTGGGCTATTCATACCATTGGGTTACGGCTCCCCGTTCTGTTTACGATGTCGGCTTCAATAATATCGATGGCTTAAAGCTGGATTACAGCAACTATGCTGGAGATTGGGAATACAACCTACAAGCGGTATTTGGTACTTTTAGTTCAGACCTAGGCGGTGGCCGAAATATAGGTGACAATGTTTACTTGTTCTCTGCTGAATTTACTAAAGACTGGTTCAAAGTTCGTGGCGTGTATGGTGCGGATAAAGCAACCTTTACCCGTGACGATATCGATGGAACCATTGCCTCGCTGGCTAACGCAGGATTAACACAACTCGCTGATAGCTTGGCGGCTGACGATGATACCGGTGAATTTGTCGGTTTTGGCGTGGAGTTAGACAATTTTGAGTACTTTGCGAGTGCTGAATACACTGTCACCAGTATTGAAGATTCATTTGTACCTGAAGCAACCGCATTCTATGTAACTGCAGGTATGCGTGTAGGGAAATTTACACCGTCAATCACCTACGAGAAGTTTGAAGAAGACGATAAAATCAAATTTTTGGATCAGGTCGCAGCTCTTCCAGCAGAAGCACAACCTACTGCAGCAGCCGTTACTACTGGTTTGCAGCAAGCGGTCATGAATGAATACAGTCTAGTTACTTTGGGACTGCGTTATGACTACGATACCAATATTGCACTCAAAGCAGATATCAGTAAATACGATGATGATCTTAACGACGCAGCTGATGCAACGCTAGTTCGTTTTGCGGTTAACTACGTTTTTTAAACTAAATTGAACCTTGTGAAGTAAAAACCGTCTGTTTAAGACGGTTTTTTTATGGGTGTTCGATTTTCATCTTCAGTTTAGATTCATCTAACTGATTTACTATACCTATTAAAATGTTAGCTGTGATAACCTTGGCAAAATTTTTAACTGGAATGATTGTGTAATGAAAAAGATTTACGTTTTTTTTGCGATGATTTTAACGTTCTCATTGCAAGCGTGCGCCCAAGAGCAAGAAAAATGGGTAGAAGACACGCACTATAAAGTGATAAGTGATCAGGCAACAGAAAAGCCTGTGGTCACTGAATATTTTTCCTTTTGGTGCCCACATTGTTATAACTTTGAGCCAATTGTTGCACAAATCAAAGCAAAATTAGATGAAGGAACCGAATTCAAGAAAGTCCATGTTAATTTTATGCGCTTTACCGGACCTGAAGTCCAAGATGCAGCCACCAAGGCGATGTTAGTCGGCCGAACTATGGGTAAAGAAGTTGAGATGAATCAAGCCATTTTCAATTATATCCATGTTCAGCGCCAACCCATTACTGGTTTAACAGAATTACAAAGTATTTTTCTTGCTAACGGTGTCACAAATGAAGAATTCAATAAAATGGCATCAAGCTTTGGTGTAAATAGCCAGCTCAAGCAAAACAATAAATCATTGGCTGATTACCGAGAGCATCTAAGCGGTGTACCTAACTTTATCGTAAATGGTAAGTACCAAGCTACATTCACCCGTGATATGACCATGGATGATATCGTTGAACTTATCGTTTGGCTTTCGAAACAACCCTAATTAGTATCAAAGGAAATATGTGTTTTATGATTATTAAATCCACCCAAAGACTATTAATTGCCCTATTTGTCGTTTTCCCGTTTTTCGCTTTAGCTCAACAAGGAAATTGGCAAGAGGGCGAGCACTACACCGTTATCAAAGATGCTGCGAGCAGTGACAAGCGGATTAGAGAAGTGTTTTCTTATTGGTGCCCTGCCTGTAACAGTTTTGAGTCTATTGTAAAAGAACTTAAAACCAAACTGCCAGCAGATGTCACCTTTGTAAAAGCTCATGTTAATTTTATGGGTTCAGCATCAGAAGATGCACAGAACGATGCAACCAAGGCAATGTTGGCCGCTAAGGCAATTAAGCAAGATGCTCTATTCAATGAAGCGCTTTTCAACGCTATCCACAGTGAGCGCAAAAACATCGCATCGTTGGATGATATGGTGAAGGTATTTACTGCTGCAGGTGGCGACGGTGAAAAATTAAAAAAAATGGCAGGAAGTTTTGGGATCCGCAGCCAAGTGAGCAAAAATAACAAACTCACACAAGGCGTAAGCAGAGTACCGACTTTTATTGTCAACGATAAATATCAGGCCATCTATACTCGAGACACGACACCTGATCAATTTATTGATCTTCTTCTTTGGTTAACTAAACAGAAATAACCTCAAGTTTGATAGTAACCCGATAGCATTGCCTATCGGGTTTTTTCTTTGTGGGATGTTTAGATCTTTATCTAGCCCTTGCGCCCTAAACTCGTAATTTTTGTAACGCCCCAACCACGTCATTCCCGAGGCACCCAACTACGTCATTCACGAGGTGCTTTTGGTCGGGAACCCCATGAACATCAAACAGATCCCGGCTCAAAGAGCGCTGCCGGGATGACATTTTATCGATCGCTGCGGGGATAGGTTAAACACCGCGGAGCGTCGCTTGAGAACACCGTAAACTCCAGAAGATCCCCGCTTAAGAGCGCTGCGGGGATAGGTTAAACACCGCGGAGCGGTGTTTAACCTAACTTATCTGTGGCGATTCTGTAGCGGGGGTCTTCGTTTACGTCCATTTCAACATATTCTTGTGCTTTTGTGAGTAGCTCTTTGCATTCCGGGCTTATGTGGCGAATGTGGAGGTTTTTCCCCTGATCTTTATATTTTCCTGCTAATCCATCAATTGCATCTAATCCAGAGGAATCCCAAATTCGCGACTCTTGAAAGTCGATCACCACGTCCTGAGGGTCATTTTGTGGATCAAACAAATCTCTAAAATGCAGGACAGAACCAAAGAAAAGTGGTCCGTCTAATTCGTACACTTTCCAGCCATCATCATCGGTATGGGAGCGCGCATTAATGTGTGTCGCGTGTTTCCAGGCAAACACAAGAGCAGATACGATAACGCCGACAACAACGGCAACGGCCAAGTCAGCAATGACTGTAATGCCAGTTACCAAGAACAATACAAAGGCGTCCTCTTTGTTGACACCTCGAACAATGCGAAACGATGCCCACTCAAATGTACCAATAACGACGATGAACATGACGCCCACTAATGCAGCTAACGGGATCATTTCAATTAGTGGCGCAGCAAACAAGATAAACCCTAGCAATACCATTGCAGCGGTGATCCCAGACAATCGACCACGACCACCTGAGTTGATATTGATCATACTTTGACCAATCATTGCACAACCGCCCATTCCACCGAAGAATCCATTGACGGTATTGGCAACACCCTGGCCCACACATTCACGATTACCATTACCTCGGGTGTCGGTCATTTCATCGATCAGCGACAAGGTTAAAAGTGATTCGATCAGACCCACCAAACAGAGGATTACGGCTGTGGGTAACACTATGTATAACGTTTCTAGAGTGAACGGCACCATTGGAATTGAAAAGCTCGGTAACTCGCCAGCCAGCGTTGCTGCCGCTTTTTGCTCTTCAGGTAGCATGTCCCTAACAAAATCGATAACAGTGCGCGCTTCGAGATCCAGACCATGCACCAATAAAGTCACCGTAATGATTGCTACCAAAGAGGCGGGAACCGCGGTTGTTAATTTGGGTAAAAAGAAGATGATGGCCATGGTCAGCGCGGTGAGACCCAGCATCAAGTACAACATTGTGCCTTCCATCCAGACCTGCTGACCCAGCGCATCGGCTATTTTAAATTGGCCTAACTGTGCCAGAAAAATCACAATAGCCAGGCCATTCACAAAACCTAACATGACTGGATAAGGCACTAAGCGTATGAATTTTCCTAGCTTAAATATTCCGGCCAATATTTGTAATACGCCGGCTACAATAACTGCGGCGAATAGATACTCAACGCCGTGAGTGGCCACAAGCGCTACCATCACTACAGCCATAGCGCCTGTCGCGCCTGAAATCATGCCTGGGCGACCGCCAATTGCTGAGGTGATTAATCCCATCATAAAAGCAGCGTATAAGCCTACCATTGGCTCGACACCTGCCACAAAGGCAAAGGCTACAGCTTCAGGCACCAACGCCAGCGCTACAGTAATACCAGAAAGCACGTCATTTTTGACGTTGCTGTCGCGACTGGTAATTAGGTCAATCATGTATTTCCCCAAAAGTGTGTATTTTCAAACAATTAATCGCTTATTTTAGCATCGATGTGTACGGAGATCTTTTAACAGTTTGTTAAAACCTCGAGAGCGAAGATACTGTTCATGGATAAGTGCGCACAAAAAAGGCCGGATACGTCCGACCTTCTTTAAATTCCAAAGAATGTTTACGCAACGATATCAAGTAGCTCAACATCAAATACCAAGGTGCTAAAAGGACCAATTGCACCGCCAGCACCCTGCTCACCGTAAGCAAGGTCATGAGGTACGTATAGTCTCCACTTAGAACCAACAGGCATCATTTGAAGTGCTTCAGTCCAGCCTTTGATTACACCATTGACGGGGAATTCAGCAGGCTGGCCACGGTCATAAGAACTATCGAAAACACTACCGTCAATCAAAGTTCCATGATAATGAGTGCGAACTGTGGACGTTGCTACAGGCTTGTCGCCTTCGCCAGCAGAAAGTACTTCATACTGAAGGCCTGACGGAGTAACCGTGACTTCTTCGCGCTTAGCATTCGTTGCTAAAAACTCAGTACCTTCAGCGATGGCGCCTTGATGTTGCTCTGCTTTGGCTTCTTGCATGCGCTGATGAATTTCATTAAACGCTGCTCCAAGTGTCTGGTTATCAACTTTTGAAGCCTGTTTTGCAAACGAATCAGCTAAACCTTCTTTAACTGCTTCGATGTCTAATCCATCAAAAGGGTTAGATGCTAGCTGCTCTCCCATTTGAAAACCAATACCGTAGCTTGCTTGCAATTCAACACTATTAAATTTGTCTGTCACGAGAATTCCTGATTGCTCAATAATAAAGCCGCGCATGGTAACACAGGCTGGTATTGCCTTGACAGCCTATTCACCAAATCAACTACGTTCAATACCAAAATTCTTTAGGAATAACGAATAACAATTGTGTTTGGACAAACGCATTGCACATCAGTATGGTTTCTATTCATATCTGTCGAAAAAGCATTCGTGGAGGAAGCGTGACAAAACAACAGGCTTTTCAGTTAAAGGAATCTGTCAGATTCTTGGGATCAACTTTAGGTGATACGATTAAAAATCAGTTAGGGGAGCAGTGGTTAGAGCGCATTGAAGCCGTTCGCCTCGCCGGTCGTGAGTCGTTTCAAGGCAAGACTGAAGCGACTGATCAATTAAAAAAGCTGTTTAAAGAGCTACCCAATGACGAGTTGCTTACCGTCGGACGAGCATTCTCGCAATTTCTGAATTTAGCCAATATTGCTGAACAAGAATTTAATAGCATCACCACTGATGACGACCCGATTACTTCTTTGTTCGACCACTTGGAATCAGAAAAAATTGATCAAGCGGCATTTGCTAATGCGTTTGATCAACTTAAGATTGATTTGGTTCTCACCGCGCACCCAACAGAAGTCACACGACGAACACTCATCCATAAACATAGTGAGTTGGCGAGTTGTTTGCGAGATTTGCATCAAAGCGCGGTTACCAATGAAGAAAGAGACCAAATTGAGACAAGAATTGCCGATTTAATAAGCCAGGCGTGGCATACGGAAGAAATTCGAACCATCCGGCCCACCCCGGTTGATGAGGCACGTTGGGGCTTTTCCGTTATTGAAAACTCGCTTTGGGACGCGGTTCCAGCCTTTGTACGAGCGCTGGATAAAAAAGTTAACGACAGGTTTGATATTACTTTGCCGATAGATGCGTCACCCGTTCAGTTTAGCTCGTGGATGGGTGGGGATAGAGACGGTAACCCTAATGTCACCTCTAAAGTCACCCAGCAAGTATTGTTGTTAGCAAGAAGACGCGCAGCAAAGCTCTTTGCTAAGGACATTGACCAGCTTCAAGTCGAGCTGTCAATGAGAGATTGTGATGAACATGTACGCAAACTGGCGGGCGAAGATGCGCTTGAACCCTACCGAGCGATATTGCGTCCATTACTAGTTAAGCTCAACCACACACAAGAAGGTATCGGTGAGTTTTTAGCAGGAAAACCAGTGGACACCCATGAGTGGGTGTCCAAACAAAGCGAACTCCTTGACCCCCTTCTCGCCTGTTACCACTCTTTACATGCTTGTGGCATGAAAGTCACCGCCCAGGGCTTGTTGCTCGACACCATTCGCCGGGTCCACTGCTTTGGTGTCAACTTGTTAAAACTAGATATTCGACAAGACTCCGAGCGTCACGCAGACGTGTTTGGCGAGCTAACACGCTATTTTGGGTTGGGCGACTACACCAAGTGGAGTGAACAGGACAAACAAGCGTTTTTACTGCGTGAATTGAACTCTAAACGGCCGTTAATACCGGCCAATTGGCAGCCGTCAGCTGAGGTTCAAGAAGTTTTAGATACTTGCAAAGTGATCGCCCAAAATGACCGTGAAGGCTTTGGGATCTATATCATTTCAATGGCGAGCCTTCCCTCAGATGTTTTAGCAGTGCAGCTATTGCTTAAAGAAAGTCAGGTAACCTGGCCAATGCCCGTGGCCCCATTGTTTGAGACACTCGATGATCTGAATAATGCGCCAAAAGTTATGGGCGATTTATTAGATATCGATTGGTATCGAGGATATATTCAGGGCCGTCAGTACGTCATGATAGGTTACTCTGATTCGGCCAAGGATGCTGGCGCCCTAGCTGCCGGCTGGGCGCAATACGAATCTCAAGAGGCTCTCGTTGCTTTAACCGATCGACATGACGTGAAGCTAACACTCTTTCATGGTCGTGGCGGAACCATTGGCCGAGGCGGCTTGCCTGCCCACGCAGCGATCCACTCGCAGCCACCTGGCTCATTGACAGGTGGGTTCCGTGTTACCGAGCAAGGAGAAACAATACGTTATAAATTTGGTATGCCACAGCTTGCCAAAGGCAGCCTTGGCATATATGCCAGCGCGATTTTAGAAGCGATTCTTTTCCCACCCCCGCAACCCAAACAGGCATGGCGTGATGCAATTAAAGTGATGGCCGAGGCGGGTCGCGATAATTACCGTCAAACCGTGCGACACGATGAAAATTTTGTGCCCTATTTTCGCGTGGCAACCCCTGAGCAAGAACTGGGTAAGTTGCCATTGGGAAGCCGCCCTGCGAAACGTAAGCCCACTGGAGGCATTGAAAGTCTTAGGGCCATCCCGTGGATTTTTGCTTGGGCACAGACACGACTTGTTTTGCCTTCCTGGTTGGGTGTCATGAAAGCGGTGAATAGTGGCAGACAAACGGGTCACGAACAGACCATCGAAGAAATGCTACAAAACTGGCCATTCTTCCATTCCCGTTTATCCATGCTCGATATGGTTTTTAACAAAGCCGATGCTAGGGTCAGCGAAGAATATGACCAAAGACTCGTTCCACAGGAACTTAGACATTTTGGTCAGGCGTTGCGAGAAGAGTTAAAGCAAAGTATTGATCAATTGCTTGAGCTGCTTGATCAACAGGAAGTCATGGAGAGCGATCCCAAAGGAAAAGAATCCATGACCATTCGTGCAGGTTATTTACAACCACTGCATTTTTTGCAAATTGAATTGCTAGCCAGGATCCGTGAATTGCAAGAAGAGCACGATGCGACCCTAGAGCGCGCTATGATGGTCACCATTGCAGGAATTGCTGTCGGAATGCGCAATACAGGCTAAATTCAAGTTCGATTGACTAAGTGAGTACTAACTATATAATCCGAGTACTCACTTAGTTTCTTAAAAACAAGATTTGATGGAATGAAGTTCGCAAGCCATGGGCATCTAAAAGCTGAAAAGCTCGGCAACATACTATTGATAGAGGGTACTGGCCCCTGGAATATTGAAATGTTGGAATCAGCAGGTGATTCTGCCAAAAGTATTCTTGATGAGCTTTACAAGGCGCCATGGGGCGTATTGTGTATCATGCATGGCGATACGGCGTACCTGCCCGATGCAGCAAAAAAGTTAACCGAACTTGTCAAACAGGAAAAACTAAAAAATCGTAAAGCGACTGCCGTTGTTGTTGCCGACGCTAATCTGCCGTCGTTTGCAAAAGGACACCTTGGACAAATTTATGACCAAGCGGGTGAGCATTACCGTTTTTTTGATGATAAAGCCGACGCGCTAGAATGGCTAAACGGCCAGTTCTGATTCAAATTTTATTCAAGCATAAAAAAACCAGCCTCGGCTGGTTTTTTTTTAAATGAACATTTCGTCAAAAGTTAGCCGTTTACGAACTTAACCCCTAACTCGATATCACCGCGCAAACCATCAAGCATGGATTCTTTGGCATTTTGTTCAAAATCGCTAAGCTTGCCATAAGGTAAGATCTCTTCAACACCATTGGCACCTAAACGCACCGGATGCGAGAAAAACACTGCATCATCGCTGTTGGTTTCTACATAGGTATACTCAACTACATTGTCGCCTTTCATAGCAGCGACCAAAGACAAGCAGAAGCGCGCAGCAGCTTGCCCCATTGACAATGTTGCTGAACCGCCACCAGCTTTAGCCTCTACCACTTCCGTACCTGCGTTTTGGATACGGTGAGTCAGACTTGCAACTTCTTCATCGGTAAAACTGACACCCTCAACTTGAGATAGCAGTGGAAGAATTGTTGTCCCTGAGTGACCACCTATTACGGGTACGTGAACACTTGCAGTATTAAGACCTTTCAATTCCGCAACAAAGGTTTCGGCGCGGATCACATCCAAAGTCGTTACACCAAATAACTTGTTTTTGTCATAAACGCCTTTCGCTTTGAGCGTTTCCGCTGCAATTGCAACGGTCGTATTCACTGGGTTGGTGATGATACATGTACACGCATTGGGGCAATTGTCAGCAATGCCTTCTACGAGGTTTTTAACGATGCCTGCGTTAATATTGAATAGATCGGAACGGTCCATGCCAGGTTTACGTGGCACACCAGCGGGGATCAGCACAATGTCTGAACCTTGCAAGGCTTTGTCCAGATCATCTTTACCAAACCCTTCCACCTTAACGTCAGTGGGAATATGGCTAAGATCTACCGCTACACCGGGAACGACTGGCGCGACATCATAGAGTGCAAGTTCAGAGCCTGCAGGAAGTTGAGTTTTTAACAAAAGGGATAAGGCTTGGCCGATACCGCCTGCAGCACCTAATACTGCTACTTTCATAGTTGTCTCCTGTGAGAAGGTCAGATTGAATCGGCAAACACTAATGCAAGCCGCGCAAAATTACAAATTGTTAAGATGAATACTGGAAAATGTTGACCTTTGCTGAGTAGTTTTGCAGCAACGCCAACGTTGATAGATATTGGGGCATCAAAAGTATTATTCAACGCCTTGATTCAAATCACTTTAAACTACCGAGGATGTGAACTTTATGTCACACTATGTAGCCTCAATTCTGGATGAGAAATGTCGGCATCGCATAGTTTTTCAACGCTTAATCAATAAAATTGCAGTTCTCGTCATATTGATATGGGTCTTTTATTGGTAAGTGTAGTGATTTTTTCCCTTTCGAGGCGAGAATTATGTTATCTAATCGCTCAAAACGAAAACTGGACAACATAGAGACAAAGATAGATAGCGGTGCGAATCGAGGATTGAGTTTATACAGGTTAAAGAGAGAGACTTATGTCAAACAATAAACAAGAAGAATTAATTAAGGCATTTAAAGAGATTCTCAAGACTGAAAGTTTTGGTTCGCAAGGTGGGATCGTTGAAGCGTTAAAAGATCAAGGATTTGGCAGCATTAGTCAATCCAAAGTCTCGCGCATGCTAAGTAAGTTTGGCGCCGTGCGCACACGCAACGCCCGAGGCGATATGGTTTATTGTTTGCCTCCTGAAATGGGCATGCCAACAGCAAAAAGTCCACTTCGTCAGTTAGTTTTAGATATCGTGCATAACAATGTTATGGTCATCATCCGTACCAGCCCGGGAGCCGCACAGCTAATCGCCAGATTGTTGGATTCGTTGAGCCAAAAAGACGGTGTTTTGGGCACAATTGCAGGAGACGACACCATATTTATCGCACCAGCCGATGTTAGCCAGATTGAAGAAACACTGCACAAAGTTGAGGCGCTTTTTGAAAACGTTTGATATCGATAAGTCTTAGGAAGTTTTTAGAATCGGGCTTCCGGACTCATCGACCGGCGGATATAGTGCCAAGGACAGTTACTGAGTAGATTTCACCACCGTAGAAACTATTGAATCATAATTCATCGCTAAATAAAGCAACGTTGCGAGGTTCGCATAAATAAGTAAAGGTATTAGCCATAGTGCCAGCACTACCGCTCCCTGATTGAGAAAAATCACGTAACCAACCAATCCCACCCCAATATACAGATCAACACCAATTTGCTTAGTCCAATGGTATTTACCGGTTTTTTTCATGGTTTGAAAAAAGTCTTCATGAACATGGCAATAGAGCGAGTAAGCAAGAAATGCAAATAGCACTAACCATAAAACGGGCTTGCCTAAGGCATAAGGGCCGGAACTGAAAAATAACGGCTCTTGGGTTTTAAATATTATCGCCAAGGCAACAAAAACCCCATAAACGAGCCATAAAAAGTGTCTTTTGAGCATTTGCATCTCCTCACAATCTAACCGTTCCACTCTAGGACGTGTGGGTTAAAAAACCAACTCACTATCATTAATAGTTCTTAATAAAGAGTTAAGCATGGAAATGAGTCAAAAAAAACCGGCCATGAAGGCCGGTTTTGAAGTTAGAAATGAATCGAGTTTAGAATCTGTACTTCACACCGAAACGAATTTCATAAAGTGATGCATCAGCAACAACTGTTTGACCACCAGGGATAATGAAATCTTCGTAAACATACTGTCCTGCTTCGTTAATAGACGCATCAACAACAGTTTGAGCACGTGGGAAGCTAGCTTCTCTCAATACACCCCAATCATCATTCAGGAAGTTACCAAAGTTTTCGATCAATAGGTAAGCTTCACCTTTGTGACCATCCATGAAACCAGGGAACTCTTGGCTCACTCTGATATCAACTTTAGTCCACCAATCGCTGTTTTGGCTGTTACGAGCCATGATTTCGCCGCGAGCTAAACCAGCTTCGTCGATGAAAGCATTGAAACCAGCTAAGTCGAAGTCGTCGCCATAGACAACACTTGAGTCACTTTCAGTTGGGATATACACCAAGTTATGATCGATGAAACCAACAGAGCTGCCAAATCCAGGGTCACCGTCAAATGTATAACTAAACGGACGACCTTCGTTGGCTGACGCAAACAATGTGAAGCGTGTATCAAGACCATCGAAGAATTCCGTAGTGTATGTCATACGGAATGTGAAACGATGAGGGATCTCGTAGTTAGAGGTCGCAACACCAGGGTTCTCTGCATCACTAACAGCAGGGCTGATGTAGTTAGAGAACGCAACAGAGCTGGTCATTGGGCTTACGTCTTGTGAATCAACATAAGCGTACGCCAAGCTCCAGTCCAAACCGTAATCATAAGACTTGCTTAGTGCCAATGAGATTGTAGTTGAATCACCAGAATCACCTTGAACATTAGTCAATACGAAATCTTGGCTACGACCGTTACCGCTTTCATAGATAGGACGACCATCTGGCGCTCTAGTACCCGTCAATGAACGAGAGAAATCACGGATAATCGCTGCATCTTTTTTGTCTGTGTACAAAATATCAGCCATTAACACGTAATCATCGTCAAAGGTGTAGGTTGCACCAATGGCATATTTCCACTCTGAAGGAATTTCAAAGTCAGGGTCCTGAATGTTCAAACCACCGTTACGGCCTTCGCCAGCAGCAACAGCATTAAACAGATCTTCTGGTACACCGTAAATAGGACGATCGTCACCACCTACGAAGTTTAAGTCAAAGACTGAAGTTCCTGAACGATCCTGGTTTTCTAATTGAATAATACCGTTGTTGGTATAGTTATTAGAAATCCAAACATTCGGGTTACCGCCTGAATACAAGCCAACACCACCACGGATTTCAAGCTGATCGTTATACAACCAGTTCACACCAAGGCGCGGCTGCAACAAACTCAAACCGTCTAGGTTCTGTTGGTTACTGAAACCGTAAGTTGCTTCAACAAGTGGGTTTTCAGGTGGCACGTCATCACTGGTGTACCAGTCGTAACGTAGACCGTAAGTTACCGTCATATCCAAATCAATCAGATACCATTCATCTTGAATGTAAGCTGTGTTGATTTGATAAGAGAATTCACCACCAGCATCCTGTGGGTTGTTAGTGATTGCAGCATTCTCATAAGTGATACGGTTTGGCGTACCAGCGCGGAAGTCTTCGATAGAGCTGAAGCGGTATTCACCTTCAGCTTCTTGGATAAACAAGTTAAACACATCTAGGTTTTCGTATTCGTAACCACCTGTAATGACGTGGTCACCAACAGTGTACGTACCAGCAATCTTGATTGTGTCATTACCGTAGATAAGTTTGTTAGCGTGACGTGAGTCATCAGCGCCTAAATAAACCGTTGCACGTGAACCATTATTTTCAGTACGGATTTGAACTTCACCAAACTCAGTGCCACCTAATGGGTCAACAAAGGCTTCGAAATCAGCTTTGCCGATACGAATTTCTGTGCTGAAATCGTCAGACCATTCTGAGTACAAAGACGCAACCAATGAATCAAATTCACCACGCTGTCTGTAGTAGTGATTTGAGAATTCAAATTCATCAGAGTCACCGTCAGATTCGCGAATGATGTCGCCGTCATTGTAGTTATAAACAATAGACGCACGATGTTCATCATTGATTTGCCAATCTAGTTTAACCATGATCTTTTCGTCTTCTACAGGAAGACTTGTAACAAATGCACCTGGATCGTATTGATAAAGGTCATTAGATATCTGGCGAATTTCATCAAGCTGAGCTTGAGAAACACCTAATACTTTAACGGCAGAGTTAGAGTCAGCAGCGCCACGGTCAAACAATGTTGAGCCTTCTAGCTTCTCGTAAGAAGTGAAGAAGAACAATTTGTCTTTGATGATTGGGCCACCAACGTTGAAGCCATAACGACGCTCGTTAAATGCACCAACTTGAAGCTTATCACCTTCAAGCTCATCACCACGAAGTGAATCGTTTGTGTAATCGAAGAACACGCTACCGGTAAATTCGTTAGTACCAGATTTGGTTACGGCGTTGATGTTACACGCGGTAAAACCACCGTACTGAACATCAAATGGTGCCAATTCAACAGCAACCTGGTCGATTGAATCATATGAGAAAGGAGAACGAATGGTAGGGTAACCGCTGTTACCTAGACCAAAGTTATCGTTGGTACGGATACCATCGATAGTCAAGCTGTTAAAACGTGAGCTTGCACCCGCACATTGGATTGAATCACCAAAAGCTTCATCAATGTATACGCGAGGGTCAATTCTTACCAAGTCTTTAATATCACGGTTAATCGCAGGAGCCGCTTGCAAGTCTTCGAGTCCGAAGTTAGCAACTGGGCCAGACGCACCGTAAGCAGAGTTAGTTAGAGCACCAGTAACTGTGATGCTTTCGATTTGCTCTTGGCTCTCAAGTGCCAAGTTTAACGCCAAGTTTTCACCCAACGTTAGGTAAACATTTTCAACTGTTCTTGTTCCAGCAGCACTTGAAACAGTTACGGTGTATGGACCGCCAACACGCAAACCACGTAGGTTATAACGGCCTGTGTCAGTTGTTGATAGCTGTCGTGCTGAACCAGTACGATTGTCGGTAATTACAATTGAGGCATTCGCAACAGTCTGACCCGATTCAGTCAAAACTGTACCGCCAATACCAGCAGTGGTTTCCTGAGCCATTGCCGCAGTTGACATGCCAACAGACATGGCCACTGCAATCGCAATGCGATTCAGTTTAGATTTTTTAAACATTGTGTGTTTCCTAAAGTAGAGTGTGTTCTTTTCTGTCAAGCCAATATTATTCACAGTCTTTTATGCTGCTTCACAAAGATTGGTACTAATTTTACTAAAACAGATTGTACCAGCTTAATTATTACACTTTTATGACCAAGCTGTCAGCAATAAAATTTAATCTGTTTTTTAACCGCTAGGCCACATCCCTGTAACGTTTCATTTACTTTCCTGACCAAATGGTCTATCTGAAAACAGAGTATTTAAAACAAATTCCTGACTAAACAGTCACATAGGTACTTGACCAGCTAGTCAATGTATTGGTTTTGGCGATTTAATATCGGATTATTATCAGGTTTTTTTAGCATTGTGACTGACTTTTTTATTGATGACTGGTATCTTTTTAGCAGTTTATCATTGCGTTAAGGTCGACATGGCTTCCCCACTCATTATTGCGATTGCAGGTGCTTCTGGCTCAGGCAAGTCACTTTTTACTGAAAATTTACTCAAAGAGTTTGAGCAGCAAGGCAGACCAGTTCAGGTTTTGCGGGAAGATCATTACTATCGTGCACAGGATCACTTACCTATGCATGAAAGAGAAAAGAACAACTATGACCACCCTAAAGCATTTGAACATGAGTTGTTAGTTGAGCATTTAAATGCGCTCAAACAAGGGCAATCCATAGATTACCCCACCTATTGTTATAAGACCCATACACGACTCAAAGAACGCGAGCAGCTAGAATCTGCTCCGGTGATCATCATTGAAGGCATCATGTTATTGGCCAGCCCAGATCTCGAAGCATTGTACGATGTGAAGATATTTGTTGATACACCACTAGACATCTGCCTTCTTAGGCGAATTAAACGAGATATAGCGGAGCGAGGAAGAACATTGGAATCTGTCGCTAATCAATACGAAAGCACAGTAAAACCCATGTATCATCAGTTTATTGCTCCAAGTCGTTTTACTGCTGACGTGATTGTGACCCAAGGCGGCGAAAATTATATCGCTTTAGACGTGATAAAATCGCATATCCAGCAAGCGTTGAGTAACAATTAACGCCTTGCCCAAGACAATAAAAAAATAATAAGAAAAAGGAAAACTCATGATAGGTATTCTTGGCGTTGCTGTTCTCATTGCCATAGCTTACGGATTGTCTGCGCATCGAAAATCAATAAACTGGCGCACGGTCGGCGGTGCTTTTGCGATTCAAGCCTCACTGGGGGCATTTATTCTTTACGTACCTGCAGGAAAAGATATTCTGTTAACGCTTTCCACCGGCGTGCAACGTTTGTTGGAATACGGTCAAGAAGGGATTAACTTTATTTTTGGTCCGGTCGGTGACAAGTCTCTTGGATTTATTTTTGCATTTAATGTGTTGCCAGCCATTATTTTCTTTTCTTCTCTCATCGCGGTGTTGTACCACCTTGGAATTATGAGCTGGGTCATCCGCCTTATCGGTGGTGCGTTGCAGTTGGCATTGAAAACCAGCCGCCCTGAATCCATGTCAGCCGCCGCAAACATTTTTGTCGGTCAAACGGAAGCGCCTTTGGTCGTTAAACCATTTATCCCGCAAATGACGCGTTCAGAGCTATTTGCTGTCATGGTTGGCGGGTTGGCATCAATCGCTGGTGCAGTAATGGTTGGTTACGCTCAACTAGGTGTAGAAATTAAATACCTGCTAGCGGCAAGTTTCATGGCCGCACCCGGTGGATTATTGATGGCAAAAATCATCATGCCGGAGACACAATCGTTTAAAAACGAACTTGATGAATTACAGACCGACGATAATAACTATGCCAATGTCTTTGACGCCGCAGCAAGTGGCGCAGCAAATGGACTTAAACTAGCAGTTAATGTCGGCGCCATGCTGCTAGCATTTATTGCGTTAATTGCCATTTTAAACGGACTCATTGGTGGGATAGGTGGTTTATTTGGCCAGGAACAACTTACCTTCCAGATGATTTTGGGCTATGTCTTCCAGCCTCTTGCATGGTCTCTAGGGGTGCCCTGGAATGAAGCCAATTTAGCGGGTAGTTTTATTGGCCAAAAAATGGTCGTAAACGAATTTGTTGCTTACTTGGATTTTGTAAAATACCAAGCAGAATTATCGGTTAAATCTCAAGCAATTATTACCTTTGCTTTGTGTGGATTCGCGAACTTCTCGTCCATTGCTATTCTAATGGGTGGTATTGGTGCAATCGCTCCGTCACGACGTAAGGAAATCGCACAACTTGGTTTAAAAGCGGTTATCGCAGCGACCTTGTCTAATTTGATGAGTGCCGCATTGGCAGGGCTTTTTGTTTCGCTTTAACAAAACATGCCATTGACCCAGATCAGTAAGATTTGGGTCAATCTATGTCAAAATCGCTCGCACTATGAATCACTTTGCCACGCCATTTAGTGGCAGCTATATGCAGGACACATTATGAAATTAGAAGCCGTTGATTACGCCGCCCCCGGTGCAGATAAATTGTTTGTTGAATCGTTGCGTGCTACCGGGTTTGGTGTTTTAAAAAATCACCCGATCTCTAAGCAAAGCGTCACATCAATTTACCAAAACTGGCAGTCCTTTTTCGACTCAGCTGAAAAAGAACAATACCTTTTTGACAAAGCGACCCAAGATGGTTTTTTTCCGATTACAGTTTCTGAAACGGCGAAAGGGTTTAAGAAAAAAGATATCAAGGAATACTACCACTACTACCCATGGGGAAAGTGCCCACCTGAGTTAAAACAGGAACTAGCAGACTATTATCAGGCGGCCATGACTCTCGCCGCGGAGCTATTAGGTTGGGTTGAAAAATACTCGCCGGCTGAAGTTGCCAAAAAATACAGTCAACCATTGTCTAACATGATCAAAGACAGTGAACAGACACTGCTAAGAATATTGCACTACCCTCCCCTCACTGGAGACGAAGAGCCTGATGCAATTCGCGCGGCCGCCCATGAAGACATTAACTTGTTAACCATATTGCCCGCAGCTAACGAACCTGGCTTGCAGGTGCAAGGAAAAGGCGATCAATGGATCGATGTTCCCAGTGACTTTGGTAATTTGATCATCAACATTGGTGACATGTTGCAAGAAGCGTCTGGCCAATATTTCCCATCTACCACGCACCGGGTTATCAATCCTGACGGCGCAGATATGAGTAAATCAAGGATCTCATTGCCACTATTCTTACACCCAAGACCGGATGTTGTGCTTTCAGAGAGGCATACCGCAGATTCCTACCTAAAAGAACGCTTAAGAGAGTTGGGCGTCGCCTAATTCATTGGTATTGCTGATGATAGGAACTCATAGCGCGTCGTGAATTATCACGACGCGCTTTTTTGATACTAATTCGTGGAAAACGACAATGTAAATGTGGTTCGGCGCCACATTTTACCCACCACGAAAAATTGTCCCATTAGTAACAGTGCGAACCACCATTCAAAGGCATTGTCCCAGAATTGGTAAAGATCCCAGAAAAATCCCAAGATAGCACTGACGCACCCTACAACAATAAGTCCTATGCAAAGTCTAAAAAGCAGCTGGTAATCTGCTTCTAGACCAAGTTCCAGTAACGGTAATTGGTTTAGCGTTCTTAGTAACAGCAAATGTGCAAAGGCGCTAAATGCAAAAAAGAGGATCACACCGATGCGTCGAGCCAAGGCATAAGGCTCACCAATTGCGCCCAATGTCACGGTGTAAACAATCATGGCTAAAGCAGCAATGGCACCCAAGCACAAAATCCACTTATGACCTATCGAGGATATAGATGCGGCTTGAATCGAGCCTAACCACCGATGTAAAGCAAACCAATAGCCCATCATTAACACAGCGATCGGGATCATTAATCCTTTAAAAATAAAAAACTCCGGGTATTGCCGGCCTGTCGCACTAATTGAATGACATTGACGCCAATACGGATTACAGCCATGCAAATTTTCAAATAAATAGGCAGTAAAAAGGGTGATATGCACACTAACGACGGGCAAAATCGCACAGGCGTAAGCCAATTTGTACAACTTCATGGTGACAGGGCGTCCATATTCAGTAATACCGTTAGGCTGGTCTCTGCTGCTGCGCGATAAAAATCTGGATTGATTCGTTCGTAGGTGTCATTTACAGTGTGATAATAAGGGTGGTCGGTTACACCAATAAATAGATAAGGAATACCGACACGAGCAAATGCCGCGTGATCACTGGCCTGTCGCCAATTGTTGCGAGAAGCGTAGATCGAACCGCGCTGTTGTGAACGATGACCGTCAACCAAACATAATCCAGCTTGTTCTTTGCTTTTACCGACGACTGGCACTAATTCTGGATAATACCTCGCTCCAGAGATGTACAACCGATTGCGTCCTTTGTTTTGCGACAACATATCCAAATTCAAGTTGAAACGAATATCTTCTAGGGCAACTGGGGGAGTTTGCACAAACCCCTTTGCCCCAAAAAGGCCTTTTTCTTCTGCATCCGTTGCCAGAAAAATTACTGAGTGCTTTAGTGGTTTTTTTGCTGTGTACCTAGCCAATGCCAATAGTGCAGCAACGCCAGATGCATTGTCGTCTGCACCATTGAACACTTTGGCGCCTTTTTTGCCAAGATGATCATAGTGAGCCGTCACTATGATGTATTTATTCGAGAAGGCTGTTCCTGCAACCATAGCCGCAACGTTAATGCCTTCTACACTGGTCAAGCCGTTTTTATAGTGGAAGGGCAGCAAATAGTCCGTTTGATTAGGTAAGGGAGCCACCTGATAAAGGGCCAGTTGCTGAGCGATGTAATCTCTTGCCAGTTTTGCCCCGGCAGTTTGCGTTTTACGTCCTTGAAAATCATCTGACGATAAGACGCGCAAATCGGTCAGCAGCAGTTCCGCGTTAATGCTGTCATTGTGCTGATAGTTTCGGCAATCGTTTGCTTTTGCGCTCAATTGTAAGCATGTCAGGCATGCAATTAATGCACTAAGTGCTCGAGTCATTGCGACGACTTAACAAGTCTAATTTACCTTGGTAACGCTCTTGGTCCTGGCCATTTCGTGAGCGGTCCCGCGCTTTTTTGAAATACCTTTGACTGCGCGTTATGTCGCCCATTTCGTAATAGGTTTTTGCCAGACCATAATAAATTTCATGCTTACTTTTATCGAGTTTTAGGGCGTCACGATAATGTCTTAGCGCAAGCTGCATATTGCCATTATCAAATTCTTGCTCGCCAAGAATAAAGTGATAAAAAGGGTTGTCATCACGTTTACGTTCCACTTTTGAAGCGATTAAACGAGCTTCTTCATGCCTGCCAGTGAATTCGTACAAATAGGCCATGTTTTCCCATGCCGTCAGATTTTCTTCATCTATGGCTAATGCTTGGTTGTAAGCCATTTCAGCAGAGCCATAATGCTCTTGGATGCGGTATAAAATACCCAAATTGACCCAGGTTGAATCAAAATTTGGCGCTAAGTGAGCGGCGGCTCTAAAATACGCATAAGCTTTGGTGTAAGAGTTAGATAGCAGCGCATCTGCTCCTTTGTTGTTATAAAACATGGCCATCACAGTGCGTTTGTTAACCATTTTTTTCGGAAAGTTGTTGCGTACGTTTTGAGGATCGAAATCGACTTCGTACCCTTCATTAAGCAAATGAATAACCCCAGGATCTCTCGACTCTATTCTCAAATTGATGTGGCCGTTCAACAAGCTGTAACCTTCTCGGCGAGTCCAGTACTCAGGAATTTTGATGTCTTGAAAGCGTACACTGAATCCCGCCGTTTTTGCTAAAGAGTAGGTCATGATAGACATAGACAAACAGTTTGCGGCGCGATTGTGGAATGTTTGCGTAGCTGTAGTGTTGGCATTACCCATGTATAAAAGATTAAACTCAGAACGATCGAATATTTTTCTGACCAAGGTTTCCATTCTATCAACCGGGTCATTGATTGAGCCAACAGCATCTCTAACAAATCGAACTGCGTCGTCGTCTAGCTTAAAAATTTCGTCTTCTGTTTCAATGTGATAAATAGCGTAATCAGGAAATGCATGATCATTGAGTAATAGATCAGCTTGCACTGTGGTTTCAGTGGTCGTCTTGCAGCCAGTTATAAATATGGCCATCACAACAAGGGATAAAAACTGCTTCATAAGTACCTCCAGGCTACTTTAACCATAGTCTTTACCGCATTAAATTACCAGACGATTCGACGTGAATTAATGGCTCTTCAACGTCATTATTAGGTAACTAAATGTGTACAACAGGTGCCAAATTTGAATTGGCTTCATGAGGAGCTGTCACTGCAGATTGTCGCTGTTTTTATTCAACTGCTCATACACATTGCAGTTCACTATTTAATCTGCTTTGCTGACATGCAAAGACTCAGCTCGTGAGTCGCGACAAATTTCTGGGTTGTTCGCGCACAATTTTAGTTTGGCTTTTTTTGTTTCCGTTTCTACTTTATCTATCAGGATACGCTTGAGATGATTGCGTAGCCACGCAAGACCTTTATCTCTATCTTGCCGCTTATGCCATAAAAAGGAGACTTGCTGTGGGGCCACATCTACAGGCGGCATTGTTGCGGCAATGGTGTCTTCAATAATCGCTTCTGTTACAGCCACTGATGGTACTACGCTGATTAGGTTGCTAGTTTGTATAAGCTTAGTCACAGCGGAAAAGTGATTAACCGTTACCGCAATTCGTCTAGTCAGTCCATGCTGCATCAACACCTGATCCGTATAGCCTGTTGTATCGCCCGACAAAGAAACAAGCAAATGATCTGCCGCTGCAAATTCTTCTAAGCTCAAATCTTGTTTGGCAAGGGGATGGTTTTTTCGCATTACACAAAAATATGTGGGCGAGAAAATGAACTCAGAGCGAAACACGCTAGAAATCGCACCAGAGGCACCGATCACTAAATCTACTTCAGCATCTTCTAACACTTGTTCGGTATTAACGATGGTATATGGGATGGCGTGAATATCGATGCCAGGCGCTTCGGACTCTATAATGCACCTTAGACTGGGCCATGCAATGTGGGCCACAATGTCGGTGATCGCAACGCGAAAGGTTCTTCTTGCTGTTGCGGGATCAAAACTCTTGGGATCCACCGCATCCGAAAGACTTATGAGCGGCTCTTTAATTTGTCCCCACAAATTTTGTGCAAACAACGTGGGTTGAATGTTTCGCCCATCTTTAACAAATACTTCATCTTTCCAGGCTACGCGCATTCTGCTCACCGCATTGGATACGGCAGGTTGAGTCATGGCTAGCCTGTCGGCCGCTCGGGTTATAGACTTTTCAGTCATCACCGCATCAAATACCATCAACAGGTTAAGATCTTGGGGTCGCATTGTTTCACCTTTCTTAATTCTCATTACACGCCCTGCAAGAACAAGCATGCACACCAATACATCACTTTAAAAAATGTGTTCCATATATTTTTATAATTTTTTTTATTCATTCTAGACACCCATACTTAGCTCCGTCAAATAAATTAGTTGAGGAGCTAACCCGATGAGAACCCCAAAAACCCATTTAATATTGAATAATTGGTTGGGACTGGCAGCAGCAAGTGCCATGTTATTTTTAAGTGCATGTGTCCCTGTTGATGACGTAGCTCAGCAGTCATCCCAGCAAGCCGCCCCACAAGTCACAGTCGCTGAAGTGGTTAATCAACGGCTCACTGAATGGGACGAATTTACTGGCCGCATTCAAGCACCGCAAACCGTAGACTTGCGCCCCCGTGTTTCAGGTTACATCGATTTTATTGCCTTTGAAGAAGGTAGTATTGTTGAAGTAGGAACCCCTTTATTCTTTATCGATAATCGCCCATTTAAAGCAGAAGTCAAACGCCTAAAAGCATCACTTGGCAATGCCAAAAGTCAGTTCGATTTGGCGCAAAAAGAATTCAAGCGAGCCAAAGAGCTAGTCAGCAAAAATGCGATATCTGTTGAATTACTTGATAGTCGCTCTGCAAGCTTGCAACAAGCTAAATCCAATGTGGATTCGGTCAGCGCGCAATTGGATATCGCCAAGCTCAATTTAAGCTATACACGTGTGGAGGCACCGATTACAGGTCGTGTTTCAAATGCGCTCATCACCCGCGGCAACTACGTTAACGCTGGTGACAGCTTGTTAACTACCATAGTGTCGACCAAAGAAGTGTATGCGTATTTTGATGCAGATGAACAGACCTATTTAAAGTACAGCAAACTGGCCAAAGATGGCGATCGCCCAAGCTCACGTGATACAGCAAATCCCGTGTATATGGCGTTAGCTTCTGACAACGATTACCCCTACCAAGGTGTGATTGATTTTGTTGATAACACGGTTAATCAAACCACAGGAACCATTCGGGGCCGCGCGGTATTTGACAACCAAGACGGGACGTTAATTCCTGGTTTGTTTGCCCGTATCAAATTGGTCGGCAGTGCTTCTTATGACGGTATATTGATCAATGACCGAGCTATCTCTACCGACCTGAATAACAAATTTGTCTTGGTACTAGACGATAAAAACACCGTGCAATATCGCAAAGTGGAACTAGGCGAAAAGCTTAATGGCCTGCGTATTATCAAATCTGGTTTGAATGCTGGCGAAAAGATTGTCGTCAAGGGTTTGCAACGTGTTCGTCCTGGTAGCCCGGTGTCACCTGAATTCACCCAAATGGCTTCAGAAGAAGTGATTGCACAGCTTCTCGCCCAACAACAACGTATCGATGCCGCTCGCAACGCAGGTCAGCTAGCTGATGCGTCTGACAAGGCGCTGAAAAACATCGCACGAGCAAACATCGGAGGCTAAAATGAACTTCTCACAATATTTCATCCATCGCCCCATTTTTGCAGCAGTGCTTTCTATTTTGATTTTTATCGGTGGTGCCATTGCTGTGTGGCAATTGCCCATCACAGAATACCCTGAAGTAGTGCCACCAACAGTGGTGGTGACTGCGAACTACCCCGGCGCCAATCCCAAAGTGATCGCCGACACCGTTGCGGGCCCCCTAGAGCAGGAAATTCAGGGCACAGAGAACATGTTATACATGTCTTCTCAAGCAACCTCAGACGGCCGAATGACGCTAACCGTTACCTTCGCCATTGGCAGTGACGTTGATAAATCACAAACCTTGGTTCAAAACCGCGTTAACCGTGCGTTGCCTCGTTTACCTCAAGTTGTGCAACGTTTAGGGGTAGTCACACAAAAATCTTCTCCTGATTTGACCATGGTAGTTCACCTGACTTCACCAAGTGAAGAATATGACATGTTGTATCTGTCTAATTACGCTCATTTGAATGTCAAAGACCAACTCAATGCCATTGATGGGGTTGGCGATGTACAACTTTTTGGTGCTGGGGAATACAGCATGCGTGTCTGGTTAGATCCAGAAAAAGTCGCTGCACTGAATCTAAGTGCCATGGATGTGGTAAACGCAATTCAGGAACAAAACCAACAAGCAGCCGCAGGTAGCCTGGGTGCGCAACCAACTGGCAGCAATGAATTTCAGCTTTTAATTAATGTTAAGGGGCGTTTAAGCAGCGAAGAAGAGTTTGGCAATATCATTGTCAAAGTCGGCGAGAACGGTCAAATTAGTCGTTTGAAAGACGTTGCAAACGTTGAGCTAGGTTCTGATTTTTATGCTCTTCGTTCGTTGTTAAACAATAAACAAGCCGTTGCTTTGCCTATTTTCCAAAGTCCCGGCTCAAATGCGATTGAGATTTCCGATAATGTTCGCGCCACCATGGCTGAGCTGAAAAAGACCTTTCCACAAGGTGTTGATTATTCGATCGTTTATGACCCTACTGTATTTGTGCGCGGCTCCATTGAAGCGGTTGTTAAAACCCTTCTTGAAGCGGTGTTATTGGTCGTTATCGTCATTATCTTGTTTTTGCAAACTTGGCGTGCTTCCATCATCCCATTAGTAGCAGTGCCCGTATCCTTGGTTGGTACTTTTGCAGTAATGCATATGATGGGATTTTCGCTAAACGCGCTGTCTTTGTTTGGGTTAGTTTTGGCCATCGGCATAGTCGTGGATGATGCCATTGTGGTGGTGGAAAATGTAGAACGTAATATCGAAGAAGGATTAAGCCCCCTTGAAGCCACACAAAAGGCCATGAAAGAAGTCACTGGCCCTATCGTTGCGACAACCTTGGTATTGGCAGCAGTCTTTATTCCTACAGCGTTTATGTCTGGTTTAACTGGACAATTTTATAAACAGTTTGCATTGACCATTACTATTTCCACGTTTATTTCTGCGTTTAATTCATTGACCTTAAGCCCTGCGCTGTCAGCTTTGTTGCTCAAACCTAAATCTGAGAGTCAAGACTGGCTGACTCGCGCCATGGACAAGACCTTTTCAACCTGGTTATTCAAACCCTTCAATCGTTTGTTTAACCGCGGTGAAAAAGCCTATAGTTTCACAGTCAAAAAAGTTGTGCGCTCAAGTGGCATTGTGATGGTCTTGTATGCAGGATTATTAGCCCTGACCTATCAACAGTTTGCGGCAACTCCAACAGGTTATGTACCAAGCCAAGACAAACAGTATTTAGTGTCTTTTGCACAGTTACCTGATGCATCGTCGCTGGACCGCACTGAGGATGTGATCCGCGAAATGTCACGGATTGCACTTGAGCACCCTGGTGTTGAATCAGCGGTTGCCTTTCCAGGATTGAATATCAATGGTTTCACCAACAGTCCTTCAAGCGGTATTGTATTTGTCACATTGAAAGACTTTGATGAACGCACCACAGACGAATTGTCAGCCGATGCAATTGCAGGTCAATTAGGACAACAATTTGGTGCTATCCAAGATGCATTTATCGCCATCTTCCCGCCCCCACCCGTGCAAGGACTCGGCACAATTGGTGGTTTCAGACTACAAATTCAGGACAAAGCAAACCTTGGTTATGATGCGCTTTATGGTGTCACGCAGGAAGTGCTGCAAAAAGCCTGGGCTACTCCTGAACTAACCGGCATTTTTTCCAGCTATCAGGTGAACGTTCCTCAACTTGATGTTGAAATTGATCGTGACAAAGCCAAAGCACAAGGTGTGGCAATAAACGACATATTCTCAACCATGCAGGTCTATCTTGGGTCTTTGTATGTGAACGATTTCAATCAATTTGGTCGCACTTACCAAGTCAATGTGCAAGCCATAGATAGCTTCCGTCAAGAGCCAGAGCAAATTGCCCAATTGAAAGTCCGCAATGCCAATGGTGATATGATCCCACTCGGCTCATTTGTCAACGTGGAGTATGTTGCAGGGCCGGATCGCGTTATGCACTACAACGGCTTTAAAACTGCAGAAATCAACGGTGCACCCGCTGCGGGTTTCAGCTCTGGTGAAGCGCAAGCGGCAATCGAAAAAATATTGGATGAAACCCTGCCCATTGGTATGAGCTATGAGTGGACAGATCTTACTTACCAGCAAATCTTGGCAGGCAATACCGCGTTGTTGGTGTTCCCGTTGGTCGTGTTACTGGTTTTCCTAGTGTTGGCCGCTCAATACGAAAGTTTAAGTCTGCCTTTGGCCATTATCTTGATTGTACCTATGACGCTCTTATCTGCCATGACAGGCGTGATCCTCTCGGGAGGAGACAACAATATCTTTACCCAGATAGGATTGATTGTGCTGGTTGGCCTTGCCACTAAAAATGCCATTTTGATTGTCGAGTTTGCCAAGGAAAAAGAAGAGCAAGGACTGAAATTAATGGACGCACTGATGGAGGCTACTCGCCTGCGCTTGCGCCCAATATTAATGACATCTTTTGCGTTTATCATGGGCGTAGTCCCTATGGCCTTCTCAAGTGGTGCGGGCGCTGAAATGCGCGAAGCCATGGGGATCACTGTGTTCTCAGGCATGATTGGCGTAACCATCTTTGGCTTAGTACTTACCCCAGTATTCTATCACCTCGTACGCCGCTCATCGGCCAACAAGGACGAATTAACAAACAATCCGTCAACCTTCAATGAAAACTCAGAGGAGAACCGCCATGCAGCTTAAAAAGTCCTTAGCCATAAGTGTATTAATGGCATCTCTGACACTGGCCGGTTGTGCCAACGTTGTTGCTGACTATCAATCGCCGTTAGAAGCAACGTCGTTGGTGTCAAGCAGTATCACTAAGCACAATGTTGATATAGCCGCACAACAGCTGCAATGGTGGAAAAATTTCGACGATCAGGATTTAGATCAGCTAATTGCACTCACGTTGAAGCAGAATCCATCTTTAAAAATAGCCCGTGCTAACGTTGACGCCGCTTATGCCGTGTTTCGCGATACTGACAATAACAACAGCATTCAAGGTGACGTTGGTGCGTCTTACACTGCCCAAGATCAGGCTGTACCTGGATTATCTGATCAACGAGTGAATACCCGCACTTACCGGGCAGGCGCGGATCTTCGCTGGAGTTTGGATTTGTTCAATAAATTGGAGTATGCCGCGCGCGCCGCTAAAGCCAATGCCAAACAACAGGAATACGCCTGGCAAGAGGTGAAAGTTAACTTAATTGCTCAAACGACGGCTTTATTCGGCGAGCTCAAAGCGTTGCAAGCTCGCACTCTGGTTGCGCAACAAAATGTGCAAAGTCTGACTAAGACTGAAGCGGTTATTCAAGCTCGGCTCGATGCTGGCTTTTCTTCCGAGCTAGATTTATTGCGTATCCAATCACAGGTAA
Source organism: Aliiglaciecola sp. M165 (assembly GCF_007197995.1). Classification (GTDB taxonomy): domain Bacteria; phylum Pseudomonadota; class Gammaproteobacteria; order Enterobacterales; family Alteromonadaceae; genus Aliiglaciecola. Next base: position 476,891 of record NZ_VKKH01000004.1, read on the forward strand.
AAGGGGTAGAAGCCAGTATTCCAGGATTAAAAGCTCAGCAAGCAAGGGTGACAAATACCCTATTAGCTCTCGCGGGATTGTCGCCAAATGATAGGTCGCTTTCATTGTTTTCTGATGAAGCCTTCTCGCTAAAAAGCAACATTCGTTCGCTATCCATCAAGCGCCCTATCGCCATTGGTACCAGCCAAGCGTTGCTCAAACGTCGGCCTGATGTTTACGCAGCTGAACGTCAACTTGCCGCAGCTAACAGTCAACTTGGTTTTGAAACAGCTAGCTTATATCCGGACATCAGCGTCAGTGGCTTTGTTGGTTTTTTGTCCGGTGATATCGCAAATTTGGGTAACCAAACCAAAGCTTGGTCAATTGCTCCGAGTATTAGCTGGCCAGCCTTTGATTTAGATTCAGTAGACGCCAGAATCGATACTGCTGACGCCAATATCAAAGCCGCTGCAGCGCAATTCGAACGAACCGTATTGGATGCACTTAACGAAGCCCAAACCGCCTTGCAGGTGTATACCCAAAGTCAAAAGCAGTTAAATTTATTGGAGATGCAAGTCGACGCAAGTGAAAAAGCGCTTAATCTTGCTCAACTTCAATACGATGCAGGCTCAATTGATTTACTCGTGCTATTAGACGCAGAGCGCTCGGTCTTGGCAGCGAAAGACAATCTAGCCCAAACTCAAGCCATAGTGTTCTCAAACATAATTGAGATCTATCGTGCTTTTGGTGGCAACCTGATAAGTCCTGACTCAATTGAAACAGAACGGTCACTTTTGGTGGCTCATTTTTGATGCAGTAGTTTTTCTGCTCACCGCCTGTGCGCTTTTGGGTGTTAGGTTTGTTTTTAATGTTGTTCCTCAACTGAAACAAAAACGGCCTTGCACCCAAATTTCATCTCAAAACCCCTATTTTTGTATCTTTGCAAGCTGCAACTGCAATTCTGCGTAGGGCTATACCAATCCACACAAGGAAGTGATCACTTCTTTATGTGGATTGGTATTAATTAAAAGACTAATCCGTATTCGATTGACAAAGCTGTAGAGCTCGCATAATCTTGTGTCTTATATAAGACCAATATAAGACCCAGACTATGTCCCTGACCCACACCCATATGCACAAAGTTGGCTTTGGTTTATGGAAAATTGATCCTAAAGATTGTGCCCAAGTCGTTTATGATGCCATTAAAGCGGGCTACCGCCACTTAGACAGCGCTTGCGATTACGGAAACGAAAAGCAAGTTGGCGAAGGCATTGCAAGAGCAATTGCTGATGGCTTGGTGACCCGAGAAGAGTTGTGGATCACCTCAAAACTTTGGAATACATTCCACGCAAAGGAACACGTTGAACCTGCTTTGCAACGCACCTTGAATGACCTGCAGTTAGACTATTTGGACTTGTATCTTATTCATTTTCCCATTGCGCAGCCTTATGTGGATTTTGACGTTCGATATCCACCGGAGTGGATTACCGATCCCGACGCCGACACTCCCTGCATGGAACTTGCTCCTGTACCACTTTCCGAGACCTGGCAAGCCATGGAAGCATTAGTGAACAAGAGCCTGGTAAAAGAAATTGGGGTGTGTAACTACAACTCTGGATTGTTAAATGACTTAATGGCTTATTCGACCATTAAACCGAGCAGTTTGCAGATTGAGAGCCACCCTTACTTAACCCAAGAAAGACTTATCCGGTTGGCTAATCACTACAATATTCAAGTTACCGCTTTTTCTCCGCTTGGTGCCCTGTCGTATCTTGAACTGGACATGGCCGGTGCCAGCGAATCAGTATTAGAACAACCCGCAGTAAAAGCAGCGGCAAGTCGGCTCGGTAGAACGCCTGCCCAAGTCGTTTTGCGTTGGGGTGTGCAGCGTGGGACAGCAATCATTCCGAAAACAACAAAAAAAGCGCGCATGGCAGAGAACTTGGCACTGTTTGATTTCGAGTTAAACGAAGACGAAATGCAACAAATATCAGCATTAAACAGCAATCGTCGGTTCAATGACCCTGGTGATTTCTGCGAGGCTGCGTTTAATACTTTTTATCCTATTTACGATTAAAACGAGGTCACAGTGGATCATTTAACCTTTACGCCAGTCGACAAACAAATCCACGACGGAAAGCACGTCTTTCCGCAAGTGATCGTAAATGACGGGTCGATTAAGAGCGTTGACGAGTGCAAACAGTGGATTAAAAACAACCTAGCCGATTTAGAACAAGCACTTGCTGACTCTGGTGCCGTGCTTTTTCGTGGTTTTCCGGTAGATTCTGCTGAATCATTTGACGAATTTAGCAATGCGTTTGATTATCCAAATTTTACGTATCAAGAATCACTTTCAAACGCGGTTCGGATCAACTTTACTGAACGTGTGTTCACAGCTAACGAAGCGCCAAAAGATGTAGATATATATCTGCATCACGAAATGGCCCAAACGCCTATTTCGCCGAGCAAATTGTTTTTCTTCTGCCAATCAGCAGCTGATCAGGGAGGAGCAACGCCGTTGTGTCGATCAGACATGTTGTTCGACGAATTGCGTAATCAACAACCTGAATTGGCACAGAATTTCATTAGTAAGGGGTTAAAGTATACAACGCACATGCCTGCCGAAAATGATCCCAACTCGGGTCAAGGTCGAAGCTGGAAAAGTACCTTGAGTGTCGACAGTATCGAAGAAGCAGAGGCAAAACTGTCTGATTTGGGGTATACCTGGAAATGGTTAGTAGATGGCAGTTTAAAAGCGACCACGCCAGTATTGCCCGCTGTGATCCAAATGGGTGAAGAGCGCCAAGTTTTTTACAATCAACTTATTGCGGCCTACATGGGATGGAAAGGCGTGAAAGAAGACCCCTCTAGCGCTATTACCTATGGCGACGGCACCCATATACCCGTTGAAGGGTTAGAATTAGCAACAAGATTGGCCAACGATTTCACTTTTGATTTGGAATGGCAAGATGGTGATGTCGCCTTGGTTGACAACTATTTGACTATGCACGGCAGAAGGTCATATTCTGGTGATAGAAAGCGCCAAGTTTTAGTTGCATTGGCGATTGACTAGGTCGATGCGTCATTGCTGTCTAAAACAGGAGTTTGTCTTCATTGAATAAAATCAGGCAAGCTCTTCCCGGTATTTGGGTAGCCGCGATCGTTGGATTAGCAGCGTTGTTCTTAAGCGAACATTATGGCGCCCCCGCAATGTTATTCGCGTTACTCCTGGGCATTGCTCTATCTTTTCTTTATGAAGACACCCAATGCAAAGAAGGCATAGAGTTTACCGCATGTCATATTTTGCGCATTGGTGTTGCTTTGCTTGGCCTGCGCATCGCCTTTGGCGACCTCGCTGCTCTTGGTTGGAAGACTGCAATACTGCTAGTTGTGGCCATAAGCAGCACCATTTTTGTTGGTATTTTATTAGCCAAAGTCTTTGGGCTTCAAAAGCGATTTGGCGTGCTTACCGGCGGCGCCGTCGGCATTTGTGGTGCATCCGCGGCAATGGCAGTCTCTGCCGTTTTACCCGACAGCAAAAATAAAGACAGAGATACCCTGCTAACTATCATTGGTGTTACGTCATTATCGACTATAGCCATGGTGCTCTATCCCATCGTTGCTGGTCTACTGAATCTGGACGAAACCAGTACCAGCATATTTTTAGGCGGCACCATTCACGATGTTGCTCAGGTAGTCGGCGCAGGATATTCAGTTTCAGAACAAACGGGAGACTTAGCTACGCTGACCAAACTAGTCAGAGTAGCTTTTCTCATGCCGGTAGTGATTTGCATCTTGTTGGTTTTAAGAATGAACCTTAAACATACTGGAGATTCTAAACCACCAGGTATTCCTGGGTTTCTCATCGCGTTTGTCATCTTAATGACGGTCAACAGTGTGGTAGATTTGCCCAGCGCCGTCACTCAAGGTGCTACTGAGATTTCTCGTTTTGCACTGGTCATTTCCATCGCCGCCATTGGTATGAAATCAAACCTGAAACAGCTGCTCACCGTAGGCGCTAAACCAATCATCATGCTTGTTGCTGAGACAGCTTGGATTGCAGGGTTAATTTTGCTGGCAATCCCTTACCTTTAAACTTCTCTTTGGATTGCGTTGTATTTGGGGAACCTAGGCTAACCCCTTGAGAGGATGACGGTTAGGCGTCCTTCACATCATATCAATCTCGATAACTTACTCATTTACGCTACACGCCGCACGAAAAGGAAATGAAAACCCTCCAGTATGTTCCAACATTGCTTTGTCACGCTGACCTGACTGGATGAAATTCATTAAGTGTTGATTGATGTCTTTCACGTACCGCTGTTTAGTCGCATTCACCACAAAAACCAAATCGACTTTACTTACAATAGTGGGTGATTGATAGAAGGTGTGGTTGCAATCCAATGTTGAAAGGAATGCTGAACGAGCGTTATATTCGTTCATAATCGCAAAGTCGCAACGATTTTTCACCAACATACTAGTCATAGTGGCCTGGCTACTGGAATTCACTCTGATCATAGTTCCCTTTTCGAAATATTCTTGCAACACGGGATAAGTGTACCCATAACGCGTGCACACCAACGCGTTTTTTAGACTTGCTAACGCGAAATCTGATTTAAATGGTTTTGACGAATACAGGTAACTTTTGTGCTCAATGAAAGGTTCACTAAACACAAAACCTTCAGGTGAACTTAGCCACGCTTTACTGGAAAGAAATACATCATTTACACCTGTTCTGGTAAATCGTTCAATCCGCGAACGGCTAGTTTCCAATAGTTCAATTTGGATATTTGACTCATAGGACAGGCTTTTGAAAAAATCCATTACCGCGCCTTGATAGGTTTGACTGGTTTCATCAAGATAAAGATACGGAGCAGAACCAGGGGCATTAATCGCTAAGGTGAGGGTAATAGGTTTCGACTCCGCCAACGAATGCTGCGGGATTGCCCAGCAAACAAACATGATGAGAGCGAAAATCCACAAAGCTAATCCCCAAAACAATTCAATGGATACTTTACAACGAAGCTTAGTAGTCATTGCCTACTTCATCAACTGTGTAGTAGACACAAAAAAGCGCCCTCATCTATTCCAAGATGGGGCGCCAACACACACACGTTTTAAAACTAGATTAGAAATTCACCCGTAACTGCACACCAAAGTAACGGTCAGCATCACGCGGGATTTGATAACGGAATCCGTCACCGCTATAAGTGGTAACAAAACTCTTATCTGTCAGGTTTTTACCAATGATTGAAATACGATAGGCGTCATCGTCAAACGAAAAAGCCAGACTTGCATTTACAATTCCATAGCTTGGCAATAACGCTTCTGGGTTTGTTTGCGCAGTTGCGCCAGGTCCACCAGCAAAGATATCGTCGGTGTAGACGTAAGAGCCATTTAAGATGACATCCATTTCATCCAATTCCCAGAAATACTCACCTACCACTGAGTATTTTAGATCAGGTGAAAACGGCAAATCTGCGCCAGAACGTCCGTCACAAGTTTCTAAGCCAACTGGGCAGCGGAATTCATCCACTTCAGCATCCACAGACGCTAGACCACCAGATAATGAGAAGTTATCGGTAGCCTGCCATAAGAAATCAACCTCAATACCTTCAGTGATTACCGAACCTGCGTTGGTCAATCGGGTGATGAATACACCGTCTAACAATTCAGGATTGTTCGCTTGGAAACCGTCAATTTCGGTGCGGAATAAAGCAACGTTGAATACTAAATCACTGCTTGCATACTTGTAGCCAATTTCGTAAGAATCAGAGGTTTCCTCACCAATTGGCAAGGTATCGTTTTGTGCCATGTTGTAGAACACGTTAAACGCTGGGCCTTTGTAACCTTGCGCATAGGTGAAATACGCCATGCCACTGTCACCAATATCATGTTGTAAGCCAAGCTTAATGGAGAAATTGGATTCTTCAGTTTCGCCATCGAAGTCAGTATCAAAACTTCTCACGCCCACACCCGTGCGGCTAAATTCATCATTACTGCTGCGATTATGTTTGAAACTTACTTCATCTTCGGTGAAACGTGCTCCAAATAACGCTCTAAAATCGTCATTGAATTTATATTTACCATCGGCAAATAGTGCAATGTTTTGGAACTCTGTTTCCATAAATGCCGTCGCACTGACGATATCGTTTGAATTACAGCTTAAGCCCTCAGCCGCGATAAAGTCGTTGACCTGCTGCTCTGTAGGGCTATCTATGCCAACAACGTCAGACAAGTATGTGCTGATAGCCGCTGGGAATTGACCATTGTTATTTTGGCAACTGGCATCACGAGTAAAGTTTCGCTCAGATTCTTGTTTCCAGTAGAAGAATCCAACCTGGTATTCGAGCGCGTTCGCAGTGGAAGACGCTAAACGGAATTCTTGCGAAAAGGTATTCCATTCTTGAGGACCAATATCATGCAATTGGAAAGGGACGCCAAACACAGGCAATGGCAGATCACCTGCAGTTGAAGTGAAATCCCCTTCACGGAATTCGGTATTTTCCCAATTACGATACGCGGTGATTGACGTGAACGTATGATCGTCTAACGACTTGTCTACCTGAATTGAGAATGACGTGGACTCGTCCAAGGTACGGGTTTCAAAATCGTGATCGATTTGACGCTGTTCCAAATCTAAATCGCCAGTACCCGTGCTATTTGGTGACGCTTCAGATTGATGACGTCCACTGGGCGTTAACTCTAAATCAGCACAACAATCGTCATCTGATTTTACGTTTTCAAAGATAAATAGAATATCGGTATCGCTAGATGCCTCAACAGCAAGCATTGCGCGCACGCCTTCTTTATCGTAACCACTGGTGGTTTCGTTATTGAAGACGTTTTCAATATATCCATCAAAGCCAGATTTCAAAACGGTTAGGCTACCGCTGACATTGTCATTTAAAGGACCAGAAACGCTACCTTTGATGCGATATTCATTGTCTTGGAACATGGTTGCTTCAAAGCTTCCTTCAAAGGCACCTGAAGGCTTTTTAGTGGTGATGTTGACTACACCGGCAGAGGCATTTTTACCAAACAATGTGCCTTGAGGACCACGTAACACTTCCACACGCTCTAAATCGTATAGATCGACAAATGCCTGGCCAGAGCGGCCCAGCACAACGCCATCGACAACGGTAGAAACACTTGGTTCTGCCGCAATACTGAATGAAATAGTACCGATACCACGAATGGTGATTGCCGAGTTACGGGTGGTGTTTCCTTTTCGGAAACTGACAGAAGGAACAAGGCTTTGTAACCCTTCCAAGTTAGCAGTGAACGCCGAGGCAATTTGATCTTCACGCAGCACTGAAACCGCCACGGGGACTTCATTGAGGCTTTCTACACGTTTTTGTGAAGTCACTGTAATCTTCTCAAGAAGGCTTTCACGCTCTTGGGCGCCTTCTTCCTGTGCGTTCACGGCAAAGCCGGTGAGCATGCATGAACTTAACGCCAATGCGCGCACGACGCTGGAATTGAGTTTTGAGGGTCGGAATGCTTTTTTATTTGCTAACATTGTGTTCTCCAAGATGTGTCCTGTTTTTATTCGCGTCGACACTTATCATCTGCTCGCCTGGTCATTGCATCAGGCGGCGCAAACAAGCCTGTGTGTTTCATTACACTGCTTTACAACATGCTTAGAATTTGTGCCATTAAAACGCCATCTTCTGACATTTTTGTTTTACTATCTTATATAAGACAGAAGATATACTAGAAAACTACCCAATTCGTTATGAAGATGCAATCTTTTTGTGAAATTTAAGTTAAAGTTGTGGAGATTAAGATGTCACAGAATGTGACAATAAATACGTGGGCAATCCGTCAAATAAACTAAAAAAGTGTGGCTAGCGGCAGCTTTGCACGGTTTCATCAAGTGCTTCTAGCCAAGTAGAACCATAATTATCGATAAACCATTGACGCATTTGCGCCGCTCCGTCGATAAATGCCTGCTTTTCCTCAGGTGTTGGACGATAAACCGTTCCACCGGCTTTCTCAAACAAGGCGTAAGATTCACTTTCGCCATTAATGACTTTGTCTCTGGCTGCGATGCGCTGTTTGTCAAACCCTTGCTGAATGATTAACTGGATATCTTCTGGTAATTTTTGCCATTGAGGCTCTGAAAACCACCACAAAGCCGCCATGTAAGAATGCCCATCGAGCACGATGTAATTTAAGTGCTCTTCGAGTTTGGCACCAATAATGTCCTGGATACCATTTTTACTGCCATCCACTACACCGGTTGCCAACGCTGTGTATAGTTCCGCCCAGGAAACGGGAGTCGGATTCGCGCCCAACTGTTTAACCAGTTCTTGTTGCACCTTTGCTGGCGTTGTACGGATTTTCACTCCCTGTAAATCGGCAGGTGACCGAATCGGCGTCTCAGTGGTCGCAAAGTTACGCCAACCGCCGGTATTGGTCACTCCCATCAACCGCAGTTGCAAGCCGTTTTCTAATACTTGCTCGCGCATTTTATCCATTATGGGACCTTGCATAACACATTCAGCCTGTTCGTCACCACTAAATGCATAGGGCAGATCAAGAACCTGCGCCGGGGCGAAAAAGTTGCCTGTGCCACCTGCGGTAGTAGGAAACATCTCCAACACACCTTTTTGTAAATTGCCGATGCACTCTGGCACATTGCCACAGAACTGACCTGAAGCGAAAAGCTGAACCTGTACTCTACCCTCGCTGTGTTCTTCGACATACTGCTTAAAAGCCAGCAAGCCGGTGTAATCCTCATCCAACGTTGACGCTTGAATGGCGGCTTTTATGGTGAACTCTGCCTGACTGGATTCAGCTTGATACAAACCGATCCCGCAGCCGATCACCACCAAAGCATAAATACTCAGTAAAAGTGTTCGTTTGTTGCTTATTTGCTTTTCACTTATTTGCTTTTGGTTCATGGATGTCATCTTCTAGGCAAAACCAAACCAGCGAGGCAAGGTCATTGTCAACGCGGGGAAATAGGTAATGGCGAAGATCACCAGGGCTTCAACCGCCAAAAAAGGCAACATCTCAACCGCTATATTTTCAGTTTTTTCGTCTGATACTGAGGCAGCAACAAACAGCACCAAACCCATCGGGGGAGTTGCCAAACCGACGGTAAGATTGACACACATGATCACAGCAAAATGCAGTGGATCAATGCCTAGGCTAATAAAAATTGGTGCCAGTACCGGACCTAAAATCAAAATTGCCGGACCTGCATCCAAAAACATACCGATCACAAACAAGAACAAGTTAATAATGAGCAACAGCAACAACACGTTTTCCGTGATCCCCACCAACTCGCCTGCAAGCATATCTGCCATACCTGAGACAGTGATGATCCAGGCAAAGGTTACCGCTGAACCGACTAACAACAAGATGGTACCCGACTGCACTGCCGCATTGATAAATACTGTTGGCAAGGATTTAGGCGTGAGGGTTTTGGTAAAATACAGGGTGATCACGAGTGCATAGGCCGCCGCCACCGCCGCCGCTTCTGTGGGGGTAAATACCCCCAACAATATACCACCAAGCAAAATAACCGGAGTTAACAAGGGTAAAAATGATGATTTAAAAGCACTGCCACGTTCACCCCAAGTGGCCTTTGCGTTCGCCACAGGATAATTGCGTTTTTTGGCGATTCGGCTAGTCACCCACATCAAACCTGCACAAATTAACAAGCCGGGAACAATCCCCGCTAAGAACATGCCAGCAACCGAAACATTCATAATAAAGGCATACAAAATCATGATCCCCGAAGGCGGGATGATCGGCCCTATCACCGATGAGGCGGCAGTTACCGCTGCGGCAAAACGGCGACTATAGCCATTTTGCTCCATTGCTGGAATGAGCATTTTCCCCAAAGCTGACGTATCGGCAACTGCCGACCCCGACAATCCTGCAAAGAGAACTGAAGAAAGAATGTTCACCTGCGCCAAACCACCTCTAAGATGGCCTATCAAGGTTTGACTAAAATGCACAATCGATCGGGTAATCCCTCCTTGATTCATCAGCTCGCCAGCCAGAATAAAAAAGGGTACAGCCATTAATGGAAAGGAGTTCATCCCGGAATAAAGACGGTTCAGCAAGGCAGAGAAAAACACTTCATTGCCGTCTATCATTAAACTGACTCCGGGGCCAATTAGAAGGGCAAAAACCACGGGCGTGCCAGCAGTGAGCAGTAAAATGAAGATCCAAAAATAACTGAGCGACATGTTAGCTGGCCTCCCGCAATGCAGTGACAGAGTCTGGGTCAACTATTGAAGCCAATTGCACTAACCCGCGTTCAATCGCGATGAGAAACAAGCCGCCAAAAGCAAAGGGGGCACAACTGTAAAAATACGCCAATTTGACCGGCACAGAAGACGCATTGATTTGTAATCCACCCACCCAAAAGTCGAGACTTTCTAAGAAGAATATCGCACTGACTAGCGCGACTAATATGGTTATCGCCAATTCACTGATTTTACGCAGCATTTGCGGTAAAGCATCAGCGAACATTTCAATGGACACATTGAGGTTTTCCCGATAAGCCCAGGGGGCGACTAAACACGCGACCCACACCATGGCATACTTAGATAGCTCTTCAGTCCAGGGTAAGGAGTTTTCCAAAATCCGAAAAAGGACTTGGGCCAGAATAAAAATAAGCATCATGACCAACAATATTGCTGCCACGTTACGGCCCAACAAAGCGACTTTAACATTGACCAACCCGAGTCCTTTGGCCAGTTTAAGCAGCATGGCGCTAATGTTCACAATGACATTCCGGATATTGTTGCAGTCCTTTGGTAAACATGGCTAGTTCCCATTTTGTGCGTTTTTATCTTGGTGCGCGTTAAGCGCAATAAGCTGTTCAGTATGCTCCACTTCTGGCCCTAACGGAATCTCAATGCCATCACAAACAAACACTGCCATTTCATCAATTGCCAAGATCAAGTTAACCAGTTGACTGCCTTCATATAGCTCATCGGTTAGGAATCGTCGCCATTTGCCTTTAGGCAGATAGACCGACACTTGACCACCGGGAACCAAACAAGGAGCTACCAGCATGTGTGGTCCAAACATAAACTGATGTTCAAACGACCAGCTCAGTTTGTCGTCTGGAAAAGCGAGAACCATGGCTTTCATAACGGGTAAACCGCTGGTGCTGGCTTGCTCCATAGCCGCTTGAAGATAAGGAATGAGCTGATACCGTAGTTTTAACGCCTGAGTGACTGCCTGCTCGGCTTCATCACCATAACTCCAGGGCTCTCGCTGACCTATACCGTGTAAACGCATATGCGCGGAGAACACCGCAGCCTGAGACCAACGCACAAATAGCTCTGCGTCGCGAGTGTCTTTATAAAACCCGCCAACGTCGGTGGCAAAAAACGGTGCACCGGACATACCCCAAGACAACGCCCCTCGAATACTCGCCGCCAGGCCGCCCCAATCTGCCTGAGGATCACCTCCCCACTGACTGGGGAATCGTTGCGAGCCTGTCCAGGCCGAACGGCTGAACAAAAATGGGCCGTTTTTCGAATATTTTTTTGCCGCCTCATAGACACATTTGTTGTACAACATACTGTATACATTGTGCAGACGATGGCCAGTGTCACCGCTGTAAGCAAGCATATTATCGTCTTCCACCTGCTCACCAAAATCGGCTTTAATCATGTCTACGCCGAGATCAAACAAGGGTTTGTGACTTTCCAACCAAAATTCAAACGCGTCGGGATGAGTGAAATCAACGATGCCCGATTCTGGTAAAGGTGTAAGGACTTCTCCAAAAGCGCTCATATCCCATTGATAACGAAACGCCAAGCCAGTGCGTTTGTCTTTAAGCAACCAGCCTTTTTGTGCCATTTTCTCAAACAATGGATTGTTCACCGACACCAAGGGGTATTCCCACACACAGACTTTGAAATCTTGCGCCTTGAGTTCGTTTATCACCGCAGCAGGATCATCATATCGCTTGGGGTCCCACTCAAATGCAAACCGGGTGTCGGTATCCTGCCATGCGCGACCATCCAAGGTGATGACATCGCAAGGCATTTTATGCTCGCGCACCGCTTTGGCCGTGGCCAACAGCTCGGGAACATCTTGATAATAGGCTTTGGACAAAATTACCCCTAAGCTCCAAAGTGGAGGTACCGGTGATTTCCCTGTCCAGTGAGTGTACTGATCGATCAAGGCGGCGCCGCTGTTACCTGCGTAAAGGATCAGATCCAGCACTTCGTCTTCTACCAATAGGCTATAGGCCCTTTGCGACCATGCGGGGAAACCGACAGAGTGCGTCACAGGCGCTGGGGTATGCACAAAACATCCCCAACCTAATGGGCTCCAGGCAAATGGCGTATTCTTATAAGATACCTCGGCATTGACTCCCAAAGCGTCAAAATTATAAGAGCGTAAAAGTTGGCCACGTTTATTTAGGCCACTCCACTTTTCACCAAGACCGTAAACGGGTTCGTCGTGAGCTAAATCCAGGCTAAACAGCCAACCTTTGTCGGTTAGCGCAAAAGGCGGCAAGCGATACTGGCGCACAAAATGTCCGTCGTTGGGGGTACGTTGCACAACTTTGCCATTTAATGTCAGGCAAAAACTAAAAGGGGCTTTGTTGATTTCAAGATGCAACGAGCCTGCGCTCAAGGAAAGCGTCTCGGCAGATTGTTCCAGCACACACGCCAGTGGCTCCGGCTGATTCAACAAGATACCGTAATCCGGAGATTGCTGGTCGCCCATGCGAATTCTCATGCCTCCGTCGATGAGACAGACGTTGAGAAGCCCTTGGCTGGTTTCGACACTAACCTGTGCGCCATCACTCGACGCACTGCCGGTAATGTGAAGCTGTGAAATTAAATTCCAATTGGGTGTTGCAAGATCAAGAGACGACATAAATGAGCATTCACATTGGGCGCAATTCAGTTTGCACTCTGATTGCGATACGTTAATCTTATATAAGATACAAGTTATAGTAGTGTTAAATTCTTGTCAACGGACTAAATTTGGTCTTATACGAAATTGTGATAATCTCATAATCAGTCGTTCGGTTCACAATGTGAAAAAGTGAATACAAACGCGACAACCCATATGGCAGCATGAACTGGTAGTAATAGTAAACATGAACGAAAACCGATTCGACAATAAACTTAGTGGCCGCAATCTGGCATTTCAACCACTGTATAAACAAGTGGAAGAACATGTTACTCAGCTAATCGTCGAACAACGTTGGAAGCCAGGTGATGTGTTGCCCAACGAGTTTCAGCTCGCCAGCGAATTTGGTGTCAGTCAAGGTACCATGCGAAAGGCGTTGAATGCCTTAACGGATGCTAAAATACTGACCCGCAAACAAGGGGTGGGAACCTTTGTTTCTGAGCACACAGGCCATAGTAGTCTGTATCGTTTCTTTCCATTAATTGGTGATGGCAAAAAGCCCGAGCTCCCTCACGCACAATTGGATGATATTCAGGTTATCGATGCCAGTGAAGAAATTAAACAGGCACTTGAACTCTCAGATGAATCACCAAAAAAAGTGATTCAGCTAAAACGGAGAAGGATCCTGGACGATGTGTTTTGCATTTTAGAGACAATCTATCTGCCACAAAACTTGTTTTCCGGTATTGAAACCTTGAAGGAAATTCCCCACACCCTTTATCATTTTTATCAAACCGACTTCGGTATGACCGTGCACAAAACCAGCGACAGCATCAAAGCTGTGCTCGCCACTGAAGACTGTGCAAAGCGCTTGGATATGAAAGCCGGCGAGCCGCTGTTACGGGTTACGCGGGTAGCCCACTCACTGGATGGCAAAGCCATGGAGTACAGAGTGAGTCTATGCCGCACTGACAATTATCACTATTTGGTTAATCTGGATTAAACCACACGTCATTCTCGCGACGCCCCTCCTAACACGTCATTCCCGCGACGCTCACCCCACACGTCATTCTCGCGACGCTCTTGGGCGGGAATCTCAAAAACAACCACAACCCAAACAGATCCCGGCTTAAAGAGCGTTGCCGGGATGACGTTGTTGTTTTACGCCTCCACACAAGCCATTCACGCGCCTCCCCCTAACACGTCTTTCCCGCAACGCTTAGCCCACACGTCTTTCCCGCGACGCTCTTGGGCGGGAATCTCCCAAACAAACCTGCCATTTCAAAACAAAAACCCCTATAGTAAAACTTCGTCAATATGGAAAAACCGACATGCCATTACTAGTGTTAACAAAATCTCTAATAATCACTTTTTGTCTTGCCATCACCCTGCCTTTTTGCACAAACGCCAAAGAAAACACCGAACATCAAAAACTCGACAGCCTATTTTCCAATGCGGTTAAAAGCCCAACCGTGCCTGGTATCAATGTCGCCATCGCAGACTCGTCAGGCGTAGTTTGGGCGAAAGGATATGGTATTGCAGATATTGAAAATAATGTAGCCATGACCGCAAAACACAAAATGCGTATTGGCAGCGTAGCAAAACTCATCACCGTTGCAGGCATGATGCGTCAGGTCGAGCAAGGCGAACTCGATTTAGATGCTCCGGTAAAACGCTATGTGTCTAGCTGGCCCGAGCTGATGCCTACGATTACCCTGAGGCAGTTGGCGTCTCATAGTTCAGGCATTCGTCACTACAATAGCCAAGAAGAGTTTCTATTGAACGAAAACTATGACTCTGTGGTCGATAGCCTGGAACTGTTTAAACACGATCCTTTACTGTTTGCACCAGGCACAGAATACAAATATTCAACCTTCGCTTTTTCGTTAATAGCCGCTGCAATGGAAGGTGCTTCAAGTGGTAAGTCGTTTAAGCAAATAATCACTGCTCAGGTATTGGAACCACTGAATCTCGACGACACCGTTTTTGATGATCAGGCAGACATTATTCCACTAAGGCAGCGTCCTTATCATGTAAAAGATGGCAAACTGATTAACGCACCACAATCGGACCATTCATACAAATACGCCGGAGGCGGTTTTTTGGCAACGCCGTCAGATATATCTCAATTTGCCGTCGCCCATACCCAGCCAGGCTTTCTAGCTGAGCAAACCCGCAAAGAAATGCTCAGTCGCGCAACACTTACTGATGGCACTGACCTGCCCTATGGAATTGGCTGGATGATAGATTTTGACAACTTTATCAACCGCAGCTATTACGTAAACAACCCCAAAGCCCAAGAACTGATGGCCAGCTTTGACAACGCGGTCATGCATTCAGGTGGCAGTAATGGCGGCACCACCATGATGATATTGTGCCGCGACCACAACCGTGCCATCACAGTGGTCAAAAATGTCGATGGTGAATATAGTGCAGATGTGGTGTTATTGGCGTTGGAAGGGTTGAGGTTTTATCATATGTGAACAGTAGGGCGAAGTCTTAGAGATACATAAGAGAATAGGCGATATCATATACAAATCCTTTAACTTGTTTTTGGGGCTGCGTTGCGGTTTTCTGCGATTTGCCCGAAGGTCACCACGAAATGGCTCGTTTTCTTGTTGGTGAATTTCTATACTTTTAACATCAAAATCCACCTCCTTTCACACTATGTTAACTCATTAGTTTTTTTAATCTGAGCTGTACAATAAATAT
Source organism: Aliiglaciecola sp. M165 (assembly GCF_007197995.1). Taxonomy (GTDB): domain Bacteria; phylum Pseudomonadota; class Gammaproteobacteria; order Enterobacterales; family Alteromonadaceae; genus Aliiglaciecola. Next base: position 492,431 of record NZ_VKKH01000004.1, read on the forward strand.
TCGTTGAACTATGTTTTGACTGGCCATACAATCCGCGCCCGTTTGTAGCAATCGCACGTTCAAACAACAGTGCATATTTCAGAAGTAGTAGCAGTAAGATGGACATAAAAGAATTTATTCAAATCCGTAGATTTATTCTTAAGCTTGGCAAGATGTTGCACAAGTATGGATCGCCATCTTTTCGTCTGGAAGCCTACTTAACGGAAATCTCCACTTACTTGGGTGTGCACGCTTCGTTTATCTCTACCCCAACGTCTCTTTCTATGGTGCTTTGGTCTGATCGTCACGAAGAAGAATACAATCACGCGGCGCGTATGCAGCCGGGTGAATTGGATATGAATTCCTTGTCACTGACTGACGAGTTGGCTAACCAGCTTTTGGCTGGAGAAATCTCATTGGAAGAAGCCAGCATAAGGCTTGACGAGATTGATGCGACACCGAGCCCTTACAATAAATTCCTCACGGCACTGGCATTTGGTTTATCAACCAGTGCATTTGCGTTGTTGATGGGCGCGGGTTTAATTGAAATTTTTTGGTCCGGTGCGCTTGGGCTTCTGGTTTATGTGTGGACGTTATGGGCGCTGCGTTCTCGTCGCGTCGGTTTGATGCTTGAGCCTGTTGCATCATTCACAGTTGGATTTGCTGCCTGTGCCATTAACTATTATTTTGCCTGTGGGTTTAATATTTGGCTGATCATTTTATCTTCCCTGATTATCCTGGTGCCGGGTCTATCATTGACAATGGGGCTCGCCGAATTGTCGTCACGCAACATGGTATCAGGCACTGCTCGGGTGATGGATGCAATGATGCAATTGTTCAAGTTGTATTTTGGTGCATTTATTGGCATCACATTAGGCAGTCATTTGTTTGGACAACAAGACATTCAGGTAGCCGACACCCTACCCTTTTGGTTCAATTGGGTCGGCGTATTGATGCTGAGCATTGGTCTAGTCGCCATTTTTAGAACCCGTCCTAAGCATATCCCTTGGGCAATAGCATCAACCTTTATTGCGTACAGTGCATCGACTTGGGGGTCAGGATTTTTAGACAACGGTTTGGGTGCCTTTTTAGGGGCCTTTGCCCTAGGCGTATTTGCCAACGCGTTTTCACGAATCGTTAATGCACCTTCCACTATAGCAGCTATGCATGGTTTGATTGTGTTGGTTCCAGGTTCAAAAACCTACATTGGACTGAATTCGTTTATCTCAGGGCAAGATATCATCAAGGCTGAGCATATAGGCCAAGAAACCTTTTTGATTTTGATGTCTTTAATCGCTGGATTGATTTTTGCCAACGTAGCCATGCCAACCCGCAAGGCGCTGTAAAAGCTTAAAAAAGGGGCGATGGCTGCAGTATCCCGGCGAGTTGATCAAGTAACGCAGTCTGATTATTAATGAGTTAGGGAATATTGTTGGCATATCAATTTTTCTTTGATACGTGTCAACTGCATTGAGAAAAAGAGTCAATCGGGTTGTATGGCTTGTAGATGTTTTATAAGTAAATACTGAAATTGCTACTAACAGCACTTACAAAACTAATAGTTTTTTAATCTCGATTCGCTTAAAATGCGACCGATTAGAGCGCAATGTGATTTGTTTAGTAAATACATTAGCGCGTTTGGATTTGCTAATTTTTAAATTTAGGGATGAATTGTGATGTACCTCTCTCGTTTTTCTGTACTTGTTTTATTTTCCTTACTTGCCGGTTGTGGTGGCGGTGGTGGCTCCGATTCGGGCGGCACTGTAACCAATCCACCCGTGCAACCACCGTCTCCGCCAACACCGACCGAAATGATCGCTGATGCACAGGCGTATTCTGTCACCCAGCTTAAAACGGCAGCTACAAGTTTAGCAACCAGTCGTTATTCTGGATTGCGAACGATGGCAAACATGGACTCCGAGTTGGCCAGGCAAGTTTTCACCTATCTTTTTAATGATGTAACAACCGAGTTACCTATTATTGGAGAAGAAGATTTTGTTGGTCAAAGAGACGTAAGTGGAAACGTCAACATTACTTTTTCATGCTTTTTTGGTGGGAGCGCTCAATACTCCGGCACTCTAGATGTCAACCTTAAGGGCAATTTATCAGTTACTTACAGTAACTGTAAACAACCTAATAATAACGTTGCTGTGAGTGGCAAGGCTGCGCTAACTATAAATGAGATATCGGAAAATAACGCCGATATTATTTATTATTACGACAACCTAGCATGGCAATTAAACGGCCAGCAAATTCGTCTCAACGGTTATTCGGAACTGAAAAGTACATTTAGTCCAAACTCTGATCAATATCAGTTAAATAGTATTCAACACGTTTTGTTTACCATTGGAAATGAACAACTATTGTTGGAAGCTGATCTGGCATTAGTAGACGGCTTCCAAAACTTCTCATTGGAATTATCTGGAAATTTATATGTAAAAGATGAAGGGAGAATACAGTTCGACTTAGATGACGTCGCAGGTTTCCCCCCGTATTTTGGAGAAGGTACAGTCAATTTGCTTGGGAACAAAGCCGTTGCATTTGAATTTGAAAATGGCTACTCAGAAGTCAAATATGTAGAAGATACAAATGGTGATGAGCAGTTCGACGTTGGGGCCTATTATATTAATCTTGATGATTTATCTTATGGCACTGAAACTAAGACATTGGTCGCCTTGACTCTACTTTCTTTGCCACCAAATATTTCCAGCCCGTACCTTGAATATACTGAAACCCTCAACACAACGACACCGGTTATGGTTTCAGAAGGTTATATTTCGGATCCTGATACGGCTTTAGAGGATTTGGATGTTAGTTACAGGTGGTATTTAAATGGCGAGCAAATCGCCGAACAATTTAGTAACGTACTTCCCGCTCATATTGCGGTTTTTGGAGACGAACTTGAAGTCTCAATGGTGGTATTCGATGGTGCGACAAGCGTGGAAAGTTATCGCACCTTTATTACTTTGCAGGATGCGCCCGCAGAAATTGCTATAACCAATTTACCTAGCAACATTCGTCCAGGGGATGCTGTACAGTTTGTCGCATCTGTTTCGGATCCAGATGTCGGTGAATTGTCGACCGCCAGTTCATTGATCTCTTCGCCTTCAGGAGTTTCTATTGACGAAGACGGTTTGGTAACTTGGAATGTTCCAACAGAGTTTTTATTCAATATTCAAAATTATGAGTTTACTTTTGGTATTCCTCACGAAGACGGCTCAGTAACTGATATTACTGTTATTCCCGTTTCTGTTGTATCCGAAAATAGCTTGCCGCTGGCGAGATCTGGTATGGAAGTGCCATACCGAGGTAAGTCGATGTCGGTGGCTGATTTTGATGGTGATGGTTTAAATGAAATACTGTCTACGGATAATAATAAAAGTGTATTTTTGCTCGAATATCGTGATGGAAAATACGTCCAAAAATGGGTCTATCCTTATGCGCTAGTATCCTCAGGTCAAATAAATCAAGTCGTGTCTGTTAACCTCGACAATGACCAAGAACATGAAATCCTTGTTCTGACGAGCAATGGAATCGAATTGATCGATGGGTTAGACAAGCCGGCGAGTAACTTGTATTCAACTGATTCTTATTTGCATTTCATTGCCGTTGCCGATGTTAATAACGATGGCGTACCAGAAATAGCCGTTCTACAAAGTGACAGTGATTATCAATACGATGAAAAATCTTTAGTTGTATTTTCTGCAGATCAACCCGAATCTTTGTTATTCGAGACATCCGTCGACTCGGCAGAACAGCTTGTCTTTGCAGATGTGGATGAAGATGTAAGCCTAGAGCTAGTAATCAACAACGGTCTGGTCTACGACGTAACGACATGGGAAAACCAGTGGTTCAGCGGCACTGCATTTGGCAGTTCACTGGTTACCGCAGGCGATTACAACGGCGATGGCATTGCTGAAATTATTGGTGCGGACATTTGGGGAAATATCGCTGCTTATTCTGCAGTAAACCGCTCACAGTTAGACAGCATGGACAATTTTAATACTTGTACTCTGCATTCAGATGATATCAATAACGATGGTGAAGATGAGATTATCGTTGGAGACTGTCAGTGGGGCAATGTCACAGCGTACAAATTAGTCAATAATTCATTTAGTCAAATATGGCAAATCGATTCTCAAGATCATAGTGCGACGTCATTGGTTTCCGGAGATTCTGATAACGATGGCAACATCGAGTTGCATTGGGGGAGCGGCACGTCTCACTCAGGGGCGAATATGTTTGTTAGTGTTGATGTCACGCCAAATTCAGCCACACTCAAAGGCGAAAGGCAGGTGCAGTTAGACTCATATTCTAATGCTGGATGGGCTGTGGTTTCACAAATTGAAGAGAACGCTATATTCTTCATACCCTCAACAGAGAATGGATATGATGGCAGTCGCTACCTAGTTATGGATGAAATAGGAGATTTCACTTTAAGCGATCCAATTTCTTCCAATTGGGATGGAAGTCGTTCAGCAGTAGCAACAGATTTTAACAATGATGGTATGGGAGATATTTTTGTTCCTTCTACCGACACTTACGACGGCGCATTAAGCGCGCTTCAGCTTTCAGATGGCAGTGTTCATTGGCAAATCGATGGTGATTTTAATAGCACTATTGGGCTCATTAAGGCTTATGATTTGAATGGCGATGGATTCGATGATGCCATTTATTCGGACAGCAGCGAAATAAAAGCTATCGATATTGAAAATCAATTGGTGATCAGCACATACACGTTTGATTCTGCGATCCATGATTTTACACCTGTCAGAATAGGTGATACTGCGTTGGTCATAGTGTCAGCAGGCGAACGACTTTTCTTACTAGCAACCAACGGTTCGGTATTCTCTGAGCAAGCGGTAATCTCACAAACTTGTATTAGAATGGAATTGATTAACGCTGATTCAGATGCTGATATTGAACTGGCATGTATACAAGACGATCAATATCAATATAGTGAAACGCCTCAATCACTTGTAATCTTCGACTTAGGTGTTGATGAATTTACTGAGGTGAAACGCTCCGCCATAAATTCGCTTAGCCGGATTACAGACTTTGCTGTCGACCCAAGTAAAACCGCTAATCAAGACCTGTTTATCGTGACTAGTACTGGCGACATGTATGATTATCAGGCTGATTTTCAAATTAAAAAATTCAATACAGACGGTCATATCATATGGAGCAGCCCAGCATTAATTGGCACGCCAAGTCACCAAGGTTTAAAAGTGCGCCTCGACGAATCTTCCAACATCGAAATATTGTTTGCAACGTCAGACATGATGTATTGGATTAAATAGTCGATATTAAAAATTCCATAAAGAAAGAGGAACAGGTTGTTCCTCTTTCTTTATGTTCTTCAACACTTGGTAGTAGTGATTCAATTTCACAAGAAGCGTAGTGGATAAACCTCCTTCAAGTTAACCCAACGCGGAATTAAATTATCCTTAAGTTACCTCTAACTCAGACCCCTTTTTTAGATTTATTTAGGCAGTAGGATTAGCAATTTCTACTGTTTGGCCATCTCGAAGGCGTTCTGCTCCGCGGGTGACAACTTTGTCTCCATTGCGCAGATTAACACTTTGCACGCTTATCCATTGTGCCTGTCCTTCACCCACTTCGACTTTTTCACGTTTGGCTTTGTTTTGTTCATCGACAACGACAACGTATGTACCATCTTGACGAAGAATCAATGCGTCACGATGCACGGTCAATCGCTGACTCGGGCGCTGCACCGGTAAACTGGCTTTGATCAGTTGGCCAGATGTCCAGGCATCCTGCTCAGTAACCGGCAAGCTCACGCGCAATTCAAAGGATTGGGAGAGCATGTCTGTGGAAGGGATTATCGCCTTGATCGGTGCCTGTACGTGCTGATCTTCAATGCTTACGTTCACCGTTGCCAGGTCTCGCACATAAGCGAGATATTTAACCGGCACCAAAATGCGGCCTTCTAGGTTTTGCGTGTCGATCATGCTCAGAAGCGCTTCACTTCGATTGACTTCGCCTCCGGCTTCACGCAAACGCTCAGACACCACACCATCAAATGGCGCTCGAATAATGGTACGGCTAAGTTGATCATCAATTTGTTGCAATCGCAGTTGAGCAATTTCTAAATCGGCACTCGCTAGTTCATGCTGAGATTTCATTTGATCCACTTCAAATGCCGACGCACTGTTGGTTTTGCGTAGGTCGATAAGCCTGTCAACTTCACGTTTAAGGTAAGACTGATTGATTTGCGCTCGTTTGATCTGCGCTTTTTGCTCTGCTTGTTGCAAACGTAAACTCAGTTGGTCGATGCGAGCAACTTCCTGATCTTTGCGCACATAGGTGCCCGGCTCTGCAGAATAATCCAAGCGCCCGGCAACACCAGCGGTCAATCTGACATTGTGACGACTGTAAATGGTCCCCACGACTTCAAGCGTCGGGGCAAACAAAGTCTCTTTTACTTCATCGACTTGCACAGGGCTGGCAACTTCGGGAGGCTGTTGCGCCATGCTTGATGTTGACATCATGCCAACAAAAAGAGCGCTCAATAATGGCGTTGAAAAGCGGCGTAAATTCATCTTTGTCATCCTGCTTTATTTATTCACCAGGAGCAGATCAGATTGACCGCTGTCCTGGTTAGTCTCATTTAATGTGTGTGTGTCGGAGCGTGTTTCGCCCATGCGTAAAAGTGCTGGCAGCAAAATAAGCGTAAAGATGGCACTGATAGCCATGCCTCCAACAATAACTGTGGCCAATCCGCGATAGATTTCAGAGCCGACACCAGGCACCAGCATCAGTGGCAGCATGCCAAATAAACTGGTGAGTGTGCTCATGTACACCGGTCGTGCGCGGATCAAAATCGCTTGTTTGACAGCTTCTTTTCTGGTCAGCCCTTCACGCTCAGCGCTACGGGTTTGATCCACCAGCAATATGGCATTGTTTACCACCAAGCCGAGTAAAATAATGAAGCCAATCATGGTCAGCAAATCGAGTGATTGGAAACTAAACAGATTCAATATCCACAAAGCCACGACTCCCCCCGCTACGGCCATTGGCATCACGGTTAACACGAGTAAACTGTCTTTGGCAGATTTAAAGAGTGCGGTCATAAGTAAGAACAGGATCAGCAAGGCCAAGGCGAAGTTAGTCAGCATGTCGGTGATCGCATTGTTCATGCGATTAGCATTACCTGATAACTGCAAACTTGAATTGGCAGGCAAGGCCGCTTCGATTTGCGGGATAACGTTTTGCTCAATCAGTTCCATGGCTTCTTCTAACGACATGGTGCCCGGCGGACGAATAATTAGACTTACCGTACGTTTACCATCGATGCGTCTTAGCTGTGTTGGGCCAACGGTGCGCACCACATCGGTCAATTCACCCACGGTTTGCAAGCCTGCAAGAGGCGTATACATTGGCATTGAAGAAAGCTCGTCGGGCGATTCCCAACGATTGGCACGTAAGATCACGTTCATGCGATTATTGCCATCAAAGTATTCAGAAACAAATAAACCACCAGTAAAAGCCCGCACAGCGTTGGCCACATCCATGCGATCCAGTCCCGCTTGAGTGATCCGTCGATCATCCGGTAACAATTGCAATTCAGGCTCCGCCAATGACAGTCCAGGAACTGGCTGCGCGCTGGTGCCCGGCATATTGGTTTGAATGGCCTGCATACCGATTTGCGCAGCTGCCATCAAGCCAAGCATGTCTGGGCCTTGCAGGTTTAAATCGATGCTTCGACCGTTGCCACCGCCAGATACGTTAATCATTGAACCACGGAATAAAAAGACCTGGGTGTCGGGTAGTCCATTAAGTATTTCGTTGCGCGCCACTTCCATCAGCTCTTCAACCCGCTGTGGGTCGTCTGAATAAATAAAGCCTCCTGTGGCGTTTGGCCCGTAACTGTAAAAGTTATAACTTTTCACCTTGGGTAATTTCTCACCGCTCATGTAAGGTTCAATACGTTTTTTCACCCGTGCGGCTAGCTCATCATCCAAAAACTGAATATTGCCTCCTGGTGGCACATTCAAACTAAAGAAAAAGCCATCAATGGGCGCGCGGGGCATGAAGTCAGTGCGAGGTAATAAGGTTGCAGTAATAATGGCAGAGGCACCAATAAGGCCAACTACCCAAGCGATCCGGCTGATTGATGTATTGGTCAGCTTCAAAATACCGTCAGTAAGTTTTAGCCAATAAGCTTTAAACGGATCAAGGGTCGGTTGATTCTTAAGAAGGTAATGGCTGGCCAAAGGCAAGATGGTAATAGCAGTGACCATGGATGCAATCACAGCAATAGACAAGGTCAAAGCCAGGTCAGAAAACAGCTGTCCTTCAATGCCTTGCATAAACAAGATCGGCAAAAAGATTGCAACACTGGTGGCGGTCGACGCAAACAAGGCCCCGGTAACTTGCACAGCGCCTTTTACCACGGCTTTTTTACTGTCCATGCCTTGCGCGCGATAACGTAATATATTCTCTTGCACAATGATCGCCGCATCCAGCACTAGACCGACTGAAAAGGCTAAACCTGCTAAGGAGATCACGTTAAGGCTGCGCCCAAGTAAATTCAGAGCTAAAAAAGCCACCATGATCGATAAGGGGATAGTTAGCGCGATGATCAAAGTAGCTTTCCAGCCGCGGATAAACATCCAAAGGATCCCCAATGCCAAAAGCACCCCTAACCCCAAATTACTTTTAACCAACACTAGCGCGTTACGAATGTGCACCGACGAATCAAAACTCAAATCAATCATTAGTCCCGCATCGAGCAATGGCCCTTCATTGAGTTCTTTTATGGCTTGATTGATATCGTCGAGCAACACCACCGTATTGGCTTCATTTCCCCGTGTGATAGTGATGTAGTAGCCAGGTGCACCATTTCGCAGCGTAAAACCAAAACGATCGACCAAAGTGTTTTCAACCGTGGCTACATCGCGTAGATAAATCGGACGTTGACCACTGTAGGCGATGATCATGTCTTCCAAACTCGACACGTCATATTGACCGGCAAAACGAACGGTATATTGACGACGACCTACATCAGCAAAGCCGCCGGATACATCACTGGCGCGAGCAATAGTTGAGCTGATTTGGCTAATAGGTATGCCTAACGAAGCCGTTTTGTATGGGTCAAAGACGATACGTAATTCACGAGGACGTTGACTGTTGAGATTAACCTGTCCTACGCCACTTATTCTGGCTAAACGAGGTTCGACAACATCCTCAATCAGATTCTGGTAATTTGCCAGGCTGGTTATGTCACTGCCTGGCAGTGGACGGACTAGCAACGACGCGGCATTAGGGCCACCTCGGCCTCCGCCAGCAGACACCACAGGCTCGAATGCATCTAGGGGGAGTGGTGGCGCCTGATTTAAGTTGTTGAGAACGTCCAACATAGCGCGCTGCATGTCAGCGCCAACATCAAAGGTTAAGGTGATATTGCCAAAACCTCGCTGAATGTTAGTAGTCACATCAGTGACACCACGGGTGTTTTTCACCACATTTTCAATCGGTTCAATGATCACAGACTCAATTTCTTCAGGCGCGGCGGAGCGCCACCCAGTGCCTATGGAAATTTGAGGTTGTTCAATATCGGGGGTGAGCTGAATCGGCAATTTTAACATCGACATCACGCCAAACAGCATGATAAGCGCGGCAATAACTAAAATGGCAGCTGGGTTTTTGGTAGATTGGCGTGTGATATTCATAACGGCTTTGAGCAATTGATCTGGACTGATCCTAAAAGGCAATTGCCATAACACCAAGGTAGAAACGCTGATTAAACCGATCTCTGGGATAAACGGTAACCTTGTTACATTTGCTTACAGGTATACTGCAATGTGAGAGGAATGCCGCGTCGAAGCGGCAACAGGATCAGGGGTGACTTTTTTAATCTCCCCCGCCTGCCGCGCCACCACTATCATCAGACTTCTTGTCTAATCGCATGGCTACGAGTATTGCTGCAAGGTCATCTAGCTGATTATCATCGTAAAAAGTAACGTGACAGGTGTCGCGAAGGCTTAATAGCTCGTTATCCCCTTTGACGATGATCTTCCCCCGATGCACAATCTCAAAGCTAGTATCCCAGAATCCGCCGGTGATCACCGCTCCATTAAAATAGCCACCTAACACTAAATACTTGCGTGTCCAAGACCAGCTTTTGCGTTTCAGTTCAAAGCTAGTTTGTTTGGTTTCCAGCATATATTTGCTCGACCAAGACCATAACTTGCGTTTGATCCGTGCTATTTCATGCTGCCCTTTGAGCAGTGTCCAAGTTGGGTTAATGAACGAAAATTCACCCTTGGCAGAATAAATCTCACGATCAGCCTCGTTTAAGAACAACATTTCGCCTCTGACCGACAACAATTTATTTTTAATCGTGAGAATTTTCTGCATGTGGTTACCCTAGCGTCTTAGACATTAAAAAAGCTACTTGCTCGCAGCAATGTATCGACCGATTTGTTCAGCTAATATCGGCAGAGGCATCGGGCCTTTACTAAGCACTGCGTCATGAAACTCTCGAATATCAAACTTACTTTCCAATTCAGATTGGGCTTTGCCGCGCAATTCGAGGATTTTTTCCATCCCCATTTTATATCCTAGTGCCTGACCCGGATTGACAAAATAACGTTCTACTTCGGTGACAATGTCTTGCTCAGATAAAGGCGTATTTTTGACGAAGTATTCGATGGTCTGCTCACGAGTCCATTTTTTTGCGTGAATTCCGGTATCGGTGACTAATCGCACCGAGCGCCAAAGTTCGTTTTGTAGTCGACCAAAGTCATGCAGGGGATCAGTGTAAAAGCCCATCTCTTTGGCAAGTTTTTCTGCATACAGAGCCCAACCCTCTACGTAGGCGCTGCCGCCGCCAAAGCGTCTAAAGTTTGGTACGCCTTTTAACTCTTGCGCCATCGCCAATTGGAAGTGATGACCTGGCACACCTTCATGAAAAGTTATGGCCTTGAACACATATTTTTGCACGCCTGTCATGTCTGCTAAATTGGCGTAATAAATACCCGGACGGCTGCCATCCATAGATGGGCGATTATAAAATGCAATGCTGGTCGAGTTTTCACGCCATGGCTCCACACGGCGAACGTCTAATTCAGCTTTAGGCAAGCGTTTGAAAAACTGAGGTGCAACCTTAAATATCTCTGCGGTTTCATTGCGTGCATCGTCTAAAAATGCTTCACGCCCTGCGTCGTTGTTGGGATAAAAATTATTTGGATCGTTGCGCACAAAGGCGAAAAAGTCTTGAAGTGAGCCCTCAAACTCCACCTTTTGCATAATTTCTCGCATTTCTTGGTGAATACGCTCTACGTCTGCTTGACCAAAATCATGAATATGTTCAGCGCTGAGTTCAAGGTTAGTGTGGTGCCTGATGCGGTTTTGATAGAATTTTTCGCCATCAGGCAATGCCCATACGCCCTGTGTTTTGTCTTGCACTTTGGATAAACGAGTGACCTCATTCAACAATGCACGGTAACCGCGCTTGAATGCGCCTTCGATTGCTTCGTTTGCTTGATTGATCAAAGCGTTTTTTTCATCGTCAGAAATATCCAGCTGGGAAACTTTTTGCGAAAAATCATCTTTCAACGGGGATTGTTCGATAATGCTTGTGATGTCAGCAATCATCGCCTGAAAGGCGAATTTCGGCACAATCACACCAAAGGCTTCGCGATCTTTTGATTGCTTGACCATTTCGTTCATCAACCCTTCTAGCCCTTGGATACGCGAGATGTAGTCGATAGCATCTTGTTGGGTGTCAATTTTGTGGTTGTTCTGTAACAAACTTAAGGGGCCAGTAAACTGTCCACGGAATTGATCAACAACATAAAAGTGTCTTCGGAACTGGGCATTTTCAATGGATTGTTCAAGGTTGAATTTGAAAATATCGTAACTTAACTGACTCTCTTCACTTAGCGTTGGATAGTCAAAATCGCTGGTCAAAACGGCCAAGTCTGCTTTTCTGATCGCCAATTGTTGACTGGCATAATCATCAGAAATATCGGTCCATTCACCTTGTCTGTCAGTCTTTAGCCCTAGAAATGTCTGGCGATTAGGACTGTTGGCAATGTCCCGCTCGAATATCTGTTCAAAAAAAGCGTTTAACCGTTCATCTTGAGATGCATCTACTGCGGCCGACGCCTTTTCTGAAGCCGCTTTTTGTGAAGCGGCCTTTTGAGAAGAAAGAGGGCTGGGTGTTTCCGTTGTGCATCCCATTAAAAAAACGACGTAGGAAAGTACAATTACAGTAACGAAACTTCGTATCGATGTATTCACAGCATTTCTCTTTTATTATTTTTTCAATACCAGAGTAATCGCTCATGGTGAAAAAATAAACGCTGATATGAACAAATCTATTTTACGCGCTTTATCACATCGCGTTTGCTGGGGTAAACACCTTTAGTCCGCCTGTCACGGTCAAAGCGCTAAGTGGCTCTTGCCCTTTGGGATCAAATTGTCGCAGCTGAGCAAAGAGCAATTCCATTGTAGCGACGGCATCATCAAGGGCATTATGTGCGGGGGCCAAGGGCAAATTGTGACGCTGACGACATGAAGTTAAAGTCGCAGCATTGGGTGCTGGCACATCATGGGATTTTTTGAGTTGATAAAGCGCCATTTGCAGAGTGTCTAAGGTGACCAGTGTAGGCGTTTCAAGCTTCAGTTTTTTGAATACTTTACACAAGACTGACATATCCAAGGATGTATTGTGAAAAACCCAAACATGGGTCTGTGCATAGCCTAGCAGGTCCTGTAATGCCATTCGCACTGGTTCCCCTTGGGATATATGTTCATCAAGCAAACCATGAATAACCGGGCTTTGGTTCAATGAAGCCTGGGTTTTTATCACTTTGTAGTAGCAGGTTTCTAGCGGCATCTGGCAGGCTTTGCCTTCCACCCAACCTATCGACAATATATTCGATTCGTTGGCATCAAGAGAGGTCAATTCCAAATCTATTGCTAAAAACGGGATCTGACTCCAAGGTTTTTGCCTGACGTGCTCGGGGATCGCCAAGTTGGGAAACAACCAATGCTTGATAGTGCTTAGTATCTGGCCCACTGTTAGCCCATTCCTCCAGCAAATTTCATTGAAATGCCTTGCTGTGCGGTGCGAATCGATTTAAACGCTGCCTTTAGCTGGTGTTTTTCTATGGAAGACAAATCACTGATGGACACATAGTTGTCGGTCACATTGTTGGTGAGTTGATGACGCCATCGTAACCGGTTAAGGAACAACCAGATATCCCGAAGGTTTTTGCCATCTTTAACTGTCAAGAGAGAATCTTCTGTCAGGTTGTCTAAGCGACCAAGAGTGGAAGGCATCTTCAACCCCTTGGCGAGGGCATAGATCCGCACTAAGTTGTTGATAATGGCAATGGCATTCACTTTTAGATCGATGCAGTCTTCTGGGCTGTGACCTTTTTTAAACATAAACTTTTGAAATAGTGACAAGGGTACAGCGTCCTCAGCGGCATGGCGCGCCAAGGCAGAGAGAAAAATCGGTTGTTTTAATAAGGGCTCTCTTGCCTGTTGTAGGGCATCAAACAATCCACGATTCCCCGCCACGGCACGGGCATCTAAAAAGATATTGAAATGCAAAATGGCATCGGTTGTCGGTTGGTGAACCCATTTTTTCGTCTCGTTTATGGCATCGTCGACAGACATTCGCAATTCTGGGTTGGACGCCATGATGTTGCCATCACACAATTTAATCCCACATTTACCTAATCCCTGGCAGACATATTGTGCCATTTCCGCAAAATATTGGGCTTCGTGTTCATTGGGTTGTTGTGCCAGTAACATCCCATTGTCCTGGTCAGAGCCCATGGTCTGATCTTCTCTAGCTTGAGAGCCATAAACCAACCAACAAAAATCAAAAGGCGAGTTACCGTTTTGTTGCTGAAAAAAGGTGATCAATTTTCGCGTCATAATGTCGGTGGCTTGGGAGAGTACTTTGCCTGCGACATCAAAATCTCCTAAACGCTTTGCATGTTTAGAAAAATAATGTGGCAACTGCCAACTCAAACGGGTTAATTCATAAAGGTTTTGCGCTTTAGCTAGCTCGTCTATCAAAAATAACACGTTACCCCGTTGATGCCTGATCATGTCACTCGCCGTCAACATGCCTAAAGGTTTTTGGGTAAAGCGGTCGACTACCGGTAAATGGTGGATGTTGTCTTCGGTCATCATGCACAGTGCATCAAATAATGTGCGATTTTGAGTGATGCTTGTGGGCTGTGAGGTCATGATTTGGCTTACCGCCACTTCGGTATTCAGCTGCGCAGCTACTATGCGATTGCGAATATCCCTGTCGGTTATAATGCCCACCAACTTATCATTTTCTGTAATCAACAACGAGGACACACAGGCCTGAGACATATGCTGCACGCCGTTTAGAACACTTGTGCTGACGTCTGTACTCACAACTTTTTTGCCAATGACTTCACTAATGGGCTTATGTAGCCACATTGATTTTGAATCTGCCACGGCTTCGTTATGCAATTGCTGTGAGTGATAGGTTTGAAAAAAATGCGCAATGGCTGGGTTGTTTTTAATCACCGTATCAATCCCCAACGAATCGATGCAATACACGAGACCAGGACTATCAACGTTGATTGTAATTGGATGATTGAGATGATTGAGCAAGTTGTTCACAGCGAAATAATCACCTTCACTCAGGTGCTGCTCGGCGCTGTCTGAGTCTTTAACCGAAAATTGACCGCTACTGATTAAAAACAAACAGCCTTTTTTCTGTTTTCCAATGCTGGCGATGTTCTCGCTATTATCATCACTTACGTAAGCAACGGTCACGTGTTTGGCTAACCGCAGGATCTCATCATCAGACAACTGGTCAAAAGGCGCAGAGGCCTTGAGAAAATCGAGTGATTGTTGAGGAATAGTGGTCACGTTGACTCCTTTTATAAAGAAAAAGCCCGGTATTGTATCCGGGCTTTTTGCTAATTCACCCTGTGATCAGTGAGCCTGGGCTTCACCCGCTCCTTTAGGATAGCGGATATCTTCCACCAACTGCTGAATTTCTTGCGGTGATTCGCCCGTGGCTTTCATCACGGCGAAGGCCACACCAAAGTTAACCAGCATACCTATAGTGCCGATACCTTCTGGTGAAATATTCAAGAACCAATTCTCTGGAATATTCGCAGCAGGGTTTACAAATTTAAAATAAATAATGTAAGCGGCAGTGAAGGTTATGCCAGCGAGCATGCCCGAAATCGCGCCTTTATCATTCATACGTCTGACAAAGATCCCCATAATGATGGCAGGGAAAAACGACGAGGCAGCCAATCCGAACGCGAAGGCGACCACCTGCGCGACAAAGCCTGGCGGGTTAATGCCGAAGTATCCGGCAATACAAATTGCGACCCCAGCGGCCAAACGTGCAAAGAACAGCTCCTTGCGGTCGGTAATGTCAGGCATCAAGTTGCGTTTTAACAAGTCGTGAGACACCGAAGTGGAGATCACCAACAGCAAGCCCGCAGACGTTGACAACGCTGCAGCCACACCACCAGCAGCGACCAAGGCAATAACCCAAGCAGGCAAGTTAGCGATTTCAGGATTCGCCAACACCATAATGTCGCGATCCACTTTCATTTCGTTGCGCTCATCACCTGCGTAGAACATTTTGCCGTCACCGTTTTTGTCATCCCAGGTAATCAAACCGGTTTTTTCCCAGTTGGTGATCCACGTAGGTGCTTCAGAATAATTTGTACCGGTTTGCTCCGGACCATTGATGGTTTCAATCATATTAACCCGAGCAAAAGACGCCAATGAAGGTGCTGTGGTATACAAAATAGCGATGAACACTAATGCCCATCCAGCACTGTAGCGTGCATCACGGACTTTAGGTACGGTGAAGAAGCGCACAATCACGTGCGGCAATCCGGCTGTTCCGACCATCAATGCCGCGGTGATACAAAAGACATCAATCATACTTTTAGTCCCGGAAGTATATTCGTTGAAGCCGAGCTCCAGCGACAACCCGTCGAGTTTGTCCAGCAAATACACCCCCGACCCATCAGCCAAGGTGGCACCAAAACCTGTCTGCGGTAACACATGCCCGGTAACCAAAATTGAAATAAAGATGGCAGGTACCAAATAAGCGCATATCAACACGCAGTATTGGGCGACTTGCGTATAGGTGATGCCTTTCATTCCACCAAGAACGGTATAGAAAAATACAATCGCCATACCGATAACAACACCAGTGACGATATCTACCTCAAGGAACCGGCTGAAGACAACGCCAACACCGCGCATTTGCCCTGCAACGTAGGTAAAACAGACAAAGATTGCACAGATAACGGCAACGGTTCTGGCGGTCTGTGAATAATAACGATCACCAATGAAATCTGGCACCGTAAACTTACCAAATTTACGCAGGTAGGGAGCCAAGCACAATGCTAAAAGCACATAGCCACCGGTCCAGCCAAGCAAATATACTGCCCCGTCGTACCCCATGAAGGAGATCAAACCGGCCATCGAAATAAACGACGCTGCTGACATCCAATCTGCTGCGGTGGCCATACCATTGGCGATGGGGTGGACTCCGCCTCCCGCGACATAAAATTCGTTGGTGGACCCCGCTCTTGCCCAAATCGCGATCGCAATGTAAAGCAGGAATGAAGCGCCTACTATGATAAAAGTTAAGATTTGTACGTCCATCGTCCTGCTCCTACTCTTCGTCAACGCCGTAGCGTTTATCCAAAACATTCATTTGACGAACGTAGACAAATATCAACGCGACAAATACGTAAATTGCCCCTTGCTGCGCAAACCAGAATCCCAATTTGAAGCCAAAAAACTTCACTTCATTGAGTACATCCACCAGTAAGATCCCACATCCAAATGACACTGCAAACCAAACCACCAAGAGTTTTAACATCAGTGAGAGGTTGTCTTGCCAGTAGGCTTTTTTATCTTCTTCTGTTTTAAACGCCATGTTGTTTTCCTCACGCTTGTAATCAGTACATAGGCTTTGGTTTATTGACAAATCATCGGCATTTACCAAAGCGTTGGTATGGATACCAACCCACATAGATAAGAGTTCTCTCAGAATGCGTCCTGCGGGCCAAAGCTAATGGCTCTTATCTATAAAGATTGGTATTACTCTAGTCCTGTTAAAAAGTTTGCGAAATGAGACCATGGTCGTAGACCTGGATTTTTATCCTCGCTGATGTGCTAGATTTACGTTAAGTTGTTAAAAAGCAAATGATTGTAGGCGAGAAGCAAAATGACATTTGGTTGGGTGCTGTTGGCGTTAGTGTATCTTTTTGGGCTATTTTGGCTGGCCCGATGGGGAGACAAAGATACGCCCTTGGCTCGTTCTATCACCTCTCACCCCGGGATATACTCCTTAGCGCTAGCCATCTATTGCACTGCCTGGACATTTTTTGGTGCAGTGGGGGAAGCTTCTCGAAACGACTGGCGCTACTTACCGATTTTGCTTGGGCCTGCCTTAGTTTATGTTTTTGGCTACCGGTTTATTTACAAATTGGTACTGGTCAGTAAAAAACAAAATATCACGACCATTGCTGATTTTATCTCATCAAGATATGGCAAACGCCAAACCGTCGCCTTGTTAGTCACCATTATTGCGCTACTCGCCACAATTCCCTATGTCGCCTTGCAACTAAAAGCCATTGGATCAGCGTTTCAGATTGTTTCCGGGCAACAAAATAGTGAGTTAATTGTTGTCATCGCAACGATTTTCATTGCGATATTTTCGATTTATTTTGGCACGCAACGAACCGATGTCACCGAATATCGCCGAGGTCTCATGTTGGCGATTGCATTTGAATCAACGGTGAAGCTTATTGCTCTGGTCGCAATTGCCGCCATTGCCTATTTTTGGGCGTATGCTGACAACAGTACACAGTTCAACCAGTCATTAAAGGCGTTTGAATCAGTAGGAAACTTTCAATCCTTTGATTTCATTGCACAAACTATAATGGCTGGAGCCGCGATTATCTGCTTGCCACGCCAGTTTCATGTTGCAGTTGTCGACAATTTAAGCCTTGAACATTTAAAAACATCCCGTTGGATGTTTCCCCTTTATCTTTTGGCTACAGCTTCGGTGATCCCAATCATTGCTGCGGCAGGACAAACCCTGTTGGGTCAACAAGATCCTGATACTTATGTTCTTGGTCTGGCTGTATTATCTGATTCAATCATCGTCAAGATGTTGGTATTCGTGGGGGGGTTATCTGCGGCAACCGCGATGATTGTCATCGCCACTTTGACCCTGAGTACCATGGTGACCAACGATGTTATCTTGCCAAAATTGCTGGCTCGTAAACACATCAACCAGCCAGGATTTAATTACGGTAAAACCATTTTGCTTGTTCGGCGAGTGGTCATCGGATTCTTACTATTGTTTGCCTGGGGCTACAATCAACAGATGACCGGGAGTCGCTCACTTGCATCCATCGGATTAATTGCGTTCTCCTTGGTGGTGCAATTACTCCCTGCAATTGTCGGCGGCTTATATTGGAAACGTGGTCATGCCCATGGTGTCTATGCTGGTTTAATGGCAGGTATTGTAACCTGGATATTGTGGTTAATGTTGCCGGTTTTAGGTGGTGAACAAACTCTGACTTTGCAATCAGACACAATCAGCGCTGGTGCGATGCTTAGTCTGACCGCAAATGTCTTAGGTTATATTGCATTTTCTATTTTTTCTCAACCCAAGTTAATTGATCGGGTGCAGTCGCAAGCCTTTGTGTCGCCTAGAGAAGT
The DNA here is from genome assembly GCF_007197995.1 of Aliiglaciecola sp. M165. GTDB lineage: Bacteria > Pseudomonadota > Gammaproteobacteria > Enterobacterales > Alteromonadaceae > Aliiglaciecola. The sequence goes on from NZ_VKKH01000004.1 coordinate 511,154, forward strand.
GCAAGGTGGTGAACAAAAACGCCTTCGCTCTTTGGGAACCGTCGAAGATTTATTAACGCTGCTATCGACGTTCTTAGGTGATGAGCGAGTTAAAATACTGGCTCAAGACTTTTCCCAGCGAAACTCAATTTCCCTTCACCCCCACGATTACCCCGACACGGAATTTCTGCGTTATTGCGAGCGAGCTTTAAGCGGCGTACTCGGAGCATCCAGTGCAAAAGCATTAATTGATAGTGCCATGAGTGGCAAAAAGCTCGACTTTGAAGAAGTCGTCAACTTTTTTGATGATACCACTCAAGCGATAAAGTTTAACGCTTCTGCATTGTTTACCTCGATTGAAAGCCTGGAACAGGGTATCAGCGTGGTAGACAAAGAGCTCAATTTAGTTGCGTGGAATAAACGCTATCTTGAATTATTTGATTATCCTGAAGATATGGTTGATGTCGGCACGCCAATTGAGAAATTGGTTAGATACAATGCCCAGCGCGGCGAATGCGGGGTTGGAGATATCGACACACTTGTGCAAAAGCGCATTGATCATTTAAAGGCCGGGAATCCTCATCGATTTATCCGTCAGCGAAGTGATGGACGCATGATTGAAATGGTCGGAAACCCTCTACCAGGTGGCGGTTTTGTGACCAGCTTCAATGACATCACCTCTCACATCGAGATCCAAAAAGCCCTGGAAGAATCGAATATTAATTTAGAGCGGAGGATCGAAAAGCGCTCAGAAGAAGTCAAAGCGATTAATGCAGAACTGCACAGTGAAATACATCGCAGGGCAGAGCTGGAAACGGCGCTTGTGCAGGCCCGAAAGGATGCGGAATCTGCCAACGCCAGTAAAACCAGATTCCTGGCGTTAGCCAGCCATGATGTGTTGCAGCCCCTCAATGCTGCAAAGCTTTATGTTTCAGCGTTAAATGAGCTTGAAATAAACACCGAGGCACAGACTATCATCAGCAAACTCAGCGATAGTGTTAGTTCCACAGAAGCACTGATTGCCACCTTGTTAGATATTGCTCGGTTGGATCAATCTGAGGTGAAACTCAACATTGAAGACAATTCCATCAACAAACTACTCGCACCGCTAATCGATGAATTTAGTATGAAAGCGCAACGCAAAGGCTTGGTGTTAAGATGCCACGTTCGCGACCTTTGGGTCAAAACCGACAAAACACATTTGTATCGAATTGTGCAGAACATGCTTTCAAATGCAGTGAAATACACACAAAAAGGCAAAATCTTTCTTGCTGTGCGACGTCAACACGGGAAAGTCTTAATTCAGGTTTTTGATACTGGGCCTGGGATCGCTGAATCTGAACAAAACAAGATATTTGCAGATTTTTATCGTGTGGATGGCAGCAGTCAACATGGTGTTGGACTCGGACTGGGCGTCGTTAGCAGAATGGCAGCAAATATTTCAGCAACGGTAGATCTCAAATCAACCTTAGGCAGGGGTAGCTGTTTTTCCATTGCCGTGCCACTAGGTGAGTTCACCGTATGCAAAACAGATCCACCCAAACCTAACCTTCAAGGCTTAGAGGGCCTAAACATTTTATGTATTGACGATAAAACAGAGAATTTAGATGCCATGAACACCTTATTGAGCAAATGGCATGTGACTACACATCTGGCTGACACTGCTCAAAAGGCAATGCTTTGTATTCAGCAACAGGCGATAGATATATTGCTAGTTGACTATCATTTGGGTAGAGGAATAAATGGAATTGAATTGATCGAACAACTAAGAAAAGAAGGGAAACGTACGTTTCCCGCGGCGCTGGTTACAGCAAATCAGGAAGACGAGGTGATTGAACAGTGTAAAGCACAGAATATCCGTCACCTAAGTAAACCAGTTAAGCCCGCTAAACTCAGGGCGATGTTAAACAGCCTCAGGCAACAGCTAACGGCCCAGCGCTAAAAAGGCTTAACCGAGCCATTGAATCAGCCCAAAAACCGCAAACATGATGGGTTGATGAACAAGATAAATGATCAAACTATGTTTGCTGGCAAACATCACCGCGGGCCGGTTTCCCAACTTGGCTAACGGATCACGAATAAACCAGGGTTGATAGGCTAACCAAATTCCAATCAAAACCATGCCTGTCCAGGGAAAGAGTCCGACATAGTCGTTGGTATAAGCTGGCAATAAGTGTGCAATCGGCTGAAAGGGCCACATGCTGGTTACCCAGCCTAAATTAAATACTACGAAAATAGCAATACCTAACGTAAACGAAATCCTAGGGTAGCGAGCAAAGCCTACAGTTAACATACTTGCCACAGCGATAAACTGCAGTACCCCAAAAAAAATCCAGTTTTGCGGTGCCATGATCAACGACGAAATGGTGACTGCAATTGACCCAAGTATGACTAAACTCAACCGCTTGAAAAACGATTTTGCCTGGAAGCCTCTCCCATGCACCGCGGCTAACGAAAAGCCAACGCATAAGAAAAACAAGGTGAGAATAACCTGTCTAAACTGTCGCCACCCCTCTCCGTCTGGTGTATCCCATTCGACATAGCCAAAAAATCTCAAATCATAGATAAAATGGAATATGACCATTAATACGATGGCCAAAAAACGCATAAAATCGACGGTAAAAACTCTGTTTGATGAAAGCTGATTCACAACTCAGGTCTTGATCACGTTAAATTATCGATTTTCTTAGACTACCAGAGTCAACGCTGTGGTGGTTGTTTTTTGTTAGCCTGACTTGTCACGTTGACTATTTGTGACACAACTGCGGAGCTGGAGGCTCGAGTTGCAATTGGGAGGAGATCAATACCGCTTGGGTCCGGTTGTTAATGCCGAGCTTACGAAATAGGGCCGTAACATGAGCTTTCACCGTCGCTTCGGCGATATCTAGTTCAAACCCTATTTGCTTGTTGAGCAAACCATCGCGCATAAAACACAACACTTTATACTGTGCAGGGGTCAAACTGGCGACTTTCTCCGCCAATGCAGAAAATTCATCGTCGGTGTCATCAAGATCATTTGCCAAAGATTCAGGCACCCAGGTTTCACCGTTTAATATGGTTTTTACTGCCAATGCAATGTTTTGCGAGCTAGTGGTTTTTGGAATAAACCCCATCGCCCCCGTATTCATGACTTTGGATACAATATTTTTGTCTTCCAGACCTGAGACCACTGCCACCGGTAACTCGGGATAGAGTTTTCTGATATGAATTAAGCCAAACAAATCACTGCTACCTGGCATGTGCAAATCTAACAAAAGTAAATCCACATCATTGTGTTGTGCTTTTTCCAGTGTATCGTTCAAATCACTGGCTTCAAGCAATGTTAATTCACTCATTGATTGGCTTAAGGCGCTGCGCAACGCGTCTCGATAGAGTGGATGGTCATCAGCAACTAGCAGTGTATACATAGCATTTTCATTTTGTTATTTGGGTCTGTTAATTCAAGCAGTCGTTACAAAACAAATCAATAATTTCTTGCCCTGCTCAAAATTGTCTCTCACAACGGGTGAGTGGAGCGCCGCTCGAGCGCTCCATGCAGAGTACTCAACGGTGCAGACGGTTTTCGATCAAACTCTCCACCACAGACGGGTCTGCAAGGGTTGACGTGTCTCCCAGTTGATCATATTCATTGGCTGCGATTTTACGTAAAATCCTACGCATGATCTTACCTGAGCGGGTTTTCGGCAATCCAGGAGTCCAATGGATCAGATCGGGTGTTGCAATCGGGCTTAGCTCTTTGCGGACCCACTTTTTCACTTCGGCGGTCAAATCGTCATTCACATCTGTGCCTTCTACTGGCGTTACATAAACGTAAATTCCCTGACCTTTGATATCGTGTGGGTATCCAACGACAGCGGCTTCTGCAATGGATTCATGGGACACTAAGGCGCTTTCAATTTCTGCTGTACCTAAACGATGCCCTGATACATTGAGCACATCGTCAACACGCCCTGTGATCCAGTAGTAACCGTCTTCATCACGTTTGCATCCATCTCCGGTAAAATACACATTATCGTAGGTACTGAAATAAGTTTGAATAAAGCGTTCATGGTCGCCATAAACCGTGCGGGCTTGTCCTGGCCAGCTGTCTCTAATAATTAAATTTCCTTCTGCGGCACCTTCAAGTTCATTTCCCTCTCCATCTACCAGAGCTGGCTGCACACCAAAAAACGGTATGGTTGCTGAGCCAGGTTTGAGATCGACAACACTTGGTAAGGGTGATATCAAAATTCCACCGGTTTCGGTTTGCCACCATGTATCAACAATAGGGCATCGACCTCGGCCAATGGTTTCATAGTACCAATGCCACGCTTCAGGGTTAATTGGTTCCCCCACAGACCCGAGTAAACGCAAAGAGTCGCAGGTGGTGCCTTGTGCAGCAAAGTCTCCATGAGCCATGAGTGCTCGGATCGCGGTTGGTGCAGTATATAAAATATTGACCTTGTGTTTATCGACAACCTGACAGATTCGACGCATGTCTGGATAGGTAGGGATACCTTCAAACAGCAACGTTGTAGCACCATTCGCCAATGGACCATAAACCATATATGTATGGCCGGTGATCCATCCTACATCTGCGGCGCACCAGTAAATTTCGCCGGGACGATAATCAAAAATCAATTTGTGAGTGATTGCAGCATATACTAGATAACCACCCGTGGTATGCACTACACCTTTTGGTGTTCCCGTTGAGCCAGAGGTGTACAAAATGAACAGTGGGTCTTCGGCATTCATGACTTCTGGCTCGCACTCGGGTTCACAATCAGTGACTAATTCGTGCCACCAGACATCCTTGCCACCAAATGCTACATCGTTCCCGGTATTTTGAAAAACCAGTACATTTTCAATTGTCGGACAGCGATTGTCTTTGAGCGCTTCATCCACGTTTATTTTCAGAGGCACGCAATTTCCACCTCGACGCCCCTCATCGGCAGTGATCACCAGTTTTGCATCAGAATCGTGGATCCTGTCAGCGATAGCATTGGGCGAGAAACCACCAAAGATGATTGAGTGTACTGCTCCAATTCGGGTACAGGCCAACATCGCGACAGCCGCTTCGGTGACCATTGGCATATAGATCGCCACTCTATCGCCTTTGTTTAAACCAAGTTTCTTCAGTCCATTGGCCAGCTTACACACCTGATCATGCAGTTCCTGATAGCTAACTTTTTTATCCTTGTCCGGCGTATCACCTTCCCACAACAAGGCGGTTTGATCGGCTTGGGTAGCCAGATGCCTATCGATACAGTTGAAACTGACGTTTAACTGACCATCCTCAAACCATTTAATGCTGACATTCTCTTTGGCAAATGAGGTGTTTTTGATAATGCTTGGTTCTTTCACCCAATCCAATATTTTGGATTGTTCCCTCCAGAACACATCTGGAGAATCGATAGACTGTTTATACATTGCTTGATGCAGCTCGGCATTCATATGCGAACCTTGTTTTGCCTGATCAGGTACCGGATAAATTGAATCTGTCATAGTCGTTTTCCATTGCTATCGCTTAATTGTTAATAGTCCATACTCTAGCGCGCTTCCCAAAGAGTAAAATGAGACTTTGGTCGTACTGCTAATGGTTCATTAATTTAGCGTATACGACTTCAGTCTTATAGACCAACAGCTTATATGCATTTTATTGATCCTGATCCAAAGTTAAGCCAGCAATCACTGCATTAGGAAAATCATGATGAAAACAAAAATCGCAGCGGCATTATCTTTGGCTCTATTTACTTCAGTATCTTCACAGGCCAGTGTATTGGATAAAACTAAGGTTTCATTCTCGGGCTATATCAAGGCGGATGCTATGTTCAGTAGCTACAGTGACGGTACATTACCATCTGGAAGTATTGGCCGAGATTTTTATATCCCCAGCCTTACACCCGTGAGCGGCAATGACGAAGATACACAGTTTGATGCACATATACGTCAAACGCGTTTTCGCTTTACAACCAACACAGACCTAGACAATGGCGAAAAAGTGACCGGAGTATTGGAGTTTGATTTCCATGCTACCCCAAACGGAAATGAACGCATCAGTAACTCCTTTGAACCCAGGATCCGCCACGCCTTTATAAAATATCAAAACTGGTTAATTGGCCAAACTTGGTCGACCTTTCAAGACGTAAAAGCCTTGCCTGAAACCCTTGATTTTATCGGTGCGACGGACGGCACTATTTTTGACCGACAAGCGATGGTGAGATACACATCAGGAAACCTGGAATTTGCTTTGGAAAACCCCGAAACAACGGTTACACCATTTGGTGGTGGCGGACGAATAGTGACTGACGACAACTCTGTTCCAGATCTTGTTGCACGGTACACCTTTAAAGGCGATTGGGGACACGTCGCTGTTGCGGGTCTTTTAAGACAACTGGCTTATGTGAATAAACAAGGCGGAGCGGATATTGATAGCACAGAGACCAGTGCGGGGATCAGTCTGACAGCAAAATTCAATCTAGGTCAGGACGATCTGCGCCTGATGGCCAACTTTGGAAGCGGTTTAGGCCGATATCTGGCATTAAATGCGGTCAATGGGGCTGTGCTGAATGAAAACAATGAACTGGAAGCAATAGATTCATATGGTGTAAGCGTCGCGTACCGTCGCGTGTGGAGCGAAAAGTGGCGGAGTAATTTTACTTATTCCATGTTCAGCGCAGACAATGATGTAGCACTCACTGGCACCAGCGCGACAAAAGAAACTTACAGCGCCAGAGCAAATATACTCTACTCTCCTAGCAAGGAGCTTACCTTTGGTGCCGAGTATGCCTTTGCGAAAAGAGAGCTTGAAAATGGCGCCGATGGCGACATGAACCGTCTTCAATTTTCAGCTAAATACGCCTTTTGACCTGATAATGTGATGGGGCGGCTGTTTTATCCTATTTGACCTGAAAACAGCAGCCCTTCTTCAGATCCCACAACGGTATTTCGTCCATTTTTCTTCCCCATACAAAGCGCATCATCGGCGCACTTAATTAGCGCTTCCATATGACTAACTTCGTTTGCGGGCAGACAGCAATAACCAACGGTGATTGTGATACACACCTTTTTACCGTCATGTTCGATATTCAACGTTTCGACTGCCTGGCGTATTTTCTCAGCGACTTGGTGAGAATGCGTATGATCGACATCGCCTAACACAATTAGAAATTCTTCGTCCCCGAAACGACCTATACCATCAAGTTGTTGCCTGATTGTTTGCTGCAAAATATAGGCAACACGTTTTAACGCTTCATCACCAAATAAATGGCCAAATTGATCATTGATACTCTTGAAATTATCAATATCTATCATCATCGCAGACACCCAACCATTCGAGCCTTGTTTTTGCTCTATCATGGTTTCCAAAAACTCTTCAATACTGCCACGATTCATTATTTGGGTCAGACTATCGTATGTGGCTTGCTGCTGAAGTTTGAGCCCAAGTTTGCGACTGAGACGATCGAATTCGATGCCAAAAAATGCGCTGACCATACACGCCATGACAATCCAAAATGCCCGCGCATAAGTAACGGGTGACTCAACATCGTACTCTACAATTGAGGGAAAGAATCTGAAAGATTCGATGGTAAGAATCACAAAGCCAATCAGAAACACAGTGATCCCAATCGTTACTCTTTTGGAAGTCAGTAGACACACGAGTAAGGGCACTATTGGTATTACAGCGGCAAACTGACTATTTGGCCCGCCTGAAACTAAAACCAGGGGTAACAGAAAAAATAACCCTGCAAAAATCACTATATGTGGGTAGAAAGGTCGTGGGGTTGTATATTGCAATAAAGCAAATACGCCAAATGCCAGAATTGCATTAACGATCCCGATATAAGTCAACAAAACAGTCTGTTCAACAAGGAAAGGTCGAATTATTGTTGCAAACACAATCGCAACAAACATGAGCAATGCTGCACGCTTTGCTAAAACATTCCGAGAAACCTCGATGTTTGTCTGATTTGTTAAGAGGGTTGTATCGTCCTTAATGGTGAAATCCTTTTGCAACAATCTACTACTTCCATCCTAACGTTTGTTCGAAGTCATGGTCTAGCTTTTTCGCAAAATCTTTAGCGTGAATAGCGACCTTCTCTAACAAAGTGTCCTCTTCGGATTGGGGTTCAAAATGTGGAACCTCGATAGGATAACCCGCCTCATCCACTGCCATGAATGTGATAAAGCATCGATTTGTCACCACAACCGCATCTTCTTTGGGGTCGCTGGCTTTAACGACTACATAAATATGCATACTTGTTTTACCTGTATGTACAATTCTTGCACCCACGCTGACCAGTTGTCCGACTAATATGGGACGAATAAACCGAATAGCATTGGCCGAAACCGTCACACAATAACGCTTGCTCCATTGCGCGGCGCAAGCATAGGATGCTTGATCAATCCATTTCATGACCATACCGCCATGAACTTTTCCTCCGAAATTAACGTCTGTGGGTTCAGCTAAAAATCTAAATTCTGTTTGGCTATTGCTATTCATTTCAAACTCTTTGTTTTCAGTTACTTAACTTACTATAGATGACTTACATCGAAAGGTTGAGGCAAATATGAATAATTGCCTTTATATTGAACATAAATGGATTGGCGGCGGGAAAAAATGAAAAGGCTACACATTACCAATGGCGATAGCACGATTGATCTATTGCGTGCAGCAGGGATCGCCGGTGAATATTTACCATGGCGAGACATTTTACATTTTGGACCCGTACCCATGTGTGAGGATCTCCCTTCACTTTCAGTGATAAGAGCTGATTTCTTGGCATCTATGGGGATCACTAATCAAGCTGCGTTGCGAGAAGATTTTGCGGAACGGGACAATAAGTTAAACAAAGCGTATGACTTTGACGAAATCATTTTTTGGTTTGAGCATGATTTGTATGATCAGCTGCAAATTATTCAGTTATTTAGTTGGCTCACGGAACATCCCGTTATTGTGAAGAAATCTACGCTGGTCAACCCTAATAAACATCTTGGACACCACACACCAGAAGAAGCCATCGACTTGCTACCTACTCGCAGGCCAATTACGCAACAACAGCTAGATGTAGCAAAACAAGCCTGGTATGCGTTTCGCCAGACGAATTTGGAGCAGTGGCGGGAATTATGCAGCCAGATTACGGGAGCGTTGCCCTACCTAAAGGCGGCGATTCAAAGAAGCCTTGGTGAATTACCCCAACCTAACAGCGGCTGTACACAAACCGAAATGATGATTTTGGAATTAATTAATCGCGGTGAAAACCACGCAGGGCCTCTATTTCGGTCGTATTGCCAGCTTGAGCAAAATGAATTTCATGGCGATATGAGCTTTTTCTGGATTGTCGAGCAAATGATACAAGACACTCCGCCCCTTTTGAGAAAGACACAAGATGTTTTTGAATTAACAAAGTTGGGGAAAACAGTACTTGGCGGTAAGCAACGCTGGGAGCGCCAATACTCGCAACAGCATTGGTTGGGTGGTTACTGTATTTCTTCACCGAAAAGAAGCACATAACGCGTTTTATCCGCATTTAGGGTAGAATAACGTCATTATCCACCTATTTGGTCCAACTGATGAACCATAATGACGTGCTTAGGCGACTCAGATTTGCTTTGAGCCTTGACGATACAGCAACAATAAATATTTTTGCCCTTGCGGACTACTCCATGGAGCAAGATTACTTATCGACACTAATGAAAAAAGAGCAAGAACCTGGTTTTTTGCCTTGTAGAGACAAAATCCTCAGTCTTTTCCTTGATGGTTTAATCATTAACAAACGCGGAAAGCAAGAAGGGGTTGAGCCCGTTGTTCTCAAAGGAAGTGAGCGACTTAGCAACAATGACATCATGCGTAAAATTCGCATTGCGATGCAATATCGAGATGATGATATTATCAATTTGCTTAAAAGTGTTAACTTCAGAATGAGCAAAGGCGAGTTGTCTGCGCTCTTTCGCAAACCTGATCATCGCAATTTTAAGGAATGTGGCGATCAAGTTGTCCGTAATCTTCTAAAAGGAATGGTCGCTAAATACCGACCTGAAAGCGCAAAGAACGCTATTAATCCAACATCAAAACCCACAAAGCCAACTTACAAGTCGAAGGCGAGACCCGTAAAAAGCGATAGTCAAAAGGTTAGAGGTACATTAAGCAGAAATAAACCAACAGAAAATGTTGAAGAGAAACCCGACTCTGTGTGGGGAAAGGTAAAAACTAAATAAGGCGATGCGAACGAGCAAAAAGCGACTGCACGGACTCTATTTACCACATCTTCGCACTTTCCTAATGTCGTCCTTGTGCTACTGATACATCATCCTCGCGCTACTGGTACGTCATCCTTGCGATACTCATACGTCTTCCTCGCGAATGCGGGGATCTCTTTAACAAGCCACCATTTTTTAACTACAAACAGGATTGGGGTAGATCCCCGACAAAGAGCACCTCGGGGACGACGTCGCCTTTTTTGGGGATGGCGTCGCTGTTCTATTTTCGGGGACGACGTTTTTTCTGCAGGCATAAAAAAAGCTGCACTAGGCAGCTTTTTTCAATAACGCTTAGTTGTTATGCAATGATTTTTGCTACAACACCAGCGCCAACAGTTCTTCCACCTTCACGGATTGCGAAACGTAGACCTTCGTCCATCGCAATCGGAGCAATCAACTCTACTTTGAATTTCAAGTTGTCACCAGGCATTACCATTTCTACGCCTTCTGGAAGCTCTACCGCACCTGTTACGTCTGTTGTACGGAAGTAGAACTGTGGACGATAGCCTTTGAAGAATGGAGTATGACGGCCACCTTCATCTTTAGACAATACGTATACTTCTGCTTCAAACTGTGTGTGTGGGTTGATTGAACCAGGCGCTGCCAATACTTGACCACGCTCTACTTCGTCACGCTTAGTACCACGTAGTAGTACACCAACGTTCTCTCCTGCACGACCTTCGTCAAGCAACTTACGGAACATCTCTACACCAGTACAAGTCGTCTTCGTAGTCTCTTTGATACCTACGATTTCTACTTCTTCACCTACCTTGATGATACCTTGCTCTACACGACCTGTTACTACTGTACCACGGCCTGAAATTGAGAATACATCTTCAATTGGAAGGATGAACGGCTTGTCGATTGCACGCTCTGGCTCTGGGATGTAAGTATCTAGCGCTTCGCCTAGCTCTACAATTTTCTTTTCCCACTCTTCGTCGCCTTCTAGCGCTTTCAAAGCTGAACCTTGGATTACTGGCAAATCATCACCTGGGAATTCGTATTCTGTTAGAAGTTCACGTACTTCCATTTCTACCAATTCTAGTAACTCTTCGTCATCAACCATGTCACATTTGTTCATGAATACGATCATGTAAGGTACGCCAACCTGACGACCCAACAAGATGTGCTCACGTGTTTGTGGCATAGGACCATCTGTTGCCGCTACAACCAAGATTGCGCCGTCCATCTGTGCAGCACCCGTGATCATGTTTTTAACATAATCAGCGTGTCCTGGGCAGTCAACGTGTGCGTAGTGACGAGTCGGTGTATCATACTCAACGTGAGACGTTGCGATTGTGATACCACGCTCGCGCTCTTCTGGAGCGTTATCGATTTGATCGAATGCTTGAGCTGAACCACCATAGGTCTTTGCTAGAACTGTAGTGATTGCCGCTGTTAGCGTTGTTTTACCATGGTCAACGTGGCCAATAGTACCAACGTTTACGTGGGGTTTCGTACGTTCAAACTTTTCTTTTGCCATCTTAAATTTTTCCTAGCAAAGTATATTAAAAAAAACCTATATCAAAGAGTTGATGGAGAACTGGTGCTGATAGGCAGATTTGAACTGCCGACCTCACCCTTACCAAGGGTGCGCTCTACCAACTGAGCTATATCAGCACGTAATTGGAGCGAGCAGCGGGAGTCGAACCCGCGTCATCAGCTTGGAAGGCTGAGGTAATAGCCATTATACGATGCTCGCAAACCTTTTCTCTATCCACCTCAATGAAAGTGGTGGCGTGACTCACAGCGTCACACCATACACCTGATTTAACCTGCAGGTGCACAGTAAATATGGTGGAGGGGGCAGGATTCGAACCTGCGAAGGCTGAGCCGGCAGATTTACAGTCTGCTCCCGTTGACCGCTTGGGTACCCCTCCAGGATTGATGGTGCCGACTGCCGGAGTCGAACTGGCGACCTACTGATTACAAGTCAGTTGCTCTACCAACTGAGCTAAGTCGGCACTGCATCAAGTGGGTGCGCATTCTAGAGTAATGATCACGTGGGTGCAAGAGTCTGAAACTAAAAAATGCGTAAAAAGTACTTAAAATTTGAAATTGGTGTTTTAGCTGGATGAAAAACCGTCAAATAATTAATGGAATTGGCACAAAGCGCTGTCTACCCGCTACTTTTGACAGTATCGACTTAATCCCTGCAAGACGATGTCGGGCATGTGTTCAATACGCTCGTTAAACATATGTTCGACAAGGTTAGCATTGCCGCCACAAACAAAAATTCTATAATCTTTCGATTGCTGTTCTAAATGACGTACTGCTGACAATACAAAACCTTCTAGCATCGCCTGACAGCCAAAATTCACGCATTGCGCAGTGCCTTGACCTATGCTTAATGATTCAGGTAATTGATCATCGCCAAACACTTTGGACGTATTTTGTGTCACCGCGTTCTTCATTAGAGCAAAGCCAGGAGCTATCCAGCCCCCAACATGTTGAGCATCGATCACTAAATCAAAGGTAGCAGCCGTGCCCAAATCAATGACACCAACAGGACCTAATGTATGCAGCCTGGCGCCAAGAACCGCTAGCCATCGATCAACCCCAAGATTTTTGTATTCAGAATAAGCACAGCGAATGCCAAAAGCCTGAGGTTCGGTTGTCACATGTTGCAATGGAATGCTTCTATCATCACACAACGTTTTAAGCTGATCGACAACCCCTTCATTTTTGACTGATGCAACAATCACTTCAGGTACATCATCAAGCAGAGGGATAAGTGACGCAATATTTGCGCAGTTCAAAGTAGAAATATTCAATGGATTTGACTCAGCGTAAGCATATTTAATTCGGGTATTGCCAATATCCACTAAAAGAGGACTAGTTCGCTCTGACACTTATCTCACCGCCATGAAAATGTTTAATCTCGCCGTCAGACTCAAGCAACAATGCACCATTTGCATCAATGCCTCTGCCAATACCCTGCACTTCATTTTTGCCCATCAGTAATTTAATCGGTTGGTCATAAAAATAATCTAGCGATTGCCACTTAGATAAAAAAGGAACCAAGCCTCGTTGTTCAAAGAGCGTTAAAGCGTTGTTCAATGATTTTATAAGATGGGCAGCTAAAATGTTACGGTCGACCTGCTTGCCTGACGCCCTAATGATATCAGTCCAAGGTTGATCGATATTCACCTGTTTTTCAGGAAGATCGACATTGAGTCCTAACCCAATGATACAGTCACAGCCTCCACCCAACTGCCCCTCAACTTCAACAAGGATCCCAGCCAACTTTTTCCCCTGGACATACACATCGTTTGGCCACTTTAGCTTTGCATCAACCAAACTGAGTTCGCTTAGCGCCTCTGCGATAGCAATCCCTACCACTAAACTAAGCCCACTAATTGCTTGATAACCGCCATCAAAGCGCCAGAACATCGACATATATATACTGGCACCGTAAGGCGATTCCCATGTTCTACCTTGCCGTCCCCTTCCAGCAGTTTGTGCTTCAGCTAAACAAACGTACCCAGACGTAGGTTGCGGACGCAAATCCTTCACATACTGATTAGTTGAATCGATAATGTTCAACACAGTTAGCTGAATATTATCGTGCTGCTCCAATAGCCGAGTGATCGCTTTATGTTCCAGAAGCGACAAGGGTTTGCTTAGTTTGTAGCCTTTCCCAGTGACACTAAAAATGTCCAAGCCTAATTCGGTCAGTGCTTTGACGTGTTTGGAAACGGCAGCCCGACTCAGTCCCAACTCAGCGCCAATGACTTCACCTGAATGAAACTGTCCATCGGCCAGTCGCTGCAGTAATAGCGTTCTAGAAAGATTTGCAGATGTACTCACAGTGTTATTAACCCTTCTTTTCCGACTAATCGGACTTCGTTTTCAAGACTAATAGAAAATACGTCATTCACCTGCTGTTGGATTTCTCGCGCTAACTCTAGCAATTGCTCTCCCGTTCCAGTCCCATCATTCGTCAGCACTAGTGCTTGTCTGGGGTGACATTGTATCCCACCGACTTTTTTTCCTTTAAAACCTAATTTGTCAATTAGCCAGGCAGCTGGTAATTTGACGCTGCTCTGATCAACGGCATAGCTTGGTAATTGGTCCCATTCACATTGCAACGCAGCATAGTGTTTTTTACTAACCAAAGGGTTTTTAAAGAAGCTACCAGCATTTCCGATGACACTGGGATCTGGAAGTTTTTCTTGTCGAATTCGAATCACTTCATTGAAGATATCTGTTGCGCTGGGTGAATTAAGCTTAGCGAGCTCTCCATAATGGTTAACTGGCTGCCAAGCTTTAGGTAGACTAAACAGCACCCTTGTAATGACAACCTTACCAAAAAGCTCTTTTTTGAAAATGCTGTCTCGATAACCAAAATGACACTCTTCATTGCTCAAGCGGTGTGTTTGGCCAGTGCTTATTTCAAAAAATTCGACGGAATTGATATAACGATTAATCTCAACTCCATAGGCGCCAATATTCTGGATAGGTGCAGCCCCAACTGAGCCGGGGATAAGGGCAAGATTCTCAAAACCATATAACTGTTTTTCTGTGCAGAATTGAACTAGGGAATGCCAATCCTCACCGGCATTCACCTCCAAAAGATAGTGGTCGTCTAGCTCAGTGATTTTTTTTCCTGCGTGATTCACTTGTACCACCACGCCATCAAAATCTTCAACAAAAACACAGTTGCTGCCTTGGCCTAAAATCCAAAAACGCTCAGTACCAAAATCTGAAATCCCCTCACCCAAAGGTAATATCCTTTTAGCTGAGTGGGCTAATCCAAACGTGTGTAATGCTTGAAGATTGTGCAACAGTTAATCCACTAGTAAATTTCGCACAGTATAGATGTCTAACGCAAAAAGGCGCACCTTTTTTTGGTACGCCTTTTAAAATAGAGCTGTATTGTTCGGTCGTGAATTGTCACTGAACCGGGTTTGTTTTACGCCTTTCGTCTGCGAATCAACATAAAGCCTAATAGCCCGGCAAACATGCTCGCCAGTCCACTTTCTGACAACTGCGCATCAATGCTGTTATCTGGGCTTTGTACCGGTTGAAATGTCAGGAATGTGCTGTACCAATAGGTTGGTGCAGAAGTCGTGTAACCGGTGTAATCCACAGTAAACTCTTCACCATAAGTGAAAACATTTTGTAGGGAGCCATTCACTCGGCTACCCCCCATGCGAATCAAGCCATCTTCGTCTTCATATAAGCCGAAACCATATTTAACTTGAGCGTTCAACGTATTTTCTGTCGAACCGAACAGGTCAAGCCAATTAAGTGACTGTTCGTAGCACTCATTGCCAATTGTACAGTTGTTTTGATAATTTGTTGGTGTCGAAATTGTAAAGCTTGGAAACGCTTTTGCGAGTAGGTCTTCAACCTGACCATTGTCAGCGTATCCCCATTCATCAAATAAATCACCTGCTTGAAAATATCCAGTCCCCGCAGTAACAGAAAGATCCAACCATATCGTACCAGTTTCTAAATCTTTCACCGCAAGTTGATCACCTGCGTTGAATGCGTCCCACTGAATCAACGACGCTTGTGCGGAGAATTGAACAAAGGCCAACAATGCAAGAAATCTTATAAACTTCATAATAAATATCACTTAAAATTATATAGTTGTGCATTGTAAACAGAAAAACTAACGGTTCCATTAGCCTTTAGTCTAGTATCAGCATATTTAACAACTTCGTTGCCATTTTTAACACGAAATTGACAACTTATTTGTATTTACGTTTACTTTTTACATTAGTTAAAACAACACCTTGCAGTGGGGAACCTGCCTCCTGAAGCTTTTGGATGCCAATTTTTAATTCTTCTATCGTAATTGATTCGACATCGCATTCCAGAATTACCGCATGCGCTAATTTGGAAACCACGATTGCGTCACTAAAAGCGTTAATTGGTGGTAAATCTATGACTACCCTTTCATTCAAAATAGAGAGTTTGTCGACGAATCCTGCGAATCTCTGTTTTGACAAGAAAACCAGTGGGTCAGCTGGAATTGGTCCTCCCAATAAAATTTGCACGGGCGAATTTTTAGGACGGAATATACACTCACTAATTTTGGCTTGACGTGAGAGTAAACTGGTTAGGCCAGGACGCTTTGGATCCAATTTAAAAATTTTTGGTATTGTTGGTGAACGCAAATCTGCGTCAATAAGAAGCGTTTTTTCCATTCGACTGAAAGAGTCAGCCAACTGTATAACAAGGTCCGATTTATTTTGTTTTACTGAGATTCGAGTGACCGCAATGATACGGTTTTCCTCTTCAGATTTATTAACTAGTAAAGCTGTTCTCAAAGAACGAATTGCCTCGGAGAATGCATAAAACTGTTGTCTTTCATCGAAAATATTTTCACTTTTACTCTTTAAATGCTTTTTACTAGGTTTTGGTAGTTCAGCTAATACCGGAAGGTTTGCTGCACGTAATACTTGCCTTATCTTACTGCGTTTATCGCTCAGTAAATGCATAACAAGCCAGAAACCTACACTCAAAACAGAAGAGAGCAATCCAATTACGACCAAAGATAATGGAACATTAGGCTTAAATGGCCTTTTAGGAACCGCAGCATAATCTATCACCGAATAATTACCTTGCTGCTCGATATCTTTTAACAACTCTGTTTCTTGCAACCGACTTAAAAAGGCTTCATACAGTTTTTGATTGGATTCCAACTCTCGTCGCAACTTAGTCAATTCAATTTCTAAGCGCCCCAGATTACTGTGCTGACTTTGTGCTTCGTTCAGTTTATCCGTCAACATTTTTTGGCGTTGCAGTACTACTTGATATTCGCGTTTGAGACTCACTAAAGACTGTTGCAATGCATCTGAAAGCTCCAATTGCAAGGCTTGTAATTGCTCTGTCGCAGTTATAAATCGATAATGTTTGTGTTTATAGCGCTTCGATATTTCGCCAAGTAGTTGTTGCTGTTCTAGGATCCTTTTTCGAAGTTCGATAATAACAGTGTTGTTCGCAATTTTAGGAATTCCTAATAATTTACCGGTATCATCAATATCGCGATTAGCTTGGGCGACGATAGATCGTAGGTCGGTAACGATTTTTTCGTTAAATAATCGCTCTCTCATTAACGTTGTAATTTCACTTTGAACAAGGGCCAATTGACTGTTTAAATCCACAAGCTGATTTTCTTCGAGAAACGCTTGAAGGTTAGTTTCAGCCTGGGTAAGTGTACCTTGGATTTCTTCCACCTGAGAATTGAGCCATCGAGATGCAATCTCGGCCCTTTCTCGGCTTTTTTCCGATTGAAACGCAAAGAACATTGGACCGATTTGATTCACAACTCTTGCAGCTAGCTCTGGCGTCTTAGATACAAAGCTCACTTTTAGCATGTCGGTTTCGTTGAGGTGATTTAAAGTTAAATCCTCCACTACTACCTCAACCGCATGGTCGATATCGGGCGAACCCACAGAACCACCAATCAGTGGGAAGAATTCTTTTTCAAGATGTAGATCTAGGCTCTCTACTACAGAGCGTACAAATTGCTTGGAACGAATAAACTCAATATGCGTGTCCATTTTACTTGGCGAACGTCCTGCTAAAGCCGCCAGCCCCGTGAAGCTCACATTACCGCTGTTATCGTCCAACAATAAGGTACTAGTCGCCATGTACATTTTAGGCAGTTTTTTGACGTAGTAGTACCCTGTTGACACCAAAACGACAATGGTGAGCACAATCGGAATTTTCTTCTGCCACAGAAACGCAAATAAATCAGCAACATCAAAGCTGACTTCTTGTTTACTGTCAGAGGCTTCAAATCCGGACATAAGCTAAAAAATACTTTCCTCGATGTGTAGGATGTCCCCAGGAGAGACCAAATCGGATTTAGTGACCTGATGTTTAACTTGGTCAGCTCCGTTCACAATATACCATGATGACTTGGATGCTCGATCTCTCAAACCTCCACCAATAGCTATGGCTTGCTCAACTGTGAGGTTTAGGCGAAATTCATAAGCTCCAGGGAGTTTTACTGCACCTTTTACATAAAATGGCCTATATTTTTCCACCATTACGCTAACGTCAGGGTTAACCAAATAACCATCAAATAACTCAGCTTCTATCTCACGTTCGAGTATGGAAGGCGTTTTATTAGCCACTTCTATTTCACCTATCAGTGGAAACTTTACCTTTCCACTTATATCAACTTGGGTTCTTACAAAAAGATCCTTCTCATTGTAAACACTAATAACAATGGTATCGCCAGAACCAATTGCGTAGCCGCTCGTTCCATTGTCTTGCGAGATACTAAAACCAGAAACTATTAGTCCCCACCAAAAAACTAAAATTCGTATTGCCATGCCAGATTGACGCTGTTTTGACGGAAATCGACATTTCGATTTTGGTCTTTCAACGTATTGGTTCCAATTGAAAAGTTAATAACACTGTGGTCAGATAAGTTTACTTGGCTACTAATGCCAATCATAAAGTCATCACTATTTGCTTCTTGCTGTAGCTCTTGATATTCGAGCACTCTGAGCGTTGCCGCAATCCCAAATCGCCATTGTTCACTATAAAAATATAAAAACTCTGCGATATGCTCTTCTTCAATAGTATCGACAGATAACTCGTTGTTGACACCTGAAGTAGAGCGTCTTTGAGAACCAAAGCTAATTAGAAGGTCTTCGCGAGGAAAATAATCGATTGCTAATTCCCAATTTACACCTGATGTGTTTTCAATTACATCGTAGCGTCTTTGATAAGCACCGATCAGTGCCAGCACTTTAGATTTTCCTCCTGGCAACCACTCAGCTCCAGTTAAAAATCGGTAGTAGTCACTATCTAACGCCGGAGCAAATTCATAAGTGAGTGAGCGATATTCTAGAAGTGCAATCAATTGTGTTTGGTCGCTAATTCGAAAATTGCTGTATAGACTTGCAACGTCTTGTTCCAAATCGAAAAAATCTGAGTAAGCGTTTACGTTGTCGTAGTCTCTCGCTGACTTAACAATCGTAAATTGAATAGAGCGATAAGTTCGGTCTGCGCCATAGGTGACACTCAAGCTACCTTGGGCAATGGAAGCAGCATCGTTTTGAGCAATACCTGAGCGAAACCGAGAAATACCTGTACCAATCTGCTCGTCAAAGCTGGTATAACGTAAATTGACGTCTAGTGACCATCTTTTATCGAAAAACAAGCGATTGTTTACACCAAGATCAAAAGTAGAAAAGCCGTCTTCTTGCTCAATCTGATTGTCTGACAAATTATATTGATTGGTCAGAGCCAAATATTTTCCTTCAAACCAATGTTCCTCCTGCTTCGTCACCAAGTTTCCTTTAACCGTTGCAGTGAGTGAAGAGGCTTTAAGATCCGGTTCGAGTAAAGCATTGTAATTATCGGTATAGATAGCTCCTAACGATAAAACGAATGGGGACTTGGTTTTGTCATAAAATTTCTCACTCGGATCAAATATAGTTTCACCTAAATCAAATGTTCCATCCACTGCGTAGACAGATTGGACCGAACCAATTAACACAATATATAAGACACCAAGCGGCCTAATCGCAAACATATTTATACTTATCCAGGATTATGTATAGTTAAATATCGGCCGCGACGGAACTTCCTTTACACATTGAGGCACGGGAATTGATCGTTGTATCAATGTTTTGCTGGTGCGTACCCCAAAGGTGCTTCTAGCAGAATTTGCAATGCTTCATCTGGTTGTTGATTAAGCAACGAGTAATTGAGCCTGTCGACCAACATGACAATTTCTTCAAAAGGCAGTTTCTGCTCATCGGCACCCATAATGCGCGGATGCTGAGTTTGTGTATCGGCATCGTCGATAAGCAATTCTTCATAAAGCTTTTCCCCTGGTCTCAGGCCAGAAAACTTTAGTTCAATAGTGCCGTCAGGGTTGTCTTCATCCCGAATACTGTGCCCCATCAAGTGAGCCATTTTTGACGCCAAATCGACGATTTTGACCGGGTCACCCATGTCTAGTACAAATACCTCACCATTTCTACCCATTGCGCCGGCTTGGATCACTAATTGCGCAGCCTCAGGAATGGTCATAAAAAACCGAATAATATCAGGATGAGTCACCGTAATTGGACCGCCATTACGGATTTGGTTGGAAAACAAAGGGACGACTGAACCGGAAGACCCCAACACATTGCCAAACCGCACAATCGCAAATTGTGTGTCAGAGTGTAACTCTGCAATTCCTTGCACGTATAACTCAGCAAAACGTTTGGTCGCACCCATAATATTGGTCGGACGCACGGCCTTATCAGTGGATATCAGTACAAACTTCTCAACATCATATTCAACGCCGACTAAAGCGACATTTGCCGTACCAAATATGTTGTTGCGGATCCCTGCAAGAGGATTGCTTTCGACCATAGGAACATGCTTGTATGCAGCAGCGTGGTAGATGGTTTGCACTTTCTGCTGGCTAAAAACTTCTCGCAGTGCCACGGTGTCTTGAATGCTGGCTAACACGGGCACGATTTCTATATCTTTAAACTTCCTAGTTAGCTCGTTTTCAATTTGGTACAAGTTGAACTCAGACAATTCGTAAAGCACCATTTTGGTCGGACGGGAAAGCGCTATCTGACGACAAAGTTCGCTACCAATTGAACCGCCAGCTCCAGTGACCATAACGCACTTGCCTCGAATGTTAATGTCCAACAACTCCGGAATTGGGGGGACTGGATCACGGCCTAGCAAGTCTTCAATCTTTATTTCACGAAGTTCGTCTATTTTCCGTTTTCCAGAAACTATATCTTGAATATTGGGGATACTGAGCAATTCAACAGCAAAAGGCTCAAGTTCGGCAATCAACTCTTTCCGGCGACTTGAAGAGGTGTTGTTCACTGCCAAAAGCATCTTGCTGACACCGAATTTTTTGACTAAATCAGGAATTTCATTTCTGGAAGCAACGGGCAAACCCAATACCTGTTTGCCTTGATATTGGCGTTTATCATCAACAAAGGCGATAGGTTGAATGTCATTGCCAGCGCGCAATGTTAACGCAAGTGAACGGCCTGCTTCGGCGGCACCGAAGATGATGCATTTTTCGCGCATTTTATAGCGCTGTGCTTGAGCTGACGCTTGAATTAATAGCCTTGGCGCAGCAATTAGCGTGATGGCAACCATTAAATAAATTAGCGGTACTGTCGCCGGCATAAAGACGTTAAGTGTATATTTGGCCAAGAGCAAGTACAGTGTTGAACACAGTAGCACTAGGATCATGATGTAAACGGCACCAATCCCCATAAAGCGAATAATTTGTGAATAGTGCCCAGCAAACGTTAACGCACTAAGCGTAAAAACAACATTTGCCCCTAGAATGCCCCACTCAAGCGCACTAAAGTCCCATTGAGCAATACCAATTCGTAACCAATATGCAAACAACAGTGCAACAACGACAGATAACGCATCCCAAGTGAATTCAATAGCCAGCTTCGCTTTGGGATGTAATTCAAAAATCTTCTCTATCTGCATTAAACGCTCGCTTGCTCTATAACTTCTTTGATTACGTCACAGCATTTATCTATTTCATGTTGTTGTAACGTAGGATGAACCAAGAACATAAGTGAGGTATCACCCAGTTCAACAGCATTGGGTAATGGCGTGTTAGGTCTGAAGCCAGTGTTATCGAATGCCTTTTCTTTGTAAACCTCTGAACAGGAGCCCGAAAAACACGGCACACCTTTGTCAGAGATTGTATTCATGATTTTATCTCTATCCCAACCCGCTTTTAGCTGTTCATTGTTCACGAACACATAACATTTATAAAACGCATGTTCGATATAGTCAGGAATTTGCGGTACGCGCAGAGAATTGAACTGACCACAGGTGTTAAAAATTTGCTCAGCGTATCTTTTTCTCGTTTCTCGCCAATCTGGCATTTTTGACAATTGTTTGCGGCCTACAGCAGACTGAATTTCGGTTAAACGCCAGTTCGTTCCAAAAGATTCATGGAGCCATCTAAAACCTGGTGGATGCTGTTTTTCGTAAATTGCATTCCAGGACTTTCCGTGGTCTTTGTAGGACCATATCTTTTGCCAAAGTTCTTTATCATTGGTCGTCACCATGCCGCCTTCACCCGCGGTTGTCATGATCTTGTCCTGACAAAATGACCAGGCACCAACATCACCAATTGAGCCAACCGCACGACCTTTATATTTAGCACCATGCGCCTGAGCGCAGTCCTCAACAACTTTCAAATTATTTTCTTTAGCGAGATCAAGAATATCGTCCATCTCGCATGGCCAGCCTGCCAGATGCACACATAATATCGCACTGGTTTTATCTGTAATAACCGCTTTAATCGTGTCAGCTGTGACATTTTGTGTATCTAAATCAATATCGGCGAACACAGGTACTAGCCCTGCCAATACAATGCTGGAAACCGACGCTAAAAATGTTCTTGAGGTAACGATGACTTCTGAGCCTTTTGGCAACTCAAGCGCCACCCAAGCTAAATCCAGAGCAACAGTTCCGTTAGCCACGGCAATGGCATAGTTGGCGTCGCTGAAGGTGGCAAACTCTTTCTCAAACTCCCTGCCTACCTGGCCTGTCCAATAATTTACTTTATTGGATGCAAGGACCTCAAGCACCGCCGCTTGTTCTTCTTCGTCATAACTAGGCCAAGGTGAAAATGGGCCATTTAACATGTGAATTACCTCAATCTACTTCTTTAATGGGTCTTGCAGGCACGCCAACTACCGTTTGGTAATTTGACACATCCCTGATCACAACGGCACCGGCTCCGACCGTAACTCCGTTGCCAATTTTGATATTATTTGCAACCGTTGCACTAATGCAGACGAATGATTGGCTCCCAACTTCGACAGTGCCAGCTAGCCTCGCACCAACTGATATATGTACATAATCACCAATACTGTTGTCGTGGTCAATGCTAGAAGCGGTATTGATAATACAACCTTTACCGATAGTAGTGGATATATTAATAATCGCACCCGCGCAGACTAAAGTACCTTCGCCAATCGTTACATGATCAGCCAGCACCGTTTTAGGATGAATCAGGGTTGCTAATGGGATATTTCCAAGCCTCGCCAATTCTTCACTCACACGTTGGCGAGTTGCATTGCTACCGATAGCTACAAACACTTCCGTGTTTTGGTCCACCAGCGAATTTAATCCTGCCATATTGCCAACTATTTCCCATGGACCACTTTTTTGTACTTGCGGAAATAATTCGTCGATAAAGAATATCTCTGAGTATTTTTGCATTTTTGCGGCACAATCGGCAGCCACTTTGCCGTGCCCGCCAGCACCTATAATCAGTAACTTCATTTTGAGTCATCCTTTTCAGCGACGACTGTTCCCTCGAATTTGCTCATAGTAGCTTGGCCGTCTTGGCTGATGTCTTTGCGCCTGATGACTTTCAAAACCGTTAAAAATAGGATTTTAATATCCAACCAGAAGCTCTGATTTTCTACGTACCATACGTCCAATTCAAACTTCTTCTCCCAACTCAGAGCGTTACGGCCATTGACTTGCGCCCAACCGGTTATTCCAGGCCTGACTTCATGTCTGCGAGCCTGAGTGGGCGAATAAAGCGGAAGATATTCCGGTAACAACGGCCTTGGACCAACCAGACTCATATCACCTTTGATGACGTTGAACAGCCCCGGAAGTTCATCCAAACTAGCGCTTCGCAGAAACTGCCCAAATGCAGTCAATCTGAGCTCATCAGGCAAAAGGTTGCCATTCTCATCTACGTCACTGGTCATACTGCGAAATTTGTACATTCTAAAAAGTGTTCCATCTCGACCGGGGCGTAACTGTGAGAACAGAATGGGAGAACCAAGCTTGAGCCGCACCAATAATGCCACCAACAAGAAAATAGGTAATCCTATTAACAACACACTGAGGCATACCAAGAGATCAAACAATCGCTTCAGCATGTTCACGCCCCTACCTGATTTCCAGATAAAATCTGGACATAAAAATCTTTAACTTGTTTTGCGTTGTCTTGCACATTCATCACACTGGCCACTTTCTTGGACGCATTTTCGATCATCTGCAGACGCTCCTCACTTGATTCCATGGCTTGAATTATCTTCTGCGCAATTGATTGAGGATTCTTGGACTCAGCCATGTAGCCAGTTTCACCATCTATTACAAGGTCAGGAAAGCCTCCAACATCGGAAGTCAGCGTAGCCACACCAGCATACATCGACTCGACCGCACCACCAACATTTTCAGAGTGTGACGGATGAACGGCTAAATCGAACTGCGGATATAGGGCTGGCACGTCATTTCGATGCCCAAGAAAATGACAGGCACCTGGCGCTTTTTGTTGGGCATAAGTTTTAACACTTTCAAAATAGGGCGCGGTATCTCCCCATGGTCCGCCAACAAACACGCACGCGACGTTTTGATGGATTTGTTTCACAATAGCAATGGCATCGATTAAGTCCTCGTGCCCTTTTAAACCACGTTTTTGTCCCAGATATGCCTTGGGCGCATAAAAGAACGCCACCATGCCCAACAAAAAAGTCTCTTGTGGAAGACCTAATTTTTCTTTGAGGCTCTCTTCAACATCTCGATTGAAAGTAAAATCGCTGGCATTAACGCCATAGTACGCTAGACCAATTCGACTTGGCTCAACACCAAAACGTTGATAGGCCTGTCGTGTCCAAAGGCAAGAGGCCATCCAGTAATCAAATTGATTGGCACTCCACAAATCCAGCGTTCTAAATATTTTGTGTTCCAAATGCAAGGGGCCTGGAACATGAAAAATCTTCTTAATTTTCATTTTGCGCATCGCAAACCGCATAAACAATGTTGTTGCAACAAAATGGCTATGAACTAAGTCGGGATTAATCTCTTCGACTAACTTTTTGAAGGCTTTTGCTTTACTGAAATTCAACCAAGGTTTTTTGATTTCAAGTGAAGGATCTAATAAGTGGACCTTGACACCGGCCGCTCGATATTTGTCGACCATGGGGCCGTCAGGAAGAGCCAAATGCACTTCGACACCAAGTTTCACAAGTTCTGTTGTCTGCCGTAAAGCCCAACTTGCACCTACTGCGGTTTTAAGCAAATGTAAAACGACCATTATACGCTGCTCTCCAAAAGTGCTTGATACATATTCTTGCGACGCTCAGCGAGCACATCATTATGGTAGTTTTGTGCTTTTGTATAATTGGCTTGGCTAATTTCCATCAATTCCTGAGACGTTTTCAACATGACTGATTCCAGAACATCTATCAATTCAGTCTGATTGTCTCGTTCAACAATAAAAGTCTGAGGTAGAAGCTCTTTCACCCCACCAACATTAGTCGCGACGCAGACAAGCGAGCGTGCCATGGATTCGATCAAAACTCTGGGTAAGCCTTCCTGCCTTGAAGACAACACAAACACATCGGAATCATCCAATATTTGGTTGATCTGTGCTCGTTGTGACAAGTTACCTACAAAGCGCACACTTTGTGCGATTCCCAGTTCGTCGGCCAATGACTCCATGGCAGGTTGCAATGCGCCACCACCAATCCAGGACAAATATACCTCAACCCCTTTGGATTTTAATTTGGCTAGTGTTTCGAGCATAAAATCGCAACCTTTGTAAGGTTGGGACAAATTACCAATACACACCAGTTTAATCGGCCTATTTAATGTGTACTCGCTGCGTTGAAAGTAGTCCGAATCACCCAATTGAATCGAAGAGTAATGAGTATCGAACCCATCTGGATTTGGCGGATAACGCTCCTGCAAGCTGTATTCAGTCACATAGGAAAGCGACACAGCCTTAGCACATTGTCGTCGCAACATATGGTAAAAAAGCCGCTTAAAAACCGGCCTAAGAGGGCTTTTGCTGGCTCCTGGCGCAAAGACATCAACGGGGTCACCAACTACCTCAGCGGCATAGGCTTTTCCTGACGGCATTGCAAAGAGATGATAGAAGAATGACAAAATACCGGGTACCCGATAAATCACACACCGGTTAACGAGTTTTCGGGTTTTCAAAACCTTTATCAGATCAGGCAGTTTTTTAATGAAGCCAGCAGGGCCGATATAAATGGGCAAATCAGTAAATCCAACTGTATCACTGTCGACCCGTTGCCAAAGCTCCTCAGGTCGCTCTACCTTTTGTACTCTAGCGACGATATTAACAGCATCAAACACGTTCAAATAACGATGCCAAAACGCATTTGGAAACGCATTATCTGTCCAATATTTACCCTCGTTGCAGCGATAAAATCGCTGTTCAATCACTACATCTACTAACACATCAAATCCGATAATACATTCTGCCCCGCTGCGAAACAAAAAGCAGTACAAAGAAGATGATGACACAGTAGATAAATGCCTTAAACAAAATCAATGACTCGCCTCGAATCGCATACACGAAGTAGAAAAGGTTGAAGTAAGTGAGCAGTACACCCACAGGTCGGTCTTTCAAAAATCCTTGATAGGTCCATGCCAAAAACGCTGATATAAACACAAATAAAATCGGCACTCCCACATAACCAAAATTGAGTAAGGCTTCACCTTCGATAGAAAAGCCATATGCACCATCATTTGCAGCGGATGAGTAACGGCGGCTAAACCAAATAGACAAAGGAGTAGTCAGGCGTATTGCGCCTAATGTCAACATATTGATAAAACCAGAAAAATAGGACTCACCCCACATTACCAGCTCACCTTGATCTAACCATGAAACAATATTTGATGTGACCATCAAATTACTGCCCTGATTTAGAAACGATCCTAGACCGCCACCTTCAAATTCAGTGCTGCGCCCCGCGGACATCATAGTGAAAGCAAAGCCCCCGAGTGTTCCACCTAACAGAATTTTCCATAGGGCAATGCTTTTTTCTTTGTAAAACCAAAAATACAAAGGCACTACGATCAGCGCAAAATCGCGCTCGCCCATGTAGAAGCAATAGGTGAAATAGAACAATACTGCGCCGGTAAATTGCCAGAAGGTTTTTCTGTCCATTTCCGACTTAGGCATTACGGTCATGTAGCAAAACAAAAACAATGGCCAAAGCGTCAAAACAACATAATGACCTATGCCCACGGCCTGAATTTTTTGGACTTTGTCATAAGGTGCAAAACCGATACGAGAGAATGCCAATAAAAACAGCAGAACAACTGGCACGGTCATGAAAAACATCGCGATTTGTCGCAACAATATAGGCTGTTTCACCACTAAAGTGTGGTTAGGCGTCAGTGAGCCGACCCAGTTTGATGGGAAAACGCTCATTGTCGCGATAGCCAGAAAAAACGCTAATGAAGCTTCGTAAAGATAAGCGGTTTTAATCCCACTGTAAATGGACAGCCCCATCATATGGGCAATGTAGGGACCAAAACAAAAGTAGAAATAAATGAATAAGTAAATTGCTAACGGGCTAATTTTTCCATTGTAACGAAACACCTCCCAGAGCAATCTGGTAGTTAAAAAGGCGATAGATAAATAGAAAAATAAATGTTCCATTTACTCAACTTTTTTGAATGAAAAAGACATAAATCCTACGACAAATTGAAGCATTGCACTGAATAAAATTAGCCACATTAAGGCCACAAAGCCATATTGCACATAGAAAATCGTCCCTAGAGTATAAAGAACAACGGTGTTAAACGCAGTGAAAAACAGAAGCAATTTATGTTTGCCACTGGCCATATATAAATAATTCGCGACCGAAAACAGGATCGGGCCAACACTTAGTAACAGCACCCAAGTATAAATGTAACTCAGGTCTCCCTCGGTAAGATGTATATCGTTGTGTAGTGCCCAAAAAATCTCATGAAACCAATCTACATGACCCACTTGCAACAGCGCAAATAGACCCAAAGCAATACTTATGCACCATTTGAAATGGTGAATAAATTCACTTTTGTCTTTATTCTCAAACGCCTCTCTTAATTTATGCAGTCTTGCCTGAACCATTGTATTGACTACGACCAAAGTACCTGCGACCAAAAAGCTCGATACGGTAAACACACTTAATAGCACTTCTTCTTCACCCATAATGTATCTTGGAATATTGAAGTACACAGAAAATGTTAACGCACTCATTGATAAAGGCATAGTCGACTTTAGTAGACGCCACAAATGCTGTGGAGAGGCTAACAATAGATTTCTAATTTCGATTCCCGAGCCGAAAACAACAAAGCATAGTGCTAGCACCAACATTGCAGCGACAATATCTCGGGTAAAATAAGCACATATTGCTGCCAGAATAATACTCGCCCACTTACCTACTGTGATGAAAAACAAAGACTTACTCTTCGCAGATTTTATTGCTGTCGCGATCGGTAGGTCGAAGAGGAGTTCTGTGACTTTGAATAAATAAATAGCTAAGACAAATGCCAGTTGCTCTTCATAACTGCCGTAGATAAATGCAAATATTATCCCAAGTGCAATTAGAATAAATCTTAAAGAAGCAATATGATTAATATCATGCTCTGATTTGGATAACATGAAGTTTCGCGAAGGGCTTGCAAGCAAAATACAAATTGGTGAAAGAACAGCCAGAATATAACTAAATTGGCCTACCGCACTAGCTCCGGCGCTGTGACTCAACCAAAGCACAATTAGCCAGGGGATCATAAAAGTGCTCACCTGAATTAAGAGCAGCAAAAAAGGAACACTGTAAAGAAGGTTTTTAACCTGGCGCATTGTTATTGTTTTGAAACCAGAATGCTAAAGAGTATCTCTTGATTTGAAGCAAACAACAACAATTGGATAGGATATATTCATTTAAAAGCCCGGACAAACCGGGCTTTGAAAAGGTATGAAATGCTAGGGCGTATTATTTATCTATGCCATGTGCTTTAAGCGTAAAGGTAAATTCTTCAGCATAATCTCTTAAGCGTCCATAACGTCCACTGTTAGCAAAATGACCTGCTCCCATGTTGATTCGCATGAGAAGTAAATTGTCATCCGTTTTCATCTCGCGCATTTTGGCCGACCATTTAGCAGGCTCCCAATAGGTAACTCGTGGATCGTTAATCCCTCCAGTAGAGAGCATGGGTGGGTACTCACGAGCAACAATGTTGTCGTAAGGCGAATAACTTTCCAGTAAGTCGTAAGCCTCTGCACTCTCAATTGGATTACCCCATTCTTTCCACTCAGGTGGGGTCAGTGGCAAAGTGTCGTCTAACATGGTGTTGAGCACATCGACAAAGGGAACACCCAAGATAACTGAGCGCCATAGTTCCGGTGCTTGTATTACGGCTGCACCCATTAACTCGCCGCCAGCACTGCGACCAGAAATAGAGATATTCCCCGCTTGAACATAGTTTTCTTTTATCAGGTATTTCGCAACATCTACAAAATCATTGAACGTATTTGTGCGCTTTTCAAGCTTACCATCCAGATACCATTGATAGCCCATCATGTCGCTACCTCTTACATGAGCAATGGCAAATGCAAACCCACGGTCTAGCAAACTTAAGCGTAACGTTGAAAAACTAGGATCAACAGTAGCACCGTAAGCGCCGTAGGCGTAAAGCATCACCGGTTGACTTCCGTCTTTCTTAAAACCTTTTTTATAAACGATAGAAACTGGTACCTCTACGCCATCTCTGGCCGGTGCCATTTTACGTTCAGTAACGTACATGGACTTGTCATACCCTGAAGGAATGACCTGAACTTTTCTGGTATCCAGAGTCTTTGAGGACAAATCGTAATCGTACACAGTGTCTGGCGTCACCATAGACTCGTAATTGATCCGCACGAAGTCTTGATCAAATTGAGAGTTGATACCCAAAGAGGCTGAATAAACTGGTTCAGGAAACTTAACGTCGTGAGATTCGCCAGAATAATCGCGAATACGTATTTGCTCAATACCGTTTTCGCGAGCGTGCAAAGCGATGAAATTTTTAAAGGTTTGCATGCCTAACAAGTACAATTGGTCAGAACCTTCAATTAATGTTTCCCATTTTTCATACTCTGGAGACTCATTGCTAACGCTGGCTAAGCGAAAGTTCTTGTGAGTATCGTTGGCCAATATGTAAAACTTGCCGTTTGCATGATCTACTGAGTTTGAGAAACCTTGTTCACGTGAAACTAACTGCAGTGGTGTCGCACCAGGATCCTTGGCGGGTACTACATGCACTTCCTGAACTTCCCCTTGACTACTAACTAACAAGAAATATTCATCATCACTTGTCATGCCAAACCCTAGAAAGAAGCCGTCATCTTTTTCGGCGATAAGGACTTTATCTTCCGATTGCGCAGTGCCTATTTTGTGTAAGTTAACACTCTCTGTTTTCCACTGGCCTTCACGAAGTTTGGAATAGACTAGATGTTGGCTGTCAGCACTAAAGGCCACGCCACCTTGCACATCAGTAAGTTCATCCTCTAAATACTCACCTGTCTCTATATCTTTTATACGGACTAAATAGCGCTCTGCGCCATCAGTATTAAATGAATAGACTAAAAAGCGTTTATCGGGACTGATGTCATAACCACCTAGCGTGAAATAATCGTAGTCTTTTGCCAGCTCAGTCTCATCCAAAAATACCTGCTCTTCGCCGGTTTCCAGATTTTTACGACTGCGAGTGCGATACTCCTCACCTTCTCGATAGTACCAGCGATACTCATAGCCGTTTTCTATCCAAGGAACTGAACTCTCCTCTTCGTTGGTGCGACCTTTAAACTCCTCAAAAATGGTATCTGTTAACGCTTTATTTGGCTCAAGGAACTTCTGGAAGTAATCGTTCTCTGCAGTCAAATAATCTAAAACGGGTTGATCATCCACGACAGGATAACCTTGATCTTTCAACCAGTGATATGGGTCACTAAGCGTGCGACCGTGATACTGCGCTGTATATTCAACTTTAGGGGCTGATGGCGCTGGAGTTTCTAGTTGTTTAATTCGGGGAAAGCTTTCTTCCATTGGAGCCTCTTTGACATTTGAGCAGGCGGCCAGCATTGCAACAGGCAATGCAAAAAGGAGGGTATGGCGCATAGGTGTAAAATCCGTGTTTTTATAGTAAGAACTGGAATCATACGTGGTGACATGGTGAAAAACAAAACAAAAACGCCGCATTATAGCGGCGTATTGTCAAAACTGTACGCGTTGACTAGGTCAACTACGAAAGCTTAACCGAGTAGACGATGTTTTAGCGAATCACCTCTGCGTTGTGATAAATATCCTGCACATCGTCACAGTCGTTGAGCATGTCGATAAACTTATCGAACACTTCGACATCATCGCCCGATACTTCGGTGTGTGTCTGTGGGATAAAGGTAATTTCATCGACGTCAAACTCAAGTGAATCGTTATCTTGGGTAATGGCAGTTTTGGCTTTAAAGTATTCCGTGTGAGGAGCAAATACAGTAATAATGCCATCTTCACTTTCAATGTCAGCTACGTCGACATCTGCTTCCATCAATGCTTCGAGTACGGCTTCTTCGTCATCGCCTTTGAATGCGAGAATTGCGTGATGATCAAACATATGAGAGACGGCACCTGGTGCGCCTATTTTGGCGTTTGTTTTGGTAAAACAATTACGCACCTCAGTGATCGTTCGGTTGTTATTGTCAGTCAGGCAATCAACAATGACCATGCAACCGCCAGGACCAAAACCTTCATAGCGTGCAACGGCAAAATCTTCTCCTGCGCCACCCTCTGCTTTTTCGATGGCTTTTTCAATGACGTGGCTAGGAACCTGATCTTTTTTGGCTTTGTCGATGAGTCGACGCAGGCTTAGATTGGCTTGAGGGTCGGTACCACCATTTTTTGCCACAACATAAATCTCTTTTCCGTATTTGGAATAGATTTTCGTTTTTTGACCCGCAGTTTTTGCCATCGCAACTTTGCGTACTTCAAACTTTCTTCCCATCTTGATCCCGCTTTTTGTGGTTTATTTAAAAATTTTACGAATTCTACCTAAGCTACCCCTGCTAGGGCAAATGCTGCTTGGCCAAATAGTCATGTGATTGCATCTCACTGAGTCGACTTAGACAACGTTTAAATTCAAACTCGAGTTGCCCTTGGGTATAAAGATCTTCCATAGGCACTGCAGATGAGATGATAAGTTTGACATTTCGTTCGTAAAATTCATCCACCATAGCAATAAATCGCCGGGCAATGTCATCAATTTCACGGCCCATCTGTTCAACATTAGCTAGCAATACCGTGTGGTAGCAACGGCTTATCTCCATATAGTCGGTTTGACTGCGGGGCCCATCGCACAATGCTCTGAACTCAAACATGACGACGCCGTCTGCATCTTGCAAGCTTGGGATTTCGCGCCCCTCAATCTCAATATTTCGTCCGCTTCCGCCAATTTCCGGCGCAAGTTGTTTAAAATAACGACACAGGTTTGCAGTTGCGTCTTCATCAAGTGGATGATGATAAATTTCCGCCTGCTCTAGGGTTCTAAGTCTGTAATCTACGCCAGAATCAACATTTACAACACGACAGTTCTGGTTAATCAAGTCAATAGCAGGTAAAAAGCGCGCCCGCTGCAGCCCATTTTTATATAGGTTGTCAGGAATGATGTTGGACGTCGCGACTAAACAGATGCCGCGAGCAAATAACTCTTGCATCAAAGTTCCCAGAATCATTGCATCGGTAATGTCAGAGACAAAAAATTCGTCGAAACATATGACTTTGGTCTCCTTAGCAAACTTTTCTGCGACAATTTTTAAGGGATCACTTTCTCCACCAAGGGCTTTCATCTCGTGGTGAACACGGTGCATGAACCGATGAAAGTGGATACGCATTTTTCGCTTGAAAGGCAAACACTCGTAGAAGGTGTCAACTAAGTAGGTCTTGCCGCGCCCTACTCCCCCCCAAAAATACAGTCCTTGGATACTGGGTTTGTGCATGCCCTTGCCAAATGCACCAGCTAATTTAACTCGCCAGGTAAGTTTGCGCTTGGGTTGAGTCAACTCATCGTACAAACGCTGAAGTTCTTTCACGGCGTTTTCTTGAGCTGCGTCAAAATGAAATTCTGGACTTGTTAGGTCTTGTTGATATTTTTCCCAGGGCGTTGTCATGTCCGTCCGCTAATTTAAATT
Organism: Aliiglaciecola sp. M165; assembly: GCF_007197995.1. GTDB lineage: Bacteria > Pseudomonadota > Gammaproteobacteria > Enterobacterales > Alteromonadaceae > Aliiglaciecola. Next base: position 544,329 of record NZ_VKKH01000004.1, read on the forward strand.
TGTTACACTTGAATGAAAAATAATTGGCCGCATAGTTTGCTTAGCGAGTATGATTAAGTAAAGCATTTGTAGAAATTGGAGACATTATGGACTGGATAGTGGGTGTTTTGCTATTGGTTGTGGGCATCATCATTGGATTTTTTGCATCTAAGTTCCTCGTTGAGCAAAAATTAGCCGAACAGGCATCCAAACTCAACGATACGACGTTAAAAGAGATGCTTGCGCAACACGCAGCAGATCATCTTAGTCAGTCTCGAGAAATTGTTTCGTCTTTGCAATCTCGTTGTGATGATTTGGCGGAGCAGCTTGATGCATACGAAAATGTACTCAATGCCAGTCAGATGGATGACAGTGAAAAACTGTCCTATTTTGGCGAGCATGCAACGGTGTTTATTCGTCATCAACAAGCCAAGCAGAAGCGTAAGCGTGAGAATGCTGAATTTCAGCCAAAGGACTTTTCTAGCGAGAGAACAGGTTTGTTTACTGACGCAAAAAATAAGCAAGTCGTCGATAACGAATAATTTAATCTGAACTTTGCAAACCATTGTTGTGTCATCTGACAGACTATTTAAATTAAGTAGGAATACTTTGGAGACAAAATTACGATGAAAAAAGCTGTAAATCGTTTGTTAATAGCTACTTGCTTGGTAGCAGGAACTTTTACGTTAGGTATGAGCGCTAATGCAGCCTTGCCCTTCTTCTCTTCAGATAAAGACGAAATGCCTTCGTTGGCTCCAATGCTCGAGCAAACTACTCCGGCAATTGTGAGCATATCGGTAGAAGGAACGCAGGTATCACGACAACGCATTCCAGAAATGTTCCGGCATTTTTTTGGTGGGCCAAATGAGCAGGTGCAAGAGCGCCCATTCAGAGGTCTAGGATCAGGCGTTATCATTGATGCTAAAAATGGTTACGTGGTCACAAACAACCATGTTGTTGACAACGCAGATGAAATTACAGTTAAGCTAACTGATGGACGTGAACTCAAGGCAATCAAGTTGGGTGCAGACGAGCAAAGCGATATTGCGTTGCTACAAATCGCATCAGAAGATTTGGTCGCCGTCCCGTTAGCAAATTCTGACAAACTGCGGGTAGGAGATTTTGTTGTCGCCATCGGCAATCCGTTTGGCTTGAGTCAAACAGTCACCTCAGGGATCGTGAGCGCCTTGGGCCGCTCAGGATTGAATATTGGCGGCTACGAAGACTTCATCCAAACTGATGCGGCGATTAACCGCGGTAACTCCGGCGGCGCTTTGGTGAATTTACGTGGCGAACTGGTGGGCATTAACACTGCCATTTTTGGACCTAATGGCGGCAACGTCGGCATTGGCTTTGCGATTCCAAGCAATATGATGAAAAGCCTAGTTGATCAAATTATTGAATTTGGTGAAGTTCGTCGTGGGCTGTTGGGAATCCTTGGTCAGGATGTTGATGCAGGATTATCCGAAGCAATGAATTTGGACGTCAACAAAGGTGCATTTGTCAGCGAGGTAAGTCCGGATTCTGCAGCTGAGAAAGGTGGAATTGAATCAGGCGATATTATCACCCATATCAATGGCAATGAGATCAGTAGCTTCCAGGAGTTACGGGCTAAAATTGGCAGCATGGGAGCTGGTGCAGAAGTTGAACTTACTGTGTTACGCAAAGGCGACACCAGAAATATTGAAGTCACCTTGGGTGATGCGACCGGCACAGTGGTAGCTGCCAGAGAGGTCCATCCTGCTTTAGAAGGTGCCGCATTGTCTAATGGCACGACTGAACGTGGCAATCCAGGTGTTGAAATATCAGATTTGGAAAGTCGCTCACCTGCAGCGCGTATCGGTTTGCAAGATGGCGACATTATCGTCGGAGTAAACCGTACTCGAGTCAATACAGTTGCTGAATTAAGTAGGTTGATGGATGAAGCCGAAGGCGTCATTGCGCTTAACGTGCAACGAGGTAAATCGTCACTATACCTTGTTATTCGACAATAAATGACGTAACCAATTGAACAAGCCGCTTTGAAATCAAAGCGGCTTGTTTGTTTCTCACCTACCATGATCGCATTTTAGGTGTTATTCTTACTAATCAGTAATTTAACTCGAATCATCCGTGAAAATACCTTCCTGGCTACAATTTTTTGGTAAATCCATCGCGCTTGGATTAATCATTTCCGCGTTAATCTTGGCACTGGTTCCAGAACTCCGTAAAGGTAGCGATTTAAACTTCGATATGTTTAAACGCGGCGACAGCCTTCCTGAAAGGCAAAGTTACTATGATGCTGTCAGTCGATCAGCACCTGCTGTGGTTAACATATACAGTAGTAGTATTGACATAGTCAGACGTCAGCAAGTGAGCCGAACCAGCCTGGGTTCGGGCGTTATTATGAATGAAAATGGTTATATACTGACTTGTTGGCACGTGATCCAAAATGCAGAACAAACAATCGTCGGCTTGCCCGATGGTCGCCGCTTACCGGCTGAACTAGCAGGTTACGACGAACTTACCGACTTAGCAGTGCTTAAAATTACCGCCGACAATTTGCAAGTTATTCCTCAAGTGGATGATCCGCAATTACGAGTTGGAGATGTTGTTCTGGCGATCGGCAATCCTCTTAATATTGGTCAAACCATAACCCAAGGTATCGTTAGCCGTTCGGGGCATACTGTTACACAGAATTTTCGAGAATTTATTCAAACTGATGCGGTCATGCATGAAGGTAATTCAGGCGGTGCGTTGGTTGATAGCAATGGTATTTTGGTAGGCATTAACAACGCCAACTTCAAGACGCTTGATAGTCAGCGCAGAGTCATCGATGTTAACGGTATATTTTTCGCTGTGCCTTACTCTCTTGCAAGCAGAGTCATGGATGAAATCATTGCCAATGGGAAGGCCAGCCATGGGCAGCTTGGTTTTACTGGAGGTATCGACCCTGACGTACAGGGCATAGTAGTGACAAATGTTGTTCCTAATGGTCCAGCCGATTTAGGCGGTTTGCAACAGTTTGATATTATTCTCTCAATCAATCAAATTGAGCTTGAAACTCTTGACCAAACCTTTGATATGATTGCAAAAAGCCGTCCTGGTGAGCAGCTAAACTTGACCATTAGCCGCAACAATACGTTTATCAATCTTACTGTTACAGTCGGCGAAGCTCAGCGCTAAAGCCGTTTCACAGACTAAACACAAGTCAAAACTATAACTTGTCGGCTGATCATTATGTAGATTCACGAACAAAGACTCATTCGGTGTAACCCGTCCTGCGCGTCAAGCCAGGGTTTAGATCCTGCGATAGTAAGTGCTTCATAGATACATTGATCTTTGTCTTGCCTTTTAAACTTTTAACCTTGTTTTTGCGACATAAATATATCTATGTTTCACTTTACCAATAATATGAGATCAAACGTTTCACTTCTTTGCACGTTTTTAGCTGCACTTCTATTGCCAACTTTTTTGTATGGGCAAACAGAACCTTCGATGAAGCAACTTATTCAACATTATTCGGATGATGTCCCCAAATTGATGGAGACAAGCCATGTTCCAGGCATATCTTTAGCACTATTCGATAAAAATAAGGTACTTTGGCACCAAAATTGGGGAGTTTCCAATACAGAAAAGCATTCTGCTATCGAAACGAATATGATGTTTGAAGCAGCGTCACTTAGCAAGCCAGTTTTTGCAGCCATTGTTTTACGACTCGCTAGCCGGGGTGAGTTTTCTCTCGATCAGCCCTTGCATACCATTCTACCCTTTACACGAGCGACTGATCAGAGCTTAGCCAAACAGTTGACCGCAAGAGTAATCTTGTCTCACCAAACAGGTTTACCCAATTGGGGGGGAGAATATATAGATTTCATCGAGTCACCGAAAACTAGTTTCCATTACTCTGGTGAAGGCTATGTTTATCTACAAAAAGTGTTAGAAAAGATGACAGGAAAAAGCCTGCAAGAACTCGCTGAATCGGAAATCTTCGATGTGGTTGGCATGAAAAACTCGCAATTTACATGGACGCCAAACGAACGAATAAATAGGATAACTGGTCATGATAGATTGTCCAATCCAATGAACAGAGGCATCCCGGAAGCCAATGCTGCATCCAGTCTTCACACCACATCTAGGGACTATGCAAAATTTGTTATGGCGTGGTTTAAAGGAACCTTGTTTGATGCGGACCTGATTGCGCAGGCGCAGAGTCCTGAAATATTAATAACAGGGGATGAGCGCAATGCTAAGCTTCCGCTTCCCAATGGTTCTAGATTGGCATGGACACTGGGTTGGGGATTGCAGCAACAGAACAATCATGTCATATCCTGGCACTGGGGTGACAATGGCGTATTTAAAGCTTTTGTTGCTTGGAATTCATGGACAAATCGTGGAATGGTTTACTTTTCAAACAGCGAGAATGGTTTATCGATAGCAAAAAAATTGGTTGAGCCTGTAGTTGGAAACATGGCAAATACGTTTCATTTTCTAAACTACACACAATCAGACAACAAAATTTGGCATTTAGAACATGCGGCACTGCTAGCACTAAAGAATAAACACTGGCAGGAAGCACAATCTTATTATCAAAAAATGCAATCGCGTTCACCAAACAATGATCAAATTGCAAGGCGTATCACATGGTTGCAAGAGCGTATACGTGTGCTAAATGAGAGCTTTGTATTGAGTGAAGAAAACCGCAATTGTATCGTCGGTCAATATGGACCAAGACAGATTAAATGGGAAAACGGCCGACTATATTATCAACGACGAGGAAATCAACCACACAAGTTGCTTCCGATCTCTGCCACGCAGTTTTTAGTAGGCGACCTGACTGATTTTAAAATTTCATTTTCAACTGATGAAAAGGGGATCTGTAACGCCATAGTTGGTCACTATATTTCTGGCGAACAAGACAGATCTCCACGCTCAACTACAAGACATTGATTCAAATTCTTTATGAGTGTTACAGCTCACTTGTTTAAGCGCCGATAACAGCCTCAATCCTGGCTGTGAGTTATTCTAAAATCTGAACAGAATTAAATTCTTTCGATGTTTGCACCCAATTTGGTGAGCTTAGTTTCGATGTGTTCATACCCACGATCAAGGTGGTAGATACGATCAACGGTCGTTTCCCCCTTTGCGACAAGTCCAGCAATGATGAGGCTGGCTGATGCCCGTAAATCGGTAGCCATCACTTGTGCGCCTGTAAGTTGATCAACCCCTGTGCATACTGCACTGTTGGTTTCTAGAGCAATTTTTGCACCCATACGTTGCAGTTCCGGCACATGCATAAAACGATTTTCGAAAATGGTTTCGGTTACTACACCGGTTCCTTGCGCCAAACAGTTCATTGCCACAAATTGCGCTTGCATATCAGTCGGAAAGCCTGGGTGGGGAGCCGTTTTGATATCCACACTGACCGGCCGCTTACCTGCCATATCTAATTCGATCCAATCGTCTCCAGTGGTAATTTTCGCCCCTGCTTGGGTGAGCTTGCTTAGGACCGCTTCGAGGGTTTCTGGAGCGGCATTAATACACTTAATGTGCCCACCAGTAACTGCTGCGGCAACCAAAAAAGTACCGGTCTCAATGCGATCAGGAAGCACCCGATAATGACATCCATGAAGTCGCCTTACCCCGACAACTTTGATGCTGTCACTGCCCGCACCTGTGACTTTAGCTCCCATTCGATTGAGGCAATTGGCTAAATCAACAATTTCTGGCTCTCGTGCGGCATTTTCAAGTACGGTTTCACCTTCCGCCAGGGCCGCCGCCATCATTAAATTTTCAGTAGCGCCGACACTGACCATATCCATAAAAATGTGCGCACCTTTGAGACGTCCATCTACCGAAGCGCGAACATAGCCGCCTTCCACTTCTATATTGGCGCCCATCTGTTTCAAGCCATCGAGATGTAGATTGACTGGACGCGCACCAATTGCGCAACCACCTGGCAGTGACACATTCGCCTCGCCATATTTTGCTAACAGCGGCCCAAGCACCAAAATTGAAGCGCGCATGGTTTTCACCAGCTCATAGGAAGCAGTAAAGTTGTTTATTTGACTGGGGTCCAATTCGAGTACTTGGTTGTCGTGACGTTGCGCCTTGACGCCTAAATCAGATAACAAGGCAACACTTGTTTTGATATCTCGAAGCGCAGGAACATTGTCAAAATGGCAGGAGGAGTCAGCCAAAATACTGGCCATCAAAATAGGCAATGCAGCATTTTTAGCACCCGAGATAACAACTTCGCCTTGTAACGCGGGCCCTGTTTTTATACGTAACTTTTCCATTGGAAGCGACTATGGCTGCGGCATGTTAAACATGCGCTCGCGCTGCCATTGTTTCTCAGAAAATGTTTTTATGGAGATAGCGTGCATGCTTCCATCAGCAATTTTGTCTTTTAGCGGACCATAAATAAATTGCTGTTTTTTAACACGGCTCATGTCATCAAATATATCGCTGACAGCAATGATCTGAAAGTGTGAGCCATCACTGGTTACATGCACTTCAGCAAGCTCTAATTCTTGCTTTAGTAAAGATTCGATTTGTTGATTGTCCATTTGCTTTCTTTATTCGGTGTTGTCTAGCGCTATTGTAACGGCAAAAGCCCTTCGACGTTGCTTAATTTTGCCAAATTAATTAAACCTGTTGGGACCTCTTTTAAACTAATATCAACCTGAGCATCCTGACATTCTTTCGCCAAATGCATCAACCAAGCAAGTCCGGCCGTATCGACATTTAGAACACCTTGCATGTCTATTTGTAACGAAAGTCCTTGTTTTTTCAATTCGTTCACTGCAAGTGATTGGTCGGGCCAACAGTCCATAACGGTTTTACGGTTCAAGTTTCCGGTAATCTTAAATCGACCATCAGCTTGCTTGGTGACAGTTGCTTCCATGTGAATTAGGTATCCGCTTGTTCTTTTTCGATAACGATAGGTTTGCTGATTTTGTCTTTCATCAAATCAATCACCACGTCGATCCCTTGCTGACGCAAAATCGACTCGAACTCACTTTGCTTGCTCGATAGCATACTAATTCCTTCAGCAACCATATCGTAAGCTTTCCATTGATTCGTCTTGCGATCTTTACGAACTTTAAACGCGATTTTAATATCAGGGCGATCATCGTCTTTTACCAATGCGCGCACCGTGACGTTTCGATCGTCTTCAAAATCTGAAGCGGGTTCAAATTCAACGGTTTGATCGTCGTAATAGCCCATTGCTACCGCATAAGTAGTGACTAGGTACTCACGGAAGACCATCACGAATTCTTGTAGCTTTTCTTTTTCAGTTTTTCTGACATATTTGCCTAAAACCTTAAAGGCAGAAAACTTGTAATCAACATAGGGAAGCAATTCTTCTTTCATAATGGTGCGAAGTACCTCTGGATCTGCTTCGATGTTGGCCTTTTCGTTTTTAATGCGCTCAAAAGTGACTGATGCCACCCCTTGAACCATAGCATAGGGGTCTTCCTTGTCTATCTCCTGTGCTTGCGTCGCTGACATCCCTAGTGTTAGAAATAACACTGCAGTGATGTTGGCAAATAATTTGATTTTCATAATTTTTCCTAACGCTTTATGACAGCTTATTCGCTGTCTCTACTAAATAAAAATTGACCAATTAAATCTTCTAGCACTAATGCAGATTTTGTATCCGCTATATAGTCGCCATCAGCGAGATTCTCGATATCATCGATTGAAAAGCCAGGTTGTAAACCAACATACTGCTCCCCCAACAATCCAGAAGTTAAAATCGACACTGAACTGGTTTCAGGAAACTCAATGTATTGCTTTGAAATGCTCAATGTAACAACCGGCGTGAAATCTTCAGGGTCCAAGTGAATATTCTCCACCCGACCAATGGTAACCCCACCAACTTTTACCGACGAACGTACTTTCAGACCGCCGATATTATCGAACTTTGCATACAGATTATAAGTTTCTCCGTTACCCACAGAACCTTGATTAGCGACATTCATCGCCAACATCAGCGTTGCGGCGATTGCTAAAGCTACAAACAGTCCAACTAATATTTCGGTTTTCCTTGATGTCATGCCTGTATCCTCACTCAATTCCAAACATTATTGCGGTTAAAACAAAATCCAGCCCCAACACGGCGAGTGACGAATACACTACGGTTTGTGTGGTTGCTGCGCTGATCCCTTCTGATGTCGGGATCGAATCATATCCTTTAAAAATGGCTATCCAAGTGACAACAAAAGCAAACACAACACTTTTAATGACACCATTCATGACATCTTCGTTCCATTCGACGGTTGATTGCATGATTGACCAATAACTGCCAGCGTCAACGCCTAACCATTCCACGCCAACCAAATGCCCACCTAAAATGCCTATTGCGCTAAAAATAACGGTGAGCATCGGCATTGAAATAATCCCAGCCCAAAACCTTGGAGCGATGATACGTCTGAGCGGATCAACCGCCATCATTTCCAAACTACTAAGTTGTTCAGTGGCTTTCATTAAGCCTATCTCTGCGGTCAACGCTGAACCAGCTCTACCAGCAAACAGCAGGGCAGTGACAACCGGACCAAGTTCACGAAGAATAGAAAGCGCCACCATCGGCCCTAAGCTTCCTTCAGCGCCATAGTCGACTAGTATCGTATAGCCTTGTAACGCCATAACCATGCCGATAAACAACCCTGACACCATGATAATGGACAAAGATTGCACACCAACCACGTACATTTGACGGATGGTTAGTGGAATATTTTTTAGTTGCGGTACGGCAATCAATGCGCCATACAGCACGTAGCTTGCTCTGCCTACCGCAGCAAATCTGTCTAGTGTTGCTCTTCCTAGATTCGCTAACCAATCCATTAGCTCGCTCCCATAAATTCATTCTCTAACGATGTCGCCGGATAATGGAAAGGTACTGGACCGTCAGCTTCACCATTTAAAAACTGTTGAACCAAAGACGAGTCACTTTGGCGAATCTCTTCTGGTGTGCCGGAACCAATAATTTTTTTCTCCGCCAGAATATAGACATAATCGGCGATGCTCATAACCTCTGTGACATCATGAGTCACTACAACGCTAGTCAGATTTAGGGCGTTGTTTAATTCTTTGATGAGCTTTACCAAAACTCCCATTGAAATCGGATCTTGGCCGGCGAAAGGTTCGTCGTACATAATCAATTCTGGATCCAATGCAATTGAACGGGCCAGCGCAGCTCTGCGGGCCATGCCTCCAGACAACTCACTCGGCATTAAGTAAGCAGCACCACGCAGTCCAACCGCTTGTAATTTCAACAACACGATAGTTTTTATTAGCGATTCAGGCAGTTTTGTATGCTCGCGTAACGGATACGCAATGTTGTCGAAGACGCTTAGTTCGGTAAATAAAGCACCACTTTGAAACAACATGCTCATTTGGCGACGAACTTTAAACAAACGGTTTCTGGTCATGCCGGGAATAGATTCACCACGAAATTTGATGTCACCTTGAGCGGGTCGAAGTTGACCACCAATTAATTTTAAAAGTGTGGTTTTACCGATCCCACTTGGGCCCATGATCGCCGTTGTCTTTCCCTGCGGAATTTGTAAACTAATGTTGTCGTAAATGACACGTTCACCCCGTTTAAAGGTCAAACTCTCTATTTCAATCAAATTTTTCACTTAAAACTCCGAGTCACCTTGAGGATAAGACACGCCAACATTCGTTTATATTTCACACGGCCCCACTATCTGCGGTCATTCTATAACTTTTCAAGCCTAATTCACAAAAACTAAAGGTAACAAAATCTGAAATACAAAATCGTAACTTTTTGTAGCTTGATTTTGACAAAAATGATCACAATATTTATGTATTATGATTGGCCGATTAGGAATTACCTGTGTATTTTGCGATAATCATAACATTGTTTTTAGATGAATTAGCTCAGTGATAATAGAAGCGCTTATATTTATTGCCGGTTTGGTTGCACTCAGTTGGAGCGCCGATCGATTCGTTTTTGGTGCATCGGCATTGGCCAATAGCCTCGGTATATCTCCTATGGTCATTGGCCTAACCATTGTTGCAATGGGCTCATCAGCGCCTGAAATTGTCGTGTCTGCGACCGCATCAATGAATAACAACCCCAACACTGCTGTAGGCAATGCTATTGGTTCGAATATTACCAATGTTGCCTTAGTCCTGGGTCTCACGGCTTTACTTAAACCGCTTATGGTTTCCAGCTCTACCATTCGCAGAGAAATGCCTGTGTTAATGGCTGTAACTCTACTGGCAGTTTATTTTCTGTCGGATAGACATTTAACTCACGTCGAAGGCATCGTTCTGATTATTCTATTTTTTGTCAGTATAGGAGGCCTAACACTCATCTCCTTAAAAGCCGACAAGGGTGACCCTCTACAAGCCGAGACCGAAGAAGAACTCCCTAAAAATGTGCCTACCTCCAGAGCAGTGGTTTGGGTGCTAGTCGGTTTGATAATGTTGCCGGTCAGTGCTCACTTTATGGTTGACTCTGCGGTAGAAATAGCCCGCTTTTTTGGAATGAGTGAGCTTGTTATTGGATTAACTATCATCGCATTAGGTACGAGTCTTCCTGAACTTGCGGCGAGTATTGCCGGCGTGCTTAAAGGTGAAGATGATTTAGCCTTAGGAAATATCATAGGCTCAAATATTTTTAATTTGTTGGCAGTATTGGCGATGCCAGGCCTTATTGCACCAGGACTCATTGACGAAAATGTAGCGACTCGGGACATTTTTGCAATGCTTCTGGTCACAGGTTTGCTTATTGCCTTTAGTTTTAATTTGCGCGGTACCCGACGCATCAATCGTTGGGAAGGTGGCACGCTGGTAGCTTGCTATCTAATCTACTGTTATTACTTACTAGCCTGAAGAAAGAGAAAAAATGTCTTCTCAATACAGACAATCTGCACTTCGAGTGCTGGAAATTGAATCTGAAGCGATAAAACAACTTGATCAGTATATCGACGAGCATTTCGATCGCGCTTGTCAATTACTCCGTGATTGCACTGGCAAAGTCGTGGTTAGCGGCATGGGCAAATCTGGTCATATTGGCAATAAAATCGCAGCAACTCTATCAAGCACAGGAACACCAGCATTTTTTATGCATCCAGGCGAAGCAAATCATGGTGATTTGGGCATGTTAACTGAACAAGATGTATTGCTAGCCATTTCTAATTCAGGCGAAACCGCTGAATTGCTAAATTTGCTTCCGGTGATCAAGCGATTATCTATTCCGATTGTTGCCATGACAAACAATCGCCATTGCACCTTGGCTAAACATGCCGATGTTGTTGTCTGCATTAAAGTTGAAAAAGAGGCGTGCTCTTTAGGGCTTGCACCGACTGCCAGCACCACGGCAACGTTAGCAATGGGCGACGCGCTAGCCATCGCGTTGCTGGATGCGAGTGGATTTAGTTCTGCAGATTTTGCCCTTTCACATCCGGGCGGAAGTCTCGGTAGACGACTTCTGTTAACAGTAGCGGATGTCATGTATACCGGAGATGAACTGCCGCTGGTTGATGAACATGAGACTATCAGCAATGCGCTAATAGAAATTTCACGAAAAGGTCTTGGTATGACCGGGGTTGTAGACAAAAACCAAAAGTTAGTGGGTATTTTTACGGACGGAGACCTCAGACGAATATTGGATGATCGTCTCGATATTCATCGAACTTCAGTTAATCATGTCATGACACCTGGAAGTGTTACGGGAAATGCAGAAATGCTTGCGGTCGAAAACTTAAACTTAATGGAAAAACATAAAATTAATTCGATGATAATCGTAGACAAAAACACCGTTCCAGTTGGAGCACTCAATATGCACATGTTACTTAGAGCCGGAGTCGTTTAATGTCGTTAATTGACACGCTATATGGTCCTGTCACCAATAACTTGCTGTACAAGTTAGGTAAAATCAAACTACTGGTTTGTGATGTTGACGGCGTTTTTTCTAACGGTAACATTTTCATGGGTAATAACGGTGAAGAGCTAAAAGCCTTTAACACGCTTGATGGTTATGGCGTAAAAGCGTTATTAAGTATCGGTATTGATGTCGCAGTAGTGACCGGTAGGCAGTCGCAGATTGTCGAAGATAGGATGACAGCATTAGGTGTAACCTTGATTATTCAAGGTGAGGAAAACAAGCGCTCTGCCGTGCAAAAACTAAAAGAACATCTAAATCTGAAAAAGGAAAACATCGCTGCGATCGGTGACGATGTGCCAGATTTAGCGATGTTCGAAGAGGCGAATGTTGGAATTAGTGTGCCAAACGGCCATCCGACAGTGCGCCAACGGTCCGAGTATGTCACCCAGACTTATGGCGGCGCTGGTGCTGTGAGAGAAGTTTGTGATTTGATTTTGTTTTCCAAAAATAAGCTCAATCAATCTTTTGGTAGCAGCATATGAACCGAATCACCATCAGTATTGGCGCACTATTTTTGTTGGTACTGCTGGTATATCTGCCGGGTTGGATGACCACAACTCCTGAGCTAAAAGAACAAGACGCCGATCAATTGTGGCGCCCTAATTATCAAGCGCGCAACATGCGTAGCACCTTATACGATGAAAATGGTGAGATAAATCACCAGGTTTTTGCATTGAAGATGGAACATTACCAGTTACTTGGGTTCACAGTATTTAGTCAGCCTCGGTATACCATCTATGTGTCGAATGACGATAATCCTTGGCATGTTGAAGCGACAGAGGGCACACTATACGAAAATAATCGAATTCAACTAGAAACAGACGTCGAAATTCGAAGTTTAGATGAAAGTGGCTTTGTGCAGACCATTCGCACACAGTTTTTAGAAATAAATCTGGTTGATAAAACAATGGTTTCTGATCAGCCAGTAGAAATAAATGGCAAAGATTTTGTGGTGATGAGCAACGGCTTTACTGCAAATTTAACTACCCAAATATATGAGTTAAAAGACCATGTTCAAACACAATATGCTCCGCGTTAGCTTACTCCTAATTGCCTCGGTGCTCGGGACAAATAGTTATGCTGGAGAAGATGACTTCGGCTTACCAATTAAAGTCGACTCTAAGTCAAATTTCTTTGATGGCAAAACGAAAACATCTATTTTTCGTAGAGATGTTCGCATTACCCAAGGCACGCTGGAAATTCTCGCCGACGAGGTAGAAGTCATTGCTGGGTTAGGAGAAGGAAAAGAAGTGTTCATTGCCCGCGGTGAACCGGCCAAATACAGCCAAGTGCTTGATGATGGAAGTAACGTAAGTGCAGCTGCAAATGAGATTAAGTACGAGGTCAACAACCGCACATTGACCCTTACCGGTGCGGCAGAATTAAACCAAGATAGCAGTTTGGTCAAAGGCGAATCGATTCTGTTTAACATGGAATTGGAACAATTAATCGCCCAAGGCAGTGAATCGGAAGAAGGTGGCGTCACCGCAATTTTCCAACCCGACAGCTTACGTAAACGACAAGATGAGTCGGAAAAGCCGACCAATAAAGAAAAAGAACAAAAAGAGGACGACCAACCTTAATGGCAACGCTTAAAGCAGCTAATCTGGCAAAGTCATACAAATCAAGACAAGTAGTTAGAGACGTGAGTCTTGAAGTTTCTACAGGGCAAATTGTTGGTTTGCTCGGTCCAAATGGGGCAGGCAAAACCACAACGTTTTATATGATTGTCGGTATTGTTCCTTTAGACAAAGGCGAAATATTCATTGATCAGACTGAATTAACCTTGGAACCCATGCATGTTCGAGCAAGGAAAGGTATTGGCTATCTTCCGCAAGAATCGTCTATTTTTAGGAAGTTAACTGTCTACCAAAATATAATGGCTATTTTGCAGACGCGTAAAGAGCTCAACGCGGCGGAGCGAGAAGAGCAGGCAGACGCCTTGCTCGACGAATTTAATATTAACCACATTAGAAACAGCCAAGGGATGAGTTTATCCGGTGGCGAGCGGCGCCGAGTAGAAATTGCTCGTGCGTTGGCCGCTGATCCAGAATTTATTTTGCTCGATGAACCTTTTGCCGGGGTTGATCCAATCTCTGTGAATGATATAAAAAAAATAATTCAGCATTTAAGAGATCGTGGAATTGGCGTGTTGATAACTGACCACAATGTACGAGAAACACTGGATGTATGCGAAAAAGCTTATATTGTGAGCCACGGTGAACTTATCGCTTCGGGCAGTGCAGAAGAAGTTTTAAATAATCAACAAGTGAGAGATGTATACCTTGGTGAGCAATTCAAGCTATAGTAAAGGTATTGAAACTTAAACCCGTTATCTGTCTAACAGAGTAAGAAAACAAATTATAAATGAAGCCCTCGTTACAACTTAAATTTAGCCAACAACTTACCATGACGCCGCAGTTGCAACAGGCAATCCGGCTGTTGCAGTTGTCTACGCTGGACTTACAACAAGAAATTCAAGAAGCCCTGGATTCTAATCCACTTTTGGAAGTAGAAGAACTATCAGAAGGTCCTTCGGGCGATGCTGCGTTGTCCGATTCCAATGACAAACTGACAGAAGAAGCGGTAACCGCTTCTGACAGCCTAGATACCAATGAAGCGCTAGAAAAAGGCGATCTACCAGAAGATCTGCCCATTGATAGCACTTGGGACGAGTACATTAGTGCATCATCTGCTCCTGCACCTATGAGTTCAGGCGGAGGCGACGACGACCAAATATTTCAAGGTGAAACCAGCGAAAATATTCAAGACCATTTACTATGGCAAATGCGCCTTACACATTTTTCAGATACCGACATTGCCATTGCAATCGCTATTATCGATTCCATCGATGAGTCAGGTTACTTAACCATCAGTACGGAAGATGTGCTAAATAGTCTCGATAATGAAGAAATTGAGTTGGACGAAGTGGAATGTGTACTCAAGCGCATTCAAATGTTTGACCCAATCGGATCAGGTTCCAGAACACCTCAGGAATGTCTGCTAATTCAACTCAATCAGTTCGACAGCAGTACCCCTTGGATTAATGAAGCTAAACTTCTCATTGGCGACTACGCAGATTTACTTGGCAGTAAAGATTATCGAACCTTGATGCGTAAAACACGTTTGAAAGAAGACGAATTGCGCGAGGCTATGCGTCTTTTGCAAACGCTCAATCCTCGCCCAGGTAGCGCACTGCTGATAGGCGAGCCAGAATACGTCATTCCAGATGTTTCAGTGATGAAAAAGAACGGCCGTTGGCAAGTGGAGTTAAATCCGGATAGTCTGCCTAAGCTTAATGTGAATCAGCAATACGCGGCTATGAGTCGAAACGCTAAAAACACCAACGACAGCCAGTTCATTCGCTCTCATATGCAAGAAGCGAAGTGGTTTATCAAGAGTTTGGAAAGCCGAAACGACACTCTACTCAAAGTGGCAAATTGTATCGTCCAGCAACAAATTGGTTTCTTTGAACATGGTCCAGAAATGATGAAACCTATGGTGCTTAACGACGTAGCTGAAATGGTCGATATGCATGAATCAACGATATCTCGTGTCACAACTCAGAAATACATGCACACGCCTCGCGGGATTTTTGAACTCAAATATTTCTTCTCTAGCCATGTAGCCACTGATTCTGGCGGAGAATGCTCTTCTACAGCAATTCGAGCTCTGATTAAAAAGCTTGTTGCTGCAGAATTACCAACTAAACCTCTTAGTGATAGCAAGATTGCTGAGCTGCTGGCAGACCAAGGCATAAAGGTTGCCCGCCGCACCATAGCAAAATACCGGGAGTCTTTATCGATCCCACCGTCTAACCAACGCAAGAGCCTACTCTAGGCTCATCAACAGAAGGAAGGCGCTTTATGCAAATTAACCTTACTGGCCATCATGTAGACATTACAGATTCTTTGCGAGACTACGTAGACACAAAATTTACCAAACTCGAGCGACATTTTGATCACATTAACAACGTACATGTCATCCTCAACGTTGAGAAATTGAATCAGAAAGCTGAGGCCACTGTCCATTTGAAAGGTGGAGAAGTGTTCGCAACATCTGAACATAATGACATGTATGCAGCGATAGATAGCTTAATTGACAAACTTGACCGACAAGTGATTAAGCACAAGGAAAAGATTAAGCGCCATTGACATTGAATTAGACGATTAATGGAAATTAAAGATATATTATCCCCTGACTGCACTACCTGTGCAGTTCAGGGCACTAGTAAAAAACGCATCCTAGAAACGATTAGCCAACTCGCAGCACAAAAAATACCTGATATCGACCAAGCGACGATCTTAGCTAGCCTTTTGTCCAGAGAGAAGTTGGGCAGTACCGGAATTGGTAATGGCATCGCCCTGCCGCATGGACGATTACAAGGTCTCAATAAAGTCATGGCATTTTTAGTTACCAGCAAACCTTCGATAGCATTTGATGCCATTGATAATTGTCCTGTCGATATATTTTTCGCTATTTTTGTACCCGAAGATCAGGCGCAAGGTCATTTGCAAACCTTGGCGACAATCGCGACTAAACTTAGCGACAAGAATGTTGTCAAGACCCTGAGAAAAGCAGACTCGGACAAAGAACTTTTTGAGGCAATCGTTTTATGAAATTGATCATTATTAGCGGTCGCTCTGGCTCAGGAAAATCTATCGCTTTGAGAGCCTTGGAGGATCTTGGCTATTATTGTGTAGACAATATCCCAGTCAACTTGTTGCCAACCCTCACCCACACTGTCGTCGACGAATATGATCAAGTGGCAGTTAGTATCGATGTACGGAATTTACCCAAAGTGCCCGGAGAACTGGTCGAGATATTAGACTACCTGCCGTCTACTTGGGATATGACAATTGTTTATCTGGATGCCAGTGATGACATGTTGGTCAAGCGTTTCAGCGAAACACGGCGTTTACATCCTCTATCTAGACAGAACAAATCCTTAGCCGATGCTATTCAAGCTGAAGGGCAACTTTTGGCGCCGATAGCAGAACGGGCTGATTTATACCTAGATACAGATAAACTCTCTGTGCACCAATTAGCAGAGTTGATACGCGAGCGGATCCTTGGCAAAAAGAGCTCAAGATTGGTTCTGGTATTTGAGTCTTTTGGATTTAAATATGGGATCCCCAAAGATGCTGACTATGTGTTTGACGCACGTTTTTTACCTAATCCTCATTGGGAACCTGATTTAAAGCATCTTACGGGCTTAGATACACCCGTCGAAATCTTTTTGGGTTCACAGCCCATAGTGACTAAATTTATCTGGCAGATCCAAAACCTCATCTCCACTTGGTTGCCTCACCTTGAGCGCAATAATCGCAGTTATGTCACTGTCGCTATTGGTTGCACGGGCGGGCAGCACCGTTCAGTATATGTCACCGAATCTTTAGCAAAAACCTTCGAAACCTCTCATCCTGACGTACAAATTCGCCACCGTGAGCTTAATCGTTAATGCGTTTTGAAAAGCAAATACTGATTGTTAATAAGCTCGGTTTGCACGCACGAGCTGCAACTCAGTTGGTGCAGCTAGCCAATCGATTTGATGCACAAGTGACATTAAAACAAGGTGAAAAGTCTGCTTCTGCTAATAGCGTGTTAGGACTGATGATGCTGGAAAGCTCGCAAGGAAAACAGGTCACCGTGATCAGCGAAGGAAAGGATGCGGAACCTGCATTAGAGGCAATTGAAAAGCTCATTGCTGAGCGCTTTAACGAAGACGAGTGAATCTTATAAGATAGTTGTCGGTTAAATTAATCCATCAATCTAAAAGATAATTGCTGACCTGTGCAACTCTCTCCTCTAAACTATTAAAAGCAATGAGTTTTTAATGGTTTAATCTTCCGTGGCAGAAGCACTCGAAATCAAACATGCACAAAGTCAACTGCAAGCGATTAATCTCGCTTTGAGCAGTGGCCGTTTCGTGCATGTACGTAAATTGCTTCACGAAATGCCAGCAAGTGATGTAGCGCTTCTTCTAGAATCATCGCCTTTTAAAGCACGGACAGAGCTTTGGAATATGCTCGATGATGATTTTCATGGTGACGTATTAGAAGAGCTTTCAGAAGATGTCCGTAACGGCATTATCAGCCAGATGGTGCCAGAAAAAGTCGTTGATGCCCTCGAAGACATGGACATCGATGACATCGCTGAAACACTCAGTACCCTGCCGCAGTCGGTCAGCCAAGACGTCCTAGAATCCATGGATGAACAGGATCGCCAACGCGCCGAAAAGGCCCTTTCATATGGTGAGGATACTGCTGGGTTCATCATGAATACCGACACCATCACTTTAAGAGCAGATGTCAACATTGATGTAATTTTGCGATATCTGCGTTTAAAAGGTGAGATCCCGGAGACAACTGACACCTTCTACGTTGTGAGTCGTAACGATAAATTTATCGGTACGATACCCGTAACAAAGCTTCTCACTGCACTGCCTGAATTGAAAGTCGAAGACTTGATGAATGAAGACGCCGAAGCAATCCCTGTGGATATGCCAGAGAGTGACGTCGCCAAATTGTTTGAACGCTATAACTGGTTATCTGCGCCTGTCGTCGACGAGAACAACCAACTGTTAGGTCGTATCACTATTGATGATGTAGTTGATATCATCCGAGAAGATGCAGAGCACTCCATGATGAGCATGGCGGGTTTGGATGATGAAGAGGACACTTTTGCACCTGTCGTGCAAAGTACCCAAAGGCGTTCGATTTGGCTGGCAGTCAATCTGTTGACCGCATTGATGGCGGCAGCAGTCAGTGACCTATTCGAAGCGACATTAAGTCAATTAGCAGTGTTGGCCATCCTCAATACAATAGTGCCAAGTATGGGCGGTGTTGCAGGAAATCAGACACTCACACTCGTTATCAGGGGGATGGCGTTGGGTCATGTTAGCGAAAGCAACTCCCGCTCATTGATCGCTAAGGAATTGGCAATAGGTTTTTTCAATGGTGCCATTTGGGCTATTTTCATTGCGTCAGTCATCGCCTTATGGAAACAAGATTGGATGCTGGGCGCTGTCATTGCCTTTGCGATGATGATAAATATGATAGCTGCAGGATTGGCTGGAGCGACACTTCCTTTGATTATGAAGAGGCTCAAAATAGACCCTGCTTTGGCTGGTAGTGTTATTTTAACGACGATCACTGACGTTGTCGGCATTTTTGCATTCTTAGGCACTGCAACGCTATTCCTTCTCTAACACCTAGCGGAGAAAACCAATTTCTCACTTAACGACCATTTTATATACGTTGATGGCTCTCGTGGCGTTCGCCGGAAATTCACTGATTTGCCGACTGGCATTGGCCGAGCAGACCATAGATGCGACTAGCTTTACTGTACTCAGAGTCATTTCTGGTGCTGCAATGCTTAGCACACTGGTATTGTTTTCGCGCTTAAAGACAAGGCGTGCTCTGAGCAAGTCTACACCTCAGGGTAGTTGGGCAGGAGCAATCGCTTTATTTCTCTATGCCACGGCGTTTTCGTATGCCTATATTGAACTCAATACCGGGATGGGCGCACTAATACTTTTTAGTAGTGTGCAAATAACTATGATTCTCGTCAGCATTGTTAAAGGTAATCGATTGAGTTCACTAGAATGGTTAGGATTTATCATTGCGATGAGTGGATTCGTTTATTTAGTGCTGCCAGGCATCAATGCACCTTCGATTCTTGGCAGTGTGCTAATGATATTATCTGGCGTTGCCTGGGGCATCTACTCTCTCGTTGGAGCTAAGTCAACCGATGCGTTGGCCGACACGAGCGCAAATTTTCGTCGCGCGTCAGTGTTATCACTAATTTTGCTTCCGGTATTAGTTATTAATGCAAGCTTCTCAATCGAGGGCGCATTTTACGCTGCACTTTCTGGCGCGGTGACCTCAGGGCTAGGTTATGCGATTTGGTATAGAGTATTACCTCAGTTGCGAGCAAACGTCGCAGCTGTTAGCCAGCTGAGTGTTCCTGTACTTGCAACACTGGGAGGATGGATTGTACTAAGTGAAACGCTATCTTTATCATTTATGATAGCCTCCGGGGTTATTATAAGTGGTATTGCCATGGTGATATTTGCTAGGTCGGCGAGT
The DNA here is from genome assembly GCF_007197995.1 of Aliiglaciecola sp. M165. Classification (GTDB taxonomy): domain Bacteria; phylum Pseudomonadota; class Gammaproteobacteria; order Enterobacterales; family Alteromonadaceae; genus Aliiglaciecola. The sequence continues at coordinate 564,300 of NZ_VKKH01000004.1, forward strand.
TGACCCCAATCAGGGATTAGGGTTAGTTAATCTCTCCTGCTCCTGGACTGGCTTTACAAATATACACGTCTGCTTGGTAACCGGTTTGCGCCGTGTAGCTATCATTTAGTTTGGTGACGGCGTTTTCAACCATATCGTGCGGCAATAGCGCCACAACACATCCACCAAACCCACCACCCGTCATTCTTATTCCACCATTATTTCCAATTATCTGACTCAAGGTTTCAACGATATAGTCTATGGGTTTTACGGTGATTTCAAAGTCATCGCGCATCGATGCGTGAGACTTTGCCATCAGATCAGACAACTGCGCATAATCGGCATTTTCTAGAGCAACAGCAGCTTTAAGTGTACGTTCGTTTTCAGAAACCACATGGTGAGCCCGACGATAAACAACTTCCGGTAACATTCCTTTGCTGTTTTCCAAAGACTCTAAGCTAATATCTCGAAGCGCGGGCACCCCTAAAATAGCTGCGGCTTGCTCACATTGTTCACGCCGCGTGTTGTATTCAGAATCAACTAAGCCACGTTTAACATTAGAGTTTATGATCATCACACTGAGATCATCAGGCATCTTGATTAATTTTGTGTGCAAGGTACGACAATCAAGTAGCAAAGCGTTTGATGCTTCGCCACAAGCGCTCACCATTTGATCCATTATCCCGCAATTGCAGCCAACAAACTGATTTTCAGCTTCCTGGCCATTTAGCGCTACATCCTCTTTGCTGATAGGTAAATCATACAACAGCCGAAAAGTTTCACCTACAGCGACCTCCAGCGATGCTGAAGAGCTCAATCCTGCTCCCTGAGGTACATTGCCGGTGATCACCATGTCCGCTCCTTGGAATTTCAATCCTTTGAGCACAAGATGCTTCACAACACCTCTGACATAATTGCTCCAAAGTTGATCTGGATGACTTTGAATCGAATCACTAATTTCGAATTCATCGGTTTGGTTTTCGTAATCCGCAGCCACCGCTCTTACTACCTTGTCCTTTCTGGGCGTTACTGCGATGAGAGTTTGATAATCGATCGCGCAAGGCAATACAAAGCCGTCATTATAATCGGTATGTTCTCCAATCAGGTTTACCCTTCCCGGTGCTTGAAAAATTCGCGCAGGTTGCGCCCCAAAGTGACTGGTGAAATTTTCCTTAAGTCCTTTAAGAATGCTTTGATTGATCATTCTATCACTCCCCTGTTGCCTTATAATGAATATCACTAAGGGCTTGTAGCCTCTGCGCAGCCTGTTCAGGCGTCAGATCACGTTGTGGCTCAGCCATCATTTCGTAACCCACCATGAACTTGCGAACACTAGCCGAGCGGAGCAAAGGCGGATAGAAGTGTGCGTGTAGTTGCCAATAAGGGCTCTCTTGACCATTGTTAGGTGCCCCGTGCCACCCCATAGAATAGGGGAAAGAACATTGGAATAAATTGTCGTAGCGACTAGTGAGTTTTTTCAGAATATCAGCCAAATCGGATTTCTGTATTTGATTCAATTGAGGCATTCTTTGGCAGGCGAATTTTGGCATTAATAATGTTTCAAATGGCCACGCTGCCCAATAGGGCACCACGGCAATCCAGTGCTCAGTTTCAGCCACAGTGCGAGTGCCTTTTGCCGATTCTTTTTGAGCATAATCTAGCAGCATCGACGTGCCATGCTTTTGGTAATAAAGTTGCTGATTTTTGTCCGCTTTTTCTACTTCAACCGGAATAAAGTCGTTTGCCCATATTTGTCCATGAGGATGTGGGTTAGAGCACCCCATCGCGGCGCCTTTGTTCTCAAAAACCTGCACCCAGATATAGTCTTCGGCCAGCTCTTCTACTTGTTCACACCAAGTCGACACAACTTCTTCTAGGGCATTGTGTGACATTTCTGGCAAAGACTTATCATGATCTGGCGAAAAGCAAATAACTCGACTGGTCCCTCGTGCAGAATTGAGCGTAAAGAGGTCATCATTTTCCTCATTAGAAGCAGGTGTGTCAGTCATCAATGCCGCAAAGTCATTGGTGAACACAAACGTCCCCTGATAGTCAGGGTTAACCTCTCCGTTAATACGAGTATTACGTGCACATAAGTAACACGTGGGATCGTGACTTTGACCTTTTTCTTGCTCAGTTTTTTCTACTTGTCCTTGCCATGGACGCTTTGCCCGATGAGGGGAGACCAATACCCACTCTCCTGTCAACGGATTGAGTCTTCGATGTGGGTGATCTACAGGATTAAAATTAGTCATAGTTACGTCCAAAAACGCGCAAAAAGATAAACCTTCAATATAAATACTATTATATTATTAATATGAATTCTGTAAACAATTTAATTAGATTAGTCGCTGATTGATTATTTGACGAATTTAGTCATGAAATTAGAATACTACCAATCCACTCAAAGAAGTGGATTGGTATCAATAACCTCAATCCCGGATTGAGGTTAAATAGACAATTAAACGGGTTACGATGAGTCATTGAAAAAACGGCGTTTTTCAGCGCCGAAATATCTTGTGCTTGATGAGATTATTTGAGTCTGTAGGTTTTCTTAGCAGAATCGACTTGCTCTTGCTCGCTGATGTTCGGAAAAAAAGAGTAACTTGGTGCAATTATCTTCGATACACGATCCACTTTAATACTAAAGATGCCTGCAACGGGATACTGCCCCTTGGTCAATTGAGCGATAATAGCTATCCTTTCTTCATATCCATTGTTCTTTTGCTCGAGATAGGTTGCTCTTCCGTAAACTTTGTAACCTTTTTGCTTAAATATATGTATAAAGCTTACACATACCTTTGGGTTGGCTTTGATGTTTCTGGCGCTATGCGGAGAAGCAATATTAGCGATGATAATCTCGTCGTCGTGATACACCGTAAAAATCTCTTTCGGTGATACGTTAGGCTGACCGTCAGAATCAACCGTTGCCAACCAACAAAGAACGCTTTCTTGGGCTGATGCGATTACCTGACGATCGAGTATTGCCAATAGTTGTCTCCCCAAACGAATCCCAATTAATCATCAATATTCTGTGCACTTAACCAATCATTGAGTTTAGCGAGATCCTGATTTTCAGCCATTTCTAACTCTTCTACCCAATCGTGCACATTTTCCCACCATGTCGGATGATCTCCCTGTTGAATTCGATTGGCGATTTTTTGCACTCTAGCCAATCCTACTGAACCTGCTGCACCTTTGATTTTATGCGCCTGAGAGCAAACTTCGTCTTTTTCATTGGCACTCAAGCTAATTTTAAGCACATCCATGTATTCAGGCATATTTTCCTGAAACACACCGACACTGGTTCTGACCATTTCATGCCCTATGGTGTCTGCCAGCATTTGCAGCAGATCAAGATCCAGGACGGCCTCCATTTCACTAGTTTTTGCTTCTTCTACCGAGAACTGCGGAATACTGGGCTGCTCACTAAACAACTGATTAAAGACTTCGATCACACGACTCTTTTTGATGGGTTTGGCAATAACGTCATCCATACCATTGTTGAGATATTCCTGGCGCTTTTTAATCACATTGGCTGTTAATGCAACAATAGGTGTCTGTTCAACCAGATTTTCATCGTGAAGGACACTGGCAACATTAAACCCGGTCATATCGGGCAGCTGAATATCAAGCAATATTAAATCGTATTGCTTTTCCCGAGCCATTTTCAGTGCTTCTTGGCCAGTCATGGCGACTTCTACGTGCTGACCCAGTTTTTCAAGCAGCGCCTTAGCAACCATCACATTGAGTTCAATATCTTCAACCAATAAAATTTCCAGGCCCTGAACGTGCAACTGTTGCATTTGTAGCGGCGTGTTGTTTATCGCTAAGGGCAATTCAACCGTAAAGCATGTACCCTCGCCAACAAGGCTGTTGACGCGTATTTCCCCATTCATCAATTGAACCATTTCTTTGCATATCGCCAAGCCAATACCGGTGCCCGTGGCTGATTGATGATCGGGGTGATTAACCTGATAATACATGGCAAAAATTTTATCTATTTCTTCTTTTGGGATCCCTACCCCTGTGTCTTTGATAGTGAACTTAACCATGCTGATACCCAGCTTATCTGGGTGATCATGCGCTTCCACAGTCAAACAGACTTTACCTTTTTGCGTAAATTTAATGGCATTAAATAACAAATTCCATAAAACCTGGCGCAATCGGGTACCGTCCGCTTCTACTTGAGCGGGGATAGGGTTTATGATTTCAGTTTCAAACTTCAATCCTTTGTCTGCCGCCAACAACTGAATGATGCTGCTCAATTCATTGGAAAACTCTTTTATTGACACCGTTTTAAGCGACAACTCCAGTCGATCTCTGTCGAGTTTATCCAAATCAATGATATCATTAAAAATGTTACCTAATGTGATGGCACTCGCATAAATTGTGCTGACCCAGGCGAACTGCTCTTCAGTTAAATTAGTATCCCGGAGCATGCGGCTCAACCCAACGATACCGTTTAGTGGAGTGCGCAATTCATGGCTGATTGTTGCAATAAATGCTGTTTTATCTTTATTCGCTTTGGCAACCGCATTTTCGGCTTGCTTGCGTTCTGTAATATCCCGTCCAAAGGCCAATAAACCCAAACGTGTCCCTACCGCATCGTAAAATGGAACCTTACGCATCTCAAAATATCGGCGCCGACCATCTGCAAATCGCAACCATAGCTCTTCGGTGATACTGGCATTTGTTTCAAGTACTTCATGATCACTTGCCACCACTTGGCGCGCAAGATCTTCGTCATACACTTGATGAGGGGTCAGTCCTATCAATTCTTCCTCAGTTTTGCCCGTCATTTGTTCCGCAACCCGATTACAGCCAGCAAATTGGCCTTCTTCGTTTCGGTAGTAGATTAAATCCGGTGAGGCATCAATAATAGAGCGTAACAGCGTCGAAAGCCGTTTAGCTTGTTCTTCTTGCTCTGATTTTTCATTAATTTCTCGCTCGAGCTCGTTAAATACCCTTTCTCGCTCAAGTTGAGCATCTTTGCGTTGTTCAATTTCGTGATTTAACCGTTTAATGTTGCTTTGCAGTTCTCTGTTAAGCAAAACGTCCTCTTCTCGGAGACGTTCCAATTGCTGCACAACTTGGGTGAGGCTTGCACGGCTTTGTTCGAGTTGTTTTACCAGCTCAGTGAAAACAAACAAAACCCATGGCGCACTCAACAACGTTAGGATAATTGCGCTAACAAAATCCTCTAAATCGACTTCTCCGCTAATGCCCATCCTTAATGCATAGGACCCGCCGAGCGTAAAGGCGAGTGTTAAAAAGACAAATAAAATACTGACTCTAAGAGTGCCAAAGCGTTTAACAAACTGTGCGACACCGATTGCCCAGGATTCAATAGGGGCTTTTGACTGCATAGGTAGGGTTCCAAAATAGCAATTAATACAATGCTATCAAGAAAAAGTCGGTGAGGTAAGCTGAACGAGAATTAACTTCCTTTGTCTCGCAAAAAGCGCCCACTTACCCAACCTGTTTGGGTAAATTCGATTCGAGACCATTCACCTTGGCGCTCAATCACTTTCACATGACTACCGAGGAGTAAAGGTTTAGAGATCGCTGCAAATTCAGCACCTGGACCGCTTCTGACATTCAATTTTGATGCAATAACGGTTTTTTCCCGTTGCATTTGAAATTCATCATCAGCACCGTCTTCAGCTCTATCAGTGGTGACGCTTTGGCGCAGCTTTTCCAGTGGAAACGCAGGGCCAGGATCTGTTTTTCGCGAAGGGGCTATTTCTTCGTGTCCGAGGATTTCTGTTATTCCATACACTTCACATAACAACTCACAGATCTCAAAGGTTTTTTCAATTTGGGTCTGCGAATAAGCATGCCAAAAACTGCTTTTTGATTGGTTTCTATGTACACCTTTGTGCACTTCGCTAGCAGAATAAACGCGATTAAACCAAGAGGAAAACTCTCCGGCTTCATTTTTGGTAAGTTCCCCTGCGTTATCCAGCTCAATGCCAATAGAAAAGCGATTTAAACCTGAGCGACCTTTCCACTGACTCCTGCCTGCGTGCCATGCAATAGTATCAAATGGAACCAATTGAGTGACTTCGCCGCCCCGACCAATTACCAAATGCGCCGATGCTTTGGCTTTTTCACTACAAAGGTGATTTACCGAAGAATCAAAGCTACTTCCTGCGGTGAAGTGAATAACAATAGTGTCAGCTCGACTTTGATTAAACTTCCCACCGTGATTAGGAGACGCTTGGTATTTCGCATTACCACCGGACAATTTGTGTTCGGTGATTGTCATTTCTGAAGCCATAAGAGTTTCCTTAACCCGCTGCGGAGTCGTCTTCCAATAATGAGACTCGTTTATTGCCTGTTATTTTATTTGTAATTTTGTTACCAGCACCCGCTTTTTCGAAACTGCGACCTACAGCCCAGGTTGCAACAATTCCCCCCCAAGCAGCCCAAAATTGTGTGGGTAATTCAAATGGAATAGGGTCTGATCCTGAAAGCAATCCAACCAATGGAACGACAAAATAATTAAGCCCTATCATGACTAGTCCAAAATACACAACTGTCGGACGAGCCCTCTTGGTGTAGGCGTCACCTTGAGCAAGCTCAGCTACCAAGATGCGTTCTTTTGCCTCTAAATTTTTGCGAATGGTTTGTTCAACTTCAGATTCCCTTGCCGCCACTACTTGTCGCAATTGCAATTTAAATTTCTGTTTCTCTTCGCCAGACAAATGGAATTCATCTATCACGTCACCGACTCGTTCTACAACTTCTGACGCACCACCAGAAAACAACGTGCTAAACCAACTCATACTCATTCCTTTTTTTGTAATGTGTTATTCATTACCTAAAAGGTTAGTCTATTTTTTAACCGACGACACATTTCTAAACGTGTAGAAGCCTATGTTTACAAAGTAAGCATGACCAATGTATGCAATTAAACTAAATAATTATGCGCTTGGTGATTAGTAAAGTTGACCAATTATTCCACTTTTCATCAAGAATCCTACGCATTCTTAACAATTTATTAGCATCTTATTGTTTGTTTCTAAATTATAACCATTTGTTCATTTGAATAGTTAAGTCATTGTTATTAATGACTTATAATTCATATTCAGTAATTATTTTCAAAAAACCATGGAATATCTCAAACTCGTTAATTGATTTCTGAGTTTAATGTGGGTATTTTGTCAGGCCGCTTGGCTAAAAAGACATAAAAATTCGATAACCGGCTGGTATCCTCACACTAACGACAAGAAAAACAATAATAAGTAGCACAGAGCAAAACTGACCATAGAAGTCAGGCTCGAAGCAGTACCACAACCAACACACTGGTTGGCACACACAACCTTACCCGGCCTAAGGTTGAAGGAGTTACGTTAATGAGTTTGTATAACCCTAATGATTCTAAGGACAATTGCGGCTTTGGATTGATTGCGCACACCCTAGGTGAAGCAAGTCACCGGCTAGTGCGCACCGCTATTGAAGCACTCGATCGCATGCAGCATCGTGGCGGTATCGCTGCGGATGGCAAAACAGGCGACGGATGCGGATTGCTGCTGCAAAAACCTGATGCATTTTTTCATCAAATAGCCCAAGACAATGGTTGGAAGCTAGGTAAGAAATATGGCGTTGGGATGATTTTCCTGAACCCTGATGAAGACAAAGCAGAAGTTGCTCGCCAAGCGTTGAATGATGAATTACAAAAAGAGACCTTAGCAGTGGTTGGCTGGCGAAAGGTTCCAGTTGATCATTCGGTTTTAGGTGACTTGGCAGCTCAAGGTGTTCCACAAATTGAGCAGGTATTTGTTAATGCACCTCCTGGATGGCGTAAACGTGATCTCGAACGCCGGCTTTTCATGGTTCGTCGCCGCGTAGAGAAACGCCTGCAAGATGACAGTGAGTTTTATGTCGCCTGCCTTTCAGCCTTGGTAACCATTTACAAGGGCTTGGTAATGCCAAGAGACTTGCCTAACTTCTATTTGGACTTAGCAGACGAACGCTTGCAGTCCGCGATTTGTGTATTCCACCAGCGTTTTTCTACTAACACTTTACCTAAATGGCCATTGGCTCAGCCTTTCCGCTTCTTAGCGCACAATGGTGAGATTAATACAATCAGGGGGAATCGAGACTGGGCGCAAGCGCGATCAGGCAAGTTTACCACGCCACTTTTACCAGATCTTCAAGATGCCGCACCATTTGTTAACGTTGAAGGATCGGATTCGTCATCATTAGACAATATGCTAGAGCTATTTTTAGCGGGTGGGATGGATCTATTCCGAGCCATGCGTTTACTTGTTCCACCTGCCTATCAAAACAACCAGACAATGGATGACGATCTGCGTGCATTTTACGAATTTAATTCTATGCATATGGAACCTTGGGATGGCCCAGCCGGGATAGTGCTGACCAACGGCAGACACGTAGCTTGTAACCTGGATCGCAACGGTTTGCGACCTGCCCGCTACGTATTAACCAAAGATGGATTGATCACCTTGGCGTCAGAGATAGGCATTTGGGATTATCAGCCAGAAGATGTAGTAGAAAAAGGACGTGTTGGTCCCGGTGAGATGTTTGCCGTCGATACCTATACAGGAAAAATTTGGCGTTCCAATGAAATTGATGAAGACCTTAAAGAGCGTCATCCTTATAAAGAGTGGATAGATCAGCATATTCAGAAGCTGTTACCGATTGAAGAGTGTGATGCTAGCTTGATCGGCAAACGCGCGTTTGACGATGAGATGATGTCAACGTACCACAAACTGTTTAATTACAGTTACGAAGAGATCCAACAAATCATTAAAGTCCTAGCCAACGATGGCCAGGAAGCCGTTGGTTCAATGGGTGATGACACACCGATGGCGGTGATGTCGTCTAAACAACGTACGATTTACGATTACTTCCGTCAGCAATTTGCTCAGGTTACTAACCCGCCAATCGACTCCTTGCGCGAAAACCATGTTATGTCATTGGCAACCTGTATAGGTCGTGAGCAGAATGTATTCAGCGAAACCTCAGGTTATGCAAACCGTGTTTTGATTGGTTCACCTATTCTCATGTATACCGATTTGAAACAGCTGCGTGAGTTTGATTCTGAGCATTATTATTCAGAAGTTATTGACCTGAATTACTTGCCCGAAGAAGGTCTGAAGAAAGCACTGGAAAGAATTTGTCACGAAGCCGAATATTTGGTCAAACAAAAGCATGCGGCCTTCGTTATCCTTTCTGACAGAAACATAAAACCCAATAAATTACCGATCCCGGCGGCCATGGCTGTTGGCGCCGTGCAGCGCCGCTTAATTGAAAAGGCGCTACGTTGTGACGCCAACATAATAGTGGAAACCGCATCAGCAAGAGATCCGCATCATTTTGCTGTGTTGATTGGACTTGGGGCGACAGCCATTTATCCATTTATGGCATACGAAACCATTGAGCAAATGGTTGAAAATGGCGAGATCAAAATGAGCGCCATGCAAGCCACGTTGAATTACCGCAAAGGGATCAACAAGGGCTTGTTTAAAATCATGTCTAAAATGGGCATTAGCACTATTGCGAGTTACCGAAGCTCCAAACTCTTTGAAGCTATTGGTATCAACAAAGATGTGACCGAACTTTGCTTTAAGGGCATACCTAGCCGCATTGAAGGCGCTGGTTTTGATGATTTTGAGCAAGACCAGATCAATCTGAACAGGATTGCCTGGTTGAAGAGGAAAGCGATTTCCCATGGCGGATTGCTAAAATATGTGCACGACGGCGAATATCACGCATACAACCCTGATGTGGTGACCAGTTTGCAAGTTGCAGTTAAATCAGGTCGCTATGAAGACTATCAGGTCTTTGCTGAATTAGTGAATGGTCGCTCGCCTTCACATTTTAGGGATTTGCTGCAGTTAAATCCTGATAACGACCCTATCGACATTGAAAGCGTAGAGCCTGCTGAGAAATTATTCCCTCGTTTTGATACGGCTGCAATGTCAATCGGTGCCTTGAGTCCTGAAGCACACGAGGCGCTAGCAATTGCGATGAACCGATTAGGTGGTCAATCTAATTCTGGTGAAGGTGGTGAAGACCCAGCGCGCTTCAATACCGAAAAGAATTCTAAAATTAAGCAAGTCGCCTCAGGACGCTTTGGTGTCACCCCGCATTATCTGGTTAATGCCGATGTGATTCAGATTAAAGTGGCTCAGGGTGCTAAGCCAGGAGAAGGTGGGCAATTACCTGGCGACAAGGTGAATAACTATATTGCTGAACTGCGCTTTTCGGTGCCTGGTGTCACCCTAATTTCTCCGCCACCCCATCACGATATTTATTCAATTGAAGATTTGGCGCAATTGATATTTGACCTTAAGCAAGTCAACCCAGATGCGCTGATTTCGGTGAAATTGGTCTCTGAACCTGGCGTCGGGACCATCGCTACAGGTGTTGCCAAAGCCTATGCCGATTTGATCACGGTGTCCGGCTACGACGGTGGCACTGGAGCTAGCCCACTGACTTCGGTTAAATACGCGGGCAGCCCATTTGAGCTTGGACTCGCTGAAACCCAGCAAGCGCTTGTTGAAAATGGCCTTCGTCATAAAGTTCGTGTACAAACAGATGGCGGCCTAAAAACCGGTCTTGATGTGGTCAAAGCTGGGATTCTTGGGGCAGAAAGTTTTGGGTTTGGTACCGGACCAATGGTGGCATTAGGGTGTAAATACTTGCGTATTTGCCACTTAAACAACTGTGCTACCGGTGTCGCAACCCAAGATGAAAAACTACGAGACAACTACTTTATTGGTTTGCCAGAGATGGTGATGAATTACTTTAAATTCATTGCCCAGGAAGTACGTGAAATCATGGCGGGTTTGGGAGTAGCCAAGTTCGACGATCTGGTAGGTCGCACCGAGTTATTAAGTGTGCTTGATGGCATTACAGCTCGTCAAAACAAATTGGATTTGAGTCCGATCTTAAGTAAACCTGAAGCCGGCTCACATACCCGCTTATTTTGTTCTGAAACCACTAATGCTCCATTGGACAAAGGTTTACTGAACAAACAGATGTTAGAAAAAGCCAAACAAGCTGTGGCACATAAATCTGGGTTGAAATTGGATTTCCCAATCCGCAATACGGACCGTTCCGTTGGTGCTTTGTTATCCGGTGAAATCGCCAAGCAACATGGTAATCAGGGAATGCAGGATCAGCCGATCAAAGTTAGCTTTACCGGCACAGCGGGACAAAGTTTTGGTGTATGGAACGCTGGCGGTCTGGAGTTGAGCCTTTGTGGTGATGCAAATGATTATGTCGGAAAGGGCATGACAGGCGGTAAGCTGGTCATTTATCCACCGCGCAATATCACTTTCGATCCTCACGTGAGTACCATAATGGGCAATACCTGTCTGTATGGCGCAACCGGTGGAAAACTGTTTGCTGCCGGACGTGCAGGTGAACGCTTTGGCGTTAGAAATTCCGGCGCTATTGCCGTCGTTGAAGGGGCTGGCGATAACGGCTGTGAATACATGACAGGAGGCATCGTTGCCGTACTTGGAAGTGTTGGTGTTAACTTTGGCGCAGGCATGACGGGTGGGTTTGCCTACTTGTATGATGAGCACAACGATATTGAATACCGTGTCAACCCGGAGCTTTTGGATATTATGCCAATTGAAGAAAAAGGCATATTGTCGGAGCATCTTCGCGGCTTGATCAATCAACATTATGAAGAAACAGGTAGTGAACACGCTCTCATGTTGTTAACTGAATTCGCTCAGCACCTTGATAAGTTCAGATTAATTAAACCTAAAACCAGTGACGTCAAAAATCTGCTCGGCCATATCAGCCGTTCAACCGCAGAATTGCGTTTACAAGCACAGTAGTAGGTAGGGTTTAAACATGGCTAAAAATGTATATCAATTTGTAGATGTCGAACGTATCGATCCGCCGAAAAAACCGATCATAATGCGTAAAGAAGATTTCGGCGAAATTTATCAACCGCTTTCTCAATCACAAACTGAAGGTCAGGCGGACCGTTGTTTGGATTGTGGTAACCCCTATTGCGAATGGAAATGTCCGGTACATAACTACATTCCTCAATGGTTGAAATTGGCTAATGAAGGGCGAATTTTGGAAGCAGCAGAGCTTTCGCACAAGACCAACAGTTTGCCTGAAGTCTGTGGCCGAGTGTGTCCACAAGACAGACTTTGCGAAGGTGCTTGTACGCTAAACGATGACTTTGGTGCCGTCACCATTGGTAGTATCGAAAAGTACATCACTGACACCGCATTCAAGATGGGCTGGCGTCCTGACATGTCTGGCGTGATCGAAACAGATAAAAAGGTTGCAATTGTTGGTGCCGGACCTGCTGGCTTGGCCTGTGCAGATATCTTGGTAAGAAATGGTGTCAAACCTGTCGTATTTGACAAATACGAAGAAATTGGTGGCCTACTAACATTCGGTATCCCTTCATTTAAATTGGAGAAAGATGTCATCACTTTGCGACGGGAGATCTTCACCGAAATGGGTGTTGAGTTTGTGCTCAACACTGAAATCGGCAAAGACATTTCGTTTGAGACACTGATGAACGACTACGATGCAGTTTTCCTTGGTATGGGAACCTATAAATCTATGCAAGGTGGCTTTGACAATGAAACGGTAGAGGGAGTGCACGAAGCGTTACCTTTTTTAATTGCCAATACCAATCGTGTCATGGGGATTGAAAAAGATCCTGCTGATTATATCGATATGAAAGGTAAGCGGGTGGTCGTTCTTGGCGGTGGAGACACTACCATGGACTGCGTTCGCACATCCATTCGTCAGGGCGCACAAAGTGTTATTTGTGCATACCGCCGTGATGAAGAGAGCATGCCCGGTTCTCGCCGTGAGGTGGTTAACGCCCGCGAAGAAGGGGTTGAATTCCAATTCAATTTGCAGCCACTTGATATTGCCGTTGATGAGCATGGCAAAGCCTGCGGGGTGAAATTGGTGAAAACGCAAATGGGTGAACCCGATTCACAAGGTCGACGCCGTCCAGTTGAAATCGAAGGCTCTGAGCATGTATTAGAAGCCGACGCAGTCATCATCGCCTTTGGTTTCCAACCCAGCCCTGCAAGCTGGTTTGCTGATTATGGGATTATTTTGGATGAAAAAGGACGTGTTCGTGCACCGGCACAAGGGAAATTCCCATTCCAAACGTCTAACCCCAAAATATTCTCTGGTGGTGATATGGTTCGTGGCTCAGATTTGGTAGTTACCGCCATTGATGAAGGACGTAAGGCCGCAGATGGTATTTTGGATTACTTAGGTGTCTAACATTCGATTAAATATTAAAAGGGCTTAACAGCCCTTTTTTTGTACCTTTAAAAGGTGCGTTACGAATCTTCTTTAACGATTTGTTTAAGCGCCTGTTCAAATACTTCGGTTGGTTGGCCGCCACTGATCAAATGTTTATTGTTAACGATTACTGCAGGGACAGACTGTATTCCAGCATTTTGATAATGGCGCTGTGCTGTGCGAACCTCTTGCTCATACCGGTCGCTTTCAAGTATCGATTTTGCTTCATCAACATCTAAACTGACCTGTTCCACAACGGACAATAATTGTTGATGGTCACTCGGGTTACCACTTTGTTGAAAGTACAAGTCAAACAAGGCCAACTTCAGCTCAGTCTGTTTATTAAAAGTCTCTGCCCAGTACAACAGACGATGGGCATCAAAGGTATTGTAAATTCGGCCACCACCACGGTTACCAAATTCGTAACCGACTGAGAGACCCCGTTGTTTAATCATTTCCCGATTTTGTGCAGCCTGTTCCAGTGAAATCCCATATTTTTGCGTAATATGCTCATTGATTTCCTGCCCCTCAGAGGGCATTTGAGGGTTAAGCTCAAATGGTTGCCAATGTATATCTGCCTGCATATCGGCAGACAAATGATCTAACGCCTGACGCAAACCTTGATACCCTATAATGCACCATGGACAAGACACATCGGAGACAATGTCGATTTTTAGCCTAGTCATATCTATTTAACCCCAATTCTGAATAAGAAATGTCGATATAGCTTAGTTTTTAAAGCTTTATCAATGATATAGAAGCTATCGTCATTTTGATATTGGTTATTAATAGGTAAGTGCCGTGATTTATTCCCTTATCAAGGCGAGAATTATGTTGTCTAGTCGCTCTAAACGCATAATGAACAACGAAGATAAGGGGATAAATAGCGGTGCTTACAGGCGTTGCTTATCCGGGATTGGGGTTATTTACTTCACCTGTTAATTTGAATTAAAGACCAAACCTAAGTGAGTGAAATTTAATTTCAATACATCCAACACTTATCTGTGATCTATTTAGTGTTTACTATGCAAGTCTTGGGATGTTTTATTGCTTTTCAAACGTCTCACGCTGCGTTTAGTAAGAAAAGCAAAAAAGTCAGAAATCAATAGGAAAATGACCGCAATAACTGCTCCAGAAATCAATGCCTGAGAATTTAGTGGCACGACATACGAATAGTTATCAAAAGTCTCGAACGCTAACTCTTTGTCTGCACTTAAGGTTAGATAACGAACCTGATTTAAAAAGTCTGTAGAAAGGGCTTGTTGCTGTTTTTTAAGAGTCTCGACGCGATTGACGATAAACTCTATATTATTGGCGTCGTCTTCAAAAACCTTATCCTGGCTATTTCGATAATGCGTGATAAGCCGCTGTATATCGCCTTCAAAATAGCGATTTGCGGTATTTTGAAATCCGTTTAAGATTTCTTTCGCCTCAATCAAATGCGCATCGACACGCTTTTCATACTGATCCACAAAAGCAGGTGCTTGAACACCAATTAATATGCCCGCAGCAAAAATACCTAATCGAATGTAATCGCTAATTCGTTTTAATAACCAGGACATCATACCCATTTACTTGCTTGCATACCTTATGGTGCAGGATATCGGTTGCCCGATAGTCGCACAACTTCTATAGTGTGTAGTATCTTCAAGTATATGACAGGAAAAGACCGGTGAAGTTTATTTTAACACGTCTTAATTCATTCACGCCCATTGTATGTTTTGCATTCATCGGGTTTACTGCGAATGCACAAGACGCGACCTTGGACGGTTATAGCGCGCAATCTTGTCCGGCTCAATTTCATTCGTTGCCGCTTTATCCTGAAGCCAAACTTTGCCAATTATTTGATGATGCGTTACCTGCTAGCCTGACTTACCACGCGACAACCGATCAGCAGAGCACTCGTGACTTTTACACCAGTGAATTGGGGGAAGCAGACTCGATTCAGGAGCTCAAAGGTCGGATAGTGCTTGAGTATGAAAATGCTAATAAAATTATCGTCATTTCAAAGGACGGTGCTGGCACCCAAGTAGACGTATTAGTTAAATCAACATAACCGCAATCCTAGAAAAGAAGTGTCGGCATAGCTCATCCAGGATTGAGGGGACACAATAGAAGCGGCTCAAATCTGCCTCGCCTCTTTACATAAACATGGAGTTTAGCTGCTTTCTTTATCCGACTTACAATAAACACGCGCATCTCGTGGTGTATAAATTCCATAGGTCAAAACACCTAAAACGCCGTTTATAAAAGAATGATGGCTTTCTACTTTTACTACTTTTTCTGCACCACCGCAGATTTCCGCGGCATTGACATCTAGCTCTTGTGCCAAACCTGAAACAAAAAAGTGCTGCATGTCTTCATAAGTCGGCTCATTATCTGTGGTGCCATTAATACTAAAGCTTTGGGTGGCACAACCACTCATTAGTAGGACAGCTATTGCCGGTAAAATAATTTTTTTCATGTTGTTGGTTCCTTAACATTTATTAGTGGCAATCAGTGTACGTAAAACGAGCGACCTGAACTGTGAGAAAGTGTTTGAAATTGTTGACCATTTTGATCGCACTTTATACAAAGTCAACACACTGGCATCGACCTTGCTAAATATCCATTAATACTCATTTGGCCTTGCTTTAAGTGTCAATTTTTTGTCTGAATAGGAGTCGTTATGGAACTGGCTATTATTTTAATGATGCTGTTGATCGTTGTTGCGCTGGGTGCGTTGAAGCTCAATGATGGCGGGCTTTCTTTTCCGTTTAAACGCAAGACATCACTTCTCACAACCACAGAACGCAATTTCTTAGAGTTGATCGAGCGTGCTGTGGGAAATAAATATCGCGTTTTATGCCGAGTGCGTTTGTCTGAAATCGTTTCGTTACGTCAAAATACTGACAAGCGAACAGCCAAAAATGCGTTGATTAAGGCCTCTGGACGTCAATTAGACTTTGTGTTGTGTGACAAACAGGATATGAGCCCTGTTATTGCTGTCGACTTAGTTCACAACAAAGGAAAAGAAGGTTATAAAACCCAGCGAGACTGGTATGTCAGCAGTGCTCTTGATGCTGCTCGTATCCCACATCTGCGGATCAAAGTGAAAACGGGTTACAACCCTCAAGAAATTAAAGAATGCATTGAGACTAAACTTGCGCCGATGCAGCGCAAACAGCCTAAAGTCGTTATCCCAGGCACTCAAAATCCGGACAATCCCCGCGCCGACAAACCTAAACGTCCACTCCGTTCTAGCAGACCTGTGGCAGCATGAGTAATACCATTCCACAGTAATGGTATAGTAGGCGTCCTCCCTCCTCAGCATCTGAGGAGGGCTTTTTTTCATTTTTTGCGTGATTAATCACCGCTAAACCCTCGCTATTTATGTTATGAACTACTAGAATTCGCGCAAAATTCAGTTATCAAAGGTTTCCATGAAAATAGCTATCCTTGGCGCAATGGATCAAGAGGTTGCATTGCTTAAAGCCTCATTAGAAAATGTTGAAATATCCGAATACGCTCATTTAAATTTTTACTCGGGTCAATTGCATGGTGTCGAAGTCGTTGTTGTGAAATGCGGCATTGGCAAAGTGGCGGCGTCTGTTGCTACCACGGTAATGATTGATCAATTTGCTCCAGACTTTGTGGTGAATACAGGTTCTGCAGGTGGCTTCGATGCCGACTTAAGCATCGGTGATCTAGTGATTGGTACCAGCGTACAGCATCATGATGTTGACGTTACGCACTTTGGATACGAAAGAGGACAAGTCTACGGCATGCCCGCAATTTTCCCTTGTGATGAGCGATTAATTGAAGCTGCTGAGCACGCGGCTAAAGATGTCGTTCATATTAAGAGTAAGCGAGGACTCATTTGCACCGGCGACTCATTTATTGGCTGTGATGAAGCAGCTACCAGACTTCGAGGGCTGTTCCCAGATATGCGAGCAGTTGAAATGGAAGGGGCTGCCATAGGCCAAACCTGTTACATGCTAGACACACCTTTTGTGGTCATCCGCTCGTTGTCTGATATTGCCGGACAAACTTCAACGGTGTCATTCAAGTCATATATTGACCAAGCAGCGAAGCATTCAGCTGAACTTGTTATGAGCATGATTGCAGAACTGTCGCAGAGATAAACTTAGAATATGTTTGAAGACGGGCTGTCCTGGCTAACAAGTTCGGGGTTTGAGTCACTGATAATAGTGACCATCATCATTGCTATTGAGCGATTCATGCCATGGCCAGTCCACTATCACCCGCTGACACTGTTTAAACTGATTGCTACAAACCTTGGGCGCAAGGTTAACCCTCCTAAACGCCGTAGTCCTCTACAACGAAGAATTTCAGGCACGTTGGCCATAATAGTGTTGTTGATCCCAATGCTGGTAATAATCGCAATATCCATGTTTATTGCTAAATATCCGTTATTTTTTGACGCATTCATGCTACTCATTGCTATTCAGTATCAGCCTGTCATCAAGCAGTTTCAACGAGTACAAAAAGCTATCAAACAAGAGCAAAAAATTTTAGCGCGGCAATATTTGAAGCAAATGGTTTTGCGCGACACCTCTACTTTGTCACCAATGGGAATTGGCAAAGCTGCGATTGAATCGCTGAGCCTACGCTTTCTTTTTCAGCAATTTTCCATCATTTTGTGGTATTTGTTTGGCGGAGGCTTGGCGGCACTTACTGTTAGGTTGCTTTTTGAATTGTCTCAATGTTGGAATATTAAATTATCTAGTAATCGAGAGTTTGGACAACCAATTAATTCGCTGTGCAATATCGTTTTTTTTATCCCTAAACTTTTATTCGCACTTCTGTTTGCTCTGATTGGGGGATTTTTCAGGGCTTTCAAGTCACTGCGCAATCGCCCTGCTAATTTGGCATTTACCCAGTACATTAAGTTGGTGATTGCCGGAGCTTTGCAAATTCAACTGGGCGGTCCAGCCATATACGGAACAAACAAAGTGAGATATCCCAAAGTAGGTGGTACTCGAGAAGTGCGTTTCGACGACATGCAACGTACGTTATTGGCAATCAACCAAACCTTAATGGCTCAACTTGTTTTGATTGGATTGGTTAGCGCGCTACTCTACGCTTTGTAATCATAAGCAATTGAACTGAAAAACCTCATTGGCCGTATAAGCTTGTCTACTTGAAATTCGAAATAGCAATATTGTGTCTGGCTGAATGTTGTGGCACATTCTTCGTACTCTTTATTACCGGAACAACATATGAATCAAGAAAATCACGTAATGATTACTGGCGATTACAAGGTGGCAGATATCACTTTGTCAGATTGGGGGCGAAAGGAATTGACTATCGCTCAAAGCGAAATGCCTGCCTTAATGAAAATTCGCGATAAATATCATGCGCAACAACCCCTCAAGGGTGCCAAAATCTTAGGCTGTATTCATATGACAATACAGACTGGTGTATTGATCGAAACCCTGGTGGATTTGGGTGCTGAGGTTCGCTGGTCTTCCTGTAATATTTTCTCCACGCAAGATCAAGCCGCAGCAGCCATCGTCGCTGCCGGCGTTCCGGTATACGCATGGAAAGGCGAAACAGAAGAAGAATACGAATGGTGTCTTGAACAAACGATCCTCAAAGATGGCAAACCTTGGGACGCCAATATGGTTCTTGATGACGGCGGCGATTTAACACAAATGCTGCACGATAAATATCCTCAGGTTTTAGAAAACGTTCATGGCGTTACCGAAGAAACCACAACAGGCGTTCATCGACTGTTAGAGATGCTCGAAGCAGGCACGCTAAAAATCCCTGCAATTAATGTTAACGACTCGGTGACTAAATCCAAAAATGACAACAAGTATGGCTGTCGTCACAGTTTGAATGATGCGATTAAACGGGCGATCGATCATCTTATGGCTGGTAAAAAAGCCTTGGTAATAGGTTATGGTGATGTAGGTAAAGGTTCTGCTCAGTCATTGCGCCAAGAAGGCATGATCGTCCGGGTTACAGAAGCTGACCCTATTTGTGCAATGCAAGCCTGTATGGATGGATTTGAATTAGTTTCTCCATACAATAATGGGGAGAATACTGGCAATCTAGACGATATCAACACAGATCTTCTCTCCAACACAGATTTAGTTGTCACCACCACAGGCAATGTAAATGTATGTGATGCCAACATTTTGAAATCACTTAAATCGACTGCCGTCGTGTGTAATATTGGTCATTTCGACAATGAAATCGACACCGCCTACATGCGAGAAAATTGGCGCTGGGATGAAATCAAACCACAGGTTCATAAAGTATTCAGAAGTGATGACGAGGGTGATCACTTAATTCTGCTTTCAGAAGGCCGCCTGGTCAATCTTGGTAATGCTACTGGTCACCCCTCACGGATCATGGATGGTTCATTTGCCAACCAGGTTCTCGCGCAAATTCACTTATTCCAACAAGGTTATGCCAATTTGTCTGAACCAGACAAAAAGGCCGCTCTGAAAGTTGAAGTATTGCCAAAACAATTGGACGAGGAAGTAGCAAGATACATGGTCGAAGGATTTGGTGGCGTCATCACCAAACTGACCCAACAACAAGCTGATTACATTAATGTTGACGTTGATGGCCCGTTTAAAGCGGACTCTTATCGATACTAATAGACCAAAGTAAATCGAACAGAGTGGCTTCATTTTGCGACACCTTATGAATCCACTCTTTAATAACCCTATCGTTATCCAAGGAGCTTTATATGTTTTTAAAAAGAGTCCTGATTTCTATACTGAGTGTCTTTAGTTTTGTCACTTTTGCAGAGGAGATTGCAGATATCTCCGCTCAACAACTGCAACAAGCAGATAAAACAGATTTACTGATTTTAGATGTTCGTAGTCCCGAAGAATATGCAGCCGGTCATGTCCCCAACGCAGTAAATATCCCACATACTGAAATAGCGCAAAACATTGAGCGTCTTCTAGGTTACAAAGACAAAACTGTTGTTGTGTATTGTCGCTCGGGTTTTAGAGCAGGCAAAGCGGGCAATGCGCTAGTGGAAAACGGATTCTCCTCGGTTAAACACTTAGAAGGAGATATGCTAGGATGGGAAACATCAGGTAATCCTATCGAAAAATAATGAAAACCTATAGTGGACAGGACAAGTATGGACGATACACATTGCAGTATCAGGACGGTATCCTGACGTCTAAAATTATTGGTGCAATTGGGCATGGTCTAACAGCAAAGTTTAACCATGACATCATGGAGATGTTCTCACTAATAAAAGGAAGGCCATTTGGTTATTTGGGCGATTTGTCAGAGTGTCAGGCGTTTACTGCTGAAGCTGAAAAATTATTGTATGTCTCGCACAAAGACGCTATTAAATCAGGTTGTGTGATTGATGCTTATTGTGTTGGTACTGCACTGTCCATCGATCAATTACGCAGAGTCCGGGAAACTGCAGGGATAGGAACACATCTGGAGAAACATTTATTTTCAACTCAGCAGGACGCTAGTGTTTTTATTCGCGCAGTACTTAACAAAGTTAAAGAGACGCAATCCTGATGGACATCACGTTAACCACCCCAGCGGTGCTATTCCCAGCCATTTCTCTGCTTCTTTTAGCTTATACCAATCGCTTCATTGCGTTGGCACAGATAATCCGAAATTTTGACCGTGACAATTCTAATGACAACACAAAACTTCAAATCGCCAACTTGCGTGAGCGCATTCAATTGATTAAGCGTATGCAAGAGGTTGGTGTAGTGAGTTTCTTTTTGTGTGTATTGTCAATGTTGGCTCTGTATATTGGATATCCGGCTATTGGTGGCGGGATCTTCGCTGCAAGCTTGGTATTTTTGATGTACTCTCTGTGGTTGTCTGTCAGAGAGATTCGAATTTCTGTCGAAGCCTTAGATGTATATTTGTGTCACTTCAATGTTAAACCGAAAAATCGCAAATGGCTGAAATCGAATACCACTCCCTAGCACCAGAGCATTTCGATCGGATCATTGCACTTGGAAACCAAGTGCATGGTGACAATTACCTTGATCAAAGAAGCATCAAGCAGTTGTATGAAAATTCCTTTGATAGGCGGATCAACGCTAGCTATGTGTCGGTTATTGGAGACGAATTGGTCGGATTTCGGTTAACGATCGCTGCCCCCCATTGGCAAACAGACAAATGGTGCTCACCTGAGAAGTGGAATGTCTCTCCTGAGCAGGTTTGCTATTTTAAGTGCAACACCGTGAGTGACGCCTATCGTGGCCATGGTGTAGGCTCAAACTTGTTAAATCTTTCTATTCAAAAGGCCAAACTTCAAGGGGCAAAAGCGGGTCTGGCACATATCTGGCTAGCCAGCCCTGGTAATAGTGCATTTCGTTATTTCTCAAAATGCGGTGGCGAACTTATCGCCAAACACCCGGGGAAATGGCGACACATGAGTATCGAGGACGGTTATTGTTGCCCAGTTTGCCCAGACATATGTGAATGTGTCGCTGCCGAGATGCTCTTAACCTTTTAAATATAAGACGCTCTTATCATATGTATGATCCGTTGACCGACTCACACCCCGAGCCAAAGCAGGGTTATCCAGCTTCGTATTGGGCCAGTACAATTGACACCTTCCCTACTCCAATAGAATTGAAGCAACATATCAAAACCGATATTGCAATAATAGGTGCAGGGTATACCGGCTTAAGTGCAGCATATCATTTGGCGTCTCGCTATGGAAAAGATGTAATTGTTGTGGATGCCAACCAGCCCGGATGGGGCTGCAGTGGTCGCAATGCTGGCTTCGTTTTACCAGGCACTGGCCGTTTGTCATTGTTAGACATGGAACAAAAATGGGGGCAAGAGACGGCAATGGGTGTGTTTAACGAATACATGCTGTCAATAAAAAGTGTTGAAGAGATGATATCAATTGGTCAAATCGCATGTGACAAAACCCCAGGAGGTTATATTAAGCTAGCACACCGGCGCGCAAAGGTTTCAGCATTAAGAGATCAGGCGGAAAAGCTCAATAAACGATTTGGTGAGTCCGTTCGCTATTTGCACAGTAAACAGGTTGCTCGAGATTTTATGAATAGCGCTAATATGTATGGTGGCATTTATTTCGATAAGTGCTTTGGCGTGAATCCATTGAAACTTGCCCTGGGTTATCATCGAATGGCTGAAAGTGCTGGGGCTAAAGTCTTTTCAAACTCCCCTGTTACCAAATGGCAACAGGTAGGTAATGTTCACGAATTGACCACTCCTCAAGGACAAGTTGAAGCGCAGCAAGTGATCATTGCAACCAATGGTTACACCGGAAAAGATCTGCATGAAACAGTTGATCAACGTCATTTTCCAGTGATGTCTAGCATTATCGTGACTCGACCTTTAAATGAAAATGAGCTGGCTTCGATCAATATGCAAGAAGGTTTGATGGGTATGGATACCCGTCGAATGAAATATTACTATCGCCTATTACCGGACAATCGAATTTTGTTTGGGGGACGAGGTGCAATTAAAGGCAAAAATGCAAACAAAGCCAGTAACCAAAAGAGGCTTATCGATGGTTTGGAGGCAACCTTTCCCGCCTTAAAACAGATTGATATCAGTCATTTTTGGAGCGGCTGGGTTAGCGCGACCTTCGATAACTACCCGCGCATCCACAGTGTCGAGAATCAAGGCATCCACTATTCGATGGGCTATTGTGGCTCAGGACTTGCTTTTTCAACGCTCGCTGGTCAAAGGCTGGCCCAAAGTATTTGCCAGCCTGAAAGTTTGCCTGACTTGCCTTTCTGGCAGTCACCTCTGCCTAAGTTCCCGTTTTCATCACTCAAAAGAGTTGGTTTGAGCGCGTACTATGCCGTAGCCAGTGTGAGAAACTAATAAACCTGAGATCAATAACACCAATCCACATGAACACCGAAGGCTTCTTATAGTGGATTGGTTCAGGTCAAATTATGGCGAACACTAACCCAATTTAACCTTAGCAAATTTTCTTTTACCTACTTGATAGACGGCCTCGCTGGGCGATTCAATCAAATGTTTAGTGTCATTAACTTTGTTTCCATCGATTTTCACAGCACCTTGCTTAATCATGCGCATGGCCTCTGACGTAGAACCGACTAAACCAGCGTCTTTGAGCAGGTTACCAATGGGTACAGATTCAACTGATGGAATAGCAACTTCTTGGATATCATCTGGAATGGCGTTCTTTTGGAAGCGTTGAATGAAATCTTGATGTGCCGCTTGAGCCGCATCTTCGTCATGAAAACGGGCAATGATTTCTTTTGCTAATTCAATTTTAACATCACGAGGATTTGCGCCCTCTTTAACTACTTGTTTCAACGAAGCAATTTCTTCAAGAGGTTTAAAACTGAGTAAGTCAAAGTAACGCCACATGAGCTCGTCAGAAATTGACATAATTTTGCCAAACATGTCATTGGGGGCGTCAGTTATCCCAATATAGTTGCCCAAAGATTTTGACATTTTTTGTACGCCATCCAACCCCTCCAGCAACGGCATCATCAGAACTGTCTGTTGGCTTTGACCTTCGGCTTTTTGCAACTCCCTGCCCATCAACAAATTAAATCGTTGATCAGTTCCACCTAATTCGACATCTGCTTGCAATGCAACCGAGTCCCATCCTTGTACTAATGGATATAAAAACTCATGGATGGCAATCGCCTGACCACCGTTATAACGCTTTTTAAAGTCGTCACGTTCAAGCATTCTTGCAACTGTTTGTCGTGCCGCAAGCTTGATAAGGCCCGCAGCGCCCATTTGGTCCATCCATTCGGAATTGAATTTAACTGTGGTTTTCTCTGGGTCAAGGATTTTAAAGACCTGTTCTTTGTAGGTTTCAGCATTGGCCAAAATATCTTCTCGGCTGAGCGGCTTTCTGGTTACATTTTTGCCCGTAGGGTCACCAATCATACCTGTGAAATCACCAATCAAAAATATGACTTCGTGCCCAAGTGTTTGAAAGGCCATAAGTTTATTGATCAATACGGTGTGACCCAAGTGAAGGTCAGGTGCAGTAGGATCAAAGCCAGCTTTAATTTTTAAGGGTTTGCCCTCTTTTAACTTGGCAATCAGCTCTTCTTCGATCAATATTTCGTCTGCACCTCGCTTTATTTCGCGAATGGCGTCTTGCCAATTTGTCATTTTGTTTCCTCTTACAACCAGCACTAAGATAAATCTGAGCCGCGCATTTTACGCGTGCAGACACCATAGTTAAAGGCTTTATGTATATTTTTCTATAACCTGTTATACTGCATTATACGCACAAAACTGTACATTTTTTAACCTACAC
Source organism: Aliiglaciecola sp. M165 (assembly GCF_007197995.1). Lineage (GTDB taxonomy): Bacteria > Pseudomonadota > Gammaproteobacteria > Enterobacterales > Alteromonadaceae > Aliiglaciecola. Next base: position 588,811 of record NZ_VKKH01000004.1, read on the forward strand.
CTAGATAATTGCAGCTAATCGTTATATTCTCACGTTAGCAAATTTATGAGAGATTTCGTTACTCGTGGTACAAAAAGTTCTTAATCAATTACCTAACAAACATAAGGCATTATTGTCTGGGTTTGCCGTGTTTGTATTAATCTTGCTGCTCATTCCCAGCGACCCTGCCAAAGCGTCGAAGAATAGCCAGATTTTGGAAGTCGGGAAACGCTACGATGTTCCTTTGACAATCGCAACTGCATCACAGCTGAGTGAAGAGTTCTTCGAAGATTCGCCACAGTGGCAGAATTTCGCAGTCAAAAAGGGCGACAATCTGGCAAAAATATTTGCACGCGCTGGCTTGACCCCTCAAGAAACCTATTACGTCAGCACAGCAGGCAAAGACGCCAAGCAATTGTTAAAAATGCGTCCTGGACAACAATTACAACTGTTAATTGACAATGAAGGCAAGCTTTCGTCTCTAGCCTACGCTTTATCCGCTACCGACACATTGAAAATTGATAAGCAAGCTGCGAAAACTTACACAAGCTCAATTTCCAGTAAACAAATAGACAAACGTTACAATTATGCCCAAGGCGAAATAAAGAGTAATTTTTGGAATGCGGCAGTTAATGCAAACCTATCTCAAAATCATATAATGAGTTTGGCAGGTATTTTCGGATGGGATATCGACTTTGCTTTGGAGCTTCGTGAAGGCGATACGTTTAATGTCGTGTTTGAAGAACACTTTATTGATGGCGAGTTTGTTGAGAATGGCAAAATAATCGCCGCTGAATTCGTTAATCAAGGAGAAACTTTCACAGCTATCCTGCACGATGATGGCAACTATTATACTCCTGAAGGTCGGAGCATGCGTAAGAGCTTCCTTCGCGCTCCAGTCAATTTTAAATACATCAGTTCTAGTTTCAAAAAGCGTCGTTTTCATCCTGTACAAAAACGTTGGAAGGCACATCGCGGTGTCGATTACGCAGCAAACACTGGAACACCCGTAATAGCCGCTGGTGACGGAAGAGTTATCCGTGCGACATACGATAAATATAATGGACACCACGTGTTTATTCAGCACGGCGAGAAATATGTAACTAAGTATTTGCATTTTTCTAAACGTGCTGTGAAAAAAGGGCAATCTGTTAAACAAGGACAGGTTATAGGTTATGTAGGCGCAACAGGTTTAGCTGCTGGCCCTCATTTACACTATGAATTTTTAGTAGATGGCGTACATCGCAATCCGAGAACTGTCACCTTGCCACAAGCCAAACCCATTGCCAAAAAAGAAGCCGCGGCATTTGCCAAACTTGCTCAGCGCAGAATGACTCAGCTAAACAATACTAAACGAATAATGCTTGCCATGAATCGTTAGGAGATTTATGCCTAACCTGTATATAGGGTTAATGTCTGGTACCAGTATGGATGGTGTCGATGTGGCTATTGTGGACTTTTCCAAAATACAACCGACAATCATCGCATTTGAAACTTTCGCGTACCCCTCTTCCTTACTCAAGTTACTTAATCGTTTATGTTCAGTAGGCGAAAATGAGGTTGTCAACCTTGGCCATTGTGATCGTGCGGTTGCACAATGTTTTGCCCACGGTGTGAGTAAAATTTTGGCCAACAACGATATTTCGGCAAACAACATTCGAGCAATTGGTTCACATGGGCAAACTATACGACATCACCCAGATGGCGCGACGGGTTTCACTTTGCAAATTGGTGATCCCAACACACTTGCCGTTTTAACAGGGATTGATGTTGTGGCAGATTTCAGAAGAAAAGATATTGCTCTTGGCGGTCAGGGAGCGCCTTTGAGTCCCGCTTTTCATCAAGCCATTTTTCGACATTCACATCATGATCGTGTTTTATTGAATATCGGTGGCATTGGTAACATCAGTTATATCCCTCAAGATATTGAAATTCCTGTAATCGGTTATGACACCGGGCCGGGCAATACACTGATGGATGCCTGGACTCAAAAACACTTGGGCCAGCCCTACGATAAGAATGGCACATGGGCGGCTTCTGGTAAACGGGATTGCCAGTTATTAAAAAGCATGCTCAATGAGCCCTATTTTTCAATGCCAGCTCCAAAGAGCACGGGGCGAGAGATGTTCAATCTAGATTGGGTAGAACGACATATTGAGCGCATGCAACGGACCATTTCGCCAGAATCTGTGCAGGCGACACTATGCATGTTGACCTGCTGCAGTATCGCAGACCAAATTAGACAATTAGGCGAAGTCGATCAGGTTTTTGTATGCGGCGGTGGCGCTAAAAATGATTTTTTGATGGAATGTTTGGAGAACGAGCTCGTCGAAGTTGACTTGTCGACGACGGATGAAATCGGCATGTCGGCGGACGCTGTCGAAGCTGCAGCCTTTGCCTGGTTGGCTTATGCATTTATCAACAATCAGCCGGGCAACCTGCCAAGCGTCACGGGGGCAAGCCGTGAAGCCGTTTTAGGCGGATTATATCTGGCAGACTAACCAGTTTTTGAACTGAGTACTAACCATAACGTGTAAAGAGGTAACGTGGCCAAACCCCAACGAGTATTAGACACTACCGATTTGAAAATCCTAGCGGAACTGTTTGAAACACCTGAAATGTCAAACAAAGACATAGCATTGAAAGTCGGCTTGGCACCTTCTTCTTGCCTGGAAAGAATCAAACGTCTACAAACTGAAAAAGTCATGCTTGGACAAAGACTGCTAGTAGATGTCAATGCATTAGGTGGACATATTCAGGCGATGATTTCGGTGCGACTGTCTGATCACAATCGCGCGACGGTTGACCAGTTTCAGGCAGACTTACTTCCCCTTCCGGAAGTGATGAGCATTTTTCATATGGGTGGTGACAACGATTTTTTAGTCCATGTCACCGTGACCGATTCTATGCATCTGCGAGACTTCGTTTTTAACGCTATTACAGCAAGAAAAGAAGTTAGCCACGTGGAAACCGCATTGGTTTACGAATACCAAATCAGCCGCTCTTTACCGCAATTTTCCTGAATAACAAAATGAGAAACAAAGAATGAATTTGATCTATGTTAAGCGTGCCTTAAACGTGTTAGCCGCTGGCTTTACCGCCATAACACTTACTGCTCAGGCGGAATCTACGTCGGCGCCCTACTCTATCCCTTCACATGATGCTTTTTTTGCTCAAATCGCCAAATTATGTGGTAAAGCATTTGAAGGGCAAATCACTGTTGATAACGCGCCTAGTGACAGCTTTGCGAATAAAAAGTTGGTGATGCATGTTAGACGCTGCAACGAGAGCCAGTTACAAGTTCCTTTTCATGTTGGAGATGACGCTTCTCGAACTTGGTTGATCACCAAAACCGGATCGGGACTAAGTTTGAAACATGATCATCGGCATAAAGATGGCACTGAGGATGCACTTACGCAATACGGTGGGCACACATTAGATGCAGGCTGGGAACAAGTACAGTCTTTCCCCGCAGACCAATTCTCCAAAGAAATGTTTGTTAAACAAGGGATCCCTCAATCAAATGGCAATACCTGGCAAATGTACATCTACCCGGAGAAATTTACCTATCGGTTGATCCGCCAAGGTAGGGAATTTAGAGTCGACTTTGATTTGACTAAGGAAATTCCTGCTCCCGCTGCACCATGGGGATACAAAGACTAAAGCCTAATTCCAATCCACACAAAGAAGTGATCAGGCAAGCAAAAAAAGAGGAAGCATAATGCTTCCTCTTTTTCGTTCTCACGGATTGCTGGAGTGTTTCTAAATCAACAAGTCAGCCATGCTGGCACCCGACCCATAATGTTCTTTGCACACTCGCATGCAGGTTTCAAGATAAAGATTGTCTAGCGTGTCGCTATCCATAAATTGTTCACTGAATCCCGGTACAACTGGGTCAATATGCAGTCTTGCGCTATTAATGAAATGGGCCAATAGCTCTTTGACGTTGTCGGTCCCCATGGCGATACGCATAGTTGTCAAATGGATACCGGCTTTTTGCTGCTCGGTTAACGACATCTCAGAATGAGAGGTCAACGCCGGACACAAAATGATTGTATTGTTTTGTCCGATACTGACTTGATGGCTAAACGCAGGTTCTAAGGCGTCAAAAAAGCGCACGAAGGTGTCGCGCTCTAGCCCAGCAGACTCCATGTCGACAGTAAACAATGCACATGGCCAGCCGTGACGCATTTGGCGCTCTCTAAGGCCAGCGTTAGGATGAGACTTCAATGCATGACTATTTACATTTAGCGCAGGGTGAGAATCCAAGAATTGACTAAACACTTGCGTATTAATCACTTTGTTCATGATCCTTTGCTCAAGGGTTTTCATGCCGTTTAGCACGTCAAAGGCTTTTTCTGAATCCAAGAAAGCGCCCTTGATGTAATACACATCCCAAAACATCGTTTTTGACCAATCGTAACCGTTGACGCAATCTCCTTTAGCCTGGAACATACGATAGCCTTCGCCAATCACAACGCCTGCGGTGGTTGCACCACTACCACAAATATCCTTGGTATAGCTGTGTACAACATAATCCGGTCGTTTTGCTTTATCTTTTTGTTGCAGTGGTTGATGCAGAATTGGCGTTGCCAAGGTGGCATCTAACATCACAAGGTGAGCATTTTGGTGGGAAATCTCACAAATTCCGGCGATATCCAAAACATAACCGTGTGGGTTACAAGGAGATTCCAAATAAACATGAAGTGCTTTGCTTTCTAAGCGTTTGGCATGCTTAACTTTAGTTGCCTTCATGAAGGACTCAAATTCTTCAGCGCTATAGCCGTCAAACCATTCCAACTGAACGTCCATTCGATTTTGCCGTGCGAAAAAATCGTGCAACAGTTGGTAAACGCCACCATAGACATTGCGAGACACGATCAACACATCGCCATGAGATAAAACATTTGATAACAATGCATCAATCGCCGCCATACCTGAGTTGAAGTTCCAGGCAAGGTAATCAGCCGAATACGGACCAGCTTCCAAATCAACAATAGCGTTAGCTAAAGAGATATTGGTAGGGTTAAGTAAACGAGAATAAATTTGGTGAGTAAACTCTTTGCCTTGAAAAGCGTCATCTACCCACTCGGTGCAGGCGTAAACGTAAGTAGCGGTGCGAACAATGACTGGCGTAGCTGAAAACAATGCCGTTACATTGTCAAACAGGGGATAATGACTTTTAGAGATTTGCGATCCCGTTTGATTACTCAAACTTTGGTAAGTCGCACGAAATGGGTTTTGCAAAGTATCTAGCACCTTTGCAATCTGGAAGCTTAAGAATTTCTTGGCATTAAAATACGCTAATTTGTTTTCTTTGCTCAACCCTTCAAGGGTTTCATTCGTAATACGCCAGAGCGAATTAACATCCAATTGAGCATGGTAGAAGTGCGACGCTGCATTAAATAATGCTTTGCCATAGTCGGAATTAATATCAATTCCAAAATGACTAAGCTGCTCTTTGGCCAACTCATTAATGTCCTGAGCTTCGGTTGTGTTACGCTTAGGCGATAAAAGTTTTGCCTGGTCGACTTGTTGTTGCTTATCCATAAAACACTCTAATTATTATTGAACAAAAGAAACTGAAGACGACACTTTAACCTAATTTAATTCCTTTATTACAATATTAGAACGAATTTTATTTGGATAAAAACGCGATAAAGGAAACTTTCGTTTACTTTTTGGAAGAATAGATGAATCAACTTTCGATATTAAGCCGTGATGCTGAGCACTATGCAGCAATGATTGAAGAAGCGTCGTTACCCCATTTAGTTATTCGAGAAGTGCACCAGCAGGCGATAAGTAATGGGAATACAAGCGACTGCAATATTTTGTTGGCAGATCCGAACCTAGGTGCTATCTCGCTGGCTGCATATCCAAAATTAACGTGGTTGCAATCCACCTGGGCAGGTGTAAAACCATTACTTGATGTTGAACGAAACGACTTTCTGATAACTGGCATTAAAGATGTGTTTGGTAGCCAGATGCGTGAATACGTTTTTGCCTATATGCTTTATTTCTCACGACAAATCTCCTCCTATGAAAATCTCAAACATAATAAAATATGGCAACCCATGGTTTGCGATTCTCTAGTTGGTAAAACAATCGGGATTTTTGGTTTAGGCTCAATTGGCAACGAAGTTGCCAAGACCGCGAAGCATTTTGAAATGAATGTGCTGGCAGTAACGCGTTCAAGCAGAAATAATTCATATGTTGATCAATATATCTCAGCGCAACAGATAGTGGATTGCGCAAATCAGATGGATTTTGTTGTGATATTGCTGCCCGACACGCCGCAAAGTAGAGGTTTGATCAACGCTGATTTCTTAAACGCACTACCTAAACACTGTGTAGTGATAAATGCTGGACGAAGCCAAGTCGTAGACGAAGGTGCATTGCTCGACACATTACAAAAACAAAGGATAAGAGCTGCCGTCTTAGATGTGTATTTGCAAGAGCCCTTACCCAGCGAGCATCCTTTCTGGCAATTAGAAAACACAATCATTACACAGCACACCTCTGCTATTTCTAAACCAGAAATGATCGTAGAAAAGTTTATTGAAAATTACCTGTTATTTCTTGACGGTGAACCTTTAAATTCAGTAATTGATCGAGCAATAGGCTATTAGAGCGTGTTTATTTTTTAAGCACTTTAGGGAATGGATACTTTACTTTTTATCCCAATTAATCATAAAGATTGTCGGGCGACTTTGTTATGCTGAGTTAATCAAAAGTAAGCAAGTTGATAGTGATTGAAGCATCAAGGAGGGTGCAGCGATTATGATTAGTCATTCACCTGCACCTAAACGCAGTACTGAAGAGTACATTATCATGACCTTAAGTGGCGGAAGCTGCTTAGGCGTATTTCCATTCGCAATTCTCAGGCTATTCGAACAAGATTGGGCGGTTGCCGCGCTCGACATATTTGCCGTGGTGGCTACTGCCAGTTTATTCCTTTACGTGTTTAAAACACACGAGACAAAAATTCCCGCCCGCATTCTCGCGTTTCTTGCCATGTTTGTGGTGGTGATTACCATTTCGTTAAAAGGTATAGGACAATTAATGTGGATTTACCCCGCGTTAACCGCGGTATTCTTTTTGTTACCTAGTCACTTTGCCGCGGTTTACAGCTTTGTGATTTTGGTATCCCTGGGATTTTTGTTAAAAGACCAATTAACCTTATTTCTAACACTACAATTTTATATATCAGCCACCGCGACACTACTGTTCAGCTATGCGTTTTCAGATCGTATGCGCAAGCAGCAAAAACAGTTAACTGAACTTGCCACAAAAGATCCTCTAACGGGCGCGGGAAATCGACGTGCAATGGAGCAAAAGCTCCTAGACAACATTGCCTTTCAACGACGAGAACAACGCTATCCCGCGTCGCTTATCCTGATGGATCTGGACAATTTCAAACGGGTGAATGATAAACATGGGCATGCGAAGGGCGATGATATTCTCGTTGCATTTGTCGAAACGATTGATAAACGGATCCGTGAAACCGATGGCTTATACCGCTTTGGTGGAGAAGAGTTTGTGGTGATTGCCGAAAACACTTCACTTCAAGAGGCGATCCATCTGGCAGAAGATCTTAGAAGCTCGGTAGAAAACGATGGGTGGCTGGCAGAACACGACGTCACTATCTCAGTGGGCACCGCGAAGTATGAACCCTTTGAGACCGCATTTGAGTGGCTCGGTCGTGCTGACAGAGCCATGTATCAAGCTAAAGAACAAGGCCGGAATAACTGCTGCGTGGCTTAACATGCAGTAGCTCATATTCATCTTACACGCTTGATTGAAGATTTTGGCTTGAACTGACAGGCAGCATCAGACAAATAGCAGAGGGTTAGGATATCGTGATTAATCTGACGAGCTTCATAAAACGCTAACCCCTTAAATCACACGATCTAACGCTCAACCACTGTGTTACAACTTTCTGAATTTGTAACTTTAGCAACGCTGGCCCAAAGTCAGACATATCATTATGCCTAGAGTTGTCGATTTTTACGACACAACTTCCGAATTCTGTTTGTTCTGTATGGGTAGGCAAGACACCATTATCAGCTTCAAAGTCACTAGCTCGAATAGTCAAAACCTTTACGTCTTTTGTTCTAGGAAGCGGAACACGGCGATGATCTAAGGTAATTATTTGACTCACGAATAGAGGCGATTCACGCAGAAGCCAAGCAGAGATATCTCCACCATTTGAATGTCCCGCCAAGACTAAATTGTCAAAGTCGAAATCAAGATAGCTGGTTCGAAGTTGGTTCCTTACGACTTTCAGTGTTTCTGCTCCTCGAATCCAGTTTTCAGCACGTGTTTGAAACAAATCTCCAGACACGGATAAAGGAGGATCACTTGGCAATTCATGTCCAATTGCGACGACCAAATAACCAAGTTTCGAAAACGTTTTTGCAAGAAACTTGTATTTTGTATGTGGAACACCGTAACCCGCACTTAAAAATACAACGGCACATTTAGAATCAATTGAACAATCAAAATCGGTTGAAGGGGCTGTGATCTCGATTGGGATGGTTCGGTCTCGATTGTTATCTAAAATATCCTCGGCAAATCCCTTTGAAGAGAGCAAAAGAAGAATTGAGGCTAGAAGTTGATTCATAACTTTCCCTGTAAATACGATGGGTTATCAATGCGGTCGCGCATGATAGACTATCGAGAAATGATGTTCTAGCTAATTGTCTTGAGCAGAGGCTTCGCATCATCTGTGGCTATACATTCACAAGAGACTCTTAGAATTGATACAGCTATGTTTTCGGATCTGTAACCCCATCCCACATAACAAAGAGGTTTGAATACTTTTAATATCTACTTTTTGACTCTACGTGGAAGATTAAGCTACCTAACTGAGTGCCCTCCACCTTCGCCACAATTTATTAAAGCAAGTGGGCGTTAAATACCGCTAAATAAACTGGCGAGTTTTGCCGTAATTCCATTACCGTTTCCGATAACTTGAGCTTGATTGCCAACCACCACCTGAATGTCTATTTGTTGCTCAGGAAAAATAGCTAGGGCCTCATTTTTAACCAAATCAATCATGTTTGACGAGGAAACTTCACCGGTGATATGAGCAACGCCTTCGTTGACATTCACTTCAATACGCTCCTTGGAAAGAGTTTTGTTAAACGCGATATTCGCTCTTAATCTTCCTTCAAGGCGTTTGCTTTGTGCATCAGCGTCCAACACTTTAAATTGTGTAATATGACGTTGCGATTCGTAATTATTTGCATGAACTTGGGTTGCATTTAATAACGTGAAGCCGAACGTGACGACAAATGCGAATATATAAATTGTTTTCATGACCTGCTCCTACTTTAGATTAATAAATGAAAATGGTGTCTTAAGGGTATGAACGATTCACAAGATTACTTGTTGTATTTACTTCCGACTTTCACGCCGACGTTTTGACCTTTAAGTGTCACACTTAAAAATGGCCAGGCTTTGTTGCTCTCTCTTAATTGCATATCCAGTTCGGAGGAATACTGATGTTGAGTACGGCGATTAACTTTATATGTTGAGTTATCGCGTGCTTCATTGCGATTTGTCATCATCATGTGTTGGTCTTTAAACAAATTGATATTGGCCACATCGTTTGCGAAGGGTGATTTAAACAAATCTGCATCTAACTTTTGTTCATAATTCGCCTGCAGGTGCACAGAATTCTGTTTAACGATTTCTGTTGTATTCATAGCGGCAACCGTGTTGGCGGAAGCCACACCTGCTAAAACAGAAAAGGCAATCAGTGCAATGATGAATTGAATAAATATCTGACTTATGGTGTTGCGTACTGGCTGACTCATTTTGTTTTCTCTTAAGCTTTGTTGATTTGATGTGCAAACTATAGCGTCGAGTTGATATTTTAAAAATAGACATTTATGATTAACATAATTTCATTTTTGGAATAATGCATGCAAAGTCAATACGACGACCTCGATATCTTTTGCACGGTGGCGAATTTCAATAGCTATTACCAAGCAGCCAAACATTTGGGCATGCCACACAGCACGGTAAGTCGCAGGGTCGCTAATCTTGAAGAAAAACTCTCCGCACAGCTCATTATCAGAACAACTCGTCAAATGCGCTTAACTGAGAAAGGCAAAGCTTTGTTTGAACAAACCCAGCCACTGCTCAGCCAGTTGAAAGTCGCCGTCTCTGACTCACTGGACGAAGACGGGGAGCTCAAAGGACCGCTAAGGATCACTATGCCTACTCGGGTTGGGCTCGATTACATGGGTGAAATACTTTTAGAGTTCAACAAATTACACCCAGGTTTAGAGTTATTCATCGAGCTGAACAATGAAAACACTGACTTAGTCAAAGAAAATATCGATCTGGCATTTCGTGTAGGGCCTTTAGTCGATTCTTCGGCAATAGCCGTTAGACTTTGGGATATCCCGTTTCGTTTGCTTGCTCATCAGGACCTTGTGCAAAGGTATAACCTGACCTGCGGCAATTTTGAACTTAAACAACTAGCCAATTTACCCTGTGCTATCTCATTCCCTCAAAACAGGTGGTTATTCGAGCATGATAGACAAGGAGAAATCAGTGTCACGCCAAAACCTTCATTGCAAGTTAACGACTTAACCATAGCGTTAGAAGCTGCTAAAAAAGGACTAGGCATCGTATACGTACCTGAAATAATTTTGAAGAATGCGTCAGATTGTAGTGAACTTGTCGATTTGAGATGTGACAACTGGCAACCGACGAAACGGACAATGTTTGCGTTTTACACGGCAAATCGCACTTCTTCGCGAAAAATCAAAGCCGTGGTGGAATACGTCAAACACGCTTACAAATTGAAGTTTGGTGAATAAGGCTCTATGAAATGAATGAACCTGAAGAACAAAACTGGCTCACTAAATACCTTAGTTTAACTGAGATAGTGGGCTGGGTACTGTGCATATGTGGCATGATGGTGATTGTCTTTGCCAAAGAGCTCTCTCCTGAGTTATTACCCTTCGCCTGGGCCGCAGCGATTATAGGAGCAGGCATACTAGGCTGGGGTATGGGCCGCAAGCACAAGAGAAAATAAAACTGCGCTGCGGCATTTCTTATCCGGGATTGGGGTTAATTAGACGCTAAACAAGTGCCTGACATTTGGAAAATACTTTTCTGCACTTCCCGTGTTAAAACACACGATGCGATCGGTGCTAAAAACGAGTCCTCGTTTTTTAGCGATTTCCACCGCAGCAATGGTTGCAGCGCCCTCAGGACCGATCAACATTGAAAATTGCTTGAACATCTTTTGTGTGTGCTGGGCAATTTGAGTTTCACTTACAGCGATCGCCGCACCCTGACTCTGCCGCAAAATTGCAAGCACCGCTTTTTGTCCTACTCCTCCAGGCACATTTAAGCCTGTCGCCAGGGTTTGACCACCGTTTGTGGCGATGGTGTCTTCCAAGTCGTTGTCCATCGCATCAACTATGGGTGCATTGGCTTCACTTTGCACCGCAATGATTTTTGGACGCTTTGCATTAATCACACCGAGCTGCTCAAGTTCATCAAACGCTTTCCACATTCCCAAGATCCCTGTGCCGCCACCGATAGGGTAAAAGACTACATCTGGAAGCTCCCACTCGCGAGACATTTGATTAGGTTCGGCTAATTCCAACCCCATGGTTTTTTTACCTTCAATGCGCCAACCAGGTTCTTGAAAAGTGGCACAATTAAAAAAACCTTGAGGCAGGTATTTTTCTTTCATTAAGGCTCCCGCCTCTCTGATGGTGCCCTTCACAAGATCAAGCTTTATTTTGTCATTGATTACACTATAAGCAGCCACTTTGCCCATAATTGGCATAGGGGTGTCATCAGGCATAACCACTGCGACTTCAAAGCCATAATGCTGTCCATACTCTGACAAAGAGTCACCCGCATTGCCTTGAGTAGGGACAACCAGCTTATTGAGGCCAAAATGTTTAGCCATAGTTGCCACCATTGCCATTCCGCGGTCCTTAAAACTGCCCGTCGGATTGGCCCCAAAACCCTCATAAGGTTGCCCTTCTTCCTTGAAATAGATGCAGTCAAAAAAGGTCTCAAAACAAGAGTAAGCACTCACATCAATCAACGGCGTATGACCTTCACCTAAGGTACATACTTTGTGTTTGTCCGTACCGATATCAAAAGGCAATAAAGGCCCAAACCGCCACATATTTGCCACATTGGGATGATACCAATCCATCCCCTTGTAGTGCTCTTTGATACTCTGTATGTCTAAGACCATTTGCACGGGACGATTGTCCTTGGGGCATAAATTCATTGGCCTATCTACCGGATATTGTGTTCCACATTCAGTGCAGACGAGATGTTTGACGTACTTCATCGGTTATTCCAGCTAAACTCGTCGTATGTAGGTAGTGCCAAAGGTAAAGGTGCTCGTTGCCTAGCCTGCTGATACAATTTTTGAAGATCTTTTTGCAATTGCGAACGAAAACCTCTGACTTCTTTCCATTGATTGATAAATTCATCAGTGACTTGACCACTTTGATCCTCAGCAAGCATTCCGGGTACCAGCTGCTGGTAAGCATCCATTAGCCGTTGTGACTGAAATTGCTCAAACATGCTAATTTGAGCTTTGTAGGCTGCTCCTAAGGTTGCGGGGATACTGACATTGCCAGGATCAAACTCTGAAAAATATTCTGTATATTTGGATAATGGGACGCTGTCGGCCATTGCCCAGATCTGCAAGGTTTCTCCGTTGATGAGCGACTCGCTCTGAGGGTCTACAACCAATACCGTAGGTGTAGCATAATAGTGAGCTTGCCCAAAGCGCTGCGTAATACTTCTTAAGTCATTGTAATAACCCACATCGATGAACACCGTTTGAAATCGCTTATCAATAATTTCGCGCAATTTAGGGGTTTCAAATTTTTCCGCAAATCCTCTGCTGTCATGACACCATTGGGCCCCTAAAACAATAAGCGCTAATTTGTTTTCATCTTTAGCCTTTTTAAGCACCTGATCAACTTGCCCCATCGGATTGTCATTAGCAACATATACAGACTGAGTATCTGAATGGCCTGAATCTTTCGCTTCGACTGAGGCTGGAAATGCGGTTAAAACGCTAAGCGCTAGAACAACAAGCAAGTTTAATGATATAAGGTGTTTTAGCATGGTTTTTCCATCAAAAATGAATTATGGCTTTATGTTTAACGCATTGAACGTAAAAGTAAATCTGTTTAGGTAGTATAATGTGGAATTCGATACCAACATTTCCTATTCTTCTTTAAAAGGATCTCATCATGTCTGCTCAATTTAACGACATCATTCAAATGCCTGCTGAAAAACGTCACGCTTACTTATTGACGCAAGTATCTCTTCACAAAAAATTGTGGATCCTCACTGATGAACATGGCGCAGTGATGTTAAATAGCGATGATGAAGACTGCGTACCTGTATGGCCGGGCGAGGAGTTTGCAAAATATTGGGCAACGGGTGACTGGGCAGATTGCAACCCACAAGCTATTTCTCTCGAAGATTGGTTAGCTCGTTGGACGAGTGGTCTGGAAGGTGACGGCGTATGTGTCGCTGTTTTTCCAAATCCTGAGGAAGAGGGTGTCGTGGTTTTTCCCGATGTTTTTGATTCAGAGCTGCGCGAGAAATCTAAAACCAAATTAAATTAACGTATCCAAAGTTGGGGCGTTCAGGCTTTTCTTGGGTCGGTTGCAGTCGCTTCAATACGTTGACTGTTGTTATCGCGAAATGCACGCAGGTCGGCCATATTATTGAGATCATGTAGCGTTCTAAACTCGATCCAATCAATTAAACTGAACAGGCAAATAGATGGATAATTCCAATCTTCGAACGTGCCCTGGCTAACCAGATCATTCAAATGAGAGAGCGTTGACTCAACGCGCTCACGCTGCAACTTAAAATACATTTTGTCTTCACTTGTATCAATTTCAGAGCGCCCTAACAGCAACATCTGAACCAGTGAATCTGTGGCTGCATCAATTAACGTGAGCTGATTTTCTTGCTCCCAACTTGGCACTGGGTAGTCGAACTTTTCAGTGAGATAGCGGTAAATCACTCTTGAATCGAAGATCACATTGGCATCATCTTCTATCATCGGTATTTTCAACGTTGGATTGCGTTCAGCCAGGGTCACTCTGTCTTTTCCAGCAAATATTTCTAAATTAATAAATTCGTGTTCAACATTGGCCATCCACATTCGAAGCCTACGAACAAAAGGAGAAGTTGTAGAACCGTAAAGTTTAATCATGTTATCAACTTATATTTCACGTCAATGTTAATCTACATCAAATTTAGCACAAGAAATCTTCAGCCATTAGGGTTGCACCCCAAAATTTGCGCTTAAAAACTCTTTTTCGTTGGGAAACAACGACTTCAATTTACCTGATTCCAGCATTGCTCTCATATTTTTTTCGAAATGATACTTTAACCCACGGCCTCTGGGGCTATTTTGAAATACAACAAACAATGGAGACCCTTTAAGGACTTCTTTTTTGACGAACCTGGCGATTTCAGATTCAAACAAGTCCAATTCATAATCTAGGAATATGTCTACTCTACCGTTATCAACTAAGCGAATACAGTCGTCTATTTTTGGTACTTCATGAATTTCGACGGTGTCTGGCAAAGCAACTTTAAATTCGTAACCCAGGATAAAACACGCTGTTCCCGGTGAGCTTCCCGAGAGCACTGATTGCAATATTTCTTCACTTTTGGCAAAGGCCGTGACAGGAATTTCATAATCAATATGAATGTCGGAAAGTATGCCATTTTCTCCGCGTTCGAAGGCGTATGCGCCAATCAAAATATCAGCTTCACCGTCGTAAAAAGACTGCTTTGCCCGTTTCCAGTTCGTCACCTTTGTGACCACGTCGCTAGCAACTTTAGCTAAGGCGGAGTCCAATATTTTGAAGTAGGTGCCATCCTTAGAATCCGTATATTGATACCATTGTGCTGTTGCTCCATTGACGACACCGTAATCTACGATTTCCTTATTGTAAAAAAGATCAGACAAACCATAAATCTTTTGCAAACCCTGCAACTCACCGCTTTTTTCCATTTGCTGCAAGGTGGCATGTAGTTCTGGCACCAAATGTTCATGCTTTTTATGGATATAATGATAATCTGGCAATGAAACTAGCGTGGTTTTTATCCACTCTTGCCCCATTGTATAAAACTCTGGTGGAACGTTGGTACTGCTCATGACCGCGCCTTCAACTCGTCCCTCCATAAGCATTTCAAACGCTTGTTTTGGTCGCGTTGTATAGATGACATCAATGGGATTCTCTTGCGCTAATCTAAATGTCTCAAAGGCCCGAAAACCTCTTGTCGTTGCAACACGAGAAATCGTATTAATGTTGCAGGCCCCACATTTTCGGCGATCAGCGATCATCACCAAATCAAAATGTAAGATAGGAAAAGGTATTTTGACTAAATTGGGGTAATCTTTTTCAACGTCCCCCACACGGGCTCGCAATCCATCAAGACGTCCTGAATTTGCTTCGATGAAACTGCGTGCAAGTGGCACATTTTCATATGCAATTTGATATCCCAATTTAGCATAAATTTTCTGCAAAATGGCCTGCACGTAGAGCGCTTCTGCACTGGTACTAGGTCCTTCAAGCAAAATTGTGTTGGTCGCCTTACGCTCACTAGATTGAGCATAAAAGGTGATGACTGACGCCACAACTATAAAAAGTAACTGGCATTTTTTAACAATCATATTTAAAGACCCTGGCGACTTTGCCCTAATACTCTGTTTGTACGCGCATTCGACGTGCAGCAAAGTATAGGTCAATACGGTCTTTTAGTGCGAGTAAACATGGTGTCAATACTAAAGTTAACAATGTGGCAAAGGCTAAACCGCCTGCTACCGCTGTAGCCAATTGTGACCACCATTGTGTAGAAGGACCACCAACATCAACATAGCGGCCAATAAAGTCTATGTTCACTTCCATTACCATGGGTAACAAGCCTAAAATTGTCGTTACCGTTGTCAATAGCACAGGGCGTAGACGCTGGGCGCCAGTGCGCAAAATCGCGTCTGTTGCGTTTAAGCCTTCTTTTCGCAAAATGTTGTAAGTATCAATTAATACAATATTGTTGTTTACCACTATCCCTGCCAAGGCAATAACGCCTACTCCTGACATGATCGTGCCAAAGGGCTTTTGGAAAATAAGCAAGCCAAGGAATACACCAACAATTGAAAACAATACGGCACTTAGGATCAAAAACGCTTGGTAGAAGCTATTAAATTGGGTAACCAAAATTATCGCCATAACAAAAAGTGCCACAAAAAAGGCGTTTAACAAGAATTCTTGGGATTCCTGTTGCTGTTCGTTTTGTCCTTTTACTGTCAATTCCACCCGAGGGTCAATATTGAGAGAAGGCAGTTGCTCCATCATTTCAGGTAATGCCAGGCTAAGAAGCTCTCCGGGAACCATGTTTGCTTCAACGGTTAAAACACGTTTGCTATCAATGTGCCTGATTAAGTCAGTTTTCGGTTGAGCAATTCTTTCAACAAAATTACCAATGGGTACCATTCCTGAAGGTGTTTTGAGCCGCAATTCATCCAATTTACCAATGTATCGATCGGACTCGGGGAAGCGCACTCGAATATCCAATTCATCATCCACGTCATCTGGACGATATTCACCTATTTTCAAGCCATTGGTAACAAATTGAACGGTGCTTCCAACCAATGCAGCATCAGCACCAAAACGCGCTGCATCACTACGATTGACTTTTAGTTGCCACTCAATACCCGGTTTAGGCGCCGTATCGCCTACGGAAGTAAACTTCGGATTATCATCCAACGCTTTACGCAATTTCAACGCGGCATCATTAAGCAGCTCCGGATAACGAGAAGAAATTTGTATTTGCAGATCTTTTCCTGACTGGGGACTATTTTGATCTGGTGTGATTTCAATATCCAAGCCCGGCATATTTTCTAGCCGTTGTTGCACCTCCTTGAGCACATCATCTGAATGTGGCCGCAAGTGCCAATCAACCAAATTAAGCCGTAAATAACCGATTTCATCTCGCCCACCTGAGCGCGCATAAAGGGTTTGAATTTCTTCCATATCAATGAGCTTTTCTTCGACTTCTTGAATAATTCCGTCTTTTTCAAGGATCGAAAAATCACCGGTTGAACGCACGTTAATATTGATGCCTGTGCTATCTACGTGAGGAAAAAACTCTACACCTAATCCAGAAGCGCTATACCCTGTAAAAGTGATAATGGCGACCAGTATCGCCACGCCCAAACTCTTTAGAGGGTGACCGATGGCTAGTGAAAGGAAACGAATGTATTTACCGGTAAATCCACTCAAACTATGAATATCACCCGTTTCGGCCTGTAACAATTGTTCGCGCACTTCCGGTTTGATAAAACGAGGTTTGCCAAATGCTCCACCCAAAGTCGGTACAAAGATTAGTGCCATAAGCAAAGATGCGGATAACACAGCTATCAAGGTAAAGGGCAAAAACTTCATAAACTCGCCCATCATACCTGGCCAGAACATCAGCGGTGCAAATGCCGCCAATGTTGTTGCTGTTGAGGCTATAATCGGCCAAGCCATTCTATGCGCAGCCGCGCGATAAGCACTTTTTTTATCCTGTCCTTCACTCATACATCGGTCGGCGTATTCGGTCACAACAATGGCACCGTCCACCAGCATACCTACTGCCATAATCAGTGAAAACAGTACGACCATATTTAAGGTATAGCCAAACAGCGAAATCAATAAAATACCCGTCAAAAAAGACCCCGGTATCGACACGCCCACTAAAATTGCAGTGCGAACCCCCAAGATGGCAACAATGACAATGGCAACTAACACGATGGCGCTGGATACATTGTTCTGTAAGTCTGAAAGCATCATGTTGACATCAACGGACTGATCACCGGTGTAGGTGACGATTACACTGTTAGGCCATAAGGCTGAATTCTTGGCTGCTTCAACAACTTCTTTGGTCTTTTCAACGGTTAATAACAGATTTTCACCGGGGCGTTTTTTCACCTCAAGGGAAACCGAAGGATTCGTATTTAATCTCGCATAGCTGTTTGGATCTTTATAAGAGCGTCTAACTTGTGCAACATCCTGAAAAGTTATTACTCGGTCACCTTCAACTTTGATCGGTTGTTCCATCACATCTTTGACGTTCTCAAACACAGACGGAACCTTGACAGCAAAGCTTCCATTTCCGGTATCCATCGTGCCCGCAGGAACCAAACGATTGTTTCGAGACAACAGGTTAAAAATATCATTCTGATCTAGTCCGTAGGATTCCATCAATAGCGGATCGACAATGATTTCGACAATATCTTCTCGGTCGCCACCAATATCGACTTCCAGTACTTCTGACAAACCTTCAAGCGCGTTTTTAAGCTCTCGAGCCGTCATTACCAGTGCTCTTTCAGATACCGGCCCAGACAGAACAACCGTTACAACTGCTTGCTGCCCTGCCATGGTGATTTCATGTATCGTAGGCTCTTCGGTTTCCTCGGGTAGCTTCGCCCGAGCAACAGTGACCTTATCACGAACATCTGCCAACGCATTTTTAGAATCGAATCCAGCGATAAACTCCATGGTGATACTTGCCGAGCCCTCTGCGGCTGTGGCTTTCATTTCCTTGATACCTTCGATGGAGCGAAGTTCTCGTTCCATTGGTTTCACTAACATTCTCTCGGCATCTTCTGGAGCGATGCCGTCATGGACAATAGACACATAAATGAAGGGAATAGGAATGTCCGGATTAGATTCTTTTGGGATGTTGTAGTAGGTCACCGCCCCAGAAATGAGCAAGAGTACAAAAATCATCAACACCGTTCGGGTGTGATCAATGGAAGCGGAGATAATATTTCTCATAGCATTAATCGTTTACGTTGGCGGTATTAGAGGAAGAGTCACTATCGGTGATCGCTTGCACTTTATCGCCATGGCGAACAAATCCGTGACCGCGGGTGATCACTTGGGCTTGCTGTCCAAGACCGGAAAGCCAAACCCCCTCGCTATCACTTTTAACGATATCGATAGGTGTAAATTTAACGATATTGTCATCCACAATTTTTACACCTAGGTTCCCTTGCTCATCCAATGCCATGACCGCTGGGGTTATTTTAATTGCCCAATCTTGTTTGAGCGGAATTGTCAGCTCAGTACTCATACCAGCCAGCAAAGTGCCATTGGGGTTAGCAACTTGCACCTCCAAGTTAAATGTATTTGTTCCTTCATTCGACACACTGGAGATATATCGGATTTGGCCTTCGGTCATTTGCCCCGTGGTCAGACGCCCATAGGCCCGTTGTCCCAAAGTAAGATATTGGATCCAGTTCTCGGTGACATCGGCAGTGATTATCATCGGGTCCAAATCAACAACGGTGGCGATCGTGTCACCCTCTCTTAGCAAATCACCGATTTCAACGTGACGTCGGTTAAGTACTCCATCAAACGGCGCAGTGATGATTGTGTTGTTTAATGTCAGCTCAAGGCGTTCTATTTCAGCTTTCGCTAGTTCCACATTAGCACTTGCCTGCGCTAGCGCTGATTGTGATTGGAAACCTTTTTTACCGAGAGATTGTGCCCCTTCAAGCTCAATTTCACGCTGTTTAAGTATCGATTTAGCTGATCGTATTTGGGCCATCAAATCGTTGCTATCAAGCGAGAGTATTTTTTGACCTTGCTTAACAAGTTGTCCTTCCTGCACAAAAATATCAGTAACCTGACCTTTGACCTCGGAGCGCAACGTTGCAAAACGATCGGGCTCTGTTCTGCCGTATAAACTTATTTCTCGGTTAACTTGTTCAGCATAAAGTGTTTCGACTTTGACTTTTGTTAATTCTACTTTTTGCGATGCACGTTGGGGCTGGGCATCCTGTGCAGTTAGATGACCTGAAGCAACCCAAAAGCTGAGCGCGATAAAAATAAAAAGCGCTATCCAAACAGGTTGTTGCCGGATTTTGGTCATAAAACTAGACATGTATTTTCCTTTAGTCGATTCCAGCTAAATAGGTAACCTTGATTAACTGTTAATTTTCACCGTTTTTATTCGGGATAGTTTATCACTCATTAAGTGTTGATCTAAATGTACTATGTTTTTAGTGTTAACATCCAATACAAATATCATTCAAATGTGACGATTTATTTCAGATGAGGATATTTTGAAATATAAATAAAAAAGCCGACACAATTGTCGGCTTCTTACAGCATTGTTTAGATTTAGAGACAGTCGTCTAGATACTAAATGATGATCCACAACCGCAAGTCGTTGTTGCATTGGGGTTATTCACTAGAAAACGAGAACCTTCTAAACCTTCTACGTAATCGACAACACCACCAACAAGGTATTGCAAACTCATTGGATCAACGACGAGAGTAACTTCGTTCTTGTCGATCGTCATATCGCCTTCGTTAACCTTTTCATCAAAGGTAAAGCCATACTGGAAACCTGAACAACCACCGCCGGTTACGTATACACGCAACTTAAGATCGGGATTTTCTTCTTCTTCAATTAATGCGCGAACCTTTACAGACGCCGCGTCTGAAAACTCAATGGGTACTGCCATTTCAACAGACATATCTCACCTCATAAAACCAATTGGGGTATTCACCCATAGGCCAATTATCTAATACCTGAGTAATCTAATCAACTATTCTATTATTGGTATTTGTTCTATCTGCCAATCAAAAGTTCTTTCCAGATCGCCTCTTTTGCGGCGAAATTGAAAGACTTCAGCTTTCACCTGGATTTTTTCAGGAGCAAACCCCTCTGGTAATATAAATTCACCGTTGATAACTTGAAAGTACTTAAAACTAAATGTAAGTGGATCAGATTCAGCCTCAACTAAGGAGGGCAAAGCATAACGTTTAGGTTTGCCCTGCTCACTGCCGATTAACGTCACTTCAATTGTACCTTTCACGACATTTTTAATTTTGTCTTGCTGCATCAACACAAGTTCATATCGAAAGCCTCGTTCACTGACTGAAGGCGCGATATCAAACGCCTCAATGACAAACCCTTCTTGTTTCAGCTCGGGGGCCATTACACGCTGATAAAACGAAATCTCTTGTTGTAACTGGGTTTCACGTTGTAAGCCTTCAGAAATAGAGTTTTGCAAATTTAATGCTGCAAGCCTCTGTACTTCCAGCTCTACACCCAAAACATTCAGCCGCTGGGTTAATCGCTGGTTTTCCGCATCCAAGTTAGACATTGTATGCTGCAGCATTTCAATTTCATTTTGCTGTTTAGCATAGTGTTGATTGCCGTATTTAAAGGCGGAATAGGAAGCGATTGCCAAAATCAGTATTAGCAAGCTATAAAATTTAAAAGCGCTCCAGGTTTTGCGAATATCGTCAGGTAACAATGTCAATTTTCCACTAATAATTTCGCCATGATTAACAAGCACTTGTGATAAGCTATGAAAATCGGTAAATGTATTGGCCAGGTTAATTTCGAAGCGCCATTATCACCCATTGACGGTGTAAGCCCAACAGATAATGACATTAAAATCATTTAGGCAAGAATTAGCGAATCCACGCACCTCGATCCAACTATGTTTGTTGGGTATTGTCGGGGGGATGAGCGCAGCCTCTTTGATCATTCTATTTCGTCTTTGTGTGGAATGGTTGCAACTTGCGTTTTTAGAAGAGTTAGACACTTTTTCCTCAGCTGAACCTATAGTCCGATTCGTCCTTCCTTTTGCCGCTGCGCTACTAATTATTGGTTTTGCTTTTCTAACCGGGTTTAAGCATTACCGGATGGGGATCCCCTTTGTAATCCATCGGCTCAAGCAACGATATGGCCACATTCCTTTTCGAACCACGATAAACCAATTTTTTGGTGGCATGTTGGCGTTGGCAAGTGGTTTTGTTGTTGGTCGAGAAGGCCCCTCAGTACATTTAGGTGCGGCGGGAAGCAGTTTTATTGGGCACGGTTTAAAACTACCTTACAACAGTATTCGGATTTTGGCTGGGTGTGGCATCGCTGCAGGTATATCTGCATCCTTCAACACGCCATTTGCAGCAGTAATTTTTGTTATGGAAGTCGTGCTTCGAGAGTATCGCATCCACATTTTTATTCCGGTTATGCTTGCGGCTGCATGTGGTTCTTTGATGACTCGAGCCGTATTTGGTCAGGTTCACGAGTTATCGTTTCTAGCGTTTCAGGACATCAGCCAATGGCATTATCCTTATCTTATTGTTTTTGGCATTATCCTGGGATTCATCGCTACATTATTTAATAACCAGTTGATGAACGTTATCAGGCTATTTCGACCAGTGAAAATGGTCTGGCGTATTATGATTGCCGCAGCGATAACTGCTGTAGCCGGCTTCTTTTTACCCGAGTCACTAGGCGCAGGCTTAGATGTCACCTACTCCTTTGTAAGTGGGGAAACCATCGGATTGTTATTAGCGATATTGGTGGCAAAATTTGTCTTGGCACTTGCTGCAATTGGATTGGGGATCCCTGGTGGGATCATAGGCCCGGTGTATGTCATTGGTATGTTAAGCGGCGCGGTACTGGCAATTCCATTGGGTTACTTGATTGCGGATTCCGTTGACTATAGTAATAGTTTTGCATTGTTAGGCATTGCAGGCATGTTGACCGCGGTGTTACATGCTCCACTAGCAGCATTGTCCTCGGTGATGGAGCTGGCGTATAACCCGGAAGTTATCCTTCCAGCCATGCTTGTTATCGTGCCTGCCTATGTGACTTCGACTCAGCTTTTAGGCAATCGCTCTATTTTCATTCGCCAACTTGATTACCAAAAATTGTCATATACCATCTCTCCTATTCGCGAAACGCTGCAAAAAACGGGTGTATTGGCAGTCATGGACACTGACTACAAGTTGTTTGTTGACGCCCCCGACAAATACATTCTGGATTTCCTCGAGACGGCGCCGACGCACCCAGTTGTATTGCGTTCGTCATTTGAAATTGATGTGCAGTATTCACTGGTGCAATATGAATTGAGCCTCGAACACAACAGCGCTCCGCTGGCGTTTTTTGATATGGAAGCCGTACCCGCTCAAGCAACCTTAGCGGAGGTATATGAAATACTTCAAGCCAATAGGTCTGGGGCAGTTTATGTATACGATTCCGTCCCCTCTTCAATTATTGGTGTGATCACTTGGAACACGCTGAGTTCGTATTTACACAAAGAAAAATTTTAAATAAAAGAGATACTGATCATTATGACCATTCTATGGATTAAAACTTTACACGTATTTTTCATGATCGCCTGGATGGCAGGTATTTTTTATCTACCTCGATTATTTGTTTACCATGCACAAACACAGGAAAAGGCTGTTCAAGAGCAGCTTAAAGTAATGGAACGTAGGCTTTGGTATTTTGTCACACCCTTCGCTTTGTTAACGCTCGTTTTTGGTGTGGTTCTTATATATCTTTATGGTTACGAATGGTTCGCAGCTTCCAAATGGCTGCATATAAAAATCATGTTGGTAACGTGTTTTTATATCTACCATGGTTACTTATTTGTGCTGCTCAAACGTTTTGCCCGAGACGAAAATCGCCACTCACCGCGCTTTTATCGATTCTTGAATGAAGCGCCGGTGTTATTGCTGTTTGCGATTGTTGCCCTTGCCGTACTCAAAACTTGGTAAGGTTTCTAAAAGTTATGCACAATTTTTAGCCATTTTTTTGATTATTGACTAAACTTCAAGGGACGCAAAACGATACATAGTAAACGTATCATTCTAGTTGGGTGAACATATTGAAGAGGAAGAATACATGGATGTAAATAATCAACAATTAAGCAAGCTTCTTGATAAAACTGATGTTGCATTCAAACAATTGATGCAAAACCCGGGTTCTGCAGAATTTAACGATGCGTACGAACATGCCAAGCAAGACCTTGACGTTTACCTCAGTGAATTGCGTGAGCAACTAAAGCAACGTTACAAGCAATTCTAAACTTCTATTTCACCTTAATCCGATCCATTAACCTAGACGCTTTTGCTCAGCCACCTTAATGGAGTTAATAGAAGAAGTTGAAGTTGCCAAAATAGTTTTTTACATTTCAATACACCATAATTTGTGATTTTTTCTACAATTAGTTTATCTAAGCTTGCATGTTGGAGCCGTATTGAAGAAGTTGCTTATGTTTGTAAGCCTGATGATCTTTTCATATGGGATCTTAGCGAAACAACCTCCATTGACCCTCGATGACCTGAATAACATCAGACAGGTAAAATCCGCTCAAATATCTCCCAATGGTAAACACATAGCTTTTGTGCTCGACGTGCCGGACAACAGTTTTGACGGTACTGATGTTTCACATTTAAGTGAAATATATCTGGTTAGCAGAAAAGGCGTAATCAAACCTTTGGTAACAGGTGGTGCTCCTCTTGGTCTGATTAAGTGGAGTAATGACAATAAACATATCTACTATTTATCCAAAAAAGAGAAAGATAAAACCGTTTCACTTTACAATCTGAATATTGATGAAGGTATACCAACTAAACGCTTTGCCTTTGCCACAGACATTATCGGATATGATCTGAACCACACTACCCAAGAGTTAATTTTTTGGGCTACAAAGCCGCAAGAACAACAACAAAAACGACAAAGAGAAGCAGGGTTTGATGCCATCGTTTTTGAACAGTCAACTCCTGCAAATTCGCTTTACCGAGTTGATTTAAAAAATGACAATTCTTCAGCACTCTTGGTAAATGACTCCACTCACATATTAAAAGCTCTGTGGTTAGAGAAAAGCCAAAACCTGCTGATTAAACATGCCCGAAGCGCAAATACTGACGATGTAGTCATGGGTTCAAAACTTTCTATTATGAATCTTGCGGGTGAAACAATTCAATCCCATTCACCTGAAGGAAAGATGGAACAAATTTCGCTGTCCCCTGACGAGCAGCATGTTGTTTTTATTGGCAATAATGACAACCGAGATCCGTCTGGAGGCAGGTTATGGATCCTTCCCTTGACCACCTTTAAGCCCTGGCAACTAGTCATTGACTATAGCGGGCACTTTGAACACGTTGGATGGTTACGTGATGACAAAGTTGCTTTCATTGTTCACAAGGGGATGGATACAATTCTAGGCAGTACTCTCACAAAAAAGCCTTCAACAAAATTCAAAACATTGCTAAAAAATGCCGGTACGTTGACAGCACTAGATATTGATGAACGCGGTCGAAACATCGCTTTGATTAGTCATACTGCCAAGCATCCCAAGGAGCTTTTTTGGTACACTCGCGATGCAACTGTGCGTATCACTGATTCCAATCCTTGGTTGAAAAATCGACAACTCGCTAAACAAAAAGAAATTAAATTTACGGCAACAGATGGCACTGAGATTCAAGCGTTAGTGATCCCACCGATAAATAACCTATTTGAAAAACCGCCTGGAATAATATTTGTGCATGGCGGGCCTGAAACCCATGTTAGCAATGGCTGGAATAATCGCTACTCTTCTCCCGTAAGTGCTGCTGCAGAAAAAGGCTTTTTAAGTATTATTCCTAATTATCGAGGTTCAACAGGAAGAGGGGTGGCATTTTCCAAATTGGGTCAAAATGACTATGCTGGTAAAGAATTCGACGATCTACTTGATGCCCGACAATGGATGATAGATAGCTACGATGTAGATGCCGAACGAATCGGTATCACAGGCACTTCATACGGCGGATATGCAGCAGCCTGGGCCGCTACCAAGCACCACCGTTTTTTTGCTGCAAGCGTTTCGGGAATGGGCATAGCAAACCAAATCTCAAAATATGGCGTCACAGACATTCCCACTGAAATGATACAGCTCCATAGCATTGTTTATCCATGGGATGATTGGACTCGTTATCTTAAACGTAGCCCGATTTTTCACACCAAGGAGGCGACTACCCCCTTGTTGCTATTGCATGGAGAAAAAGACAAACGTGTACCGGCAAGCCAATCTATCGAATTATTCAGGTACTTCACAATGCGTGCAAAAGCCCCAACACGATTAGTATTGTATCCTGAAGAAGGTCATGGTTTTGTTAAGGCTACGGCGAAGCTCGATTACAGTACGCGTTTAATGCGATGGATGGAGCATTTTCTCATTTACAAAGAAACGCAAATGCCGCCTTACCAATTAAATATTGATATACCTAAAGATACAGAGTAAACGGACTGGTTTTATATACTTCAGTCATAGTGTTATGATGCGATTTACAATCTAAATGATAGCCCATGACAAGAGGCTAAGCAGTTCAAGAGAAAACAGTTTAATGTCTGACAAACTAACGCACCACTATTCACAAATTCTTAGTATCCTTGGTGAGGACGTCAACCGAGAAGGTTTACTAGATACTCCAAAACGTGCTGCAAAGGCCATGAAGTTTTTAACCGATGGGTATCAGAAGGAACTAAAAGATGTCATCAACGATGCCATCTTTGAAGCTGACACCGATGAAATGGTGATAGTTCAGGACATCGAATACTATTCTTTGTGTGAACATCACGTTCTACCCTTCATTGGGCGTTGTCACATTGCCTATATACCTAACGGCAAAGTGCTTGGTTTATCAAAATTTGCTCGTATCGTAGACATGTATGCAAGACGGTTGCAAATCCAAGAAGGTCTGACCAAACAAATTGCCGATGCAGTACAAGAAGTGACAGGGGCAAAAGGCGTGGGCGTAGTTATGGAAGGTAAACACATGTGTATGATGATGCGCGGTGTGCAAAAACAGAATTCATCGATGATCACTTCTGTAATGCTTGGCTCATTTCGCAACTCTCAAGCTACCCGAACAGAATTCCTAAGACTCATCGGCAAGTAGCCCTGAGGGATTAATTAGCGACCAAGCGCGCAGTTAGATAGAGTGCCCAATATTTTAGTCTCATATATTCAGGCTTATCAGCGATAATAAGCCTTATCAATCTACAACTGAATCTGATTAAATTAGGGAACTTCAATCATCCTGGGCACTGCTTAATGTAGTCAGCAACATCGTTGATTGTTGGCGAAGGACTAACCAAACTGGCCAAATATTATTAGCTAGCAATACTAATTATATTTGAATTGGGATCTAGTTAACTAGCTCTCACTTTAATTCAATTATTCGTTAGACATTTTTCGTTTTAACGAGGTAACGCAACACTTGAGAACCCGAAATAGTTAAACAAAAGACAAATAGGCATGTAGTACTAATGGTTGATGCTTTCTGGTCGCAGGTTCAACTCTCGCCAGCTCCACCAATCAAAAATAACAAGCCGTCTTTTGATGGCTTTTTTATTGTGTATGTTACCCCTGCCTTAATAGTCTTGAATTAAACCTTTACCCATGAAAGTTTATGCTCTTCGTAAACCTGCTTTTCTGGCGGAAATTGTTCCGGATCATCTAGGCTAGAGGTCGTTACATCTACTTCATGTGCTCGACTTTCATTTATATACGTGAGAGATGTACCGCATTCATGACAAAAAGTTCGAGTTGCGTTGTTCGACGATTGATAGGTTTTGGGGTTTCCTTTTGTGATAACGAAACTTTCAACTGGAAGCGAGAACCATGCAACAGACTGCGCACCACAAGCGAGACGACAATCATTACAGTGGCATATAGTTGAACAGGAGGGGGTGGTAGTCACTTTGTAGCGAATCATACCGCACATGCATCCGCCGGTTATTTCTCCTTCTCGCATTACGATCCCCTTTGTTGATTTGGCTTGGTTTGAAATTTAGATTCCATCTAGTAGTAAGAGCATCTGAGACTCTTACCAGATTAAAGTGTAGTCTAATCTTAGATTTGAAATGGCATGCAGTATCAATTTTAAAATCTTTCTGGAAGTGGTTTCAACTCACGCCATCTCCACCAATCAATATAGAGCAGCCAATCTCGCTATTGTTTGACCGTCCACTGAAAGCTCTGCACATTGAAGAAGTAGTCAGTAATAGGTGAAACAGTAGCTCCTACGTGAATAGAAAATCTAAATTGCCAATTGGAGAAATAGAATGAAAACACTATCACATTGTGAAATTGAACAGATGAACAATTGCGTATTGCCACTAAGCGTAGTCGCTGTTATTTACTTAGCCGGCTAAGCCTCAAATACATATCCTAGGTACAGGTTTGTAAAACACATAAGTGCGGGTAATCACATGTTTGAACTAAACAACGACGAGGCTTTTTACATTAGTGGCGGATATTGAGGATATACAGTCACTGTTGACTTAAAACTCTATTATTTCCATCGAGGCATCAAAGTTTTGGTTTCTTAAATAGAGATATGGGAGTTCCAATCTCACTATAGATACATTTTAAGTGAATAACTTTCATAGGTAACCACTTCAAGTCAGCAGTTTTATTAGGTTATTAAAACTACACTGAAGTAGAGTAGATCTTCGTCAAACCGGAGTGTTAATGATTGTAAAATAATCAGAGCCACCAACATTCAGCTTAAAAGACATTATTGGACAATTCACAAATGAGCGCTGACTGCAGCGTACACTTACCCTCGATTCAAGTTAGCTCATTAGCTTTCTGCCTAACAAAAGCGTCACTATACCAATAAACACGAGTAATGCGGCAAACACTCGTTTTACACCATAACGTTCACCTAAGAACAACCAGCCTATTAGTGCTGCAAAGACAACACTGGTTTCACGTAATGCTGCGACCGTCGCAATGGGTATTATAGACATGGCCCATAACGCAACAGCAAATCCACCGGTTGCCAGAACGCCACTTAGCATGTCCCATTTTACAGTTTCAAAGCGAATATGTTGCCATTCTATCTGCCGTCGATAACGAATTGCCGAGATGATAATAAAGCTCGAACCTGACAAGGTTTCAAGCCACGCCGCGTAGATAATAAAAGTCGACGTTTGCCTTACCCCTAAACCACTTGCAAAGGTGTAACCTGCAATACACACAGCGGTAATTGCTGCGTAAATTAAGGCTCGCTTGTCAGTACCACGCAGTCTTCCAGCAAGTAAAATTATGCCTAAACTTATAATAATGACTCCGACTGACTCGTACAAACCTAAGCTGTCAGTTCCCCATAGTCCTCCAACAAGCAATATAATGACAGGTGCAACGCCACGAGAAATAGGATAAACCTGAGAAAAATCACCATGTTTGTAAGCACCAAGCAAGCTAAAAAAGTAAACAATGTGAATCGCACTAGCGATAAATAAATAAGGCCAGGCCTTAGGTGTAATTGGCGGTAAAAGGGTGATCAGAGCAATACCAAGAACAACACCGACTAAACGATTAAATGAAAGGGAGAGCAGCCTGTTTTTACTGTGTTTTAGCAGTCCATTCCATGTGGCATGCAATAGCGCAGCGAACAGAACCAGGGCAATTTCCAACAGACTTCCTTCATGATCTTTTCTCGAATGTTATAATACCATCCGCAATGATAGGGGATCTAAAAAACCTGATTTGGCCGCGAAAGTCACTTAAACTTGGCTAAATCGCCTAAAAGTCCAGCTCTTTTAATTTGCGCGTTAAGGTATTTCGCCCCCAACCAAGACGTTTTGCTGCATCCTGCTTGTGCCCGTTAGTGTACTGCAATGCTCTTTCAAGCATAATTTTTTCGAAATCATGAGTGGCTTCATCCAAAATGTTATTTCGCCCGGCATGCAATTGCTTGTCGGCCCACGCTGATAATAAAACTCGCCAATCTGAATCAGATTGACTCACCTCAGTGCTGCTCGGTTCTGCGTGAATTTCTGGCGGCAAATCATTCACCAGTACTTCTTGGCCACTTGCCATGACAGTCAACCAACGACACATATTTTCTAATTGACGAACGTTACCAGGCCAGGGCAACTGAGAGAGAATTTTAGACGCTTCTTTACTCAATGTTTTGGTTTCAACAGCGAGCTCTTTGGCAGCCGTCTG
This sequence comes from Aliiglaciecola sp. M165, assembly GCF_007197995.1. Classification (GTDB taxonomy): domain Bacteria; phylum Pseudomonadota; class Gammaproteobacteria; order Enterobacterales; family Alteromonadaceae; genus Aliiglaciecola. The sequence continues at coordinate 618,632 of NZ_VKKH01000004.1, forward strand.
CAAAAAATGTTGCGCGAGGAGGGGGATATCTTCTCGCCTTTGTGACAAGGTAGGTATGTGTATTTTGATCACGTTTAAGCGATGATAAAGATCTTCACGAAACTTCCCATTAGCAACACGCTTTTCAAGGTTCTGGTGTGTTGCAGCAATAATGCGCACGTCGACTTTAACCGGATTATGACCTCCAACTCGATAAAACTGCCCATCAGCCAGCACCCTTAACAAGCGCGTCTGAATATCCAATGGCATATCACCAATTTCATCTAAAAACAGGGTTCCACCATTTGCTTGCTCAAAGCGCCCTTGCCTTGCCGCTTGGGCTCCGGTAAACGCCCCTTTTTCGTGACCAAACAACTCTGATTCGATTAAATCAGCGGGAATAGCGGCCATATTAAGAGCAATAAAGGTCTCGTTTTTCCGAGGGCTATGACGATGCAAAGCATGTGCGACAAGTTCTTTACCTGTGCCTGATTGGCCATTAATTAGTACGCTAATGCTTGAGCGGGATAAACGTCCAATCGCCCGAAAAACCTCCTGCATCGCAGGCGCCTCACCGATTATTTCCGTGTCTTTGATTTCGGGCTGAGACGCATTTTGCGAGGTTTTTTCTCGGGCATGAGCTAGGGCGCGCTGAACTAAACTCACTGCTTCATCAATATCAAAAGGTTTAGGCAAATATTCAAATGCACCACTTTGGTAAGCATTCACGGCACTATCCAAATCAGAATGTGCTGTCATAATGATCACTGGAATGTCTGGAAAATGAGAATGCACCTCGCTTAGTAATGCCATACCATCCATTTGAGGCATTCTAATGTCTGACACTATAACTTCCGGTTGTTGCCCAGAGTGCAATTGTCGTAGCAAATCTACTGGGTTTTCAAAACTGAAACATGGAATGTTTGCTGACTGCAACGCCTTTTGTAACACCCATCGAATAGAGCTGTCATCGTCTACTACCCATACTGGTTCAGCACTCATTCGGCAGATTCCTTCTTAATTATTGGTAAAAATATTTTAAATTCTGTATGACCTGGCCAGCTTTCAACATCTATTTTCCCTTCATGCTGATCGACCAAAGTCTGTGCGATAGATAGGCCTAAGCCCGTTCCGTTAGATTTCCCTGTGACCATCGGGTAGAACAGTGTGTCTTTTAGTTCGAGTGGTATACCCGGCCCGTTATCAATGATTTTTATTTGCGCTACCAGCGGGTGTTTCTTACCGTGGATAGTGAGCTGACGTTTAATCCGACTTTTCAGTAAAATCTGGCCTTGGTATGGCTGTTCTGCAAGGGCTTGCACACTGTTTCGGACAATATTTAATACCGCTTGTTGAAGCATGTCCTGATCGAAAAACATATCTGGAATACTTGGGTCATAGTCACGGGCAATATCAATATTTTTAATGTCGTCCAGGGAAACCAAGGTCCTGATCTTTTCAAGCACTTGATGAATATTGGCCCATTGGAAATTGGGCGGCGAGTTCGGCCCCAAAAGGCGGTCGACTAAATTTGTTAACCTGTCAGACTGCTCAACAATTACTTGAGTAAATTCTTTAAGTTCTTGGTTTGGCAATTGTTTTTCAAGTAACTGAGCAGCTCCTCTCAACCCACCTAGCGGGTTTTTAATTTCGTGCGCTAATCCGCGGATAAGCTCACGCGCTGCTTGCTGTTGCGCCCATTGTTGGCTCTCTTGGCTAATGCGTTTTTGTTGATCGATAACTTTAATTTCAAGCAACAACGCAGACTTTTTTTGATGTTCAAAACAAGTCACCGTTACATCGGCCAAAATATGGCGACCATCGAAGAAAGTTAGCAGTACCTCTCCATCAGAAAAGCCGTCATTTTTTTTGAAAACATTTTTGAGACGTGAAAAAGCCACACTAGAATGGGAAATAAACTGTGTGACAGGAAACCCCAGCAATTGGTTATCACTGCGCTCTAACACTGACTGCGCTGCAAGGTTGGCATATTTTACAGATAGCTGGTCATCAACAACCAAGACGGCCGTTGCCAGACTTTCTAACAAATAATTAGCTTGCTCTTCCAACGTCAATTATCCAACAAAACCATTTGCACTATCTTAGTGCATTACTAATCATACGTCTTTCTTTGTGAATCGTCCTGGTGCAATTGGAGCGGTTAAATCCTAATTAGGATTGATAAACACTGATGCTTGATGGACAAAGAAAACCCGTGGTTCTGATGATGCAAGTATCTTGCCTGTATGGTGGATAAACTTGATTTGAATACTATGTTCTCCACGGACAACATCTTGAAGCTGAAATGAAGGAGCAGGACTTGTCTGAACAAGCTGGCCATCAAGATACAATTCAAATTTGCCGTTACCAACAGGATCGAGTTGACCTGCTACGGTAACTTTACCAAGGTTGTTTCGAATCGTCTCTTCTTTTGCTGGCGATAGGATTGTGAGTTGATACTTAGGTAATGTTTTGTCAACACGCTTGGCAGGTAACTGTTGAGTTTTACTATCAACCAATGCCGGCATAGTAGCACTGTTAGTTTTTTCTAAATCGACTAACACCGCGCCTTTGGTAGGCTTGTCAGTATAGGTAACTGTGCCATCTTCATGGACAATTTTATACAGTTCACTGGCATTGACAACGAGGGCCAATACACAGGTAAGTGTGGTTATAATCAACTTCATTTATGAATTGTAGCTGTTTCACAGACAAAAAAAAGCCCGCAATTAAGCGGGCTAGTATTAAATTCAATAACTTTTGCGTTATACGCTGTAGTACATGTCAAATTCGACCGGGTGTGTAGTCATGTTCAAAGTCGTTACTTCGGCACGCTTAAGATCAATATAACCGTCGATCATGTCATCGGTCATCACGCCACCTGCAGTTAGGAAGTCACGATCATTATCCAAGGCATCAAGAGCTTGCTCTAAAGAACTAGCAACTTGTGGGATCTCAGCAGCTTCTTCTGCTGGTAAGTCATAAAGATCCTTGTCCATTGAATCGCCAGGATGGATTTTGTTTTTGATCCCGTCTAGGCCAGCCATTAACATAGCGGTAAAGGCTAGATAAGGGTTGGCTGTTGGGTCAGGGAAACGAACTTCAATACGACGAGCACGTTCGCTGGTTACAAATGGAATACGAATAGACGCTGAACGGTTACGTGCTGAATAAGCCAACATAACTGGCGCTTCAAATCCAGGAACCAAACGCTTATATGAGTTAGTCGAAGCATTAGCAAACGCGTTGATAGCACGAGCATGTTTGATGATACCACCGATGTAGTAAAGCGCTTCTTCTGACATGCCTGCATATTTGTCACCAGCAAAGACATTTTTACCGTTTTTGCTGATAGATTGGTGACAGTGCATACCTGAACCGTTATCGCCTACAAGTGGCTTAGGCATAAACGTAGCCGTTTGCCCATATGCGTGTGCAACATTATGAACTACGTACTTATAGATTTGAATTTCATCTGCTTTTTTAACAAGTGTGTTAAACAAACAGGCAATTTCGTTTTGTCCCGCAGTTGCCACCTCATGGTGATGCGCTTCTACAGTCAAACCCATTTCTTCCATTACCATACACATTGCTGCACGTGTATCGTGAGCAGAATCGACTGGAGGAACAGGGAAATAACCACCTTTAACACCTGGACGGTGAGCTAGGTTACCATCTTCAAAATCTGCACCTGAATTCCATTTAGCTTCTTCAGAATCGATCTTGTAGAAAGAGCCTGCCATGTCAGTGTGGAATTTCACATCATCAAACAAGAAGAATTCTGGCTCTGGGCCGAAGTAAACTTCGTCACCAATACCGGTAGACTTGAGGTATTCCTCGGCACGGCGTGCAACAGAACGTGGATCACGCTCATAACCTTGCATCGTTGAAGGCTCGAGAATATCACAACGAATATTCACTTGAGTTTCTTCAGCAAAAGGGTCTAAAACCGCTGTCTCTGGGTCAGGCATAAGCACCATGTCAGATTCGTTAATGCCTTTCCATCCTGCGATAGAAGAACCATCAAACATCTTACCTTCTTCGAAAAAGTCTTCGTCGACTTGGTGGCTAGGAATTGAAACGTGTTGTTCTTTACCTTTTGTGTCGGTAAAACGTAAGTCAATGAACTTCGCTTCGCTCTCTTTGATAAGGTCTAAGGCCTTTTCTACTGACATTGTGTCCTCCTGAAAAATAATCAAAGATTAAAAATGGTTTCATTTAGTAATGATGGCATAGGTGTAAGCGATTATCGTGCCATAAAACGACACTTGTGTATGCCCTATTCTTAAGCCAATTTACACATCAGACCTGCATTTGCTTCAACAATAAAGTTCCAAAGTGGTGCATTTTGGATCATGTTGGTGCAAACGGAATCGACGATGAATGATCTATGCATTACCTAATTATCAATGCTGAGCCTTGAATGTCGAATCCGCCTTCAAGCGAATAAAAGTGCGGCATTGCGGTGTGTTTATCTGTATAATCCGCGCAAATTGCAATTCTCGGCATATTCCAGCACATCAAACTGGCACCCACAGCGGCATTCCGAGCGTAGAAACCAAGACAGGCTTACAAACTATTATGAGAGATATCAGCAACTTAAGAAACATTGCGATAATTGCGCACGTTGACCATGGCAAAACGACCCTGGTAGACAAATTGCTGCAGCAATCAGGCACACTTGACAATCGCGGTGAAGCTGAAGAACGAGTCATGGACTCAAACGATATTGAAAAAGAACGTGGTATTACCATTCTAGCTAAAAATACCGCGATAAACTGGAACGATTACCGAATCAACATCGTTGATACTCCGGGACACGCAGACTTTGGTGGTGAAGTTGAGCGTGTAATGTCAATGGCAGACTCGGTTCTACTTTTAGTGGATGCACAAGAAGGCCCAATGCCTCAAACCCGCTTCGTTACGCAAAAAGCCTTCGCTCAGGGTCTTAAACCTATCGTAGTAATCAATAAAATCGATAAGCCAGGTGCGCGCCCTGATTGGGTTATGGATCAGGTTTTTGATTTGTTTGACAACCTTGGGGCTACCGACGAACAGTTGGACTTTGAAGTCGTTTACGCCTCTGCGCTTAACGGCTGGGCGTCACGTGATGCCGATGTACAAGCAAGCGATATGACGGATTTATTCCAAACGATTGTCGACGTTGTTGAAGCACCAAGTGCTGATCCTGAAGGTGCATTCCAAATGCAAATATCTCAGCTTGATTACAACTCTTACGTGGGTGTAATCGGCGTCGGTCGTGTAACCAGAGGAAGCGTCAAACCAAACCAACAAGTTACTGTAGTGATGGCAGACGGCACTAAACGAAACGGTAAGGTTGGCCAAGTACAAGGTTACCTTGGTCTTGATAGACACGAAGTAAGTGAAGCTCAAGCTGGCGACATTATAGCTATCACAGGTTTAGGTGAGCTAAAGATCTCCGACACAATTTGCGACCCAAATGCCGTAGAAGCCCTACCGCCACTGTCGGTTGATGAACCCACAGTGACCATGACATTCCAGGTAAATACTTCACCTTTTGCAGGTAAAGAAGGTAAGTACGTCACCTCACGTAATATTTTGGAACGTTTACACAACGAACTGGTACACAACGTAGCACTTCGTGTGGAAGAGACAGAAGATCCAGATAAATTCCGCGTTTCTGGTCGTGGTGAACTTCATCTAGGTATTCTTATTGAGAATATGCGTCGTGAGGGTTACGAGTTAGCAGTTTCACGCCCGGAAGTTATTCTGCGTGAAGTGGATGGCCAAACTCATGAACCGTTTGAAACCGTAACCATCGATGTGGAAGAAGAACATCAAGGTTCGATCATGGAACAAATTGGTCTTCGTAAGGGCGAACTGACTGATATGTCTCCAGACGGTAAAGGTCGTATCCGTATGGACTTTATTATTCCAAGTCGTGGCTTAATTGGCTTCCAAACTGACTTTATGACCTTAACCTCTGGTTCTGGTTTGATATACCATACATTTGATCATTACGGCCCGCACAAAGGCGGTAAAATAGGTCAACGTAAAAACGGTGTGTTGATCGCAAACGCTACAGGAAAGGCGCTAACTAACGCATTGTTTAACCTTCAAGAACGTGGCCGTCTGTTTATCGGACATGGTGTTGAAGTTTATGAAGGTATGGTAATTGGTATTCACAGTCGTGACAATGACCTAACCGTTAATGCACTTAAGGGTAAGCAACTTACAAACGTTCGAGCTTCAGGCACGGATGAAGCGCAGGTCCTTGTTCCACCGATTAAAATGTCATTGGAACAAGCACTAGAATTTATCGACAACGATGAACTGGTAGAAGTTACGCCAGAGAGCATTCGTGTGCGCAAAAAATTGCTAACTGAAAATGAGAGAAAACGTGCTGGTCGAGTGAAAGACTAAACACGGTTTCTTGGAGTGAAAAACCGGCTATTGCGCCGGTTTTTTTGTGTTTGAAATACCGTTCCGACAGATCAAATCATTGCATCCATAGTGAATTCGGCAATAATGAGTTAAGCAACACTCATTCGCACGTAGGTAAGCATGCCTTTAACATCATTTCCAAATCTAGCTACTCTAAGACTCACGTTAAACCAACTTACGTTACAAGATAGAGACGAATTGTTTGCTATTTTTTCTGACCCTCGCGTCATAGAGCACTACGATGTAGAGCGTTTCAAAGACCCGGACGAAGCAGTAAAACTTGTTGAATATTTTGATGCTCGGTTTGACAGTGATACTGGAATTCGCTGGGCAATAAGAGAAAATCACTCGGGTCAATTTGTAGGAACTTGTGGCTTTACCCATTGGAACCAATACGATCATAGTGCGGTCATTGGCTATGAACTATCGCCAATGTTTTGGGGAAAAGGTTATGCCAGAGAAGCGATACATCAAATTTGTCAGTTTATATTTGATGAAAACTTTCATTTTTATGTGCATCGTATTGAGGCATTAATACTACCCAGTAATTTGCCGTCACAAACGCTTGTCAAAAAACTCGGGTTTAAACTTGAAGGAACCCTAAAAGAAAAATGCTATTGGAACGGGGACTTCCATGATATGCAGATGTATGGGTTAATACGTGGCAACCTTACACTTTCGGAGTAAAAGAAATATGCCGATTACTAAGCTAAAAATCCCGTCCGTTACACTACTAACGTTATTCGCTCTTTGTTCCTTTTTTGTTGGTGCCGAGCATTCTCCAGATCACAAACTTAAATCCATGGGTATTGAATTACCAACACCATCCACACCTGTCGCCAACTATGTACACGCAGTTAGAACAGGTAACCTGGTGTTTATGGCAGGTCATGGTCCAGTTGATAGTAACGGTCAACTTATCAAAGGAAAGCTAGGAAAAGACACCTCTGTTGAGGAAGGTTATAGAGCCGCCAGAGCTGTAGCAATAGGTATCCTGGGCTCTTTAAAAAAAGAAATTAAAGATCTAAATAAGGTAGTACGTATTGTTAAAGTAACAGGCATGGTCAATTCAACCGACGACTTCACGCAGCACCCCGAAGTCATCAATGGTTTTTCTGATTTTATGGTTGAAGTATTTGGCGCTAAGGGCAAGCATGCAAGGGCTGCGGTCGGCATGAATTCGCTGCCAAGAGGAATGGTGGTTGAAATTGAAATGGTAGTAGAAGTTAGCAACTGATTTTTTATTAAGTATGGCGGTTGGCTAGTTAATAGCTGGTCCTTTGCGACAAGCAAAAACCAATGGGAAGAAAAGCGCCCTGCTTAATAATTCACTCGCAAGGCACATTTATTAACTTTAGACTTTATGAAAACCAACCGATTTATCCAGACTGACGACGCAAGAATATTTGCGCGCTTTTTTGGATTTTTGCTTTATTTTCATTTTCACAGTTGCGCCTTTTAGTCCTTTTGACCATTTAACTCTTTCACTAATAGACTTGATTGAGCCATCACCATATTTGCTATTAGCAGCAGATTCACACAGCGCAATGGCCTCTGCCAATACAACATCTTTAGCACTTTGCGTATTTGCTTGGACGGCACCAGTTGCTGTTAACAGCAAAGCGATTGAAACGATTAGAAAAGTAGAACGATAACGGCTCATGAGTTGCCCCTTAAATAAGTTGAATATGGCGTGTATGCCTGCTCGTCATTTAAGAAGTAAATCGTGGAAGCGTCTTATTGATATCAAAAACCTTAGTACAATTTCGAAATTCACTATGTTTTTTTGAAATCGGTCAGTTTTTAAATCTTATTTGGATACGCCTACGACTAATTTAAGCTCATTCTACGATATTCGGTAGGTGTCATTTCATTGATTGCTTTAAACGCTTTATTAAAGGTCGTCAACGAGGAATATCCTGACTCAATCGCGATTGTGGTAATAGGCAATCGCGCTTGTTCAGGATCGGTGAGTCTTACTGAGGCTTCTTTGATCCGAAAACGATTGAGATAATCATTAAAATTTCGAAAACCAAGGTGTTGGTTTATTAGCCTGCGTAAATGGTGCTCTGGTATGTCGATGTTGTCAGCCAAACTACGAATGGTTAGGTCATTATTCTTATAATACTCTTCTTTTTCCATGCAGTTTTTTAATGTATCTAGCCATTGTTGGTCTATAACACTGATATTTTCAGATTTGGGGTGAAATCTTTGCTGAGTTAGCCCCACCTCATCTATCGCTTGAATGAATCCGTCAGGATTGGCTACCATCATCCAAAAACTTACAACTAAGGCAATGAACATCATAGTGAGCAGAGTTGCCAATTTAAGACCATTGGGCGTATTACCGCTATAAATAATCTCTGCTGCCATCACAAAAATAACCAACAAGCCTGCCACACCTACAATCCCTAAGCGGATCTTACGTCTACACTCTACTAAATCATTGTCCCAGTTTCTGGTAACTGCATATAAGCCTAGGCAGACCAGCAAAGACTTTACGATGAAGTTTAAATAGAGAAAAGGTCCAGGATCGTTGTATATCTCCCCATGATTTTGAATGCACAACCCTAGGCCCATCGCAATGGTAATGAATAGAACTAAATAGTGTTTTGAATCCAATCTAAAAGGTGATTCTCTTGTTTGGAAAAAGGCCAAAGCAAATAACCAGAATAAAGGAGGAACCGTTGATGCAAACATTTGCAGGGTCAATACAAAAAGGTTATTGCCATCAACAACGCTAGCTACGATATGACTAGCCGAACCTAGCAACAAGAGCATTAGTATGCGTGCACTTAGCACTTCTCGATAATCAAATGCTAACTTACCAACTGAAAGAAGAGTAGCGCCAAGCGCGATACCAGCAGTGATCAATAGTAATTCTTGCAAAGTCTTACAGCCTTAATCCAATACCGTATTTCGTACATTCAATAATTATACTCAAGTAATTACAGTTAACATCGTAAAAGTTGTAATAAAAAATTCGATAATCTGTGCGTTAGTTTTGAGCTATTTTTTTAAAATCCCTTCATAGAGAACCGCGCACTTGACCTTTCCACAGGGGTCCCTGCACTGCGTGCGCGACATAAGAGCGTTTCGGGGACGACGTTTATCTCATTTTACTCTAGCATGGGGGTGAAGGCGGTTGTTGTTAACTTCGCAGAAGCGTTAACCGACTGAACGGGCGGCATGGATGCGTACGCGCACGGCCAGTGTGAAGACAGCTACAGGGAAGTATGACAACTAATTACTGACTACGAAGTAAAGAATTGCATGATCCGGATGGGTTAGGTTTCACCTTTGGAATTGCTCTTGCGCGCAGCGCTTTAGAGTAAGGCCACCTGATTAGGTGGCCTTTCTCTAAATAGGAGCCTGACACACTAGCGTGCGCGTGTAACTCCTCTCGCATGGGGGTGAAGGCGGTTGCCCTTAGCTTCGAAGAAGCGTTAACCGCCTGAACGACTGACCATGGATGGTCAGGCTGGAAGCATCCACATGGATGTGTGACACCTATCTATTGACTACGAAGTAAGGTATTGCATGATACTAGATGGGTTAGGTTTCCCCTTTGGAATTGCTCTTGCACGCAGCGCTTTAGAGTAAGGGCTATCCAATACTGTTTTTCAAACCTCAGGGTGTAAAAGGCTCTACATGCAAAAAAGGGCTACCCATATGGATAGCCCTTCTTCTAAATAGGAGTCTGGCAATGTGCTACTCTCACATGGGGAAACCCCACACTACCATCGCCGCTAATACGTTTCACTTCTGAGTTCGGAATGGAATCAGGTGGTACCGTATCGCTATGGTTGCCAGACATAAACTGGTTACAATTTCGAAAGCTGTGTAATCTCAAAGAGTCTGCGTACTCTATTTGTTTGTGTTGTCTTGTCACGTACACCCATCTTCCTAAGGAAGATATTTGGGTGTTGTATGGTTAAGTCTCACGGGCAATTAGTACAGGTTAGCTTAACGCCTTGCAACGCTTCCACACCCTGCCTATCTACGTCGTAGTCTTCAACAACCCTTTAGGATAGTTAAACTATCAGGGATGACTCATCTTGGGGCTCGCTTCCCGCTTAGATGCTTTCAGCGGTTATCGATTCCGAACGTAGCTACCGGGCAATGCCTTTGGCAAAACAACCCGAACACCAGCGGTTCGTCCACTCCGGTCCTCTCGTACTAGGAGCAGCTCCCCTCAATCATCCAACGCCCACACCAGATAGGGACCGAACTGTCTCACGACGTTCTAAACCCAGCTCGCGTACCACTTTAAATGGCGAACAGCCATACCCTTGGGACCGACTTCAGCCCCAGGATGTGATGAGCCGACATCGAGGTGCCAAACACCGCCGTCGATATGAACTCTTGGGCGGTATCAGCCTGTTATCCCCGGAGTACCTTTTATCCGTTGAGCGATGGCCCTTCCATTCAGAACCACCGGATCACTATGACCTACTTTCGTACCTGCTCGACGTGTCTGTCTCGCAGTTAAGCTAGCTTATGCCATTGCACTAACCTCACGATGTCCGACCGTGATTAGCTAACCTTCGTGCTCCTCCGTTACTCTTTGGGAGGAGACCGCCCCAGTCAAACTACCCACCAGACACTGTCCACAACCCCGATTAGGGGCCAATGTTAGAACATCAAACATACAAGGGTGGTATTTCAACGGCGGCTCCACACAATCTAGCGACTATGCTTCAAAGCCTCCCACCTATCCTACACATGTAGGTTCAATGTTCAGTGCCAAGCTGTAGTAAAGGTTCACGGGGTCTTTCCGTCTAGGTGCGGGTACACAGCATCTTCACTGCGATTTCAATTTCACTGAGTCTCGGGTGGAGACAGCGTGGCCATGATTACGCCATTCGTGCAGGTCGGAACTTACCCGACAAGGAATTTCGCTACCTTAGGACCGTTATAGTTACGGCCGCCGTTTACCGGGGCTTCGATCAAGAGCTTCGCTTACGCTAACCCCATCAATTAACCTTCCGGCACCGGGCAGGCGTCACACCGTATACGTCATCTTTCGATTTAGCACAGTGCTGTGTTTTTAATAAACAGTTCCAGCCACCATTTCACTGCGGCCCTCATTCGCTTAGGAAGCAAGTTCCATCACAAACAAGGGCGTACCTTCTCCCGAAGTTACGGTACGATTTTGCCGAGTTCCTTCACCCGAGTTCTCTCAAGCGCCTTAGTATTCTCTACCTGACCACCTGTGTCGGTTTGGGGTACGGTTCGATATATCATAAGTTTAGAGGCTTTTCCTGGAAGCAGGGCATCAACAACTTCGTTTCCGTAGAAACTCGTCTCGTGTCTCAGGTTTAATGTCGAACCGGATTTACCTAATTCAACGCCCTACGCACTTTCACTTGGATAACCAACACCAAGCTTGTCTAGCCTTCTCCGTCCCCCCTTCACTGATATATCAAGTACGGAAATATTAATCCGTTTCCCATCGACTACGCATCTCTGCCTCGCCTTAGGGGCCGACTTACCCTGCCCTGATTAGCATGGGACAGGAAACCTTGGTCTTCCGGCGTGGGGGTTTTTCACCCCCATTATCGTTACTCATGTCAGCATTCGCACTTGTGATATGTCCAGCAAGCCTCACAGCTTGCCTTCAGCCACTTACACAACGCTCCCCTACCCAGCAGACATCCTTAAAACCACTTACTTATCTTTATCTCCTCACATCTCTCGACGTTTCGAAAAACGCTTTACCAGCAGGTGACAAAAAANNNNATGGGACAGGAAACCTTGGTCTTCCGGCGTGGGGGTTTTTCACCCCCATTATCGTTACTCATGTCAGCATTCGCACTTGTGATATGTCCAGCAAGCCTCACAGCTTGCCTTCAGCCACTTACACAACGCTCCCCTACCCAGCACAAATAAATGCGCTGCCGCAGCTTCGGTATATTGCTTAGCCCCGTTACATCTTCCGCGCAGGCCGACTCGACTAGTGAGCTATTACGCTTTCTTTAAAGGGTGGCTGCTTCTAAGCCAACCTCCTAGCTGTCTTAGCCTTCCCACATCGTTTCCCACNTTAAGTGATGTCTGCTGCCGCAGCTTCGGTATATTGCTTAGCCCCGTTACATCTTCCGCGCAGGCCGACTCGACTAGTGAGCTATTACGCTTTCTTTAAAGGGTGGCTGCTTCTAAGCCAACCTCCTAGCTGTCTTAGCCTTCCCACATCGTTTCCCACTTAGCAATATTTTGGGACCTTAGCTGGCGGTCTGGGTTGTTTCCCTCTTCACGACGGACGTTAGCACCCGCCGTGTGTCTCCCGGATAGCACTCTTTGGTATTCGGAGTTTGCAAAGGGTTGGTAAGTCGGGATGACCCCCTAGCCTTAACAGTGCTCTACCCCCAAAGGTGTTCGTCCGAGGCGCTACCTAAATAGCTTTCGGGGAGAACCAGCTATCTCCCGGTTTGATTGGCCTTTCACCCCCAGCCACAGGTCATCCCCTAACTTTTCAACGTTAGTGGGTTCGGTCCTCCAGTTGATGTTACTCAACCTTCAACCTGCCCATGGCTAGATCACCGGGTTTCGGGTCTATACCTAGCAACTCAACGGGCAGTTAACCCTCGCTTTCACTACGGCTCCCCTATTCGGTTAACCTTGCTACTAAATATAAGTCGCTGACCCATTATACAAAAGGTACGCAGTCACCCTATCACTAAGCACCCTGCTGCTTGATTTCGCGGTTGACCATTGGCTGGCTTCGCCAGGTCAATGTTAATCGCGCCAAACAACAAGCACTTCGTGAGCAATATCACTAAAGGCACTTAGTGATAGGGCTCCCACTGCTTGTACGTATACGGTTTCAGGTTCTATTTCACTCCCCTCACAGGGGTTCTTTTCGCCTTTCCCTCACGGTACTGGTTCACTATCGGTCAGTTAGGAGTATTTAGCCTTGGAGGATGGTCCCCCCATCTTCAGTCAAGATAACACGTGTCCCGACCTACTTAATATGGACAATACAACGCTTCGTGTACGGGGCTATCACCCGGTATCGCCATGCTTTCCAACATGTTCCACTACTTTGTATCGCCTCGGCTGCTCCCCGTTCGCTCGCCGCTACTAGGGGAATCTCAATTGATTTCTTTTCCTAAGGGTACTTAGATGTTTCAGTTCCCCTCGTTTGCCTCTACAACCTATGTATTCAGTTGCAGATAGTCCCTAAGGACTGGGTTTCCCCATTCGGACATCTGTGGCTCAAATGCGTTTTGTCAACTCACCACAGCTTTTCGCAGACTTACACGTCCTTCATCGCCTCTAACTGCCTAGGCATCCACCGTATACGCTTAGTCACTTAACCATACAACCCCAAATATCCTGCCGCTTTGCTTCCTATGCTGCGTGGCTCTTCAATCTCGCTCAGTTACATACACACAACGTATGCGCCTTCACTCGATTTTCGTATCCACTTGCCTAGAAACCAAATCGTTGAATATTCCGCTAAAGACATGAATGATTAACGGTTTACTCGTTGGTTTGATTTGCGCCTTTTTATTCACAAATCATAGGTGCCAATTTAATGGCTTGTGTATGCGTGACAAGCTAATCACAAAATCAGATAGAGTACGCTTGAAGATTGCTCTTCATATTACTCTTTGTTTTTTGATTNCTTAACCATACAACCCCAAATATCCTGCCGCTTTGCTTCCTATGCTGCGTGGCTCTTCAATCTCGCTCAGTTACATACACAAAACGTATGCGCCTTCACTCGATTTTCGTATCCACTTGCCTAGAAACCAAATCGTTGAATATCCCGCTAAAGACATGAATGATTAACGGTCTACTCGTTGGTTTGATTTGCGCCTTTTTATTCACAAATCATAGGTGCCAATTTAATGGCTCGTGTATGCGTGACAAGCTAATCACAAAATCAGATAGAGTACGCTTGAAGATTGCTCTTCATATTACTCTTTGTTTTTTGATTACTTTATCAGCTTTCCAAATTGTTAAAGAACATGAGGATGTTTTACTTTCCTCTTAAGGTTTAAAAAACCCTAATCAATAACTGCTTTGNTTTGCGCCTTTTTATTCACAAATCATAGGTGCCAATTTAATGGCTTGTGTATGCGTGACAAGCTAATCACAAAATCAGATAGAGTACGCTTGAAGATTGCTCTTCATATTACTCTTTGTTTTTTGATTACTTTATCAGCTTTCCAAATTGTTAAAGAACATGAGGATGTTTCACTTTCCTCTTAAGGTTTAAAAAACCCTAATCAATAACTGCTTTGTAACATCTATTGATTAAGGCTTTACTTCCACTGCCTGAGCGATGCGCATTCCCCCACTTTATTTACTTCCTCAACTAAGGTAAAAACCTCAGACCTTTAGCAAGTAGGAAAATGGTAGGCTTGGGCAGACTTGAACTGCCGACCTCACCCTTATCAGGGGTGCGCTCTAACCAGCTGAGCTACAAGCCTAATGCTTGCATCGTTCTTCTTCATTCAACAACAAAACAATCTGTGTAGGCACTACATCNTCACAAAATCAGATAGAGTACGCTTGAAGATTGCTCTTCATATTACTCTTTGTTTTTTGATTACTTTATCAGCTTTCCAAATTGTTAAAGAACATGAGGATGTTTTACTTTCCTCTTAAGGTTTAAAAAACCCTAATCAATAACTGCTTTGTAACATCTATTGATTAAGGCATTTTTTACATCTACCAACCTTTAGCGAGTAAGCAAATGGTCAGGAAGGTTCCCTTCCGGTGAAGCCATTTGGTACGCCCACTTGCAACGCAAGTGCTTGTAGGTAGATGGTGGAGCTAAGCAGGATCGAACTGCTGACCTCCTGCGTGCAAGGCAGGCGCTCTCCCAGCTGAGCTATAGCCCCATTTGTCGTTTCAAGCTGGCGTTTATCCAACTCTTCACAATAAACAGTTATCGTTCTTCTTCATTCAACAACAAAACAATCTGTGTAGGCACTACATCACAACAGGCATTACCTTTGTGTAAGGAGGTGATCCAACCCCAGGTTCCCCTAGGGTTACCTTGTTACGACTTCACCCCAGTCATGAAACACAAAGTGGTGAACGTCCCCCCGAAGGTTAGACTATCCACTTCTTTTGCATCCCACTCCCATGGTGTGA